>NZ_PGEP01000001.1:1922500-4322500 GCF_002797445.1 Acidovorax sp. 69 | reverse complement strand
GCAGCTCCAGCGCCTCGGCGGGGTTGAAGAGCTTGCCTTCCAGGATGTAGGGCTGCGCACCCATCAGGCCCAGCAGCCGCGTCATCTTGGTCACGCCGGTGGCGCCCGGCATCAGGCCCAGCGTCACCTCGGGCAGGCCGAACTGGATCTTGGGGTCGGCCACTGCGATGCGGTAGTGGGCGATCAGCGCCACCTCCCACCCGCCGCCCAGCGCGGCGCCATTGAGGCAGGCCACCACGGGGATGCCCAGGGTTTCGAGCGTGCGAAATTGCTTCTTCATGCGCTCGATTTCGCCAAACACGGCAGGTGCGTCGGCCGGCGTCAGGCGCATGGTGGCCTTGAGGTCCGCGCCCGCAAAGAAACTGGTCTTGGCGGATGCGAGCACGATGCCCTTGAGCGCAGCGCCCAGGCGTTCGCGGTCACCCAGCACCTGGGCCGTGACCTCGCCCAGCTCTTGCTGCCATTGGCGGCACATGGTGTTGACGGGGGAATTGGTTTCGTCAAACGTGATGACGGCGACCTGGCCTTCGGTGCCCTGGGCGGGGATGAGTTCGTAGCGGATGGTGTGCATGCTGATGTCTCCGAATCTGTAATGCGACATAGCGCAGTTATGGGGCGCGGCCTTAGATGAAGCGTGGCCGAGGCCAGCGGACGCCGTGGAACTGGCTTTGCCAGGCCAGTGGCGTCGTCCCCCTTCCCATCGCGCAGCGATGAGAGAAGGGGGAAGCGGCGCAGCCGCTCAGGGGGTTGTTCCTCATACGCGTTCAACGATGGTTGCGATGCCCATGCCGCCGCCCACGCACAGAGTCGCCAGGCCATAGCGCTGGCCCCTGCGGTGCAGCTCGTCAATCAGGGTGCCGAGGATCATGGCGCCCGTGGCGCCCAGCGGGTGGCCCATGGCGATGGCGCCGCCGTTCACGTTGACCTTGTCGTGCGGCACGCCCAGCTCGCGCATGAAGCGCATGGGCACGGCCGCGAAGGCCTCGTTCACTTCGAACAGGTCGATCTGGTCGATGGTCATGCCCGCGCGGGCCAGCGCCTTCTTGGCGGCGGGCACGGGGCCGGTCAACATGATGGTGGGGTCGGCACCGCTGAGCGCGGTGGCCACGATGCGTGCGCGCGGCGTGAGGCCGTGGGCCTTGGCGGCGGCCTCGTTGCCGATGAGCACGGCGGCGGCGCCGTCCACAATGCCCGACGAGTTGCCCGCGTGGTGCACGTGGTGAATGCGCTCCACCTGCGGGTAGCGTTGCAGCGCCACGGCGTCAAAGCCCATGCCGCCCAATTGTTCGAACGATGCCTTGAGCGCACCCAGGCCTTCGAGGGTTGTCTTGGGCTTGATGAACTCGTCTTCTTCCAGGATGGTCTGGCCGATGAAATCGCGCACGGGCACGACGGAGTTCTTGAAATAGCCCGCTGCGCGCGCTGCGGTGGCGCGGCGCTGGGATTCGAGTGCGAAGGCGTCCACGTCGGCGCGGGTGTAGCCGTCCAGCGTGGCGATCAGGTCGGCGCCGATGCCCTGGGGCACGAACAGCGTGGCGGAGTTGGTGGCAGGGTCTTGCGCCCAGGCGCCGCCGTCGGAGCCGATGGGCACGCGGCTCATGCTCTCTACGCCGCCGGCCACCACCAGGTCTTCCCAGCCGCTGCGCACCTTTTGTGCGGCCAGGTTGACGGCCTCCAGGCCTGAGGCGCAGAAGCGGTTGACCTGCACACCCGCACAGCGAAAATCCCACCCGGCCTTGAGCGCCGCCACTTTGGGCAAGACGGAGCCCTGCTCGCCCACGGGCGAGACGATGCCCATGACCACGTCGTCCACCGCGGCGGTGTCAAAGCGGTGGCGCGCCTGCAGCTCGGTGAGCAGGCCCGCGAGCAGGTCAATGGGCTTGACCTCGTGTAGGGTGCCGTCCTTCTTGCCCTTGCCGCGCGGGGTGCGCAGCGCGTCGAATACATAGGCTTCGGTCATGAATGGTCTCCGGTGGTCTTCAAAACGAAGGCAACGCTGAGCAAGTGCGTGCCGCGGGCTTGCTCGGTGATGCCATGAAAGTTGCGGGGCAATGGGCAGATGCTTTAGAACAAGCCTTTGGCACATCGATAGCGCGCGGTGCCCAGTTGGCGGCACAACAGCATGCTCTCTGACGTGGCTCACATCGTTTTTGCACTATCTTTCTGCCGTTGCTCTCTAGATTTATGGCTATGAAACGAAATACTTCTCCTGCTTTGCAGCGCGTGGCCCGCAGCGCCATCGAGTACGACGACACGCGCGAAGGGTTTGCGCTGGAGCACCATGTGGTGCTGGCCGCATCCAGCGCGCTGGCGGTGGCGGCCTTCATGGCGCCCAGCCGCAGTTCAGCGGCCATACGCGGCATTGGCGCGGGCTTGCTGTTGATGCGCGCCCTGAGTGGCAGCCAGGGTGTGCGCGCCTGGATGAATGTCACCGACCGCCGCCCCGGCGCGCCGCTCAGCCCCGAAGAAGCCCGCGCCGCCTGGTATTTGTGATGGTGGTTGTGACCTACTGACGCCCATGTGCCGTCAAAGCTAAAAGGCCGATCACGCCGAGCTTGTCGAAACGCCGCGCGGGGCTTCGACAAGCTCCGCCAGAACGGTAGTGAGGGGTTCAGCGCTACTCCGTAGAAAGCGCTGTTCGTTGGGCTAACGGTCACGTTGTTTGCGGCGCTATTTGCCCAGGCCCATGGCCCGCGCAATCACTTCTTTCATGATCTCATTGGTGCCGCCGTAAATGCGCTGCACGCGCGCATCGGCGTAAGCACGGGTAATGGGGTACTCCCACATGTAGCCGTATCCGCCAAACAGCTGTACGCATTCGTCCATCACCTTGCACTGCAGGTCGGTGGTCCAGTACTTGGCCATGCTGGCGGTCTGGGTGTCGAGCTGGTCGCGTGTGATCAGCTCGCAGCACTTGTCCACGAACACGCGCGCCACCTGCACCTGGGTCTGAAGCTCGGCCAGGGTGTGGCGGGTGTTCTGGAACGACGCCACGCTTTGCCCGAAGACCTTGCGCTCTTTGACGTAGTCCACCGTCCAGTCGATGGCGGCTTGTGCGGCGGCCACGGCGGTGATGGCGATCTGCAGGCGCTCCCAGGGCAACTGCTCCATCAGGCAGATGAAGCCGCGCCCTTCCATGGCGGGGCCGCCCAGCAGGTTGGCGGCGGGCACCTTCACGTCGTTGAAGAACAGCTCGGACGTGTCTTGCGCCTTCATGCCCATCTTTTTGAGCCGCTGGCCTTTTTCAAAGCCGGGCATGCCGCGCTCCACCAGGAAGAGGCTGGTGCCCTTGGCCCCGGCCGCCGGGTCGGTCTTGGCCACCACGATCACGAGGTCGGCATGCCAGCCGTTGGTGATGAAGGTCTTGCTGCCGTTCAGCACGTAGTGCGATCCATCGGCGCTCTTGGTGGCCGTGGTCTTGATGCCCTGCAGATCACTGCCCGCAGCGGGCTCGCTCATGGCAATGGCGCCCACCACCGCGCCGCTGGCCATCTGTGGCAGGTATTTTTGCTTTTGCTCTTCGGTGCCGTAGTGCAGGATGTACGGCGCCACGATCTCGCTGTGCAGGCCAAAGCCGATGCCGGTGGTGCCTGCGCGCGCCAGTTCTTCCATCTGTGCTACTGAGTAAAGCTTGTCGGCCCCGGCGCCGCCGTATTCCTCGGGCAGGCTCATGCACAGAAACCCATTGGCGCCCGCCTGGCTCCACACCTCGCGCGCCACATAGCCCTGGTCTTCCCAGTCGGCGTGGTGGGGCGTCACTTCTTTGTCGATGAAACGGCGGAAGCTGTCGGCAAAGGCCTGGTGGTCGGGCTGGTAAAGGGTGCGTTCGATCATGGTGGCGGCTCAGGCTATTTATACAAAGTTACTGCTTGGTTAAATTCTGCCACTGACCGGGCATTTACGCACCCCCCGAAATGCAAAAAGCCGCCCGAGGGCGGCTGGGGCGGGGCGGTCAGGCAGTCATGGCTTGACGTAGTCAGACACCACTTTCCACTTGCCGTCGGTGATTTGCGACAGGCGCGAAAGATCGCTGCCCAGGCGCTTCTGCGGGCCAAAGGTGCCCTCGGCGCTGCCGAACATGTCGGGCGGGATCACCATGGTGTCCATGGCCTTGATGAAGCTGTCGGTACTGAGGCCAGGGCCTGCCTTTTGTGCAGCCTTGATGAACGCATCGACGGCGTTGTAGCCGTAGACCGAGAAGACGGTGGGGTCTTCGTTGAACTTGGTCTTGTACTTGTTGGCCCAGAAGCGGATGGGCTGGCTGGCTTCGTCCAGGTAGGGGTGCTGCACCGTCATGGTGGCGTACAGGCCGTCCATGGGCTTGCCGCCCAGTTTGTGGATGAGGTCGGTGTACGCCGCGCTGGAGCCCAGGAAAGTGGGGTTGAAGCCCGTCTTGCGTGATTCACCGATGGTGCCGATGGTCTCCCGGATGATGGTGCCCAGCACCACGAAGTCGCACCCGGCCGCCTTCATCTTGGCGACCTGAGAAGAAAAGTCGGTGGCGCCGCGCTTGAACGACGTCTTTTCGGCGTATTCCATGCCCATGGCCTTCAGCGCTGCCTCGCCGCCGCGTTCTACTTCCAGCCCAAACTCATCGTCTTGGTAAATGGTGCAAATCTTCTTGGCGTTCTTTTCTTTGGCAAGCTTGGGCAATGCCAGTCGGATCTGGTCGTAGTAGGTGGCGGCAAACGAATACTTGAGCTTGTGGAACGGTTCGTACATTTCCCGCGCGGCCGTCACAGGGAAGAAATTGATCACGTTTTTGCTGAACTGCACGGGCATGGCGGCCAGGTTTTGGGCCGTGCCGATGTGCGCGATCATCATGAAGATCTTGTCCTGGTTCACCAGTTTTTGCGCAGCCAGCACGGCTTTCTTTGGGTCGTAGCCCGAGTCTTCTACCTTGAGGTCAAGCTTGCGGCCGTTGATGCCGCCTTGCTCGTTCACCTCGTCCACGCGCAGCATCATGCCCAAGCGCACCTGCTTGCCAAAACCCGCCAAGGGGCCCGACAGATCCTGAATGGACCCCAGCGTGATGGTGTCTTTGCTCACGCCCTGGCTGGGCTGCGCTTGTGCAGCACCCCCGGCCATGGCCACGATGGCCAGCGCGGCAATGTGATGAAGTTTCATGGCAGGTCTCCTTTGGTTGGATCGAACTTGGTTGCTCGTTATAGAACGATGCCCGGGGTGGGGCACCAGCACTTTCCCTATCTCGGGCGGGCTCTGGGCGGGCGGAGCGCCCTGGCGCCGGCGGGCTTAGCTCGAACGTGCTGGACGTACGGTCCCGTGGCCATTCCCAAGCCGTACAGCCTGAGCTTGTCGAAGGCCCGCAGCAAGGGGCTATTGGTACATGGCCTCGATTTGCGGCGCGTATTTCTGCTGCACCAGCTTGCGTTTGAGTTTCATGGTGGGGGTCAGCTCCTCGTCTTCGGCGGTGAGCTGGGTGTCGAGCAGGAAGAACTTCTTGATCTGCTCCACGCGGGCAAACTTGGCATTCACGCGATCCAGCTCTGTCTGGATCAGCTCCTGGACCTCGCGGGTGCGGGTCAGGCTGGCGTAGTTGCTGAACGGCACATCGTTGTCCTGCGCATACTTCTCCACGTTCTCCTGGTCGATCATGATGATCACCGTGAGGTAGGGCAGCTTGTCACCAATGACCACGGCGTCGGTCACATACGGGCTGAACTTGAGTTCGTTTTCCAGCTCGCTGGGCGTGATGTTTTTACCGCCCGCCGTGATGATGATGTCCTTCATGCGGTCGGTGATGCGCAGGTAGCCATCGGCATCGATCAGGCCCACGTCGCCAGTGTGCAGCCAGCCGTCGGGGTCAATCGTTTCGGCCGTCTTTTCTGGCAGGTTGAGGTAGCCCTTGAACACATTGGGGCCGCGCACCAAGATCTCGCCCGTGGCCGCGTCGATGCGCACCTCGTTGTAGCTGGCGGCCGGGCCGATGGAGCCAGGCTTGATGCGGCTGGCGGGCACGCCGGTGGCAGCGCCGCAGGTCTCGGTCATGCCCCACACCTCCAGCATGGGCACCCCTAGCGCCAGGTACCACTTCACCAGCTCGGGCGATATAGGTGCCGCGCCCGTGACAAGGAAACGCGCACGGTGAATGCCGATGAGTTTGCGCACATTGTTGAGTGCCAGCCAGCGCGCCAGCTGGAACTGCAGCTTGAGTGCGCCGCCGACCGGCTGGCCCGCCAGCACCAAATCGGCAATGCGGGTGCCTACGCCAATCGACCAGGCGTAAGCAGCCTGCTGCATGCGCGTGGATTCCTTCAGAGCAATCATCACGCCGGAGTAAAACTTTTCCCACACACGCGGCACGGCGGTGAAAACGGTGGGCGCGATCTCGCGCACGTTCTCGGGCACAGTGTCGGGGTTCTCTACAAAGTTGAGCTTGGCCCCGGTGTAGAGCGAAAAGTATTCGCCCCCCATGCGCTCGGCAATGTGGCACAGCGGTAGGAAACACATGGTCTCGTCGTTTTCGCTGCGTGATATGAGCGTGTTGTAGCCCCGCACGGTGTACGTGAGCGCAGCGTGGGTGTGCATGGCACCCTTGGGCTTGCCGGTGGTGCCCGAGGTGTAGACGAGGATGGCCACATCGTCGGGCTTGCACGCTTGCACCCGGTGCTGGATTTCGTCAGGGTGCTGCTGGTTCCAGGCACGGCCCAGCCCGCGCAGGGCCTGCAGGCTTAGCACACCGGGGTCGCTCAGGCCGCGCAGGCCTTCCATGTCAAACACCACAATCTTGCGCAGCAGGGGCAGGCTATCGCGTACCTCCAGGGCCTTGTCGAGCTGCTCGTCGTCTTCCACAAACAGCACGGTGGTGCGGGAGTCTTCGCTGAGGTAGTGCACCTGCGCTGCCGCATCGGTGGGGTAAATGCCGTTGGACACGCCGCCGCAGCTCAGCACCGCCAGGTCGGCCAGCACTCATTCGATGTTGGTGTTGGACAAGACAGACGCGCAATCACCCGGCGCAAAACCCAGCGACATCAGACCGCCCGCGATCTCGCGCACGGCCTCGGCGGTCTGGTCCCAGGTCCAGCTCTTCCAGATGCCCAACTCCTTCTGGCGCATCCACACGCGCGGGCCTCGGCTGGCCACAGCGTTCCAGAACATCGCGGCAACGGTGCCGCCCGCGAGCACGTCGGTGCCTGCGGGCTGGATGTGAGAGAGGTCCCAAAGATTCGACATGTCAGTAATCCGCTTCGCTCTGCTACGTTGGCTGCGCATGAAATTGGCGAGGCCGAAGCCAGCGCCCCCGCGCAAGGGCCGCCAAGCCGCGCAGGCGGCGCTTTGCGTGCGTGCGCTGGGGGCGTCCCGATTCGCGCAGCGAGTCGAGAGAGGGGGAAGGCGCGAAGCGACTCAGGGGGTGCTTCATGTCATCTCCAGGTCTTTTTCTTTTTCCAGCGCCGCTCACCACGCACGCCGACATCCTTCATTCCGAGGTAGAACTCCTTGATGTCGTCCTTCTCGCGCAGGCGATCACAGCTGTCTTCCATCACGATGCGGCCGTTCTCCAGCACATAGCCGTAGTCCGATGCGTTGAGCGCCATGTTGGCGTTCTGCTCCACCAGCAAGATGGTGGTGCCACGCTCGCGGTTGATGCGCACCACGATCTCGAAGATTTCCTTGGTGAGTTTGGGAGACAGGCCCAGGCTGGGCTCGTCGAGCAGGATCAGTTCGGGGTTGGCCATGAGCGCGCGCGAGATTGCCAGCATCTGCTGCTGTCCGCCCGAGAGCAGGCCGGCATCCTGCGCGGCGCGCTCCTTCAGGATGGGAAAGTAGCCGTACACCGTCTCCATGTCGCGCGCCACCGCGTCGGCGTCGCTGCGCGTGTAGGCGCCCATGAGCAGGTTGTCTCGCACCGACAGCAGCGCAAACACCTCGCGCCCCTCAGGCACATGCATGAGACCCCGGCGCACGATGGCCGCCGGGTCGTTGGCGGTGATGTCGACGCCCCCGAACTCGATGGAGCCTTTGCGCGGGTCGATGATGCCGGAGATGGTTTTGAGGATGGTGGTCTTGCCCGCGCCGTTGCTGCCCAGCACGGCGGCAATCTCGCCACGCCGCACCTGCAGGCTCACGCCCCGGATGGCCTTGATGGGGCCGTAGGCGCTTTCGACGTTCTGCAGCCGCAGCAGGGGCTGGGCCGCAGGATCAGCCTGAGTGGCAGCAAGCACGGCGCTCATGGTCGGGCTCCGAAAGAGGTGCCGGGCGGCCGGCGCAGGTTGCTCACATCGTCGATGGTGCCCAGATACGCCTCGATCACACCGGGGTGCGCCTGCACCTCGCGCGGCGTTCCCATGGCCACCAATTCGCCCTGGTTCATGGCCAGTACACGGTCAGACACCTTGGAGACCAGTGACATGTCGTGCTCCACCATCAGCACGGTGATGCCCAGCTCGTGCTGGATGTCCTGGATCCAGAACGCCATGTCATCGGTTTCCTCCACGTTCAAGCCCGACGATGGCTCGTCGAGCAGCAGTAATTGAGGCTCAGTGCACAGCGCGCGGGCCAGCTCGACCACCTTGCGCACGCCATAGGGCAGACCGGCCACCATGGTGTCGCGGTAGTGCTGCAGGTCCAGAAAATCGATGATCTGCTCGGCCTTTTCGCGCGCATGAACCTCGGCATCGCGCACCTTGCGGGTAAAGAACATGTCGGCCCACACGCCCGTTTCGCGCCGCGTGTGGCGGCCGATCAGCAGGTTGTGCAGCACGCTGGCGTGTTCGAAGAGTTCAATGTTCTGAAAGGTGCGTGCTATGCCCAGCCCCGCCACCTTGTGCGGCGGCTGGTCAGTGAGTGGCAGCAGGGCGCCACCAGGGCCTGCGTAGGCAATGGAGCCGGTGGTGGGTGTGTAGATGCGGCTGATGAGGTTGAACACCGTCGTCTTGCCCGCGCCATTGGGGCCGATGAGGGTGAACACCTCGCCGCGCCGCACGTCGAAGCTCACGTTGTTGACTGCCAGCACGCCGCCAAAGCGCACGCTGAGGTTCTGGGCGCTGAGCAGCACGTCGTTGTTCATGGTGGGCATCGCGCTCATTTCAGCCTGTCGGACTTCTGGAAAGACTTCTGCCGCTTGAACAGGCCCTTGCGGTAGAACGGAAACATCTGCAGCCAGGTGCGCACCTTGAGCCATCGGCCGTACAGCCCCATGGGCTCGAACAGCACGAAGAGAATCAGCACGGCACCGTACACCACCGCCTGCAGCCCCGGCGCCTGGCCGATGGCGGCGGGCAGCCAGTCTTTGCCCAGCGATATGAGTTGCGGCATGGAGATAAGGAAGATGGCGCCCAGGAACGCCCCATGCACCGAGCCCAGTCCGCCGATCACGATCATCAGCAGCAGGTCAATGGACTGAAGGATGTTGAACTGGTCGGGCGAGATGAACTGCAGCTTGTGGGCATAAAGCGCGCCACCCACGCCCGCCAGTGCGGCCGACAGCGAGAACGACAGTGTCTTGTAGCGCGCCAGATGAATGCCCATGCTCTGCGCTGAAATTTCTGAATCGCGGATGGCGACAAACGCCCGGCCCGTGGGCGAGCGCAGCAGGTTCAAAATGCCCAGTGTGCTGACCACGGCTATCACCAGACACAGAAAATAGAACGACTCGGTGGACTCAAACGAGTAGCCGAAGATCTGCGGCGGCACCAGGTGTTTGCCCGAGTTGCCGCCGGTCACCGACTCCCAGCGCGCAAACACTTCCTCCACAATGAAACCGAACGAAAGCGTCGCCATGCCCAGGTAGATGCCCTTGACGCGCAGCGCGGGCAGGCCCACCACCACGCCCACGGCGGCCGATAGGCCCGCCGCGCAGGCAAGGGACAGCGCAAACGGCCAGCCCATGCCTGTGAGCACGGCCTGCGTGTAGGCGCCCACGCCCAGAAAGGCCGCGTGCCCCAGTGAAAACTGCCCCGTGAAGCCCGCCAGCAGCATCAGACCCAGCCCCACGATGGCGTAGATCAGCACGAAGGTCAGTTGCGCGAGCCAGTATTCAGGCGCCACCCAGGGCGCGGCCACCAGCGCCAGGCACAGCAGGCTGTACCAGAACACATGCCCGCCATGTTTGGCGAGGCGAAGGTCTTGTTCGTAGGAGGTCTTGAACAGAAAGCGCATGGGCTCAGACTTTCTTGCGCAGCTTTTCGCCGAACAGACCGTTGGGTTTGACCATCAACATGACGAGCACCACGATGTAGGCAGCGGTGTCCTTGAAACCGTCGGGCAGATAAAACCCCGAGAGCGATTCCACAATGCCGATGACCAGCCCCCCCACGATGGCCCCTGGCAGGCTGCCAAAGCCGCCCACCACGGCGGCCGGGAAGGCCTTGAGACCGATGAGCCCCATGTTGGCGTGCACAAAGGTGATGGGCGCCAGCAGCAGCCCCGCCACGGCGGCCACGGCCGCCGCGAGGCCCCAGGCCAGGCCGTTGAGCCGCTGCACAGGGATGCCCATGTAGTAGGCCGCCAGCTGGTTTTGCGATGACGCCTGCATGGCGATGCCCAGCTTGCTGTAGCGGAACATGGCGAACAACAGCGCACACAACGCGGCGGTGGCGCCAATCACCACGAGCTGCTCGGCGTTGAGCACCAGCGTGCCCAGCCGGAACGACAGGTCTTTGTAGGGCACAGGCAGGGTGTGCGTTTCGGTGCCGATGTTGGGGATCATCGTGACCAGCCCGCGCAGCACATAGCCGATGCCAATGGTGAGCATGACGATGGAGAACGCAGGCTGCCCGAGGATGGGGCGGATCACGGCGCGTTCCAGCACGGTGCCAAAGAGCCCCATGGCGGCGATGCTGGCGATCACGGCGACCCAGAACGGAAAACCCAGCACCGTCATAAGCGCCAGGCCGCAGAACGCGCCCAGCATCATCAGCTCACCCTGCGCGAAGCTCACGGTTTCTGTGGCCTTGTAGATGAGTACAAAGCCCAGCGCGATCAGCCCGTAGATGCATCCCAGGGAGATACCACTGATCAACAGTTGCACGAATTGCACACGGGATCTCCCAGAATATTTTTACAAAGCGATTGCTTTGCATAAATAATGGTGCCTGTGCCTGGCCCGTCCCGCACTCGGGGCTAACCCTGATGGGGTGGCGTGGGGACGCTGCGCATATTGACGCAGTGCGGGGCAGGGCGCAATAAGGGTTGCGTCCGATAAGCGCTGTTTCTGGCGCAGGGAGAGTCCATGTCGGTAGAGGTACACACGCACGACCGTGTCACGCTGGTGATATTGCACCGCCCCGATGTGCGCAACGCCGTGGACGCCGCCACCGCGCAGGCGCTGCACGCGGCCTTTGTGGCGTTCGAGCATGACGATGCGGCCGATGTGGCGGTGTTCCATGGCGCAGGCGGCCATTTCTGCGCCGGCTGGGATCTGCAGTCGGGCGCGCGGCTGCAGGCGCAGGGCGTATCGCCCGAGGCGCTGGCCGCGTCGCTCGACTTCACGTCCGATGCGCCCCTGCCGCTCGGCCCCATGGGGCCCAGCCGCTTGCACCTGTCCAAGCCCGTGATTGCGGCCATCAGTGGCGCGGCGGTGGCGGGCGGGATGGAGCTGGCGCTGTGGTGTGACCTGCGCGTGATGGAGGAAGATGCCTATATGGGCGTGTTCTGCCGCCGCTTTGGTGTGCCGCTGATCGATGGCGGCACCGTGCGCCTGCCGCGCCTCATTGGC
This sequence comes from Acidovorax sp. 69, assembly GCF_002797445.1. Classification (NCBI taxonomy): domain Bacteria; kingdom Pseudomonadati; phylum Pseudomonadota; class Betaproteobacteria; order Burkholderiales; family Comamonadaceae; genus Acidovorax; species Acidovorax sp. 69. The sequence continues at coordinate 4,310,823 of NZ_PGEP01000001.1, read as the reverse complement.
CTGTCGCACGCGCTGGACCTGATTCTTACGGGACGCAAGGTCGAGGCGGCCGAGGCCCTGCGCATGGGGCTGTGTAACCGGGTGGTGCCGCCGGGGCAGGCGCGGGATGTGGCTCTGGCGCTGGCGCGCGAGCTGGCGGCGTTTCCGCAGGCCACGCTGCGTGCAGACCGCGCCAGTGCCCTTGCCAGCGAGGGCCTGCCGTTGCCGCAGGCCCTGTTGCAGGAGTGGAGCGGTGGCCGGGAATGCCTGGCCGATGCCTTGCGTGGGGCCACTCGTTTCAGCAACGGCCAGGGGCGCCACGGCCAGTTTTAAGTCAAAATGGCTTGGAGCGCTTGTCCTTCAAGCGCTGGCAGCTACAAAAACAGGAGTCATCGGCCGTGCGGGCATGCTGCCCCCTCGCTGGGCCGCCCAGGAACACCATGAGCAAATCCGTCACGCCGCCCTTGCAGGCTTTTGAACCCGAATTCATTGCAGGCCTCAAGTCCATCTTTGAAGAAAAAATTGTGTTCAACCAGGTGCTGGGCCTGAAGATCACATCGCTGGCGCCCGATGGTGTGGTGGGCCGCATCGACATGAAACCGGACCTGGTGGGCCACTACGCCTACAACCGCATCCATGGCGGCGTGATCAGCGCGGGGCTCGATGCCATGGGTGGGCTGGCAGTCATGGCCGCGATTGGCGCCAAGCACCTGGACGAGGCCCCCGAGCAGCGGCTGCACCGCTTTGCCAAGCTGGGCACCATCGACCTGCGCATTGACTACCTGCGCCCGGGCATTGGCAGCCACTTCGAGTTGCGCGCCCAGGTGCTGCGCCTGGGCTCGCGCGTGGCAACCACTCGCATGGAGTTTCTGGGGCCGGATGGGCAGATCATGTCGGCAGGGGCTGCGGCGTACATTGTTTCTTAGCAAGACCGCATGGCGGGGCCGCGCCAGCGGGTGATCCCGCCCTGCCCGCGAATGTGTGTCGCTGCAAGCCTTGCAAGCGCATGCTACGAGCGAACCGTTTGGTTACCGTTCTTGCGTAACCAGGGCATCTTTCACATGACACGAAACCTACGATGACTCTCTTTTCAAGGAGATCTGATGGCCGTGCAAAACCCCTTTTTTGGCAAGCGTGAACCCGAACCGTTCCAACCCCGCCAGAGCACCACATCGTCATCGGTTCTGGGTGGCTCGGCGGCCCATGGTTCCGTGTCCGCGCAACCGGTGGCTGCGCCCGCCGCGCCCAAGTCGGTGGCGGGCGACTCCACCGGCAGCAAGCTCACCGTGGGCCCCAACATCAAGCTCAAGGGCGTAGAGATCACCGATTGCGACACCCTGGTGGTCGAAGGCACCGTGGAGGCTACGATGGACTCGCGCGTGATCCAGATATCAGAAAACGGTGCGTTCAAAGGCTCGGCGGAGATCGACATTGCAGAGATCCACGGCGAGTTCAACGGCACGCTGACGGTGCGCCAGAAGCTGGTGATCTACAGCACAGGCAAGGTCAACGGCAAGATCCGCTACGGCAAACTGGTGGTGGAAGAGGGTGGCCAGCTGGCGGGCGAGATCGAGGCGGGTTTCACGGCGTCGTCGTCCAGCCAGCTGCAGCGCGCGGCAGCGCCCTTGCGCGCCGAACCGGCGGTGCTGGCCGCCTGATCGCAGAGGCCGCGTGCCTTTGGGGGTTCTCGGGGCTTTTGGAGCTTTGGGGCCTCAATCCGGCGCGGTGTGTTTAGGCACCGCGCGCGGTCGGCCCTGGTCGTCAATGGCCACGTAGGTCAGCCGCGCCTCGGTGACCTTCACATAACGGCCCTGGTCGGTAAAGCGTTCGGCATACACCTCCACCTGCACGGTGACCGAGGTGTTGCCCACCCGCGTGATGGATGCGAAGAACGACAGGATGTCGCCCACGCGCACGGGCTGCTTGAAGATGAATTCATTGACCGCTACCGTGGCCATGCGCCCCTGGATGTAGCGCGCGGGCAGCACGGAACCCGCCAGGTCCACCTGCGCCATCACCCAGCCGCCAAAGATGTCGCCATTGCCGTTGGTATCGGCGGGCATGGGGATGACCTTGAGCACCAGCTCCTTGTCGGTGGGTAATGCGGCAGGTGGCGGGCTGAAAACGGCAGACATGGGCACAATCTCGGTTGGGGCTGAGCCAATCGCTGGGGAAACCAGTGGTTTTCGCAAGCGGCGTGCGCCCCGCAAAACCACTTTGGCATCAGCCGGGTCGGTAAAGAAAAACAACAACCGGAATTGTCCCCCATGCGCCACCACGGCGAAACCGCCCCTAATGCCGCCAGTGCCTCTGCCACCGGTGCCGCGCCCGCCCAGTCCGACTGGGCCACCCTGCACCGGCTGGTGCCCTACCTGTGGCAATACAAGTGGCGGGTGATAGCCGCCATCGTTTTCATGGTGGGCGCCAAGTTCGCGAATGTGGGCGTACCCATCCTGCTCAAGACGCTGGTCGATGCGATGAGCTTCAAGCCGGGCGACCCCGCCGCGCTGCTGGTGGTGCCGGTGGGGCTGCTGGTGGCCTATGGTGGGCTGCGGCTGTCCACGTCGCTGTTTACCGAGCTGCGCGAGCTGGTGTTTGCCAAGGCCACGCAGGGTGCTGCACGTTCGATTGCGCTGCAGACGTTTGAGCACCTGCATGCCCTGAGCCTGCGGTTTCACCTGGAGCGGCAGACCGGCGGCATGACCCGCGACATTGAGCGCGGTGTGCGTGGCATCGAGTCGCTGATCTCGTTCACGTTGTTCAACGTGGTCGCCACCCTGGTCGAGGTGGTGTTGGTGCTTTCCATTCTGGCCGTCAAGTTCGATGCCTGGTTTGCGTGGATCACGCTGGCGGCGCTGGCGCTGTACATCACCTTCACGGTGCTGGTGACCGAGTGGCGCACGCAGTTTCGCCGCGAGGCCAATGAATTCGATTCGGCGGCGCACTCCAAGGCCGTGGATTCGCTGCTCAACTACGAAACCGTCAAATATTTCAACAACGAAGGCTTCGAGGCCCGCCGCTACGACGAAAGCCTGGAGCGCCTGCGCCGTGCACGGCTCAAGAGCCAGACCACGCTGTCCCTGCTCAATACCGGCCAGCAACTCATCATCGCCGCCGGGCTGGTGGCTATGCTGTGGCGCGCCACGCAGGGCGTGGTCGATGGCCGCATGACGCTGGGTGATCTGGTCATGGTCAACGCGTTCATGATTCAGCTGTACATCCCGCTCAATTTTCTGGGCGTGATCTACCGCGAGATCAAACAAAGCCTGACCGACCTGGACAAGATGTTCACGCTGATGGACAAAGAGCGTGAAGTGGCCGACGCGCCCGGCGCCCAGCCGCTGGCGGGGCTGGACCAGCCCACCGTGCGGTTTGAAGACGTGGTATTCGCCTACGATCCCAATGGCGGGCGCACCATCTTGCGGGGCATCAGCTTCGAGATCCCGGCGGGCAAGACGGTGGCGGTGGTGGGGCCTTCAGGGTCGGGAAAGAGCACGTTGGCGCGCCTGCTGTTCCGCTTCTACGACATCCAGCAGGGCCGCATCACGATTGCGGGACAGGAGATCCGCGCCGTGACCCAGGCCAGCGTGCGCCAGGCCATCGGCATCGTGCCGCAGGACACGGTGCTCTTCAACGACACCGTGGCTTACAACATTGCCTATGGCCGCCCCGGCGCCACGCAAGAGGAGATCGAAGCCTCCGCGAACGCCGCGCGCATCCACGACTTCATTGCCAGCGCGCCCAAGGGTTACGGCACCATGGTGGGTGAGCGTGGGCTCAAGCTGTCTGGCGGCGAGAAGCAGCGCGTGGCCATTGCGCGCACCCTGCTCAAGAACCCGCCGATCCTGATCTTTGACGAAGCCACATCGGCCCTGGACTCTGCCAACGAGCGCGCCATCCAGGCCGAGCTGCAGAGCGTGGCGCAGAACAAGACCACGCTGGTGATTGCGCACCGCCTGTCTACGGTGGTGGAGGCGCACGAGATCCTGGTCATGGACGCCGGCCGCATCATCGAGCGTGGCACGCATGCCCAGCTGCTGGCGCTGGGAGGCCGCTACGCGAGCATGTGGTCCCTCCAGCAAAGCGATGCGGCCGTTTGAGTCGCTCCCTCATTTCTCTCAATTTTTCGCGATATTTGACCCATGAAGCCAGTTCTGCTTGCCCTCATGTTCCTGTCTGACGAGCACATCGCCCAGATGGCCCAGACCTTTGAGGTGATCTACGCCCCCGATGCGTCCCAGGCCGCTGCGGCCATTTCGCAGCACGGCAGGCGCGTGCGGGTGGTGCTCACTATCGGTGCCGTGGGCCTGAGCCCCGTGCAGATCGACGCATTGCCTGCGCTCACGCTCATTTGTGCCTTGGGCGCAGGTTACGAGAACGTGGCGGTGGATCACGCCAAGGCGCGCGGCATTGTGGTGGCCACGGGCGCGGGCACCAACGACGACTGTGTGGCCGACCACACCTGGGGCCTGCTGATCGCGGCGCAGCGCCGCATCGTGTCGCTGGACAAGGCCACACGCGCGGGCATCTGGCGCACTGCGCTGCCGCTGCCGCCCAACCTGTCGCACAAGCGGCTGGGCATCATGGGCCTCGGTACCATCGGCAAGAAGATCGCGCAGCGCGCGCTGGGCTTCGAGATCGAGGTGGGGTACCACAACCGCAGCGCACGCACCGATGTGCCTTACCGTTACTTTGGCGATGTGAAGGCGCTGGCCGAATGGGCCGATTTTCTGGTGGTCGCCACGCCCGGTGGTGCGGGCACCAAACATCTGGTCAACGCTGAGGTGCTGAACGCGCTGGGTGCGCGCGGCGTGGTCGTCAACATCGCACGCGGCAGCGTGATCGACACGGTAGCCCTGGCCGCCGCCCTGCGCGAAGGCCGCCTTGCGGCGGCGGGGCTGGATGTGTATGAGAGCGAGCCCGCCCCCCCGGCCGCGCTGCTGGACCTGGACAACGTGGTGCTGACGCCCCATGTAGCAGGCTGGTCGCCCGAAGCGGTGCAGGCCTCGGTGGACCGTTTCATGGAAAACGCCCGGCGCCACTTGGCGGGCGAGGCGCCCGTTACGCCGGTGTGAATGAATTTGTGCCGTATTGGCTGCTAGCGCAATATGAATAAGCGCTGACAGCTATTGAATCAGGAGCAATGAATGCCGGTTGATTTGCATGGGCTGCAGGCCCGGTTGCGCGCGTTTGCGGCCGAGCGGCAGTGGCAGCCGTTCCACACCCCCAAGAACCTGTCCATGGCCCTGATGGTGGAGGCGGCCGAGCTGGCCGAGATCTTCCAGTGGATGACGCCCGAGCAGTCGCTGGCGGTGCGCGACAACCCGGCGCTCAAGGAGCCCATTGCCGACGAAGTGGCCGATGTGCTGCTGTACCTGCTGCAACTGGCCGACCATGCGGGCGTGGACCTGGCCGAGGCGGTGGAGCACAAGCTGCGCAAGAACGCGGTCAAGCACCCCGTTCCAGAGAGTTCTTAGCGAAATCGACTGCTTGCGCCGGTGTTGCATACCTCTGTTGCTATCTATTTTGTGGCAATTGAGGTGTGAGCATGGTGTGGGCCCGGCGCGCGTGACTCCGCAGCGCCCATGAAAAAGCCCCGCCGTGGCGGGGCAGTGAGCGGGGGGCGGGTGCGCACTGGGCGCGCCCGGTGGCCCCAGAACTCGACTTACTTGCGCGCTGCAATCGCTTTCTCGGCCGACGTCACCAGGTCCGCGCCGATCTGGCCCTTCCACTTGTCGTACACGGGGCGCGTGGCCTTCACAAAGGCAGCGCGCTCTGCGGGGCTGAGCTGGGTCACGGTCACACCCAGCGCGCCGATGTCCTTGAGCAGCGGCTTGTCGGCCTCGATCACGCCTTTGCGGGCGATGGCGATTTCTTCCTTTCCGGCGTCGATGGCAGCTTGCTTGACGATCTCGCGGTCGGCCGGGGTCCAGCTGTTCCAGATGTCCTTGTTCACCACAAAGACCAGTGGGTCGTTCACGTAGCCCCACAGCGTGATGTGTTTTTGCGCCACGCTGTGCAGCTTGGCGGCGGTGAAGATCGACAGCGGGTTCTCCTGGCCGTCCACGGCGCCGCTGGCAAAGGCGGGCTGTGCATCGGCCCAGCTCATCTGCGTGGGGTTGGCGCCCAGGGCAGTGAAGGTGTCCAGGAACAGGGGCGAGCCCACCACGCGGATCTTCAGGCCCTTCAGGTCTGCAGGGGTCTTGATCGCCAGCTTGGAGTTGGAGATTTCGCGGTAGCCGTTCTCACCCCAGGCCAGGGGCATGACACCGGCCTTGTCCAGCGTGGCGAAGATCTGCTTGCCCACGTCACCCTGCGTCACAGCGTCCACCGCTGCGTAGTCAGGAAACAGGAAGGGCAGCGAGAACATATTGAGCTGCTTGACCTGGGGCGACCAGTTGATGGTGGAGCCCACGGCCATGTCGATCACGCCCTGGCGCAGCGCGGAGAACTCGCGCGTCTGGTCGCCCTGGATCAGCGAGACGCCGGGGTACAGCTTGATGTTGATGCGGCCTTGGGTGCGCTCGCGCACCTTGTTGGCCCACAGCTCGCCGCCTTTGCCCCAAGGGAACGCGGGGCCCAGCACCAGCGACATGCGGTACTCGCTCTTGTACGCGGTCTGCGCGATGGCGGCGGGGGCGGTGAAGGCCAGGGCGGCCGCGGCAGCCACGGCAGAGGTGAGGAAGGTGCGCAGTTTCATGGGTTGTCTCCTTGTTGGATGGATGGGGAAAATCAGTAGCCCAGTTGCTGTGGCAACCAGAGCGCAATCGACGGGAACACGACGACCAGCAGCATCGCCAGCGTCATGGCGAGCACCAGCCAGATGACCCAGCGGGTGGTTTGCTCCATGCGCACACCGGCAATCTTGCTGGACACCATCAGGTTCACGGCCATGGGCGGGGTGAACTGGCCGATGGCCACCGTGAGGGTGAGCACCACGCCGAACCACACCACGTCCCACTGGTAGTGCTGCATGATGGGCATGAGCAGGGGCACAAAGATCAGGAAGATGGAGATGCCGTCGAGGAACATGCCTGCGATCAGCAGCATGACAATCAGTGCGCCGAGCACACCTTGCTCGCTCAGCCCCGACTGCACGATGGCGCGGGTGACGGGGTCGATCACCCCCAGGGTGGACAGCGAAAACGCAAAGATGCCCGCCAGCGACACCACCACGAGGATCACCGCTGACAGTTCGCCCGCCTCGCGCAGGATGCTGAAAAGGTCGCGCACACGGATCGTGCGGTGGATGCACATGCCCACAAACAGGCCGTAGAACACAGCCACCACTGCCGCTTCAGTGGGCGTGAACCAGCCGGCGCGCATGCCACCCAGAATCACCACCGGCGCGGCCAGCCCCCACGATGCCTCGCGCAGGCTGCGCCAGAACGGGGGGCGGGGCATGTCGGCCTCTGCGGCGCCCATCTTGTGGCGGCGGGCCAGCCATACGGCCGGCACAATCAACGCAAGGCCCGCCAGGATGCCGGGGAACATGCCCGCGGCAAACAACGCAGGCACCGAGGCGCCCGGCACCAGCACCGAATACACGATGAAGGCCACCGAGGGCGGGATGAGGATGTCGGTGGCCGCTGCGCCCGCGACCACACTCGCCGAGTAGGCGGCAGGGTACCCAGCGCGCGCCATGGCCGCGATCATCACGCCCCCCACCGCCGCTGCGGTAGCGGGGCCCGAGCCCGAGATGCCGCCCAGGAACATGGCCACGGCAATCGCTACCAGCGGCAGCATGCCGGGCCCGCGCCCTACGATGGAAACGGCAAAGTTCACCAGTCGCAGCGCGACGCCAGAGCGGTCGAAGATCGACCCCACCAGCACGAACATCGGAATGGCCAGCAGGGGGTACTTGCCCAGGCCCGCGTAGAAGTTTTGCGGCACGGCCAGCAGCCCGAACCAGGATGCATCGGCATTGGCCAGCGCAATGGCGGTGGCGCCCGCCAGCCCCAGGGCGGCGCCAATCGGCACGCCCAAGAACATCATGCCAAGAAAGGCGACGAACAGCAGCGTGGCGATCATGCGCGAGCCCCTTGGGGCGCGGCCGGCGCGCGCCGCAGCCGGGCGAGCAACTGCAACGCGCGGGCCGTGGTCAGCCCGCACAGGATGGGCAGCCAGACGGAATACCACCACTGCGGCACGCCGATGCCGGGGGAGGTTTCTTCAAATCGGTAGTCATCCCAGACAACGCGCACGCTGAGCACCGTGATCAATGCAAAAAGCAGGGCCACCATGAGCGCGCCAAACTGGGCCAGCGCCTGGCGCCTGCGCTCGGAGCCGCCATCGGCATAGAACTCGATGCGGATATGCAGTTGGCGGGCCACGGCGGCCGAGCCGCCCACCATGGCCAGAACGATCATGAGGAAAACGGAGATTTCCTCAGTCCAGGCGAAGGATGCGTCGGTGAAGTACCGCACGAGCACGTTCACGAACGTGATGAGCGCGAGGGCCGCCATCGTCAGAACGATCAACCAGTCTTCGAGGCGCAGTGATCGGGGTTCGTCAACGGTGGGGGTTTCGGTCTTGGGCGCAGGTTGGCGCCCTTCGGGGAAGGAGGTGGACATGGACGCGGGGGGTCAGAAGAACAAACATGGCAAATGCAGATCTCGCTGCCCGGCGGCGTTGTGCACCTGGGGCTGTGGAAGGCCAGCGCGTAGTGGGCGCTGTGCACGATTATCGCTTTGGTAATGCGTGTGCATATCGATGCCAGGGCGCATGCATGTTTCTACGCGCTGGTCTTCCCGTTGCACCGACCACCTGCCCGGCTTGTTGCGCGCACCGGGCGGCGCTGATGGGCTGCCTTGCAGGCACTATGGCAAGACATTGCGCAGGCTTTCTGTGATACGAGGGTGCTGCGTTGCAGCAAAGCCCTGCCGTGAAACGCAACCAAACGCAAGCGGATAATGCGTCGATGGAAACCAAGTGGCTTGAAGATTTTGTCAGTCTTGCGGAAACGCGCAGCTTCAGCCGGTCTGCCCAGCTGCGGCATGTGACCCAGCCCGCCTTTTCGCGGCGCATCCAGGCGCTGGAAGCCTGGGCAGGCACCGATCTGGTGGACCGCAGCTCCTACCCCACGCGCCTCACGCCCGCCGGCAAGACGCTGTACGACCAGGCCCTGGAGATGCTGCAGGCGCTGCAAAATACCCGCGCCATGCTGCGCGCGCACACCAGCGCCAGCAAGGACATGATCGAGTTTGCGGTGCCGCACACGCTGGCGTTCACGTTTTTCCCCGCCTGGGTGTCGAGCCTGCACGACAAGTTCGGCCCGTTCAAGAGTCGGCTCATCGCCCTGAACGTGCACGACGCCGTGATGCGCCTGGTGGAGGGAGGATGCGATCTGCTGATTGCCTACCACCATCCGTCGCAACCTTTTCAGCTGGATGCTGATCGCTATGAGATGGTCAGCCTGGGGCAGGAGATCCTGTCGCCTTACAGCAAGGCGGACACAGATGGCCAGCCGGTGTACCGGCTGCCAGGGCGTGCGGGGCAGCCATTGCCTTATCTGGGTTATGCACCGGGCGCGTACCTTGGGCGGGTGACGGAACTGATCCTCAAGCAGTCGGACACCCCGATCCACCTGGAGCGTGTGTACGAGACCGACATGGCCGAAGGCCTCAAGGCGATGGCGCTCGAAGGCCATGGCGTGGCCTTTTTGCCGCACAGCGCCGTGAAGAAAGAGCTGCGGGCACGCCGTCTGGTCAGCGCCGCGCCCTCCGAGGCGGAGGGGCTGCAGATGACCATGGATGTGCGTGCGTACCGCGAGAAGCCGAACGGCAAAGATGCGCCCAAGGGAACAGCGCAGGCGCTGTGGACCTACCTGCAAGCCCAAGCGGCGTCATGCTAAGGGTAAATACGGACATAAACAGTTTGCATAGTTGTGCCCGCAAACGGCATTGGAATTTCACGGTAACGACACGTACAGTCTGCGCCATCGCCGGATCGGGAGACAGCAGCGTGTGCCTGAACAGGTTCAACGGTGGCACGAAGATTGCAATTCCGGTCCATTCACTCAGTAAGGCTCCGCATGAAAGTTCAGCATTGGGGATTTGCCTGGGGCTTCGCCGCCCTGTGCTGTGCTGCGGGCGCGTCGGTGCAAGCGGGTGTGCTGGAGCGTGTGGGCGCAGGTGGCAAACTGGTCATCGCATACCGAGAGTCGTCAGTACCTTTCTCCTACATTGACAGCCAGTCGGGCAAACCTGTTGGCTACGCCATGGACCTCTGCCTGCGCATGGCAGAGCTGGTGCGCAAGAAGACGGGCAAGAAAGACATGGAGGTTGAGTTGGTGCCGGTAACACCTGCCAATCGCATTGCCGTGATCGAGCAGGGCAAGGCTGACATGGAGTGTGGATCTACCACCAACAATGCCGAGCGGCGCCAGAAAGTGGCGTTCACCATCCCTCACTTCATCACCGGCGCGCGCCTGCTGGTGAAGGCCGCCAGCCCTATCGACCGCGTGGAAGACCTCAACGGCAAGAAGCTGGTTTCTACCAAAGGTACAACGCCGCTGAAAGCGGCCGACCAGGCCAATCGCGAGCGCCTGATGGGCATCACCATCGTCGAGGCGCTCGACCATGCCAAAGCAGTGGAAATGGTCGAAAAAGGCGAAGCCGACGCCTTCGTGATGGACGATGTGCTGCTGTACGGGCTGGCTGCCGGTCGGCCCGATCCCAAGGCGCTCAAGGTGGTGGGACGGTTCATGACCACCGAACCCCTTGCCATCATGTTGTCCAAGAACGACCCTGATTTCAAGAAGCTGGTGGATGAAGAGATGCGCCGGCTCATCACCAGCCGAGACATTTACCCGATCTACGAGAAGTGGTTTTCAAAGCCGATCCCGCCCAACAACACGGTGCTGAATCTTCCGGTCAGTTATCTGTTGCGCGACTTCTGGAAATACCCTACAGACCAGGTCCCGTTCTGACCACTATCCTCGGTTGCCTGCCCCCCCCTTTTTTAGAGAACCGGGCCTGTCGGCATTGCCGACGGCTGCCAGTCTCTAGAATCCCCCCTTTTTTCTGTTTTCAACACAAGGAGATCCCTATGAAGAAACATTTGCTCGCGGTTGCCGTGACCGCACTGGCTGCTGGTAGCGCTTTCGCTCAGGCCACAGACACATTGGCCAAGATCAAGGCATCGGGCAGCGTGACGCTGGGTGTGCGCGAGTCTTCGGGTCTTTCCTACACCCTGGGCAACGGCAAGTTTGTGGGCTTCCACACCGAGATGGGTGAAGTCGTCCTGCACGACATCCAGAAGCAACTGGGCCTGGCCAAGCTGGAGATCAAGTACCAGCCCGTGACCTCGCAAAACCGTATTCCCCTGGTGACCAATGGCACCGTGGACCTGGAGTGTGGCTCCACCACGAACAATGCCACCCGCCAAAAGGACGTGGCTTTTGCCGTGACCACCTACGTGGAAGAAGTGCGCACTGCCGTCAAGGCCAGCTCTGGCATCACGTCCATCAAGGATCTGAATGGCAAGACCGTGGCTACCACCACAGGCACCACCTCGGTGCAAACGCTGCGCAAACATGAGCGCGCCGGTGGCATCGACTTCAAGGAAGTCTTCGGCAAGGACCACGCAGACAGCTTCCTGATGCTGGAAACGGGCCGTGCGGACGCGTTTGTGATGGACGGCTCCATCCTGGCGGCCAACATCTCCAAGTCCAAGAACCCCGCCGACTACAAGGTCGTGGGCGAAGTTCTGTCGGTGGAACCCATTGCTTGCATGCTGCGCAAGGATGACACGGCCTTCAAGAAGGCGGTAGACGATTCCATCAAGCGCCAGATCGCTGATGGCTCGTTGGCCAAGCTGTACGACAAGTGGTTCATGCAACCTGTGCCACCTACCAACACCAAGATTGGCCTGCCGATGTCGGATGCCACCAAGGCGGCTTGGGCAACTCCGAACGACAAGCCCATGGAAGACTACGCAAAGAAGTGATCTTCTGAACGCTGGTGCCCCTTCGGCCAAATGGTTTGAAGGGGCTTTTTTGTTGGACTGGCAAAGGGTTGCCTCCAACGGTAATACCAAGAATTAAAGGGGTGCTCCTATGAGTTGGGATTGGCAGGTGTTCTGCCAGGACACCATGGACAGGGAAGTCGTGCAAGGCTGCTTTGGCAAAGGCGGCGATATCACGTACCTGGACTGGATACTGTCGGCCTGGGGCTGGACGGTGTCTGTTTCGTTGCTGGCCCTGGTGCTGGCGCTTGTGTTGGGTTCTTTCATTGGCACGCTGCGTACCTTGCAGGATCGACCGATGATCGTGCGCCTGGGCAATGCCTGGGTCGAGCTGTTTCGCAATATTCCGCTATTGGTCCAGATCTTTCTTTGGTACCACGTCCTGCCTAGCCTGTTCCCCGTGCTCAGGGGCGTTCCAGGTTTTGCGCTGGTGGTGCTGGCGCTGGGCTTTTTTACCTCGGCACGTATCGCCGAGCAGGTGCGATCGGGCATCCAGGCTCTGCCGCGCGGCCAGCGTTATGCTGGTCTGGCGGTGGGCTTCACCACGTTCCAGACCTACCGCTATGTGCTGCTGCCCATGGCGTTTCGCATCATCATCCCGCCACTGACCAGCGAGACGATGAACATCTTCAAGAATTCCTCCGTGGCCTTTGCCGTGTCGGTGGCAGAACTCACCATGTTTGCCATGCAGGCACAGGAAGAAACTTCGCGTGGCATTGAGGTGTACCTGGCGGTGACGGGGCTCTACGTGGTCTCGGCCTTTGCCATCAACCGCATCATGGCGTTCATCGAAAAACGTGCGCGCATCCCCGGCATGGTCGTCGCCAGCGGCGCGGGTGGGGGGCACTGATATGAATCTCGATTTTTCCTTCTACAACTGGGACCTGATCTCCAACTTTGTGCTCAAGGGGCTGTATTTCAGCCTGTTGCTCACGTTGGTTGCCACGATCGGGGGCGTGCTGTTCGGGACCTTGCTGGCGCTGATGCGTCTGTCGGGCAAGAAGTGGCTGGACGTACCCGCCACCATCTACGTCAACGGCATGCGCTCCATTCCGCTGGTGATGGTGATTCTGTGGTTCTTCCTGCTGGTGCCCGCCATCATCGGGCGTCCCATCGGGGCCGAGTTGTCTGCGGTGGTGACGTTCATCGCGTTCGAGGCCGCGTACTTCAGCGAGATCATGCGTGCGGGCATCCAGTCCATTCCGCGTGGCCAGGTGTATGCCGGGCAGGCGCTGGGCATGACGTATGGCCAGAACATGAAGCTGGTGGTGCTGCCCCAGGCGTTTCGCAACATGCTGCCGGTGCTGCTCACGCAGACCATCATCCTGTTCCAGGACACCTCGCTGGTCTATGCCATCGGCGCCTACGACATGCTCAAGGGCTTTGAGGTGGCGGGCAAGAACTTCGGCCGCCCCATCGAAGCCTACCTGGCCGCTGCCGTCCTGTACTTTGTGATGTGCTACGCGCTGTCCTGGGTGGTCAAGCGCCTGCACCAGAAGATTGCCATCATCCGGTGATCCGAGAGATTGAGGAATAAACAATGATCGAACTCAAAAACGTATCCAAGTGGTATGGCCCCGTGCAGGTGCTCAACGAATGCTCGGCCACCATCAACAAGGGTGAAGTGGTGGTGGTGTGCGGCCCCTCGGGCTCGGGCAAATCCACGCTGATCAAGACCATCAACGCGCTGGAGCCCTTCCAGAAGGGCGAGATCACGGTCGACGGCGTGAAACTGCACGACCCCAGCACCAACCTGCCCAAGCTGCGCAGCCGCGTGGGCATGGTGTTCCAGCACTTCGAGCTGTTCCCCCACCTGTCGGTGACCGACAACCTGACCATTGCGCAGATCAAGGTGCTGGGCCGTAGCGCGGACGATGCCAAAAAGCGCGGCCTGAAGATGCTGGAGCGCGTGGGCCTGATGGCGCACAAGGACAAGTTCCCCGGCCAGCTCTCGGGCGGCCAGCAGCAGCGTGTCGCCATCGCGCGCGCGTTGTCGATGGACCCCATCGTGATGTTGTTCGACGAACCCACGTCGGCGCTCGACCCGGAAATGGTCGGCGAAGTGCTGGACGTGATGGTGGGCCTGGCCAACGAAGGCATGACCATGATGTGCGTGACCCACGAAATGGGCTTTGCCCGCAAGGTGAGCAACCGCGTGATCTTCATGGACGTGGGCGGCAAGATCCTGGAAGACTGCTCCAAGGACGAGTTCTTCAACAACCCTGATGCGCGCCAGCCTCGCACCAAGGATTTTCTCAACAAGATCCTGCAGCACTGAGTCAGTGCCTGTGCGCCTGTGGCGCGGCAAGAGACAAAAGAACAGCGCCTGCGGGCGCTTTTCTTTTGGTGGACGTCCCCCTGCTTCTCGCCGGGATATTTCGTATTTTCGGCCTCAGGCGCTTATCTGATAAGTGGTTTTTGCTATATAAATGATAGTAAACGAGCCAATGGGACAATGGAGCCCATGACTGCCGCTCCTCAAACCCTCACCCTCACCCTCACCCTCACCCGCCCCGACGACTGGCACCTGCACGTGCGCGACGGCGAGCCCCTGCACACCGTTGTGCCCCACACCGCTGCCCAGTTCGGCCGCGCGATCATCATGCCCAACCTGCGCCCACCGGTCACCACGGCCGAGCAGGCCCTGGCCTACAAGCAGCGCATCCTGGCCGCCGTGCCCGCCGGTGTGCCGTTCGAGCCGCTGATGACGCTCTACCTCACCGACAACCTCCCGCCCGAGGAAATCGTGCGTGCCAAGGCCGCAGGCGTGGTCGCCTGCAAGCTCTACCCCGCAGGCGCCACCACCAACAGCGACGCGGGCGTGACCGACCTGCGCAAGACGTACAAGACGCTGGAAGCCATGCAGAAGGCCGGCATGCTGCTGCTGGTGCACGGCGAAGTGACCAGCAGCGACATCGACCTGTTCGACCGCGAGGCCGTGTTCATCGAACAGCAACTCATCCCGCTGCGCCGCGACTTCCCTGAGCTCAAGATCGTCTTCGAGCACATCACCACCAAAGACGCGGCCGACTACGTGTCCAGCGCCGATCGCTTCACCGCCGCCACCATCACCGCGCATCACCTGCTCTACAACCGCAACGCCATCTTCATCGGCGGCGTGCGCCCGCACTACTACTGCCTGCCCGTGCTCAAGCGCGAAACACATCGCGTGGCTTTGGTGCAGGCCGCCACCAGCGGCAGTAACAAGTTCTTTCTGGGCACCGACAGCGCACCCCACCCCGCGCACCTCAAGGAACACGCCACCGGCTGCGCCGGGTGCTACACGGCCCACGCGGCCATTGAGATGTATGCCGAGGCGTTTGACAACGCAGGTGCTCTCAATCAGCTCGAAGGTTTTGCGAGCTTTCACGGCCCCGACTTCTACAACCTGCCGCGCAACACCACCACCATCACGCTGCGCCGCGAGTCATGGACACCACCCGACAGCTTTGCGTTTGGCGAAGCGGAACTCAAGCCCCTGCGCGCGGGTGAAGCGCTGCCGTGGCGGTTGGTGAAATGACCTTGCCGCAGGAGCCGCGTAAGGTTGGGACGGCCAGGAACATGGCCGTCTTCATTGACGCGGACAACCTGAATGATGCGACGGCGTTGGACCATGTTCTGACGGATTTACGCCACCGCGCGGAACGTGTGCTCTACAAGCGCGCCTACGGCCGGGTTGATAGCCTCAGGGGTATCGAGTCGGTGCTGTGGCGCCATGGCGTGCGTCCGGTCAGCAACATGATCGTGAACAAGGTCACTACGGACAGCGCCTTGGTGATTGATGCGGTAGAGGCCGTTTGCACTCAAGACATTGACACAGTGGCCATTTGTTCGGGTGACGCGGACTTTGTCCCCTTGGCGACCTGGGTCAGAGAGCGCGGTTGTCATGTTCTTTGTTTCAGCCTCTCCCACAAAATTTTTGCGAATCCCGAGAGCTTTTATGACGAAGTGGTCTTGCTGGAGGTTGTAGAAAAGCCGCAGAGCCCGGCCGCTTCGACAATAGCGGAGCCAGAGTTACCGCAAGCTATCGATTCGGAACCTTCCTCGCGCGATGTGGAAGAAGCCCTTGGCAGTGAAATTCGTCCGGCCGGTGGCTTTGCTGCCGGGCCCAAACCTTTGGCGCCGCAGCCCTCAACTAAAGAGCTTGTCGAGCAGGTGCTTCGGGCTCTTCCATCACTACGCAATGGTCAAAGCCAGCACCTCAGCCAAGTGGTGTCCACGTTGCGCCAGCGGGGCGTTTTAGGGAAGACCACGAAGACCTCCGTGTGGTTCGCGCAGTTAGGCGGCTGTTTTCAGCTGCAACCTTCGCAGAAGCCAAATCAGATCGCTTACATCTCTGATGCTCAGGCGAAGAAGTTAGCCAAAGCGACTAGAGATGCTGCTTCGGCTTCATCTGCAATGCCTCCCCCTGAGATGGTTCAGCGAGTTTTGACGGTGTTGCCGGATTTGAGACGCGGGCCGCAAATGCTCAGCCAAGTCGTCCCGCTCTTGCGTCAGAAAATGATCCTTGGGAAAACGACCAAATCGACCACCTTTTTTGGACAGTTTCCCTCCCATTTCAAGCTTGCACCTCAAGGGCAGCCTACGCAAGTCACTTACGTGGAGCCCTCAGCACCCAACGTGGCCACCAATATTCCCCTGCGACGGGATTCTGCGAATGGAACGGGTTGATTGGGGGGCGCCTTGGCTAAGCGCAGTTCGCGATCCGGGAGTCCGTGTTCAGCGTGAAGTGTTCGAAGGAAAGCCGGTAGCTGAGGCACTCAATGTACTTTCCATGGCCTCTGTCCGTTTTGTTCCCCAGTCCGAACTGCCCGAAGGCACCGCCTACGAGCAATACATCTGGGACACCCGCCGCGTCCCCACGCGCAACAACCTGCATGACTTCTTCAACGGCCTGGTATGGCACCAGTTTCCGCACACCAAGCGCCGCCTGAACCAGCTCCAGGCCCAGGCCATTGCCGCTGATGGCGTGCAGGCCGTGCGCGGGCGGCTGCGGGATGCGCTCACGGTGTTCGACGAGAACGGCGCAGTGCTGCAGGCCCCCGATGCGCTGTGGGATGCGCTGCGGGCACGCGACTGGCAGGCGCTGTTTGTGGATCTGCGCCCGTTATGGCGCGAGGCCCGATTGATGCTGTTCGGCCATGCGCTGCTCGAAAAGTTGGTCTCACCCCGAAAAACCATGGTAGCGCACGTATATCAAGCGCCAGTAGCTATTAATTCAGTAGCAAATTTGGACGCTTGGCTTGCGCAAGCTGTGCAGCCTGGGTTGTGGGCCACCAAACCCTTCACCCCCATGCCCGTGCTGGGCGTGCCCGGCTGGTGGCCTGCCAATGAGGCGCCGGGCTTTTATGCCGATGCACAGGTGTTCCGGCCCCACCGGGTGGTGCCGGTTTCCTAATTCCCGTCAAGGCTTGTGTGATAAGGCCCCAGCGTGGGTTTGCACCTACCATTGCGCGATGAAATCGCGGCCATGTGGGTGGGTTGCCAAGGGTTCGCAGTGGCCCGACAGCCCTGGGGCCGGTGCTTGAAGCGCAGTCCCCAGCCCCCATCTGAGTCAGCAAACACTCGTTGTCGTTGTTTACCCCACGGAGAATTCAAGCCATGAAGCGGATCCTGTTATTTGTGATGACCAACCTGGCCGTCGTTGTCGTGCTGGGGGTGGTGGCCAGCCTGCTGAATGTCAATAAATATCTGACGGCCAATGGTTTGAATTTGGGCATGTTGCTGGGCTTCGCACTGGTCATGGGTTTTGGCGGCGCGATCATCTCGCTGCTCATCAGCAAGCCCATGGCGAAGTGGACCTCGGGCGTTCGTGTGATCGATGGCAACGGCTCACCCGACGAGCGCTGGATTGTCGAGACCGTGCGCAAGTTCGCCACCGAAGCCAAGATCGGCATGCCCGAAGTCGGCATCTTTGAAGGCGACCCCAATGCGTTTGCGACAGGCGCTTTCAAGAACTCGGCGCTGGTGGCCGTGTCCACCGGTCTGCTGCAAGGCATGACGCGCGACGAGGTCGAGGCCGTGATCGGTCACGAGGTGGCCCACATCGCCAACGGCGACATGGTCACCATGACGCTCATCCAGGGCGTGATGAACACCTTTGTGGTGTTCCTGTCGCGCGTGATTGGCTACGCGGTCGACAGCTTCCTGCGCAAGAACGACGAGAACAGCTCGGGCCCTGGCATCGGCTACTACGTCACCACCATCGTGCTCGACATCGTGCTGGGCTTCGTGGCCGCCATGATCGTGGCCTGGTTCAGCCGCCAGCGCGAGTTCCGTGCAGACGCGGGCGCTGCCCAGCTGATGGGTCGCCGCCAGCCCATGATCAATGCCCTGGCCCGACTGGGTGGCATGCATCCGGGCGAGCTGCCCAAGAGCGTGGCCGCCATGGGCATTGCCGGTGGCATCGGCAAGCTGTTCAGCACCCACCCGCCCATCGAAGATCGCATTGCTGCGCTGCAAAACGCGCAGCCATAAGACGTCTTTCGCGTTGGTCCTGTGAGGCCGCTGCAGGGTGACACCCGGCGGCGGCCTTTTTGTTGGTGGGTGGGTTGGCGCCCTTGTGGGAATGCTCAAGCACTTGTAACCTTTTGTCGATCAGTGGATGACAACCCGGCGTTCTCCGCTGCGCATCCAGCGCAGGTTGCTCACTGAACTTCACTCCTGCGGGAACCTTCTATGTCCATCTCTCACGCACGTGTTGCGGTCCGTCTGGCCCTGGCCTTTGGTGTGGTGTGTCTTGTCATGTCGCTATCGGCCGCTGTGGGGATCTGGCGCCTGGCCGGCCTGCAAGACATTGCCGATGACCTGGGCGGTGCCTCGTCGGAGCGGGCCTTGCTGGCGCGTGAGCTGCATGCCATCGTGGTGCTCAGCTCTGTGCGGGCCGAAACCCTGCTGGAAATCGACAACCCCGCCTATGCTGCGCGCATCGATGCGGACCGCAAGGTCACATCCTCCCGCTCGTCCGACGTGCGCAAACGCCTGGATGAGCTGGCGGCAGACCCCGAGTCCCAGGCCTTGTTCGATGCCATCGACAAGGCTGGCAATGGCTTTCGCACCGTGCGTGACGACCTCGTCAAACGCCGCAAAGCGGGGGAGGCTTTGCCGCCAGACGCCATTGCCAAGCAGTTGCGGCCTGCGGCGGACGCCTATGCGGCGGCTGTGGACAAGTTGGCCGAGTTCCAGCGCCAGCGTGTGGCCGAGGCGCGTGACGCCGCTGCACGCAGCGAGCGGCAGGGCATCACTCTGCTGGCTGCGGGGTCTGTGGTCGGTTTGCTCCTGAGCCTGGCCTGCGCCTGGCTGCTGTCGCGCTCCATTTTGCAGCCCCTGGCCCATGCGTCCGAGGTCACCGACCATATTGCGGAGGGCGACCTGACCTCGGCGATTCCTGCCCCCACCGCAGGCAACCGCGATGAGTTGCAGGCGCTGTTGTCGCGCCTGGGGGGCATGCAGGCGCGATTGGCCGAACTGGTGGTCGGCATGCGCCAGGCCAGCACCTCGGTGGCTGGCGCCAGCAGCGAGATCGCGGCGGGCAACAGCGACCTGTCGGCCCGCACCGAACAGACCGCCTCCAACCTCGAAGAGATTGCCGCCAGCATGGAGGAGCTGCTGGCCACCGTGCGCCACAGCGCCGACGCTGCTGCACAGGCCAGCACCCTGGCCACCGGTGCCAGCGGCATTGCCCAGCGCGGGCGCGACGCCGTGGACCGCGTGGTGGGCACCATGGACGGCATTGCGCTGTCGTCGCGCCGCATTGCCGACATCACCAGCGTGATCGATGGCATTGCGTTCCAGACCAACATCCTCGCGCTGAACGCCGCCGTGGAAGCGGCCCGTGCCGGGGAGCAGGGGCGGGGTTTTGCCGTGGTGGCCAGCGAGGTGCGCAGCCTGGCCCAGCGCTCGGCCACAGCGGCCAAGGAGATTGGGGGCTTGATCAGCGACAGCGTGCGGCAGGTGGATGAAGGCACCCAACTGGTGCACGCGGCGGGCAGCACCATGGGCGAGATCGTCCAGTCCGTGCAGCAGGTCGCCACCATCATTGGCGAGATCAGCACGGCAGCGCGTGAGCAGACCACGGGCCTGAGCCAGGTGGGCGAGGCCGTCTCGCAGCTTGACCAGATGACGCAGCAAAATGCCGCGCTGGTAGAAGAATCGTCGGCTGCCGCGCAGGGCCTGCGGGTGCAGGCGCAGCAGCTGGCCGAGCTGGTGGAGGCGTTCCGTTTGCCTGCTGCGGCCGCCGGTGCGCAGAGGGCGTTGCGCTAGAGGCCCCGCAGGCTAGACCTGGGTCAGGTGCGGGTCACCATGAGGCCCAGCCAAGGCCAGTAGGTCAGCGCAAAAACCACCAGCAGAACGACCCCGGTCAGCGTGATCACGATGCCGGTGCGTACAAAGTCGTGTGCGTCAAAAGTGTCAGTGCCGTAGGCGATCATGTTCTGCGGCGCGTTCACTGGCAGGATGAAACCAAAGCTCACTACGAACTGCAGGATCATCGTCATGCCCACCACGTTGATGCCGGGCGTCTGCACGGTGGACAACACGCTGATGACAATGGGAATCATCGTGGAGGCCAGTGCGGTGGCGCTGGCAAAACCCAGGTGGATGACGATCAGGAAGCCCGACAGCAGCATCAGGATGGCAAAGGCCGATGCCATCTGCAGGCCCAGGTGGCTCACGATGAGCTGGGCCAGCCAGCCCGCCGCCTTGGTCTGCAGCAGTGCAGAGCCCACGCTGATGCCCACGGCAAACAGCACCACCGTGCCCCACGGGAAACCCTTTTGCGACTGCTTCCAGTCCATCACGCCGATGCGTGGAAACAGCATCAGCGCGACGGCCGCAATGGTTGTGGAGGTGGTGTCAAAGTCGTGCAGCACCTTTTCGGTGGACCAGAAACCCAGCAGCACCAGCACCACGGCCAGCAGCTTCCACTGATTCAGCGTCATGGGGCCCAGTTCTGCCAGCTGCTGTCTGATGGTTTCTTGTCCGCCGGCAATGGCCTGCATTTCAGGCTTCATCATGCGCGTCATGATGAAGAACAGCGCCACCGTCATCAGCGCTGCAAATGGGGCGGCGGCCACAAACCATTCTCCCCAGGTGATCTGCGCGCCCAGTTGCTTTTCGATGAACCCTATGGCCACCATGTTCTGGGCAGCAGCGGTCTTGATGCCCACGTTCCAGAGGCTGGCGGTCTGTGCCGTGGTGATGACCAGCAGCGCGGCAAAGCGGCTCTTGCGATCCACCTTGAAGGCCAGCACAAAGCCCATCATGATCGGCATGAGGCAGGCTACACGGGCCGTGGTACTGGGCACGATGAACGACAGCAGAAACCCCACCACCATGGCTCCGATCACGATGTGGTGGGTTTTTGCCCCCACCTTGGACAACACGGTGAGTGCAATGCGCCGGTCCAGCCCCGTGGCCGTCATGGCTGACGCGATGAAGCAGGCTGCGGCCACCAGCGCCACGGCACTGTTGGCAAAACCCGAGAGCGCCAGGCTCAGCGCAGCGCCCGTGCCCATGTCGGCGCCGTCGGGCTTGGCTACACTGGGCGCAAAAGCCAGCAAAAACACCATCAGCGCGGCGATCACCACCGCACTCACTGAATATTCGAGTGCCTCGGTCATCCAGACCACCACGGCGAACGCCAGGATGGCCAACATGGTCTGCCCCGCCACCGGCAACCCGGCTGGCGTGGGCAATGCCAGCACCGCCAGCAGCGCCACCAGGGCGCCGATCAGGCCGAGCCGTTGGGCGAGACTTGCGGAAGCGCTGGGGGACGCGCTGGGCAAAGACGGGGTGGACATGGGCTTCTCCTGGCGGTGCGCAATGCGCGCGAACAAAGGCAGATGCGCCTCTTAGGGCAAAAAAGCGCAGGGCTTTCCAGTGTTGCAACATGCCCCGGGCGGGTGTTGATGCAGATCAAGGGGCTGTGGCTGCGTGGGCGCGGGCTTTTTTTTGTAATGCAGACAGAGCGCGCTAGGTCCCCATATCTACCCGCCAGCGCCGCCGGGGGGCTCGCAGCGTGTGGCGCTGTCGGTACTCGCCCGGTGGCATGCCGGTGTGGCGTACAAAGATGCGCCGGAAAGCCGCCGGGTCGGCGTAACCACAAGCCACTGCGATGCTGGGTACGCTCTCCAGCGTCACTTCCAGCAGGACCTTGGCGCGTGCGCAGCGCAGGCTGTGCAGGTGGTCCAGCGGCGACTGCGACAGCTCTTGCTGAAAATGCCGCAGCAGCGTGCGCGTGCTCACGGCTGCGGCTTCGGCCAGCCGGGCCAGCGAATAGGGCTCGTCCAGGTGGGCTTCCATCCAGGCCATTGCGCGCGCCAGTGTGCTGTCGCGTGTGGCCGGGATGTGCTGCTGCGCGTTGGCTTGCAGCGCGGCCCGGGCACGTTCGTGGTCGGGCCGAAGCACGCTGGCGCAGGCTTGGGCCAGCCCGTCACCCAGGGCGTGGCGCACCAGGGCCACGGCCATGTCTCCCAGGCTGTGCGGCAGTGCGCAGCTGAGCCAGGGGCCGTCGTCGACGAAGTCTTCCCCCAGAGTGAGCGCGATCTCGGGAAAGTCGCGTTCGAAGCCGGCAATGTAGAACCATGGCAGGCTGGCCTGATGGTCGCGCAGCCGCCCGCTCTGCGCCGCCAGCCAGGCGCCATTGCCCAGTGTCAGCACTTTCTGCCCCGCATCGAGTGCAATGCCGATCCGCCGGGAAAGCGCGCGGTGGCGCGTGGCCACGCTGCGAATGGCGGGAATGTCTGCGGCATGGAATGAGGGGATGAACCAAGCGAAAGCGGGTCCCTCGGTGGCTGCCGTGGGGGACTGTGTGTATGCCGCCAGAGGGCCAGGCATCGGCGCCAAAGGCTGACCATCGGCATCCAGCAGGCGCCAGCCCAGGCGGGGGGTGCCCGCTCCCCCGCGCAGACCCGCCAGCAGGTTGGCGCTGCGCAGCAGGTCGATGAACTGCAGCGCATTGCCCAGTGCGGATTCGGGCAGCAGCGGGATGTCGATGCGAAAAACCGGGGTCGTTGTGGACGGTGCAGAAGAAGGTGGCATGGCGATATTGGCTCTGTGGATGGCCATTTTCGCTTGCATCCAAAAGGGCTTGGGGTCTTAGCATGAATGTGCGTTTTGTTGGCCTCCTTCCTTTTATTGTTGTCATTCACCGCACGGATCTGTTCATGCACAAACCCCTCTCTGCCATTTCGTGGGCCGCCAGCCTGCTCGTCAGCGGCCTGGCCTTCGCTTCTTCGGCCCAGGCCCAGGCGCTGGACGCGGCGGGTCTTCAGGCCATCGACACCGCCGTGAACAAGGTGGTCCCCAAGATGGTCAGCTGGCGCCGCGACATCCACGCCCACCCTGAACTCTCGGGCCAGGAGGTGCGCACCGCCAAGCTGGTGGCCGAGCACCTGAAAAAGCTCGGCATGGAAGTGCAGACCAACGTCGGCGGCACCGGTGTAGTGGGCACGCTGCGGGGCGGCCTGCCGGGTAAAGTGGTGGCCCTGCGCGCCGACATGGACGCGTTGCCTGTGCCCGAGAACACCGGCCTGCCTTTTGCGAGCAAGGTCAAGTCCAACTACCTGGGCAAGGAGGTGCCGGTGATGCACGCCTGTGGTCACGATGCGCACACGGCCATGCTCATGGGTGCGGCCGAGGCGCTGGCGGGCATGAAGGCGCAGCTGCCCGGCACCATCAAGTTCATCTTCCAGCCCGCCGAGGAAGGCGCGCCGGTGGAGCCCGACGCGACCGGCAAAGTCCCCAGCTTTGGTGCCAAGGCCATGGTGGAGGAGGGCGCGTTGAAAGACGTGCAGGCCATCTATGGGCTGCACATCACCGCCAACCTGCCTTCAGGCGTGGTGGGCTACCGCAGTGGGCCTTTGATGGCGGGCTCCGACAGCCTCAAGATCCTGGTCGAAGGCCGGGGCGGCCACGGCTCGTCGCCCTGGAACGCCGTAGATCCTGTGGTGGCCGCGAGCCAGGTCGTGCTGGGCCTGCAGACCGTGGTCAGCCGCCAGCTCAACATCAGCAATGAGCCCGCAGTCATCACCATCGGCTCCATCCAGGGCGGCACGCGTTACAACATCATCCCCGACAACGTGGAGCTGCTGGGCACGCTGCGCACGTTTGACGAAGGCATGCGCCAGGAGGCCTTGAAACGCATCACGACCACCGCCGAGTCCATTGCCATCTCCAGCGGCGCCAAGGCCAAGGTGGTGTTTGGCCCCGTGGCCTACCCGGTGACCACCAACCCTGCCGAGCTGACGGCGGCGTCGCTGCCTGCGCTCAAGCTGGCGGTGGGTGGCAAGGCCATGATCATCCCCAAGGTGAGTGGCTCGGAGGACTTCTCCGAGTTCCAGAAGGTGGCCCCGGGTTTCTTTTTCTTCCTGGGCGCGCCGCCCAAGGACAAGGACTTCAAGACCGCACCGTCCAACCACTCGCCGCTGTTCGACATCGACGAAGACCAGCTGCCCGTGGGCGCGCGCACGTTGGCCGCACTGGCGGTGGACTTTTTGCAGCGCAAGTGAGCGGGGCGGCTGACCCGCTCTTCACCGCTGCTGGTCAGCCTGCTGTGCCGAGAAGGTTTCGGGCCACCGCTTCGCCCACCTTGATGCCATCCACCCCGGCCGACAGGATGCCGCCCGCATAGCTGGCGCCTTCGCCGGCCGGGTACAAGCCGGCGGTGTTCAGGCTCTGCAGCGTTTCGTCGCGCCCGATCTTGAGCGGTGACGAGGTGCGTGTCTCCACGCCCGTCAGCACTGCGTCGTGCATGTCAAAACCTTTGATCTTGCGGCCGAACACGGGCAGCGCCTCGCGCAGCGCCTCGATGGCGTAGCCGGGCAGGGCCGCGTGCAGGTCACCCAGGGCCACACCGGGCTTGTACGAGGGCTCCACCCCGCCCAGTTCGGTGGACGGCTTGCCCACAATGAAGTCGCCCACCAGCTGGCCCGGCGCGCTGTAGTCACGCCCGCCCAGCACATAGGCATTGGATTCCAGCTGGCGCTGGAGCACCAGGCCTGCAAGGGGGTGAAAGCTGTTGGCAGCCTGTGCTTCGACACCATAGGTGCTGCCCAGGTGGGTTTCAAACGCCGTGGCATCGGTGGGGTAGTCGCGGGGGTCAATGCCCACCACCATGCCCGCATTGGCGTTGCGCTCGTTGCGCGAGTATTGGCTCATGCCGTTGGTCACCACGCGGCCCGGTTCGCTGGTGGCGGCCACCACGGTGCCGCCGGGGCACATGCAAAAGCTGTACACCGCACGGCCGTTGGCGGCGTGGTGCACCAGCTTGTAGTCGGCCGCGCCCAGCAGCGGGTGGCCCGCGTGGCGGCCCCAGCGGGCGCGGTCAATCACGCCCTGCGGGTGTTCGATGCGAAAGCCGATGGAAAACGGCTTGGCCTCCATGGCCACACCGCGCTGGTAGAGCATGGCGAAGGTGTCGCGCGAGCTGTGGCCCAGCGCCATCACCACGTGGTCGGCGCGCAGATCAGTGGTTTCGCCGGTGGCCTGGTTCAGCACCTTCAGGCCGCGCAGATGGCGGCTTTCTCCTGTGTCTTCGACGATCACGTCCGTCACACGCTGCTCAAAGCGGATCTCGCCACCCAGCGCAATGATCTGCTCGCGCAGGTTCTCCACCACCTTCACCAGCTTGAACGTGCCGATGTGCGGGTGCGCGACGTACAAAATTTCTTCGGGCGCGCCCGCCTTGACGAACTCGTTCATCACGTTGCGGCCCAGGTGGCGGGGGTCCTTGATCTGGCTGTAGAGCTTGCCGTCGCTGAAGGTGCCTGCGCCGCCTTCGCCAAACTGCACATTGCTCTCGGCATGCAGCTCGCGCTTGCGCCACAGGCCCCAGGTGTCCTTGGTGCGCTCGCGCACGGGTTTGCCGCGCTCCAGCACGATGGGCTTGAAGCCCATCTGCGCCAGCACCAGTGCCGCAAAAATGCCGCAGGGGCCAAAGCCCACCACCACGGGGCGCAGGGGCAGGTCGGCCGGGGCCTGGCCCACGGGGTGCCAGGCCATGTCGGGCGTGGGTTGGATGTGGGGGTTGCTGGCGAACTGTTCCAGCAGGGCGGCTTCACATTCAGGCTGCGCGAGCGTGATGTCCACGATGTACACCGCCAGCAGGTCGGCCTTGCGCGCATCAAAGCTGCGCTTGAAGACTTGCAGGTGGGCGATATCGGTGTCTGCCAGGCCCAGGAGGGTGGTGGCAGCGGCGCGCAGGGGCGCCTCGGGGGCTTCGGCCACAGTGAAGGGCAGCCGGATTTCGGAAAGGCGGATCATTTTTGCAGGCCCGTGGTTATCGGGCGGTGGGCAATGGGTGAGGCCGGATTTTACCGGCTCCACCCTTATCGGCACACAGCTACCGGGATCCGCGAAGGTGCGAGCACCTTCGGTCCTTCCCCGGGTTCAATGCCCGCCCGCGCCCGGCTCGATGGTGCGTGTGGGTTTGGGCGCGATCCAGATGATGGCGGCCGCGATGAAGAACATCACGGCGATGCCGGTCATGACCTGGTTGGTGGACAACATGCCGCTTTGCGACGTGATCATGAAGTCCACCACCTGCGTGGCTGTGTCGGGTGGCGCACCCGACTGGGTCAGCATGTGGTGCACGCTGCCGTCGCGGTCGGCCAGGCCGACCAGCTCCGCATGGTTGCGTGTGGTCTGGTTGGCCCAGACGGTGGTCACCACCGAGGTGGCAAACGCGCCGGACAAAGTGCGCAGAAAGTTCATCAGCCCGGCGGCCGAATCCATCTCGCGCTCTTCCACGCTCCCCAGGGCGATGCCGGTGGTGGGGATGAAGAAGAACGGCAGCGCAAAGCCCATCACCGCCAGCGGGATGGCGATGTCCCAGAACGCCATGTCGCTGTTGGCGAAGGTGCGCCACAGGGTGACCAATGCCATCCACATGACGCCCACAAACACCAGCGCACGCGGGTCCCGTTTGCTGGATGCCACCAAGGGCGCCACCAACAATGCAGTTACCCCGGTCCACGCGGTCGCCAGGCCGGCGTCGGTGGCGGTGTAGGCCATGAAGCTTTGCAGCCACAGGGGGGTCAGCACACTCACACCGAAGAAGGCCGCATAGGCCACGCTGACCGTCAGCACCGCCGCATTGAAGCCGCGGTGGCGGAACACCCGCAAATCGACCACCGGGTGTTTCTCGTGCAGTTCCCAGATCAGGAAGGCCACAAAACCCACCACGGCGATACAGGTCAGCGCCACGATCTGACTGGACGCGAACCAGTCCAGGTTCTTGCCTTCATCGAGCACCAGTTGTAAGGCCACCACCCAGACCAGCAGCAGCATCAACCCGACCTTGTCGAAGGGGTTGCGTACCGGTGCATCCTGGTAGTGCTTGAGCACCTTCCAGGTCAGCAGGCCAAAGCCGATGGCAATGGGGGCGTTGATCAAGAACACCCAGTTCCAGGTGAAATCGTCCACCAGCCAGCCGCCCAGGATGGGGCCGACCACGGGTGCGATCAGCGTTGTCATGGACCAGATGCCGATGGCCGCGCCCGCCTTGTCCTTGGGAAAGATGCGCAGCATCAGCGTTTGCGACAGCGGCATCAGCGGGCCACCGCTCAGGCCCTGGAACACGCGCATCACCACCAGCATGCCAATCGAGGTGGACAGGCCGCACAAGATGGAGAAGATGCCGAACAGCACCATGGACACGACGAACACGCGCACCGCGCCAAAGCGCGCAGCAAACCAGCCGGTCAAAGGCACCGTGATGGCCTCGCCCACTGCAAAGGACGTGATGACCCAGGTGCCCTGGCTCGCGGCTGCGCCCAGGGCGCCCGCGATGTTGGGCACTGCCACGTTGGCGATGGTCATGTTGAGCACCGCAATGAAGTTGGCCGAGGCCAGCATCAGCGCGGCCAGCACCAGCATGGGGCCGCTGAGCGGCGCAATGCCGCCATCGCGGCCCAGGGGCACTCCTGGCGCGCCGGGCGCCGTTGTCGCTTGACTCATGGTGGAACCCCCGCTTATTGCGCTGCGGTGCGTTGGGTGTCAGCGGAGGCAGCGGCGGCGGCCTGTTGACCGCCCGTGCGGGTATCGATCTCGGCGCTCATCGACAGGCCGATCTTGAGCGGATGGGCCTGCAGCTCGGCCGCGTCGAGCTTGACGCGCACCGGCAGGCGCTGCACCACCTTGATCCAGTTGCCGGTGGCGTTCTGTGCCGGAATGGCTGCAAACGCTGCGCCGGAGCCTCCCGAGAATCCTTCGACCACGCCTTGGTAGGTCACCGCCTTGCCGTAGATGTCGGCGTGGAGTTTCACCGCTTGGCCGATGCGCACCTTTTCCAGCTGCACTTCCTTGAAGTTGGCTTCCACGTAGATGTCGTTCACCGGCACCACCACCATCAGGGGCGCGCCGGGCTGCACGCGCTGGCCCAGCTGCACCATGCGTTTGGCCACCACACCGTCGAGTGGTGCGCGCACCACGGTGCGCGCCAGGTTCACCTCGGCCTGGTCCAGCCGGGCGCGGGCTGCGGCCACTTCGGGGTTGGTCTCCACGGTGCTGTTGCTGATGAGGGCCGCATTGGCTTCTTTGGCGGCCACGGCCGAACGCTGGTTGGCCGTCACCTGTGCCGCGCTGGCCTTGGCGGCGGCCAGTTGTGCGGTGGCGGCGTCAAAGCCATTCTTGGCCCGCGTCAGTTCGTCGCCCGAGACTGAACCCGAGGCGACCAGCGCCTGGCGGCGTTGGAGATCGACCTTGGCGCGTTCGAAGTCCGCCTGCGCCGCAGCCAACTGGGCGGTGGCGCGCTGGGCGTCGGCCGCGCGTGCGCTGATTTGAGCGGACAGGCTGTTGTCGTTGGCCATCAGGCTTTTCACGCGGCGCTCGGCCCGGTCCAGCTCTGCCTTGGCCTGCGCCACGGCCAGCTGGGCGTCGGTCGGGTCGATGACCAGCAGCACATCGCCTTGTTTGACCGCCTGGGTGTCACTCGCGTTCACTTCCAGCACGGTGCCGCCTACGGCGGGTGTGATCTGCGCCACTTCGGCAGCGGCGTAGGTGTTGTCGGTCGAGACGTAGTGCGACGCGTGCAGCTTCCAGTACGCGGTGGACCCGGCGGCGGCCAGCACCACCACGCCCCCCAGGGCGGCGAGGCGGATGTTGCGGTTTTTTTTGTTCAGGGCGTCGGCGCTGGCAGAGGTGTTGTTTTCAGACATGGAGATTCCTGGATCGAAAGAAGGGGGTGGGCAGCGGGGTGCTTACTTTTTGGCGATGACGTCGGGCTGTTGGTAGCCCCCGCCCAGCGCCCGCTGCAGGCCGATGTCCAGCGTGAACGACGCCGAGTGCAGGTTGGTCTGGGCGCTCAGCGCGCCCAGCAGTGCGTCTTCGGCGGTCAGCACCTCGAGGTAGGTGGCCAATCCGCCTTCGTAGCGGTTGTTGGCGACGCGGTGCGCTTGGCTCGCGGCGTCCACGGCTTGTTGCACCTTCAGGAGGCGCTCGCCCAACGCCTTCTGGCTGATGGCGTTGTCGGCCACGTCCTGCAGCGCACGGGCCACGGTGGTGTTGTACGCGGCCACGGCTTCGCCATAGGCCGCATGGGCGCCCCGCAGCGCTCCTTGCAGGCGCCCGCCGCTGAAGATGGGCAGCGAAATCGCCGGGCCAATGCCCGCAATGCCGGAGCCGCCCTTGGTCAGTATGTCCAGCCCCAGCGATTGCACACCCACCAGTGCCGACAGGTTGACGTTGGGATAGAACTCGGCCTTTTGCTGGTCGATGCGGCGCGACTGTGCCTCGGCGCGCCACCGTGCGGCGACCACGTCGGGCCGGCGACCGAGCAGGTCGGCCGAGAGTTCGGCGGGCAGGCCAAAGGCGCGGTCGAGCTTCAGGCTGGGGCGCGTGATCGTCAGGCCCCGGTCCGGCCCCGCGCCCAGCAGGGCAGCGAGGCGGTTGCGTTGCAGCGCGATCTGCTCGTCCAGCGCCAGCAACTCACCTTCGGCCATGGCCAGGCGGGCCTGTGCGTTGTGCAGGCCGCCCCGGTTTTCCAGGCCGTTGTCCAGCCGCTCTGAGAACAGGCCCGCTGTCTTGGCGCGAATGGCGACCGCCTTGTCGGCGGTGTCGCGGTTGGCGTACAGGCGGCTCAGTTCCGCATAGTGGGCGGCCACGCCCGAGGCGAGCCAAAGGCGTGCCTGGGCCAGCTCGGCCTGGCTGGCGTGCACATCGGACGTGGCCGCCGCCAGTGCCGAGCGGTTCTTGCCCCAGAAGTCTAGCTCCCACTGCAGGTTCAGCGTCGCGCGGCCGTAGTCGTTCATGCCCGAGGGCGTCATCGCGCGGGGCGTGAGGTGGTTGTAGCTCAGCTTGTCCTCGCTGATGGAGGCGTTGGCGCTGAGCTGGGGGCGGTTGGCCGCGCCAGCGATTTGCACCACGGCATCGGCGCGTTGCAGGCGCGCGGCTGCTGCGGCCAGATCGGGTGCGTCGGCCAGCGCTTCGGCGATCAGGGCATCCAGCTGGGTGTCGCCGTAGGCCGTCCACCACTGTTGCGCGGGCCATTGCGCCAGCGGAGCCGTCAGCGACCGGGCGCTCTGGAATGCGTCGGCCGACTTCGGCTGTGGGGAGGCGCCCAGGTCGGGCAATTGGGCGCACCCGGCCAAAAACAAAACTGCCCCGAGGAGGGGCAGGTGGCGGGGCGTGCGCAGCCTGCGCAAGGCGGGCGACGGTGGCGTGCTGGGTTGACGCATCAAGACTCCATTTAACTGAACTGATCGGTTTAGTTTACCTTTGCGATTGTCGAAAATCAAGCTAAACTGAACCGGCTGGTTCAAAAATAAAGGAGTTGACGTGCGGGCAAAAACCGAGATAAGACGCCAAGCCATCCTGGATGCCGCCGCAGAGGTTTTTCAGGAAACGGGGTTTGAGCGGGCCACCATGGCCGCCATCTGCGAGCGCCTGGGATATTCCAAGGCCACGCTGTACAACTACTTTGCGTCCAAAGAAGAGTTGTTCTCGGCCGTGGTGTTTGAGGCCACCGAGGCCGAGTTCCAGTCCACGCTGGAGGCGCTGGACGCCTCGTTCACCGACATCACCCTGGCCCTGGAAAAGTTTGGCCGCGGCTTGCTCACCTTGCTGTACTCGCCCCAGGTCCAGGCCATGCGCCGATTGATCGTGTCGGAGGCCAGCCGCTCGGAACTGGGCCAAAAGTGCTACGAACTCGGACCCGTGCGCAATGAAGCGGCGACCGCGGTGTTTTTGCAGCAGGCCATGGATGCCGGGCATTTGCGCCAGGCCGATGCCCACATTGCGGCACTGCACCTGCGCGGTCTGCTGGAGGCCGAATGGCTCGACCGGTTTCTGTTTCAGACCTTGGGGCCGGTGGCCGATGCGCAAATCAATGACACGGTGCAGCGTGCGGTGGCCGCGTTCCTGGCCGCGTATGGGCCGATGCCCCAGTGATGGCCCGGGCTTGCGGGTTCTGATGTGCAAAAATGATAGCTGCTTGCGCTTGATGGACGGGCGATTACGGCACTTTTTGCTTATATTTTAGGCAAAGCCTCTGTCGGAGGCCCCGCCCGGTTGCGCCAGCGCAGCTCTGCGCTGCCCAAGGCCACCATGGCCAGCACCAGCGGCCCGAAGTAATACAGCGCCCGGTAGGCCAGGAGCGCGGCCAGCACTTCTTCTTGCCCCAGCGCCTCGGTGGCCAGCAGCGCCACGCCCACGGCCTCCAGCACGCCGAGGCCAGCAGGCACGCGCAGCACCAGCCCGGCCACGGCACCCAGCAGCACGGTGGCCAGGGCGGCGGGGTAACTGACCTGGGCTTGCAACACCATCCACAGCGCGGCACCCATCAGCATCCAGTTGGACGCGGACACCGCCACCTGCCACAGCGCCACCGGCCAGCGGGGCAGCGGAAATTCGTGGCCACGCAGTGTGAGCGCACGGCCCTTGCGCAGTGCGCACAGCCCGGTGTACGCCAGTGCGAGACTGCCCACAACAGTGCCGCCCAGGCGCCATTGCCATGTGTTGACCGCCCATCCCGCCACGGTGGGCGGTTGCCAAAGCCAGGCCAGCACGCCCGCCAGCAGCAGGTAACCGACCCAATTCGTCAAGATGCTGGTACCCACCACCTGGCCGATAGTGCCGGGGTCCACACCGCGCCGCGCATACAGGCGGTAGCGCACACCCACCCCGCCGATCAGCGAACCCAGGTTCAGGGTGAACGGGTAACTCGTCATGGCAATACCCAGCGTGGTGGCGCGCGGTAACCGGTGGCCGCTGCAATAGCGGCCTACCCAGTCGAAGGTGCCATAGGTGAAATGGCTCAGCAACGCCAGCCCGCCCGCCATTGCCAGCGCCATGGTGGGCAGGTCGCGCACGGCCTGCAGCACGGCGGGCCAGTCCACCGTGCGCGCCTGCCGAAAAATAAGGCCTGCCACCACCACAAAAAATGCGGCTGCGACCCCCCGGGTTGCCCACGGCCACCAGGCCTGCTGCGGCCAGTTGCGCCAGCCGCGAGCGGTATGGCCGCGCGCCGCTGGTGCCTTGGCGTCGGCGAGGGTGTCGGTGTCCGCGAGCAGCGTGGGGTGGGCCATGGGAGGTCGTCCAGGGGCTGTCAGGTGGCCGGGCTGCTGGAGGGCTCGGCGGAGGCCGCGACGGCGGCGCCCGGTTTGGCCAGTGTGATCGTGGGCTCGTGCTTGGGCAGCCAGCCGGCCCAGGCGGGAAACCACCGCATCAGGTGAAACACCGCGTAGCTGCGCACCACGCGCAGCCCGTCCCAACGGCTGGGCGAAGCCGCTTCGATCTGTTTGCAGCTATGGTCCATCAGGTGCGACAAGCGGCGGTGCAGCTGGGCGTTGAACGCGCGGTCCTGGATGATCACGTTGGCCTCCAGGTTCAGCGACAGGCTCAGCGGGTCGAGGTTGCTGGAGCCCACGGTAGACCAGTTGTCGTCCACCAGCGCCACCTTGCCATGCAGCGGGCGGTCGCAGTATTCATACACCCGCACCCCTGCGCGTTGCAGGTGGTCGTACAGCAGGCTGGCCGCTGTCTTCACGATGGGCATGTCGGGCTGGCCCTGCAAAATCAGCCGCACATCCACCCCGCGTTTGGCGGCGCGCCGCATCTCGCGGATAAATCGGTAGCCGGGGAAGAAATACGCGTTGGCAATCACTACCCGGCTGCGCGCAGCCCGCAACGCCACGCGGTAGTGGCGTTCGATGTCGCTGGTGTGGTGCTGGTTGTCGCGCGTGACAAACATGGCATGGGCGGTGCCTGCATGCGGGCGCCCCGTGTCAGCGGCGGCCCGATGCCGCTTGTGCTCGGCGCGGTCCAGCACTGCCGCGCGCGTGAAATGGTGCATCTGCGCCACGATGGGCCCGCGCACCTGCACCGCGTAGTCCTGCTTGGCCTCGGGCCCAAAGTCGGCCACGTGGTCGGCCGAGTAATTGATGCCGCCAATAAAGCCCAGCTCGCCGTCCACCACCACAATTTTTCGGTGCATGCGGCGCAGCACGTTCAGCCGCTGTCCCATGAAGGTGCGGCCCGGGTCAAACACCCGAAACTGAACGCCGGCCTCCACCAGACTGCCTACATATTGGTCCGACAGATCGGGCGAGCCGAAGCCGTCCACCAGCACATGCACCTCGACACCGCGCTGTGCGGCCTGCAGCAAAGCGCTGTGCAGTTCTTGGCCGATCTTGTCGTCAAACAGGATGAACGTTTCCAGCATCACCTCCCGCCGGGCCTGGGCAATGGCGTTGAACACGCGCGGGAAAAATTCCTCGCCGTTTTCGAGCAGATCGAAGTGGTTGCCAGGCACCCACCGCGACGAACGGGGCGCGCGAAACGGGCGCTTCATAACAAGATCTCCGCAGCCAGGGGGGCATGGTCCGACAACTTGTCCCACGGCTTCTTGGGCAGCGTCAGCGGCGAATGAACAGAGGCATTGCGCACGTAGATGCGGTCCAGCGCCAGCAGTGGCATCGACGCCGGGAACGTGCGCACCGCACGCCCAAAGGCCTGCACAAACACCTCGTGCAGCCCCACCTCACGGCGCAGCACCTCGTGGGCGCGGTGGCGCCAGTCGTTGAAGTCACCCGCCAGCACCACGGGCTCGTTGGCGGGAAAGGTGCGCACCAGGTCGCACACGCGCTGGAGCTGTTGCTGCCGATGTGACTCTTGTAACCCCAGGTGCACACAGATGGCATGCACCGGCAAATGGTGCCCTGGCGGCTGCAACACGCAGTGCAGCATGCCGCGCCGCTCTGGACCGCTGATCGAGATGTCGTGGTTCTCGTAGCGCGTGATGGGGAACTTGGACAGCAGCGCATTGCCGTGGTCGCCGTTGTCATACACCGCATTGCGGCCGTAGGCATATTGCGACCAGATGGTGTCTGCCAGAAACTCGTAGTGCGGCACCTGCGGAAAATTGGCCAGGCGGCTGGCGTGCCGGTGGTGCGTGCCCTGTACCTCTTGCAAAAACACCAGGTCGGCCGCTACGTTGCGCACGGCGTCACGCAGTTCATGCAGCATGAAACGCCGGTTGAATGTGGTGAAGCCCTTGTGCACGTTCACGGTGAGCACCTTGAACGCAATGGGCTGGGGGTCGGTAGCGGTGGTGGTGGCCATGGGCAGTCAAACAATCGTTGTTGTGGCCCTTCGCACTCGCGCCACCATAGGCGGGGCGAAGAGTGAGACGATTGTTTCCGCCGCACGGCGCTGCCGCTGTAGGACGGCTGGCCGTTGGTTTGTGCAGCAGAGGACGAAAAAAATGGGGCCACCAGGGCCCCATTCACACAAGACGATGTGCCGCGCTTGCTGCGGTGCGTCTTCAGGCCGGGAGGAATCCCTCCACCGACAGATAACGCTCGCCGGTGTCGTAGTTGAAGCCCAGCACCTTGGCGCCTGCGGGCAGCTCCGGCAGTTTTTGCGCAATGGCGGCCAGTGTGGCGCCCGACGAAATGCCCACCAGCATGCCCTCTTCGCGTGCACAGCGGCGGGCGTATTCACGGGCCGGTTCGGCATCGACCTGGATCACGCCGTCGAGCAGGCTGGTGTCCAGGTTCTTGGGGATAAACCCGGCACCAATGCCCTGGATGGGGTGGGGCGATGGTGCGCCGCCCGAGATCACGGGCGACGCCGAAGGCTCCACCGCAAACACCTTGAGATGGGGAAATTGGGCCTTGAGCACCCGCGCTACGCCCGTGATGTGGCCGCCCGTGCCCACGCCGGTGATCAGCGCATCAAGGCCTTCAGGGAAGTCCGCCAGGATTTCCTGCGCCGTGGTGCGCACGTGCACGTCAATATTGGCCGGGTTCTCAAACTGCTGCGGAACCCAGGAGCCCGGCGTTTGCGCCTGCAACTCTTGCGCGCGGGCAATCGCGCCCTTCATGCCCTTTTCGCGCGGGGTCAGGTCGAACTGCGCACCATAGGCCAGCATCAGGCGGCGGCGTTCGATGCTCATGCTGTCTGGCATTACCAAAATCAGCTTGTAGCCCTTGACGGCCGCCACCAATGCCAGGCCAATGCCGGTGTTGCCGCTGGTGGGCTCGATGATGGTGCCGCCGGGCTGCAGTGCACCGGATTTTTCCGCGTCTTCCACCATGGCCAGGGCAATGCGGTCCTTGATGGAGCCACCGGGGTTGCTGCGCTCGGACTTCACCCACACGTTGGCGGCCGGGCCAAACAGGCGGTTGATGCGCACGTGGGGCGTGTTGCCGATGGTCTGCAGAATGTTGTCAACTTTCATGGCGTCTCCTGTGAAGGGCAAAGAGGGGATGACGCGCATTCTGAACCAGTTGTTCTGCGGCCTTGGCTATATGGATATCCGGACGCAGCACATGGGGCTGGCCGATGCGGATGCCCACTCACGGATTGGGTGGGTTTCGATCCGATGGGGTGCTGGCCCCTCAGCACTGGGCGATAATCCTGCCTGTGAAGCGCGCCAGACCGCCGCTGGTGCAATCTGGGAAACCAGGCACTGGAGGAACGTCCGGACTGCACAGGACAGCGTAGCAGCTAACGGCTGCCCACCGTGAGGTGAGGATCAGAGCAACAGAGACGAGTCAGGTCGTTTTCAGCCACCAAGGGTGTTCTATGGGGTGCCAGCGCAAGCTGGCAACGGCTGGCGCAAGCCAGACGCTCAGGCGCAAGCCTGAAGCCCCATAGCCACCCAAGGCGCGGAACGCGACTTGGGTGAAACGGGCAATCTCTACGCGCAGCAATACCAAGTAGGCCAACGTTGATGTGGTTCCGCAGAGTTGGCGGGTAGGTAGCACCGAGCCGTGGTGGCAACACCCGGCCCAGATTAATGGCGGTCACACTGCGGGCAACCGTGGTGCACAGAATCCGGCTTATCGGCGCGCTTCACACTTTATTTTTTCCGGCCCGCATGTGAAGCGGGCTTCGGGCACACCGGCCCTGCTGCGCGGTGTGTTCAGCCCTTTGTGCAGTGGGGCGCATGCCCCCGTTCCAGCTCTGTCGCCCGCTCCACGGTGTCTGGGTGGCTGCTCAACAACGACCAGACAGGGTGCGATTCGACCTCCTGGGCTGTCTTGCGTTGGCGCGTGGCGTCAGGCGCGCTGGCCCCGGGTTGGGGTGTGGGTGCGCCGGCAGCGGTGCCTTGGGCCGGGTCCTTTTTCTGGGTGTTGCTGTCCTCGTCTGCGTCGCGTGCAATCGCCAGCAGCAGCTGGCCCATGGGCGCCGTGGGCAGGGCTGCCTGGGCCATGGCAGCGATGGCGAAGCAGTCGGCCTCGCGCTCGTGGCTGCGGCTGTAGGCCAGGCCGGTCAGCAATGAAGCGCCGGTGGAGACGATGCCCGACACGTCGCCCAGCGCCAGTCCCAGCCCCATGTGGAGTACACCCTGCTGCACCACCATGCGCGTGGTGTGGCGCTGCACCACATGGCCGATCTCATGCGCCAGCACGCCCACCAGGGCATCGTCGGGCAGGCCCTTGTCGGCGGCGGCTTTCACGATGCCGTCGGTCATCACAATCTTGCCACCGGGCAGCGCGAAGGCATTGGCGCCCATGCCGGAGCGGAACTCCAGTGTCAGTGGCGGGCGATAGCCGGGGTAGCGGTGATGTGTGGCGGGCGTTTGCTGAGCGATCGCATCAAATCGGGCCTTCAGCTGAGCCTGCCGTTCCTTGGGCAGCTTGCTGGGTTTCAAGGTGCCATCGTCCATCTGCTTGAGTACGTTCTCGGCTACGCTGGTCTCCCAGCCGAGGGGGACAAAACGCGTGAGCTGGGTGGCGGCCCAGGGCGTGCCGTAGCGGTAGAACAGGGTGATGCCCAGGATGGCAGCGGCCGTCACGCCCAGCAGCACGGGCCAGCGGGTCTGCATGCGCTGCGCGATGCCCGGGCGCTCGCCAGCAGCCGCCAGCGCGGCACGCCAGGCGGCCACGGCGTCGATCTCCACACTGCCGTGGTCGCGCAAGTCAACGACCACGAGGGGCTGAGGCTTGCGCCTGTTCCAGGCTTCGGGCCAGCCGACTTCCGTCCAGGCAAAAACCACGGGCTCGGCCCCCGGCTGCGAGAGTGGGTGCAGCACCAGCGATGGCCCCCGCGGCGTGGCTTGCAGGCCCACCATCACGGGCCGGGCCTGGCTGCTTCGGCCGTCGAACCAGCGTCCGGAGATCAGGGCCGGATGTAGAGGCGCGGGCACGCTCACCCGATGAGATCCAGGCCAGCCGCATCGGCCAGCGCATCGCCCAGCCCTCCCTGCTGCTGGCGTGCCATGGCGCCCGCCACCTGGTTCACGCCGCCTTTGACGTGCAGGGTGACGGATTCAAGCTTCATGCGGTATTCGCTGACCCGTGCAAACGGCCGGTAGAGGCCCAGCGTGAGCAAGGTGAGCAGCATGTTCTTGATGCGCAGTCCCACATAGCGGCCGCTCTTCAATTGGCATTTGAAGCGCGCCACGTGGCTCACGCCGATGTTGCTCCACAGGAGCTGGAACATGCGCGCCTCGCGGTAGGCGCGGGCGGGTGCTGACGCCAGGATCAGCAAAAAGATGCCCGCCACGATGGACACGATGATCACCACAAACATCCACAGCCCCAGGCGGTTGCTCTGGCTGGCCACCAACGCGATGGAGCTGCCTGCGAGCACGCCGATCAGCACCGCGATGCCCACCACGCAAAGGATGAACACTGCCACCGTGGCCAGCCAGACCTTGACAAAGTCCATGTACACCGGTTTCCAGCGGCCGCGCTCGGCGCCCACCTGGGCCTTGAGCACCAGCAGGCTCTTGTAGTTGTATTCGAGGCGGATAAAACACAGCACCGACAGCACCAGGCCCAGTAGCAGCAGGCCCCCCATGGCGGGTGTGAACGAGGGCATGGACGGCTTGCGGACTTCGTCCTCAGCGGCCTGGAGTGCATCGGCCAACTCCGGTGACAGCATCTGCATGCCAAAGAACACGCCAAACCACACCAGCGCCAGCGCAAACACGGGCCAACTGGCAACGTAGACCTCTTTCCAGCTGGCGGTGAACTGCAGTCGCAGGCCGCGCCAGCGCGTGGCCCCCAGGCGAAACCGCATGGCGCTGCCCCAGATGAAGGGGGCCAGCAGTGCACCCCCCAGCAGGAACAAGCCCACGGCCGTGTCTTGCCCGGTGTTGGCGGCGAGGTTGTAGGCAATGGTGAGCAGCATCAGCAGCACAAAGCCCATCACCATCTTGCGCTGCTGCGCGGTGAATTCGAGGGGACTGCCGGCCACCAGGGTGTGGCTGTAGAAATACTGGGCCGTGCGGCGCCGGGCCCAGGGGGTGTAGATGCCCAGCGTGACGATGCTGAGCAGCACGTTGACGATCCAGACCCGGAAATACTCACCCCCGCTGCCCGTGAATTCGAGCGGGTGGGCGTCGATGTTCATCGGCATGAACGTCGACATCGGCCCCGCCGCGCCGTCTGATGGAACTTGGCTCATGAACTCCCTCCTGTTTGTCGCGCAGTGTAGCAGCGGCTCAGGGCGGAATGTATCAATCCAGATTGGCTTCTAGCGCTTGACTATCAAGCGCTTGCAGCTATGTTTTTGGTAGCTATTTGGCGGGGCGATCGCTTTGCCAATCCCGTCATTGGCCACTGGCTCGGCCCCACCAGCACCTCCGTGGGGGCGAAGGCACGAAGCAACACGGGGGTTAAAACTTCTCCCACGGCTGCAGATAGCGCCACTGACCCTCCGGCACCTTGGACAGCGGTACGCGGCCGATGCGAATGCGCT
This sequence comes from Acidovorax sp. 69, assembly GCF_002797445.1. NCBI lineage: Bacteria > Pseudomonadati > Pseudomonadota > Betaproteobacteria > Burkholderiales > Comamonadaceae > Acidovorax > Acidovorax sp. 69. The sequence continues at coordinate 4,271,727 of NZ_PGEP01000001.1, read as the reverse complement.
TGAGGGCTACCACCGTGAGGCCCACGGCGTCGCACATGGCCGGAATCTGGCCGGGGCGAATTCCCTTGAGCGCAAAGCGCAGCTTGGTTTCGCTCTGCCAGCTCACCTTGATGGGCGGCAGCGCGCGGCCGTTGAACGAGAGGCCATGGCACAGACGCTGCAGGCCATTGGGTGCAATATCGCCTTGGACCTCCACGATGCACTCCTGCTCCAGCGACTCGATGTCCTCGGCCAGCTTGCGCGCGATGCGTTTGTCCTGGGTGTAGACCACGAGCCCGCTGGCTTCGGTGGGCAAGGGGGTGAAGCACTCGAGCTGCTTGAAGTGGCGCTGCAGCACGCGGATGCCCGAGGCGTCTTCGGCCAGATGGGAGGCGATCTCCAGCAGCGACGTGGCCGGGGTGGCGCCCTGGCTGCGGCTGGCCTGGCTGCGGTGTGGCGCGCTACCGCCGGGGGCCGGCTGGCCCAGGCCTGCTTCAAAACCCGCTGGTTTGTGCAACAGCAGGGTGACGGGTGTCAGCTCCAAAAGGCTTGCGTCCTGCGCCACCGTCACGGTCTGGTCGGGGCGCACGCGCGCGCCGGGGGCCTCCACCACCTGGCCGTCCACGCTCACAAAACCGCCTTCGACGAATTGCTCGGCCGTGCTGCGCGAGCAGTTCAGTTGTTCGGCCACACGTTTGGCCAGGCGGATGTGGGTGGGGTCGGGGTTTTTTTCGGTCATTGAATGAATGGGGTCTGGGTGTTCTTGATGTTCAGTTGTTGCCGGGTTGTTGCGAACGGATGCGTTCCACATGCGCCAGCAGCGAGCGCTGCGCCACGGGCCACATGCGCGGCGGCACATCGTCGTACGCGTGGCGCACCCAGTCTTCCATGCTGCCCTGTGGCAGTGCCTGCAGGGCCGCCAGCACCTTGGCTTCGCGCGCCAGCCGGTGGGCCTTGAGGCGCGCAATGGCGCCGCGTGCATCGCCGAGCACATACCCATGCGCGGGCAGGATGAATTCCACGCCGTGTTCGGCGCACACCGCGTGCAGCCGGTCCAGCGAATCGAGGTAGTCGGCCATATTGCCGTCCGGCGGGTCGATCACCGTGGTGCTGCCGTTCAGGATGTGGTCGCCGCTGAACAGCAGTGCGTCTTCCACCAGCCGCAGGCACAGGTGGTTGGCCGCATGGCCAGGGGTGTGGATCACTTGCAGGGTATGGGTGATTTTGCCGTCTTGCGCTTGTCCTTCAAGCGTGAGTAGCTCATTATTTTGTAGTGGCCGATCCGGCGTGAATTCGCTGGCGGCGCGCGCGGTGGGCGCCGATGGCAGGCCGAGGATGGGCGGCTTGAGTTTGCCCGCCTGCACGCACATCGCCTGAAGCGGTGCAGCGCCTGGTGAGTGGTCGGCATGCGAATGGGTGCAGACAATCATGCGGATATCGCCACCCGCAGCGCGCCAGAGTTTGTCCAGGTGGTCGGTATCGGCCGGGCCGGGGTCGATGGCGATGTAGCCCGTGGCCGGGTCGCCCACCAGATAGCTGTTGGTGCCCGGGCCGGTCATCACGCCCGGGTTGGGGGCCGTGAGTCGTTGCACGTTGCGCAGCAGCGGCACCGGGCGCTCGGTCTGCCAGTCCAGCGGGTGCACGATCTGGCCGTCGGGGCACACCAGCGCCAGCTCGCCAAACGGCATTTCGTCTTCCATGTAGCGGGCCTCTTTGCCCGCCAGCGTGCCCGCGCGCGGGCAGCTCACCCACAGCGGTTGTTCGTGCGCCACGGCGTCCAGCACGGCCTGGGTGTTGGCAAACTTTGCCAGGCGCTGCAGCGTGCGGATGGTGGGAAAGATCATGAAGAACTGCCCCGCCTCGTGCCGCGCCAGCGCATCGGCCGGGCGCACCCACACCGGCTCGAACTGCTCGGCCTCATCGGCCACGGGCTCCTGGCCTTCGGGCATGCGGGCCACCAGAAAGGGCACCTCAAAACGGCGCGCCAGGTCGCGGTCGGCCGTCCAGTGGGCTAGCAAAAAGACAGCATCGGCCGCCAGCCGCAGGCCCCGGGCCTGGCATTGCGCCACAAAGGGCTGTTGGCGGTCGATGGCTGCGATGTCCGTGGCGTCGGCCATGCGGCCATCGGCGTGACGGGCCAGCAGCACGCCCAGCTCCTCAAAGCTTTCACGGATGGCGGCGATGGCCTGGGTCAGGTGAAGATCGCTTTGTGCGGGGCGGCGGTCGGCGGCGGCGTGGGTGGCGGGCACGGCGTCCTGCGCATCGATGCCGCCGCCGGGGAACACATAGGCGCCAGGCGCAAAGCTGGCCTTGTCCGAGCGCCGGGTCATGAGGACTTCGAGACCTTCCGGGCCGGGCGCATCGCGCAGCAGCAGCACAGTGGCAGCCGGGCGGGTGGCAACAGGTTCGCGGTGGGGATGCAGTTGTTGGGTGGTGCGGGGCATCGGCCCATTATCGAGGTGGCGCGCTCCGGGTGCCAGCCCGCCGCCTTTGGGGGCTCGGTCCCGGCCCCGCACCAGTGGCGAGCAAGGGCGCTTCAGTGCCCCACGGGCACCGGCCCGCTGCTGCGCACAGGGATGCCGCTGCGCCGGTCCAGAACACCGCTGTAGTGCGTGAGTGCCAACGACACCAGCACCACCAGCGCTCCAATCCACGGCGTGTGCCGCAGACCCAGGTGCGTCACGATCAGGCCACCCGCCCAGGCCGCACCCGCGATGCCCAGGTTGAAGGCCGCGATGTTCAGGCCCGAGGCGACATCCACTGCCTGCGGGGTGACGCGTTCGGCCTGCTTGACCACATACACCTGCAGTCCCGGCACATTGCCAAACGCCACGGCACCCCACAGCAGCACGGTGCCCAGGGCCAGCCACGGGTAGGGTGCGGTGAACTGCAGTACCAACAGCACGGCGGCCAGCAGCGCAAAGATGATGCGCAGCGCAGGAATGGGCCCCAAGCGGTCGGCCAGGTGGCCGCCCCAGAGGTTGCCTATGGCCACGGACACGCCATACACCAGCATCACCCAGCCCACGGCACCCACGCTGAAACCTGAGATGTCGGTCAGGATGGGCGCCAGAAAGGTGAACGGAATGAACGTGCCGCCGTAGCCGATGGCTGTCTTGGCATACACCAGCAGCAGGCGCGGCTCGGCCAGCACCTTGGCCTGCTGCAGCAGCGAGGCGGGCGGGGTGTGGGCCATGTTGCTGGGAACAAAGACGGCGCTGCCGATGAAGGCGACCACGCCCAGGGCCGAGACGGCCAGAAAGGTCTCGCGCCAACCGAAGTGCTGGCCGATGAAGGTGCCCAGCGGCACGCCCGTGACCAGCGCCACGGTGAGCCCGGTGAACATGATGGCGATGGCGCTGGCCGCCTTCTCGCGCGGCACCAGGCCGGTGGCGATGGTCGAGCCGATGGAAAAGAACACCCCATGCGCCAGGCCGGTGAGGATGCGCGCGGCCACCAGCGATTCGTAGCTCGGTGCCTGCCAGGCCAGCAGGTTGCCAGCGGTGAACAGCGCCATCAGCGACAGCAGCAGCGCCTTGCGCGGCAGCTTGCCGGTGAGTGCGGTGAGCACCGGGGCGCCAATGGCGACCCCCAGGGCATACAGGCTGACCAGCAGGCCTGCCGAGGGGATGCTGATGGCGAGGTCGGCCGCCACGGTGGGAAGCAGGCCAACGATCACGAATTCGGTCGTGCCGATGGCAAAAGCGCTGAGCGTCAGCGCGAGCAAGGCAATGGGCATGGAAACACTCCTCTGTGGACGGGAGGAAGTGTCGGGTCTTCAGCTTTGCAGAAAAATAGGGTTTAAATCCATAAATTGTTGATTTGAAATCAACAATCAGCGAGGATGTCCGCCATGAAGACCACCCTGGAAGAGCTGCAGGCCTTTGTCGCCGTGGTCGATGGCGGTTCCATCACCGCAGCGGCGGACCAGTTGGGCCAGACGGTGTCGGGCATCAGCCGGGCCTTGGGCCGGTTGGAGAAGAAGCTGGAGACCACGCTGCTGCGCCGCACCACGCGGCGCACCGAGTTGACAGAGGAGGGCCAGGCCTTCTTGCACCGCACGCGCGCCATCCTCGCGTCCATCGATGACGCCGAGGAGCACATGGCCGCACGCCGCCAGCAGCCCGCTGGCCGCCTGCGCGTGAATGCCGCCACCCCCTTCATGCTGCACGCCGTGGTGCCGCTGGTGCCTGCGTTTCGCCAGGCCTACCCGCAGATCACGCTGGAGCTGGACACGGACGAGCTCAACATCGACCTGCTGGCGCGGCGCACCGACGTGGCCATCCGCATCGGCCCCTTGCGGGACTCCACCCTGCATGCGCGCCCGCTGTGCACCAGCCGCCTGCGCGTGCTGGCCAGCCCGGCGTATCTGGAGGCGCAGGGCAAGCCCCGGTCGGTGGCGGACCTGTCGCGGCACACGCTGCTGGGCTTCACGCAGCCCGAGTCGCTCAACCGTTGGCCGCTGCGCGGAGCGCATGGCGACGAATGGCCCGTGGTGCCGGGCATCACGGCATCCAGTGGCGAAACCCTGCGCCAGTTGGCGTTGCAGGGCGTGGGCATCGTGTGCCTGTCGGATTTCATGACCGCCGCCGACCGCGCGTGCGGCGACCTGGTGCCGGTGCTGGCCAAGGACACGGTGGATGTGCGCCAGCCCGTCAGTGCGGTGTACTACCGCAACACGCAGCTGGTGGCACGTATTGCGTGTTTTCTGGATTTTTTGCAGGAGCACATGGGCTGAGCCTGCAGCCGCGCCTCAGCGCTGCGCACGCAACTGCTGCAGGCGCAGCAGCACGGCGTCAATGACGGCGTTGGCGCCTTCCACATCGCAGCTCCACAGCATTTCCAGCAGCTCGATCAGCGCGATGGCGTTGTTCTCCTGCATCGCTGCCTGGGCGGCTGCATGCAGGTTATGGGTGTCCAGATCATCCAGAACATTGACGGTCAATCCCATGGGGCACTCCCTGTTATTTTGAGGAGGCCCATGGTAGGTGTGGGACAGGTGGCCCCTTGGCTTGCGAACCTGATCGACATCAAAGGCGGGCGAGAAATTGTCCCAGGTCAAGCCCGTGCCGGGATCAGCAGCCCCTTGGCCACGGCAGGACGGGCCACAAACCCATCGAGCACACGTTGGACCTCCTTGAATTGCGCAAACTCCACCAGGTCCCCCGCACCATAGAAGCCGATCAGGTTGCGCACCCACGGCAGGATGGCGATGTCGGCAATGGTGTACTGATCGCCCATCACCCATTGGCGGCCTGCCAGGCGCTGGTTGAGCACCGCCAGCAGGCGCTTGGATTCGGCCACGTAGCGGTCGCGCGGGCGCTTGTCTTCAAAGTCCTTGCCGGCAAACTTGTGAAAGAACCCGAGCTGGCCAAACATGGGGCCCACGCCGCCCATCTGCCACATCACCCACTGGATGGTTTCGTAGCGCGCGGCGGCGTCCTGGGGCACCAGCTGGCCGGTTTTGTCGGCCAGGTACAGCAGGATGGCGCCGGACTCGAACAGCGCCAGCGGCTGGCCACCCGGCCCGTTCGGGTCGAGGATGGCGGGGATCTTGTTGTTGGGGTTGAGCGACAGGAACTCGGGCGTTGTCTGGTCGTTGGTGTCGAAGCTCACCAGATGGGGTTCGTAGGGCAGGCCCATTTCTTCGAGCGCAATCGACACCTTCACACCATTGGGCGTGGGCAGCGAATACAGCTGGAGGCGGTCAGGGTGCTGGGCGGGCCATTTGTGGGTGATGGCGAAGGGGGAAAGATCGGGCATGGAGGAGTCCTGGCGGGAGGCGACCACAGCGGTGCCAAAAGAGTGCAAGCCTAATGCGATGGCGAAACCGGCGCTGTCCGAGGTGATTGGCAGCGCAACGACGATAATCCGCCGATGCAGATTCGCTTCACCAAAATGCAAGGCGCGGGCAACGATTTCGTGGTGCTCGACGAAACCCAGGGCCGTCTGGGGCTGTCTGCGGCCCAGTACCGTTTTTTGGCCGACCGCCATTTCGGTGTGGGTGCCGACCAGATCCTCACCGTGCGGACCCCCACTGCCGAGGCTGCCGCCGACGGCATCGACTTTGAATATGTCATCCACAACGCCGATGGTGGCGAGGTGGAGCAATGTGGCAACGGCGCCCGCTGCTTTGCGCGTTTTGTGCACGACAAGCAGTTGTCGGGCAAAGACGCGATCCGCGTGCAAACCAAAAGCGGCGTGATCGCGCCCCGCCTCACGCCCGATGGCCGCGTTACCGTGGACATGGGGCGCCCGCAGTTCGATCCCGCCTTGGTGCCGTTCGATGCTGCCGGCCTGACGCCTGTCGCCCAAGGATCAGGGCAAAAATGGCCCCTGGCGTTGGATGGTAAAGCGCTAGATGCTACTGTTTTGGTAGCGGTTGTCTCCATGGGCAACCCCCATGCCGTGCAGCTGGTGGACAACGTGGACACGGCCCCCGTGCAAGAGGCCGGCCCGCTGGTCGAACGCCACGCGCGTTTTCCGCAGCGGGTGAATGCGGGTTTTCTGCAGATCGTGGACCGGGGCCATGTGCGGCTGCGTGTGTTTGAGCGCGGCGTGGGTGAAACCCTGGCCTGTGGCACGGGCGCCTGCGCGGCGGTGGCAGCGGGCATCCGCTTGGGGCTGCTCGGCCCCGAGGTGCATGTGGACACGCGCGGCGGCCGCCTCACCATTGCCTGGAGCGGTGCAGACACCGATTCCGTTTACATGACCGGCCCCGCCACCACGGTGTTCGAAGGCCAGATCGATATTCCTGACACCCTCGTATGACCTCCCATATCCCACCGATCACCGAAGACGACATCGCCCAGTTCCTGAGCAACACCCCCGGCTTTTTTGAGCGCCATGCCGAAGTGCTGGCCAGCGTGCAGATCACCAGCCCCCATGGCGCGCGCGCTGTGAGCCTGCAAGAGCGCCAGGCCGAAATGCTGCGCGAGAAGATCAAGGGCCTGGAGCACCGCATCATGGAGATGGTGCGCAACAGCACCGAAAACGCCGCCATTGCCCACAAGGTGCACCAGTGGACCGGCGCGCTGCTGCAGGTGAAAGACCCGTTCGATCTGCCGCAAGCCGTGGTGGAGGGAGTGCGTACCCTGTTTGACGTGCCCCAGGCCGCCGTGCGCGTGTGGGATGTGGCGGGCCCCTATATCGATGCCGACTTCACCCAGGGCGCGAGCGACGATGCGCGTGCCTTTGCTTCGTCGCTGACCATGCCGTTCTGTGGCCCCAATCTGGGCTTTGAGCCTGCAGGCTGGCTGGTGCATGGGGCGGGCGAGCCGGCCCAGTCGCTGGCCCTGCTGCCACTGCGCGCGGGCGCCATCGACAGCGCCACGCCCGCCTTTGGCCTGTTGGTGCTGGGTTCGCACGACCCGCAGCGTTTCGATGCCACGATGGGCACCGAATTTCTGTCACGCATGGCGGAGCTGGCCAGTGCGGCCCTGCTGCGCTTGAAGTAGCCCGCGGTCCGGCAGAAGCCTGGTGATGTTTCAGCCACGGTAACCATGTCTGAAACGCCCACCGTTCTTGACCCGCACGTTCTGCGGTACCTGGAGCATGTGCGCGTTGAAAAGCGGCTGGCGGCGCGCACGCTCACGCTCTACACCCTGGACCTCGAAAAGCTCGCGCAGTTTGCGACAGGGGTGAACCTGCCCTTGCTGCAACTGCAGACCGCGCACATCCGCCGGTTTGTGGCGCAGATGCACAGCGGCGGACGCAGCGGGCGCGGTATTGCGCTCATCCTCTCGGGCTGGCGCGGGTTTTTCATCTGGGCCGGGCGGCAGGGGCTGATCCCGCACAACCCTGTGCAGGATGTGCGGGCCCCCAAGGCGCCCAAGCCATTGCCCAAGGCGCTGGGTGTGGACGACGCCGTGCGCCTGGCCGAGTTCGACAACACCGGGGCCGACCCCTGGCTGGAGGCGCGGGACGCGGCCATGGTCGAACTGCTTTACGGGTGTGGCCTGCGGGTGGGCGAACTGGCTGGCCTCGATGCCATCCCTAACGCCGACACTCAGCGCCTGGGGCGCGGATGGGTGGATTTGCAAGCGGGCGAAGCCCATGTGTTTGGCAAAGGCAGCAAGCGCCGCAGCGTGCCTGTGGGCCGTGCGGCCACCGCTGCGTTGCAGGCCTGGCTGCAGCTCCGGGCTTCACCATTTGGCGGCGAGGGTTCTGCGCGGCTCGACGCGGCACTGTTTGTGGGCCAGCGTGGCAAGCGACTCACCGCGCAGTCGATCTGGCTGCGCCTGCGCCAGCGCAGTCAGCAGGCGGGGCTCACGACCCCTGTGCACCCGCACATGCTGCGCCATTCATTTGCCAGCCACCTGTTGCAAAGCAGTGGCGACTTGCGCGCAGTGCAGGAACTGCTGGGCCATGCCAACATCACCACCACGCAGGTCTATACGCGGCTCGATTTTCAGCACCTGGCCAAGGTGTATGACGCAGCCCACCCGCGTGCGCGCAAGAAGCCGTAAACCGTAAACGCGCGGGATTGGGCACACGCTCAGGCGGCTGCCATGCGGTAGTTGCAGCCCAGCAGAGGGCGGTGCGTTGCGTGGTGCGGTTGTGCCGCGTGCTGCGCGTAAACCTGCGGCAAATTGAAGGTGGCCACGGGCCGACCAGTTCACTGGCCTGCTGGTTCAGGCTGGCGGCTGCGGCGGCCATTTCTTCGACCAGGGCTGCGTTTATGTCGGCAATCTTGCCACTGCTGTGGTTGATGTCCCTCATGGTGCGCACGACGTCCGCCGCCTCTGTGATCTGCTTGAGCGGCACCACCCGGTCTTGATGGACCGTGTTGAGGCCGACGTTGGCGCGTTACATGCCCATCAGGCCGACGGTACCGATCACGGTGGTCAGCAGGCAAAGGGCTGCCAGCAGCAGCGATGGGCGGGTCGATATCTTGAGGTCGTTGACGTTCATGGTGGGTGTTCAGGGGGGGGCGGGCTCAGTGCGTGAGTGCGGGGGGCTCGCCCGCCGTCGAAGGCGCGAGGAATTTCTCGATGTCCAGCAGGATCAGCATGCGCGGGCCCACCGAACCAATGGCCAGAAGGTGGTCTGGGTTGAAGTCGCCACGCAGCGCGGGCACCGGGCGCAACTGTTCACGCTCCAGCGTGAGCACGTCGGACACCCCGTCTACCACCACGCCCACCACCCGCTGGCCGATATTCAGAACAATCACCACCGTGAGGTGGTCGTACTGCACGGTGGTGATCCCCAGTTTCAGGCGCATGTCGATGATGGGCACGATCACACCGCGCAGGTTCACCACGCCCTTGAGGTCCCCGGTAGCGTTGGCGATGGTGGTGGGCTTCTCATACGACCGGATTTCCTGCACGCGCAGGATGTCCACGCCGTACTCTTCGTTGCCGATCTTGAACGCCAGGAATTCCCGAATGTCGGTCATCTTGGCTTGGGCAGTGCCGGGCGCGGGCGCCAGGCGTGTGGAACGGGGGAGGGTGGCGATGGAAGTCATGTTTGATAAAAATGATATTTTTCGCAATTTTAAGTTTTGAAAATCATATTTGTCAAATAAATGGCTCGGCAATTGATAAAAAGACATGGCAAATTGAGGGCGCGCCGGGGCTGTGGGCGGCGGCTGTCAGGGTTCGGCGTGGAGCACAGTGCGGGTGGCGCGGTGTTTTTTGCGGGGTCGGGGTGGTACGGCAACTGCCAGCCCGCACAATCCGGGGCATGAAAACCCTTCGACTTCGCGCTGGTAAAGAGCGCTCGCTCTTGCGCCGCCATCCCTGGATCTTCGAATCGGCCATTGCCAAGGGTGGCGGCGACAGTGGCGAGACGGTGCGTGTGGAGTCGCATGACGGCCAGTTTCTGGCCTGGGCCGCGTTCAGCCCCAGCTCGCGCATCCGTGCACGGGTGTGGAGCTTTGACGAGGCGCAGCGCATAGATGCTCCATTTTTTATAGCTGCTTGCGCACGCTCCATCATCGCTAGAGCCCGTTTTGATGTGCAAAGCGATGGTGTCCGCCTGGTGCATGGTGAGTCCGACGGCCTGCCAGGGCTCATCGTGGACCGCTACGGCGACACCCTGGTGGCGCAGTTCACCAGCGCCGGCACCGAACGCTGGAAGGATGTGATCGCTGATGCGTTGCTGCGCGAAACAGGCCTGACCAAGCTCTATGAGCGCTCAGACGCCAGTGTGCGCACCCTGGAGGGGCTGGAGCCCGCCACGGGTTGGTTGCGTGGCGGAGTGCCAGTGCAGGCCGGCGATGCGCCGCCCCCGCTGGAACTGGCCATCCGTGAGCACCAGTGGCGTCTGACGCTCAATATCGCCGAGGGCCACAAGACCGGTTTCTATCTGGACCAGCGCGACAGCCGCAAGCGGTTTGCCGACTATGCCCAGCGCCTGGGCTTTCAGCGCGTGCTCAATTGCTTTTGTTACACCGGTGGTTTCAGTGTGGCCGCGCTGGCGGGCATGCGCGCTGCTGAGGCTGTTGGGGGCACAGCGGGCGGGCAGGTGATCTCGATCGATTCGTCGGGGCCGGCGCTGGAGCGGGCACGGGCCCACGTGGCGCTCAACGGGTTTGATGTGAACCGCGCGAGTTTCATGGATGCGGACGTGAACGCCTCTCTGCGCCAGTTCTTGAAAGAAGGCCAGCGCTTTGATGCCATCGTGCTCGACCCGCCCAAGTTCGCCCCCACAGCCGCCCACGCGGATCGCGCGGCCCGGGCCTACAAGGACATTAACCGGCTGGCACTGCAGTTGCTGTCGCCGGGCGGGGTGTTGTTCACGTTCTCGTGTTCGGGCGGGATCAGTGCCGACCTGTTCCACAAGATCGTGGCGTCCGCCGGGGCGGACGCCGGGGTGGACGGTTTCATCCTGGAGCGCCTGGGCGGGGCGCCCGACCATCCGATGACGCTGGAGTTTCCGGAGGGCGAGTACCTCAAGGGGCTGGTGGTGATGCGCAAGGGCTGAGGCCTGGATGCTGCACTGGCGTCCTGCAGGGGCTTGACAGCCTCGGTACACTGAAAAATACGCCCCGATCGGGGCACTGCGGCCTCCAGCAACCGGCCGCAGCACCTGTATTGATTCGATTGAAAGACAGATTTATGGCATTGATCCCCGTCACCATCCTCACCGGCTTTCTGGGTGCTGGCAAAACCACCCTGCTCAAGCGCCTGCTGAGCGAAGCCCATGGCCAAAAGATCGCCGTCATCGAAAACGAGTTCGGCGAAGAGAACATCGACAACGACATCCTGGTGACCGAGTCCAAGGAGCAGATCGTGCAGATGAGCAACGGCTGCATCTGCTGCACCATCCGTGAAGACCTGCGCGAGACCCTGCAATTGCTGGCGGCCAAGCGGCGCAAGGGCCTGCTGGACTTCGAACGCATCGTGATCGAGACCACCGGCGTGGCCGACCCGGGGCCTGTGGCGCAGACCTTCTTTATGGACGAGGAGATCGCCGAGACGTACCTGATCGACTCCATCATCACGCTGGTCGATGCCAAGCACGCCCCCCAGCAGCTCAACGACCGCCAGGAAGCGCGCCGCCAGGTGGGGTTTGCCGACCAGATTTTCCTGTCCAAGACCGACCTCGTCAGTGCCGAGGACACCGAAGCGCTGATCCACCGCTTGAAGCACATGAACCCGCGCGCGCCCATCAAGGCGGTGCACTTTGGCGAGGTGCCGCTCAAGGAGGTGCTGGACCTGCGGGGCTTCAATCTCAATGCCAAGCTGGACATTGACCCCGATTTCCTCAAGGACGAAGACGAGGCGCACGACCACCATGACCATGGCCATGACCACGAACATGGGGAGCATTGCAGCCACCCGTCGCATCAGCATGAACACGGGCAGGGTCACCACCATCACCATGACGACGATGTGAAGAGTTTTGTCTATCGCTCGGACCGCCCGTTTGACCCGGTCAAGCTGGAGGACTTTCTGGGCGCGATTGTCAATATTTATGGCCCACGCATGTTGCGCTACAAAGGCGTACTGAACATGAAGGGCACCGAGCGCAAGGTCATCTTCCAGGGCGTGCACCAGCTCATGGGCAGCGACCTGGGGCCCCAATGGGCCGAGGGCGAGGCGCGGACCAGCAAAATGGTCTTTATTGGCATCGATCTGCCCAAAGACATCTTCCTGCAAGGGCTTGAGCAGAGCCTTATCTGAGGCTTCCATGCCCTTGTGTTTGCCAGGGCTGGCCCACGGGTTTGTGTTGTATCTACAACGTTTCCGTTTGCGTCGGCCCAGGTCGATACAATCGCGCCCCGGTAAAACCCCGGAAGGCTTGCCACCCGCCCTAGGCTGCGAAAGCAGCTGGGCCCGCCCGTACTGCGAGGAGACCAGGAAGTGAAAGCCGACACCAGCAAATCCAAGGGGACCACCAAGGCCACCCCCGTCGCGGCAAAAAGCGCCGCAGCCCCAGCGGCACCCAAAGCTGCTGCGAAGGCCACTGCCAAGGTGGCTTCAGCGCCCAAGGCGATGGTCAGCCCCGCCGTGGCGGCACCTGCTCCGGCACCCGTGCTGCAAGCAGGTTCACAGGTACCCGTGCGCACAACCCGGCCTTCTTCACGATTGGCCCAATTGACCGTACCATCCATGGCACAGGCAGTGGCTTCAACCGCTGCCAAAGCCAGTTATTTACACACCATGCCCACGACCGCGCAAGTGCACCCAACCTTCACGGCTGCCAAAAAAGACCCCAAGCTGGCGAACAACTGGAAAGCCAAGTCCGCCGCTGAGTTGACCGACGCCGAAGTCATGGCCATGCCCGACAGCGAGTACATGAACGACAAGCAGATGGCGTTCTTTCGCCTCAAGCTCGTTCAGCTCAAGCAAGACATTCACAACAGTGCTGGCGAAACCACCGAGCACCTGCGTGAAGACACCGTGGTGGTGCCTGACCCCGCCGACCGCGCCACGATCGAAGAAGAACACGCCCTGGAGCTGCGCACCCGCGATCGCGAGCGCAAGCTGCTCAAGAAGATCGAGCAGTCCATTGCCCGCATCGACGCTGGCGATTACGGTTATTGCGATGAAACCGGCGAACCCATTGGTGTGGGCCGCCTGATCGCTCGCCCCACTGCCACGCTGTCGCTGGAAGCGCAGCAACGCCGCGAACTCAAGCAGAAGATGTTTGGGGATTGAACGGGCTGTGGCTTGTTGATCACCCCGCGCACTCTGTACTCTGAGCCATGAGCAAGGAAGAAACCACCCCCGGCGGCCTGCTATCGAAGGTGGTTCGGTTCGTGAAGAATCCGACGGTCAACTGGACGGAGCTGGACTCCATTCAGGACGACCGGGAGAGCCAGTACAGCAAGCAGATGCTCAAGGAAATGATTGAACGCAAGCGCCGCAACGATTTTGTGCGGCGCCGTGAGTTCGATCAGCTGCGCAAGTTGCGCCAGCGTGAAGTGCTGCAGGGTCAGCGCGTGGAAGACGCTGCCGGTCGGCCTTCGTTCTTTCAGAGCAGCATGGCCTCGCCCGATGAGCGCGCCGTCACGCTCAAGAAGATCGACGAGATCGAAGCGCAGATGTCGCAGCAGTGGTGGAAGAGCAAGCAGGGGGCCGATGCGCCGACCCAGCCGGGCGTGATGCCAGATTCCAGCACCGAAACCTCAGATTCGGCCCACGCCAGGGCCTATGCCCCTACCGCCCCTGGCAGCCTATCGGCCCCATTGGACAACAAGGCGGCCGTTCAGCCGCTGTTTGCTGACGACAGCATGGTCATTGGCCGCTTTGGCGGCACCGATGCGCCCATGCTGGCGGGTAGCCATCACCCTGTCGAGGCGTCCTTCAGCCCTGCGGCTCCTGCGGCCATGACCGCTCCCGCATTCGAACCGGAGGAATTCGTGCACGAACCCGATCTAGAAGAAGCCGCCATCCGGTTTGCCAATGGTGACCATGCGGGGGCCGAGTCTGGCCTGCTCGATGTACTGGCACAGCACCAGCAGGATGAGCCTGAGCAGCAGTTGGAAATCTGGATGACGCTGTTCGATCTGCACCGGGCTACCGGACAGCATGACCGTTTTGATGCGCTGGCCATTGACTTTGCCGCCCAGTACAGCCGCTCCGCACCCTTGTGGTTCTCGATGCCGGAGCAGTTGGGGATGGCGGCGGCCGTGACCCCCGTTGCCGGGGGCGCTGAGGTTGCCCCTGCAGCGGCCATGCGGCGTGATTTCAGCTGGAACGCTCCGCCCACATTGGCTGTGTCGTCGGTGGCTGCGTTGCAGGCTTCGCTGGCGCGCTCTGCGTCGCCCTGGACGCTGTCGTGGGCTCGTCTCACAGCGATTGACGAGGCAGCGGTTCCATTGCTGGCGGACCAGGTCATGCAATGGGCCGACCGCGAGGGGCAGTTTGTGTTTTCGGGCGTTGAAAAACTCAATGCGCTGCTGGAGGCAAAAACCCAGTCAGGCGACCGTTCCAACAGCACGGAGTGGTGGCGCTTGCGCATGGCCGCTATGCGGCTCATGGGGAAACCTGATGAGTTTGAGCTGGTGGCGCTGGATTACTGTGTGACTTACGAGGTGTCGCCGCCGTCCTGGGTGTCGCCGCGCTCCGGGTATTCGGACAACGAGGGCGTCAACTCGGGCTCGGCCCCGCTGGCTGCTGACGGCGATTTGCTGGCCACTGACATGGGTGAGCCGTCTGCATCCGCCGCGCCGGATGTGGGTCCGGTCGCGCAGTTGAGTGGCCACATCGACGGTGATGCCACTCCGCTGCTGCAGCCGTTCGAGGCCATCCTGCGGCCGGGGGTGCCGCTCACGATTGCCTGCGACAAGCTCATTCGCGTGGACTTTGCCGCAGCGGGCTCGGTGCTGAACTGGGCGGCAGAGCAGCAAGGACATGGTCACGTGGTCCAGTTCCACAACTTGCAGCGACTGGTGGCGATTTTCTTCAACGTGATCGGCATCAACGAGCACGCCTGGGTCGTCCCCCGCAAAAACTGACCGAGCGCCATGGCGCCACCCACACGCCCTGGTGGCATGGTGTGGGTAGCGTGGTGGTTTGGCACTGCTTGCAAAATATGGGGTCACCCCCATCTGCCGCAGTTATGGACTCATCTCAAGACAACCCGGTGTTTCACGGAACCACCATCATCAGCGTGCGCCGTCAAACCCCTGATGGCGTGCAAGTGGCCATCGGCGGTGACGGCCAAGTCACGCTGGGGAACATTGTGGTCAAGGGCACGGCGCGCAAAGTGCGCAAGCTCTACCATGGCAGGGTGCTCGCGGGTTTTGCGGGTGCCACCGCCGACGCCTTCACGCTGTTCGAGCGGTTCGAGGCCAAGCTGGAAAAGCACCAGGGCCACCTGACCCGTGCCGCTATCGAGCTGACGAAGGACTGGCGCACCGACCGCGTGTTGCGCCGCCTGGAGGCCATGCTGGCGGTGGCTGATACCATGGCCTCACTGATCATCACCGGCAACGGGGATGTACTTGAACCAGAGCAAGGCATCGTGGCCATTGGTTCGGGCGGCGCCTACGCCCACTCGGCTGCCAAGGCACTTTTGGTAAATACCGAGCTGTCTGCGCAGGAGATCGTCAAGAAGTCGCTCGAAATTGCGGGCGAGTTGTGTATCTACACCAACATGAATCACACCATCGAGACGCTGTGAGTGGCCCGATGTCGGGTGCTTTTGCCGCGTCGCATGGATTGCATTTCCGGTGAAAATGCTCTGTTTTTTATAGCTGTCGGCGCATGATGTATATGCGCTTGAGCCTAATTTGATACCAGGAAGACCTCTATGTCGTCCATGACCCCCCAGGAAATCGTCTCCGAACTCGACCACCACATCGTGGGGCAGGCCAGTGCCAAGCGCGCCGTGGCCATTGCGCTGCGCAACCGTTGGCGCCGCCAGCAGGTCGAGGGCAGCCTGCGCCAGGAGATCACACCGAAGAACATCCTCATGATCGGACCCACGGGGGTGGGCAAGACCGAGATCGCGCGCCGCCTGGCCCGGTTGGCCGATGCGCCTTTCATCAAGGTCGAGGCCACCAAGTTCACCGAAGTGGGCTATGTGGGCAAGGACGTGGATTCCATCATCCGTGACCTGGCAGAGATGGCCGTCAAGCAGACGCGCGAGTCTGAGATGAAGAAGGTGCGCACCCGCGCCGAAGATGCCGCTGAAGAGCGCATCCTGGACGTGTTGATCCCGCCCGCCCGTGCCGCGACCGGCGCCGAACCCGCCGCCGACAACACGGCGCGGCAGGTGTTCCGCAAGAAGTTGCGCGAAGGTGCCTTGAATGACAAGGACATCGAGATTGACGTGGCCGAAGCCCGTGCCCCGCTGGAAATCATGGGGCCGCAGGGCATGGAGGAAATGACGGAGCAGTTGCGCGGCATGTTCAGCCAAATGGGCCAGGACAAGCGCAAGACCCGCAAGCTCAAGATTGCCGAAGCCCTGAAACTCATCGCCGATGAAGAGGCGGGGAAGCTTGTGAACGAGGACGAGATCAAGACCCGCGCCATCGCCAATGCCGAGCAAAACGGCATTGTCTTCATCGACGAAATCGACAAGGTGGCCGCGCGCCAGGAAAGCAGTGGCGCCGACGTGTCGCGCCAGGGTGTGCAGCGCGACCTGCTGCCGCTGGTCGAGGGCACCACGGTGTCCACCAAATACGGCATGATCAAGACGGACCACATCCTCTTCATCGCGTCTGGGGCGTTCCACCTGTCCAAGCCCAGCGACCTGATCCCGGAGTTGCAGGGGCGGTTCCCGATCCGCGTGGAGCTAGACTCTTTGTCGGTCAAGGATTTCGAAGCCATTCTCACGCAGACCCATGCCTCGCTGGTCAAACAGTACCAGGCGCTGCTGGCGACCGAAGGGGTGGTGCTGGAGTTTGTGCCCGAGGGTGTTACCCGCCTGGCGCACATTGCCTTTGACGTGAATGAGCGCACGGAAAACATTGGTGCGCGTCGGCTGTCCACCGTCATGGAGCGCCTGCTGGACGAGGTCAGTTTTGATGCCGCTCGCCTATCGGGCCAGACGGTCGTCGTGGATGCGGCCTACGTGGATGCCCGCCTGCAGACCCTGAGCCAGGACGAAGACCTGTCGCGCTACATCCTGTGACCACTGCGTAAAGCCTTGAGAGGTCACTTTCATAGGCCTCTCTAAGTGCTTCTTTTTCAACGACTTTTGGTGTTTTGCCAGCTGCAAAGTCGCGCCTAAGTCATTGATTTCATTGCAAAAGTTTGTGGAACACCCTCTTGTTCGGTGTGCTTTTCCTGCTACAGTGCAAAAAAGTGCAATTAAGTGGTGAAAAGTGCCCTCAAGGTCCATTGCACGGACCGGCGAGGCGCAAAACCGAATGGGGAATCTGTCCGTGTTTCAAGGTGCCTCGTCGCTGAGTCTCGATGCGAAGGGTCGGCTGTCCGTGCCGACCCGGCATCGTGACGTCCTCGCGGCCACCGCATCGGGTCAGCTCACCATCACGAAACACCCACACGGCTGTCTCATGGTGTTTCCTCGCACCGAGTGGGAGAAGTTCCGTGAACGCATCGCTCAGCTGCCCATGTCTGCGCAGTGGTGGAAGCGCATCTTTCTGGGTAACGCCATGGACGTGGAGATGGACGCCACGGGCCGCGTGCTGATTTCGCCCGAGCTGCGCGAGGCGGCCGGTATTTCCAAGGACACCATGCTGCTGGGCATGGGCAACCATTTCGAACTCTGGGACAAGGCCACCTACGACGAGCAGGAAGCCAAGGCCATGCAGGGCGAGATGCCGGATGTCTTCAAGGACTTCTCCTTCTAAGGCCCACCGTGACATCTTCTTTGCAACACACCACCGTTCTTCTTGCCGAGGCTGTGGATTCCCTTTTGGGCGGCGCCGGTGCCGAGCCTTCTGGCACCTGGGTGGATGCCACCTTCGGGCGCGGGGGGCATTCGCGCCTCATCCTGCTGCGGCTGGGGCCACAAGGGCGTCTTGTGGCCTTTGACAAGGACCCTGAAGCCATTGCCGAAGCAACGCGCATCACCGATGCGCGTTTTTCCATTCGGCACGAAGGTTTTCGCCATTTGGCCGACCTCCCGCCAGGCAGCGCCGCCGGGGTGCTGATGGACCTGGGTGTGAGTTCGCCCCAGATCGACAGCCCCGAGCGGGGCTTCAGTTTTCGTTTTGACGGCCCGCTGGACATGCGCATGGACACCACGCGCGGCGAAAGCGTGGCCGATTGGTTGGCCACGGCCGAAGTCGGTCAGATTGCGGAGGTGATACGTGACTACGGTGAAGAACGGTTTGCTGGCCCCATTGCAAAGGCGATTGTTGCTCGGCGCGAAGAACGGGGCCCTCTTGCAACCACCGCCGAACTGGCCGATCTCGTGGCTGGCGCGGTCAAAACCCGCGAAGCGGGCCAGAACCCTGCAACGCGCACATTTCAAGCTCTTCGGATTTTCATCAACGCCGAGCTTGAAGAACTGCAACAGGCGCTAGAGGCAAGCCTCTCTGTGCTGCAGCCAGGCGGGCGCCTGGTGGTCATCAGTTTTCATTCGCTCGAAGACCGCATCGTCAAGCAGTTCATTGCCAAGCACTCCAAGGAGGTGTACGACCGCCGCGCGCCCTTTGCCGTGCCGCAGGCCATGAAACTGGTGGCCCTGAACCGTATCAAGCCGAGCGCCGCCGAAGTGGCGGCCAATCCGCGCTCGCGCAGCGCCATCATGCGCGTGGCCGAGCGCACCGGGGTCTGACAGCGTGACCCGGCTCAACCTCGTCTTGTTGGTGGCCGTTCTGGCCAGCGCGATCTATCTGGTGCACACCCAGTACGAGTCGCGGCGCCTGTTCACTGAGCTGGACCGCGCAACCGTCGAGGCGCGCCGCCTGGAGACCGAACACCAACGCCTACAGGTGGAAAAGCGGGCGCAGGCCACCCCGTTGCGGGTGGAGAAAATTGCGCGGGGTCAGTTGAACATGCGCACGGCGACGCCTGCCATCACGCAGTACGTGTCCGACCCCCAAGGCGTGGTGGCGGCAGCCCGCGCCGCATCGCAGTCCGGGGGCGCACAGCCATGAGCCGCAGCGTGGTCTACACCGCAAGCCCTTTGCTGGCCAGCAAGACGCCGGTCTGGCGCAGCAAGTTCATCGTGGCCATGATCGCGCTGGGCTTTTTGGGCCTGGGTGCCCGCGCTGCCTATGTGCAAGTGTTCGGCAATGCCTTCTTTCAGCGCCAGGGTGAAGTGCGGTTCGCACGCACGCTGGAGCTGCCTGCGAACCGCGGCAAGATCCTGGATCGCAATGGCCTGATCCTGGCCTCCAGCGTGCCGGCGGCCAGCATCTGGGCTATCCCCGAGGATGTGGACCAAGACAAGCCCGAGGTGCGCGCCAAACTCAAGCAGTTGGCCAAGCTGCTGGATATGCCCCAGGCCGAGTTGCTGAAAAAGCTGGCCGATGAAGACAAAACGTTTGTCTGGATCAAACGCCAGCTCGATTGGGACCTGGGCCAGCAGATCACGGCGCTTGACATCAAGGGCATCTACCAGCGCAAGGAATACAAGCGCCAGTACCCCGAAGGCGAGGCTGCTGCGCATGTGGTGGGTTTTACCAACGTCGAAGATCATGGCCAGGAAGGCATGGAGCTGGCCTTCGACAAGGACCTCGCCGGCAAGGCGGGCTCACGCCGCGTGATCAAGGACCGTCTGGGCCGCGTGGTGGAGAGCGTGGGCGAGACCGTGCCTCCGGTGGACGGCAAGGACATGCAGTTGTCCATCGACAGCAAGGTGCAGTTCTTCGCCTACCAAAAGCTGCGCGACCAGGTGGCTGTGCACAAGGCCAAGGCGGGCAGCGTAGTGGTGCTCGATGCGCACACCGGCGAGTTGCTGGCGCTGGCCAACTACCCCAGTTACGTACCCGACAGGCGCCAGAACCTGAACGGCGAGCAGCTGCGCAACCGCGCGCTCACCGACGTCTTCGAGCCTGGCTCGACCATGAAGCCGTTCACCATCGGCCTGGCGCTGGAAACCGGCCGCGTGCGTCCCGAGACCATTGTGGATACGAACCCCGGACGCATCACGATCACGGGCTCCACCATTTCCGACACGCATAACTACGGCGTGCTCACGGTCGAAGGGGTGATCCAGAAATCCAGCAACGTAGGCACCACCAAGCTGGCCATGCAGATGCCTGCGCGCGAGATGTGGGAAACCTTCTCGGCTGCTGGTTTTGGTCAGAAGCCCCAGCTGCACTTTCCGGGGGTGGTGACGGGCCGACTGCGCCCCTACAAGAGCTGGCGCCCCGTCGAGCAGGCCACCATGTCCTATGGCTATGGCCTGTCGGCCAGTCTGTTTCAGATGGCGCGTTCGTACACCGTGTTTGCCAACGGCGGCCGGGTGATTCCTGCCACGATGCTCAAGACCGATGCAACGGCCGTGGGTGTGCCTGTGTTCTCCGAGCGGACAGCCGACCAGGTGCGCAAGATGCTGCAGATGGCTGCGGGCCCGGGTGGAACGGGCCAGAAGGCCCAGACCGTCGGCTACTCGGTGGGTGGCAAGTCGGGCACTGCGCGCAAGCAGGTGGGCAAGAACTATGCGTCAGGTAAGTACCGCGCCTGGTTTACCGGCATGGCGCCTATCGACAAGCCCCGCATCATTGTGGCGGTGATGATCGACGAGCCCAGCAATGGCGTGTTCTATGGCGGTGCCGTGGCAGCCCCCGTGTTCAGCGAAGTCGTGCAGCAGACGCTGCGCATGATGGGTGTGCAGCCCGACATGGCCGTCAAACCACAAATCGTGGCCAACGCGGTGGAGGAGTCGCTGTGATGCCCGCGCTCCTTCACACCCTGCACTCCGCTGGTGACGCCGTGCAATGGCTGCGCGCGCGTGTCACTGGCACCTTGCACACCGACAGCCGCCAGATTACCCCGGGCGACGGTTTTATTGCCTGGCCCGGTGCTGCCACCGATGGCCGTGCGCATGTGGCCGACGCGCTGGTGCGCGGCGCTACGGCCTGTCTGGTGGAGCAGGCCGGGGCCGAGGCCTTTGATTTTTCCGGCGACCACATGGCTGCACTGCATGGCCTCAAGGCCGCCACGGGGCCGATCGCTGCGCAGTGGTTTGGGCAGCCCACCACACGGCTGGACGTGTGGGCCATCACCGGCACCAACGGCAAAACCAGTACCGCCTGGTGGTTGGCTGGTGCTTTGAATTCGCTATCAAATGAGAAGCTGTCAGCGCATGCCCAGTGTGCGCTGGTGGGCACTTTGGGTATGGGTGTCCCGCCCGCGCTGGTATCCACCGGGATGACCACGCCCGACCCCGTGCGCCTGCAGCGCGCGTTTGGCCAGTTTGTGGCGCAAGGGTTGGGCGCTTGCGCTATCGAGGCCTCCTCCATCGGCCTGGCAGAGGCGCGGCTGGATGGTTCTCGGATCCGCGCGGCCATCTTTACCAACTTCACCCAGGACCACCTCGACTACCACGGCAGCATGGCCGACTACTGGCTGGCCAAACGCGCCCTGTTTGACTGGCCGGGGTTGCAGGCGGCAGTGATCAATGTGGATGACCCCGCAGGTGCCCAGTTGCATGCCGAACTGGCGGGCAGTGCCCTTGATCTGTGGAGCGTTTCTGCCCAGGGGCCGGCCCGGCTTGCCGCGCAGGATATTGCGCTGGGTGAACAAGGCCTGCGTTTCACGGTGGTGGAGGGGGGGGCGCGCCAAGTGCTGCAAACCCGCGTGATCGGCCATTACAACGTGCTCAACCTGTTGGGCGTGTTGGCCACGCTGCGCAGCCGGGGCGTGCCACTGGCTGATGCCGTGCGCGCCTGCGCCAGTCTGCAACCTGTGCCGGGCCGCATGCAGCGGCTGGTGGCTGCCGGACAGCCCCTGGTGGCTGTGGACTACGCCCACACGCCTGACGCGCTGGAAAAAGCCCTGCAGGCCTTGCGCCCCTTGGCCACCGAACGCGGTGGACGGCTGTGGTGCGTGTTTGGCTGCGGTGGCGACCGGGATGCGGGCAAACGCCCCCTGATGGGTGCCGTGGCGCAGCAGAAGGCCGATCAGGTGCTGGTGACCAGCGACAACCCCCGCAGCGAAAGCCCGGCGGCCATCCTGCACCAGATCCTGCAAGGAACCATTGCCGGTGGCTCCGTGCGCGCCGAGCTGGATCGCGCTGCTGCCATCGCACAGGCCATTGCCGAGGCTGCCCCCTGGATGTGGTGCTGATTGCCGGCAAGGGCCATGAAGACACCCAGGAGACGGCTGGTGTGCGCCTGCCGTTCTCCGACATGGTCCATGCGCAAGCTGCGCTGCAGGCCCGAGGAGCCCAGTCATGGGCATGACAATAACGACAGCAACGCCTGCCATGACCTTGCAGCATGCCTTGGCGCTGCTGCAACCGCGCATTCCAGCGGCCCGTCTGGTGGGTGAGGGCACCACGCCGCTGATGCGTGTGCATACCGATACGCGCAGCCTGCAGGCAGGGGATCTTTTTGTTGCGTTGAAGGGCGAGCGCTTTGATGCCAACGCTTTCCTGGCCGATGCCCGTGCGGGCGGTGCCGCGGCGGCCATGGCCCATGGTGGCCTGGCGGCTGCTGGCCTGCCGGGCATCGAGGTACCTGACAGTCTGGTTGCGCTGGGTGCGTTGGCCTCGGGCTGGCGCGCACAATTTGGCCTGCCGCTGATCGGCGTGACAGGCAGCAATGGCAAGACCACCGTGACGCAGATGATCGCCTCCATCCTGCGCGCCTGGCACGGTGATGC
Organism: Acidovorax sp. 69; assembly: GCF_002797445.1. Lineage (NCBI taxonomy): Bacteria > Pseudomonadati > Pseudomonadota > Betaproteobacteria > Burkholderiales > Comamonadaceae > Acidovorax > Acidovorax sp. 69. Next base: position 4,249,105 of record NZ_PGEP01000001.1, on the reverse strand, counting down.
GGCCTTTGCGACCCAGGGCAATTTCAACAACGACATCGGCGTGCCTTTGATGCTGCTGCGCCTGCGCGATACACACCGCGCCGCCGTGATCGAGATGGGCATGAACCACCCCGGCGAGATCGCCACGCTGGCTGCCATGGCCCAGCCCACTGTGGCGCTGGTCAACAACGCGCAGCGCGAGCATCTGGAGTTCATGCACACCGTGGAGGCCGTAGCCCGCGAGAACGGCGCGGTCTTCCGCAGTCTGCCCGCCCATGGTGCGGCCGTGTTCCCTGCAGGCGATGTCTACACAGGTCTGTGGCGTTCGTTGGCTGCGGGGCGTGCTTGTCTGACTTTTGGTGCTGGGGGAGATGTGGACTGCTCCCGTGCGCAGTGGCAGCACGGTGCCTGGGCCATTGCCCTGGCAACGCCCCAGGGCGAAGTCTCCATCCAACTGCACATTGCGGGCCGCCACAACGTGACCAATGCCCTGGCCGCTGCCGCCTGTGCCATGGCTGCGGGCGCACCGCTGGCCTCCATTGCACAGGGGCTGAACGACTTCACTCCAGTCAAAGGCCGTTCGCGCGCCTTCAGCGTGACGGCCGCAGGCCGCGAGATCACGGTGGTGGACGACACCTACAACGCCAACCCCGATTCCATGCACGCTGCCATCGAGGTGCTGGCCGAGTTGCCCGGTCCGCAGCTGCTGGTGCTGGGCGATATGGGTGAGGTCGGCGACCAAGGGCCGCAGTTCCACGCCGAGGCCGGAGTGCATGCCCGCAAGGTCGGAATTCCCTTGGTGTTTGCGCTTGGCGCGCAGTCGGTGCACGCCGCGTCGGCGTACGGCGATGGTGCCCGGCATTTCAACGATATGAGCGCACTGCTGAATGCGGTGCGCAACGCCCTGCCCACGGTGGGCAGCGTGCTGGTCAAGGGATCGCGATTCATGAAGATGGAACAGGTGGTCGAGGCCATTGGCGCCGCCGCACTGCCCCCAGAACAACAACAAAAGCCGATCAATCCACGGGAGGGACACCATGGCGCAACGCATTGATATTGCCCGTACGGTGCCAGCCCATGCCGGAGGTGCCACATGCTGCTGATGCTGTCGCAATGGCTGCAGGGCCTGTCCCCCGAGTTCGGGTTTTTTCGGGTGTTCCAGTACCTCACCTTCCGCGCGGTGATGGCGGCTCTGACGGCGCTGCTCATCGGTCTGGTGGCTGGGCCCAAGGTGATTCGCGTGCTCACCTCGCTCAAGATCGGCCAGCCCATCCGGGGCTATGCGATGCAGTCACACCTGTCCAAGAGCGGCACGCCCACCATGGGCGGTGTGCTGATCCTGCTGTCGATCGCTATTTCCACCCTGCTGTGGTTTGACCTGTCCAACCGCTTTGTGTGGATCGTGCTCATCGTCACCCTCGGTTTTGGCGCGATCGGTTGGGTGGACGACTGGCGCAAGGTGGTCAACAAGGATCCCGAGGGCATGCGCTCGCGTGAGAAATACCTCTGGCAGTCGGTCGTTGGACTCATGGCCGCGCTGTACCTGGTGTTCAGCATTTCCGAAAGCTCCAACGCCAAGGTGTGGGAGCTGTTCGTGGGCTGGGTGCAGTCGGGCTTTGCGCTCGACCTGCCCCCCAAGGCGGGCCTGCAACTGCCGTTCTTCAAAGAAGTGAGTTACCCACTTGGCGTGCTGGGCTTTGTGGTCCTGACCTACCTGGTGATTGTGGGTTCGAGCAATGCGGTCAACCTGACCGATGGCCTGGACGGCCTGGCCATCATGCCGGTGGTGATGGTGGGCTCGGCCCTGGGGGTGTTCGCCTACGTCACGGGCAGCTCGGTGTATTCCAAGTACCTGTTTTTTCCGCACATCCCCGGTTCGGGCGAGTTGCTGATTTTCTGTGCCGCCATGGCGGGTGCGGGTCTGGCTTTCCTGTGGTTCAACGCCCACCCGGCGCAAGTGTTCATGGGCGATGTGGGCGCGCTGGCGCTGGGCGCAGCCCTGGGCACCATCGCCATCATCGTGCGCCAGGAGATCGTGCTGGCCATCATGGGAGGCATCTTCGTGGTTGAAGCCCTGTCGGTGATGCTGCAGGTGACCTGGTTCAAGTTCACCAAGAAGCGCTATGGCGAAGGCCGCCGCCTGCTCAAGATGGCGCCCCTGCACCACCACTTTGAAAAGAGCGGTTGGAAAGAAACGCAGGTGGTCGTGCGCTTCTGGATCATCACCATGCTGCTGTGCCTGATCGGCCTGTCCACGCTCAAACTGCGATGAACCCGAACGATCACACGCCCTCCCTTGGCACACCCGGTGTGCCCGAGACCGAGTTGTCCTCTGGGTCTGGTGCAGGTGCGGGCGTGCCTGTGCCCAGCGCACCGAGCGCTGAGGCGCAGGCCGTTCCACCAGCCGCCAGCGAGCGCGCTGAAGCGCAGGAAGGGGCGCTGGATGCCGTGGTCGCTGCGGAGTTGCCCACCACCGATGCACCGCCTGAATCCGCACGGCCCGCAGAGGCGGCGGATGCCTTGACGGCGAAGCCCGCCATCGCGGGCACCAGCACGGCGTGGAACCCCGAAGCCGTGCCCGCCGTGTCGGCCGCCAAGGCTGCAGCCGATTTTGTGGCGCAGATTTTTGCCGACGTGTCGGCCCCCGAGGACAGCGCCGCTGTGAGTGCAGGCGTTGATAGCGACGAGGCTGCCGCTGCGTCGGCAGAGCCCGTCGAACCGCTGGCCCCCGCCCGCGAAGGTGTTGCACAACTGCTGAGAGGCCAGAACATCCTCATCCTGGGCCTGGGCGCCTCGGGCCTGGCCATGGCGCGCTGGTGCGTGCGCTGCGGCGCGCAGGTCACTGTGGCCGACACGCGTGCTGCACCACCTCAATTGCCCGCGCTGCAGCAGGAGTTGCCCCTGGTTCGTTTTGTGTCGGGCGCCTTCGACGCCAGCCTGGTCGTGGGGCAGAACCTGCAGGCGGTCTACCGCTCGCCAGGGCTGAGTCCGCAGTCGGTTGCTCCTGTTTTTGAAGCGGCTACCGCCGGTGGAATAAGCGCTGGGGGCGAGTTGAGCTTGTATGCGGCGGCGTTGACGGCCCTGCGTGCATCGCATGCCTACACGCCTGCCGTGCTGGCCATCACCGGGACCAACGGCAAGACCACCGTGACCTCGCTCACCGGCCAGCTGGTGGAACGCTCTGGCAAGCGCGTGGCGGTGGCCGGCAACATTGGCCCGACTCTGCTCGATACGCTGGCCGGTCATCTGGATGCGGATACGCTGCCCGACGTGTGGGTGCTGGAGTTGTCGAGCTTCCAGCTGGATGGCATCACTGGCTTCGAACCCACCGCGGCGACCGTGCTCAACATCACGCAGGACCACCTCGACTGGCATGGCGACATCGACGCCTATGCCGCCGCCAAGGCCCGTATTTTTGGCATGACAGGCCTGATGGTCCTGAATCGCGAAGACGCCACTGTCATTCAGATGTTGCCTCCCCCCGTCAAGGTCAAGCTGCAAAAGCCGCAGGTGCGCGCGCACCTCACCTTTGGCGGCGACATGCCCCGGCGTCCGGGCGACTTTGGGATTGAGGTGGTGAGCGGAATGCCCTGGCTGGTGCGTGCCATGGACGCAGACGAAACCCGCAAGCGCGGACGCAACGACGTCGAGGAAGACCTGCACATCCAGCGGCTCATGCCTGCCGACGCGCTGCGCATCCGGGGGCGCCACAACGCCTCCAACGCGCTGGCCGCACTGGCTTTGGCCGCAGCCGCTGGCTGCCCCCTGGCGCCCATGTTGTACGGCCTGCGTGAATACCGGGGTGAGCCACACCGCGTGGAGCCCGTGGCGATCATCCACAGCGTGGAATACTTCGACGACAGCAAGGGCACCAACGTGGGCGCCACGGTCGCAGCGCTCATCGGCCTGGGTACCGAGCGCCGCCTGGTGGTCATCCTGGGCGGCGAAGGCAAGGGGCAGGACTTCTCTCCCTTGGCCGTGCCGGTATCGCGTTATGCCCGCGCGGTGGTGCTGATGGGGCGCGATGCGCCGCTGATCCGCGCAGCCCTGGAAGAGTCCGGCGTGGCCTTGCTGGATGCTGAAACGCTGCCTCAGGCCGTAGCGCTGGCCGCCCAGCGGGCGCACGCGGGCGATGCGGTCTTGATGTCGCCTGCCTGCGCCAGCTTCGACATGTTCAAGGATTACGAGCACCGGGCACAGGTCTTCTGTGACGCCGTGCGCGCGATGGCAGACGATGCCGGGCAGCCGGTGGAGGGGATGGCATGACAGCACCCGCCAGCACCCTGCTGCAACGCGTGACCGGCTGGTTTGGTGGCTTGCCGGGCAAGGCGGCCGATGTGCTGCCCGTGCGTGTGGGCGGCACCGAGTACCGGCAATCTTCCAGCACACCTGCCAGCGTTCTGGGGTTTGACCAGGCCCTGCTGTGGGTGGTGGTGGCATTGCTCGCCTGGGGGCTGGTCATGGTGTATTCGGCATCCATCGCCATGCCGGACAACCCGCGGTTTGCCAACTATGCATCCACCCACTTCCTCACCCGGCACGTGATGTACCTGGTGGTGGGTTTTGTGGCGGCGCTGTTGACGTTCCAGATACCTATGGCACTGTGGGAGCGCGTGGCGCCCTGGCTGTTTGTGCTGGCCCTTCTGATGCTGGTGGCCGTATTGATCCCCGGGGTCGGCAAGGTGGTCAATGGGGCGCGGCGCTGGTTGTCCATCGGGCCTATCGGGTTCCAGCCCTCCGAGGTGGCCAAGTTTGCTGTGCTCATCTACGCTGCCGATTACATGGTGCGCAAGATGGAGGTCAAGGAGCGCTTCTTCCGCGCGGTATTGCCGATGGGCGCTGCCGTGGCCATTGTGGGCGTTTTGTTGCTGGCCGAGCCCGACATGGGCGCCTTCATGGTGGTGGCGGTGATCGCCATGGGCATCTTGTTTCTGGGCGGCGTCAACGCCCGCATGTTTTTCCTGATCGCCGGGGTGCTGGTGGGCGCCTTTGCGCTGATGATCGCCAGCTCGCCCTGGCGCCGCGAGCGTGTGTTCGCTTACCTCGACCCCTTCAGCGAGCAGCATGCACTGGGCAAGGGCTACCAGCTCTCGCATTCGCTCATCGCCATCGGGCGCGGCGAAATTTTTGGTGTCGGCCTGGGCGGTAGTGTGGAAAAACTGCACTGGCTGCCCGAAGCTCATACCGACTTTCTGCTGGCCGTGATTGGCGAGGAGTTCGGCTTGCTGGGTGTGCTCGCACTCATCGTGCTGTTCCTGTGGATGACCCGCCGCATCATGCACATCGGCCGCCAGGCCATTGCACTGGACCGCGTGTTCTCTGGCCTGGTGGCGCAAGGGGTGGCGATCTGGATCGGCTTCCAGGCGTTCATCAACATGGGTGTGAACCTGGGGGCTCTGCCCACCAAGGGGCTCACGCTGCCACTGATGAGTTTCGGGGGGTCGGCGATCTTGATGAATCTCGTGGCGCTTGCGGTGGTATTGCGGGTGGATTATGAAAACAAGCTTCTCATGCGCGGAGGCCGCGTATGAGAAGTTTGTTTCACCAAAACAAGCTGTGCATTGCGCAAGCAATGCCAGGCACGCAGTGCCTCATGAGGGGTGGCCGCGTATGACGCCAAAAACCGCCCTCATCATGGCGGGTGGCACCGGTGGCCACATCTTCCCCGGCCTGGCCGTGGCCGAGGAGCTTCGCGCGCGTGGCTGGCGCGTGCACTGGCTGGGCGCGCCGGGCAGCATGGAGTCACGCATCGTGCCCACGCACGGCTTTGCGCTGGAGCTGATCGACTTTTCGGGCGTGCGCGGCAAGGGTCTCGTCACGCTGGCGCTGCTGCCGCTTCGCTTGTTGCGTGCGTTCTGGCAAGCCCTGCAGGTGGTGCGCCGCGTCAAGCCCGACGTGGTGGTGGGCCTGGGGGGCTACATCACTTTTCCGGGTGGAATGATGGGCGTTCTGGCTGGCAAGCCGCTGGTGCTGCATGAGCAGAACTCGGTGGCGGGTATGGCCAACAAGGTGCTGGCAGGCGTGGCCGACCGCGTGTTCACTGCCTTCCCCAATGTGTTCAAGCAAGGCCAGTGGGTGGGCAACCCGCTGCGCACGGCCTTCACGCAGCAAGCCGGGCCCGCTGAGCGGTTTGCCGGGCGCACCGGCCCTCTGCGTCTGTTGGTGGTGGGTGGCAGCCTGGGCGCACGCGCGCTCAACGAGATCGTGCCGCAGGCCATCGCCCTCATGCCCCTCGAACAGCGCCCCACCGTGGTTCACCAGAGTGGTGCCACGCAGATCGATGCCCTGCGTGCCCACTATGCGGCCGCCGGGGTCAAGGCCGAACTCACACCGTTCATCGACGACACCGCCAGCGCATTTGCGGCGGCCGACATCATCGTCTGCCGCGCGGGCGCCAGCACCGTGACAGAAATTGCCGCCGTAGGGGCCGCGTCCATTTTTGTACCTTTCCCCTCGGCGGTGGACGACCACCAGACCACCAACGCGCAGTTCCTGGTGAACGCCGGAGGCGGCTGGCTGGTGCAGCAACGTGATCTGTCGCCCCAAGGGTTGGCACAGATGCTATTGAATATGGAGCGCCCCGCGCTGATAGATAAAGCGCTCAAGGCCAAAAACATGCAAAAAATCAATGCCACTCGCGAAGTGGTCACTGCCTGCGAGGAGCTTGCAGCATGAAACACGCGATTCGCCACATTCACTTCGTTGGCCTGGGCGGCGCCGGCATGAGCGGCATCGCCGAGGTGTTGTTCAACCTGGGTTACCGCATCTCGGGCTCTGACCTGGCCGACAGCGCCACGCTGCGCCGCCTGCAGGGCCTGGGCATCACCACCTGCCTGGGCCATGCCGCTGCGCACATCGATGGCGCTGATGCGGTAGTGACGTCCACCGCGGTGACTTCGGACAACCCCGAGGTGCTGGCCGCGCGCGCGAAAAAGATCCCGGTAGTGCCCCGCGCGCTCATGCTGGCCGAGTTGATGCGCCTGAAGCAGGGCATCGCCATTGCAGGCACCCACGGCAAGACCACCACCACCAGCCTGGTGACCAGCGTGCTGGCCGAGGCCGGTCTGGACCCGACCTTTGTCATCGGCGGCAAACTCAACAGCGCGGGTGCCAATGCCAAGTTGGGCAGTGGCGACTACATCGTGGTTGAGGCCGACGAGTCCGACGCATCGTTCCTGAACCTGCTGCCTGTGATGGCCGTGGTGACCAACATCGACGCCGACCACATGGAGACCTACGGCCACGACTTTGGCCGACTCAAGGGTGCGTTCGTCGATTTTCTGCACCGCATGCCGTTCTATGGCACGGCCATCCTGTGCGTGGACAGCCCGGCCGTGCGCGACATTCTGCAAAGCGTGACCTGCCCCATCACCAGCTACGGTTTTTCGGAGGATGCGCAGGTGCGTGCCGTCAACGTCCGGGCTGAGGCGGGGCAGATGCACTTCACGGTGCAGCGGCGCAATGGCGTGACCTTGCCTGATCTGGACATCGTGCTGAACCTGGCGGGCGAGCACAACGTGCTCAACGCGCTGTCGGCCATCGCGGTGGCGGTGGAGCTCAACATTCCCGACGAAGCCGTGCAGCGTGCGCTGGCGGGTTTCAAGGGTGTGGGTCGGCGCTTCCAAAGTTATGGCAACTTGCCCGCCAAAGACGGGGGGCTGTTCACCGTGATCGACGACTACGGCCACCACCCGGTCGAGATGGCCGCCACGCTGGCGGCAGCGCGCGGCGCCTTTCCGGGCCGCCGCCTGGTGCTGGCCTTTCAGCCGCACCGCTACAGCCGCACGCGCGATTGTTTCGAGGATTTTGTGAAAGTCATCGGCAATGCCGACGCGGTGCTACTCACCGAGGTGTATGCAGCTGGCGAGGCGCCCGTGGTGGCCGCCGACGGTCGCTCGTTGGCCCGCGCTCTGCGGGTCGCGGGGCGCGTGGAGCCCATGTTCGTTGACAACGTGGCCGACCTGCCGCAGGCCATTGGCGACAACGCGCGCAATGGCGATGTGGTGATGTGCATGGGCGCTGGCTCCATCGGGGCTGTACCCGGAAAGGTCGTTGATTTGCTACAAAATAGTGAGCTGAAGGCGGTTGAAGGGAGCGCACTATGACCCTTATTGATTCAAATGTGGATGTGAAAGCGCTGGGCAAGGTGGCGGTGCTGATGGGCGGTGCTTCGGCCGAGCGCGAAGTGTCATTGATGTCGGGCAGCGGTGTGCTGCAGGCCTTGCGCTCGCGGGGCGTGGATGCCCATGCGTTCGATCCCGCGCAAAGCGACCTGGGCGACCTCAAGCGCGATGGCTATGCACGCTGCTTCATCGCGCTGCATGGCCGCCATGGTGAAGATGGCACTGTGCAGGGTGCTCTGGAGCTGCTGGGTATTCCCTACACGGGCCCTGGCGTCATGGCATCGAGCATCGCCATGGACAAGATCATGACCAAGCGCATCTGGCGCTTTGAAGGACTGCCCACACCCGACTGGCGTCTGGTGTCCAGCGCAGAACAGACGGTGCAGGCCCTGCTGGCGCTGGGTGCACCAATGATCGTGAAGCCCTCGCGCGAGGGCTCCACGATCGGCCTGACCAAGGTCACTTCGCCAGCGCAGTGCGAGCAGGCCTACCTGCTGGCCTCGAAATACGACCCCGAAGTGTTGTGCGAGCAGTTCATCGAGGGTGACGAGACCACTTGCCCGGTATTGGGTGAAGGTGCTGGCGCCCATGCGTTGCCTGTGATCCGCATCGTGGCACCCGAAGGCAACTACGACTACCAGAACAAGTACTTCACGGACGTGACGCAATACCACTGCCCGAGCGGTTTGCCCGAGGCCGAAGAGCGCGAGATCCAGCGCCTGGTGGTGCAGGCTTTTCGTGCGCTGGGCTGCCGGGGCTGGGGACGTGCGGACATCATGATCCGCGCCAGCGACCGCCAGCCATTCTTGCTGGAGATCAATACCTCGCCCGGCATGACAGGCCATTCGCTCGTACCCATGTCGGCGCGCGCGTCCGGTATCAGCTATGAAGACTTGTGTGTGGGGGTGTTGGCGACGGCCACGCTCGATACGCCACCAGGCGCCACGTTGGGAGCCCTCAGCGCATGACCAACACCTTGCCAGCACCTCTGGACGTCAAGCTCATGAACCTGACCGCATCGGTCCTGTTCGTGGGCTTTGTGGCGTTTGTGCTGGCAGCGGGGGCCTGGTGGGTGTTGCGTTACCAGGGGTTTGCCATTGCGCGCATCGTGGTGCAGGGCGAGCTTGCACACAACAACGCCGTGACTTTGCGGGCCAACGTGGCGCCGCATCTGGCGGGCAATTTTTTCACCGTGGACCTGCGCTCCGCCCGCGAGGCCTTCGAGCAGGTGCCCTGGGTACGCCGTGCGCAGGTGCGACGTGTGTATCCCGGCAGCCTGCGCGTAGAGCTGCAGGAGCACGACGCCGTGGCGTACTGGGGCCCCGAGAGCGGCTCCGCGCTGGTCAACACGCAGGGCGAGGTGTTCGAGGCCAACGTGGGCGATGTGGAGCAGGAAGGCCTGCCGCGCCTGCAAGGGCCTGCAGGCAGCTCGCCCGAGGTGCTGCAGATGTATGGCTTGATCCAGCCCGTGTTCAAGCCCCTGGGGCTGGATGTGGATGAGCTGGAACTCACGGGCCGAGGGGGCTGGCGTGCCACGCTCGACAGCGAGGCCGTGGTGGAGCTGGGGGGCGGAGCGCCCCAGGAAGTGGTGCAACGCACGCAGCGCTTTATCCGGACCCTGACACAGGTGGCTGCGCAGTATGGCCGGCGTGTGGACGCGCTGGAGTCCGCCGATTTGCGGCATGCGGGAGGCTACGCCCTGCGCTTGCGGGGCGTGAGCACGGTCAGCGCGGACGCTGCCGGTTCCCCTGGCGGCGTGCGCAGGAGGTGATGGCATGGCACAGCAAAGCAGTCGGCGAAGTGCGATACAGGCGGTGGGATGGCGGGACAGAACAGAGAAGGGCAGAGACTGATATGGCAAGAGAATACAAAGATGTCGTGGTGGGGCTGGATATCGGCACGGCCAAGGTCATGGCTGTGGTGGCCGAGGTTCTGCCCAATGGCGAGCTGAAGCTCGCAGGCCTGGGCGTGGCCCCGAGCAATGGCTTGAAGCGTGGCGTGGTGGTCAACATCGACGCCACCGTGCAGAGCATCCAGCAGGCCCTGAAAGAGGCTGAGCTGATGGCCGACTGCAAGATCCAGCGCGTGTACACCGGCATCACGGGCAGCCATATCCGGGGCCTCAATTCCAGTGGCATGGTGGCCGTCAAGGACAAGGAAGTGACTTCCGCTGACGTGGCGCGTGTGGTGGAGACGGCCAAGGCCATCAACATCAGCAGCGATCAGCGCTTGTTGCTGGTGGAACCTCAGGAGTTCGTGATTGATGGGCAGGATGTGAAAGAGCCCATCGGCATGAGCGGCATCCGCCTGGAGGCCAAGATCCACATCGTGACCGGTGCACAGAGCGCGGCCGAGAACATCATCAAGTGTGTGCGCCGCTGCGGCCTGGAGGTCGAACAGCTCATGCTCAACCCGCTGGCCAGCAGCCAGGCCGTGCTGACCGACGATGAGCGCGAACTGGGCGTGGTGGTTGTGGACATCGGCGCCGGCACGACCGATGTGGCCATCTTCACGGGCGGGGCGATCCGGCACACGGCGGTGATCCCGATTGCGGGCGACCTGATCACCAGCGACATCGCCATGGCCTTGCGCACGCCCACCAAGGACGCGGAAGACATCAAGGTCGAGAGTGGTTACGCCAAGCAGTTGCTGGCTGACCCCGAGGCGCAGGTGGAAGTCCCCGGCCTGGGTGACCGCAGCCCGCGCATGCTGAGCAAGCAGGCGCTGGCCGGTGTGATCGAACCGCGCGTGGAAGAGATCTTCTCGCTGGTGCAGCAGGTGATCCGCGAGTCGGGTTACGAAGAGGTGTTGTCCTCGGGCATCGTGCTCACGGGCGGCAGCTCGGTGATGCCCGGCATGATCGAGCTGGGCGAGGACATCTTCCTCAAGCCCGTGCGGCGCGGCATTCCCAAGTATTCCAGTGCCCTGGCGGACATGGTGGCGCAACCCCGGGCGGCCACTGTCATGGGGCTGCTTGAAGAAGCACGCCTGGCACGGTTGCGCGGTTTCAAGGTGGCGCAAAAAAGCGGGTCCATGAAGACCGCGTTCGGACGCTTCAAAGATTTCATCGTGGGGAATTTCTGACCATGAAATACCCACTCTGGTTAGCGCGGGGAAGTCCTCACCGGATACCGCGCGAGCGATGGCGATGTACAGGACCGCCGCGCTCTTCAATACCCAGTATCCCGATCCCCATTTGGCAATTGCATACGAATCTAGAAACAGGAGCTCCAAGATGACCATCGAAATGATCGAAGCCGAAGAATTCAACCAGGGCACCCAGATCAAGGTGATCGGTGTGGGCGGTGGTGGCAGCAATGCCGTCGAGCACATGATTGCCCGCAGCGTGCAGGGCGTGGAGTTTGTCAGCGCCAACACCGACGCGCAGGCACTGACCCGCAGTTCGGCTCACCGTGTCATCCAACTGGGTGGCAGTGGCCTCGGCGCGGGGGGCAAGCCTGAAAAGGCGCGCGATGCGGCCGAAGCAGCGGTGGATGACATTCGCGACGCCATCCAGGGCGCACACATGTTGTTCATCACGGCCGGCATGGGTGGCGGCACGGGCACCGGTGCGGCTCCTGTGATCGCCCGCGTGGCCAAGGAGATGGGCATCCTGACGGTGGGCGTAGTCACCAAGCCTTTCGACTGGGAAGGTGGCCGCCGCATGAAGAACGCTGACGATGGCCTGGCCGAGCTGGAAGCCAACGTGGATTCGCTGATCGTGGTGCTCAACGAGAAGCTGCTGGATGTGCTGGGCGATGACATCACCCAGGACGAAGCCTTCGCGCATGCCAACGACGTGCTCAAGAACGCCGTGGGCGGCATCGCCGAAATCATCAACGAGTACGGCCAGGTGAACGTCGACTTTGAGGACGTGCGCACCGTGATGGGTGAGCCTGGCAAGGCCATGATGGGCACGGCCACCGCCAACGGTCCTGATCGCGCCCGCATCGCGGCCGAACAAGCCATTGCCTGCCCACTGCTGGAAGGTATCGACCTGTCTGGCGCCAAGGGCGTGCTGGTACTGGTCACGGCGAGCAAGGGCAGCCTCAAGCTGTCCGAATCGCGCCAGGCCATGAACACCATCAATGCCTATGCTTCGACCGATGCCCATGTGATCTTTGGTGCCGCCTACGACGAAACCCTGGGAGACGATATCCGCGTGACCGTGGTAGCCACGGGCCTGTCTCGCGCCAACGCACGCCGCCAGCCCATCTCGGTGGTGCAGGGCGGCCTTCGCACCGGCACGGACAACATGGCCTACCAAATGCCGGTGGCGGGTGTTGGTTCCATGGGGTCTGCTGTGGGCGTGCAGGGCGGTCATACAGGCAGCGCACAGGCCGACTACGGCAGCATGTCGGTGCCCAGCGTATGGCGTACCAACCGCACCCAGGCAGCAGCCCGCGTGGACGCACTGTCGTCGGGTGGCATGGACGACCTGGAGATCCCGGCCTTCCTGCGCAAGCAAGCCGACTGATCGATGTGGTGCAGTGCCCCGGTCGCCTTGGCGGTGACTGGGTAGCTTCCCAAAAATGAAGCCCTGTCAGCGTGAGCTGGCAGGGCTTCTTGCATGGTGAGGCGCTTGGGCCCTGAGCGGTGAACGGCGCTGCAGTCCCCTCGCTGGCCTATCTGTTTAAAAGGATTCCCAGTCCTCGTTGTTGCTGTCTGTGGCAGGTTTGGTGCCGCCGGCCTTGGAGGGCAACGCCACCGCCGGGGCGGTGGGCGCCGGGCGAGGGGCGGTGGCCTTGGCCAGCGCGGGTCGTGGCGCCGCGGTGCGCACAGCCGCTGCCGGAGCGGGGCGTGGCGCAGGTTTTGGCGCCGGGCGGTGTGCGGCAGCGGGGGCGGCGGTGTTGCTGCCGTTCACACGGAACAATGCCACCACCTGGGTGAGCTTCATGGCCTGTTCGCGCAGGCTGTCGGCGGCGGCGGTGGACTCCTCTACCAGTGCCGAGTTCTGCTGGGTCATCTGGTCGAGCTGGTTCATGGCCGTGTTGACCTGCGCTATGCCCTGGCTTTGTTCGGAGGTGGCCGCGCGGATTTCGCCAATGATGTCGGTCACACGTTGCACGCTGGCGACGATCTCGGTCATGGTGGCGCCTGCGTTGCCCACAAGCTGGGTGCCCGACTCGACCTTCTCGACCGATGCACCGATGAGCGACTTGATTTCCTTGGCCGCCTCTGCGCTGCGCTGGGCCAGGCTGCGCACCTCTCCTGCCACCACCGCAAATCCGCGGCCTTGTTCGCCAGCGCGTGCGGCCTCCACGGCTGCGTTGAGCGCGAGGATATTGGTCTGGAACGCGATGCCGTCGATCACGCCGATGATGTCGCTGATCTTCTTGCTGCTGGCATTGATGTCCTGCATGGTGGCGACCACCTGTGACACCACCTGGCCGCCGCGCGCTGCAACATCCGCCGCCGATGTGGCCATCTGGTTAGCGGTCTGGGCGGAGTCCGAAGTTTGTTTGACGGTGCTGGTCAGCTCCTCCATGCTGCTGGCCGTAGCCTGCAGGTTGCTGGCGGTGTCTTCGGTGCGGTGGGCGAGGTCATTGTTGCCTTGGGCGATCTCACTTGAAGCGGTGGCAATGCTGTCGGTCGCAGAGCGCACCTCGGTGACCAGTTTGCGCAGTGAGGTCACCATGTGGGCGAGGCCGTCGAGCATCGATCCCGGGTGGGCCGTCGGGATTTGCGTGTCGAGGTTGCCCTCGGCCACTTCTTGCATGATGGCGATGGCGTCCGTCGGTTCACCACCGATCTGGCGCAACACCGAGCGCGAGACGAAAAGGCCAATGACGCCCACCACGAGAAACACCGCCACCACCATGACCAGGCTTGACAGCAGGGCCTGGCGCAGCAGCGCATCGACGTCGTCGGTGTAAAGCCCCGAGCCGACCATCCAGTTCCACCCGTCGACCTTGATGATGTACTGCAGCTTGGGCACTGCGGTCTGCTGCCCGGGGCGCGCGAACATGGTGGGCACAAAAGCCTTGCCGTCTTTGCTGCTGCGCATGCCGTTCACGAGCAGGCCAATGATGTCCACACCCGAGCCATCCTTGACCTTGCCCAGCATGTCCTGTCCGTCCCATTCAGGTTTGAAGGGGTGCATGACGCCTACGCCTTCGGTGGTCCAGATGTAGAAATACTCGGTCTTGCCCTCGGCACCGCCATAACGTGCAATGCGCAGGGCCTCTTTGGCAGCTTTTTGTGCTTCTTCCTGTGGCATCGCACCGCTGGCGGCCTTGGCCTGGTAAGCGGCCACGATGCTATGGGCAGACTGGACCGCGGTGGTCAGCAAATCTTTGCGCGACTCGCTGATCAGTCGGCGCTCCTGCAACAGGGAGGTGACCGCCATGACCAGCAGCGCGGCCAGCGCGGTGCCAATCATCAGCATGACTTTCATTTTGAAGCTGAGTTTGCTCATGGTGTTCTCCGGTGGGGCGGCTTGTGTTTCTGTGTCATATGTGTTCGAGGCGCTGCCGTGCCGGTGGATAGGTCACCCGGTGCAGCTCAACAGTGCCCGCCGCTCTGGGATTGTGCGGCGAATGGGGCTTCGGGCGCAGTAGGTGAAAACGCGGCGGTAGCTTCACGTATGGGCGGCCGAAGCGGCGCTGTGTGCCCTGTTTCGTACGGCGCACAAGACCTCAGCGTGTGCGGGATGAGGCGCCGGAAACTAAAATACGGACATGCTCAAGCAACGCACCCTCAAGACATTGACCCGCGCCGTAGGCGTCGGGCTGCACAGCGGCCAGCGGGTCGAGTTGACCCTGAGGCCCGCGCAGCCAGACACGGGGATCGTCTTTCGGCGGGTAGATTTGCCCCAACCCGTGGATATTCCGATCCAGGCCGAAGCCGTCACCGATACGCGGCTGGCCTCGACCATCTCGGTGGGCAACGCCAAGGTGCATACGGTCGAGCATCTGATGTCAGCGTGTGCAGGGCTGGGCATTGACAACCTCTATGTGGACATCACGGCCGAGGAGGTGCCCATCCTCGACGGTTCTTCTGCGTCCTTCGTTTTTCTGCTTCAGAGCGCGGGCGTGGAGTTGCAGAATGCCCCCAAACGCTTCATTCGTGTAACGCGGCCCGTAGAAGTGCGTGAGGGCGAGGGCGCTGCCGCCAAGTGGGCGCGCCTGACGCCTTACCACGGCTACAAGCTCAGCTTTGAAATCGATTTTGACCACCCGGCGGTGGACTCCACCGGCCAGCGCGTGGAGTTTGACTTGGGGGCGGGCAACTACAGCCGCGACATTGCCCGTGCGCGCACCTTCGGCTTCACCCGCGACGTGGAAATGATGCGCTCCAACGGCCTGGCGCTGGGCGGTGGACTGGACAACGCCATCGTCATGGACGACTACAAGGTGCTCAACAGCGACGGCCTGCGCTACGACGACGAGTTTGTGAAGCACAAGATCCTGGACGCCATGGGCGACCTGTACCTCATTGGCAAGCCCTTGCTGGCGGCCTACAGCGCGTTCCGTTCGGGCCATGCCATGAACAACCTGCTGCTGCGTGAGCTGCTGGCCCAACGCGATGCCTGGGAGGTGGTCACGTTCGAGGACGAACGTGAGGCGCCCAGCGGCTTTGTCCAACCCGTGCGGGCCTGGTAGGAGCGGTCGCCGCCATGTTGATCTTTCGCTGGTTGGCCATGCTGCTGCTTCTGGCGGCCGCCGTGTCGTTTGCGTTCTATGCGGGCACGGGCCAAGCCCACTACAAGCGCCTGGGGCTCGTCATTCTCAAATGGACGGTGATTGCTGCCGTCTTTTTCTTTGCAGTGGTCCTCATCGGCCGCCTAGCCTGATGGTATGGCCCCAGCGCGGCTGACACCCTTTTTTCCGCTGGCCTATACTCGCGCCTGCTCCGGGGTGTGCGAAAGCGCTGAGATGCGAGGTGGCTGAAGAAATTCGGCCGGCTTTGCGAACCCGACGAACTTGATCCGGTTCATACCGGCGGAAGAAGAGCCGACCTCCTTGTCCCCGTGCCCGCAGTCCCTGCTGGCACGCCATGTCTCAGGTGCAGCCGCACTTGAGGGGCGCACAGGTCCATTCCGGAGCAGTTATCCACCGCCACCGGAACCAGGAGACCTGCCCCATGAACGCCCCCGATCCCCACGCCAAGCTGGCCAGTACCGAAAAATTCGCCGAGCTGCTTGCGCGCACCCGCGAGTCCTTCCCCGCATCCCGCAAGGCTTATATCCCCGGCCACCTGCATACCGATCTGCGCGTGCCTGTGCGCGACATTGCGCTGACCAATGGCGAGCTGGTCAGCGTGTACGACACCTCCGGTCCCTATACCGACCCGACCGCAGCGATCGACGTGCGCCAGGGCCTGGCCAGCGTGCGCGGTGGCTGGATCACTGGTCGTGGCGATGTGGAGCACTACGAAGGCCGCGCCCCCGTGGCGCTGGACGATGGGCAAAAGAGCGAAGACGCCACCCGCCTCGCCCAACTGCGTGCCGAGGCCGCAGCCCTGCAGCGCCAGCCGCTGCGCGCCAAGGCAGGTGCCAACGTCACCCAGATGCACTACGCCAAGAAAGGCATCATCACCCCCGAGATGGAATACGTGGCCATCCGTGAAAACGGCAAGCGCGAGTGGATGGCGCAGTACATGCAGGACGCAGGCCGCGAGAAGCGCCTGATGGGCAACCCCATGGGTGCGAGCATCCCCCGCATCATCACGCCCGAATTCGTGCGCGACGAAGTGGCCCGGGGCCGCGCCATCATCCCCGCCAACATCAACCACCCCGAGGTGGAGCCGATGGCGATTGGCCGTAACTTCCTGGTCAAGATCAACGCCAACATCGGCAACTCGGCCGTCACGTCGAGCATTGAAGAAGAAGTGGAAAAGCTCGTGTGGGCGATCCGCTGGGGCGCCGACAACGTGATGGACCTCTCCACCGGCAAAAACATCCACACCACGCGCGACTGGATCGTGCGCACCTCCCCGGTGCCGATTGGCACCGTGCCGATCTACCAGGCACTGGAAAAGGTGGGCGGCGT
Source organism: Acidovorax sp. 69 (assembly GCF_002797445.1). Taxonomy (NCBI): domain Bacteria; kingdom Pseudomonadati; phylum Pseudomonadota; class Betaproteobacteria; order Burkholderiales; family Comamonadaceae; genus Acidovorax; species Acidovorax sp. 69. The sequence goes on along the minus strand of NZ_PGEP01000001.1, from coordinate 4,232,010 downwards.
GGCCGAAGACCTGACCTGGGCGATCTTCCGCGACACGCTGATCGAGCAGGCTGAGCAGGGCGTGGACTACTTCACCATCCACGCGGGCGTGCGCTTGGCCTACATTCACCTCACGGCCCAGCGGCGCACCGGCATCGTCTCTCGCGGCGGCTCCATCATGGCCAAGTGGTGCATGGCGCACCACCGCGAGAGCTTCTTGTACGAGCACTTCGAGGACATCTGCGACATCATGAAGGCGTACGACGTGTCGTTCAGCCTGGGCGACGGCCTGCGCCCCGGCTGCGCATCGGACGCCAACGACGAAGCCCAGTTTGCCGAGCTGCACACGCTGGGCGAACTCACGCAAGTCGCCTGGAAGCACGACGTGCAGACCATGATCGAAGGCCCCGGCCATGTGCCCATGCACATGATTCAGGCCAACATGACCGAGCAGCTCAAGACCTGCCACGAGGCGCCGTTCTACACCCTGGGCCCGCTGACCATCGACATCGCGCCCGGCTACGACCACATTGCCAGCGCCATCGGCGCCGCCATGATCGGCTGGATGGGCACGGCCATGCTGTGCTACGTGACTCCGAAAGAGCACCTGGGCCTGCCCGACCGTGACGACGTCAAGCAGGGCATCATTGCCTACAAGATCGCCGCGCACGCCGCCGATGTGGCCAAGGGCCATCCCGGCGCCCGCTCGCGCGACGATGCCCTGAGCCAGGCGCGGTTCGATTTCCGCTGGCAGGACCAGTTCAACCTGGGCCTGGACCCCGAGACGGCCAAGGAATACCACGACGAAACCCTGCCCAAGGACTCGGCCAAGGTGGCGCATTTCTGCTCCATGTGTGGCCCCAAGTTCTGCTCCATGAAGATCACACAGGAGGTGCGCGACTTCGCCAAGCAGAAGGGGGTCGCCGAAGCCGAGGCGCTGGCCCAGGGTCTGCAGACCAAGGCCGTGGAGTTCCAGAAGGGTGGGGGCGAGTTGTATATCCCGCTCAAGCCGGTGTAAGAGCGGCGCAATAAGCACAGCTACTGGCCCCGAGGATTCCCTGAACAGAGCCTTGGGGCCGTGCTTACCCTGTGCGGCAGACCCTGTGCCTGGCCCTATAGTCCCGCCCACCATCGACCCAGAAGGCCGGTGGGCACGTGTGGCACTAAATTTGCTATGCTGGGTTATCTGTTAAAAATTGTAAGGAAGAGCCATGAATGCTCTCGGCCGCTTCTCCATCCGCACGCGCCTCTACTTCGGAACCGTCTTTTCCCTGATCCTCCTGGTCGTCATTGGCGCGATGGGTTATGTGGCCCTGGACCGCACGCGCGGTACCCTGCAGGTGCTGTTTTCAGAGCGTGTGCAGACCTTGACCGACATGTCCGAACTGCGCACCACCCTGGGTGATCTGCGCCGGACCGAAAAAGACATCATCATCAATTTCAACAACACGGTGGAGGTGGCCGCCTTGCGCGAATCCTGGGCCAAGACTCTGACCTCGCTGCGCAAGAGCCTGGCCGATGTGCGCCAGGTGCAGTCGGGTGATGTCGCATTTGTTGAGTCCATCGACAAGTCGCTCACCGAGATCAAGGCCTACGAAACCGGCATTTCTCCCATCTTCGAGAAAATCGAGGGCGCGCAGCTCGATGGTGCGGGCGGCGGTGCCTACGCTGACCGTCTCAAGGTCCACATGGAGGCCACTGACAAGTTGTTCTCCAGCCTGGCCACCAGCGCCCGCACGCAAATGGACGAGGCCCGCGCGGGCGTCGAGTCCCGTACATCCACCATGTCGGCACTGATCGGCATTGGGCTGGTGCTGGGGTTGGCCGTGCTGATTCCGCTGACCTTCTTCAGCGTGCGTTCCATCACCAAGTCCCTGGGCCAGGCCCAGGAGCTGGCCGAACGCATTGCCAGCGGCGACCTGTCACGCGATGTGGCGGCCATGAACCAGGACGAGGTAGGGCAGTTGGTGTCGGCCATGGGGCGCATGCAGGACTCCCTGCGTGGTCTGGTTCGGCAAGTGCAAGATGCGGCGGGCAATATCTCTACAGCCAGCTCCGAGATCGCCAGTGGCAACCATGACCTGAGCCACCGCACCGAACAGACGGCGGCCAACCTGGAAGAAACCGCTTCGTCGATGGAAGTGCTGACCAGTACCGTGCAGCAAAGTGCGCAGTCCTCACGTCAGGCCAGCGATTTCGCCTCGTCGGCGGCCGAAGTGGCCGCACGCGGCGGTGCCGTGGTGTCGCAGGTGGTCACTACCATGGACCAGATCACGACCAGCTCGCGCAAGATCGCCGACATCACGGGCGTGATCGACTCCATCGCCTTCCAGACCAACATCCTCGCGCTGAACGCTGCGGTGGAAGCGGCCCGAGCCGGTGAGCAGGGCCGAGGCTTTGCGGTGGTGGCCAGCGAGGTGCGCAACCTGGCGCAGCGCAGCGCCGAGGCTGCCAAGGAGATCAAGGGCCTGATCGGTTCGTCGGTAGAGCGGGTCGAAGATGGCTCGCGCCTGGTCAGCCAGGCTGGGCAGACCATGACCGAGATCGTGAACAGCGTGCGCCGCGTGTCCGACATCATTGCGGAGATCACCGCCTCGTCGGCCGAACAGAGCGACAACATTGGCCAGATCAGCCAGTCAGTCACCCAGCTCGATCAGATGACCCAGCAAAACGCAGCGCTGGTGGAGGAGTCCACCGCCGCGTCCGAATCGCTGCGGGAGCAGGCGCACCACCTGACCAACGCGGTCAGTCAGTTCAAGCTGCAGGACGGCGCGTCGCCGATCCCCGCGTTCAGTACCGCCGCACCCACCGCACCCGCCGCACCTGCCATGGCCCAGGTGGCGCGCCGGCCTGCGCTGCAGATCCGGTAATTTCAGGTGTTTTGGGCTGGTGGCGCCGGTGTTTCATGCACTGGCAGCTATCAGATGTGTAGCAGATCAGTCCCGGGTCACCCGCAGCACTTCTTCGCGGCTGGTGATGCCTGAGGCAATCAGCCGTTCGCCATCCTCGCGCATCAGTGCCATGCCGTCGGCGATGGCGGCCGTGCGAATGTCGGCCTCGGAGGCCTGGTTGTGGATTTGTGCGCGGATTGCATCCGTGGTTACCAGCAGTTCAAACACGCCGGTGCGGCCGGTGTAGCCCGTCTGGCCGCAGTGGTCGCAACCGCTGCCGTGGCAGTGGCTGCAGAACTTGCGCACCAGGCGCTGGGCCAATACGCCGAGCAGCGAGGAAGACAGCAGGAAGGGCTCTACGCCCATGTCGGTCAGGCGCGTGACGGCGCTGGCGGCGTCATTGGTGTGCAGCGTGGCCAGCACCAGGTGGCCTGTGAGCGATGCCTGGATGGCGATCTGCGCGGTTTCGAAATCGCGGATTTCGCCAATCATGATGATGTCCGGGTCCTGGCGCAGGATGGCGCGCAGGGCCTTGGCAAACGTCAGCTCGATCTTGCTGTTGACCTGGGTCTGGCCCACGCCGGGCAGCTCGTATTCGATGGGGTCTTCCACCGTCATGATGTTGTTGCGCGTGGCATCGAGCCGCCCCAGGCCCGCGTACAGCGTGGTGGTCTTGCCCGAGCCCGTGGGGCCGGTCACGAGGATGATGCCGTGCGGTTGGCTGATCAGGCCCTCAAAGCGGCGCAGGGTATCGCCCTGCATGCCCACCGATTCCAGGCTGAGCTTGCTTTCGCTTTTGTCCAGAAGGCGCAGCACGGCGCGTTCGCCATGCGCGCTGGGCAGGGTGGACACGCGCACGTCGATGGCGCGGGTGCCCAGGCGCAGGCTGATGCGGCCGTCTTGCGGCAGGCGTTTTTCGGAAATGTCGAGGTCGGCCATGATCTTCAGGCGCGAGATCAGGGCCGCGTGCAGCGCGCGGTTGGGCTGCACTACCTCGCGCAGCGTGCCATCCACCCGAAAACGCACGCTGGAATGGCGCTCGTAAGGCTCGATGTGGATGTCGCTGGCGCCATCGCGTGCCGCCTGCGTGAGCAAGGCGTTGAGCATACGGATGATGGGCGCATCGCCGGCCGATTCCAGCAAGTCCTCCACGGCGGGCAGCTCCTGCATCATGCGCGAGAGGTCGGCATCGCTTTCGACCTCGCTGACCACCGTGGCGGCGCTCGATTCGCTGTGCGAATAGGCGGCGCTGATGCGCTGAGCCAGGGCGGGGGCGTCGAGTGGCAGCAATTGCTGGACAGCGTGCTTGCGCAGAACTTCCGACAGCGCCCCGGCGTCGGGGCTGGGGCTGTGCCACAGCACAAGCTGGTGGCCATCGTCTTCCAGCAGCAGCTGGGCGGTGCGTGCAAAAGCGTAGGGTAGGGGGTGACGCATGCGTGGCGCGCCCTTCAGCGTGGGGTGGTCTCTGGCTGTGAAGCCAGGGGCTGTGCCGGTGGGGTGGCCGCTGCGGGTTCTGCACGCTGGGGCAGTGCCGGCAGGATGGGGGCGCCAGACACCGACTTCATCACTACGCTGGGCGCAGGTTGTGTGGTTTGCTGGAGCGCTCGGATGGCTTCGTAGCGGTCCATCATCAGTGCGTCGCTGGTCGCGTTATCTCGCACCACAATGGGGCGCAAGAACACCATCAGGTTGGTCTTGTTGCGGGTGCGGTTCTCGCTGCGGAACAGGTTGCCCAGCACCGGGATGTCGCCCATCACCGGCACCTTGTCCTGCCCCTGCGAATAGCTGTCTTCCAGCAGGCCACCGATCACGATGATGCTGCCGTCATCCACTACCACGTTCGATTCGATGGAGCGCTTGCTGGTGGTGGGGCCATTGGCGTTGCTGAGCGTGGCGGTGTCGATCTTGGAGACCTCCTGGTAGATCGCCATCTTCACCGTGCCGTTCTCGCTGATCTGGGGGCGGACCTTGAGCATCAGGCCCACGTCCTTGCGTTCGACCGTGGTGAACGGGTTCACGGTGTTGGTGCCCGAACTGTTGGCATAGGAGCCCGTCACAAAGGGCACGTTGTTACCGATGATGATGCGCGCCTCTTCGTTGTCCAGCGTCATCAGGTTGGGGGTGGAGAGCACGTTGGCGTCGCCGCTGTTTTGCAGAAAGTTGGCCAGCGCCCCCAGGTAATACTGGCCGTTGATGCGTGGCGCCAGGGCCAGGTTCAATCCCTTGCCCAGCGAGTTGGCGGCCGTGGCGATGGAGGTGGCGGAGCCCGATGCAATGGCGGCCGTGACCCCCAGGATGTTGGCACCTGCCTGCGCGGAATTGGTGCCGATAACACCCACTGTGCCATCCCCATTTTTGCCCAGAATGCCCTGCCACTGGATGCCGAACTCAGCCACCTTGTTGGCCGACACCTCGACGATCAGGCTCTCCACCAGCACTTGCGCGCGGCGCCCGTCGAGTTTGTCGATGACGGCGCGCAACTGGCGGTACTGTGGCTCGGGGGCGGTGATGATGAGCGAATTGGTCGTGGGGTCGGCCTGGATCTGGCCGCCCGTAGAGGGCTGGTTGTTGTTGGTGCTGCTGGTGCCCAGGCTGCTGTTGCCGGCGCCCAGGCCCGAATTGTTGCTGCTGGTGGACGACGATGTACCGCTGGTGGACAACATGCCCCCCGTGCTCAACCCGGTGCTGGGCGCTGCTGAGCTGGAGCCGCCGGCACTGCCACCGTTGCCATTGCTGCCCCCCATGCTGGCCATGGCGGCGCGCAGCGTGGTGGCCAGCTTGGTGGCATCGGCGTTCTTGAGATAGACCACATGGATGTTGCCGCTGGCTGCACTGCTGCCGGGCGCGGGGGCCTGGTCCAACTGGGCCACCAGTGCACGCACCTGGGCCACGCGGGCCGGGTTGGCCGCGCGCAGGATCAGTGAGTTGCTGCGCGGCTCGGCGATCAGCGTGGTCTTGAACGCGGTGTCGGTCTGGCCTTGTGCGGCGGCGGGGGCCCCGGTACCGCTGCCGCCGTCGATCAGTCGCGCCACCAGGGGCGCCAGGTCAGAGGCGATGGCGTTCTTGAGCGGGATCACCTCCACATCGCTGGCGTTGGACACATCCATGGCCGCCACAATGCGCGCCAGGCGCTGCAGGTTGTCGGCGTAGTCGGTGATCACCAGCGAGTTGTTGCCGGGGTTCACGTTGATGGTGTTGTTGGGGCTGATCAGCGGGCGCAGCACCGGCACCAGGTTGGCTGCATTCTCGAAATTGAGCTTGAAGATCTGCGTGACGATCTGCCCGCCACCGGGCGCACTGCCCGCGCTGCCCTGCACCACACTCACGCTGCCGCCCTGCAGCTTGGCGTCGGCCTCGGGCACGACCTTGTACAGGCCTGCCGCCTCCACCACGGTGAAGCCCTGCAGCCGCAGTGCGGCCAGGAACTGCTGGAAGGCCGCAGCGGGTGTGACGGCACGTTCGGTCACCAGGTTGAGCTGGCCTTTGACCCGTGGGTCCACCACCACGTTGCGTCCGGTGATGGTGGCCATGGTGCGGGCCACGGCCTCGATCTCGGCGTTGGCAAAGTTCAGCGTGACGGGTTCGCTGGGGCGAACGCTGCTGGTGCCGGTGTGGATGGCGGTTTGGGCAGCAATTTGACCACTAGCGCATGTCAATAAAGCGCTGGCAGCTATTGTTTTGAGAGTAAAGCGCAGGCGTGGCGAAAGCAAGGAAGTCATAGTCAACCCACGGTGATGATGGAGCGCGCGCCGTTGCGCCGTCCGATGATGTTCAGAAGATTCGATAGTGCCGCTTCGCGCTCGGGGGCGGCACTGGCCTCGCCCGCAAAGCGCAGGCGCTGGCCCACCCATTGGCCGGTGCCGCTGAGCTGCAGCGCGCCCTCCAGCGTGCTGAGCGTGAGCGTCGGTGCATCGCCCCCTTGTAGCGCCAGCCGGTAGCTGCCCATGGGGCGCAGGGTGGACAGGCGTGACGACATGGCCCGCGCATCCAGCTGCGCCTGGCCGGTCAGCACCATGCGGCCAGCGTTCCAGCGCATTTCGAGGGTGCGTGTCTGCAGCGTCAGTTGGCCCTGGGGCTGCAAGGTGTTCCAGGGAGTGCCCAGGCCGGTGAGCAGGGCTGCGGGCCACTGGCTCTGGCCATCGGCCACAGTCAAGTGCATGCCGGCCCAGCGCGCATGCACCCGGGCTTGTAAAGGTTGCGGGGTGCAGCAGCCTGCCTGCAGTTGTGCGCTCAGGCCGTCCCAGGTGGGGCGCAATCGCCAGTCCACGCGGCCAGGCAGGGCCGTGCGGTCTTTGCTGGCGCTGCCGCCGGTCAACACCAACTGCGCGGATCCGGTCCACACAGTGCCGCGCGCCTGCTGCAGCAGCACCTGCCCGTGGGTGGCGCTGGCCACGCCTTCGGCCAGCCAGTGGGCGGGCGCAAAGGCGATCAGTGCGGGCAGTACCCCTGCCACGGCGCCCGCCAGCGCCCAACCCCACAGGGGGCGGGGTTCAGCGCGGGATGCGGAGCGTGTATGCAGGGTGCGGGCCACGGCGAGATGGAGGTGGGTCAACGGGCGGCGGCGGGCAGGGCCAGCACCACGGTGCCGTCCCAGCGGGGCATGGCAACCACCGGGCTGCCCAGGGTGACGGGCGTGGTGCCTGCGGAGGCGGCTGCGGCCGCGCTGCGGGTCAGGCGCGCTTCGAGCGGGGTGGCGCGTGCGTTGCTGCGCGCCTGTGCCAGCCATTGGGCCAGTGCATCGGCCGATGCCCCTTTGAGGGTTACCGTGGCGCGGTCACCCGCCACATGGAGTTGTGCGGTGTTGCCCAGGCGCTGTGTCAGTGCGGTACGCAGGGCGCCCACAGCGTCGCCAGGGCTGCTGGGGGGGGTTGCCTGTAGTTGCTGCGCTTCGGCCTGCAGGCTTCGCATGCGTTGCAACTGGGCATCCAGTGCGGCATGGCGCGCGGGGGCCGCACGCAGCGTGGCCAGGGCGGGGGCAAGCGCCACCCACCACAGCAGGGCCAGCGCCACCAGGGCGCCCGCAGCCAGCACCAGGCTTTGCTCACGGGGCGCCAAGGTTTTCCAGCGGTCTTGGAGTGTGGGGGAGGGGTTTGTCATGGGCTCACCTCGGTGCGCAGCAACAGGCTGCCATCGTCCAGCCGCGCCCGGTAACCGGCGGCCTGAAGGCGGGCAAAAAGGACAGATTCTTCATCTGGCGCCAGCATCACGCCGCGCAGGCGCAGCTCGCCGGGGGTGTATTCGATGCTGCCGGGCAGGCGACCGTCGGGCAGCGCTGCTCCGGCTGCGGCGAGCAGGGGCTCCAGGTCACGGGCCGAGACGCTGCCTGCGGCCTGCCGCAGTTGGGCCAGTTCACGTTCCATCTGTACAGGCGCATCGACCACGACCTGGACCTTGGGGAAGGTCTGGGTCAGTGCGGCGCGCACCCCGGTCTGCTTGGCGGCAAGGGACTGGCGCTCCTGCCAGGCCCAGGCATTGAGCCCCACCAGGTGGGCCAGTACCAGAAACCCGGCGCCCCAACGAGCCGCCCGCCATTGGGGAGCGTTCAACAGCGCACTGGTCATGCTGCCCACCTTGCGCAACGCCCGGGTGCGGCCGGTGCTTGCCAATTCGAACTGGGCCAGATCCCAGTCACCGCGTGCGGCGTCCAGGGCGCGCTGGCTGGCGGTGTGCAGGGCCACGCGTTGGCCCAGCGTGCGTTCGGCCAGGGCTGCCACTGCGGGCTCGGCCCGCACGGCCAATGGGTGGTCTTCGGTGTGGGCGGCATCGGCGGGCGGCAAGCCGGTGCGTGCCAGCGCCAGGGCCATCGGGGCCAGGGGCAGCACGGCCACGCCCTGGTCAGCGCCGTGGCCGGTGAGCACCACAAAAGCCTCTTCCGGGGTGCCGAGTGCGCACAACTCGGGGTGGCCGCTGGCGGTGGGGCCGGGCGCAAATTCAGGTACCACGCGGGCCACGCGGCGGCCTGCGGCCTCCAGTGCCTGCAGGTGCTCTCGCAGCCAGGTGCGGTCGCACACAGCCACCCACACGGGGTCGCCCCTTTGCACACGACTTTGTGCGTCGGGCTGCAGGGCAAAGTGCAGTTGAGAGGCGTCGTCGAGCACGCGGTCTTCCAGCAGGCCCTCCAGCACCGAGCGCAGGCGCGGCGTTTGCTGGCTTGCTCCCAACGGAACGCCCACAGGCATCTGCACCCGCTGCCACGACAGGCACCGCGCAGGCACCACGGCCACCACCTCGCCGCCGGGGCGTGTGGGCTCGGGCAACAGGGCTGCAGGGGCGGTGGCGTGGCGAAGTGCGGAGTGGCCGTCTGCCGTCAGCGTATGGCTGTACTCGGTGGTGGGCCCCGGGCGGGTCGGCGGCAGGAAAAGGATCAGGGTGCTCATGGACGGGTTTTGCGGGCCATTTTAGGGGGCGGGCGTGACGCAGCGACGGCGGGTGGTGGCGCGGTGAGAGGGTTGTGGCCCTGTCAGCGTGCCACCTCGGGGGTGAACTGCGTGGTTTCGCGGTCAAACGCTCCGCGCTCGCGCCACAGCGTGGTGACCTCGATGCCCTGTTTGCGTACCAGGGAGCGCTCATCCACCATCGCATCGCCCAGGCGCAGGCGGCCACGCACTTCAAAGTAGGACGACGCGACGGCGTGGGCGCTTTCGTTGATGTCGGTGCTGGCCCCCACCAGGTTGCGCACGTCGCTGAGCGTGCGGAAATGGCTGGCCTCCCGGGTCTGCACTATTTTCTGCGCGGTGGCGCTGTCAAGGCCATCAATGGCGGCCATCAGCACATCAATGTCAGCGGTGTTGAGGTTGACGGGGGTGCGTACGGGCAACAGTGATACATGTGGCGCCAGGGTGGTCACTGTGGCGGGGGTCAGGCCGAGCCACCCCAGTTGGGTGATGCTGGGCGGCATCAGCGGTGCCGTGCTGTTCTCGCCGCCCGCACCAGCCTGCGCTCTGCGCAGGCCGTCAATCAACATGCTCAGTTGTTGCGCGGGCAGACCCAGGCGTTCGAACAGCCGCGTGAACTGCCGCAGGGCCACGGCCTGCACCTGTCCACCTTCGGCCAGGTTGGTGATGTTCAGGCGGCCTTGCATGTCGGTGATCTGGCCCGAGAGAAAGGCCTCGGTGGTGTCGGTGCTGGCATCCTGAACCTGGCTCACGTTCTTGTCGGCGGCCAGAAAGGTGGACAGGCGTGCCTCTTGCAATGGCACGGCCCAGGGCTCGGCCAAGTGGTCCGCGCCGCCCGAGCGGCCGTCTTCGCGCAGGATCAGCCGCGACCAGTCGAGCGCGCCGATCAGGATCCAGGTGGACTGCACATGGCCACGTTCGGCGGTTTCTACCTCCACCGCCCGCCATTGCTGCCACATGGCTGCGGCGGCGAACGTGGCGACCAGCGTGACGGTGAGCATGGCGGCGAGCAGTGCGGCGCCCTTTTGGCCACCTCGTGGTGGTTGTGCGCGTGTGGTCATGTCCTCCCCCCGCCCAGCACCGGGTTGACCCAGTCACGCGTGAGCTGGCCCGCCAGCGCCTGGCCGGGTGGCAGTGTGATTTGCAGCCGCACCCCGTCGGGGATGGCGGCCGAGGTGTCGCCCACGGTGGTGCCGGTGCTCGACTGCGGATTGGACCAGGCGCCACCCCGGTAGTAAAAGATCTGCCAGCTGTCCAGCGGCAGCAGCGTGACCTCATAGCGCCGTTCGGCGTCGCCCGGAGTGCGCGCCCACTGAGCGGCCTGCTGCCAGGCCTGCTGCCATTCGGCGCGCGTGCGCAGTGGGGGTGATTGCCAGCGCAGCCACTGGCCCGTGCCCTGGTTGTTGCTGCGGCGTGTCCATGCCACCACCAGCGCCCCTTCGTCGGGCACGGCACTGCTGCGGCGCGTGAGGCGCAGCACCTGGCCATCCCAGTCCAGTGGTGTCGTGTGGGCCATCGGCATCAGGGCATCCAGGTCGGTGCCCCACTGGCCCAACGCCGCCTGCAGCACCAGCATCTCGTCGGCGCGCTGGCGTGTGGACTCCTGGGCCCGCACCATGCCGTCCAGCCCGCGCCAGCTCAGGATGGCAATCAGCGCCATCACACCGATGGCGACCAGCAGCTCGATGAGCGTGAAGCCGCGCGGGACCTTCAAAACTGGCGCGACGCGAGGCCAGCGCACCCGTGGAACTGGCTCTGCCAGGCCACCGGGTGCGTCCCCCTCACGGGGGGAAGGCGCGAAGCGACTCAGGGGGGGCATCAATACCGTCCAATGATGGTGGAGAGGCGCAGGATGGAGTTGTCGCCATCCAGCACCTGCGCATCGATGCGCCGAAAGCTCGGGTTGGGGGTGGGGCGCACGATGGTCAGCACCTGCAACTGCCGTCCGGCCTGCTCACAGGTCAGGCTGCTGTCGCCCACGCTGGGCATCTGGCGCGAGAGTCGGGCCTTGACCAATTCGTTTTCGGCGCACAACTGTGCCAGCACGATGTCGGATTGCCGCAGCGCGTTGCGCGTGAGTGCCGTGGTGGCTTGCAGGCCCGCCATGAGCGCAATGGCCACAATGGCCAGCGCAACGAGCACTTCCACCAGGGTGAAGCCGCGTTGCCGAAGGTTCGTGGACGTTGCTGTTCTCACTGCACCGTGTCCACAGAAAACGGACGCACGCCATCGGTCGCAATGCGCAAGGCCCGCTCGGGGTGGGACTGGTGGGTGATCAGCACCTGCTGCGGGCCGATGAGGGGCTCGGGGCCCAGCTGCAGCACGGCCTGCCCACGCACAGAGGTGCCGGCATCAAGCCACCGACTGGGCAACGCCGCCTGTGCGCTGGGTGGCAGTCCTTCAAAACGGAACCCCTGTGGCAGTGCACGCCAGCGCACGGGGATGCCTCCGGCCCGCGACTGCGCGCGCGCGGATTCCAGCAGTGCCGCCAGCCGGGCCGCCTCGCGCTCCAGCTGCGTCTGCCCGCCATCGCGCATCGCCAGCCCCACACCCGCCGTGGCCAGCGCCATGATGCTGATGACCACCAGCAACTCCAGAAGCGTGAATCCGCGCGAGCGGTTCATGGACTTGCGCGATTTGAGGTTGCAACGGTCGTGGCGTATCCACAAGGCGTGCGGTCGCAGCGCCGGGCCGTCCCAAGCCAAGCCCGGCCCCATGCACCAGCGAAGCGCAGGGCGAGCCTGCTGCGGGGGGCAGGGCGTGACACGCCAGTGCACGACCGTGGGGGCCACATCTCTTTACTGCCAGCTGCCAATATCGGCGTCCTTGCCCTCGCCGCCCGACTGGCCATCGGCGCCGAACGACATCACGTCGATCTCGCCCTTGATACCGGGGTTCAGGTACTGGTAGGGGCGGCCCCAGGGGTCGTTGGGCAGCTTTTCGAGGTACAGCTTCCAGTTATTGGGCACCGGACCTGACGTGGGCTTGATGATCAGCGACTGCAGGCCCTGTTCGGCGGCAGGATAGCGCTGGTTGTCCAGGCGGTAGAGCTTGAGCGCCTGCATGATGTTGGTGATGTCGGTGCGGGCGGCCGTTACGCGCGCGTCGTCGGCGCGCTCCAGCACATTGGGCACGATGAGCGCGGCCAGCACGCCGATGATCACAAGCACCACCATCAGCTCGATGAGGGTGAAACCCCGGGCCATGGTTCGGGCCATGCGACGGGGGGCGGAGCGCACAAGGAGGGAGAAAGAAGTGTTCACTGCTGGCGATCTCTCGGGATGGTCGAATCGCGTGAATCATAATCCCCGCATGGTGACCAATTCGTACAGCAAATGGGGCGTCCGTCTGGGGACTCTGGCGCTCTGGGCCGCAGCAGGTGCCAGTGTGGTTTTTTGGGGGCTGCGTCTGTCGGCGCCTTCGGCCGCGACCACCGCGCCTGTGGTGGCAACCGCGCCGGTGGCGCTGGATGCCCAGGCAATGGCGCGCTTGCTGGGCGCCGGGCCTTCCGCGCCTGGCGTGGCTCCGTCAACGCCTGTGGCTTCATTGGCGAGCCGGTTCTCGCTCATTGGTGTGTTGTCGGGTCGCAGCAGTGGCGGTGGAGCGGCGCTGATTGCTGTGGACGGCAAGCCCGCCAAACCGTTTCGTGTGGGGGCGGCCGTGGAGGAAGGCCTGGTGCTGCAGGCCCTGGGGCCTCGGCAGGCGCAGTTGGGGTCTGGCATGGGCGGGCCTGCCACGGTGACGCTGGACATGCCACTCAAGAATTAAGCCTGTCACCAACCAATCCACCAATTCACCAACCGACGTGTGGGGGGATTCTGAGGTTCCTGTCGGTGGCGTTGTCAGGCCAGGTCCCGTATTTCCCAGTCGCCCCATGCTGGCGCGGCCACAGGCCAGTCTTCGGAGCGGGGCATGGCCCCTGGGCCATGGTGTTCCAGCCATGCCACGCAGCGTGCCACGCCCGCATGGGTGATCCACACCACATCGGCTGCGCCGTGGTCGGTGCTCCATTGGCGGGCGGCCTGCAGGGCCGACGACACCCGCTGTAACACAGAGGCCAGGTTCTCACCCCCGCCAGGGGCATGGGTGGCGAAGGCAGCCACCCAGGCGTCAACGTCACTGTGGGCAATGGCGTTCCAGGCCCGTCCTTCCCAGGCTCCAAAGTCCATCTCGCGCAGGCGTGTGTCTGGGTTTGAGGCCAAATCGGGCCTGAGCGCTTGTATCGCAAGCGCTAGCTGCTCACATCTTTGTAGCGTAGAGCAAAATACCGGTGCCCGGGTGGGCAGGGCAATGGCCAGGCGTTCTGCCGCAATGCGGGTCGCTTCGGCGTCTGCGGGCACGTCTAGCGCGCCGTAGCAGGTGCCGGGTGCCACAAGAGGAGCTGCATGGCGTACCAGCCACAGGCGGCTACTGCGGGGGGTCACATCCATGGCAGGGCGAGTGCGGCGCCGAGGTAGAAACCGATCTCGCTGACCTGCTGCGTGGCACCCAGGCAGTCCCCCGTGAAACCCTGCAACCGGCGGGCGAACCAGCGAGCCATCCAGGCGGCAGTCAGCCCGCTGATGGTGATAGATGCTATTAAAAACAGAGCTGACTGGGCATATCCAACTGCCACCAGCGGCATAAAACACCACAAACCCGCTGCCGCCAGTGCTGCGCCAGATATTTGGTCCGCCAGGGGCTTGCTCTTGGAGCGTGCCGTGTCGCCCACATGCGGCAGGCTGCGCACAATGAGCAACGGCCAGAAACGCGACAGCACATGCGCCCCCGCCAGCCCGGCCACCGCAGCCAGCAGGCTGTGGGCACCCAGCAGCGCCAGCAGGCTGAGCTTGGCGAGCAGCGCCAGCACCAGTGCCATGGCTCCAAAGGCACCGATGCGCGAGTCTTTCATAATGTCCAGCGCCCGTTCGCGGTCGTCACTGCCGCCCAGGCCATCGGCCACGTCGGCCAGGCCATCTTCATGAAAACCGCCGGTCATCAGCACGGTGGCGATGGTGCAGAACACGGCCGCTACGGCCGGGGCCAGCGGGTTGGGCGCCAGGGCCCAGTGGAGTGCGGCATAAACGCCGGTGGACAGCAACGCCGCCAGCCAGCCAATGCCCGGAAAGTGCGCCGCACTGGCGCGCAGCATGGCCGGGCTGTAGCCCACCCACTGCGCCAGCCGCCCGGTGACCGGGATGCGCGTGAAGAACTGCACAGCCAGCAGGTAATGGCGCAGGGCTTGCATGGAGGTTGGGCCGTAGGTTTATCAGATTTGATAGCTACCAGCGCTTATCGGATAAGCGCTGAAGGCCAATTTCACCCAAATTTTTCTTATTTGGAACGCAGGAACAGCCGGTAGGCCGGGTTCAGCGTTTCTTCCACATACGGGTAGCCCAGCGTGGCCAGGAAGGCGTCGAACGTGGCGGCGTCTTCGGGGGGCACCTGCATGCCCACGAGGATGCGGCCGTAGTCGGCGCCCTGGTTGCGGTAGTGGAACAGGCTGATGTTCCAGGTCGGCTGCATCAGGCTCAGGAACTTGAGCAGCGCACCGGGCCGCTCGGGGAAGGTAAAGCGCATCAGACGCTCATCCTGCGCCAGCGCAGAGTGCCCGCCTACGAGGTGGCGCAGATGCTCCTTGGCCAGTTCGTCGTGCGTGAGGTCCAGTGCCTCAAAGCCGTGGCGGCCAAAGTTCTTGGCGATCTTTTCCGATTCGCCTTTGCCCTGCGTGGTCAGGCCCACAAACACATGGGCCTGGGCGGCGTCGCTGATGCGGTAGTTGAACTCGGTCACGTTGCGCGGTCCGCCGGGCAGGCCGCCCACCACCTCACAAAAGCGGCGGAAGCTGCCGCGCTCTTCGGGGATGGTGACCGCCAACAAGGCCTCACGTTCCTCGCCCACCTCGGCACGCTCGGCCACGAAGCGCAGGCGGTCGAAGTTCATGTTGGCGCCGCACAGGATGGCGGCGTAGGTCTCGCCCTTGGTCTTGTGCGTGGCGACATACTGTTTGATGGCGGCCACGGCCAGTGCACCGGCTGGCTCGACGATGCTGCGCGTGTCCACAAAGATGTCCTTGATGGCGGCGCAGACGGCATCGGTGTCCACGGTGATGTAGTCATCCACCAGGCCACTGTGAGCGATCCGGAAAGTCTCTTCGCCCACCAGCTTGACGGCCGTGCCGTCGGAAAACAGGCCCACATCGGCCAGCGTGACGCGCTCATGCGCCTTGACCGACTGGATCATGGCGTCCGAGTCGTTCATCTGCACGCCAATGACCTTGATCTCGGGGCGCACGGCCTTGATGTAGTTGGCCACGCCCGAGATCAGTCCGCCGCCACCAATGGCCACGAACACCGCATCGAGCTGGTTGCTGCCCAGGCTTTGAAGCTGGCGCAGGATTTCCATGGCAATCGTGCCCTGGCCGGCGATCACGTCGGGGTCGTCAAAAGGGTGCACAAAGGTCAGACCCTGTTCCTGTTCGAGCTTGACCGAGTGGGTGTAGGCGTCGGAATAGCTCTCGCCAAACAGCACGACCTCGCCACCCAGCGTCTTGACGGCGTCAATCTTGAGCTGCGGCGTGGTGGTGGGCATCACGATGACGGCGCGCGTGCCGAGCTTGTGGGCGCTCATGGCCACACCCTGGGCGTGGTTGCCGGCCGAGGCGCAGATCACGCCGCGTGCCAACTGTTCTGGCGTGAGGTGCGCCATCTTGTTGTAGGCGCCGCGCAGCTTGAAGCTGAACACGGGCTGTTGGTCCTCGCGCTTCAAGAGCACCTTGTTGTGCAGGCGACGGCCGAGGTTCTTGGCGGGCTCCAGGGCCGACTCTACCGCCACGTCGTATACGCGGGCGGTCAGGATTTTCTTCAGGTAGTCGGCGGGAGTGAGGTGCAGGGTCATGGCAGGGCAGGGGAGAGAACCCGCTCAGGCGCAGGGCAGGCGGGGGCCCACATCATAGGGCGTCACCCTCGCTAAGCTGCTGCAAGTGGGGGGCTGACCGGGGTGAGGCACTGCGTACAGATAAAAAAAAGCCCCGGGCCGTGAGGCCTGGGGCTAATCCATCCTTTGAGGAGATGGAGGAGACAATCGGTGCGTGGCTGGGGCCGGACAGTGTGTCGGGCTTTTGCCATCTGCTTTGTCACTCCGTGAAAAGCAGCGCTTGAGGTCAGTTTAGCGCGAGTCTTGTTGCAATGCAGCAAAATTCGCATCAAATTCGTTTCGTCGGACCATTCCGTGCGAAAAAAACCACGTGTCACACAGGAGAAACACAAATGGAATGCACAGTCAGCTGGACGGGCGGCGCTGGAACCAAGTCGGGGATGGGCTTTGTGGCTGAAACAGGCAGCGGCCATGTCCTGACCATGGATGGTGCGCCAGATGCGGCGAACCCTGCCAACGGCGGCCAGAATTTGGCCCCTCGACCCATGGAAACCGTGCTGGCCGGTACCGGTGGGTGCACGGCCTACGATGTGGTCCTGATCCTCAAGCGGGGTCGCCATGTGGTGCGCGGATGCAGTGTGAAACTGACCACTGAGCGGGCCGAGACCGATCCCAAAGTGTTTACCAAGATCCACATGCATTTCACCGTCACCGGCACAGGGATTCCTCCTGCCGCGGTGGAGCGCGCCATTGCCATGAGCCATGACAAATACTGCTCTGCAAGCATCATGCTGGGGAAAACGGCAGAAATCACCACCGGTTTTGAAGTGCTGGAGGGGTGAGCGCGGCGCCCATCTGAATTTCTGTCTCTCATCGCCTCATTTCCCTCACGCTTTTTGATGCCGCATGCCGGGGGTATCAAGGGCGCAGGGGTGTGGCGAACCTTTCCGTGATTTCCTGGGACGCTGTGGACAGGTTTTAGATCTAGAGATAGTGCGCCGTTGTGGTCATTACCTTGGCGGCAGCCCGCATGGCTGCACGGGCCGGGGCTGGCAACGTCAATGCGCCGGACGCTCTGGCTTGCGCCGCGTGCCTCTCTTCATCCTCTTTCATGCGGGCCACCACGGCCCGTGATGCCTTGTCCTGCTCGGGCAGTCGCTCCAGGTGGCTCTGAAGGTGGGCTGCCACCTGGTTTTCCGTCTCCACCACAAACCCCAGACTGGCGCGGTCGCTGATCTTGGCAGTGGCCAGGCCCAGGGCGAAAGCGCCAGCAAACCACAATGGATTGAGCAGGCTGGGTCGGGCGCCTAGTGCGTCCAATCGCTGCTGGGTCCACGCCAGGTGGTCCATTTCTTCCTGCGCGGCAGTTTGTAGATGGGCGCGGAGTTGGGGGTCCCGTGTCACGGCAGCCTGAGCGGAATAAAGCGCTTGGGCACAGACTTCGCCGACATGGTTCACGCGCATCAGCGCTCCAGCCAGTTTCTTTTGGGCTGCGTCCAGTTCGGCTTCTGCCATGCCGTGGGCGGGCGTCCTCTCGGTGGCTCTGGGTTTCGCGAAAAGCGTGCGCAATGCGCCGTCAGCAGCAGTCAGTAAAGAGTCCATGGAAGCCTTTGGACGCACAAGGGCGCCGAAACATAAATTGCACTTGGATACAAAAAATCCAAAGATGGGGCACGGGAGTTGCATAGCCCAAATGGGATTTTGCCTGTGCGCACTGAAATGTTGCAACACTGCAACGAATTTTCCCTTTCGGGCCGATTGTGGGTGAATTCCTTTGCGAAACCGGGCCGGGTCTGGTGCAATAAGAGCAACTTCCCCACCAGGAGGTTGGCCCGGGAAACCGGCGGGACTGTG
The DNA here is from genome assembly GCF_002797445.1 of Acidovorax sp. 69. NCBI lineage: Bacteria > Pseudomonadati > Pseudomonadota > Betaproteobacteria > Burkholderiales > Comamonadaceae > Acidovorax > Acidovorax sp. 69. The sequence continues at coordinate 4,214,036 of NZ_PGEP01000001.1, read as the reverse complement.
CAGGTGTTTTCACCATAGACCCCCCGTACCGGAGCCCGATGTTTAACCTTGGAGTAACTCGCAATGAAAAAATCCCTGATTGCCCTGGCTGTGCTGGCTGCTTCCGGCGCTGCAATGGCTCAATCTTCCGTGACCCTGTTCGGCGTGGTTGATGCAACCTACGCCTACGGTTCCGGTAGCGTCTCTAACAAGTCGCAACTGACGAACTCCGGCTACAACAGCAGCCGTCTGGGTTTCCGCGGCGTTGAAGACCTGGGTGGCGGCATGTCCGCTTCGTTCTGGCTCGAAGCTGGTCTGAACAACGACAACGGCACTGGCGGCGTTACCAACACCAACAACCAAGCAGCTACCAGCACTGGCGGCGGCCTGACTTTCAACCGTCGTTCGACGGTTAGCCTGAACGGCGGCTTCGGTGAAGTGCGTCTGGGCCGTGACTACACCCCCCAATTCTGGAACCTGACTGTGTTTGATCCGTTCGGCACGAACGGCGTCGGCACGACCCAAACCCTGAACTCCAGCCTGGGTGGCCCTACCACCATCCGTGCTTCGAACGCCATCGGCTACTTCCTGCCTGGCAACCTGGGTGGTTTCTACGGCCAAGCCCAGTACTACATGGGTGAAAACAACAGCAACGCTGCCAACAAGAAGGACGGCAACGGCCTGGCACTGCGCGCTGGTTACGCTAACGGCCCTATCAACGCCGCTATCGCTTTCTCCGAAACCAAGTTCCTGACTGGCAACATCAAGGCCGTGAACCTGGGTGGTCAGTATGATCTGGGCGTTGCCAAGATCATGGCTCACTACAACCAAGACAAGATCAGCGGCGGCAACGACGGTAAGGGCTTCCTGATCGGTGGTCTGGTTCCCGTGGGCGCTGGCGAAGTTCGTCTGTCCTACTCGACCTACAAGATCGACACCGTTGGTGCTGATCCACGTACGAACAAGCTGGCTCTGGGCTATGTGCACAACCTGTCCAAGCGCACGGCTCTGTACGCAACGTACGCTCACCTGAGCAACAAGAACGGCGCTGCTCAAGCTCTGAACGGTGCTGTGACTGGTGTGAACAGCAACTCCAACGGCTACGACTTCGGTATCCGTCACAGCTTCTAATATCGAAGGTTGGCTTATTGCCAACTGCCGATATCAAAGCAAAAAAAGCCGCCTTCGGGCGGCTTTTTCATGGCCGCTAGATTCTGCGCTGCCCATAGGGGCTGTGAGTGGGTTGGTTACCCCGTTCTACATGATGGATAGAGGTATCTGTAACGGCACCCATACGCCTGAGGCGATCAAGATGGGTTGGTGACTGCTGGGGCACGTGATCCGTGAGCGGGGTGGAGTATTTGATGGGAGCGGTGCAAATGCTTGGCACCATCCTTGCATGGAAGGTCCGCATAGAGATGCATTTATAGGCCCTTCGGTACACCAGGGATTCAGGGATTTCCCGTTGGCTATAGAGCAACCTTTACTGCATAGTAAAACTTTTCAACAAGAGGGTTCCATGAAACTCAAATACAGTCTTTTGTCGGCAGCCGTTGCCGCCGCGCTGTTGTTTGCGCCAGCATTGCAAGCCAAACCCTTCAAATGGGCAAGTCAGGGAGAGATTTCGACCTGGGACATTCATTCCCAGAACAATGCTCTGCAAAACGGCCTCCATGCGAACGTGTATGAGAGCCTGGTGTACTACAACAGCAAGACTTTTGATGTGGAGCCTGTTCTGGCGACATCCTGGAAAGAAGTGAGCCCCACCCAGGTGCGTTTTACTCTGCGCCAGGGGGTTAAGTTCCACGATGGTTCAGCGCTGACGACCGATGATGCTGTGTATTCCATTCAGCGAGCCATGGCCAAGACGTCGAATTTCACGCCGTATGTTCAAGGCATCAGTAAGGTTGCCAAGGTGGATGCCCAGACCTTCGATGTCATTTTGTCTGCGCCCAATCCCGTCCTGCTTCGCCAGATGACGGAGTTGCGCATCATGAGCAAAGCGTGGGCGGAGAAAAACAAGTCGGTGGAGCCCAAGGACATCAAGGGTACCGATGAAAACTTCGCGCACCGCAATGCGATGGGAACGGGGCCTTACACGCTGGAGTCGTGGCAGCCTGATGTAAAAATGGTGTTTAAGCGCAATCCCAACTGGTGGGGCAAGATGGACGGCAATGTGACCGAAATCGTCTATACCCCGATCAAGTCAGCCGCCACGCGCATAGCGGCATTGCTGTCGGGCGAGGTGGACCTGGTGCTGGACCCTTCGCCGCAGGATTTGGGGCGGCTGCGTGCCAGCCAGGATCTGAGGGTGATTGACGGGGTCGAGAATCGCACCATTTTCCTGGGTATGGATCAGTTCCGCGATGAGCTTCCCGGATCCAACATCAAGGGCAAAAACCCACTCAAGGATGTTCGCGTGCGCAAGGCCTTGTACCAAGCCATTGATGCCGAAACCATCTCGCGCAACATCATGCGTGGTCTGGGCAAGCCCACGGGCACGATCGTGGCGCCACAGGTGGCGGGCTATACCGAGGCCGTGGGCAAGCGTTTCCCCTATAGCGTGGATGCTTCCAAGAAGCTGCTGGCAGAAGCCGGTTACCCCGACGGATTCGAGGTGGATTTTGCCTGCCCGAACAATCGTTATATCAACGATGAAGCTATCTGCCAGGCTGTGACTGCCATGTGGTCTCGCGTGGGGGTGAAGGCCAAGTTGCGCACCTTGCCGCTGGTGAACTATTTCCCGATGATTCAGCGCAACGAAGCCAGCATCTACATGCTGGGTTGGGGTGTGCCCACATTTGATTCGTTGTATAGCTTGCAATCGTTGGTGCGTACAGTGGGCCAAGGGGGTGATGGCAATTACAACGTGGGTCGCTACAGCAACCAGCGCATGGACTATCTGGTGGACCGCATCAAGGCCGAAACCGATGCCCCCGTGCGGGCACGCATGCTGACCGAGGCGCTGCAACTGTCCAATGACACTGTCTCGCACATTCCATTGCATGACCAGGTCATCCCTTGGGCCATGAAGAAAAATGTGGAAGTGGTCCATCGCGCAGATAACCGCGTGGACATGCGTACGGTCAAGATGAACTGATTTATTCTCGACACACTGAGAGCAAGGGCCCGTAAGTCCTTGCTCTCTTTGGTTTAGTTTGACGACGACGTCTTGCTCCACGACGCTGCGGTTACCAAAAGTGGCTGTGGTGTCTCTATCGAACACTCACTCGACTCTCTGATGCTTGCCTTTATATTGCGCCGCCTGATACAGGCTGTGATTGTCATGGTCACGGTGGCCTTCATCTCCTTCATGCTGTTTCAGTACGTCGGAGACCCCGTGGTGTTTCTGCTGGGTCAGGACGCCACCCCCGAGCAAATCCGCGAATTGCGCAGCGCGCTCGGTTTGGACAAATCCTTTTTTGTGCAGTTTTGGCACTTTCTTGTGAACGCGGCACAAGGCGAGTTCGGCCTGAGCCTGCGCCAAGGGGCCAAGGTGTCACGCCTGATTGCGGAGCGCTTCCCGGCCACTTTGGAGCTGTCTTTGGTCGCCGCGCTGTTGGCCTTGGCGATTGGTGTGCCGATGGGGGTGTATGCCGCACTCAAGCGCGGCACTTTCACCAGTCAGCTGTTCATGACGCTGTCTCTGTTGGGGGTGTCCCTGCCCACCTTCCTGATTGGCATCCTGCTGATATTGCTCTTTGCCGTCACCCTGGGCTGGTTTCCGAGCTTTGGTCGGGGTGAGGTGGTGCAACTGGGCTGGTGGAGCACCGGCCTGCTCAAGGCGAAGGGCTGGCACCACATCACCTTGCCGGCGATCACGCTGGCCATCTTTCAACTCACACTGATCATGCGGTTGGTGCGGGCAGAAATGCTGGAGGTGCTGCGCACCGACTACATCAAGTTCGCGCGTGCCCGTGGCCTGTCCAACCGGGCCATTCATTTTGGTCATGCGCTCAAGAACACGCTGGTACCCGTGATGACCATCACCGGCCTGCAACTCGGTGGTCTGATCGCGTTTGCCATCATTACTGAGACGGTTTTCCAATGGCCGGGCATGGGTTTGTTGTTCATTCAAGCCGTGACGTTTGCTGATATCCCGGTGATGGCGGCCTACCTCTGCCTGATCGCCCTCATTTTTGTGGTGATCAATCTGGTGGTGGACCTGTTGTACTTTGCTGTGGATCCCCGCCTGCGCGTCGGCAAGGCAGGGGGCCACTGATGCAGGGCCCTCGTCTGAAGGCGGGCGGTCGGGCGTTTGCGCACATTGCCCAATACCACCCCGAATTGACGGCACTGCGGCGTGACTTGCATGCCCACCCGGAGCTGGGCTTTGAGGAGGTTTACACAGGCAAACGTGTGAAAGAAGCCTTGAAGCTTTGCGGTGTGGACGAGATCCATGACGGCATCGGGCGAACCGGCATTGTGGGTGTGATTCGTGGGCGCAGCACCTCCAGTGGCAGCATGGTGGGGCTGAGGGCCGACATGGATGCGCTGCCCCTGACAGAGCAAAACGACTTCTCCTGGAAGTCGTGCAAGCAAGGGCTGATGCATGGCTGCGGCCATGATGGCCACACCGCCATGTTGGTGGGCGCCGCCCGCTATCTGGCTGAAACCCGCAATTTCGACGGCACCGCGGTGCTGGTCTTTCAGCCCGGTGAGGAGGGTTTCGCCGGTGCACGGGTCATGATGGAGGATGGTCTTTTTGACCGGTTTCCGGTGCAATCCATCTTCGCCATGCACAACTGGCCTGCCATGAAACCCGGCACAGTGGGTATCAACTCCGGCCCCATGATGGCGGCAGCCGATCGTTTTACTGTCGAGATCACCGGCCGTGGTGGCCATGGAGCCCACGCTTATCAGACGGTGGACGTGGTGGTGGTGGCCGCGCACATCATCACGGCGGCGCAGACTATTGTGTCGCGCAATGTACGCCCGATCGATGGTGCCGTGGTCAGCCTGTGTGCCATGCAGGCGGGTGACCTCGGCGCGTTCAGTGTGCTGCCGGGTTCGGCCACGCTGGTGGGCACCGTCCGCACGTTCGACCCCCAGGTGCAGGAGATGGTGGAGAAGCGCCTCAAGGAGCTGTGCAATGCCATTGCGCTGGGCTTTGGGGCTACGGCCACCGTGCACTACGAGCGCATCTACCCCGCCACGATCAACAGCGAGAGCGAGGCGCTTTTCGCGGGCGACGTGGCCGAGTCCCTTCTGGGTGCGGACCATGTGGTGCGCGATCTGGAGCCCAGCATGGGCGCGGAAGACTTCTCTTTCATGCTCCAGACGCGGCCGGGTGCGTACCTGCGCATTGGCCAAGGCACGGGGTCCAGTGGCAGCGCCTTGCACAACAGCCGCTATGACTTCAATGATGACATCCTGCCCCTGGGCTCTGCGTTGCACGCCAGCCTGATCGAGCAGGCCATGCCCCTGGCCATGCCCTGAGGCGGTCTTGCTGACCAGTACCTTCTTTTGCACACTCACTCACCCCGGAAGTCCCGTACTTTCCCCCCCACTTTCACTACCAGGAGATTTCCATGAAATTCCAGAAAAAAGTTGTCGTTACCGCCCTCTTTGCTGCGCTGACGGCGGCGAGTTTGGTAGCCCACGCACAGACAGTGCGCATCGCCAACCAGGGCGACGCGCTCTCGATGGACCCGCACTCGCTCAATGAGTCGCTGCAACTGAGCGTCACCAGCAACGTGTACGAACCCCTGGTGGGCCGCAACAAGGACCTGAGCCTGGCCCCGGCGCTGGCAACCAGCTGGAAGCAGACGGCACCCACCGTATGGCGCTTTGAGCTGCGCAAGGGTGTGCAATTTCATGACGGCACCCCCTTCACCGCCGATGACGTGATCTTCAGCTTTGCCCGCATGAAGGGCGAAGGCTCCGACATGAAGGCAACCAACAGCGACATCAAGCAGGTTCGCAAGATTGATGATCACACGGTCGAAATCGACACCATGGCACCGCAGCCCATCTTGCCGGATGTGATCACCACCTCGTACATGATGAGCAAAAAATGGTGTGAGACCAACCAGGCCGTCATGCCGGTGGACCGCCGCAAGGGCATCGAAAACGCGGCATCGTTCCGCGCCAACGGCACAGGCCCTTACCGGCTGCGCGAGCGCCAGCCCAATGTGCGCTCCGTGTTCGTGCGCAACGGCGCTTACTGGGGCAAGATCGAAGGCAATGCGACCGAGGTCGTTTTCACCCCCATTGGCAACGACGCGACGCGCGTGGCGGCCTTGTTGTCGGGTGAGGTCGACGTGATGGAGCCGGTGCCCGTGCAAGACATCGACCGCATCAACAGCAGTGCCAATGCGCGCGCCATCACCGGCCCTGAGTTGCGCACCATCTTCCTGGGCATGGACCAAAAGCGGGACGAGTTGCTGTATTCCAACGTCAAGGGCAAGAACCCCTTCAAGGACAAGCGCGTACGCCAGGCCTTCTATCAGGCCATCGACATCGACGGCATCAAGAAGACCGTGATGCGTGGGGCGTCCAACCCATCGGCCCTGATGGTGGGCCCTGGTGTCAACGGATTCCAGCCAGACGTCAAGCGCCTCCCTTACGACGTGGAAGCTGCCAAGAAGCTGATGGCCGAAGCGGGCTACCCCAATGGCTTTGAAGTTAGCATGAACTGCCCCAATGACCGTTATGTGAATGACGGCCGCATTTGCCAGACCGTCGCGGCCAACCTGTCGCGCATCAACGTCAAGATCAACCTTCAGGCCGAAACCAAGGGCACCTATTTCCCCAAGGTGCTGCGCCGCGACACCAGCTTCTATATGCTGGGCTGGACCCCCACCACGTACGACGCGCACAACGCGCTCAATGCGCTGATGATCTGCCCCGACGACAAGGGTGGCGCGGGCCAGTTCAACCTGGGTGCCTATTGCAACCCCAAGCTGGACGAGCTGACCAAGAAGATTCTGGTTGAGACCGACAAGGCCAAGCGTGACGCCATGATCAAGGAAGCCTTTGACCTGCACAGTGCCGATGTGGGCCACCTGCCACTGCACCAGCAGGCGCTGGCCTGGGGCGTGAGCAAGAAGGTCAAGCTGGTGCAGATGGCCGACAACTACATGCCATTCAAATGGATGAGCATCGACAAGTAAGTCGCACGTAGCGAGACACAAGAAAAAACAACGCCATCGGCTACTCCAAGCCCGCAACAACACACGTGGCTACCCGCTGCGTGGGTTGTTGCCTGTTTACTGGTTTCCCACAATGAAAACTACCCTTGCCCGCTGGCTCGACAGCGATGTTGGCTACAGCTTTCGCACGTCCCCGATGGCGATGGTCGCCGCCGCGATTGCGCTGATCTGCCTGTTCTGTTCGGTATTTGCCGGATGGGTCGCCCCCCACAACCCGTTTGATCTGACCACGCTGGAGCTGAGCGATGCGCGGTTGCCACCCGCCTGGAGTGAACTGGGCTCTCTGAAATACCCCTTGGGCACTGACGACCAGGGCCGCGACATCCTTTCTGCTGTGATCTACGGCGCACGCATTTCGCTGGTAGTGGGCATCGCGTCGGTGGTGCTCTCGGTGGTGGTGGGCGTGGCCTTTGGCCTGCTGGCGGGTTTTCGCGGCGGCTGGGTTGATGCCGTGCTCATGCGCCTGTGCGACGTGATGCTGTCCTTCCCTGCCATCCTGGTTGCCCTGCTGATTGCGGGTGTCGGCCGTGCGCTGTTCCCCAATGCGCATGAGTCCCTGGCCTTTGGCGTGCTGATCATCTCCATCTCGCTCACTGGCTGGGTACAGTACGCGCGCACCGTGCGCGGCTCTACGCTGGTGGAACGCAACAAGGAATACGTCCAGGCTGCCCGCGTGACGGGTGTCTCGCCGCTGCGCATCATGCGCAAGCATGTGCTGCCCAATGTCATGGGCCCGGTGCTCGTGCTGGCCACTATCCAGGTGGCCACGGCCATCATTACCGAGGCCACGTTGTCCTTCCTGGGCGTCGGGGCCCCGCCCACGTCGCCTTCGCTGGGCACGCTGATCCGCATTGGTAACGATTACCTGTTCTCGGGCGAATGGTGGATCACCGTGTTCCCCGGCGCCATGCTGGTGCTGATTGCCCTGTCGGTGAACCTGCTGGGTGACTGGCTGCGTGATGCCCTCAATCCACGCCTGCGTTGAACCAGAAGAAGTGACGACCCCATGAGTCTCCTAGAAGTCAAAAACCTCGTTGTCGAATTCCCGAGCCGTCGCGGCACCCTGCGCGCCCTGGACGACATTTCCTTCTCTATCGCACCCGGCGAGATCCTGGGTGTGGTGGGGGAGTCCGGTGCGGGCAAGTCGCTCACCGGTGCCGCCATCATCGGCCTGCTGGAGCCACCGGGCCGCGTGGCGTCTGGCCAGATCCTGCTGGAAGGCAAACGCATCGACAACCTCAACAACGAGGAAATGCGTCATATCCGCGGCCGCCACATCGGCGCGATCTTTCAAGACCCGCTGACATCGCTGAACCCGCTGTACACGGTGGGCCGTCAGCTTACCGAGACCATCCTGGCCCACCTGCCGGTCACGCCCGCCGAGGCGCGCCAGCGTGCCATCGCGTTGTTGCAGGACACCGGCATTCCCGCTGCGGCAGAGCGCATTGACCACTACCCGCACCAGTTCTCTGGCGGCATGCGCCAGCGCGTGGTGATTGCTTTGGCCTTGGCGGCTGAGCCCAAGCTCATCGTGGCCGACGAGCCCACCACCGCGCTGGATGTGTCTATTCAGGCGCAGATCATCACGCTGCTCAAGAACATCTGCAAATCGCGTGGTGCGGCCGTCATGCTCATCACCCATGACATGGGTGTGATCGCCGAAACCTGCGACCGGGTGGCTGTGTTGTATGCCGGCCGTGTGGCCGAAATCGGCCCGGTGCACGTTGTGATCAACAAGCCGGCCCACCCCTATACCGCAGGGCTGATGGCTTCCATCCCCGACATGGAGCAGGACCGCGAGCGCCTGAACCAGATCGACGGAGCCATGCCCCGCCTGAATGCCATCCCCAAGGGCTGCGCCTACAACCCGCGTTGCCCCAAGACCTTTGACCGTTGCATGACCGACCGCCCTGACCTGATGGACGCAGGCCCCACCCGGGCCGCCTGCTGGCTGCACGCTGGTGCCACGACAAAAGCCGAGGTGATCGCATGAGCACCGCCGCCAACACCTCAACCGCTGCCACCGTCAAAAGCAAAGCCCTGGTGCAGGCGCACGACCTGGCCAAGACTTTTGACGTGTCCGCACCCTGGCTCAACCGCGTGCTGGAGCGCAAGCCCCGTACGTTGCTGCATGCTGTGGACGGCGTCAGCTTCGAGATCGAAAAAGGCAAAACCTTGGCCCTGGTGGGCGAGTCTGGCTGCGGCAAAAGCACCGTGGCCCGCCTGCTGGTGGGGCTGTACGAGCCCACACGCGGCGGCCTCACGTTTGACAACCAGGATGCACACGCTGCCTTCAAGGGCAAGGATGCGCAGGCCATGCGCCGCCGCATCCAGATGATCTTCCAGGACCCCTACGCGAGTTTGAACCCGCGCTGGCTGGTCGAAGACATCATCGGCGAGCCGCTCAAGGAACACGGCCTCATCACCGACAAGGCCGAGCTGAAACAGCGTGTGGGTGAGCTGCTCCAATCCGTAGGCCTGTCGCCGCTCGACATGGTCAAGTACCCGCACCAGTTCTCGGGCGGGCAGCGCCAGCGCATTTCCATCGCCCGTGCTCTGGCCACCGAGCCCGAGTTTCTGGTGTGCGACGAGCCCACTTCGGCGCTCGACGTGTCGGTACAGGCGCAAGTGCTCAACATCATGAAGGACCTGCAGCGCGAGCGGCAGCTGACCTACCTGTTCATCAGCCACAACCTAGCCGTGGTGCGCCACGTGAGCGACCAGGTGGGCGTGATGTACCTGGGCCGCCTGGTGGAGCTGGCCGACAAACACACGCTGTTTGACACCCCGCGCCACCCCTACACGCGCATGCTGCTCGATGCCATCCCCAAGATGCACGACACCGGCAAGGCGCGCACTCCGGTGCAGGGCGAGGTGCCTAACCCATTGAACCCACCGCCCGGTTGCGCGTTCAACCCGCGCTGCCCGCATGTGAACGACCGCTGCCGCTCAGAGCGCCCCCAGCTCAAGAGCATTGGCGGCATCCGCATTGCGTGCCACGCGGTGGAGGAGGGGCGTATCTGACGCCCAGCGCCGCACCGGTGTGCGGCGCTGTCGCCCGCAGGGCGACGGCATTCCGCAGGAATGACATTTGCTATAAAAAATATAGCTACTGGCGCATATTCAACCAGCGCCTGCAGCCTTTTTTATACAAAATGCAGTCAACGTGCTGATCAGGACTCTGCGGTCACTGTGGGCTCGGCGGCGGGTAACGCCCGCCCCAGCAAGTAATCAATGCAGGTGCGCACCGCCCGTGTCTGGTGGCGGTTGGGCATGTAGAGCATGAACATCTGGGTGCCAAAAATGCTCAGCCGCCAGTCATCCAACGTGGTCAGCACTTCGCCGCTGGTCACGGCGTCCTGCACCACATAGTCAGGCACCAGCCCCACACCCAGACCGGCCAGGATGCCCTGGCGCAAAAACGGAAAGTGCTCGGAGATGATGGTGGGCTCTAGCAGCACCTCCTGGCGCTCGTCGCCCCGGTAGCCGCGCAGGCGCAATTGTTTGCCCACCACGCCTGAGGTGATCACCGGCGCGGCCCTCAGCGCTTCGAAGCTTTGGGGAAGCCCCTGCGCTTTGGCGTACTCCCGAGAGGCACAGGCGATGTATCGCACGCTGCCCAGGTCGCGTGCCACCAGCGTGGGCGGGGGCTCTGGCATCACGCGGATGGCGATGTCCACCTCATCGCGGATCAAATCGTCCACCCGGTTTTCAAAGCGCACATCGAGCACGATGCCGGGGTACAGCCGCTTGAAGTCGATCAACCAGTCGGACATGACCATTTGCCCGTAGCCGCTGGGAACGCTCAGGCCCACCCGCCCCTGAAGGCCTTGGCCCAATGTGGTGATGGTTTCGCGCGCGGCCAGCATCTCGTTCTGGATGGCGCGGCCATGTGCGTACAGCCGCAGGCCCACCTCGGTGGGCTCCACCCGGCGCGTGGTGCGGCGCACCAGCTGCACACCCACCGATTTTTCCAGCTGGTGCAGGTGGTAGCTGACGTTGGCGCGCGTCATCTTCAGGTTGCGCGCCGCCTGGCTGAGGTTGCCTGCATCGAGGATGTCGACCAGCACGGTCAGGGAGGTCAGTTCCATGAATCAGAGACGGCGCGAAGCCGCGGTTTTGCGTTGTTTGTCAAAATTTCTTTAACAGTCTGTCAATGCGCTATGTAATTGTCAAGATAACTTCACGCATCAACAATCGCGGGTTCATCCAACGGCACCCGCCACTGACCAGGAGACTTACCCGCATGGGCGCTGCCATCCCCGCTTCTTCCGTTGTGACTGCTGCGCTTCGTGGCGATGTGCTGGTCGTCACCATCGACAACCCACCCGTCAACGCCTTGGGTGCCGCGGTTCGCCAGGGCCTTCTGGCCGCCATGGAGCAGGCACAGGCCGACGCTGCCGTGGCCGCCGTGCTGCTGGTGGGCGCCGGCAAGGCTTTCATTGCGGGGGCCGACATCCGTGAGTTTGGCCAGCCGCCCGTCTCCCCGCTGCTGCCCCAGGTCTGCCGCGCCATCGAAGACTCGGACAAGCCCGTGGTGGCCGTGCTGCACGGTGCAGCCCTGGGCGGTGGTCTGGAAGTGGCGCTGTCGGCCCACTACCGCCTGGCATTGCCTGCCGCCACGCTCGGCCTGCCCGAGGTGAACCTGGGCCTGCTGCCCGGCTCCGGTGGCACGCAGCGCGCACCGCGCCTGATGGGCGTGCAGGCCGCCACCACCCTGATGCTCAGCGGCCAGCCCCTGAAGGCGCAAGCCGCACTGCAGGCGGGCCTGGTCGACAAGCTGGTGGACGGCACCGACCCACTGGCCGCAGGCCTGGCCTATGTGCGTGAACTGTTGGCCGCCCAGGCCCCCGTGCGCCGCACCCGCGACTTGGTGATTGCTGAGCCGCAGGCCGCGCTGGTCTGGCTGGGAGAACAAAAGGCCGAGACCGCCAAGAAATCGCGCGGCCTGTTCTCGCCGCTCAAGATCATCGAATGCGTGCAGGCGGCGTTGCAGCTGCCCTTTGATGAAGGCATGCAGCGCGAACGCGCCCTGTTCATGGAATGCATCGACAGCCCGCAGCGCGCCGGGCTCATCCACGCCTTTTTTGCCGAACGCGAGGTCGTCAAGGTGCCAGAGGCGCGGGCTACGCAGCCACGCCCTGTCGCCCGCATTGCCGTCATCGGTGGCGGCACCATGGGCGCGGGCATTGCGGTGGCGGCGCTGGATGCGGGCCTGCCGGTGACCATGATCGAGCGCGATGCCGAATCCATTGCCCGGGGCCGCGCCAATGTCGAGAAGGTCTACAACGCCCTGGTAGCCAAGGGCCGCATGACCGACGCTGCCCAGGCCGCCGTGATGGCGCGCTACACCGGCAGCACCGACTACGCCGACATCGCCCAGGTGGACCTCGTGATCGAAGCCGTGTTTGAAGACATCGAAGTGAAGAAGGCCGTGTTCCGCGAGCTGGACCGCGTGTGCAAGCCCGGTGCGGTGCTGGCCACCAACACGTCTTACCTCGACATCGACGCCATTGCCGCCGCCACAAGCCGCCCGCAGGACGTGGTGGGCCTGCACTTCTTCAGCCCCGCCAACATCATGAAGCTGCTGGAGATCGTGGTGCCCGCCCAGGTGGCGCCCGACGTGGTGGCCACGGCGTTCGAGCTGGCCAAGAAGCTGAAAAAGGTGCCCGTGCGCGCCGGTGTGTGCGACGGTTTCATTGGCAACCGCATTCTGGCCGTGTACAAGCAGGCGGCCGACTACCTGCTCGAAGACGGCGCCAGCCCGTACGACATCGACGCTGCCGTGCGCGGCTTTGGCTTTGCCATGGGCCCCTTCCAGGTGACCGACCTGGCCGGTGGCGACATTGGCTGGGCCACCCGCAAACGCCGCGCCGCCACGCGCGACCCGAAGGCCCGCTATGTGGAAATTGCCGACCGCATCTGCGAGCGCGGCTGGTTTGGCCAGAAGACGGGGCGGGGCTTTTATCGGTACCCCGATGGCGCCCGCGTGGGCCAGCCGGACCCGGAAGTGCTGGCCATTGTGGACGCCGAGCGTGCCAAAAAAGGCGTCATGCCCCGCAGCTTCAGCGCCGACGAGATCATGCGCCGCTACATGGCCGCCATGGTCAACGAAGGGGCCAATGTGGTGCACGAGGGCATTGCCCTGCGCCCGCTGGATGTGGATGTGACCTTTGTGGCGGGCTATGGCTTTCCGCGCCACCGTGGTGGCCCCATGAAATGGGCCGACATGGCGGGCCTAGACAAGGTGCTGGCCGACATCCGCGAATTCGCGAAGGAAGACCCGCTGTTCTGGAAGCCCTCGCCGCTGCTGGAGCAACTGGTGGCTGAGGGCCGCAATTTCGACAGCCTGAACAAGGGCGCATGACCACGCCCATTGAAGCTGGGCCTGCCGAAGCGCTGCGCAAGGCTTCGACAAGCTCAGCCCGAACGGGCGGGTGAATGGATGGGCTGAGACCGAACCCCAACCCCAACCCGAACTCATCACTCCCGGACGCTGCTGCAGGCCCCAGCACCGGTTTTTGAATAATTTCAGCCTCAAGTGCAATCAATATAAGCACTGGTAGCTATTAAATCAGGAGCAAATTATGCGTGAAGCCGTCATCGTTTCCACCGCCCGCACCCCGCTGACCAAGTCGCACCGGGGCGAGTTCAACGCCACGCCCGGTCCGCAGCTGGCGGCCTTTTCCGTCAAGGCGGCCGTGGAGCGCTCGGGCATCGACCCCGCGTTGATCGAAGACCTGGTGATGGGCTGCGGCTACCCCGAAGGCATCACCGGCAAGAACATCGGCCGCCAGACGGCGCTGCGCGCGGGCTTGCCGCTGTCGGTGGCAGGCATGGTGGCCAGCCGCTTTTGCGCGTCGGGTTTGCAGTCGGTGGCGATTGCCGCCGGCCGCATCGTGGCCGAAGGGGTGCCCGCCATGGTCGCAGGCGGGGTCGAGAGTATCTCGGCCATCCGTGCTGGCCAGCCGGGTGACGTGGACCCCTGGCTGCAGGAACACAAACCCGACCTGTTCATGGCCATGATCGACACCGCCGACATCGTGGCCCACCGCTACGGCATCAGCCGCGAAGACCAGGACGCCTTCTCGCTGCAAAGCCAGCAGCGCACCGCCGCCGCACAGCAGAGCGGCGTGTTTGCCGACGAGATCGTGCCCTGCGCCACGCGCATGATGGAAAAGAACAAGGAAACCGGCGAGGTCACCTACCGCGAAGTGACGGCCACGCAAGACAACTGCAACCGCGCCAGCACCACGCTCGAAGGCCTGGCCAAGCTGGAGCCCGTGAAGGGCCCAGGCCAGTTCGTCACGGCGGGCAATGCCTCGCAGCTGTCCGACGGCTCCAGCGCCTGCGTGCTCATGGAAGCCAAAGAGGCCGAGCGCCTTGGCCTGCAGCCGCTGGGCGCGTTTCGGGGCTTTGCGGTGGCCGGTTGCGAGCCCGACGAGATGGGTATTGGCCCCGTATTTGCCGTGCCCAAGCTGCTGGCACGCCACGGCCTCACGGTGCAGGACATTGATCTGTGGGAGATGAATGAAGCCTTTGCCTCGCAGGCGCTGTATTGCCAGCGCCGACTGGGCATTCCGACCGAGCGGCTGAACGTGAACGGCGGAGCGATTGCCATCGGTCACCCCTTCGGTATGACGGGCGCGCGCCTGGTGGGCCACCTGCTGCTCGAAGGCCGCCGCCGCAAGGCCAAGTACGGCGTGGTGACGATGTGCATCGCAGGCGGCATGGGCGCGGCAGGTCTCTTCGAGATTTATTGAAACACCCCCTGAGCGGCTGGCGCCGCTTCCCCCTCTCCTGGGGGAGGGGGACGATGCCCTCGCTGCGGGGCGGCCCTGGCTTGCCGTCCCCCGCGTGAGGTGCGCCAGTGCGAAGGCCGTAGACAGGCGCACAGCGCCATGGATGACTGAGGAAAACTGTCAATGGACCTGAATTTCACCCCCCAAGAACAAGCCTTCCGCGCCGAGGTGCAGGCTTTCCTGAAAGCCAAGCTGCCCGAAAGCATTGCCACCAAGGTCAAGGCCGGGCAGCGCCTGACACGGGCCGACCAGGACGAGTGGCACGCCATCTTGAACGAGCGCGGCTGGCTGGCCAACCACTGGCCCGAGGCCTATGGCGGCCCGGGCTGGGGCGCGGTGGAGAAGTTCATTTTCGACACCGAATGCGCACTGGCTGGCGGCCCGCGCATCGTGCCCTTTGGCGTGAACATGCTGGGCCCGGTGCTCATCAAGTTTGGCAACGAGGCGCAGAAGAAGTACTGGCTGCCGCGCATCTTGAGCGGCGAGGACTGGTGGTGCCAGGGCTACTCCGAGCCCGGCGCGGGCTCGGACCTGGCTTCAGTGAAGACCACGGCGGTGCGAGTCACGGACGAAACAGGTGACCACTACATCGTCAACGGCCAGAAGACCTGGACCACCCAGGGACAGCACGCCAACATGATCTTCTGCCTGGTGCGGACCGACCGTGAGGCCAAGGCGCAGTCGGGCATCAGCTTCTTGCTGGTGGACATGAACGCGCCCGGCGTGGAGCTGCGCCCCATCCGCACGCTCGATGGCGACAAGGAAGTCAACGAGGTGTTCTTTACCGATGTGAAGGTGCCGGTGGAAAACCTGGTGGGCGAGGAAAACAAGGGCTGGACCTACGCCAAGTACCTGCTGACCTACGAGCGCACCGGCATTGCAGGCGTGGGCTTTTGCATTGCAGCGCTGGCCAAGCTCCAGGTGATTGCCGCCAAGGTGGTGAAGAACGGCAAGCCGCTAGACCAGGACCCGTTGTTTGCCGCCCGTATGGCCCAGGTCGAGATTGACCTGGAGAACATGAAGACCACCAACCTGCGCGTGATTGCCGCCGTGGCGGGTGGCGGAGTGCCGGGGGCTGAAAGCTCGATGCTCAAGATTCGCGGCACCGAGATCCGCCAGGAAATTTTGTCGCTTATCCGCCGCGCCATGGGCCCGTATGCGCTGCCCTTCATCGAAGAAGCCCAGTACGAAGGCTTTGCCGACGAACCAGTGGGGCCCAAGGAGGCGGCCACGGCGGCGGCCAACTACTTCAACTACCGCAAGCTGTCGATCTTCGGCGGCTCCAATGAAATCCAGAAGAACATCATTTCAAAAATGATCCTTGGTTTGTAGCAGTGAACAACCCCCTGAGCCGCTGCGCGTCTTCCCCCTTCTCTCGGCTTCGCCGGGAAGAGGGACACCGCCAGCGCACGGAGCGCAGGCGACATCAGGATGTCGCGGCGGCCCTTGCGCGGCGGCCGCTGGCCTGGGCGGCGCCAGTTGCATCCGCCCTGCACCTTGGCGAGCCTGCCAACAACTGATTCCAGAGGAACGTGGAAATGAACTTTGAACATACCGAAGACCGCCGCATGCTGGCGGACACCCTGAACCGCTTTGTGTCCGAGCAGTACGGCATCGAGACGCGCAACCACATCGCCTATGGCGACACCGGTATGAACCCGGCGCTGTGGGCCCGCTTTGCCGAGCTGGGCGCCATTGGCGCGCTGTTCCCTGAAGCCGATGGTGGCTTTGGCGGCGCAGGCTTTGACGTGGCCGTGGTGTTCGAATCCCTGGGCGCAGGCCTGGTGGCCGAGCCCTTCTTGAGCGCACTGTTGGTAGGCCGTGCCTTGGGCCTGGATGGCAGCGCAGCGCAGAAGGAACACATCACCGGCATCATCGACGGCAACACCGTGGCCACCCTGGCGCATGAGGAGCCCGGCGCCCACTACGCATTGAACCGCGTGACCACCCGCGCAGTGCGCAACGGCGACGGCTGGCTGCTGACGGGCCACAAGGCCGTGGTGCTGCATGGCGACCAGGCCCAGCTGCTGCTGGTCAGCGCGCGCACCTCGGGCGCGGAAGATGACCCAGACGGCATCTCGCTGTTTTTGGTGCCCGCCGGTGCCGCAGGCCTGAGCCGCCGTGGCATGGGCCGCATCGACGGTGGCCGCGTGGCCGAAGTCACTTTGCAGAATGTGCAGGTGGGCGCAGAGGCCCTGCTGGGCACCGAAGGGCAAGGCTTTGCCACGCTGGAGCATGCGGTGGGCTGGGGCATTCTGGCCGTGTGCGCCGAGGCGCTGGGCGCGATGGATGTGGCCAAGAAGCACACGCTGGAATACCTGCAAACGCGCAAGCAGTTTGGCGTGCCCATTGGCAGCTTTCAGGCGCTGCAGCACCGCATGGCCGACCTGCTGCTCGAAGTGGAACAGGCCCGCTCTGCGGTCATCAACGCCGCTGCCGCCATGGACAGCACCGACCGCACCGAGCGCGAGCGCGCGCTGTCGGCCGCCAAGGTCACCATGGGCCGCATTGGCGCGCTGGTGGCCGAAGAAAGCATTCAGCTGCATGGCGGTATTGGCATGACGTGGGAGCTGCCGCTGTCGCACTACGCCAAGCGCCTGGTCATGGTGGACCACCAGTTTGGCGACGAAGACCACCACCTGGCGCGCTTCATCGCGCTGGGCAGGAAATGAAACACCCCCCTGTGTCGCCTTCGGCGCCTTCCCCCCGCTCTCGCAGCGCTGCGCGCTGCGGGCAGGGGGACGCTCCCGGCGCACGCAAGCGAAGTGCCGCATGCGCGTCTTGGCGGCCCTTGCGCGGGAGCACTGGCCTGGTCCGCGCCCATTGCACGCGATGCGGGTGGCAGGCACCGCTATGGATCACTGGAATGACCGACCGCCTGAGTCGCGTCGCCCGGAACCGGAGAATGAAATGAACGACGTCCTGCTGCAACGCCGCGAGGGCGCGGTGTTGGTGCTCTCCAACAACAACCCCGCCGCGCGCAATGCATTGTCGCCCGCGTTCTACGCGGCGTTGACTGAGGCCCTGGCGCAGGCCGAGGCCGACCCCACCGTGGGCGCCATCGTGCTCACGGGTGAAGGCGGGCACTTTTGCGCGGGCGGCGACCTGCGCCAATTGGCCAAGCGGCGCGAGCTGCCCGTGGAAGAGCGCCGCGCCAAGCTCGAAGGCTTGCACGACCTGATCCGCACCGTGCGCGACTGCCGCAAGCCGGTGATTGCGGCGGTGGAGGGCGCTGCGGCGGGTGCCGGCCTGTCGCTGGCGCTGGCTTGCGACATGCTGGTGGCCGCACGCAACGCCGTGTTCTCGGTGGCGTACGTGAAGGTGGGGCTCACGCCCGATGGCGGTGCCACCGCTTTCCTGGCCGAGTTCGTATCGCGCCAGGTGCTGACCGAGCTGTGCCTCACCGGTGAACGCATCTCGGGCGAGCGGCTGCACGCGCTGGGCCCCGTCAACCGCCTGGCAGAGCCGGGCGAGGCGCTCACCCAGGCATTGGTACTGGCTGCGCAGGTGGCCGCCGGGCCCGACCTGGCGATGGCCCACATCAAGGCTTTGTGCCGCAGCGCCTATGCGCTGCCGCTGGACGACCAGCTGGAGCAGGAGGCGCAGCGTATGGTGCAGGCACAGGCCACCGAGGAATCCCGTGAAGGCATCGGCGCGTTTCTGGAAAAACGCCCAGCCGATTTCGCGCGCCTGCGTCAGATCAACGCGACAGGCGCTGACAAACAGGAGACTCAGAAATGACCACAACGACACCCACACCACCGTTGCCCGAGGGCATGGACTTCCCGCTGGAGGGCGTGCGCGTGCTCGATCTGTCGCGCGTGTTTGCCGGGCCACTGTGTGGCCAGGTGCTGGCCGACTTTGGTGCCGATGTCATCAAGGTGGAGCACCCCGGCCGGGGCGACGATACCCGCGACTGGGGCATGCGTGTCGGCAAGACCGAGACCACCTACTACAACAGCATGAACCGCAACAAGCGGTCCATCACGGTCGATTTGCAAACGCCCGAAGGCGTGAAGATCATCCATGACCTGCTGCCGCAGTGCGACGTGGTGGTTCAGAACTTCAAGACGGGCGGCGCCGAAAAACTGGGTCTGGGTTACGAGCAACTCAAAGCCATCAAGCCCGACCTGATTTATTGCTCGGTCGCCGGTTATGACAGCTCAGGGCCCGAGGCCAAGCGCCCCGGCTACGACCTGGTGATCCAGGCGGAGGCGGGATTGATGGCGATCAATGGAGAGGCCAGCCAGCCACCCCTGAAGTTCGGCGTGGCGGCGGTAGACATGATGACCGGCATGTACGCGGCGCAGGCCGTGCTGGCGGCGCTGTTCCGTCGCTGCACCACGGGCAAGGGGCGCCACATCGAGATGGCGCTGTACGACTGCGGGCTGATGATCACCGGCTACTACGGGCTGGATGCCATGCTGCTGGGCCACGACCCGCAGCGCTACGGCAATGCCCACCCCTCCATCGTGCCGTACGGCATGTTCGAGGCGCAGGATGGCCCGCTGATCATCGCGGTGGGCAACAACAGCCAGTTCGACAAGTTCTGCCGCCATGTGGTGATGCGCCCCGACATCGTGGAAGACCCGCGTTACGCCACCAACGTCGAGCGTGCCCGCAATCGGCTGACCCTGCTGCCGTTGATGAAAGAGCTGATCGCCAGCTTCGCCCGCGACGTGCTGCTGGAGCGCCTGACTGCTGCCGGCATTCCGTGCGGCCGCGTGGCAGGCCTGCATGAGGCGCTGACCAGCGAGCGCACGCGCCGGGGCGGCCTGCTGCAAGAAATGCCGCACCCCGTGGCGGGCACCACGCACGTGTTCGCGCCGCCCTATCGGATGGATGGGCAGCGCCTGCCGATCCGCCATGCACCGCCCACGCTGGGCGCCGCCACGCGTGACGTGCTGCAGCAGCTGCTGCAGCTGCCCGAGGCCGAGCTGCAGGCGCTGCGCGACAAGGGCGTACTCACGCTTCCACCGCTCTAAGCACTATAAAAATAATAGCTTTAGGCGCTTGTTAGATAAGCGCTGGAGCCAATTTTTAACCTCAATCAGGAGACAAGCATGAACTTCACCCACATTCACCGCCGCCGCGTCGTCCAGGGCTTGGCCGCTTTGGCCAGCACCGGCCTGCTCGGCTCTGCCCTTGCGCAAACGGGCAAAGACGCCTGGCCTGCCAAGCCCATCAAGCTGATCGTGCCGTACCAGGCTGGAGGCGCCACCGACATCACCGCACGCACGCTGGGCGAAAAGCTCTCGGCCCGGCTGGGCCAGCCCGTGCTGGTGGACAACCGCGGGGGTGCCGGGGGCGTGACGGGTACCGACCTGGCGCTCAAGTCGACGGCCGACGGCTACACGCTGCTGGTGTCGCTGGGCACCACCATGCTGATCAATCAGTACCTGTACGACCGCCTGCCCTACCAGCCGCAAAAGGACCAGTCGCTCATCACGCAGATCGCGCTGGCTCCGGTCGTGTTGCTGGTGAACCCGCAATTGCCGGTGTCCAATGCCTCCGAGCTGATGGCCTACATCGATCGCAACAAGGGCAAGATGGCCTATGGCTCCTGGGGCATGGGCTCGTATGCCCACCTGGCGGGCGCCTGGCTGTCTGACAAGCACAAGGCCGACATGAACCACGTGGCCTACAAGGGCGAGGCGCCCATGCTGCAGGACCTGGTGGGCGGACAGTTCCAGATGGCGTTTGCCAGCCTGCAGTCGGCCCGGCCGTACATTGAAACGGGCCGGCTCAAGCCGCTGGCGGTGACGGGCGGCCAGCGCATGGATGCCCTGCCCAAGGTGGCCACCATGGCCGAGCAGGGCATCAAGGACGAGGTCTTCCAAGTGACCGGCTGGGTGGGCATGAGCGCCCCTGCCAAAACGCCGCCCGAAGTGGTGGCCCGTCTGGGCACCGAACTGCAGGCCGTCATCGCGATGCCTGAGGTGCGCGAGCGCATCCAGCAGATGGGTTTTATCCCCGTTGGCAGCAGCCCTGAACAATTCAGCGCCCAATTCAAAAAAGACGCGCCGGTCTGGGAGCGCGTGGTCAAGGTGTCTGGCGCAAAGCTCGACTGACACCCCCCTGAGTCGCTTCGCGCCTTCCCCCCGCTCTCGTAACGCTGCGCGTTGCGGGCAGGGGGACGCAGCCAGCGCGGCGGGGCGGCCCTTGCGCGGCTGCCCGCGCCTGGGCAGCGCCGGTTTAAGACGCCTCGGGCCTCAGCAGGGCCGCAGATACAGACAGCACAAACGAATTCTTTATGAAAACACCATCCTCTTTGCGCGCGGCTTTTTCACGTCGCGCCGTTCTCTCCACAGCTGCGGCGTTATCGGCTCTTGGCCTGCTGGGCACGGCCCCCGCTCATGCACAGGCCTGGCCCAACAAGGTGATCAAGCTGGTGGTGCCCTTCCCGCCGGGCGGCCCCACCGACACCGCCTCGCGCATCGTGGGCCAGAAGCTGGCCGAGCGCCTGAAGCAGCCCGTGGTCGTCGAGAACCGCGCCGGTGCCTCGGGCTCGATTGCCGCGCAGCAGATCGCCAAGACCCCCGGCGACGGGTACACGCTGATGATGCTGGCCACCCCCACGCTGCTGGCGCCACACCTGTACAAGAAGGCAGGCTACGACACCACCAAGGATTTTGTCTCGGTGGCTACCGTGTACGACCTGCCCATCGTCGTCGTGGTCAACCCCGCCATGATGCCCACCGTGACCGATCTGCAAAAGCTCATCACCCACGCCAAGGCGCGGCCTGGCCAGCTCAACTACACCAGCTCGGGCGTGGGCAGCTTTGGCCACCTGAGCATGGAGCTGCTCAAGCAGCTGGGCCAGTTCGAGATGGAGCACGTGCCCTACAAGGGCGGCGTGCCCGCCATCACCGACACGCTGGGCGGCCAGGTGCCCATGATGTACGCCGACCTCGTGGCGGCGCTGCCCCACATCCAGACCGGCAAGCTGCGCGCCATTGCCGTGGGTTCGCCCCAGCGCGTGGGCGTGATCCCCAGCGTGCCCACCATTGCAGAGCAGGGCTTCAAGGGCTTTGATGCCGTGTCGTGGGGCGGCCTGATGGCGCCGCCCGGCACGCCCAAGGATGTGGTCGAGCGCATCAGCGCCGAAGTCAAAGCCATCCTGGCCGACAAGGAAGTGCAGGACAAGCTGCTCAACGCTGGCGCCATTGCCCACTACCAGGGCCCGGCACAGATGGCCCAGCGCGTGAACGGCGATTACGCCAAGTGGGGGCAGGTGATTCGCGACAAGGGCATCGTCTTCGAGTAAGTTGTGTGCCATGAACCGCTCCGCTTCCCCTGACCTGTCTGCCCCCTTCCCGCCATTTCGGCGTGTTTCTGACCTGCTGCGCGACAACGCCGGGCAGCGCCCGGGCGCCAGCGCCCTGGCCGACGATGACGCCGCGCTGAACTGGGCCCAGCTCGATGCGCTGGTAGACCGCGTCGCAGCGTCGCTGCAGCGCGACGGGCTGGCCCCGGGCGACGTGGTGGCGGTGTGCGCCGCTTCGTCGGTGCGCTATGCCGCCGTGTACCTGGGCGCGTTGCGCGCGGGCGTGGTGGTGGCGCCGCTGGCACCGTCGGTCACGCCAGGGGCCATGGCGTCGATGCTGGGCGATGCCCAGGCGCGCACACTGTTTGCCGATGCGCAGGGCAGGGCGGCCCTGCCGCCAGAGGCTGCGGCCGCTCTGGCGCTGGTGGCGCTGGACGACGCGGGCGCGGGCACGCCGTGGAGCGAATGGCTCGCCCCCGAAGGCGCGGTGCCGCAGCCGGTGGAGGTGGGGCCCGATCACCCGTTCAACATCATTTATTCGTCGGGCACCACGGGCCACCCCAAGGGCATCGTGCAGTCGCACGGCATGCGCTGGGCGCACCTGGTGCGCGGCCAGGCCCAGGGCTACGGGCCTGACAGTGTCACGCTGCTGGCCACGCCGCTGTATTCCAACACCACGCTGGTGTCGTTCTTCCCCGGCCTGTGCTGGGGCGGCAGCGCGCGGTTGATGGCGAAGTTTGATGCGCTGCGCTACCTGCAGATTGCGCAGAAGATCCGCGCCACGCACTCCATGCTGGTGCCGGTGCAGTACCAGCGCATCATGGCGCTGCCGCAGTTTGGCGAATTCGACTTGTCGTCCTTTCGCGCCAAGTTCTGCACCAGTGCGCCGTTTCGCTCCGATCTCAAGGCCGACATCCTGGCGCGCTGGCCGGGCGCGCTGTTCGAGTTCTACGGCATGACCGAGGGCGGCGGCACCTGCATCCTGGCCGCGCACGAGCACCCCGACAAGCTGCACACCGTGGGCCAGCCCGCAACCACCAGCGACATCCGCCTGATCGATGAAGAGGGCCGAGAACTGCCGCCCGGTGCCACCGGCGAGGTGGTGGGCCATTCGCCCGGCATGATGACCGGCTACTACCGCCAGCCCGACAAGACGCGCGAGGCCGAGTGGTTTGACGCCACTGGCAAGCGCTTCATCCGCACAGGCGATGTGGGCCGGTTTGACGAACAGGGCTTTTTGACCCTGCTGGACCGCCGCAAGGACATGGTCATCAGTGGCGGCTTCAACATCTACCCGAGCGACCTCGAAGCTGAGCTGCGCAAGCACCCGGCTGTGGCCGATGTGGCCGTGACGGGGGTTCCGTCGGACCAGTGGGGCGAAACGCCGGTGGCCTTTGTGTGCCGCTTGCCCGGCGCTACGGACGACGCCGCCCAGCTCATGGCCTGGTACAACGCCCGCGCCGGCAAGACGCAGCGGCTGTCAGCCGTCTATTTCATCGATGAGCTGCCCCGCAGCGCCATCGGCAAGGTGCTCAAGCGCGAGCTGCGCGAACTGCACGCCACGCTGTCGCGTTAACCGATTTTTTTGTTTGTTCGAGAAAGACCCAACCCATGAAAATCCTCGTCCCTGTCAAGCGCGTGGTGGACTACAACGTGAAGGTCCGAGTGAAGTCGGACAACACGGGTGTGGACATCGCCAACGTGAAGATGAGCATGAACCCCTTTGACGAAATCGCCGTTGAAGAGGCCGTGCGCCTGAAAGAAAAAGGCCTGGTGACCGAAGTCATCGCTGTCTCCTGCGGCGTCACGCAGTGCCAGGAAACCCTGCGCACCGCCATGGCCATTGGTGCCGATCGTGCCATTCTGGTTGAAACCCCAGCCGACCTGGACCTGCAGCCCCTGGCCGTGGCCAAACTGCTCAAGGCCCTGGTGGACAAGGAACAACCCGGCCTCGTCATCCTGGGCAAACAAGCCATTGACGACGACGCCAACCAGGTCGGCCAGATGCTGGCCGCTTTGGCGGACCTGCCCCAGGCCACCAACGCCAGCAAGGTGGACCTGGCGGCCGACAAGGTCAGCGTGACCCGTGAAATCGACGGCGGCTTGGAAACCCTGGCCCTGTCGCTGCCCGCCGTCATCACCACCGACCTGCGCCTGAACGAGCCCCGCTACGTCACCTTGCCCAACATCATGAAGGCCAAGAAAAAGCAGCTCGATATCGTCAAACCCGAAGACCTCGGTGTGGACGTAGCCCCCCGCCTCAAGACCCTGAAGGTGGCCGAGCCCGCCAAGCGCGGCGCAGGCATCAAGGTGGCCGACGTGGCCGCCCTGGTCGAGAAACTCAAGAACGAAGCGAAGGTGATCTGACATGTCGGTACTCGTTATTGCTGAACACGACAACGCCTCCATCAAGGGCGCAACCCTCAACACCGTGACGGCCGCTGTGGCCTGCGGT
The DNA here is from genome assembly GCF_002797445.1 of Acidovorax sp. 69. Classification (NCBI taxonomy): domain Bacteria; kingdom Pseudomonadati; phylum Pseudomonadota; class Betaproteobacteria; order Burkholderiales; family Comamonadaceae; genus Acidovorax; species Acidovorax sp. 69. The sequence goes on along the minus strand of NZ_PGEP01000001.1, from coordinate 4,189,379 downwards.
GGTGACGTACACGTGCTGGTGGCAGGCCACAACGCGGGCGCCGCCGCCGCTGCCGCTGCCCAGATCGCCGGTGTCGCCAAGGTCATCCACGCCGACGCCACCGGCCTGGCCCATGGCCTGGCAGAAAACGTGGCTGCGCAAGTCCTGGCACTTCAGGGAAATGCGGCCAGCAACTACAGCCACATCCTGTTCCCTGCCACCGCCGGCGGCAAGAACGTGGCCCCCCGCGTGGCTGCCAAGCTCGACGTGGCCCAGATCAGCGACATCACCAAAGTGGTGGCCGCCGACACCTTCGAGCGCCCCATCTACGCTGGCAACGCCATCGCCACCGTGCAAAGCGCAGACAGCGTGAAGGTCATCACCGTGCGCGCCACCGGCTTTGATGCCGCAGCAGCCACCGGTGGTGGTGCCGCCGTCGAAACAGCCGCCGCAACGGCCGACGCAGGCAAGAGCAGCTATGTGGGCAGCGAAATCGCCAAGAACGACCGCCCCGAACTGACCGCCGCCAAGATCATCGTCTCTGGTGGCCGGGCGCTGGGCAGCAAGGAAAAGTTTGACGAAGTCATGACCCCGCTGGCCGACAAGCTGGGCGCCGCCATTGGTGCCAGCCGCGCAGCGGTGGACGCGGGCTACGCCCCCAACGACCTGCAAGTGGGCCAGACCGGCAAGATCGTGGCGCCCCAGTTGTACGTGGCTGCCGGTATCTCGGGCGCCATCCAGCACTTGGCCGGGATGAAGGACTCCAAGGTGATCGTGGCGATCAACAAGGACCCTGAGGCACCGATCTTCTCGGTGGCTGACTATGGGCTGGAGGCGGATCTGTTCACGGCCGTGCCTGAACTGGTCAAGGCGCTGTAAGGCGTGTTCTGAGGCGGCTGCCGCTCCTGGCCATGGATTGCCAGGGAGGGTTAATTGCTATTGAAGTGATAGCTGAAGGTGCATATAAAACATGCACCACAGCCCGATTTGACAACAAAAAGGAGACAAAACCATGAGCGCACCCCTTTCCCGTCGCACCCTCGTCCATGCGGGCGCCGCTGCCCTGGCCAGCGTGGCCCTGCCCGCCATGGCGCAAACGGCCTGGCCGAGCAAGCCGATCCGCATCATCGTGCCCTACACGGCCGGCGGCTTCACCGACCAGATGGCACGCCTCGTGCAGGTGGGCCTGCAAAAGGCGCTGGGCCAAGCCATCGTGATCGAGAACCGGGCGGGCGCCAACAGCATCATTGGCGTGGATGCCGTGGCCAAGGCCGCGCCCGACGGGCACACGTTTGGCGTGGTGATTGCCGCCTATGCGGCCAACACCAGCCTGTACCCCAAGCTGCCCTACGACCCGCGCAAGGACCTGGTGGGGGTGTCGCTCATGGGCGTGTCGCCCCTGCTGGCGGCGGTGCCCAACAACGCGCCGTTCAAGAACACCAAGGAACTGGTGGCTTACGCCAAGGCCAATCCCGGCAAGGTCAGCTTTGGTTCGTCGGGCACGGGCTCGGCCGCGCACCTGACCAGCGAACTGATGAAGGCGCTCACCCAGACCTACATGGTGCACATCCCCTACCGGGGCGCAGCGCCAGCCTTCACCGACCTGCTGGGGGGCCAGATCCAGCTGTTCTTGGATGCACCCACGGGGCTGATCCAGGCCGGCAAGTCAGGCCGCGTGCGCCTGATCGGTGTTTCGGGCGAAAAGCGCCTGCCCGCCGTGCCCGATGTGCCCACCTTCATCGAGCAGGGCATCCCCGGCCTGGTGGGCAGCACCTGGGCCAGCATGATTGCTCCGGCCGGTACACCGCGTGACATCGTCAAGCGCATGTCCGACGCGGTGAACGCCATCATCCAGAGCGAAGAAACGAAGGCCAAGCTCGATGCCATGGGCACCTTCCCAGAAGGCACGACGCCCGAGGCCTGCGATGCCTTCATCGAGGCAGAGACGGTGAAATGGGGCAAGGTGATCAAGAACGCGGGCGTGACGCTGGACTGACAGATGCGGAGGGCGGTAGCACCGCCACTCTCCTCCGTCCCTTCGGTCCGCCCCATCCGTTCGGGCGGGGCCTGTCAAAGCCTTACGCCGCGCTCCGACCGGCGCAGCGTGAACGGCTTGGGGGGACGAAGAACGTGGCCGGTCTTGCCAGCGATTTTGGGCGAGCTGATGGAGGCCCGGCCCCTGGACGGCTCCCGCGCAGCCGGGCCGCCCTCCTGGCGCGCCTATGCGTAGCGCTTGGCCCGCAGGTTTTCTTTCATTTGCTGCAGGATCGGCTGCAGCGAGCTGCCAATGCGCAGCGCCACGCAGGTCGCCAGCACGTCGATGATGAGCAGGTGCATGAGGCGTGACACCATCGGGCTGTAGCGGTCATACCCTTCGGGATGGTCGGCGGCCAGGTGGATCTGGCAAGTGCTGGCCAAGGGCGAGCCACTGGCCGTGATGACAATGGTGGTGGCACCGTTGCGGCGGGCGATGTCGGCGGCATCCATCAGATCGCGGGTGCGGCCCGAGTTGGAGATGATCACTGCGCAGTCGCCCGGCCCCAGCAAGGTGGCGCTCATCACCTGCATGTGGCCGTCGCTGGTCGCAATGGATGTGACACCCAGCCGAAAGAACTTGTGCTGCGCGTCTTGCGCCACGATGCCCGAGTTGCCTACACCGTAGAACTCGATGCGTTTGCCCGTCTTCCAGGTGGCGGCAATGGCATCGGCCGCGCGTTCGATGGCCGCAGTGCTGGCGGCATTGCGGTATTGGAGGAATGCCGCCACGGCGTTGTCCACCACCTTCACCAGCACATCGCCGGTCTTGTCATCGGCATCAACGCTGCGGTGGATAAAGGGCACGCCCTCGCTCACACTGCCCGCGAGCTTGAGCTTGAAATCTGCCAAGCCGTCGTAACCGATGCTGCGGCAAAAACGCACCACGGTGGGCTTGCTCACGTGCGCGCGCTCGGCCAGTTCGCGCACGGGCAGCCGGGCAAAGGCGCGGGGGTCGGCCAGCACCAGCTTGGCCACGCGCTGTTCGGCGGGGGCCAGGGATGAGAGCGAGGCGGTGATGCGGTCGAGCATGGTGGGGCGTGGTTCCTGGGCAATCGATCTGGGCGGGTGCTGGCGTTTGCGGGGGCAAGCGAGAAATGGTAACTGCGTTTCATGGTGAGCGGTGCATGAGTTACCGCGAGAGCACCCACGCCGTGCGTGTTATCCCGATGGCCGCAGCCGTGGGCCGGGTCTAGGATGGCCTGTAACCTCACTGTCACATTCCAACGGAAGCATTCTGATGCGCAAGCTCACCAAGAACACCCTGGCGGCCGCCGCCCTGGCATTGCTGGCCTCCAGCGCCCTGGCGCAGGGTCAGGTCAACATCATCTGCTCGGTCCAGGCCGAGTGGTGCAATCTCATGTCCACCGTGTACGCCAAGACCACTGGCACCAAGGTCAACATGACCGCCAAGGGCTCGGGCGAAGCGCTGGCACAGCTCAATGCCGAGAAGGCGAATCCCAAGACCGACATCTGGTTCGGTGGCACGGGCGACCCGCACTTGCAGGCGGCCGAGCAAGGACTGACGCTGGAATACAAGTCGCCCCAGCTCGCTCAGCTCTACCCCTGGGCGCAGAAGCAGGCAGCCGATTCGAAATACCGCACCGTGGGCGTGTACCTGGGCCCGCTGGGCTTTGGCTACAACAAGGAGCTGCTGGCCAAGCGCAAGCTCAACCCGCCGCAGTCGTGGGCCGACCTGCTCAAGCCCGAGTTCAAGGGCGAGGTGCAGATGGCCAACCCGGCCTCCAGCGGCACGGCCTACACCATGATCGCCACGCTGGTGCAGATCATGGGCGAGGAAAAGGCGTTTGAGTACCTCAAGGCGCTGCACCCCAATGTGAGCACCTACACGCGCTCAGGCACCGCACCGGTCAAGGCCGCAGCGCGGGGTGAAACCACCGTGTCCGTCAGCTTCGTGCACGATGTGACCACCGAGGCCGTCAACGGCTTCCCGGTCGGGTCCGTCACGCCTTCAGAGGGCACTGGCGCCGAGGTGGGCTCGATGAGTATCGTCAAGAACGGCCCCAACACCGAGGTCGCCAAGAAGTTCTATGAATGGGCGCTCACGCCCGGCGGCCAGCAGTTTGGCCTGGCGGCCAAGCAGTTCCAACTGCCGAGCAACACCCAGGTGCCCAAGGACCCACGCATGACCGATCCGGCCAAGATGAAGCTCATCAACTACGACTACGCCAAATACGGTGCCAGCGCCGAGCGCCGCCGCCTGATCGCGCGCTGGGAGAAAGACGTACAGAACGCGTCGCGCTGATGGCGGCGGCGTCTTTGGCGAAGGGGCCCGCACCTTGGAGGGTGGGTGCCGCCAACCGGCCCCTGTGGGTCTGGCTGCTGATCGGAGTGTTGGGCTATCTGCTGGTGCCCTGGTATGCACAGCAGGACACCAATGGCCTGCTGGCCGTGGGGCAGGTGTGGGGCGATGCACCGGCTGCCAATGGCGTGCTGCAGGCGGCGCAGTTCGGCCGACCCTGGTTGTGGCTGGGTTTGATGGGTCTGGCCGTGGCGGGTGTGGGTGCGGGCCTGCCTGCAGGTCGCAGGCAGGGCGCTGTTCTGGTGGCAGGGGGCGCGCTGGGGCTGGCAGCCTTGCTGCTCAGCGGCTTTGCGATTGGCGCGCGCGGCTGGGCATTTGAATGGATGACACAAAGCCTGGGCGAACTGGGCACGCGCCAGCCGGGCATGGGCTGGGGCGGGTTTGTGGTGCTCTCGGCGCTGTTGGTGCTGCTGGCATTTGGTGTGGCACGCCGGGGCTTCTTCAAGGGCGATCTGTTTGTGGCGGCGGCCGTGCTGGGCTGCGGCAGCCTGCTGGCGTTGTTCATCGTGTTTCCGGTGCTCAAGGCGCTGTCGGCCGCTTTTTTCCTGGAAGACGGCCCCTTCTCGGTGACTGTGGTGTGGGAGCGAATCGCCCACGAGCGCAACTTTGGCCTGGCGTGCCTGAGCGGAGGACAGCGCTGCGGCGTGGCGTGGAACACGCTGTTTCTGGGGCTGATGACGGCCACCAGCACCACGCTCCTGGGCACCTTCATGGCCTTGATGGCCGAACGCGCATCGCGCCGGTATGCCAGGCCGCTCAACATCGTTGCGCTGCTGCCCATCATCACGCCGCCCTTTGTGGTGGGCCTGGGGCTCATTTTGCTGTTTGGCCGCGCTGGCGTGTTCAACCAGTTTCTCGAATATGCGTTTGGCATCACGCCCACGCGCTGGTTCTACGGCTGGCTGGGCGTATGGGTGGCGCAGACCTTTGCGTTCACACCCATCGCCTTCATGATCATGCGTGGTGTGGTGCAGGGCGTGGCGCCCAGCCTCGAAGAGGCGGCCCAGACGCTGCGCGCCAGCCCGCACCAGACCTTCATGACGGTCACACTGCCGCTGCTCAAGCCGGGGCTTGCCAATGCATTTTTGGTGGGTTTCATCGAGAGCATGGCCGACTTTGGCAATCCCATCGTGGTGGGCGGGCAATTCTCGGTGCTCTCGACCGAAATCTTCTTCGCCATCGTGGGTGCGCAGTACGACCAGGGGCGCGCCGCGTCGCTGGCGTGGATTCTGACGTTCTTTGCACTCACGGTGTTTGCCATCCAGCGGGGTTTGCTGGGCAAGCAGAACTTCACCACTGTGTCGGGCAAGGGTGACTCGGGCATTGCCATGCCGCTGCCTGCGGGTGTGCGCCGCGTGGTGCATTCCATCGCGCTGCCCTGGATGGCGTTCACGCTCATCGTCTATCTGTTTGCGTTGGCGGGTGGTTTGGTGCAGACCTGGGGGCGCGATTACACCATCACGCTGGTGCACTTTCGCACCGCTTTCAACGTGGAGTGGGGCGAGTTTGGCGCGGTGTGGGCGGGCACGGCATGGAACTCATTTTTTACCACCATCAAGCTCGCGGCCATCTCGGCGCCGCTCACGGCCACGCTGGGCATCGGCATTGCGTGGCTGCTGGCGCGCACCGAATTCCGGGGGCAGGGCGCGTTTGAATTTGCGGCATTGCTGGCGTTTGCCATCCCCGGCACGGTGCTGGGTGTGAGCTACATCCTGGCCTTCAACGTGCCACCGTTCGAGCTGACGGGCACCGCCCTCATCATCGTGCTGTGCTTCATGTTCCGCAATTTGCCGGTGGGCGTGCGGGCGGGCACGGCGGCGTTCAAGCAGCTGGACCGATCACTCGACGAGGCGTCCGTCATGCTGCGCGCAGGCAGTGTGCAGACGCTGCGCCATGTGGTGCTGCCGCTGCTCAAGCCTGCGCTGGTGGCGGCACTGGTCTACAGCTTTGTGCGTGCCATCACCACGGTGAGCGCAGTGATCTTTTTGGTCACTGCCGAGAACGAGCTGGCCACCACCTACATCATTGGCCGCGTGGGCAATGGGGACTATGGCGTGGCGCTGGCGTATTGCACGGTGCTCATCGTCCTGATGTCCGTCTCCATCGGCCTCATCCAGTGGCTGGTGGGTGAGCGCAAGCTGGGTCGTCGCAGCGGGGCACGGGCGGCCCCGGCTGGCACGCACTGACTGATCAATTTTTTCCAGAAACGACACGCCATGAACCACAGCGGCGCGGGCATTGTGTTCCGCAACATCACCAAGCGCTACGGCGCCGATAGCAACGCGGCCTTGGCCGTCAAGGGCATCAGCTTTGAGGTGCCGCGCGGCACGTTGACCACCATCCTGGGGCCATCGGGCTGCGGCAAAACCACCACGCTGCGCATGATCGCGGGGCTCGAATCGCCCACAGCGGGCGAGATATTCATCGGTGGCAAGGATGTGACCACGCTCGGCCCCGCGCAGCGCAATGTGAGCATGATGTTCCAGAGCTACGCGCTGTTCCCGCACATGAACGTGGCCGAAAACGTGATGTACGGCCTGCGCATGTCGGGCCAGCCCAAGGACGTGGCGCGCACCAAGGCAGTAGAGGCCTTGCGCGGCGTGGGTCTGGTGGGCTTTGACGACCGCCTGCCCAGCGAGCTGTCGGGCGGCCAGCAGCAGCGGGTGGCATTGGCCCGCGCTTTGGTGCTGGAGCCCGAGGTGCTGCTGTTTGACGAGCCTTTGTCCAACCTGGACGCGCGCCTGCGCCGAGAGATGCGCGAGGAGATTCGGGCGCTGCAGCAGCGCCTGTCGCTCACGGTGGCTTATGTCACGCACGACCAGGCCGAGGCGATGGCCGTGAGCGACCAGATCATTGTGATGAATCAGGGGCTCATCGCGCAAAAAGGCACGCCACGCGAGTTGTACGAAACCCCGCGCAGCGAGTTTGTGGCCGGCTTCATGGGCGAGGCCATGTTGTTCCCTGCGACCGCGCAAGCCGATGGCTCGGTCTTGCTGGGGCCGCTGGTGCTGCGACCGCGCGCGGTGGTCCGCAGTGGCCCGGTCAAGGTCGCGGTGCGGCCCGAGGCCTGGCGCATTGCACGCCGTGGCGAAGGGCTTGTGCCCGCTCGGCTGGCCAAGTCGGCCTATCTGGGCGCGGTGCACGAATACACCTTTGACACAGCGCTGGGCCGCATTTTTGTGGTGTCCTCCGACCTCGACGATGTGCTGGCGGTGGGTGACGATGTGCTGCTGGGCCTGGGGGTGCATGGCGTATCGGTGGTTGGTAGTACCGATGGGGCGCAGGCCGATGCGGAATAATGGCGGCATGAACCAACTCGACGCCCTCAAACAGTTCACCACCGTGGTTGCCGACACTGGCGACTTCAAACAACTGGCGCAGTTCCAGCCCCAAGATGCCACCACCAACCCTTCGTTGATCTTGAAGGCCGTGCAAAAGCCCGAGTACGCACCGCTGATGCATGACACGGTTGCGCAATTCAAGGGCCGTCCGATGGACGAGATCATTGACCGCCTGCTGGTGCGTTTCGGTCGCGAGATCCTGGCCACCATCCCGGGCCGCGTCTCCACCGAAGTGGATGCCCGCCTGAGCTTCGACACCAGTGCGACCGTCACCCGCGCGGAGCGCATCATTGAGTTGTATCAGGCCGAAGGCATTCACATCGACCGCGTGCTCATCAAGATCGCTGCCACCTGGGAGGGCATCAAGGCCGCCGAAAAGCTGGAGCGCAAGGGCATCCACACCAACCTCACGCTGCTGTTCTCGTTCGCGCAGGCCGTGGCCTGCGGTGATGCCAAGGTGCAGCTCATCTCCCCGTTTGTGGGTCGCATTTACGATTGGTACAAGAAGCAGGCGGGTGCCCAGTGGGACGAGGCCGCCCGCAGCGGCGCCAATGACCCGGGCGTCTTGTCGGTCACGCAGATCTTCAACCACTACAAGCGTTTCGGTGTTGCCACCGAGGTGATGGGTGCGAGCTTTCGCAATGTGGGCCAGATCACGGCCCTGGCGGGCTGTGACCTGCTGACCATTGCGCCCGAGCTGCTGGCCCAGCTGGCTGCGAGCAATGCTCCACTGCAGCCTGCACTCAACGCCGAGGCTGCGCGCCAGCTGGACCTGCCGGCCGTCAATTACGACGAGGCCGGATTCCGCTACGCACTCAATGAAGATGCCATGGCCACGGAGAAGCTGGCTGAAGGCATTCGCGCCTTTGCCGTCGATGCGGTGAAGCTGGAAAAACTGATCCTTGCGGCCTGAGCCGCCCCGCCGCAGACCCGGTGGGCCTCGGCATTGCCACCAAAAAAGCGCCCGGGAGCGCTTTTTTTATGGCAGCGGTATCTGCAGTCCCACGCGCAGGCCGTGGGGCACCAAGGGCTCGGCGAGGGTGTCACCACCGTGCCGTTGTGCAATGCCCTTGACGATGGACAAGCCCAGACCGCAACCTCCGGCCTTGTCGGATCCGCGCCAGAAGCGCGCAAACAGATCGGTGAGGTGCTCGGGTGGCACGCCGGGGCCATCGTCTTCTACCACCAGCATGGCCTTGTGGCTGGGTGCTGTGGTCACCCGCACCGTAACGGTGGCGCCGGAGCCCGCATAGTGCAGCGCGTTGTCGATCAGGTTGTTAAGGGCCTCGCGCAGCAGCAGCGGTTGTCCTTGTACCGTGAGCTGTTCATCACCTTCGTACCCCAGGTCCATGCCCTGCGCCAGGGCGCGTGCTGCCCATTCGCGCGCCACTTCGCGGGCCAGGGCAGCCAGGTCAATGGTCTGCAGGTCGACGGTGGACTCCGAACGCGCCAGTTGCAGCAGCTGGTGCACCAGGTGGGCGCTGCGCTGCGCGGCCGACAGCACCTTGTGCAGGCGCGCCTGCACGGCGGGTTCGTGGCTTTCGTGCAGGGCCAGCTCAGTCTGTCCGATCAGGCCCGCGAGGGGCGTGCGCAACTGGTGCGCGGCGTCGTTCAGAAAGCGTTTTTCCTTTTGTTGGCCCCGGGCCACGGCATCAAGAAGGCGGTTGATGGTGCTGGCCAGCGAATGCACCTCTTGGGGGGCGGAGGTCAGCTCGATCGGGGGCAGTGGGTTATTGGCGCCGTGGGGGCGGGCGCCGGCCTGTTCGATCTGCGCCTCCAGGCGCTTGAGCGGCTGCAGCCCGCGCAGCACGCCCGCATACACCAGCGCACTCAGCGCCAGCCCCATGAGGCCCATGGGAATCAGCATCTGCGCCAGCAGTTCCTGCGCAATGCGCTCGCGCACCGTGAGGCTCTGGGCCACTTGCACACGCAAGCGCTGGCGAGTCTGGGCGGTGCCGTAGTCCACGTCCAGCAGGGCGACCCGCACGGGTTTGTCGTCCACCCGCGCCTGGTACAAAAACGCCTCGCCCACGGCCACATCGATGGGCGGCGGCGGCGGTAGTTGGGCGTTGCCCAGCAAGAAACGACCAGGCGGCGACGACACCATGTAGGTGATACGGTCCGCCGGGTCCTGCTCCAGGATGTCCTGCGCGGCCTTGGGGAAGTCCACCAGCAGCCCGTCGCCAATCGGCTTGATCTGCCGGGCCAGCGCGCGCACCGATTGGGTCAGTGTCTGGTCGATGCCTTTTTCGCCGTTCTGCAACGCAATGCGCCAGGCCAGGAAGCCGCCGGAAAGCCACAGCACCAGTTGTGGCAGCAACAGCCACAGCAGCAGCTTGCGTTGCAGGGAGACACCGGGAATCGGGCGCATCGTGGCCATGGTGAATGGGGGTGTCAGGCGCAGACGCTGTATGGGGCTATTCCGCTGGTTTGGCCAGCATGTAGCCCAGCCCCCGGATGTTGCGGATGACCAGGTTCGACACGTCCAGCTTTTTACGCAGGCGGTGCACATACACCTCCAGCGCATTGGAGTTCAAGGCCGCAGCCGTCTGCCCGGGCTCGGGGGGCTGGCGCGCCAGGCCGCCAGCACGTCATCGCGTGTGACGACTTCGCCGCAGCGGTGCACCAGCAACTCCAGCAGCTCCCATTCACGCTGCGTCAGTTCCAGCAGGTCGCCATTGAGGGCGGCCGAATGGCTGGCGTGGTCCAGCACCAGGGGGCCGATGGTGCTGCTGGCACTCCCCGTGGCACTGCTGGCCTGCGTAAAGGCGGGCTGCCGTGCGCGGCGCAGCATCGCCTGCAGGCGGGCCTGCAACTCTTGCATGTTGAAGGGCTTGGTGATGTAGTCATCGGCTCCGGCGTTGAGGCCATGAATGCGGTCCTCGACCCCGTCGCGTGCGGTGAGAATCAGCACCGGAAGTCCGGCAATGTGGGTGCGTGCCCAGGTCAGAAGCTCCATGCCATCGGCGCCGGGAAGGCCCAGGTCCAGGATGATGCCGTCCACCGCCTGCGTCTGCAGCAGGGCCGTGGCCTCGGCCACGCTGGAGGCCGTACAGACGCTGAATTCCAGCTGCTGCAACTGCCCCGTCAATGCGTCCAGAAGCAGCGCATCATCTTCAACAATCAATATCGTGGCCATGGATTGAGCATAACAAAGCACCTTGCGCGGTGCCGCCCAACCGGTGGCATGCCCAAGCGGCTGGTAATTCGATAACAGGCGCATCGCTTTGGTGTGTAACCCACACCCGGGAAAGCCCTGATATGTTCATTAATTATTGTAATTAAAGTACCAACTGCGCTGAACGGCACCGGTATCACGGCGCAGCAACGGATTCTTAAAACAACGTCGAGGAGACAAGGGTATGTGGAAGATGACAAAGATCGCCGCATTGGCGGTGGGAATGGTGGCAGCGATGTCGGCCAGCGCCGGGGAGGTCGAGGTCCTGCACTACTGGACTTCGGGCGGCGAAGCCAAGTCGGTGGCTGAACTCAAGAAGATCATGCAGGGCAAGGGCCACACCTGGCGCGACTTTGCGGTGGCCGGCGGTGGTGGCGACAGTGCCATGACCGTGCTCAAGAGCCGTGTGATCTCGGGCAACCCGCCATCGGCCGCGCAGACCAAGGGCCCCGCCATCCAGGAATGGGCATCCGAAGGCGTGCTGGCGAACATGGACACCCTGGCCAAGGCCGAGAAGTGGGACGACCTGCTTCCCAAGGTCGTTGCCGATGTCATGAAGTACAAGGGCGCCTACGTGGCTGCTCCGGTCAATGTGCACCGCGTCAACTGGATGTGGGGCAGCTCCGAAGCCCTGAAGAAGGCCGGCGTGACCGCCATGCCCAAGACCTGGGACGAGTTCTTTGCCGCCGCCGACAAGCTCAAGGCCGCAGGTCTGGTGCCCGTGGCCCATGGCGGCCAGAACTGGCAGGACTTCACCACCTTCGAATCGGTGGTGCTCGGCGTGGGTGGCCGCAAGTTCTACCAGGACGCCCTGGTCAAGCTCGACGACAAGGCCATCAACAGCGACACCATGAAGAAGTCGCTGGAGACCTTCCGCCGCATCAAGTCGTACACCGATCCTGGCGCCCCGGGCCGCGACTGGAACCTGGCCACGGCCATGCTGATCCAGGGCAAGGCAGGCTTTCAGCTGATGGGTGACTGGGCCAAGGGTGAGTTCCTGGCCGCGAACAAGGTGCCAGGCAAAGACTTCCTGTGTGCAGCCGCACCGGGCACGACCACGTCGTACACCTTCAACGTCGACTCGTTCATTTTGTTCAAGCTCAAGGACGCAGCGGCCCAGAAGGCGCAGAGCGACCTGGCCAGCGCCATCATGAGTCCGGCGTTCCAGGAGGTCTTCAACCTGAACAAGGGCTCGATTCCCGTGCGCGCCGGCCAGCCGATGGACAAGTTTGACGATTGCGCCAAGGCATCCGCCAAGGACTTTGTCGACACCGCCAAAAGCGGCAGCCTGCTGCCCAGCGTGGCCCACGGCATGGCGATTGCGCCCGCCACGGAAGGCGCCATCAAAGACGTTGTCAGCCAGTTCTGGAATGACGACAAGGTCAGCGTGGCCGATGCGGTGAAAAAGATCGCGACCGCCGCCAAGACCAAGTAAGCCGAATAAACCAACACCACTGAGGGAATCATCATGAAGACAAGAAACCGCCTCACGGCGGTGGCTTTGGCCGCCGCATGCGCGAATGGCGCCTTTGCTATGGACGTAGCAGGCTTTGAGTTCAACGGCTACTCACGGGGTGGCCCGGTGTTCAACCACTCCGACGGCGTCAAGGGCAACCTGGCGCTGGGCGGCGAGCTGCAGAAATACCGCCTGGGCAACGAAGGCGACAACGGCATCGAAGTCAACTTTGCCAAGGGCTTCGAAGCCGGTGGCATCCAGTGGAAGGTCAACTACATGCCCGCCAAGTGGGGCAGTGGGGACATCAGCACCGAGCAGGCCTTTGTGGAAATGAGCGGCTTCTCGTTCTCGCCCGAAGCCAAGTTCTGGGTGGGCCAGCGCCGCCTGCGCATCCAGGACGTGCACATTGTTGATTACTTTTTGCTGAACTACGGCGACAACATCGGCGCCGGTGTGACGGAAGTGCCTGTGGGTGGCATGAAGCTGGGTGTGGGGGTGTTCTCGGGCGACAAGTTCGATGGTGGCCTGCCGAGCAACGTGAAGGCGCACCGTATCAATGCCGACCTGTCCGAGATCAACACCAACCCCGGCGGCAAGCTGCGGGTGCTGCTGACGGCAGTGGGTGGCAAGAACCAGGTGGGCGGCGCCTCGGGCTCGGGCATCTCCTTGATGCACACGCAAAAAGAGTTCCTGCTGCCCAGTATCAGCAACACGCTGTACCTGCAGACATCGCGCGGCCATGCCCGTATCGACGGCGAGTTCGAGGCGATCGAGGGCACGAGCGCGGGCAAGCGCGCCACCCGCATTGCCGACTCCATCAACTGGCAAAGCGGCCCGTTTGGTGGCCAGGCACTCATTGGTTACCAGACCAACAAAGCCGACCTGACCGGCGTGGAGACCAAGGACTTCTCGCTGGGCGGCCGTGGCTCGTACGCCTTCACGAAGAACTTCAAGGGCCTCGCTGAAGTGTCCACCACCACCCGCAAAGGCTCCGGGCCTGACCAGCGCCTGAGCAAGGTCACGCTGGCAGGCGCCCTGGCCCTGTCGGAAGACTTCTGGTCGCGCCCCGAGCTGCGTCTGTACGTGACCAAGGCCAACTGGAACCAGGCCGCGGCGGTGGCCAACGCAGGCAGCTTCGGCGCCAATGGCAAGACTTCTCGCACGCTGGTGGGTGTGCAATATGAAGTGTGGTGGTGAGAGGGAGCGAGTGAGAAAGCGAGTTAGTCAGAGGTGACTTTGTTCTTGGGGGCACTCCGTGCGTGCCCCCCTTTTTTCCGTAAAGACGGAATGCGTGGCATTCCCTTCGCTTGTGTTTCTGTATTGCCGACATGGTGTGAACCCGATATTTCTTTTGCAATGACGACCAAGAACTCCTTCGAATCCTGGCTGCCCAAGTTGGTCGTCGCACCCGCTTTTGTGCTGGGCTTTGCCTTCATCTACGGCCTGATGGTGTGGAACGGTGTGCTCAGCTTCACCGTGTCGCGCATGTTGCCCAACTACGAATGGGCCGGGCTTGCTCAGTACGAAAAACTCTGGGAGATGGACCGCTGGTGGGTCGCCCTCAAGAACCTGGGCATTTTTGGCGTGGGCTACGTGGGCGGCTCGCTCGCCATTGGCGTGGTGCTGGCGGTGTTGCTGGACCAGAAGATCCGTGCCGAAGGCGCGCTGCGCACCATCTACCTGTACCCCATGGCCCTGTCGTTCGTGGTTACCGGCACGGCCTGGAAGTGGCTGCTCAACCCGGGCCTTGGCATCGAAAAAATGGTGCGCGACTGGGGCTTTCCCAACTTTGAATTCGGCTGGCTGGTGGACACCGAGATGGCCATCTACTGCGTGGTGATCGCGGGCATCTGGCAAAGCGCGGGTTTTGCGATGGCGCTGTTCCTGGCGGGCCTTCGCGGCATCGACGACAGCATCATCAAGGCGGCGCAGGTCGATGGCGCCTCGCTGCCGCGCATTTACTGGCGTATCGTGCTGCCCGCGCTGCGGCCCGTGTTCTTTTCCACGCTCATGGTGCTGTCGCACCTGGCCATCAAGAGCTTTGACCTGGTGATGGCGCTCACGGCCGGAGGCCCCGGCTTTGCCACCGATGTGCCCGCCACGTTCATGTACACCATGTCCTTCTCGCGGGGCCAGATCGGCCTGGGTGCCGCCAGTGCCACCATGATGCTGGCCACCGTGGCGGCCCTGGTCATCCCCTACCTGTACAGCGAATTGCGCAGCAAACCCCATGACCGCTAAGCCTTCTCTTCTCCCTTCCGTAGGCCGCCTGTTGGTCTACGCGGTGCTGGCGCTGGCCACCGCCTTTTTCTTGTTGCCGCTGTACGCGATGCTGGTCACGTCCTTCAAGGACGCTGACGAAATCCGCAGCACGTCGTTGCTGGCCTTGCCTGCGGCGCTGAACTGGTCGGCCTGGGGCTCTGCGTGGTCTTCTGCCTGCACGGGTGTGGATTGCAACGGCCTGCGCCCCTTCTTCTGGAACTCCGTGTCCATGGCCGTGCCGGCCGTGATGGTCTCTACCGTGTGGGGCGCGCTCAATGGCTACGTGCTCAGCCTGTGGAAGTTTCGCGGCAGCGATGCGCTGTTCGGCATGCTGCTGTTCGGCGTGTTCATGCCCTTCCAGGTGGTGCTGCTGCCCATGAGCCAGGTGCTGGGCTGGCTGGGGTTGTCCAGCTCCATCACCGGCCTGGTGATGGTGCATTGCCTGGCCGGCCTGGCGGGCACCACGCTGTTCTTTCGCAACTATTACGCGGCCATCCCCAAGGAGCTGGTGAACGCAGCGCGCATGGATGGCGCGAGCTTCTTTCAGATCTTCTGGCGCATCGTGCTGCCGCTGTCCACGCCCATCATCATGGTCACGCTGATCTGGCAGTTCACCAACATCTGGAACGACTTCCTGTTTGGTGTGGTGTTCTCGGGCACCGAGTCCAAGCCGGTAACGGTGGGCCTGAACAATCTGGCCAACACCAGCAGCAGCGTGAAGGCCTACAACGTCGACATGGCCGCGGCCATCATCGCGGGCCTGCCGACCATGGTGATCTACGTTCTTGCAGGCAAGTTTTTTGTGCGCGGCCTCACGGCTGGCGCAGTCAAGGGTTAAAGAGGTTAAGCAATCATGGCGTCATCACTCGACATCGCAGGCATCAACAAGCGTTTTGGCAAGGGCGACAAAAGCGTGGAGGTGCTGCGCAAGGTGGACATCCACGTGGCACCGGGCGAGTTCCTCATCTTGGTGGGCCCCTCGGGCTGTGGCAAATCGACCCTGCTCAACATCATTGCGGGCCTGGACGAGCCTACCGAAGGCGAGATCCGCATTGCCGACAAGAACGTGGTGGGCATGCCCCCCCGCGACCGCGACATTGCGATGGTGTTCCAGAGCTACGCGCTGTACCCCACGCTCAGCGTGGCCGACAACATCGGCTTTGCGCTGGAGATGCGCAAGATGCCCAAGCCCGAGCGCAAGCAGCGCATCGACGAAGTGGCCGCCATGCTGCAAATCACCCACCTTCTCGACCGGCGCCCCAGCCAGCTGTCGGGCGGCCAGCGCCAGCGCGTGGCCATGGGCCGGGCCCTGGCGCGCCAGCCGCAGCTCTTTTTGTTTGACGAGCCACTGTCCAACCTGGATGCCAAGCTGCGCGTGGAGATGCGCGCCGAGATCAAGCGCCTGCACCAGGCCAGCGGCATCACGAGCGTGTACGTCACGCACGACCAGGTCGAGGCCATGACACTGGGCTCGCGCATTGCGGTGATGAAGGGCGGCGTGGTGCAGCAGCTGGGCACGCCCGACGAGATCTACAACCGCCCGGCCAATACCTATGTGGCCACGTTCATCGGCTCACCCACCATGAACCTGCTGCGCGGTGCGGCCACGGGTGGGCAGTTTGGCATTCAGGGCGCGGCGTTGAATCTGGTGCCCCCATCCACTGCCAATGAGGTGCTGCTGGGCGTGCGCCCCGAACATCTGGTGATGCAGGAGACCGCTCCCTGGCGCGGCAGGGTCAGCGTGGTCGAACCCACTGGCCCCGACACCTATGTGATGGTGGACACTGCCGCAGGCACCGTCACGCTGCGCACCGACGCCCAGACCCGCGTGCAGCCCGGCGACGCCGTGGGCCTGGCGGTAGAGCCCGCGAACGCCCACTGGTTTGACGCGAGCAGCGAGAATCGGTTGGCGTGACCCGCGCGGCGTGAATGCCGCAGGGCGCTTGCCCTCTGTTTGCTATTGAAACAATAGCTGCTAGCGCATGTTCTACTAGCGCCAGCAGCTGTTTTTGCTTAAAAACACCGCATGACACCCCTGCGCCTGCTGGCCGATATCGGCGGCACCAACATTCGCCTGGCCTGGCAAGACCAGCCCGACGGCCCCCTGCACGACACCCGTGTGCTGCCCTGTGCCCAGTTCCCCACGGTGGATGCCGCCCTGTCGGCCTATTTGGCCGAAGTGAACATTGCCACCCCCCATGAGGCGGCGTTTGGCATCGCCAACCCGGTCACGGGCGACGCCATCCGCATGACGAACCACAGCTGGAGCTTTTCGCAGCGCGCCGTGCGCGAGGCGTTTGGTTTTGCGCGGCTGGTGGTCATCAACGACTTCACCGCACTGGCGTTGGCGCTGCCGCTACTTGGCCCTGACCAGCTGCGCCCCGCGGGCGGCGGCGAGGCGGTGCCCGGCGCGGCGATTGCGTTGCTGGGGCCAGGCACCGGACTGGGCGTGTCGGGCCTGGTGTTTCCACCGGGCTCCAGCCTGGGTGTGCCGCTGTCGGGCGAGGGCGGCCATGTGACGCTGGCCGCGCAGACCCAGCGCGAATTCGATGTGCTGGGCATCCTGCAAGAGCGCTACGGGCACGTGTCGGCCGAACGCGCCGTGTGTGGCGCCGGGCTGGTGGACCTGTACCACGCGCTGCGCAGGCTGGCCCAGCGCGGCGGCAAGGAAGTCAGCTCGGCCGCGCAGGTGACCGAACTCGCGCTGCAGGCCAACGATGCGCTGGCGCTGGAGGCGCTGGAGCTGTTCTGCGGCTTTCTGGGCAGCGTGGCGGGCAACCTGGCGCTCACGCTGGGTGCGCGCGGCGGCGTGTACCTGGGCGGTGGCATGGTGCCGCGCCTGGGCACGTGGTTTGACCAGTCCCCCTTCCGTGCGCGGTTTGAATCCAAGGGGCGGTTTCAGTCCTATCTGGCGGCGATCCCCTGCTGGATCATCGATCCCGGTGCCACGCCCGCGCTGTATGGCGCCTCGCGTGCGCTCGATATCGCCGGGTCGGGGACATGAGCTGCGAGCAGGCCGCGTGGCCTGCATTGCCGCTGGTGGGCGTGCACCACGTGGCCATCATTGCGAGCGACTACGCGCGCTCGCGCCGCTTCTACACCGAGGTGCTGGGCCTGCAGGTGGTGCACGAGCACTACCGCGCCGAGCGGCAGTCGTACAAGCTCGACCTGCAACTGCCCGATGGCACGCAGGTGGAGCTGTTTTCTTTCCCCCATCCACCGCCGCGCCCCTCGTACCCCGAGGCCTGTGGCCTGCGCCACCTGGCCCTGCGCGTGGCCGACATGGAGGCTGGCCTGGCCGCGTTGGCAGCACACGGCATTGCGGTGGAGCCCGTGCGCACGGATCCGTTCACCGGCGCGCTGTTCACTTTTTTTGCAGACCCGGACGGGTTGCCGATCGAGCTGGTGGGGCCCGTGTCCGTGCCGCGCTGATTTCTTTCGCCCCCAAAAAAGAAAAGGCCCTGTCGGGCCTTTTTCAGTGTCACATCTCTTCGCTCCAGCAATACCCGTCGCGCGCAATCATCGCGCTGGCGGCACGCGGGCCCCAGCTGCCTGCGGGGTAGGGGCGGGGGCCGGCTGGATCGTTCTTCCAGTATTGCAGGATGGGCTCCACCCAGCGCCAGGCTTCTTCCTGCTCATCGCTGCGCACAAACAGGTTCAGGCGCCCGGCGATCACATCGAGCAGCAGCCGCTCGTAGGCGCCCACGCGCTCGGTGCCAAAACGCTGGTCAAAGTCCAGGTTCAGGTGCACTTGCGACAAGGCGGGCTCGGTCTGGTGCTGCGCGGCGCCTTGGGCCATCAGGTGCAGCTCCAGCCCGTCCTTGGGCTGCAGGTTGATGACCAGGCGGTTGGCGGCACCTGCGGGCGTCTTGAAGATGGGGTGCGGCACCGGGCGGAAGTTGATGACGATGTGCGCGTCGCGTCCCGCCAGCCGTTTGCCGGTGCGGATGTAAAACGGCACACCCGCCCAGCGCCAGTTGCTGATCTCGGTGCGCAGCGCCACAAAGGTTTCTGTCGCGCTGTGGGCGGCCACGCCTTTCTCCTGAGCGTAGCCGGGCACAGGCTGGCCCTGGTGGTTGCCCGCGGCATACTGCCCACGGATCACATGCTGCCCAATGGTCTCCATGGTCCAGGGTTTGAGCGACTGCAGCACCTTGAGTTTTTCGTCGCGGATGGCGTTGGCGCTGGAATTGATGGGCGGCTCCATGCCAATCGCGCACAGCAATTGCAGCGCGTGGTTTTGCACCATGTCGCGCATCGCGCCGGTCTGGTCGTAAAAGGCCCCGCGCGACTCCACGCCCAGTTCTTCGGCGATCGTGATCTGGATGTTGGCAATGGTCTCGCGCCGCCACAGGGGCTCGAACAGCGCATTGCCAAAACGCAGCGCAAACAGGTTCTGTACCGACGGCTTGCCCAGGTAGTGGTCGATGCGAAAGACCTGCTCTTCCTTGAGCACGCGGCGCAGCGTGTCGTTGATGGCCTGGTTGGAGGCCAGGTCATGCCCCAGGGGCTTTTCCAGCACCACGCGGGTGGTGGGGCCGTTCAGTCCTACGGCGGCGATCTGCTCGCACACATTGGTAAACAGGCTGGGC
Source organism: Acidovorax sp. 69 (assembly GCF_002797445.1). Taxonomy (NCBI): domain Bacteria; kingdom Pseudomonadati; phylum Pseudomonadota; class Betaproteobacteria; order Burkholderiales; family Comamonadaceae; genus Acidovorax; species Acidovorax sp. 69. The sequence continues at coordinate 4,170,214 of NZ_PGEP01000001.1, read as the reverse complement.
GCGGTGGCCACGTACATCACCACCGAATCCGCCCCGCGCGCCTTCAAGACCTCGGCCAGGCGCTCATAGTCCTGGGTTTGGGACAGGTCCATGCGCAGGTACTGCAGCAGCGCCGCAAAGCGTGCAAACTCGTCCGGTGTGGGGCGCTTGGCCAGCTCTACGCTGTCAAAACGCGACTGGATCAGGCTGCGGTATTGTTCGTCGCTCAGATCGTCCCGCGCCACGGCAATAATGCGTCCGCCCTCGGGCAGCGTGCCATGCCTGAAGGCCTGAAACAATGCGGGCATGAGTTTGCGCCAGGCGAGGTCGCCGGTGCCGCCAAACAGGACGAGGTCAAAACTCATGGTGTCTCCGTGATGGGTTGGATCGTTTTGTTGCGTGGAATTGTAATCACGTTACATGATTTTTGGGCCTCTATCTCTGTGTTGCAGTCTCTTGTAACCAGAAAGAACCCAAAGAATCAACGCATTTTTGTGTAATCAAGTTACTATCTTGGCGCGTTTCAATCCTCAGCCGACATGACGTTCATGCCCATTCGTTGCGACCAGACTGCACCTTGGCCCCTGCTGGAGGCCCATTTCACCGACCAGGGTCGCACCCTGGACATGCGCCAGGCGTTTGCGACCGATGCCGGCCGCTTTGCCCATTTCAGCCAATCGGCCCCGCACCTGTTTGCAGACCTGTCCAAAAACCTGTGGGGGCGCGACACCGAAGCCCTGTTGCTTCAGCTCGCCCGCGCCACAGGGCTGGAGGCGCACCGCGACGCCATGTTTGCGGGCCAACCCATCAACACCACCGAAAACCGCGCCGTGCTGCACACGCTGCTGCGCCGCCCGGCGGGTGTGATGCTGCCCGGTGATGTGCCTGAAACCCCAGAGCGCCTCGCGGATGTGCACCACACGCTCGGCGCCATGCTGGCGTTTGCCGAGCAGGTGCGCAGTGATGCATCGATCACCGATGTGGTGAACATCGGCATCGGCGGCTCGGACCTGGGCCCGCACATGGCCGTGCGTGCGCTGGAAGAGTTCCGCACGCCGGGCAAGCGCTTTCACTTTGTCTCTAACGTAGACGGGCATGAGCTGCACCATGTGCTGCAGGGCCTGAGGCCTGAGAGCACGTTGTTCATCGTGGCCTCCAAAACCTTCACTACGGCAGAGACCATGATGAATGCGCACTCGGCGCTGGCGTGGTTTGCCGCCCAGGGCGGGCGCGATGTGGCGCGGCACTTTGTGGCGCTGTCGACCAACCTGGAAGCCACACGCGATTTGGGGATCACCACCACCTTTGGTTTTTGGGACTGGGTGGGCGGCCGTTACTCGCTGTGGTCGGCCATTGGCTTGCCGCTGGCCATTGCGATTGGCGGACAAGGCTTTCGTGATTTTCTAGCGGGCGGGCACGCCATGGACGAGCATTTCCGCACCGCACCGCTGGCGCGCAACCTGCCTGTGCGCCTGGGGCTGCTGGACCTGTGGTACCGCAACTTCCACGGCTTCACCAGCCGCTGCGTGGCCCCGTACCACGCATCCATGGGCCGTTACGCGGCCTACCTGCAGCAGCTGGAGATGGAGAGCAACGGCAAGCGCGTGGCGCAAGATGGCAGCACACTGGCCTGCGCGACATCGCCCGCCATCTGGGGCGAGCCTGGCACCAACGGCCAGCACGCGTTCTTCCAGATGTTGCACCAAGGCACCGATGTGCTGCCCCTGGAAATCGTGGCCGTCCGCAAAGCCTCGCACCCATTTCCCGGCCACCAGAAAAAGGTGCTGGCCAACGCCCTGGCCCAGACGCAGGCGCTGATGGTGGGCAAGGCAAGCGACGATGGCCAGCGCCACTTTCCGGGCAACCGGCCCAGCACACTGATGCTGCTCGAATCGCTCAACCCCACCACGCTGGGCGCGCTGATCGCTTTGCAAGAGCACCGCGTTTTTGTGAGCGGCAGTCTGTGGGGCATCAACAGTTTTGACCAGTGGGGCGTAGAGCTGGGCAAGGTGCTGGCCAAAGACCTGGAGACGCGCCTGGACAGCGGCGATGCGACAGGGCTCGACAGCTCCACCGCAGGCTGGTTAAGCCTGCTGCGCAGCGTGGATTGATGCGCCACTGCGCCCACCCCGCCCGTTCGGGCTGAGCTTGTCGAAGCCCTGCGCAGTGCGCCTTTCAGTAGGCATCTAAAAACAAATATCCGTTCACGCTGAGCCTGTCGAAGCGCGGCACCAGTCTTCGCTCTTTCAATCAGCTCAGACCGAACGGTTCAGGAGACCCCACCATGAGCGCGCCCCTGCCAGACTTTCGTTCCCCCGCCTTCCTGCGCCAGCACCTGCAGGACACCATGGCGTTCTACTCCCCCGTGGCCGCCGACCCCACTGGCGGTCAGTACCACTTCTTCCTCGACGACGGCACGGTCTACAACGCGCGCGCGCGCCACCTCGTCAGCGCCACACGTTTTGTGGTCACGCACGCCATGCTCTACCGCACCACGGGGGAGGCGCGTTATCAGGCGGGCATGCGGCACGCGCTCACGTTCCTGCGCACCGCGTTTCTCGACCCTGCCACGGGCGGCTACGCCTGGCTGATCGACTGGCAGGATGGCCGCACCACCGTGCAAGACGCCACGCGCCACTGCTACGGCATGGCCTTTGTGATGCTGGCGTATGCCCGCGCTTACGAGGCCGGAGTGCCCGAGGCCCGCGCTTGGCTGGCTGAGGCTTTTGAAACTGCCGAACAGCACTTCTGGCAACCTGCCGCAGGCCTGTATGCCGACGAGGCAAGCCCCGAGTGGCAGGTGACCAGCTACCGAGGCCAGAACGCCAACATGCACGCCTGCGAGGCCATGATTTCGGCCTTCCGCGCTACGGGCGAGCGTCGTTACATCGAGCGTGCCGAACAACTCGCGCAAGGTATCTGCCAGCGGCAGGCCGCGTTGTCCACCCGCGCCCTTGCGCCCGCTGCCGAAGGTTGGGTGTGGGAGCACTTCCATGCCGACTGGTCCGTGGACTGGGACTACAACCGCCATGACGGCAGCAACATCTTCCGCCCCTGGGGCTACCAGATCGGCCACCAGACCGAATGGGCCAAGCTGCTGCTGCAACTCGACGCCTTGCTGCCCGCCGAATGGCACGTGCCGTGTGCGCAGCGCCTGTTCGATACCGCTGTGGAGCGGGGCTGGGATGCCGAACACGGCGGCCTGTACTACGGCATGGCGCCCGACGGCAGCATCTGCGACGACGGCAAATACCACTGGGTGCAGGCCGAGAGCATGGCGGCTGCAGCGGTGCTGGCTGTGCGCACGGGCGATGAGCGCTACTGGCTGTGGTACGACCGCATCTGGGCCTACTGCTGGACCCACTTTGTGGACCACGAACATGGCGCGTGGTTTCGCATCCTGCACCGCAACAACCGCAACACCACCCGCGAGAAGAGCAACGCGGGGAAGGTGGACTATCACAACATGGGGGCGTGTTATGACGTGTTGGGAATGTTGAGCGGGGGATAAAGGAGCGAGCTGTAGGTTGTCGATGGCTGGAACAGCGGTTGCCGCCTAATTTCCGAAGGCTCAAATACCCAGCGCCAAAGCCCTACCGAACCTGGTAAGCCTACCTTGCCAAGTTCATCTCGCAAATTTGCGGAGTTCCCTGTTCAATCCTGTTGCATGCCAATACACGCTGTACCAGCAGGAGATCGACTATGGCTGTTTTTACTCTGAACATGCGCTTGAAGTGCACCGCCTTGTTTATCGCACTGAGCGCGCTTGCGGGCTGCGGAGCGACTCCTGCGCCAATTGTCGAACCCGAGTACAAGCCTCTGGAGTTGGTTTATCTGCAACCAGAGTATCCCGTTGCGCGGATGTGGCCTTCGGCGGAGTATGTTGCTCGAACCGAGGACGAGTGGGAGCGTGTTTGGAATCAGGGCACTGTGATGGATCCGCGTGATGAAAACGTCCCTCGCCATGGGCGACCTGCTGTGGATTTCAACCGGTACATGGTGATTGGGATTTCACGGGGGCATGGGTACAGCGGCTGCCACGGACTGTATTTCCGTGACATTGTTGAACGTGCAAATTTCATTGAAGTGCAGTTCGTTCATCACCAGCCTGATGAAACGGTTTCAACCCAAAGCACAAGCACGGCATGCACGGCCATGGGGGTGTTCTTGGTCAGGTGGGTGCGTGTGCCCAAGATGGAGAAGCCAGTGCGGTTTTTTGGTGGTTGAAGCTGGCTTCGTTACAAGACATCGTCCGCTACTTGCGATTGACCAGCGCAAAAAAATTGACCGGCAGTCCGCCCACCCCTGCTTGCAGACTGAACATGGACCCTGCAGGGGTTGCTGCTTGCTGTTCTTGAGCAGGCCTCCCCGCTCGCGCCGACGTAATGAACAGTGTCCGCAGATCCTTTCCCCCAAAACACACCATGGTCGGGCACTGCACCGGCACCGCAATGCGCTGCAGCACCTCACCTGCTGGCGAGAGTTGCAACACACAAGCGCCTTCGTACATCGCCACCCAGTAGTTCCCCTCCACATCCACCGCCGCGCCATCGGGCCGCCCGCCATAAGGCTGTCCCTCTACCTTGCGGTCAAACTGCACCCAGGGGCGGCGGTTGGTGATTGCGCCCGTGGTCACCTCAAAGTCGAACTGGTCGATGCGGTGCTCGGGTGTGTTGGACCAATACATCGTGCGGTTGTCGGGGCTGAAGGCCAGGCCGTTGGCGGTGAAGTTGTCGCCCGCCATGTGGCGCAAGCTGTAGCCCGTGGCACTGCTGGCATCGGCCTGTAGGCACCACAACGCGGCATTCGGTGCGGTGCGGGGCGCGATGACGGAGCCTGCCCAGAAGCGGCCTGCGGTGTCGCAGCGGCCATCGTTCAGGCGTAGCACTGCGGTGTCGTGCTGCTCGGGCGGCAGCAGGGCCAGGCAGGTGAGGGCGGTGGGGCCGCCGCTGTCCTTCGCCGTATCCAGCCGATATAATCCGTTCCGTAACCCAATTACCAAACCGCCGCCTGCGATGGGGGCGCAGCAGCCCGGTTCGCTGGGCATGGACCATTGGCGGTGGCGCCCGCTGTCCGGCTCCCACACATGCACCACCTGCCCTTGGATGTCACACCAGTAAAGGGCTTTTTCGACGGGATGCCAGAAGGGTGATTCGCCCAGTTCGGACGGCGGCAGGGGCAGTGTTTGCAGGGGCATGGGTTGAATCGGGGTGGTTATCGAGTTACATTCTAGGGTCTCATACAACGGGCGCCAGGCACACCGCCCTGGGGCCGAACCACCCACCGATGGAGACTTCCATGCATCCAGTTGTAGCGCGCGTGACCGACCGCATTGTCCAGCGCAGCGCAGACACCCGCGCAGCCTACCTCGACACCGTAGACACCATGATCGCCCGCAAGCCCGCGCAAGACCGCATGGGCTGCGCCAACCTGGCCCACGCCTATGCCGCGCTGCCCGGCGCAGACAAGTTCAAGGTCACGGTCGAAAAGGCCCCCAACATCGGTGTGGTCACGGCCTACAACGACATGCTGTCGGCCCATCAGCCTTACCAGAGCTACCCCGCCATCCTGCGCGACGAAGCCGCCAAGCACGGTGCGACGGCGCAGGTGGCTGGCGGCGTGCCCGCCATGTGCGACGGCGTGACGCAGGGCACGCCCGGCATGGAGTTGTCGCTGTTCTCCCGCGATGCCATTGCCATGGCCACTGCGGTAGCGCTGTCCCACGACGTGTTCGATGGCGCGCTGCTGCTGGGCGTGTGCGACAAGATCGTGCCGGGCCTGTTGATCGGCGCACTGCACTACGGCCACCTGCCCTGCGTGTTTGTGCCCGCAGGCCCCATGGGCACAGGCCTGTCGAACAAGGATAAATCCAAGGTGCGCGAGCAGTACGCGCAAGGGCTGGTGGGGCGCGACGAACTTCTGAAAGCTGAATCGGCCGCATACCACAGCCCCGGCACCTGCACGTTTTACGGCACGGCCAACAGCAACCAGATGCTGCTCGAAGCCATGGGCCTGCATGTGCCCGGTGCGGCCTTTGCACCGCCCGGCACCGAAGAGCGCGAAGCCTTCACGCGCCAGGCCGTGCGCACGGTGCTCGACATCGATAAGCGCGGCGCCCGCTTTACCCCCATTGGCAAGCTGGTGGACGAGCGCTGCATCGTCAATGCCATGGTGGCCCTGCTGGCCACGGGGGGCTCTACCAACCACCTGATCCACTGGGTTGCCGTGGCGCGCAGCGCCGGCATCTTGATCGATTGGACGGATTTTGATGAGCTGTCGTCCGCCGTGCCGTTGCTGGCCCGCGTGTATCCCAATGGCGATGCCGACGTGAACCAGTTCCAGGCCGCAGGCGGCCCCGCGTGGATCTTGCGCGAATTGCTGGCGGGCGGCTTCATGCACCCCGATGTAATGAGCGTGAATGCCGGTGGCATTGCCGCAGGCGGGCAGGGTGCCCCGGTGCAGTCGGGCGACGACAGCGTGCTGCGCCCGGTGTCCAAGCCCTTCTCGCCCACGGGTGGCCTGCGCCTGCTGCAAGGCCGACTGGGCCGCGCGGTGATCAAGGTGTCTGCCGTGCCGGAAGACCGCCACATCATCGAAGCACCCGCACGCGTATTCGATTCGCAAGAGGCCCTGCTCGCCGCCTTCAGTGCGGGCGAGGTGCAGCAAGACATGGTCGCCGTGGTGCGCTTTCAGGGGCCGCAGGCCAATGGTATGCCCGAGCTGCACAAGCTCACGCCGCCTCTGGCCGTGCTGCAGAACCAGGGCTTCAAGGTGGCACTGGTCACAGACGGCCGCATGAGTGGCGCATCGGGCAAGGTGCCCGCCGCCATCCACGTCACGCCCGAGGCAATGGCCGGTGGCCCGCTGGCCAAGGTGCTGGACGGCGACATCGTGCGGGTCGATGCCGTGGCGGGCACGCTGGACGTGTTGGTGGATGAAGCCACCTGGGCCGCACGCACTCCGGCACCGTACACCGCACCCCCCGCCACCGGCTTTGGCCGGGAACTGTTTACCAACTTTCGCCGCCATGCTGGCGGTGCCGAACAAGGAGCCTGCACATGGCTGTGACCCCATCCTCTTCCTCCATGAGCCCGCTGGACATCGCCAGTCACGGCCCGGTCATCCCGGTCATCGTGATTGACCGCGTGGAAGACGCGCTGCCCCTGGCCGAGGCCTTGCTGGCCGGTGGCGTGAAAGTGCTGGAAGTAACGCTGCGCACGGCTGCGGGCCTGCCGGCCATCGAAGCCATTGCGCGCAAGCTGCCGGAGGCGGTGGTGGGCGTGGGCACGGTGCTGAACGCCGACGATGCCCGCCGCGCCAGCGAGGCCGGCGCGCGCTTTGCCGTGAGCCCCGGCTATACGTCTGAGGTGGGCAGTGCCTGCAAGGGCTTGGGCCTTCCGCTGTTGCCGGGCGTGGCCACGTCCAGTGAGATCATGGCGGCGCTGGCTGACGGGTTTTCGTTCCTCAAGCTCTTCCCGGCCGAGGCCGTGGGTGGCATCCCGCTGCTCAAGTCCTGGGCCAGCCCGTTTGGGCAGGTGAGCTTTTGCCCCACGGGCGGCATTACCAACACCACCGCACCCAACTACCTGGCGCTGCCCAACGTGCGTTGTGTGGGGGGCTCTTGGCTCACGCCCGCCGACGCGGTGCGTGCGGGCGACTGGGCGCGCATCACCCAACTGGCACTCGCCACGCAGGCACTGCGCGCGGCGGCCTGAGGTGGCGCTGGAGCGGGATGGGTAGCGAAAACCGCTGGATGCGACAGTGCAGTAAGCACTGGTAGCTATAAAAATAAGAGCAATTGACGCCTCGTCGCGTGGCATTGGCGGCACAGCGAGGCGTGCTGTGCACGCCAAGCCCGCTGGACTTGTCGTAGCGCCCCCCTATCATGGCCACGCGGGGTAACCCCGTGACCAAGCAATGATTGTTCAAGAGAGGGAGTTCGCTATGGATTTTGTTTCGGCTGTCAAAAGCTGCTTTGCGCAGTACGCAGGGTTTTCGGGCCGTGCGCCGCGTTCCGAGTTCTGGTGGTTTGCTTTGTTCCAGTTCGGGGTGCTGGTGATTGCCACCATGATCAGTCAGGTGCTTTATGGCATTGCCGCGCTGGCACTGCTGCTGCCGGCGCTGGCCGTGGGGGCTCGCCGCTTGCATGACATTGGCCGCTCTGGCTGGTGGCAACTGCTGTCGCTCACCGGTATCGGCACCCTGGTGCTGATTTACTGGTGGGTGCAACCCAGCGGTGAGTAAGACCCGGGCGGCGCTGTGGCCTGGCAGGCCCGTCGCAGGCGTGCACCGAACTTGTCGGACAGAGAGGCGGAGCCTCATAGAAGTCCGATCGAAAAAGGAAAAAGCCCTCAGGCCGTAAGGCCTGCGGGCTTTTTTGGGGCTGTCTGCGCAGCAGGCCAAGGCCGCTGCGCAGGAGCGAGCCGGGCAATTACATGCCCATGCCGCCCATACCACCCATGCCGCCCATGTCAGGCATGCCGCCGCCAGCGCCGGCTTCGTCCTTGGGGGCGTCAGCAACCATGCACTCGGTCGTCAACAGCAGCGAAGACACCGAAGCGGCGTTTTGCAGAGCCGTGCGGGTGACCTTCGTGGGGTCCAGAATGCCCAGTTCGAGCATGTCGCCGTACGTGTCGTTGGCTGCGTTGAAGCCGAAGTTGCCCTTGCCGGCCAACACAGCGTTCACCACCACCGAGGCTTCGCCGCCGGCGTTGTTCACGATTTCGCGCAGAGGCGCTTCGATGGCCTTGAGCACCAGGGCAATGCCGTGGTCCTGGTCAGCGTTGTCACCCTTGATGGAGTTGCCAACGGCTTGCTTGGCACGCAGCAGGGCCACGCCGCCACCAGCCACAACGCCTTCTTCCACCGCTGCGCGCGTGGCGTGCAGTGCGTCTTCCACGCGGGCCTTCTTTTCCTTCATTTCGACTTCGGTGGCAGCGCCGACCTTGATCACTGCCACACCGCCGGCCAGCTTGGCCACGCGTTCTTGCAGCTTTTCGCGGTCGTAGTCGGACGTGGCTTCTTCGATCTGCACGCGCACTTGCTTGACGCGGGCTTCGATGTCAGCAGCAGCGCCAGCGCCGTCGATGATGATGGTGTTTTCCTTGCCCACTTCGATGCGCTTGGCTTGGCCCAGATCGGCCAGCGTGACCTTTTCCAGGGTCAGGCCCACTTCTTCAGCGATGACCTTGCCGCCCGTCAGGATGGCGATGTCTTCCAGCATGGCCTTGCGACGGTCGCCGAAGCCAGGAGCCTTCACAGCCACCACCTTCAGGATGCCGCGAATCGTGTTGACCACCAGCGTAGCCAGGGCTTCGCCATCAACTTCTTCGGCAATGATCAGCAGCGGACGGCCAGCCTTGGCCACTTGCTCCAGCGTAGGCAGCAGGTCGCGGATGTTGCTGATCTTCTTGTCGAACAGCAGCACGAAGGGGTTGTCCAGAATGGCGGATTGCTTTTCTGGGTTGTTGATGAAGTAGGGCGACAGGTAGCCGCGGTCAAACTGCATGCCTTCCACGACGTCCAGTTCGGAGTCGAGGGACTTGCCGTCTTCCACAGTAATCACGCCTTCCTTGCCAACCTTGTCCATGGCGTCAGCGATCAGCTTGCCGATGGTTTCGTCGGAATTGGCGGAGATCGAACCCACTTGGGCGATTTCCTTGGAGGTGGTCGTGGGCTTGGAAGCCTTCTTCAGCTCGATCACCAGGGCTGCAACAGCCTTGTCGATACCGCGCTTCAGGTCCATCGGGTTGATACCGGCGGCCACGTACTTGAAGCCTTCGCGAACGATGGCTTGTGCCAGCACCGTAGCGGTGGTGGTGCCGTCACCAGCGTTGTCGCTGGTCTTGGAGGCCACTTCCTTCACGAGCTGGGCGCCCATGTTTTGCAGCTTGTCCTTGAGTTCGATTTCCTTGGCCACGGACACACCGTCCTTGGTCACGGTGGGGGCGCCGAACGAGCGCTCCAGCACCACATTGCGACCCTTAGGGCCCAGCGTGACCTTGACCGCGTTGGCCAGGATGTTCACGCCTTCAACCATGCGAGCGCGGGCTTCGCCGCCGAAAACTACGTCTTTTGCTGCCATTTGGAGCTCCTAAATTTGAATCAAATTGACTGCCAGTGCTTACAAATAAAGCGCTAGCAGCTATGAAAAGATGAGTAAATCAGAGGGCGAGAATTACTTCTCGACGACTGCGAACAGATCGTCTTCCTTCATGACCAGCAGCTCGTCGCCGTTGACCTTGACGGTCTGGCCCGAGTACTTGCCGAACAGAACGCGGTCACCGACCTTGACGTTCAGGGCGAGCACTTCACCCTTGTCGTTCTTCTTGCCTGGGCCGACGGCCAGCACTTCACCTTGATCGGGCTTTTCAGCGGCGTTGTCAGGGATCACGATGCCCGAGGCGGTCGTGGTTTCGCTTTCGATACGCTTGACGATCACGCGATCGTGCAGAGGGCGAAGGTTCATTGCAATGCTCCTGTTTTCAGTAAAAAGCTGACGTACTCAGTGCCCGGACATCCAGGCACCACCAAACTTCCAACAGCCGTAGCGCTGTTAGCACTCGTCTGTAGTGAGTGCTAATGATAGGGGTATTTATGGCCATTTCAAGACACCCCCAGACATGCAGGGGGTCTTTGGCGTGAGAAATGGTCCTGCTCTCGATTGCCGCCGCAGATCTCTATTGTTTCTATTACTGGAACAGTTAGTTCGCGACCCGGTGGTTTTTCTCTGAACACCATCGGCGTACAGTTCAACCCATCGATGAGCCGAACCCGCAAGGCGACTCACCGAACCCGGTTCAGCAGCCCTTCTTTGTTTTGCAGCCGTTCCGGTTTGATTGAGCCGCTTTTTTTAACTTCAAGGATTTTCATCATGAACAACACCGCACGTTTCCTCTCCATCGCCGCTGTCGCCGCTTTCGCTTCTTTTGGTGCCCAGGCCGACGAGGCCGATGCTTCGCAATTTGCCACCAAGTTTGAAACCAACCGCACCCGCGCTGAAGTGGCTGCTGAAGCCGCTACCGTGGCCCAGACCCGCTCCATCGAGCCTGCTGGCTCGCGTGTCGTGACTTACAAGTCCACGGCTGACCGCGCTGCGGTGCGTGCCCAGGCTGCTGACGCTGTGCGTACTGGCCAGATCCCTTCGGGCGAGCGCGGTTGATTCTTTTTGAATCCGCTGTTCCCCTGTTTGCGTATTTGTCAGTACCTCACCCCCATTTTTTGAATTTCACTGGAGTTTCACCATGAACAAGACTGCACGTTTCCTCTCCATCGCCGCTGTGGCCGCTTTCGCTTCTTTTGGCGCACAAGCCGACGAAGCCGATGCTTCGCAATTTGCCACCAAGTTTGAAACCAGCCGCACCCGCGCTGAAGTGGCTGCTGAAGCCGCTACGGTCGCCCAGACCCGTTCCATCGAGCCTGCTGGCTCGCGTGTCGTGACTTACAAGTCCACGGCTGACCGCGCTGCGGTGCGTGCCCAGGCTGCTGAAGCTCTGCGCACCGGCCAGATCCCTTCGGGCGAATTCAGCGCCATGTAATTGACGCATTTGCGGGCCTTCCCATGGTGGCGGTCCCTCGCATTGGCGGGGGGAGCTGCCATGGGGAGTGTTTTGAGCCTGCATGGAGATCAAAGCCAATTGGGCTCCCTTTGGGGAGCCCTTTTTTGTTGCGGCCGCGCATTGGCACCGGCGTGGAATCCGCTCGCTTTTGAGGGTTGCGCCCACGATTGCGACGGCGTGGTTCACAAGCGGTGGGAAGGTTGGGGGCTACCCAGCAAGCTGACCCAGCATCAGGTCCAGGTTCTGCACTGCAGCCCCCGAGGCCCCCTTGCCCAGGTTGTCGAACACGGCTGTCAGCAGCACTTGCCCGTGCTGCGCGTTGCTGAAAACGCCCAGCCGCAACTGGTTGGTGCCGTTCATGGCCTGTGGGTCCAGGTGTTCTGTGGACTCTGTGCGTGCTGAGTCCATGACTTCCACGCAGGCTGCGTTTGCGTAGTGCTGTTGCAGGCATGCGCGCAAATCATCGCCGCTGATGCCCGGCGGACAATGCGAAAGAAGCAAAGGGATGGTCAACGCAATGCCCTGGCGGAACGATCCATACGCCGGCAGAAAAAATGGGCGTTGCCACAAGCCGGCGTGTTGTGCGATCTCTGGCGTGTGTTTGTGATCCAGTTTCAGCCCATACAGCTGAAAAGCAGGCGCCGATTTTTCGGCAGGTCCTTCATGTTCTTCCACCCGTGCGCGCCCGCCACCTGAATACCCCGACACCGCATGGATGGTGATGGGTGTGTGGGCGCCAATCAGCCCTGCTTTTACCAACGGGTGCAGCAAACCGATGGCGCCCGTGGGGTAGCAGCCAGGGTTGCTCACACGGTGTGCCCCCGCAATGCGCGCGGACTGTGCGGCTCCCATCTCGGGAAAGCCGTACACCCACTGCGGGTCTGTGCGGTGCGCCGAGCTGGCATCGATCACGCGCACAGCGGGGTTGACGACGGCGGCCGCGGCCTCGCGCGCAGCGGCATCGGGCAGGCACAGGATGGCGATGTCGCAGGCATTGACCGCTTCGGCACGCAGGGCGGTATTTTTGCGTTCGTCGGCGGCCAGGGTCAGCAGGCGCAGGTCAGACCGGTCGCGCAGGCGCTCATGGATCTGCAGGCCGGTAGTGCCTTGATCGCCGTCGATGAAAACAAGCGGATGGTGGGTCATGGGGTGTGGTTCCATGCAATCAGAGGGAGATCCACCCAGTGGCGGCGGTGGAAGCAGCCATCTTCGTTGTGCAGGTAAACTTTGAAAAGTTGAATTTCACAAACATCAACATCAGTTTTACTGAACGATATGCGCGAACTCAATCTCGACCGGCTGCGCACGCTGGTCACCATTTCCGACCTGGGCTCCTTTGCCGAGGCAGCCCGCTTTTTGCACCTGGCGCCGCCCACGGTGAGTCTGCACATTGCAGATCTAGAGGCTCTCGTGGGGGCTCCTTTGCTGGTGCGAAAGCGGGGCGAGGTAAAGCCGTCCGGGGTGGGCGAGTTGCTGGTCGAGCGTGCCCGGCGCCTTCTGGCGGATGCGGATGAGGTGATGGATCTGGTGCAACGGCAGGTTCAGGGGCTGGCCGGGCGTGTGCGCCTGGGCGCATCCACGGGGGCCATTGCGCACCTGCTGCCCCAGGCGCTGGAAGTGCTGGGCGAGGAGCATCCCGGGATCGACGTGCAGGTGCAGGTGCTGACCTCGCCAGAAGCCATGGCACGGCTGGCCAGCGGGGCGCTGGACATAGGCCTGGTGGCGCTGCCTCAAGGGGCTGTGCGGGGCGTGACCGTGTTGCAGTGGCGTCGGGACCCGGTCATGGCGTTTGTGCCGTCGTCATGGGCATTGCCTCGGCGGATCACCCCCCGTTGGCTGGCACACCAGCCGCTGATCCTGAATGACGAAGGCACCAGCCTGTCGCGCCTGACCACTGAGTGGTTCGCGTTGGCAGCCGAGCACCCCAAGGCCCGCATCCAACTGAACTACAACGATGCCGTCAAGAGCCTGGTGGCCGCTGGGTACGGGGCGACGCTGTTGCCTCACGAGGCGCTATCCGCAGCGCCACTGGACCCCCGTATCCGCATGCTGCCACTACAGCCCAGGCTTTGGCGGCCCCTGGGTGTTGCGCACCGTACCGGCCCGGTAGAGCGTGCGATCCAGCATGTGCTGGACGTGCTGTGGCAGCAAACGCAGGTCTGATCTGACGGGGGCTGCGGGCCGCAGACTTGGGTCAACGGAGCGCACGCCACGGCGTTTCATTCGGACTCGGCTGCTCACGGATACACAGGTGCGTCGCTGATGGTGGTAAGGAGGTATCAGACCGTATCGTCCCCAATGCGCAACTGGGTGTCGGACACATAGCGGTGTGGCGGAACCTCCAAGTTGGTGGGCGCGGGCTTGTTCTTGAAAACACGGCCTGCCAGGTCGAAGGTGGAGCCGTGACAAGGGCAAAAGAAGCCGCCTTGCCAATGGTCGCCCACGCTGGGGTTGGCCGTGCCTGCCGGAACGGCGGTGGGCGAGCAACCCAGATGGGTGCAGATGCCTACAGCGACAAACACCTCGGGTCGGATCGAGCGCAGCGGGTTGCGCGCGTATTCGGGCTGTTGATCCTTGCGTGAAGCCGGGTCGGCCAGCGCCGCGTCCTGCTGGGGGAGGCCCGCCAGCATTTCAGGGGTGCGCCTCAGGATCCACACGGGCTTGCCACGCCACTCTGCAGTTTTGACGCCACCGGGGGGCAGGTCGCTGATATCTACGTCCACGCTGGCGCCCATGGCCCGAGCGCGTTCGCTGGGCGCAAAGCTGGACACCAGCGGCACGGCGACTCCAGCCGCGGCCACGCAGCCAGCGGCGGCGGTCAGCATCACCATCTGGCGGCGCTCGGTATCGTGGGGGCTGTCACGGCCCATCAGAGGGGCAGTCGTGGAGCATCTGGTGAGGGGCATGGCGGGCTTTCGTCAGGGGTGAAGAAGGGCAGAAGTGGAGCACCGGGAAGTGCCAAGACAGTCGTGCTGAGGCATGGCTTTACCGCAAGGGGCGTGCCACAGCGGGTGCGCACTGAGCCGCTCAGAAAAAGTCTTTGAATTCAACGGTTTGCGTCGGTGTCGATGTCAACGCTGACTGCTGCCGAGCCCGTGAACCGCCAGCGAAACTGCCAGTTCGACTGCCATCTGCCACTAAGTGCAGTCGGCATGGCATAGGTCAAACGCCAGGAGGCGGATCGGGTGCATCGTGAAGGCCCTGCATGTCCCGAGGTTCCGCCGTGACCCCTTCCACCACGCCACCCCCTGAACTGGTGTCCTTTCTGGAGAGCCTGGCCGAGCCCCATATCCTGCTGGATGTCGGCTACTGCATCCTGGCGGCCAATGCGGCCTACCGTCGCCAGTTCGGCTCGGAGAGCAGTGTGGTGGGGCGCACTTGCCATGCTGTCTCCCACCGTTTCAACGTGCCTTGTGATCAGGCGGGCGAGTCCTGCCCTTTGGCGCAGGCGCGCGACTCGGGTCGGTGCGAACGGGTGCTGCACCTGCACCACACGCCGCTGGGTGAGGAATATGTGCAGATCGAGCTGACACCGGTGGCGGGGGCAAACAACGGGCCGGGGTTTTTTGTCGAAAAGATGGTGCCCTTGCCGGTCGCTGCACAGCACGGGCCTTCGGCCCATGGGCTGATCGGGCGTTCGCCCGCATTCCAGAAAATGCTGGGTCTGGTGGCGCGCGTGGCGCCCTCGCGGGCTGCGGTGCTGCTGATGGGCGAGTCAGGTACGGGCAAGGAGCTTGTGGCGCACGCGGTGCACCAGAGTAGCTCGCGGGCTCGGCGAGCGTTGGTGCCGGTGGACTGCGCCAGCCTGCCCGAGGCGCTGTTTGAGTCCGAGCTGTTCGGGCACGAAAAAGGAGCGTTCACTGGCGCGACCCAGGCCCGGCCAGGGTTGGTAGAGGCAGCCGACGGTGGCACGCTGTTTTTGGACGAGGTGGGTGACATTCCGCTGCCGCTGCAGGTCAAACTGCTGCGCCTGCTGGAGACCGGCACTTACCGCCGCGTGGGCAGCACCGACCAGCGGCATGTTGATCTGCGCGTGGTGTCTGCCACGCACCGCAACCTGCAGCGCATGGTGGCTGAGGGCCGGTTCCGTGAAGACCTGTACTACCGGTTGAGCATCTTTCCGATCTACCTGCCACCACTGCGCGAGCGCCAGGGCGACAGGGCCCTGCTGGCGCACGCGCTGCTGGAGCGCGTGGTGCCTTCACCCCGTGTGCTGCAGCTGTCGGACGCAGCGGTGGCCTTGCTGGAAGCGCAGCGCTACCCAGGCAACGTGCGGGAGCTGCGCAATCTGCTGGAGCGCACCGCCCTGCTGTGTGATGGTGATGCCATCGAAGCCGAACACGTGCAGCAGGCCCTGGCCTGTGGCCTGCCGCCCAGCGAGGAGCGGGGGGTCTCGGACCCGCCACCCATCGAGGCACAGGCGCTTGCAATCGCAGGCCTGCCACTTCGCCACACCGCGATGGACGACGATGCCCTGCGCCGTGCGCTGGCAGCCCACCAGGGAAGCCGCGTGGCGCTGGCGCAGCAACTGGGCGTCAGCGAACGATCGCTGTACCGGCGTCTCAAAGCATTGAATGCCAAACGCTGAGTGATGGCGAAATCAGACTGAAGCGCATATCCTTCAAGCGCGAAATGCTATTAATTAAGTAGCAAAAAAGAGTAATGCAGTCACGCACTTTCTGGGTCGGGCCCAGGCGCTGCTTCACACCACGGCGTCGGGCGCCAGCGCACTGAGCACCATGCGCACGATCAGCTCTTCGGCCTTGTCGTAGTCGCGTTCGGTCAGTGCCGGTTTGCCCAGCAGCAGGGCGAACTGGGCCTCCTGCTCTGCATAGGCTTGCGTCACCGACCAGATGATGAACATCAGGTGCGTGAAGTTGACCTTGGCGATCCGGCCTTCGCGGGCCCAGCGCTCGAAGGTACGCACCTCGGTCTTGAGCAGCGGCGCCACCCGCTCGGTGATGGCCTGGCCATAGCGTGGCGCACCGGCAATCACCTCTTTGGTGAACACCTTGGCACCCTGAGGGCGTGTGCGTGAGTAGTGAAGCTTGGCACGGATGTAGCGCCGAAGGGCCTGCTGAGGATCGTCGCTGTGGGACAGATCCTCCATACCGGCCAGCCACTGGGTGAGCACATCGTCGAGCACGCGTTGGTAAAGGGCCTCTTTGCTTGGGAAGTAATACAGCAGGTTGTGGCGGCTGATGCCGATGGCGGCCGCAATGCTCTCCAGCGATGCGCCTTCAAAGCCAAACTGCGCAAAGTGGTTCTCGGCCTCGGTGAGGATGCCTTGCTCCTTGAGCAGCCGGGAGGCCGTGGGCGCGCGGGGTGTGGGGTCATCCCCCACCGCGGTCCGGGGTGTCTTGGCGGGGCGGGGGGCTGTGTCGGCTTTGGACGGGCGGGCGTCGGTCATTGCACCATTGTGGAACAAGCCATGGGCTAAAAACTGGCAATTCGCTGGCATAAGCCCAAGATTCACGGGGATTTGGCTGGCACGGGGTTTGCTCTAGGGATTTTACCAATTGGTAAAGTTTTACAGGTTGGTAAATTGACCCACCACACAGGGCACCGCTGCAGCAGCGCAGCGGGCACCTGCACCTACAGCGAGGCCCACGATGAAACCTCCGAAGTTTGCGAGCGCAAGCACCCCTGCATGCGCAGCATTGGCCGGCTCGCGCCGCACGTTCCGGCGGCGCAGCGAGGCGCTTGCGCGTGCCACCGCCTGCCAGGCACGCGCCCAGACCCCCACCCTCACCCTCTCGGAGGAAACCTGATGGACACACCCGCAAGCCGTGCCTGTGGCATTCATGCCGCACGCCTGAACCTGGCCGACTACGCCGCCAATTTCAGCGACGCGCACCCGCCGCTTACCAAGCCCCAGGCCCTCATCGAGGCGGAGCGCTGCTACTACTGCCACGATGCACCTTGCGCCACGGCGTGCCCCACGGGCATCGACATTCCTTCGTTCATCCATCGCATTGCGCAGGACAACAACCGCGGTGCCGCCCGCGCCATCCTGGAGGCCAACCCGCTGGGCGGCATGTGCGCCCGCGTTTGTCCCACCGAGGTGCTCTGTGAGCAGGCCTGCGTGCGCAACACCAATGAGGACAAGCCGGTAGAGATTGGCTCGCTGCAACGCTACGCCACCGATGCTTTTTTTGCCAAGCCGGGGGCGCCGCTGTTTCAGCGTGCGGCATCGACTGGCAAGCGGGTGGCCGTGGTGGGCGCTGGCCCCGCAGGCCTGGCCTGCGCCCATGGGCTGGCCGTGCGCGGGCACGACGTGGTGCTGCTGGAAGCGCGCCCCAAGTTGGGTGGCTTGAACGAATACGGCCTGGCCAGTTACAAGACCACCGACGACTTCGCGCAGAAGGAGGTGGAATGGTTGTTGTCCATCGGCGGCATCGAGGTGCGCACCGGCCAGCAACTGGGCCGTGACATCACCCTGGACGGCCTGCTGCAAGGTTTCGACGCGGTGTTCCTGGGGCTGGGCCTTCAAGGTGTGAATGCGCTGGGCGTGGCCGAGCCTACGGCGACCGGGCTGCGCAACGCAGTGGATTTCATTGCCGAGTTGCGCCAGAGCACCGACCTCTCAACCCTGCCCGTGGGCCGCCGCGTGGTGGTCATAGGGGGCGGCATGACAGCGGTAGACGCTGCAGTGCAGTCGCGCAAGCTGGGCGCTGAAGACGTGAACATTGTGTACCGCCGGGGCGCTGATGCCATGTCTGCTTCACCCGTGGAGCAGCAGTGGGCACAGACGCACGGCGTGAAGATCCGCCATTGGGCGGCGCCCCAGGAAGTGCTCAGCGAAGGCGGTGCCGTGAAGGGCGTGCGTTTTGCCGCCACGGCCCTGAGCGGTGGCCAGCTGGTGGAAACCGGCGAGACCTTCGTGCTCGACGCCGACATGGTGCTCAAGGCCATTGGCCAAACGTACGTGGCCGAACCTGCGGGCGCATCGATCGCACTGAAGTCTGGCCGCATCGTGACCGACGCGGAGGGCTGCACCAGCCTGGCGCGCGTCTGGGCGGGTGGCGACTGCCGCGTCGGCGGCCGCGATCTCACTGTAGAGGCGGTGGAGCACGGCAAGGTCGCCGCTGTCTCCATGCATGCCGCACTCATGGCACCTGCCGCCAAGGCTGCCTGACCGGCCAACCAGTCATACCGCACAACACACGGGAGCACCCCATGGCAGACATTCGCAGCAATTTTCTGGGTATCCAGAGCCCCAACCCCTTTTGGCTCGCCTCTGCACCACCCACCGACAAAGAGATCAACGTCACCCGCGCCTTTGAAGCGGGCTGGGGCGGCGTGGTGTGGAAAACGCTGGGCGAAGACCCGGCGGTGGTCAATGTCAACGGCCCGCGCTACGGCACCCTGATGTCGCAAGACCGTCGGGTGATTGGCCTGAACAACATCGAGCTGATCACCGATCGGCCCCTGCACACCAACCTTGAAGAGATCAAACGCGTCAAGCGCAACTGGCCCGACCGCGCCATGATCGTCTCGCTCATGGTGCCGTGCGAAGAGCAAAGCTGGAAGGCCATCCTGCCGCTGGTGGAAGACACCGGCGCCGACGGCATCGAGCTCAACTTCGGCTGCCCGCACGGCATGAGCGAGCGCGGCATGGGCGCGGCCGTGGGCCAGGTGCCCGAATACATCCAGATGGTCACGGCGTGGTGCAAGCACTACAGCAAGCTGCCTGTGATCGTGAAGCTCACCCCCAACATCACCGATGTGCGCCAGCCTGCCCGCGCCGCCAAGGCCGGCGGTGCCGACGCGGTGTCGCTCATCAACACCATCAACTCCATCATGGGCGTGGACCTGGACCGCATGACCATGAGCCCCAGCACCGATGGCTGGGGATCACACGGCGGCTACTGCGGCCCGGCCGTCAAGCCCATTGCCCTGAACATGGTGGCCGAGATCGCGCGCGATGCGCAGACCGCCGGCCTGCCCATCAGCGGCATCGGCGGCATCACCACCTGGCGCGACGCAGCCGAATACATTGCCCTGGGCTGCGGCACCGTGCAGGTGTGTACGGCGGCCATGGTCTATGGCTTCAAAATCGTGCAGGACATGTGCGACGGCCTTTCCAACTTCATGGACGACCACGGCTACGCGACGCTCGACGACTTCAAGGGCCAGGCCGTGCCCACGGTCAAGGACTGGAAGAACCTCAACCTCAACCACATCGAAAAGGCCGTCATCAACCAGGATTCGTGCATTCAGTGTGGCCGGTGCCATGTGGTGTGCGAAGACACCTCGCACCAGGCCATCACGTTCACCAAAGAAGGCGGCGTGCGCAAGTTCGAGATCAACGACGCCGAGTGCGTGGGCTGCAACCTCTGCGTGTCGATCTGCCCTGTGCCCGAGTGCATCACCATGCGTGCGCTGGAGCCTGGCGAGGTCGACGTGCGCACGGGCAAGAAGGTCACGGGCGAATACGCCAACTGGACCACGCACCCCAACAACCCGCAGCGTGTGGCTGCTGCGGCTTGACCACACACCCGATGCGCGCGTCCATCACCGCCTGTTTCAGTCGTTCTGGGCGCTCCCGTCGTGGTGCCGATTTGCAACGCATGCTGCACTGCATCTGGTGCGGTTCTTGCGTCTTATTTAGCATCGTCCGCTTCCCCTTGCCCGCCATCTGCCAGCGCGACATCGCTGGGCGAGACAGCGGGTTGTGTCCAACCCCAATTTGACAGGAGTACAGGCATGACCAACAGTACCGGCAGCGCTGCCCACGTGGCGGGGCTAATGCCCGGCGGAGCCTCCAGCACGCTCGCCAATGAAGATTTGCTCCCCACCACCGCCGCACAACGGCACTGGACCTGGAAAGACTTCGCCGCGCTCTGGGTGGGCATGGTGGTGTGCGTGCCCACCTACACCATGGCCAGTTCCATGCTGGACCAGGGCTTCACTTGGCAAATGGCCGTGTGGCTCGTCTTTTTGGCCAACTGCATCGTCTTGGTGCCCATGGTGCTCATCGGGCGTGTCGGGCCCCGGTATGGTGTGCCGTTCCCAGTCTTGGCACGTGCCTCGTTCGGCGTCAAGGGCGCCAACCTGCCCGCCGTGCTGCGTGGCCTGGTGGCCTGTGGCTGGTTCTCCATCAACTGCTACTTCGGTGCATTGGCGCTGCATGGCTTCTTGAACATTCTGGGCATGGGGCTCGCGGGCCCGGCCGATGGGCAGACCATCAGCACCTCGCAGTTCGTGTGTTTCCTGGCGTTCTGGGCGGTGCACCTTTATTTCATCTGGAAGGGCCCAGAGTCCATCCGCAAGCTCGAAGTGATTGCCGCGCCGCTGATGATCATCGCGTCCATCGTGCTGGTCGTGGTGTTGATGATGAAGGTGCCTTCGGGCCAGCTCTTCAACCTGCCCGCCAAGGTGGTCGAAGGGGGCCCCAAGACCTGGGCGGCATTGACCGGCCTGGTCGGTTTCTGGGCCACTCTGGCGCTCAATATCCCGGACTTCACACGCTTTGCCAAGACCCAGAAGGACCAGGTCATGGGCCAGGCCATCGGCCTGCCGATTCCGATGGCGCTGTTCTCCATGGTGGGTGTGATTGGCTTCTCGGCGTCGGCCATCCTGTATGGCAAGGCGCAGCTCTTTCCGGACGGCCTGCTGACGCAGATGGGCAGCGTGGCTGCGGGCGTGGGCTTGCTGGTGATTTTGTTGGCCAACCTGACGACCAATGTGGCCGCCAACCTGGTGTCGCCATCGTATGACTTCAGCCAGGTTGCACCGTCCAAGATCAGCTTTCGCATGGGCGGAATGATCGCTGCCGTCATCGGCTTGCTGTTCATGCCCTGGAAGCTGCTGGCCACGTCGGGCGGCTACCTTTTCACCTGGCTTGGCGGCTACGGCACGCTGCTGGGCGCCATTGCAGGCATTTTGCTGGTGGACTACTACCTGGTGCGAAAAAGCGAGCTGAAGGTGGATGACCTGTACCGCAGGGGCGGGGAGTACGAGTACAGCAACGGCTGGAATGTGCAAGCGCTCATTGCGTTTGCTCTGGGCGTGCTGCCGTGCCTGCCCGGCTACCTGGCGGTGTCTGGCGTCATCGACAAAGCCGCCGTACCAGGCTTGCTGCTGTCCCTGTTTGACTTTGGCTGGTTCTTCAGCCTGGCAGTGGCAGGCACCTACTACTACCTGACTGCCAAGAAAAAGTGACCGTATGGCCTGCCCTGGCCCGTGGCCAGGGCAGGCCCTTGTTTTGATTTGTACCCCTGAAGGAGACCCCCATGACCCAAGCCCTTTTGATCCGCGGCGGAACCGTGGTCAACGCCGACCGCGAGCAAGCCGCCGATGTGCTGTGTGTGGACGGCCGCATCGTGGCGGTGGGCGAGGGCGCAGCGGCGCTGGCGCCAGCGGGGGCCGAGGTGCTGGACGCCAGCGGCCAGTACGTGCTGCCCGGCGGTATCGACCCGCACACGCACATGCAACTGCCGTTCATGGGCACCACCACCATGGATGACTTCTTCACCGGCACGGCAGCGGGCCTGGCCGGGGGAACCACCAGCATCATCGATTTCGTTATCCCGGACCCGCAAGAAAACATCCTCGACGCGTACCGCAAGTGGCGTGGTTGGGCTGAAAAATCGGCGGCCGACTATTCCTTCCATGTCGCCATCACCTGGTGGAGCGAGCAGGTGCGCGCCGACATGGGCACGCTGGTGCAGGACGAAGGCGTGAACAGCTTCAAGCACTTCATGGCCTACAAGAACGCCATCATGTGCGACGACGAAACCCTGGTGAACAGCTTCAAGCGCGCGCTCGAGCTGGGCGCCATGCCCACCGTACATGCCGAAAACGGCGAGCTGGTGTACCTGCTGCAGCAAGAGGTCGCCAAGATGGGCATCACCGGGCCCGAAGGCCACCCGCTGTCGCGCCCGCCCATGGTCGAGGCTGAGGCCGCCAACCGCGCCATCGCCATTGCCGACGTGCTGGGCGTGCCGATCTACGTGGTGCACGTGAGCTGCATGGAGTCGGCCGACGCGATTGCCCGCGCCCGTGCGCGGGGCCAGCGCGTGTATGGCGAGGTGCTGGCGGGGCACCTTCTGGTGGACGACAGCGTTTACCGCGACCCCGACTTTGCCAAGGCTGCCGCGCATGTGATGAGCCCTCCATTTCGCCCCAAAGGCCATCAAGAGGCCTTGTGGCGTGGCCTGCAATCCGGGCAGCTGCACACCACGGCCACCGACCACTGCACCTTCTGCGCCGCGCAAAAAGCGGCGGGCAAAGACAACTTCGCCAAGATCCCCAACGGCACCGGTGGCGTGGAAGAGCGCATGGCGGCCATTTGGGACGGTGGCGTGAACACCGGGCGACTCACGCCGAGCGAGTTCGTGGCCATCACCTCGGCCAACTGCGCCAAGCTGTTCAACATCTACCCACGCAAAGGTTTCATTGGCGAAGGCGCCGATGCCGATCTGGTGCTGTGGGACCCCGAAGGCACCAAGACTTTCTCGGTCAAGACGCAGTTCAGCAAGGGCGACTTCAACATCTTTGAAGGCCGCACCGTGCGGGGCATCCCCAGCCACACCATCAGCCAGGGCCGCGTGGTGTATGCCAACGGCGACCTGAGGGCCGAACAGGGCAAGGGCCGCTACATCAAGCGTCCCGCGTTTGGCGCCAACTTCCAGGCGGTGCAAAAGCGCGCCCACGATCTGGCCCCCACGGCCGTCACCCGCTGACCGGCTTCACGCACACGGAGAACACCATGGATACCAAAGTCAAACCCGATATCGAGAACCTGTGCATCAACGGCGACCGCCTGTGGTCATCGCTCATGGAGCTCGCCCAGATCGGCGCCACGCCCAAAGGCGGCGTGTGCCGCCTGACCCTCACCGACCTCGACAAACAAGGCCGCGACCTCGTCACCCGCTGGGCACGCGAGGCTGGCATGAGCGTCACCATCGACCAAATCGGCAACGGCTTCATGCGCCGCCCCGGCCGCAACAACAACCTGCCACCCATCATGACCGGCAGCCACATCGACACCCAGCCCACCGGCGGCAAGTTCGACGGCAACTACGGCGTGCTGGCGGGCATCGAAGTCGTGCGCACGCTCAACGACCACAGCATCGAAACCGAAGCCCCCATCGAAGTGGCCTTCTGGACCAACGAAGAAGGATCGCGCTTTGTTCCCGTCATGATGGGCTCGGGCGTCTTTGCCAAAGCCTTCACGCTGGAGCACGCCTACGCCGCCACCGACACCGAAGGCAAGACCGTCAAGGGCGAGCTGGAGCGCATCGGCTACATCGGCGACCAGGAGCCCGGCGACCACCCCATCGGCGCCTACTTCGAAACCCACATCGAACAAGGCCCGGTGCTGGAAGACAACGACAAGACCATTGGCGTGGTCAGTGGCGTCTTGGGTATCCGCTGGTTCGACTGCACCGTCACCGGCATGGAAGCCCACGCCGGCCCCACGCCCATGGCGCTGCGCAAAGACGCCCTGCTGGCCGCCACACGCATCATGCAAGACGTGGTGGCAGCAGCCCACCGCCACCCGCCGCACGGACGCGGCACCGTGGGCATGGTGCAAGTGTTCCCCAACAGCCGCAACGTCATCCCGGGCCGGGTCAAGTTCAGCATCGACCTGCGCAACAGCACCGACGCGCTGGTGGACCAGATGGCTGCAGAAGTCAAAACCTTTGCCGAGCAGGTGGGCAAGGAACATGGCGTACAGATCCATGTCGAAATGGTGTCCAGCTACCCCGCGCAGGCCTTCCATGAGAGCTGCGTGGACGCAGTGGGGCGCGCGGCGGCCAAGCTCGGATACAGCCACATGCCAGCGGTGTCGGGAGCGGGGCACGACGCGGTGTACATGGCCAAGCTGGCGCCCAGCGGGATGATCTTCATTCCGTGCAAGGATGGCATCAGCCACAACGAGATTGAGGACGCCAAGCCTGAGCACATCGAGGCGGGGTGCAATGTGCTGCTGCACGCCATGCTGGAGCAGGCAAAGGTGTGCTGACGGAGGCCGTGTAAGAGATTAAACCCTGCGGGGACGGCGGGCGACGTGTGTGTTGCCCCGGCGGCCTTTGCTGGCCTGTGATTGAATACGGTGCGTATGGCCCGAAGCCTCGAGGAGGTTTCGGGCCATAAACCTACAGCGCCCACACACTCAGTTTTCTTCATGTTTGCTCGCCGCATTGCGCTGCGCAGTTACCTCACCTTTGCACTGCTGGCGGTTTTGCTGCCCATCGTACTGGCCAGCGGCAGCCTGTTTTATCGCTCAGCTGTTGTGGCCATGGAAGAGTTTGCACTGCAGTTGGCTGACGAGGTTTCGGGCCGTGTGCGTGAGAAGGTGGTGTCGTTCTTCGACGTTCCACAGCGGGTGGTGGCCTTCAACGTCGAGCAGGTGCGCGCAGGGCACTTGATGGTGCAGCAACCCGATGTGTTGATGCGCCAGTTCATGCTGCAGATCGACCAGCAGCCCCAGCTCACCTTCATCTCCATGGGCATGCCCGACGGCCAGTATTACGCTGGCAGCCGTCCGCCGCTGGGTGATGACCGCGCACTGCGCATGCTGCGCGCCCGGATCAGCGATGGCCGAGCCATGGAGGTGCTGCGTGTCGACGCGGTGACCCGCCAGCCCACGTTGATCTCGCGCAGCGATGTAGGTTTTGATGCGAGAAATCGTCCGTGGTATCAGTCTGCGATCGCCAACGACGGGGTCTCGTGGTACGCCCCCTACCGCTACATGATCAACGATGCACAGGGAGCCTATGCTGCGATTGGAATGGGAATTTCCGCGCCGGTGCGTTCGCGCGATGGCCAATTGATAGGTGTGGTGACCGCCGATGTGTCGCTCTCCCAACTCAATGAATTTTTGGCGGCGCTGGCCTCAGAATCAGGTGGGAGGGCCTTTTTGGCCGAGGCGTCGGGGGAGCTGCTGGCCATGTCCTCGCACGATCCATCTGGAGGGGTGACGGCTCTTGCAGATGGGCATCGCATGCGCATCGACCAAAGCGGCGATCCCGTGATGAGTTCACTGGGACAGCATATTCTGCAGAGCGGTCAACCTGAGGGCAACCAGTTTATGGAGGTAGATGGCGTGCGCCATCTGGCGCGCTGGTGGACGCATGTCCTGCCCCGTGGTCCTGCACTGACCATGGCGATCATCCTCCCAGAGAGCCGGTTCAACACACCTTTGCGCGGGGTGTTGCGCAACACGATCTACACCACCGTGGCGGTCATGCTTGCGTCGGTGCTGTTTTCACTGTTCGTGGCCAGCCGCTTGGTGCGGCCTTTGCAGGTGCTCAGTGACTGGGCAATCCGACTGACGCAGGCCGACTGGAATGCCCAGGCGCCCAAGTCGAGTCCGATCCGCGAGCTGCGGTCACTGGCGGATTCCATGGGTTACATGGCTGGGCATTTGAAGGAGCATGCCGAGGACTTGGAGCAGATGGTGGCGCAACGCACGCAAGAGCTGGAAAGCGCGGTGACCTCCATTGAACAGACACTGACCGACCAGCGCCACTTCATCGCCATGCTGTCGCACGAGGTGCGTTCACCGCTGGCGGTGATCAATACTGCGGGGCAGTTGCTCTCGTTGCGATCCAAGGAGGCTCCGGCGCAACAGGCGCTGGCGTTGCGCATTTTGCGGGGCTCCGCGCGGCTGAGCTATTTTTTTGATAACTGTCTCACTCAGGATCGTATCGATAGCCACAACTTCGCCCTGGAGCCTGCGCCCGTTGATGTGGGGGAGTTGTGTTTGTGGGTGATCGAAAATGGTGGGCAACTGTCTGCCGAGCACCCGCTGCACCTGAGCGTGGAGCCAGACCTACCCGCACTGAACGGCGATCCGGTACTGTTGCGCGTGATGCTCATGAACGTGCTCTCCAACGCGTTCAAGTATTCCGAGGTCGGCATGTCGGTGTCCTTGAGCGTGCACCGAGAAGGGGCCTTGTGCCGCTTTGCGATCGAAGATGAGGGCCCTGGTATCCCCCCCGAAGAACAGGCGCTGGTATTTGAGAAATACCGCCGCGGTCGTTCGGCAGAGGGCAAACCCGGTGCCGGACTGGGCCTAGCTTTGGTAAAACGCATTGTCGACCTGCATGGTGGAGCTGTTTGGCTGCGTGCACGCCAGCCCCGGGGCATGCGTTTTGTGATCGACATTCCGTTGACAGTGACACCGGTGGCCTGAATGTTGCATTCCGGACGGACGCCGGAGGTATTCGCAACATGACCCAATTCAAGCCCAGCATCGCAATCGTGGAGGATGACTCCGACCAACTGCACAGCATCGAGGAGTTCCTGCTCGACTCGGGCTACAGCGTTTGGGGGGCATGCAGTGCCGAAGCTTTCTACAAGGGGTTTACTTTTCAACCCGTCGATGTCGTGATCCTGGACCTGGGCCTGCCCGGTGAGGATGGGCTCAGTGTGGCGTCGCTGCTCAAGTCCAGGCCCGATGTCGGGGTGATCATTCTCAGTGCCCGCGATTCGCTCGACGACCGGCTTGCAGGAATGCGCGCTGGGGCGGACCGTTATCTGGTCAAACCCGTCAACCTGCTGGAGCTGGCCGCCAACATCGACGCCACCGCGAGCCGGCTGCTGCCCAGGGGGAGCGTGGGCACAGACATGCCGCTGCCTACTATCCCCTTGCCTGCCGCACAACCCGCATGTTGGGTGCTGGCGATCAAGGAATGGGTGCTGTCGTCGCCCCAGGGCAGGTGCCTGCAGTTGACCACCCACGAGTTCATGTTTCTACAGCAGCTCATGCGTGCTGACGGCCAGCCGGTGCCCAAGCGGGATCTCAGCACCCATCTGTTTGGTGCCCGTGCCCAGAACGGTGCCGAGCGACTCAACCTGCTGCTCACCCGGTTGCGCAAGAAGGCGGCCGAAGCGTTCGCCGAGCCCCTGCCGGTCAAGACGCTGCACCAGATCGGTTACGCCTTCACTGCCACGACGCAGTTGGCGCAAGACACCCAGCGGTTGCACTGATTCCCCGGCCAGTGGTTCATCGAGGAGCACTCCCGGTGGGGAGTGCGCCTGGCTTGGCTGTGCCCACAGGGGCGGTGTGGCGGGTTAACCCTTTGTTTGCATGAATCCAAATGAAAGATTTGGAAAGACCGCGAAGGGGGTTTCCTGCACACCATGGAGGTGGCATCTCTTGATCTCCCACTACTCTTCACTGGAGCCCTCCATGCAACGTCGTCATCTTCTGCAAGTCTCGGCACTGAGTGCACTTTCCGCTTCCATCGGCCTGACCCGCAGTGCGTTTGCACAGACCCCGGGCGCCATCCAGTTCGGTTGCCCTGTGCCGATGTCGGGCCCGTTTGCGGCCAACGGGAAATTTGCAGACATGGGCATGCGGCTGGCCATCGAGCAATATGGCAAGGCCCTCAATCGCCCCCTGGCGTACACCCTGCTGGACACCGAGGGCAAGCCTGCCACTGCTGTGCGCAAGGTGCAAGAGGCTGCACAGCAGCAAGGCGCACGTTTCTTTGCTGGAGGCATCCTGTCGGGCGAAGCCCTGGCCATGGGCAAGGAGGCCGAGAAGGCTGGTGGCCTGTTCGTGACCACCGCAGGAGCCGATGAAATCACGGGGTCTGACTGCAATGCCGCGACCTTCCGCTGGTCGGTGCCCACGTTTGGTGCCATCGAGCAGACTGTGCGCCCACTGATCGATTCGATGCCCAAGGCCAAACGCTGGTACACCATCACGCCGCAGTATGTATTCGGCGACGGCCTGTTGTCGGCCGCCAAGAACATCTTCAAGGAAAAGGGCATTGAGCACGTTGGCAATAGCTACCACTCGCTGACCGAAAAAGAGTTCAGTGGTTACATCACCAATGCGATGGCTGCCAAGCCCGATGTGCTGCTGTTGTTGAACTTTGGTGCGCAGTGTGCCGACACCCTGCGCCAGGCTGTGAGCTTCGGCATGCACAAGAACATGACGATCCTGGTGGCCTGGGCTTCGGGGCTGGAGCAGTTCGAATCGCTGGGTGCCGATCTGTGCGACGGCATCTATTTTGGAGCCCAGTATTGGCACACGGTGGATTCCGAACTCAACCGGGATCTCGTCAAACGCACAAACGACAAGCTCAAGATGAATCCCAACTACAGCCTGGCAGGTTCCTACATCTGCACCAAGCTTCTGATTGACGGGATCATCAAGGCAGGCTCGGTGGACCAGAAAGCTGTGATTGCCTCGCTGGAGGGCCACAGGTACCAGGGATTGACGGGCGATGAGGAGGTGCGCAAGGCAGACCACCAGGTGCTCAAGAGCTACTACCTGCTCAAGGGCAAGGCCAAGGCCAAGATGAAGAACAAGGACGACTACGTGGACGTTCTCAGTTCGGGTAAGTCGTTCCTGCCCATCGATCAGACGGGCTGCAAACGCACCTGATTTCCCTGGCGCCGCACAGCGCTTGCATGGCTGACAGGCCCTGCACAGGTGCTGGGCGCTCCTTTTGGTGAACCACAGTGGCCCCGGAAGGGGCTGCTGGTGGTCTTCTGGCTGAGCACTCTATGAACATCTACCTGCTACAGGTCATCAACGGGATTGGCATTGGCATGCTGTATTTCCTGTTGGCGGTGGGCCTGTCCATCGTCTTCGGCTTGCTGCGATTTGTGAATTTCGCGCATGGCGCTTTTTATCTGATCGGGGCGTATTTTTGCTACCAGATGACACGTTGGGGCATGAGTTTCTGGCTGGCCCTGGTAGTGGTGCCTCTGGTGGTCGGTGGCATTGGTTGGGCGACGGAGAAGCTCATCCTGCGCCACGTATACGCCACGGACCATGAGTTTCACATTTTGGTGACGGTGGGCCTGGCCCTGGCGGTGCAGGAGCTGGTGATCCTGCAGTGGGGCCCGCTGGGCGACAGTGTGGCGGTGCCTGACGCGCTTCAGGGTGTGGTGATGTGGGGCAGCTTTGTGTACCCCAAGTACCGCCTGTTCGTGATCGGTTTCACTGCGGTGCTGGCGGTGTTGTTGTGGTGGGTGCTGGAGGGCACGCGTTTGGGCAGTGCGGTGCGGGCGGGTAGCGAGTCGACCGAGATGGTCTCGCTGCTTGGCATCAATGTACTGCGCATCTTCAGCCTCGTGTTTGGCTTGGGCGCGGCAACGGCGGCGCTGGCTGGCGTGCTGGCATCACCGATCCGGGGTGCTGAGCCCTTCATGGGGGTCGAGGCCCTCGCGGTGGCTTTTGTTGTAGTGGTGGTGGGGGGCATGGGCAGCTTCAGCGGAGCGCTGCTGGGCGGTCTGATGATCGGCATCGTGCAAAGCGTCATGAGCACGCTGTGGCCGGAAGGTGCCCGTCTGATGATCTATGTCGCCATGGCGGCCGTGCTGCTATTGCGCCCCCATGGTCTTTTGGGCCGCAAGGAGTGAACCCCATGAAGAAGTACACACATTTCCTGTTCGCGGCGCTGGTGGTGGCGGTCATGCCGCTGATGATGCAGTCGGGGTCATTGGCCAGCGAGGTGCTCATTTTTGGGCTGGCCGCCATGGGCTGCAACCTGCTATTGGGCTTCACAGGGCTGCTGTCGTTCGGCCAGGGCATTTTTTTTGGCTTGGGCAGCTATACCGTGGCCTTGATGTTGACGCGCTGGCCCGTGCCCATGCCACTGGCGCTGTTGCTGGCCACGGTGATGGGTGCGCTCGGCGCCGCAGTGGTGGGCTGGGTAGCGATCCGCCAGCGGGGCACGTATTTCGTGATGCTGACTCTGGCCTTCGCGCAGATGTTCTATTTCATCGCCTACACAACCACTGGTCTGACGGGGGGGGATAACGGACTGATGGACATTCCTCGCCCCAATTTGTCTATCTTCGGCGTCGATGTGTGGACGCTGGCGTCGCCTTGGCAGTTTTATGGTTTTGTCTCAGTGATCTTCATGGTGGTGTTCTGGCTGTTGTTCAAGGTGTCGCGCTCCACCTTTGGACGCACCCTGTTGGCCGTGCGCGACAACGAAGAGCGCGCGGCGGCCATTGGCTACAACCTGCGGTTGCTCAAGCTGCAGGCGTTTGTGATCTCGGGCGCTGTCACGGGTCTGGCAGGAGCGCTACACGCCATGATGACCGGCCTGGCGCCGCTCTCCAACGCCGAATACCACACGAGCGAGATGATCCTGGTGATGACTGTGATCGGGGGCACGGGCAACCTGTTTGCCTCGCTGCTCGGTTCGGCGTTTTACCTGTTGCTGGCTGACTGGTTGTCGCAGCTGTGGCCGCGCTGGCTGTTGTTGTTGGGCATCGTTTTGATGGCCGTCAGTCTGTGGATGCAACGGGGGCTGTGGGGCCTGGGTGAAACGATCTGGAACAAGTTGCAGGGCCATCGGAAGCCAGCGGCGCCATCGATGGTTGAAGTGACCGCCAAAGGAGAAAAGGCATGAGCCCCAAGGCACCCATCCTCCTGGAAGCCATTGATGTCGAGAAACACTATGGCAAGTTCGCCGCACTGGGGGGCGTGAGCCTGCGGGTGCGTGCGAACACGGTGCATTCGGTGATCGGGCCCAACGGGGCCGGCAAGACCACTCTGTTCCATATGCTCACAGGGACCAAGACGGTGAGCGGTGGGCGCATCCTGTTTGATGGCCAGGATGTCACGCACGAGCCCGACCACCGGCGTGTGCAGCGCGGCATTGCGCGGTCGTTTCAGGTGACCAGCTTGTTTCTGAGCCTGCCGGTGCGTGAGAACCTGCGCTTGGGCGCACAGGGCGTCGCACCTGTGCATGCCCTCAATCCTTGGCATGAGCCCGTGGGGCCTCGGGCACTGTCGAAGGTGGTGGAGTCTGTGCTTGCCAAAGTGGGGCTGGAGAGTCTGGCCGACACCCCGGCAGGCAACTTGTCGCACGGCCAGCAGCGTCGCCTGGAGGTCGGAATGGCCCTCGCCGCCCGACCCAAGGCCATCTTTCTGGACGAGCCCACGTCGGGCATGGGCATCGATGACCTAGACGACATGAAGCGCCTGATCAAGAGCCTGCGCGATGAGCACACCGTGGTCCTGATTGAGCACAACATGAACATCGTGATGGACATCTCGGACACCGTCACGGTGATGCAGCTGGGCCGGGTGCTTGCCGAGGGCATGCCGCACGATATCCGCAGCGATGACCGCGTGCGCGCGGCCTACCTGGGCAACATGATCACCGGAGGCAAAGCATGATTCTCGATGTGGACGACGTGCACGCGCACTATGGCAAGAGCCACGTGCTGCAGGGTGTGGGTTTTCAGGTGGGCGATGGTGAACTGGTCACGCTGCTGGGCCGCAATGGTGCGGGCAAGACCACCACGCTCAAGAGCATTGCCGGGGTGGTCGCGCCCACCCAGGGTCGTGTCGCCTTCGGCGGTAAACCGGTGCAGGGCCTGCCGCCCCATGCCATTGCCCGGCAGGGCGTGTGCCTGGTGCCTGAGCATCGGGGTATCTTCAAACTGCTGACGGTGGAAGAGAACCTGCTGCTGGGCCTGCGTCAGCGTTCGCCCTGGCAGCTGGAGGATGTATACCGGATCTTCCCCCGGCTCAAGGAGCGTCGGCGCAATGGTGGTGGGCAGCTTTCGGGTGGCGAGCAGCAGATGCTGGCCATCGGTCGTGCTCTGATGAACGATCCCAAGCTGCTGATGCTCGACGAGCCCGTGGAAGGGTTGGCGCCGGTCATCGTGGAAGAGATCGTGGCGCAGCTCAAGACGATCAAGGCTGCAGGCGTTGCCATCCTGCTGGTCGAGCAGAACCTGGAGGTCTGTACCCAACTGGCGGACCGGCACTGCATTCTGGAGCAGGGGCGCATTGTTTACACCGCCGACAACACAGCCTTTCTGGCCGATGACGAAGTCAAGGACCGCTACCTCGGTGTGGGCCTGGCTTGATAGATTGCAGGCCAACGCAGCATTGAACCAAGGGCATTCCATGAAGTTTCTGATCGCACGTCTGAACCACGAGACCAACACGTTTTCACCGGTTCCGACGCCCCTGCAGGCGTTTGCGCCTGACTACGACGCTGCAGCCTTCCTGGCCAACAGAGGCATGCGCACCGCGATGGCCGCTTTCATCGACGCAGCGCAGCGCGTGGGCGCGCAGTGCGTCACGCCGGTCTCCGCAACGGCCAACCCCAGCGGCCCCGTGTTTGCCGATGCCTACGATGCGCTCACCGATCGCATCGTGGCGGCGGCTGCGGGCTGTGATGCCATCCTGCTGGATCTGCACGGTGCCATGGTGGCGCAGAACACCCCGGACGGTGAAGGCGATCTGCTCGCGCGCGTGCGGGCTGCAGCCCCCGGCGTGCCTTTGGGCGTGGCACTGGACCTGCATGGCAACATCACCCAGAAGATGATCGACAACGCCGATGTCATGGTGGGGTTCAAGACCTACCCGCATGTGGACATGTACGAGACCGGCGAACATGCCGCGCGCTTGGTTTTGCAGATGCTGCAGGAAGGGCGCCAGTATTTGGTGCGCTGGCGGCCCCTGCCGCTCTTGAGCCACACGCTGCGCAGTACCACGCTGGGCGGGGCCATGGCTGCGGCAGTGGCCTCCGCACGGCAGGCCGAGGAAAAGGGTGTGCCGGCCATGACCATCTTTGCGGGTTTTTCGCTCGCCGACATCGCTGCGCCTTGTATGAGTGTGGTCGCCACCGTCGAGCGCACACCCGACAGCGAGGCGCTGTGTGCTGCCGCCCTGGACCGCGTGGCTGGCCAGATCTGGGCCGAGCGCGAAGGTTATGTGTATGCCAGTGAGTCATTGGGTGAAGCCTTCGCACGGGCCGGTGCGCTGGCGCAAGGAGCAGACAAGCCTGTGCTGCTGCTGGATCACAGTGACAACTGCATGTCGGGCGGGACCTGCGACACCATGGATGTGCTTCAGGCAGCCTGGCAGCACGGCCTGACGGATATCGCCACCGGGCCGCTGTCCGACCCGGAGGCCGTGGCGCAGCTCGTCGCTGCGGGCGTGGGTGCCCAGGTGTCGGTGCGTCTGGGCAACAAGGTGGCGTTGACCCAGCTGGGCATCACCAAGGAGCCTGTGCTGGTGCAGGGCACCGTGCGAGCCATCAGCGATGGCTGCTACACCGTGAGCGGACCCATCTACACGGGGCAGCGGTGTTCCATGGGCCGTGCCGTCTGGCTGGATGCAGGGGGCACGCAGATCGTGGTGGTCGAACAGCCGCACGAACCTTGGGACCTGGGGGTTTTCTCCTGTGTGGGTCTGGATCCCACGGCATATCGCTACCTGTTGCTCAAGTCGCGCATGTACTGCCGTCCGGTGTTTGTTCCGCTGTCCGCGGGCCTGGTCGAATGCGACAGCCCGGGCGTTACCAGTTCGGACTACCGGCTGTTTCCGTTTAAGAACCTGCGGCAGCCTGTTTATCCGCTGGGCAACGTGACCGCTTTTCCCTGATTGACCTATTTCTCTGGAGCCTCGATGGAAACCCCCGTCAAACCCGACATTGAAGACCTGCGCATCAACGGCGACCGCCTGTGGTCATCGCTCATGGAGCTCGCCCAGATCGGCGCCACGCCCAAGGGCGGCGTGTGCCGCCTGACCCTCACTGACCTCGACAAACAAGGTCGCGACCTCGTCACCCGCTGGGCACG
Source organism: Acidovorax sp. 69 (assembly GCF_002797445.1). Taxonomy (NCBI): domain Bacteria; kingdom Pseudomonadati; phylum Pseudomonadota; class Betaproteobacteria; order Burkholderiales; family Comamonadaceae; genus Acidovorax; species Acidovorax sp. 69. The sequence goes on along the minus strand of NZ_PGEP01000001.1, from coordinate 4,136,144 downwards.
CGAGGCTGGCATGAGCGTCACCATCGACCAAATCGGCAACGGCTTCATGCGCCGCCCCGGCCGCAACAACAACCTGCCACCCATCATGACCGGCAGCCACATCGACACCCAGCCCACCGGCGGCAAGTTCGACGGCAACTACGGCGTGCTGGCGGGCATCGAAGTCGTGCGCACGCTCAACGACCACAGCATCGAAACCGAAGCCCCCATCGAAGTGGCCTTCTGGACCAACGAAGAAGGATCGCGCTTTGTTCCCGTCATGATGGGCTCGGGCGTCTTCGCCAAAGCCTTCACGCTGGAGCACGCCTACGCTGCGACCGACACCGAAGGCAAAACGGTGAAGGGTGAGTTGGAGCGCATCGGCTACATCGGCGACCAGGAGCCCGGCGACCACCCCATCGGCGCCTACTTTGAAACCCACATCGAACAAGGCCCGGTGCTGGAAGACAACGACAAGACCATTGGCGTGGTCAGTGGCGTCTTGGGTATCCGCTGGTTCGACTGCACCGTCACCGGCATGGAAGCCCACGCCGGCCCCACGCCCATGGCGCTGCGCAAAGACGCCCTGCTGGCCGCCACACGCATCATGCAAGACGTGGTGGCAGCAGCCCACCGCCACCCGCCGCACGGACGCGGCACCGTGGGCATGGTGCAAGTGTTCCCCAACAGCCGCAACGTCATCCCGGGCCGGGTCAAGTTCAGCATCGACCTGCGCAACAGCACCGACGCGCTGGTGGACCAGATGGCTGCAGAAGTCAAAACCTTTGCCGAGCAGGTGGGCAAGGAACATGGCGTACAGATCCATGTCGAAATGGTGTCCAGCTACCCCGCGCAGGCCTTCCATGAGAGCTGCGTGGACGCAGTGGGGCGCGCGGCGGCCAAGCTCGGATACAGCCACATGCCAGCGGTGTCGGGAGCGGGGCACGACGCGGTGTACATGGCCAAGCTGGCGCCCAGCGGGATGATCTTCATTCCGTGCAAGGATGGCATCAGCCACAACGAGATTGAGGACGCCAAGCCTGAGCACATCGAGGCGGGGTGCAATGTGCTGCTGCACGCCATGCTGGAGCGCGCAGGCACCTGATCGGGCGCGGCCACACGGGGCAGCGCGCCCTTCGATTTAGACCATCGCGCCCACAGGATATGGGCCTCGTTGTATCTTCTGGTTACTTTTAATTCCGTATTCCGAGAAGAGGACAGGCCATGAAACTCAAAACCCGCATCCTGTGGCTGTGTGCTGCCACACTCCTGGGCCTGGTGGTGCTGTCGGCCGTGGCGCTCACCACGCTCTATCAGTCGATGATGAAAGAGCGCACGGCGCAGCTCTCCAACCTGGTGGTGCTGGCCCATGCTGCTGCGCAAAAAGCGCACGAGCAGGAAAAGAGCGGCACCCTGTCGCGCGAAGACGCCATCAAGGAAGCGACCCGCACCATCGGCAGTTTTGTGGACAAGGACAAGTACTTCTTTGTCCGTGGTTTCACCAACGACGTGAACTATGTGCACCCCAACCCCAAGCGCATCGGCATCGTCGATGAAAAAGGCGGCAAGGAAGCGGGCGTGCGCTATCGCGCCGCGCTGCAGGGCGTGACCGTGGGTATGGTCACCGCGCCCGGCACGCGCCCCGGTGCCAAGGAGCCCGTGGACAAGCTCTACGCCATCATCAAGTTCGAGCCCTGGGACTGGATCATCGGCTTTGGCGACTATGTGGACGACATTGAAAACGCCTTCTGGCGCAACACGGCGATCCTGCTGTCCATCGGCGCGGCGCTGATGCTGGTGATCGCGCTGATGGCCTGGAAGATGCTGCGCACCCTGGTGCACCAGCTGGGTGGCGAGCCCCAATACGCGGCTGATGTGGTGACGCAGATCGCTGAAGGCAACCTGGCCGTGGATGTGCAGACATTGCCCGGCGACACCACCAGCATCCTGCACGCCATCCGCGCCATGCGCGACAACCTGGCCCACCTGGTGACACAGGTGCGCGACAGCACCGACTCCATCACCACGGCCTCGTCCGAAATCGCAGCGGGCAATGGCGACCTGTCGGCCCGCACCGAATCGCAGGCCAGCGCACTGCAGGAGACGGCGGCCTCGATGGAGCAGCTGACTTCGACCGTGCAGCAGAACGCCGCCAACGCCAAGCGTGCCGACGAACTGGCGCGTGCTGCATCCGACATGGCTGTGCGCGGTGGCGATGTGGTGCAGCAGGTGGTGGGCACCATGGGCTCCATCGACCAGTCATCGCGCAAGATCGTGGACATCATCAGCGTCATCGACGGCATTGCGTTTCAGACCAATATCCTGGCGCTGAACGCTGCGGTGGAAGCAGCGCGTGCGGGTGAACAAGGCCGTGGTTTTGCCGTGGTGGCCAGCGAGGTGCGCAGCTTGGCGCAACGCAGCGCGGCCGCTGCCAAGGAGATCAAGGGGCTGATCGACGACTCCGTCGCCAAGGTGGGTGTGGGCACGCAACTCGTGGAGCAGGCGGGTGCCACCATGAGTGAGGTGGTGGCGGGTGTGAAAAGCGTGACCACCATGGTGGCCGAGATCAGCGCTGCCAGCGGCGAGCAAAGCGCCGGCATTGCCCAGGTCAACCAGGCCATCTCGCAGATGGACCAGAGCACGCAACAGAACGCGGCTTTGGTGGAGGAAGCCTTGGCCGCCGCGCAGTCGCTCAGCCAGCAGGCGGTCACTTTGTCGCAGACGGTGGGGCAGTTCCGGGTGGCGTGAGCCCACGATAGGGCTTGGCAAAGGCAGGGTTCGCCCTGTCTTTTTCGTTTCCCGGGCTATGCGTTAGACGTGACCGAGCCCGTCAACCCCAGGAAATGATCCAGCATGTGGAAGTGGTCTTCAAAGAACTCCTCTTCCAGACCCGCAAGCTGGTCAATGCGCGTCCACTGTACCAGCGCCGCATCGTCGTCGGCCTGCACCACCGGAAACGGCGCGTCCCCCAGATCGAAGTAGTGCGCGTGCGTCAGCGTGCGACCGCGCTGGCTGCGGTCGGGGTGGTCGAACACGGCCACCGATTGCAGCGCGGCGCGCATCGTGGTTTCCGGCACATTGCAGTGGGTTTCTTCCGTCAATTCGCGCAGGCATGACTGCCACACCGTTTCGCGCTGTTCGATAAAACCACCGGGCACGGCCAGCTGGCCTTTGCCGGGGGCGTGTGCGCGGCGTATGAGCAACACATGGTCCTGGCAGCCCAGCACGGCATCGACCGTCACGAACACGGGCGGGTAGGGTGCGGCGGCCCAGGCCTCGCGGTATCCGCGAAGCATCTGCCATTCTTGTTGCAGCGCCAGGTACTGCGGGGTCTGCGCAAAGTTGGTCAGCGTGGCCAGCGTGCTGGCGGGCATCTGGTTGGCCAGGGGGGCGAGGGCCGCCGGTACGGTGTCGGGGCTTGCTCCAAACCAGGCGTTGCGAATTGCGGTGGCGTCGATCGGGCCCTGGCGCTCTACATGGATCAGCTCCCAGCCGGGGAACGCGCTCAGGTAGCCACTGGTGGCGTCTTTGAAGTGGCCCACCAGGCCGATGCGCGCACCGGGTGGGGCCATGCGTGCCACGCCCTGGCGCACGGCCTGTACCCACACGGCCTCGTTGTAGTAGTCGCGCATGGGCAGCACCCTCACGCGGCTGCGGTCGGCCTCGGGCAGCGCGCCGCGCAGCATGGCTTCGCGCTCTTGCCAGGTAAAAGGGTTCTTGGGAGAGCGCGCCTGCCAGGCCGAGCCCACCACCACGATGACCTGCTGCGCGCTGTCGAGCGCGCGCTGCAACAGCGCCATGTGGCCGCTGTGCACGGGTTCAAAACGCCCGATGTAGATGGCAGTGTCGACCATGTGTCTCCAATCGTTGTCGGGTGATTTTGAAGTGTTTTTGGCTGCTAGCGCTTATCCATAAAGCGCTAGCAGCTATCTTTTTGGTAGTAATTTTACCGTGGAGCCGTTTCACACATACCGCGCTGCAATCGGCATCTGCCGCCCGCTGCCAAAGGCCCGGGCCCGCACGCGCACGATGGGCGGGGCCTGGCGGCGCTTGTATTCGTTGCGCGCCACCATCCTGCGCACGCGCTGCACCAGGGCGTGGCCAGCGTCGTCGGTGTATAGCTGCGCGACAAATGCCTTGGCGGCGGCGTGTTCGGCGGCGGAAAGGCGGTCGCCTTCAATCAGGAGCTTCAGGATTTCATCGAGCACAGGATACGGCGGCAAACTGTCTGTATCGCGCTGGTCGGGCGCCAGTTCGGCGGACGGCTCTTTGTCGATGATGGCCTGCGGAATCAGCTCGCGCCCTGTGTGTTCGTTGACGTGGCGCGAGAGGGCAAAAACCTCTGTCTTGTAGAGGTCGCCAATCAGGCCCAGCCCGCCGTTGGTGTCGCCATACAGGGTGCAGTAGCCCACTGAAATTTCGGACTTGTTGCCCGTGGTGAGCAGCAGGTGGCCAAAGGCGTTGGAGTATTCCATCAGCACCGTGCCGCGAACGCGCGCCTGTAGGTTTTCGAGCGGCAGGCCTTGCAGCGGCTTGTCAAAGCTCGCTGCAAACTGCTGGGCGTAGCCTGCCACCAAGTCGGCAATGGGATGGGTGCGCAGTTTTACCCCCAGGTTGTGGCACAGCGCCACCGAATCATCGACCGAGCCGCTGCTGGAATAGCGCGAGGGCATGGTGATCCCCACCACGTTGTCGGCACCCAGCGCCTCCACCGCCAGTGCGAGCGTGAGCGCGCTGTCGATGCCGCCCGAGCTGCCGACCACCACCTGCGTAAAGCCGCAGCGCCGTGCGTAGTCGCGCAAGCCCAGCACCATCTGCTGGCGGTAGAAGTCCATGGTGGGCAGGCCCTGTGCGGGCACCTGGGCAGGCGCTGCGCCATCGGCCATGCGGAAGTGGCCATTGTCAAACTGCAGGGTGCGCACGTCTTCCACAAACCGCTGGGCTTCAAAGACGATGCCTGCCTCGGGCTCGGCCGCAAACGATGCACCGTCGTACACGAGCTGGTCGTGCCCGCCGATCTGGTTCACATACAGGATGGGCAGGCCGTGGCGGCGGGCGGCGTCGCCAAAGATTTGGTGGCGCTGTTCGCGTTTGCCGGTGTGGCTGGGGCTGGCGTTGATGCTGACGACCAGGTCGGGCGCGGCGTCGCGCATGCGCTCGAAGGGGTTGGTGGCGTAGTCGGCACCGTGGTCGTTCCAGCCGTCTTCGCAGATCAGCAGGCCCACTTGCGCGTTGCCGATGCGCAGCACCTTGGCCACATCGGGGCCGGGCTCGAAATGGCGGCGCTCGTCGAAGATGTTGTAGGTGGGCAGCAGCTGCTTGGCGTATTGCAGGCGTACCGCACCGCCTTGCAGTACCAGCAGGCTGTTGTGAAGTTTTTTGCCCGGGCCGCTGGTGGGCGTGGGCGCACCCACCACCCAGTGCAGTTGCGGCAGTGCGGCGGATGCCTTCTGCAGCGTGGCAATGCCTGCGGCGATGCGTTCCTGGAATGCGGTTTCCTCCAGCAGGTCACCGGGGTAGTAGCCGCACAGCGACAGCTCGCTGAACACGATGAGGTTGGCCTGCTCGCGTGCGGCCTGCTGCGCGGCCGCCACCATGCGGGCCACGTTGCCTTCGATGTCACCGACGGTGAGGTTGAGTTGGGCGATGGTGATGCGAAGCATGGTCTGGTCCTTGGGGCCCGTGGTTGACGGGGGGCCGTTGGTGCGAATGGGCGCGGCCGGTTTCATCGTCGCACAGTGTGGCCCCGGGTTTTCAAGTGCAACCGGCTCGGTGCTACGGGGTTGTCGGCCGCGTGGCCCCCGGGCCAGGGTGCCGTCCGGGCGCGGGAGGCGGTGGCAGGCGCCCTGGGCACAAAAAGGTGGACCGGCCCCGTGAAATCTGGCACAAACGCAAACTTTGTGTCCCATGAATGATGGGTGCGCGCCGCGCGAGCAGGGGCGCCCCCGCAGCATCGCCAACCATAAGCCAGCCCGACGCTGGCGCCTGAGGGAAATGCATGTCTTTGCGGCTTAAATTCAACCTGGTGCTGGCGGCTGTGCTGCTGGTGGCCGCGGCGGGTGCGGGGCTCTACGTGCACCGCTTTTTGCAGCAGTCGGCCATCGAGGAAGTGCAGCACAACTCGCAGATCATGATGCATGCGGCCATGGCGATCCGGGACTACACCACCGAACTCGTCAAGCCGCACCTGGATGTGACGCTGGCCGAAAAATTTCTGCCGCAAACCGTGCCCGCCTATGCCGCGACCGAGACGCTGCGCCGCTTGCAGAACCGGTTCCCGGGCTATGAGTACAAGGAGGCGGTGCTCAACCCCACCAACCTGCGTGACCGGGCCAACGAGTGGGAAGAGCGGGTCATCAGCGACTTTCGCGAAGGCCGTGCCGACCCCAAGAAAGAGATCACAGGGGAGGTGGGTGAGGGTATGCACCGCGCCATGTATGTGGCGCGTCCCATCACGATCAAGCAGGCCCAGTGTTTGGCTTGCCACAGCACACCGGCCGTGGCGCCGCCCACCATGCTCAAGGTGTATGGCGACAAAAATGGTTTTGGCTGGGGCATGAATGAGACGGTGGGCATCCAGGTGGTCAAGGTGCCGATGTACTTCCCGCTGGAGAAGGCGCGTCAGACTTTCAACACAGTGATGGCTGCGCTCGTGGGCAGTTTTGTGCTGCTGTTCGTGGGGTTGAACCTGTCGCTGTCGTCACTGGTGATCGAGCCCATGGCGCGACTCAACCGCAAGCTCGAAGACCTGGCTACCAAGGACTTCCTGACCGATCTGGTCAATCGCCGTCGCTTCTTCGAGAGGCTGGAGACCGAGATGGCCGATACCCGCATCAAAAAGGGTCATCTGTCGGTGGTGATGTTTGACATCGATTTTTTCAAGCGCATCAACGATACGTTTGGGCATGACTCGGGCGATGTGGTGCTCAAGAGCACAGCGCTGCGTGTGCGCGAACTGCTGCGCACGTCCGACTGCGCGGCACGTTTCGGGGGCGAGGAGTTCATCATTTTGCTCAAGGAGACGCCAGTGGACGCAGCCATGGCAATGGCTGAAGCGGTCCGCGCCCGCATTGCGAGCGTCCCCTTCGATGCCGTGGGCCATGTCAGCGCCAGCTTTGGCGTAGCGACCTGGGACCACAGGGAAGACAGCCACGCCCTGATCAAACGTGCGGACACCGCCTTGTACGTGGCCAAGTCGAGCGGCCGCAACTGCGTGGTGCAGGCCAAAGAAGCGGTGTGACCTTTTCCCTGGCGGGTGGGGGTCGCAAACCGGGTGTGATCACCACTGCGCGCAGTGGCTCAGGCCATCGTGGCCTTGGCGTCTTCATAGTCGGCCCGGTAGCTTTTTGCCAGCGCGGCTTTCTGCGTTTCTGTGAGCAGTTTTCCGGCCATCTGGAAGAACCGGTGTTCTTCTTCTTTCAGATGGTGCTCCACCTTTTCGGCTAGTTTTTTTGCCAGCGGTAGCCATGCGGGGCTGGAGAGTTCGGTGTCTTCCAGCGACTCCACCAGCTCGTCGATCTGGTGGTGCTCCGAGATGGCGTGGCGCGACAGGTCAATGCCTGCATCGTGCGCCATCAGCGGCACGTAGAAGTGGCGGTCCTCGGCCATGGCATGGGCGGCCAGCTCGGTCTTGAGTTCGTCAAATAGCTCGCGCCGCTCGGGGGTGTCTCCGCTGGTGTCGGTGAGTGCGGTGTATAGCGCGCGCTGGCGTTCGTGGCTTTCGCGCAAGGCTTCAAAGATATGGGTGTTGGTCATGGTGGGGTCGGTTGGAGTGGTGTGGTTTGTGCCGCAAGGCGATGGCGAGAGTTGTTTACTTCAGCACCTTGCGTGCTGCGCCTACACCGATGGCTGCCAGAACCACAAACACCACGGCAACCACCAGAAACAACACAAACAGTACCTTGGCGATGCCCGCCGCGCCCACGGCGACACCGCTGAAACCCAGGGCGCCTGCCACCAGGGAGATCAGGGCAAAAATGATGGCGTACTTCAGCATGATGGTCGCTCCTTGCAGTGGACGGTCTGGCAGCGTGAGGCTGCGAAAGGGTGTGCAGGAACGATACCGGTGGGCCATCGGAGCAGCCGTCAGATCGGGCGGGCTGTTGTTGTAGGAGAGGGGCGATGTCAGGCGTGATGCGCCAAAAGAAAAGCCGCAACGCGGGGCGTTGCGGCTTGGGGGTTGTTACGGCTCTGACGGTTTTTGGGTCTCCGCTCACATCGCTGCGCGATATGAGCTTCGTCCACGTACGGAAAGCCGCGCGATGCGAGGAGGGCTTACAGCCCTGCTGCCGCGCGTAGTGCGGCAGCCTTGTCCGTACGTTGGCTGCGGCACGGGCCTTGCGGCCCTTCACATCGCTGCGCGATATGAGCCTGCGCCGAAAGCCGGACAAGCTCGCTTCGCTCGTGGCCTTTACAGGCCCGCTGCTGCGCGCAGCGCAGCAGCCTTGTCCGTCTTTTCCCAGCTGAACTCGGGTTCTTCGCGGCCGAAGTGGCCGTAGGCCGCCGTCTTTTCGTAGATCGGGCGCAGCAGGTCCAGCATCTGGATGATGCCCTTGGGGCGCAGGTCGAAATGCTCGCGCACCAGTGCGGCCAGGCGCTCGTCCGACACCACGCCCGTACCTTCGGTGTACACGGTGATGTTCATGGGCTCGGCCACGCCAATCGCGTAGGCCACCTGGATCTGGCACTGGCGGGCCAGGCCCGCGGCCACGATGTTCTTGGCCACGTAGCGCGCGGCGTAGGCGGCCGAGCGGTCCACCTTCGTTGGGTCTTTGCCGCTGAAGGCGCCGCCGCCGTGGGGGCAGGCACCGCCGTAGGTGTCCACAATGATCTTGCGGCCGGTCAGTCCACAGTCGCCCTGGGGGCCGCCGATGACGAAGCGGCCGGTGGGGTTGATCAGGTAGCGCGTGTTCTGCAGCCACTCCTTGGGCAGCACGGGCTTGATGATCTCTTCGATGATGGCTTCGGTGAACGAGGCCTTCATCTTGGTTTGCGTTTCGCTCTGGTCGGGGTGGTGCTGGGTGGAGAGCACCACGGTGTCGATACTGTGGGGCTTGCCATCCACATAGCGCATCGTCACTTGCGACTTGGCGTCAGGGCGCAGGAAGGGCAGGCGGCCGTCCTTGCGCAGCTGGGCCTGGCGTTCGACGAGGCGGTGCGCGTAGTAGATGGGCGCGGGCATCAGCTCAGGCGTTTCGTCGCAGGCGTAGCCGAACATCAGGCCCTGGTCGCCAGCGCCCGTGTTCAGGTGGTCGTCGCTGGCATGGTCCACGCCCTGGGCGATGTCGTTGGACTGCTTGTCATAGGCCACCAGCACGGCGCAGCCCTTGTAGTCGATGCCGTAGTCGGTGTTGTCGTAGCCGATGCGCTTGATGGTGTCGCGCGCCACCTGGATGTAGTCCACATGCGCGTTGGTGGTGATCTCGCCCGCCAGCACCACGAGACCGGTGTTGGTCAGCGTTTCTGCGGCGACGCGCGAGCGGGGGTCTTCCTTGAAGATCGCATCGAGAATCGCGTCCGAGATCTGGTCGGCCACCTTGTCGGGATGGCCTTCGGAGACGGATTCCGAGGTAAAAAGAAAGTCGTTCGCCATTTGAATAAACTCCTGTGTTCCGGCATTTGGGGCGTTGCCCTCACCCCGAAGGAGCTTTGGCGAACGCTTTAGCAGATTTTTTTAACGTCGCCCTGCAAGTTGCTCATTTAACTCAGCGACCCCTCTATTTTAATGCCAGTCGTCTTTCGATTCTTTTCCGTATTTCCGCTGTGGTTGCTGCACATCATGGGCGCGGCGATGGGCTGGGTGGCTTTTTGTGCGTCGCCCACGTACCGGCGCCGTTTCCTGGCCAACTCGACGATGGCTGGTTATTCGTTCTGCGCCGTGCGTGCCGCCGTGGCCCATGCCGGCCGCATGGTGGCCGAGCTGCCGCGTCTGTGGCTGGGCGCCCCCATGCCCTGCCGCATCGAAGGTGAGGCCTGTGTGGAGCAGGCCTATGCAGCCGGGCGCGGCATTCTGTACCTGACGCCACATCAGGGGTGCTTCGAGCTGTCGGCCCAGGCAGCGGCCCGGCGCTGGAGCGCGGAGCGCGGCCCCATCACCGTGCTGTACCGCCCTGCGCGCCAGGCCTGGCTGGCCAAGGTCATGGAAACTGCGCGCAACCGCCCCGGCATGCTGGCCGTGCCCACTACGCTGGCGGGGGTGCGCCAGATGATCAAGGCCCTGCGCCGGGGCGAGGCCGTCGGCCTGTTGCCTGACCAGGTTCCGCCCGCGGGCCAGGGGCAGTGGGCGCCTTTTTTTGGCCGCGACGCGTACACCATGACCCTGGCCGTGCGCCTGGCCCAGCAGACCGGTGCCGCCGTGGTGCTGGTACGCTGCGAGCGGCTTTCGTGGGGGAAAGGCTTCGTGACCCATTTCGAACCGCTGGCGCAGCCCTTGTCCGATCAATTGGAAGCTGCCGTTGTGCAGATCAACCAGGCCATGGAACATCTCATCCGTCAGTGCCCCGAGCAGTATCTTTGGGGCTACGCGCGTTACAAGCAGCCGCGCGCTGAGGCAGTGCCTGCTGAGGGAGCTGCCGCATGACGGGGCGCCTGGGCGTATGGTTCATGAGCGTGCTGGCGCTTCTGCCGCTGCCTGTGCTGCGCGGCATGGGTTGGCTGCTGGGGCAGGTGGCCTTTGTGCTGGTGGCACCCCGGCGCAGGGTGGCGCTGCGTAACCTGGCGCTGTGTTTCCCCGACTGGACCGAGACGCGCCGCCGCGCTGTGGCGCGCGCCAGTTTTGTGGTGTTCTGCCAGACCTGGCTGGACCGCAGCTGGCTCTGGGCCGCGCCGCGTGTGGTCGTGGAGCGGCGCGTGCGCCTGACCGGCGCCGTGCACGAGCTGGAGGGCGACACGCCTACCATCCTGTTTGCGCCGCACTTCTGCGGCATGGATGCAGGGGGCCTGGCGCTGCCGTTGCATTCGAGCCGTGCGTTCACGTCCATTTTTGCCACCCACCCCGATCCTGCGGTGGATGGCTGGTTCATGGCCGGGCGCCAGCGTTTTGGTGATGTGCGCATGCTCAACCGTTCCGATGGCGTCAAGCCGATCATCGCCAACCTGCGCAAAGGCGGTCTGCTGTACCTGTTGCCCGACATGGACTACGGCCGCAATGATTCGGTGTTTGTGCCGTTCTACGGCGTGACGGCGGCCACCATTCCGTCGCTGTCGCGTTTTGCGCGGCTGGGGCGCGCCAAGGTGGTGGGCGTGTATTCGCGCATGACGCCTACCGGCTACGTGGCCGAGGTCTCGCCCGCCTGGGCGAACTACCCCACCGATGATGCCGAGGCCGACACCCTGCGCATGAACCACGAGCTGCAGGCCGTTATCAACACCATGCCCGAGCAGTATTACTGGGTGCACAAGCGTTTCAAGACACGGCCCGAAGGCGAGCCGTCGGTCTACGGCTGAATAGTTGGTGCCAAAAAGGCTTCCGGCGCTTATCCATCAAGCGCAAGCAGCTATTGTTTTGATTGCAAAAAGCGTTGCAGCTCTATCGCCACGCGTTCTGGGTGCTCATGCACGATCCAGTGCGAGGCCTTCTCCACCGGGTGCAGCTCCAGCTGCGGCACCCAGCCGGGCAGGCCGTCGAGCAGGCCGGGTAGCAGCGCGGGGTCGTCCATGCCCCACAGCACCAGCGTGGGCAGCGTCACCGTCAACATGGAGTCGGGCAGGGTGATGGCCTTTGCGCCCAGGTCTCCATCGCGCGGTGGGCGCATGGGGCTGGCGCGGTAGTAGTTGCAGGCGCCGGTCAGACCCTGCTGCCACAGGGCGCGGTACTGGGCACGCACGCTGTCGGTCAACCATCCCGGGGCGCTGCCATCCGGAGCGTTGAAAAAGGCGAAAAGCCGGCGGAAGTCGTCTTCGGCCAGCAGCGCCTCGGCGTCAGGCCTGCACAGAAAGTGCATGTACTGGCTGCCCGCCTGCTGGGCCGGGTTGTGCTGGAGTTCGCGCAAGAAGGCGCCGGGATGCGGGGAGTTGATGATGGCCAGCCGCTTCATGAGCTGCGGCTGCTGGTTGGCCAGGTTCCAGGCCACAGCCCCGCCCCAATCGTGCGCCACCAGGCATTCCAGGGCACCGCCAGGGCATTCGTGGGCTATGAGCGCCACCAGGTCCTGCACCAGGTGTTTGGCGCGATAGGCGTCCACCTCGGCCGGGCTGCTGGAGGAGCCAAACCCGCGCAAATAGGGTGCTACGCAGCGATAGCCGCCGTTTTCAGGGCGGGCAAAGTGCAGCAGCATCTCGTCCCAGATGAAGGCGCCCTCCGGAAAACCGTGTAAAAACAGCAACACGGGGCGACCGGCCACACCGCTCACGCGGCAGTGCAGGGTGGTTCCGTGCGGCAGGGGGACAGGGTGATTTTGAATCATAGCGCTACGCATTTAATAGCTAGTAGCGCCTGATGAATAAGCGCTAGGGCCTAATTTTGCTGAATATCCTCGGAATCGGGCGACGCGGGGGCATCGATGGCGGTACTGCCTGCGTCGGGTGCCGTGCCCCCTGCGGGTAGCGCCGGGTGCGCCCATTGCCACAGCAGTTGAGCCACTTCGTCCACGCCTTGCTTCTTGAGGGCCGAGAACATCTTCACCTCTCCGCCGCCCGCGTTCAGTCGCGTAATCGACAGCACCTTGACCTGCTCGGCGCGGGTAAGCTTGTCGGCCTTGGTCAACACAATGAGGAATTTCAGGCCTTCTTCGACCCGGGGGCGCAGCACTTCGAGCAGCGCCTCGTCCAGCTCGGTCAGCCCGAGCCGGGGGTCACACAGCAAGACGATGCCGGTGAGCCCGGGGCGGCTCACCAGGTAATTCACCATCACCTGCTGCCAGCGCACCTTGTCTGACCGCGACACCTTTGCATAGCCATAGCCGGGCAGATCGGCCAGTACCGCGTCGGTTACGCCATGCTTGCCCAGCGAGAACAGGTTGATGTGCTGTGTACGCCCCGGCCTTTTGGAGGCAAACGCCAGCTGCTTTTGCTGTGTGAGTGTGTTGATACAGGTGGATTTACCCGCGTTGGAGCGGCCCACAAAGGCGATCTCGGGCACGTCGACGGGGGGCAGGTGGTGCAGCTGCGCGGCCGTGGTCAGGAACTTTGCGGTGTGCATCCAGCCCATGGCGATCTTGGCGTCGGGTGCGGGCGGAAGGGAGCCAGCAACTGGCGCGATGGAGGATGTCGTCATGAGGAATTGGGATGCGAGGGAGCCTCATTGTAGAATCGCGGGGTTTTGCGCACATAAACACACACCCTCGATATGAAGTTGCTCGCCTCTTTGTTGACGGCTGCCGTACTGGCAGCACCTGTTTTCTCGGCCTTTGCGGCGGGCGATGCCCCCAAAGCGGCCAAGCCGGATCTCGTCAAGGGCGAGGCCAGTTTCACTGCGGTGTGCGCGGCCTGCCACAGCGCGGACGGCAACTCGGCCATTGCGGCCAACCCCAAGCTGTCCCAGCAACACCCCGAATATCTGGTCAAGCAATTGCAGGAATTCAAGTCCGGCAAACGCAACAACGCCATCATGAAGGGCTTTGCTACAGCCCTGTCAGATGACGATATGCGTAACGTGGCCTACTGGCTGGCCTCCAAGCCCGCGAAGGCTGGGTTTTCCAAGGACAAGGATCTGGTGGCCTTGGGCGAGCGTATCTACCGCGGTGGCATTTCCGACCGCAACATCGCCGCTTGTGCTGGCTGCCACAGCCCCAATGGCGCTGGCATTCCTGCGCAGTACCCCCGCCTGTCGGGCCAGCATGCCGACTACACGGTGTCGCAGCTGAACATGTTCCGCGACGGTTCCCGCGCCAACAGCATCCAGATGACCCAGGTGGCTGCCAAGCTGAACGACAAGGAAATCAAGGCCGTGGCGGATTACATCGCCGGCCTGCGCTGATCTCTGAGCGCTACCCGTAGCCCGGGGTCCGGGCTGCACGGAACCAACCGCCAATAACAAACCCAAAAAGGGCGGGTCCATCGCACAGATGGTCCCGCCCTTTTTCTTTCGCGCCCTGTAGCCCTTTTTTATCCATGTCTGACAACACCCAGGGCCTTAGCCTGAAGTCTGGCTCCCACGCCCTGCGCATCGGGGTTGAGCTTCTGTCTTCGATGCGATTTGCCATCTCGCTGCTCACGGTGATTTGTATCGCGTCGGTGATCGGCACGGTGCTCAAGCAGCACGAGCCGGCCGTCAACTACGTCAATCAGTTCGGGCCGTTCTGGGCTGAGCTGTTCAGCGCTATCCAACTCAATGCGGTGTACAGCGCATGGTGGTTCCTGCTGATTCTGGCTTTTCTGGTGACCAGCACATCGTTGTGCATCGCGCGCAATACGCCCAAGATCCTGGTCGATCTCAAGGCCTACAAGGAAAACATCCGCGAGCAAAGCCTCAAGGCCTTTCACCACAAAGCGCAGGCCGCCTTGCCGGGCTCCGCCGAGGTCGAGGCGCGCCGCATTGGAGCCATGCTGGCCGGTGGTGGCTGGAAAGTCCGTCTGCAGCAGCGCGACACTACCGCAGGCCCCGGTACGGGCTGGATGGTTGCCGCCAAGGCAGGTGCTGCCAACAAGATCGGCTACATCGCTGCACACAGCGCCATCGTGCTGGTGTGCCTGGGTGGTTTGCTGGACGGCGACCTGATCGTTCGCGCCCAGATGCTGCTGGGAGGCAAGACGCCCTATCAAGGCGGTGGGCTGATTGCCGACGTGAAGCCAGAGCACCGCCTGTCCGAGCGCAACCCCACCTTTCGGGGCAACCTGCTGGTGGCGGAAGGCACGCAATCGAGCACCGCCATCCTGAGCCAGTCCGACGGGGTGCTACTGCAGGACCTGCCTTTTGCGATTGAACTCAAGAAGTTCATCGTCGAGCACTACTCCACCGGCATGCCCAAGCTGTTTGCCAGCGAGATCATCATCCACGACAAGGCGACCGGCGAGAAGACGCCCGCCCGCGTCGAGGTGAATCACCCAGCCAGCTACAAAGGCGTCGAGATCTACCAGTCCAGCTTCGACGATGGTGGCTCGTTGCTCAAGCTGCGCGCCGTGCCCATGGTGGCAGGGGCCAAGGGTTTTGATGTGGAAGGCGTGGTGGGTAACTCCACACAGCTCGTCAACAAGGGCGGCGGCGCAGGCAGCGACTTGCTGACGCTGGAGTTCACGGCGCTGCGCACCATCAACGTCGAGAATTTTGGCGGCGCTGGCCCCGGCGGCAGCGGTGCCGATGTACGCAAGGTGGATCTGCGCGAGTCGGTGGAATCGCGCCTGGGTGCGGCCAACAAAACGGTCACCAAAAAAGAGCTGCGCAATGTAGGCCCCAGCGTGAGCTACAAGCTGCGCGATGCGGCAGGCCAGGCGCGCGAGTTTCACAACTACATGCTGCCGGTGGACACCGGCGATGGCGTGCCGGTGTTTTTGCTCGGCGTGCGGGAGTCTCCCGCCGACCCTTTTCGCTATCTGCGTGTGCCCGCCGATGACAAGGGCAGTGTGGATGGCTTCATGCGCATGAAGGCGACACTGGCTGACCCCGATGCCCGCGAGCAGGCGGTGCGCCGCTATGTGTCGCAGGCCATGGATTCCTCGCGCCCTGAGTTGGCCGAGCAATTGCAGCAATCTGCCGTGCGCGCGTTGGCGTTGTTTGCGGGCAAGGGCATGGTCGATGGCAAACCCACGGGGGGTTGCAAGCCGTGTCGGACTTTATGGAAGCCAATGTGCCCGAGGCCGAGCGTGCGCGGGCGGGCGAGGTGCTGGTGCGCATTCTCAACGGCACCCTGTTCGAGGTGGCCCAGTTGTCCCGCCAGCGCGCCGGTCTTCCGCCGTTGCCGCAAAACGAGCAAACCCAGGGTTTCATGACCCAGGCCGTGCTCTCGCTCAGCGATGCGCAAATCTACCCCGCGCCCATGGCCTTTGAACTCAAGGACTTCACCCAGGTGCAGGCCAGCGTCTTCCAGGTGGCGCGAGCCCCTGGCAAGAATGTTGTCTATCTGGGCTGCGCCTTGCTGATCCTGGGCGTTTTTGCCATGCTCTACATCCGCGAGCGTCGCGTGTGGGTCTGGGTGGCACCGCAGGACGGCCACACGCACGCCACCATGGCCCTGTCGACCAATCGCAAGACCATGGATGGCGACCAAGAGTTTGTACAGCTCGCACAAAAACTGATCGGGGCGTTGCCCCGCGAAGGCACAGCATGAACACCGCGACGACCACCACGATCACCCTGAACGAAGGTTTTTTCACCCGCCGAAACTGGTTTGACTGGCTGTTTGCTGCCATCGTGGCCGTGGGCGGTTTGTATACGCTGCAGCGGTATGGCAGCTTCATGGACGTGTACGAAAAGGGCATCCTGCTGGGCGCCATTCCGTGCACGATCTGGCTGGGCTGGTTCTGGCGGCCGCTGCGGGCGCTGATGCTCATCGTGGTGGCGGTGGCGCTGTTGGCGATTGGCCTGTACCAGCAAGACGGAGCGGGTAGCCTGGCGCGGGCGGACACGGTGTTTGGCCTCAAGTATTTTCTGTCGAGTCAGTCGGCCATCCTGTGGATGAGCATGCTGTTTTTCATCAGCACGGCGTTCTACTGGGTGGGCATGTTCTCGCGGGGCGAGGGCAAGACCATGAGCATGCTCGGCTCACGTATTGCCTGGGTGGCCGTGGCCATGGCGCTCATCGGTACGCTGGTGCGGTGGTATGAAAGCTATCTCATTGGCCCCGATATCGGACATATCCCTGTCAGCAATCTGTACGAAGTGTTCGTGCTGTTTTGCTGGATGACGGCGGCGTTTTATCTGTACTACGAACAACAGTACGACACGCGCGCGCTGGGCGGCTTTGTGATGCTGGTGGTCAGTGCCGCCGTGGGCTTCTTGCTCTGGTACACCGTGGTGCGTGAGGCGCATGAGATCCAGCCACTGGTCCCGGCGCTCAAGAGCTGGTGGATGAAGCTGCATGTGCCCGCCAACTTCATTGGTTATGGCACGTTTGCGTTGTCGGCCATGGTGGCGTTTGCCTACCTGATCAAACAACAGGCCACGGAAACCCGCTGGTACAAACTGGCGCCGCTGTGGCTGCTGGGCGTGGTGTTGTGTTTTGAGCCCATCGTGTTCCGCCAGGGCGCTACCGAAAACGGCGGCAGCTACTGGATGGTGTACTTCGGCATTTCGGCCTTCATCGTGGCGGGCATCCTGCTGGGCCGCAAGCGCATTGCCGCGCGCCTGCCGTCGTTCGAAATCCTGGACGACGTGATGTACAAATCCATCGCCGTGGGTTTTGCGTTCTTCACCATCGCCACGGTGCTGGGCGCCCTGTGGGCTGCCGAGGCTTGGGGTGGCTACTGGAGCTGGGACCCGAAGGAGACCTGGGCGTTGATTGTCTGGCTGAATTACGCAGCGTGGCTGCACATGCGCCTCATGAAGGGCCTGCGTGGTTCCGTGTCCGCCTGGTGGGCGCTGGTGGGCTTGGCCGTGACCACGTTCGCGTTCCTGGGCGTGAACATGTTTCTGAGCGGGCTGCACAGTTACGGAACGCTGTGATGGTTTAAGGGGGCGTCGGGCATTCGGGGTCGGGTAATAACTATTGCGTCTTCGGTGTAACCTGAGCGGTCCAGGGAACGAACTTACAGTTGCCTTGCTCTACCGCACAGCTGTTTCAACCATGCAATGACCGGAGCCCCCTATGCTGATCCCACCGCGCGACTCGGGTTTTAACCACCCGCACCCCTCTGAAATCACACCGCGCGCGGTCTATGAAGACCGTCGCCAGATGCTCAAGCTCATGGCGGGAGGAGCCGCTGGGGCCGCGATGGCGGCCTGGGCTGGCCGTGAGGCGCTGGCGCAGCAGGCTGCAGTGGCGCGCCCTGGCAAGCTGGCCGCATTGGCCGGCGCCAAGTCGGCCGTGGCCGGCGCGATGTCGATGGAGAAGCTCACTGACTATAAGGATGCGAGCACCTACAACAACTTCTATGAGTTCGGTACCGATAAGGCGGACCCAGCCCGCAACGCCCATACGCTCAAAACCGCACCGTGGACGGTAGAGGTCGAGGGCTTGGTCAAGAAACCCGGCAAATACGGCATCGAAGACCTCATCAAACTCAGCGCACAGGAAGAGCGCATCTACCGCCTGCGCTGTGTGGAGGGCTGGTCCATGGTCATCCCCTGGGTGGGGTATTCGCTGGCCGAGCTGATCAAGCGGGTGGAACCCCAGGGCAGCGCCAAGTACGTCGAGTTTGTGACGCTGGCCGATAAGGCAACGATGCCTTTTGTGGGTTCGCGTGTGCTGGACTGGCCTTATGTGGAAGGCCTGCGCATGGATGAAGCGATGCACCCTCTGACACTGCTGGCATTCGGTATGTATGGCGAGGTGCTGCCCAACCAGAACGGCGCGCCCGTGCGCCTGGTGGTGCCGTGGAAGTACGGTTTCAAAAGCGCCAAGAGCATCGTCAAGATCCGCTTTGTGGAGAAAGAACCTGGCACGGCATGGAACAAGGCCGCCCAGCAGGAGTACGGCTTTTACTCCAACGTGAACCCCAATGTGGACCACCCCCGCTGGAGCCAGGCGACCGAGCGGCGCATCGGCGAGGATGGTTTGTTTGCCAAGAAGCGCAAGACGCTGATGTTCAACGGCTATGAAGCCCAGGTGGGCCAGCTCTATGCGGGCATGGACCTGAAGAAGTTCTACTGACGTTCATTGACCTTTCGGCTGTATCCGTCGGTTTAAGTTCGGGAAAGACCCTGATCGCCATGCGAAAACTATTGCTACGCCCCTTGGCCAAACCCGTGGTGTTCGTGTTGTGCCTGCTTCCTCTGGCATGGCTTGTGTACGCGACGGTCGCAAATCTGCTGGGCGCCAACCCGGCAGAGGCGTTGATCCGTGCCACTGGCGACTGGACGTTGCGGGCTTTGTGTCTGGTGCTGGCTGTGACGCCGTTGCGTGTGATTACATCGACCCCGCAGCTAGCGCGCTTTCGGCGGATGCTGGGTTTGTTTGTGTTCTTTTACGGCGTATTGCACCTGTTGAGCTACAGCTGGTTCGACATGGGGTTCGACCTCGCGGACATCTTGCGCGATATCGCCAAGCGGCCTTTTATCCTGGTGGGAACGCTGGCCCTGTTGTTGCTGACCCTGCTGGCGGGCACGTCGTTCAATCGTGCCATCAAGGCCTTGGGCGGCAAGCGCTGGCAGGTGCTGCACCGCGCGGTATATGCCGTGGCAGGGCTTGGTATCCTGCACTTCTTCTGGATGCGCGCGGGTAAAAATAATTTTGGCGAAGTGGCGGTGTATGCGGCCATCCTGGGCACGCTGCTGGGTTGGCGCATCTGGCAGCGGCTGCGAAAGCGCAGATCTGCCCCGGCAGGTGCTGCGTCCAGACGGTCCGCCGTGGGTTCACCATGACCCATGGATTGCTCTGAAATTAATAGCTACTAGCGCACGAATATCATGCGCTAGCAGCCGATTTGGCTAAAATTTAGCCGTTGACTGCCCGCAGTGCTGGGCGCATCTGTCGAGTCACAGGGTCGATGTAAGCGGTGGGAATCTGGTAGGCGCGGTCGTCGAAAAGGTCAATGCCGCACATCAGGTTCTCGATCCACTCAAAGAAGTCATTGATGGCTTCTTTGCCCATGATCGGCGCTCCATGTTGCGGAACCAACATGGAGATGTCGAGTTGCCGCGCCATCCTCACCCACAGGCGCAGGATCTTGTTGGAAACCATGTAGCGGCGATGGAAGCCTTCCATGCGCGGGATGTGCGCCTTCAGGTCGGTGACCGGGATCCGGGCTTCGGCACCCGACATCATCGACACGCCCAGGTCTCCCGTGAACAGAATGCGGCTGACCGGGTCGTAGAAATGAAAGTTGCCTTCGGAGTGCATGAAATGCGCCGGGAGCAGCACCAGTTCGTGGCGGCCCAAAGGCAGGTGGCCCCCGCCGTCGGGTACGCCGATCACGCGGTTTTCCGTCTTGCCTACCTTGGTGAAATGGGGGGCAAAACGTTCCCACACACGGGAGATCACAAGATTCGCCTTGGTGCTGGTCATCCATCGGTCCAGCGAAGCGATGATGTCCGGGTCAGCGTGTGACGCGATCACATACGACAGTTTGTGCGGCGGGAAATGTTTGGTCATCCCCATGAACAACTCGTTGAATGCGAGGTTGCCGCCCGGGTCGATGATGGCACCCGTATCGTCGTCCACGATCAGGAATTGATTGGCCTGTACGGCCTGGCCGTCCTCCTCGATGAGGTCGGTGAACATCAGGCAAGCGTGATTCTTGTCGCGATAGAGTTCCAGGGCCATGGCTGTCCTGCTGTGCAATAAAGCGCAGACTGTACGATTACCCTTACGGTTTGTGCTTGATGGAAATCAAGTGAAACGGTATTGCCTGCATGGAGGTGCAAGCGCTCTGGCAGCTCAGCGAGGTTCTGAGGCGGTGGTGGCGGGCGCTTGCGCCGCAGTGGCAGCGTTGTTGCCTGGAGTGAGTGTCTGCGGCAGCGTGGCACGTTGGCCGGCTGCGGAAGCGGTGGGAAGATACAGCGGGCCCCGCTGGCCGCAGCCAAGGAGGGCTGCCGTACTGGCAGCAAGGACAAATGTCCTGACTAGAATTTGGTGAGCTTTCAACATGCGTAAATTGTAATGACCGACCTCGAATTCATCGACCACGCCGAGAAACTGCTGCTTGCTGTCGAGCGCAGTTGCGACCGCATCAACGACACCACGGATGCCGATGTGGACAGCCAGCGTTCGGGAAGCATGGTGACACTGACTTTTCCCAATCGCAGCCAGATCGTGATCAATCTGCAAAAGCCACTGCATGAAGTCTGGATGGCCGCCCGCTCTGGGGGCTACCACTATCGTTTCGACGGCAGCACTTGGCAGGATACCAAGGGGGCGGGAGAGTTTTTCGGGCGCCTGAGCGGCGATGCCACCGAGCAGGCTGGCACACCCTTGCAGTTTGCCGCTTGAGCGAGCCACCCGCCCGGGCGCAAAGGCTGGGCGGGCGACAAGGTTAGTTGCGGAACAAATCCAGAATTCGGCTGCGCTCTTCGGAGGGTGGCGGTGTCCGAGGTGCGATGGCCGGAGACGCGGAACGGTCTTCCAGGCCCATGCTGGCAACTCCTGCGTTGCGGGCATATTCCTCATAGAACCATTCTCCTCCGACGTTGACCACCCCCGCTGGAACCGTGGGTTCCATGACTGGCACGCCTTTGAGTGCACGCTCCATGAAGTTGATCCAGACAGGCAGGCTGAGGCCCCCGCCTGTTTCTCGGCTGCCGAGATTGCGCGGTGTGTCATAGCCAATCCATGTGACGGCCGCGATGGTGGGCTGGAAGCCTGCAAACCAGGCATCGACTGAATCGTTGGTGGTTCCGGTTTTCCCATACAAATCCGGCCGCTTGAGCGTGGCTTGTGCTCGGGCAGCGGTTCCGGATCGGGTCACTTCTTGCAGAAGACTGCTCATTACAAATGCATTGCGCGCATCAATGGCTCGGGGCTGCTCACTAGTGACCGGAGGTGTGGTCTCGGAAATCACACGGCCTTTGTGGTCGGTGACTTTGGCGATCAACCATGGGTTCACGCGGTAGCCCCCATTGGCGAAGACCGAATAGGCCGACGCCATCTGCAATGGCGTGACCGATCCCGCGCCCAGGGCCATGGTCAGATAGGCGGGGTGCTTCTCGGGGTCAAAGCCAAAGCGGCCGACCCATTCCTGTGCAGTTTTGGGCCCTACAGCTTGCAGGATGCGGATCGAGATCATGTTCTTGGACTTTGCCAGTCCCGTGCGCATGCTCATTGGCCCATCGTACTTGCCATCATAGTTTTTGGGCTCCCAGGGCTGTCCCCCAGTGACCCCGGCATCAAAGAAGAGCGGCGCGTCATTGATGACGGTGGCGGGGGTGAAGCCTTTTTCGAGGGCCGCAGAATAAATGAACGGCTTGAAGCTGGAGCCGGGCTGGCGCCATGCCTGTGCCGCGTGGTTGAACTTGTTCTTGTCGAAGTCAAAGCCCCCGACCAGGGCCCGGATGGACCCGTTGCGGGGATCAAGCGCGACAAAGGCTCCTTCCACCTCGGGGAGTTGTGTGATCTCCCATGCGTTCTTGGGTGTCTTGACCACACGAATCACGGCACCGCGACGAATCTTGATGTTTGGCGGTGCCTTGTCGCTCAGCCCTGATTGCGCGGGCTTGAGCCCATCCCCGGCAATTTCCAGAGTGTCCCCATTGGCGCGCGCTGCAAGGATCTTCCGCGGTGATGCCTCCAGCACCACGGCAGAGAGCACATCGCCATTGTCCGGATGGTTGGCCAGAGCATCGTCAATGGCGTCTTCCACTTCCTGCGGCACACTGGGAAGGGTCACAAACTTCTCTGGTCCCCGGTACTGTTGGCGTCGCTCATAGTCCATGATGCCGCGACGCAAGGCACCATAGGCAGTCTCTTGCTCAGCCGCATTCAGGGTGGTGTAAACGTTAAGCCCGCGTGTGTAAGCTTCGTTGCCATATTGCGCAAAGATCAGCTGGCGCGCCATTTCAGCCACGTACTCCGCATGAACGCGGGTGTTGTCCGGGCCGGTTCGAATCTTGAGGTCTTCTTTCTTCGCCTCAGCTGCTTGTGGCGCGGTGATAAATCCGTTTTCCTCCATGCGCTCGATGATGTATTGCTGTCGAATACGCGCACGCTTGGGATTGCTGACGGGGTTGTAAGCCGATGGCGCCTTAGGCAAACCGGCAAGCATGGCAGCCTCGGCGATCGACAAGGATTTCAGTGGCTTGCCAAAATACGCCTCGGAAGCTGCGGCAAAACCATACGCCCTATTGCCCAAGTAAATCTGATTCATGTAAATCTCAAGAATCTGATCCTTGGTCAGTAAGTGCTCCAATTTGAATGTCAGTAAGATTTCGTAAATTTTGCGTGTAAATGTTTTTTCAGATGACAGGTAAACATTACGCGCAACTTGCATGGTGATGGTGGACGCACCCTGACTTTTTACACGCCCCAAATTAGCCAATCCAGCGCGCAACACCCCTTTATAGTCGACGCCGCCATGCTGAAAGAAGCGCGCGTCTTCGATGGCAAGGACGGCGTCTTTCATGACCTTGGGGATCTCTGAAATCGGCGTGAGGTTCCTGCGCTCTTCTCCGAACTCGCCCAGCAGAGCACCTTCTGCGGAGTACACCCGCAAAGGGAGCTTGGGTCGATAGTCTGCGAGATCCGAGATGTCTGGAAGATTGGGATACGCCACCGACAGCGCCACAGCGATCGTCAGTGCCAGCCCCATGGCAGCGGCGGCGGCCAGACCTGACATCCACAAGGTGATGCGAACAAACCAGCGAAGCCAGCTAGGGCGGTGGCGAGCGGAGGATGCGTCCGACTTGTCGGAAGGCTTCGAGGGAGAGGGCGGCATATCGCTCCGGGTGGGTAAGGCCGCCCATTATAAAAATGTCTGCCCGGTGGGTACCGGAAATCTCCAAATCTGTGCGCTGCAGAGCTGCCAAAAGGCATCCGGCCATTGCTGAAGGGTATTGCCAAGCGCAGAAATTTCGTCTGCTTTTGGCAACGCTCGACAGGCGTTACAACGGGAAAAATCTTTGCTGGAGAACTATCTTACTGATAGCATTCATGTGAAGTGTTAAGTTTTGTTGCCTCATTTTGGCAAGTTACAGGGGACCAATCTTGATCTCAATGGGGTCTTTGTTCAGTCGCCAGTCAGCCCCGCTGCTGGGAATCGACATCAGCTCCTCCAGCGTCAAGCTGGTGGAGTTGGGGCGTGACCAGGCGGGCAGCCTGGTGCTAGAGCGTTGCGCAATCGAGCCGCTTGAGCGTGGCTGGATCACCGATGGCAACATCGAAAAATTTGACGAAGTCGCGGATGCTTTGCGCAGACTGGTAAAGAAAAGCGGGACGCGGACAAAGAATGTCGCACTTGCACTGCCGCCTTCGGCCGTCATCACCAAGAAGATCACGCTGCCAGGGGGGATGTCCGAGCAAGAGCTTGAGGTCCAAGTCGAATCCGAAGCCAATCAGTACATACCGTTCTCGCTAGATGAAGTGAGTCTGGATTTTTGCGTGATCGGGCCAAGTAAGAATGCGCCGGGCGATGTGGATGTGCTTATTGCTGCGTCTCGCCGTGAGAAAGTTCAAGACAGGCAGGGCCTTGCGGAGGCTGCTGGATTAAAGCCCGTAGTCGTCGATATAGAGTCCCACGCTTCCCGTCTTGCCGCAGGGCGGCTGATTGAAGCGCTGCCCAACAAGGGTGTTGATGCGATGGTGGCACTTTTCGAAGTGGGTGCTCTGACAACGAGCATGCAGGTTATTCGCAACGAAGAAGTCCTTTATGACCGCGATCAAGCATTTGGCGGAGCTCAGTTGACCCAATTGATCGTGCGTCAGTACGGTTTTTCAGTAGAAGAAGCCGAGAGCAAAAAACGCAACGGCGACCTTCCTGAAGACTATCAGTCTGCAGTGCTACGTCCATTTGTCGAAAGCATGGCACAGGAAATCGGACGGGCTTTGCAGTTTTTCTTTACCAGTACGCCACATAACCGAGTCGATCACATCATGCTTGCGGGTGGTTCCGCTCCCTTGCCAGGTCTGACTGAGGCCGTAACTCAGCAGACCGGCTTTGCGTGCAGTGCGGTCAACCCGTTTGATGGAATGGAAATAGGAAGTTCCGTCCGGTTGAAAAAAATGGTGCGTGAGGCGCCGTCTTACTTGACCTCTTGTGGGCTGGCCATGCGGAGGTTTTTGCTGTGATCTTGATCAATTTACTCCCTCACCGAGAGGAGGCTCGCAAACGTCGCAAGGAAGCCTTTCAGGCCACGATGTTTGCGTCATTTCTCTTCGGGCTGGTAATCGCTGGTGCTATCTATTGGTGGTTCCAGATGATGATTACGGATCAGCAAAATAAGAACGCTTTTCTACAAAGCGAGATTAAGGTTCTTGAAGGGCAAATAAAAGAAATCGCATCCATTGAAGATGAGATTGCATCGTTGCGCGCGCGGCAAAAAGCGGTTGAAGATCTCCAATCAGACAGAAATTTGCCTGTGCACTTGCTGACTGAATTAGTCAAGCAATTGCCGGATGGTGTCTACATTACTGCAATTAAACAGGCTGGGCAAACAATCACTATGCAGGGCATGGCCCAGTCTAACGAACGGATTTCAGAGCTGTTGCGAAATCTTGCCAACAATACACCTTGGCTTGCCAAGCCTGAATTGAGTGAGATTACCGCCAGCACCGTCTCACTGACTCAGCGTGATCAGCGGCGAGTTTCTTCTTTTAATCTCAAATTTCAACTGGTTCGGGCGAGTGATGCACAGAAAACCATAGCTGCTGCGGCTTCGTCGGGAGGGAAGTGAAATGGCGAGTAAAAAAGAAAATTCTATTAACTTTGCCGAACGGATTGACGTAGTTCAGCGGCAATTTAAAAATCTTGACACCAAGGATCCTTCCCTTTGGCCCATTCTGCCAAAAGTTTTCTTGTGTGTTTTTATAGCTGGCGCCGTTGCGGCAGTCGCTTGGTTTGCTTTTTTGCAGGACTACGAAGTACAACTGGATGGCGAGCGCAACAAAGAGGTTGCATTACGGACTGATTATCAGAAAAAACTGGTTAAGGCGGTGAGTTTGGATGCTTTGAAGAAGCAGAGAGAGCAGATTCAACAGTATGTTATTCAGTTGGAAAAGCAACTGCCTAGCAAGGCCGAAATGGCTGCATTGCTGTCTGATATCAATCAGTCTGGCTTGGGACGGAGTTTGCAATTCGATCTTTTTAAGCCTGGTCAGGTTGTTGCCAGGGATTACTATGCTGAGCTGCCTATTTCAATTCGCGTAACGGGTAAGTACCACGATATTGGTTCTTTTGCCTCGGATGTGGCACATCTTTCACGCATCGTGACCCTCAATAATATTTCAATTGCCCCTGGGGCTCGCGATGGTTTGGTGATGGACGCTACGGCTCGCACTTTCCGATATCTGGACCCTGAAGAGATCCAGGCTCAGAAGAAGGCAGGGGGCGCGAAATGAAAATTATTTGTCGTGGCTCACTCATCCCATTGCTTGCAATGGTGCTGGCTGGATGTGGCCCTTCTGGTGAAGATGAGTTGCGTCAGTGGATGGCAGAGCAACGAGCCAATACGAGGCCTGTTGTTACACCATTAACTGAGCCTAAAAAATTCATTCCGGAACCTTACTCACAAGAAGGGGTTGTCGAACCCTTTAATCAGAGCAAGTTGACTCAGGCATTGCGAAGAGATTCCACGCAAGTGGCATCTAATGCGGCTTTGATCGCCCCGGAAATGGCAAGACGAAAAGAACCTCTGGAAGCTTTTCCTTTGGATGCCATGGCAATGGTCGGTAGCCTGAATAAAACAGGTGCACCAACTGCTTTGCTCAAGGTTGATAATTTAATTTATCAAGTCAAAGTAGGTAATTATCTGGGCCAAAATTATGGAAAAGTCATTCGAATAACTGAGAATGTAATTCAACTGCGTGAAATTGCGCAGGATGCAACCGGGGATTGGATAGAGCGCTCAACGTCGCTTGATCTGCAAGAGGGTAAAAAATGAAACATAACAGTGGTTCTTTTGTAAGTCGCTGCCGTGGCGCTATCGTTGGTGCTTCGATGGCCATTCTCTCTTTGGGTGTGGCTGCGCAAGGCGCTATCAATGCTGTTTCTGCCAGTGTTCAAGGTGGCGTTGAAACGCTGAAAATTGATTTTGCAAGTGATGTCACGGCTCCTCCGGCTGGTTTTGCGACTCAATCTCCCGCCCGAATTGCACTCGATTTTTTGGGGGTGACGAATGCGACTGGCAAGTCTGCTTATGATGTGAATTTGGGCAATTTAAAGGGCGTAAACATTGTTCAGGCTGGAGAGCGTTCTCGTATTGTGCTGAACTTGAAATCTCCTACCTCATACAGAGTTGATGTTTCTGGGAAATCTTTAATTATCTACTTGGATCCTGTTGTAGGAGCCACCACTTTAAGTGCCGCTCCCGCGATTGCTTTTTCTGAGAGCCAAAATAACGATGTTCTCCCTCTGAAAGATGTTGATTTCCGACGAGGTGCAGACGGATCTGGAAGAGTGGTTGTAAACCTCGCAAGCAATCAAGTTGGTGTGGATCTACAAAAGCAACCAAAGGGCATTGTGGTCGAGTTTATGCGGACTTCCCTGCCTGAGGGGTTGCGCCGACGTCTAGATGTTACAGATTTCGGCACTCCCGTCCAGGTCGTGAGCACGACCCAGACAGGTGAGCGTGTTCGCATGACCATTGAATCAAGCGGGGACTGGGAACATAGCGCGTACCAGAGCGACAACCAATTTGTTGTGGAAATTCGTCAGAGAAAAATTGATCTTAGCAAGTTGACTCAAGGGCCTGGTTATTCGGGTGAAAAGCTTTCGTTGAATTTTCAGAATATTGAGGTGAGATCTTTACTGCAAGTAATTGCTGATTTTACCAATTTTAATATCGTTACTTCTGATACGGTGACGGGTGCTTTGACGCTGCGGCTGAAAGACGTACCTTGGGATCAAGCTCTTCAAATTATTATGGATGCCAAGGGCTTAGGCATGAAGAAGACGGGATCAGTATTGTGGATTGCACCGAAAGATGAAATTGATGCCAGAACCAAGAAAGATTTTGAAGCTGTTCAGGCGATACAAAAATTAGAACCACTAAAAACGCAGGCCTATCAGTTAAATTATGCTAAGGCAGCTGATATTGTTACCCAACTAACATCATCTGGTGGTGGTAGCGGTGGTGCAACCCGCTTTCTGTCTGAACGTGGGAGCGTAATATCTGAACCTCGAACCAATCAACTGTTCGTGACGGACACACCCAGTAAGTTAGAAGAGGTGCGGTCTCTATTGGCAAGTTTGGATGTGGCAGTTCGTCAGGTATTGATTGAGGCGCGCATTGTGGAGGCACGTGATTCGTTTGGTCGGTCGCTCGGCGTTCGTTTGGGGGGGACTGATCTTCGTGCAAATCGTGGGGGCGACGGAGGTTATGGACTTGGGGGCAACAATCGAGCGGCATTCGGCACATCGTACGACAATGCTGTTGCCTCCAGCGGTGCAGGTGGAACGACCAGTACTAGTGGGAATTTTGTAAACCTCCCTGCTAGTTTGTCTAATGTAAGTAGCGTGGGCAGTTTTGCTCTCTCCATCTTCAATTCTGCTGCTAACCGGTTTTTGACGTTGGAACTGTCAGCGATGGAGGCCGATGGAAAGGGTCGAATTGTTTCAAGTCCACGAATTATTACAGCAGATCAAACCAAGGCATTGATTGAACAAGGTACGGAATACCCCTATGCAGTGACAGCGCCTAACGGGGCAACAACTTTGGCCTTCAAGAAGGCTGTATTGAAGCTGGAAGTAACCCCGCAAATTACTCCAGAGGGTAATATCATCCTTGATCTAGATGTGAACAAAGATAGTAGGGGAGAGACCACCACACAGGGTGTTGCGATTGATACCAAACATGTCAAAACACAAATTTTGATTGAAAATGGTGGTACGGTAGTTATCGGTGGTATCTTCGAAATGGAAGAAACCAATCAGGAAAACAAGGTGCCCCTTCTGGGTGATGTACCTGTGGTTGGTAATTTGTTCAAAAGTCGGACCAAAGAGTCTACCAAGCGTGAGATGTTGGTTTTTATTACGCCAAAGGTAATTTCGGACAGTGGTTCGAAACGTTAATTGGTTAACTGTGTAGGTGATTATGAAAAATTTTCTTAAAGCATTGCTTTTTGTTGCTGTCGGTTTCTTTTTGACGGCTTGTGGCGGTGGTGGTGGGGGCGGTGGCACGCCAAATGGTCCTTCTGCTACCTTGCGAGTTTATCCTCCCATTGACGCTATTAGTCTTCCAGTTGGGGCCAGTGGTTCTACCGGTGTTGAGGTTCGTGGTGGGAAGGGACCTTACGGTGTGATCAGTTCCGATGCATCCGTCAGCGCTATGTTGTCTCCAGATGGCATTTTGTTCATTTCTGGAAATAGCGATGGCACTTCTACACTCACCGTATACGATGAGAGTTTGCCTGTTCAGCAAGTGAAGATTACAGTTACGGCTAAGGCGGTTCCACTCGCGAGTAGTGCGGGCACTGCCATCACTTTGAAGCCGAATCAATCGCTTCAATTTAATATACGGGGCGGAGTAGCTCCATATTCTGTTAACAGTTCGGATTCTGGAGTCGTGGTCGCTTCAATTTCTGGATCGACGGTAACTGTAACGGGGCAATCCAAAGCAGGTAGCTCGACGGTGCTGATTACTGATGCTGCAGGTGCGACGCTGAGCGTCACAGTTACGGTTCAAGTAAGCACATTGTCAGCGTCTCCTACATCTATCACTGGACCTGCCGCCACAGCGAATAGCATTGCAATTAACGGGGGTGTTGCCCCTTATACTGTTAACTCTAGTAACACATCGGTGGCTACGGCAAGTGTGTCTGGGTCTTCTGTGTCGGTTGCATTGCTTGCTTCGGGCGCATCAAGCGTCACCATCACGGATGCTGCGGGTCAATCGGTGATTGTTTCCGTTACCGTCAATACTAGCGTCTTGCAAGTTTCTCCTGCGAGTCAGACCGTTGATGAGAAAAGTGCCACTAGTACTGTTGTGACATATTTAATTGCGGGCGGTACTGCTCCGTATACACCTTTGATCAGTCCTGCAGATGCTGCTTACGCAACTGTTTCGATAGCGGCAAACACACTGACAGTTACTGTCCCTGGAGGTGGGGCCCGCTGCGTGACTGCTGATAAGGTGGTTCCAATTGATATCTATGATTCGAAATTGGTCAAGCAAACCGTATCTCTAACCATTAAAGATGGTGGGGCTGTTGTTTGTCCTTAAATAGAGATATTCACTGATTTAAAAGGCCAACTTTAGAAGTTGGCCTTTTTCGCTGGGGCGATTGGATTGTATTTCGGTGGTAAAGACATGAATTTGGTGCACATTGATTTGGTGGATAAAAAATATAACATCGCTATTGAAAATGATGTTGATTTGTCTGCGTCTCTTTTGAGTCTCGATATATCTACAAAGACAGCTGTTGTCATAACAAACGAGGTCGTTGCGAAATTACATTTGCCTCGAGTGATCAACCCGTTGGGGAAATTTTTCGAAAAAGTACACGTCATTGAGCTTCCAGACGGTGAAATTTATAAAAACTGGGATTCTTTGAATAGAATTTTCGATTCCATGCTGACATGGGAATGTGACCGAAAAACAGTATTGTTTGCCCTTGGTGGCGGTGTGATCGGAGATTTGACTGGTTTTGCCGCTGCCACCTACATGAGAGGCATCCCGTTTGTTCAGCTACCAACAACATTGTTGGCGCAGGTAGATTCTTCTGTGGGCGGGAAAACGGCAATTAATCATCCATTGGGCAAAAATATGATTGGGGCTTTCTATCAGCCGCAGTTGGTGATTTGCGATTTAAGCATGTTGGAGACCTTGCCAGCCCGTGAACTCAGCGCGGGCTTGGCGGAGGTCATCAAATATGGACCCATAGCAGACACGCAATTTATGGAATGGCTTGAGGGTTCGATGGATGGTGTGTTAGCGAAAGACCGGAATGCACTCGCTTATGTCGTTCAACGCAGCTGTGAAATCAAGGCTTGGGTTGTGGGCCAGGATGAAAAAGAAACGGGCCTGCGTGCCATCCTCAACTTCGGTCACACCTTTGGACATGCTATCGAGGTGGGCATGGGTTACGGCGTTTGGTTGCACGGTGAAGGTGTAGCTGCTGGCATGGTGATGGCCGCAGAGTTGTCACGGCGGTTGGGTTTTGTGGATGCAGTGTTTGTCGAGCGGCTCACAGCCTTGATTCAACGGGCTGGCTTGCCTGTTAAGGGGCCGATTCTGGATGCAACGGACAACTCTGGCCGCTACTTGGAATTGATGCGCATAGACAAAAAGTCTGAGGCCGGGGAGATCCGTTTTGTGCTGCTTGCCGAACCAGGCAAGGCTATTCTTCGGACTGCGCCGGATGCGCTGGTGCGTGAGGTGATTGACGCCTGTTGTGAATGACGGTGCCTGCTGTTATCAAATTGAGAGCGGATAGCGTCCCTACTTTAAGCACACGTGGCCTCTTTGATCCAAAGTTCTGATCTATCCCTCTGTGCGTCCAACCCCGCTTTGACTAGGGGGCGACGCTATCTTGAAGCACCCGCACCTACCCGCACGGAGTACCAGCGGGATCGCGACCGGATCGTTCATTCGACAGCATTCAGACGCTTGGTTTATAAGACGCAAGTGTTTTTGAACCATGAGGGAGATTTATTCCGCACTCGTCTCACCCATTCCCTGGAAGTCGCTCAGCTTGGCCGTTCCATTGCGCGCTCGTTGCGAATCAACGAAGACCTGGTAGAGGCGATTTCGCTGGCCCACGATTTGGGACACACGCCTTTTGGGCACGCCGGGCAGGATGCTTTGCACGGGTGCATGGTGGAATACGGAGGTTTTGAGCACAATCTGCAGAGCTTGCGAGTGGTCGATTGTTTAGAAGAGCGCTACCCACAGTACGATGGTCTCAATCTGACCTTTGAGACGCGAGAGGGGATTCTCAAGCACTGCTCTCGGATACACGCGCAGCAACTGGAGGTTGCAGAGCCTCATGGTGTCGGTGGGCGATTCTTGCGTCGGGAGCAACCCAGCCTGGAGGCGCAGTTGTGCAATCTGGCCGATGAGATCGCCTACAACGCGCACGACATCGATGATGGCGTGCGGTCTGGCTTGATCACCTTGGTTCAGCTGCGAGAAGTGCCCTTGTTTGACCAATACCGGGCAACCGCGCAGGCAGAGTATCCCGATCTCGCGCAACCGTCTCGAGAAAGGCGTTTGTTGTTCGAAGCCATCCGGCGGATGCTGAGCGCGCAGGTGTACGACGTGATTGCGGCGACGCAGTCTGCCCTGCTTCTGTATGCGCCTGCCAGTGCGGATGAGGTGCGCAAGTCTCCTCCGCTGGTGCACTTCAGCGATGCCATGCGCGAACACTCCAAGGTGCTCAAGCAGTTTTTGTTCAAACACCTCTATCGTCACCCCCAAGTGATGGAAACCACAGGCCGGGCGCAGGAGATCGTACGCGACCTCTTTGCCGCTTATTTTGCGGCGCCGCAGGAGATGAAGGCCGCGTTTGCGCAGCAGGCGTTGGCGGGGGATGCATCGGTCCGAGCGAGGGCTGTAGCCGACTTCATTGCGGGCATGACCGACCGTTTCGCCGCGCGTGAGCATGAGCGTTTGACGGGGCGCCGTCTGTTGGACGGATGACCTGTCGCAGTTTTCCGAGGTTGATGGCCTACATTTCTTGATCGTCCACCTTGCAGAAGGACGTTCCATGTCCACCTCCGTGGTGCCTCGCAGGGTGCCGCTGTGTTGCGGTGACGGGTCATCAATATAGGGTGTGTGCGTGGAGAATCTGGAGGGACTGGCTCGCCAACAGCCCCCGGTAAAATCGACATCCGTTTTAATGCGCTAACGCGCACGCCCCATGACCACATCCCCCTCCATTCCTTCCGTGGGCGCGCCAGATCTGGCTGCCCGGTCCTTGCATGACACTGTCAGATGGCTGGAGAAGGCCGTGATTGGGTTGAATCTGTGCCCTTTTGCCAAGGGGGTGCATGTGAAGGACCAGGTCCACTATGCGGTGACGTTGACCCAGGAGCCTTCATCTCTGCTGCAACTGTTGCGCGAGGAGCTTTTGGCATTGCAGGGGACATCGGCCGAAGTGCGTGACACCACCTTGATGGTGGCGCCGAACTGCTTGCAGGATTTTCTGGATTTCAATGACTTCCTCAATGAAGCTGAGGGGTTGCTGGATTCTTTGGGTTTGGGCGGTACTCTGCAGATAGCGAGCTTTCATCCCCAATTCCAGTTTGCGGGTACGGATGTGGATGATGTGACCAACTGTACGAACCGCTCGCCCTATCCCACGCTGCACCTGTTGCGTGAGGCCAGCATCGACCGTGCAGTCGCAGTCTTTCCCGAGGCGGAGTCCATCTTTAAGAGGAACATGGAAGTTTTAGAAGCGCTGGGGATGAAGGGCTGGCAGACACTTGAGGTCGGCCCGAGTGGGTTTGAGCAGAAGACGGCGCAAACCGATGTGGAGAACCCTCGATGAATCAGAAAAAGGCAGTGCCCACACCTGGTGCGCCGACCCGAAAGGACCGACCCCATTCCAAGCCCCAGACCCCAGAGTTGTCGGAGTTGCAGCCGGGGCAGTCGATCGAGTTGCTCAAGGAGCTACACATCCTTACCCGGGAAGGGCGTCTGAACCAAGACTCGCGGCGCAAACTCAAGCAGGTTTACCACCTGTTCAATTTCATCGAGCCTTTACTGGCGGAACTGTCGTCGGACAGCGGTGGGCCGACCTTGGCCGACCACGGGGCTGGTAAGTCGTACCTGGGGTTCATCCTGTATGACCTTTACTTCAAAGCCCTGGGCCGTGGTCATATCTACGGTGTCGAGACCCGGGCCGAGCTGGTGGAAAAGTCCCGTCAGCTCGCGCAGCGCTTGGAGTTTGACCGCATGTCATTTCTCAATCTGTCGGTGGCTGAGTCGTCGGATACCGATGAGTTGCCCGAGCAAGTCGACGTGGTCACGGCCCTGCATGCCTGTGACACTGCCACGGATGATGCCATTGCCTTTGGCCTGCAAAAAAAGGCGCGAGCCATGGTGCTGGTGCCTTGTTGTCAGGCTGAGATGGCCGCCTGCCTGCGGCAGGGCAAGGCCTTTCAACTGGCGCGTACGCCACTGGCCGAGCTGTGGCGTCATCCTCTGCATACCCGGGAATTGGGCAGCCAGGTAACCAATGTGCTGCGCTGCCTGTATTTGGAAGCCAGTGGCTACCAGGTGACGGTGACAGAGCTGGTGGGGTGGGAGCACAGCATGAAGAACGAGCTCATCATTGCCCGCTTCACCGGCCAGAAGAAGCGCAGTGCGGCTGACCGGTTGCGCTCCATTCTGGTCGAGTTCGGTTTGGATAGCGCTTTGGGGCCGCGCTTTGGCCTGTCTGCCGCAGAAAAGGCGCTGACGACCGCCGCTGAGGATGCTGCGG
Organism: Acidovorax sp. 69; assembly: GCF_002797445.1. NCBI lineage: Bacteria > Pseudomonadati > Pseudomonadota > Betaproteobacteria > Burkholderiales > Comamonadaceae > Acidovorax > Acidovorax sp. 69. Next base: position 4,102,125 of record NZ_PGEP01000001.1, on the reverse strand, counting down.
GCTGAAGGCTCCAAGTCACGGGGGGGCTTCCTTTGTCGCGGTCATCAGCATTGGCGTGTTGGTATGAGACAGGGGCTCAAGTGACCGTGGGCTGAGCGGCCGGACTGGGTGATTTGAGAACTGGGGCGGGTCTATCATCGCGTCTTCTTCCTTTCTTGATTTCGTCCCCCCATGGCCCGCCTTCCGCGCCTTACTTTGCCGGGTCACCTCCATCACGTGATCCAGCGTGGCAACAACCGCCAGTCCATCTTTCAGGATAGAGAAGATTTTGAGACCATGCTCGGTCTGCTGGCCGACAACGCCCTGCGGCATGGGGTCGCCGTCCATGCCTATGTATTGATGGACAACCATTTCCATTTGCTGGTCACGCCTTCTACGCTGGAAGGGCTGCCTCAGATGATGCAGGCAGTGGGGCGGCGATATGTGCAGTATTTCAACCGCCGTCATGCGCGTACCGGCACCTTGTGGGAAGGGCGCTACCGGTCGACCGTATTGCAGCCAGAGCGGTACCTGCTGCCCTGTATGGTGTACTTGGATCTCAACCCGGTGAGGGCGGGGCTCGTGGTGCACGCCGTTGACTACCCCTGGTCCAGCCATGCCCACTGGCGTGGTGTGCGCAACGACCGACTGCTGACGCCCCATGCCTTGTACTGGGCGCTGGGCAACACGCCTTTTGCACGTGAGGCCGCCTACGCGGCGCTGGTGCAGGCGGGGATTGGGTCGTTGGAGCAGACAGCGTTGACGTCTTCGGTCTTGAGCGGTTGGGCCTTGGGTGGCCCTGAGTTCATCGAGGAACTGCAAAGGCAGACCCTACGTCGGGTGATGCAGGGGCAACCCGGGCGTCCCCGTTCAAAAAAAATATTGCAAACTTAGGCGAAAGTGGCGCTATCTCTTTGTGACGCTGTTACTGATTTTGATATGTCCCCAATATAAAAAATGGCCAAGTGATATGGTTTAAATATGGAATCTGACCCTAATTAATCTTCTTGCCAAATCATGTTGCAATGCACTAATCTTCCACTCCCTGCGAAAAATATGAGGAGTGCGCCATGACCACAACGGCTGCCGAGATCCAGCATCTGCAACAACACGGTTTGTATTCATCGGGTAACGAACACGACGCCTGCGGCCTCGGGTTTGTGGCCCACATCAAGGGCATCAAGCGCCACGACATCGTGACGCAGGCCCTGAAGATCCTGGAAAACATCGACCACCGCGGCGCGGTGGGTGCCGATCCGCTGATGGGTGACGGCGCCGGTATCCTGATCCAGATTCCTGACGCGCTGTACCGTGAAGAAATGGCCCGGGCTGGAACGGCCCCCGATGGGTCTGTGGGCGTGACACTGCCTGCAGCTGGCGAATACGGCGTGGGCATGATCTTCCTGCCCAAGGAACATGCCTCCCGCTTGGCTTGCGAGCAGGAGATGGAGCGCGCTATCAAGGCCGAAGGCCAGGTGCTGCTGGGCTGGCGCGACGTGCCTGTCAATGTGGACATGCCCATGTCGCCCACCGTGCGCAAGAAGGAGCCCATCCTGCGCCAGGTGTTCATCGGCCGTGGCAACGACGTGATCGTGCAGGACGCGCTGGAGCGCAAGCTGTACGTGATCCGCAAGACGGCCAGCGCCAACATCCAGGCGCTCAAGCTCAAGCACAGCAAGGAATACTACGTTCCTTCCATGTCCAGCCGCACCGTGGTCTACAAGGGCCTGCTGCTGGCCGACCAGGTGGGCGTGTATTACAAGGACCTGTCCGACGAGCGCTGCATCTCGGCCATTGGCCTCGTGCACCAGCGTTTTTCGACCAACACTTTTCCCGAGTGGCCGCTGGCCCACCCGTACCGCTATGTGGCGCACAACGGTGAGATCAACACCGTCAAGGGCAACTACAACTGGATGAAGGCGCGCGAAGGGGTGATGGCCTCGCCCGTGCTCGCGGCCGACTTGCAAAAGCTCTACCCCATCAGTTTTGCCGACCAGTCCGATACCGCCACGTTCGACAACTGCCTGGAGTTGCTGACCATGGCTGGCTACCCCATCAGCCAAGCCGTGATGATGATGATCCCCGAGCCATGGGAGCAGCACACCACCATGGACGAGCGCCGCCGCGCGTTCTATGAATACCACGCCGCCATGCTGGAGCCCTGGGATGGCCCGGCCTCCATCGTGTTCACCGACGGCCGCCAGATCGGCGCCACGCTGGACCGCAACGGCCTGCGTCCTTCGCGCTATTGCATCACCGACGACGACTTGGTCGTCATGGGTTCCGAGTCGGGTGTGCTGCCGATTCCTGAGAACAAGATCGTGCGCAAGTGGCGCCTGCAGCCCGGCAAGATGTTCCTGATCGATCTGGAGCAAGGCCGCATGATTGACGACGACGAGTTGAAAGCCAACATCGTCAATACCAAGCCCTACAAGCAGTGGATCGAGAACCTGCGCATCAAGCTCGACAGCATCGAAGCCGGTGCCCAGGCTGCTGCGCCCCAGGCCGCTGACCTGCCCCTGCTGGACCGCCAGCAGGCCTTTGGCTACACGCAGGAAGACATCAAGTTCCTGATGGCGCCCATGGCCAAGAACGGCGAAGAAGGCATCGGCTCCATGGGCAACGACAGTCCGTTGGCCGTGCTCTCGGGCAAGAACAAGCCGCTGTACAACTACTTCAAGCAGCTGTTTGCCCAAGTGACGAACCCGCCGATCGATCCGATCCGCGAGGCCATCGTGATGTCGCTCAACAGCTTCATCGGCCCCAAGCCCAACCTGTTGGACATCAACCAGGTCAACCCACCCATGCGGCTCGAAGTGAGCCAGCCCGTGCTCGACTTTGCCGACATGGCCAAGCTGCGCGATATCGAGCAGTACACGCAAGGCAAGTTCAAGAGCGCCACCATCGACATCACCTACCCCCTGGACTGGGGCCGTGAAGGTGTGGAGGCCAAGCTGGCTTCGCTGTGCGCACAGGCCGTGGACGCCATCAAGGGTGGCGCCAACATCTTGATCATCAGCGACCGCGCTGTGGGCGCCACGCAAGTGGCCATTCCTGCGCTGCTGGCACTGTCTGCCATCCACCAGCACCTGGTGGGCGCAGGCCTGCGCACAACGGCAGGCCTGGTGGTCGAGACCGGAACGGCCCGCGAAGTGCACCACTTCGCTGTGCTGGCTGGATATGGCGCCGAGGCTGTGCATCCCTACCTCGCCATGGAAACCCTGGCCGAGATGCACAAGGACCTCGGTGGCGACCTGTCGGCCGACAAGGCCATTTACAACTACGTCAAGGCCATCGGCAAGGGCCTGTCCAAGATCATGTCCAAGATGGGCGTAAGCACGTACATGAGCTACTGCGGCGCCCAGCTGTTCGAGGCCATTGGCCTGAACACGGAAACTGTGGGCAAGTATTTCACCGGCACCGCCAGCCGTGTGGAAGGCATCGGCGTGTTCGAGATCGCTGAAGAAGCGATCCGCATGCACAAGGCCGCCTTCGGTGACGACCCCGTGCTGGAAACCATGCTGGATGCGGGCGGTGAATACGCCTGGCGTGCCCGTGGCGAAGAACACATGTGGAGCCCTGACGCGATTGCCAAGCTGCAGCACAGCACGCGCGCCAACAACTGGAACACGTACAAAGAGTACGCCCAGCTCATCAACGACCAGAGCAAGCGCCACATGACGTTGCGCGGGTTGTTCGAGTTCAAGATCGACCCTGCCAAGGCCATCTCCATTGATGAGGTCGAGCCCGCCAAGGACATCGTCAAGCGCTTTGCTACCGGCGCCATGTCGCTGGGCTCCATCTCCACCGAGGCGCATGCCACGCTGGCCGTGGCCATGAACCGCATTGGCGGCAAGAGCAACACGGGTGAGGGCGGTGAAGACGCGGCACGCTACCGCAACGAACTCAAGGGCATCCCGATCAAGAAGGGCGACACGCTCAAGAGCGTGATTGGTGCCGAGAACGTGGAGGTGGACCTGCCTTTGCTGGATGGCGATTCTCTGCGCAGCCGTATCAAGCAGGTGGCTTCTGGCCGCTTTGGCGTCACGGCCGAATACCTGTCGTCGGCCGACCAGATCCAGATCAAGATGGCCCAAGGCGCCAAGCCCGGCGAAGGCGGCCAGCTGCCTGGCGGCAAGGTCTCCAACTACATCGGCAAGCTGCGCCACAGCGTACCGGGTGTGGGGCTGATCTCGCCACCACCCCATCACGACATTTACTCCATCGAAGATCTGGCCCAACTGATCCATGATCTGAAGAACGTCGCGCCGCACGCCAGCATCAGCACCAAGCTGGTGTCTGAAGTGGGTGTGGGCACCATCGCCGCTGGCGTGGCCAAGTGCAAGAGCGACCACGTGGTGATCGCCGGGCACGACGGCGGCACGGGCGCTTCGCCCTGGTCTTCCATTAAGCATTGCGGCGGCCCCTGGGAAATCGGTCTGGCCGAAACCCAGCAGACCCTGGTGCTGAACCGCCTGCGCGGCCGCATTCGCGTGCAGGCCGACGGCCAGATGAAGACCGGCCGCGACGTCGCCATCGGCGCGCTGCTGGGTGCGGATGAGTTCGGCTTCGCCACCGCGCCGCTGGTGGTGGAAGGCTGCATCATGATGCGCAAGTGCCACCTGAACACCTGCCCCGTGGGCGTGGCCACGCAAGACCCTGAGCTGCGCAAGAAGTTCTCGGGCAAGCCCGAGCATGTGGTGAACTACTTCTTCTTCATCGCTGAAGAAGTGCGCCAGATCATGGCCCAGCTGGGCATCAAGAAGTTCGACGACCTGATTGGTCGCACCGATCTGCTCGATATGCGCGCAGGCCTCTCGCACTGGAAGGCGCGCGGCCTGGACTTCAGCCGCTTGTTCGCCCAGCCCAATGTGCCTGCCGAAGTGCCGCGCTTCCACGTGGATGTGCAGGACCACAACATCGAGCACACGCTGGACCGCAAGCTCATCGAGCGCAGCCAGCCCGCCATTGAAAAGGGCGAGCGCGTGCAGTTCATCGAGGTGGCGCGCAACGTGAACCGCTCCGTGGGCGCCATGCTCTCGGGTGCTGTGACGCGTGCCCATCCCGAAGGCCTGCCCGATGACACCATTCGCATCCAGCTGGAAGGCACGGGCGGCCAGTCGTTCGGCGCGTTCCTCACACGTGGCATCACGCTGTACCTGATCGGCGACGCCAACGACTACACGGGCAAGGGCCTGTCGGGCGGCCGCGTCATCGTGCGCCCCAGCATCGACTTCCGCGGCGACGCAGTGCGCAACACTATCGTGGGCAACACCGTGATGTATGGCGCCACCACGGGGGAAGCGTTCTTCAGCGGCGTGGCCGGTGAGCGCTTTGCGGTGCGTCTGTCCGGTGCTACGACCGTCGTCGAAGGCACGGGCGACCATGGCTGCGAATACATGACCGGCGGCACCGTGCTGGTGCTGGGCAAGACCGGCCGCAACTTTGCAGCGGGCATGAGCGGCGGCGTCGCCTATGTCTACGACGAAGACGGCCAGTTCGACACGCGCTGCAACCTGTCCATGGTCACGCTGGAGCGCATCCTGCCGGCTTCGGAGCAAGAGGCCACGGTGCCGCGCGCCATCTGGCACGGTGGCCAGACGGATGAGGCCCAGCTCAAGAAGCTGCTGGAAGACCACAACCGCTGGACGGGCAGCAAGCGCGCGCGCGAACTGCTGGACAACTGGGCGGCCTCGCGTGGCAAGTTCGTCAAGGTCTTCCCGACCGAGTACAAGCGTGCCCTGGCTGAAATTTATGAACAAAAAGTGCTGGAGGAGTCCGCTACACCAGCGGTAACTGCTACCAAAAAAGAAGCTGCGCCTGCCAAATAAGGCAGCGCCATAGACCTTCGCACAGCATTCATAAACAAGGACACCGTCATGGGAAAAACTACCGGCTTCATGGAATACGAGCGCATCGAAGAGGGCTACAAGCCCGTGCCCGAGCGCTTGAAGCACTACAAGGAATTTGTCATTGGGCTCGATAGCGCTCAGGCCAAGGTACAGGGCGCGCGCTGTATGGACTGCGGCACGCCGTTTTGCAACAACGGCTGCCCGGTCAACAACATCATCCCGGACTTCAACGACTTGGTTTACCACCAGGACTGGAAGAGCGCGATCGAGGTGCTGCACAGCACCAACAACTTCCCTGAGTTCACCGGCCGCATCTGCCCCGCACCTTGCGAGGCGGCCTGCGTGCTCAACGTGAACGACGACGCTGTGGGCATCAAGTCCATCGAGCACGCGATCATTGACCGCGCCTGGGAAGAAGGTTGGGTCAAGCCCCGCCCCGCCAAGCACCAAACGGGCAAGAAGGTGGCCGTGGTGGGCTCGGGCCCCGCAGGCCTGGCGGCAGCCCAACAACTGGCGCGCGCTGGCCACAGCGTCACGCTGTTTGAAAAGAACGACCGCGTGGGCGGCCTGCTGCGCTATGGCATTCCTGACTTCAAGATGGAGAAGTCGCACATCGACCGCCGCGCCAAGCAGCTCGAAGCCGAAGGCGTGGTCATCCGTACCGGCGTGTTCGTTGGCGCCGCCAAGGACGGCCTGGGCAAGGACTCCAAGGTCACCAACTGGGCCAAGGAAACCATCACGCCTGAGCAGCTGAACAAGGAGTTCGACGCTGTGCTGCTGACCGGCGGTGCCGAGCAATCGCGCGACCTGCCCGTGCCCGGCCGCGACCTCGATGGCATTCACTTCGCCATGGAGTTCCTGCCCCAGCAAAATAAGGTCAACGCGGGCGACAAGCTCAAGGGCCAGATTCTGGCCACTGGCAAGCATGTCATCGTGATCGGTGGCGGCGACACGGGCAGCGACTGCGTGGGCACCAGCAACCGCCACGGCGCAGCCAGCGTCACCCAGTTTGAGGTGATGCCCCAGCCCCCCGAGGTGGAAAACCGCCCCATGACCTGGCCTTACTGGCCGCTCAAGCTGCGCACCAGCTCCAGCCACGACGAAGGCTGCGTGCGCGAGTTCGCCATCTCCACCAAGGAGTTCACGGGCGACAAGGGCAAGGTCAAGAGTCTGACCACCGTGCAGGTCGAGTTCAAGGACGGCAAGCTGGTCGAAGTCCCCGGCACCGAAAAACACTACCAGGCCGACCTGGTGCTGCTGGCCATGGGCTTTGTGAGCCCTGTGGCCGCCGTGCTCGACGCCTTTGGCGTGGACAAGGACGCCCGTGGCAATGCCCGCGCCACGACTGAGTTCGACGGCGGTTACGCCACCAATGTGCCCAAGGTCTTTGCCGCAGGCGACATCCGCCGGGGCCAGTCGCTGGTGGTCTGGGCTATCCGCGAAGGCCGTCAGGCAGCGCGGTCGGTGGATGAGTTCCTCATGGGTTACTCCGATCTGCCGCGCTGATTGGTGGCGGGATCTTTGAGTCAACGGCGCCGCAGGGCGCCGTTTTTCTTGACTCGGACCTTGGGGAGGGGTGGATCAATGCAGAGCCATGGAGCATGGCTAAAACAGCGCGCAAACTGTGTTTGCTCTTTGTTGGCACAATCGGTGTCCCTGTCAATCCGGGGTTGTCTCGGGCCAAGACGTGTCGAAGGGGCTTCTCGCGGGGTCTTTTTTTACAAACATACATGAATGTATGCTTTGTGTCTTCAGCTACCATTGCGCGTTACGCCCACTGGGCGAAGGGCTGGAGCCAAGCGGGCGCCTCCCGGATTGACTCCACTTTATTTTCTGCATGCCTGAGCCCACTTTTCTCGCTGAATTGCGCAATGTCACCTTCTCGTATGGTGATCGCGCCATCCTGCGCGATGTGACCCTGGCGATTCCCCGTGGCAAGGTCACTGCGCTCATGGGGGCTTCCGGCGGGGGTAAAACCACCGTGCTGCGCCTGATTGGCGGACAACAAAAGGCCCAGAGCGGCCAGGTGCTGTTCGATGGCCACGATGTGGGGGGGATGGATGTACCGGCGCTGTATGCCGCCCGTCGGCGCATGGGCATGTTGTTCCAGTTCGGGGCGCTGTTCACCGATCTCAGTGTGTTCGAGAATGTGGCATTTCCGCTGCGCGAGCACACCGACCTGTCGGAAGCGCTGATCCGCGATGTGGTGCTCATGAAGCTGCACGCAGTGGGCCTGCGCGGTGCCCGCGACTTGATGCCCAGCCAGATTTCCGGCGGCATGGCGCGCCGCGTGGCGCTGGCCCGCGCGATCGTGCTCGATCCCGAGCTGGTGATGTATGACGAGCCCTTCGCGGGCCTGGACCCGATCTCGCTGGGCACTGCGGCCCAGTTGATCCGCCAGCTCAACGATGCGATGGGACTCACCAGCATTGTGGTGTCGCATGACCTGGAAGAAACTTTCCGACTGGCGGACCACGTGATCATTCTGGGCGAGGGCGTGGTTGCCGCCCAGGGCTCACCGGAGGAGGTGCGCGCCAGCCTTGATCCGTTGGTGCACCAATTTGTGAATGCCCTGCCGTCCGGTCCGGTGCCGTTTCATTACCCGGGCTCGGCGGTGGCCGAGGACTTCGGGCCCGTCGAAGGGCGGGCGCTATGAGCTGGTACCGGCCCTCGGATGTCGGTTTTGCTGTGCGCCACAAGCTGGCAGACATCGGCATGGGCGCACGCCTGTTTTTCCGGCTGGTGCGGTTGGTCGGGGCGACCTTTCTGCGGCCGTCACTGGTGCGTGATCAGGTGCATTTCCTGGGCAACTATTCGCTGGCCATCATTGCGGTGTCGGGCCTGTTTGTGGGTTTCGTATTGGGGCTTCAGGGTTACTACACCTTGCAACGCTATGGCTCATCCGAAGCCCTGGGGTTGCTGGTGGCGTTGAGCCTGGTGCGTGAGTTGGGCCCGGTGGTCACGGCGCTGTTGTTTGCGGGCCGCGCCGGTACGTCGCTCACGGCAGAAATTGGCCTGATGCGCGCTGGCGAGCAATTGAGCGCCATGGAAATGATGGCGGTGGACCCGGTGCAGCGCATTCTTGCACCCAGGTTCTGGGCCGGGGTGATCACCATGCCCCTGCTGGCTGCGGTGTTCAGCGCGGTAGGTGTCGTCGGTGGCTGGGTGGTGGGTGTGCTCATGATTGGCATCGACCCTGGCGCATTCTGGAGCCAAATGCAGGGCGGGGTGGATGTGTGGAAAGACGTGGGCAATGGCGTGCTCAAAAGCCTGGTCTTTGGCTTTACCGTGACCTTTGTGGCGCTTTTGCAGGGGTTTGTGGCCAAGCCGACACCCGAAGGGGTGTCGCGGGCCACCACACGCACCGTGGTCATGGCGTCGTTGGCGGTTCTGGCGCTGGACTTCGTTCTCACGGCCCTGATGTTCAGTATCTGACGCTGGCGATGCTGGCAGGTGAAGGAATCTCAAACAATGCAACGCTCCAAAAACGATCTTTGGGTAGGGCTTTTTGTCATGCTCGGTGCGGTAGCGCTGGTGTTTCTGGCGCTGCAGTCGGCCAACCTGCTGAGCCTGAAATTTCAGTCGGGTTACCGCATCACGGCCCGTTTTGACAACATTGGCGGCCTCAAACCCCAGGCCGCTGTGCGCAGCGCCGGTGTGGTGGTCGGGCGCGTGGAATCCATTGCGTTCGACGATAAAACCTACCAGGCGCGGGTCACCCTGGCGATGGAGGACCGGTATGCGTTCCCCAAGGACAGTTCGTTGAAAATCCTCACCAGTGGCTTGCTGGGTGAGCAATACATCGGAATCGAAGCCGGAGCGGACGAGAAAAATCTGGCGCCAGGCGACATGGTCACTGCAACCCAGTCAGCCGTGGTGCTGGAAAACCTCATTGGACAATTTCTTTACAGCAAAGCCGAAGATGGCGGGAAGCCTGCAGGGACAGGCGGAAAAAAATGATGAACTCAAACTACACAGCCCTGGTCCATCGCGCTGGACTCCGGCCTCTGACATCGCGCGTGGTGGCATGGCTGGGACTCTTGCTGGGGGCCGCATTGCTGAGCGGGTGTGCCACGGTGGCGAACCCGGATCCGCGCGACCCGATGGAGTCTTACAACCGCAGCATGACCAATTTCAATGAGCAGGTCGATGCAATGGTGCTCAAGCCGGTGGCCGTCGCCTACAAAGAGATCACACCAGCGCCTGTGCGAACCGGGGTGAGCAACTTTTTTGCCAACATCGGCGACGTCTGGTCCTTTGTGAACAACGTGTTGCAGTTGCGTGGCGAGGCTGCGGCCTCCAGCTTCATGCGCGTGAACGTCAACACCTTCATGGGCTTGGGCGGTGTGCTCGACATCGCCAGCGAGTTGGGCATCGATCGCTACAAGCAGGACTTTGGCCTCACCCTCGGGCGCTGGGGCGTGGGCACCGGGCCATATTTGGTGCTGCCCATTCTTGGGCCTTCGACCGTGCGCGACACCCTTGCACTGCCGGTGGACATGAAAGGCAACGTGGTGAGCTATGTGGACCCGGTGTCTGCCCGCAACTCTTTGTATGGGCTGCGTGCCGTGGAGGTGCGATCGAACCTCCTGCGGGCGGGCTCCGTACTCGACAGCGCGGCGCTGGACAAGTACAGCTTCACCCGCGACGTTTTCCTGCAAGTGCGCAGTCAGGCGGGCGAGGCACAGAACGCGGACGGCAAGGACGCGGGCAATTCCAACGACGGCGTTTTGCCCGAAGAGCCGGCCCGCTGACGCCTGGCTTGGCTTACCGCCCTGTGGTGGGCGGCCCGGGTGGCGCTGGTTGCACTTTATTGCAATCCGCAACCGCAGCGACGTATGTCCGCCGGTGCGCGCCACCACAATGAATTCATGGGCGACAGCCCGTACTGATTGAAAGTCTTGAACATGATGAACCGACGCTCCGTAGGGCGCATGGCCCTTTCCCTTTGCCTGGCAACCAGCGTGTCGCTGGGCCTGCCGTTGTCGGCCCAGGCCGCCGATGAGGCGCCCGACGCGCTGATCAGGCGCCTGTCCACCGATGTGCTCAGCACGGTGAAGTCCGACAAGGCCATCCAGAGCGGGGACCTGAGCAAAGTGGTCGCGCTGGTGGATAAAACCGTGATGCCCAACGTCAACTTCCGCCGCATGACAGCTGCAGCCGTGGGCCCTGGCTGGCGCCAGGCCACGCCCGAGCAGCAAAAGCGGCTGCAGGACGAGTTCAAGATCCTGCTGGTGCGTACCTATGCGGGCGCTTTGGCTCAGGTCAATGACCAGAGCATCCAGGTCAAGCCCCTGCGCGCGGCGGCCGAGGACAAGGACGTGCTGGTGCGCACCGAGATCGTGGGCCGGGGTGACCCCATCCAGCTCGACTACCGTCTTGAAAAGACCCCGGGCGACGGCGCCGGCTGGAAAATCTACAACCTCAACGTTCTCGGCGTCTGGCTGGTGGAAACCTACCGTGGCCAGTTTGCGCAGGAGATCAATACCAAAGGCATGGACGGTCTGATTGAGACGCTGGTGGCCCGCAACAAAGCCAATGCAGGCACCAAGGGCTGAGGCACGTTGACCATGCTGGTGCTACCCCCCGAACTCACCCACCGTCAGGCCACGGCCTGCCTGAGCATGCTCATGCAGGGACTTCGGGTGCACCGCGACGGCGCGGTGGTGGTGGATGCCCATGCCTTGGCGGTTTTTGACACATCGGCACTGGCCGTGTTGCTGGAATGTCGGCGCGAAGCCTTGTCTGGGGGCAAGAGTTTTATTGTGCAAGGCATGCCCGCAGCGCTCGCGGGCATGGCGGGGCTCTACGGGGTGGACGCCCTGCTCGCAGCGGCGCGTTGATTGCCGACGCTGCCGGCGCGCCTTCGCGGCCGGGACCTTGGGGCGTGTGCGCAAGGGGCATCAAACCGGCACACCTGCGCGCCAGGGGCTGAGGCCTTAAAATCAAAGGCTTCATGCCCGCAGTCTCCTTTCAAGCCATCTCCAAGACCTTTGCCACGCCCAAAGGCCCTTTTCAGGCGCTGAACCAGGTCAATCTGGACATTGAGGAGGGCGAGTTCTTCGGGCTCCTCGGCCCCAATGGTGCCGGTAAAACCACCCTCATCAGCATTTTGGCGGGCCTGGCGCGTTCGACCAGCGGCCGCGTGCTGGTGCAGGGCAGCGATGTACATGGCAACTACGCCGACGCTCGCCGCAAGCTGGGCATCGTCCCGCAGGAGCTGGTGTTCGACCCGTTCTTCAACGTGCGCGAGGCGCTGCGCATCCAGTCCGGCTATTTCGGCGTCAAGAACAACGATGCCTGGATTGACGAGTTACTCGAAAATCTGGGCCTCACGGACAAGGCCAATGCCAACATGCGCCAGCTGTCGGGCGGTATGAAACGCCGCGTGCTGGTGGCGCAGGCGCTGGTGCACAAGCCGCCCATCATCGTGCTGGACGAGCCCACTGCGGGTGTGGACGTGGAACTGCGCCAGACCCTGTGGCAGTTCATCGCTCGCCTGAACAAGGAAGGGCACACCGTGCTGCTCACCACCCACTACCTCGAAGAAGCCGAGGCGCTGTGTGGCCGGATTGCCATGCTCAAGGCGGGGCAGGTCGTGGCGCTCAATCGCACGTCCGAGCTGCTCAAGGCCGCCTCGGGCAGCGTGCTGCAGTTCAAGACCGATACCGCGTTGCCACCGGCGCTGGCGGCTGTGGCGCGTGTCACCGGCCGCATCGTGCAGCTGCCTGCGCATGATGCCGCAGAGATTGAAAACCATCTGGCTGCGCTGCGCGTGGCGGAGGTGGAGGCGCAGGACATGGAGATTCGACGGCCCGATCTGGAAGATGTGTTTTTGCAGGTGATGTCCGGTACCTCGGTATCCAACATCCGCCTGGAGGGCGTGCCCGCCGCTGCGCCGGGCCGCCCCGGACAAGGCGCGGTCCCCTTGGGGGGCAGCGAGGACACGGCAGTGCCGAGCGTGGGAGCACAACAATGACCGGCTGGCAGACCCTGTTCTACAAAGAGGTGCTGCGTTTCTGGAAGGTCAGCTTCCAGACCGTCGCTGCGCCCGTGCTCACCGCCGTGCTGTACCTGCTGATCTTCGGCCATGTGCTGGAAGACCACGTCAAGGTCTACGATCGCATCAGCTACACCGCCTTTCTGGTGCCCGGCCTGGTGATGATGAGCGTTCTGCAGAACGCGTTTGCCAACAGTTCGTCGAGCCTGATCCAGAGCAAGATCATGGGCAGCTTGGTGTTTGTGTTGCTCACACCGCTGTCGCACTGGGCGTGGTTCGTGGCCTATGTGGGCTCGTCCATTGTGCGGGGTCTGATGGTGGGCCTCGGGGTGTTCATCGTCACCCTGGCGTTCGCGCGGCCGGAGTTCGCGGCGCCATGGTGGATACTGGCTTTTGCGCTGCTCGGCGCGGCGCTGCTGGCCACGCTGGGGCTGATTGCCGGCCTGTGGGCCGACAAGTTCGACCAGATGGCCGCATTCCAGAACTTCGTCATCGTGCCCATGACCTTCCTGTCGGGCGTGTTCTATTCCATCCAGTCGCTGCCGCCTTTCTGGCAGACCGTGAGTCACCTCAACCCGTTTTTCTACATGATTGACGGCTTCCGCTACGGCTTCTTTGGCCAGAGCGACACCTCTCCCTGGCTCAGCCTCACCATCGTGGGCATCGCCTGGCTGGCCGTGAGCGCGCTGGCCGTACACCTGCTGCGCACCGGCTACAAAATTCGGAACTGACATGACCGCCGACCAACTCAAAGACATCATCGCTGCGGGCCTCGCCTGCGAACACATCACGCTCGAAGGTGATGGCCGCCATTGGTATGCCACCATCGTTTCGCCGGAGTTCGAGGGCAAGCGCGCCATTCAGCGCCACCAGCGCGTGTACGCCACGTTGGGCGCGAAAATGCACACCGACGAAGTGCACGCACTGTCGATGAAGACCTTCACTCCGGCCGAATGGGCCGCTCAGGCGCAGTGATTGCCTGATTACTCACTTTTTGATAGCTGCTGGCGCATATTTCACTAGCGCTACTGGCATTTTTGACTCCTATTGTGGTGATTTGAGATGGACAAACTCCTGATTCGCGGCGGTCGTACCTTGCAGGGCGAGGTGCTGATCTCTGGCGCCAAGAACGCCGCCCTGCCGGAGTTGTGCGCCGCCTTGCTCACGGCCGACCCCGTGACCCTGCTCAACGTGCCCCAGCTGCAGGATGTGAGCACCATGCTCAAGCTCATCCGGAACATGGGCGTGACCGCAGAGCGTGCCGACGACGGCACGGTCCGTATCGATGCCGGAGCGCTCAACACCCCCGAGGCCCCCTACGAGCTGGTCAAGACCATGCGCGCCTCGGTACTGGCGCTGGGCCCGTTGCTGGCGCGTTTTGGCGAGGCCACGGTGTCACTGCCCGGTGGGTGCGCCATTGGTTCCCGCCCGGTGGACCAGCACATCAAGGGCCTGGCTGCCATGGGCGCCGAGATCGTGGTCGAGCACGGCTACATGATCGCCAAGCTGCCTGCGGGCTGGACGCGCCTCAAAGGCGCACGCATCACCACCGACATGGTCACGGTGACGGGCACCGAAAACTTCTTGATGGCTGCCGCCTTGGCCGAGGGCGAGACGGTTCTGGAAAACGCCGCGCAGGAGCCTGAAATTTCCGACCTGGCCGAGATGCTGATCGCCATGGGCGCGAAGATCGAAGGCCATGGCACCAGCCGCATCCGCATCCAGGGTGTCGAGACGCTGCACGGCTGCACCCACCGCGTGGTGGCCGACCGCATCGAGGCCGGTACCTTCTTGTGCGCCGTGGCGGCTACGGGCGGCGATGTGGTGCTGCGCCACGGGCGGTCCGACCATCTCGACGCTGTCATCGAAAAGCTGCGGGAAGCTGGCGCCACCGTGCAGGCGGTGGAGGGCGGTATCCGCGTGCAAAGCGCGGGCGGCGGCACACTCAAGGCCCAGGGCTTTCGTACCACCGAGTACCCCGGTTTTCCCACCGACATGCAGGCCCAGTTCATGGCGCTCAACTGCATGGCGCAGGGCACGGCCACGGTGACCGAGACGATTTTTGAAAACCGCTTCATGCACGTCAACGAGCTGGTGCGCCTGGGCGCCAAGATCCAGGTCGACGGCAAAGTGGCGGTGATTGAGGGCCTGGCCTCTGCCTCTACACGCCTGTCGGGTGCCACCGTGATGGCGACGGACCTGCGCGCTTCGGCCAGCCTGGTCATCGCGGGCCTGGTGGCCGATGGTGAAACGGTGGTGGACCGCATTTACCACCTGGATCGTGGTTATGACTGCATGGAAGCCAAACTGCGCGGTATCGGCGCTGACATCGAACGAGTAAAAGCATGAGCAGCAGCAACATGATCACCCTGGCGCTTTCCAAGGGCCGCATCTTTGACGAAACCCTGCCTCTGCTGGCTGCCGCCGGCATCGAGGTGCTGGAAGACCCCGAAAAGTCGCGCAAACTCATCCTGCCCACCAACCAGCCCAACGTGCGCGTGGTGCTGGTGCGCGCCACCGATGTGCCCACCTATGTGGAATACGGCGGTGCTGACATCGGCGTGACGGGCAAGGACACCCTCATCGAACACGGGGGCCAGGGCCTGTACCAGCCGCTGGACCTGCGCATTGCCAAATGCCGCGTGAGCGTGGCCGTGCGCAACGATTTTGATTACGAGCGCGCCGTCAAACAGGGCTCGCGCCTCAAGGTCGCCACCAAGTACACCGGCATTGCGCGCGACTTCTTTGCCAGCAAGGGCGTGCACGTGGACATGGTCAAGCTGTACGGCAGCATGGAGCTGGCGCCGCTGATTGGCCTGGCTGACGCCATCGTCGATCTGGTGTCCACCGGCAACACGCTCAAAGCCAACCATTTGGTGGAGGTGGAGCGCATCATGGACATCAGCTCGTATCTCGTGGTCAACCAGGCCGCGCTCAAGCTCAAGCAGGCACCACTGCGCCGCATCATCGATGCGTTTGCCTCGGCCATTCCTGCTGAAAAAAAATTGATTCATTCCACCGACTGACACTATGACTTTGGTAGCTGCTCCCGCCCGTCTGTCCACCGCTGCGGCCACTTTTGAGGCTGATTTTGCAGCCCGCCTGCATTGGTCTGCCGACACCGATGCGGCCATCGAGCAGCGCGTGGCCGACATCCTGGCCGACGTGCAACAGCGTGGCGATGCCGCCGTACTGGAGTACACCGCCCGCTTTGACGGCCTCAGCGCTCCCGACATGGCGGCGCTGGAGTTGACCCAGGCCGACTTCAAGGCCGCGTTCGACGCCATTCCGCAGGCCCAGCGCGATGCGCTGCAGGCCGCTGCCAAGCGCGTGCGCAGCTACCACGAAGCGCAGAAGAAGGCCTCTGGCGAAAGCTGGAGCTACCGCGACGAAGACGGCACCTTGCTGGGGCAGAAGGTCACACCGCTAGACCGCGTGGGCATCTATGTGCCCGGTGGCAAAGCGGCCTACCCCTCCAGCCTGCTGATGAATGCCATCCCCGCCCACGTGGCGGGCGTGCAGGAAATCATCATGGTCGTGCCCACGCCCGTGCGCGGCAGCGTGGCGACCGGTGGAACAGGCGAGGGCACCTCGACCAAGGGCGAGCGCAACGAGCTGGTGCTCGCCGCCGCTTACGTGGCGGGCGTCACACGCGCTTTCACCATCGGCGGCGCCCAGGCCGTGGCGGCGCTGGCCTACGGCACCGCCACCGTGCCCAAGGTCGACAAGATCACCGGCCCCGGCAATGCCTACGTGGCCAGCGCCAAAAAGCGCGTGTTTGGCACGGTGGGCATCGACATGATCGCGGGCCCCAGCGAAATTCTGGTGCTGGCCGACGGCACCACGCCGCCCGACTGGGTGGCGATGGACCTCTTCAGCCAGGCCGAACACGACGAACTGGCCCAGTCCATCCTGCTGTGCCCCGACGCTGCGTACATCGACGCCGTGCAGCGCGAGATCGACCGCCTGCTGCCCACCATGCCGCGCGCCGAGATCATCGCCAAAAGCCTGACCGGCCGCGGCGCGCTGATCCTGACCCGTGACATGGAAGAAGCCTGCGCCATCAGCAACCGCATCGCGCCCGAGCATCTGGAGGTGAGCAGCAACGACCCGCACCGCTGGGAGCCGTTGCTGCGCCACGCGGGTGCGATCTTCCTGGGCGCCTACACGTCTGAAAGCCTGGGCGACTACTGCGCGGGCCCCAACCACGTACTGCCCACCAGCGGCACGGCACGTTTCAGCTCGCCGCTGGGCGTGTACGACTTCCAAAAGCGCAGCAGCCTCATCGAGGTGAGCGAAGCCGGTGCCCAGGTGCTGGGCACCATCGCCGCCGAGCTTGCCTATGGCGAGGGCCTGCAGGCCCACGCGCAGGCCGCAGAGATGCGCCTCAAGAGCCCGGTCAAGCCGCGCTGATGGCGCCGCGAGGCAGGGCCCGGCCGGCAGCGTAGGAGGTGGGCACCACGGTCACCGCCTGCGGTGTGGCAGCCGGGGCGGGTGGGTACGCCGCCCCTTCCACCGCCCGGTGCTGCGCCCAGTTCAACCGCGCAGGCCGGTGGCCGTCGGCACTCACCCGCAGCCGTACGGGCCCCGTGAACGACAGGCGCTGGCCCGCCTCCAGAAAATAGTCTTCCAGCAGGCCATCACAGGTCACCCAGACGCGGCCTTGTTCGACTTCCAGCAGGGCGATGTCGCCTGCGCGGAAGTCCAGCACCTGGACAGCCTGCAAGGGCGGCAGCGGCTGGCGCTTCCACTGCAGGGTGAGGGGAACCGCAGGCTGCGGGGGCAGAGCGGGCGACGGTGGGGTGGGGGTGTGCAGCGAGTTCATGCCCTCACTGTGCGGCCAGCTGCCAAGCGCCGCCAGCCACAGGAATGAACGATCTGGGCCAGTACAGAGCGGCCGCCCAGCCCATCTGTACTGTACGCACTGGCGCGCCTCTGTACTGTCTGTTGAACACGGTGCCAGTACAGAATGGCACC
This sequence comes from Acidovorax sp. 69, assembly GCF_002797445.1. Classification (NCBI taxonomy): domain Bacteria; kingdom Pseudomonadati; phylum Pseudomonadota; class Betaproteobacteria; order Burkholderiales; family Comamonadaceae; genus Acidovorax; species Acidovorax sp. 69. Next base: position 4,084,317 of record NZ_PGEP01000001.1, on the reverse strand, counting down.
ATGACCACCGATGACGCACCCCCGCTGTACTTGCAAATCGCGGAGCAACTCGCGCAGCTGATCCGCAACGGCACCTTGGCACGCGGCGAAAAACTGCCCTCCGTGCGCGAGCTGGCGCGGCAGCATGCGGTGGCGCAGACCACGGTGGTACAGGCCTACCACTGGCTCGAAGACGCGCGCCTGGTCACCGCGCGACCACGCTCGGGTTTCTTTGTGGCAGCGCGCCCCGTGAGCCTGCCAGAGCCCAGCACCCCCGCCCCCTGCGTCGCCCGCGTGAGGTGTCGGTGGATTGGCTGGGTCAGCGCATTTTGGGCCGCAAGCAGCCGGTGGACATGGTCTCCTTCAGCAGCGGCACACCGGGCCCCGAGCTGTTCAACCCCGACCGCGTGCGCCGCGCCGTGGTGCGCGCCGCGCAGCGCCACCGCAACCTGCTGTGCACCTATCCCAGCTCTTCAGGCCACGAAGACGCGCGCCGCGCCATCGCACGCTACGCCGTGGGTTTGGGCTGCAGCCTGGACCCCGAGAACATCGTGATCACCGGCGGCTGCATGGACAGCATTGCGCTGTGCCTGCGCGCTGTGACGCAGCCGGGGGATGTGGTGGCACTGGAGTCGCCCACGCATTTTTCGTTTCTGGAGGTGCTGCAGGGCCTGCACCTCAAGGCGCTGGAGATTCCCACCCACCCGCGCAATGGCTTGTCGCTCGATGCGTTGCAACTGGCGCTGGACACCCAGCCGGTCAAGGCCGTGATGATCGTCCCCACGCTCAGCAACCCGCTGGGCAGCTGCATGCCGCAGGCCGAACGCAAGCGCCTGGCGCAGATGGCGGCGCGCCATGGTGTGGCGGTGATCGAGGACGCGATCTACAACGATCTGGTCGAGGTGGATGACATGCGCCGCACCGTCAAGTCGTACGACACCACGGGCCACGTGATGCTGTGCGATTCGTTCTCCAAAACCCTCGCGCCCGGTTTACGCCTGGGCTGGCTGGAGGCCGGGCGCTGGACTGACCAGCTGCGCGCCATCAAAGACCTGCAGGCGGGTGGGCAGTCGGCGGTGCTGGAGCTGGCGCTGGCCGACCTCATCACCCAGGCGGGTCATGCGGCCGCCATGCGGCAACTGCGTGCTGCCGTGGCCGCGCGCATGGACGAGGTGCGCCACATCGTTGCCACGCACTTTCCGCAAGGCACCCGGGTGAGCGACCCGCCCGGTGGCCTGCTGCTGTGGCTGGAGCTGCCGCGCGCGCTCGATTCAGTGCAATTGCACGAGGCCTGCCTGACCCAGCAGATCCTGATTGCGCCCGGCATGGTGTTCAGCGCCAGCGGGCGGTTTCGCAACTGCCTGCGCATTGGGGTGGGGGGTGACTGGACGCCCGCCCACCTGGAGGCACTGCGCACCGTGGGCGATATGGCGTGCCGGATGTTGCAAAAAGGGTCACAACCCAAGGCTGCATAAATGCCAAAGAGCAACACGAAGTTCGTGTTACACGAAGTTCGTGTAATATTTCACCCATGAAAAACGTCACCGTGACCATGGACGACACCGTTGCCGAATGGGTGCGCGTGGAGGCCGCCAAGCGCGGCAGCAGCGTCTCGCGGTTGCTCGGTGAATGGATGGCCGAGAAGATGCGCCAGGAAGATGCTTACGCCCAGGCCATGCGCGAGGCGCTGGGTTTTGAGTCGTGGGGGGCATCCAGCGGGCCCTACGTGCCCCGCGAAACCTTGTTCAAGCGCTGATCTCCATGAGCACGACCCCGATTTTTGTAGACACCGAGATCCTGCTTGCCAGCGTGGACGACCGGGATGCCGAGCGCCAGGCGAGGGCCCGCGAATGGATCGCCTTTTGCTGGCAGACGCGCAGTGGCCGTATCAGCTCGCAGGTGCTCAACGAGCTGTACAACCAGGCCATTCAGCGCTTTGATGGCCCCCACGTGCTGCAGCAGGTGCGCGCCCAGGTGCGCCGCCTGCGCGTGTGGCTGCCGCCGCACCTCGACTCGTACACCGTGGACGGCGCCTGGGACCTGCAGGACCGCTATGGCCTGAGCTACTGGGACGCGCTGATCCTCTCGTCCGCCCACCAGCAAGGCTGCCGCTACCTGCTGACCGAGGCGCTGCCGCACAACGAGCCCCTGGACGCCGTGCGCCCCATCAACCCTTTTCTTGTATCCCCCAACGAACTGGACACTGCCGAATGACCAACGCCGCTCCATCTTCCCCGCTTCAGGCCCTGGCCCGTATCCGCCCTGACGTGCGCGCCATGCACGCGTATGGCGTGCAGCCCTCCACCGGCATGCTCAAGATGGACGCGATGGAGAACCCGTTCCGCCTGCCCGCGCACCTGCAGGCCGCACTGGGCCAGCGCCTGGGCGCATTGGCGCTCAACCGCTATCCCGGCGACCGCCTGCTGGACCTCAAAGCCGCCTTGGCCAAATACGCGGGCATGCCCGAGGGCTACGGCATCGTGCTGGGCAACGGGTCGGACGAGCTCATCACCCTGCTGGCCCTGGCCTGTGCGCAGCCTGGCACGGGCCAGCGCGCCACCATGCTCGCGCCCATGCCCGGCTTCGTGATGTACCCGCTGTCGGCGCAGCTGCAGGGCCTGGACTTTGTCGGCGTGCCGCTCACGCCCGATTTTGAGCTGGATGAGCCCGCCATGCTGGCCGCCATCGCGCAGCACAACCCCGCCATCACCTACATCGCCTACCCCAACAACCCCACGGCCACGCTGTGGGACGAGGGCGCGGTGCAGCGCATCATCGACGCCGCGGGCGCGCAGGGCGGCATCGTGGTCATGGACGAGGCCTACCAGCCGTTCGCCAGCCGCACCTTCATCGACCGCATGCGGGCCGAGCCCGGGCGCAACGCCCATGTTCTGCTGATGCGCACGCTCAGCAAGTTCGGCCTGGCGGGGGTGCGCCTGGGATACCTCATCGGACCCTCGGCGTTTGTGAGCGAGATCGACAAGGTGCGCCCGCCCTACAACGTGAGCGTGCTCAACTGCGAGGCCGCGCTGTTTGCCCTGGAACACGCCGAGGTGTTTGCCGCCCAGGCCGCCGAGCTGGTGGCTGAGCGAACCCTGCTGGTCAACGCATTGCGCCAGATGCCCGGTATTGAAAAATGCTGGGACAGCGAGGCCAACATGGTCCTCATCCGCGTGGCGGATTCCGCCAAGGCCTACGAGGGCATGAAAAGCCGCAAGGTCCTCGTCAAGAACGTTTCTACAATGCACCCATTGCTGACCAATTGCCTGCGTCTCACGGTAGGTGCTGCCTCCGACAACGCACAAATGCTGGCTGCGCTCCAAGCCTCCCTATGACTTCCTCTGCACTCGTCACCTCCACGCCCACCGATCCCCTGGCCGACCGCATCGCCGAGGTCAGCCGCAACACCGCCGAGACGCGCATCACCGTGCGCATCAACCTCGACGGCACGGGCCAGGCCAAGCTGCACACCGGCATCGGTTTTTTTGACCACATGCTCGACCAGATCGCCCGCCACGGGCTGATCGACCTCGACATCGACTGTGAAGGCGACCTGCACATCGACGGCCACCACACGGTGGAAGACGTGGGCATCACGCTGGGCCAGGCGTTTGCGCGCGCCGTGGGCGACAAGAAGGGCATCCGCCGCTACGGCCATGCCTACGTGCCGCTCGACGAAGCCCTGTCGCGCGTGGTGGTTGATTTCTCGGGCCGCCCCGGCTTGCACATCGACGTGAAGTTCACGGCTGGCAGCATCGGCCAGCTCGACACGCAGCTGGTGTACGAGTTCTTCCAAGGCTTTGTGAACCACGCGGGCGTCACGCTGCACATCGACAACCTCAAGGGCGTCAATGCGCACCACCAGTGCGAAACGATTTTCAAAGCCTTCGGCCGCACGTTGCGCGCGGCGCTGGAGCGCGACCCGCGCTCGGTGGGCGTGATCCCCTCCACCAAGGGTTCTTTGTGAATTTTTTAGGTCAAATCGGGCGCTAGCGCTTGATTTATAAGCGCTAGCAGCTATGAATATGGAAGCAAAAACTGTCGCGGTCGTCGATTACGGCATGGGCAACCTGCGCTCGGTGTCGCAAGCCGTGCAGGCCGCCGCCGAGGGCTCGGGCTGGACCGTCGTCGTCACCCAGCGGCCCGAAGACGTGCGTGCGGCCCAGCGCATCGTGCTGCCAGGGCAGGGCGCCATGCCCGACTGCATGCGCGAGCTGCGCGAATCGGGCCTGCAGGAATCGGTGCTTGAAGCCGCTGCGTCCAAGCCGATGTTTGGCGTGTGTGTGGGCATGCAGATGCTGCTGGACCACAGCGCTGAAGGCCCCAACGGTGGAATCCCCGGCCTGGGCCTGATCCCCGGCGACGTACTCAAGTTCGACCTGGCAGGCCGCACCCAGCCCGACGGGAGCCGCTTCAAGGTGCCCCAGATGGGCTGGAACCAGGTGCGGCAGATGCACCATGCCGGTGCCGTGCATCCGGTGTGGGCCGGTGTGCCGGACAACAGCTACTTTTACTTTGTGCACAGTTTCTACGCCGTGCCGCAAAATGCCGCCCATTGTGCGGGGCAGGCCGACTACGGCGGTTGGTTCGCCGCTGCCGTTGCGCGCGATAATATTTTTGCCACGCAATTCCACCCGGAGAAAAGCGCGGAACACGGCCTGGCCCTGTACCGCAATTTTCTGCACTGGAACCCCTGACTCCCTAACATCCACCCGTTCGGGCCGAGCTGTGTCTCGCCCTTTTTCTCCCCCCGAACTTCATCACCATGCTGCTCATCCCCGCCATCGACCTCAAGGACGGCCACTGCGTTCGCCTCAAACAAGGCGATATGGACCAATCCACCACCTTCGGTGAAGACCCTGCCGCCATGGCGCGCAAGTGGGTGGATGCCGGCGCCCGCCGCCTGCATCTGGTGGACCTGAACGGCGCCTTTGCCGGCGTGCCCAAGAACTACACCGCCATCAAGTCCATCCTCCAAGAGGTGGGCCGCGATATTCCGGTGCAGCTCGGTGGCGGCATCCGCGACCTGGACACCATCGAGAAATACATCGACGGCGGGCTGCGCTACGTCATCATCGGTACGGCGGCAGTCAAGAACCCCGGCTTCCTGAAGGACGCCTGCAGTGCTTTCGGTGGCCACATCATCGTGGGCCTCGACGCCAAGGACGGCAAGGTCGCCACGGACGGCTGGAGCAAGCTCACGGGCCACGAAGTGGTGGACCTGGCCAAGAAGTTCGAGGACTGGGGCGTCGAATCCATCATCTACACCGACATCGGCCGCGACGGCATGCTCTCGGGCATCAACATCGACGCCACGGTGAAGCTGGCGCAGGCCCTGTCCATCCCGGTCATTGCTTCGGGCGGACTGGGCAGCATGGCCGACATCGAGCAACTGTGCGCGGTCGAGAGCGAAGGCGTTGAAGGCGTGATCTGCGGCCGCGCGATTTACAGCGGCGACCTCGACTTTGCCGCCGCGCAGGCCCGTGCCGACGCGCTGAACGGCTAAGGACCGCATGCTCGCCAAACGCATCATTCCCTGCCTCGACGTCACCGGAGGCCGTGTGGTCAAGGGTGTCAACTTTGTCGAACTGCGCGACGCGGGCGACCCCGTCGAGATCGCCGCGCGCTACAACGCGCAAGGCGCTGACGAACTCACCTTCCTTGACATCACCGCCACCAGCGATGGGCGCGATCTGATCCTGCACATCATCGAAGCCGTGGCCAGCCAGGTGTTCATCCCCCTCACCGTGGGTGGCGGCGTGCGCACCGTGGAAGACGTGCGCAGGCTGCTCAATGCGGGTGCGGACAAGACCAGCTTCAACTCGGCCGCTATCGCCAACCCCGAGGTGATCAACGCCGTGTCGGCCAAGTACGGCGCGCAGTGCATTGTGGTGGCCATCGACGCCAAGCGCCGCTCGGCCGAGGACGCCCAGCGCATCGGTGCGAACGGCCAGCCCGTGGGCGCCGGCTGGGATGTTTACAGCCACGGCGGGCGCAAAAACACCGGTCTGGATGCCGTGGCCTGGGCCACCGAGATGGCGCAGCGCGGCGCGGGCGAAATCCTGCTGACCAGCATGGACCGTGACGGCACCAAGGCGGGCTTTGACCTGACGCTCACGCGCGCCGTGAGCGACGCGGTGAGTGTGCCCGTGATTGCCTCTGGCGGTGTGGGCAACCTTGACCATCTGGCCGATGGTGTGCAGCAGGGCGGCGCCGACGCAGTGCTGGCCGCCAGCATCTTTCACTACGGTGAGTACACCGTGGGCCAGGCCAAGAAGCGCATGGCCGAGCGGGGCATCCCCGTGCGGATGTGATCTAACGTTACTCCTGATTTGATAGCTGCTAGCGCATGGAGCGTATGCGCTAGCGGCCAAAAACGCTTTAAATGTGTAGGTGGGTGCCATGGTGTGCCCCGGCATGCCATCCGGATCACCGACAATGGCCCCATGAACTGGCTCAATGAAGTGAAATGGGATGCGCAGGGCCTGGTGCCCGTGATTGCGCAAGAGCAGGGCACGGGCGACGTGCTGATGTTTGCGTGGATGAACCGCGAGGCCCTGCAGAAAACGGCGGAGCTCGGTCGTGCCGTGTTTTTCAGCCGGTCGCGCAAGAAGCTGTGGTTCAAAGGCGAAGAGTCCGGCCACGTGCAGACCGTGCACGAGATTCGCCTCGATTGCGACAACGATGTGGTGCTGCTCAAGGTCACGCAGCTGGGCCATGAGCCCGGCATCGCCTGCCACACGGGCCGTCATAGCTGCTTCTTCAGCGTGCTCAAGGACGGCGCATGGAAGGCTATCGATCCGGTCTTGAAAGACCCCGAGTCCATCTACAAGTAAGACCCATGAGTTCCAATGATTCCCTCGGGCGCCTGGCCGCCGTCATCGAAAGCCGCAAGCCCGCCAATGGCGGCGACCCCGAAAAAAGCTATGTGTCGCGCCTGCTGCACAAGGGGCCGGACACGTTTCTGAAGAAGATTGGCGAAGAGGCCACCGAAGTGGTCATGGCGGCCAAGGACGTGGACCATGGCGCCGACAAGTCCAAACTGGTCTACGAAGTGGCGGACCTGTGGTTTCACTCCATGGTGGCGCTGGCCCATTACGGCCTGACGCCAGCCGACGTGTTGTCCGAACTGGAGCGCCGCGAGGGCACCAGCGGCATTGAGGAAAAAGCCCTGCGCAAGGTGGTTGCGCGTGCTGCCGAGGAGGGTTCGTCATGAGCGACATCATCGATGTGCAAACCAACGACCAGAAGGCCGAAGACCTCAAGGCCATCGGCTGGGTCAGCTATCTCCTGCACTTGATCGTGGCCGTGGGCGCTGTCATTCCTGGTGCTCAGCCGGGGGCGGTCCTCTTGATCATTGCCCTGGTGCTCGACCTTGTGAAGAAGGGTGATGCCGAGGGCACCTGGCAAGCCAACCACTTCTCGTGGCGCATCCGCACCGTCATCTGGGCGGGTGTGCTGTACATCGTGACGGCGCCGCTGTGGCTGCTGTTTGTGTTGCCCGGCTGGATTGCCTGGGGCCTGATCTCCCTTTGGTTCCTGTACCGCATCGTGCGTGGCATGGTGGCCATGAACAAGAGCCAGGCGGTGGATGTCTGAGCCAAGGGCTCATGCGCCAGCCCGCCCGCGCCTGAATCTGGCGCTACAGGGCGGCGGCTCGCACGGTGCGCTCACCTGGGGTGTGCTGGACGCATTGCTGGAAGATGGGCGGTGGCAACTGGACGGTGTGAGTGGCACCAGTGCTGGCGCCATGAATGCCGTGGCCCTTGCGCATGGCTTTGCCCAGGCAGCCCAGGCCCACAAAGACCCCGAGGAAGCCCACCATGTGGGCTGCGTGCTGGCCCGAGAGTCGCTGAAGCGGCTGTGGGAAGGGGTTGGCTCTTTGGGTAGCCTTACCTGGGGCACGCCGCTATCGGCTGCCAACCCGCTGGTGGGCATGATGTCCCAATGGTTCTCGCCCTACCAGACCAATCCCATGGGGCTCAATCCCTTGCGCAAGTTGCTGGAGCGCGAGGTGGATTTCAGCCTGCTGTGTTCCGCGCGCACCGGCGTGGTGGGGCCCAAGGTTTTTGTCTGTGCTACCAACGTGCGCACCGGCCGGGGTGAAATCTTTTCGGGCCCCCGCTTGAGTGCGGATGCCGTGATGGCCTCTGCCTGCTTGCCGATGATGTTCAAGGCGGTCGAGATCGAAGGGGAGGCCTATTGGGATGGTGGCTATTCGGGCAATCCGGCGCTTCATCCCCTGATCTACCAGACCGAAACCTCGGACATCCTGCTGGTGCAGATCAACCCCATCGAGCATCTGGAAGTGCCCAACACCGCCGCCGAGATCATGGAACGCATGAACGAGGTCACCTTCAACGCCAGCCTGCTGGCAGAACTGCGCGCCATCGAATTTGTGCGACGGCTGCTGGCCGAAGGCAAACTGGATGCCCGCCGCTACAAAAGCGTGCGCATGCACCGCATTGATGGTGGTTCGGTGCTGGCGCCGTTCGGTGCGGACAGCAAGATGCGCGCTGACCTGTCTTTTGTGCGCAAGCTCTTCGCCCTGGGTCGTGCGGCCGGGCTGGAGTGGCTGCAGGCGCACCACAAGGACGTGGGCGTGCGGCCCACCATCAAGATCGCTGACAATGCGTGAAGCCCCTTGTGTCGCCTGCGGCACCTTCCCCCTCAGGGGGACGCCACCCGTGGCCTGGCGGAGCCAGTTCCACGGTGGCGCTGGCTTGGGGCGCGCCGGTTTCAATGGCTTGGGGGCTGAGCAGCGCCCGGTGAACTGTTAACTTCGTACCGACATTTTTCTCATGCACGATCCGAACTGCCTTTTCTGCAAAATCATCGCGGGCCAGATTCCTTCGAAGAAGGTCTACGAAGACGAAGAAATTTTTGCCTTTCACGACATCCATCCTTGGGCGCCGGTGCACTTTTTGATGGTTCCCAAACTGCATATCCCTTCGATGGCACAGGTCACCGCAGAACATGCGGGCATGCTCGGGCGCATGATGGCGCTGGCGCCGAAGCTGGCTCTGGAGGAGGGTTGCAACCCGTACCCGGAGGGTGGCTTTCGCGTCGTGGTAAACACGGGGTTTGAAGGTGGCCAGGAAATCCACCACCTGCATGTCCATGTGATGGGTGGCCCCCGTCCTTGGCTCAAAGGCTGAACCAGGCTGACGGGCGTCGCAGATAGTTGTGCGCAGGCACTCCGCCACTGTGAACTCCTGCCACGCCCCCCGTCTAAAATGATTGCAATTCGTTAGGAGATATTTCATGGGCTCTTTTTCCATCTGGCACTGGCTGATCGTGCTGCTGATCGTTGTCATGGTGTTCGGCACCAAGAAGCTCAAGAACATGGGCTCGGACCTCGGAGGGGCCGTCAAGGGCTTCAAGGACGGCATGAAAGACGGCGCCGCTTCAGACGCTGCCACCACCCCGCCCGCAGGCCAGGTCGCCAACAGCCAGGCTTCCGACAAGACCACCATCGATGTTGAAGCCAAGCAAAAGAGCTGAGCCGGTGTCGTCCCTGACCGGCCTCTGCTGCACGCTTCGCCCTGGCGCCTGATCCATGATTGATATTGGTCTGTCCAAGATGGCGCTGATCGGCGCCGTGGCGTTGATCGTCATCGGCCCCGAAAAGCTGCCGCGTGTGGCCCGTACGGTCGGCACCTTGCTGGGCAAGGCGCAGCGCTACGTGGCCGATGTGAAGTCCGAGGTCAACCGGTCCATGGAGCTGGATGAGCTCAAGAAGATGAAGGACACGGTGGAAAACGCTGCACGTGATGTGCAGAACTCCATCCAGACCAGCGCGAGCGAGTTCGAGAAGGATTGGGCCGAAGCCACTGACACCGCCAGTGCTGCCTTGCAGGACCAGACCGCTGTAGTGCCTGCCTACAAGCACCCCGGAAAGAACTGGCGCCTCAAGCGGGGTGCCGTGCCCCAGTGGTACAAGTCCAAGAGTGGCGTGCGCACCAAGGCGCAGTCTGGCGCGGCCCGTGTGGCGCGCTACCGTCCCCAAAAATTTCACTGATGCAGCCAGCGGCGCCCTGCGCGCCGCATGGGCGGCCCTGACGCCCACGAAAACCCACCATGTCCGAAACCCCTTCCAAAGAAGACGAGCTGGCCGGTACCGAGCAGCCGTTTGTTCAGCACCTGATGGAGCTGCGCGACCGGCTGGTCAAGGCCCTCATTGCCATTGGCATTGCAGCAGCGATCCTGTTCTTCTTTCCTGGCCCTGGCGCGCTGTACGACTTTTTGGCGGCGCCCCTGGTGGCTCATCTGCCCAAAGGGGCCACGCTGATCGCCACCTCGGTGATCTCGCCCTTCATGGTGCCGCTCAAGATTTTGCTGATGGCGGCCTTTTTGTTGGCCCTTCCTTTTGTGCTGTGGCAGGTCTGGGCCTTTGTGGCGCCGGGGCTGTATTCGCATGAGAAGAAGCTGGTGTTGCCGTTGGTGGTTTCCAGCACGCTGCTGTTCTTCATCGGCGTGGCGTTTTGCTACTACCTGGTGTTTGGTCAGGTCTTCGCGTTCATTCAGAGTTTCGCGCCCAAGAGCATCACGGCTGCGCCAGATATCGAGGCCTACCTCAGTTTTGTGCTGTCGATGTTCCTGGCGTTCGGGTTGGCTTTCGAGGTGCCGATTGCCGTGGTGGTGCTGGCCCGCATGGGCATCGTGAGTGTGCAAAAGCTGCGCGAGTTTCGTGGCTATTTCATCGTGCTGGCCTTTGTGGTCGCGGCGGTGGTCACGCCCCCCGATGTGGTGTCGCAGTTGTCATTGGCCGTGCCTATGTGCATCTTGTACGAGGTAGGCATCTGGGCCGCACAGATTTTCATCAAGCACACCCAGGCGCCTGAAGCGGCCACCGAGGAAAGCACTTCCTCGTCGTGAAGGGGATGGGGCTGTGGCCCCTGTGCGTGGCGCCGCTGCTGGCCCTTCGGATCCACGAGGCAAGGGGCTGGCCACCACAAATAGGGTGCTAATAAAAATAGCTGCAAGCGCCCGGTGGGCAATTGCTGGCAGCTATTGTTTTGATAGTCTCGGCGTATGCCCTGCGAGACCCATAGGCTGGTTGCCAGGGCCGCTTGCCGACCTGGTGTTCTGTTGCTCCAGTCCAGCGTTACGGCGCCATCGCCGTGTGCCCACGCTACCGTTTCACGTTGCGCTGGGGTCGGGGGCGTACGCCGGGGTTGATGCTCAGATCCACCTGCTTGTCCCCGCGCTGCACGTTGAAGGCGGACTGGGTGCCGGGCTTGAGCGCTGCCACGGCGGTCAGTAGTTCGGACACATTGGCCACGTTTTTGCCGTCCACGCGCACGATCACGTCGCCAGGGCGCATGCCTGCCTGCGCAGCGGGCCCATCCTGCAGTACGCCGGTGATGATCACGCCCTCGGTGGCCTTCTTTACGCCGAAGGTTTCGGCCAGCTCGGGGGACAGCTCATTGGGCTCCACTCCGATCCAGCCGCGCGTGACCTGGCCGTCCTTCACGATGCCATCCAGCACCATGCGGGCCGTAGACACGGGGATTGCAAAGCCGATGCCCATGCTGCCGCCCGAGCGCGAGTAGATCGCGGTATTGATGCCCATGAGGTTGCCGTTCACGTCCACCAGCGCGCCGCCCGAATTGCCGGGGTTGATGGCGGCATCGGTCTGGATGAAGTTCTCGAACGTATTGATGCCCAGTTGGCTGCGGCCCAGCGCGCTCACGATGCCGCTGGTCACGGTCTGGCCCACGCCGAAGGGGTTGCCGATGGCCAGCACCTGGTCGCCCACATCCAGCCCGTCGGAGTTACCCAGCACGATGACGGGCAGCTTGTCGAGTTCGATTTTCAGGATGGCCAGATCGGTGTCGGGGTCGGTGCCGATCACGCGCGCACGAGCGCGGCGGCTGTCAGTGAGCGTGACCTCGATCTCGTCGGCGCCCTCGACCACATGGTTGTTGGTCAGGATGTAGCCGTCCGGGCTCACGATCACACCGCTGCCGAGGCCTGCCTGCGCCTGGCTGCCCTGGTCTCCAAAGAAGAACTGGAACCAGGGGTCGTTGCTGCGCGGATGGCGGACTTCCTTGCTGGTGTTGATGCTGACCACGGCCGGTGCCGCTTTGCGCGCAGCGCCGCTGAAGCTGCCTGCAGCGGGTTGTGACGGGGGCGAGGCGGGCGCTTCCAGCAGTGCAATGCCTGCGCTGGAGCGTGTGGTGCCCCGACCCAGCCAGTCGGGCTGTAGGGTGGCCACAACAAAGTAGGCCGCAACGAGGACCGTCACGGTCTGGGAAAACAGCAGCCAGATTCGCTTCATGAAATTTGCGTACCAGTGAACGTACGAAAGGGGGTGGACGATGGGGTGGCGCTAGAAGCCTGCGGTTATGGCAACAGACCACCTCCCTGTGGGCATTGTCTCCCAATGTGGGGGCTCTGGCTGCGCGCGACAATAGCTGCATGAGCATTTCCCGCAACCAACTTTTGCAGGCCTTCGACGGCCTGTTGCTGCCCGAACGTTTCAAGGACTACGGCCCCAATGGCTTGCAAGTCGAGGGCAGGGACGAGATTCAGCGTGTGGTGAGCGGTGTCACGGCCAGCCGGGCGCTGATTGAGGCAGCCATTGCGGCCCAGGCGGACGCCATCTTTGTCCACCATGGCCTGTTTTGGCGCGGGCAAGATGGCCGCGTGACCGGTTGGATGAAGCAGCGGTTGCAGCTCTTGTTGGCGCACGACATCAATCTGTATGCGTATCACCTCCCCCTCGACGCACACGCCGAGTGGGGCAATAACGCGCAATTGGGTCGGGTGTTGGGGTTGGCTGCCGATGCTAGATTTGGCGAGCAAGACCTGGGCTTTGCCGCGCCAGCGGCATTTGACAACGCCCAAGCCCTGGCCGACCACGTGGCGCAGGCGCTGGGTCGCGTTGTCACGCTGGTACAGCCGTTCGGCGTGGCTGATGCGGTGCCATTGCCGCGGCCCATCCGTCGCGTCGCGTGGTGCACGGGCGGTGCACAGGGATATTTCGAGTCGGCCATTGCCGCTGGAGCCGATGCCTTCATCACCGGTGAAATTTCGGAGCCCCAGGCCCACCTTGCGCGTGAGACGGGTGTGAGTTTCATCGCTGCGGGGCACCACGCCACTGAGCGTTATGGCGCGCCGGCAGTGGCAGCCCATGTGGCGACCCAGTGGGGGCTTCAGCACCAGTTCATCGAGATCGACAATCCTGCGTAGTGGCTGGCATTGCGCAGCTATTGTTGAATTTTTTGCTCAGTTTTTTATAGCTGATGGCGTAATTAAAATAAGCGCTACCGGCCTATTTGGTTCAAATTCATGCACCTGATTGCCATCACCCAAGGGGACACTGCCGGTATTGGCCCAGAGATCGTGGCCAAGGCATTTCGTGACGCGCCCGACGACTTGCTCGACTGCTTCGTGGTGGGCGATGTGGCGACCTTGCGACGCGCGGCACAGGCCATTGCGCGCCCCGGCGTTCCGGGGGTTCCCGTGGCACAGATCAATACACCCAGCGAAGCACGGGATGTGCCTCGGCGCTGTATTCCCGTTTTGCCTTTGCCGGGTATCGCTGGCCCCCAGCCCTGGGGCCAAATCAGTGCAGCGGCGGGGCGTGCGGCCGCAGGCAGTGTGGTCTGGGCCGCCCGTGCAGCGCTCCGGGGCGAGGTGGGTGCGCTGGTCACAGCGCCTTTGCACAAAGAGGCCTTGTCTGCGGCTGGCGTCGATTTTCCGGGGCATACCGAGTTGTTGCAGGCCGAGGCTGCTGCGCACCAGGGCGTGCCATTGGCAGACATGCCTGTGCGCATGATGCTGGCCAGCGACGAGTTGCGCACGGTGCTGGTCAGCATCCATGTGTCGCTGCGTGATGCTCTTGCCGCTGTGACGCTGGACAATGTGCTGCAGACTCTGCACATCACACATGCTGCACTGCTGCGCAGCCTGGGGCGTGTGCCGCGTATTGCGGTGGCGGGTCTCAACCCCCATGCAGGCGAAGGCGGGTTGTTTGGTCGTGAAGAGATCGAGGTGATCTCTCCGGCCATCACGGCCGCGCGATTACTGGGGCTGGATGTGCAAGGCCCCTTTGCGCCGGATACGGTGTTCATGCGGGCGCGCAGCACACCCGGGCGGCCGGGCGAGTTTGATGTGGTTATCGCGATGTACCACGATCAGGGTCTGATTCCGGTGAAGTACCTGGGCGTAGACAAGGGTGTGAATGTGACGCTGGGGCTCCCCCTTGTGCGAACCAGTCCCGACCACGGCACAGCCTTTGACATTGCCGGGCAGGGGGTGGCTGATGCTTCCAGTCTGATCGAGGCTGTGCGTATGGCCCGTGCATTGGCGGGCTGAGTGCCCGTCACCATGCTCCATCAACCAAAACGCCCGCATGCGGCGAAAGCGATGCGGGCGTTGGTGGGCAGGATCAGTGCCTGCCGATGGACGGTCAGCGCTTGAGGCTGTCGCGGATCTCGCGCAGCAGCACGATGTCTTCAGCGGGAGCTGCGGGCACCTCGGGTGCTGCGGCTGCAGGGCTCTCGCGCTTGATGCGGTTGATCTGCTTGATCATCATGAAGATGATGAACGCCAAAATGATGAAGTTGACGGCCACCGTCAGGAAGTTGCCGTAGGCAAACACGGGCACGCCGGCTTTCTTGAGTGCGTCCAGTGTCTGCAACGTGCCCGCTGGCACTGGGCCGAGCACCACAAAGAGGTTGGAAAAGTCGAGTTTTCCGAAGACCAGGCCCACCACCGGCATGATCAGGTCGGACACCACCGAATCCACAATTTTGCCAAATGCGCCGCCAATGATGACGCCCACTGCAAGGTCCACCACGTTGCCCTTGACCGCGAATTCCCTGAACTCTTGCATCATTCCCATGTTGTTGCTCCTTGTGTGAACGTTGATGCTGGAGTATTGCTCAGTACGATGCCCTGTCAAGACAGTCACCCAGTTTGAAATAACCATTTTCACTCCGCTACAATTCGCGGTTGACCCCAATCTAGCGATGATCAATCGAGGATCCCCATGAGTGACACTCCAATCGACTCCAGCAAGCGGACGTGGATCATCACGTCAGCATGTGCTGGTGCGGTGGGCGGCGTGGCAACCGCCGTTCCTTTCGTGAGTACTTTCCAGCCTTCTGAGCGCGCCAAAGCTGCTGGTGCTGCTGTTGAGGTGGATATCTCCGCCCTCAAACCCGGAGAAAAAGTCACTGTGGAGTGGCGCGGAAAGCCCGTCTGGATCATCAAGCGCACCCCCGAGCAGCTCGCAGAGCTGGCGAAGCTTGATGGGCAGCTGGCTGATCCCAAGTCCGAGCGCAAGCCGTCCGAGCTGACGCCGGAGTACGCCCGCAACGAAGCCCGTTCGATCAAGCCAGAAATTTTTGTGGGTGTGGGTATCTGCTCTCACTTGGGTTGTTCGCCCTCGGACAAATTCCAGCCCGGTGCCCAGCCTTCGCTGCCCGACGACTGGAAGGGCGGTTTCCTGTGCCCTTGCCACGGGTCCACGTTCGACATGGCGGGCCGCGTCTTCAAGAACAAGCCAGCACCGGACAATCTTGAAGTGCCTCCGCACATGTACTTGACCGATACGCGCCTGATCATCGGTGAAGACAAGAAGGCTTGACGGAGAACGACATGGCCCACGAATTCAAAGAAATTTCTCCCAACGCCTCGGCAGGCGCCAAAGTCACGAACTGGTTTGAAAACCGGTTCCCGACGGCGTTCGATGCCTACAAGGTGCATATGTCGGAGTACTACGCTCCGAAGAACTTCAACTTCTGGTACATCTTCGGCTCGCTCGCGCTGGTCGTGCTGGTGATACAGATCGTGACCGGCATCTTTCTGGTCATGCACTACAAGCCCGACGCCAGCCTGGCGTTTGCTTCGGTGGAGTACATCATGCGTGATGTGCCCTGGGGCTGGCTGATTCGCTACATGCACTCCACGGGTGCTTCGGCGTTCTTTGTGGTGGTGTACCTGCACATGTTCCGTGGCCTCATCTACGGCAGCTACCGCAAGCCGCGCGAACTGGTCTGGATCTTTGGCTGTGCCATTTTCCTGTGTCTGATGGCTGAGGCTTTCATGGGCTACCTGCTGCCCTGGGGTCAGATGTCGTACTGGGGCGCGCAGGTGATCGTGAACCTGTTTGCTGCCATTCCCTTCATCGGACCCGACCTGGCCCTGCTGATTCGTGGCGACTACGTGGTGGGTGACGCTACGCTCAACCGCTTCTTCAGCTTCCACGTGATTGCTGTACCGCTGGTGTTGTTGGGTCTTGTGGTGGCTCACTTGCTGGCGCTGCACGATGTGGGTTCCAACAACCCTGATGGTGTGGAAATCAAGGGTCCCAAGGCCCCCAAGGATGCCAATGGCAAGCCGCTCGATGGTGTGCCTTTCCATCCCTACTACACGGTGCACGACATCTTCGCACTGAGCATGTTCCTGATGGCTTTCACGGCCGTGGTGTTCTTTGCTCCTGAGTTCGGTGGCTATTTCCTGGAGTACAACAACTTCATCCCGGCTGACCCCCTCAAGACGCCTGCACACATTGCCCCAGTGTGGTACTTCACGCCGTACTACTCCATGCTGCGTGCCATCACCAGCGAGATGATGTATGCCCTGATCGCCTGCGTGCTGGCCGGTGCCGGTCTGGGCGTGGTCAAGGCAAAGCTGCCCAGCTTCATCAAGGCCGGTATCGCGGGTGCGGCGGTGGTGGTTGTGCTGCTGATGCTGTCGATTGACGCCAAGTTCTGGGGCGTTGTGGTGATGGGCGGTGCCGTGATCATCCTGTTCTTCCTGCCATGGCTGGACTTCAGCCCCGTGAAGTCCATTCGTTATCGTCCTGACTGGCACAAATACCTCTACGGTATCTTCGTGATCAACTTCCTGATCTTGGGTTACCTGGGTGTGCAGCCTCCGTCACCGATTGGTGAGCGCGTGTCGCAGGTTGGTACCTTGTTCTATTTCGGCTTCTTCTTGCTGATGCCCTGGTGGAGCCGCATTGGTGAAACCAAGCCCGTGCCTGACCGTGTGACCTTTGTGGCGCACTGAGCCTGGAGAAAACAACAATGAAGAAAATCATCCTCACGTTGATCGCCGCTGTGGGCTTGGCAGCCGGTGCGGCCCATGCTGCTGGTGCCGACACCATTGCCTGGGACAAGGCGCCCAACAAGACCAATGACCTGGCGTCGCTGCAAAACGGTGCCAAGGTGTTCGTCAACTATTGCCTGAGCTGCCACTCTGCGGCTTACATGCGGTTCAACCGTCTGCGTGACATCGGTTTGACCGAGCAGCAGATCAAAGACAACCTGCTGTTCACGACCGACAAGGTGGGTGAAACCATGAAGGCCTCGATTGATCCGAAGCAGGCCAAGGAATGGTTCGGTGCCAATCCGCCTGATCTGACCGTGATTGCGCGCTCGCGTGCAGGGCATGGTGGTACGGGCGCGGACTACCTGTACACGTTCCTGCGCACGTTCTACCGTGACGAAACGAAGGCGACGGGCTGGAACAATCTCGTGTTCCCCAGCGTGGGCATGCCCCATGTCCTGTGGCAGCTGCAAGGTGATCGCCGCCCGGTGTTTGAAGAGCATGAAAGCCATGGCCACAAGACCCAGGTGTTCAAGGGTTGGGAGCAAATCTCGCCAGGCAGCATGACTCCTCTGCAGTTTGATCAGAACATCGGCGATCTGGTGAACTACCTGCAGTGGATGGGCGAGCCTGCACAGAACATCCGTTGGCGCGTGGGCGTTTGGGTGCTGATTTTCTTGGGTGTGTTCACCGTCATTGC
The DNA here is from genome assembly GCF_002797445.1 of Acidovorax sp. 69. Lineage (NCBI taxonomy): Bacteria > Pseudomonadati > Pseudomonadota > Betaproteobacteria > Burkholderiales > Comamonadaceae > Acidovorax > Acidovorax sp. 69. The sequence goes on along the minus strand of NZ_PGEP01000001.1, from coordinate 4,066,571 downwards.
CTGGAGGTTGAACGCGGCCTTCTGGAAGGACATCAAGTAAACGCCAGATCCATCAAAAGCACCCTCCGGGGTGCGTATGGTTTTTTTTGCAGAGTGGGCGCTTTTGGCGTCCCACTCTTTTGATTTTTAGGAGCCTCCCACCATGATGGTGCTTTATTCGGGTACGACCTGTCCCTTTTCCCACCGCTGCCGTTTTGTCCTGTTCGAAAAGGGCATGGACTTTGAAATCCGCGATGTGGACCTGTACAACAAGCCCGAAGACATCAGCGTGATGAATCCGTATGGTCAGGTGCCCATTCTGGTGGAGCGCGACCTGATCTTGTACGAGTCGAACATCATCAACGAGTACATCGACGAGCGCTTCCCCCATCCTCAGTTGATGCCCGGCGACCCGGTGGACCGTGCACGTGTGCGACTGTTTTTGCTGAACTTCGAGAAAGAGCTGTTCGTGCATGTGAACACGCTGGAGTCGCGTGCGACCAAGGGCAACGAAAAGGCGCTGGAAAAAGCACGTGCGCATATCCGCGATCGTCTTACCCAGCTGGCCCCTGTGTTCCTCAAGAACAAGTACATGTTGGGTGATAACTTCTCGATGCTGGATGTTGCGATTGCCCCGTTGTTGTGGCGTCTCGACTATTACGGCATCGACCTGAGCAAGAATGCGGCTCCGCTGCTCAAGTATGCCGAGCGCATCTTCTCGCGTCCCGCTTACATCGAGGCGTTGACCCCGTCCGAAAAGGTCATGCGCAAGTAATTTGCGGCCTGCTGACGTTCTCTTTACCCATCGCAGTTGCCCATATTCATGACCGCACCGGAATCGACCTCAACGCGCCCTTATCTCATTCGTGCTTTGTACGAGTGGTGTACCGACAACGGGCTGACGCCCTACGTGGCGGTGCGCGTTGACGATTCCGTACAGGTGCCACGGGAGTATGTGAAGGATGGCGAGATCGTTCTGAACATCAGTTTTGATGCGACCAGTGCGTTGCAATTGGGCAATGATTTCATTGAATTCAAGGCCCGTTTCGGCGGCAAACCACGCGAGATACTGGTGCCAGTGGGTCGTGTGATTGCCATTTACGCCCGTGAAAATGGCCAGGGTATGGCGTTCCCTCCGCCCGTGGACATGCTTGCTGGCGGCGATGTGACCGTGGCGCTGGCCAATGCCTCCGCGCCTTCTGAGTCCATGGCGGTTGATCCAGAGTCATCAGAAGACCGTGTGGTCCAGCTGGTAGGGGTGGATGACGGCAACAAGGATGCGGGAGGCGATGCGCCCCGGCCTCCCCCTGCTTCGGGCGGTACGCGGCCTGCGCTCAAACGCGTTAAATAGTAGTCGTTTTGGATTTTTTGGCAGAATTTACAAGATAAAATTCGGACTTCGCCGGTTTAGCTCAGTTGGTAGAGCACCCGCCTTGTAAGCGGTAGGTCGTCAGTTCGATTCCGACAACCGGCACCATTTTCTTCTCTTCTTCTTTCGCATTCCCTGGATCTGACACTGGTTGTTAGGTTTGAACTTTCAGGCGAATCGCGTTAACCTCCCACCCCCGGCTGCGCAAATGCGCCTGCAATGCAGGCAGCAGTTGGCGTATTTTTGCTGCCGCCGCGTTGCTCTTGACCAGCAGGCACCAGCTGTCCCCGTCGATGGGGCCTGCCTGGATGGCTGGTCGTAGCGCTGCTGGAATCAGCAATTCAATGGCCCGGAGCCGATCACTGGAGTCGCGTGTCAGCGCTGTGAGCTTGGCCAGCGTGGGGCTGTCTTGGCTGGCTTGCTGCAACGTGACAGCGTAGTGGCGGCGACTCATGGTGTGGCGTCTTTGGGCGTGGAGAATTCGTAGTGCATTTGATTATCACGGACGCGAGACTGGCGCGCAGTCGGGCCATACATTTGTCTGGCACACGGTTGTTTCTTGCGGGGTTGGCGGTTTCGCTGTGCCTCATGCTGGTCGCCGCGACCTTGTATCACTGGGTCTTCTTGAAGGGGGCGCGGGAAGGATGGCCCATTGTGGGTTCGCTGGTGCGGCTGGTGGTCAAGGACGAGTTCGCGGAGCGTGACCGCTTTATGCGGGCCAATTTGGACGCCATGGCGCGCCGCGTGGGCGAGATGCAGGCCCGCATGGTGCAGCTGGAATCCCTGGGTGACCGCGTTCTCGGATTGGCGGGTATGGCGCCAGCGGATATCCAGAAAGCCGAGGGCAGGGGTGGTGTGTTGGTGAGTGCGCACAATCTGTCCATGGAAGAACTGCAGTCCACCCTGGATGAGCTGGAGCGCCTGACCAACCAGCGGGTTGACCTGATGACGGTGCTTGAGTCCCGTTTGTTTGATCAGCACATCCGCAAGAAAATGGTGCCCACCCATGCTCCTGTCACGGGACGGTCTGCGGGCTCCGGATTTGGCTGGCGCGTAGATCCCATCTCCGGCCAGTCTGCCCTGCATACGGGGCTTGATTTTCAGGCTGATACCGGTACCCCCATTCTGGCGGCTGCAGGGGGCGTGGTCGTGACGCAGGAATACCACCCGGCCTACGGGAACATGATCGAGGTGGACCATGGCAACCAGTTGGTGACACGCTATGCCCATGCATCACGCACCCTGGTGAAACAAGGGGACATCGTGCGACGTGGGCAGAAGATTGCTGAAATTGGCACGACGGGGCGCTCGACAGGTCCTCATCTGCATTTTGAGGTGCTGGTACAAGGGGTTTTTCAGGATCCCCAGAAATTCCTGAGTGCTGGTGGCTCGTCCACAAGTGCCCAGGTGGCGGCTGCACAGCCCGCCGCGTTGGGTGTCAGGGCAGTAGTGCCCGCATCGGGCAGGTAAAATCGCGGGTCCGGTGTTCTTGGCTCAGGTTTGCAGTGCTTGCAATCACGGCCCAAGGACCCACCTGAACTCAATTCATCTTAGGGATTTCGGTCGCTTGGCGCGCTGATTGCAGCGGGACAAGCGGTCCTGTTCGCATGGCCACCAACTTCCTCACCAAAATATTCGGCAGCCGCAACGACCGGCTCCTCAAGCAATACCGCAAGACGGTCACCCGCATCAATGCGATGGAGCCCGACTACGAAAAGCTGTCGGACGACCAACTTCGTGCCAAGACGCAGGAATTCAAGGAGCGCGTGGCCAAGGGCGAGTCGCTGGACGACATCCTCCCCGAAGCTTTTGCGGTGGTTCGAGAGGGTTCCAAGCGCATCATGAAGATGCGGCACTTTGACATGCAGTTGCTCGGCGGTATGGCGCTGCATTTCGGCAAGATCGCGGAAATGCGTACGGGCGAGGGCAAGACATTGACGGCAACGCTGCCGGTCTACCTCAACGCTTTGTCGGGCAAGGGTGTGCACGTGGTGACCGTGAATGACTACCTGGCCAATCGCGACGCGCAGTGGATGGGGCGCCTGTACAACTTCCTGGGGCTGACGGTGGGTATCAACCTGCCCAACATGCCACGCGAGGAAAAACAGGCGGCCTACCGCGCCGACATCACTTACGGCACGAACAATGAGTACGGGTTCGACTACCTGCGAGACAACATGGTCTACGAGGCGGCAGACCGCGTGCAGCAGGGCCTGAACTTTGCCATTGTCGACGAGGTGGACTCGATCCTGATCGATGAGGCGCGCACGCCCCTGATCATCAGCGGCCAAGCTGAAGACCATACGACCACGTACCTGGCCATGAACAAGGTGGTCCCGCTGCTTGTGCGCCAGGAGGGCGAAGCCGACCCCCGCACGGGCGAGGGCGTGACCAAGCCCGGTGATTTCACACTGGACGAGAAGACGCACCAGGTGTTCCTGACCGAGCAGGGCCATGAAAGCGCAGAGCGCATCCTGGCCAGCCAGGGCTTGATTGCTGAAGGTGCGTCTGTGTACGACCCGGCCAACATCACGCTCATGCACCACCTGTATGCGGCGCTCAGGGCCAATCACCTGTATCACCGCGATCAGCACTATGTGGTGCAAAACGGAGAGATCGTGATCGTGGACGAGTTCACCGGTCGCCTGATGTCGGGCCGCCGCTGGAGCGAAGGCTTGCACCAGGCCGTGGAAGCCAAGGAAGGGGTGAACATCCAGGCCGAGAATCAAACGCTGGCCTCCATCACCTTCCAGAATTATTTCCGCCTCTATAGCAAGCTCGCTGGGATGACCGGTACGGCCGACACCGAAGCGTATGAGTTCCAGGAAATCTATGGCCTGGAAACCACGGTCATTCCCCCGAATCGTCCAAGCAGGCGCGACGATCAACTCGATCGCGTGTACAAGACCACGCGCGAAAAATACGAAGCGGCCATCAAGGACATCCGCGAGTGTCACGAGCGCGGTCAGCCTGTGCTGGTGGGGACCACGTCGATCGAGAACTCTGAAATCATCGACCAGCTCCTGATCAAGGAAGGTCTGCCGCACCAGGTGCTCAATGCCAAGCAGCATGCCCGCGAAGCAGACATCGTGGCCCAAGCGGGCCGCGAAGGCATGATCACCATCGCCACCAATATGGCGGGCCGTGGAACCGACATCGTGCTGGGTGGCAATATCGAAAAGGATGTGGCAGCCATTGAGACCGATGAAAGTCTGTCCGAAGCAGATCGCGTTGCCAAGGTCAACGCCTTGCGTGAGCAATGGAAGCTCGACCATGAGAAGGTGAAGGCCCTGGGTGGACTGCGCATCATTGCCACTGAACGTCACGAATCCCGACGCATCGACAACCAACTGCGCGGCCGCTCTGGCCGTCAAGGTGACCCCGGCTCCTCGCGCTTCTACTTGAGTCTGGACGATTCACTGATGCGCATCTTTGCGGGTGATCGCGTCAAGGCGATCATGGACCGCTTGAAGATGCCCGACGGCGAAGCCATCGAAGCCGGTATCGTGACCCGCAGCATCGAATCGGCCCAGCGCAAGGTGGAAGCCCGCAACTTCGACATCCGCAAGCAGCTGCTCGAATACGACGATGTGGCCAACGATCAGCGCAAGGTGATCTATCAGCAGCGCAATGACATTCTGGATGCCTCCGACCTGTCGGACGTGATCGCAGCCATGCGTGAAGACTGCATGACCGATTTGGTACGTCAGTACGTTCCTGCCGAGTCGGTGGAAGAGCAGTGGGATCTGCCGGCGCTGGAGACGGTGCTGGCCGAAGAATGGCAAGTCTCCTTGGCGTTGCAGCAGGAAGTGCAGGGCGCCAACAGCGTCACGGATGACGAAATTCTGGAGAAGGTGTTGCTTGCTGCCCATGCATCGTTCGATGCCAAGGTGGAGCAGGTGGGCCGTGAAAACTTCACGCAGTTCGAGCGTGTCGTGCTGCTGCAGAACTTTGACTCCAACTGGCGCGACCACCTGAGCGCCCTCGACTACCTGCGCCAGGGCATCCATCTGCGTGGTTATGCCCAGAAACAGCCTAAACAGGAATACAAGCGCGAAGCCTTCGAGCTGTTCCGTCAGCTCATCGACCAGGTCAAGAATGAGGTCACGAAGATCCTCATGACCGTGCAAGTACAGTCTCCAGCGCAGCTCGACCAAGCTGCACAAGACATGGAAAGCCGCGCCGAGAGCATTGCGAACGTCACTTACACGGCCCCCACCGAAACGGGTGAGGTGGAGACCACGGTCGATGCACAGACCGTCGGCCAGGCCTTGCCGGAAGGCATTCGTGTGGGACGCAATGACCCTTGCCCTTGTGGTAGCGGCAAGAAGTACAAGCAGTGCCACGGCAAGCTGGCCTGATGAAATAGAACCAAATGACACGGGCTGCGGCCCGTGTTTTTACTGGCGCGCCACGGTTTTCCGGATAATCGGCCGCAGTTTTTTGAGAAAGACCTCCATGCCCGTCCATCTACTTGCCCCTGTTGCCGCTGACTTGCACCCGATTGCGGGTGTCCGAATCGGTGTGGCTGAAGCCGGTGTCCGCAAAGCCAACCGCAAGGACCTCACGGTGTTTCTGCTGGACGAAGGCGCCAGCGTGGCAGGCGTGTTCACGCAGAACCGTTTCTGTGCCGCGCCGGTGCAAATCAGCCGCGAGCACCTGGCCAGTGGCCAGTCCATCCGAGCCATGGTGATCAACACTGGCAATGCCAACGCGGGCACGGGCGCCGATGGCCTGGTGCGCGCGCGGTCCACCTGCATTGCGCTGGCGCGCAAGCTCGATGTGGCGCCTGAGCAAATTCTGCCGTTCTCCACCGGCGTGATCATGGAGCCTTTGCCCTGCGACCGCATCGAAGCAGGGTTGCCTGCTGCCATTGCCGATGCACAAGCTGACCACTGGGCGCGTGCGGCCGAGGGCATCATGACCACTGACACACTGCCCAAAGCCTTCTCGGCCCAGGTGCAGATCGGTGGTGCCACGGTGTCCATCACGGGCATCAGCAAAGGCGCGGGAATGATCCGCCCCAATATGGCCACCATGCTGGGTTTTCTGGCCACGGATGCGTGTGTTGCGCCCAGCCTGATGCAGCAGCTGGCGCGCGAGCTGGCCGATGCGTCCTTCAACCGAGTGACCATCGACGGTGACACCTCGACCAACGATTCGTTTGTCGTGGTGGCCTCGAACAAGGCCGGACACGTGCCCATCACCTCGTTGGACAGCATCGAGGGTCAGGCCCTCAAGACAGCCATGCTGGGTGTGTCGCAGAAGTTGGCCCAAGCCATCGTGCGCGATGGCGAAGGCGCCACCAAGTTCATCACGGTGCGCGTGGAAGGCGGCAAAACGGGTGATGAGTGCCGCAAGGTGGCGTATGCCATCGCCCACTCGCCGTTGGTCAAAACGGCCTTCTTCGCCAGCGACCCCAATCTGGGCCGCATCCTGGCGGCGGTGGGCTACGCGGGCATCGACGATCTGGACCAGACGGGCATCGATCTGTATCTGGACGATGTGCATGTGGCCGTGCAAGGTGGCCGCAATCCGGTCTACCGCGAAGAAGATGGCCAGCGCGTGATGAAACAAAGCGAGATCACCGTGCGCGTGCTGCTGGGCCGCGGTGACGCGGTGGATACGGTGTGGACCTGCGACTTGAGCCACGAGTACGTGACAATCAATGCCGACTATCGATCATGAGACTGAGTTTGCTATATATTTGATAGCTATTGGTGTTTGATTGACAAGCGCCTGGTGCCGAAATGAATGAAAAATTTGAACATCTGATTGAGCGTGCCGAGCAGCTCATTGCCCGTATCGAGTCTGTGCTACCGCAGCCCCTGTGCGCACCGGATTGGTCGGCCTCTATTGCCTGGCGCTACCGCAAGCGCAGCAGCGGCCATGGCACGCTGGAGCCCGTGCGCCATGTGGCGGCGATGGGGCTGGCCGATCTCAAGGAAATCGATCCACAAAAGGAAAAAATCGAACGCAACACCCTGCAGTTCGTCCAGGGGAAGTCGGCCAACAATGTATTGCTGACCGGTGCGCGTGGCACCGGAAAGTCATCGCTTATCAAAGCTTGCCTGAATGCATACGCGGCCCAGGGTCTGCGCTTGATCGAGGTGGACAAGGCCGATTTGACGGATCTGCCCGATATCGTGGATGTGGTGTCCGATCGGCCCGAGAAATTCATCGTCTTTTGCGATGACCTGAGCTTTGAAGATGGGGAGCCGGGCTACAAGGCGCTCAAGTCTATTCTTGATGGGTCGGTTGCGGCGGCCACGCCCAATGTGCTGATCTATGCCACCAGCAACCGGCGCCATCTGTTGCCCGAGTACATGAAGGAGAACCTCACCTACACCCATACGGCCGATGGCGAAGTGCATCCCGGTGAGGTGGTGGAGGAAAAAATCTCCCTGTCGGAACGTTTTGGACTGTGGGTGAGTTTCTACCCTTTCAGTCAAGAGGAGTACCTGACCATCGCAGCCCAGTGGTTGTCGTCGCTGGATGTACCGGCCACTGCCATTGCTGAGGCGCGGCCCGAGGCGCTGGTCTGGGCGCTGGAGCGTGGCTCGCGCAGTGGCCGCGTGGCCTACCAGTTTGCGCGTGACTATGCGGGGCGGCACAGTGGCTGAGACACGCAAACATACCGAGGTGGCCGTGGGGATCTTGCTGCGGGAGGATGGCGCGATGTTGCTGTCCACGCGCCCGCCTGGCAAACCTTATGCGGGCTACTGGGAGTTTCCGGGTGGCAAGCTGGAGTCGGGTGAGACGGTCGAGCAGGCGCTACGCCGCGAGTTAGTCGAAGAACTGGGTGTGACCATCGGGCCAGCTAGTGTCTGGAAGGTCACCGAGCATGACTACCCCCATGCCTTGGTGCGCCTGCATTGGTGCAAGGTCTGGGCGTGGACGGGAGAGTTTGAAATGCGGGAGGGCCAAGTAATGGCCTGGCAGCAGATGCCCCTGAGCGTGGCGCCCGTGCTGCCCGGTGCTTATCCTGTGCTGCAATGGTTGGCGGAAGAACGTGGTCTTCCATTTTTGCCGGAGTGATGCAGTTTGCTGCAAATTTGATAGCTATTCACGCAGGTGAAGAAGCCGCTAGCACCTTGCTTCATATCAAATTTCGTCGGCTTGTTAGACCGGGTCAGTGTTGCAGCCGCGGATCTCCATACGGAGCGTCGGCGGGTGGAGCTTCTGCAGGCATGCGAAAGTCTTCGCTGGCCCAAGCACCAAGATCCACCTGTTTGCAGCGCTCACTGCAAAAGGGGCGATATACATTGGCAGGGCCGTAGACGCTGTCACCCCCACAGCAGGGGCAAGTGACGATGCGTGTGGCAGTATCGGTGCGCAGGGGGTGAACCATTCTGGTTGTTATCTTCAATGTCCTGACCTGCAGCTTCCCCTGTTCAGGAGGCTCAGGCGCACAGCGTTAGTTCAAATGCGGCGTCTTCGTTGCAGGCGTGGAGGCGGCCATCACCTTCCAACCGCATGAGTCGCACCGAGACAATCAAACGATTGCCACTGATTTCAGGAATCAGGTTCAGTGCCGGATCAATGCGCAGTCGCAGCAATTGGAACGTCCGGCCTTGCGGCAGGTTCTGCTGGAACTGTCCCCGCTCTGCAGCGACCTTCTGGGGAACACCCGAATCACGCAGCAGCTTGAGCAAGACATAAATCGACTCTGCCAGTGGCGCCAGCGTAGAGGCCCATTCCTCCAAGGCCTGTTGCCGGACTCCGGCTGCATGGTGCTGCCATGCGTAGTAGGCGGGTAGATCAAAGCCGCAGGTGCCGCCGGGAATCCCGATGCGGCTGCGTATGCTCATCAGCCAGTCATTTTCGGTCAGCGTGTGGCCAGATTTCCCCGTCTGGGTATTGAGGGCGATAAAACACCGGTCAAGTTGGGCGATCACTGAATCCAGCGCCGCTTCCGATATGGAGGGGTTGCCCCGGTAGCTGTCGAGTTGGTGCTTGTGTTTCTCGATGTCCTTGAGCACATCTGACTTCAGATCTGCCCGAGCGGCCACATCCATGATCTCGAAGATTGTGACCAAGGCGAAGTGGTGATCGAGTGCGTGGGAACGGGGGATCAACTCCCCCAGACGGCGAAACAACTGCTCAAGCCGCAGATAGGTTCTGAGACGCTCGTTAAAGGGGTATTCGTAAAGGATCACGCTGGCGGGTTCCTGGAGGCTCAGGGAGTATTCTGACGCCGGTGGCGCACGGCACGGTGTGAAAGCACAAACGGTTTCGTTCGCATCATAGCCCGAACAGCATCGCTGTCTGTGCTACCTGGGCCTGCAGCTCATCCAGTGTGCAGGAGGCTTCGTTGGCAATCACGATATCAGCCACCGCCCTGCGCGCACGGCGAGTGGCTTGGGATGCAATGATGCCCAGTACCGCCTCTTGGGTGAGCCCATTGCGCCGTATGACTCGCTCCATTTGTGTCTGCGTCGAACAATCGACGACCACCACCGCGTCGAGCTGGCGCGCCCATCGACCTGACTCTGCGAGCAGAGGAATGTCATGCACGATCAGTGGGGAGCCAGAGACCCCGGCTTGTTGTGCCTGGAGACCGCTCTGAAGGGTGACGAGCGGGTGAATGATGTTTTCCAGTCGGATGCGCGCCTCCGGAGTGCTGAACGCCAGTTCTCGCATGCGCGCACGATCCATCGCCCCGGACGCATCGACGTAGGCGTCGCCAAAAGCGCTGCGTATGGCTTCCATTGCAGCCCCTCGGGGCCCGGTGACGTCACGGGCGATCTGGTCTGCGTCAATCAAAGTGGCGCCCATGGAGACCAGCATGTCACCGACAGTGCTCTTGCCGCTACCGATACCGCCGGTAAGGCCCAGCCGCCACGGGGTCCTCTTTGTCGCCATCGCCAAGATCAAAGACCCAGCAGTTTCAGTATGGTAGCCAGGATCGCGTTGGGCCCGAACACCATCGCAGTGAACCCCGCGCCCACGAGAAAGGGGCCAAAAGGGATATATCCCCCCTCGCGCAAGCTGCTGAAAATCTTCATTGCGATACCAATAATGGCGCCAATGACCGAAGACATCAAAATGATGGGCACCAGCGCCTGCCAGCCAAACCAAGCCCCAAGCGCAGCAAACAGCTTGAAGTCACCGTACCCCATTCCCTCTTTTCCGGTTGCCAGCTTGAAGCCCCAGTAGACCAGCCAAAGGGAGAGATATCCCCCCACTGCCCCCATCACGGACGCATACAGCGGGACTTCAATCCATTGCATGGCAGCAGACAACAACCCCGCCCACAGCAGCGGCAGGGTGATGTCATCCGGCAGAAGGGTCGTGTCCCAGTCGATGAACGCCAGTGCCACAAGGGCTGCCGAAAACCCGCACCATGCAACGCCAGCGGGTGTGGCACCCCAACGGTAGATGCAAAAGTAGAAAAGTGCACCTGTTGCGATCTCGACCAACGGGTAACGAGGACTGATGCGCGTCTTGCATGCCGAGCAGCGACCGCGCAAGAACAGGTAGCTCAGCACCGGGACATTTTCATACCACTGCACCACGTGCCCACAGGAGGGGCAACGTGACCGAGGTGTCATCAAGTTGAAGGGGGGTTGGGTGTCTGCCAGAGAGTCCTTGCCCTGATTCGCTGCATCCATTTGGGCCAACTCTGCCGCCCATTGCCGCTCCATCATTTTCGGAAGGCGGTAAATAACAACGTTCAGGAAACTACCGAGTAGCAATCCAATCACGCCGCCAAATGCAGCGTCCCACCACGCGTCCAGGACCATTACACAACCTGACCGAGTTTGAAGATAGGAAGGTACATCGAAACAACGATACCCCCGATCAAGGTTCCAAGGAAAACGATGATGATGGGTTCCATCAAACTGGACAGGCCTGCAACCATGTCATCCACTTCTGCCTCGTAAAAATCGGCGGCCTTGCCGAGCATGTGGTCAATCGAACCCGACTCTTCCCCAATGGCACACATTTGGAGAACCATGGACGGGAAGATATTGGCGTTGCCCATTGCCGCTGTCAGGCTGGTGCCGGTGGACACTTCCTGCTGAATTTTGTCGGTTGCCAGCAAATAGACGGAGTTGCCCGCAGCGCCGCCGACGGAGTCGAGCGCCTCGACGAGGGGGACTCCAGCGGCAAACATGGTGGACAGTGTGCGAGTCCAGCGTGCTACACATGATTTGTCGATCAAAGCCCCAAAAACGGGAATGCGCAACAGAACGCGGTCCATGAACATTTGCATCTTTTCATTGCGCCGCCACGCTTGCATGAAAAAGAAGAAACCACCACCGATTACCCCAAAGATCAGCCACCACCATTTGACGAAAATTTCACTGACCGCGATCACAAAGAGTGTGGGTGCAGGAAGATCTGCGCCAAACGAAGTGAATACTTCCTTGAAAGCAGGTATCACAAAAAGCATAATAACTGTCACGACTACAAACGCGACAATAACCACCGAAATGGGATACATCAAGGCAGATTTAATCTTTGACTTGATTGCCTCCGTTTTTTCCATGTATGTGGCGAGTCGATCCAGCAAAGCTTCCAAAATACCGGCAGACTCACCAGCCTCCACCAAGTTGCAATAGAGGCTGTCGAAGTACATTGGGTACTTGCGAAAAGCACCATTCAGTGAGGTGCCTGTTTCAATATCTGCTCGAACGTCATTGAGCAGTTTGGTGACACTGGCATTGGTATTTCCCCGGCCCACAATATCAAAAGATTGAAGCAGCGGGACGCCTGCCTTCATCATTGTTGCCAGCTGGCGTGTAAATAATGCAATGTCTTTTGGCTTGATTTTCTTGCCAGAGCGCATGCGGCGCTTTTTGATTTTTGTGGGGAAAACGCCTTGGCGGCGCAGCGTAGCCTGCACCTGGTTCTCGCCAGAGGCACGAATCTCGCCTCTGACGATTTTCCCATTGCGGTCCTTGCCTTCCCACTCGAAGACAAAATCTTTGATATCTCTTTTTGATGCTACGGTCGCCATACTGCCCTCGTCAGTGGATGCTATTCGTTGGTGACGGCCAAAACTTCTTCAAGGGAAGTCATGCCTAACTTGGCTTTGTGCAGCCCTGATGTCCGTAGTGAGCGTACGCCCTCAGCCCGTGCCTGCTCGGCAATTTCCAGGGCACTTCCATCGCGCAGGATGATGCGCTGAATTTCCTCGGAAATGGGCATGACCTGATAGATGCCCACCCGGCCCTTGTAGCCGTTGTTGCAAGCAGGGCACCCAACGGGTCGGTAAGTCACCCAAGACCCATCAATTTCATGCTCCGCATAGCCTGCCTCGACCAACGTTTCATGGGGTATATCCGCTGGGGTCTTGCATACAGGGCACAATCTGCGTGCTAATCGCTGCGCGGTGATTAGTATCACACTGGATGCAATATTAAATGGGGCAATGCCCATATTGCGCATGCGCGTCAGCGTAGTGGGAGCATCATTCGTGTGCAGAGTAGACAGCACCAAGTGTCCAGTTTGCGCTGCTTTGATCGAAATATCTGCAGTTTCCAGATCCCGAATTTCGCCAACCATGATGATGTCGGGATCTTGTCGCAAGAATGATTTCAAAGCCACCGCAAAAGTCATTCCTGCTTTCTCGTTAACATTGACTTGGTTAACGCCTGGAAGATTGATTTCGGATGGGTCTTCTGCTGTTGCAATATTGACGCCAGGTTTGTTGAGAAGGTTAAGACAGGTGTATAGGGAGACTGTCTTTCCAGAGCCTGTAGGGCCTGTAACCAAGATCATTCCATAGGGGCGACCAATCGCTTGGATGAGACGTTCCTTTTCTACAGGTTCATAACCCAAGGCATCGATACCAAGTTTCGCGCTGCTTGGGTCCAGAATGCGGATAACTATTTTTTCCCCAAACAACGTGGGCAAAGTACTCACCCGAAAGTCAATGACTCTGTCTGGGCCCACTTTCAGCTTCATGCGACCATCTTGTGGCACGCGTTTTTCTGAGATGTCCAGCCGTGAAATAACTTTGATTCGCGATGCTAATTTATCTTTGATCGCGATTGGAGGGGAAGCAATTTCACGCAACTCTCCATCGATCCGGAATCGAACGCGATATTGGTGTTCGTAGGGTTCAAAATGCAAGTCGGACGCACGCATATTAAATGCATCCAAAAGCATCTTGTGGAGAAACTTGACAATAGGCGCGTCTTCAACTTCGGTGACGCCCGTGTCCGCTTCTTCGGGTGCAGTTTCGATGGAAACATCGTCAAATTCAAAATCACCGCCGCCGCTCACCAGCGTGTCCATCGATTCGCTGGTGGATTTGGTGGTCGCTTCTACAAGTCGGCTTAGCTTGTCGTACTCCGCAATGATCCAATCAACCCCCATCTGGGTGGTGAATTTGATTTTCTCAGCGGCCTCCTGATCGGTCGGATCTGCTGTCGCAACGATCAGGCGGTTATTGCGTTTACTAAGGACAACAACACGATATGACTGACATATTTTGTTGTCCAGCAGCTCCTTGGGCAGGCGCTGAGGGTCAATGGCATCGAGATCAAGAAGTGGTGCCCCAAATACTGCAGACACGGTGTGTGCCAAATCAGCCGCAGATACTGCCCCGGAGCCTGTTAGCTCGGCAATAAAGCTGGTCCGACTGATTTGTGATTTTTTGTAAATGTCCTCGGCTGACTTTTGGGTCAGTTTGCCCGCAGACATCAAAGCCCGACCCAGTCCAGGAAGTGCGACTGCAGAGGCTTCTTTGGGGGCAGTATCAACAGCGGCCATGTAACCGGTAATGTGTTAGGTGTGGAAAAGAAACCATCCTATCATCACCGATTGCGTGAAGGGTGTACAGCGCCCGATATTGGTAACTGCGCCACAAAAGGGGTGCAAATGGCGGTGCAAGCGCGTGATTTATGGTCAGGGTGAGGGACGGAACTTCCGGCCTCTACGTCCCGAACTAGCGCGCAATCAGGTCAAGCTGCGCCCCGCAGACGATCATAGTATTCATGCGCGAACGTAATGGATGTCTCAGTTGCGTCGGGTGAGCAACTGTGCTGCCAATTCCAGCAAGCCTTGGGAGTACGCATTGGTGGGTAGTTGCTCGGCAGCCGCCATCGCTCGGCGGGCCTCGGCGAAGGCTGCCGCACGCGTGACCTCCAACGCGCCGGTGGCTCGGACGATGCTGACAATTTCACTCAGTCGCTCTGTTGAGCCTTGCTCGATGGCTTGTCGCACAATCAACGCCTGATTGGGCGTGCCTCGCTCCATTGCTGCAATCAGTGGCAGCGTGGACTTGCCTTCCCGCAGGTCGTCCCCCAGGTTTTTGCCCATTTCCGCAGCATCGCCATCGTAGTCGAGGACATCGTCGATGATCTGGAACGCAGTACCCAGTGCCTGTCCGTACGTTGCGCACGCTTCTTCGACCTCGCGGGGGCTGCAGGCCAAGACGGCTCCGAGTCTTGCGCTCGCTTCAAACAGTTTGGCAGTTTTGGAGCGAATCACGCGCAAGTAGCCCGCCTCATCCAGCGAGGCGTCGTGCATATTCATGAGTTGGAGGACCTCTCCTTCCGCGATCACGTTGGTGGCCTCGGAGAGGATTTCCATAATCCTCATGCTTCCGGCCTCCACCATCATCTGAAAGGAGCGGGTGTGCAGGAAGTCGCCCACCAGCACGCTGGCGGGGTTTCCGAAAGTTTCGTTGGCCGTGGCGCGTCCACGCCGCAGGGTAGAGGCGTCTACGACGTCGTCATGCAGTAACGTGGCCGTGTGAATCAATTCAACCACCCCAGCGAGGCTGAAACGATGTGCTCCGTTGTAGCCCAATGCTCCGCACACCATCAATAGCAGCGCGGGCCGGAGCCGCTTGCCCCCCGCAGCGATGATGTACTGTGATATTTGCGCCACCAGCGGCACGCTGGATGTCAGGCGCTGAGCAATGACCTTGTCAACCTCGTGCATGTCGTTTGCAACGAGCGTGAGGGGGATGCAGCGGGGGCGGTATGGTCAGTCAAGATGGCGGTCGCAGAAAGTGCCCGGATTATAGGAAGACCTGCGAGCAGGCATCGTGCTGCGGCGCGCACACTTTGCAGATCCCCGACGGGGGTCTTGACGGCTTAAAGATGATGCACTATAGTCATGGGCTCTGTAGAAATTCGTCTGCAGAACTCATATCAAGAGGTCAACATGTACGCGGTCATAAAAACCGGCGGCAAGCAGTATCGCGTTGCTTCCGGCGAAAAAATTAAAGTAGAACAGATTGCTGCGGACGTAGGCCAGGAAATTGTGATCGATCAGGTTTTGGCAGTCGGCAACGGCGCTGAACTCAAGATCGGTACGCCCCTGGTGTCCGGCGCAACCGTGAAAGCCACTGTTGTGGCCCACGGCAAGCACGACAAAGTGCACATCTTCAAGATGCGCCGTCGCAAGCACTATCAAAAACGCCAAGGCCATCGCCAGCAGTTCACTGAACTGCAAATCGGTGCGATTGCTGCTTAATCGAGGGAGCTGAGTCATGGCACAGAAAAAAGGCGGCGGCTCTACGCGAAACGGGCGCGACTCCAAGCCAAAGATGCTGGGTGTCAAAGCGTTCGGTGGTGAACTGATCAGCGCTGGCTCGATCATCGTGCGCCAACGTGGCACACGTTTCCACCCCGGTAACAACGTTGGCGTGGGCAAGGATCACACTTTGTTCGCACTGGTGGACGGCCATGTGTCGTTCGGTACCAAGGGTGCATTGTCCAAGTCCACGGTCAATGTGATCCCCGCCTAAGGTTTCCCCCTAGGCTACCTTCGAAGCCCCGCTTTGCCGGGGCTTTGTTGTTTGGTCTGTACGATGACGCGTTCGTGTTGTCTGTCTGTGGCGCCCGAAAAAAGGCGCTCCGCTTGCCGCCGTCAAAATTAGCAAGCCTGCTTGCGGTCGAGCTCGCGCCTCTTTGTAAACTGGATATCCCATGAAGTTCGTCGATGAAGCCTTTATTGACATTGCTGCCGGTGACGGTGGCAATGGCTGCGTGTCATTCCGGCACGAAAAATACAAGGAGTTCGGTGGACCCAATGGGGGGGATGGGGGACGTGGCGGCCACGTGTTTGCAGTGGCTGACCCCAATCTGAACACGTTGGTGGATTTCCGATATTCGCGGCGCCACGAAGCCAAACGAGGCGAACATGGAATGGGCTCGGATATGTTTGGAGCCGCAGGCACTGACATCACCCTCAAGATGCCTGTGGGGACCATCATCACGGATGCAGAAACGGGTGAGGTGTTATACGAACTGCTCAACCCAGGTGAGGTGATCACCATTGCCAAGGGCGGTGATGGCGGATTTGGCAATATGCGCTTCAAAAGCGCCATCAACCGTGCTCCGCGCCAGAAGACGCCAGGCTGGCCTGGTGAAAAGAAGAACCTGAAGCTCGAACTGAAGGTGCTTGCCGATGTGGGGCTTCTGGGCATGCCAAATGCGGGCAAGTCCACCTTTATCACGGCAGTTTCGAATGCCCGACCCAAGATCGCCGATTACCCATTCACTACGCTGCACCCGAATTTGGGTGTCGTGCGCGTGGGGCCCGAGCAGAGTTTTGTGGTCGCCGACATCCCCGGCTTGATTGAGGGGGCTTCCGAAGGGGCTGGGTTGGGCCACCAATTCCTGCGTCATCTTCAGCGTACGCGCCTGTTGTTGCACATTGTGGATTTGGCACCGTTTGACGATGCGGTGGACCCTGTGGCGCAGGCCAAAGCCATCGTCAATGAACTCAAGAAGTACGACCAACAGCTCTACAACAAGCCGCGCTGGCTGGTGCTTAACAAGCTGGACATGGTCCCATCCGACGAGCGGGAGGCGAGAGTCAAAGACTTTGTGAAGCGCTTCAAGTGGAAGGGGCCTGTGTTTGAGATATCCGCTTTGACACGTGAAGGCTGCGAGCCGTTGATCCACGCCATCTTCCGCCACGTGCAGTCCGAGCAGCGCATAGAAAATGAGCCGGTTGAAGTGGATCCGCGGTTTGCTGGAGATGCGCCTGCCTGACGGCACTTTGTTGTCGCTCTGAAGGACTGCTATATTTTTAATAGCTTCCGACGCTTGATGAATAAGCGCTGGTGGCTCAAATGACTTAAAAGATGGTTTCCAGCGTATTGCGAGATGCCCGCAGGATCGTGGTCAAAGTGGGCTCCAGCCTTGTGACCAACGAAGGTCGTGGTTTGGATGAAGCGGCCATCGGTGAGTGGAGCCGCCAGCTGGCGGCTCTGGTGCGTGGCGACGGCGGTGCCCCGCGTGAGGTCGTGATGGTGTCCAGCGGCGCTATCGCAGAGGGAATGAAGCGACTGGGTTGGACCACGCGACCGCAGGAAATCCATGAGTTGCAGGCCGCGGCAGCGGTGGGACAAATGGGCTTGGCGCAGATGTATGAGACCAAACTGCGCGAACAGGGCATGGGCAGTGCCCAGGTGTTGCTGACACACGCTGATCTGGCAGACCGAGAGCGGTATTTGAACGCGCGTTCGACCTTGCTCACGCTGCTGCGACTGGGTGTGGTGCCAGTGATCAATGAGAACGATACGGTTGTCAATGACGAAATCAAGTTTGGCGACAACGACACATTGGGCGCCCTGGTGGCCAATCTGGTGGAGGCTGACGCGCTGATCATCCTCACCGATCAAAAGGGGCTGTACACCGCCGATCCGCGCCGTGATCCATCGGCTCAGTTTGTGCATGAGGCCAAGGCCGGAGATCTGGCGCTGGAAGCGATGGCGGGTGGTGCGGGCTCCAGCATTGGCAAGGGCGGCATGATTACCAAAATACTGGCCGCCAAACGTGCAGCGGGCTCGGGCGCATCTACCGTCATTGCCTGGGGGCGCGAGTCCGATGTGCTGGTTCGTCTGGTGGAGGGGGAGGCGCTGGGTACCTTGCTGGTGGCACAAACCCAGAAAAAGCAGGCCCGCAAACAGTGGATGGCGGACCATTTGCAACTGCGGGGTTCCGTGGTCGTGGATGCTGGGGCCGCAGCCAAGGTGCGTGATGAAGGCAAGAGCCTGTTGCCCATTGGTATGACGGCCGTTGAAGGCGATTTTTCACGCGGCGATGTGATTGCTGTGAGAGATGTTTCGGGCGCTGAGATTGCGCGTGGCTTGGCGAACTATGCCGCCGCCGAAGCGCGCCTGCTGTGCCGCAAGCCATCGGCTGAATTTGAAAAACTGCTGGGCTACATGGCCGAGCCCGAGATGGTGCACCGGGACAATCTGGTGCTGGCGGCCGGTTCCTGATCGACTGCTGCGCACCAGCACAAAAAAATGCCTGCAGTTGCAGGCATTTTTTTGTGGGTGCGGTGCTCACCGCGGAGTGGTTGTCGTCATGGACGGCGGTATCCCATCGAGCTCGCCCGGCATGCTGTTTTGTGGGTCTGGGTCAAAACTGGCGCCTGGCGGTAGTTCCATTCCTGGATTGATGAGCATGGAGCCAGTGCGGTACATGCTTGCTCCCGCGTGGTCGCCTTCACGCGTACGCATGCCGCTGCGCAGGTAGCGATTGCGCTGCTCATACCGCGGCAGATACCGTGATAGTTCGGTGAGCGCCATTTCATAGACGCCTCTTTTGAATTCAACCACTACGTCCAGAGGAACCCAGTAGTCATTCCAACGCCATGCATCAAATTCCGGATGGTTGGTGGCACGAAGGTTCAAATCCCAGTCGTGGCCCACCAGTTGCAGCAAATACCAGATTTGTTTCTGGCCCTTGTAATGTCCGCGTGCATCGCGGCGGATGTACCGGTCAGGCACCTCATAGCGCAACCAGTCCCGGGTGCGGGCCACCACGCGCACGTGGTCAGGCAATAATCCCACCTCTTCGTGCAGCTCACGAAACATGGCCTGCTCGGGGGTCTCGCCCCGGTCAATGCCACCTTGCGGAAACTGCCAGCTGTGGGTGCGTATGCGCTTGCCCCAGAACACCTGGTTTTTCTGGTTGAGCAGGATGATGCCGACGTTCGGCCGAAAGCCGTCCCGGTCAAGCATAATCAAACCCCAAATTTTTAAACTGTGTCCATTATGCACGGCGCCTAGCGCGCAGCAAGTGGACCGCTCTGTTCTGCCTGAAATCGATTCCGATGAAAGCCTCCCAATTCTTTATTTCCACCCTCAAGGAAGCCCCGGCTGACGCCGAAGTGGTCAGCCACAAACTCATGATGCGGGCGGGGCTGATCAAGAAGCTGGGTGCTGGCATTTACAACTACATGCCTATGGGCCTCAGGGTGATCCGCAAGGTGGAAGCCATCGTGCGGGAGGAAATGAACCGCGCAGGCGCCGTGGAGCTGACCATGCCCGTGGTGCAACCTGCGGAGCTTTGGCAGGAGACGGGGCGGTTTGACAAGATGGGCCCTGAGCTGCTGCGTATCCAAGACCGCCATGGCCGCGACTTCATCGTGCAGCCTACCAGCGAAGAAGTGGTGACTGACATCGCTCGCCAGGAACTCAAAAGTTACAAGCAACTGCCCAAGAACTTCTATCAAATCCAGACCAAGTTCCGCGACGAGCGACGCCCACGCTTTGGCCTGATGCGGGGGCGTGAATTCATCATGAAGGACGCCTACAGTTTTGACCGCGATCAGGTGGCGGCCAAAGCCAGCTACCAGGTCATGGCACAGGCCTACCGGCGCATCTTCGACCGCTTTGGCCTGACCTACCGCGCTGTGGCCGCTGACAGCGGCGCCATTGGTGGCGATCTGAGCGAAGAGTTCCAGGTGATCGCAGCTACCGGCGAAGACGCCATCGTCTACTGCCCACAAAGCGACTACGCCGCCAATATGGAAAAGGCCGAAGCCCTGGCGCCTGTGGGGCCGCGCGCCACGGCTGCCCAGGCTTTGACCAAGACCGCCACCCCTGGCAAGAGCACCTGCGCTGATGTGGCCGAGTTGCTGGGTGTACCGCTCAAGACCACGGTGAAGTCGCTGGTGCTGGCCACCGATGAAACCAACGAAGCGGGCGAGATCGTCAAGAGCCAGGTGTGGTTGCTGCTGCTGCGCGGTGACCATGACATGAACGAGATCAAGGTGGGCAAGGTGCCCGGCCTGGCGGGTTTCCGTTTTGCCACATTGGGCGAAATCGAAGAGCACTTTGGCTGCAAGCCCGGCTATCTCGGTCCCATCGGTCTTCAAAAGCCTCTGAAGATGGTAGTGGACCGCGACGTTGCACGGATGGCCGATTGGATCTGCGGCGCCAACGAAGCGGATTTCCACATCACTGGCGTCAATTGGGCACGTGACCTCCCCGAGCCGGACGTTGTGGCCGACCTTCGCAATGTGGTGGCGGGCGACCTTTCACCAGATGGCAAAGGTGAACTTGCCATCGAGCGCGGCATCGAAGTAGGCCATGTGTTCTACCTGGGTACCAAGTACAGCCGCGCCATGAATGCGACCTTCCTCGACGAGAACGGCAAACCCCAGCCATTGGAGATGGGCTGCTACGGCATTGGCGTGACCCGTCTTCCTGCGGCCGCTATCGAGCAGAACCATGATGAACGCGGCATCATTTGGCCAGACGCGATTGCTCCGTTCACCGTGGTGATTTGTCCGGTCGGCATGGATCGTAGCGAAGCCGTGAAAGCCACGGCCGAGCAGCTTTACGCCGACCTGCTGGCCGCTGGTGTGGACGTGATCCTGGATGACCGGGGGGAGCGCCCTGGCGCCATGTTTGCTGACTGGGAGTTGATTGGCGTGCCCCATCGCGTGACCGTTGGTGACAAGAGTCTCAAGGAAGGTGTGGTCGAGTACCAGCACCGCCGTGACGCTGCACCCGCCAAGGTGGCAGTTGCGGACATTTTCTCCCATGTGAAGGGCCGCATGGTCGTATGAGTCATCTGGAAGCATCTTCTTCTGGCCGACTTGCCGCCGCTGCAGGGGGGCTGTCTCGGCGTGCCTGCCTGGTCTCTGTGGCCTCGCTGTCTGCGCCGGCCGCATGGCTTGCCGCGCCACAGGCTGCGTATGCCGGAGGTCAGCTGGAAGAGCCGTTGATGGACTCCGTACGCACGGCATTGAGTTCGGCCGTTGTCAACCAGGCGCCGCCAGAGCCAGAGTTTGTCACCACCGAGTCCCGCCTGCACTACCTGCGCTGGCTGGGCACACAGAGCGACCGTCTGCGCCGCCGCAAGCCGGAATGGGAAGTTCGCCGCGATTTTCTGCAGACCGTCTGGTACGAGTCCAAAAGAGCGGGGCTGGATGTGTCACTGGTCCTCGGGCTTATTCAGGTGGAAAGTGGCTTTCGCAAGTTTGCAGTTTCCAGTGTAGGGGCCAGAGGCTACATGCAGGTCATGCCGTTTTGGACGCGGGTGATCGGTGATGGAGATGCTGGCAAGTTGTTTCACATGCAGACCAATTTGCGCTTTGGCTGCGTCATCCTGCGCCATTACATTGACCGGGAGCAGGGCGATCTCTTTCTGGCTTTGGGGCGCTACAACGGCAGCCGGGGCCGCTCTCCGTATCCCGATGCGGTGTTTGGCGCGCAGCGTGGCTGGGCGTTTGTTGATCGGCCCCACGCGCCCGCTGTCTGACGGGCGCAGGCCGCACGCGTGTGGCCTGGGTTGCGTGTGGTGTATTCAGGCGGAGCGGGGCTGACCTACTTGCCCTGCTGCGTGGCAGCAGTCGCATCCTGGAGGACCGGTGGCGGGGGTGGATGGCTTCCGCTGTGGGATGCACTCAGGCGCGAGACCATGACCTGATCGATGCGGTAACTGTCCACATCCAGCACCTCGAACTTGTAGCCCCCCCAGCTCACGCTGTCGGTGCGACGGGGTACACGCCGCAACATCACCATTAAAAATCCTGCCAGCGTTTCATATTCACCGGTATGGGGAAGCTCGTCGAGCGAGAGGGCGTGCAGCACGTCTTCGACCGGTGTGACGCCGTCGATGAGCCATGAATCTTCATCGCGCCGCACGATCTGCTCTTCATCCGCCGGGCCCACCAGGTCGCCCATCACGGTGCTCATCACGTCGTTCAGCGTCACCACACCCACCACCAGGCTGTATTCGTTCACGATGACCGCAAAGTCTTCATGCACTTGGCGGAATTGCTCCAGCACTTCGGACAGGGTGAGCCGGTCCGGCACGATGAGCACCTTGCGCACCAGGCTGTCATCTGCCAGCGAAATGGGCTGGTTGTTCAGCACGCGCTGGAACAGGTCTTTCGCGTCCACGTAGCCGACCACATGGTCGATGTCGCCCTCACACACGGGGTAGGTCGAAAACGGCTCTGCGGCAATGCGCAGGCGAATGACGGAGTCTGGCTCGTCGCGCAGAAAAAACGCAATCCGGTCGCGGGGTGACATGGCGCTGGAGACGGTGCGTGTGTCGAGTTCAAACACATTGGTGATGACCTGCTGTTCGCGCGCCGCCAGCACACCGGCCCGGGCGCCTGCTTCCATCATCGCCAGAATGTCATCGGATGTGATGCGGTCGTCGCGCAGCGACGACAGCCCCAGCAGGCGGAACAGCGCATCGGCGCCCCGGCTGTAGAACCACACCAGCGGGCGCAGCAGCGCCGTGCACCAGGCCATGGGTTGGGCCAGGCGCACCACCAGCCGCTCGGGCTCTGCCATGCCCAGGCGCTTGGGGAACAGGTCGGCAAAAAGGATGAACAACGAGGTAATGACAAGAAAGGACGCCAGAAAGCCTGCTTTTTCTGCCGTCGATTCGGACAGCCACAGCGCAAACAGCGCGCTGAAGTGGGGGCTCAATGCGCCTTCGCCCACGATACCGCCCAGGATGGCCACGGCGTTTTGGCCCACCTGCACCACGGTGAAGTAGTCACCCGGCTGCTCTTGCATGCGCAACACCCGGTCCGCGCGCGCATCGCCCTCGTCGGCCATCTGCCGCAGCCGCAGCCGGCGTGCCGCCGCGAGCGAGATCTCGGCCATGGAAAAGAAGGCGCTGGCTGCGATCAGCAGCACGATGACGAAGAGGCTTTGGGACAGGGTCATGGAGAGAGAGGGCGGCACAGGCCTGGGCACACCAGCGCTCCGAGTGTATCTGCGTGCCTTGTGGGCGGAGACCGATACCGGCGGCACCCCTGTGCGGCGCCGGTGTCTATCGATAGTGCTACTGCACGAAGCCGATGCGACTGCGCCCCGAGGCGGCCTTGGGCAAATCGGCGATTTCTACAGTGCAGCGGTGGTCCAGCCGGGCATTGCCAAAGCCGGTCATCAGTGCGCGCCGCATCTCGCGCGGTGGCATCTGGGCCAGGTGGTCGAGCACGTCGTCCAGAGGCTCGGGGTCCAGCAGGCGACCCCAGTCGTGGCCCGCCCGGATGCCGGTGTACAGATTGCGGGCGATGGCACGCGCCTGCTCCTGCGTGGGGGCGATCACTTCGAACACGTTCATGCGGTTCAGGATGGGGTCCGGGATGCCTCGGGTGTCGTTGGCCGTGGTGATCCAGATCACCTGGCTGGCGTCGATGGCGATTTCGGCAAACTCGTCAGTAAAGCTCTGTGCGGTGTCATGCTCCAGCAGGCTGTACAGAGCGCCCAGCGGGTCGTACTGGGCATCGGTGCTGGCCTTGTCAATTTCGTCCACCACGATGACAGGATTGGCGTATTCGCCCTCTACCAGTGCTTCGAACACCTTGCCGGGCCGGGCGCCTTTCCATTGGGAGGACGAACCCGACAGCAGCCAGCCCGCTGTCATGGAACTCATGGGCAAAAGGTTCATACCCGTTCCCAGCAGCTCGGCCAGGTGGCGTGCAAAGTGGGTTTTGCCAATGCCGGGCGGGCCCAGCAGCAGCATGGGCGTGACCTCCAGGCCATCGCTGCTGTCCTGGGCCAGGGCCACGTGGCGTTTCACGTCGTCCAGCACCTCGGTGAAGTTGGGCAACAGCTCGTACAGGCTGGCCATGTCGGGGATGCCCGAGGGCTTGACCTGAAAACGCTCCGGGCCGCGCTCCAGCATGCGTTCATACACGGTGCGCAGGGTTTCGTACTCGCGCTGGTTGCCCGACTCCTGCAGCCGTGCGAGCTTGCGCTCGACATCGCCCGGGTGGAACACGTTGCGCATCTGGGCCACGGGCAGGCGCAGGGCCGGTGGCTGGGGAACAAGGCTATGGCTGGTCATTGCATGCTCCTTGTGATGTGGGTCACACAATCATTCAAGCACACAACATGCCTGCACCAATATCGGAAAAGCCCCCGAATGGTGCTTCTGTTGCCGCCAAGCCCCATAAAAGCCAAAGGCCGCCCAAGGGCGGCCTGTCTGGGGTGATGCCCTGGAGGGCGTTCTCAGGCTTCTGTGCCCAGCACCTGCTTGAGTTCGCCCGACTCATACATCTCCATCATGATGTCCGAGCCGCCGATGAACTCGCCCTTCACGTACAGCTGCGGAATCGTGGGCCAGTTGCTGTATTCCTTGATGCCCTGGCGGATTTCTTCGTCTTCCAGCACGTTCACGGTGACCACGCTCTTGGGGTCTACGCCGCAGGCCTTCAGGATCTGGATGGCACGGCCCGAAAAGCCGCACATGGGGAAGCTGGCGTTGCCCTTCATGAACAGAAGGATGTCGCTGGATTTGACGAGGGCGTCGATGCGTTGTTGTGGATCGCTCATGGGGATGCTCCTGAAAAGGGGTCTGGGCGGACAAGGTCGCCGCCGTGTTGGGACTGGGTGGATTATTTCACTGTCTGCGCCGTCTGCCACACACCACCCGTACAACGCGCAATGCCTGCGAGGTCATTACGGCTTTGAACCTGCACAAACCCCTGCGCCAGCAACAACGCCTGCACAGCATCTGCCTGGTCGTGGCCGTGCTCCAGCAGCAACCAGCCGCCGGGCGTGAGGTGTGCGGGGGCCTGGGTCACGATGGTGCGGATGCCGTCGAGCCCATCGGTGCCGCTGGCCAGGGCCTGCAGGGGCTCATGGGTCAACGCGGCCAGGTGCGGGTCGGCACTGGCGATATAGGGGGGATTGGAGACGATGGCGTCGAACATCCCCTCAACCCCTTGCAGCCAGTTTCCCTGCTGAAACCGCACGGGCAGGCCCAGCCGCTCTGCGTTGGCCTGCGCAACGGCCAGTGCATCGGCACTGGTGTCCACCGCCAATACCTGTGCATCGGGGCGCTGGCTTTGCAGTGCCAGCGCAATGGCGCCGCTGCCGGTGCCCAGGTCCAGGATGCGGGGCGGCCGCAGCGAATCGGTCTGTGGGGCGATGGCTTCCAGTGCCCAGTCCACCAGCGTTTCGGTATCCGGGCGCGGGTCCAGCACGCGGGCGTCCACGTGCAGCGGCAGGCCGTAGAACTCCTTGCGCCCGGTCAGGTAGGCCACGGGTTCGCCCGCCGCGCGGCGCTGGCACAGGACGATGAACTGGGCGTGCTCTGCCTCAGCCATCGCGTCCGTGTCGTGTGCCAGCAGCCAGGCGCGGCCTGCATCGGGGCGGCCCACGGCGTGCAGCAGCAGCAGTTGCGCGTCGATGCGCGCCAAGCCCAGGGTGTGGGCCTGGGCCAAAGCCAGGGCGAGGGTGGGTGTGGTGCTGTTCACTATGATTTTTATAGCTGCTAGCGCTTATCAATCAAGCGCGAGAGGCTTATTTGAGTTAATTTCTGAGGGAGATCAGCCCGTGCTGCCCGTCTCCAGCTCTTCCAGTTGCTCGGCCTCGCGGGCGTGGGCCAGGGCTTGCAGCACGTCGCCCAGGTCGCCTTCCATCACGTACAGCAGCTTGTACAGCGTGAGGTTGATGCGGTGGTCGGTGAGGCGCCCCTGCGGGAAGTTATAGGTGCGGATACGGTCGCTGCGGTCGCCGCTGCCGATCAGGCCCTTGCGCAGCGCGGCCTCTTTGGCGGCGCGCTCGCTGCGGTCTTTTTCTTGAATGCGCGCCTGCAGCACTTGCAGCGCCTTGGCCTTGTTGGCGTGCTGGCTGCGGCCGTCCTGGCATTCGGCCACGATGCCGGTGGGCAAGTGCACCACGCGCACGGCCGAGTCGGTCTTGTTGATGTGCTGGCCGCCCGCGCCGGATGCGCGGAAGGTGTCGATGCGCAGGTCGGCCGGGTTGAGCTTGATGGCCTCATGCTCGTCGGGCTCGGGCATCACGGCCACGGTGCAGGCGCTGGTGTGGATGCGTCCCTGGGTTTCGGTGGCGGGCACGCGCTGCACGCGGTGGCCGCCGGATTCGAATTTGAGGGCGCCGTAGACATGGTCGCCTTCGATGCGCAGCACGATTTCCTTGTAGCCGCCCAGCTCGGCCGCGTTCTCGCTCACGATCTCCACCTTCCAGCCCACGCGGTCTGCGTAGCGCATGTACATGCGGGCCAGGTCACCCGCAAACAGGGCCGATTCGTCGCCACCCGTGCCCGCCCGGATTTCCATGAAGGCGTTGCGGGAGTCGTCGGGGTCCTTGGGCAGCAGCAGGCGCTGCAGTTCGTCTTCGAGCTGCAGCAAATCGGCTTCGGCGGCGGTGATTTCTTCCTGCGCCATCTCCGCCATGTCGGGGTCAGTCAGCATCTCGCGCGCACCGGCCAGGTCGGTCTCGCGCTGCAGAAAACGGGCATAGCGGCCGGCCACCTGGGTGACCTCGGCATGCTCGCGCGACAGCACGCGGTACTGCGCCATGTCGGCCATGATGTCTTCGCGCGAGAGCAAAAAGTCGAGTTCGCCCAGACGCTGCGCGTAGCGTTCCAGCTGGCTTCGGAGAAAAGGTTTCATTCGGAATCGTGGTTTTGCTACTAAAAAAGTAGCTGTTAGCGCTTATGTGACAGGCACTACATAAAAAAATGGTTAAAAAAAATGGCGCAAAAATTCAGTGGGCTCCGTCCAGAATCCAGCGCGCCAGCACCCTTGCGCTTTCTTCGCTCAGGTGCTCGTGGGCGCCAATGCGGCCCACGAGGCGCGGCTTGCGCAATTCCCCGATGAGGTGGTCTTCGGCGCCGTTTCCTCCGCGGCGCTTGGCCGAGTGGTCTGCCAGCTCCTTGAAGCTGGGCGCGTTGGGGTGGAACGCGTTGCTGTGGCAGTTGTTGCACCCCATTTCCACGGCCAGCGCGGAACTGGCCTGGGCGAGTGGGCTGGCCGACAGGGTGACAGCCAAGGCAATGGAAAGGGCGGTGTAGTGCAGGTAGGCCATGGGCTGGATTTTCAGGTGAGGGGAAACAGCGGGCAGCCGGGGCTGCCGAACCGGCGTTGCCCCGAACCCACCCGTTGGAGGGCGGGCCAAGGCGGCAGAGCGGCGCTACAGGCCGGTCTTGCTTTGCGAGCGCAGGAACAGGCGCGAGACGGTCTGCGCCGTCTGGGCACGCATTTCAGCGTCGCCTGCGCGCAGCTCGGCCAGGGTGCCGTGCAGCATTTTTTGCGTCAGGCCGCGTGACAGCGCCTCCAGCACGGCGTCCACATCCTCGCCCTTGGACAGCAGCTTCTTGGCGCGGGCAATTTCAGCAGCGCGCCATTCGTCCGTTTGGGCGTTGAGCTGCTGGATCAGTGGTACCACGCCGCCGGCAGCACCAGCGGGGCTGCGCAGCTCCATCCAGTGCATGAAGCTCTGCACGCCCGCATCGATGATGGCCTCGGCCTGCGCCACGGCGGCCTGCCGGTTGGCCTGCGCGGTTTGCACCACGGTGGCCAGGTCGTCCACGGTGTACAGGTACACGTCACCCAGGGCTTTGACTTCGGGTTCGATGTCGCGTGGCACAGCCAGGTCGACCATGAAGATGGGGCGGTGGCGGCGCTTCTTGAGCGCACGCTCCACGGCGCCCAGCCCGATGATGGGCAGGCTGCTGGCGGTGCAGCTGATGACGGCGTCGAACTCGTGCAGTCGCTCGGGCAGGTCGGCCAGGCGCATCACCTCGCCGCCAAAGCGGGTGGCGAGCTTTTCGCCGCGCTCCAGCGTGCGGTTGGCAATGGCGATCTGCTTGGGGTTCTTGGCCGCGAAGTGTGTGGCACACAGCTCGATCATTTCGCCCGCACCCACAAACAGCACGCGGATCTTGGTGAGGTCTTCAAACAGCTGGCTGGCCAGGCGCACGGCGGCGGCGGCCATGCTGATGCTGTGTGCGCCAATCTCGGTGCTGGTACGCACCTCCTTGGCCACGGCAAAGCTGCGTTGAAACAGCTGGTTGAGCGTGGTGCCCAGGGCGCCTGCTGTTTCGGCGGCGCGCACGGCGTCCTTCATCTGGCCCAGGATCTGGGCTTCGCCCAGCACCATCGAATCGAGCCCGCTGGCCACGCGGAAGGCGTGGCGAGCCACCAGGCTGTCTTCGAGTGTGTAAGAGTGCGAGCGCAGCAGCGCGGGGCTCACGCCACCGCTTTGGGCCAGCCAGCCCAGCGTGTGGTCCATGGCGGCCTGGTCGCCAGCGCAGTAGATTTCGGTGCGGTTGCAGGTGGAGATGATGGCTGTCTCCACCCCCGGGTGGCTGCTGCTGGTGCCCAGCGACTGGCGCAAACCGTGCAGCGTGGGGGCGATCTGGTCGAGCGCGAACGCGAACCTGCCGCGCAGATCGAGCGGCGCGGTGGTGTGGTTGATGCCGAGGGCCCAGACTGCCATAAGCTCAGATTATAAAATTGTTGGCCCGAACAGGCGGCCCTGCTTGTTCAAGCCTTGATTTGGGTCAATTCCATGGGTCCTTTGGACATCGTCAACCACCTCCTCAACTTTGCTGCACCCGCTGCTGCCTTGGCCTTGCTGCTAACGCTTTTCAGGCGATTGATCGGGGCCAAGGCGGCGGCATCCCTGCCGTGGTGGCGGCATGCCGCCGCTGTTTTTGGCGTCGGTATCGCCACGCTTCTGGTGGGGGTCGTGGTGTGGGGTCGTGACGGCAAGATGCTGACCTATGCCGCTTTGGTGGTGGCCTGTGCGACCTGTCAGTGGGTTTTGGTGCGCGGCTGGAAGGCCTGACGGGCCTCGCACTCTGAGGGTTTGCGAGGGCAGATTGGTGCCGGTTTGCGCCCTGAGGTCTGGTAGCCTTTGGGCTCGTTCTGTGGCGCGGGCGCCAGGCCCCGGCCGCTGACACAGGCGCACCGATAACACCGATTGCCGGAGACAACCCCATGACACTGATGCGTACCTGGATCACCCTTGCGGCTGGTCTTGCCTTGTCTGCGATCGCGCACGCGCAGGCCTTTCCCACCAAGCCTATTCGCATCGTGGTGGGGTTCCCGGCCGGCGGACCGCTGGACCAGCATGCCCGTTTGCTGACCGACAAGCTGCAGGGGGTGCTCGGCCAGCCGGTGGTGATGGACTACAAGGCGGGAGCAGGTGGCACGGTGGGCGCGCAGGATGTGATGAAAGCGCCGCCCGACGGCCACACCCTCATGCTGGCCAACACGGGGGTGATGGTCATCAATCCCGCGCTCTACAGCCGCCTGCCCTATGCCACGCTCAGGGACTTCACGCCCATCGCGCGCACCGCCATGCAGCCGCTGGCGCTGCTGGTGAACACCAATGTGCCCGCCAAGAACCTGCAGGAGTTCATGGCCTATGCCAAGTCGCGGCCGGGCCAGGTCAACTTTGGCTCGGCAGGCAATGGTGGCATCAGCCACCTGGTGCCCGAGATGTTCAAGACGGCCACGGGCCTGTTCATGGTGCACATCCCGTACCGTGGCAGTGCCCCGGCGTTCACTGACCTCATGGGTGGACAGGTGCAGTTCATGGCCGAGAGCATTCCGCAGGCCGCCGCGTACCACAAGCAGGGCAAGGTGCGCGCCCTGGCCGTGACGAGCCGCGAGCGCAACCCCGCGCTGCCTGAGGTGCCCACGGTGATCGAGAGTGGCCTCAAGGGCTTTGAGGTGGTGGGTTTCTATGGCTTTCTGGCCCCGGCGGGCACCCCCAAGGACGTGGTCAGCAAACTCAGCGATGCCCTGGGGCAGGTGCTGCAGATGCCCGATGTGCGCAACCGCATGGTGAGCCAGGGCGCAGACCCGGCATTTCTGGGGGCCGACGACTTTGCGAAGTTCCTGGCCGCAGAGACGCCACGTTGGGCGGATGCTGTGAAAAAGTCGGGCGCCAAGCTCGATTGATGTGGGCCGTCGGGGTGGGCCGTGCAGCCCCCTGGCCCGTTGCCAGTGAGTCAAGGCCTGGTGGCAAGGGCCTTCAGTGGATCAGCCAGCAGCGGGCGAGAAAAGGTCCACCCGGTCGGTGATGATCCCGTCCGTGCCCAGGGCGATGAGCCGCTGTGCGGCCCAGTCGTCGTTCACGGTGTAGCTCAGCGTGCGCATGCCCCAGCCGTGAACCTGCGCCACCAATGCCTTGTTCCACAGCGCGTGGTTGCACACGATGGCCGCACAACCCAGGGCGCGCGCCTGGTCAAAGCAGCCGTCCCACAAGGTGTCGAGCAGCAAGGCCCGCGGAATGTGGGGGGCTGTTTCTTGCGCTCCCGCCAGCGCCTCGGGCCTGAAGGATGAAAACAGTGGCAAGACGGCCTGGCCCTGCCAGAGCCGCGCCGCATGTTCACCCACCACCCGGCCCGTCTTTTCTTCAACGCCTGGTGTGGGCTTGATCTCGATGTTCAGGAAATAGCCATTGGCAATGCAATAGCGCGCCAGGTTCTCCAGCGTGGGAAGGGGTTCGCCCGCATGGCTGCGCGAATGCCAGGCCCCCGCATCGAGCTGTGACAAAGCCGCCCAGGGGTGATCTCCACCCGTGGGGCTTGCCGTGGCGCCCAGCGCCTGCGCGCCGTTGGTGGTGCGGTTCAGCGTGGCGTCGTGCATCAAAAACGGCACACCGTCGCTGCTGAGCTTGGCATCGCACTCGAACATGCGATAGCCGTGTTGCGCACCGAGGCGGAAAGCAGCCAGCGTGTTTTCAGGGGCCAGCTTGCCTGCGCCACGGTGGGCAATCCAGCGCGGGTAAGGCCATGGCGCAAGCAGGGCCGCACTCATGGCGCGATGCGTTTGCCGGTGGTGGCGTCGAAGCTGTGTATGCGGTCGGCGCGCGGCTGTACGTGGATCACAGAATCGGGTGCCGGGGAGTGTGTGCCTTCTTCCACCCGCACGATGATCTGCTCGCCGTTGATGCGGCCGTAGATCAGGCGTTCGGCGCCCAGCAGCTCCACCGTTTCGACCTTGATCTCCCAGCCCTCGCTGCGCACGTCCAGATGCTCGGGGCGGATGCCCAGGATGGTGCCGGGCGCGGCGCTGGGCGCGTTCTTGAGCAGGTTCATCGGCGGTGAGCCGATGAAACTGGCCACGAAGGTGGTGGCGGGCGTGTGGTAGACCTCTTCGGGCGTGCCGAACTGTTCCATGTTGCCGGCGTTCATCACGATCATGCGTTGCGCGAGCGTCATGGCCTCCACCTGGTCGTGGGTCACGAACAGGCTGGTGATGCCCAGTTCGCGGTGCAGCTTCTGGATCTCCAGGCGCGTTTGGGCGCGCAGCTTGGCGTCCAGGTTGGACAGCGGCTCGTCGAACAGGAACACCTGCGGCTGGCGCACGATGGCGCGCCCCATGGCCACGCGCTGGCGTTGGCCGCCCGAGAGTTCGCGTGGCTTGCGTTCGAGCAGGTGGCCCAGTTCGAGGATCTTGGCGGCCTTGTCTACGCGCGCCTTGATCTCGTCCTTGGGCACCTTGGCGATCTTCAGGCCGTAGGCCATGTTCTCGAAGTTCGTCATGTGCGGGTACAGCGCGTAGTTCTGGAACACCATCGCGATGTCGCGCTGGGCGGGTTCCAGGTCGTTGACCACGCGGTCGCCGATGCGCAGTTCGCCGCCGGAGATTTCCTCCAGGCCCGCGACCATGCGCAGCAGGGTGGATTTGCCGCAGCCCGAAGGGCCGACGATGACAACAAATTCACCGTGTTTGACCTCGGCGTTCACGCCGTGGATGACCTGGTTGGCCTTGGGCCCGTGCCCATAGCGTTTGATGATGTTGCGAAGGGAAAGAGATGCCATTTTGCTATTAAATTTGTAGCTGCTAGCGCAGATTGTTAGAGCGGTAGGGGCTTGTTTGAGTGCGGCTTTTACTTTTCGGTGTCCACCAGGCCCTTGACGAACCAGCGTTGCATCACCACCACCACAAAGGCGGGGGGCAGCATGGCCAACAGGGCGGTGGCCATCACGATGTTCCACTCGTTGCCCGCATCGCCGCCAGCCAGCATGCGCTTGATGCCGATGACCACGGGGTACATGTCTTCGGATGTGGTCACCAGCAGCGGCCACAGGTACTGGTTCCAGCCATAGATGAACTGGATCACGAACAGCGCGGCGATGGATGTGCGCGAGAGCGGCACCAGGATGTCCTTGAAAAAACGCATGGGGCCAGCGCCGTCCACACGCGCGGCTTCCACCAGCTCATCCGGTACGGTGAGGAAGAACTGCCGGAACAGGAAGGTGGCTGTGGCCGAGGCGATCAACGGCACCGTGAGGCCCGCATAGCTGTTGAGCATGCCGAGGTCTGACACCACCTGGTAGGTGGGGCCGATGCGCACTTCCACCGGCAGCATCAGCGTGATGAAAATCAGCCAGAAGCAGATGCCCTTGAAAGGAAAGCGGAAGTACACGATGGCAAACGCTGACAGCAGCGAGATCGCGATCTTGCCCAGTGTGATGACGATGGCGGTGACAAAACTCACCCACATCATGCGGGCCACAGGGGCGGTGGAGCCTGCGCCTGCGCCGCCGCCAAACAGGGCGTCGTGGTAGGTCTGCCAGAAGTTGTTGCCGGGCACCAAAGGCATGGGCACCTGCACGATGTCCTGCGCGGTGTGCGTGGAGGCCACAAAGGCCAGGTACAGAGGGAAGCCGACGATGATCACGCCCAGCACCATGATGAGGTGCGAGAACGCGGTGAGATAAGGACTACGTTCAACCATTGGAATCTTTCAGAACCGAAGGGTGGCCCACGGCGCTTGGAGAGGACACGCTGCAGGCCAGGGCCGCCGAGCAAGGGCCGCCCCGCCGAGAGGGCGGCGTCCCCCTGGAGGGGGAAGGCGCGAAGCGACTCAGGGGGTGCTTCATATCAATACTGCACTTTCTTCTCGACGTAGCGAAATTGGATGACCGTGAGCACGACCACGATGGCCATCAGCACCACCGATTGCGCGGCCGATCCCCCCATGTCCATGGCCTTGAAGCCATCGTGGTAGACCTTGTAGACCAGGATCGACGTGTCGCGACCCGGGCCGCCCTGCGTGGTTGAGTCCACGATGGCGAAGGTGTCGAAGAAGGCATACACCACGTTGATCACCAAGAGGAAGAACGTGGTGGGCGACAGCAGCGGGAACTGGATGCTCCAGAACCGGCGCCAAGGACCTGCGCCATCAATGGCGGCTGCTTCGATCAGCGACTTGGGGATGGACTGCAGGCCCGCGAGGAAGAACAGGAAGTTGTAGGAGATCTGCTTCCACACCGCCGCGATCACGATCAGCGCCATGGCATGGTCGGCATTGAGCAAGTGGTTCCAGTCAAAGCCCGATTGGCGCAGCATGTAGGCCACCACGCCCAGCGATGGCGAGAACATGAACATCCACAGCACACCCGCCACGGCAGGTGCCACGGCGTAGGGCAGCAGCAGCGCCGTCTTGTAGATGAGTGCGCCCTTGATGATGCGGTCGGCAAAGATCGCCAGAAACAGCGACAGGCTGATGCCGCTCACCGCCACCAGGATGGAGAAGAACGCGGTGGTCTTGAACGACGCCAGGTACCCGGGGTCTTCAAAAAGGGTTTTGAAGTTGTCCAGCCCTACCCATTCCCGGGAGAAACCGAAGGTGTCCTGCATCTGGAATGACTGCACCAGGGCCTGGCCTGCGGGCCAGAAGAAGAAGACGCTGACGATGGCCAGCTGGGGCGCCAGAAGTACCCAGGGCAGCCATGCGGAGCGGAAAAGTACGCGTTTTTCCATATCGGAACTCTCAAAAAGAAAACCCCGCCGCCCCGTGAACCAAAGTGGTTGACGGGGCGGCGGGCTTGGGGTGCCGTCCGGTATTGCGACCGGACGGCACCCACAGACGTTGGGCGAACGTTATTTGTTGGCGCGTGCGAAGCGGGCCAGTTGCTCGTTGCCGCGTGTGACAGCGGTGTCCAGGGCCTCCTTGGCAGTCTTCTTGCCAGACCAGATCTGTTCGGTTTCCTCGTCAATGATGGAGCGCACCTGCACGAAGTTTCCGAGGCGGATGCCGCGCGACTTGTCGGTGGCCTTGCGGATCATCTGCGTCACGGCCACGTCAGTGCCGGGGTTCTTTTCATAGAAGCCCGATGCTTCGGTCAGTTTGTAGGCTCCCATGGTCACAGGCAGGTAGCCTGTGCGCTGGTGGCTGGCAGACTGGATCTTGGTGTCGTTCAGGAAGTTCAGGAAGTCGGCCACGCCCTTGTACTCTTCGGCCTTCTTGCCGGACATCACCCACAGGCTGGCACCACCGATGGCCGTGTTCTGGGGGGCGCCCTTCACATCTGGGTAGTAGGGAAGGGTGGAGATGCCGTAGGCGAACTTGGCTTCCTTGGCCACGCGGGCGTACAGGCCGGACGAGCCGGTGATCATGGCGCACTCACCCGATGGGAACGAGGCATCTGGCGCGTTGGCGCGACCCTTGTAGACGAAGCTGCCTTCCTTGGAGGCCTTGGCCAGGTTCTCGAAGTGGCGCACGTGCAGCGGGGTGTTGATCTGCAGCTGAGCATCGTTGCCGTCAAAACCGTTGTTCTTGGATGCGAACAGTGTGTTGTGCCACAACGAGAAGCTTTCGAGCTGCGTCCAGCTGATCCAGCTGGTGGTGAAAGGGCAGCTGTGGCCGCTGGCCTTGAGCTTGGAGGCCGCCGCGAACACTTCGGGCCAGGTCTTGGGCGGCTTTTCGGCGTCCAGACCGGCCTTCTTGAAGGCGTCCTTGTTGTAGTAGAAGATGGTGGTGGAGCTGTTGAGCGGGTAGCTCAGCATCTGGCCGTTGGGTGCCGTGTAGTAGCCCGCCACTGCCGACACGTACTGAGTGGGGTCGAACTTGAAGCCGGCGTCACTCATGACCTTGGCAGCAGGCACGATGGCGCCCTTGCTGGCCATCATGGTGGCGGTGCCCACTTCAAACACCTGGATGATGTGGGGTGCATTGCCCGCGCGGAATGCTGCGATGGCGCCTGTCATGGATTCGTCATAGGTGCCCTTGTAAGTAGGCACGACCTTGTACTTGGTTTGGCTGGCGTTGTACTGCTTGGCCAGATCGTTGACCCAGTCGCCGAGTGCAGCGCTCATCGAGTGCCACCACTGAATTTCGACCTGCTGCGCCTGCGCAGGTGCGCAGACGGACAGCGCGATGGCTGCAGAGAGCGCCAGATGCTTGAGTTGCATGTATGTATCTCCAAGAATGACGAAATGCACAAAAGCCGAAGGGTATTCAGCCGATGTGACGGGAGTGTGTCGTTGTCGCAGACGCCTTGGCCTGTAACAACGGGGGAAACCCCGTGGGATGCCCGCAAGGGGTGCGATTGTGACCTTTATGTGACAGTCATGCGGCCATTTGCCGAGTGCTGCAAGGTTTTGTGCGATGCACCATGCTTGGTGCATAGTGGCGTCAGTCACTTCGTGGGCGACCCCGTTTGTCAATGGTGCCGTCCTTCATCCATTCATCTTTTCACTGCCATGGCCACCAATTCGCTGGACAAGAACAAAATCAAATTTTTGTTGCTGGAGGGCATTCACTCCTCTGCGGTGGACGTGATCCGTGCGGCGGGGTACACCCAGATCGAAACGGTATCGGGCGCACTGCCGGATGAAGAACTCAAGCGCAAGATCGCAGACGTGCACTTTGTGGGCATCCGCTCGCGCACGCAGCTCACCGAAGACGTTTTTGCCCATGCCCACAAGCTGGTGGCCGTGGGATGTTTTTGTATTGGCACCAACCAGGTGGACCTGAACGCGGCGCGCGAGCGCGGCATTGCGGTATTTAACGCGCCCTATTCCAACACCCGCTCGGTGGCCGAGCTGGTGCTGGCCGAGGCCATCCTTCTGCTGCGCGGTATCCCTGAAAAAAACGCGGTGGCGCACCGGGGCGGCTGGCTCAAGTCGGCTGACAACGCCTACGAGATCCGGGGCAAGACCCTGGGCATCGTGGGCTACGGCTCCATCGGCACGCAGCTCTCGGTGCTGGCCGAGGCGCTGGGTATGCACGTGGCGTTTTTTGATGTGGTCAACAAGCTGCCCCTGGGCAATGCCCGCCAGGTGCAGCACTTGCACGACTTGCTGGGCCAGAGCGACATCGTGAGCCTGCATGTGCCCGAGCTGCCGTCCACTGAGGGAATGATGGGCGTGGCCGAGATTGCCGCCATGAAGCCCGGCGGCATCCTCATCAATGCTGCACGCGGCACGGTGGTGGATATCGAGGCCCTGGCGGAGGCGCTCAAGGCCAAGAAGCTGCTGGGAGCGGCCATCGACGTGTTCCCGGTCGAGCCGCGTACCAACAAGGATGAGTTCCAGTCGCCGCTGCGCGGGCTGGACAACGTGCTGCTGACGCCCCACATCGGTGGCTCCACCATGGAGGCGCAGGCCAATATCGGCCTCGAAGTGGCGGAAAAGCTCGTGAAGTACAGCGACAACGGCACCAGCACCTCGTCGGTCAATTTCCCCGAGGTGGCGCTGCCTGCCCACCCCGGCAAGCACCGTCTGCTGCACATCCACCGCAACGTGCCGGGTGTGCTGTCGGAGATCAACCGCATCTTCTCGGACAACCAGATCAACGTCTCGGCCCAGTACCTGCAGACCAACGAGAAGATCGGCTATGTGGTCATCGACATCGATGCCGCCTCGTCCGATCTGGCGCTGGACAAACTCGCGCAGGTCAGTGGCACGCTGCGCAGTCGCGTGCTGTTCTGACCCCCGGACGGCCACTTGTGCCCAGTGCAGAGTGGCCCCCTCCCGGCAAGGGCAGGGCCGCTGGCTTAAAATCACGCCCCCAAGGCTCATGGGCGCACTGCGCCCGCCCCAGGTTGACCCCCATGAATGTTCCGATTGCGTTGGCTGCCTTGCAGACGCAGGCTGCCGAGCCTGCGCGTCTGCGCGAAATTCCCTATAACTACACCTCGTTCTCCGACCGGGAGATCGTGATCCGGCTGCTGGGCTCTCCATCCTGGGAAGTGCTGGACCAACTGCGCAAGGAGCGCCGCACGGGCCGCTCGGCCCGCATGCTGTATGAAGTGCTGGGCGACATCTGGGTGGTCCAGCGCAACCCCTATCTGCAAGACGACCTGCTGGACAACCCCAACCGCCGTAAGCTGCTGGTCGATGCCCTGCAGCACCGTCTGGGCGAGATCGAAAAACGCCGCACCCCCGCCGACGACGCCGAGCGCGACCGCCTGGTGGGCGAATTGGTGGTGGCCGCGCGCCGTGCCGTGGCGGAATTCAATGCCACTTTTGAGCAGGCTGCGCAGTTGCGGCGCCAGATCCAGAAGACGCTGGGCCGCCTCACGGCCAAGGACAACATCAAGTTTGATGGCCTCTCGCGCGTGAGCCACGTGACCGATGCGACCGACTGGCGTGTGGAGTACCCGTTCGTGGTGCTGGTGCCCGATACCGAGACCGAGATGGCCTTGCTGGTCAAGGGCTGTATCGAGCTGGGCCTGACCATCATCCCGCGTGGGGGTGGCACGGGTTACACGGGCGGCGCTATTCCACTGACCTGGAAGAGCGTGGTCATCAACACCGAAAAGCTCGAAGCCATGACCGAGGTGGAGATGCGCCGCCTGCCGGGCATGGACCGCGATGTGGGCACGGTGTGGACCGAAGCCGGCGTGGTCACCCAGCGCGTGGCCGATGCCGCCGAGCGCGCAGGCTTCGTGTTTGCCGTGGACCCGACCAGCGCCGAAGCCTCGTGTATTGGCGGCAATATCGCCATGAATGCAGGTGGCAAAAAGGCCGTGTTATGGGGCACGGCACTCGACAATCTGGCGAGCTGGCGCATGGTGACGCCCGACGCCCAATGGCTCGAAGTCACGCGGCTGGACCACAACATGGGCAAGATCCATGACGTGGATGTGGCCACGTTTGAGCTGCAGTATTTCCAGGCGGACGGCAAGACGCCCGTGCGCTCAGAGCGCCTGGCCATTCCCGGCAAAACCTTCCGCAAAGAGGGTCTTGGCAAGGACGTGACGGACAAGTTCCTGGCGGGCCTGCCCGGCATCCAGAAGGAAGGCTGTGACGGCCTCATCACCAGCGCGCGCTGGGTGGTCCACCGCATGCCCGAGCACACGCGCACCGTGTGCCTGGAGTTTTTTGGCAACGCCAAGGATGCCGTGCCTTCCATTGTGGAAATCAAGGACTTCATGTTCGCCGAGCAAAAGCGCAGCGGCGTGTTGCTGGCCGGCCTGGAGCATCTGGACGACCGCTACCTGAAGGCCGTGGGTTATGCCACCAAGAGCAAGAAGGGCAACGGCGGCCTGCCCAAGATGGTGCTGATCGGCGATATTGCCGGTGACAACGCCGACGACGTGGCCCGCGTGACCAGCGAGGTCGTGCGCCTGGCCAACACCCGCAGTGGTGAGGGCTTTGTGGCCATCACGGCCGACGCGCGCAAGAAGTTCTGGGCCGACCGCAAGAAAACGGCCGCCATCAGCCGCCACACCAACGCCTTCAAGATCAACGAGGACGTGGTGATCCCGCTGCCGCGCATGGCCGAGTACACCGATGGCATCGAGCGCATCAACATCGAGCTCTCCCTGCGCAACAAGATCAAGCTGTGCGATGCGCTGACGGAGTTCTTTGAACGTGGCAATCTGCCTTTGGGCAAACACGACGCCGACGACGAGGTGCCCTCGCCGGAGTTGCTGCAGGAGCGGGTAGCCCAGGCCATTGGCCTGGTGGAAGAGGTGCGTGCCCTGTGGCAGGGTTGGCTGCACGGCGTGGAAACGCTGTTCCCCCAGTTGCAGGACCACACGCTGCGCGCGAGCTGGAAGACCCAGTTGCGTGCGCCGCTGCAAGGCATCTTCACCGGCGCGGCCTTCAAGCCCATCCTGGACGAGGCCACGGCCATCCACAAGCGCGTGCTCAAGGGCCGTGTGTGGGTGGCGCTGCACATGCATGCCGGCGACGGCAACGTGCACACCAACCTCCCTGTCAACAGTGACGACTACGAGATGCTGCAGACCGCCCACGAAGCGGTGGCGCGCATCATGGTGCTGGCGCGCAGTCTGGATGGCGTGATCTCGGGCGAACACGGCATCGGTATCACCAAGCTCGAATTCCTGACCGACGAGGAGCTGCGGCCCTTCGCCGAGTACAAGCAGCGCGTGGACCCTGAGGGCCGCTTCAACAAGGGTAAATTGCTCCGAAATAAGGAGCTTTCAGGGCATGCTGGACAAGCGCAAGCGGCTAATTTTGCTTCTGCCCCACTGTTGCACGCTGATCTGACCAACGCCTACACCCCCAGCTTTGGCCTCATGGGCCATGAGTCGCTGATCATGCAGCAGAGCGACATTGGCGCCATCGCCGATTCGGTCAAGGACTGCCTGCGCTGCGGCAAGTGCAAGCCGGTGTGCGCCACGCATGTGCCACGCGCCAACCTGCTCTACAGCCCGCGCAACAAGATCCTGGCCACCTCTTTGCTGGTCGAGGCGTTTTTGTACGAAGAGCAGACGCGCCGGGGCGTGAGCATCAAGCACTGGCAAGAATTTGAGGACGTGGCGGACCACTGCACGGTGTGCCATAAGTGCGAGAGTCCTTGCCCGGTGAAAATCGACTTCGGCGATGTGACCATGAACATGCGCAACCTGTTGCGCAAGATGGGCAAGAAGAGTTTCCGCCCGGGCAACGCGCTGGCGATGACGATGCTGAACGCCACCAACCCGGACACCATCAAGTTCTTGCGCTCTGCCATGGTGGATGTGGGCTTCAAGGCCCAGCGGATGGCTGTGGACCTGCTGCGCAAGGTGGGCCGCAAGCAGACCGCCAAGCCCCCGGCCACGGTGGGCACGGCTCCAATCAAGGAGCAGGTGATTCACTTCATCAACAAGAAGCTACCCGGTGGCTTGCCCAAGAAGACGGCACGGGCGCTGCTCGATATCGAGGACAAGGACTACGTGCCGATCATCCGCAACCCGCAGGCCACGACGGCCGAGACGGAGGCGGTGTTCTACTTTCCCGGCTGTGGATCGGAGCGCCTGTTCAGCCAGGTGGGCCTGGCTACGCAAGCCATGCTTTGGCACACCGGTGTGCAAACCGTGTTGCCACCGGGCTATCTGTGCTGCGGCTACCCGCAACGCGGCTCGGGCCAGTTCGACAAGGCCGAGAAGATGATCACCGACAACCGGGTGCTCTTCCACCGCGTGGCCAATACGCTCAACTACCTCGATATCAAGACGGTGGTGGTCAGCTGCGGCACGTGCTACGACCAGTTGCAGGGCTACGAATTCGACAAGATCTTCCCGGGCAGCCGGATCATCGACATCCACGAATACCTGCTCGAAAAAGGTGTCAGCCTGCAGGGCAAGGGCGCCTACCTGTACCACGAGCCCTGCCACAACCCCATGAAGCTGCAGGACTCGATGAAGACCGTGAAGGCCCTCGTGGGCGAGCAGGTGCTCAAGAGCGAGCGCTGCTGCGGCGAGTCCGGCACGCTGGGCGTGACGCGGCCCGACGTGTCGACCCAGGTGCGTTTCCGCAAGGAAGAAGAGATCAAGAAGGGCGAGGCGCAGTTGCGCGCCAGCGGCGCGGTCGGCGCTCAGGACAACGTGAAAATTCTCACGAGCTGCCCGAGCTGCCTGCAAGGCTTGACCCGCTATGGCGACGACCTGCAGAACGGTCTCCTGGAGGCGGATTACATCGTGGTCGAGATGGCGCGCGAGATTTTGGGTGAGAACTGGATGCCCGACTACGTGCACCTTGCCAACAACGGTGGCATTGAGCGGGTGTTGGTCTGATGGTCTGCCCTTTGTGCGCTGAAGACGGGGGCGCACTGGTCTGGCGCGGTGAGCGCCTGCGTGTCATTCGCGCTCAGGAGGCGGGGTTTCCTGCCTTCTACCGCGTGGTGTGGAACGCGCATGTGGCTGAGTTTTCTGACCTGACTGCGGCCGAACGCGCCCACTGTATGGAGGCCGTGACGGTGGTGGAGCAGGCCCTGCGCCAGCACCTGTCGCCTGCCAAGATCAACATCGCGGCGCTGGGCAACATGGTGCCGCACCTGCACTGGCACGTGATTGCGCGCTTTGACTGGGACAGCCACTTCCCATCGCCCGTGTGGGCGGCTGCGCAGCGGCCCAGTCCGGCGGCGCAAGAGGCTGCCGTGCTGGCGCTGCTGCCAGCGCTCGATAGCGCCCTGTGCGTGCAACTGCCAGATTTGGCAGCAGTGTGACGAGCGCATTGCTGTGCACCCACCCCAGGGGCTGCTTGTTTTTAGCCGGGTGGGACAATCGCAGTAGGCTTTTCTGACAACAGTTTTTTCACAGGGGTTTCCATGGCAGGTTTGAAAACGGGGGCTCCCACGCCACAGGCCATCACGGTACACGAGGCGTCGCGGGTGCTCGAAGTGGGTTTCTCTGATGGCGCCACGTTCCGCATCCCGTTTGAGCTGATGCGTGTGTACTCGCCGTCTGCCGAAGTGCAGGGCCACGGCCCGGGCCAGGAGGTGCTGCAGACAGGCAAGCGCAACGTGGGGTTGGTCAATCTGGAGCCTGTGGGCAACTACGCCGTCAAGCCCACGTTCTCTGACGGCCACGACAGCGGCATCTTCACCTGGGATTACCTGTATGAACTGGGCCAGCAGCAGCAAGTGCTGTGGACCCAGTACACAGAGCGGCTGGCGGCTGCCGGGGCAGATCGCGATGCGCCCATGTCGCCCAAGGGCGGAGCAGGGGGCGGGCACGCCTGCGGCGGCCACTGAGGTTGTGCAGGCAGGCCTTGTTTCCTGCGAAGCCCCGAAGCCGGTGCAAACCCCTGTCTCTCAAGGTGCTATTGAAAGAGTAGCTTCCAGCGCAATATACATAAGCGCTAGCGGCTCTTTTCTCTTCAATGGCGTTGTCCAAATTGCGACAGATGCCCCAATACAGTGCGGGGTTGTCGCTGTACCTCTGGCGCCCACGCGCCTAGCATGATTCTTATGAGCACCACGCATTTTGGTTTTCAGTCGGTGGAAGAACAGGAAAAGGCACGCCGCGTGCGCGGTGTGTTCGACTCCGTGGCCTCCAAATACGATGTGATGAACGACCTCATGTCGGCGGGCATGCACCGTGCCTGGAAGGCCTATACGGTGATGGTGGCCAACCTCAGCGAAGGCAGCCAGGTGCTCGATATTGCGGGCGGCACGGGCGACCTGGCGCTGGCGTTTTCCAAGAAGGTGGGTGCATCGGGCCGTGTGGTGCACACCGACATCAATGAAGCCATGCTGCGCGTGGGGCGCGACCGCCTGATCGATGCAGGGGTGGTGCTGCCCACGCTGGTCTGCGATGCGGAGAAACTGCCGTTCCCAGACGCCCATTTTGACGTGGTGAGCGTGGCTTTTGGCCTGCGCAACATGACACACAAGGACCAGGCCATCGCCGAGATGTGCCGAGTGCTCAAGCCCGGCGGCAAGCTGCTGGTGCTTGAATTTTCGAAGGTGGCCAAGCCTCTGGAGAAGGTGTACGACTGGTATTCGTTCAAGGTGTTGCCCCAGCTGGGCAAATTGGTGGCGGGCGATGACGCCAGCTATCGCTACCTGGCCGAGTCCATTCGGATGCACCCAGGGCAGGAAGAGCTCAAAAGCCTCATGCAAAAAAATGGCTTTGGGCATGTGGACTATCACAACATGACGGGGGGAATTGTGGCCCTCCATGTTGGAATCAAGTGCTGAGCGGTTTGCTCGGGAAATAACGGAGACGGAGAAGTCATGATGAAACTGTGGTCTGTGGTGTTGGTTGCGATGCTGGCGTTTGCACACGCCGATGCCGACGCTGCGCGGCGACTGGGTGGTGGCAAATCGCTGGGCAAGCAGTCAAGCAATGTCACCCAGCGCGAGTCGGCAACGCCGCCCGCCACACCCGGTGCTCCTGCCCAAAATGTCACCAACGCGGCTGCGGCGAAGCCGGCTGCCGCAGCGCCTGCAGCGACCCCTGCCGTGCCCGCCAAGAAGCCTTGGGGCGCCATGCTGGGCGGCTTGGCCGCCGGTTTGGGTCTTGCCTGGCTGGCCCATTCGTTGGGTCTGGGGGCCGGTTTCGGCAACATCCTCATGATTGCGCTGTTGGCGTTCGCTGCATTCGCCGTCTTCAAGATGGTGATGCGCGCCCGCAGTGGCGGTGGTGGTAACAGCGGCGCTGCCGCAGGTGGCGCGCCGTTTGCGTTCCAGGGCGCTGGTGCGGCTTCGCCTGCTGCCGCTCAGGTGCCTCCGCAGTACAGCCCCAACAACGTGGGCAATGACGCTTCGGCGCGTCCCTGGGAACGCAGCAGCATGGCATTTGACGCCTCGCGCGGTGCACAGGGGGGCGCGGGAACGGGCGTGGTCATTGGTTCCG
Source organism: Acidovorax sp. 69 (assembly GCF_002797445.1). NCBI lineage: Bacteria > Pseudomonadati > Pseudomonadota > Betaproteobacteria > Burkholderiales > Comamonadaceae > Acidovorax > Acidovorax sp. 69. Next base: position 4,022,948 of record NZ_PGEP01000001.1, on the reverse strand, counting down.
GGCTGTCAGGTTCGCAGAACTGGGGTGTCCCGGCTGATTTCGATACCGAAGGCTTCCTGACTGCTGCCAAGCGCAACTTTGTCACGCTGCAGGCCGCATGGGACAGTTCGGACATCAACACCTTGCGCTCCATGATGACCGACAGCATGCTCGACGAAATTCGTACCCAGTTGTCCGAACGTGAAGCGCATCGGGGCGTGCAGCCCAACCACACCGATGTGGTCATGATCGAAGCGCAACTGCTGGGCATCGAAGAATTGGGCGACGGCTATATGGCCAGCGTCGAGTTCTCCGGCATGATCCGCGAAGAGCCTTCGGCCGGTCCGAGCCCCTTCCGTGAGGTCTGGAACATGACCAAGCCCAAGGTGGGCAGCAGCAGCGGCTGGCTGGTCGCAGGCGTGCAGGCGCTTCAGTAACAAAGCAGAGCCCCCGCTGTGGGGCTATCCCAGTTCAGGGAATAATCGGGGACTATGGCAACACCACAGTCCCCTTTTTCGTTTCTGGACGGCCTCTTTGAGCGGGTAGCCGCCGGGCCGCAACCCCCGCAATGGCTGGTGCACGAGATGCAACAGCGCATGGTGCTGTTCCTGAACCATGTCCTCATGCAGGAGAAGGAGGCCATGGACCGCCTGGTGCGGCAAAAAGGGCGCATCGCCCAGGTGCAATGGCGTGTCTATTCGCTGGCGTTGGTCATTACGCCCGCCGGATTGTTCAATCTGGCGCCTGAGGCTGCCGTGCCAGACCTGCGTCTGGATGTGACCGAAACATCACCGCTGACCCTGGCCCAGGGAGCACTGCGGGGCGATAAGCCCGCCATTCGGATTGAAGGGGACGTGCAACTGGCCGCCGAAATCAACTGGCTGGTCGATCATGTGCGCTGGGATGTCGAGGAAGACCTGGCCCGTGTGGTGGGCGACGCACCCGCACACACTGTGGCGCAGTTTGCCAGCCGTGGGGCGCAGGCATTGCGCCAGTTCGTGGGTTCGCGCATGGCGGCCAGTGCCACACCCTCAGCCGCGTCGGCGCCCTCGTCCCACGCGGTGTCTGTGCCTTTGGCACCGTTGTCGCCGACCGGTGGATCCGACCGGGCCGACGCATGAAGCGCTTGTTTCGGGGGCGGCCATCCTGTGGGTGGTGTTCCGTTTCGGCCTCGACGGTCTGGTGCTCGACAGCTTTCAGAAGCCCTGGCTGCGGATGATTTCGCGCATCGTGTCGGTTGGGCGCAACCTGGATGCGCCGCGCGGCCAGCGCCTGCGTGAAGCGCTGGAACAGTTGGGCCCCATTTTTGTCAAGTTCGGCCAGGTGCTGTCCACGCGGCGCGACCTGCTGCCTGCCGACATTGCTGATGAACTGGCGCGTTTGCAGGACCGGGTTCCCCCCTTCGACCCGGACATCGCGATCGCCACCATCGAGCGTGCGTTTCGCCGACCGGTGGACGCGGTTTTTACCTCGTTTGATCGCATCCCAGTGGCCAGTGCGTCGATTGCCCAGGTGCATTTCGCTACGCTGAAAGACCGCCAGGGCATCGAGCGCGAGGTGGCTGTGAAGGTGCTGCGTCCTGGCATGTTGCCGGTGATCGAGAAAGACCTGAGTCTCATGCGGATGATGGCCGGCTGGGTGGAGGGGTTGTCTGCCGATGGCAAGCGCCTCAAGCCCCGCGAGGTGGTGGCCGAGTTCGATAACTACCTGCACGACGAACTGGACCTGGTGCGTGAGGCCGCCAACGCCGCGCAGTTGCGCCGCAACATGACGGGGCTGGACCTGGTGTTGATCCCTGAGATGTTCTGGGACTTCTGCCACCCGGAGGTCATGGTGATGCAGCGCATGAATGGCGTGCCGATCAGCCAGATCGAGCGCCTGCGTGATGCCGGGGTGGACATCCCCAAGCTGGCGCGCGATGGCGTCACGATCTTTTTTACCCAAGTGTTCCGCGACGGCTTCTTTCATGCCGACATGCACCCAGGCAACATCCAGGTGAGCCTGGAGCCTGCCACCTTCGGGCGCTACATCTCTCTCGATTTCGGCATCGTGGGCACACTCACCGAATCGGACAAGGAATACCTGGCACAGAACTTCGTGGCTTTTTTCCGCCGCGACTACAAACGGGTGGCCGAGCTGCACATCGAAAGTGGCTGGGTGCCGGCTGACACGCGTGTGAACGATCTCGAATCGGCCATCCGCGCGGTGTGCGAGCCCTACTTTGATCGCCCGCTCAAGGAAATCTCGCTGGGCATGGTGTTGATGCGCCTGTTCCAGACCTCGCGCCGGTTCCAAGTCGAAATCCAGCCACAGCTGGTGCTGCTGCAAAAAACGCTGCTCAACATCGAGGGCCTGGGCCGCGAGCTGGACCCGGAGCTGGATCTGTGGAGCACCGCCAAGCCGTTCCTCGAAAAATGGATGCTGGAGCAAATGGGCCCCCAGCGCCTGTTGCGCGAGCTGCGCGCCGAGGCGCCGCACTATGCCAAGCTGATTCCCGAGCTGCCGCGTCTGGTGTATGACGCTCTGCGGCAGCGCCCGGCAGACCAGCAGCATGCGCTGCGCGAGCTGCTGGATGCACAAAAACGCACCAACCGCTTGCTGCAGTCCATCATCTACGGCGGGCTCGGTTTTGTGCTGGGTCTGCTGGCGATGCAGCTCTTCATGCGGGTGCGGGTTTTTTGAGGCACAAAAGTTGCCTTCATAATCCTCTGCAATTTTTGTGACGAATTTGGTAGAGGGGCTAGAGCCCCGTGGTGTTCAGGTGCCGCAGCGTGGCCATGCGAAACGCCCGGTGCGCGCCCTGTGAATTTCGCAACCACCCCTGGAGTTTTGGAGCGGCGCCATGCTGTTGTCATTCATCGTTCTGTACCTGCTGATTTCTATAGGCGTGGGCCTGTATGCAGCGACCCGCGTGCACAACACGGCCGACTATGCGGTGGCCGGGCGCAGTCTTCCCCTGGCCGTGGTGATCGCCACCACGTTCGCCACCTGGTTTGGCTCAGAAACCGTGCTGGGAGTCTCGGCCCGCTTCGTGGACGGCGGCCTGGGTGCCGTGGTGGAAGACCCCTTTGGTGCCTCCATGTGCCTGGTGCTGGTCGGGCTCTTCTTTGCCTACAAGCTCTACCAGAAGAACCTGATTACCCTGGGCGACTATTACCGCCAGCGGTATGGGCGGGTGATCGAGGTGACATGCTCGTTCATCATCATGTTCAGCTACCTGGGCTGGGTGGCGGCGCAGATCACGGCGTTGGGGCTGGTGTTCAATCTGCTCACCCAAGGGAGCGTGTCCGTCACCTGGGGCATGGTCATCGGGACGGTGGTGGTGCTGGTTTACACGCTGTATGGCGGTATGTGGTCGGTGGCCATGACCGATTTTGTGCAGATGATCGTGATTGGTGTGGGCCTGCTGGCCATTGCCTGGTACGCGGCCGATCTGGCCGGTGGTGCGGGCAAGGTGGTCGAGTTTGCGGCCCGCGAGGGCAAGTTGCAGTTTTTCCCGACCGGCGGACTCAAAGAGTGGACTTTTTTCATTGCGGCCGCCATCACCATGATGCTCGGCTCCATCCCTCAGCAGGACGTTTTCCAGCGCGTCATGTCTTCCAACAGCGCCGAGACTGCGCGCAAAGGCCCCGTGATCGGGGGGCTGCTGTACCTGATATTTGCCTTCATCCCCATGTTTGTGGTGACGGCGGCCGTGCTGATCATGCCCGAAACGGCCCAGGCGCTGCTCAAGGACGACCCACAGAAAGTGTTGCCTACCTTGGTGATGGAGCGCATGCCGTTGATGCTGCAGGTGGCGTTTTTTGGAGCACTTCTCTCGGCCATCATGTCCACCGCCTCGGCCACCTTGCTGGCGCCTTCCACCACGTTTGTGGAGAACATCCTGCACAACCTGCGTCCCGGCATGACCGACCCACAGACCCTCAAGGCCATGCGGATCTCGGTGCTGGTGTTCACGGGCTGCGTGTTGACGTACGCCATCACGATGCAGGGCACGTCGATCTACGAGCTGGTGTCCGGCGCCTACCAGGTGCCCTTGGTCGGGGCGTTTGTTCCACTGGTTTTTGGCCTTTACTGGAAGCGCGCCACCACCCAGGGGGCGCTGTTGGCGGTCACGATGGGCTTGGGCGTGTGGCTGCTGTTTTTGGCCAGTCCCATGCTGTCGCAGGCCTTCCCGCAGCAACTGGCCGGCGTGTTGGCGGCACTGGTGGGGATGCTGGGCGGCTCGTTGGCTCCGCAGTGGATTGCAGACCACAAGGGCCATGTCACCCATTACGAAGGCAGCGCCAGCTGAATGCCAGGCCCGGTGCCGGTGGCGCAGGGCTTGAGGATGGGCATGCCGCCTATAATTGAGGGTTTTGCACTTTCCCTCAACACACTGACATGCCTATTTACGCCTACAAATGCGGCTCCTGTGGCCATGCCAAGGATGTGCTGCAAAAAATCTCCGACACGCCCCTGACGGTATGTCCCGCCTGCGGCGCAGAGGCTTTCTCCAAACAGGTCACTGCGGCTGGTTTCCAGCTCAAGGGCTCGGGCTGGTATGTGACCGATTTTCGCGGCGGCAACAGCGGCAGTTCTGCGCCAGCCGCCGATACCAAGACCGAGTCCAAGACTGAGGCCGCAGCACCTGCGCCTGCCGGCACAGGCGATGCTCCTAAAAAAGAAGCTTCTAGCGCAAGTACATCGAGCGCTGGCGGTGGTTCTTCCTCTACTTCGTCGAGCTGAGTACCTGCATGGCTGCCTTGCGCAAATGGCTTTTGACAGGTCTTCTGGTGATCGTGCCAGGGGTCATTACGGCGTGGGTGCTCAACTGGATTGTGAGCACGCTCGACCAGACCCTGCAGATACTGCCCGGCGCGTGGCAACCCGACAAGCTGCTGGGGGTGCATGTGCCCGGCTTCGGTGTGATCCTCACGCTGCTGATTTTGCTGGTGGTGGGCGCCATTGCCAGCAACTTTGCGGGCCGCAAGCTCGTGCAGTGGGGCGATGCGCTGGTACACCGCATTCCTGTGGTGCGCTCGATCTATTCCAGCGTCAAGCAGGTGTCGGACACACTGTTTTCCGAGAGCGGCAATGCCTTTCGCAAGGCTGTGCTGGTGCAATGGCCCCGCGAGGGCGTCTGGACTGTGGCCTTTGTCACGGGGGCGCCCAATGGCGAAGTGGCCGCTTACCTGCGTGACGAATTCGTCAGTGTGTATGTGCCCACCACCCCCAACCCTACTGGCGGGTATTTTGTGATGCTGCGCAAGAGTGACTGTGTCGAACTCGACATGAGCGTGGACAGCGCCCTCAAATACATCGTCTCAATGGGTGTGGTCGCTCCGGCAGACCCCACGCTCTCCCCACCGAAGTAAATCTCTTTCAACGTCAACGCGCCCTGCGGCGCCGGAAGTTTTGTCATGGCCATGCGTTCCCACTATTGCGGTCTTGTGACCGAAGCCCTGCTGGGCCAAACCGTTACCCTGTCGGGCTGGGTGAACCGCCGCCGCGACCACGGTGGTGTGATCTTCATCGACCTGCGCGACCGCGAAGGTTACGTGCAGGTGGTGTGCGACCCCGACCGCGCCGAGATGTTCAAGATCGCCGAAGACGTGCGCAACGAGTTCTGCGTTCAGGTCAAGGGCGTGGTGCGCGCCCGTCCTGCAGGCACCACCAACGACAAGCTCAAGACCGGCCAGATCGAAGTGCTGTGCCATGAGCTGAATGTGCTCAACCCCTCGGTCACGCCTCCGTTCCAGATCGACGAAGAAAACCTGTCGGAAACCACGCGCCTCACACACCGCGTGCTGGACCTGCGCCGCCCGTACATGCAGAACAACTTGATGCTGCGCTACAAGGTGTCCATGGAAGTGCGCAAGTTTCTGGACGCCAATGGTTTCATCGACATCGAAACCCCCATGCTGACCAAGAGCACGCCCGAAGGCGCGCGCGACTATCTGGTGCCAAGCCGCGTTCACGACGGCCACTTCTTTGCGCTGCCCCAGTCGCCCCAGTTGTTCAAGCAGCTGCTGATGGTGGCGGGCTTTGACCGTTACTACCAGATCACCAAGTGCTTCCGCGACGAAGACCTGCGTGCTGACCGCCAGCCTGAATTCACCCAGATCGATATCGAAACATCGTTCATGGAAGAGCAGGACATCCGTGACATGTTCCAGGGCATGATCAAGACGGTGTTCCAGAACACGCTGGGCGTGGACCTGGGCGAGTTCCCTGTCATGACCTACCAGGACGCTGCGCGCCTGTACGGCTCCGACAAGCCCGACCTGCGCGTGAAGCTCGAATTCACCGAGCTGACCGACGTGATGAAGGACGTCGACTTCAAGGTGTTCTCCGGCGCCGCCACCATGAAGAACGGCCGCGTAGTGGGCCTGCGCGTGCCAGGTGGTTCGGTCGAAGGTGGCGGCATCAGCCGTGGCGAAATCGACGCCTACACCGAGTTCGTCAAGATCTACGGTGCCAAGGGTCTGGCCTACATCCGCGTCAATGAGCTGGCCAAGGGCCGCGATGGCCTGCAAAGCCCCATCGTGAAGAATATCCACGATGTGGCCCTGCAAGCGGTGTTGGAGCGCACGGGCGCTCAGGACGGCGATCTGATCTTCTTTGGCGCGGACAAGGAAAAGGTGGTCAACGACGCCATTGGTGCCCTGCGCCTCAAGATCGGCCACAGCGAGTTTGGCAAGAAAAACGGTCTGTTCGAAAGCCGCTGGGCGCCACTGTGGGTGGTGGACTTCCCGATGTTCGAGTTCGACGAAGAGAACCAGCGCTACACCGCCGTGCACCACCCCTTCACAGCGCCCAAGGACGGCCATGAAGACTGGATGGTCACCGCGCCCGAGAAGTGCATCTCCAAGGGCTACGACATGGTGCTCAATGGCTGGGAAATGGGTGGCGGTTCCGTCCGTATCCACCGCGCCGATGTGCAGCAGAAGGTGTTTGACGCCCTCAAGATCACACCGGAAGAAGCGCAGCAGAAGTTCGGCTTCCTGCTCGACGCCCTGCAATACGGCGCGCCTCCGCACGGTGGCCTTGCCTTCGGTCTGGACCGCATCGTGACGCTGATGACTGGTGCAGAGTCGATCCGCGACGTGATCGCTTTCCCCAAGACCCAGCGCGCCCAGTGCCTGCTCACGCAGGCACCATCGCCTGTGGACGAAAAACAGTTGCGCGAACTGCACATTCGTTTGCGCAACCCGGATGCGGTCACGGCCGCCTGATTCAGCGCGGCCCGCCAACGGTTTCATTCGTAGCGTCGATGCACCCAGGCATCGCATCCAGAGCGGCACGGGCCCAGCGCCCGCGCCGCTTTTTTCATGGCTGAATTCAATTCGGAAGGAAGACCTCCATGTATTCGTTGACCTTACGGGCCCTGGCTGTTGGTGCCGTGTTGTTGGCCCTCACGGGGTGCGGTGAGAAGAAAACCGAGCTCGGCCAAGGGGGCTCGGTGGTCACTGGCTCTGCGGGCCCGCAGGGTGCCCAGAACGCCGCCCGCGAGCTGGTGCGTTGCAATGCGCCGGTGGCCACGCTGGCCCTGGCTGAAAACCCCAACGGGTACATCATGGGCTCGGGCTATCAGTTGCCATCTTCTCCGGTGCCCCTGGTCAAGCTGCTGGCGCAGCAGAGCGGATGTTTTCGGGTGGTAGACCGGGCTGCTGGGTTGCGCGGAACAGTTCAGGAGCAGGAGCTGAAAGACGCGGGGGTGCTGCGCCAGCAGAACTCCACGGTGGCCAAGGGCAAGGGCTACGAGGCCCAATACACGCTCACCCCCAGCCTCACCTTCAGCGAGCAGGACGCCGGGCGCGGGCTGGCCGGTGTGGTGGCGATGATCCCGGTGCTGCGCGACATTGCCGGTCTGGCCGGCCTGGTGGAACAGGTCAAGTTCAAGGAGGCGCAGACCGCCTTGCTGCTCTCCGACAACGAAACCACCGAGCAGGTCGCTGCCGCCACGGGTTCTGCGCGCACCACCGACCTGGGCGTGGGCGGGTTGGTGTTTGGCAAGCTGGGTGGAGGCGCCGGCGCAGGCTGGAGCAACACCAATGAGGGCAAGGTGATTGCCGCTGCGTTTCTGGATGCGCACAACCAGTTGGTCGTTCAGGTGAGGGCGTTGCAGGCCAAGACCTTGCCGCCGCCCGTGCCCACGGCACAACGAGCGACTGCAGGCGGCTGAGGCGGGGCTGGTTGTGCTGCCGCCCTTCAAGATCCCGGAATCGGTGCTGGTGGTCATCCACACCCCGGCACTGGATGTCCTGCTGATCCGCCGTACGGGGGGTGAGGGCCATTGGCAGTCAGTCACCGGGAGCAAGGACTTTATCGCCGAGCCCTTCGAATGCACGGCCCGGCGAGAGGTGGCCGAAGAAACCGGCATGGACACTGCGGCTTCCGGTTGCCTGTTGACCGATTGGGCGCTGGAGAACCTCTATGACATCTGGCCTCAATGGCGCCACCGCTATGCGCCCGGCGTGGTGCGCAACCGCGAAAGGGTGTTTGGCCTGTGTGTGCCCGCCGGTACGCCCGTGCTGTTGAGCCCGCGCGAGCACGATGCTTTTGAGTGGCTGCCCTGGCAGCGCGCGGCCGACCGTTGCTTTTCGGCCTCCAACGCAGAGGCGTGTTTGCTCTTGCCCCGGTTCACGCCCCGCGCTTGACGGTGGTGGGTGGTGTCAGAGGGGGCGCAGGCGCGATGCTTCAGCCGGGTCCGGGTCGTCACCCGGGTCTGCGGGGGGCAATGGGCTGCTGTCCTGGGGTGATGGCGAGATGCGCGTAGCGGCTCCATCCACCGCGCCTCGCGCCCGCAGCACGACCCCACCGGGGCGCCGTTCGCTGTCCTGCCCCAGGATGGCGCGTGTGGGAGCGCTGCCCATGCGCTGGCGCAGCGTATCAATGGCTTCTTGCAGTGGCTCTGGCGATGGTATGCGGGCGCTGTGCCGCAGCAGCACCTGCTGCGACATGTCCAGCAGTTTGGAGTTGAGTGTGCGTTCTGCCTGCTCAAGCAGGTTGTGCACGGCGCCGGTCGGGTCGCCCCCCAGGCTTTTCGCCATGGCAACCTCGGCAGATTTGTTGATCTGTTGCAGGCAATCGCGCACCAGGTCGCCATAGGGGGCGTGCAGGCTGCAGGCGTTGGCCATCAGCTCGGTCAGCCCACGCGTGTTGGCGTAGCGCATGCCCAGTGCACGCACCCAGCTCTCGCCCTCGGATAGCTCGATGGACGTTACGGCCAGCACCGCCAGCAGGCTGCCCAGGTTGCAGGCGGCTTCGAAGTCGAAGCTGCTGGCCGTGATTTCGCGGGCCATGGCGCGGACGGACTCCACGGCATGTGAAAACTGTCGCTGCTGGATGAGCTGCAGCGTCCGTGCCACTTCGGCAAAGCGCTGTACGCGTGCGCTGTGGTGGTGCCGCTCCAGAATGCGGGCGAAATCGGCCATGCAGCGTTCAATGCCCTTGCGGTCGTTGTCGGCGTAATACGAAAACGTCAGCAACACCAGTGACTGGTAGTCGAACAGTTTTGAATCGATGCCCAGCATGGTCGCGCGCGACAGTACCTTGGTGGCCGTTTCGCGATCGCCCATGTAGTACGACATCATTCCCAGCTTCTGCAGCCGCACCACCGAATCGGGCGTCAGGCCGCTGGCCGTGCGGTAGGTCTCGATGGCCTGCGAGAAGTTGCCCAGCTCCACCTGCGCGCGGCCCAGCACATCGTAGGCATCGGCAAACGAGGCGTCTTCGCCGATGAGCTCCTGCAGTGTGGTGATGGCACGGGCCGCCTGGCCCGACTCGATCTGCGCGCGCGCCACGCCCAGTTTGGCCCAGGGCAGGGCGCGGGCCGCGATCACGGCCTCGAACAACGCGCGCGCCTCGTCGTGTCGGCCCAACCGCAGCAGCAACTCGGAGCCAATGCGCGCGGCATACAGCCAATAGGGCTGGCGCGACTCGAAGCGCTCCACGCACAGGCGGGCCGCCTGTTCGTAGTCCTCGGCCTCGATGGCGTCGAAGATGGGCTTGAGGTGGATCTTGCGCAGGCGTGCCAGGCCCAACCGTTCAAACAACGCGCTGGGTGTGAAGGGCTTGAGCAGATACCCATCGAGCGCCGACTCGGCGGCCTCGGCCACTGCGGCGTAGGACGCCTCGGCGGTGACCATGAAGAACACGGTGGAAAACGGCAGCAACTGTGCGCGCCGCAGATCGTCCAGCAGCGTCTGGCCCGAGTAGTTGGCGTCTCCAAAGGACTGGTCGCACAGCACGTAGTCGAACACCGTGTGCTCCAACCGGCTGCGGGCGTCTTGCACCCGCGAGCACTGCACGATGCGGGTCACGCCGTACTCGCGCAGCTGCCCCACCAGAATGCTGCGCGATGTGGCATTGCTGTCAACAATCAGCGCCAGCACCGGGGACGGGGCTGAGGGTTCTTTTTCGGTGGCCATCGGGGTAGGGACCGGCGTGGCAGCTCAGTGGTGGATGGTATCTGAGTGTAACGGGGTGGGTCTGGCGTGTCTGTCGGGCCAACCCGCTGCGGGCGCGGCTTGGGACACAATCAGGCCATGGAACACGACGATATTTTGCGGGTGGCTACCTACAACATCCACAAGGGTGTGCAAGGCATTGGCCCGGTCCGGCGACTGGAAATCCACAACCTGGGCCTGGCGGTGGAGCAGCTGGATGCCGACATCGTCTGCCTGCAAGAGGTTCGCAAGCTGCACCGGCGCGAGGCCGTGCACTTTCAGCGGTGGCCTGAGTTGCCCCAGGCCGATTTCCTTGCGCCCGAAGGGTACGAGGCGGTCTACCGCACCAATGCCGTCACCAAACATGGCGAGCATGGCAACGCGCTGCTGTCGCGCTGGCCGGTGGTGGGCCATCAGCACGAAGACATTTCAGACCATCGTTTTGAGCAACGGGGGCTGCTGCACGTCGAGGTGGATGCCCATGGCCGTCGGGTCCATGTGATCGTGGTGCACCTGGGTTTGATTCCTGGCAGCCGCGTCCGGCAGATCGAGCGCTTGCAGCGTTTCATCGAGCGCGAGGTGCCACTGGGTGCACCGGTTGTTGTGGCGGGAGATTTCAACGACTGGGGCCAGCAGATCAAGCGCATGCTGGCCAACTTTGCCTTGTACGAGTTTGATGCGCCGCGCACGTTCACGTATCCGGCGCGGTTGCCGCTGGCCCAGCTCGATCATGTGTACGTGCGGGGCCTCACCCCGTTGTCGCTGCATGTGCCCAAGGGCCGCATCTGGTGGCGCATGTCTGACCACCTGCCCTTGATTGCCGAGTTCAAGCTATGACCCCGCCCGAGTCGCTTTGCGTATGTCCCCCGAAGGCCCGTGGCCAGCGCCGTGGCACCGAGTGGGCGGCCATTGTGCGGCGACCATTTGGGAGGGCGTGCCAGTGTCGTGCGGCATGGGTGGCGCGCCGGGCCATGGGCCGTTGAGATGGGGCGAAAACCATTTGCGCGGTCCCATGAGGCGGGATTCTCTGACGACCACCGGGTGCGTCTGCTGCAAGGGGCCGAGGAGCTTTTCCCGGCCCTGATCGACGCCATGGATGCAGCGCTGTCGGATGTCCAGTTCGAGACCTACATCTTTGACTTCACCGGCGCGGGTGCCGCCGTGGCCGAGGCGTTGATACGCGCCGCCGCGCGGGGCGTACGCACCCACCTGGTGGTGGACGGCGTGGGCACGGGCGCTTTGCCACAGGCCTGGGCTGATCGGCTGCAGGCCGCGGGGGTGCAGTACCGGGTGTATTCGCCGCTGGGGCCTCTGGGCCTGTTGTTGCCGCACCGCTGGCGCCGGTTGCATCGCAAGCTCTGCGTGGTGGATGGGCGCATGTTGTTTTGTGGTGGCATCAACGTGCTCGATGATTTTCACGACCCCAACTACGGCACGCTGGATGCGCCGCGCTTTGACTTTGCCGTGTGGGCCACGGGCAGCCTGGTCGCCACCGCCAGCGAGACCATGGAGCAACTGTGGTGGCGCATGCAGGCGGTGCGGGACGCGCGCCTGCGCCGCTTGCCCGAAGCACTCCACGCTCTGCGCGCCGCCAGCGCGGCCAGGCATGCCATGCAGGCCGACGATGCAGGCCCGCCCATGCGTGCCGCGCTGGTATTGCGAGACAACGTGCGCAACCGTGCCCGCATTGAAAAGGCCTACCGCCGTGCCATTGGCACTGCGCGGCACGAGATCATCATCGCCAACGCCTATTTCATGCCCGGTGGCAAGCTGCGCCGCGCGCTTGTGCTGGCCGCGCGCCGGGGGGTGCGCGTGCGCCTGTTGCTGCAGGGGCGCTACGAATACTTCATGCAATACCACGCGGCGCGGCCCGTGTATGGCGCGCTGCTGGAGGCGGGGGTCGAGATCTACGAATACGCCCCCAGCTTTTTGCATGCCAAGGTGGCTGTGATCGACGCCCACGGCGATCGGCCCTGGGCCACAGTGGGTTCGTCCAACCTCGACCCGTTGAGCCTGCTGCTGGCCCGCGAGGCCAACGTGGTGGTGGAGGACGCTGCCTTTGCCGTCGACCTGCGCCAGCGCCTGGTGCACGCCATGCAACACGCGGGGCGGCGCATGGACCCGGCGCGTTATGCCGGCCGCCCGCTGCGCCAACGGGTGCTCGACCGCGTTGCGTTCGGGCTGATGCGGCTGGCGTTGTGGGTGACGGGCAACCGGTATTGAAACTTGCCGGCGGTAGGTGGGTAGGTCGGTCGGGGGCTTGCAGGGCGCATCGGCGCCAGCTCTTGGGCCGCGTGGCTGGTGGAGCGCGAGTTTCTTGCGCAGCAGGTGGCACCGTGCGCTCTGAGCCACGCGAGCGCCTTTTGTTGTGGTTTGCTATGTTTTTAGTAGCTATTGGCGCTTGTAAATAAAGCGCTTCAGGCCCAAAACCCTTGGACTCAGTCCTGCTTCTTTCGCTGGTACGATTCTGCCCATGTCCAGTCAACCCGCCGCCGCTATGACGACCACCCCGCCGGATGAAGAAGGCACCCCCGTTTCCGTGAAGATCCGCGAGCGGATCAACGCCTCTCGCAAACGCTTCAATGCCAACGACAACATCGCCGAGTTCATTGAACCCGGTGAGCTGGAGAGGCTGCTGGATGAGGTCGAGGTCAAGATGCAGGGCGTGCTCGACAGCATGGTGATCGACACCGCTGGCGACCACAACACCAACAACACCGCGCGCCGCGTGGCCAAGATGTACCTCAACGAGGTGTTCAAAGGCCGCTATGTCACGCAGCCCCCCATCACCGAGTTCCCGAACGCCGAGCACCTGAACGAGCTGATGATCGTGGGCCCGCTCACCGTGCGCAGCGCCTGCAGCCACCATTTTTGCCCCGTCATCGGCAAGATCTGGATCGGCGTGATGCCCAACGAGCACACCAACGTGATCGGTCTGTCGAAATACGCGCGCCTGGTTGACTGGGTCATGGGGCGCCCCCAGATCCAGGAAGAAGCCGTGGTGCAACTGGCCGACCTCATCATGGAAAAAACCCAGCCCGACGGCCTGGCCATCGTCATGGAGGCCAGCCACTTCTGCATGTCCTGGCGCGGTGTGCGCGACATGGACAGCAAGATGATCAATTCGGTCATGCGCGGCGTGTTCCTCAAGGACAGCGCCCTGCGCCGTGAATTTCTGTCTCTCATCCCCAGAAAGAACTAAGCCATGTTGGTACGCCTGCTTTACGCCAGCCGCGCGGTCGACACGTCGCCCGCCGCCATCGAAGCCATCCTCAGCCAGTCGCGCCAGCACAACCCGGGCTCCGGCATCACCGGCGTGTTGTGCTACGGCGGTGGTGTGTTTCTGCAAGCCATCGAGGGCGGCCGCTCTGCGGTGAATGAGCTGTATGGCCACATTCAGCGGGACCAGCGCCACAAGAATGTAGAGCTGCTGCACTACGAAGAAATCGCCGAGCGCCGTTTTGGTGGCTGGACCATGGGGCAGGTGAACCTGTCCAAGATCAACCACTCGATCTTGCTCAAATACTCCGAAAGGCCCGAGCTGGACCCGTATGCGGTGTCGGGCAAAGTGTCGTTTGCACTGCTTGAAGAGTTGATGGCGACGGCTTCCATCATTGGTCGCGCTTGATACTGTGGGATTTTGGCGGCAGGCAAGCTCCCAAGTCCGTTCGCCCTGAGCCCGTCGAAGGGTTGTTCCCAGAGGGCGCCAGGGCTTTGACCAACTCAGCCCGAACGGTCGGGTGAACCCAGTCAAGGGAAATGCACTCAGAGGCCGCGCACTACGTCCCTCACGCCCGCTTTTTATGGATGTTGTAGTCCTCCTCCTCGCTCAGCCGCAGCCGCCACCGCGCTGCGGCTTTTTTCATTCAAGCCGCTCTGTTTTTCGCCCGTGACCCTCACCGCCTTCGCGCTCATCATCCTGGCCGGGCTCATCCATGCCTGCTGGAACATCGTGGCCAAAAAGGCGGGCGGCGATTCGCGGTTTGCGTTCTTTACCTCGGTGCTGATGATGCTGTTCTGGGCGCCGCTGGGCTGGTACCTGGGGCGCGACGCGGTGCCGCTGTGGGGCGCTACAGAGTGGGGCTTTGTGGCTGCCAGCGGGCTGCTGCACGTGGGCTACTTTGTCATCTTGCTGCGTGGTTATCGTGTGGCAGACCTCACGGTGGTGTACCCGCTGGCGCGGGGCTCGGGGCCGCTGATGTCGTCGCTGGTGGCCATCACGCTGCTGGGCGAGCGCATCTCGGCGCTGGGTGCGCTGGGCATCGTGGGGGTGGTGGGTGGCGTGTTCCTCATTGCCGGTGGCCCGGGCTTGCTGCGCGCCGCCCACGACCCCACCGCGCGGGCGCGGGTGCACAAAGGCATGGCCTACGGTTTGCTCACGGGCGCCTTCATAGCCAGCTATACGGTGGTCGATGGCTATGCGGTCAAGTTCTTGCTGATGTCGCCCATCCTCATCGACTACATGGGTAACTTTGTGCGCGTGGGCCTGCTGGCGCCGGTGGTGCTGCGTGACCTGCTCACCGCCCGCACGCTGTGGCTGGCGCAGTGGCGCTTTGCGCTGCTGGTGGCTGTGGTCAGCCCCGTGGCCTATGTGCTCGTGCTGTACGCCATGCAGCAGGCCCCCATGTCGCACGTGGCCCCGGCCCGTGAGGTGTCCATGCTGTTTGCGGCACTGATCGGCGGGCACTTGCTGGGCGAGGGCGACCGCGTGGCGCGCATCTGCGGTGCGCTGTGTATTGCGGCGGGTGTGACCGCCTTGGCATTGGGATGACGACAGCTGCACCGCCCCTGCTGATCGGCTGCGATTTCTCCAGCAGCCCCACGCGGCGCAAACCCATCGTGCTGGCGCTGGGCCAGCGCCAGGGCGCGCGCGTGCAGCTCACGGGGCTGGAGCGTTTTGACACCCTGACTGCGTTCGGCCAGTGGCTCGCCCAGCCCGGCGACTGGGTGGGCGGGTTCGATCTGCCCTTTGGCCTGCCGCGCGAGCTGGTGCAGGCGCTGGGCTGGCCCACAGACTGGCAGGCGTGCATGCGGCACTACCGCAGCCTGACGCGGGAGCAGATCCGCGGCCAGTTCGCCGCGTTCTGCGATGCCCGCCCCGTGGGCGGCAAGTTTGCCCACCGCGCCACCGACGGCCCCGCAGGCTCCAGCCCGTCCATGAAATGGGTGAACCCGCCCGTCGCCTACATGCTGCACGCCGGTGTGCCACTGCTGCTGGACGCAGGCGCGCACCTGCCGGGCCTGTGTGCAGGCGACCCGCGCCGCGTGGCGCTGGAGGCCTACCCCGGCCTGCTCGCGCGCGAGGTGCTGCAGCGCCGCAGCTACAAAAGCGACGACCGCGCCAAGCAGACCCCCGACCGCCTGATCGCCCGCAAGGACCTGGTGAACGCGCTGGAGCTGGGCAGCACGCGCCTGGGCCTGCGCCTCAAGCTCAGCCATGCCCAGCGCGATGCGTTGGTAGACGACGCCAGTGGCGACACGCTGGATGCGGTGCTCTGCCTGTTGCAAGCCGCGTGGGCCCAGCAGCGCCAGGCCGACGACGGCGACGCGCTTTACGGTTTGCCGCCGGGGCTGGACCCGCTCGAAGGCTGGATCGTGACCGCCGAGATGGATTCGCGTGCCATGGTGCAGAGCCCTTCGGGCTGAGCCCGTGTGGCCCTGCGCAGCGCTTCGACCCGCTCAGCATCCGCGGGTTTGGCGTGTGCCCACGGCAACGGGTCGGGTGAAGCTGCGGTCCACCAATCCACCGCTTTTCTGGGCATCGGCACGGCGCAGGCCGCTTAGCATGGCAGGGCACGGCATCGCTGGATGCCTTGCTTGCACCACATGCCATTCGCCCCCCGCCTTTTGTTCGCCCTGCTTTTGCTGACGCCCCTGTGGGCACCGGCCGCCCCCGCGCCCTGGTACTACTGGCGCAGCACGGTGGACGGCGCGCGGGTCTGCGCCCAAACCTCGCCCGGCCCCGGCTGGGAGCGCGACAGCGCCGTCCACGAAGGCCCCGGCTGCCACCCGCGCCGCAAGGTGCTGGTCGTGCCGATGCGTTAGCGGTATTGGCGGCGGCAGCTCAAGCCCAAGCTGAAGCTGAAGCAGCAGGCACGCCTAGTGTGAATTGATATAAAAATCATAGCTACCAGTGCTTTACGCATAAGCGCTAGCAGGCAAAAAGGCTTGCAATAGTGTGCACACATTCGATAATGGATCACATGACCGAATTCATCCTCATCCGCCACGGAGAAACTGACTGGAACCGCGAACTGCGCTTCCAGGGCCAGGTGGACGTGCCCCTGAACGCCACCGGCCATGAACAGGCCCGCCGTCTGGCAGAACGCCTGGCTGCCGACCAATGGGCGGTCGACCACCTGGTCTGCAGTGACCTCATCCGCACCCAGCAGACCGCCGCGCCCAGCCTGCAGGTGCTGTTTCCCGGTGCTAGCATCGACACCCGTACCGACAGCGCCCTGCGCGAGCAGGCGTTCGGCGTGGTGGACGGCAAACGGGTGGACGACGTCAAGGTCGAACACGCCGACGCCTGGGCCCAGTGGTTGCGTTTTGAAGCCGACTACGGCATGCCCGGCGGCGAGACCACGCGCCAGTTTCACACCCGCGTGATGGACGCCGTGCGCCGCATCGCCCAGCAGCACCAGGGCCAGAAGGTCATGGTCGTCACCCACGGAGGCGTGCTCGACATGATCTGGCGCACCGCACGCGGCACCGGCCTGGATGGCCCCCGCCAGAGCGACATCCCCAATGCCGGGCTCAACCGCGTGCGGGTGAGCGGCGATGTGGTGGAGGTGCTGGACTGGGCCGATGTGCGCCACCTGGCAGATCTGCCAGAGCAGCCGGTGTACGACCAGAAGAAATTGTTGGTGCGCTAACGTTTGACATGAGAGGCTCGCCCCGGCTTGCCGGGTGACGTCCTCTCGATGGAAGGGTTAGACGCCGCGGCCTGCATGCTACGGCTTGGACTGCGCCGGAACCGATTGCACCGGCGGGACGCCTTTGTCTACTACCAGCGTGTTCAAGAGGCGTGCTTGGCTATCGCTTGTGTTGCGGAACGAGTGAGCCGTTCCGCGTGGGTTGGCATAGGCCTCGCCTGCTGACATGCGGCGGGGCTCTTTGCCTTCGACGATCAGCTCTACGGAACCTTCGACAACAGAACCGACGCAGTCCCCTGGATGGATGTGGGTTGGTACCGCGCCACCAGGAGCGATTGAAACGGATAGCAGAAGAATCTCTTTGCTCGGATCGCCCGTAACGGGGCTGTTTTGCACTGGCTTTGATGAGAACGACTGCGGTTTTGGTGCGGGGCTTACCTGAGCGAGTGTGTGGGTTGCTGGCAAGGCAGACACAAGAGCGAAAAAGCACAGTTCAAACGCAGGCAGTCTTGAAAGCATGATGGCACTCCTTGGATGAACTTCTACTATGGGCGCGCTGGCTCCGCAGTAGTTGATACGCATCAATGTCGTTCCAAGTGGCGTCTAACGCCGAAAGTAAGCCGCCTGCCGAAGGTGGGTCGGCTTGACTGCACAGTTAGGTCTAGAAGCCAAAAAAGAAACCACTGAATCGCAGACGGGCGCAAACCGCGAAAAGCACAGCGCCACGGAGCCGGCAAAATGCTTGAAACGAACGCAGCAACCCAAGGCGAAGCCCGGCACACGGCAAAAAACCCAGCGGATAGATGCTTGGGAAGGGGCGACCTCAACTCCGAAGTGCACACCAGTGATTGAGAATCAATGAATGGCACAGGTAACTTGCCTATCGATTGGATCGCGCCAGTTCCAGTTGAATCAGATATTTATCCAGACCTGATTTGACGCATTGTGGTATGTCTGCATCCTCCGAGCAATTCAGATATATTTTTCCTGCCTTGCGTTGGCATTCACTTTTATTTTTCTTGTACTGCTTGGTAACTACGTCGCATAGCTCATTAGTTACATTTTCTAGCTGCTTAACGTATATATCGATCTCTTTTTGAGTTGGCTGCTGCGCTTGGGAAAAACAGGAAATCCAAAAACAAGTTAAAACAACTATGCGTTTATTTAATTTGGACATATTTTAATTCTAGCGTACTTTTGAAATGCTGGATTGCTTATCTGCGAGTCGAAAAATCGACCGATTAATAGAAGGGCAAGTGATTATTTTCCCCGACAAGGGTGGAGCGTCTTCAAAATTTTCATTTTGTGCTTTTCGGCAGTATTTCAGCAGCCTGCTAACGCTCAAGTTAAGCGGCGGGCGCAGCCCGTCCGCTTGAATGCCTTGTTAGGAACGTCCACGCCTAGCCACTATGTTGAGACAACCTCGGCATATGAAGCCCAGCCGATAAGACTACCGACTACGACGCCGTAAATACCTCGTTTGTGCCAGGGCTCACCTGTGGCCGACTCTTTCGGAGTTAGCCCAGCAAGTGTGATGCCGAAGAAAACGGCCGTGAAGAAAGGTGGATTAATAGAGCTGCCAATAACAAATCGATGGAGCAGCATGTTTGTGATGGCAAGGATAGCAACCAAGGCAACCCAGAACCAACCGGACCGAGTCACTAGTGGTGTGTAAGCGATACGGGCTATGGTGAATAGAACAAAGGTACCTACAACAACCTCAATCAACGCGATGATCATGCTGCTTAGCTCCTAACATTTGAGTTCACCGCGATGGCGGAAGCTGGGAAGCCAGCCGCAGCATCTCGGGTGCAACGAAGGGGTAGCCGCGGTGCTCTAGAAACGACCATAGAAGGACGAAATGTCAAAGTGAACATCTTTCTCTTCGCCGTTGGCCAGCCGAATCAGAAAGGTTTCGTATGACTTGGAGCCTTCGGTGCCGTTCATCCGCATCTCGATGGACCAATCTCGGTCTTGCTTGCCGAAGTGAGCCTCGAGCCACTGATACTCTGCGTCGATTCCCTGAACACTAGACGTTGCGCGTATAACGATTGCACGATCGCGGGTGTAGCCATCCGGCGCGTGGGAAGCGGGTTGCGGCTGGGCTGCCGGAGGGGCGTTTGGACGCGCCACTTGGTCAGCAAAGAATTGATCGTAGATTGCAGATGCTTCTTCAGCGCTTATACGCCCCATACCCTGGCGCTGGATGTATGCGACGACACGGGCCTTACTCTTGTCCGCGGCCGTATGCGCGAGGTATTTGGTAGAGGCGTAGAGCTTGGCCGCGGCATCGTGTGGAATGCGGTTGTCCAGCAGAGCTGAAATATTGCGGCCAGCAGTAGTTATCTCTTCCTGCCCCCCTGGAAAGAGTCCAGTGGCTAAGCGGCGGAGTTCGGCCTGCATGACTTGCTCTGGACTCGATCGACGAAACCAATCAAACAGCCCCATTTGCTTCCTCCGATACAGCTGTCAATACGACCGTTCAATTAACGCGATGGTGCCTTGCGGCTTAACTAGATTTAGACGACAGCCATCGTAAGTAAATTGGTGAGCCAAAACAAGATGTATCAAATGGTACATGGGGATAGTACCGAGACGATGGTATTTAGGCAAACCTAAAATTTCCCGGATGACATCGTCTTCCGATCCGGCTCCACCCACCCTATCTGCGGTGCGGGGGGCTGCCCCAGCACCCAAACTATTGGATCGGTTGCACGACCACTTGCGCACGCGCCATTACAGCATCCGCACCGAGGCGGCTTATGTGGATTGGGCGCGGCGCTTTATCTTGTTTCATGGCAAGCGGCTCCCGCAGGAGATGGGCGGTGTGGAGGTGGAGGCGTTTTTGACCCACTTGGCGGTAGACAGGCAGGTGTCGGCCTCTACCCAAAACCAAGCCAAGGCGGCGCTTTTGTATTTGTACAAGCAGGTGCTGGGTATTGATTTGCCTTGGCTCGACGAGGTCGTCCAGGCCAAGACGCCCAAGCGCTTGCCGGTGGTATTGACGCCCGGCGAGGTGCGTGCGTTGCTGTTGCATATGCAGGGCACGACAGGGCTGATTGCGCAGTTGCTCAATGGCACGGGCATGCGTTTGCTGGAGGCCCTGCGGCTGCGGGTCAAGGATGTGGAGTTTGCGCGGCGCGAGATCGTGATTCGGGAGGGCAGGGGCAACAAAGACCGGGTGACGGTGTTGCCTGAGAACCTGTTGCTGCCGTTGCAGGCGCAATTGCACAAGGCGCGGGCACTGCATTTTCAGCTTGCTGGATGCCTTGTGAGTTCGGGTAAAAGTGGCAGTGCGGGTGACTGTATGTGGTTATTTGCTCTATTTTTAGGAGCTAGTAGCGCTTTGTAGATAAGCGCTAGAGCCCAAAAGTATCATGAAACCACGCGAAAAGCCGAAAGCCGACAGGCCGCTGAGTTTTACCCTGCCCCCGCAGGCAAGCCCAGCGCCTGGTTCACCGCCTTCACTTGCCGCCGCAATCGCTGGGACTCGGGTTGCCCGTTGACCTGTGGCTGCAGCAAATTCTGCGCGGCGGCCCATTGGCCGTTGCGCTGCAGCGCGTCTAGCCAGATCTGGTGGAACAGGTCGCGTTGCGCGTGGCTGCCGCCTATCTCCACCAAGCGGGGCAGGGCCACGCCGAGCTGGTGCGCCGCCGTGGCCCAGTCGCCTTGGGCGTGCGCCAGCAGGCCGTGGGCGGCAGGCACACACACCTGCTGCCACACGGTGCGCTCATGGGCTTCGGTGCGGGTCTCGGCGTGGGCCGTGATGTTGTGTCGCAGCGTAGTTGCAGCGTCGGTGCGGCCTGCGCGGGCCAGCCCGTAGAGGTATTGCAGGTCCAGAAACGGCAGCACATGGTCGGCCACGCGCGATGCCAGGTGGTCGGCCACGTCGGTCCAGCGGTCGCCTACATCGACACCGGCCAGCTCCAGCCGCGCCAGCAGCGACACGGCATTGATCTGGTCTTGCGTGTAATCCTTGACCACACCCCACACTTGGCTGTCATAGAGCGCCAGCACGTCGGCGTGCCGGTCTTGCTCCAGCAAAAACAGCGCCTGGTGCCACCAGTTGTGCGTGACCATGAAGGAGTTGAGTCCCGTCCATGTGTCGCTGACGCTGGTCATGAAGTCGGTGCCTTCTGCAATGCGCCCTTGGGTCAGCATGACGTGGGCCAGCGCGTGGTGGGCCCAGGGCTCTTTGCGGCACAGGGTGATGGCGCGGCGCGCGGAGGCTTCGGCCTCTGGCAGTCGGTGGCATTGCTCCCAGCCAAAGGCCAGCATGCCGTGCAGGTAGGGCACCTCGGCGGCGGCGGGCAGGGCCTGCAGGGCGATGCGCAGCATGCCGGGGGAGTCGCCCCGGTTGAACAGGTGGTATTGGCCGAGCTTGAGGGAGGCCAGGTCGCGGGGGTGCTGGCGTGCTTGTTCTTCATGCAGCGCGATGGCGCGGGGCAGGTCGCCATCCACCCAGGCGGCCACGGCGGCCACAAAGCGCTGCTCGCGCTCGCTGGCCTTGGGGGCGTGGGCCAGGGCCTGGTCGATGAAGGGGCGGGCGTTGCGCGGCGCATCGGATGACTCAGCAAACATGTGCAAAGCGGCAGCGCTGGCTTGCACGATGGGGCTGGGGTCGGCCGCCGCGTTGAGCACGTTGACGGCGCGGGCTTCGCAGGCGATGAAGCCTTCGACAAAATCGTTCAGCGCGGCCACGCTGGAGGTGTCGTGCAGCGTGACGGGGTTGCCCAGGCTATCGGTCGTGCGGGTGTGCGTAGAGGATGGCATGGGGCATGGTTGGGCGACCGTGTTCAGCCGCCTTGGATCAGTGTCTGGTAGGCGTTGCGCGTTTCGGCCGACACCGAAGCCACGAGCTGATCGTGGGGGGTCTGGTGGCGCGCCAGCATGCGGGCGGTGGCAATGGTCTTGGACTTGCAGAACCAGTGGCAGGTGTGCTGCATGAGAAACAGCTCGGCGGTCATCATGTAGGCCCGGTCCTTGGCGGCGAGGTGGCCTGTGTTCTCCACCACATGGGCAATGCCGCGTGCATGAATGGCCAGCGCGCGGCGCATGTCGAAGGTGAAGCTGGGCAGCAGCCGCTCTGCGAACGGAATGGGCAGTGAGAGCCGACTGATGCGGGTCTGGGTTTCGTCCAGCTTGGCGAAATCGGCGGCAAACCGGCTGAACTGCTCGCTCAGTTGTGATTCGGTGGTGCTCAGCAGGCTCCAGATCTGGCTGCGGCGCTCATCGGTGCTTTCGCCCAGCGCGCGCAGGTAGCCATCGGTCAGGGCCTCCATCAGTTTTTCAATCTGGTAGTTGGCCAGGTGCTTGCCCAGCAGCGCAATGCGCTTGCGCTGCTCTTTGGCATTGAGCATGAAGGTGCCGGTGGCAATGAGGATCGCCAGGATGAGGATGTCCATGCGGTGCTTGTGTGAAGTGTTGGGTTGCTGGGGCCCGCGGTGTTTGCCCACCATCGAATGGCGGGGCAGCACACCCGGAGCGTGCCCTCAAGGTTACCAACAACAGTGCATCAGGCGGCCAAGGGTTAAGCCGCAGGTGGCTGGGGCCAGGCGCGCTGGGGCTCGCGAATCAGCTCGAACGCGTGCGCCACCTGCAGCACGCCCAGGTCGTCAAAGCGTGCGCCCGCAATCTGCAGGCCGATGGGCAAACCGCTGCGGGTGTAGCCGCAGTTGACCGAGGCCGCAGGCTGCTCGGACATGTTGAACGGGACGGTAAAGCCGATGTGCTCCAGCGGGCGCAGTGGGTCGTTGGTGGGTGAGGGCAGCTCGGCCTGGAAGGCGGGCATGGGGGCCACGGGTGAGATCACATAGTCAAAGGCGCTGCAGGCCTTGACCGTGGCCACGCGCGTCAGGTGGAACTGGTGGCTGGCGTTGAAAACCTCGGTGCCGCTCATGCCCGCCGCGCTGTCGGCCCAGGCGCGGATGTAGGGCAGTACCTTGTTGCGGCGCTCTGCGGGCAGGGCGTTCAGGTCGATGTGCGAGCGCATGCGCCAGTAGTGGTCCATGCCGTCGAGCATGGTTTGCGTCATGAAGGGCGCCATGGGCACGATGGTGGCGCCTGCGCTTTCCATCAGGTGCGCTGCGCGCTCGATGGCGGCTTTGACCTCGGGCTCCACGGGCAGGCCACAGCCGGCATCCAGCAGCAGGCCAATGCGCAGGCCACGCAGGCGTTCGGCGCCCTTGTTGAACTGGCTCCAGGCGATGTCCTGCGCGGGCAGGCTCATGCTGTCGCGGGCGTCGGGCTGGCTGAGCACCTGCATCATCAGCGCCGAATCCGCCACGGTGCGTGTCATGGGCCCTGCCGCACGCCCGGTGAAGGGAGGGTCCAGCGGGATGCGGCCCAGGCTGGGTTTGAGGGTGAAGATGCCGCACCAGCTGGCGGGCAGGCGCAGGGAGCCGCCGATGTCCGTGCCAATGTGCAGCGGCCCATAACCTGCGGCGGCAGCGGCGCCCGCACCCGCGCTGGAGCCGCCGGGGCCTTTGCTCACATCCCAGGGGTTGCGCGACAACGGATGGAACGAAGACAGGCCCGAGGAGAGCATGCCGTAGTCCGGCATGGTGGTTTTGGACACGATGACCGCGCCCGCTTCGCGCATGCGTGCGGCGGCGGGGGCATCGACGGGTTGGGGCGTCAGCTCCACCGCCGCTGTGCCTGCTGGGTTGGGGTCGCCCTGGGTCGAGATGTTTTCCTTGATGGTGCTGGGCACGCCGTCGAGCGCGCCTTTGGGCTCGCCCCGCAACCAGCGGGCTTCCGACGCGCGGGCCTGGGCCAGGGCGGCCTCGGGTCGCAACAGGTAGGTGGCGCGGATGTGGGGCTCCCAGCGCTCGATGTGCGCCAGCACGGCCTGCGTGACCTCCACGGGGGACAGCGTGCGCTGGCGATAGGCAGCAAGGAGTTCGTGGGCGGGCAGGTCGTGCAGGGCAGTCATGGCGGGGCGCAGAGAGATTTATACGTAAAAAAGCCCGCTAGCGCTTATGGGTAAAGCGCTGGCAGCTATTAAATGATGAGCAAACCGCCCCCGCATCAACGGGAGCGGCGCGTAGCGGTCAGGACCAGGACAGCGACGAGATGTCGTTCACGAACACGGGCATGTCTTTCCACAGGCCCTTGAGGTTCTTGTTGGCCACCGTGATCCATTGGTTGGAATACAGGAAGGCGTGCACCGCATCGTCTGCCAGCAGACGCTGCGCTTCGCCCAGCAGGCGGGAGCGGTCGGCGGGGCGGGCGGCGTTCTTGATCTGGTTGAACAGGTCGTTGAACTTGGGCGAGTTGTAAGCCCAGTAGTACTCCGGCTTGGCAAAGTTGCCCAGGTCGAAGGGCTCGACGTGGCTGATGATGGTCAGGTCGTAGTTCTTGCTGCCATAGGTGCCGCTGAGCCACTGCGCCCATTCCACGTTCTGGATCTTGGCGACGATGCCGACCTTGGCCAGCTGTGCTGCAATCACCTCACCACCCTGGCGCGCGTAGGGCGTGGGCGGCAATGTCATGGTCAGCTCCAGCGGCGTCTTGATGCCGGCCTCGGCCAGCAGCTTCTTGGCCTTCTCGGGGTCGTAGGGGTTCACACCCGTGGTGTCCACGTAGCCAAAGGCGCCGGGCACATAGTGGCTGCCGATGGGCGCGCCGTAGCCGTCGCCCGCACCTTCGATCACGGCCTTGCGGTCCACGGCAGCTGCGATGGCGCGGCGCACGCGCACGTCATCGAGCGGCTTCTTGCCGTTGTTGATGGCGAGGATGGTCTTGGCGCGCGAACCGCTGACCACCACCTGGAACTTGGGGTTGGCCTTGAACTGCGCCACGCTGCGCGGTGTGACGCGGGGGAAGGCGTCCACGTCGCCAGCCAACAGGGCCGCCACTTGCGCGGCCGGGTCGGAGATGAAGCGGAAGGTGGCGCGTTTGATCTTGATGGCCTTGGCATCGCGGAAGCCGTCCCACGCGGTCAACACGACCGACGAGCCTTTGTTCCAGGCCTGCAGCTGGTAAGGGCCGGTGCCCACGGGCTTGTTGGCGTTGGTGTCGGCGCTCTTGGGCTCCACGATGATCGAGGTGGCCTGGCCCAGCACGAACAGCAGGTCGGGGTCGATGTCCTTGTTGAGCAGCACCACGGTGTAGTCGTCCACCACCTGCGTGGTGATGCCAGCGAATGTGCGCTTGTCCTTGTTGGTGCTCTTCTCGCCGCCCGCGCGGTCGTACGAGAACTTGACGCTGGCGGCGGTGAAGGGTTCACCGTTCTGGAACTTCACGCCACGGCGCAGCTTGAAGGTGTAGGTCTTGAGATCGGGCGAGACTTCCCAGCTTTCAGCCAGCAGGGGCGACACGCTGCCGTCGGCATTGATCTTGGTGAGGGTCTCGAAGATGTTGTATTGCACGATCTCGGCAATGGCAGAGGCTGCGCCGGCGGTAGGGTCCAGGCCTGGTGGCTCCAGTGTCATGGCCAGCGTCACCGCATCTTTGCGGCCCTGCGCGAGGGCACTGAGCGATGTGGACAAGGGCACGGCGGCGATGGCGCCAGTGGCAAGGACGGTACGGCGGTTCAGCATGTTCGGACTCTCCAGACAAAAAACCAGACAAAAACCAAAGGAAGGCCCCGGTGCAATTTGTTACCGAGGCACACAAAAAGCTTTTTACACCATCACGTGCGCATTTGGTTATGCGATTTTTGCCGCTGCAGCAGCGGCGGCCCTGCGCGCCCGTGCACGGCCTGGTTGCACCTGGGGCACGGCGCCCACCAATGACTGCGTGTAGGGGTGTTGCGCATTGCGAAACAGCTCGGCGGGCGAGCCGCGCTCGACAATGCAGCCCTGGTACAGCACCACCACTTCATCGCACAGGTGGTTGACCACCGCCAGGTCGTGGCTGATCAGCATGTAGGTGATGCCGAACTGTTGCTGCAGGTCTTGCATCAGGTTCAGCACCTGGGCCTGCACCGAGACGTCCAGTGCGCTCACCGGCTCGTCGGCCACGATGAGGCGCGGGCGCGTGATGAGCGCGCGGGCAATGGCAATGCGCTGGCGTTGGCCCCCAGAGAACTCGTGCGGGTACTTGTCCAGATCGTTGGTGCGCAGGCCTACCTGTGCGAGCACCTGGCCGGCCTGCTCTCGCTGGGCGGAGCGGCTGGTTTCGCCCTGGGCCTGCAGCGGCTCGGTCACGATGCGCTCCACGGTCTGGCGCGGATCGAGCGAGCCATAAGGGTCCTGAAACACCATCTGAAAATCGCGCCGCGCTTGGCGCAGTTCGGCCGGTGCCAGCTGGTGCAGGTCGCGCCCGAGCAGGTGCACCGTGCCCGCCGTCGGCGCGTCCAGCGCCATCACCGTGCGCGCCAGCGTCGATTTGCCGGACCCCGATTCGCCGACGATGCCCAGGCTGCGGCCCGAGTCGATGGTAAAGCTCACCCCGTTGAGCGCATGCACCTTGCCGGGTGGACGGAAGAGGTGTTCACGCGGCAGCGTGTATTCGCGCACCAGGTCTTTCACCTGGAGCAGGGGGGAGGGTGTTGCAGCGGTGAGTGCGTCGGTCATGCCGCCACCTCGACAATCTTCACGGCCTGCGCACTCTGGGCTTCGTCGATGGCCTCGCGGCGCAGGCAGCGCACTTCGTGGTCACCATCTTCGTCGGTGGCCACCAGGGTGGTCGGCGGTTGTTCGTGGTGGCAGGCATCCACGGTGTAGCTGCAGCGTCCGGCAAACGGGCAGCCCGCAGGCAGGTCCACCAGTTCTGGCACGGTGCCGGGGATGGTGGACAGGCGCGGACGCTGGCCGGGTGCGTGCACGGCCCCCAGATGGGGCCGTGCCGCGAACAACCCGCGGGTGTAGGGGTGGGCCATGGCCGAGAACACCGAGGCGGTGGAGCCGCTTTCGACCACGCTGCCGCCGTACATCACCATCATGCGGTCCACGTTCTGCGAGATCACGCCCAGGTCGTGCGAGATCAGGATCAGCGCCATGTTGCGCTCAGCCACCAGGTCGCTGATGAGGTCCAGGATCTGCTGCTGGATGGTCACGTCCAGCGCGGTGGTGGGCTCGTCGGCAATCAGCAGGTCAGGCCCGCAGGCCAGGGCCATGGCAATGGTGATGCGCTGGCGTTGCCCGCCCGAGAACTGGTGCGGGTAGGCATCAAAACGCTGCGCGGCGTTGGGGATGCCCACGCGGTCGAGCAGAGCGATGGCCTCTGTGCGGGCTGCCGTAGCGTTCATGCCCCGGTGCAGGCGCAGTGGCTCGGCCACCTGGCGGCCAATGGTGTGCACGGGGTTCAGGGCCGTCATGGGCTCCTGGAACACCATGCCAATGCGGTTGCCGCGCATCTTGCACATCTGTGCATCGGTGCGGCCCACCAGTTCTTGCCCATCAAAGCGGATGCTGCCGGTGACTTGCGCACTGTCGGGCAACAATCCCATGAGCGACATGGCGGTGATCGATTTGCCGCAGCCCGACTCGCCGATCAGGCCCAGGGTTTCGCCGCGTGCCAGCGCAAAGCTCACGCCGCGCACGGCATCGGCCGGGCCCCGGTGGGTTTGCAGGCGGATGCGGAGGTTGGAGACTTCTAACAGAGACATCGTTGGGGTTCTGGTGGTCTTTTCGTGCCGTGTTCAGCGCTTGCGAGAAAGGCGGGGATCCAGCAGGTCTCGCAATCCGTCGCCCAGCAGGTTCAGGCCCAGTACGGCCAGTGCAATCGCGACGCCCGGCCACACGGCCAGCAGGGGGGCCTGGAACATCAGGGTCTGCGCCTCGCTGAGCATGCGGCCCCACGACGGCTGGGGCGGCTGGGTGCCCAGGCCCAGGTACGACAGCGCGGCCTCGGCCAGGATGGCAATGGCGAACTGAATCGTGGCCTGCACGATGAGTACCGACAAAATATTGGGCAGCACATGCTCCAGCGTGATGCGCCAGCTGCCCTTGCCGCAGGCGCGCGAGGCCAGGATGTATTCGCGTGACCACACGGCATTGGCCGAGGCGCGGGTGACGCGGGCAAAGGTCGGGATGTTGAAGATGCCGATGGCAATGATGGAGTTGACAATGCCCGCACCAAACACTGCCGTCAGCATGATGGCCGAGAGAATCGCGGGAAAAGCGAACGTAAAGTCGGCCAGCCGCATGATGAGTTCTTCGACCCAGCCGCGCTTGGCCGCAGCCAGCAAGCCCAGTGCCGTGCCCAGGGTCAGGCCAATGCCCACGGCGATCACCCCTACCAGAATGGAGTTGCGTGCACCCACCAGCAGCAGCGACGCGACATCGCGCCCGTAGGCATCGGTGCCCAACCAGTGTTGGCCTGTGGGGGGCTGGAGCTTGGTGGCCAGGTCCATCTCGTAGGGGGACCAGGGCGTCCAGACGAGCGAGAGGGCCGCCGCCAGGATCAGCAGCAGCGACAGGACGGCGCCAATGACAAAGCTGCGATGGCGCAGCGCGCGGTACACCCAGCTGGGGGGCTGGGTGCCAGCGGGCGTGGCAAGGGGAAGGGCTGAAGGAGGTGCGGCGCTCATGGGCAAGAGGAAATCAGATGTCGCTGGCTTTGACGCGGGGGTCGATCACCGCGTAAAGGATGTCCACCACAAAGTTGACGATGACCACCATGGCGGCGAGCAGCATCACGCAGTTGCGCACCACGATCAGATCGCGGTTGGAGATGGACTGGAAGATCAGGCGCCCGAGGCCTGGCAGGTAGAACACGTTTTCCACCACGATGGTGCCTGCCAGCAGGTTGGCGAACTGCAGCCCCATGACGGTGATCACCGGAATCATCGCGTTGCGCAGTACATGGCCCCAGAGCGCGGCGCGCTGCGATAGCCCCTTGGCGCGGGCGGTGCGCACGAAGTCTTCGCGCAGTACCTCCAGCACGGCGGAGCGCGTGATGCGCGCCAGGATGGCCGCCTGCACCACGGCCAGTGCAATGGCGGGCAACAGCAGGGCCTTGATGGCTTCGAGCGGACTGCCGCCAGCATCTTCCGTCCAGCCAGGAAAGCCACCTGCGGAGAACCATTGCAGCTTGACCGAGAACAGCAGGATCAGCAGGATGGCGAACCAGAAGTTGGGGATGGCAATACCGATCTGCGCCAGGCCCATCACGCCCACGTCACCGATCTTGTTGTGCCGCGACGCTGCATACACACCGGCCGCTAGCGCCAGTACGGTGGTGATGACCATGGCCATGAGGGCCAGGGGCACCGTGAGGGCCAGACGCTCCAGCACCAGGTCGAGCACGGGCGAGCTGTAGGCATAGCTGTCGCCCATGTTGCCCACAACCAGCCCACTGACCCATTGCCAGTAACGCAGACTGGCAGGTTGGTCGAGCCCCAGTTTGGTGGCCAGGGCGGCCACGGCATCCGGTGCGGCGTCGGGGCCCATCAGAATCTGCGCTGCATTGCCGGGCAGGATCTCCAGCACCATGAAGACAACCACCGAGGCGCCAATCAACGTAGCCAGGAGGGTGATAAACCGTTTGAGAAAGAACAGGCCCATGGATGGCTGGCGTAGGAAAAAGGGTGGTGCGCAGAAGCGTCAAAATTAATGTGTATACACAGCATAACGGCAAAAACATCCCCGTCAGCGGTGGTGTGTTGCAGTGTCGCATGCAAGGCACATGCCACCAGCGCGGGATAATACGGGGCATGAATTGCGCCACATACCCCTTTGCCATCCTTTCAGGCCGCGCGCCCAGGGAGGTTGTATGGCGCTGATGATCACCGACGAGTGCATCAACTGCGATGTGTGTGAGCCCGAATGCCCCAATCAGGCGATTTACCTGGGGCAGGAGATCTACGAGATTGACCCGAGCAAGTGCACGGAATGTGTGGGGCATTTTGACGAGCCCCAGTGCGTGCAGGTCTGCCCGGTGGCGTGTATCCCGGTGAACCCACAGCACGTGGAGAACCGGGAAACCCTGTGGCAGAAGTTCCAGCGGTTGCAGGTGCCTACAGCCGGCTGAATTTGGGTAGTTTTAGGCCCATGCGCTTATCTATCAAGCGCCGATAGCTATCAAAATAATAGTATTACTGCGCTCAGTCTTCCGCTGGGCGGGGTGGCTTGGGGCGGGGCGGTTTGGTGGTGTGGATGAGCAAGGTGGCCTTGTCCATCTCGCCCGCCAGCATGGCCGGGTAGGCCCTGAGTGAATGGACGATGCTGTCTTCGATCAGCGTGCGCTGGTCGGGGGACGGCTTCTTGAGCACCCAGTTGGCGACTTCACTCTTGATGCCCGGATGGCCGATGCCGATGCGCAGGCGCCAGTAGTCGGGCGAGCCCAACTGGCCGTGGATGTCGCGCAGGCCGTTATGCCCTGCATGGCTGCCGCCGCGTTTGAGTTTGACCTGGCCGGGGGTGATGTCGAGTTCATCGTGCACCACCAAAATCTCTTCAGGCAGGATTTTGAAAAAGCGCGCCAGCGACGCGACCGACTTGCCCGAGAGGTTCATGAACGTCTGCGGTTGCAGCAACCACACGTTCTGGCCGTGCACCACGGTGCGTGCGACAAGCCCGTGGTAGCTGCGCTCGGGAACCAGTGTGGTTTTGAGTTCTTGCGCCAGGGCGTCAATCCACCAGAACCCGGCGTTGTGGCGGGTGGCTTCGTAGTCTGGCCCGGGGTTTCCAAGGCCTACAAACAGCTTGATCATCTGCAGGATTATCCGTGGGAGAAAGGTTGGTGCTGTGCCAGCGGGAGAACACGCCCTTGACCAGTGCAGTGCGTAGTGCCGGGCAGCAGGGCACACCGCCCATGCCGCGCACCATGCGCCACGCAGTTTTGTTGTGTATTGCCGTCTTGTCCCCGTCGGCAAAAACAAAACGGCCCACGCAAGGTGGGCCGTTGGGTGGTCAGCGCCGCAGAACGGGCTGACTAGGAGGACGAGCAATCAAAAAGACTACTTCTTGCCCTTGCCCTTGCCCTTGGCATCCGCAGGAGCGGCTTCGACAGGGGTGTCGACCACGACCACGGGAGGCACTACGGACACCAGCACGGGGTTGTTGTTCTGGCCGCCACGGATCTTGGCGGTCACGCCCTTGGGCAGCTTGACAGACTTCAGGTGCAGGGAGGAGCCCTTTTCCAGCGTCGACAGGTCCACGGTGATGAACTCTGGCAGGTCCGAAGGCATGCAGGTCACGTCGAGTTCGTTCACGATCGGGTTGACCATGCACTTGTCCACCTTGACGGCTGGCGATTCTTCAGCGCCGCTGTAGTGCAGTGGCACCTTCAGGTGCAGCTTGGTCTTGTCGTCCACGCGCTGAAAGTCGATGTGCAGCACGAGTTGCTTGTAGGGGTGGTATTGCACGTCACGCAGCACCACCTTGGCGGTTGTGCCGGCAACTTCCATGTCCAGCACGCTGGAGTGGAAGGCTTCCTTCTTGAGGGCGTGCCACAGTGCGTTGTGGTCCACTTCAATCAGTTGGGTCTCGGTGGTGCCACCGTAGACGATGCCAGGCGTCTTGCCCGAATTGCGCAGACGGCGGCTCGCACCCGTACCTTGCTTGGCGCGCTCAAAAGCGACGAAGTTCATAGTTAGCTCCTGAAAAGGGTCGACCGCGACCAGTCATACCCTGTTTTAAAAAGACCTGGGTCACCACTTTGGCGACGGGTCCACACAATGCTCTCGAACAGACAAGCCTCCCGAAGGAGGCTTGTGTGCAATCCGGTTGCAGCGCTTTTAGAAAAGCGCGTCAGAACAGATTGTCTTGGTCCGAGAACAAACTCATGACCGACTCACCCTTGGCAATGCGCTGGATCGTTTCTGCAATCAGCGGTGCCACGGAGAGTTGGCGAATCTTGGAACATCCCTTGGCGTTGTCGCTCAGGGGGATGGTATTGGTCACTACCACTTCATCAAGGGCCGAACCCTTGGCGATGCGTTCAATGGCAGGGCCCGAAAAAATGGGGTGGGTGCAATAGGCGTACACCTTTTTGGCTCCGCGCTCCTTGAGCACTTCAGCCGCCTTCACCAGAGTGCCGGCCGTGTCAATCATGTCGTCCATGATTACGCAGTTGCGGCCTTCGATTTCACCGATCACGTGCATCACTTCCGACACGTTGGCTTTGGGGCGGCGTTTGTCGATGATGGCGAGGTCGCATCCAAGTTGCTTGGCCAGCGCACGTGCCCGCACCACACCACCCACATCGGGAGAGACAACAATCAGGTCTTCGTAGTTCTTCTGGCGCAGATCGCCCAGCAAAACGGGCGACGCGTAGATGTTGTCTACCGGAATATCGAAGAAACCCTGGATCTGGTCGGCATGCAGGTCCATGGTCAGCACGCGGGCAACACCCACGGCCTGCAGCATGTTGGCCACAACCTTGGCTGTGATCGGCACGCGGGTCGAGCGCGGTCGGCGATCCTGGCGGGCATAGCCGAAGTAGGGGATCACGGCACTGATGCGCTCTGCCGATGCGCGCTTGAGCGCATCGACCATGATCAGCAGTTCCATGAGGTTTTCGTTGGTGGGAGCGCAGGTGGACTGCACAACGAAAACATCCCGTGCGCGCACGTTTTGTTTGATTTCAACGGTGACTTCACCGTCGGAGAAGCGACCCACGTCAGCAGCACCGAGGGTGGTGCCGAGGTGTTGGGCGATTTCAGCCGCCATGCCAGGATTGGCATTGCCGGTAAAAACCATGAAGTCGGGGTGGTTGGCTTGCATGAGCGTCCCAGCAGTCTGAAAAAAAAGCCCGTACGCGAAAAGAAATTTGGCAGGGGAAGAAGGACTCGAACCTTCGCATGCTGGAATCAAAATCCAGTGCCTTAACCAACTTGGCGACTCCCCTACACAGGTCAACTGCTGAAAGCAGCCAACCTTAATTTTTGCCTGATGCCCAACCTGCCAGAGGGTGAATCATCAGATTTTCACATTCTTTGATTTGCCAGCCTTTGGGGGCGTTACTCAAATCAACCGCATGTGTCATTTGTGCAAACACGGTACTTCCAGAGCCTGTCATTCGGCCTTGCATTCCTCGAATCCTGAGCCATTCAATGGCTTCGGAAATCTCGGGGCAAAGTGCCTGAGCAACTGGCTGCAAGTCGTTTCGACCGAAGTCAAAGTGTGCTGCAGCAAAGCCTAAGATTGTAGCACTATCTGAATCGCGTTTCAAACTTGGCGACGAAAAAATTACTTTTGTCTCCAAACCTGCTGCTGGCTTCACGATGGCAAAGCGCGCTTGCGGTAGTTGCTGTGCTTTCTCAAGCGGCGTGATTGTCTCACCAATTCCCTCCACCAAAGCGTTGTGACCGCGTAAAAAAAAAGGAATATCGGCACCGAGCTGCAAGCCGATGGTTTCCAGCGCTGATTGCGAGAGGTTCAGTGCCCATAGGCGATTGAGTGCGAGGAGCGTGGTGGCGGCGTCCGATGAGCCTCCCCCCATGCCTGCTTGGGCGGGAATGCTTTTGAGGATGCCAATGTGTGCGCCTTGTTTGGAGCCTGTAGCGGTCTGCAGCGCGCGCGCCGCTTGGATGGTGAGATCCACATCGGGCAGCGTTGAGCCCAGGTCTTCTCGTGAGATCACGCCATCTGTGCGACGCTCGAAATGCAAGGTGTCACACCAGTCCAACAGCATGAAGACAGACTGCAGCAGATGGTAGCCATCAGCGCGTCGCCCGGTGATGTGCAGAAAGAGATTGAGCTTTGCCGGAGCCGGCACGTCATACAGGGCTTGCATTGCAGAAACGTACAAAAAGAGCGCGGTGAAAGTGGTGCGATGGCCGGCGCGTTAGCGGGTCAGTGCGATCCGCAGGGTGGCTTGCGGCGCGGGATCGTCTCGGCGAGCAACGAGCCGACCTTCTGCAATGCCTGACAGATCTGCCTGCCAGCCCGTTGCCGTGGTCTGAGTGCCATGGAGCCAACTGAACAGGGCGGCAATCGGGATGCGCGTGCCTGTCACGTCCTGTAGCAACGCGTCCAGGGATTCTGAGGTACGCGTTTCCTGTCCGCTTTGCAATTGAGCGTGGCCGTCTTTCCAGTTGAGCTGCGCTAAGCGATTGCCCAGCGGGCTTAAAAGCACCAAAACGCCGTTTTGGGCGTTGCCATGCAGTTCAAACATCGCAGAAAAAGATTGCGAGGCTTGCCCTTCGATCTGCAAGGCGAGGCGGCCGCTCCACATGTCTTCCTCTGCAACGGTCTTTGATGTCGGTTGGGCACAGCCCACGATCCAAAGCATGCACAGTGCCATGCACCATATCCATCGCCGGAGTGGCGGTGTCCTGTGCAAAGCCAGACCCTGTGCGTTGCATGTGGATTGCATCAGAGGGTGGCTCCGAGGCGCTTCAGTGTCTCTTTGAGTGTGTCGTTGTCAGGACTGCTGCGCTGTCCTTCTCTCCATACCCTGGATGCGCTCTCCTTGTCGCCCATGCTCCAAAGCACCTCGCCCAAGTGGGCTGCAATTTCGACATCGGGCCGTGCTTTGTAGGCGATTTCCAGGTGACGCCGGGCCTCTGCTTTGTTGCCCAGGCGAAATTCCACCCAGCCCAGGCTGTCCATGATGAATGGGTCATTGGGCGCGAACTCCAGCGCCTTCATGATCAGCTGTTTGGCCTCGTCCAGCCGCACACCCTTGTCTGCGAGGGCGTAACCAAGCGCGTTGTAGGCGTGGTGGTATTGCGGTTGGCGCGCGATCACCTGGCGGAGAAGCTGTTCCATGGTGTCCGGTTTGCCCGCTTTTTCAGCCAGCATGGCTTGGTCGTAGACCAGCTCGGCGTCATCGGGTGCCAGTGCGACCAGTTCAACCTGCACTTGGTAGGCTTCCTGATAGAGGCGTTGTTCACGCAGCAATTGCACTTCAGCCAGCAGCTTCATGCGCTTGTCATCAACGGACGTGCCGGGCAGATTGCGCAGTAGCGCCCGCGCTTGAGCGATTTTTCCCTGGCGGGCCAGTAAAGAAGCGCGACGGCTTTGCGCGCTGACAACCTCGTTCGCGTTGTCAATGCGCCCAAGCCAGGCCTCGGCTGCGGCAAAGTCTTTTCTCTTTTCTGCGATCTGTGCGTACAGCAAATACGCTTGGGTCAGACTTTTTTGCCGCAATTCAGCGTTGGTCGATGCGGAGGCGAGTTCTATGAATCGTTGCAGCGAGTTCTCAGCTGCGGGTAGGCGGTTGTCCTGGAATTGCAGTGTGGCGACGACAAGCCACGCTTCCGCGAGGTCTGGCTTTTCTTTGGTGACAGCCTCCAACTGACGGCTGGCATCTGGGTAGCGTTGCAGTTCCAGTAGGACCCGCGCATAGGCCATTCGCAATTCGGGAATGGGCTGCTTGGTCAGGGTCTGGATCACCAGTGCTTCGGCTTCTGGCGTGTTTTCTTCCATCAGTTCCAGCGCCAGCCTGGCTGCATCTTCACTGGCGGTATCCAGTTCCTGCGCTTTGCGGGCGGCGTTCAGGGCGCCGCTTTTGTCGCCTGCTGCCAGGCGCAAGCGTCCGAGCGATACCCATGCGCCCGGGCCCGTTGCTGGGTTTTTGAGTTCGTCTACCAGAGCCTGCTCGACCACTTTGGCTGCCAGCACCTTGTCACTGGCGCGCCCGTACATTTGAGGCAGGGCTGCCAGAGTGGTGGTTTTGGCGCGCGCAGGTGACTGCGCGAGTTCCTGGCGTAGCAGGTCGGGGGTTTCGCCAATACGGTTCAGTGCGACCAGGATCTGCAGCACATAGCGGTTGGCCTCGCGCGATTGTGGCAAGGCCTCCTTCCATGCTTGGGCTGCAGCCAGGGCGTACTCGCCCGAGCGAGACTGCAAGGCAATATCCGCTGCCCTTTGGTAAAGCTGTCCATCGGCACTGCGGCGCGCAGCTTCCAGCATGAAGGCATAACCTGCCCCGGGGTCACCCGTTCGGGCGCTTATTTCCCCTAGAAAAATCTCGTAAAACAGCTCGGCGTCCAAGGCTGGGTTGGATGCTACCGGCGGCCCATCGGAGGGCGGGCTGTTGTCGCCGCTGGATTGTTGCGCCCACGCTGATTGGGCAGCCACCGCAATCACGGTAGTCAAAGCGGCGGTTCGAAAGCTGTGAAATAGCACCATCGGGTCATAATAATCCATGCTTGTTAACCCGTTTCCCGACGCTTTGTATGCCTGAGTTGCCCGAAGTGGAAGTAACGCGTCGCAGTTTTGCTGAAGCGATTGCGGGGGCTCGGATTGAAGCCGTTGTTTTGGGAAAACCATTGCGTTGGCCGCTGGGTTGCGATCCGGATTTGTTGGTGGGGCAGCAGGTGATGGGGTTGCGCCGACGTGGCAAATACCTGCTTGCTGACATCAGCAACGGGCTTTTACTCCTGCACCTTGGCATGTCTGGGAGTTTGCGTTTCAGTCACGGGCTGCCGTCCGCAGGCTCGCATGATCACTTTGACCTTGTGACCAATCTGGGGGTCCTGCGGCTACATGACCCTCGTCGGTTTGGTGCTGTTGTTTACGCGCCCAGTGAGCAATCTCCCGTCGCCGTGAAGTTGCTGGGAGGGCTTGGAATGGAGCCGCTGTCGGACGCCTTCTCGCTATCGGCGTTCCAGGTAGGCCTCAAGCAAAGCCGGATGCCGATCAAGCAACTGTTGCTGGCTGGGCGTCTGGTGGTGGGGGTCGGCAATATTTATGCGTCCGAAGTCCTTTTTCTGGCAGGTATCAGGCCCACGACAGTGTCTTCGCGCATTGGCGCTGAACGGGTGCGTCGGTTGTTTGATGCAATACGCGTGGTACTGGCGCGTGCCGTGGAGATGGGGGGAAGTACGTTGCGCGATTTTTCGAATGCGGATGGAATGGCGGGGCATTTTCAGACAACCGCCAATGTGTACGGCCGCGATGGCGCACCTTGCACTGTGTGCGGGACAGCTATAAAAACAATCCGCCAGGGCCAGCGGAGTAGTTACTTCTGCCCCCGATGCCAGCGCGCCTAGCGCACCCTGATTGCCAAATTGCAGGTGCATGGCAGTCTGCGTGCTGTCGATGCTATATTTTGTGTGTGTCTACTTGGTAGTTCATTCATCGATCTCTGGGAGCAAAGTGGGACCTTCATTCAATGAGCAGTTCGACCAGCATGGCGTCTGGCGGCGGGAGTTCGCTCAGCAGCTCAAGCGGCTGGCTGATTGGATGTCTTCGCATGACCTCATGGACGCTGCCGTGCAGGAGAGGCTGCATCGGCTGGAGGAGCAAGTTCGCAGCGACAAAGTCATGGTGGCGTTTGTTGCAGAGTTCTCTCGTGGCAAGTCCGAGCTGATCAACGCGATTTTTTTCGCGGACTACGGGCGCCGCATCATGCCCGCGAGTGCTGGCCGCACGACCATGTGTCCGACGGAGCTAGGCTATGACGCTACGGTGTCCCCTAGCCTCCGCCTGCTTCCTATTGAGACACGTCTTCAGATGCAGGGCCTGGCGGAGTGGCGGGTAAAGACGGACCGCTGGATGGAAATTCCGCTGGATGTCAGCAATGCAGACCAGATCGCAAAGGCCTTGGAGAAGGTGGCTGAAGTGCGTAAGGTCAGCCTCGACAATGCCAGGGCGCTGGGTTTCTGGCACGACGAGCTGACCGATGAAAACCCCGTGCCTGATGCCCAGGGTCTCGTCGAAGTGCCCATGTGGCGGCATGCCATCATTAACATTCCCCACCCTTTACTCAAGCAGGGCTTGGTGATCTTGGATACCCCTGGCTTGAATGCGGTGGGCGCAGAGCCTGAACTCACCGTCAACCTGATACCTCAAGCCCACGCGGTCGTTTTCATTCTGAGCGCCGATACGGGCGTCACCCGTTCTGATCTGTCTATCTGGCGTGAGCATTTGGCTATTTCACCCGACAGCATGGATGCCCGGTTGGTGGTGTTGAACAAGATCGACACGCTCTGGGACACACTCAACAGCGCCGAGCAGGTTCAGGCGCAAATGGAGCGCCAGTGCCGCACGTCTGCAGAAATGCTGGGCGTGCCGCTGGGCAGGGTGGTGCCCGTGTCTGCCCAGAAAGGGCTGGTCGCAAAGATCACTGCAGACGATCTCTTGCTCGAAACCAGCGGATTGCCTGTGTTGGAGGAGGCGCTGGCCAAAGGCATCATGGGTCGACGCCAGTCCATCCTGCGGGCCGCTGTGGCTACGGGGGTTGCCAGCCTGCGCACGGAGACTTCTCGGGTCATCAATATCCGTCGGCGTGATCTGGACGACCAGATGGCTGAGCTGCGTAGTTTGCGGGGTAAAAACGCGTCGGTGATTGAATCCATGCGGCACCGCATTGAGCAGGAACAGCGAGAATTCGATCTGAGCACGGCAAAAATCCATGCTGTTCGTGCCGTACACCTGAAACTCCTGCGCGACGTGTTTCAGCAACTAGGGGCCAAGGCGCTGAAGGCCGAACTGGCAGAGCTGGCCCAAACACTGCAGCAGAAGGGGCTCAAGCTGGGCGTTAAAAAGATATACGTACAGACTTTCGACAAGCTGCGCGGGACCTTGGACAAGGCACAGGCCTCTGGCACGGAGATTCAGGCCATGCTGGGAGGAACATTCAGGCAATTGAATGCTGAATTTGGGTTCTCGCTGCAGGTGCCTTCGCCTCCTCAACTGGAACACTTTGCGCATGATCTGAATCAGATTGAGCAAAGTCACTTGCAGTACCTTGGCATGGGCAATGCGTTGAAACTGGCGCAACCCGAGTTTGCTGAGCGGTTGGTGCGGGCTTTGGCTATGCGATTGCGGACGGTGTATGAGTCCGCTGCCAATGACCTTGAGTTGTGGAGTAAATCGGCGACTGCGCAATTGGATGCTCAACTGCGTGA
Organism: Acidovorax sp. 69; assembly: GCF_002797445.1. Taxonomy (NCBI): domain Bacteria; kingdom Pseudomonadati; phylum Pseudomonadota; class Betaproteobacteria; order Burkholderiales; family Comamonadaceae; genus Acidovorax; species Acidovorax sp. 69. The sequence goes on along the minus strand of NZ_PGEP01000001.1, from coordinate 3,983,967 downwards.
ACGACGCCGAAGTTTTGCTCGCCGCATCGAAGCGGTCGATCGCATCCAGCAAGCTGCAAGCGGGTTGGTGGAGCGTATCTCGGAGATCGAGATTGGCGAGGATGAGCTGGGCCTCTTGGAGCGCAAATTGCAGGAACTGACCTCCAAGCTCATTGCCCTGCCTGGCCTGGAACCTGTGGTGCCCGACGCTCATCTTGTGTCGGCATGAGTGTGTCGGCATGAGTGTGCCGGCTGTAGGGGGCTCGGTCGCCGAACGGGTGGTCGCCTGGCAGGTGTCACATGGCCGGAACCATCTGCCGTGGCAACAGACCCGTGATCCCTACCGGGTGTGGCTGTCAGAGATCATGCTGCAGCAGACCCAGGTGGTGACCGTATTGGACTACTACGCACGGTTTCTGGATCGCTTTCCAGATGTTGGGGCCTTGGCGAAAGCACCCCAGGATGAAGTGATGGGGCTGTGGAGTGGTTTGGGCTACTACAGCCGCGCACGCAATCTGCACCGCTGTGCACAGCAGGTGATGGTGGACCATGGGGGGGTGTTCCCTCGCTCTGCGGAGATTCTGGCGACCTTGCCGGGTATTGGCCGATCTACAGCGGGAGCCATCGCTGCGTTTTGTTTTTCCGAGCGTGTGCCGATTTTGGATGCCAATGTACGGCGGGTGTTGACGCGTTTGCTGGCTTTTGACAAGGACCTTGCTTCGGCCAAGAACGAGCGGCTGCTTTGGGATCTTGCAGGGTCACTGCTGCCCACGCATGACTTGAACAGTGCCATGCCTCGCTATACCCAGGGGCTCATGGACTTGGGTGCATCCATCTGCACTCCACGGGCGCCCGATTGTTCCGAATGCCCATTGATGGGGTCCTGTATGGCATGGAGAACAAAAGACCCTGAGCGTTATCCAGTCAGAACGCGCAAGCTGACGCGCCGATCCGAGTCCTGGCAGCTGACCATTGTTCGCGATGGACAAGGGCGTGTGTGGCTGCAGCGACGTCCATCAACAGGTATCTGGGCGGGCATGCATTGTGTGCCGGTGTTTTCCGACGAGGTTTCCCGCGCCGCATTTGTATCTGTTCTGGGCGAGTCATCGAAGGTTTCGCAAGAGGAGTTGCAGCCTTTTGTTCATGTACTCACCCACAGGGATTTGCACCTTCATCCCACGCTGATCGATGTGGATATTGCGATCAACCTGCCTGGTGATGGGGTATGGCTGGGGCCAGATCAATGGCAGGTTGTCGGTCTACCCGCGCCTATTCGTAAACTGCTTGAGGCGACACAAACGCAGTTGTGGTGAGTCTCAGAACGGGCTTCAACGCCCGTCGAGTTCCCGATGCCGACAGAGCGCAGTCCAGCGATTGCTGAATGCTTCGGCGAGTCTTTCCACCAGATAGACGGAGCGGTGCTGCCCGCCAGTGCACCCAATGGCTACGGTGACATAGCTGCGGTGATTGCGGTCAAGCATCTCCAACCAATGCGCCAGAAACTGTTCGATGTGAGCGCGCATGAGGGTCACATCGGGTTGATGTTGGAGGAAGTCTGCCACCGGTCTATCCAGACCTGTGAGATCACGCAGTGCCGGCTCGTAGTGAGGGTTGGGAAGCATGCGCACATCAAAAACGTAGTCTGCATCCATAGGAATACCGCGCTTGAAAGCGAAGGATTGGAAGACCAGAGTCAATTGTCCTTGCGCTGTGGACATCAGGCTCTTGACGTAACTTTGCAGCTGTGAGGCCCGTATCGTGCTCGTGTCGATGACATGCGATTGTTCGCGCAGGTCAGCCAGGAGTTCGCGTTCTAGCTCAATGATCTGCACCAGGGCCCTGCGGCCTTGTTGAAGGTCGTCGTGGGACAAGGGGTGGCGCCGGCGTGTCTCGGAGAATCTCCGCACCAGCGTATCAACGGTGGCATCCAGAAAAATCGATTGAACCGCGACATCCTGGCTGCGCAGACGGTTCAATTCCTGAGGAACCTGGTGCAATGAGGTAGCGCTCCGCACATCCATGGCAATGGCAACTCGGTTGCCATGGTGGCGGTGCTCCAAGGCAACGAAGGCAGGGAGAAGTTCTGGTGGGAGGTTGTCCACACAGTAGTACCCAGCGTCCTCCAGTGCGTGCAGGGCCACTGATTTTCCAGAGCCTGACATGCCCGTAATCAAGACGATTTCCAGCGCCATCAAGAGTCCTTTTTAGGGGGAGGGTTCCCCACGTTGCTCAGCATCTCGCGGGCATGGGCCAACGTTGTTTCTGTCGAGCGTTCTCCGCCCAGCATGCGGGCGATCTCCACGACGCGCTGCTCTCCCTGAACTGCCTGCACGATACTCGTGGTCCCATCGGGGCTTTTCCGTTTTGCCACTTTGATGTGATGGTGTGCACACGCGGCCACCTGGGGGAGATGGGTCACGGCAAGAACTTGGCGGTCGGTTCCCAACTGTTGCATCAGCCGGCCCACGGTTTCTGCGACAGCACCGCCAACGCCAGCGTCGACCTCGTCAAAGATGAGGGTGGGCGCCATGCCAAGCTCGCTGGTGGTGACCGAGATGGCGAGCGAGATGCGCGAAAGTTCGCCACCGGAGGCGACCTTGCCGATAGGTTTGGGGCTCATCCCAGGGTGGCCAGCGACCAGAAACACCACTTCGTCGATGCCATGGGGCGCAGATTCTTGTGCCTTGGATACAGATGCTTCGAATTTTCCTCCCTCCATGCCCAGGCCTTGCATGGCCCGGGTGATGGCATTCGAAAGTTTGGGGGCTGCTTTTGTCCGTGCCAGCGACACTGCCCGCGCAGCCGAGTGGTACGCCTTGGCGCTCGACGCTTCTGCAACTTGAAGCTGCTCAAGATCGATAGCTGCGTCCAGTTGGCGCATTTCGATCTTCCAGTCCGCCAGCAGTGTGGGTAGTTCCTCGGGAGGGCGCTTGTACCTCCGTGCCAGAGTCAGCCACAGCGATAGTCGGCTGTCCAGTTCTGTCAGACGCTGAGGGTCAATGTCTGCGCGCCGCAGGTATGCTTGGAGCGAGTGCACAACATCATTGGTCTGTGCCAAGCTCGATGCAAGGATGTCGGAGAGGTTGGCAAACTCTGGATCGATGTGTTCCTGGGCTTGTAAGAGCGTGTGGGCGCGTGTCAGCGCCGCGATGGAGCCGATCTCGTCATCCCGCAGGATATGGAGTGCACCATTGGCACTGTCCAGAAGCGTTTGAGCGTGCGAAAGGCGCTTGTGCTGCGCGTCAAGTTCCTCCCATTCGCCGTGTGCTGGCGCCAACTTGTCCACTTCGCCGATTTGCCACTGCAGACGCTCGCGTTCTTGATGCAATGTGGCTTGGGCCTGGCGCGCTTGCTGCAGTGCTTTCTGATCTAAGCGCCATTGCGCCCACCGTGCCGATGTGTCGCTGGTACTGATCCCCGCAAACGCGTCGAGCAGGCCGCGAACCGATTCAGGGCGCGTGAGGCTCTGCCAAGCATGCTGGCCATGAATATCAAGCAGCATGTCTCCCAGGGCACGCAGTTGTGCCGCCGTGGCGGGTGTGCCATTGATCCAGGCGCGGCTCTTGCCTTGCGCATCCACTGTGCGTCGCATCAATAGGAAATCGTTGACTTCAAACCCAGCATCTTCCAACCATGGTTGAACATGTTCTGGGCAATCAAATTCGGCGCAGATGTCCGTTTTGGGACAGCCCTCGCGAACGACGCCTGCGTCCGACCGCGCGCCCAGCGCCAGTTGAAGTGCATCGATAAGGATGGATTTGCCCGCACCCGTCTCGCCGGTCAGTACCGTGAATCCAGAATGCAGCTCTAGCTCTAGAGCCTGAACGATCACAAAATCACGGAGCGTGATTCGTCTGAGCGCCATGGTCAGGAGCCTCCTTCGTTCCAGCGCAACTTCTTGCGCAGCGTTGCAAAGTAGTTCCAACCTTGGGGGTGCAGAAATCGCACGCAGTGTTCCGATCTCTTGACCAGTATGCGGTCACCGTGGAGCAAGGAGGCCAATGACTGCATGTCAAAGTTGGCGCTGACATCCCGGCCACTCACAACTTCCACTGCGACTTCTGTGGCATCCGACAGAACGATGGGACGGTTCGAGAGCGTGTGGGGAGCAATGGGTACTAGAACCCAGCCAGGAATGGACGGGTGCAGCATCGGGCCACCGGCGGACAGCGAATAGGCCGTTGATCCGGTTGGTGATGCAATGATGAGACCATCTGCGCGTTGATTGGCTACAAAGCGCCCATCCACCTCAACACGCAGCTCCACCATGCCGGATGTCGCGCCTCTGTTCACAACCACATCGTTCATCGCAAGGGCTTCGAAAACCACACGACCATCCCGCACCACGGTGGCGTGCATTAGTGGCCGCAGATCCTCTTCATACGCTCCTTGAAGCATTGGGGGCAGCGTGGTTTGATAGGTATCCAACGGAATGTCGGTGATGAACCCCAGTCGGCCTTGGTTGATGCCAATGAGCGGGGTTCCAAAACGGGCGAGCCGTCGGCCGATACCAAGCATAGTGCCATCTCCGCCCACCACCAATCCCAGATCGCACCGGGTCCCGATGTCGTCTACATTCAGTGAAGGGTAGTTTGCTATTCCCGTATTGCTTGCCGTCTCTGCCTCAAGAACGATGTCGCACCCTTGGTTCTCCAGAAAATGGGCAATGCCTTCTAGTGCCTGACGAGAGCTGTCGCCCGCGGAGCCCGCAGATAAAGCTTGATACTTGCCTATGAGTGCGACACGGCGGAATTTGGACGTCATCGCGAAATTACATCATTAAAATCATTCCATGCTCGATGACCGTGCCAAGTTGTTGCTCAAAGCCCTGGTCGAGCGCTATATCGCCGACGGGCAACCTGTCGGGTCTCGGACGTTGTCTCGAGCATCCGGGCTTGATCTCTCGCCTGCGACGATTCGCAATGTCATGGCGGACCTTGAGGAGTTGGGCCTGATTGCGAGCCCACATACCTCCGCAGGCCGGATTCCCACCGCGCGGGGTTATCGGCTGTTCGTAGACACCATGCTGACGGTGCAAAGGGATCCGTTGACGGCACCTCAGCTGGCGCCAGAGCAACCACAAAAGGTGATTGCCAACGCGGCGCAACTGCTGTCGAACCTTTCGCAGTTTGTGGGCGTGGTGATGGCCCCAAGGCGAACCTCAGTGTTCCGCCATATTGAGTTTTTGCGGCTGTCAGAGCGCCGCTTTTTGGTGATCATCGTCTCACCCGAAGGTGATGTTCAGAATCGGGTGATCTTCACGGAGGCTGACTACTCTCAGTCGCAACTCATTGAGGCATCCAACTTCCTGAACGCGCACTACGCTGGCCTCGCCATGGAGCAAGTGCGTGAGCGCTTGAAGTCCGAGGTAGATGTGTTGCGCGGTGAGATTGCATTACTCATGCAGGCGGCCGTGAACGTGGGTTCCGAGGCGCTGTCGCAAGCGCAGGACGAAGTTGTGATCTCTGGTGAGCGCAATCTTCTGGCAGTGAGCGATTTTTCCAATGACATGGGCAACTTGCGGCGTGCCTTTGATTTGTTCGAGCAGAAGACCCAGATACTGCGCTTGCTGGACATCTCCAGCCAGGCCGAGGGCGTACGCATCTACATTGGCGGCGAGAGTCACGTTGTGCCTTTTGAAGAGTTGTCCATTGTTAGCGCTCCGTATGAAGTGGATGGCAAAGTGGTTGGTACTCTGGGTGTCATCGGCCCTACGCGCATGCCCTACGACCGGATGATTCAGATAGTGGACATCACTTCGAAGCTGGTTTCCAACGCGCTCAGCTACCGCAAGTAAGCCCCTACAATACGGCGCTTGCCCCGTTGTAAAGCGCTGGAGCATGGCTTGGGGCGTTAGCTCAGTTGGTTAGAGCAGAGGACTCATAATCCTTTGGCCGTTGGTTCAAGTCCAACACGCCCTACCACCCATCATCCGCATGGGCGATCATCATGATCAGAGCCATTTTTTTGTCGCAATGTGTCTTGCTTCCCTTTTTGAGGCCTGTGAGTGCATTACAATCTTGGCTTGCGTTGGAAGAGGGTTTTGTTTGTTTTTACCGCCTGCGGATAAATAAACAAAATAAAGTGATTTCAAGGGTCGCCAAGAAATCATGCTATAATTCAAAGCTTAGCGGCTGTAGCTCAGCTGGATAGAGTACTTGGCTACGAACCAAGGGGTCGTGGGTTCGATTCCTGCCAGCCGCACCAATGTTTAAAGCCTGCAATCGAAAGATTGCAGGCTTTTTCATTTGTTCACGCGCTTTGCGCTGATCGGGGGATCTGGCTATGAGCAAGGCTTTTACCAAAGAGGCTGATGGTGGTGCTGACGATGATGAGCTGGCGTTACCACCACTGCCCGCAGGTGGCAAAAACTACATCACTCCTGCGGGTTACGCGCGCTTGCGGGATGAGTTGCTTGAATTGATCGACAACGAGCGCCCCAAGATCGTCGATGTTGTGCATTGGGCGGCCAGCAACGGCGATCGGTCAGAAAACGGCGACTATTTGTATGGCAAGAAACGCCTGCGCGAAATTGATCGGCGCATCCGATTTCTGACCAAGCGGCTGGAGATTGCCGAAGTCGTGGACCCCAGCTTGCATGTGGGAAGCGATCAGGTTTTCTTTGGGGCAACCGTGACTTATGTGGATGATGAGGGTGTTGAACGCACAATCACCATCATGGGCATAGATGAGGCTGACAGCCGCGAGTTGCAGGTCAGCTGGATCTCTCCAGTCGCGCGAGCGCTGCTGAAAGCCCGTGTGGGCGATGAAGTCCAATTGCCAACCCCAGGAGGTGTTCGTACCCTGGAGGTGGTAGACGTGCAGTACCCGTCTCCCCGCATTGGATAACAAAGTTGCGAGGGGCGTTTTATCGTCCCCAGGGCTTTTGTGTGTGCGGCTCTCGCTGGGTGGGCTATGCCTGCGGTGTAATTCGCGCTGCGCGAATGACCGCCTGGGTTCGACGAAGGTTCCGCAGCGCCACTTCCAAGTGGGCTTGATCCCGTACAGCCACGATAAAACGCAGATCTGTGGTGTCCAGTGCTGCTTCATCGTCCATGTCGACATGGGTAATGTCCGCTTCGGAGTTCGCCAGTTGTGCGGCCACGCGTGCCAGAACGCCCTTGCCGTTAGTGACAGTCACCACCACGCCGGTTTCAAACATGCGTGTGGGCTCGTCAGACCAGTCCACAGCGATAAACCGTTCGCTGTCCTTGTGCTGAAGACGCTTGGCCACGCTGCAGTGGGTGTTGTGAACCACAAGTCCTTCTCCGCGGCCCAGGTAGCCGACGATGCTGTCCCCTGGCACAGGGCGGCAGCAAGGGGCGTATTGCACGGAGGCATTTTCGCTGCCGTCGAGGGTGACCGCTCCCTGGGACAAGGTTTCGTGCGATGTGTAGCGTTCACGTGTCATGAGCAGGGCATCAGGGCGATGTCCGTGCTCCGTCATCAGCACCATCAGCCGCTTGGCCACAATGCTGGCAATGCGTTTACCCAGACCCAGGTCGGTCATGAGTTCGCTGCGGCTGCGGTTGCCGGTAAAGCGCAGCAGTTTGTCCCACAGGGGCAGGTTTTCAGGGCTGAGCGGCGGCAATTGCTCCAGGCCTTCCGCACGAATCGCCTGCGTCAGCAGTTTTTCCCCGAGTCCCTCGGACTCCGTTTGGGCCAGGGTCTTGAGATAGTGGCGAATTTTTGAACGAGCACGACCCGTGCGGACAAACCCCAACCACGCCGGATTGGGGGTAGAAACAGGGGCGGTGATGATCTCCACCACGTCACCGTTTTTGAGTTCTGTGCGCAACGGCACCTGCTCATTGTTGATCTTGGCTGCCGTGGTTCTATCGCCCACGTTGCTGTGGATCGCGTAAGCGAAGTCCACCACGGTGGCCCCGCGCGGTAGCGCCATGATCTGGCTCTTGGGTGTGAAGACGTAAACCGCGTCGGGAAAAAGATCCACCTTCACATGGTCCCAGAACTCGGCCGCGTCGCGCGTCTCGTTCTGGATGTCCAGTAGCGATTGCAGCCATTTGGTGCCCAAGCGTTCTGCGGAGGTTCCGTCGCCATTCTGGGCTTTGTACAGCCAGTGCGCAGCAACGCCAGCCTCTGCAATGACGTGCATTTCATCCGTACGCATCTGGAACTCGATGTTCACCCCCGAGGGGCCCACAAGAGTGGTGTGCAGGGACTGATAGCCATTGAGTTTGGCAATCGCAATGTGATCCTTGAACTTTCCCGGCACCGGTTTGTACATCTGGTGTAGCACCCCCAGCGCCGTATAGCAATCGGTCACTGCGGGAACAATCACCCGAAAGCCATAGATGTCCGTGACTTGGGCAAAGCTCAGGTGCTTGAGATCCATCTTCTGGTAGATGGCATACAACGTCTTCTCGCGGCCCGCCAGGCGCACCTTCATTCCGATCTTTGAAAAGGCGGCGTCCACCTCGGACTGTACTTTTTGCACCAGATCTCGGCGGCGGTTGCGCGATTTGTTCACTGCCTTGGACAGGGTCGCGTAGCGCCACGGGTGCAGGTGTCTGAACGCCAGATCCTGCAGTTCACGGTAGGTCTGATTGAGCCCCAGGCGGTGAGCGATGGGAGCGTAGATTTCTAGCGTTTCAGATGATATGCGGCCCCATTTGCTGCGCGGCATGTCTGATAGCGTGCGCATGTTGTGTGTGCGGTCTGCCAGCTTGATGAGAATGACGCGTACATCGCGCGCCATGGCCAGCAGCATCTTGCGGAAGGACTCGGCCTGGTTCTCTTCACGGGTGTTGAACTGCAGTTTGTCGAGTTTGGTGAGTCCGTCCACCAGCTCTGCTACTGGAGCGCCGAAACGGTCGATCAGGTCGGCCTTGGTGACGCCGCAGTCTTCCATGGCATCGTGCAGCAGGGCAGCCATCAGGGCCTGGGCGTCCAGCTTCCACGTGGCGCATTGGGCCGCCACCGCAATGGGGTGGGTGATGTAGGGTTCGCCACTGTTGCGCAGCTGGCCCAAATGAGCCTCGTCCGCAAAACGGTATGCCTGGCGAACCTGTTCAATGCTGGTCGCATCCAGATAGTCCAGGCTGTCCGTCAGCGCGGCAAAGCTAGCGGCGGCCGCGTTGGCTGCCGCCGCGGCTGCCGAGAGCGGGCCCGCTGTGGAGGGATCGCCAGACCGGGGCTGCGTTGCGGAAGGTAAGTTGAGCACCGCGTTCATTCCTTAAATGTAGCGCGGGTGCGCATCAGACGGCTTCTGGGAAAAAAAAAGCACCGCTGCGGCGGTGCTTTTTGGGATGCGACCCTGTAGGAGGCTCAACCAGGAACCTTCTTCAGCATTTCCAGGCCAACCTTGCCTTCGGCGATTTCGCGCAGGGCGGTCACGGCGGGCTTGTTGCGGCTTTCGATGCGGGGGGCATGGCCCTGGCTCAGCATGCGCGCGCGGTATGTGGCGGCCAACACGAGCTGGAAGCGGTTGGGGATCTTTTCCAGACAGTCTTCTACAGTGATGCGTGCCATCGTTTTACTCCGAGATTCAGGTGATATTGAGCGACTGGAAAGTGTCAGCACGTGCGCGGCGCTGGGCGACGTACTTGAGTCGCTGGGCGTGAACTACGGCTTTCAGGTCGAAAAGCGCGCGCTCAAACAACTCATTGATTATAACGAAGTCGAATTTGCTCACCTGGGCCATCTCGATGGCTGCGTTTTTGAGACGGACTTCGATGACATCCGAAGAGTCTTCACCCCGGCGTTCCAGGCGCGAGCGCAGTTCTTCCCAACTGGGCGGCAGGATGAAAACCAGTACAGCGTTGGCAAAAGCCTGCTTGATCTGGAGGGCTCCCTGGAAGTCGATTTCCAGGATCACATCCGTGCCTTGGGCAATGCGTTCTTCGATGGCCTTCTTGGAGGTGCCGTACCGGTTGCCGTGCACATGCGCCCATTCCACAAAGGCGTTGCCCTGGATCATGGCGTCGAATTCAGACTCTGACGCAAAAAAATACTCTCGGCCGTGCTTTTCCTGGCCCCGGGGGGGCGAGTGGTGTGTGAGACGGAAGGGTGAACGTGGGAGTCCAGCTCCAGCAGAGCCTTGACCAGGCTGGACTTGCCGGCGCCGCTGGGGGCTGCCACTACGATGAGATTTCCTGGATAGTCCATAGTTGATGTGCGCCATGCGCTATCAAAAAATGAGTGTTATTCGATATTTTGCACTTGCTCGCGCATCTGCTCGATCAGGACCTTCATGTCCACGCTGATGCGAGTCAGGTCCAGTGCGGCCGATTTGGAGCCCAGCGTATTGGCTTCGCGATGCAGCTCCTGGATGAGGAAGTCCAGGCGTTTTCCCACTTCCCCGCCTTTTTTGAGCAGGCGCTCGATCTCGTCCAAATGGGAGTCGAGCCGCGTAATTTCCTCGGCCACATCGATGCGAATGGCAAAGGCGGTGGCCTCGGTCAATGCCCGATCGCGGGCGGCTTCGGGCAATGTGGCGCCATCGGTGAGGGCCATGGCCTCTTTCCAGCGTTCCATGAATCTCAGTCGTTGCTGTTCCACCAGCAATGGAACCATGGGAACCGCTTGCTGTGCCAGCGTGCGCAACTGCTTGACCCGATCCAGCAACATCGCCGCCAGGCGCTTGCCTTCACGCTCCCGGGCGGCCATCAAGGCGGTCAAGGCTTCTTCTGCCAAAGCCGGAACGGCTTCGCTCCAGTCTTCGGTGCCCGAGTGGGCATTGGCGCACAGGCGCAGCGCATCCGCTACCGTGAGTGGAGCTGCCGTGGGGAGCCAGGCTTTGACGGAGTCCTGCAATGAGTTGAGGCGCTGCAGCAGGCGGGCGGGCGGGTCTTGCAGGGTATTGCTGTCTTCGTTGTCCAGCGCAGCCCGGACCTCGACCTTGCCGCGCTTGAGGCGTGCGGTGAGCAGGCTGCGCAGGGCGGGCTCCAGGGCGCGCAGATCATCTGGCAGGCGAAACGAGAGGTCCAGAAAGCGGCTGTTGACCGAGCGGATTTCCAGCCCCAGCCTGCGCGACTGGGGGGCTCGGGCGTCGGCTTCAGCGCCAGTGGCAGATGCACCATGCTGTGCGCTGGCGTATCCGGTCATGCTGTAAACTGGCATTGGACTTTTTGATGGTTGCTTGCGATCCGGCGATTATCCGGGTTCCGCTCTACCCCCGAGTCATCTTCGCAAAATATGTCAAAAATCAAACCGGCTCCCCTGCCGCCCGACACCGCCATTGGTGGATACCGCGTGGTTCGCAGGGTGTCCTCCGGGGGCTTTGGCGTGGTGTACCTAGCGACCGACGGCGAAGGTCAGCAGGTTGCGATCAAGGAATACCTTCCCACCTCCTTGGCCACGCGTGCGCCAGGCGAGTTGCTGCCCAAGGTGCCGTCTGAAAAACTCTCGCTTTACCGCCTGGGTCTCAAGAGTTTTTTTGAAGAAGGGCGCTCGCTGGCGCAAATCTCGCACGCCTCGGTAGTGAGCGTGCTCAATTTCTTCCGCGAAAACGAAACCGTCTACATGGTGATGAACTACCTGGAGGGCGCGACCCTGCAGGACTTCATCATCACCGCACGCGACCTCAAGACACAGAAGGTCTTTCGTGAGTCCACCATTCGCTCGCTGTTCGACGAAGTGTTGCGTGGCCTGCGCATCGTGCACCAGCACAAGATGCTGCACCTGGATATCAAGCCTGCCAATATCTTCATCACCGACGACAACAAAGCCGTGATGATCGATTTTGGCGCGGCGCGCGAAGTGTTGTCCAAAGAGGGCAACTTCATCCGTCCCATGTACACGCCTGGTTTTGCCGCCCCCGAGATGTACCGGCGAGATTCGCAGATGGGACCGTGGACGGACATCTACGCCATCGGAGCCTGTATCTACGCCTGCATGCAGGGTTTTCCGCCCAATGAGGCCCCCCAGCGCATCGACAAAGACCGTTTGTCGCTGGCGTTGACCAAGTTGCGCGGTGTGTACTCGGACAATCTGATTGAGGTGGTGGAGTGGTGCATGGCGCTTGACCCACTCTCGCGCCCTCAGTCGGTGTTTGCGTTGCAAAAGGAGCTTAGCCGTGAGGGCGAGCGCCGCTACACCAAGCTCACCGTGGCCGAGAAAATGCGCCTGCAGCTCGACACCTTGGTGTCGGACACCAAGAAAAATGTGCAAAAGGTGGGTGAAGCCACTGGCATCGGAGCCAAGCCCAAATGAAAACGACTCACGCAAAGCGGGTTCAGACGGGATGCATATTCATTAACGATGCGTTGCTGCATCCTTGTCTGCGTGGGCCACTATGAAGTTCTCCGTATTCCAGATCAGCCGCCGTGGCGGGCGTGAGAAGAACGAAGACCGCATGGGCTATTGCTACACGCGCGAATCAGGCCTGTTTGTGCTGGCCGACGGCATGGGCGGTCATCCTGAGGGAGAGGTGGCTGCCCAGATCGCGCTGCAGACCATTTCAGCGCTGTTCCAGCGCCAGGCAAAGCCACAACTCAAGGATGTGCAGGAGTTCCTGTCGGGGGCGCTGCTGGCCGCGCACCACCAGATCCTGCGCTATGCCACCGACAAAGGCATGCTCGACACGCCCCGCACCACACTGGTGGCAGCGGTGCTTCAGGCCGGTACTGCCACCTGGATCCACTGTGGCGACTCGCGCCTGTACATGGTGCGTGATGGAGACCTGCTGACGCGCACGCGCGACCACTCCTATATGGAGCTGCGCAACACGCCGCCGCCGGGCCTTGATCGCATCAATCGCAACGTGTTGTTCACCTGCCTGGGGTCTCCCACCAAACCCATCTATGACATCACCGGCCCGGTGTATCTGGAGCAGGGCGACCGCATCCTTCTGTGCTCGGATGGCCTGTGGGGAACGCTCAGCGACGAAGACATCGCCAAGCAGTTGGCCCGCAACACGGTGTCGCATGCAGTGCCTGACCTGGTGGAGGACGCTTTGCGCAAGGCGGGGGACACCAGTGACAATGTCACCGTGATCGCCCTGGAATGGGAGACGCCCGATGCCTTCGAGTCCACCCAAGGGGTGTCCACCGACAGCATTAGTGATGACGTGTTTGCATCGACCATTCAGGCAGGCCCGCTGGACGGGCTGGTGGATGACCTCGACGATGCGGCCATCGAGCGCTCCATTGCCGAGATCAACGAAGCCATCCGCCGTTCTGCAGCGCGCAAGGCCTGATGGCCTGATTGGCGTTCCTGTCGTTGTCTCTGCACGAGAGACCTGTTTTTTTGCCGGATGCCGTGATGCGCTGCCAAGCAGTGAGCGCATGTCCGGTGTTTGTACGCAATTTCTGTTCGTCACCCCACCATGACCACCTATATCCGCACCGGCAGCCGCACTGCCGACCAGCTGCGCCCTGTGCGCATCACCCGCCACTACACCATGCATGCCGAAGGGTCGGTGCTGATTGAGTTTGGCAACACCAAGGTACTCTGCACGGCCTCGGTCGAGGAGCGCGTGCCCCCACACAAGCGCGGCAGTGGCGAAGGCTGGGTCACCGCCGAATACGGCATGCTGCCGCGGGCTACGCACACCCGCAGTGACCGTGAAGCGGCACGTGGCAAACAAACCGGCCGTACACAAGAGATCCAGCGCCTGATCGGTCGTTCGCTGCGCGCCGTGTTCGACCTCAAGCTGCTGGGTGAGCGCACGATTCAGCTCGACTGTGACGTGATCCAGGCCGACGGAGGCACGCGCACCGCTGCCATCACCGGTGCCTGGGTGGCCGCTCAGGACGCAGTCAACCAGTTGCTCGCCAGCGGAAAGATCATGCAAACGCCTTTGCTTCAGCCCGTGGCGGCCATCTCCGTGGGCATTGTTCAAGGCACACCACTGCTCGATCTGGAATATATCGAAGACGTGGACTGCGATACCGATATGAACGTGGTGATGACTGGTGCGGGCCATTTCGTGGAGGTGCAGGGCACGGCTGAAGGCGTGGCTTTTACCCGTGCAGAAATGGACCAACTGCTGGTGCTGGCCGAAAAAGGCATTGGAGAGCTGATGCAGATGCAGCAGCAAGCGCTTCTTGAAATCCGATAAGGGTTGTTTTACTCACTAATTGATAGCTGCTTGTGCATGCTGAACAGGCGCTACAGGTCATTTTGGCTATGAAAATTGTTCTTGCATCCAACAACCGCGGCAAATTGGCCGAGCTGCAAGCCATGTTCGCGCCACTGGGCGTCGAATTGGTGCGCCAGGCCGATTTGGGCGTGGGCGAGGCCGAGGAGCCTTTTCGGACCTTTGTCGAGAACGCATTGGCCAAGGCCCGATTTGCCTCTGCACATACCGGACTGCCCGCCTTGGCTGACGATGCTGGCATGTGCGTCGACGCCTTTGGCGGGTTGCCTGGGGTAGACACGGCCTACTACTGCACCCAGTTCGGCTACGAAAAAAGCGATGCCAACAACGTACGTGCTTTGCTGGAGCAGTTGCAAGGTGTGGGTAACCGCCGTGCCGCCATGGTCAGCACCCTGGTGGCCGTGCGCAGCCCACAAGACCCGGAACCGCTGATCGCTGTCGGTCGTGTGGTGGGCGAGATCACTGCGCAACCCCGTGGTAGCAATGGCTTTGGGTTCGACCCGGTCATGCTCATTCCAGAATTTGGCAAGACCTTTGCCGAATTGCCCGTAGAGGTCAAGAACACCCACAGCCACCGGGGCCGGTCTGCCGCGCAGATGTTGGCGCTGATGCGCGAGCGCTGGCTGTGAATGGGCGCTGAGACCATGGGCCATATTCCTATCCTGCCGCAGAGCGACGCTGAACCTGCGCCAGTGCGCGACATCCAGCACTACATGCGCCCTGGCCTGCTGCAACTGCAGAGCCTTCCACCGCTGTCGCTGTACGTGCACCTGCCCTGGTGCCTCAAAAAGTGCCCCTATTGCGATTTCAACTCGCATGAATTCCGCGATGGCAATACCAGTCAGGTGCCGGAGCAGCGCTACATCGATGCCCTGATGGCCGACCTGGAAGCGGCACTGCCGTTGATCTGGGGCCGTACGGTGCACAGCATCTTCATTGGCGGGGGCACGCCCAGCCTGTTTTCGCCCACTGCCATCGATCGGCTGATCGGTGACATTCGTGCCCGCCTGCGGCTGGAGCCCGACTGCGAGATCACGCTGGAAGCCAATCCCGGCACGTTCGAGAAAGACCGCTTTCGGGCTTTCCGGGCGGCTGGGGTTACGCGCTTGTCGATTGGGGTTCAGAGCTTTAACGACCAGCACCTCCAATCGTTGGGCAGGGTGCACGACCGCGCCCAGGCCATCGCGGCGGTCGAAGAGGCCGCGCAGGCGTTTGACACCTTCAACCTCGACATCATGTATGCGCTTCCAGGACAAACGTCGTTGGAGCTGGAGCAGGACATGCAGACAGCGTTGGCCCTCAAGCCACCGCATATCTCCATCTATCACCTGACCATCGAGCCCAATACCTACTTCGCCAAGTTTCCCCCGGTCATCCCCGAAGACGACCAGGCTTACGCCATGCTGGACCGCATCACTGAGATGACGGGCCAGGCCGGTATGGCACGGTACGAAATCTCCGCCTACGCCCAGCCCGGCCACGCGTGTTTTCACAACACCAACTATTGGCAGTTTGGTGACTACCTGGGTATTGGCGCGGGCGCCCACAGCAAGCTCAGTTTTGCGCACCGTGTGGTGCGTCAGGTGCGCTTTCGTGAGCCCCGTCTGTACATGGACAACGCCCTGGCCGGGCGAGCTGTGGCGCAGGATGACGAGGTGCGCCGGGCAGATCTGCCGTTTGAGTACATGCTCAACGCGCTGCGCCTGCGTGATGGTTTCGCGCTCCAGGACTTCATGGCCCGCACGGGCCTGCCGATCACCGCCATTGCCAAGGGGCTGGAGGCGGCAGAGCGCAAGGGACTCATCGAGCGCGACATGGCCCGCGTGCGCCCGACAGAGCGGGGATTCGATTTCCTGAGTGATCTGCAGGAGCTATTCCTGGCGGATTGACACTGCGGCGAGCTACCGCCGAAGGCGGCCACCTCGGTGCCGATTCAGGCTCCGGGCCCCGCACAGCGGCAGGTCAATGGGGCGTCCGCCGCCCGGTAATGGTCAGCCGCAGCGCACCGCCAGAATGCGGCCATCGTTGCCCACCTCCAGGTTGAGCCGCTGCATATCGAATTCTTTGGTGATGATCTGGCCTGGGCGCAGGATGCGGGCTATTTGTGCGCCGGATCGCACCCGTGCCGACTCCATCACCGATGCGGTGCTGTTTTGTCCGACGGCGAACTGGGCCGGCTGGGCGTTGCACGGCACCACTTGGGTGGACATTGCCGCCGTGGGGCTGCCAGACTGCGCGACTGGCTGCCCGTGGCTTGCACAACCGGTCGTCAGCACGGCAACGACCAAGCCACCAGCGGCGGCAAAAGGGATGTTCATCATGAGAGAGGTTCCGGGAAGCGGGACCTTCACCATACCGTAAGGCTCCTCACAGTGGGTGCCCATCTGTAACACCACTGGGGTGGCGGGTCTCGTTTTTGGTGCTCTTCATCAAATTGACTTTGATCAAGACAGCGTGTGCCAGCCGCAGCAGCGCGGCAACTGCGTCGTACCTTTTGGGCGTGGCGGGGCGATTCAAATCCGCTCGGCAGTTCGCCTCATGGTAGAGCGGGTCCCTCGTCACGTGGGCACCGGCGGGAAGACGCAGCAGTTGGGCATTTCCAAGCGTGGAAACACCTACCTGCGGACCTTGTTGATCGCCGGCGCCAGGGCCGTGATTGCCCGATCCGGAAAATCTGACGGGATGGAACGGTTGCTGCAGCGACGACATCACAACACCGTCGTGGTCGCGTTGGCCAACAAGATGGCGCGCACCGCGTGGGCAGTTCTAGCCAGGGGCATGGCCTTCGACCGCACCCGTTGGAATCCGCTTGAGGCGGTGACTGCCTGATCCTTCAGCGCGGAGCGCCTCAAACCTACAACACCGATTTCAAGGAGAACCTGCTCAAAGCGTGTCGATGGAATGGCGGTCAAACCGGGTTGGGAAATTCCGACAAATCGCCAGTACCTTGAGTACATCCCGGAGATAGGAATCCCCGCCGCGAATAGCCATCATGGGCAGCAGCCACCACTGCACCAACAGCCCGGATGTAAGGCAGCAAACCCTTCAGACCATCACGACGTAGAAGCTTGTTCTCCTTGGGCGGACCATGTAGGGCAATTCAATATCACTCAGACTGGGGACTTGGATCTAATGTGAGTTTCCCCCGCATCGGGAGGGTATGAATTTTGCCCCTGTGCCACCTCTGATGCATTCTTGGGCTTGCCAATCAGATAGCCCTGAAGCTGGTCACACCGGCGCTCGCGCAGGAATTGGGCTTGCTCGGCAGTCTCTACGCCTTCAGCGATCACTTGCATGCCCAGGTTGTGCGCCATCGAGATGATGGTGCTGCAAATGGCTGCATCGGCCGGATCGGTGGTGATGTCTCTGACAAATGAGCGGTCAATCTTGACGTAGTCGATGGGAAAGCGCTTCAGGTAGCTCAGGCTAGAGTAGCCGGTACCGAAGTCGTCCAGCGCGATCTTCACGCCCTGCGATCGGATGCGGTGAAGCGTCGCACGCAAGCTCTCTTGGCCGTCAATCATCACGGACTCCGTGATCTCAATGTGCAAACGGTCTGCCGGCAGCCCCGTGCTGGCCAATGCGCTTGCCACCGTCGCGTTGAAGTCATCCTGACGGAACTGGATACCTGACACGTTGACCGCCATGGGTACATCCACCACGCCATCGGTGCGCCATTGCTGCAGCTGGGCACATGCCTCTTGCAGAACCCAACGACCCAGCGACACGATCAGGCCGGTCTGCTCTGCGAGTGTGCGATGAACTGAAGCGGCGGGATCAGCCCATGCACAGGGTGATGCCAACGCACGAGTGCTTCGAATCCACTCAAAAGCCCGGTGCCGGACTCCACCTTGGGCTGGTAGTGCAGTTCAAACTCCCGGTTGGCCAAGCCTTTGCGCAGCGCGTTGCTGAGCTCAAGCTTCTCGTTGCTGCGGGCGTCCAGCGCCGGGTCATACGCCCGCACCACGCCACGTCCATCGGCCTTGGCCTTGTACATCGCGATGTCCGCGTGTTGGAGCAGCGACTGGGCGGAGTCACCGTCTTTGGGGAAATTGGCGATCCCGATGCTGGCGGCCACCACATAGTCTTTGCCGTGCAGGTGCACCGGCTCCTCCAGCCGATTCTGCAGCCTGATCAGGGCCTCGCGGAGCAGGGAGGGCTCACCGAGCCCCTCGAACACCACGACAATTTCATCACCACCCAGGCGGCTGACCGTGTCCTGCGCCCGAACCGATTGGGTCAGCCTTCTGCCGACCTCCACCAGCAATGTATCCCCCGCCGCGTGCCCGATGCTGTCGTTGAAGACCTTGAAGTTGTCGAGATCGATGAAGGCGATCGTGAAGGCCGCGTTCTCGCGCTTGGCACGCTCTATGGCCAGCGAAATCCGGTCCTCCAGCAGCGTGCGATTGGGCAGGCCTGTCAGCCAGTCATGGCTCGCCCGCCGCGCAAGCTCCTCCTCGTTCTGTATCCGGCCGGTGACGTCGGTCTGGATCCCGACATAGTGGGTCACCAGCCCCCTGGCGTCTCTGACGGGCGCAATCCGCAGGCTGTTCCAGAACAGCGAGCCGTCATGCCGGTAGTTCCGGAGGGTGACCGCCACCTCCTTGTTGGCCGCCACCGCTTGTCGAATCTGGGCAACGGCCGGTTGGTCCCGGTCTTCCGACTGCAGGAACCTGCAGCTTTTACCCAAAACCTCGCTGGCGGCGTAACCCGTCATGCGTTCGAAAGCAGGATTGACATAGACCATCGGCATGTCTGCCTGCAATGCGTCGCAGATCACGATGCCATCGCTGCTGGAGGCCACTGCGGCCTGATGAAGCTGGAGCTGCCGGAGCATGTCGCTGAGGTGGTGGTTCAGCAGGTTGAACTCCAGCGATGTCAGCACCACTTCCTCGGTCTGGGGTATTGACCCGTAACCGCCCTTGCCAGCCAGATTCATCCGTTGCACCAGCCGCTGGATGGGCACCGATATCTTTCGTGTTGCTATCACCCAGGCCAACAGGACGCTCAACACCGCGCTGGCCATCAGGACCAGCAGCTGCGATCGCAACTGGCTCAGGCCTCGGCCAAGAATGGCCTGCTGGTTGGCCCGCGTCACGAAAAACGTCCTGGACATGCCTGCGTGGTCTACCGGCGCGATCACATAAAGCGATTCGCCTACCTGTATGGGGCCCGAGCGGTCTTGTGGCTTTGCCTGCGCCGAGAGCAATTCCTTCAGGCCCGGGTCGTCGTGCAAGCTGCCAATGTCGTCCAGTGTCTTGTGTGTCGAGGCCAGCAGCAGGCCCGATGAGCTCACGAGAAAAATCTGTGTGTCTGGGTCAAGATGCAAGCCCTTGAGCCGCTGATCAACCTTTTCGAGATCCAGGCCCGCAAAGGCCACCCCCTTGAGCTGGTCTTGGTAGTCGTAGACAGGCACCGAGTAGGTGAGTGCCTTTTTTCCGCTGGCCCGGCCAAAGACATATTCGCCCACCGTGAACTGTCGGCCTTCGATGGCGTCTTTAAAGTACTGACGATCGCTGAAGTCGATGGCCTTGAGTTGTTCATCTTTCATGCAACGCGCCTTGCCCTCCAGGGTCAAGACGCCGATGATGCTGTAACTCGGACTGGCCTTTGCCACGTTGTCGATGAACTCGATGCACAGCTGCTCCAGATCGTAGCGGCGTACCGAGGGGCCGCTCGAAATGGTGCCAAGGATCTGTCGTACTCCCTCAACAGACTGCTCATGGGTCGCCGCTGCCAGGCGGGCCACGGCCTCCATCTGTGTCGTTGCTCGTTCAAGCGAGACCGCCTGGTTGCTCTGGTGGTTGATCAGCACCACCACCAGTGATGGCAGGACAGCCATCAGGATCAGAACAACCAGCCAGGTTCTCAACCGGAAGTTCGACATGTGTGGGGTCACTCAGATCTCGAGGGTTGAGGCAAAGACAATCTTCTCTGTCAACCTAAGGTCAACTACCTCTGGCCATCGCTAGGGACAGGGTGGCACTTTCTTGTCGGAAAGTAAAACATTGTTTTGTGCAGGGTGCCCCAACTTCACAGGGTATGGGTGGTTCTGGAGTTTGTAACCTCGCTGCAGCCTGCATGCAGAGCCGAGTGCAGTCAATCTGTTTCGGGCATCACGCAGATAGGGGGCCAGGCGTGAGAGCAAAAGCCCCGGGCCAGCCCACGAACATCAGGGCAAATGTGTGGACGCAGCTTTTTAGGTGGGGGCTTTGCCGTAGCGTAGCCACCCAACAGCCCCTCAAAACCAGCGCACAAACAGTGGCCGCCGCATGCCAGCCATGGGTGCGTGCGGGGGGGGGGGGGATCGCTGCTCTTGGGGGCAGGCTTGCAAAGTGGTGGCGCGTTGCGCCTGCAGTACCAACAAAAACGCCCACAAGTGAGTGGGCGCCATCATCGCAAAGCCGTTTTTTGGCGGAGACGGTGAGATTCGAACTCACGGACGGTTGCCCGTCGGCAGTTTTCAAGACTGCTGGTTTAAACCGCTCACCCACGTCTCCGGGAACGGAAGCTGCGGATTCTAGCTGACTGCGGGTGCTGATTTTTGCAGCATGCCCCGCGTCTCGATGAACTTCACCACATCCGCATGTGGACCAGGGCGCTGTGTTGCCCCCGTGCCCTGGCGCGGTGCACGCTGTGGTGAAAATAAAGAGAAAGAACTCTCAAACCGTGTGAATAAATTTTTGATAGAAAATGTAACTATCTCTTGTTGAAAAAACTGTATATGACTTTAAAGCTTGTACCGCGATTGATGCGGGCTGTTGTCGGTGGCTTGATTGCGGTCGCTGCTATTTCGGCTCATGCTGATATGACTACAGGGTTGCTTGGCTGGTACGGCTTTGAGAACAACGTCAACGATTCATCTGGGGGCGGGCGAAATGGTGCAGCCACCTCGCTGACGTACGCCGCCGGGCGGGTTGGACAGGCTGGTAGTTTTAACAACGCAACTAGTTTTGTAGAGGTATCAGGGCTCGCAGGGGTCCTGCCTGGCGGCGGTGATGCCCGTACGGTTTCATTTTGGGTGAATCCGTCATCCACGGCCGACAACGGAAACGTGGTGAGCTGGGGGCAAACTAACGCAAATCAGCGGTTCTCTGTACTGATGGAGGGGGGGGGAGAACTACGAATGATCGGTGAAGGCAACGATCATTCCTCCGGTTTTTTTCTGCCTCAGGGTGTTTGGACTCATGTCGCTGTGAGTTATGACGGCAGCACTCTTTTGTTTTATGTAAATGGATCAATTCAGGACACAAAACTAGGCGTCGTGTTGGCTACTGATAACGCTCAACCGTTGCGGATTGGAATCAATGCTCAAGGTCGTAACGACGAGTTTTTCGGGGGGTTAATTGATGAGGTTCGCGTTTATGGTCGCGTCCTCACACCCAGCGATGTCACCGAAGTTTTCAATAGTACGACTGTGGCGGGGTCTGCCAGCACCGCGGTGTCGGTTCCTACTCTTGGCGAGTGGGGACTGATGATGCTGAGCACGCTGTTGCTGGGAGTTCTATGGATTCAGCGCCGACGCTGGCTTCAGTGAATAGAGGTCGATTAGCCGTTGGACTCGTGTGCCTCTCTCGCTGCGCCATTCACAACAAAAAGCGCTCCGTGAGTCATGCCAACCTGCAGAATTTCTGACAGTCGCAAAATCACCAGGGGCCGCTCCGTGAGAGCGCGATGGCTCTAGTCGATTGAGGGGGCTTGGTTTTTCAGCATGCCCCGCGTCTCGATGAACTTCACCACATCGGCGACGCCCGCCAGAGTCTTCAGGTTGGTCATCACAAAGGGCTTGAGCAGGCCCTGGGTATTGGTGCGCATTCGGGTGGTATCGGCGTGCATCACATCCAGGTTGGCGCCCACATGGGGGGCCAGGTCGGTCTTGTTGATGATGAACAAATCGCTTTTGGTGATGCCGGGGCCGCCCTTGCGGGGGATTTTTTCGCCCGCAGCGACGTCGATGACGTAGATGGTGAGGTCGCTCAACTCGGGGCTGAAGGTGGCGGCCAGGTTGTCGCCACCGCTTTCCACAAACACGATGTCGGCGTTGGGGAACTCGCCGAGCATGCGGTCGATGGCTTCGAGGTTGATGGAGCAGTCCTCGCGGATGGCGGTGTGCGGGCAGCCGCCGGTCTCCACGCCCAGGATGCGTTCTGCGGGCAGGGCGCCGCTCACGGTGAGCAGGCGCTGGTCTTCCTTGGTGTAGATGTCGTTGGTGATGGCGATGAGGTCGTAGTCATCGCGCATGGTTTTGCACAGCATTTCGAGCAGCGTGGTTTTGCCGGAGCCCACGGGGCCGCCGATGCCTACACGCAGGGGGGCAGGTTTTTAGTGCGATTGGCGATGTGGTGCAGCGTGTTGGTCATGGCGTTGTTTACTATTAAATCAATAGCTGCTTGCGCATATGGGGCGTGCGCTAAGAGCGAAAAAGTCTTGAATATTGCACCTCGTGCTGGGCGCTCAGGATGGCCAGCATGGGGGAGAAGGCCTGGCGTTCGCTGTCCATGAGGCTGATGGCATGGTCTGCGGCAGCAGGGATGGCATCGGCCAGCCGCGCCAGGATGCGCTGGCCTGCACTTTGGCCCAGTTGCATGGATTTGAGGGCCGCCTGCACCATGTTCTCGGCCCAGCCAAAGGCATAGGCCAGCAGCACATCGCGCACAGGCGCCTGGGTGGTGGATGCGGCCAGCGCAAAGGCGACGGGGTAGGTGGGGGGCAGGGCGGCCAGGTGGCGGATGGCGGGCAGGGCCTGTTCGTCGCCCAGGTTCTGGTTGCGCAGCCAGTCGGCCATGGAGCGGCCCATCTGCTCGGCCTGCAGCCGCAGCTCGCTCGTTTCGCGGGTGTGCAGCACCCAGTCGTTGAGTTCTTTCACATGCGCCATGTCGCCCCGGCGCCAGGCGCCTACCGCCTTGGCGATCAGGGCCATGTCGCCGCGGGATTGGGTGATATGGAGCTGGTCGAGCAGCCATTCACCCACAGCAGCCTCAGTGGCAAGACCTGCATTTTCAATAGCGCTTTCTAACCCCTCTGAATACGAGAAGCCGCCCACGGGCAGCGCGGGCGAGGCGAGCCAGATGAGTTGCAGCAGGCTGGCTGCTGGCAGGGGGGCGGGGCGGTCTGGGCGCACGCTGCTATCTCTTCAGTCCGTTCGCCCTGAGCGCGTCGAACGGCTGGTAAGGCGCCGTGTCTCGGCTTCGACGGGCTCAGCCCGAACGGTGGGGGTGGAGGTCATGGTCACTGGCAAGGTCACTGGCAAGGTCACTGGCAGTGGGCAGTGGTCAGTGATCGTGGTTGCAGTCGGGGCCATGCACATGGCCCTGGGCGACCACAGGGATCGCTACCGTGCGGCCGCGTGCTGGAGCAGCCGCCGGTGCAGCGGACTGCGCGGGCCCATCCGGATGCGTGTGCGTGTGCGTGTGTTCGTGGCCATGCGCCACTGCGTTGGCGTGGTCGTGTGCAGCGTCGTGGGCGTGACCATGGTCATGGTCATGGTCGCTGTCATGGTCGTGTCCGCTGTGGTGGTGCCCGCCGCCATGCCCTGCGGCATAGGCACCGCCTTCGGGTTCAAACGGCAGGTCTTGCGCTTTGACGATCAGGTGCATGGCACGCAGCATGTCGGCCAGCACGTGGTCGGGTTCGATCTTGAGGTGGTCGGGCTGCAGCTCGATGGGCACATGGCGGTTGCCCAGGTGGTAGGCGGCGCGGGTCAGGTCGAACGGGGTGCCGTGGTTTTTGCAATGCGTGATGACGAGCACCGGCTGAGGCGCGGCGATCACGCGGACCATGGAGCCGTCTTCGGCCACCAGCACATCGCCGCCGCGCACCAGCGTGCCACGCGGCAAAAAGATGCCCAGCTCGCGCCCGGCGGAGTCGGTGGCGGCAAAACGGCTTTTCTGGCGCACGTCCCAGTCCAGCGCGATGGTGGTGGCGCGCTTGAGCAGCACGGGAGCGAGGCCTTGGCCTTGGGGGAGAAGTTTGGAGACCTGGATCATGGCAAGAGGGGCGGAGGGGGCAAGGTGGACAAGGAACACATTGTGGCCTTGGCCGTCACCTGTGGTGTGCGGCCGATCTACAGCGCGCGGCTCATGTAGCGGCTGTGGGGGTCTGTCCGGTAGCTGCCGAAAGGGGCGCAGTCGGTAAACCCGTAGCGCAGGTACAGCTGGTGCGCGGGTTCAAAAAAGGGCTGGGTTCCAGTTTCGAGGCTGATGCGCTGATAGCCCAGGTCCACCGCCTGGCACAGGATGTGTTCCAGCACGGCGCGTCCCACGCCTTGGCCGCGCGCGCTGGCCGCAGTGCGCATGGACTTGAGTTCGGCATGCCCGGTGTCCAGATGCTTGAGCGCGCCGGTACCCACCAGCTCGCCATCGCCGCGCCAGGCCGTCCAGAAGCGGATCTCGGGCTGGCGCAGCTGCGCCATGTCGAGAGCGTGCACGCTCTCGGGCGGCGAGGTGGCGTGCATGTCCTTCAAATGCTCTTGCATGAAGGCTTCGATGCGTGGATCGGAGAGGCCGTCCAGTCGGATTTGCAGGTCGTGCAGCAAGTCGCTCATGGGGCGCGATCTCAGAACAAAAAGTAGCGCTGCGCCATGGGCAACACGGTGGCAGGTTCGCAGGTCAGCAACTGGCCGTCGGCCCGCACCGAGTATGTTTGGGCGTCGATTTCCATCTTGGGGGTGTAGCTGTTGTGCACCATGTGCTGCTTGCGCACGCCGCGGACGTTGCGCACGGCACTCAGCGTTTTGCGCAGGCCAAACTTGTCGCCAATGCCCGCCGCCAAACCGGCCTGCGAGACGAAGGTGAGCGAGGTCTTGGCAAGGGCCCCACCAAACGCGCCAAACATGGGACGGTAGTGCACGGGCTGGGGGGTGGGAATCGACGCATTCGGGTCGCCCATCGCGGCCATGGCGATCAGGCCGCCCTTCAAAATGAGCGCGGGCTTCACGCCAAAGAACGCGGGTTTCCAGATCACGATGTCCGCCCACTTGCCCACTTCGAGCGAACCTACTTCATGGGCAATGCCATGGGCAATGGCGGGGTTGACGGTGTACTTGGCCACATAGCGCTTGATGCGCGTGTTGTCGTTGCGGGCCGTGTCGCCGTGCAGGCTGCCGCGCTGTACCTTCATCTTGTGCGCGGTCTGCCAGGTGCGCAGAATGACTTCGCCCACGCGGCCCATGGCCTGGCTGTCGCTGCTCATCATGCTGATGGCGCCCAGGTCGTGCAGGATGTCTTCAGCGGCGATGGTCTCCTTGCGGATGCGGCTTTCTGCAAAAGCCAGGTCTTCGGCAATGCTGGCATCGAGGTGGTGGCACACCATGAGCATGTCGACATGCTCGTCGAGCGTGTTCACCGTGTACGGCATGGTGGGGTTGGTGGAGCTGGGCAAAAAGTTGTCTTCACCCACCACGCGCAGGATGTCGGGCGCGTGCCCGCCGCCTGCGCCTTCGGTATGAAACGCGCAGATGCCGCGCCCGCCCACGGCGGCGATGGTGTTCTCCACAAAGCCCGATTCGTTGAGCGTGTCAGAGTGGATGGCGACCTGCGTGTCGGTGGCTTCAGCCACGTCCAGGCAGTTGCTGATGGCGGCAGGCGTGGTGCCCCAGTCTTCATGCAGCTTGAGGCCAATGGCACCTGCGTTGATCTGCTCCTGCAGCGCATCGGGCAGGCTGGCGTTGCCTTTGCCCAAGAAGCCCAGGTTCATCGGGAACGCATCGGCCGCCTGCAGCATGCGCTCCAGGTTGAACGGGCCGGACGTGCAGGTGGTGGCCAGGGTGCCGGTGGCGGGGCCGGTGCCGCCGCCCAGCATGGTGGTAATGCCGCTGGCCAGGGCTTCTTCGATCTGCTGCGGGCAGATGAAATGGATGTGGCTGTCGATGCCGCCTGCGGTGACGATATTGCCTTCGC
Source organism: Acidovorax sp. 69 (assembly GCF_002797445.1). Classification (NCBI taxonomy): domain Bacteria; kingdom Pseudomonadati; phylum Pseudomonadota; class Betaproteobacteria; order Burkholderiales; family Comamonadaceae; genus Acidovorax; species Acidovorax sp. 69. The sequence continues at coordinate 3,958,029 of NZ_PGEP01000001.1, read as the reverse complement.
AGCTGATGACCTCGGTGCCGGGGCCGATGATGATGTCCACGCCCGGTTGCGTGTCGGGGTTGCCTGCCTTGCCGATGGCGGCAATGCGGCCCGCGCGCAGGCCGATGTCAGCTTTGAAGATGCCGGTGTGGTCGATGACCAGGGCGTTGGTCAGCACCGTGTCTACCGCGCCGCCCGCGTTGGTGCGCTGGCTTTGCGCCATGCCGTCGCGGATGGTCTTGCCGCCGCCAAACTTCACCTCTTCGCCGTAGCTGCCTGCGCGCAGCGTGTGGTCGGCTTCGACTTCAAGGAGGAGTTCGGTGTCGGCTAGGCGCACGCGGTCGCCCACGGTGGGGCCGAACATTTCGGCGTAGGCGCGTCTTCCAATGGTTGCCATGGTGGGGTGCTCCGCGAGAACTAATTACTATTATTTTGATAGCTGCCAGCGCTTATTAATAAAGCGCTAGAGGCCAATTTGGCTCAAAATTGGTAGAGCAGGGGCTACAGCGCGCCCTGGGTCATGCCCTGAAAGCCGAACACCTTGCGCTCGCCCGCGTAGTCCACCAACTCGACCGTGCGCTCCTGGCCCGGCTCAAACCGCACGGCGGTGCCGGATGCGATGTTCAGCCGCATGCCGCGTGCAGCCGTGCGGTCAAAACCCAGGGCGTTGTTGGTTTCGGCAAAGTGATAGTGCGAGCCGACCTGGATGGGCCGATCGCCGGTGTTGCGCACCAGCAGGGTGAGGGTGCGGCGGCCGGTGTTGAGCAGGTGCTCGCCGGGTTCGGTGATGAGTTCGCCTGGGATCATGGTGAGTTATCCATGGTTAGGAACTACTCCCTCTCCCCTGGCTGGAGAGGGTCGGGGAGAGAGGCTTGTCAGCTTGGCATGCATCGTTGGGATCACTGCCATCACGCCATCTGCTGCAACAGCAACGCACCGCCGAACGCGGCCACGCCAGCCCCGGCAGCGCGTGCCAGCCATGTGTGGCGGTTGCGCAGTGCCCAGCCAGCCGCCAGACCCGCGCCGTGCAGCAGTACCGTGGCTGTCAGCATGCCTGCCAGGGTTTGCCAGGCGCTGTCACTGCCTGCCAGCTCATAGCCGTGGGCCACGCCATGAAACACGGCGAACACGCCCACGCCCAACGCTGCCAACGCGCCCGGCACCCGCAGGCGCGACACCACGAGCAGGCCGGTGACCAGCAGCGACGCGGCAATCATCGGCTCCACCGCAGGCAGGGCCACACCTTGCAGGCCCAGCACCGCGCCCACTAGCAGCATGGCTGCGAAGCCCACGGGGCCCCACAGCAATTCGCGTCCGGCGCTGCGCGCAGCCAGGGCGCTCCACAGGCCCACGGCGACCATGGCGGCCAGGTGGTCCAGGCCGAACAAGGGGTGGGCAAAGCCGCTCAGAAAGCTGTTGTGGATGTGAGATTCAGCACCGGTATGGGCACTGGCGCTTGTACTGATTGCGCTGACTGCTATGAAAAAAAGAGCGACTGTGTGGCGGTGTGAGAGTGCGATGCGCATGGGGGCTCCACAGAGAGAAAGGGGAAAAAGAGGTCAGACGATCGGCTGATGGACGGTGACGAGCTTGGTGCCGTCCGGGAAGGTGGCTTCCACCTGGATGTCCGGAATCATCTCGGCGATGCCGTCCATCACGTCGGCGCGGGTCAGCACGCTGCGGCCTTCGCTCATCAGTTGCGCCGCGGTCTTGCCGTCGCGGGCGCCTTCCATCACGGCGGCGCTGATCAGGGCCATGGCCTCCGGGTAGTTGAGCTTCAGGCCTCGGGCCTTGCGCCGCTCGGCCAGCAGGGCGGCGGTGAAGATCAAGAGCTTGTCTTTTTCGCGAGGAGTCAGTTCCATATCGTTTTACTCAATGCTGGGGTCATTGGCTCGTGCGGCCGTCAATGCGGGGTGACCATGAGGGGTGTGTTCTGTGGCGTACGGGGGGATCTGATGAGAGCCGTTCCATCATAGGCAGCAAGCCCCGTGCCCGCCATACGTCATCTGGCGCAGGGACTGTGCGCGCTAGGGTTGGCCGTGGCATGGAAACTGCACCTGCAGGGCTTGCCGTCATTCCATGCCCATGCCACTTCTCACTGCCCCCATTGCCCCTGCTGATGCTGTGCCGGTGCAGCCGTCGGGGCAGGATGTGGATGCGCAAGCGCCCCAGCAAGTGGTCAAGGTGCGCCGCGACTACAACAGCTGGGTGGCCACCGAGACCATGGAAGACTACGCGCTGCGCTACACCCCGCAGCGCTTTCGCAAATGGTCTGAATGGCGGGTGGCCAACACGGCGTTTGGTGCGGCGTCGTTTTTGATTCTGGAGGCCGTGGGTGCCACGCTGCTGGTGCAGTACGGCTTCATCAACGCCTTCTGGGCCATCGTGGCCACGGGGCTCATCATCTTTCTGGCGGGGCTGCCCATCAGCGTGTATGCGGCGCGCTACGGGGTGGACATGGATTTGCTCACGCGCGGCGCGGGGTTTGGCTACATCGGCTCTACGCTCACCTCGCTCATCTACGCATCGTTCACCTTCATCTTCTTCGCGCTGGAGGCCGCCGTGATGGCCTACGCGCTGGAGCTGGCGCTCGACATCCCGCCCACCTGGGGTTACCTGATCTGCGCCATCGTGGTGATTCCGCTGGTCACCCATGGCGTTTCGGCCATCAGCCGGCTGCAAATGTGGACACAGCCGCTGTGGCTGGTGATGCTGGTGGTGCCGTTTGCCTATGTGTTGGTGCGCGATCCTGGTGCGTTTTCTGGGGTTGTGCACTACGGTGGTGAATTGATGCGCGGCGCGACGTTTCAATTGCCCTTGTTTGGTGCAGCCCTCACAGTCGGCATTGCGCTGATTACCCAGATGGGGGAGCAGGCCGATTACCTGCGCTTCATGCCCGCTTCCACCCCCGCCACGCGCGGGCGCTGGTGGCTGGGCGTGCTGGTGGGCGGGCCAGGCTGGGTGGTGCTGGGCGTGCTCAAGATGCTGGGCGGTGCGTTGTTGGCGTACCTGGCGCTCACCCACATGGTGCCGGCCGAGCGCGCGGTCGACCCGAACCAGATGTACCTGGCCGCGTATGAATATGTGTTCCCCAACTACGGCTGGGCGGTGGCGGCCACGGCGTTGTTTGTGGTGATCTCGCAGCTCAAGATCAACGTGACCAATGCCTACGCGGGCTCGCTGGCGTGGTCCAACTTCTTCTCGCGGCTCACGCACAGCCACCCGGGGCGGGTGGTGTGGGTGGTGTTCAACACGCTGATCGCCTTCATGCTGATGGAGATGAACGTGTTCCGCGCCATGGGCGAGGTGCTGGGGCTGTACTCCAACATCGCCATCGCCTGGATCATGTCGGTGGTGGCCGACCTCGTCATCAACAAGCCGCTGGGCCTGTCTCCCAAGGGCATTGAGTTCAAGCGCGCGCACCTGTACGACATCAACCCCGTGGGTGTGGGCTCGATGGCACTGGCGTCCATCCTGTCCATCAGCGCACACCTGGGGCTGTTTGGCCCGTTGCCGCAAGCCTTTTCGGCCGTGATTGCGATGGCGGTGGCCTTTGTGACCGCGCCACTCATTGCATGGGCCACCGGGGGGCGCTATTACATTGCCCGCCAGTCGGAGCCCGCTGCGCTGGCCGACGTGGTGGCCGTGCCCCTGCATGGCCCGCTGCGCCGCAATGCCGAAGGAGGGCTGGGCACAGAGGCCCGGATGAGCTACCGGCGCACCACCGCGCAGCGCTGCGTGATCTGCGAGCGCGAGTACGAAGCGCCCGACATGGCCCAGTGCCCCGCCTACCGGGGCGCCATCTGCTCGCTGTGCTGCACGCTGGATGCGCGCTGTGGTGACCTGTGCAAGCCCCACGCCAGCATGGCAGTGCAGTGGTCGGCCGCGCTGCGCTGGGTGCTGCCCCGCGCCATGTGGCGTTACCTGGACACGGGCCTGGGCCATTTTCTGCTGTTGATGCTGGTGATAGCGCCGCTGCTGGCCTCGGTGATGGGCCTGCTGTACCACCAGGAACTCAACACCATTGCGCAAGCGGCCACCGACATCGAGGTGATGGCAGCGCCCGCTGTGGCCCTGCGCTCGGGGCTACTCAAGGCGTACCTTGCGCTGCTGGTCATCTCGGGCATCGTGGCCTGGTGGCTGGTGCTGGCGCACAAAAGCCGCCAGGTGGCACAGGAAGAATCCAACCGCCAGACCGGCCTTCTGGTGCGCGAGATCGAATTGCACCGCCAGACCGACGAAGCCCTGCAGACCGCACGCAGCGTGGCCGAGCAGGCGCGCCAGGTGGCCGAGGCCGCCCAGCGCGCCGCTGACCAGGCCAACCAGGCCAAGAGCCGCTACATCAGCGCCATCAGCCACGAGATCCGCACACCGCTCAACTCCATCCTGGGCTATGCGCAGCTGATGGGCGAAGACGCAGGCGTGCCCCCGCACCGCAAGCAGGCCGTGCACGTGATCCGCCGGGGCGGCGAGCACCTCCTGTCGCTCATCGAAGGCACGCTGGACATCGCGCGCATCGAGTCGGGCAAGCTCACACTGGATGTGGCACCCGCGCGTTTTGCCGATGGTCTGCACGAGATGGCCAGCCTGTTCGAGCTGCAGGCGGCCGCCAAGGGCCTGGCGTTCCAGTTCGATGTGTTAGGGGTGATCCCCGAGGTGGTGCGGGCCGACGAAAAGCGCCTGCGCCAGATCCTCATCAACCTGCTGGGCAACGCCGTCAAGTTCACGGCGCATGGCACCGTCACCTTGCGAGTGCGTTATGCGCGCGAGATGGCCCGCATCGAGGTGCAGGACACGGGGCCAGGACTCACGGCTGACGAGATCGACCGCATCTTTGAGCCTTTCGCGCGGGGCGGCGGTGCCAGCAGCGCAAGCGCCGTTGCGGCAGCGCCGGGGGCAGGCCTGGGCCTGACCATTGCCAAAATGCTCACGGCGCTGATGGGGGGGGAATTGACGGTGACCAGCACCCCTGGCCTGGGGTCGGTATTCCACGTCAAGCTGTTCCTGCCCGAAGTGCACGCCGAGGCCCTGGGCAAGGCCGCACCCGTGCCCACTGCATCGGCAGCCCGCGCACAGCGCACCCGCAGGGGTTATGCGGGCGAGCGCCGTCGCATCCTGGTGGTGGACAACGAGGAGCCCGACCGCGAGCTGCTGCGCGAGCTGTTGGAACCCCTGGGTTTTGAGCTGCGGCAGGCCGCCAGTGGGCACGATGCGCTCGATCTGCTGGCTGCGGGCTACCGGCCGCACGCGATCTTCATGGACCTGGCCATGCCCGGTATTGACGGGTGGGAGACCCTGCGGCGTGTGCGGCAGATGCACCTCGCAGAACTCCACTGCGCCATCGTGTCCGCCAACGCGTTCGACAAGGCGCTGGACAACGATGTGGACATCCGCCCGGAGGACTTCATCGTCAAGCCCGTGCGCCATACCGAGCTGATCGACTGGCTGGAGCGCCGCCTGGGCCTGCAGTGGCTGCACGACGAGGCCGCTGTTCAGGGGGCTGACGTGTCAACAACAACGGCCGCATCTACGCAGCCACAGCCCCTGACCTACCCCGATGCCAACGCCCTGACTGCACTGGGACAGGTGGTGGCGCTGGGCTACTACCGTGGCATCCTCAACACCCTGGACGACATCGAACGCAGCCAGCCTGCGCACAGCATTTTTGTGACCACCATGCGGCAACTGGCCAAGCAGTTCCAGTTCGATGCCATGGGCCAGATTCTGGAGCAGGCGCCATCGTGATGAACACCGCAATTCCCCCTTCGCCCTGGGTGCAAGCCCCACCGGGCGCAGCGCTGGACCGCACCGACAGCGACGTGGTGCTGATCGTGGACGATGTGCCCGACAACCTGGCCGTGCTGCACGATGCGCTCGACGAATCGGGCTACACCGTGTTGGTGGCCACCCATGGCGAGGCCGCGTTGCAGCGCGCGGCCCAGGCCCTGCCCGACATTGTTTTGCTCGACGCCATGATGCCGGGAATGGATGGCTTTGAAGTGGCACGGCGGCTCAAGGCCAACCCCGCCACGGCGCACATCCCCATCATCTTCATGACCGGGCTCACTGAGACCGAGCACCTGGTGGCTGCGCTGGAGGCAGGCGGTGTGGACTACGTCACCAAGCCCATCAAACCGCGCGAGGTCATGGCCCGTATGGGCGTGCACCTGGGGGCGGCCCGCAAGGCGCGGCAGGACGCGCGCCAGGCCCGCGAGGCGCGCAATGCACTCGACGCCTTTGGCTACGCCAGCATCACGGTGCGCGCGTCGGACGGCCGCATCGTGTGGCAGACCCCGCTGGCGCGCGAGCTGCTGCAAAGCTACTTCGGCGAAGTGGGGCCCGACGGTGCACCCACCGCATTTGGCCAATGGGCGCCCGAGCCTGTGCAGGCCTGGCTGCGCCGCCATGTGCTGGCCGACAACGCGGCCGAGCTGTTGGCGGCGTCCCTGGCCGAGCCGCCGCGCCTGGCCGTGGAGCAGGGTGCACGCCGCCTCACCTTCCGGCTGCACCAGCAGGCGGGTGACAGCGCTGGCGGCGGCGACTGGCTCATCGTGATGCGCGAGGTGTCGGACGCCAAGATCATCGAATCCATGAGCCTGTCCTTCAAGCTCACCGCCCGCGAGGCCGAGGTGCTGTACTGGGTCGTCAAGGGCAAGATCAACCGCGACATCGGCGACATCCTTGGCGCCAGCCCCGCCACGGTCAAGAAGCACCTGGAGCGCGTTTTTGCCAAGCTGGGGGTGGAGACCCGCACGGCCGCTGCGGCGATGGCGATGAACCGCATCCGACAGCTGCATCCGCAGTTTGAGGGGTAGCGCCTTGGGCGTTTTGGCTTCGCAGCCTGTGCCTGCGAGCGGGTGATCTGCATGGATGGCGGCTCACACCGAGTTTGCTACGCTCGCTGCCATGTCCGCTTCCCCTTCTGCCGCTGCGCGTGGTGCTTTTTGGCGTGGCCTTTACCAGCGCCCGGCCCTGCTTCTGATCGTGACCACCCTCATCTGGGGCAGCAATGCCGTCGCGGCGCGCCTGGCCGTGGGCCATGTGTCTCCCATGATGCTCACCACGGCGCGCTGGAGCATCGCCTGCATCGCGCTGTGGTTCGTCGCGCGCCAACAGGTGGCGCAGCACCTGCCTGCGCTGCGGGGGCGCTGGACATATCTGGCGCTCATGGGCGTCAGCGGTTTTACCGCTTTCAACGCGCTGTTCTACGCTGCAGCCCACCACACCACGGCCGTCAATCTGGCGCTGATCCAGGGAATGATTCCGGTGCTGGTGTTGCTGGGCGGTGTGCTGTTTCTGGGGCTGCGTGTCACTGCATTGCAGATGGCAGGTGTGGTGATTACGCTGGCGGGTGTGGCCATCGTGGCCTCGCGGGGCACTTGGGCCGTGCTGGCGGCGCTTGACTTCAACAGGGGCGACCTGTGGATCCTGCTGGCCTCGGTGCTGTATGCCGGCTACACGCTGGGGCTCAGGTCCCGGCCGCCGGTGCCTCCGCTGGTTTTCTTCTCTGCGGTGGCGGGCGTGGCGGCTCTGGCCTCCTTGCCACTGCTGGCGGCCGAAGTGGCGACCGGGCGCTTTTTCTGGCCGACGCTGCAGGGCTGGCTCATTCTGGTTTACGTGGGGCTGCTGCCGTCTTTTGTTTCGCAGATCCTTTTCATCCGCGCGGTGGAGCTGATCGGCCCGGCGCGTGCCAGTGTGTTCCTCAACCTCAACCCCGTTTTCGGCCCTGCGCTGGCCGTGTGGGTTCTCAGCGAGCCTGTGGGGGCGTACCACGCACTGGCGCTGGCAATGGTGCTGGGTGGCATCTGGATCGCGGAGCGGCTAGGCGCGCGGCGCTGACCTTGCAGCGGAAATCCCGCGTGTCCGCACAGGCGCTGGCTGTGTGGACGATCCGCATCGGGCAGCGGCCCCAAGCCCGAGAGGCAGATGGATGGGCTTTGGGGCTTCTCGCGCTTATCGACGAAGCGCGGGAAGCTATTCATTTTGAAGTAAGGCAGGCGGCGAAGCCTTTGTGCCACGCCTCCACATGCCTACCTTGAAAATTTCAGTAAAAACCGGCTCTAGCGCTTATTTATAAAGCGCTAGTAGCTATTGTTTTTGATGATTTTCACATGCCCAACGACTTGAGCAGCGCATCGGTGTCGTCTTGCCCAGCGGGCAGTGGTGCGGGCACGGGGGGGGCTTCTTGTGACTGCGCCATGAGTGCGTCGGCGTCCGGCACTTCCTGGGCTTCAAAGTCGTAGAGTTTGATGAACTCGGTGCGATCGATGGCCAGTTCCAGATAGAAGATATTGTTGTTGCTGGTGTAGAAGGTCACGCGGCGGGCCTCGGGCTTGTCGAGGTTGGCGTCCACGGAGAGCTGCACCTGCTTGTTCAGCACCAGCATCTTGGGCTGGTTCTGGGTGATGTGGGTCTGCAGTTCGCGGCGCACCTTGCCAGTGAAGTCGCCCACCACCTGGTTCATCAGCTCGCCCATCACGTTGCTCACTTCGTCGGACGTGTAGGAGCTGACCAGGTCATCCTTGGACATGCCCATGTTCAGCAGGTAGTTGGCGTACAACTCCATGGCCGCCTGGGCCGAGAAGTTGATGATCACCAGCCCCGAGAAGCCGCCATCGAACAGCACAAAGCAGCCGATGTCGGGTTTCAGGCAGGTCTTGCTGATGCGCTGCACCATGCCGGAGTAGTGGATCTGGCTGTGCGTGGCCACGCCCAGCACGCGGGTGACGGAGTTGCACAGGCTGATCAGGAGGTCTTCAGTGCTGTAGACGGTGGATTTTTCGGGGGTGCTCATGGTGTCTTGGAAGGGATTGCTCTGTCAGGATAACCGCTGGGCAGAGCATAGGCGAAGGCGCAGCGCTCTGCCAGTGTGCTTTCCCCCGGGCTGCCTCCGCACGTCGCCAGGGTGCCCCACAGCGGCGGGCCTTGGGTTGACAACCCCCCGCGCTGGCGTATCGTGCCAGCCATATCGAAAAGGAACGTGCGATGGCTGAGCCTACGTGCAAATGGGCGGATTGTCAGGCGGTCACCACTGGCGCTGTGATGTACACAGTGATGGATGCGCAGCACCATGGGTGAAAAGGAAGACCTGAACAGGGAGCGGCTGGAGCTGGTGCTGGAGGCCGCCGGGCTGGACCTGTGGGAGAACGACCTGGTGACCGGCCAGGTCACCCACAAGGCGGTCAAGACCTTCCTGGAGCTGGGATTTACCGAGGACGAGATGGTGTCGGGCCTGCAGGACATCTACGGTCTGTTTCATCCGGGTGACCTGGAGGTCGTGCGCCAGGCGGTGGCCGCCCATGTGGCGGGCACAACGCCGCAGTACCGTGCGGAGTTCCGGCTGCGCTCCAAGGCGGGCGAATGGATCTGGTTTGCCAATTACGGCCGCATCATGGACCGCAGCAGCGCCACCCCGGGCAAACGCCTGATCGGGGTCACTTTCAACATCCACGACCGCAAGCAGAAAGAAGACGAAATTGCGCAGATCAACCAGCAGCTGGTGGCGCAGAACCAGCTGTTGCAAGAGCTGAACGCGGCGCTGGAGCGGCTCGCAGCCAACGATGCGCTGACGGGCTTGGCCAACCGGCGCACGCTCATGGAGCTGGGGGCCAATGAATACAAGCGTTCCGTGCGGTTTGATCACCCGCTGTCGTTGCTGGTGGTGGACATCGATCTGTTCAAGGCGGTCAATGACGCCTGGGGACATCTGGCTGGCGACCGGGTGATCTGCGCGGTGGCCCAGGCCTGTGCCGGGCGCAGGCGCAGCGGCGTGGACATCGTGGCCCGCTTCGGGGGCGAGGAATTCGTCATCGTGTTGCCCGAAACCGATGGCGCCAGCGCCCTGCACGCGGCGGAATCCTTGCGGTACGAAGTGGCGGCGCTGCGGGTGCCGGTCAATGACACAGGGGCCACGGTCTCGGTCACGGTGAGCGTTGGTGTGGCCACCTTGCGCAAGGGTGCGTGCCTGGATTTTGAAGCGCTGGTGAACCTGGCGGACCAGGCGCTGTATCGCGCGAAGGAGTCAGGGCGCAACGTGGTGCACTGCGACGAGTCGCACTGCGGCGGTACGGATGCCGCGCATTCGCTCAACGGCCCGCAAGGCGATGCCCGTGGGGCGCGGCTGAACTGACGGTTGGGTGGGCCCCATGCGCCGGGCGGCCTGTGCGCCGTTTTCAGCGCATGCTGCTCCTGGCCCGGCGTGGCCCCTTGCGTGAAAGTTGCACTCCGCCTGGCCGCACCCCCGTGTCCGGCGCTATCCAGCCCCCTCTTCGTGCACAAACCGTGGCGCATGCGGGCCATGGTGGGCTGGAGCGGTGTGCGTGCGCGACCCGTGGGACGCAAGCCGTCAGAGTCAGGGTAGAAAAAATGTGGCGAAAATGCAGTGAAGTGCTTGTATTTATTGGATAGTTTGCTATCAAAATAATAAAAACCCATCAAGCCACTTTGTTCCCCGCCGCCTGGTGGATGGCCGCGCGGATGCGCGGGTAGGTGCCGCAGCGGCAGGCGTTGCCCGACATGGCGGCAGCGATGTCGGCGTCGCTGGGCCGTGGCGTTTTCTTGAGCAGTGCGCAGGCGGACATCAGCTGTCCGCTCTGGCAGTAGCCACATTGGGCCACGTCGACCGCCGTCCACGCCTCGCGCAGCGCCGTGGCTTCGGGGCCCTGCAGGCCTTCGATGGTGGTCACAGGGGCATTGCCGACCGCAGAGAGGGGCGTGATACAGGCACGCACGGGCTCGCCGTTCAGGTGCACGGTGCAGGCGCCGCACAGGGCCATGCCGCAGCCAAACTTGGTGCCGTTCATCTGCAGCTCGCCGCGCAGCACCCACAGCAGGGGCGTGTCGGGTTCGGCATGGACGGCGATGGGTTGGCCGTTGAGGGTGATGGTGGTGGTCATGGGGGCTCCGGTGCGTCGGGGTCAGCTGAGCTTGAGGGGCAATGCGCGCAGGCGTTGGCCGGTCAAGGCAAACACCGCATTGGCCACGGCGGGTGCGATGGGGGGCACACCGGGTTCGCCCACGCCCTCGGGCGGTTCGGCGCTGGCGATGATGTGGGTCTCGATCTGAGGGCAATCGGCCATGCGCAGCAGGGGGTAGTCGTGCAGGTTGCTTTGCTGCACCTGGCCGTCTTTGATGGTCACTTCGCCATGCACTGCCGCAGTGAGGCCGAACACTACGGCGCTTTCCATCTGCTGGGTGATGAGATTGGGGTTGACCGCTGCGCCGCAGTCGATCACACACACCACGCGGTGCACGCGCAGGGCCTTGTCAGGCCCCACCGACACTTCGGCCACCTGCGCCACGATCGAGCCGAACGACTGGTGCAGCGCGATGCCCCGCGCGCGCCGGGTGCCCGTGGCATTGGCGGCCAGGGGCGTGCCCCAGCCAGCCAGCTCTGCGGCAGTTTTGAGCACACGCAGGTGGCGCGGGTGCTTCTGGAGGAGCGCGGCGCGGAAAGCCACCGGGTCTTGTTTGACCGCGTGGGCCGCCTCGTCGACAAAACTCTCTTTGAAGAACGCCTGGTGCGAATGCCCCACCGAGCGCCAGAAGCCCACGGGCAGTGGCAGGTCGATGATCTCGTGGGCGATGCGTGCATGGGGCCACTCGTAGGGCTGGTCGAACGCGCCTTCGGACGTGGTCTTGTCGGGCCCGGCGCCGGGCAGGCCAAAGGTGCGGGCCAGTACCTGCGGCACGATGGCCTGGCCGGCCGATACGTTGTGCCAGGCCACCAGTTGGCCTTGCGCGTCCAGCCCCGCCTTGAAACGGGCCACGCAGGCGGGGCGGTAGAAGTCGTGCTGCGTGTCCTGCTCGCGGGACCACAGGGTTTGCACCGGCGCGCCATCGGCGGCCCTGGCAATCGCGGCGGCCTGGGCCACGTAGTCCACCTCCAGCCGTCGGCCAAAGCCACCACCCAGCAGCAGTTGGTGCACGGTCACCTGGTTGTCGTCAATGCCCAGGGCCTTGGCGGCCGCCATGCGCGCCAGGCCCGGCACCTGGGTCGATGTCCACACAGTGGCAGTACCGTCCTTGAACTGCGCCGTGCAATTGATGGGTTCCATCGCGGCGTGGGCCAGGTAGGGCGCGTGGTAGTCGGCGGTGAGGGTGGTGGTGGCTGCTTGCATGGCGGTGTCCACGTCGCCCACGCTGTGGTAACCAAAGCCCTGGGCCTGGTCCAGCGCCTGGACCAGCTGGGTCATGACGGCGGCACTCGACAGCGTGGCGGCCGGGCCGTGGTCCCACTCTACGGTGACGGCCGCCGCCGCCTTCTTGGCGTGCCAGGGTGTGTCGGCAATCACGGCCACCGCGCCGGTGCCGCCGTGAAAGGGGGGCACTGCCAGCACCTTCTTCACGCCCGGCAACGCCTGTGCGGCGGCACCGTCAAAGCGGGCCACCTTGCCGCCGCGCGTGGGGCACATCACCACACTGGCGTGCAGCAGGCCGGGCGGGTTGGCATCGATGCCAAACACCGCAGTGCCGTTGAGCTTGGAGGCCGCCTCGATGCGCTTCAGCGGTTTGCCAATGAGTTTGAATGCGGCGGGTTTTTTGAGCGTGACCTTGCCCGGCAATGGCTGCTGCGCTGCGATTGCGGCCAGTTCGCCAAACGTGGCACGTTGACCGGCAGCGTGCTCCACCCAGCCTGCGTTGGTGGTGCATTCGGCCGCCTGCACTTTCCACTGCGCGGCGGCGGCGCTGATCAACAGGGCGCGGGCGTGGGCACCGGCCTCGCGCATGGGTTGCCACAAGTCCTTGATGCTGGACGAGCCGCCCGTCATCATCACACCCACCTCGCGCATGGTTTTGGCGGTGAGCCAGCCTGCCACGGCCTTGATCGTGCCGTCGTTGTCTGGGTGAAACGGCAGGCCGTCCACCACAGTGGCCAGGTTGTTGTAGATGTCATCGATGGGCGCCATCTCCAGCCGCACCTGGGCCCAGTCGGCGTCCAGCTCCTCGGCCAGGATCGCGGCCAGGCCGGTGTGTGTGCCTTGGCCCATTTCAGACTTGGCCATCATCACGGTCACCGTGTTGTCCGCATCCACCTTGAGCCAGCCGTTGAGCGCCACCTGCCCGGGCGCCGGGGGCAGGCGCTGCGCAGTGTGAAGGCGCTGTCGTGGGGGCATCACTCCCCAGCCGATGACCAGCGCGCCAGCTGTTGCGCCGCCGCCGAGAAGCACTGTGCGTCGTTTCACCATGGGTTGTCCTGAATGTTCAAAAAAGGTGCGCGCCTGCCACCATGGCCTCACAGGGGGCGATGAGCGGCAAGGGCAGGGGGCCATCCTAGCGCCACTGTGCAGCGCAATGCCCATGGTGAATGTCGGCTATGTGACGCTGTGCGGCACACGCTTGGCAAAGCGGTGGAGCCCCGCCGGCATCCACCCCTGGTGCCGGGTGGGGCCTCTGTGCGTGGTCTGTGGACGCTTGCGTTCAAGTCTTGGCGACGGGACAAAAAAAGCCCTGCCCGGGTTAACCGGGCAGGGCCTTGGTGAGGTTCCAACAAAATGGGGATCAGGGTCGGGCCGAAGTGTCCATGTGGGCCGTGTTTTTGTCCAGCAGCACCTCGGGCTCCTGGGCGTCCTGCCAGCCGGGGTTGTTCAGGTGCTTGTCGAGTTGCTCGGTATCGAGGTCACCCGTCCACTTGGCCACCACCAGGGTGGCCACACCGTTGCCGATCAGGTTGGTCAGTGCGCGGGCTTCGGACATGAAGCGGTCAATGCCCAGGATCAGTGCCAGGCCCGCCACCGGCACCGTGCCCACCGCCGACAGCGTGGCCGCCAGCACGATGAAGCCGCTGCCCGTGATGCCCGCTGCGCCCTTGGAGGTGAGCAGCAACACGGCCAGCAGCGTGATCTCCTGTGTCAGTGTCATGGGCGTATTGGTGGCCTGGGCAATGAACACGGCCGCCATGGTCAGGTAGATAGAGGTGCCGTCCAGGTTGAACGAGTAGCCAGTGGGAATCACCAGGCCCACGGTGGATTTTTTGGCGCCCAGCAGCTCCATCTTTTCCATCATGCGCGGCAGCACCGATTCGCTGGACGAGGTGCCCAGCACGATGAGAAGCTCTTCCTTGATGTACTTGATGAACTTCCAGATCGAGAAGCCGTGGAACTTGGCAATCGTGCCCAACACCACGAAGATGAAGATCAGGCAGGTCAGGTAGAACACGCCCATGAGCTTGCCCAGGGACAGCAGCGTGCCCACGCCATACTTGCCAATGGTGAACGACATCGCACCGAAAGCGCCGATGGGGGCCACTTTCATGATGTAGCCCACGATGGTGAACAGCACGTGCGAGGTCTTCTCGATCATGTCAAAAACCAGCGTGCCGCGGCCACCGAAGCGGTGCAGCGCAAAGCCGAACATCACCGCGATCAGCAACACCTGCAGGATCTCGCCCTTGGCGAAGGCGTCGATCAGCGTGGTGGGGATGATGTTCAGCAGGAAGTCCGTGGTGGTGGTCATCTTGCCGGGGCCGGTGTAGGCCGCGATGGACTTGGTGTCCAGCGTCGAGGCATCCACGTTCATTCCCGCGCCCGGCTGCAACACGTTGACGAAGATCAGGCCAATGACGAGGGCCACCGAACTCACGACCTCGAAGTACAACAGAGCCAGCCCGCCAGTCTTGCCCACCTTCTTCATGTCTTCCATGCCCGCGATACCGATCACCACGGTGCAGAAGATGATGGGCGCGATGATCATCTTGATCAGCTTGATGAAACCATCACCCAGGGGCTTCATCTGCTCGCCCAGGGCCGGGTAGAAGTGCCCCAGCAGAACCCCCACCACCACGGCGGTGAGCACCTGGATGTAAAGGGATCGGTAGAGGGGCAGCTTTTTGGGCGTGGAATGGCTGGGTTGCATGGGGTGCCTCTGGGACAACAAAAACGGGGTGCGTGACTGTACGTCGCAGATCCGCCCTCTCCATTGTGGAAATCCACATGTTTGATGCAGTCGGATAGATCGTTTTTTGGTGTAAATGCGTAGATACCCTGATGCCATGAAGGGTTCTGGTGCCTGGGCCATCCCGCGGGGCGTTGCTGCGGATCCTCGTTGTGCGCTGGGCGTCTGCCGCATCCCGCCGTTCCGGCCCTTGCGACGTTTGCACATCCCGGGTGCCTGCGGCCTTCTCCAGCGCGGGGAGGGGGAAGGCCTTGTGATGATGTACGCCACCCGGCGTATTTGCGAAGGCGGGGGCTGTCTCCAGAATTCAATCCATCGACCGATCCAAAGGTTCCACGAAGGAGCCCGTCGGCCGAAGCGGTTTGAAACCACCCACCGGAGAAGCACACATGCAACGTCGTTATTCCCTCAAGGCCCTCGCGGCCGTCGCTACGCTCGCTGGCCTGTCGGCTCTGCCCGCCTACGCACAGGACACCATCAAGGTCGGCATCTTGCACAGCCTCTCGGGCACCATGGCCATTTCGGAAACTGTGTTGAAAGACACCGTGCTGATGGCCATCGACGAGATCAACGCCAAGGGCGGCGTGCTGGGCAAGAAGCTCGAACCCGTGGTGGTGGACCCTGCCTCCAACTGGCCTCTGTTCGCTGAAAAGACCAAGCAACTGCTGGGCCAGGACAAGGTCTCGGTCATCTTCGGTTGCTGGACCTCGGTGAGCCGTAAGTCGGTACTGCCGGTGGTCGAAGAAATGAACGGCCTGCTGTTCTACCCCGTGCAATATGAAGGTGAAGAGCTGTCCAAGAACGTGTTCTACACCGGTGCCGCGCCCAACCAGCAGGCCATCCCTGCGGTGGACTACCTGATGAGCAAGGACGGCGGCAGCGCCAAGCGCTGGGTGCTGCTGGGCACCGACTACGTCTATCCCCGCACCACCAACAAGATCCTGCGCGCTTACCTCAAGTCCAAGGGCGTGAAGGATTCCGACATCGACGAAAAGTACACGCCGTTTGGTCACAGCGATTACCAGACCATCGTGGCCGACATCAAGAAGTTCAGCCAGGGCGGCAAGACGGCGGTGGTCTCCACCATCAACGGCGACTCGAATGTGCCTTTCTACAAGGAACTGGGCAACGCGGGCCTGAAGGCCAAGGACGTGCCCGTGGTCGCATTCAGCGTGGGCGAAGAAGAGCTGCGCGGCGTGGACACCAAGCCGCTCGTGGGCCACCTGGCCGCCTGGAACTACTTCCAGTCCATCAAGAGCCCAGAGAACACCGCGTTCATGAAGAAGTGGGGCGACTACGCCAAAGCCAAGGGCATCGCTGGACACAAGGACAAGCCGCTCACCAACGACCCGATGGAAGCCACCTACATCGGCATCAACATGTGGAAGCAAGCGGTTGAAAAGGCCAAGAGCACCGATGTGGACAAGGTCATCGCCGCCATGGCCGGCCAGACCTTCAAGGCGCCGTCGGGCATCGTCTCCAAGATGGACGAGAAGAACCACCACCTGCACAAGAGCGTGTTCATCGGCGAGATCAAGGCCGACGGCCAGTTCAACGTGGTGTGGAAGACCCCTGGCCCTGTGAAGGCCAAGCCATGGAGCCCTTACATCGAAGGCAACGACAAGAAGAAGGACGAGCCCGAAAAGAAGTAACCCCCCTGAGGCGCTTTGCGCCTTCCCCCCGCTCTCGCATCGCTGCGCGATGCGGGCAGGGGGACGCCCCCAGCGCGGCGGGGCGGCCCTTGCGCGGGGGCACTGGTATGGGCTGTGCGCGTGGCACAGGCCGACCGCCTTTTTGACCGACTGGCCCTTCCATGCTTTCCTCACTATTTTCCCGGCTGCTTGCCTGCATACTGTTGTGTGCCACGGTTCAAGCGAACGCCCTCACCGCTGAGCAGGCCCTGGCCATGGCCGCTGGCGAGACCGATGACCGTGTGGCCGCTGTGCAGCAGGCCGTGGTGGATCCCAGCGAGCGCATCGCCGCCTTTCTGCAGGCACTGGCTGACGATGCGGTGAAAGTGGCGGGCGGCAAGGCCTTGATCGTGCGTGACGACAAGGGCATCGACCCTGTGACTGGCGCCGAAGTGCCCGTGCCTGCCGATGCCGAAGACATCATCAACAACAACCGCATGCGCGGCGAGATCGACACGGCCCTGGCGGGCCTGGCGCTGTTTGGCAAAGACGAAACCCGGCGCATGGCCGCTGCCAAGGCGCTGACCAAAGAGCCCGATGCGGGGCGTTTGCCCTTGCTGGACAAGGCGCTTGCGCTGGAAACCAACGACAACATCAAGACCCAGCTGGAGCTGGCCCGCGCTGCCACGTTGCTGGGCAGTGACGACGCCGCACAGCGCATCACCGCTGCCCAGGCACTGTCACTCAGCGCCACGCCCGACACGCGCCTGCTGCTCAATGAGCGGGCCACGGTCGAAGAAGACCCCAAGGTCAAGGCCGCGCTGCAAACGGCCCTCAAGGCGCTGGATGAAAAACTGGCCTGGGGCGAGCGCCTGGGCGCTGCGTTCTCGGGCATCAGCCTGGGCTCCATCCTGCTGCTGGTGGCGCTGGGCCTGGCCATCACCTACGGCCTCATGGGCGTCATCAACATGGCCCATGGTGAGCTGATGATGATTGGCGCCTATGCCACCTATGTGGTGCAAGGCATCTTTCAAAAGTATTTTCCGGGCGCGTTTGACTGGTATCTGGTCGCTGCGCTGCCGCTGGCCTTTGGCGCATCCGCCGCCGTGGGCGCGGTGCTGGAGCGTGGCGTGCTGCGCTTTCTGTACGGCCGCCCGCTGGAGACGTTGCTGGCCACCTGGGGCATCAGCCTGGTGCTGATGCAACTGGTGCGCACGATTTTTGGCGCGCAGAACGTGGGGGTGGAGAACCCTGCGTGGATGAGTGGCGGGGTGCAGGTGCTCTCCAACCTCACGCTGCCCTACAACCGGCTGGTCATCATCGGCTTTGCCATCGCCGTGCTGCTGGGCATGGGCTACCTGATCGGCCGCACGCGCCTGGGCTTGTTTGTGCGCGGCGTCACCCAAAACCGCCCCATCGCGTCGTGCATGGGCGTGAACACCGCACGCATCGACACCATGGCCTTTGCGCTGGGCTCGGGCATCGCGGGCCTGGCAGGTTGTGCTTTGAGCCAGGTGGGCAACGTGGGCCCCGACCTGGGCCAGAGCTACATCGTCGATGCCTTCATGGTGGTGGTATTGGGCGGCGTGGGCCAGCTGGCAGGCACGGTGTATGCGGCGCTGGGCCTGGGTGTGCTCAACAAATTTCTGGAAGGCTGGGCGGGTGCGGTGCTGGCCAAGATTGCAGTTCTGGTGTTCATCATCATCTTCATCCAGAAGCGGCCCCAGGGCATCTTTGCGGTCAAGGGCCGCACCGCAGATTGAGTGGCCGACAGAGACAGACACACCATGACGACTCCATCCACTTCCCCCATCCAGCTGCCCGCTCCGGTACCCCTGCTCTCACGCGGCGGCTGGTCTGCATTTTTCGTTGCACTCATCGTGGTGTGCGCCGTGGCGCCCGTGCTCAACCTGTGGGTGCCTGCGGGCAGCCCGTTGCACATGAGCGACTACGCCGTGGCCCTGGTCGGCAAGATCATGTGCTACGCCATCTGCGCGCTGGCCATGGACCTGATCTGGGGCTACACCGGCATCCTGAGCCTGGGCCACGGCTTGTTCTTCGCTTTGGGCGGCTACGTGATGGGCATGTACCTCATGCGCCAGATTGGCCGCGACGGCAACTACAAGAGCGATCTGCCCGATTTCATGGTGTTCCTCGACTGGAAGGAGCTGCCCTGGCACTGGATGTTGTCCGACAGCTTCGTCGCCACGCTGTTCCTCATCGTGGCGGTGCCGGGCGTGATTGCGTTCGTGTTCGGCTACTTCGCCTTCCGCTCGCGCATCAAGGGCGTGTACTTTTCCATCATCACCCAGGCCATGACGTATGCGGCCATGCTGCTGTTCTTTCGCAACGAGACGGGCTTTGGCGGCAACAACGGGTTTACCGACTTCAAGCGCATTCTGGGCACGCCCATTGCCACTCCGACCATGCGCATGCTGCTGTTTGTGATGACCGGGCTGTCGCTGCTCGGCTTCTTCTTGCTGGCGCGCTGGCTGGTGCGCAGCAAGTTCGGCCGCGTGCTGCAGGCCGTGCGCGATGCGGAGACGCGGGTCATGTTCTCGGGCTACTCGCCGCTGCCCTACAAGCTCACCATCTGGACCATCAGTGCCATGATGTGCGGTGTGGCGGGTGCGCTCTACGTGCCCCAGGTCGGCATCATCAACCCCGGCGAGATGAGCGCCGCCAACTCCATCGAGATCGCCGTATGGGCCGCCGTGGGGGGGCGTGCCACGCTGATCGGGCCCATCGTCGGTGCGTTCATCGTCAACGGTGCCAAGAGCTGGCTCACGGTGACGGCGCCAGAGTTCTGGCTGTACTTTCTGGGCGCGTTGTTCATTGCCGTCACGCTGTTCCTGCCCGATGGCGTGGTGGGGCTGGTGAAGAAGCTCAAGGCCAAGACCCAGGCAAAAACAACCGCGACGAAGGGAGCCGCGCAATGACGCCCGATCTGATGGAAGAAGGGGCGCGGCGTTTTCAGGAAAAGCTGGCGCCAGCGGCCACGGGCCAAACCGAATCCGGCGGCCGTGCCGCAGGTTTCTCGCGTGTCGCCGTCCCTGGCGAAGTGGACGTGGCCCATGGCCGCATCCTGTACCTCGAAGACGTGCATGTGAGTTTTGATGGCTTCAAGGCCATCAACGGCCTGAGCCTGGACATTGCCCCCGGCGAGCTGCGTTGCATCATCGGCCCCAATGGCGCGGGCAAGACCACGATGATGGACATCATCACCGGCAAGACGCGGCCCAACCAGGGCACAGTGTTCTTCGGCAGCACGATCGACCTGCTGCGCCACAACGAGCCCGAGATCGCCAGCTTAGGGATAGGCCGCAAGTTCCAGAAACCCACCGTGTTCGAGCAGCTCAGCGTGTTCGAGAACCTGGAGCTGGCCTTGAAGACCCACAAGGGCGTGAAGTCGAGCATGTTCTTCAAGCTCGACTCAGCGCAGTCCGACCGGCTGGCCGACATCCTGCACACCATCCACCTGGCCGACAGCGTGACGCGCCAATCCGGCAACCTGAGCCATGGGCAAAAGCAGTGGCTGGAGATTGGCATGCTGCTGATGCAGGACCCCAAGCTGCTGCTGCTCGACGAGCCCGTGGCGGGCATGACAGACGAGGAGACCGCACGCACTGCTGAGCTGTTCCTCACGCTCAAGGGCAAACATTCGCTCATGGTGGTGGAGCACGACATGGGCTTTATCCGCACCATCTCCGAGAAGGTGACGGTGCTGTGCGATGGGTCGGTGCTGGCCGAAGGCACGCTCGACCAGGTGCAGGCCGACGAGCGCGTGATCGAGGTGTACCTCGGTCGGTGAAGGCATCCACTATCAAAAATATAGCTACTGGCGCATATGGAATAGGCGCTACAAGCTCAAAACACTCCAGGTCACCATGCTCACCGTCCAAAACATCAACCAGTACTACGGCGGCTCCCACATCCTGCGCGACGTGAGCCTCACTGCCACGCCCGGCAAAGTCACCGTGCTGCTCGGTCGCAATGGGGTGGGGAAAACCACGCTGCTCAAAAGCCTCATGGGGCTGGTTCCCATCAAGAGCGGCAGCATCACGTTCGATGGCAAACCCATCGACAAAGCCACGCCGTATGACCGTGCGCGCGCCGGCATCGGCTTCGTCCCACAGGGCCGCGAGATTTTTGGCCGCCTCACGGTGGAAGAAAACCTGCGCATGGGCCTGGCCTACAAAAGTGGTTCTACCCCCGTGCCG
This sequence comes from Acidovorax sp. 69, assembly GCF_002797445.1. Taxonomy (NCBI): domain Bacteria; kingdom Pseudomonadati; phylum Pseudomonadota; class Betaproteobacteria; order Burkholderiales; family Comamonadaceae; genus Acidovorax; species Acidovorax sp. 69. The sequence goes on along the minus strand of NZ_PGEP01000001.1, from coordinate 3,937,307 downwards.
CCACACCTGTATGAACTCTTCCCTGTGCTCAAGCAGATGCTCAAGCGCCGGGGCGGTGACCTGTCGGGGGGGCAACAGCAGCAACTGGCGATTGCCCGCGCGCTGGCCCCCGGCCCGCGTTTGCTGATCCTGGACGAGCCCACCGAAGGCATCCAGCCCAGCATCATCAAGGACATCGGCCGCGTGATCCGCATGCTGGCCGACAAGGGTGAGATGGCGATCCTGCTGTGCGAGCAGTACTACGACTTCGCGGAGGAACTGGCTGACGACTACCTGGTGATGGAGCGCGGCGAGGTGATTGCACGCGGCCCCGGCAGCGAGATGGAGGCCAAGGGCATTCGCAACCTCGTCGCGATCTGAGTGTTCAGGCCCGGGCCCGACCGGGCGCTGGGGTGCGCCAGCCCCGCAGGCTTTCGATGATGAGCACGGTGCACAGCATCCATGTTCCCCCGAGCAGCCAGCCTGCCAGCACATCGCTGGCGTAGTGCACCTGCAACACAGCGCGACTCCATCCGGTGGTGAAGATCAGGACCCCTGCGGTTGCCACGGCAGGGGCATGCCATGGGCGTGTCAGTTGCCGTGTTGCCAGGTAGGCCAGCATGGCGTAGGCCACCATGGATGCACTGCTGTGCCCGCTGGGAAAGCTGAATCCCTCTGCCTGCGCAATGCCGTGCAGGTGTTCAGGCCGCACCCGCTCGAACAGGTTCTTGAGCACACGGGTCAGGGCGCCGTTGCCGGCCATGGCCACCAGCCAGCCGGTGGCCAGCAACCGCTGCTGGCGCTGCCACAGCACCAGGGTCACCGTGGCGGTCAACGCCGTCAGCACCCCGGTGTCGCCCAGGTGGGTGAGTGCGGAGAACAGCTGCAGTACAGCGGTGGGCGTCTGCACCTGCAGGCCCGCTGCCAATGCGTCGTCCAACGCCCCCCAAGGTCCGCCGGGGCGGCCGCTTGCTGCCAAGTCGGCCATGGCGGCACCCGCCAGCACCCATGTGCAAGCGGATACACCCATGGCCGCCAGCAAAGTCCCGTGCGCTCGCATGGGGGGTACAGGGGGCAATACAGGGCGGTGTCGCTGCACACAACGCAGGGCTGCAAGGCCCGCCAACCCCAGCAGCGCAGCGGCCAGCATGCCGATTGCCCACACGGCCAACGGGTGGTGGGCGAGGAGGGTCCCGAGTTCGGCGGCCTGTGTGGTGAGGGTGGTGGCTGCAGTGGTGGTTGTCGTTGAAGGGGGCATCGTTGTTGTAGGGATTCGGCTGCGGCCGGGGTGTGTCACGCCCGCCGCACGGCGGCCCTTTGTACAGGACCGTCCAGCAGCCTCAAAGTTTCTGGGTGAATGCCACCAGGGACTGCAGCAGCACCGTCGTCGTGACGGCTGGCCTGTGGTTGTCGGCCTGCGCCGACAAGGGCAGTGGGCGGTGGCTGGCTGTGCAGCGCCGGTCGGGCTGCGAGCATGGGGCCTTGAAAAATCCGAACTTCGGGGTGTAGACACTGGTATCGCCTGTGTCTGTGGCCCCGCTGCAGATCTGCACCATGACACCTCTTGAGCATCCACCCCCCATCCGCTTCCATGGCCCTATCCACCTGGTGGTACCCAAGCGCCCAGGGGCGGACCTGGACCTGTTGCGCGCCAAGCTGGAGGGCGTGCCTGCCTTGCAAACTCACGACGTCGTCTGGCATGTGCCCGACCGGCGCGGCGACATCGTGCCGCTGGCCGAGGCCGCAGCGCAAGCCGCCCATGCAGACGGTGGGCTGGTGGTCGCTGCTGGGGGCGACGGCACCATCAATGCGGTGGCTGCGGCGGCGTTGCGCGCCGGGGTGCCGGTGGGGGTGGTGCCCATGGGCACCTTCAACTATTTCAGCCGTGAACACGGCCTGGCGCTGGACCCCGAAACCGCCGTGCAGGACTTGTTGCAAGCGCTGCACGCGGGCGATGTGCGGCCTGTGCAGGTGGGGTTTGTCAACCGCCGCATGTTTGTGGTCAATGCCAGTGTGGGGCTGTACCCCAAGTTGCTGGCCGATCGCGAAATGGCCTCGCGCCGGTTTGGGCGATCGCGTTGGGTCGCTGTGGCCTCTGCGGTCTGGAGTCTGTTCCGCCCCGCATCCAGCCGCCGCTGGCGGGTGGTGATGAAAACCCACCAGGGCGCCGAAGCACGCCAGGAGGAGCACCTGGTCACCACGCTGTTCGTGGGCAACAACCCTTTGCAGCTGGATCGAATGGGCCTGCCACAGGCGCAGATGGTGGCCGACGGCGGGCAGCTGGCGGTAGTGATGCTCAAGCCCCAGGGCCGTTGGGCCATTGCGCGCACGGTGTGGAATGCGGCCACAGGCCAGCTGGGCAAAGACAATGCGGTGGTCAGCATGGCCTGTTCTGAGCTGAGCGTGGCCCCGGCCAGCTGGCGCCCACCCCAAGTCAAGGTGGCTTTTGATGGCGAGCGCGAATGGATGTCGCCGCCCCTGCACTTTCGCCTGAGCGCGCGGCCGTTGTGGCTGGTAGCGCCCGGCAATCAGGTGCGAGCCGATGCGCCGGACGCTCATGGTGTGATGGCCACGCCGCCACAGGATGCGCCCGCGCCTGTGCCCGGTTTGCTGCCCGCGTGATGCGGCGCTGTCATTCGCCCGCAGTGCCCAGGCCATTACCATGACTGTCTTGATGCATTTGTCGGACCTGCACTTCGGCGCACATGACCGTGTTGTGTGTGATGCGGTGCAGCGTCTGGCGCACCGGCTGGGGGTGTCGATGGTGGTGGTGTCGGGGGACCTTACCCAGCGCGCCACCGCAGCGCAGTTTGAGCAGGCGGCGCATTTTGTACACGGCCTGCATGCGCGTTCCACCCTGGTGCTGGCGGGCAACCACGACCTGCCGCTGTTTGCGTGGTGGTTGCGTTGGGGGCGGGCCTATGAACGTTATGCCCACTGGTTCGGGATCGATCAGGAGCCCGTTCGGCAAGCCGGTGCGTTTTATGTGGTGGGGGTGAACACCACCCGCGCCTGGCGCCATGAGCGGGGTAGCTTGTCATCCGCGCAGATTGAGCATGTGGCCCTGTTGCTGGCGCGTGCACCGCCGGATGCGTGGCGCATTGTGGCCAGCCACCACCCGCTGGTAGGCCGCACTGCGGACGACCCCGCGCATCGCCCCGCGCGCGCCGACGAAGCCGTGCAACGCTGGCAGACTGCCGGCGCTCAGATGCTGTTGTCGGGCCATGTGCACGAGCCTGGCTTGCTGGAGCCCCGGCCGGGCCTGTGGGCCAGCCGTGCGGGCACGGCGGTGTCGCACCGCCTGCGCCATGGCAGCCCGAACAGCCTGGTGGTGCTGAGCATCGAAGCCTCGGGTGCCTCGCCTGGCGGGTGGACTCGGTACGCCGCACGCTGGGACTATGACGGGGTGTCGGGGGAGTTCTTGTGCAAACAGCGCAAGCCCGTGGGTGGCAGCGCTGTGGGGGCGCAGCACCCGGTGATAGCGTCGTTTAGCTAGGTGCTGATTGCTTTGATTTTGATAGCTATCAGCGCTTGATATTCAAGCGCTGGCGGCCAAAATGACTCAAAGTTTCAGTGTCTTGCATGGCGCCAGCGCTGTGCAGGCCGCGCACCGGGCCCGCGCACTGCAAGCGCGGGGTGTTGCGGTTTGGCCCGCACTGGTTTCACCGGCTTGACCCACCCCGGGACGGGCGCCTATTCTGGGTGTTGTTGTGGGCTGGTTGCCATCGCGCGTCTTGGGGCGGGTGTGCGCTGGCAATCCGGCCTTTGAACAGGTTCATACCCCCCGTCTTTCATGCACAAAGAATTCAACCACGACGCCGTGCGCCGCCTGCAGGCGCTGATCGAGCGCGAGACCGGCGCGCCCCTGAGTGACTCGGCACAGGCCGAAATGGCCATCATCTTGCGCGGCATCGAGTGCCCCGAAGGTGCCGCCACAGACGGCCTGGCCGTGGCGCCGCGTGAAGTCACCATCCTGCTCGCGGACCTGCGGGGCTTCACGGCACTGTCGGGATCGCTGCCAGCGGCCGTGGTGATCGCGGCGCTCAACCGCTGTCTGTCGCGCCTGAGTGAAGTAGTTTTCAAGCACCAGGGAACCATCGACAAGTTCATGGGCGACTCGATCATGGTGTTGTTCGGCGCACCGGTGGCCCGCGACGACGACGTGGACCGTGCGCTGTTGTGTGCCGTGGAGATGCAGATCGCCATGCGTGACCTGAACCTGGAGCACATGCGTGAGCGCCTGCCCCAGGTGTTTCTGGGCATTGGCGTGAACACGGGCAATGTGATGGCGGGCCGGTTTGGGTCGGAGCTGTATTCCGAGTACACCGTGATTGGCGAAGAGGTGAACCTGGCTTCGCGCATCGAGGCCTTCAGCCTGCGGGGCCAGGTGCTCATCAGCGAGGCGACCTACCAGCGCTGCTGGGGGCTGGTGTCGGCCACGGCACCCATGCTGGTGTATGTGAAGGGTCGGCACGAACCCGTGAGCCTGCGCGAACTGGTGGCCATTCCATCGCGCAAGCTCAAGGTGCCCCGGCAGGAGTTCCGCCGCAGCCACCGCGTGGATGCCCGCCTGCCTTGTCTGTGCCAGCGCTTGCAGGACAAGATCATCGTGCCGCAAATCGTACACGCGGCCATCCGGGACATCGGCTACCACGGCCTGCTGGTTGAGGTGACCGAGCCTCTGGAGCTGCACAGCGAGATCAAGCTGGAGTTCGACCTGACGCTGGTGGACTACCGCGCCATGGACGTGTACGCCCGTGTCATCACCTTCAAGCCGGAGGGCGACCAGTGGTTGGCAGGGCTGGAGTTCACCTCCATCAGCCCCGAGTGCAACGCCAAGGTGCAGATGTTTGTGCAGTTGCTGGTGGCTTCGCGGTAACGCGGCAAGGCGCGCGCAGAAATACGCAGTGGAGGAGGAGCGACTGGCCTGGCAGGCGCTTCAGCAGCCCGGCATCCGGGCCAGATCGCTCCACACTGTCGGGCCATGCGTCCCGTCGATGCCACACGCGGTGATGTGGTTGCGCTCGGCCTGCGGCAGGTGCGCCCATCCAACCTGTGGTCGGATCTTGTCGAGGACGCTGCGGTGCAGGCCGGGTGGCGCGAGATGTTTTGTTGGTGTCAATCCCCCGCGTCAGCGCCGCATGGCGGGGCATGTTATGGTTCCAAAGCTAGGGTTTTCCCTTGTCTGTGTGGGGTTGCTTCCCCGCGCCATTCTCTTGTCGCTGCTGTTCGCCTGTGCAGCTCCCTCCGATTGCCATGACCGTGTCCCCGTCCTCATCGTTTACCACCCTCACCCCCGCCGATGACCGCACTGATGAGCGCACCCTGGTGCGTGCCGTGCTGGCCCTCGGGGTGGGTGGTTTTTCCATCGGCACGGGAGAGTTTGTCATCATGGGCCTGCTGCCCGAGGTGGCGCGCGACATTGGCGTGAGCATTCCGCAGGCCGGCCACGTCATCAGCGCCTATGCCCTGGGCGTGGTGGTCGGTGCGCCCGTGCTGGCGGTGCTGTGCGCCCACTGGGGGCGGCGCGCACTGCTGATGGCGCTGATGGTGGTGTATGCGCTGGGCAATTTTGCATCGGCCCTGGCGCCTGGTTATGCCTCGCTCAGCGCCATGCGTTTGCTCACCGGCCTGCCACATGGCACCTACTTTGGCGTGGCCGCACTGGTGGCTGCGGCGCTGGCACCGCCAGGGCGCCGGGCGCGCGCCGTGGGCTGGGTCATGCTCGGGCTGACCACCGCCACGCTGGTCGGCGTGCCTATTGCGGCGGCGTTGGGCGAGCACTTTGGCTGGCGCGCTGCCTTCGTCTTCGTGGGTCTCATCGCTGTGGCGGCTGTGGTCATGTTGCGGCTGTGGGTGCCTGCCATGCCCGCGTCTCACGGCGCCAGCCCACTGCGTGAGCTGGGGGCTCTGGCACGCAAGCAGGTGTGGTTCACGCTGGGCATTGGTGCCATCGGCTTTGGCGGGATGTTCGCGGTGTTCAGCTACATCAAGCCCACGCTGCTGGAAGTAGCGGGCATGCCCCCTGCGCTCATGCCCTTTGTGCTGTCACTGTTTGGCCTGGGCATGGTGGCGGGCAACATCGTCGGCTCGCGCATGGCCGACAAGGCCCTCATGCCCACCGTGGGCAAGGTGCTGCTGTGGTCCATCGTAGTCATGGCGCTGTTTGTGCCTGCAGCACACCACCCTGTCAGCGCTGCGCTGGCCACCTTCTTCCTGGGCACCGTGGTCGCTATTGGCCCCGCGCTGCAGATCCGGCTGATGGACGTGGCGGGCGACGCACAAACGCTGGCCGCCGCACTCAACCACTCGGCCTTCAATGCCGCCAACGCCCTCGGCGCGTGGCTGGGGGGTGTTGCCATTGCGCAGGGCATGGGCTGGACATCCACCGGCTGGGTGGGTGTGCTGTTGGGCATTGGTGGTGTGGCCATGTTTGCCTGGGCGTTGATGAGCGAGCGCGCCATTCAACGTGCCACACAGGGCGCAGCGGCCTGACCGTAGCGGCGGCGCGACAGCGCTGCAATGTGCGGATGGATCACCGCGTTGTGAGATACATTGAACGCGGGCCAACCCCATTGTTGGCCACGTCGCTCGGACGGTTCCGGGCGCTTACGTGAAAGTTCACCAGCATGTCTGCTTCTCAAGGCAAGCGCCGCTTTGCGCGCATTGATCGCCTCCCTCCCTACGTCTTCAACATCACGGCCGAGCTGAAACTCGCCGCCCGCCGCCGTGGCGAAGACATCATCGATATGAGCATGGGCAACCCTGACGGGGCCACGCCACCGCACATCGTCGCCAAGCTCACCGAAGTGGCCCAGCGGCCCGACACCCACGGCTACAGCGCCAGCAAAGGCATTCCGCGCCTGCGCCGCGCCATCAGCCACTGGTACAAAGACCGCTATGCGGTGGACATCAACCCCGACACCGAGGCCATCGTCACCATCGGCTCCAAAGAGGGCCTGGCCCACCTGATGCTGGCCACGCTGGACCGGGGCGACACCGTCCTGGTGCCCGACCCGAGCTACCCCATCCACATCTACGGCGCGGTGATTGCCGGTGCTGACATCCGCAGCGTGCCCGTGGCGCCCGATGTGGACTTTTTTGCCGAGCTGGAAAAAGCCATCCGCGGCAGCTACCCCAAGCCCAAGATGATGATCTTCGGCTTTCCCAGCAACCCCACCGCGCAGTGTGTGGAGTTGGGCTTCTTCGAACGCGTGATCGCCCTGGCCAAGAAGCACGACATCCTGGTGGTGCATGACCTGGCCTATGCCGACATCGTGTATGACGGCTACCGTGCCCCCAGCATCATGGAAGTGCCCGGCGCCAAGGACGTGGCGGTGGAGTTTTTCACCCTGAGCAAAAGCTACAACATGGCCGGCTGGCGCATTGGCTTCATGGTAGGTAACCTGGACCTGGTGGCGGCGCTCGCCCGCATCAAGAGTTACCACGACTACGGCACCTTCACGCCCCTGCAGGTGGCCGCCATCGCTGCGCTGGAGGGCGACCAGCAGTGCGTGAAAGACATCGCCGCCCAGTACCAGCGCCGCCGCGACGTGCTCTACAAAGGCCTCATCGAATCCGGCTGGGCTGTGGACTGCCCCAAAGCCAGCATGTACATCTGGGCCCGCATTCCCGAGCCCTACCGCGCTCTGGGCTCGCTGGAGTTTGCACGGCAGTTGCTCGACAAAGCCAAGGTGTGCGTTTCGCCAGGCATCGGCTTTGGCGACCAGGGCGATGAGTACGTGCGGTTTGCGCTGATCGAGAACGAGGCGCGGATCCGGCAGGCGGTGCGGGGGATTCGCGCGATGTTCAAGGCGGATGGCCTGCTGACGGTGCCAGGCGGCTGAGGGCTGGGCAACCCCTTGCGCGGGGGGGGCGCGGAGGGTTGCTCTCCGTGCCATGGTCTCCGCCAGCGTGGGCCGTCGCTCTGTCGCTCTGCCGTTAACCCAGTCACTGCCCCTCACCCATGTGAAAGGTGGTTTTCAGTGTTGGCGGTGACAGCAGCGTTTGTCCCACCACGCAACACCGCTGGGCGGCCACGCGCAGCTTGTCCAGCATGTCGGGCGGGGTGCCATCTTGTGCCTGCAGATGCACGTCGCAGTCGATGGACTGGAAGGCCACTGGTACATCGGGCTCAATGCCCATGGCGCCGCGCAGGTCGGCAGTGGCCTTGACGCGGACTTCCAATGCGGTCAGCTCGATCCCCATGAGGTTTGCCACGAGGCGGATTGACGACTCCTGGCAAGCGGCCAGCGCGGCGCACAGCAGGTCGCCTGGACAAGGCGCGTCATACGGCCCCCCCACGCCGCTGTGCACGCCGAACGGTATGGCCGCGGAGCCGCCGTTCACGACATGAACCTGGGAATGGAAGGGATCCGCCAAGTCGCGCCCGCGAGTGAACGCCTCGTCGGTGACCCGGGCCGACGCGGGCGTGTGCTTGTATTGGCCGCGCAAGTTTTTCTGGGCTTCGTAAACGCTGCTTGTCATGGCAAGTCTCCTCAACAATGGGTGGTGTTCTGGCACACAGCGGGGCATCAGGCCTCAGCCGTGGTGGGGTCGATGGTGGTGACGACCCGCGCTACGCTGTCGATGGGGAAGCCGCCCAGCCGGGCATGCTCGCGCACAAGCTGTTCGCTGGCGGCGTTGTAGACGCAGTAGACCTTGTCCCCCGTCACATAGCTTTGGACCCAATGTACGTCCGGGCCCATGCTGCGGAGCACGTCGCACGATGTGCGGGAGATGGCTTGCAGGTCTGCCGCGCTGGCAGCCCCGATACCGGCAATGGTGCGCTCGATCACGAATGTGGGCATGATGTTTTCTCTGCGGAAGTGGTAGGTGCCCCCACGGTACCGAGCAGGGCCACGCCGGTCCTTTAAAGTTCGCAAGAATCCGCTAAATCTTCCTAACGATGGCGCTGTCTAAGGTGGCTGATGCAAGACCTCTATCACTTTGATCGCTTTGAAGTCCGGCCGGCCGAGCGAGCGCTTTGGGTAGAGGGCGTTGCGACTGCCATCGGTGCCCGCGCTTTTGATCTGCTTTTGTGCCTGCTGGCCCAACGCGACAGGGTGGTCTCCAAAGCCGAGATCCTGGACACGGTGTGGCCTGGCCTGGTGGTGGAAGAGAACAATCTGTCGGTGCAGATATCGGCCTTGCGCAAGCTGTTGGGGCCTCGCGCAATCGTCACGATTCCTGGCAAAGGGTATCGGTTTGCATTGGAGCCCAAGCCCGGCCACGCCCCCATCCCTCTCGCGGCACCGTCAGTCCAGGAGGTCCGACCGACCATTGCGGTGCTGCCCTTCAGTGTGCTGTCTGACGACCCGCATGTGGGCTTTCTGGCGGATGGCCTGGCGGAAGACGTCATCGCGCTTTTGGCCCGCGTGCCTGGCTTTGTATTGATCTCCCGGGCGTCGTCCTTTGCGTTTCGTGGCCACGCGGTTGCCCTGCCTGACGTCGCGCGCCAGTTGGGCGTTCGGTTTGTCGTGGAAGGCAGCGTCCGTCCGCACCGCGATCTTCTGCGAGTCTCCACGCAGCTTATCGATGCTGCGTCGGGGCATGTTTTATGGAGCGGCCGGTTTGACCGCCACCGTGACCAAACGGTTGATTTGCAGGAAGACATCGCCCGGGGAATCATGTCTGAGCTGGAGCCCGAGCTGACGCGAGCCGAAATTGCCCACATCCGCCGCCAGCGCCCGGAGAACCTGAACGTCTGGGCCCATTACCACCAGGCGATCGGATCGATCGCGCTGCAGGGCTGGAGCCGGGATGCGATGACCGAGGCGCGGTCCCAACTGCGCCAGGGCATTGCGCTCGACCCGGCTTTCGGTCTCGGCTACGCGCACTATGCCTTGCTGACGGCCTTGTCCATGAACATCGGGTACCTCGCTCCCAACGGCCCCGGTGTCGCTGCTGAAGTCTTGAAGGCAGCGCAGCAAGCCATTGAACTGGATGACGGAAGCTCCGAGGTTCTGGGTTACGCAGGCTGCGCCCTGAGCGACCTGGGGCATCACGACCAGGGCATTGAGGTGCTTCAGCGTGCGCTGGAGATCGATCCGAGCAACGCGCAGGCGCATGTGGCGCTGGGCGCCTCGCTGGTCCTGAAAGGCCAACTGGAGCGCGGCATCGACACCATGCGGCTAGGGATGCGCATCAGCCCACGGGACCGGCGCCTGGGGTTTTGGAAGTGGGCGTTGGGCCTGTTCTTGCTGCGCGCGGAACGGTTGGACGAGGCACTGGTGGAGGCGCGAGCCTCCATTCGGCACGATCCCAGGTTTCATCTGGCGCGCATTTTGGAGGCAGCTGTTCTGGACCGTCAGGAGCAGCCAGAGGGGGCGGCAGCGGCGATGGCAGCAGCCCGCCAGTTGTGCCCCGCGCTAACGCCCGATGAAATCGCCTGGACGTTTGGTCGCCGTGTGCGGGATCGGCTGGTGTTGTTGTGGGCCTCGCCGCCTGCTGCCTAACGGCGCCCGCCGTGTCCTGCTGGCCTACATGGCCCAAATCCTGGGCGCTTCGCCTTCCAGTTCCCACAACACCTCCCGCCAAGCCACCCGCACGGCCTTGAGCAGCTTCATCGCAGGCTCCACCTGCGGCGCGAGCACGCGCACCACCACCATGCGGTCGTTGGGGCTGGTGGCGCCTGCGGTGGCTTTGACCTGGGGGTGTTGATCCATCACAGCACGAGCGGCGTCCAGAGCGGCATCACGGCGTGCGCGGTCAAGCAGAGAGCCGGTGGCAAAGAAGAGGCTGGCCATGCAGCGGTGGCCCGCCAGGCCCAGCGGGCTGTTCAGCAGCCGGTGGTCGGCGGCGTCGATCACGCCGCGCTCCAGCCACAGGCCGGGCACTTCCAGGTGCTGGGTGAAGCGGCCTTGTTCAAACGGTTGGCCTGCGTGGGGCAGGCCCAGGGCGGTCACGTCCCAGGCGATGCACTCGGCGCCGGGGGCCAGGTTCAGCGTGAGGTGGTTTTCGGCGTGGCAGGCGCTGTAGCAAAGCGCCTCCAGCGGCAGCCATTCCAGGCGCGCGCCCTCGGCCAGGGTGAGGTGGCTGCGCTGCAGCGCCAGCGGGCCGGTGGAGCGGTAGAAGCGCGTGGCGCCGGGCGTGGTGACCAGGCCATGCGCGCCGGGCCCCACGGTAGTGGTGATGTCCAGTGTGTCGCCGCCCACCAGGCCGCCGGGCGGGTGCACCAGCACGTTGTGGCAGATGGCGTCGCCCTCGGGGTACAGGCTTTGCAGGATGCGCAGCGGCCCGTTGTGCTCATAGCGGGCCACGGTGCGGGCGTTGTGTTCTGCCGTGTAGTCGAGCTGCAGGCGGGCGTGCCAGGGCATGGGGCGAGTGATTTGCTACTAAATGAGTAGCTGATTATGCACTTCGGACGTGCGCTTGCAGCCTGTTTGGCTACAAACTGTGCCTACGCTGTTTGGCGTACCGGTGTCTGTGTGGGGGCCGATGGTTCGGCCGCGTACCAGCTGCGCAGCTTGCCGGGGTTGAGCAGGCCTTGAGGGTCAAAGCGGCGCTTCATGGTCACTACGGCGGGGTCCAGGTGGTTCTGTTTGCCGTCTTCCACGATGAACACGTGCGGGTTGTTGATCTGCACGCCGTGGTCTCGGTAGATCTGCATGATCTGGTTCAGGCGCTCTTCGGTGGTGTAGCGGATGATCTGCAGTCCGCTGCAGTTGAAGGCGCCTTCCTTGGTGCGCAAAAACTCCAGATGCATCATCACCTCGCCCTTTAGCGCGGCCTCCAGCGCCTTCACTTGCTTGAGGCGGTGCATGGGGTTGAAGCCGCTCTGGATATAGGTCAGGCCCTTGTCCACTTTCAGTGCGTGCAAGGTGGTGTGGTTCCAGGTGTATTCGAGCAGCGTCTTGTGGCTGCTGGCCACCTCATCGGCGGTCTTGCGGTAGGTGACCTGGCCGCCGTGCTGGGCTACCATGTCGCGCATGCCAGCCTCGGAGTGCGGTGCCACCAGCAGTAGCACGGCATGCTGGTTGGCGGGAAAATGCTCGGCCAGGCTGGTGAAGTATTGGGGAATGGGCGCGGCCAGAAAACACACCTCTTTTTTCTCTAGCCCCGGCGCGCTGCCAAAGCGGTCGGCAAACTCCAGTGCAGCATCGAACTGCTCAAAGGTGGCGATGCATTCAGTCCACTCCACGGCGTGGGTCAGTGCCACCTCCAGCTCCAGCACGATGCCGTTGGTGCCGTAGGTGTGGTGCAGCAGCATGGCCTCGGGGCCGCGCAGCTCGATGATCTGGGGCTCGGGCTCCACCGTCATGGCGCGCACCGCCAGCACGTTGCCGGGCGCGGCCAGCGGACCATGGTTGATGGAGCCCGCGCCGCCAAAGCCGCCGCCAAACAGCCCGCCCAGCGTGGCGCTGCGGTAGGTGGAGGGCAGCCAGCGCAGCTCCTGCCCCAGGGGTTTGGCCTGTGCGTCGAAGTCCGACAGGCGAATGCCGGCTTGCGCGCGGCCCACGCCGCCACGCACCCAGCCAAAGCCGTTGTAGCCCGACAGGTCCAGGATGACGCCGCCGTGCAGTGGCGTGCTCTGGCCGTAGTTGCCGGTGCCGCTGCCGCGCACGGTGAGGGGGATGCCCGCACTGGCACAGGCGGCCACCACCTGGCGGATTTCGTTTTCCGTGCGCGGGCGCACGGCCACATCGCCGCGTTTACCGGCCAGGTCGCGCTTGAGCACGGGGCTGAACCAGGCAAAGTCCTGCGACAGGCGGCCCACGCGCAGCGGGTCAGCAATCCAGTCCAGGTCGGGCAGCTGCTCGGGCAGTTGGTGGGCGGGGGTGGCGGTGGTCATGTCTGTCTCTCCTGTCGGTGCAGCGGGTGGTGGGGCAAGGCGCGGCCCCACCACGCGGGCGCGGTATAAAAAAATGGTGGCGGTGCGGGTCAGTCGTGCGAGTTTTCGCTCGCGTGCCAGCTGCCTAGTGCAGCTCTTGTGAGCCAGGCCATCAGGGCGAACAGCGCCACACCCGTCAGCGAGATCAGCAGCAGCGCAGCGAACATGCGCGGGATATTCAGCTGAAAGCCTGCCTGCAGGATCTGGTACGCCAGCCCAGCGCCCTGGCCGCCGGTGCCGGCCACGAACTCGGCGACCACGGCGCCGATGAGTGCCAGACCGCTGGAGATGCGCAGCCCGCCGAAGAAGTAGGGCAGCGCACTCGGAATGCGCAGGCGCAGCAGGGTCTGCATGCGGGTGGCGCGGTTGAGCTTGAAGTAGCTTTGCAGGTCCGGCTCCACGCTGCGCAAGCCCAGCGTGGTGTTGCTGATGATGGGGAACAGCGCCACTAGCGCAGCGCAGATCACCATGGAGGCCATCGGGTCCTTCACCCAGATGATGATGAGCGGCGCCACGGCCACGATGGGCGTGACCTGCAGAAGCACGGCGTAGGGGAACAGAGCGGTCTCGATGCGTTTGCTCTGCACGAACAAGAACGAGATCAGCACCCCGGCCACCGTGGCCACCAGAAATGCCAGCACCGTGATCTTGACGGTGACCCAGAGCGAGCCGCCCAGTGCCGCCCAGTCGGTGAACAGCGTCTTCATCATCAGGATGGGCGATGGCACCAAGTAGGGCGGCAGTTCCAGCGCTGTGACCAGACCTTGCCACAGCGCAATCAGCACCACGCCAACAAGCAGCGGGTACACCACGCGCTGTACGCGGGGTTGCGCCATCAACGGTGGGCGTTTGGGCGCTGCCTTCGTCGCGGCTTTTGCGGATGCCGCCTGCGGCGAGGCAGTGCGTGGTGCGGTTGTGGTTGTGGTGCTGGAGGCAGCTACCGGTGATGCCATCGGAGCGGAGGGGAAGGGGGTGCTCATGCCACGGTCTCCTCGGTGTCCACGCTGGCGCGCAGCAGGCTGTCTTGCAGCCGCTTGGCGTAGCGGCTGAATTCGGGCGACACCATGAAGTCGGCGGTGCGGGGGTAGGGCGCATCAATGCGGAACTCTTCGACCACGCGGCCGGGGCGCGCGGCCATCATGACCACGCGGCTGGAGAGGAACACCGCCTCGTGGATCGAGTGGGTCACAAAAATCACTGTGAGCTTCTTCTTGCGCCACAGGTCCAGCAGGTCGGCGTCGAGCTTGTGGCGCGTGATCTCGTCGAGCGCGCCAAAGGGCTCGTCCATCAGCAGCAAGTCGGGTTGGGTGACCAGGCCACGCGCGATCGACACGCGCATCTGCATGCCGCCGGACAGCGCGCGGGGCAGGGCGCTGGCGAACTTGGACAGACCCACCAGCGCCAGCGCCTCGGTCACGCGGGCATCGGCCTCGGCGCGGGGCACACCGGCCAGGTCCAGCGGCAGGCGCACATTGGTCTGCACACTGGCCCAGGGCATGAGCGTGGGCGACTGGAAGACAAATGCCATCTTCTTGCCGCTTTCTTCCAATTGCGCCACCGGCTTGCGCCACAGGTGCAGGCGGCCGTCGGTGGGCTCCAGCAGGCCCGCGACCATTTTCAGCAGCGTGCTCTTGCCGCAGCCCGAGGGGCCGAGCAGCGTGACGAATTCGCCTTCCTCAATGGTCAGGTCCACAGGCAGCAGGGCCTGGGTGCCATTGGGGTAGGTCTTTTCGGCAGAGAGTACCTCCACGGCGGGTGTGGAATAGGTGGCGGGCATCGGGGCGTGTGCCAGCGGCGGAGATTCAGTGGGGGATGTCATGGTCGCCTTTCGATGGATGCGGCCGGGCTGGCAAGGGAGCGCACCGGCCGCTGTTTCAGGGCTGTCAGGCTCAGGGCAGGACTTTGAGGTCTTTGACGAACGACGTGGTGTAGGTCTCGGTCAGCTTCACCTTGGCCGGGTCGATGAGCTTGGACTCGACCAGGAAGTCGTAGCTGGCCTTGGCGCGTGCGTCGGTCATGATGCCGATGCCCATGGCGGCTGCGTCACCGCCCGTGGCCATGCCCATTTCCTTGAGCTTGGCCACGCTGTAGGCCAGTTGCTCATCGGTCATGTTGGGGTTGTCCTTCTTGATGAGGGCGTTGGCAGGGGCCGGGTCGGCCAGGTAGCTCTTCCAGCCTTCCATCGACGCCTTCACGAACGAGGCCACGGCGGCGCTGCGGTCCTTCACCGTCTTGTCCATGCACGAGATGGTGGTGGCGTAGGCGGGGTAGCCCTGGTCGCTGAACATCAGTGTGTTGGCCTTGACGCCGGCCTTGGCGATGGCGAACGGCTCCGACGTCAGGTAGCCCTGTTGCGCTGTGTTCTTGTCGGCCACGAAGGGCTGGATGTTGAAGGTGTAAGGGCGTGTCTGCGAATCGGTGAAACCGTACTTGGCCTTGAGCCAGGGCCAGTAGCCGCGCTGGGCCGACGAGGCAATGAGAATGGTCTTGCCCTTGAGGTCTTCGAACTTCTTCACATCCTCATGCGCGATGAGTACCTGCGGGTCTTTCTGGAACACTGCGGCCACGTTGACCACGGGCACGCCGCCCTCGCGCATCTGGATCATCTGCAGGTCGCTCGATCCCATCACACACTCAGCCTGGCCTGCGGCCATCATCTGCACGATGTTGACCTGCGGGCCACCCATTTTGATGGACACATCGAGGCCGTACTTCTTGTACAGACCCGTGGCCACCGCCTGGTAGAAGCCGCCGTGCTCGGCCTGCGCGTACCAGTTGGTCATGTAGGTGAACTTTTCTTGCGCCTGGGCGGTGCCCGATGTGGTGGCGAGCGCACCAACAGCGAGCAGCGCGGCTGCACCAAGTTTGGAAAGGCGGGAAGCGGTCTTCATCATGGCTTTACTCCGGTAGGGTGGTGGAGGGTGAACGAAGGGGCAACGAGGGGAGAAGGGAAAGGGGATGTGGCTGCGTTTGCAGGTTTCAAGCCAGGGCGCTGGACTGCTCCACATGGCCGGTGTGGTTGGCGCGGCCCCAGGTGGGCTCGGGGCGTGCGGCCCATTGAAGCTTGTGCAGCTCGGTGATGGCGGCGGCCCAGCTCACGGCCAGCGAATCGAGGATGGCGTGGCCCTGCTCGGCGGTGGCGGGCAGCGGGTCGCCGATGATGCCGCTGGGCCCGAAGTCGCGTGCGCTCCAGGCGCAGGCGGGGCGGCCGTCGGGCGAGAGCAGGGGCGAGTCGAATACGGGCGGGTAGTTGACCACCGCGCGCTCCATGTGCACGGTGTCTGGGGCCAAGGCCAGCATCAGCGCGGTCTCGGCGTGGCCCGCGTGCATGGCCAGTTTCTTTTCCTGCTCCGACAGGTACTTGCCCGCCACGTGCGGTACGCGCCAGGTGAAGCTGGGCACCACGATGAAGTCGCCATGGCGCAGGCGCAGCTCGCGCGCGCACATCTCCATCACCTGCGGCTGGCCGCCGTGGCCGTTGACGAACAGCAACTTGCGAAAGCCTGCGCGGTAGACCGACTCGCCCACCTCATTCATGGTGGCCAGCAGGGTTTCGCCACTGAGGGTGACAGTGCCAGGGAAGTGCAGGTGCTCCTCGGACTTGCCGTAGGTGATGGGCGCCATCGCAAACGCTGGCACATCCGCTGGCAGGCGGGCCAGCGCATGGCCCACCACCCCGGCGCTGATGACCGTGTCCACCGCGCAGGGCAGGTGGGGGCCGTGCTGCTCTGTGGCGCCCGTGGGCAGAACGATGACGGTGTTCTCCTTGTCGGGCAGGTCCACGATCTCGGTCCAGCTCAGGTAGGGCAGGTAGCGGTGGGGCGGGTTGTAGCCGTGCAGCATGGGCGGGGTCTTTCGTGTAAGGGGACGCGTTAGTGCAGAGGGAGATAGGCGGTGGCCTCTACCTCGATGAGAATGTCGGGGGTCGGCAACATGCCTGAGACCTCCACCACGGTGGAGGCCGGCGGCTCGCCCGGGAAGAACAGCTTGCGCACGCGGCTGTACTGGGGGAAGTGGTCCAGGTTCTTGAAGTACTGCACGAGCTTGAACACGTCCGACATCTGGCCGCCCGCGGCTTCCATGGTCAGACGAATACGGTCGAGCACGTACCAGCTCTGCGCGAGGATGGGGCCCTCTTTGATGTCGCTGCTGAACTCGCCGGTGCGGCCGATCAGCGTGGCGGCTTCGTCAGGAATGTCGGCATAGCCGCGCACGATGCGGCTGGCCGCAGGGTCCACGGCGATGACGCCGCTGAGGTAAATGAAGTCGCCCGCGCGGCGCCAGGCGGCGTAGCGGGCCAGGGGCTGGGCAATGCCTGGCGCGGTGCCAGTGGTGCCAGTGGTGGATGGTGTGGCGGTCATGCCGGGCTCCTTGTCAACTGGGGTGTGGGCACATGCCAGGCGGCGGGTGCATGGCCGCTGGCGACGCGGCCCTGGCGCAGCACCACGCGGCCTTGTGCACGCGACGGAAAGCCCCAGTGGTCGGCTTGGGTGAAGACCAGCAGGTCGGCCACAGTGCCGGGCTGCAGGGGCAGTGCCGCAGGGCCCGTGCGCAGCCAGTCGGCTCGGCACAGTGATTCGCTCCACTGGTCGAACGGCGCGTCGAGCTGCGCCGCCAGCACGCCGGTGGCCAGGGCCTCCAGCGGGTCAAAGCTGCCCACCGGGCAGAACGGGTCTTGCACGTTGTCGCTGGCCACCAGCACGGGAATGTCGCGTGCGCGCGCTTCCTTCACCAGGGTGAGGCCACGCTGGCGGGGTGTGCGGCCAGTGGTGGCGTCCTGCAGCAGCAGGTTGGTGATGGGTAGCGTGACCAGCGTGATGGGGCTTTGCGCCACAGCGTCCAGCGTTGCCAGGGCGGTCGCCTCGTCCTGCGCAGCCAGGGCGCAGGTGTGGCCGCAGACCACATGGCCTTCGAACCTCAGCTCCTTGAGCAGCGCGGCCGTGGTGGCCAGTCCTTTGGCGCCGGGGTGCAGCTCTTCGTCCACATGCAGGTCCACGTTCAGGCCGTGGTGTTGCGCGGCCTCGAACAAATGGCGCAAGGCCTGTGGGTCCCAGTTGGTGGAATGCACGAAGCCACCCAGCAGGGCGCCGCCGCCGCTGTCAGCCACGGTGGCAGCCAGGCGCATGGCGGTGCTGCGGTTGGCGTACAGGTGCAGGGGGATCAGGCTCACGCGCTCCAACGTGATGCGGTCGGCCCAGTCGTGGGCGAGTGCGCGCAATACGTTCCAGGCCAAGGGCTGGGCCTCAGGCTCCCACCAGTCGCAGTGGGTGCGCAGGTGCACTGTGCCGGCCTCGCAGGCCCATTGCAGCGCGCGGCTGGCGCGGGCGTGGATGTCGGCCTCGGTCCATCCCAAGCGGTCTACCATCATCGCGTCGATGGCGCCCAGCAGGCCGGGTTGGACGACACCCATGCGCGGCAGGGTGAAGGCTTTGTCGAGGTGTGTGTGGGCGTCCACCAGGCCGGGCAGAACCAGGGCACCGGCCACGTCCCACCGGGTGCCTTGCGGATCGGGTGCCGTGCCGTGGGGCTGCACGTGCACCACGCGGCCCTGGGCCAGATGCAGGTCGGCCAGCGCGGGTTGGTGGCCCTGTTGGGGCCATTGCGTGGGTAGAAGCCAGCGCGGCAGCCGGGCGCGCAGGATGTGGTCGGGCGTGTTGGATGCGTGCATGCCGTGGTCCTTAGAACGTGGTCTTACGCAAAGCGGGCCATGGCCTGCCCCACGCGGGCCTTGAAGTCCGCCAGACGGGGTGGCGTGGCCACGTTCATGTGGTAGTAGGCGTGGTAGTCCACCCGCGCCTTGCCACCCGTGAGCAGGCGCATGTAGCGGGTGATGGACTTGCGGGGAGGGTCGCCCATGAACAGCGCTGTCCAGCGCGGGCGGCCATAGGTGACCACAGCCGAGATGCGCTTGATGTGCGTGAGCGAGGGCTTGACGTTGTGCGGGTCGCTGATGTCGAAGGCCACGCCGGGCATCAGCACCCGGTCGAAGAAGCCCTTGAGCATGGCCGGCATGCCAAAGCACCAGGTGGGAAAGCAGAACACCACGGCCTCGGCCTTCAGCAGGCGGTCTACATAGCCCTGCACAGGCAATTGGTTGCTCGGTACCTCGTGGTAGCCCAGGCGTTCCTCGCGAGTCATCACGGGGTTGAAGCCCTCGGCGTACAGGTCGCAGTCGTCCACCTCATGGCCCGCGCCGCGCAACTGCTGCACCACCTCGGTATGCAGGGCGGCGTTGTAGCTGGTCTCTACCGGGTGGCAATAGATCACGAGGATGCGCATGGCGGGTGTCCTTCGGGTGGGTGGTGTGGGTGGGCCTAGAGGTCGAGCGTGAGCGTGGGGCTGTGGCAACGTGCGCAGCACACCGCCACGTGGGTGCGCTGTTCGTCGGCGCTCAGACAGCTGTCGCGGTGGTCGGGCTCGCCGTCCAGCCAGCGGGTCACGCAGGTGCCGCACATGCCCTGCTCGCACAGCGTCTCCAGCGCCACGCCAGCGAGCTGCAAGACGTCGGCGATGCTCTCGCCAGGTGCAACGGGCAGGCGCATCTGGCTGCGCTGCAGGATCAGCTCGAACCGGTGTTCCGCGCTGGCAGTCTCGGCTGTGGTGGCTGTGTCAGGGGCTGTCTGCATTGTTTGACCATGTGATTTGATCGATTGGTCAAACTGTTGCAAAGGCTGTGCCAGCCACAAAAATCGGTAAAACGTCTTTGTGATGGATCAACGGGGCCCATCAGCGCCGCGTGCTGGTGCAAATCGCCCGGTATTGGCCCCGCAGCATCCGGGGGCCGCCCAGAAATGTGCGCGGGGCTTTAGTCTGGTGCGAGGCCGCAGCCCAGCAGCACAAAGCTGGTGAGTTCACGCACGACGGGCTCGCGGTCGATGGCTTCGTCGGGCGCCAGGCCCAGCATGATGTGCACTTGCACGCCATAGTCTGCGTAGTGCTGCGTCATGCCCCAGATCTGCATGAGCAGCACCTTGGCGTCCACCTTGCGCATGCGGCCTTCGGCAATCCAGCGGTTGATCAGGTCCACCTTCTGTTGGGTGGACTTGACGGCCACGGGCCAGTATCTGCCCAGGTTGCGGCCGCCGCCCAGCACCTCGGTGGTGAAGATGCGCGACAGGCCTGGGTTGTCCAGTGCGTAGTCGAGTTTCTTGCGCACGTAGCTGCTCAGCACCTTCTTGGGGTCGTCGCTGTTGTTGTCAAAGATGAAAGCGCCCGACCATCCGTTGAGCACCGAATACAGCAGCTCTTCATACAGCTCTTCCTTGCTGCTGATGTAGTAATGCAGCTGGGGCTTGGTCAGGCCCGCGCGCTCGGCAATGGCCTTGGTGGATGCGCCCTTGAAGCCATGGCGGCTGAACTCGGCAATGGCCGCCTCGCGGATGGCCCCCAGGATGCGCTCACGGCCTTGTTTGGCGCGGCTGAGCAGGGCGCCGGAGGCGGCTTCGGCGTCGGATTCAGTCATGACGGTGGTGCGGGGCATGGGTGATGCGTGAGGGGCGGCGCAGATTCTGCCTGCACTGGCGGGTTTCAGGTTTTCCAGAACCCGACATGGGGTGCGCTGGCTTCTTCCACCAGCGTCGGGCCGATGCATTCAATGGCGTGGGGCGAGGCCGCAAACACGTCGCGGCACGACAGCTCGGCGTCGCGTTGTTCGGCGCGCTCACCCCGAAAAACGCGCAGGCGCACAGCATCAATGCCAAACACCACGCGCCCGATGCCAGACCAGAAGATGGCTCCTGCACACATCACACAAGGCTCTGCCGACGAATAGAGCGTGGCCTTGGCCAGCGTGTTGCGGTCCATGCGGGGGCTGAGCTGGCGCACGGCGTTGGTCTCGGCGTGGCCGGTGCAGTCGCCGGTTTCGGTGGTGTTGCAATAGGCCTCGGCCAGCAGCTTGCCGTCGGCGCCGATCACCACCGCACCAAAGGGCCGGTTGCCGCGCGCGCGCGCTGTGCACGACCAGGCAATGGCTTGGCGCAAATAGGTGCCATCGGTGTCATCCAAAAGCACAGGTTCTTCAAGCGGGGCGGGGGATGTGGACATGAGTGCGTGCATGGGTTGTCTCCGTTTGTGGTGTGGTGGGGTGCTTGGCCGTCGTGCAACGCCGGGCTGTCTGCGAGCCCGCCGCTGTGATGGGTTGCGCTATGCATTTGGCATGCCAGTCACAAACAGTGACATGTATGCATGGCTTTGATGCGCCCACTGCCTGCCTTGCAGGGTGCACTCGCGGGTGCCTTGGGCATTGTTCTTGCATCATCCAGGGCAAGAGTAGAAGCGTTCACTGCGTAGCCAACATGCCACCCCGCATGAAACGACGCCAGCCGGAAATTGCTCTTGAAGCCCGCTGTGCGCACAGCGGTGTGCGCCCGTGCACACCGTGGCTTCAAGATGTGACGGCACCCTGCCTGTGCAAGCGGTGCCATCCACTCTTGAAGCGCCAGGCGGGAGGGCCTTTCTTCCTTCCACTTGTCTTCAGGAGAACCGCATGACCAGCACCGCCACGTATGACCTCGCCGAGCTGCAAAAAGAAACGCGCATGGGCGCGATGGGTTCGGAAACCGCGAGCCGCGAGATCCGCCGCATCGACCTCACACACTTTGCACAGCGCAAGACCGAGATTGCCGACCAGCTATGGAATGCCGCCGTCGATGTGGGCTTCTTCCAGATCGTGAACCATGGCATTGACCTGGCCGAGGTGCGCAACGCCTTTGCGATGACCGAGCGCTTCTTTGCGCTGCCGGATGCCGTGAAGGCGCAATACTCGCTCAAGAAGGCGCTCAACGTGGGCTGGGAAAGCCGCGCCCAGGTGCGGCCATCCACCGGAACGCCCGACCAGAAGGAGTCGTACCAGATCACCCGCCCGCACATGGATGGCCTGTGGCCTACCGACGAGGAGCTGGCGGGCTTTCAGGCCACCATGCTCGCCTTCGAGGGGCAGTGCTGGCAGGTGGCGATGCAGGTGCTGTCGTGTTTTGCATGGAAGCTGGGGTTTGACGAGGACTTCTTTGCCCGCGCGCACGACCCTGCACAGGCCAGCTACCAAAGCACCTTGCGCCTGTTGCACTACTTTGCCACGCCCCCGAGCAGCAGGCCCACCTGGGCCTGTGGCGCGCTGGGGCTCATACCGACTTTGACTGCCTGACCTTGCTCTTCCAGCGCCAGGGCCAGGGCGGTCTGCAGGTGTGCCCCGGCAAGGAGATGGACAGCCAGGCCTGGACGTCGGTGACGCCCGACGAGCAGGCGATCACCTGCAATATCGGCGACATGCTGATGCGCTGGAGCGATGACCAGCTGCCCAGCAACTTTCACCGCGTGAAGAATCCTTTGCCGGGCGAGTACATGGGTCCGCGCTACAGCATGGCATTCTTTGCGCAAGCCAACCGCGACGCCATCATCGAAGGGCCCGGCAAGAAGTACCCGGCGATTGCCGCGGGCGCCTACCTGAACCAGCGGGTGGCGGCCAACTTCAAGGCGTATTGATGTGTGCGGACGGGGTAGCCGTTGGGTGACCTCGTCATTGCTTTGGATGGCTGATTGCGGATCGGGTGGGCGCCTGCTTCACACGGCGTTGCGCGGCCCACCCATGGCACTGACGCGGAACACGTTGTCCTCCGGGTCGGCCAGCACCGCCTGCCACTGGCCGTAGTAGGTGGCGTAGGGCGGCTTGATGATCTGCCCTCCCAGGGCTGTCACCTTCACCCCTGCCGCCTCCACGGCATCCGCCGTGTCCAGCATGAAAGTGGCGTAGCCCGTCACGCTGCGCGGTGGCCGTACCGCCGCGTCGGGTTGTCGGTCGGCAACGCCCAGCAGGGCATAGGCCTCGTGCGCGTTGAAACCGAGCTGAAAGTGCTCTGTCTCCACCGCACGGTAGATGGCCGAGCGTGTACCCGCAGCCTCGGGCAACTGCAGCAGGGTTTGATAAAACTGCAGTTGTGCATCGATGTCACGGCACAGCAAGTTGAACCAGAGCTTCATGCCATCACCGCTGCGCTGGCCGAAGTGGTGGCGTGCCCCATGCCGTAGGTCTTGCGGTACATCGCCTGCAAGTGCTCGCCCACGGTGCAGGGTTCAAAGCGCGGTGCCTCGCCTGCGGGAACGCAGGTGGGCACAGGCACCACCTGCGCTTCGTAGTCGGGCGTGTAGAAGAACGGAATGGAGTGGCGTGGTGCGTCGCCACTGTGCACATTGCGCACGCGGTGCGGGTTGGAGCGGTACAGCCCATTGGTCCAGCGCGGGATCATGTCACCCAGGTTCACCACCAGCGCTCCGTCCACCGGCGTGGCCGCTGCCCATTCGCCATCGGGCAGCTTCACCTCCAGCCCGCCGTGGCGGTCTTGCGCCAGCAGGGTGATCGCGCCCCAGTCGGTGTGTTCGCCCGCGCCAAAGGTCAACGCATCGGCGCCCTCGGGGTGCGGCGGGTAGCGCAGCAGGCGCAGGGTGAGCATGGGACTCTGGTGCGTGTGGTCAAAGAAGTCTTCCGGAAGGTGAAGGGACAGCGCTAGCAACTGCATCAGCCGCAGCGCCAACTGCTGCAGGGCGGCGATGTAGGTGCGGCTGTGTACGGCCAGGTCGGGCAGCGCTTCGGGCCACTGGTTGCAGCCGTAAGAGTGGTAGCCGCGCTGCACATAGGGGTGGTCGGCCGCGTAATCCAGACCGCAGTAAAAACTTTCCTTGAGGTCCGGGCGAGCGCTGGCGTCCAACGTCTGCCCACCCAGGCTTTCGTAGCCACGCATGGAGGGCGAACGGTGCAGCGAGATGGCTTCTTTGTCCGCCAGCGGCAGATCGAAGAACTGCTGCGCCAGGGCAAACTGGCGCGCGATGACTTCTGTTGGAACGCCATGGTTCAGCACGTAGAAGAAGCCAGTGCCCATGCAGGCCTGGCGCAGCTGGGTCGCCACAGCAGTTACGGCCGGGCTGTGGGGCGCACCAGACTGCAGCGCCCCGCTGAGGTCGATGAGGGGGATGCCCATGGCGATCCCCTGGTCAGGCCTTGAGCTTGCGATCGGCCGCTGTGGGCAGGAAGCGGTCGGTCCAGATGTCAGCCACCGCCAGAGTGCTCTTGAGGCCAAAGGCCGCCACGGTCTCGTCGATGGTGGCCTGCAGGCGTGTGGCAGTGGCAGCGCCCCAGCCGTTGGCGCGTGTCTCAGCGGTTTTCATCGTGCCGTCCACGATGAGCTGCAGGCGCTCGAATTCGATCTCTTCATTGGCCAGCGGCTCGCGCGCCTTGATGGCTGCAGCCCCTGCACGCGGGTCGGCAATCGCATCGACCCAGCCGCGCGTGGTGGCTTTCACGAACGCCTTCATGGCCTCGGGGTTTTCCTGCATGCTCTTGGCGTTGGCGATCAGCCCGTTGCCGTACGACTTGAGGCCGTAGTCCGAAAAGCGGAAGACCGTGATCTGATCGGGTCCCAGACCCCGCGCCTTCAGGTTGAGCAGACCGGTAAAGAAGAAGTACGCAGCGGCATCGAAGTCGCCTTTGACGAACCGCGTGTCGCCGATGTCGGGCGCAACGTTCTCCCATTTCACCGTGCTGCCATCAAAGCCCTGCGCCTTGGCAAAGGCCGGAAACAGTTTGCGCGAGGCGTTGAAGGGCTGGCCCAGGATGGTCTTGCCCGCGAGGTCGGTGGGCTTCTTGATGGCGCCGTCCTTGCGCACCATGACCGAATTGGGGTTCAGGTCGTACTGGATGGCCACGGCCGCCAGCTTGGCCTGCGGGTTGGCCGTGTTGAACTCGATCATGGTCGAGAGGTCGGCCGATGCCACGTCATACGCACCACCTGCCACGAGACTGATCGCCGATGCCGAGCCGTTGCCCGTGTCGACGGCCACATCCAGCCCGGCGTCCTTGTAGTAGCCACGTTGCTGCGCGAGCAAAAAACCTGCGCCCGAGGCCTCGATTTTCCAACCCAGGTTGAACTTGAATTTCTGCAGATTGCCCTGGGCGCGCACAAAGGGTGTGGCGTACAGCAGGGCGGCGGCGCCGGTGGCGCGGATAAGGGAACGGCGTTGCATGATGAGGCACTCCATTGGCGATGGTGGGTCAACCACAGCCGGGTGCAAAAGCCGCGCCTCACACCCAGCCGAACGGGCATGCAACCCACAACGCGTTCAGGCAAGAGAGGATTCCCCGCATCCTGAAGACACGCTGCCAGACCCGGCACCCTCCGAGGGCGTCGGTCCATTGCATGCTTCAAGAGCAATTTCCGGGCGGTGGCCGCTGAACGCTTCTACTCTTGGTAGCGAGGTATTCGCAGGATCTGTGCCATGCCTGGGTGTCGCGTGCAGTCGCCGGAAGACGCCCGGTGTGCTGCGCGATGGTGCGCGCCGCACCAGCGGCTGGCATGCTGTAGCTGCTTTGGTGCGGGTCTGTGCCAGCGCAGAGAGACCGGTTTACAGCCAGGGCTTGAGCCAGCCCAATCCATCCGAGGTGGCGTGCGCAGCGGCGCCGCGGGCCGGGCGGTATTCGCAGCCAATCCAGCCGTCATACCCCAGGCTGTCGAGCAGCTTAAACAGGTAGGTGTAGTTCAGCTCGCCCACATCGGGCTCGTGGCGCTCGGGCACGCCAGCGATCTGCAGGTGCCCGACGTTGCCGGTGGGCAGGTACTGGCGGATTTTCATGGCGAGGTCGCCTTCCACAATCTGGCAGTGGTACAGGTCCATCTGCACTTTCACATTCGCCGCACCGATCTCCGCGATCAGTGCGTGGGCCTGGTCCTGGCGGCTCAGGAAGAAGCCGGGCATGTCGCGGCCATTGATGGGTTCCAGAAGGATCTGGATGCCGTGGGGCGCAGCCTGCTCGGCGGCGTAGCCCACGTTGGCGATGTAGGTGGCACGCACGGTGGCGGCATCTGCGCCCTGCGGCACCAGGCCTGCCATCACATGGATGCGGGGGCACTTCAGGGCCTGGGCGTATTCAACGGCCTTGGTGATGCCTTGGCGGAACTCGGCTTCGCGCCCCGGCAGGCTGGCCAGGCCGCGCTCACCGGCGTCCCAGTCTCCGGGCGGGGCGTTGAACAGCACCTGCTGCAGGCCGTGGGCCTGCAGGCGTGCGGCCAGCTCTTGGGCGGGGTAGGCATAGGGGAAGAGGTATTCCACCGCCTTGAAGCCGTCGTGGGCGGCAGCGGCAAAGCGGTCTAGAAAGTCCACGTCGTTGTAGAGCATGGACAAATTGGCGGCAAAGCGGGGCATCGGATTCCTTCTGTCTTGGGCTAAGGCGTGGCCTTACCACTGGGCGCCAAAGGTATGGCGCAGTTCTTCGATCTGGGGCTCGGTCAGCGGCGCAGGCCGGGGCTGGCACAGCAGCCACAGACGCGCGGTTTCTTCCAGCTCTTCCAGCACGGCCATGGCGGCGGCGGGCGTGTCGTGCCACACGTTGGGCCCCAGGCGTGCCAGCATCACGGCGCGCACAGGGCTGCCTTGAGTGGCGTACCGGGTGATCGTCTGCGCCACCAGCGCCGCCGCTGCGGCGTCTCCGGGGCGGTGGTAAGGGATGTGCGGCACGCGGCCCACTTTCATCACAAAGTAGGGCGTGATGGGCGGCAGCAATTGGGCATCGGGCGCCAGCTGGCCGCCTGCAGCGGTGTCGGCTTGCAGCGAGCAAGCCACCAGGTGCGTGCTGTGCGTGTGGATCACGCAGCGTGCGGGCGCTTTGGTGTTTGCAGAGGCTTCGTAGATCTGCCGGTGCAGCGCAATCGTCTTGCTGGCCCGGTCGCCAGCCACCTGCTGGCCTTGCGCGTCCAGCCGTGCCAGCCGCTCGGGCTGCAGCGTGCCCAGGCACGCATCGGTGGGGGTGATGAGATAGCCATCGGCCAGGCGCACACTGATGTTGCCCGCGGTGGCGTGCACGTAGCCGCGCTCAAACAGGCTGCGGCCCACGCGGCAGATTTCGGCGCGGGCTTCGCTTTCATCCATGAAGGCGGAGGTGGTGGCGGCGGTGTTGCTCATGCCTGCAATTGTGCAAAAGCCTTGGTGAAGAAATCGGTGCTGCCAAAGTTGCCCGATTTCAGCGTGATGTGCAGGCCGTCCTTCGCATCGGGGGCCACGGCATGGCACCACGGCACGCCGGGGTCGATCTGACCGCCAATGCGCATTTGCGTGATGCCCAAGGCCTGCACGCAGGCCCCCGAGGTTTCACCGCCCGCCACGATGAGCTGGCGCACGCCGCGCTGCACCAGGCCACGTGCAATGGCCGCAATGGTGTCTTCCACCATGGCACCGGCCTTGTCAGACCCCAGCTTGCCCTGTATGGCGCGCACAGCCGATGGCTCGGCGGTGGAATACACCAGCACCGGGCCTTGGCCGATGTGGCCTTCCGCCCATACCAGCGCTTCGGCGGCCACGTCCACGCCTGCGGCGATGCGCAGCGGGTCGATGGCCAGGGCGGGTTGGCCCGCTTTGATGAAATCCATCACCTGCTGGTTGGTGGCCACCGAGCAGCTGCCCGACACGATGGCCTGCAACCCTTGAGCGGCGGGCAGGCGGGCTGCCTCGTTGCTGGGCGCCACGCCAAAGTTGCCCGGCAGGCCAATGGCCACGCCTGAGCCCGCGGTGACCAGCGGCATGCCCTTGAGCGCCGGGCCCAGGCGCAGAAGGTCGGCGTTCGACACCGCATCGACCACGGCCATGCGCACACCCTCGGCCTTCAGTTGATCGATGCGTGCGCGGATGGCGGCCTCGCCCTGCGCCACCACGCTGTGGTCAATCAAGCCCACGCGGCTTGCGGTCTGCGCTTGCAGCACGCGCACCAGGTTGGGGTCGGCCATGGGCGTGAGCGGGTGGTTCTGCATGCCGCTCTCGCTCAGCAGCACATCGCCCACAAACAGGTAGCCCTTGAACACGGTGCGCTTGTTGTCGGGGAAGGCGGGCGTGGCGATGGTGAAATCGGTGCCCAGGGCCTGCATCAGCGCATCGGTCACGGGGCCGATATTGCCCTCGGCCGTGCTGTCAAACGTGGAGCAGTACTTGAAGTAGATCTGCTCGGCGCCCTGCGCCTGGAGCCACTGCAGCGCGGCCAGCGACTGGGCGATGGCTGCGTCTTTGGGAATGGTGCGCGACTTGAGCGCGACCACGATGGCATCGGCCTCGGTATCCAACGGGGCCGTGGGCACGCCCATGGCCTGTACCACGCGCATGCCGGCACGCACCAGGTTGTTGGCCAGGTCGGTCGCGCCGGTGAAGTCGTCGGCAATGCAGCCCAAAAGTGCACGTGCGCGCGTCATGCCTTTTTCTCCTTCCCTTCGGGCAGGGTGATGCCAGGGAAGATCTTGATCACGGCGCTGTCATCTTCCTTGGCAAAGCCTGCGGTCGATGCCTGCATGAACATCTGGTGTGCGGTGGCGGCCAGCGGCAGGGGGAATTTGCTGGCGCGGGCGGTGTCCAGCACCAGGCCCAGGTCCTTCACAAAGATATCGACAGCCGACAGCGGCGTGTAGTCGCCCGCCAGCACATGGGCCATGCGGTTTTCAAACATCCAGCTGTTGCCTGCGCTGTTTGTGATCACTTCGTACAACGCAGCAGCATCCACCCCTTCGCGCAAGCCCAGGGCCATGGCTTCGGCGGCCACGGCAATGTGCACACCGGCCAGCAGCTGGTTGATGATCTTGACCTTGCTGCCCGCGCCCGCCTTGTCCCCCAGGCGGTACACCTTGCCTGCCATGCCGTCGAGTACGGCGTTGGCGGCGGCATAGGCCTCGGGTTGGGCCGAGGTCATCATGGTCATCTGGCCCGATGCCGCCTTGGCAGCGCCGCCGGAGATGGGTGCGTCCACGTAGTGCAGGCCCAGCGCATTCAGGCGCGCTTCAAGGGCCACTGACCAGCTAGGATCCACGGTGGAGCACATCACGAAGGTGCTGCCAGGGCGCATGGCAGCTGCTGCACCGTTCTCACCAAACAGCACGCTCTCGGTCTGCGCGGCGTTGACCACCACCGACACGACCACATCGCTCACTGCCGCCAGGGCCGCCGTGGTGGCGTGTGCGGTGCCGCCTTCGGCCACAAAGGCTTCGGCCACGCCGGGGCGCACGTCGCACACGTGGATGGCGAAGCCGTTGTTGCGCAAGGTTTTGGCAATGCCGGCGCCCATGGCGCCCAGGCCGATGATGCCTACGGTGGGTTGGGTCATGTTGTCAGTCCTTCAGTGAATCAGGAAAAAGGGGCTCAGGCCACCAGGGCCCAGAGCAGGGCGGTCATTGCAAAACCTGCCAGGCCCAGCACAGTGGTCAGCACCGTCCAGGTGCGCAGGCCATCGCCCACGCTCAGGCCCAGGTAGCGGGTCACGATCCAGAAGCCTGAATCGTTGACGTGCGACAGGCCCAGGCTGCCAAAGCCAATGGCCACCGTGAGCAGCGCCACTTGCAAGGGGGAATACCCGCCACCGGCCATCGCATCGGCCAGCAAGCCGCAGGTGGTGATGATGGCCACGGTGGCCGAACCCTGTGCGGCGCGCAGGGCCAGCGAGATGATGAACGCCAGCAATATCAGCGGCAGGTGCGTGGCCGTGAGGCTTTGCGACAGCGCAGCACCAATGCCGCTGGCCGTGAGCACCTTGGCAAACACACCACCCGCGCCGGTCACCAGGATCACGGTGGCGGCAGGGGGCAGGGCCGATTCCATGATGGCGTTGGTGCGTTCGCGGTTCCAGCCCTGGTTGCGGCCCAGCAAAAACATCGCCAGGCCCACGGCCACCATCAGCGCAAAAATGGGCGAGCCGATGAAGCCCAGCACGTTGCGCAGGCTGTCGCCCTTGGGCAGCAGGGTAGCACCCGTGGTGCCAGCCATGATGAGGGCCAGCGGGATCAGGATGAGCGCCAGAATGGTGCCTACGCCGGGTGCACTGCGGGTTTTGGACGGGGCCGTTTCGTCGCTTTTCCCAAAGGCTGCAAACTGCTCGGCGGTGGTGGGCAGCATGGGATAGCCCTTGCGGTTGAGCCAGCCTGCCACGTACTGCGAGAGCACCGCCAGCGGAATGCAGATGGCCAGGCCAATGATGGTGATCCAGCCGATATCGCCCTTGACGATGGCGGCGCCGCCCACGATGCCGGGGTGCGGAGGCACCACCACGTGGACGGCCAGCATGATGCCCGCCACGGGCAGGCCGAACTTGATGGGGTTGACACCCGCCGCCTTGCAAAAGCCATACACGATAGGCACCAGGATGATGAAGCCCACATCAAAAAACACGGGAATCGACAACACCAGCGCAGCCGCCGTGAGCGCCATGGGCACCCGCGTGGGGCCCAGCAGCTGCGTAAAGCGGTTGGCCAGGCTGGCCGCACCGCCCGAGACCTCGATCATGCGCCCCAGCATGGAGCCCAGCGCCACCAGGATGGCGACCGAACCCAGCGTGCCGCCCATGCCCGCAATCAGCGTGCTGATGATGTCGCCAATGGGCATGCCCGTGGCAAACGCCACCAGAAAGCTCACCAGCATCATCGCCACGAAAGCGTGGACCTGCCAGCGAATGATGAGCAACAGGAGCAGGCCAATGCTGCCGGCGCCGATGCCGAGAAGTGCGAGGGTGGACATGTGCGGGATATCTCCGGGATGGAAGGGTGTCAATACGGGGAACGGGGCTTTGCAAACCCCTTGTTGCCATTCCCGCAGGCACTCTGGTTGGTGTGTTTATATGGTTATCATACAAATTATTGCGCATCCTTTTGGTGCGGGTTAACCCGTATCAGATGGGTTGGGTGTGGGCGGAATGCACCCCATTAGGGGTCTTTTGGGGTTGATGCGCCCATTCTGCATGCGCTGCTAGCTATGTCTTTGATAGCGTTCTAGGGATGGCAGAGGCAACCCGCAGCCGCTATCGCTCGCCCCGAGTTGGGGTTTAGAACACCAGCGGTGCCGACGCCGCTACCAGCGGCTGGGCCAGCCGCGCACCGTCTTGCGCCCAGAACGCCAGGTCGGCCTGCGCAATGCGGGCCAGTGCATTTTTCATGTGCTGTGCTGCCGCCGCGCGCGCAGCCACGGGGTCGCCGGCCTCGATGGCTAACACGATCTGCGTGTGCTCATGGGTCACCGCGTCGGCAAAATCCTCGCGCCGCGCCTCGTTGGCGCGGGTTACGCGGGTGGCGCCTTTGAGGAACTGCGCCAGGTAGTCCAGCGTGCTGATCATGAAGGGGTTGCCCGCCGCATGGGCAATGGCGCGGTGGAACAGTACGTCCTCTTCCACGCCATCCCGGCCCGCGCGCACGGCCTCGGCGATGTGTTGCATGGCCTGGCGGATGGCGGCGATGTCTTCGCTGGTGCGGCGCAGGGCGGCCAGTTCAGCCACCTCGGATTCGAGTGCGCGGCGCACCTCCACGATCTGCATCACGGCCTCGCGCGGTGCGGCGTGGGGCAGCTCAAACTGCAAGGGCTCTATGCCCGGCGCTTGCACATACACCCCGCTGCCCTGGCGTGAGTCGACCAGCCCCAACGATTTGAGGCGCGAAATCGCTTCGCGCACCACGGTTCGGCTGACCTGGAACTGCAGGGCCAGCGCGGCCTCGGTGGGGAGCTTTTCGGCTGCCTGAATGCGGCCCGTGCGGATCTCGGCCTCCAGCGCACTGGCGACTTGATCGGCCAGCTTGATGCCGGGTTTGATGGCGGAGAACGGGGAGGACATGGGAAAACAGGTGGTGGGGTGATTGCGGTGGTGCTGGCGATGCCCAGCCTGCGGCGCGGTTGACTGTACCCCAAGCCCCGAAGCTTACGGCGCGCCCCATGTGCAACGCTCAGGGGTGGCCCGGCTGCGCGGTGGGCTACTTCGGCGCCGCGCAGGAGTCGTCCAGCCCCGCCATGCCCGCCAGCCGTTGCAGGCGCGAGCGGTTGTCCACACAGACCCTGTGCTCGGCCTCGATCACTTTTTGTTGCGCCTGCTGCGCGGACCGGGCGCGCTCGGCCTGCAACTGGGCAATGCGCTCACGGATCTGCGGCATGGCCACCAGGGCGGCTTTTTCGCCTTCCACGATGGCGTTGGCGCGCTGGCTGAAGTCGGCCGCGCCAATGTCCAGCACCTGCGGGCGGATGATCACGTCGGCGCGTGCCAGCTCGGCCTGGCCGAGCTTCTGGCCCATGATGGCAATCGACTGATTCAATGCGCCCAGCATGTTGGCTGGCGTCTGGCCCCGGGCCTTGTTGGAAATGTCCACGGCAATCACGATGTCCGCACCCAGCTGGCGCGCGGCGTCCACGGGCACGGGGCTCACGATGCCGCCATCCACAAAATGGTATTTGCCGATGGCGACGGGCTGGAACACGCCAGGCACGCTGCTGGATGCACGCACCGCCTGGCCGGTGTTGCCACGCGCAAACACGGTGCGCTCGCCGTCTTCGAGCCGCGTGGCCACCACCACAAAGGGCCTGGCCATCTGCTCCAGCGGTTTGCGGCGCACCTGCTCGTTCACATAGTCTTCCAGCTTCTGGCCCAGCACCAGGCCGCCGGACGAGAGTTGCAGGTCGCGGATCTTTGCTTCATCCAGCGCCACGGCCTTTTCCTGCATTTCAAAGGCGTTCATGCCGCTGGCGTACAGCGCGCCCACCACGCTGCCCGCGCTGGTGCCGGAGATGACGGCGGGGGCAAAGCCATTGGCCTCCAGCATCTTGATCACGCCAATGTGCGCAAAACCCTTGGCCGCACCGCCGCCCAGTGCAATGCCCACGCGAATGGGGGGAGCGGAGGTGGGAAGAGGGGGCTGCGTCCCCGCGTCGGGCCGGGTGGGCGTGGTGCCACCACATGCGGTCAGGGCCAGGGCTGCCAGCACGGTCACGGTGGCGTGGGTGGCCAGCGGGTGGAAAAAAGCGGTCAAGCGCATGCCGGGCGATCCTGCGGTGCAACGGGGCGCGAAGTATAGCGGCGGCGGTGCTCTTACACCGTGGATGGTGTTATTCACTCCTAAAAATGTAGCTGCTAGCGCTTTGCAGATAAGCGCTAGGGGTGTTTCGGCTGTTTTTTTGACGGCCGTCCGTGCCAATTCACTCGCCTTGCGAGCCCCGGTGCGCCCAGCCGGTGGTGCGCTTTTCGATGGCACTGAACAGCTCGTACATCACCATGGCCATGGCGCCCACCACCATCAGGCCCGCAAACGCCAGGCCCATCTGCATGGACGAGCCCGCGCTGATGAGCAGGTAGCCAATGCCTTCATTCGCAGCGGTCATCTCCGACACCGTGGTGCCCACAAACGCCAGCGTGATGGCCACCTTGAGCGAGCCGTAGAAGTACGGCATGGATCGCGGCAGGCCCACCTTGGTCAGCACGTCCCAGCGCTTGGCGCCCAGCACGCGCAGCACGTCTTCCAGCTCGGGCTCCAGGGTGGCGAGGCCGGTGGCGATGTTGACCATGATGGGGAAGAAACTGATGAGAAAGGCCGTGAGGATGGCCGGGCCCACGCCAATGCCGAACCACACCACGAGGATGGGCACGAACGCCGCCTTGGGCAGTGCGTTGAAGGCCGTCATCAGCGGATACACGGCGGCATAGGCCAGGCGTGAGCTACCGATCACAAAGCCCAGCAGCACCCCTACGACGATGGCAAGGCCAAAGCCTGCCATGGTCACCCAGAAGGTGCGCCAGGCATGGCCTGCGATGACGCCGCCAAATTCCACCAGTTGGGTGGCAATGGCCCAGGGGCTGGGGAAGATGAACTCGGACACATTGAAGGCCGAGCAGACGATTTGCCACAGCAGGATGGTGGCGCCCAGCAAGATCCAGGGGGACCAGCGCTCTACGGTTTTCTTGTGCATGGTGGGGAGATTTCCGGGTTACTGCTGGATGGGCGCGCCTGCTTTTCGCAGTGCGCCAATGTGGCCGCGCAGTTCATGCACGATGTCGGTGAACTCCTTGGTGTAGGTCACCTCCAGGTCGCGTGGGCGGGGCAACTCGATCTCTTTGCGCACCACAAAACGCCCGGGGCTCTTGCTCATCACATACACGGTGTCGGCCAGAAAGACCGACTCCCGCAGGTCGTGGGTGACGAGGATCACGTTGAATCTCTGTTCGGTCCACAGGTCGCGCAGGATGCACCAGAGCTCTTCGCGGGTGAAGGCATCCAGCGCGCCAAACGGCTCGTCCAGCAGCAGCATCTTGGGCTCGTGGATCAGCGCGCGGCAGATGCTGGCGCGCTGCTGCATGCCGCCCGACAGCTGCCAGGGGAACTTGTCCTCATAGCCCGCCAGCCCCACCTTTTGCAGCAGCTTGCGGGCGCGCTCTTCGTATTCCTTGCGCTTTTGCTTGAAGTGGCTGCGGTAGGGCTCGACGATTTCTAGCGGCAGCAGCACGTTATCCACCGTGGTGCGCCAGGGCAGCAGCGAAGGCGCCTGGAAGGCCATGCCCGACACCTTGAGCGGCCCCGTCACCGGCTGCCCGTCGATGAGGATCTTGCCCATGGAGGGCATCTTCAAACCGGTGGCCAGCTTCATGAAGGTGGACTTGCCGCAGCCCGAGGGGCCGACGATGGCGATGAATTCGCCCTGGCGCACCTGCAGGTCGATGGCTTCGACCGCAAACTGGTTCTTGGCACGCAGCTCGTCGTTGTAGGCGAGCCAGACGTCCCGGAAATCCACAAAATAGTTGTCAGCAGCCTGCATGGAAGTTTTTTGCTAAAAATAGCCGCAAGCGCTAGTCAATCATGCGCCTGAAGCTATCAAATTAATAGTGATTACTTCTTGGGCAGGATGTTCAGCTCGGTCGCGCTGGGCAAAAAGCTGGGGTTCCACACGTCGTCGGCGTTCACACGCGTCTTGGTGTTGAAAGCATCCGACACCTGCGACGCCATCAGCGACAGGCGGCCCGGCACCGCCTTGCCAAAACCTTCGGCGCGGGCGTCGGGACTGTTGATGACGGTGTCGATGGCCAGCTGCAGGCGGCGGGTTTCGAGCGGCACGTTCACGATGCCGTCACGCGCCTTCACATGCTCGATGGCAGCGGCGGGGTTGGCGATCACTTCCTTGGCGCCCTTGGCAAACGCCGAGAGGAAGGCCTTGATGGCAGCGGGGTTCTCCTTGACGAGCTTCGGCGACGCGATGATCACGTTGCCATAGAGCTTCACGCCGAAGTCCGCATAGGGCAGCACCACCACGTCGGCCGCCTTGGCACCACGGGCTTCCAGGTTCAGGAGCGAGGTGAATGTGAAGCCCGTGATGGCGTCCACGTCGCCGCGCACCAGCATGGTTTCGCGCAGCGGGGGGTCCATGGCGGTCCACTGCACGCTGCCGATGCCGTTGGCCTTCTGGAAGATGGGGAACGCGCGGCGGCCTGCGTCGAATACGGGTGCGCCCAGCTTCTTGCCGGCCAGGTCGGCAGGTTTGGTGATACCGCTCTTCTTGAGTGCCATGACCGAAGCGGGCGTGTTGTTGTAAACCATCATCACCGCCACGGGCTTGTTCTGCGCGTCGGGGTTGTTGGCGTGGAATTCCATCACGGCGGCCAGGTCGGCAAAGCCCATGTCATAGGTGCCCGAGGCCACTCGCTGCACGGCACCGCCCGAGCCGTTGCCGGCGTCCACGGTCACGTCCAGGCCCGCAGCCTTGAAGTAGCCCTTGGCCACGGGCTGCAGGAACAGGGCGGCAGGGCCCTCAAAACGCCAGTCGAGCTGAAACTTGATGGGCGTGGTGGCTTGCGCCTGGGCCAGCGAGGTGCTGCCGATCAGGGCCAGGGCGGCAGCGGTTTGCATGAACAGTCTTTTTTTCATCGGGGGCTCCTGTCGGGCGAGGGGAAATGCGGTGAGGGAAGGCATGGGCCCCATCCAGGGGCCATACACCTGCAGTCAGCAAAAACGATGCCCGGTTTGCGCATGTGGGTGTTTTGCCGTGCCCCATTGTTCACCGAAGTGGTGCATGCAGACATGCTGGGTTTCCCCAAATGGTGCAGGCGCGGTGCGAAGGGCTGTCGTACCCATGAAAAACGGGGCCCGTAGGCCCCGTTGAAACGGTGGGTGGACTGGCCTGCGCACGGCCGGCCCAGCGCACTCAGCGTGGCCGGGCGGCTGCGCTGGCCACGGCCAGGGCCGTCATGTTGAGCACCCGGCGCACGGTGGCGGCCGGGGTCAGGATGTAGGCCGTGGCGGCGGCGCCCATGAGGATGGGCCCCACCGTGACACCCCCGCTGGTGGTGGTCTTGAGCACGTTGTACAGGATGTTGGCCGCGTCCAGGTTCGGGCAGATCAGCAGGTTGGCCGAGTCGGTCAGTGTCGAGTCCGCCATGTAGGCGTTGCGGATGTTCGGCTCCAGCGCGGCGTCGCCGTGCAGTTCGCCATCGCACTCGATCTCGGGGTGGGCGGCTACGAACAGGTCGCGGGCCAGGCGCATCTTCTTGGCCGATGCGCGTTTGGATGAGCCGTAACTGGAGTGCGACAGGAAGGCCACCTTGGGGGGCAGGCCAAACCGCTGGACTTCCTGCACCGACATCCAGGCGATGTCCGCCAGCTGCTGCGCCGTGGGGTCTTCGTTGACGTAGGTGTCGGCGATGAACAGCGTGCCTCGGCTGGTCATCAGCGCGTTCAGGGCGGCGTAGTCGTTCACGCCTTCCTGGCGGCCGATGATGCTGTGGATGCGCTCCAGATGCGTCTCGTACGTGCCCACCAGGCCGCAGATCATGGCGTCGGCATCGCCCAGCTTGACCATCAGCGAGGCAATGATGGTGTTGGAGCGCCGTACGGCGGCCTTGGCCACCTCGGCCGTCGCGCCGTCGCGCTTGAGCAATTGGTGGTAGTGCTCCCAGTATTGGCGAAAGCGGGGGTCGTCCTCAGGGTTGCAGACCTCCACATCCTTGCCGAGCTGCATGCGCAGCCCGGCCTTCTCGATGCGGGCCGCAATCACGGCGGGGCGGCCGATGAGGATGGGCACGGCAATCTTGTCGTCGATCGCCATCTGTGCGGCGCGCAGCGCACGTTCGTCTTCGCCATCGGCATAGGCCACGCGCTTTTGGGCATCGGGCAGGGCCTTGGCCGCGTTGATCACGGGGCGCATCAGCATGCCGGTCTGGTAGACAAAGCGCGACAGCGTTTCCTTGTAGGCCTCCATGTCTTCGATGGGGCGCGTGGCCACGCCCGATTCAGCCGCAGCCTTGGCCACGGCGGGCGCGATCTTGAGGATCAGGCGCGAATCAAACGGCGTGGGGATCAGGTAGTCGGGGCCGAAGGTCAGCTCTTTGCCCGCATAGGCGCTGGCCACTTCTTCGCTGATGTCGGCCTTGGCCAGGTCGGCAATCTGGCGCACGCAGGCCAGCTTCATGGCTTCGGTGATCTTGGTGGCACCGCAGTCGAGTGCGCCCCGGAAGATGTAGGGGAAACACAGGACGTTGTTGACCTGGTTCGGGTAGTCCGAGCGGCCTGTGGCGATGATGCAGTCGGGGCGAACGGCCTTGGCCAGTTCGGGGCGGATCTCGGGCTCGGGGTTGGCCAGCGCCAGGATGATGGGCTTGGTGCCCATGGTCTTGACCATCTCGGCGGTGAGCACGCCAGGGGCCGAGCAGCCCAGGAACACGTCGGCGCCGTTGACGGCATCGGCCAGTGTGCGGGCCTCGGTCTTCTGGGCGTAGCGCGCTTTCGATTCGTCATAGCCGCCGGGGCGGCCTTCATAGATCACGCCCTTGGAGTCGCACATGAAGATGTTCCCCAGCTTCACGCCCAGGCCCACCATCACGTTCACGCAGGCAATGGCAGCGGCACCCGCGCCCGAGACCGCGATCTTGACCTGGTCGATCTGCTTGCCCACCAGCTCCAGGCCGTTGAGCAATGCGGCGCTGCTGATGATGGCCGTGCCATGCTGGTCGTCATGGAACACCGGGATGTTCATGCGCTTGGACAGCTCTTGCTCGATGTAGAAACACTCGGGCGCCTTGATGTCTTCCAGGTTGATGCCGCCCAGCGTGGGCTCCAGCGCCGCAATGATCTCGATGAGTTTGTCGGGGTCGCGCTCGGCCAGCTCGATGTCGAACACATCGACGCCCGCAAACTTCTTGAACAGGCAGCCCTTGCCCTCCATCACGGGTTTGCTGGCCAGCGGGCCGATGTCGCCCAGGCCGAGCACGGCCGTGCCGTTGGTGATCACGGCCACGAGGTTGCCGCGCGAGGTGTAGTCAAACGCTTTGGACGGGTCTGCCGCGATGTCCAGGCAAGGGTAGGCCACGCCCGGCGAGTACGCCAGCGACAGGTCGCGCTGGTTGGACAAGGGTTTGGTAGGGGTGACGGCAATCTTGCCGCGGGTGGGGTTGCGGTGGTATTCGCGGGCAGCGTCGCGCAGGGCCTGCTCGGCGGCGGAAATGTTCTGTGTCATACAAAAATCCTGGAAGTCCTCGGCGGAATGCAAAACAAGCGTACCCGATGGCGTGGGGCGCTGGCATGCAGGTTTATGCGTATGCA
This sequence comes from Acidovorax sp. 69, assembly GCF_002797445.1. Taxonomy (NCBI): domain Bacteria; kingdom Pseudomonadati; phylum Pseudomonadota; class Betaproteobacteria; order Burkholderiales; family Comamonadaceae; genus Acidovorax; species Acidovorax sp. 69. The sequence continues at coordinate 3,899,156 of NZ_PGEP01000001.1, read as the reverse complement.
GCATGAAACCAAAACCCCCTGGCAGCCGGGGCTGTCAGGGGGTGTGCAGTTTTCAGGCAGCGGGCAGGCGTCAGGCCTAGTGGGCGTCGGCCTGGCGTGCGGCGTTCACAGCGGCGGAGGTGTCGCGGCTGGCGCCATTGAAGAAAACGTTCAGGGCCACAGCCGCGATCGAGGCCAGCAGGATACCGGATTCAATGAGGGGATGGATGGCATGTGGCATCCATTGGCGGAAGTTGGGCGCAATCAGCGGGACCATGCCCACGCCGATCGATACCGCCACGATCATGGCGTTGAAACGGTTGTTCTTGAAGTCCACCCCGCCCAGGATGCGGATGCCCGTGGCCGCGACCATGCCGAACATCACCAGGCCCGCGCCGCCCAGCACCATCGTGGGCAGCGATTCGACCAGCGCGGCCATTTTGGGCAGCACCCCCAGCACGATCAGGATCACGCCGCCCGCCACGCAGACGAATCGGCTCTTGACGCCCGTGACGGCGACCAGCCCCACGTTCTGCGAGAAGCTGGTGTACGGAAAGGTGTTGAAGATGCCGCCCAACAGCGTGCCCAGGCCGTCGGTGCGCAGGCCGCGTGTGAGAGCGGCCTGGTCCACCTTGCGGTCGGTCATTTCGCCCAGGGCCAGGAACATGCCGGTGGATTCGATCATCACCACGATCATCACCAGGGTCATGGTCAATATCAGGACAGGGTCGAACACGGGGCCTGCAATCTCGAACGGCAGCACCAGGTCAAACCACTGCGCCTTGGTCACTTTGTCGAAGTTCATCATGCCCATGGCCACCGCCACCACCGCACCGATCACGATACCCAGCAGCACCGAGATGTTGGCGATGAAGCCCTTGGCAAACTTGGCGATCAGCAATATGGACAACAGCACCAGACCCGAGATGCCCACGCCGGTCAGGTCCGCATATTTGGGGTTGGGCACCGTGGGCACCACCGCGAAGCCCTTGGGGACGGGCGGCAACGATGAGCCTGGTGCGCCGGCGACGGACTGCATCTCGCTCAGCCATTTGATGTGTTCTGGGTTCACCACATTGGGTGCCGTGGGGCCTACCGGGTTCCCAAAAATCCAGTTGATGCCCACGCGCATCAGGCTGATGCCGATGACCGCAATGATGGTGCCGGTGACCACGGGTGGAAAGAACCGCAGCATGCGGCTGACCAGCGGTGCAATCAGGATCGAGATCACCCCCGCGCCGATCACCGAGCCAAAAATCAGCCCGGCCCCGGCCGTACCCCCCGTGCTTTGCGCCATCGAGATCATGGGCGCCACCGAGGCGAACGTCACGCCCATCATCACGGGCAGCTGGATGCCAAACCAGCGCGAGGCACCCAGTGCCTGGATCAGCGTGACCAGTCCACAGACGAAGAGGTCTGCCGAGATCAGTTTGGCCACCTGGTCGGGCGTCAGGTTGAGCGCGCGGCCCACGATGAGCGGCACGGCCACGGCGCCGGCGTACATCACCAGCACATGCTGCAGGCCCAGCGCCGTGAGTCGCCCCAGGGGCAGGTGTTCGTCCACGGGGTGTACGGGCGGGTTCATGGGTGTCCTTCGGGTGTTTCGGTGTGAATACGGCATGGACACGGGCGCCAGATGGTGCACAGATGTCCATACAAAAATCGTATACAAAATGATCGAACACGCTTATCCCGGTAAACCCTTAGAACAGGCGGCCAAAAACCGGCCACACCTTTGAAGTGAGGGCCGCCTGACAGTGTGGGGCCGCCGCCTGTAGCTGCCTGGAGCCGGTGGAGGCTGTGTCCAGTCCTGATTCTTGGAGGGTGCCGTGGCGCGTTTTCTGGTCAGTGGCGCCAGGGATTCACGCAGGCGGCCGATACCAGGGGGCAGGGGGCAGTGTGCCTTCCATGTGGCCCACGCGCGCCAGCATGTGCTTGTGGGTACAGCGATGCTCCCCGCGTGGTGCGTGCTGTGAGGCCGCACTGGATGTCACTGAGGCTGCGGTGGTCCATGGCCTCCGCTGGCAGAAAGGCGCGCGCTGCGCAACACCGCAGTCTTCTTGCCCACCCCACTCCACCCCGCCTCGCCCAGCGGGGAAAGCGATGGCCTCACTCTGGTGCCGGGTGCGGTCTATGGAGCGGACGCAGGGTGGACACCTGAGCGGGGGCATGGCGCACTGCGACGCTGGCGGCCCACTTTTTCTGCGAACGATCGCGGGCAAATCCATGCGTATGGCGGGGCGGGGTGGGGCGTGCCCTGTGGCGCGGCCCATGAAAAATCCCGCAGGCCTTGGGGGCGAGCGGGATTTTTCGTGATTTTGGCTGCTAGCGCTTGTCCATCAAGCGCTCATTGCTATCAAATTTGACGTATTCAATAGCCCAGGGTTTTGCCGTCGGGATTGCGTGGGTCCGAATACCCGTACATCGCACCGCCACGCAGCTGGATCGTCTGCGTGCGGCCCATCGAGGGCTTCACGGCGATGTTGTGGCCGCGTTGCTTGAGCAGTGCGATGGTGTCGGGCGACAGGCCCTTTTCCACACGCAACTCATCGGGCGTCCATTGGTGGTGCACACGCGGTGCCGCAGCGGCTTCAGCGGGGTTCATGCCAAAGTCAATCGTGTTCACCACCGTCTGCAGCACCGTGGTGATGATGCGCGCGCCGCCGGGGCTGCCGGTCACCAGGGTGGGCTTGCCGTCCTTGAGCACCAGGGTGGGCGTCATGGACGACAGGGGGCGCTTCTTGGCTGCGACTGCGTTGGCGTCGCCGCCGACCAGGCCGTAGGCATTGGCCACGCCGGGCTTGGCCGAGAAGTCGTCCATCTCGTTGTTCAGCAAAATGCCCGTGCCCTTGGCGACGATGCCGCTGCCGAAGTTGGTGTTCAGTGTGTAGGTCACCGCCACGGCGTTGCCGGCCTTGTCCACCACGGAGTAGTGGGTGGTCTGGTCGCTTTCATACGGCTGGGGCTGTCCGGGCTTGATGCTCTTGCCCGAGCGTGCGGTGTTGGCGTCGATGCCCTTGGCCAGCGATTCGGCGTAGAGCTTGGAGGTCAGGCCCTTGAGCGGGATCTTCACAAAATCCGGGTCACCCAGGTACTCTGCGCGGTCGGCGTACGCCAACTTCATGCTTTCGGCCATGTAGTGGATGGTCTGCGCGCTGTTGGGGCCCCACTGGGCCAGGGGCAGGGGCTCCAGCATGTTCAGGATCTGCACCAGGTGTGGGCCGCCGGAGGAGGGTGGCGGCATGGTCACGATCTCATAGCCACGGTAGGTGCCGCGCGTGGGTACGCGCTCGGCCACCTTGTACTCGCGCAGGTCCTGCAGGGTGAGGGCGCCAGCATGTGGCGCCATCTCGGCCGCGATCTTCTGGGCAATTTCGCCCTCGTAAAATGCCTTGGCGCCCTGCTGGCTGATCAGGCGCATGGACTGGGCCAGGTCCTTTTGCACCAGCGCGTCGCCCACCTTCAGGGGCTCGCCGTTCTTCCAGAAGATGGCCTGGGTGGCGGGCCACTTGCCCATGTTCTTCTTTTCCTGCTGCAGGATCTTGGCCAGCGTTTCGCTGACCGGGAAGCCCTTGTCCGCCAGCTCGATGGCCGGGGCGATCACGCGCGACAGGGGCAGGGTGCCCCAGCTCTTGAGCGCATGCTCCATACCGGCCACGGTGCCGGGCACGCCCACGGCGTAGTGGGTGAACAGCGACTTGCCATCCACCACGTTGCCCTTGGCATCGAGGTACATGTCGCGCGTGGCCTTGATCGGTGCCACTTCGCGGAAATCGAGGGCCACGCTTTTGCCGGTCTTGGCGTCGTGCACCATCATGAATCCGCCGCCGCCCAGGTTGCCCGCATTGGGCAGGGCCACAGCCAGTGCAAAGCCGATACCTACGGCCGCGTCTACTGCGTTGCCACCCGCCTTGAGGATGTCCAGGCCCACTTGCGAGGCGAGTTCCTGCTCGGTGGCGACCATGCCGTTGCGCGCCACCACGGGGTGGAACACATCCATGTCGAAGTCATAGGCGGCACTGGCGGCCTGGGCCGCTGCCGTCTGTTGTGCAGCGGGTGCAGAGGCCGGCGGACTGGCCTTGGCGGTTGGCGGTGTGCTGCCGCAGGCGGTCAGGCTGGCCAGTGCCAGCGCGACGCTGCCAGCCAGCAGGGTGTGGCGGATGTTCATTGGTAGGTGCTCCGGTGTTATTGATCTGTTCCAAATGAAATGCGGGCGCATTCCCGGAGGAATGTGCCCGCAGCAAGTGTAGAACTGGCGCGCTGTGCGCGCCGCTACTGGGTTATGCAGATTGCATACGCAGGCCATGCAGCCCGCGTATCGGCGGCTTACGCCAGCAAGTCTTTGAGCGTGCGCGCGATCACCTTGGTGGCGCGGCGCAGGTCTTCCAGGTCCAGGCGCTCATCGGCGCGCTTGGCGTGCGACTCCAGCACGGTGCGCGGGCCAGCGCCGTAGATCACGCCGGGAATGCCGCGCTCTACATACAGGCGCACATCGGTGTACAGCGGAGTGCCCACGGCGGGCAAGGGCTCGCCCATCACCGCCTGTGCATGCTTCTGGATGGCATCCACCAGAGGCTGGTTGCCCGCCAGCGGCGTCATGGCGTTGGCCAGCAGCAGGCGTTTGATATCGACGCTGATGCCCGCGCGCTCTGCTGCCGCCTGATTGATGATGCGGCGAATGGTGGTTTCCACTTCCACCGGGTTCTCCTCGGGGATCATCCGGCGGTCGAGCTTGAACGTGACCTTGCCGGGCACCACGTTGGTGTTGGTGCCACCTTCGATGCGACCGACGTTGAGGTAGGGGTGCTTGATGCCCGCCACATTGGACGTGACTTTCAGGTACTCCTGGTTCTGTGCGTACAGCGCGTTCAGGATGTGCACCGCGCCCTGCAGCGCGTCTACGCCGGTGTGTGGCACGGCGGCGTGGGCCATCTTGCCGTGCACCGTCACTTCCATCTGCAGGCAGCCGTTGTGGGCCGTCACCACTTCGTAGCTGAAGCCCGCGGCGATCATCAGGTCGGGTTGGGTCAGGCCCTTTTGCAGCAGCCAGCCGGGGCCGAGTTCGCCGCCAAACTCTTCGTCATAGGTGAAGTGCAGTTCCACTGCACCACGGGCGGGTCGGGCCACGGCTTCCAGCGCGCGCAGTGCAAAGGTGAAGCTGGCGAAGTCGCCCTTGCTCACGGCGGTGGCGCGGCCGTACATCTTGCCGTCGACGATCTCGGCGCCGTAGGGGTCGTGTGTCCAGCCTTCGCCGGGGGGCACCACGTCGCCGTGGGCGTTGAGGGCAATGGTCTTGCCACCATCGCCATACGGTCTGCGCACGATGAGGTTGGTGATGGACTCCATGCCATAGGCCAACACGTCAGCGGTCGGCACGGCATGTTTTTCGGCCTCGTAGCCGAAGTCCTTGAGCAGCTCGGCCGTGCGTTCGGCGTGGGGTGCGTTGTTGCCGGGCGGTGTGTCGGTGGGCACGCGCACCAGGGCCTGCAAAAAGCGGACTTCCTCGTCAAAGTGCTGGTCGATCCAGGCATCCAGTGCGCTGTAGTCGGTCGGTGCGGTGGTGGTCATGCGGGCGTTTCCTCGGAGAGCTGTTGCAGGACATGCGAGAAGGCATCCACCGCCAACTGCATGTCGTGATTGGTGGTGGATTCGAGTGGGTTGTGGCTGATGCCGGAGTTCTCTCCGCGCACAAACAGCATGGCCTGCGGCATGATTTCGTGCAGCTTCATGGCGTCATGGCCTGCGCCACTGGGCATGCGGAACACGGGCACGCCCAGGGCGTCCACGGCCCGCTCCCAGCGGTGCTGCCAGGCGGCTGCGCTGGGGGCGGCGGCGGCGCGCATGGATTCTTCCAGCGTGTAGCGCATGCCGCGCCGTGCGGCGATCTGGCCCAACTGGTCGAGCACGTCCTTCACCAGCGCGTCGCGTTGCGGGTCGGTGGGGGCGCGCAGGTCCAGGCTGAACTGGCAGCGGCCCGGCACCACGTTGATGGAGCCGCCGGGCACACTGAGCAGGCCGATGGTGCCCACCGAGTCGCCGTCCTTGGCGGCGCGCTGCTCGATGTACAGCGCCAGCTCGGCCACGGCCACGGCGGCATCGCGGCGGCGGTCCATGGGGGTGGTGCCTGCGTGGCTGGCCATGCCGATCATTTCGCCCACGTAGCGCACGCCGCCGTTGATGGATGTGACCACGCCCAGTGGCAGGTCCAGCTCGTTGAGCACGGGGCCTTGTTCGATGTGGACTTCGATGAAGCCCAGGTATTGCGCCGGGTCACGCTGCAGCTTGGCAATGTCGTCAATGCACAGGCCTGCATGCTGCATGGCCTCGCGCATGGTGACGCCGCCGGCATCCTTCTGGTCCAGCCAGGCGGGGTTGAAATGCCCGATGAGTGCGCCCGAGCCCAGGAAGGTGGCCTTGTAGCGCTGGCCTTCTTCTTCCGCAAAGCCGATCACCTCGATACCGAAGGGCAGGCGCTTGCCCGCGCGGTACAACTCGCGCACGCAGGCCATGGGCACGAAGATGCCCAGGCGGCCGTCGTACTTGCCGCCGTTGCGCACGGTGTCGTAGTGCGAGCCGGTCATCAGGTACTTGCCTGGCGTCGTTGCACCAGCAGCCGGGTGGTAGCGGCCCACCACATTGCCCACGGCGTCGACCTCGACCTCGTCAAAGCCACAGTCGCGCATCCAGTGGCTGATGCGCTGGGCGCAGGCACGGTGGGCGTCGGTGAGGTAAGTCACCGTGAGCTGGCCCTTTTCGGCAAAGCCGGGGTCAGAGTGCTCTGCCAGTTTCTCGTGCCAGTCCCACACATCGTTGCCCAGCAGGGGCTCGGCCGCAAACTTGTCGGTGAGGCGAATTTCGGCGATGCGGTGGATGTTGCGCAGCGCCTCGGCCACCTCGAACGCGGGGTGGTTGTCCAGCCGCCGCGCAAAGGTGTCGATGATTTGCTGCTTGTTCAACCCCGTGCCGCGTGGCCCGCGCACGGCCAGGATGAACGGGAAACCAAAACGCGCGTTGTAGTCGGCGTTGAGCTGCTGGATGCGTGCGAATTCTTCGGGCGTGCACTGCGTCAGGCCCGCCTTCGATTGCTCGTTGGTGGATTCGGCAGTGAGGCTCTGGGCCACCATGGCCTTGCCTGCCAGCTCGGGGTGGGCACGGATCAGGCCGAGCTGCGCCTCGGCTGGGGCCGTGCGCACCACCTGGGCCATTGCATGCTTGAGGTGAGCCAGCGCGCGAAATGGGCGCTGCGCGAGCGCCTGCTCGGCGATCCATGGCGAATGCTCGTACACGCCGTCGAGCATTTGCAGGGCGTCGGCGGTGCCCGCGGTGTTGATTTGTTCCAGCGTCAGGGGCATGGTGTGTGCTTCAAAAAAGTGAGCTGCTAGCGCATATTTTGTATGCGCTAGAGGTCGATTTGATTCAAAAAATGGGGGCCGGGTGGTGTTGCGCCCAGTGGCGGGCAATGTCGATCCGCCGGGCCACCCACACCTTGTCGTGCTGCGCGATGTGGTCCAGAAAGCGCTGCAGCGCCGTGATCCGGCCAGGGCGGCCCAGCAGGCGGCAGTGCATGCCAATGCTCATCATCTTGGGCGCGTTGTCGCCGGCGGGGTCGCCTTCGGCATACAGCGCATCAAACGTGTCTTTCAGGTACTGGAAGAACGGGTCTGCGTGCGAGAAGCCCTGGGGCAGCGCAAAACGCATGTCGTTGCAGTCGAGTGTGTAGGGCACGATAAGCTGCGGGGCCACGCTGCCGTCACTGCGCTGGACCTTCATCCAAAAGGGCAGGTCGTCGCCGTAGTAGTCGCTGTCGTACTCAAAACCGCCAAAGTCGGCCACCAGGCGGTGGGTGTTGGGGCTGTCACGGCCGGTGTACCAGCCCAGGCCGTGCACCTGGCCTTCCGCGCTTGCGCGCGGGCCCGTCAGGCGCTCGATGATGGCCATGGCCTCGGCCATGTGGGCGCGCTCCACCTCTTCGGGGATGTGCTGATAGTGGATCCACTTGAGGCCGTGGCAGGCAATTTCATGGCCCAGCTCCACGAAAGCGGCGGTGAGTTCGGGGTGGCGCTGCAGGGCGGTGGACACGCCGAACACGGTGAGCGGCAGGCCCCGCGTTTCAAACTCGCGCAGGATGCGCCACACGCCCGCCCGCGAGCCGTATTCGTAGATGCCTTCCATGCTCATGTGCCGCTCGGGGTAACTGGCGGGGTTGAACATTTCGGAGAGGAACTGTTCGCTGCCCGCATCGCCATGCAGCACGGCGTTCTCGCCGCCTTCTTCGTAGTTCAGCACGAACTGCACGGCAATGCGGGCGCCGCCGGGCCAGTGCGCGTGGGGCGGGTTCTTGCCGTAGCCGATCAGGTCGCGGGGGTAGGCTTGGGTGGAGTCGTAGATCATGGGCGGTGAAAACAAACGTCAGGGGTCAGGCTGTCATGGGGGCCAGGGCTGCGGCCAGGTCGCTGGCCGGGCGCTTGCGGTCAAAGGTCAGGCTGGCTTCCACATGTTCGAGGTGGCTCTGCATGAGGTGCACGGAGCGGTCTTCATCGCGCGCGGCCAGGGCGGTCACGATGTCGGCATGTTCTTCGTGCGAATGCTCGGCTGCGCTGGCCGACTGGTACATCAGCGTGATGAGGGCGCAGCGTGAGATCAAGTCGCCCAGCATCTGCGCCAGTACCTCGTTGCCCATGAGTTCGGCCATGCGCACATGAAAGTCGCCCAGCAGCTCGGTGCGGCTGCTGGCATCGGCCGTGCCCATGGCGGCTTTCTCGCTGGCGACGTGGGCGCGCAGGGCCTTGATCTTGGCGGGTGTCACGCTGCGCACAAAAGCGCGGGTCATCTCGGTCTCCAGCATGCGGCGCACGGCAAACACCTGGCGCGCTTCTTCGACCGAGGGGGTGGAGACAAACGCGCCGCGCGCGGGCTCCAGCGTGACCAGACGGTTCTGTGCTAACTGAAACAGCGCCTGGCGCACCAGGGTGCGCGACACGCCAAAGTGGTCGGCCAGCTTTTGCTCGGCGAGCTTGGTGCCGGGCTGCAGGCGATGTTCTACGATGGCGCGGGTCAGCGCTTCAACAATGGCGCTGGTGGATGAGGATTCCATGGCTGCATGATACGGTGGATGGCGAAAAGTGTATACACTTTTGGTCTACACACTGCGATCCGGCAATCGTCGCCGATGGACCGTGGTTCCCACTTCAGGAGATTCCCTATGGGCCTCAGTACCCACGTTCTGGACACCATGCATGGCTGCCCCGCCGCCGGCATGGAGGTCGCCCTGTACTCGACCCATGGCGATGCTGCCACGCTCATCAAGCGTCTGGTGTTGAACCACGATGGCCGCACCGATGCGCCCCTGTTCGACAACACCAGCCTGCGCACCGGCACGTACCGGTTGCGTTTTGACGTGGCGGGGTACTTCAAGGCCAAGGGCGTGGAGCTGCCTGAACCCAATTTCCTCAACCAGGTGAGCCTGGATTTTGGCGTTGCCCATACCGACCAGCACTACCACGTGCCTTTGTTGGTCAGCCCCTGGAGCTATTCGACGTACCGAGGTTCGTGATGAGAAACCCCCTGCGCCGCTTCGCATCTCCCCCCGCAGGGCGACGCCGCCAGCGCGGCGGGGCGGCCCTTGCGCGGCAGCCCTGGCCTGTGCCGCGCCAGTGTCAGGTGTGAGTCGGGCGCTGCGCACCAGTCACGGGGGCGAGGCACAGACGGTGTTTCAGAGTTGGCCTTCGGTCAATGTATCGAGCTGAAAATGCCCGCTCTTGTCCCACAGCCAGGTCTCGGTGTAAGTGACCTTGCCCATGCGGGTTGGCACCGGGAACGGTGCTGCAGCGCGCACGGTGCGCTCGATCTCGGTGACCACTTCGGGCGCATGGCGGGGGGCACGCATCCAGTGCAGGCGGGTGACCTTGCCCGTGCGGTCGATGTCCAGCTGCAGCACGCCGATGGCATACAACTGCGGGGGGAGCTTGCCTTTGAAGACGCGCTCGCGGTTCAAGCCATACAGGTGCGTGGCCGCATCTTGCCGATAGGCTTGGGGCGTGGCCGCTGCCGAGGGGCGCGCTGAGCCAGCTGTTGCAGGGACGGGGCCTTTGACGCCGCTCGTGTCCGCACTGGTGGATGGGATGCTGTCGGGGGCGGGTGCTGGTTCAGGGGGGGCTTTGCAGGCCGACAGCAGTGCTGCGCCAGCGGCCATGATGCCTGCGAGCAACCAGTGGCTGCGCTTTCCGGTGGGGCGGGTGGACGGCGTATCGGGCATGGTGTGAAGGGTTACAGGGGCTGCTGGCACGATAACCCGGCAGCGATGGTGGGGCGTTACAAAGGGATAACGGTGACGAATTTGCGTAGGTTGCTGGATGGCTTGATTGCCGGGCCAGCCTGTCTGGTAACCGTGGAGTCTACCCAAGGGTCCGTGCCGCGTGAACCCGGGGCCTGGATGGCGGTGTTTGCCGACGGCCTGGTCGGCACGATCGGTGGCGGGCACCTGGAGCTGCAGGCCATTGCCGAGGCGCGCCGCCGTCTGGTGGGGGGGCACGATGCCGGCCCCACGCCCCTGCGGTTTGCACTGGGTCCGGCACTGGGGCAATGCTGTGGCGGGGTGGTGCACTTGGGCTTTGAGACGCTGGCTGCGGGCAACGCCGCCGGGCTGGCCAGCCGCCTCGCGCCCCGGCTGCATCCTGTGGCGCTGTTTGGTGGCGGGCATGTGGGCCATGCGCTGGCGCGGGTGCTGGCCCCTTTGCCGTTTGCATTGACCTGGATCGACAGCCGGGACGGTGTGTTCCCGCCCGACCCGCCCGAGGGGGTGGTGTGCGAACACTCCGAGCCCGTGCAACTGGCCGTGCCCCGCCTGGCCCCGGGCAGCCGTGTGCTGATCATGAGCTTCAGCCACGCCGAAGATCTGGATGTGGTGGCGGCCTGCCTGCGCCGCCAGCGCGAGCAGGGGGATCTGCCTTTCATCGGGCTCATTGGCAGCCAGACCAAATGGGCGACGTTTGCCAACCGCCTGCATGGGCGCGGTTTTGCACCCGAAGAAATGGCGGAGGTCACCTGTCCCATTGGCATCCCCGGCATCGCGGGCAAAGAGCCCGAGGTGATTGCCGTGGCCGTGGCGGCGCAGCTTTTGCAGACCCTGAACGGAGGAGACCGAGGGTAACTCCGGCCCCGCGGCCCCAGGGTGGGGCTGGAATCGGGAACAATTCCTGCATACACTTTGATCCATCGGTCGCAGCGGTGCCCAGCAGGATTCCTGCCCAGGTGCGCGACCTCTTCTTCTGCTCAGAGCGCCCGCAGTGGTGAGCAGGTTGTAAGAACGTGTTTGTGGTCTCTCAGGGGCCGCGCAGCGGTCTTTGCGGGATGGAATGCTAGGCGCGGTGCGCAGTGGATAGCTCGGCTATCCGCAAGCGCCGCAACGCCGTAGACCGCCCGCAAAGACCACTGCCCGAAGGGTTGGAGCGAAATTGGGCGATTGGACGCCCCGGCTGCTTGCATGGGCATTAGCCCATGCGGCGCATCCGGAGCATCCACTCATCCCGATTGCGCTCCAACGCGGTCCCCTGCGAGATCACAAACACGTTCAATGTGGCGCCCCTGCGCCACCAAGGTTGAGATATGGAAAGCTACTTTCTCGACTGGGCCAACCTGCTCTTGCGCTGGGTCCATGTCATCACTGCGATTGCCTGGATTGGCTCGTCGTTCTACTTCGTCTTTCTGGACAGCAGCCTCACGCCGCCCGAGGACGACGACCTGAAAAAACAGGGTGTCAGCGGCGAGCTGTGGGCCGTGCACGGCGGCGGGTTCTACCACCCGGTCAAGTTCGCGGTGTCGCCCCCCAAACTGCCCGGCCATCTGCACTGGTTCTTCTGGGAAAGTTACAGCACCTGGATCAGCGGCTTTGCGCTGTTCACGGTGTCTTACCTGTACAGCGCCAGCACCTACCTCATAGACAAGTCGCGCATGGACTGGGCGCCCGCCACGGCCATCGCGGTGGCCCTGGCATTTTTTGTGGTGTTCTGGCTGTTGTACGACGCGATCTGCCGCATCTTTGGCCAGAAGAAGAACGGCGACGCCATTGTGGGCGCGCTGGTGCTGGTGCTGGTGTGCGTGGCCTCGTGGCTGGCCTGCCACTGGTTTGCGGGCCGCGCCGCATTTTTGCTGGTGGGCGCGATGATCGCCACATCCATGAGCGCCAATGTGTTCTTCTGGATCATCCCCGGCCAGCGCACGGTCATCAGCCAGATCAAGGCCGGCCAGCCCGTGGACCCGATCCATGGCAAGCGCGGCAAGCAGCGCAGCGTGCACAACACGTATTTCACGCTGCCCGTGCTGTTTGCCATGCTCAGCAACCACTACAGCTTTACCTGGAGCCACCCGCAAAACTGGCTGGTGCTCATCCTGATGATGTTCGCGGGTGCCGCTATCCGCCAATTTTTCGTGATGCGCCACGGCTACAAGCTGGGTCGCAATGGCAACCCGCTGCCCTACGCCTTGGTCGGTGTGGCCGTGATCTTGGGGGCCATCGTGTGGATGCGCCCGGCGCCGGTGGCCACGCCGGCGGCGGTTGCTCCTGTTTCAGGAGCTGCTGGAGCAATCGCATCCAGCGCTAGCGGCCAAAATGACTATAAATCCGTGCAGGCGGTGCTGGAGCAGCGCTGCTACATGTGCCACGGCGAGCAGGTGCAGATGAAGAACCTGCGGCTGGATTCGCCCGACAACGTCAAGCAACACGCCCAGGCCATCTACCAGCAGGCCGTGGTGCAAAAGTTGATGCCCATGAACAACGCCACGGGCATCACCGACGCAGAGCGTGCGCTTATTGGCCGTTGGTTTGAGGCGGGTGCGTCTACGGTGCCTTGAGAGGGTTGAGGGCGGCGGCAGGAATCGGCCAGGAGCACTCTACGACTAGTAGTGGAGGCGGACTCTCAACGTTCGAATTGAGGGGTCTACGCGGCTTTTACTCAGGTCCACTGGTATGAAGGGTTGGGCGTCGCATCTTCAATCCCCGCTGAGCTCAGGAACCGGTGGCCAACTAGGACGATTGGTCTTCACCCAATTCCGCAGCTTCCTTCTCGCCGAGTCTCCGGCCGTTTCAATCTTTAGGACGTCGCAGATAGCCTGCCATGTACCCAAGCCTTTCTTCGTCTTCAATTCAGAGACACTTGCCGCCCATTGCTGAGGACTAGGTGAGGCAGCCTTTTTCGTTCCCTTTTTCAAAGCCATAGATTCAGCAAGTAGTTGCTCCAACTCGGAGTCGACTTTGTTTGGCTGGATCTGCGCCTGGAGCACGCGGCGCAATGCGGCATTGAAGGAAAGATTCTCGAAAGGCTTTGGCTTGGCTAACTTCTCAACCAATGCGGCCAAGTCTTCATCAACGGTGAACTGTGGCATTTGAGTCTCCTATATGTATGTAGGCACTAGTGTCACACTGAAATACACTAGTGTCAATAGTAAATCACTAGTGTCGCATACGCTGAGAACTACCCCAAGACGCCCAACGTTATGTAGACCGGACCAATTCGCAGGGTATGTCTTGCACTCTGGGCACAAATTTGCTTCGCAAAAATACTGCAAGCGGCTTGCTCGCCCAGGCCATAGCTCCCTACATCACCATTGACGGCTTTGTGGCGGTGCTCCGACGGACCGCTGTGGGCGCCAAGCGGACCTGTTTGCCCTAAACCGTTTGACGTCAATAACCTAATGCCGTTGAGCCAAACCCTGTCTTTGCGTCGGTGTTACGTCCTTGGGACGCGATCCAGCCAGACCTTACGCCGCCAATACATCCTGCAGCGCGCGCGTCGCAGCCAGTGCGCCCAGACTCGACTCGGTAAACCCACCATACAGCACGACCCCTGTGGCGGCCTGCTTGGCCTCGTGTTTGGCCACGGCGGCCAGGTTGGCCACCTCTTCGGCATGCCGAAAGCGCCCGGGCGTGATGCGCACGGCGCCGATGGCCAGTGTGGTGCACGGGAAAAACCGTTGCACGCCGTGCCGGTCTTCGGCCTGGATGCCACCGGCCTGCCGCGCGGGCTCGTCGAACAGGGTGATGGCCTCGCGTGCAAAGTCATGAACGATGTTCTTGCAGCGCTGAAGCCAGTTGCTGCTTTGAAAGATCAGCATGAAATCGTCCCCGCCCACGTGGCCCACGAAGTCGCGCCGCGCGTCGCAGTGCGCCGTGGCCAGGCGCGCGACCAGGCGGATCATCTGGTCGCCGCGCCAGTAGCCATAGTGGTCGTTGAAGGGCTTGAAATTGTTCAGATCGGCATAGCAGGCCACGAATTCGGTACCGCTCTCCAGCAGCCGTTGCATGTGCAGGCTGATGGGGATGTTGCCCGGCAGAAAGGTCAGCGGGTTGGCGTGGCGGGCAGCTTCGATGCGTGTCTCGGTCACCGCGCGCACCAGCTGGTCGCCGGTGCCCAGGCCCAGGTAGCGGCCGTTGTCGGTCACGATGTAGCCGTCGCTCAGGTAGCGCTGGTCCTGTGAGGTGAGGATGCCCACAAGTTGGTCCACATCACAATCGAGTTCCACCACCCGCGGTGCGTTGTTGGCAAACGCGATGCAGGGCTTGCGCCCGTGTACTTCCCGAAAGTACAGGGTGGCGTAGTGGTTCATGAACTGCTGGCGGTTGATGAGGGCCACGGGCCGGGTGCCATCCACCACGGCCAGGGCGTGCAGGCCTTGATGCTTGTGGAACATCGCTGCCACGGCATCGTTGCTGGTGCCCGGGGCTGCTGTGGGCGCCTGCACCACCAGCAGGCTGCGCAAAATGCCCGGGCGCGCCGTTTGTCCCAGGTGGGGCAATACGGCCACGCGGCGGTCTTGCATCACCTCCAGCGCGGGGCCATCTACCGCTTCGCGCGGCGCGGGGGCGGGGCGGCCCAGCAACCAGCCTTGGCCAAAAGGGATGTCCAGGTCGCGCAGGGCGCGCAGGTCGTCGCTGGTCTCGATGCCTTCGGCGATGAGCTGGGTGCCAAACACATCTGCAATGCCTTTGATGGCCTGCAGCATCTGCAGGTTTTCGGGATGGTCGCTGATGTCGTGGACGAAGTATTTGTCGATCTTGACGAAGTCGGGCTTGACCTCGGACCACAGCCGCAGGCTGGAGCGACCATCGCCAAAATCATCGAGCGCCACGCGCGCACCGCAGGCGTGCACGGCCTTGATGGCCTGGCGCAATTGGGGCATGTCGGTCACGCGCTCGTGCTCGGTGATCTCCAGCACCAGCATGCGGGCGCTCACACCAAAACTGCGCACCGTCTCGCCGAGCTGATCGGGGCCCACCAGCGCCACGCCATGCACCAGCGCGTCGGCGCTGATGTTCACAAACAGGCGACCAGGGGCCTCGTGCCGACCCCATTGGCTCAAGGCCTTGAAAACGCACAACAGCTCGAAGTCCTGCAGGATGCCTTCTTGTTGGGCCAGGTCGAGCAGCACATCGGGGGTGTGCAAAGGGGTGTCTTTGGGTCCCCGGATCAGGGCTTCATGGGCATAGATGCAGCCCTCGCGCAGATCTGCCAGGGGCTGGAACACGCAGTGCAGCCCCCCCTCGCGCATGAGCCGTGCCAGCGGGCCTGTGCCGTTGCGTGCGGTGGGCGACAGCAGCGCCATCATGGCCTCCAGCCGACTCCATTGGGTGTTCTGCATCGCGTCTGTGGGTCCCTGAGCAAGTTGCCAAAGATAGCGGCAGGTTGTGACAGGTTGGTTACAGATCTGTGGGCAACACGCCACTGCACAATGTGCGCCATGCACGAAAACCTGCCTGCCCACGCCGCAGCATCGGCCATTCCCCCCTTGCCGAATTTCCGGTCCCACCCCCGTGATTTTTTACGGGCCCTTTTTGATGCCGCGGTGCGCAGCGCCCAGCCCCTGCACGGCATGCGCGCACAGTTGCCAGAGCCCCCCAAGGGCCGCACCCTTGTGTTGGGCGCTGGCAAGGCTGGCGGTGCCATGGCGCAGGCGCTGGAGGCGCTTTGGCCGCAGGACGCACCTTTGTCGGGCCTGGTGGTCACCCGTTATGGGCATGTTCCACCGCGGCCAACGGGTCTGCCGCAGCGCATTGAGGTGGTGGAGGCTGCCCACCCCGTGCCCGACGCGGCCGGGCTGGCGGCGGCGCAACGCATCCTCGACCTGACCCAGGGGCTGACGGAAGACGACCTGGTTCTGTGCCTGATCTCCGGCGGGGGCTCGTCTTTGCTGACCTTGCCTTGCGACGGCGTGACGCTGCAAGACAAGCAGCGCATCAACCGCGCCCTGCTCGACAGCGGCGCCCACATTGGCGAGATGAACTGCGTGCGCAAGCACCTCTCGCGCATCAAGGGCGGGCGCCTGGCGGCGGCCTGCGCGCCGGCGCAGGTGGTCACGCTCACCATCAGCGACGTGCCGGGGGACGACCCTTCGGTGATTGCCAGCGGCCCCACCGTGCCCGACGCCACCACCTGCGCCGATGCGCTGGGCATCCTGGCGCGCTATGGCATCGAGGTGCCCCCGGCCATCCGCACCGCGCTGCAGGCGGGCAGCCTGGAAACTCCCAAACCCGGCGACGCGCGTTTTGCCGGGCACGCCGTGCATTTGATTGCTACGCCGCAGCAGGCGCTGGAGGCAGCGGCAGCGCTGGCCCGTTCGGCGGGGTTGCCTGCTTATGTGCTGTCGGACGAGATCGAGGGCGAGTCGCGCGAAGTGGGCAAGGTGCATGCAGCACTGGCCCGTGCGGTGGCGCGGCGCGGCCAGCCTTTTGTGGCGCCGTGTGTGATCCTGTCGGGGGGCGAGACCACCGTCACGGTGCGCCCGCGTGCGCCGGATGTGCCCCGGGGGCGCGGCGGGCGGGCGGGTGAGTTCTGCCTGGGCCTGGCCCAGGCGCTGCAGGGCGAGGGCGCCGTGTGGGCGCTGGCCGCCGACACCGATGGCATCGACGGCAGCGAAGACAACGCGGGGGCGTTTGTGGGCCCCGACACGCTGGCGCGCGCGGGCGTTGCGGGCCTGCGCATCGACGACCACCTGGCGCGCAACGATGCTTGGGGCTTTTTTGCGGGGCTCGATGACCTGCTGGTCACTGGCCCCACACACACCAATGTGAATGATTTCCGTGCGCTACTGATTTTGTAGCTGCTCAGGCATTCTGCACTAGCGCTTGGGGCTCATTTGGCTTGAAAAAGGCCCCAGAGGGCCTGTGCAGGACTCAGAACCGGTGGCGGATGCCCACGCCAAAGCTGTTGCCCTTGGTCTGGTTGGTGATGCGATCGTTCATGGCCATCACGTATACATCGGTGCGCTTTGACAGGAAGTAGTCATACCCCACGGTGAAGGTCTTGCGTGAGATGTCGGTGGCCGTCATCTTGGTCTGTGCCCACGATGCCAGCACCTTGCCGGTGGCGCCTGCGGGTACCGACACACCCAGCTGCGTGGTCTTGGCCTTGTTGGTTGTGTTGTCGGCTTTGGCCTGGCCGTAGCTGGCAAAGGCCTTCACGATGGCGAAATCATAGGCGCCACCCAGCATCCAGTCGGTCTTGGTGGTGCCCAGGTAGGTGCTGGGCACGGCGGGGTTGCTCATCTGGTCACGTTCGTAGAAGCCGGTGACGGTGATGGGGCCGTTGAAGTACAGCGCGTTCACGCCGATGTTCTTCTTGCCGCTGTCGCCCGCAATTTCTCCAAACTGGTAGTGCAGGTTGGCGGTCAGCCCGCCAAAATTGGGCGTGCTGTAGATGATTTCGTTGGACCAGCCGGTGTCGGACGGCGTGGTTGAACCCCAGCCCGTGCCGTTGAACAGCGGCACGTTCATGTGCAGGATCAGCGGCGCAAAGGTGAACGAGTCGCCCAGCGGGTTCGACAGGATGGACGGCAGGAAGTTGGGGGCCAGGCCGCGCCCCACGGTCACGGTGCCCCAGCTGTCGCTCAGGCCCACGTTGGCATCGCGCGAGAAGAACGTGTCGTTGACGAACCGGCCCTGGATACCACTGTCCACCTTGATGAAAGACGTGAGTGCAAAGTTGGCCTTGAGCCCGTCGCCCAGGTCTTCCGTGCCCTTGACGCCGAACCACGACGTGGTCATGCCACCGCTGTTGACCACCTTGCTGCTACCAGCGTCGCCAGCGTTTTTCAGGGAGCCGACAAACACATCGGTCAGGCCCATCAGTTGGACAGAACTCTGGGCCTGGGCCCCGGTGGCGCACAGCAGTGCGCCGCCCAGTGAGAAAGACAGTGCGATCAGGTTTTTTTTCATGGAATTTCCTGGGAGAGAAAGTGCCGGACCTCCGGCGTTGGCGGGTTGTGGCTGGCCCCTTGTTGCACCGTGGTGCAGGGCCACGGCCAGCCCGCTGTACTTTGCAATTTCCGTGCCTTTGCTGAAACAGGTTCTTACAGCTCCGGTTTCAATGGCGGGAGGGCCCGACGGCTGGGGTGGTTTGCATGGAGCGTGTTGCTTCGCCGTTATTGATGCAGCCTTCGTGTGCTTTTTCTCAAAGGCTTGTGTGGCGGGGCTTCTCACGTGGTTTTGCTTTGATCTTGCTCAATGCGATGGCGGCGGCAGCACGGCAAAGTGGCTTCCATGCTGCCCTCTACACTTTTCTCTTTGCCCGCTGAAACCGAGGTGATCGCCCCTGGCGAAGTGCTGCGCAGGCGCAACGAGGTGCTGACCTCCGTGCTGCACCTGGAAAGCGGTCGCGTGCTGCGCGGCGTGCTGGACGACGGCTTCCTGCGTCACCAGCTCGGTGCCGTAGAGGGGCCGTTTTGGCTGGATGCCGCGTCGGCCCTGATGGGTATGCCCTTCCCGGTGGACATGGTGGCCGACACAAGGCTGCAAGTGCGGCGCCTGCCCATCGAGGAGTTCCGCCGCAGCCTTGCCGCCATGGCGCCCGGTGCAAGGGGCTTGCTGCTCGACATGGCACAGGGTTACCGGCAACAGTCCGAGTTGGCCGTGAGCCGCCTGGCGCAAGATGCCGAATCCCGTTGCGCGCAGTGGTTGCTCAAACACGCCGAATCCGACAACAGCGGTGCCATGCAGGTCACGCTGCACCAGCGCAAGCGCCTGATTGCCGCCCAACTGGGCATTGCGCCCGAGACCTTCTCGCGCGTGCTGCGCCATTTGCGGGAGTTGGGCCTGATCCACGGCACCGGCAATGTGTTGAACCTGCCCCAACCCCGGGCATTGCAATCAATGGCGGGCTGCTGAGGCCGGCCCTTTCTGCGCCCTTGGCAGGGCTGTGGACTCAGGGTTTTTCCTTGCGTTTTACCAAGGGTTCCACCCAAGCCCCGACGATCGGGGGCTGCGTATATTTGTTGGGACATGTCTCTGGTGACCCGTCCCCATGCCTAACCCCCTGCGAGCCTGCGGCGCGCCCTTGTCGGAGCGGCCATGACCTCTCCAGCACCTTCGGCTGCGCCCGACGACGCGCCAGTCTGGTTGGTGCCGGGGGCGTTGGTGTTGCGGCTCATGCTGGTGGCGGTGCTGGCTGTGGCCTTGTCGGGCGCGGTGGCCGCGTGGCTGGTTACCCGCGCATCGGGGCAAGAGGCCGTGCGCCGGATGGTGAGTCAGCAAACCGATGAGGTCGAGGTGGTGGCCCGCCTGCTGGCCAGCAAGATCGAACAAAGCCAGAAGGTGCTGCGCACCGTGGCTGCAGGCATCACGCCGGGCATGCTGGAATCCCCCTCGTCACTGGAATGGCTGCTGCAGCAGGGGCTTCCCGCTGTGCAGTTTTTCGACACGATGCAGGTGGCCCGCGACAACGGCGAGCTGCGCCTTAACCTGCGCGCCGGGCTTTTGCAAAAAGCCGCCGACTTGGACCCCGCCGAGCGTGATGCCTTGCGCCGCACCCTGGTCGATGGCAAGCCGCTGGTGTCTGAGCTGATTGCGGGCCGCACCAGCGACGCACGCGTCATGTTCACCATGCCGCTGCACCGCGAGGACGGCACGGTGCTGGGGGTGGTGGCGGGAGCGCTGCGCCTGCAATCGCAAAGCCTGTTGCCCCCGTCGATGACGCTGCCCGCACGCGATGATTCGCAGCTCATTGTTTTCACGCGCGACGGCACCATCCTGTCGCACTCTGACCCCACCCGCATCCTGGGGCAGGTGCGCGACGAGGCCGGGCTGGCACCCGTGTACGGGCGCTGGCTGACCCAGGCCCAGCCGGTGGTGGGGCGGGGCATGACGCATGTGCAGCCTGACCACATCGTGAGCATGGCCGGCATGCCCCTGCCCCAGTGGATCGTGGCGCGGGTCAGCACGTCGCAGGCGCTGCTGGCGCCGCTGCGGGGCGCCCAGCGCGAAGCCTGGTGGCTGGCCGTGGCGAGCATGGCGTTGTGCATGCTGTTGGCGGTGGTCTTGATGGGCTGGATGGCTCATCCCCTGGCACAGCTCACCCACAAGGCGCGCCAGCTCCTCAAGACCAGCGCCGGTCAGCAATCGCCTGAAGACATGGACTGGCCGCGCGCAGGGGGCGAAGTGGGTGATCTGGTGCGCGTTTTCCAGGGCCTGGTTTACCAGGGCAACCTGCAGCAGCAGCACAAGGACACCCTTGATGGGCAATTTCAGGCCGTGTTGGACAGCGCTTCGGTGGGCATCATCATCTCGCGCCACGGCATGCTGGATGTGGTCGGCCGACAGGCCTGCGTGATGCTGGGCTACACGGCGCAAGAGCTGCAGGGGCGCCCCGCACGCACCGTTTACGCCAGCGATGCGGACTATGTCCAGGTGGGTGCGCGGGTGCGCTCCGAGATGGCGGCCCACGGTGCGTTCGATGGCGACATCTGCTTTATGCGCAAGGACGGCACGCCCGTGTGGGCCCGGGTGCAGGGGCGGGGCGTGCGGCCCGACGAGATGCATGGCGGCACGGTCTGGATCCTGGAAGACATCACCGCCGCCCGCGAGGCGCGGGTACAGCAGTCGTGGGAGCGCATGCACGACGCACTCACACAGCTCTACAACCGCGCGGCCTTCGATGAACGGCTGGGCCTGCTCATGGCGGAGCGCTCCACGCGCCTGCGTGGTGCCGACGACGAGGGCAGTGAGCCGCAGGGGGATGGCGTGGTTCTGTTTCTCGACCTGGATCACTTCACCGTGGTCAACGACATCGCTGGCCACGATGCGGGCGACGATGTGTTGCGCCACGTGGCCCGCCTGCTGGCCTCGCAGGTGCGTCCGATCGGTTGGGCGGCGCGGCTGGGCGGCGATGAGTTTGCCGTGGTGTTGCCCGGCTGTGCGCTGGCGCGGGGGCAGGCGGTGGCCGAGCAGCTGCGTGCCGCGGTGCATGCCTGGGAGCCGTCGTACCAGGGGCGCAGCTTTACGCTGGGGGTGAGCATTGGCCTGGTGGTGCTGGACGCGAGTTTGCAGGATGTGCCGTCGGTGTTGTATGCGGCGGACATGGCTTGTTATGACGCCAAGCGGGCGGGGCGCAACCGGGTGGAGACGCGGCATGCGAGGGATGCGTCGGTGACTTCTTCGGGGCGGATGGCTTTGGGGCCTGTTTGAGGGCTTTTGGGCTGGATGCGCTAGTGGGATATGCGGTGGTAGCTATTGATTTTGTAGTGTTGGTTTTTGTGCGTT
Organism: Acidovorax sp. 69; assembly: GCF_002797445.1. NCBI lineage: Bacteria > Pseudomonadati > Pseudomonadota > Betaproteobacteria > Burkholderiales > Comamonadaceae > Acidovorax > Acidovorax sp. 69. The sequence goes on along the minus strand of NZ_PGEP01000001.1, from coordinate 3,877,654 downwards.
GATTGGGTGGCGTGCCTTGGTTGAGGGCGGAGGCCGGGAGTCGCCCCGGCGGGCGAGGTACTTGTTCTTTGCTTCGCCAAAGAAAAGTACCCAAAAGAAAGGCGACCCCCAGTCTGCGACCCCCTCGCTGGCGCTACGGGGCAAACCTGCGTCGTGGCGGCTGCGGGGTGCGCCGTGGAACTCACTGCGCTGCGTTGCAGCTTCGTTCAGACATCCACGGCGAGTCAGTACACGAAGCACGCGCGCTCCGACGCGCGTGCCACCCCGCAACCGCCCCGCCGCAGGCGCAGCCAGCAGGGGGGACAGCCGAACATCCAAACAACCGAACAGCCGGACATCCACTCGGGCCATCGCTGCGCTCGGCCACGCCTGCGCAGCGCGTGGCGCTTGCGCCCGCGATGTAGGGCCGAGCGCAGCAAAGACCCGTGTGGCTGTTCTGTCCGCCTTGCCCCTGTGGATGCGCCGAGGAGCGCAGGGTTTGGCGGATCAGGGCTCGCGTGTGTCTGAGCGACGCGCAGCGGCGCGAGTTGAGCGAGACCCCGCCAAACCCGAGCACCGCAGGTTGCCCCGGAGCGAAGCGCAGGGGACGCAGACAGTGGGGTCGCCCTTTCTTTGGTTCCTTTCTTTCGGCGACGCGAAAGAAAGGGACTCGCATGCCGGGCGACTCCCGGCCTCCGCCCTTAGACGAAGCATGCAGTCACACCGGCACATCAATCGACGAACAGGGAGGTTGATTCAAAATCAATAGCTACCAGCCCATATCCCACTGGCACCAGCAGCCAAAACCATCACTCTTCCAACCGCCCCAATGCCTTGAGCACATTCTCCGCCGTCGCCGGCGCCATCAACGCCACCGGCGCTGCAGCATCCACCCCGCTACGCCCCGCTGCCACCGCATTGCGCAACGCCTCATACACACTGATCGCCAGCATGAACGGCGGCTCGCCCACGGCCTTGCTGCCGCCCACGTTGTCCTCGCGGTTGGCTTCTGGCCACAAATTCACCTTGAAGTGCGCCGGGATGTCGCCCGTGGCCGGTATCTTGTAGGTGCTGGGCGCGTGGGTGGTGAGCAGGCCCTTGTCGTTCCACACCAGTTGCTCGGTGGTCAGCCACCCCATGCCCTGCACAAAACCACCCTCGATCTGGCCAATGTCGATGGCCGGGTTGATGCTGTGGCCCACGTCGTGCAGGATGTCCACCTTCAGCACGCGGCTCTCGCCGGTCAGCGTATCGATCACCACTTCGGAGCAGGCCGCGCCGTAGCTGAAGTAGTAGAACGGTCGGCCGGTGAGGGTGGTCTTGTCGTAGTGGATCTTGGGCGTGCGATAGAAACCATCGCTCCACAGCTGGATGCGGTTGGCATACGCGGCTTGCACCACGTCCTCGAAACGGCGCACCGTCTTGGGTGAGATGACCTGCCCACCCGCAAACTGGATGGCCCCGGCACCGCAACCGTCCAGCCCACACACGAACGAGGCGAGGTTGTCGCGCACGTTGCGCGCAGCGTACTGCGCAGCGCGGCCGTTCAGGTCGGTGCCGCTGCTGGCCGCCGTGGCGCTGGCGTTGGGTACTTTGCTGGTGTCGCTGGCCGTGACCAGCACGCGGTGCAGGGGCACGCCCAGCTCATCCGCCACGATCTGCGCCACCTTGGTGTGCAGGCCCTGGCCCATTTCGGTGCCGCCGTGGTTCACCTGCACGCTGCCGTCGGTGTACACATGCACCAGCGCGCCCGCCTGGTTGAACAGCGTGGCCGTGAAGCTGATGCCGAACTTGACCGGCGTGATGGCCATGCCGCGCTTGAGGACCGGGTTGTGCGCATTCCAGGCCGCGATCTCGGCCTGGCGCTGGCGGTAGCCCGAGGTCTGCTCCAGCGCAGGCAGCAGCGCGTGCAGGATGTTGTCTTCCACCGCCATCTGGTAGTGGGTGACGTTGCGGCCGCTGCTCGCGTCCTTGCCGTACAGGTTGGCCAGGCGCACGTCCTGCGCATCGCGGCCCAGCGCACGCGCGATATCCCCCAAGATGGCCTCGATCACGATCACGCCCTGGGGCCCGCCAAAGCCCCGAAACGCGGTGTGGCTCTGGGTGTGGGTTTTGCAGCGGTACGAGGCGATCTCGACGTCGCTCAGGTAGTACGCGTTGTCGGCATGGAACACCGCGCGGTCGGCCACGGGGCCCGACAGGTCGGCGCTGAAGCCGCAGTTGGCGGCCATCTGCAGCTTCAAGCCCGTGACGCGGCCGGTGTCGTCAAAACCCACGTCGTACTCGTACGCAAACGGGTGGCGCTTGCCGGTGACCATGAAGTCCTCGTCCCGGTCCAGCCGCAGCTTGATGGGGCGACCCAGTTTGTTGGCGGCCACAGCGGCCCACACGGCCAGGTGCCCGGCCTGGGTTTCCTTGCCGCCAAAGCCACCGCCCATGCGGCGGCACTCCACGCGCACCGCATGGTTGTCTATGCCTAAAGCGTGCGCCACCCAGTGCTGCACCTCGCCGGGGTGCTGGGTGCTGGAGTAGATCCACCACTGCTTTTGCTCCAGCGGCATGGCGTAGGCGATCTGGCCTTCGAGGTAGAAATGCTCTTGCCCGCCGACTTCAAACGCTCCCTGCATGCGGTGCGCCGATTGCGTCAAACCTGTTGCTGCGTCGCCCCGCCGCACGAACACGGGCGGCAGCACATAGCTTTGGGTCTTCAGCGCTTCCTGCACCGTCAGCACGGCGGGCAAGGGGGTGATGTCGAGCTTCACGGCACGCACGGCGCGACGTGCCTGCATCACCGAGTCAGCCACCACCAAGCCGATGACCTGGCCGATGTGCTGCACGCTGCCCAGCGCAAACACGGGCTCGTCGTGCCCGAACGCGGCCAGGATCTTGTCGCCGGGCACGTCGGCCGCCAGCACCACGCCGCGCACGCCGGGCAGTGCCCGCGCGGCGGTGGCGTCCACGCCGTTCAGGGTGCCATGCGCCACGGTCGAGAGGATGGGCGCGGCGTACAGCGTGCCCTTCACCTCGGGCAGGTCGTCGATGTAGTGCGCAGCCCCGGCCACCTGGGCGCGGGCGCTTTCGTGGATGTGCGACTGGCCCATGGCGGCGCGGGTGGGCGCGGGCAGGGCGGTGTCTGCGATGGTGTGGGGAGCGTTCATACGGCGGCCTCCAGCGTCAGGGTGTCCAGGCTGACAGAGGGCTGGCCCTGGCTCTCCAGCCAGTAGCGCTGCAGCAGGCTGCCCAGCACCTGGCGGCGGTAGGCACCGCTGGCGCGCATGTCGGAGATGGGGTTGAACTCGGCCTGCAGCACTGCAGCAGCGCTTTGCGCGGTGGCCTCGGTCCAGGGCTGGCCAGTCAGCGCCGCCTCGGTCTGCCGTGCGCGGGCCGGGGTGGCAGCCACGCCGCCCGCGCCAATGCTGGCGCGTTGCACGGTGCCGCCCGCGATGTCGAGGTTGAGCACCAGGCAGACGGCGGAGATGTCGTCGTCAAACCGCTTGGAGATCTTGTACGCCCGCAGCTGTTCATGCGCCGAGGGGCGGGGAACCACGATGCGCATCAGCAGCTCATCGGCCGCCATTACGTTCTGCCGGTAGCCGGTGTACAGGTCTTCCAGCGGCAGCTGGCGCTCGCCCCGGGCCTGGCTGGCCAGCACCACCTGGGCGCGCAGCGCGATCAACAGCGGCATCGAGTCGCCAATGGGCGAGCCGTTGGCGACATTGCCGCCCAGCGTGCCCGAGTTGCGCACCGGCAACCCGGCAAACCGCGTGGCAAAACGGTGCAGCTGCGGCCACTGGGTGGTGAGGGCTGCAAACGCGTCGGTCAGCGTGACAGCAGCGCCGATGTGGATGGCGTCAGGGTGCTGTGCCACCTGCCGCAGCTCGGCCGCGCGGGTCACGTCCAGCACCTGGGTGTACTGCTTGTGCTGCTTGGTCACCCACAGCCCCACATCGGTACAACCGGCCACCACTTGGGCGCCAGGGTGCGCCGCACGGGCCGCGAGCAGTTCCGGGAGGGTGGAGGGCGCGATGTAGGCTGAATCGGCCGCTTGCGCCAGTGAATCATGCCGGAGCAGCTCTAGTTTTTGTAGCAATTCGGCCTCGTTGACCGCCATGCCGGGCAGCGATGCCATCTGCTGGGCAGCATCAAGGATGGGGCGGTAGCCGGTGCATCGGCACAGGTTGCCCGAGAGTTCTTCCTGGGCCAGTTCGCGGGTGATGGGCTCGCCATGGCACACATGGTTTTGGTACATGCCAAAGAGGCTCATCACGAAACCGGGCGTACAAAAACCGCATTGAGAGCCGTGGCACTGCACCATCGCCTCTTGCGCTGGGTGCAAGGTGATGGCCTGCCGCGCCGCAGCGGGGGCGTCGCCCACGGGCTGGATCAGCGGGTCTTCGGCCAGGTCTTCCACCGTCCACAGCGCCATGCCGTCCACCGAATGGGCCAGGCGGATGCAGCTGTTCACGGCGCTGTAGTGCAGTTGGCCGCCGCGTTCCTCGCCCAGCACCACCGTGCAGGCGCCGCAGTCGCCTTCGCCGCAGCCTTCCTTGGTGCCGGTGCAGCCCAGGTCCTCGCGCAGCACCTCCAGCAGCGTGCGGTCGGGTGGTACATTGGCCAGCGCCACTGGTTGGCCACGGCGCAGGAATTGCAAGGGTCGGGTTGTCATCACAGAGGCCACTTCGATTTTTACAGTTCAACAGAGGGTAGAGCGCAGCGCCACCACCAGCATAAGCACAAGCTTATGACACCCATGCCCGCACCGCTATGAGAGACCACGCCCTTTTCGACAAGATAGACCTCCATCTGATAAGGGTCTTGCACACCGTGCTCACTGAACGCAGCGTATCGAGGGCCGCCGTCCGCCTGGGCATGCACCAGCCGGCGGTGTCGGCTGCATTGAAAAGGCTGCGCGACCTGTCGGGCGACCCGCTGCTGGTGCGCTCCGGCGCCAGCATGATGCCCACCGACGCTGCGCTGCGCATGGTGGAGCCCGCTGGGGCCATCCTGCGGTCGGCAGAGGCGCTGTTCTCCGACGCGCGCGGGTTTGACCCACGCACGGCCACCCGCACCTTCCGTGTGGCGGCCAGCGATTACCTGGACCCATTGTTCTTGCCCCAACTGGTGGCTCGCATCAAGGTCGAGGCGCCCTTGTGCCCCATCGAGATCCTGCCCCTGTCGGCCGACACGCACTACCACGCACACCTGGCCCAGGGCGAGGTGGATGTGGTCATTGGCAACTGGCCCCAGCCCCCGGACGACCTGCACATGGGCCGCCTGTTTGGCGACGAGGTGGTCTGCCTGGTCGGCAAGGACCACCCCGCCGTGCGGCGTGGCTGGGACGTGGAAAGCTGGCTGTCCGCCGAACACATTGCCCCCACGCCCACCCACCCCGGTGCGCGCGGCGTGATCGACGCCCACCTGGACAGCCTGGGCATGCAGCGCCATATCACGGCGCGCTGCGCGCATTTCAGCCTGATCCCCAGCATCGTGGCATCGAGCTTGCTTGTGCTGACCACGGGCCGCCAGTATTGCGAACGGTATGTAGAGCAGCTTCCGCTGGCCATCCTGCCCTGCCCGGTGGCGTTTCCCCGACTCATGTACTACCAGCTGTGGCATGCACGCACGCACCACTCGGCAGCGGCCGCCTGGTTGCGCGACTGTGTAAAAACCGTGGCTGCTTCGCTACGAAAAGAATAGCTGCTAGCGCATGCTGAACAAGCGCAAGAAGGTGTTTTCATTCTTATAACAAGTTGTAAAACTGAGAGACAATCCCCCGCATGAGTTCACCCCCTACTCCTTCCGCACCGGGCGCATCGCCGCCGCCCCGGCTGCAGCTTGTGGGCATCACCAAGCGCTACCCGGCCGTGGTGGCCAACAGTGGTGTGTCGCTCACGGTGCTGCCTGGTGAAATCCATGCCGTGCTGGGCGAAAACGGCGCGGGCAAGTCCACGCTGATGAAAATCATCTACGGCTCGGTCAAGCCCGACGAAGGCAGCGTGTTCTTCAACGGCCAGGCCGTGCAGGTGCGCAACCCGCAAGAGGCGCGGGCGCTAGGCATTGCCATGGTGTTCCAGCACTTCAGTTTGTTCGACACCCTCACGGTGGCTGAGAACGTGTGGCTGGGCCTGGACAAAAGCCAGGCTCTGGCCGAGGTCACCCAGCGCATCACCGCCAAGGCGGCCGAGTACGGCCTGGACATTGACCCGCTGCGCCCGGTGCACACGCTGAGCGTGGGCGAGATGCAGCGGGTGGAAATCATCCGCGCGCTGCTCACCAACCCCAAGGTGCTGATCCTGGACGAGCCCACCTCGGTGCTCACACCCCAGGCCGTCGAAAAGCTGTTTGTCGTGCTGCGCAAGCTGGCCAGCGAGGGCTGCAGCATCCTCTATATCAGCCACAAGCTGCACGAGATCCGTGCCCTGTGCACCGCCTGCACGGTGCTGCGCGGCGGCAAAGTCACGGGCGTGTGCAACCCGGCCGAAGAATCCAATGCATCCCTGTCGCGCCTGATGATTGGCGCCGAACCGCCCGCGCTGGAACACCGCGCCGTGCAGACCGGCGCCACGGTGCTGCGCGTGCAGGGCCTGTCGCTGCCGCGCGTGGACCAGTTTGGTGTAGACCTGATCGACCTGCAGTTCGAGGTGAAGGCGGGCGAGGTGGTGGGCATCGCGGGCGTATCGGGCAATGGGCAAAAGGAGTTGCTGTACGCCCTGTCGGGCGAAGACCAGCGCGCCGAGCCCGCCAGCATCCAGGTGTCAGGCCAGAACGCGGGCCGCATGGGCCCGGGCCAGCGGCGCGCGCTGGGTCTGCATTTTGTGCCCGAGGAGCGCCTGGGCCGGGGCGCCGTGCCCACCATGGGCCTGGCGCACAACCTGCTGCTCACGCGCACCAACTCGGTGGGCGGCAGCGGCTGGATCAAGGTGGGGGCATTGCAAAAGCATGCCCAGGACATCATCCAGCGCTTCAACGTGAAGGCGGGAGGGCCCCACGCTGCGGCCAAGTCGCTGTCGGGTGGCAACCTGCAAAAGTTCATCGTGGGGCGCGAGATGGACGCCAACCCCAAGCTGCTCATCGTCTCGCAACCCACTTGGGGCGTGGACGTGGGCGCGGCGGCGCAGATTCGCGGCTCCATCCTGGCGCTGCGCGACGCGGGCTGTGCGGTGCTGGTGGTCAGTGAGGAGTTGGACGAATTGTTTGAAATCTGCGATCGGCTGCATGTGGTGGCCAAGGGACACCTGTCGCCCTCGGTGCCGCGTACCGAGGCCACGGTGGAACGCATTGGCGAATGGATGAGCGGCCTGTGGCATGCCGATGTGCAAGCCCATCTGGCGCAGCAGCATCAACAACAGGCCCGGGAAGGGGAGGCGCAGCATGCTTAAGCTCGAAGCGCGCCCTCAGGCCTCGAAGCTCTGGACCTACGGCTCGCCCTTGCTGGCGCTGGCGTTCACGGTGTTGATTGGGGTGGTTTTGTTCATGGCGCTGGGCAAAGACCCGGCTCGGGGGCTGCAGGTGTTTTTTTGGGAACCCATCAAGACGCCGTACGCCATCGGTGAACTCATGGTCAAGGCCACGCCGCTTTTGCTCATCGCTCTGGGGCTGGCCGTGTGTTTTCGCTCCAACGTGTGGAACATCGGCGCCGAAGGGCAGTTTGTCATCGGCGCCGTGGCGGCGGGGGGCATGGCGCTGCTGGCCGACAAGACCACGGGGCCGTGGATCGTGCCCGCCATCTTGCTGGCCGGCGTGCTGGGCGGCATGGCATGGGCGGGGCTCACGGCGCTGCTGCGTGACAAGTTCAATGCCAATGAAATTCTGGTGAGCCTGATGCTGGTCTATGTGGCCACTTTGGTGCTGGGCTACCTGGTCTATGGCCCATGGAAGGACCCCATGGGCTACAACTTTCCCCAGACCAAGAACTTTGAAAAGGTCACGCAGATTCCGCGTCTGATGCAGGGCTCGCGCATGTCGATTGGCCTGCTGCTGGCCCTGGCCGGTGCGGGTGCGCTGTGGGTGTTCCTGTTCCGTACCCGTGCGGGTTTTGCCCAGCAGGTGGGCGGGCTGGCGCCAGCGGCGGCGCGCTACGCGGGTTTTTCGTCGCGCCGCGCGCTGTGGACGGCATTGTTGATCTCGGGCGGCGCAGCCGGCCTGGCGGGCGCTCTGGAAGTGGCGGGGCCGATCGGCCAGCTCACGCCCTATGTGCCGGCAGGCTATGGCTTTGCGGCCATCATCGTGGCCTTTGTGGGGCGCCTGCACCCGGTGGGCATGATTTTGTCGGCCATCCTCATGAGCATGTTCTATATCGGCGGTGAGCTGGCGCAGTCGCGCCTGGGCCTGCCCAAGTCGTTGACGGGCGTGTTCCAGGGCCTGCTGCTTTTCACGCTGCTGGCCTGTGACACGTTGATTGCCTACCGCGTGCGCTGGGTTGGCAGCAAGAAAGGAGGTGTCTGATGGAGTCTTATGCACTGCTTATCGGCGCCACGCTCAGTGCGGGCACCGTGTTGGCCATTGCAGCACTTGGCCTGCTGATCAACGAAAAGGCCGGCATCGTCAACCTGGGCGCCGAGGGCATGATGCTGTGCGCCGCCATTGCAGGATTTGCCACCGTGGTGCACACGGGCAATACCTGGCTCGGGTTTGCGGCAGGCATGGCCGCTGGCGCCGTGCTGGCCGCTATCTTTGGTGTGCTGGTGATCTGGCTCAATACCAACCAGTACGCCACCGGGCTCGCGCTCAGCCTGTTCGGGGTGGGGTTCTCGGCCTTTGCCGGCATCAGCTATGTGCAGGCCAAGCTGCCCGAGCTGCCGAAGTACGCCGTTCCTGTGTTGGGCGATGTGCCGCTGCTCGGCCCCGCGCTGTTCCAGCAGCACCCGCTGGTGTACCTCACCATGCTGCTGGTGGCGGGGCTGATCTGGTTTTTGTACCGCTCGCGTGCGGGTCTGGTGCTGCGTTCGGTGGGTGAATCCCCTGAGTCGGCCCACGCGTTGGGTTACCCGGTGCGCCGTATCCGGCTGGCGGCCGTGGTGGTCGGGGGTGCGCTGTGCGGGCTGGCGGGTGCCTACATCTCTACGGTCTACACCCCGCTGTGGGTGGAGGGCATGGTGGCCGGGCGCGGCTGGATTGCGCTAGCGCTCACCACCTTTGCCACCTGGCGCCCGGCACGGGTGTTGCTTGGTGCTTACCTGTTTGGTGGGGTGACCATGTTGCAGTTCCATTTGCAGGCCACGGGCGTGCAGGTGGCCAGCCAGTTGCTGAGCATGCTGCCCTATGTAGCCACCATCGTGGTGCTGGCGCTGATCTCGCGCAACCCGGCGTGGATCCGTATCAACATGCCGGCGTCGCTGGGCAAGTCGTTCTATCCGGGCTCGTAGTTGCTCCAGGCCCAAGAATTGCAGATGACCCGGCAGTAGATCGCACCATAATGATTGTTTTCGCCCCCCAACCTTTGCAAGCCTCACTTCTTCAATAAGGAAACCGACATGACTGATCTGCAGAAACGCTCCCTGCTCAAAGTGGCAGCGCTCTCCGCCGTGGCTGCTGCCGCCCTCGTGGGCTGTGGCAAGAAGGAAGAACCGGCACCGGCCCCCGCGCCTGCTCCGGCCCCTGTGGCAGAGGCACCGGCTCCCAAGCCCGAGCCACTGAAGATTGCGTTTGCCTATGTCGGCCCTGTGGGTGACGGTGGCTGGTCGTTTGCCCACGACAACGGCCGCAAGGCCGTCGAGAAGGAGTTTGGCGACAAGGTGGTGACGAGCTTCGTTGAAAGCGTGCCTGAATCGGCCGACGCCGAGCGCGTGCTGCGCGACCTGGCTGGCCAGGGCAATAAGGTGATCTTTGGCACGACCTTTGGCTACATGGAGTCCATGCTCAAAGTGGCAGAAGACAACAAGGGTGTGAAGTTCGAACATGCCACCGGCTACAAGACGGCCGAGAACATGCGTACCTATGACAGCCGCACCTACGAAGGCGCGTACATGGCGGGCATCATCGCGGGCGCCATGACCAAGTCGAACACGCTGGGCGTGGTGGGCTCGGTGCCTATCCCTGAAGTGATCCGCAACATCAACAGCTTCACGCTGGGTGCGCAGTCGGTCAACCCCAAGATCAAGACCAAGGTGGTGTGGGTGAACGAATGGTTCAGCCCACCGAAGGAAACAGAAGCCGCGACCAGCCTGATCAACGGCGGTGCCGACATCCTGTTCCAGAACACCGACTCGCCCGCCGTGCTCAAGACGGCCCAAGAAAAGGGCAAGCGCGCCTTCGGTTGGGATTCGGACATGACCGCCTACGGCCCCAAGGCCCACCTGGCGTCGGCCGTGATCAACTGGGGCCCTTACTACGTCAAGGCCACCAAGGATGTGCTGGATGGCAACTGGGCGTCTGGCCAGAGCTGGTGGGGTGTGAAGGAAGGCGCTATCGACATCGTCTCCATTGCTGAAGATGTGCCTGCCGACACCAAGGCCAAGGTCGAAGCCGTGAAGAAGGGCCTGGCCGACGGCAGCTTCAGCATCTGGAAGGGCCCCATCGTGGGTCAGGACGGCAAGCCTGTGCTCGAAAAAGACGCGGTGGCTGACGACAAGTTCCTGGGCGGCATCAACTTCTACGTCAAGGGCGTGGAAGGCAAGATCCCTGGCGGCGACAAGAAATAATTCGTACCGCGTCCATCGGCAGTTCTTCGGAGCTGCTGTGATAAAGGGCCGCCCTGGGGTGGCCCTTTTTATTTGACAGGGTCCTGGGCCAGCGCCCGCAAGTTTTCAGGAGCATGGACGATGGTGGAATCAACGTTGTGGCACCCGGTGGCGCTGTCAGAGGCGGTGGCGGCGCAGGCACCGCTGGCCGTGCAGGTGCTGGAACAACCGGTGGTGTTGTGGCGTGATGGCCAAGGCGTTGTGCACGCGCTGGCCGACCAGTGCCCGCACCGGGGTGCCCGCCTGTCGCTGGGCCGCGTGACGCCCCAGGGCCAGCTGGAGTGCCCCTACCATGGCTGGCAGTTTGCGGCCGGTGGGCAATGCACCCATGTGCCCGCACTGCCCACTTTTGTACCCCCGGCCACGCACTGCGCCAGACACTTCAAGGTGCAGGAGGCCTATGGCCTGGTATGGGTGCGCATGGCCTCGGGCGACCAGGATCTGCCCACATTCGCTGCAGAAAGTGATGCCCGCCTGCGCAAGCTCAACTGCGGTCCCTACGACGTAGCGGCCAGTGCGCCGCGCATCATCGAGAATTTTCTGGACATGTCGCATTTCGGCTTTGTGCACGAAGGCTGGCTGGGCAGCCGCGAAGCGACGGCCATCGACGACTACCGCGTGGAGCCCACGCCCACGGGCCTGCTGGCCACGGGCTGTAAAGCGTGGCAACCGCAATCCAACCTGCATTCCACGGCGGCAGCCCAGGTCGAATACACCTACGAAGTCACGGCCCCCTATGCAGCCGTGCTGACCAAGGTGCCCGAGGTGGGCACCACATCGGTGAATGGCTGGCGCGAGTCGATTGCGTTGTTCATCTGCCCTGTGACACCGGTACGCAGCCGCGTATGGTTTCGCCTGGCAGTGGCTGATTTTGAGTCACCCGACGCCAAGCTGCAGGCCTTTCAGCACACCATTTTCACGCAGGACCAGCCCGTGCTGGAGTCGCAGATGCCACAGTGCCTGCCGCTTGATCTGCGCGCGGAGTTGCATACCGCTGCCGACAAGGCATCATCTGCCTATCGTCGTTTTTTGCGCCAGAGCGGCACCACTTTTGGAGTTTGCTGATGTTCAAAGTCCCCCCTATCTCTGCAGAGCGCCTGCCGAGCCTGCTGCGCGCTATGCCCAAGGCCGAATTGCACATCCACATCGAGGGTTCGCTGGAGCCCGAGCTGATTTTTGCCCTGGCCCAGCGCAATGGCCTGGCTTTGCCGTACGCCAGCGTGGAGGCCCTGCGCAGCGCCTATGCGTTCACCAATCTGCAGAGTTTTCTCGACATTTACTACGCGGGAGCCAGCGTGCTGCTGCACGAGCAGGACTTTTATGACATGGCGCGTGCCTACCTCGGCCGCGCGGCGCGCGACAACGTGCTGCATGCCGAAATTTTCTTCGACCCTCAAACCCACACTGCGCGTGGTGTGGCCATGGAGACGGTCATCAACGGCCTGCACCGTGCCTGTGAAGATGCACGCACCGAACTGGGCATCAGCGCCACGCTGATCCTGTGCTTCCTGCGCCACCTGAGCGAGGAATCTGCCTTCGAGACGCTGGAGCAGGCCATGCCGCTGCTCGACAAAATGGTGGGTGTAGGCCTTGATTCAAGCGAATTGGGTCACCCGCCCGAGAAGTTTGCGCGCGTGTTTGCGCGCTGCCGCGAGCTGGGTCTGCACCTGGTGGCCCATGCCGGCGAGGAGGGCCCTCCTGCGTACATCTGGAGCGCACTGGATGTGCTCAAAGTGGAGCGTATCGACCACGGTGTGCAAGCCGTGCACGATGCCGCACTGATGCAGCGCCTGGCGCAAGACCGCATTGCGCTCACCGTGTGCCCTTTGTCCAACCAGAAGCTGTGTGTGTTCCCAAACCTGGCAGACCATAACCTGGGCAAGCTGCTCGATGCCGGGTTGGCGGCCACGGTCAATTCGGACGACCCCGCCTACTTTGGCGGCTACCTCAACGAAAACTTCACACAGGTGTTTGCTGCCACGGGCCTCACCGCCCGCCATGCCTACCAGCTGGCGTTCAATAGCTTTGAGGCGAGTTTTGTGGGCAATGCCGAAAAGAGGGTGTGGGAGCACAAGCTTAAAGAGGTATTTGAGCGGTGTGTGGAACACGACTATTGAGTGGTGGCTGTGCCGATGGGTCGTGAGCGCGCGACGAGAGGTTTGTGCGCATCAGATCAGGGGCCAGGCGGGCCAGAGAGCGGGTTATGCAGGGTGATCGGCCAGTCTGCGTGGCACCCCAAACCGCTGTCGCCCGGATGGCAGTCGCCAAAATGGGTAACCCCTTAAAATAGTAAGTATTCGTTTGAATTGCCCCTGGGCCGATGCCCGCAGGGGTGAGTTACGGCCCTGGTGGGCCGTCTTTTGCGCCCCCGCCCCACGCGCCGGGGGTGCTCTCCCATTTTTGGAGCCATTCCATGTTTCTCAGTCAAATCTCCATTGGCAAGCGCTTGACCTTGGTGCTGGGCCTGATCCTGGCGCTGTTTTTGGCGAGCAGCGTGGTGGCGGTGGTCAAGTTGGGCCAGTTGGGCAAAGAGATTGACGCCATGGTCAACGACAACATCAAGACGGAGCGTGCTGGTTCCGACTGGTTGCGCCACACTACCTCGGGGGTGCAGCGCGCAGCGGCCATTGCCAAGAGCAGCGATGCGGGCCTGATTCCCTACTTTGCACCTGCCACGGCGGCGTCGATCCGCGACACCAACGAACTGCAGAAGTTCATTGAGTCCAAGATGAACACGCCCGAGAAGCAGCAGCTCTTTGCCAAGGTGGGCGAGCTGCGCAAGAACTATCTCGCGGCCCGCGAAGAGGTGAGCAAGTTCAAGCAGGCGGGGGACGCCGAGAACGCCAGCAAGGTTTTTGCCGAGCGGTTTGAGCCCACCTCGCGCAGCTACCTGGCGGGAGTGCAGCAAATGGTGGATGCCCAGCGCGCCGAACTGGACGCTGCGGGTAAACGCAGTGAGGAGTTGCGTGCCCAGACCACGCTGTTGCTGCAGATTTGCACCGGTGTCTCGCTGCTGCTGGGTGCCTTGCTGGCCTGGCTGTTGACCACCAGCATCACGCGCCCACTGCGCCAGGCCGAGGCCATTGCCGAGACCATTGCCAATATGGACCTGACCGGCGCGCCCCAGTCGAGTTACGCCAACGATGAAACCGGTCACCTGCTGCGCGCGCTGGACGGAATGCGCAGCGCGCTGCACCGTTCGCTGCAGCAGGTGCGCGGTGTGGTGGACAGCATCTCCACCGCCAGCACCCAGATCGCGATCGGCAACCAGGACCTGAGTGCCCGCACCGAGCAGACGGCCAGCAGCCTGCAGGAGACTGCCAGTTCGATGGAGGAGCTGACCAGCACCGTGCGCCAGAGCGCGGATTCTGCCGTGCAGGCCAACCAGCTGGCGGTCTCGGCCGCGCAGGTGGCGCAGCGTGGTGGCGAGGTGGTGGCCCAGGTGGTGAACACCATGGACGAGATCAATGCCAGCAGCAAGAAGATCTCAGACATCATCGGCACCATCGATGGCATTGCTTTCCAGACCAACATCCTGGCGCTGAATGCGGCCGTGGAAGCCGCCCGCGCAGGTGAGCAGGGGCGCGGTTTTGCCGTGGTGGCCAGCGAGGTGCGTTCGCTGGCCCAGCGCTCGGCCCAGGCCGCCAAGGAGATCAAGACACTGATCGGTGTGTCGGTGGAAAAGGTTGAGTCGGGTGCTGCACTGGTGCAGAACGCGGGCACCACCATGGGCGAAATCGTGAGTTCCGTGCGCCGGGTCACCGACATCATTGGCGAGATCAGTGCGGCGGCCTCGGAGCAAAGCCAGGGCATCGGCCAGGTGAACGTTGCGGTGACCCAGCTGGACCAGATGACCCAGCAAAATGCAGCCCTCGTGGAAGAGTCCACCGCTGCCGCCGAGAGCCTCAAGGAGCAGGCATCACGCCTGGCCGATGTCGTCGGGGGCTTCCGCCTGGGCGCCGCGTCGCAGACGCTGCGTCTGCACTGATCGATCACGGGTGAACTTCCCCAACCGATAGCCAGACTACAAGGCCCGTCCACACACCTTCAAACGGCTGTCACCCCCGGAAAAATCGTCGTCCTGCGGTTTTTCCATTTTTTCAATCAGGGCCATGTAGAGGAACACCATGTACAAAAACCTCGCAGCCGCGCTCGCGGTCGCCTGTTTTTTCTCCCCCGTTTTTTCCCAGACCCCGACCCGTGCCAAGGCACCGCCGGCCGAGCCTGTCAAGGCCGGTTTTGTCTATGTCTCGCCCATCACTGAAGCGGGCTGGACGCGCCAGCATGAAGAGGGGCGCAAGGCCGTGGAAGCGGCTCTGGGTAGCCAGGTCAAGACAACCTTTGTCGAAAACGTGGCCGAAGGCGCCGATGCCGAGCGCGTGATCCGCGACCTGGCTGCCACCGGGCACCAGATCATCTTCACCCCCAGCTTTGGCTACATGGAGCCCACGCTCAAGGTAGCGCAGGACTACCCGAACGTGAAGTTCGAGTCGATCACGGGCTACAAGACCACCGCCAATGTGGCCGCCGCCAACGCGCGCTACTACGAGGGTCGCTACCTCGCGGGCATTGCCGCAGGGCGCATGAGCAAGACGGGCGTGGCCGGTTTTGTGGCGGGTTTCCCCATCCCCGAGGTGCTGCAAGGCATCAATGCGTTCACGCTGGGCATGCGCTCGGTCAACCCGCAGGCCCTGGTCAAGGTGGTGTGGCTCAACGTCTGGTTCGACCCACCCAAGGAGCGTGACGCGGCCATGGCGCTGTTCAACCAGGACGTGGACGTGATCGCGTTTCATACGGGCTCCACCGCCGTCATGGCCGCCGCGCAGGAGCGCGGCAAGATGGCAGTGGCTTACCACTCGGACATGCGCCGCACCGGGCCGGATGCCCAGATCGTGGCCGTGACACACCAGTGGGGCCGCTACTACACCGAGCGCGTGCGCGCAGCGGCAGACGGCAGTTGGAAAAGCGCCAACGTCTGGGGTGGTGTGCGCGAGGGCATGATCCGCGTCGGCGACTTTGGTCCCCGGGTGCCTGCCGCTGTGCAGCAGGAGGTGCAGGCTGCGCAAAAAGCCATTGGTGCAGGCAAGCTGCAGCCTTTTCGTGCCGGCAAAGCCCCGGTGCGTGACAACGAAGGGGTGGTGCGGATCGCGGCGGGCCAGGCACTGACCGACGCGCAGATTCTGCAGATGAACTGGCTGACCGAGGGCGTGGTGGGCAAGCTGGCACGCTGACGCGAGTGTCCACCGCGTGGCCATGGCCCGCCATAGCCACTATGGCACCAGCCGTATACAGACAACCAGCCCTGCCGCTAAGCTAGCGGCCATGCCTGTATACCGTTCCGCCTTGTTGCGTTTTGCCGATGACGGCCGTGCCCTCTATGAAGAAGATGGCCTTTTGGCCGTAGGGCCTGATGCCCAGGGCCGCCAGCGGGTGCTGGCGGTAGGCGCCTGGCAGGCGCTGGCCCCCCGCTACGTGGATCAACCGGTCACGCGCTTGCCGGGTCGTATCATCGCGCCGGGGTTTGTGGACATGCACATTCATTTCCCCCAGACCGATGTGATCGGATCGCCCGCCGAGGGCTTGCTGCCCTGGCTCGAAAACTACACCTTTCCCCACGAAAAGCGTTTTGTGGCCCCCGACTACAGCGAGCAGGTGGCGCAGTTTTTTGTGGCCGAGTTGCTGCGCAACGGCGTGACCACTGCGCTGGCGTTTTCTACCTCGCACCCCGCATCGGTGGACGCGCTGTTTTCGGAGGCCAGGCGCCAGCACATGCGCCTGATCACCGGCAAGGTGCTGCAGGACCGGCACTCGCCCGATGGTGTGCGCGATAACACGGAGCAAAGCCTGATTGACACCGAGTCGTTGATTCAGCGCTGGCACGGCGTGGACCGCCTGGGGTATGCCATCACCCCGCGTTTTGCACCCACCAGCACCCCCGAGCAACTGCGTGGTGCTGGAGAGCTGGCTGCGCGTTACCCCGATGTCTGGATCCAGTCGCATGTGGCTGAAAACCGCGACGAGATCCGCTGGGCGCGTGAGCTGTTCCCGGAATCGCGCAGCTACCTGGGTGTGTATGACGACTTTGGATTGATGCGTGAACGGGCGGTGTATGCGCACTGCATTCACTTTGACGATGACGACCGGGCCTTGATGCACGACACCGGCGCAGTGGCCGCTGTCAGCCCCACCAGCAACCTCTTCCTGGGCAGCGGGTTCTTTGACTACGTGGGTGCCGACCGCATGGGCTTTGGCTATGGTTTGGCCAGCGATGTGGGTGGCGGCACCAGTTTCAGTCCGTTTCACACCATGCTGGCCGCCTACTACGTGGGGCGCGAGGGCCAGACCAAACAGGGCCTGAGTCTGTCGCCCCAGCAGTTGTGGTGGCAACACACAGCGGGCGCGGCCAGGGCGTTGGGCCTGGAGGGCGTGGTCGGCAATTTGCAGCCGGGTTGTGAGGCGGATTTTGTGGTGCTCAACCCCCAGGCCACCCCACTTTTGGAGCGCAAGACGCGCCAGGCGCGCAACCTGGATGAGCTGTTGTTTGCGCTGATCGTGCTGGGTGATGACCGTCTGGTGGAGGAAACCGTGATTTCTCAAGCAAAATACGGCCCACGCGCTTGATATTCAAGCGCTATTAGCTACATATTTAATAGCGCCCAGCCCTCTGCAGACAGTCTGGGCCATAGCGCAGGGAGTTCTGCTATGAGCATCAAGAGCGACAAATGGATCCGCCGCATGGCGGCCGAGCACGGCATGATCGAGCCTTTCGAGCCGGGTCAGGTGCGCGAGGTTGAAGGCCGCAAGATCATCAGCTACGGCACCAGCAGCTACGGCTACGACATCCGCTGCGCGCCTGAATTCAAGGTCTTCACCAACATCCACAGCACGGTGGTGGACCCGAAGAATTTCGACGAAAAGAGCTTTGTTGATTTCGAGGGTGACAGCTGCATCATCCCGCCCAACAGCTTTGCGCTGGCCCGCACGATGGAGTACTTCCGCATCCCGCGCAACGTGCTCACCATCTGCCTTGGAAAAAGCACCTATGCGCGTTGCGGCATCATCGTCAACGTGACCCCGTTCGAGCCCGAGTGGGAAGGTTATGTGACGCTGGAGTTCTCCAACACCACACCGTTGCCCGCCCGCATCTATGCCGGTGAAGGCTGTGCCCAGGTGCTGTTTTTTGAGAGCGACAAGGATGACGTGTGCGAGGTCAGCTACCGCGACCGCGGCGGCAAGTACCAGGGGCAGGTCGGCGTCACGCTGCCCAGGGCCTGAACCCGATCAACGGGCCGCGCCCTCAGAGGGCGTCGTCCTACAGCGCTACAGCCTTTGCGCTGAACAGCAAATCAACGCAAGATTTTTAGCATGGATGTCATGCCCCCGGAGGGTCCGGCGGGTTTGATGGAGTCGTGCCATGCTGAGCTTTGCTGCCTCTTTTTCCCCCGCCAAGGCACTGTGTGCCGAGCCCGCCTTCGCCGGGGGCACCTCTGCCGTGTGTGCCGTAGCGGTAGATACAGAGGCAGGGGCAGGGGCAGGGGCAGGGGCAGGTGTGCAGCATCCCACCTACTGGCCTTGCGATTTGCTCAATGCGTTTGTGCTCAAGATGGCGGCCCATGGCTGCTGTGTGAACATGTCCATGATGCTGGGACACCGCGCGTATGCACTTGAGCAGTTGGCCCTGGCGCGCAGCGTGCACGACGGCGATCTGCACCAGCTGGCGACCCCGCTGCTGGCGTATTTCAGCGCTCCGGCGGATGGGGGGCCGGGGCGCGCTTCAGGTCATGTTTCTACGCAGACCCTGTTTCGGCCCTGACCCTTGGCCTCGTAGAGGGCAATGTCTGCGCGGCGCAGGATGTCGATGCCTTTGTCCTCTGCGCTGCGCATGGTGGCCACACCGGCACTCACCGTGATGGTGCCTACCACGGGGTCTTGGTGATCCGCCATGGCGGTCACCAGTGTCTGGGCAATGGCCTGGGCGCCTGCCAAGTCGGTATCTGGCAGCAGCGCCACAAACTCCTCCCCTCCCAGGCGGGCGATCACGTCCGAGCCACGCAGCCGCGCTTCGAGCGTGCGGGCCAGTTTGCGCAGGACCTCGTCACCGGCCCCATGGCCATAGGTGTCGTTCACGCGCTTGAAGTGGTCCACATCCACCGCAATCAGGCTCAGGGCCCGGCTGCTGCGCCGTGCCAGGGCCAGTGCAAACGCTAGTTGTGTCTCGAAGCCGCGCCGGTTGAGCAAGCCGGTGAGTGCATCGGTACGGGCCTGCAAATCAAGTGCCCGGTTGGCGGCTTCCAGCTCCAGCGTGCGCATGCGCACTGTTTCTTCCATGGCCTCGCGGGCTGCGAGCAGCCGATGGGTCATGCGGCCGAGCGCTTGCGATAGTTGGCCGACTTCGCGGTTGCTGTGGACGGCTGGGATGTCGCTGCCGGGTTGGCCCGCTTCGACGGCACTCGCGGCATCGGCCAGCGCATACAGGTCCACGCTCAGCCGTCGGGCCGCCAGCCATGCCAGCACGGATGCAAAAAAGGCGGCCGCCAGGCCGATGAGCAGGGCCATGCGGACCGTGCTGTCCGCCTCTGCAAAGGCTGTTTCGACTGGCTGGCGCGCCACGATGCGCCAGCCCAGGTCGCTGGCAGCGTTGCGCGGCTGGAGCTGGGTGGCCGCCGTGAGGTAGCGCTTGCCATCCAGCCAGGGCACCACAGTGGTCTGCATGCGCCCGCCGTCGCGGTTGTTGTTGACATGGATGCCCTCGGGCAGGCGCTGGCCAGCCGCTTGAAAGGCCTCGGTCTGCCCACTGGGTGCAAAAATCAGTTGTCCCTGGCGATCAAAGATAAAGAGTTCCAGTGCGCTCTCGTCGGACGAAGGCGGAGTAAGGGTTTCGAGCACTTCACGCGTCCACTCCCAGCTGCCGTGAATGCCCAGCACGCCCACAGTGGTCGGGCCGATGCGGATGGGTGCCGCGAAATCCACAAACCGGTAGGGCTCTCCGCCCGCCGTGGGCGGCAGCAGCTTCTCCAGGAGCTTGGCAGGGTGCACGTCGCCCACATGCATCTCCGTGAGGCCACGCTGAAACCAGGGCCGCTGGGCCACGCTTTGGCCTACGAGCAGGCCATGCGTGGCACTGCGCACGACGCCCTGGGTGTCGGCCACGCCAATCCAGACATTGGTGGGTTGCATCGCTTGGCTGCGGGCGAGCATATGTTGGGCCTCGATCGAGTCCAGTCCTTTGGACCAGACGACTTCGGCACTGGCCATCACCTCGGCCTCCAGGCTGCGCTGCATCAATCCCTGAGCCAGGAGCTTGCCGGCGTTTTCGGCCACCACTTGCAGCGATTTGCCGGCATCACGCTGGATGCGGTGTTTGAGCAATTCGCCAAACCCTAGCGATAGCAGCACAGCGAGTCCGACGACCAGCGTGCCAAACACCAGCGCAATCTGCATGCGCAGACTGTGGTCTGAGAAGCGCGTGCGCAGGGTCATGTGGGTACCAGAGGGCTGGCAGCACCCTGGCGCATGGCCAGCCGCGCGGCGGCCAGGTCCCAGCCGGCCCAGCCGCAGCTTTTGAACAGCACCGGCCCGGTGCCCTTCGGGATGCGGGGTGACCACGGCCCGTGCACCACATCCCTGAGCACGGGCATGCTGGCAACGTCGAGGGAGGCCTGGAGCAGGTCGCCAGCCTCGTGGTTCGCATCTTCGGTGTCCACCACGATGGTTCCATGCAGCGCCACATGCTGGCACAGGGCGGGCGCCAGCTCCAACATGTCGGGGGTGAACGCGCCGACGGCGGCAATGAAGGCGTCCGGCCGTGGTGTGGCCGTCAGCACCACGCCCGTGGCGGTGGTGCAGACCGCGATCAGCGGGCAGTGGGGCACAGCGGTATCGGCATCGGCCACCACACGCACGCGCACGCCCAACTTGCGCACTTGGATGGCCAAGGCTTCGGCGCTGGCGGTGCTGCGCGACGTGATCCAGACCTCTTGCACACCCAGGCCGTGAACAAAGGCCTCGGCATGGGCCTGGCCCTGTACCCCTGCGCCCACGATGAGCAAGGGGCCTTGCGGTACCGGTGCCAGATGCCGCGCTGCCAGCAACGAGACAGCGGCGGTGCGGCGTGCGGTGACCGTGGGACCGTCCAGCACCAGCCGACGCTCGCCCGTGGCGATGTCGAAAACCACCACATCGCCCTGGATCGAAGGGCGCCCGGTGCCCGCATTGCCGGGGGTGAATGTGATGAGTTTGGTCATGGCCACGGTACGGTCCGTGGCGGGCATGACAAAAAGGCTGCCGCCCTGCGCTAGCGGCAGCACGCTGCGTGCTGGCACGGACACGGCGCTGTCCTGCAGCAGAAGGGCAATTTCATCGGCCAGCCCGGACCAGGGCAGCCGCGCCGCCGTGGCCGCTGCGTCGAGCGCACCGGCGGTGTTCAAAGAGGATAAAGAGGACATGGCCAGACTTTACACAGCGTCTGGCGCTTTGGGGGCCTAGGCCCTCGGCACAGGATAGGCAATCCTGGTCTGGCCGTTCAGTGGGTGGCGCCTGCTTGCAGGGTGATGTCCTGCGGTGCCAGCACTGCCGCCCACAGCGCAGCATGGACACCGCGCACCATGTCGCGCAGCGGCAGGTGGGGCTCGCCTTGCCCGGTGAGCCACGGCACATGCACAAAACCGCCGCGTGCACCCACCGGGCCCGCGCCCTGTGCCAGCAGATGCATCAGCCCATACAGCACATGGTTGCAGACAAAGGTGCCTGCCGTCTGCGAGACCTCGCAGGGAACTCCCGCGCGCAACACGGCGCGCAGCATGGCTTTGATGGGCAGACTGGCGAAATAGGCAGCAGGTCCGTCGGGTGCCACCGGCGTGTCGATGGGCTGAGCGCCGGTGTTGTCCGGGATGCGTGCGTCGTTGATGTTGATGCCGATGCGTTCTATCGACAGTGCGCCGCGTCCGCCTGCCAGGCCCAGGCACAGGGTCATCGCGGGCTGCTGCGCGTGCACCAGCGCCGCGAGCCGCTGCAGCGCCTGCCCGAACACTGTGGGCAACTGCGCGGCCACCACCACGTGGCCAGCCACGCGCTGGCCATGCAGCGCTTGCGCAATCAGCCAGCTGGGGTTCAGAGGGGCGTCACCGAACGGGTCGAACCCCGTGAGCAGAATGACCCGGTCGGCATGGGGCGTGAGAAGGCGGGTGTCGTTGATCATGGCAAGGGGAGAGGGGGCTGTGGTCACAAGGGCGGGCGAGGCGTCCCGGCCTGTGCCATGCCAGACGGGGTTCTCATCGTAGTTTGCCGCTCTGGAGTCTGCATGGGCGCGTAATATGCAGCCTTGGCTCTCCATCCGCAGGAGGGCGCTGGAGACACAGGATGAAATGGGAAGGCAATCGCGAATCCGACAACGTGGAAGACCGCCGTGACGAAGGTGGGGGCGGAGGGGGATCGCCTATTTTTGGTGGGCGCAGCATTGGCATCGGCACCATCGTGATCGCCTTGCTCGGCGGCTGGGTGTTGGGTATCAATCCGTTGACAATTTTGGGGCTGCTCAGCGGCGGAGGGGCGCCTGCGCAGGTGCAGCAGCACCCAGGGCCCGCACACCGCCCTCCGGCCGATGACCCCATGGCCCGCTTTGTCTCCACCGTGCTGGCCGATACCGAGGATGTGTGGGGCCAGGTGTTCCGCGAGGGCGGCGGCCGCTACCAGGACCCGCGCCTGGTGATGTTTCGGGGTGCAACACCCACCGCCTGTGGCACTGGCCAGGCTGCGATGGGTCCGTTTTACTGCCCGGCAGACCAGAAGGTTTACATCGACCTGGGGTTCTATGAAACCCTCAAGAGCCGTCTGGGGGCTCCCGGTGATTTTGCCCAAGCCTATGTGATCGCTCATGAGGTGGGTCACCACGTACAGAACCAGCTGGGCATCAGTGCCAAGGTCGATCAGATGCGGGGCCGGGTGAGCAAGGTCGAATACAACGCGCTGTCGGTGCGGCTGGAGCTGCAGGCCGACTGTTTTGCCGGTGTCTGGGCACACCATGCACAGAATGCGCGCCAAATTCTGGAGCAGGGTGATGTCGAGGAGGCCATGAACGCCGCCGCCAAGATTGGCGACGACGCCCTGCAGCGCGCCAATGGCGGCGCCGTGGTGCCAGAGAGCTTTACCCACGGCACCAGCGCCCAGCGCCAGCGCTGGTTCAACAATGGGCTGAAGAACGGTGACGTGAAGGCCTGCGACACCTTCGCCGCGCGCAGCGTTTAGGCCGCTTCGGCCTGCACTCCCCACGGGTTTTAAAGGCCACTGTCCATGCTGTCTGTGGCGCCCCTGAAAGTCTCTGCATCCCGCGCGGCGGACCCTGCATCGGGCGCCGTGGCTGGGCCGCCCGCCCCGCAGCCCTCGGGTGCTGCGGCAGCCTGGTCGGCAGCTGCCGTCACGGTGCCCCACGCCGTGGGGCTGGGGCTGCTGGCCTTTGCGCCCCTGGCGGGCGGCTATTCACTGGCGGCGCTGGCCTTGTGGTCGGCCGCGCTGCCAGGCCTGTTGCTCACTCTGGTGGCGCCCCGCGCGGGGGTGGTGTATGCGCCCACCACCGTGGTGGCACTGCTGTTTGCGGCCGTGCTTGCCACGGCCCATGGGGCGGCACCAGCGCTGGGCCTGGGGGCGCGACAGGTGCTGGCCGTGAGCGGCGCCACGGTGGCTTTGGCCTTTGTGTTCCAGTGGTTGCTGGGGGTGTTGCGGCTTGCATCGGTGGCGCGGTTTCTTCCCATCTCGGTCACACATGGGTTTGCGGCGGGTGTGGGGTTGTCCATGGTGTTTGGCCAGGTTCGCAATGGTTTTGGTGCGGGGGCAGCAGCGTTGTGGGATGCCCGCACGGGCTGGCATGCGCTGGCCGCCGTGGCGGTGGTAGGGCTGGCCTGGTGGCTGCGGCGGCGCTGGCCAAGCATGCCGGGGCTGTTGACTGCCGTGGCCCTGGTGGCGGGCGCTGTGGCGGTGGCAGGGCTGTGGGGTGGCGGGTTGGGCAGCGTGTTCGCGCCCGCAGTGCAGCCCAGTGTGTTTGCCTGGCCGCTGCTGCCCGACTGGACGGGTATCCCCTGGATGGCACTGGCCCATCAGCAAGGGTCGGCCCTGGTGGTGCTGGCGCTTTTGATGGCGTTGGTCAACAGCCTGGAGATTCTCGTTTTCAACCAGGAGCTGGAGCTGGACCACGGCCTGCGCGGCAATGCCAATCTGGCGCTGCGCCGTGAAAGCCTGCTGGGCGTGCTGTGTGGCCTGGCCGGCATGATCCCGGCATCGACCAGCGCATCGCGCTCACGCATCGTGCTGGCCCAGGTGGGCGCCTCGCGTGACGCCCCGCGTTGGCACGCTGCCATCATGCTGGGCGTGGCCATCACGGGGGCGTGGTGGCTGCACTGGGTCCCCATGGCCTGCCTGGCGGGCGGGCTGGTGTTGGCGGGGCTGATGCAGGTGCCGGGCCTCATGTGGTCATTGCGCTACGCGCGCCGATCGAGGGTGACCTGGGCCCAGAGCTGGCTGGTGGCGTTGGTGTTTGCGGTGATGGGCGGCGTGGGGGCGCTGGTGGCGGGCCTGGTGGTGGCCACCTTCGTGCTGCTGCACGACTCTGCGGCCACGGTGCTGCGCCATGTGCGGCTGGATGGTGAGCTGCGCTCACGCCGGTTGCGCCGGGCGGGGTCGGACACCTGGCTGTCCCCGCGCATGAACCAGGTGGCGGTGTTCGAATTGCAGGGCGTGATGTCGTTCGGCGTGGCCGCCCATCTGGCCGAGCAGGTGCGTTTGCTGCTGCAGCCGCGCCATCGCTGGGTGATTCTGGATGCAGGCCGTGTGCCCGCGTGGGACAGTACCGCGCTGGCGCAACTGCGGGCGCTGGTACGCGACCTGGGCCAGCAAGGCATTGCCGCTGCCGTGGCCGCGCTGGACCCCATGGCCGCCGAACACGCGGGTGAGCATGTGCGCGCCTTTGCCGACCTGGACCGCGCGCTGGAATGGGCCGAGGCCGGCATCTTGTCGCAGCGTCCCATCGAGCAGCGCCCCGCACGCCCGGAGCGGGACCTGCTGGGCGAGATTGGCGAGGGGGTTCCCAGAGCCGCCGCAGAGGCGTTGCAGGTCTTGCTGGAACCGCAGGCCGTGCCACCCCATGGGGTGGTGTTTCATGCGGGGGACACCGACCATGACCTGCTGGTGGTGAAGTCGGGCCACATCACCTTGGTGACAATGTGGCCGCCCGACAAGGGGCTGCGCCTGGCGACGGTGGGGCCGGGCATGGCTTTTGGTGAGATGGCGTTCCTCAACGGGGCGGCGCGCAGCGCCTGCGCGGGGTCTGAGCGGGGGCCTGCGCACCTGGTGCGCTTGTCGCGAACGCACTTTGACGCCTGGGCCCGGCAATACCCCGAAGCAGCGCTCACGGTGATGAATAACCTCGCCCAGATCGGGGCGAGGCGCCTGGCCGTCACCACGCGCCAGTTGCGGGCCGTGCTGGAGTAATTGCGATAAAAATAGCCTGAGGCGCTTTATTTATAAGCATGCATAGCTATTAAAAGCATAGTGATGTCTCGCTGTGGCGATCATGTGCTTGGGCATTGCTACCACCCTCCCGTCGCAAAAAATGGCATTTTGGGCCACCGGTGCGACAATAGAGGGCTAAATGACAAGTTCCTTTTCCAATCTATCGCTGGCCGAGCCGCTGGCGCGCGCCGTAGCCGAAATGGGCTACGAGTCCATGACACCCATCCAGGAGCAGGCCATTCCGGTGGTGCTCACGGGGCAAGACGTGATGGGCGCAGCCCAGACGGGCACCGGCAAGACGGCGGCGTTCTCGCTGCCCCTGCTGCAACGCCTGCTCAAGCACGAGAGCAGTTCCACATCCCCGGCGCGCCATCCCGTGCGCGCGCTGGTGCTGCTGCCCACGCGAGAACTGGCCGACCAGGTCGCCCAGCAGATCGCGCTGTACGCGAAGTACACCAAGCTGCGCAGCACCGTGGTGTTTGGCGGCATGGACATGAAGCCTCAGACGATCGAGCTGAAAAAAGGCGTGGAAGTGCTGGTGGCCACCCCCGGCCGTCTGCTCGACCACATCGAGGCCAAGAACGCAGTGCTCAACCAGGTTGAGTACGTGGTGCTCGACGAGGCCGACCGCATGCTGGACATCGGCTTTCTGCCCGATCTGCAGCGTATCTTGAGTTACCTGCCCAAGCAGCGCACCACGCTCTTGTTCAGCGCGACGTTCTCGCCCGAGATCAAGCGCCTGGCCGGCAGCTACCTGCAAAACCCCATCACCATCGAAGTGGCCCGCCCGAACGAGACGGCTTCAACGGTAGAGCAGCGTTTTTACAGCGCCAATGACGACGACAAGCGCCGCGCCATCCACCAGGTGCTCAAGACCCGGGGTTTGAAGCAGGCGTTCATCTTCGTGAACAGCAAACTCGGTTGTGCCCGTCTGGCGCGCAGCCTGGAGCGTGAAGGCCTCAAGACCGCAGCCTTGCATGGCGACAAGAGCCAGGACGAGCGCCTCAAGGCCCTCGAAGCCTTCAAGAGCGGTGAAGTCGATCTGCTGGTGTGTACCGATGTGGCCGCGCGCGGCCTGGACATCAAGGACGTGCCCGCAGTGTTCAACTTCGACGTGCCGTTCAACGCCGAAGACTATGTGCACCGCATCGGCCGCACGGGCCGCGCGGGCGCGTCAGGTCTGGCGGTCACGCTGGTGTCGGGCAGCGATGCCCGTCTGGTGGCCGACATCGAGAAGCTGATCAAGAAAAAGATCGACCTCGAAGCCATCGAATACGAAGAAGACCAGCCCCGTGGCCGCATCAACGACGGCCGTCGTGCCTGGCGCGAAGCGGGTGAGACCGGCGACGGGCGTGATGCCATTTCGTCGGCTCCGCGCCGCGAGAGGGAGCGCGAACGCGAGCGCGACCACCGTGGTGGCCGTGAATCCCGCGAAACGCGCGAGCAGCATCGGGGTTTCCGTCCTGCGGTGGCCTCGCGCGACCCCTTCTTTGAGAAGCCTTATGAGGCCAGCGCGATGGCCGATGCGGCTCCCGCCTGGGAAGCCGCCAAGTCTGCGCAACGCAGCAGCATCTCTGCCAACATCAAACCCAAGCGCAAGGTGGCCGCACTGTTCAAGGCGGCCCAGCCGGAAACTTCGGTCCAGTGATGAAAATCAGGCCTTTTTAGGCCTGCATTGGCTTGTAGCGCTTGATAGATAAGCGCTGGATGATATGTTTTTGATAGCAGTTGAGTTTTCAGACTCAATGCTGACGGTGGTCTGCCCTGAAGTTCGGGGCCAGGCCGCGCAGCAAGGGCGCATCGATGGCGCTGAACGGGACAGCCCGGCCCCCACGCTGCTGCACAAACCGCTGCGCCGCCTCTGCACTGGCAAATGCCGGCAGGTTGCCCGCCCGCATCGGCCCCAGTGCCGAAGACCCCGCGACATACACCGCGCTTTGCGCATCCCGCCACGCACCTGTCTCGGTATCGGTCACGTAGCGGGCCACGATGGCCTCGGGGGTGCGACCCCGCGTGTAGTGCGCCACATTGCCCAGGTACAGCATCAGGCTCAGCGGTGAGTCGAAAAAGTAGGCATCCCCGTCCGAAAAAATGATCTGCGCCGCCCAGGCGCGCGCGCGCGCCGGATACATGCCGCACACGGGGCAGCGGGCTTCGGCGGGCACCTCCCGCGCGGCGGCCAAGGGCTGGCCGGATGCCGGGTCATACGGTGTGGGAGGTGCGACGATGCACACATCGTCGCCCATGCCGGGAAGGGAGGAGGAGGTGCCCGGCGCCACACTGGCTGCGCCCTGCGGTGCGCCGACCTGCCATTGCCACGCAGCCACACCTGCCGTGCCCAGCAGCAACGCCGTCAGTGCGGCGCGCCGGGTGGGCTGGCGGGCGTGGCCATGGGCGGTGTGTGGATGGGGCAGCAGGCGCATGGTGGCCTCACATCCGGGTGTCTTGTTGTGCGCCGCCGCTCAGGTCCACCATGGCGGGCGTGATCTCGGCAAAGCGCAGCACCTTGCCACCGTATTCAGCGGCGAACTTCTGTGCGTCGGCCTCTTGCACAAAGCTGCCGATGGTGGGGCCCATGGAGCCGTGGCGCTTGCCGCCCACCACGTAGAGGGCCGTCTTGCCATCGATCCAGTGGCCCTGGGGCGCGTTCCAGTCGGCTTGGCCCATGTCCTGCACGTACACGGCCTGCACGGCACGCACCTGTTCGCCCGCCAGCAGGGTGCTGAACAGCTCTACGGTGTCGCAGAAGAACGAGGGCTTGTCCTGCCCCGCAAAGCGCACCTGCGCCTTGGGGCCGGGGTAGTCGGCCAGCAGCATGCCGTCGAGTTCGCAACTGGTGGTGCGGTCGATCTCCAGGGGCTTCATGGCCTGGGTGTTGTTGCCGTCGGCCTGGCTGCAGCCCGCAAGGCCTGTGATGGCGCCCAGCGATGCGAGGGCCGCCCAGCCCAGCAGTTGGCGCCGCGTGGTGCAGGCGCATTGGTATGAATGGGTCATGGTTTGAATCTCCAGCTCGCAAGACCCAGTGGCACCACAATCCAGCCCGCCATCACCGCACCCATGAGCCATGGCTTGGCCAGGGCAGGGGGCACGATGCTGGTCAGGCCGTACAGGGTGCGCACGTCGTCCAGCGAGAACACGTTGAGGATGCGGAACACGTCGGCCGGGTTGAGTAACAGCAGGTAGGCCATGGCCTCGCCGCCGTAGCTGCCGCCCGTGGCCACCAGGGCGCCCAGCAGCAGCAGATCAAACACCAGCACAAAAAAGAACCAGGCGGCAATCGCCAGGCCCGAGGCGCGTGTGCGCTCGTGCGTGAGCACCGAGAGCAACACGGCCATGCTCAGGAAGGCCAGCCCCAGCAGCACCGAACTGACCATGAAGCCTCCGTAATGGAACAGCGCAGCCCCGCTGAACTGCCGGACCAGCAGCACCGCCACCAGCCCGAACCCTGCCAGCGTCGAGAGCGTGAGCGCCGCTGCGAGCCCCAGGTACTTGCCCAGCAGCAGCTCCAGCCGCGTGATGGGCAATGACAGCAGCAGATCGAGCGAGCCGCGCTCGCGCTCGCCCACAATGGCGTCAAAGCCCAGCAGCAGCGCGATCAGCGGGATCAGGTAGATGACCAGGCTGACCAGGCTGGCGATGGTGAATTCGATGGAGCGAAAGCCCACGGTGCCTTGCTGGGCGCCGCCAAAGTAGGCGATGGCCAGCGAGAACACGGTGAAGACGAGCGCCACGGCCAGCACCCAGCGGTTGCGCATGCGGTCGCGGAACTCCTTGCCCGCGATGGTGAAGATTTGGGTGAATTCCATGGTCATTCTCCGCGCAGCCCGAAGTACACGTCTTCGAGCGAAGGTTCGTGGATGTTCACATCCAGCAATCGCGCACCCAGTGGTGCCAGGGCCGCCAGCACGGCCATCTTGGTGCTGCGGGGGCAGTCCACATGCAGGCCGTCAGGTGTGGCTGTGGTCGTGATGCCTGGCAGCGCAGCCAGTGCCAGCACGCCCGCAGGTTGGTCGGCTGCGGCCAGTGTCAGGTCGATGGCCAGCGGCATGTGCGTCTGCTCGCGCAGCGCCTGCACGCTGCCCAGCGCCTGCAGCTTGCCTGCGGCCAGGATGGCCAGGCGGTCCACACGTTCTTGCAGCTCGGCCAGGATGTGCGAGGTGATGACGATGGTCACGCCCTGGGCCTGCAGGCCACGCAGCGTGGCGTAGAAGTCGCGGATGGCCTGGGGGTCCAGACCGTTGGTGGGCTCGTCGAGCAGCAGCACCTGGGGCGAGCCCAGCAGGGCTTGCGCAAACCCCAGGCGTTGGCGCATGCCCTTGGAATATTCGCGCACGGGGCGGTTGCCCGCGTGGGCCAGGCCCACTTGTTCGAGCAGCGGGGCGCACTGAGCCAGCGGCGCGCCCTTGAGCTTGGCAAAAAATCGCAGCGTTTCGAGTCCGCTGAGGTTGTCGTAGAGCACCACGTTCTCGGGCAGGTAGCCCAAGTGGCGGCGGGCGGCGCGAAAGTCGCGGCCCTGCACCGTGGCGCCGCCGACGCGGATCTCGCCCGAGGTGGCGGGCACCAGGCCCAGAATCATTTTGAACAGCGTGCTCTTGCCCGCGCCGTTGTGGCCGATGAGGCCCAGGATTTCGCCGCGCTCCACGCGCAGGTCGATGCCGTCCACGGCGTGCAATGCGCCGTAGTGCTTGTGTGCGCCCCGCACCTCGATGGCAGCGGGTTCGCGCAGGTCAATGGGGGGTGGGTTGCGTGTCACGCTGAAAATTCCGTTGGGGTTGGTTCGGTTGCATGCGGGGCTGGGGGTCCACCACCGTGGGCACGCGCAGCATCGGAAACTGCTGGCCCACCAGGCGCAGTGCCTGCACGGCGGGGCTGGCCAGCAGCAGTTTGATCGTGGGGTGGCGCCAGGTCAGTCGGTCCACCATGTCGTTGGCTTCGTAGGGCACATCGCCCACGCCGTTGCCGTCGCGGTCCCAGCCCAGGTAGTTGCTCCAGTGGTTGCCGCCACCGGTGCCCCAGCGCTCGTCGCGGGCGCCCACGTAGCGCACCTGCTCGCGGTTGCCGATGAAGTCGTTGTTGTCGACCTTGTTGCGGGTGGAGCCGGCCGACAGGTGAACGCCCACGGTGTTGCGCGTGACCAGGTTGCCGCGCAGGGTGACGTACTCCACGTCGTAGATGAAAAAGCCCCGGTTGTTCTCGGCCACCACGTTGTTCTCGATCACCGAGTCCTGCATGGTGCGCAGCATGATGCCGTGGTCGGTGTTGCCCCAGGCGCGGTTGTTGCGCACCACCTGGTCGCGCACCTCCATCAGTGCCAAGCCGCCCCGGTTCAGGTAGGTGTCGTTGTCCTCCCACAGGTTGTAGTAGGAGTTCATGTAGTGCGTGCCGTAGCGGCTGTGGTGCAGCCGGTTGCCCCGAAACACCGCGTGGTGCGACACGTCCACATACAGCGCGTCGCGCACAAAGCTGATGTGGTTGCCCTCGATGCGCGCGCCCGTGGTGTTGTAGAGCTGCACGCCATTGCCGCGCTGGGACGAGCCCACATCGCGCAGGCCGGTGATGGTGTTGTGCAGCACCTGCACGTCGTTGGCCTTCTCGATCCACAGGCCGAACAGGTTGTAGGTGAGGTCGTTGTTGCGCACCACGGCGCGGTGCGCACCGGGGTACACATAGATGCCCGCGTTCTGGTCCTTGAGGCTGGTGCCCGAGTCGCGCACGATCAGGCCCTCGATCACCACGTCGGGCGCGGTGATGCGGATGGTGTCGCCCGTCTGGCCGCCGCTGAGCGTGGGGCGGTCGATGCCGCGCAAGGTCAACGCCTTGTCGATGCGCAGGTTGGCGCGGTAGACGCCGCGCTGCACCTCCACCGTGTCGCCGGGCGCGGCGGCCGTGATCGCGGCCTGCAGGTCTTGCCCGGGGCGCACCTGCACGGTGGCTGCGCTGGCGGGCAGGGCCGCGAGCAGTGCCACGGTGATCCAGAGTGCAAGGGGGGGCTTCATCACGCCAACCCCACCACGGTCTTGATGGCCAGGAACAGTGCCGCGCCGATCAGCAGGTTCTTGAAGCCCACGTAGCTCAGCATGTCCATCACACCCGCCACGCGGTACTGGTCGCGCCACCACGGGCCATCCTTCACATAGCGCTTGCCCGACAGGCGGATCAGCACCTCGTACACGCTCCAGCCAAACCACCAGCCGATGATGGCGCCCGACGACAATGTGCCCATGGCGGTCATCACCCAGGCCACGCTGGCGGCGATGGCGAGCGAGAAGCCCGCGATCTGCAGCGCACGTCGCGAGGCCCAGCCTTCGCGGCTCCAGGGCCACAGGTGGTCCACCAACTCCAGCCAGATCCAGCGCAGGCCTTGGGCCCCCGCTTTGTGGGTGGGCTGTGCCGGTGTGGTGGGCATGCGTGGGTCAGGCCCTTTCGCGGCCTTGGCCGAGATCTGGTCCTGCACGGTGGCGGGGTAGATCGGGATGAAGTAGCCGTTCTTGCCGATGGGCGTGATCTCCAGACCGTCTTTCTCGCGGCGCTTGCGCTCTTTTGCCAGGGGCGGGCAGCCCTTGGTGTCGGTGTAGAGCACCATGCAATCGAGGCAGTGCAGGCATTCGCGGTGGTCGATGCGGCCTTCGGCATCAATCGCCTGCGCGCCGCAGCCCACGGCGCAGGCCTTGCAGCTGTTGCAGTCCTGCTTGCGCTTGAGGCCAAACCAGCGGAAGGTGCTGGGCATGGCCAGCGAGGCGCCCAGTGGGCAGATGTATTTGCAATAGGGCCGCTCGATGAAGATCGAAACGCCCAGGATGGCCGCCACAAACAGGCTGTAGGGCCAGGCGCGGTTCAGCACACCGACGAGGAAGGTGGTCTTGAACGGCTCCACCTCGGCCAGCCTCTCAGCCAGTCCCATCGAGAACATCGAAACCACCAGCAACCCGAAGAACACCGCGTACTTGACCCACTTGAGCCGGTCGTGCCACTTCTGCGGCAACTGGGTCTGAAAGCGCTTGAGGCCCACCGCGCGCGCGATCTTGTAGATGCCCTCCTGCAGCGAGCCAAACGGGCACATCCAGCCGCAGAACAGGCCGCGCCCGAACAGGAACACGGTGACGATGATGAAGATCCAGAACAGGAAGATGAACGGGTCGGACAGGAACAGCGACCAGGTCCACTGGAACAGCAGCGCGTGGAACCAGGTCAGCACCTGCGTGATGGAGGGCTGCGCCATCGCGCCAAAGCCGATCCAGCCAATGCTGAGTGCCCAGAAGCTGTACTTGAAGGCGTTGACGGGCCACTTGTTCTTGTGGGTGGACAGGCGTGTGAGCTTCTCGCGCAGGGCGTACACCACCGTCACGGCGATCAGCAGCACGGCAAACAGTGCAATCTCCAGCGCACGCGACTTCCACACGCGCACCCAGGGGGCATCAGGCTCGTCGATGGTGGGGCGCCCGCCTTGCAGCGTGGCAGCGGGCAGCCAGTAGGGCGTGTCAAAGCTGGTGAAGCTGCGTGTGCCCGTGGCACGGTCGACCCGATTGCCCAGAAAGCTCAGCTTCCACGGGTAGGCGGCCGAGAATGCGGGCGAGCGGAGGATGAAGATGACCGACTCGTTGTAGCTGGGCGCGCCAGCGGCCTCGATGCCATACAGGTTGAGCGCGTCCAGGTCGCGGAAGGTGAACGCATCGGCGCCTTGGCGCACCTGCACGCGGTCGTAAATGCCGCCGCGCACAAAGCCCGAGCCCTTGAACGATTCCTTGCCGCCGGTGCGAATGATGAAGAAGGCATGTTCGCCCTCTTTGAGCTGCAGGCGCAGGTTGTTCCAGCCGTTCTCGCCCAGCACGCTTTTGCCAATGTCGGGGTGGTTCAGGTCGCCAAACCACAGTTCGATGAACGGGTCAGGGCCTTTGTCCAGGCCCACCTGTTCGGGCAGCACCCGCAGGCGCTGTACGGTGCCTTGTTGCACCAGTTCGGCCCAGGTGAGGCGTTTGCCGGTTTCGGCATAGCGTGCGGGCTCGCGCACCGTGGGCGCCAGGATGCCCACCTGCCGCGCCACGGCCGAGCCCGAGGCCATCATGACCTGGTTCTGCGCGATCACGGTGACGGTGGCGCCCGAGATGGCGTCCAGGCCCAGCACGTTCTCATCGGGGCGCGACTGGCCGACCTCGATCTTGTCGGCCACCGACTTGCCCAGGTACTGGGCGTTGAACTTGAGCAGTGCGGATTCAGGGATGCCCAGCAGCAGGATGGGCTCGGAATGCTTGAGCACCTTCACGCCCACAAAGCGGCCCTGTGTGTCCATGCCGATCAGCGTGACCACGGGCTTGCCCGAGTAGGCAGGGGTGTCCGTGATGTCGGTGGATAGCATCACGTAGCCCAGCAGCTTCTTTTGCGCGCTGTCGTTGTCGTAGGCCTCCACATAGGGCGGCTGGCCCTTGCGTTCAGAGAAATGGCTGGCGCCGGGAAACACGTCCTTGCACGGCACCAGCGCGCACATGTCGCGCGCGGTAGAGAGTTCCGCAGGCAGTTCGGCCTCGTAGGCCCCTGTGGCGGCACGGGCGGGCTGCGCCATCGAAATTGCCGCAAGCAAGACCAAGAGAAGCGTGGCGAACTGCCGACGAAGGGAAATCATGGGACTATCTTTTTGATAGCTTCTAGCGCTTATTAATAAAGCGCTAGAGCAATATTTCGCTTAAAAAATGGCGCGACCGATGCAACTGGCGCTACCCAAGCCAGGGCAGCCGAGCAAGGGCCGCCCCGCCGCGAGGGCTGCGTCCCCCTTCCCGGCGAAGCCGAGAGAAGGGGGAAGGCGCGCAGCGCCTCAGGGGGATGCTCCGAATCACCCCTCCACAATCATCCGTGTGCGCATCTCCAAATGCAGCGCGTGGCAGAAGTGCGTGCAGTAGCACCAGAACACACCGGGCTTGTCGGCCACAAAGCTCACCGACTTGGTCTCCAGCGGGTTCACGATGAAGTTCACGTTGTAGTTCGGGATCGCAAAGCCGTGGGTCAGGTCTTCGATCTTGTCCAGGTTGGTCAGGATCAGCGTGACCTCGTCACCCTTCTTGAGCTTGAACTCGCGCAGGCTGAAGGCCGGGGCTTGCGAAGTCATCTTCACGGTGACCTTCTTGCCATTGCGGAACACGCCGGACTCCTTGGGGTCCTTGACGGCCAGCGGGAACTCGTCGAGCGTGTAGACCTGCTTGGGACGCACCAGGTCGCGCTTGAAGATGATGAAGTCATGGGGCTCGCCGCGCACGGGGTGGTCGGCCAGCAGCACCATCTTCTCGCCCGAGATATCGATGAGCTGCTCGTTCTCGGGGTGCAGCGGGCCCACGGGCAGGAAACGGTCCTTGGAGAACTTGCAACCCACGGCCAGGAACTTGCCGTCGGCGGCCTTGGTCTCGGACTGCGAGGCATTCAAGTGGCCCGGCTGGTATTGCACGTCCAGGCGGTCCACCACGTACTTGGCGGTCTTGTCACCAGCGTGGAACTTGATGGCGGCCTCCACGTTCCACTTCACGACCTGGCTGTCCAGGAACAGGGTGGTGTAGGCATTGCCGCGGCCGTCAAACGCGGTGTGCAATGGGCCCAGGCCCAGCTCCACTTCGGCCACGATGGCGGAGTCCAGCTTTTCGAGCTTGCCTTCGAAGTAGTCGAGCACCTTGGCCAGCTCAATCACTGTGCCGGTGGGCGAGAGCTTGCCGGCGCAGATGAAGTAATTGCCATCAGGGCTGGCGTTCACACCGTGCGGGTTCTTGGGCACCGACACGTAGGCGGTGAGAGCCGTCTTGGGGTCCTTGTTGGCTTCGTGCGTGCCGTCCACCACAGGCACCTTGCTGGTGCCGATGGTCTTGAACTTGCCGGCCTTCACGGCAGCTTCAATGCGGCCCACGTTGAAGAACAGGCAGGCGTCGCGCTCGGCGGACATCATGTCCTCGTACTTCGCGCCCATCTCGGTGTTGTACTGGTTGGTGGCGGCCAGCTTGCCGTCGTACGACGTGGCCACCAGGTCGCAGTTGCCGTCGATCAGCACCTGCCAGCGCACTTCCATCGTTTCTGCATCCACGCAGCTGAACATCGAGCGGTACTTGCTGGAGTCTTCTGTGCCCGTGTTGGGCAGGGGGATAGCGAACTCACCGCCGCAGAACACGCGCGTGG
This sequence comes from Acidovorax sp. 69, assembly GCF_002797445.1. Taxonomy (NCBI): domain Bacteria; kingdom Pseudomonadati; phylum Pseudomonadota; class Betaproteobacteria; order Burkholderiales; family Comamonadaceae; genus Acidovorax; species Acidovorax sp. 69. The sequence continues at coordinate 3,842,351 of NZ_PGEP01000001.1, read as the reverse complement.
TGTAGTTGATGGCGGGGTCCACCGGGTCGGCCTTGTCTGGGAAGATGCCGTGAAAGCCCTGCACGTTGGGCAGCTTGGTGATCTTGTCGCAGATGAAGTAATCGAGGCGGATGCGGGCGACGCGGCTGTTGATCTTGTCGTTGATCCAGGCGTAGCGGCCGTCGTAGTTGCCGTCCTTGTACGAGGCGTGTGTGTGGTGGGTGTCTGCCACCGTGTATTCGAGGTGACCATCGGGCTTGGTGCCCATCACGGCCTTGGATTCGTTGGTAATGCCCCAGCCCACCAGGGCGTCGGGCACAAAGCAAGGGATGCGGGTGATTTCGCGGCCGGACGGCAGGCCCAGCACGCGCATGTCGCCGGTGTGGCCGCCGCTCCACAGGCCGTAGTAGGTGTCCAGCTCGCCGGGCTTGAGGTGCACGCTGGCGCCCGCGCTGGCATGGCTGGCAGCAGGCGCTGCCGGGGTGGGGGCTGCTGGTGTGGCGGCGCTGGGCTTTTCGTTGCAGGCGGCGACGCCTGCGGTCAGGCCCACCAGGGCTGCGGTGTTGATGAAGCTGCGTCGGCCCAAGCCGACGTGTGCGGGTTGCAGGTCTTTTTTGTCGCTCATGGTTTTCCTCTTTAGGATGGGCTCAGTTGAAAAGGGGTGGTGCACGGGCAGGGGGGCTCACTGCCGCCCCTCCCTGTGCGGAAAGTGGTGTGTGGAGGCGGGGCTGAAATGTGGGGGCCGTTGCTGCAGGTGTTGCTGTGGCGGGAGTGGTGGGCGGCGTGTCGGCGGCCAGGCACAAGGGGCAGTCCAGACCTGCGGCATCTGACGCAACCAGGCCGTCGGTGGTCTTCATCACCAGCCGGGTGGCGCCTTTGCCAGAACCGGAGCAGACCACCTCCATGCCCTTGGGCGATATCAGCGGGGAGGCCATGGCCACACCCAGCGCCATGACAAACCACGCCAGCACCCAAAGGCGCAGTGTTCGAAGGGTTTGGTGGCTTTGCATGGGTTGGATAATAGATTCACATAATATGAATCAATTTGATCTGGATCATGTTTTGACAGGGCTTGCACCTGCCCAAAAGTGCCTCTTGCACCTACAGTTCATAGGCCGGTTTGAAGAGCGCCTGGGCAAAGCCCGCCGGGCCGCTTTCAGGCTGTGCGGTGGGCTTGCTCCGCGCGCAGTCACAGGCACCTTTGGATGGTTGTTTCAACAACAAAGAACAGGATGTATGCGATGCAAAAGAAAACCGTGATGGTCGCCGTGGCGATCGTGGCCGCACTGCTGGCCGGTTGCGGCGACAAGAAGTCGGAACCCGCAGTGGCTGCAACGCCTGCTGCACCCGCAGCCGTGACGGCTCCAGCGCCCGCAGCGGCCCCCGCCGCCCCGGCTGCCGCAGAGAACGAACTGGGCAAGAGCGTGTTCGGTAAAACCTGCGCCATGTGCCATGCCGCTGGTGTGGCTGGTGCCCCCAAGCCAGGCGACAAGGCCGACTGGGGCCCGCGCATTGCCCAAGGCAAGGACACGCTGTACAAACATGCGATCGAAGGCTTCACTGGGGCCAAGGGCATGATGCCGGCCAAGGGCGGCTCTGCCAACTTGACCGATGCCGAGGTCAAGGCCGCCGTGGACTTCATGGCCGACAAGTCGCTCTGAGCGGAGGCGCCATGCAGCAGGCTTCTCTGTGCCCCCAGGGTTTGACGCGGCGCCGCATGGCGATGGCGCTGCCCTTGCTGGGCAGCATGTTCTGCGGTGCTGGTGCAGCGGCGGGGGCACGGGAGGCTTCCGAGCGCAGCACCCGGCCACTGATGGGCACACAGGTCGATATGGTGGCCGCAGGCCCCGATAGGCTGCTGTTGCGCGAGGCCATGGACCGCGCTTATGCAGAGATGCAAAGACTGGAAGCGCTCATGAGCCGCTACCAGCCGCGCAGTGTGGTCAGCCGCATCAACCTGGCTGCGGGAATCGTGCCTGTGGCCGTGCCGCCTGAAGTCATGGCGGTGCTTCAAAGCGCTCAGCGTGTGTCAGCGATGAGCCGCGGCGCGTTCGATGTGACCGTAGGGGCTCTCAAGTCCTGGAACTTTGGTCCGGGTGAAAAAGTGGTGCCGGGTGCGCATGAGATTGCGCGGCAGTTGCCCTTGGTCGATGCACGGGGTCTGGCGCTGGATACCCCTGCGGGGACGGCCTTCCTGGCCCGTCAGGGCATGGCGCTGGACCTGGGCGGTATCGCCAAGCTCCCGATCCTGGAGGCAGGCATGCAAGTGCTGCGCGCGCAGGGTGTCGAAAACGCCCTGATCAACGGTGGGGGCGATGTGCTGACCCAAGGGCAGTGGCAAGGACGGCCCTGGCGTGTGGGGCTGCGCGACCCGCGTGCCCCCGAGCGATTGCTGGGTGTGGTGGCGGTGGCTGGCACCGGGGTTGTGGCGTCGTCGGGCGACTACGAGCGCTGCTTCTTCTATGAAGGGCAGCGCCAGCACCACGTGCTCAATCCGCACACGGGCCGCCCGACATCGGGCGTGCACGGTGTGAGCATGGTGGCGCGGGACGTGGCGGCCGTTAACGGCCTGGGCGCTGCGCTGATGGTGCAGGGCCCGCAGGTGGGCAGGGCGCTGGCGCAGCAGCGCATGCCGGGGCTGGCCGTGTTGATTGCTGGGCTGGACGGTGGCGTCTGGCAGTCGGCGGCGATGTCGGCCCTTCTGGAGCCTGCGACGTCCTGATTCTTGTGAACTCTGTGGTGGCCCTCAGCCGGGTGCCTGGGCCTGCTCGCAATGCACCTGGATCAGCTTACGGTCCGCAAGCGTCGCGCCAAACCGCACGGCGCTCAGGCAGCCGCCCCACACGCAGCCGGTGTCCAGCCCCAGCAGATCGCTGCGATTGAGCCAGCCCAGCGTGGACCAGTGCCCAAACGCCATCAGCGTGCCGGCTGTGCGTCGCCCTGGCACGTCGAACCAGGGCATGAGCCCAGGTGGAGCGGCACTGGCACTTTCGGTGCTCTCGAAATCCATCACACCATCGGCCGAGCAGAACCGCAGTCGGGTGAGTGCATTCACGATCGCCCGCAGGCGCTCGGTGCCTTGGAGTCCTTCGCTCCAGCGGTCGGGTGTGTTGCCATACATGGCCTGCAAAAAGGCGGGCAGATCGGGGCTGCGCAAGACCGCATGCACTTCATCGGCATAGGCCAGCGTGTCGGCTGCAGTCCAGGTGGGAAGCACACCGGCATGCACCATCAGCAAGGCCTGTCCGGCATGTGTGTGGGTACGGGCCAGAGCTTGCTGGCGCACCCAGTCAAGCATGGCATTGCGGTCGGGCGCGTTTAGTACAGTGCCCAGCGTGTCGCGCCGCGAGGGCTTGCGTGCGCCATGCGCGGCGGCCAGAAGGTGCAGGTCGTGGTTGCCCAGCAGGCAGCGGATGGCATCGCCATGCCGCATGCAGCGGCGCAGCACGGCGGCCGAGTCCGGCCCCCGGTTGACGAGATCGCCCAACAGGTAGACGGTGTCCTGGCTTGCGGAAAAGCCGATGGTGTCCAGCAGGCGGCCGAGAGCGCTATCGCAGCCCTGAATGTCGCCGATACAGTAGAGTGCCATGGTGCTTGTTTGGTGGAATGAAGCGTGGATTTTCTGCTGATCGCGCTACGGACGCTGACTCATGGTGTGTTCGCGACGTCTGAGCTTGCTTTGGCTTAGAGCCGCAAGGCGCGCCGGACCCGCAAAGGACCCTGCCGTAGTCCTGCCAGAAACCCCGAGTCGCATGGCACTGCTGCAGCAGCTCGGGGACGACTCCCGTCGCATGGTGTTTGTGGAGGGTGAATATGGGGTGGTACACGGCATCATGACCCCGCGATTTACTGAAAGCCATTACCTGAGAGCTTCAACCCGGGACTGGCGCCGATGCGTGGGCCACTACAGCGAGACGACGGGTATGGCTGCTGGATAGGCGTAGGGCGGTGAACGAACGCAAGACGCGTCCAGGGACCCTCTGCACGAATCAACGTGCCGTGTGCATCTGCGGCCCCGGGCGGTCTGCCGTGTTGCAAATACTCGCAATAGCTACCGCTATTGCTGCGTTTTGCGCCTTGCAGCCCATCCCGATCCGCAGCGCACCCTTACCACTTGATTCGTTCAGAGGAACCCTAGATATTAGGGATTTGCCATAAGAAGGTCGTCGACGCGATAACACCCTGACAGGTTTTTTGATGACAGAAGCAGGGCATTTTCCCGCCGTAGGTGCGCGTATTGCGTGAATGTGCTGGATATTCGGGTGCTGGGGTTGTACGGCAAGAGAAGTGACCGGGTATCGGCACAACGTGAAGCGGAAGTCCTTGAGAAATGGGTCATGGCCCCAATACCGGGCGTCTTGTGCGCTGAATATCAGGGTGCCAGTCAATTGTGGTTTTTTTCGGGATTTTTTGGCATGGCCCACCTGTACTTCTGATTATTCATATAATCAGGGCGTCACCAACCTCACACCTCTTATTTAGACACCATGACCAGCTACAAAGAACTTTTGAAGCAGCGTGAAGCCCTTGAGCAACAAATCAGCGAAGCCCGACGCCGTGAACTGTCGGACGCTGTGGCCCAGGTTCGCGCACTGGTGGTCGAATATGGCTTGACCGCTCAGGATGTGTTCCCGGCTGGCAAAGCTGCGGGCAAAGCGGGCCGCAGCTCCACTGCGGGCTCCAAGGTCGCGCCCAAGTACCGCGATCCCGCCACCGGCCAAACCTGGACAGGCCGTGGCAAAGCCCCCAAGTGGATTCAAAATGAAAGCCGCGAAAAGTTTGCCATTTAAGCACGGTCGTTCGCTAATAAAAAAACCCGCATCAGCGGGTTTTTTTTATGGGTTGCAGTGATGGTTTTTTCTGTAAATGCATCACGGAGGGTGGCCCGGGGTCTTTGGTGGGACCTGCGGTAAAAGCCCCTTGTTTGGCGTGTCTGTCTTGTGTGCCTGCATGGTGAATGGGATCCCGGTGGCTTGTGCTCCACGCGGGTGACTGCAGGCCGCGTTTGGCAACGCCATACAAGGCCACCTGCCATGGGGTTGTTTCAGGTCGCGCAATTGTCGCGGGCTATTGCACGCAGCACATTGGCTGTGTATTCATCGGCCGGAAAGAACGACTCCACGGCCAACTCCTGCAGCGTCACATCCACCGGGGTGCCGAATATCGTGGTGGTGCTGATGAGTGACAGCATACCGTGCACACTTTCAAAACAAAAAGGCATGACCACACCCAGCATTTCCCCCGCCAAAACCAGTGGGCAGGGTTCCTCGGGGGCAGGATATTCCATCAGTTCCGTCTGCAGGGCTATCAGTGCGGGGTCGGCCGTGGCCTGAATCTGCTGGCGCAATCGCTCAAACAGGTGGTGGCGCCATTGCGCCAGGTTGGTGATGCGCGGCGCCAGCCCCTGGGGGTGCAGGCTCAGGCGGAATACGTTGACTGGGGGCGTGAGCAATTCGGCGCTGACATGCGCGGCCAGCAGGGCCTGCGCGGCCCGGTTGGTAGCGATCACGTTCCAGCAGCGATCGAGTGCAATGGCGGGGCAGGGTTCATGGCCCCTGAGCACCAGCTCCACCGCCTGGCGTGCTGCCGCCAGCGCCGGGTCGTCCAGCGCCCGTTCGCGGTACATCGGTGCGTAGCCTGCGGCCACCAACAGGGCGTTGCGCTCGCGCAGCGGGATGGACAGCCGCTCGCACAGGCGCAGCACCATCTCGCGGCTGGGGTTGGTGCGGCCGGTTTCCATGAAGCTCACATGCCTGGTGGAGATATCCGCCTCGTTGGCCAGCTCCAGTTGACTCAGGTGCCGCTGCTGGCGCCAGGTGCGCAGGTGGTCGCCGAACGATGCAGGCCCCGTTGGTGCCTCCCGGTGCGGCAAGGCGTGGCGCGGGGATCGATGCAAGGGGGTGGGCGTGGGCTTCATGGGCCCCATCCTAGGATCAAACCGCCCACAGGCCATTACCTGGCAGGTCATCGACGCGGTGCGCCGGGGCGGGAACGATGGAGCCTTCTTCATTCTTCCGCCAAGGAGTTTTCCATGTTCAAGCTGATGTCCTCTCCCCGATTCCTGCGCGCCGTGGTCTGGTTCGATGCCTCCACGGGGCTTCTGCTGGGTGCCCTGCACCTGCTGTTGACAGCACCGCTGGCCGAGTGGCTGGGCCTGCCGCCGGGGCTGCTGCAGGTGACGGGAGCCCTGCTGCTGGGCTATGCGGCCCTGGCTGTGGCGATTGCGCAGTCCGAGCCTATGCCCCGTGGCTGGCTATGGCTGCTGATTGTGGGCAACTTTGCCTGGGCGCTGGCCAGCCTGGCGCTGCTGCTGGGCTCCGCGCTCACACCCACCTTGCTGGGGCAGGCCTATCTGATGGTGCATGGGGTGTCGGTGGCCGCGCTGGCCGAGCTGCAGTGGCTGGGGGTGCGCCGCCTGCCCAGATGGGCGGCCGCTTGACGGACCCTTTTTTGCTCCTGAAAGAATAGCTGTCTGCGCTTATTCAAAAAGCGCAAGGGGCACTTTTACTCAAAAATTGCGCGGGAGCGGCTTGGGCCGGCCCGCGACCACGCCGCATGGGCCTATATGGGGCCTATGGGCCGTGCCCGCATAGCCCCACGATTGCACCGTCATCCAGGACTGCCAGAATAGGCTTTGTTGCCTTTCACCGGAGTTCGCCATGGCCGTATCACGCAAGTTGTCGCCCAAGCCCGCCCGCAACGCGTTTGCCAACACCCTCAAAAGCTTCAAGACAGCGTCTGGCAAAGAAGGCCAGTTCTACTCGCTGCCCGCGCTGGCCAGGCAGTTCCCCCAGATCCAGCGCCTGCCCGTGTCGATCCGCATCGTGCTCGAATCGGTGCTGCGCAATTGCGATGGGCGCAAGGTGACGGCAGAGCATGTGAAGCAACTGGCGCACTGGGCGCCCAATGCCGAGCGCAAGGACGAAATTCCGTTCGTGGTCTCGCGCGTGGTGCTGCAAGACTTTACCGGCGTGCCGCTGCTGGCTGACCTGGCCGCGATGCGCAGCGTGGCCGCGCGCCTGGGCAAGAACCCCAAGAAGATCGAGCCGCTGGTGCCCGTGGACCTGGTGGTGGACCACTCCATCATGGTGGACCACTACGGCAAGAAGAATTCGCTCGACCTGAACATGAAGCTCGAGTTCCAGCGCAACCGGGAGCGCTACGAGTTCATGAAATGGGGCATGCAGGCCTTTGACACCTTTGGCGTGGTGCCCCCGGGCTTTGGCATCGTGCACCAGGTCAACCTCGAATACCTGGCGCGTGGTGTGCACAAGCGCAAGGATGGTCTGTATTTCCCCGACACCCTGGTCGGCACCGACAGCCACACCACCATGATCAACGGCATTGGGGTGGTGGGCTGGGGCGTGGGCGGTATCGAGGCCGAAGCCGCCATGCTGGGCCAGCCCGTGTACTTCCTCACCCCCGATGTGGTGGGCTTTGATATGACCGGCCGGTTGCGCGAGGGCGTGACGGCCACCGACCTGGTGCTCACGGTGACCGAGCTGCTGCGCCAGCACAAGGTGGTGGGCAAGTTCGTGGAGTTTTTCGGCGAAGGCACGCGCACGCTGTCACTGCCCGACCGCGCCACCATCGGCAACATGGCGCCCGAGTACGGCGCCACCATGGGGTTCTTTCCGGTCGATGAAAAGACCATCGACTACTTTCAGGGCACGGGCCGCACCAAGGCCGAGATCGAAGCCTTCGAAGCCTACTTCAAGGCCCAGGGCCTGTTTGGCGTGCCCCTGGCCGGGGAGATCGATTACTCGCAGGTCGTGAAGCTCGACCTGGGCAGCGTCACCCCCAGTTTGGCAGGCCCCAAGCGCCCACAAGACCGCATCGAGCTGGGCCAGGTCAGCCGCCAGTTTGCAGACCTGTTCAGCCAACCCAATGCGCAAAACGGCTTCAACCGGCCGGCTGAGCTGCTGCACACCCGTCACCATATTCACCGCGGCCAGGACATGGTTCAGGAGGCCGCGCCCAAGGACAAACCAGCGCCTGCGGGTGCACCCCGCTCCCTGGCGGAAATGGAGGGCAACAAACCCGCTTTGGCCACTGCCCATGCCGACGCCACGGCTGTGATGCCCACCAAAGGGGCGGACCCTACCGTCGGCAATGGCGACGTGCTGATTGCGGCCATCACCAGCTGCACCAACACCAGCAACCCCAGCGTGCTGCTGGCCGCTGGCCTCCTGGCCAAAAAGGCGGTGGAGGCGGGGCTCAAGGTGCAGCCGCACATCAAGACATCGCTGGCCCCTGGCTCGCGCATCGTGACGGAATACCTCACGCAAACGGGCCTGCTGCCCTACCTGGAAAAGCTGGGTTTTGCGCTGGCCGGCTACGGCTGCACCACCTGCATCGGCAATGCGGGCGACCTCACGCCCGAGCTGAACGAGGCCATCACCAGCAACGACCTGATTTGCGCGGCCGTGCTGTCGGGCAACCGCAATTTCGAGGCGCGCATCCACCCCAACCTCAAGGCCAACTTCCTGGCCAGCCCGCCGCTGGTGGTGGCCTATGCCATCGCGGGCACGGTGCTCAAGGACCTGATAACCGAGCCGGTGGGCCAGGGCAAGGGGGGCAAAGACATTTACCTGGGCGACATCTGGCCGACCAGCGACGAAGTCCACGCCCTGCTGAAGTTCGCCATGAACGGCAAGGCCTTCCGTGAGAACTACGCCAAGGTCGCCACCGACCCTGGCAAGCTGTGGGAAAAGATCAAGGGTGTGAGCGGCACGGCCTACACCTGGCCCGCCAGCACCTACATTGCCGAGCCCCCGTTCTTTGCCCAGTTTGCTCTCGAAAGAGGAGCTGCTATCGCAGGCAAATCAAGCGCTGGAGGCCAAAATGATGTCAAACTTCCCTCGGTGCTCGGCGCCCGCATCATGGCGCTGTTTGGCGACTCCATCACCACCGACCACATCTCGCCTGCAGGCTCGATCAAAGAGAGTTCACCCGCCGGCCAGTGGCTGCTGCAGCACGGCGTGCAGAAGGCGGACTTCAACAGCTACGGCGCGCGGCGCGGCAACCACGACGTGATGGTGCGTGGCACCTTTGCCAACGTGCGCATCAAGAACCTCATGATTCCGCCCACGGCCGATGGCTCGCGCGAAGAGGGCGGGGTGACCGTGTTCCAGAACGAAGGTGCGCTGCAGGGCGAGAAGATGTTCATCTTTGATGCCGCCATGCAGTACATGGCGCAGCGCACACCCACGGTGATTTTTGCGGGCGAGGAATACGGCACCGGCTCCAGCCGCGACTGGGCCGCCAAGGGCACGCAACTGCTGGGCATCAAGGCCGTGGTGGCGCGCAGTTTTGAGCGCATTCATCGCTCCAACCTGGTGGGCATGGGCGTGCTGCCGCTGCAGTTCAAGGCGGGCGAATCGTGGGAGTCGCTGGGCCTCACGGGCTCGGAGGTCATTGACGTGGTGCCTGATGTGGACCTTGCGCCACAAAGTGATGCCCAATTGGTGATCCACCGCGCCGATGGCAGCCGCCAGGAGGTCACCGTGACCCTGCGCATCGACACCCCCATCGAGGTGGACTACTACCAGGCCGGGGGCATTCTGCCCTTTGTGCTGCGACAGTTGCTGGAAGACTGAACCAAGGATTCCGGTACGCAGGGGCAGCGGGGCTTCGGCCCCGTTTTTTGTGGGGGCTGCGCTTTGTTGCACGGCCGAGTTGACACTCTGGTTATTTCTTTACGCGTAGATACACTTGTGCCGTAGTGTCTCAGTAAATCCTCTCCGGCAGCTCCACCCCTCGTATGTCTTCCCCCCACAGCCTTCAGCCTGGGCGTCCGCTCCTGTCGGATGCGCCTGCCGTCACGGTGGTGTTGGTCGTGGCTGTGCTGGTGCTTGTGATCCTCCCGCTGGCACAGATGCTTGGCGACGGCGCGGGTGCTCAGTATGGTTTGGAGCCATTTCTGGAGCTGGTCGCTGTTTTGCTGGGGCTGCTGGTGGTGTCAGTGTCGCTGCATGCCCTTGAAGCGCAGGAGCAGGCCAGGGCCAATGTGCTGGTGGCGGGATTCGGGGTGGCGGCGGCTTGCAACTTTCTGCACGGGGTGCTGGTGCACTCCGGTGCTGGGGGCTCGCTGCTGAGCAGTACCGACATTTCCCTGTGGCTGAGCCGTGGGGCTCGGGTGGCCGAGGCGGTCACACTGGGGCTCACGGCCGCGCGTTTGTCCGCGCCGGGGGCCGCCAGGGCATGGTTGGTGGTGGCCGGTGCCATTACGCTGGTCTTGGTGGGTTCCGCCCTGGGGCCCTTGCCGGGATGGTTTGCTCACGCGGCCGATGGCGTGTTGCCCCAGGTGGTAGCCGCTGGGCTGGCGGTGGTGCTCGGGGTGTCTGCGGTGGTGTTGTATCGCAGCGCCCACCGCCGCGACCCTCAGCCACGCGAGCTTCTATTCGCCTGGGCCGCTGTTGTTTTTGCGTGTGGCGAACTGACCCTGGTTTTGCTGGGCCGGAACACGTTTGTCGGCGGCCCGTTGGCCCATGGGTTGCGGGTGATCGCCTATGCGCTGCTGTACCAGGCGGTGTTTGATGCGGGCATCCGCCGGCCGTTTGCACGCATTCAGGAGGCTGAAAGCCGCCTGCGTGAAAGCGAGAGCCGCTTGTCGCTGCTGGGGCGCAATCTCCCGCACAGTGTATTGTTTCAGGTGGTGCGCGAACTGGATGGGCGTGTGCACTTCGTGCACATGGGTGATGCCATCGAGCGGCTCAATGGGGTCAGCGCCGAAGAGGTGCAGAACGATCCCGGGGTGCTTTACCGACAGATCCTGGAGGAAGACATCAACGGCTTGCGGCAGGCAGAGAGGCAGTCCTTCTTGTCAATGACCAGCCTGGAGACGGTTTTCCGTTTGCGCCGTACCGATGGGCAGGTGCGCTGGATGCACCTGAGTTCATCGCCGCGGATGCTGCAGGACGGCCGCGTGTTGTGGGACGGAGTGCAGACGGACATTACCGTCCACCACGAGGCCGAAGAGGCCGCACATGCCAAAGATGCGCTCATGGCCAACATGCTGCGCCACGTGCCCGGCGGGGTGGCACGGCTCGATCGTGATCTGCGCGTTCTGTATGTCAACGAGCAGCAGGCGCGCTGGCTGTACAAACGGCCACAGGACCTGCAGGGCCAGCGCTTGCAGGATGTGATTGCCCCCGAGGTGTTTGCGCGCATGCAGCCCCACTTCGACAAGGCCTTCGCGGGCGAAACGGCGGTGTTTGAAAACCGCATTGACGGGCCTGATGGCATGCAGTACCGCCACACCACCATCGCACTCGAAACCGTTGCGGGTGAGGACACACCGGCCGTGGTGCTGTTTTCTTACGATCTCACGGCACTCAAGCGCATCGAGCAGGAGCTGGCCCACCAGAAAGCGCACTTGGCCAGCGTGGTCAGTGCCATACCTGACATGGTGTTCCTCAAGGATGCAGAGGGGGTTTATCTGTCTGTCAATCCGGTGTTTGAGCGGTTTGTCGGCAGACCTGAGCAGCAGATATTGGGACGCAATGACTACGACCTGACCACCCCCGCCGAGGCCGATCGCTTTCGCAAATATGACCAGCGTGCCATGCATGCCTGGCAGCCTCTGGTGTACGAAGAGACGCTCACCTTTGCGGAAGACGGCTACCAGGGCCGGTTTGAAACCATCAAGACCCCCATCCGCGACCTGCATGGCCGTGTGACGGGCGTGTTGGGCGTGTGCCGCGACATCACGGACCGCAAACGCGCAGAGCAAGAAATCGAGCGCCTGGCCTTCTACGACGCACTCACGGGCCTGCCCAACCGGCGCCTGCTGCTCGATCGCCTGCAACGCTCCATCGCCGCCTGCCAGCGCACCAAGAACCTCGGCGCCCTGCTGTTCATCGACCTCGATAACTTCAAAGACCTGAACGACACCCTGGGCCACGACATGGGCGACCAGCTCCTGGCCCAGGTGGCCACCCGCCTGGTGGGCAGCGTGCGCGAAGCCGACACCGTCGCCCGCTTTGGCGGTGACGAATTCGTCGTCATGCTCGAAGCCCTGGCCCCCGATCTGCAAGAAGCCGCCACCCAGGCAGAAACCGTCGCCGAAAAGCTCCTGGCCAGCCTGAACCAGCCGTTTGATCTGGACGGCGGCCAGCACTACAGCACCCCCAGCATCGGCATCACCCTCTTTGGCGACGAACGCCTCACCGTGGACGAACTGCTCAAACGCGCAGACCTGGCCATGTACCAGGCCAAAGCCGCAGGACGCAACACCCAGCGCTTCTTCGACCCCGACATGCAAGCGGCCGTCAACGCCCGCTCCAACCTGGAAGCCGACCTGCGCCAAGGCCTGGCCCGGGGCGAACTGCTCGTGCACTACCAACCCGTGGTCGACCACCACGCCCGCCTCATGGGAGCCGAAGCCCTGGTGCGCTGGCTCCACCCCCAGCGCGGCATGATCAGCCCCGGCGACTTCATCCCCCTGGCAGAACAAACCGGCCTCATCCTCCCACTGGGCCAATACGTACTGCAAACCGCCTGCGAACAACTGCAGCGCTGGAGCCAGCACGAAACCACCGCCCACCTGTCCATCTCGGTCAACGTCAGCGCCCGGCAATTCAGGCAGGCAGGCTTCGTGGCCCAAGTGCTGCAGACCCTCAAGAGCCACAACGCAGACCCCAGAAAACTCAAACTCGAACTCACAGAAAGCCTGCTGCTGGGGGACATCGAAGACACCATCGCGCGCATGGTGCAGCTCAAGAGTGAAGGCGTGGGGTTTGCGCTTGATGACTTTGGCACCGGCTACTCATCGCTGTCGTACCTCAAGCGCCTGCCGCTGGACCAGGTGAAGATCGACCAGAGCTTTGTGCGGGACGTGCTGACAGACCCGAACGACGCGGCGATAGTGCGGACCATATTGGCGCTGGCCAAGAGCCTGGATCTGGAGGTGGTGGCCGAGGGGGTGGAGACGACGGGGCAGTTGTCATTCCTGAGGCTGCACGGGTGCGAGGGGTTCCAGGGGTATTTGTTTGGCCGGCCGGTCCCCATGGACGTGTTTGTGCGCGAGCACCAGCTGGGCCTCATGGCACAACCCGTGGCCACTGTGCCGGAGGGACGCAAGCCATGACGGGCGTGGCGGTCTTGTGGGTGGACATCGACACGCAGCACGCAGCGACCGCGCGGCGGCTGCTGGCTGCCCGTTTCCCGGACTGGCGTGTAGTGAACAGCCCCACGCCCGAAACCGCCATGGCGCCACTGGCGTCGCAGGCCTGGGACGCCGTGGTGCTGTGCCTCAAGCCCTCGGACCAGGAGCTGCCTGGCCTGCTGGAGCTGTGCGCGGGCCGCCCGGTGCTGATGTGCATCGATGCCACGCAAGAGGCCCTGGCCGCACGCGCTTTTCGCTGTGGGCTGGGCGACTATGTGCTGCGCGAGCCAGACGATGTCTCGCACCTGAGCGAGCTGCTCAACCGCTTGGTGGCCCTGGTGCAAAACGCCCAAGGGCAAGGTCACCCGGTGCGTATGGTGGACGCGCGCATCTGGCAGGAGGCGCTGACGATGCTGCAGGAACAGCGCACGGCCTTGCAGGCCACGCTGGCCAGCATGAGCCAGGGCATTTTCAAGACCGGGCCTGATGGGCGCATCACCGTCTACAACCAGCGCGTGCTGGAGCTGCTCAACCTGCCCGAATCGCTGATGGCCATGCGCCCCACGCTGGCCGACCTGACGCGCGTGCAGGCCGAACGCGGTGACTTCGGCGAGGGATACAGCCTGGTGGACCGGCGCGGGCACGACTACATCGCCCAAGGTGCTGTGGCCGCCGCCCCCGCGTTGTACTGGCGCACCTCACGCGATGGCCGCACTTTGGAGGTGCGCACGACCACGTTGGCCGATGGAAGCCTGGTGCGCACCTTTGCCGATGTGAGTGACTACGTGCGGGTGGAGAACGAGTTGCGTGAGAGCGAGTCGCGTTTTCGGTCGCTGAGCGATCTCTCGTCCGACTGGTACTGGGAGCACGATGCCGAGGGCCGCTTTGTGCAACTGGCGGGTGACCTGAGCGTGAACGGTATTCCGCTGTCGAGCGTGATGGGGCGCACGCGCTGGGAGATCGGTGCTCTGAACATGAGCGATGCCGACTGGGCGGTGCACCGCGCGGTATTGGCATCGCACCAGCCGTTTCGCGACCTGGAGCTGCAGCGCAAGCGCGCGGATGGCAGCATGCACTGGATATCGGTCAGCGGCGTGCCCGTGATCGACGCCGACGGTACGCTGCGCGGCTACCGGGGCGTGGGCCGCGACATCACCGAGCGCAAGCAGGTGGAGGCCCAGATCGAGCGCCTGGCGTTTTATGACTCCCTGACCGGCCTGCCCAACCGCCGCCTGCTGGTGGACCGGCTGCAGCATGCCACGCTGGCGGTGGCGCGCTCGGGCACCCAGGGGGCGCTGCTGTTCATCGATCTCGACAACTTCAAGGACCTCAATGACACCTTGGGCCATGACACGGGCGACCAGTTGCTCTTGCAGGTGGCGCAACGCCTGAAAGGCTGTGTGCGCGAGGCCGACACCGTGGCCCGCTTTGGGGGCGATGAGTTCGTGGTACTGGTCGAAGGCCTCAGCGCCGATGCCGACCATGCCAGCGCCGAGGCCGCACTGGTGGCCAGCCACATCGCCACGACACTGGGCAAACCCTACGCATTGGGCGAGGCCAGCCACCACAGCACGCCCAGTATTGGCATCGCGCTGTTTGGCCAGCAGGCCTGCAGCGTGGACGAGCTGCTCAAGCATGCCGATCTGGCCATGTACCAGGCCAAGGCGGCAGGCCGCAACACCCAGCGTTTCTTTGACCCCGATATGCAGGCGGCGGTCAGCAACCGCTCGGCCCTGGAGGCCGACCTGCGTCGGGGCTTGCAAGAAAAGGAGCTGGTGCTGTACTACCAGCCCGTGGTGGACGGAAAGGGCCGCCTGCAGGGCGCAGAGGCGCTGGTGCGCTGGCGCCACCCGCGCCGGGGCATGGTGTCGCCGGCCGAATTCATTCCCCTGGCGGAACAAACGGGGCTCATCCTGCCGCTGGGCCAGTGGGTGCTGGAGACCGCCTGTGCACAGCTTGTGACGTGGTCGCGCAGCTCGCTCACGCGGCAGTTCTTTCTGTCCGTCAACGTGAGCGTGCGGCAGTTCCGTCAGCCCGATTTTGTCGAACGGGTGCTGGGCACGCTGGACGCTACCGGAGCCAACCCCGAGCGCCTCAAGCTCGAACTTACCGAAAGCCTGCTGCTGGCCGATGTCGAGGACATCATTGCGCGCATGGAGCACCTGCGCCGCTATGGCGTGGGCTTTTCGCTCGACGACTTTGGCACAGGCTATTCGTCGCTGAGTTACCTCAAGCGCCTGCCGCTGGACCAGCTCAAGATCGACCAGAGTTTTGTGCGCGACCTGCAGACCGACCCGAACGACGCGGCCATCGTGCGCACCATCCTGGCCCTGGCCGACAGCCTGGACTTGGCCGTGGTCGCTGAAGGGGTCGAGACCACGGGTCAGCTCGAATTTTTGCAACGCTACGGCTGCAAGTCTTTTCAGGGCTACCTGTTTGGCCGCCCCATGCCGCCCGAGGTACTGGAGCGCGCGCTGCGGCCTGCGCTATGACAAGAGCAACCCCGTCCAGGCCCGCGACAATCGGCACATGAAAAAACAGGTATTGGTCGCTGGTGGCGGCATTGGCGGCTTGGCTGCGGCGTTGGGCGCATCGCGTGCGGGCTGGGACGTCAGGTTGTATGAGCGCGCTGCGGCATTCAGCGAAGTGGGTGCAGGCGTGCAGATCGGGCCCAACGTGGTGCGCCGCCTGCAGGCCTGGGGCCTGCAGCAGCCTTTGCAGGCCGTGGCGGCATTTCCCAGCCGCCTGCAGGTGCGCAACGCCGTCAGTGGTCGCGAGTTGGCCGTGTTGCCATTGGGCTCCACGGCGGTGGAGCGCTATGGCGCGGCCTACGCCACCATTCATCGGGCCGATCTGCATGGCCTGCTGCTGGCCGCAGTGACCAAATACACCGATACGCAATGCCACCTGGAGCATGCGATCGACGGGTTCACCGATGCTGAAGGTGTTGTCACCGTGCGCACCAGCCGGGGCAAAGAGGTCGAGGGCGATGCCCTGATCGGCGCCGATGGCCTGTGGAGCCGCACACGCACCCAGTTGCTGGGCGCTGTACCGCCCCGCGTGACGGGTCATCTGGCCTATCGGGCCCTGGTGCCCCAGCACGCGCTGCCCAATGCCCTGCGCACCGGCCAGGTGACCGCCTGGCTTGGCCCGCGCCTGCACGCGGTGCAATATCCCGTGCGCCGGGGCGAGCTGCAGAACATTGTTGTCATCGTGCAGGGCCCGGCGCCCCAGGACCTGGAGAACTGGGACCACGCCGCCAACGCCGCTGGCCTCGAACATGCCCTGCAGGGGACCTGCACGGCGCTGCAGGATGTGGTGCGCAGCGTGAGCGCCGCGGGGGGGCCAGGCTGGCGCCTGTGGCCGCTGTGCGACCGCCCGCCCGTGCAAAACGCGGGCGAGATGGCGCAAGGCCTGGTGGGCCTGCTGGGCGATGCCGCCCACCCCATGCGCCCTTATCTGGCGCAGGGCGCGGGCATGGCGATTGAAGACGCGGCCGAGTTGCAGCGCGCGCTGGCCATGCACGACCTGGACGTGCCGCTGCGCCTGCGCCGCTACGCCCTCAACCGCTGGCAGCGCAACGCGCGCGTGCAGGCCCGGTCTGCGCGCAACGGCCGCATCTTCCATGCCACCGGGCCCGTGCGCTGGGGACGCGACCTGTCATTGCGCCTGTTGGGCGAGCGGGTGCTGGACGTGCCGTGGTTGTACCGGGGCGATGGCTCCAGTGCCAGTTCGTTGTAGTTGCTATTAAATAGATAGCTGTTTGCGCATATTCCATTGGCGCTAGAACCCGTTTTGATGCAAATCCGTGCCGCAGCGGCTTGCACAGGCCCCTGCCGCCCGATCCGCCGTGGTGTCGGGCGTCAGCCGGGTCTTGCCGCGTGTTGTGGCACGTCCCGCAACGGGCAGTCGGTGGCCACACGTTCGGCCAGCGTCTGGCGCAAGGCCTGCAGCGCTGCAATGCGGACATCGATTTCTTGCAGCTTGGTGGCCAGCACCTGGGCCAGTGCGGGGCCAGGGTCGGCGGCGTCCCAGATGGCGGGCAGCCGGTCGCCAATCTCGGCCAGCGTGAAGCCCAGCTGCTGTGCGGTGCGGATGTATTGCACCAGCATCACGGCCTCGGCCGGGTAGTCACGGTAGCCGTTGCCCAGACGCCGCGCGCGGATGAGGCCCTGTTGCTCATAGAAGCGCAGTGCCTCGCGGCTCAGGCCCGAGGCGGTGGCCAGTTCTCCGATCAGCATGGGGTTCCTTCGAACAGGGTGGTTGGGGTGCTCAAACAACAACAAAGTGCTTGACCCTGAAGCGTACTTCAGGCCTGACCCTCGGGGCTTCTCTCACTCGCCCGATGGTCCACCCATGTCCTTGCCTGCGCTCTCCCATCCCCGTTACCAGCGCATCGTCCGCGCCAGCGGCTGGTACGACCTGCTCGTCACCTGGCCTTTTGCCTTGCCCTGGACCTTTGCCTGGCTTTACACCCAATTGGGGCAAATCGCCCAGGCGCTGGCGCTGCCCGGCACGTTGCACCCGCTTGACACGACGCACATGCTGCTGGCCAACCTGCTGGGGTCGGTGGTGGTGGTGTGGTCGGTGGCGCGCATCGCTGCGCCCACCTTGCTGCTCGGGCGGCTCGATGGTGTGGCGCGGTTCCTGTTCGCCGCCTGGCAGATCTATGCCGTGGCACACGGTGCCAATGCCATCGTGCTCGGTTTCACAGCGTTTGAGTTGCTGTTCGGCGTGCTGCAGTGGTGGCGTGTTGCGGGCGCCGGCGTTGCACTGTGCCCACCCGGCCCCAGGCGGCTCAGTGTGCCGGTGCAGGCAGGCACCTGAAGGCCAGAGCGCCCGTCGCCAGCATGCTGGCAATGGTCAGCATCACGGCCACATAGGGGTCCGCGCCCTGCGCGGTGGCGATCGAGGCGGCAACGCCCGTCACCCACTGCATCAGCGCCACGCCCAGAAACAACGCCATGGTGAACACCGCCATGGCGCGCCCCGTCATGGCGGCCGGGTAGGCAGAGCGCACGTCGGCGTACTGCAGCACCATGTAGCCCGACAGCAGGCCCACAGCGATGGAGCCGCACACATCCAGCCATTCGGCGTGCAGGAAACCGATGGCCGCAAACAAGGCGGCCAGCACGAGGGTGAAGCCCAGCAGCCAGCGTCTGCGCCGCGCAGGGCCCGGGTCCATCCGGCCAAAAAAAGCCGGGCTGAACAGCGACACCAGCGACGACAACATGGCCACGTTGCCGCTGGCCACCAGCGAATACCCGTGCCGTTCGATCAGCAGCGGCCCCAGCCACAGCCCGCGCAATGTGAGAAACGAGGCATAGGTCGTCAGCGCCAGCAGCATGATGCCGGCCGTGTGCGGCAGCAGGAACAAAGCACCAAAGCCGCGCACCGCCTGCAACACCGATTCACGCGGTGGGGCATCGTGCAGTGGCTGTGCGGGCTCGTGCACCCTCCAGAAGATCAGCAGCCATGCCAACGCGGCGAGGCACGCCAGCACGCCAAACCCCATGCGCCACGACGATTGCTGCACCAGCCAGGCCAGCGGCGTACCCGTGAACAGCATGCCCACCCCGCCCACACCCATGGCTACACCCGACACCATCGCAAAACGGCTTGCCGGAAAGTAGCGCGCGATGAACACCGTGCACACCAGAAAGGCAGGGGCACATCCCACACCAATCAGCACCTGCCCCAGCAGCACCGCCCCATAGCCCGGTGCCAGTGCCGACAGCAACGATCCCGCAATCGCCAGTGGAAACGCCACCAGCAGCGTGCGTCGAACGCCATACAGGTCGATGCCGATGCCCATGAAGAGCTGCATGGTGCCAAAGGCAAACGCAAACGCCCCGGCAAAAACGCCCAACGCCTGTGCCGACAGCCCGAACTCGGCACGCAGCCCCGTCGCCATGATGGCCGTGATGGTGCGAAACGCCTGGCTCAGCGCAAAGCCGCCCACCAACGCCAACAGCATGGACCAGGCGACGCGGGGCGTGAGCTGTGGGGGAGGGGTGGGGGAAAGGGGCGCCTGCACAGTGTCGGGTCTCCAAAAAGGGGCGGCAGTAACGGCAGCCCGGCCCTGCGAGGGTACATGGGCAAGCCAGCGGCTGCTGTCTCGTTGGGATGGGCGGGTTGCGGACTGTGGATGTCCACCCGGGCGCTCTGGTTTGCGCGGCTCTAAGGGTATCTCCCAGGCCGTCAGGGGCGCTGACCCCCGGGGGCGCCCAAAGGGGCGGTTTTTTGCCCAATAGCGCGCAATCGTGCGTGTCTGCGGGGCATTGCATTGCTCCGTGCTCCCAATCACACGCGATCCGGAACCCTTCTGGGCCGTCATGAAGGCGCCACAGGGAGGGGTCAGACTTTAGAGGAGGCTCTCGATGTGGGGATCACCCCAATCGACGGGGCATGGACCGTGAGGCAATCTTGTGGTCATGCCCTGTGCTGGGTGTTGAGTGGGTTCTGAAGTCGCAGGTTTCGGTCTCTCGCATGCAGTGGATGGGATGCACCGCCCCGGGGTTATGGAGGGGCGTGCAGTCAGGTGGCAAGGTTTGTGCTTGTGAGTCGTTCAGTGACCCCGGTGGTCGGTGGCCGCAAGCAGTTGGCAGGTTGGTGTGTGTGCAGCGATGTGCACCGCTTCTCAGGAGTGACCGATGAAGAAGATGCTTACGTTGTGTTCCGGTGCGCTGGCAACCCTGGTGTTGTCAGGATGCGCAAGCCAGCCCCCGGCGCTGCAGGCCTTTGGCGAGCCGACCGACAGCAGCATGCAGTTCGCCTGCGGCAACGGTGAAAAGGTGGAAATGCAGTTCTACCCCGAGCAGGGACACAGCGTGCTGCGGCGCAGTGGCTGGACGGTGGACTTGCCCAAGCAGGCGACCGAGTCGGGTTATGCCTTTAGCAACGGCCCCACCACTGTGCTGGGCAAGGGCAATGAGCTGACCATCCAGATTGGCCACCTGGCACCGATCTGGTGCCGCAGCAACCGCCCCATGATGGTGGCGGGCGTCAAGTAAGCCCCCCAAAACCCTCGCAGCGGTGCTGGCCTTGTACCGCGACAGGGCACACCCCAACGAATGCAGACAGCCGCCAGAGCTTCCCCCGAAGCGTCGGCGGCTTTTTTCTGCCCAGTCCTCTGGTTCAACCGCCGGGTCTGATGGTGTGAAGCCCCTTCACAGATCGGTGCGCAGCTTCCAGATCTCGGGGAACAGCACCACGTCCAGCATCTTGCGCAGGTAGCTCACGCCGCCGGTGCCGCCGGTGCCGCGCTTGAAGCCGATCACGCGCTCCACGGTTGTCACGTGGCGGAATCGCCAGAGGCGGAAGGCGTCTTCCAGGTCGGTCAGCTCCTCACCCAGCTGGTACAGGTCCCAATGTTGCCCGGGGTTGCGGTACACCACCAACCACGCTTGTTCCACCGCATCGCTTTCGGCGTAGGGCAGCGTCCAGTCGCGCTCAGTGTGGGTGGCGGGCACGGCAATGCCACGGCGTGCCAGCAGGCGCAGGGCCTCGTCGTACAGCGAAGGCGCCTCGTATGCGGCCTGCACCTGCGCCAGCAGGTCGGCGCGGTGCTCGTGGGGTTTGAGCATGGCGCGGTTCTTGTTGCCCATGGCAAATTCAATGCTGCGGTACTGGTAGCTTTGAAAGCCACTGGACTGGCCCAGGTAGGGGCGCATGGCGCTGTACTCGGGCGGGGTCATGGTGGCCAGCACGTCCCAGGCGTGCACCAATTGCTCCATGATTTTGCTCACACGCGCCAGCATCTTGAAGGCGGGCTGCAGCTCGTCGCGTGCGATGTGGCCAATGGCCGCGCGCAGCTCGTGCAGCATGAGCTTCATCCACAGCTCGCTGGTCTGGTGCTGCACGATGAACAGCATCTCGTCGTGCGCGGGCGACAGCGGCTTTTGCGCCGTGAGGATGGCGTCGAGCTGCAGGTAGTCGCCGTAGCTCATTGACTTGCTGAAGTCGAGCTGGGCGCGCTCTTCGTGCACGATGGATTCGGGCAGGGCGGCTGGCTTTTCATCACCTGCGGGGGTTTGGGAGAAGGGGCACATGCTCAGGTCACCGCGTGGGTCTGGTTGAACTCGGGCTTTTGCCAATCGCCGCTTTCCAGCACCTGGCGCAGATGCTCCACCGCGTTCCATACGTCTTCAAAGCCGATGTACAGCGGCGTGAAACCAAAGCGCAGGATGTCTTTGTGCGGGCCTTTGCCGCCATCGCCCTTGCGGAAGTCGCCGATCACGCCCCGCGCGATCAGCGCCTGCACGATGGCGTAGGCGCCGCTGCCCTGGCCGTTGACGCCCGCGCCTTCGTCGCGCGTCAAGCAGACTTGCGAGCCACGTTGCACATGGTCACGCGGTGTGGCCAGGCCCAGGCCGTAGCCTGCGCAGCGCTCTTCCACGAGCTTGATGAACAGGTCGGTGAGCGCCAGCGACTTGGTGCGCAGCGCGGCCATGCCGCCCTGTGCTTCGGCAGCCGTGAACACATCCAGCCCGCACTGCAATGCCGACAGGCTGATGATGGGCTGGGTGCCACACAGGTAGCGCGTGATGCCCGGTGCGGGTTTGTAGTCGGGTGTAAACGCGAAGGGTGCAGCGTGGCCCCACCAGCCCGACAGCGGTTGCCAGAAGCGGTCGGCGTGGCGCGGGTGCACCCACACAAAGGCTGGGGCACCGGGGCCGCCGTTCAAGTACTTGTAGCCGCAGCCGATGGAGAAGTCGGCGCCTGCGCCATTCAAGTCCACGGGCACTGCGCCTGCGCTGTGCGCCAGGTCCCACACGCACAAAATGCCCTGGGCGTGCGCGGCGGCGGTGATGGCGGCCATGTCGTGCATGGCGCCGGTGCGGTAGTTCACGTGCGTCAGCATCAGCACCGCAACGTCGCTGGTCAGCGCGGCGGCGATCTCTTCGGGCTCCACCAGTACCAGCTCCAGGCCGCGCTCTTTGCACAGGCCTTCGGCGATGTAGAGGTCGGTGGGGAAGTTGCTGCGCTCGCTCACCACGCGCTGGCGCGCAGGGCTGTCTTCACGCGCAATGTTCAGCGCCGCGCTCAGCACCTTGTAGAGATTGATGGAGGTGCTGTCGGTGCACACCACTTCGTCTTTACCAGCCCCAATCAGCGGGGCCAGCTGGTTGCCCAGGCGCTGGGGTAGGTCAAACCAGCTGGCTTTGTTCCACGACTGGATGAGGTCGGTGCCCCACTCGCGGGCCACCACATCGGCCACACGCGCCGCAGCTGCCTTGGGCAGCACGCCGAGCGAATTGCCGTCGAGGTAAATCACGCCGGCAGGCAGGCTGAAGTGGTCGCGCAGCGGTGCGAGTGGGTCTTGCGCGTCGAGGGCGCGGCAGTCTTGGTGAGTGATGGTCATGGTGGTTGCGGTCAATTACTATTGTTTTGATAGCTGGTGGCACATATTGAATAAGCGCGAGAGGCCCAAAAGGCTTGAAATTAGTGGGTCACAACGCGCGCAGGATGGCGCGCACGGGCGATGCATCGGCCGTGGTCAGCCTGAGCGGCAGGGCGATCAGCTCGTAGTCGCCCTCGGGCACGTTGTCGAGCACCAGGTTCTCCAGCACGCGCAGGCCCCGGCGGCGGATGACCTGGTGGCTGTCGAGCGTTTTGCTGTCGGCCGGGTCGATGCTGGCGGTGTCGATGCCCACCAGCAACACGCCCCGGTCCGCCAGGCGCTCGATGGTGTCGGGGGCGTAGGCGGTGAGCTGGCCGTCCCAGTGCTCGGGGGCCTTGGCGTACGTGCGGACCAGCACTCGCTGTGGCAGGGTGTCATCGACAGCGTGGGCGATGTGATCCCAAGTGACGAGCGGGCCGCAGCCGATGGCGTGGATCACGCGGCAGGGCCCCAGAAAGGCGTCGAGCGACACGTCGCCAATGGTGGCGCCATCTGCGTCGTAGTGCAGCGGCGCATCGGCGTGTGCGCCCACATGCGGCGACAGCGTGATGGCGCTCACGTTGACCGGGCAACCCGGCCCGATGGTGGCGCACCACTGCTGGCTGTAGGCCGTGTCACCCGGGAACACGGGGCTGCCCGCGTGCACCGGGGGCGAGATATCCCACAGCGGGCGGGCGTTGGAAGAGTGGCTTGCTGGCATGGGACAAAGTTTGCATGTCCCAGAAAACCCGTGGTGTCGGTTATTTCCAACAGCTTGCGGGTTTTTTGTTGAGGCCTAAACGATCTGCCATGGCGGTTCACCCATCAGAAACAAGCGCTTCAGAAAGCGGCGGCAGGGTGGTGGGCGCCACGCTGGCAGGCTGCGGGCGGCTCTGTTGCCGATCGTGCCTGTGAGCGCCGCGCGCAGGCACTTGGCCGGTGCCACGCACGCCGCGCGCATGGTGGAAAGGCGGCATCAAAAATTACAAGCCAAATAGGCCTCTAGCGCTTATTGAATAAGCACAGGCAGCTATCAAAAAAATAGTTTCTCTAGTGCAGCTTCAGGCACTGTGACGGGGGGGAATGCTGACAAAAAATCCCACGCCCTGGCCGTTCAATCCATCGCCCACCTGCACTTGTCCGCCCATGCGCCGCACCGCCTGCTGCACGATGGCCAGGCCCAGGCCCGAGCCGTTGGCGGCATGGCCAAGGCCCCGGTAGAAGCGCTCAAACACCCGGCTGCGCTCGGTGGCCGCGATGCCCGGTCCGTCGTCCTGCACCACCAGGTGCAGCAGCGCGCCATCGTGCCGCAGCCCCACCGCCACGTTGCCCCCCGCCGTGGTGTAGCGCACCGCGTTGTCGATGAGGTTGTGCGCGATGGATTCGAGCGCAGGCAGGTCCAGCCGGGCGGGCAGGGTGTCGGGCGCGTCCAGCGACAGCTCGATCTGCTGTGCCATGGCCTGCGGCGCGGCCTGCGCCAACGCGGCGCGCAGCCACTGGGCCACGTCCAGGTCGCGCGGTGCGGGGCGCTGAGCTTCGTCGAGCGCGGCCAGGTCCAGCAGCTGCTGTGCCAGGTGCGAGGTGCGGGCAATGGCCTGCTCCAGGTGCGCCTGCGCCTGTGTGCGCTCGTCTTCGCTTTGCGAGCGGGCCATGACATGGGCCTGCGCGGTAATCACCGCCAGGGGCGTGCGAATTTCGTGCGCGGCGTCCTGCACAAAGGCGCGCTCGCGTTCCACCTTTTGCCGCATACGGGCCAGCAGGGTGTCCAGCGCTTGCTCCAGCGGCTTGAGTTCGCGGTGGCGGGCGTTGAAGCCCACGGGCTGCAGGTCGTCGGTGTTGCGCTGTGCAATGCGGCGGGCGAGTCGCTGCAGGGGCCTGAGGCCAGCGCGTACCGATAGCCACACCGGAAGGAGCACGAAGGGAGCCGCCAGCAGCAGGTAGGGCACCAGATTGCGGCCGCTGCTGTTCAGGAAGTCAGTGTCCGAGCGCTTGATTTGGATGATGCGCAGCGCCCAGCGCCCGTTGCGTCCCGCGTAGACCCGGTAGTGTTCGCCTTGCACGATGGGCTCTGAGATGGAGGATGACTCGCCTTGCTCGGGCGGCGGAATATTGAGCGCTTCGAGGCCAGCAGGCGCATACACCACCAGGCCGGTGGCACTGTCACGCAACTCATGCATTGCCACACCAGGGAGCTGGCCGATCTGACGGCGGCGAACGTTCGTCCAGTGGTTGGTGGACGCCACGGCGGCCGCGGCCTGTGCCGGGTCGTTATACGGTGTCAACGAGTCAAGCAGCGCATCGCCGTACTTCAGCAGCCCTGGGTCTTGGGTAAACGACTGCTTGTAGTTGATGAAGTTGTAGGTCAGTAGTACGGCCCAAACCAGCACAAAAGCGATGCTGACCGACACCACGCTGCGGCGCACCAGGGTGGGCTCTGCCAGCGTTGTCCATAGCCTGCGCAACAGGGGCGAAGTAGTCATGGCGTCGGTCATGACTGCAACAGGTAGCCCACGCCCCGCACGGTGCGAATCAACTCCGCCCCAATCTTGCGCCGCAGGTTTGACACATGCACTTCGATGGCGCCAAAGTCCATGGGTTCTCCCAGTGGGTCGAGCCGCTGCGACAGCACGCTTTTGGACACCACCACGCCCGGCTCGCGCGCCAGCTCCAGCAGCAGCTGAAACTCGCGCGGCGATAGCTCCAGCGGTAAACCACCGCGCTGCGCGGCGTGCCGCCGGGGCTCGATCACCAGATCGCCCAGCGCCCAGCGCTCGCTGGCCTGGCGCGCGCTGCGCCTTAGCACCGCGCGGATGCGTGACATCAGCTCGGCCGTGGCAAAGGGCTTGACCACAAAGTCGTCCGCCCCGCCGTCCAGCCCTGCCAGCCGGTCTTCCACCGCCGAGCGCGCGGTGATCACGATGATGGGCACCTGCCCGCCTTGGCCTGCCTGGTTGCGCCAGCGCGCCAGCAGGTCAAAGCCGCTGCCATCGGGCAGCGTTAGGTCGAGCAGCACGCAGTCCACCGTGGTGGCGTCGACCGTGGCGGGTGCGTCCACCGCGCGGCGCAGCCATTCGCTCGTCAGGCCCTCCACCTTCAGCGCGGACTGCAGCGCGCGGCCCAGGTCCAGGTCGTCTTCGATGAGCAGGATGTGCATGGGGCGATTGTGGCGGGCGCCATGCCTGTTGGGTGATGCATCGGGTGGCGCCTTTGGCTGGCGTTAAGGCGGAGGTTTGCACAATGGCGGTATTCAAACGGTCAACACGTGAGGGAGAAGGCAATGCGTTATTCGACACGGCAAGACACGGTGCGGCGATGGTGGGGCAGTGCGGCGCTGGCAGCGGTGCTGGCGTTGGTGGGCTGTGCGTCCGGCCCCACACACCCGTCGCTGGCAGGGGCGCAACTGCCCGACCTGGTACCGGTGCGCGACTTTGTCGCCAGCCGTCAGTCCACGGGCGGCTACCGCGTGTCGCCGGATGGACAACGCATCGCCTGGTTTGGCACCGACGGCGTGGTGCCCGCGATCTGGGTGCAGTCCATCGATGGGGGCGACGCCAAGGCGTTTCGCATCCGTGCACGCACCATCCGCTTCAGTGCGGACAGCCGTTGGCTGGGCATCACGGCCGACCCGACCGGCGACGAAAACACCCGCATCTATGCGGGGCTGGTCGAAGGCGCAGGCACCGAGCTGCGGGAGCTGATGCCTGCGCCGCGTTCGGTGGCGCATTTTGCGGAGGCGGTGGATGCGTCGTCCGACTTCATCGTCACCTCCAACCAGCGCGACAAGAAAGTGTTCGACCTGTACCGGGTGAACCCCGCTGGCGGCGCGCCGGTGCTCATGGCCACCAACCCCGGCAATGTGAGCTGGTGGGGTGTGGACACTTCGGGGCAATTGCGTGCCCGTGCGCAGATCAAAGGTGAGCAGGTGCTGCTGGAGCGGCCGGGCGCCGATGCGGGCAGCTGGGTCACGGTGGCAGAACGCAGCCGCTGGGACACCCTGAACATCTTTGGCCTGCATGACGAGGGCCGCAAGGCCTGGGCGCTGTCGAACCGGGGGCGCGACAAGCTGTCGCTGGTGCGGCTGGACCTGACCACGGGGGGCGAAGAGGAATGGTTTGCCTCCCCCGACGTGGATCTGGACAACGTGACGCTCAGCCGCCGCACCCGCGAGCCCCTGGTGGCGTACTTCATGCCGGGCTACCCCGCTCGCAAGGTGTTCGACCCGGCGCTGGACGCGCGGCTGTCAGCATTGGCAGGCGACAAGCCCGCAGAGGTGCTGGTGACCAGCGTGGACCAGACCGACAAGGTGCTCACGGTGGCGGTGGCCACTGACCGCGGCACGCGCAGCTACCTGCTGCGCGATGGGCACGAGCCCCGCTTTCTGGGCGAGAACCGCCTGAGCCTGATCGCCAAGGACCTGGCCCCCACCCAGCCCATCACCTACCAGGCCCGCGACGGCCTGCCCATCCATGGCTACCTCACGCTGCCCGTGGGCGCAGCGCCGCAGCGATTGCCCACGGTGCTGTTGGTGCATGGCGGCCCCTGGGCCCGCGACCGCTGGGGCGATGGCGCCACCAGCCGTGCCATGCAGCAGTTTTTGGCCAACCGGGGCTATGCGGTGCTGCAGGTCAACTACCGGGGTTCCAGCGGCTACGGCCGCGCGCACATGGAAAAAGCCCGGGGCGAGTTTGCAGGCCGCATGCACGACGACCTGGTGGACGGCGTGCGCTGGGCGGTGGAGCGCGGCGTAGCCGACCCTGAGCGCGTGGCAATCTATGGTGCCAGCTATGGCGGGTATTCGGCCTTGGTGGGCGCCACCTTCACGCCCGAAGTCTTTGCGTGCGCCGTGGATGTGGTGGGCGTGACAGACATTGCCCGCCTGCTGGAGGCCGCGCCGCCGTACTGGGAGCTAGGCCTTCCCTGGTGGCACCGCTACGTGGGAAACCCCGCCGTGCCCGCCGACCGTGCGCGCATGGATGCCAAGTCGCCCCTGTACCGCGCCGAGCAGGCCCAAAAGCCCATCCTCATCATGCACGGCGTGAACGACCCGCGCGTGAAGCTGGAGCAGTCTGAATGGATGGTGGCGGCATTGCGCAAGGCGGGCAAGCCGGTGGATTACGTCACCTTCACGGGCGATGGCCATGGCAACCAGCGCTGGCCTAACAACCTCACCATGTACCGCAAGACCGAAGACTTCCTGGCGCAATGCCTGGGTGGGCGCAGCAGCGGCTTTGATTACTACCAACTGGGGGCGTGGGCGTTCTGAGCTGTGTTTGAAGGGCGCATCGCGCAATGGTGGTGCAGGCATGTGGCCTGCACAGTGGATCAAGGCGCCGGAGACCGCACCGGCTGCTTTGGATCAACTGCAGTGAAAGTGGATCACCGGTTGCGAGAAGATATTGGTAGAATGAGAATCAATATTATTAACCTCGAAACCAAGCACCATGAAAACCATGGACGATGGCGCTGCCGCGATGCTGCGACCCCGCACTGGGCATTCCTCATCTACCGGGTTGGACGCACTGCCATTGCATGCCCAGGCGCTGGTGACGGGGTTGCTGCCCGCACGCGACGCGCAAGAACACAGTGTTCTTTTGCGCTTGCTGGAAATCGGATTCGTGCCGGGTGAAACTGTGCGTGTGGTGGCGCGGGGCGGATTGGGCGGCGATCCCATTGCTGTGCGCGTGGGGCAGGTCACTTTTGCGCTGCGGCACAAAGAGGCGTCGATGGTGCAGGTAGCGCCAACTGTGCAGGAGGCGCCATGAACACACAGGCGACCGCGTCATTGCCCCAGGGCACTGCGCCGCTGCGCATCGCGCTGCTGGGCAACCCCAATTGTGGCAAGACCGCACTGTTCAATCTGCTCACCGGCGCACGCCAGAAGGTGGCGAACTATGCGGGCGTGACGGTCGAGCGCAAAGAGGGCTTGTTGCAAACCGCCGCAGGCCGCCGCGTGCGGGTGCTGGACCTGCCGGGTGCTTACAGCCTGCATGCGCACAGCCTGGACGAGGCCATCACGCGCGACATCGTGCGCGGCCAACGTGCTGGCGAGCCCTTGCCCGATGTGCTGGTGTGCGTGACCGATGCCACGCATCTGCGCCTGAACCTGCGCCTGGTGCTGGAGGCCCGCGCCCTGGGGCTGCCCATGGTGCTGGTGCTCAACATGATGGATGTGGCCGAGCGCCAGGGCATCGTGATCGACCGTGAGGTGCTGGCGCGTGAGTTGGGCATGCCGGTGCTGGCTACCGTGGGCGTGCGGGGGGATGGAGCCCGTGAGCTGCTTCAGTGGCTGGACACCGCCACGCCCGACACTTTGACGCGCCCATCGGTGTCGCCCAACACGGCGTCCAGGCTGGATGCCGGTGATCTGGAGGCCCAGGCCGATGTCATTCGCACCCATCAGCAGGTGCGGCACATCATGGATCTGGCCGTGCGCGTGCCCGTGGTCAGCCTGCGCACCGACGACCGCATCGACGCGGTGGTGCTGCACCCGGTGTGGGGCCTGCTGATACTGGCCGCCACGCTGTTCCTGATGTTCCAGGCGGTGTTCAGCTGGGCCGAGCTGCCCAAGTCGTGGATTGAAGAGGGCATGAGCTGGCTGGCGGCTCTGATCAACACCCACATGGCCGACGGCCCCCTGCGCAGCCTGTTGACAGACGGAGTGCTGGCAGGCGCGGGCGGGGTGCTGGTGTTTTTGCCGCAGATTCTGTTTTTGTTTTTGTTCATCCTGGCGCTGGAGGACTCCGGCTACCTGCCGCGTGCAGCGTTTTTGCTGGACCGGGTGATGGGCACGGTGGGCCTGTCGGGCCGGTCGTTCATCCCGCTGTTGTCGAGCTTTGCCTGCGCCGTGCCGGGCGTGATGGCCACACGCTCCATCACCCATTGGCGCGACCGGCTGGTGACCATCATGATCGCCCCGCTCATGACCTGCTCGGCGCGGCTGCCGGTGTACGCGCTGCTGATTGCGGCGTTCATTCCGGAGCGCGCGGTGGCGGGTGTTTTCAACCTGCAGGGGGTGGTGTTGTTTGCGCTGTATGTGGCGGGCATTGCCAGCGCCATGGCGGTGGCGGCGGTCGCCAAGCTGGCCCGCAGCGATACGCGGGCCACGCCGCTTTTGATGGAGCTGCCCGCCTACCGCTGGCCCAGCGTGCGGGGCCTGGCCTATGGGCTGTACGAGCGGGCGGTGATCTTCATCAAGCGGGTGGGTGGCATCATCCTGGCTGTCACGGTGTTGCTGTGGTTTTTGTCCACCTACCCCGGCGCGCCAGAGGGCGCCACGCAGCCCGCCATCACGTACAGCCTGGCCGGCCAGCTGGGCCGCCTGCTCGAGGTCCTCGTCGCGCCGATTGGCTTTAACTGGCAGATTGCCATTGCCTTGGTGCCCGGCATGGCGGCCCGCGAGGTGGCGGTGAGCGCGCTGGGCACGGTGTACGCACTGTCTGCCACGGGCGACGAGGTGGCGAACCAGTTGGGAACGCTGATTGCGGGCTCTTGGTCTCTGGCCACGGCCTTGTCGCTGATGGCCTGGTACGTGTTTGCGCCCCAGTGCATCTCTACCATTGCCGCCGTGCGGCGGGAGACCAACGGCTGGCGCTACCCGCTGCTGATGGTGGGTTATCTGTTTGCCATGGCGTATGCCGCCAGCTTTGTGACCTACCGCGTGGCGCTGGCGCTGGGCGGTGGTTGAGGGGAAAGGTTCTCATGGCCCAGCAACTCATCGTCGGTCTGATCGTCCTTGCCGCTGCGCTCTATGTGCTCTGGCGTTATCTGCCCGGGCGCTGGCGCCAAGGG
This sequence comes from Acidovorax sp. 69, assembly GCF_002797445.1. NCBI lineage: Bacteria > Pseudomonadati > Pseudomonadota > Betaproteobacteria > Burkholderiales > Comamonadaceae > Acidovorax > Acidovorax sp. 69. The sequence goes on along the minus strand of NZ_PGEP01000001.1, from coordinate 3,812,094 downwards.
TTGAGCAGGGTCCACCCCGGGCTGGCCCAGTCGCCCGGCTGTGGTGGGGGGGATGGCGGGTGCAGCAGCTGCGGCAGTTGCGCGACGCCAATAGCTGCGGGCGATGAAAGGCCCGTGGCCATGCCCGTCCGTCGCGGGCCTGCCCCTTAAAATGCTATCGTTTGTATAGCTGTTTGCGCTTCATTCACTAGCGCCACAGGCCGTTTTGGCTATTTTTTGGCTACTGGTAGGGCTTGCCCTGGCCCAGCGCGCTCAAAGCGTGTTGCAGATTGGTGCGCGCCTGGGCCTCGTAACGCTGCGCAAAGTACGACGTGCCATAGATGTGGGGGCGGTCCAGAAACCCTTGCAGTACCGCGCTGCGCCCCGCCACATAGCGCGGCCAGCGCACAAAGAAGTATTCGCGCCGCACGTTGCGCTCAAACTGCCGGTACACCGCGTCGCTCTGGCCCAGGATGGCGAGGTCGATGTCCACCACCCACTGCGCATCGCCCGTGAGCGGGCCTGGGGCGTGGCGGGTGTCCATCACATGCTGGCGCACGGTTTCGGCCAGCGCGGTGGGCAGCCCTTGGCCTAGCAGGAACTCGCACGCCCAGTCGGCGCTGCGGGTCTCGTTGTGTGCGCTCCAGGGCCAGTAGATGGCGTCGTGGTACCACAGGGCCAGGGCCACCGCGTGCGGGTTTTGGATTGCGTCAGGCTGTAGCTCGTGCACCGCCTGCAGGTGCCGCAGGCAGGCCCGCAGGTGGGTGGTGTCGTGGTAGGCACGCGGCCAGCGGGCCCAGCTTTGCAGCAGGCGCCGACCTTCGGCACGCCAGGCGGGGGTGCTCTGGCCCCATGCCTGTCCCAGGGACTGCCATTGCGCGAGCAACTCGGTGGTGTAGGCAGGCTGGCGGCGCCAGGGCATGGGGCGGATCAGGCCGTCAGGCCAGCTTGCCGAGCAGCAGGTACTCCATGAGTGCCTTCTGTGCGTGCATCCTGTTTTCAGCCTCGTCCCACACCACGGACTGCGGCCCGTCGATCACATCGGCCTCGACCTCTTCACCCCGGTGGGCAGGCAGGCAGTGCATGAACAGGGCGTCAGGCTGGGCGGCCGCCATCATTTCGGCATCCACGCACCAGTCGGCAAACGCCTTTTTGCGCTCTTCGTTCTCGGCCTCGTAGCCCATGCTGGTCCACACGTCGGTGGTGACCAGGTCGGCGCCTTTGCAGGCTTCCAGCGGGTTGCTAAAAAATTGATAGCTATCAGCGCTTATTCCACCGGCGCCTGCGGCCAATTTTTCATTAACTTCGTAGCCACGGGGTGTGCTCACGTGCACCTTGAAGCCCAGCAGCGATGCCGCCTGCAGCCAGGTGTTGGCCATGTTGTTGCCGTCGCCCACCCACGCTACCGTTTTGCCCTGGATGGAGCCCCGGTGTTCGATGAAGGTGAAGATGTCTGCCAGGATCTGGCAGGGGTGGTATTCGTTGGTCAGGCCGTTGATGACCGGTACGCGCGAGTTGGCGGCAAAACGCTCGATCTTGGCCTGCTCGTAGGTGCGGATCATCACCAGGTCCACCATGCGGCTGATGACCTTGGCGCTGTCTTCGATGGGCTCTGCACGGCCCAGCTGGCTGTCGCCCGTGGTCAGGTGCACCACGCTGCCGCCCAATTGGTACATGCCCGCCTCAAAGCTCACACGCGTGCGTGTGCTGGCCTTCTCGAAAATCATGGCGAGCGTACGGTCCACCAAGGGGTGGTGCTTTTCGTAGGCCTTGAACTTCTTCTTGATGACGGCGGCGCGCTCGAACAGATAGGCGTATTCGTCGGCGTTGAGGTCGTTGAACTGCAGGTAATGTTTCAGCGTCATGGCGTCGTTCTTCATTCGGCAAGGAGGGTCTTGACCAGGGGGACCAGCTTGGCAACGATCTCGTCGGCCTCGGTGGTCGTGAGGATCAGCGGGGGCACCAGGCGGATCACGGTGTCGGCGGTCACCGACAGCAACAGCCCGGCTTCGGCAGCACGGCCGATCAGGACGCCGCAGGGCTTGGTCAACTCGATACCCAGCATCAGGCCCTGGCCGCGAATTTCCTTCACCTCGGGCAGGTGGCCCAGTTCGCGTTGCAGGGCTGCGCGCAGGTGCTCGCCCACGGTGGCGGCATTTTGCAACAGGCCGTCTTCTTCCATGATGCGGATGGTCTCCACCCCTGCGCGCATGGCCAGCGGGTTGCCGCCAAAGGTGGTGCCATGGTTGCCGGGCTGCAGCACGTTGGCGGCCTTGGGGCCCGCCACCACGGCGCCAATCGGCACGCCCGAGCCCAGGCCCTTGGCCAGGGGCATCACATCGGGCACGATCCCGGCCCACTGGTGGGCAAACCACTTGCCGGTGCGGCCCATGCCGCACTGCACCTCATCGATCATCATGAGCCAGCCACGCTCGTCGCACAGCTTGCGCAGCTGCTGCAGGTATTCGACCTGCATGGAGTTGATGCCGCCTTCGCCCTGGATGGTTTCGAAGAACACAGCGACCACATTGGGGTTGCCCTCGGTGGCTTTCTTGATGGCTTCGATGTCGTTGAGTGGCACGCGCACAAAACCTTCCACCAGCGGGCCAAAGCCGCTGTAGATCTTGGGATTGCCCGTGGCCGACATGGTGGCAATGGAGCGGCCATGGAAGGCTTTCTCATAGACCACGATCTCGGGCTTGGCGATGCCCTTGTCCACACCAAACTTGCGCGCAATCTTGAGCGCCGCTTCGTTGGCTTCCAGGCCCGAGTTGCAGAAGAACACATTGGTCATGCCCGACAGCTCCACCAGCTTGGCGGCGAGTTGCTCCTGCAGGGGCGAGTGGTAGTAGTTGGAGGTGTGGATCAGTTTGGCGATCTGGTCCTGCAGCGCGGGCACCAGCTTGGCGTGGTTGTGGCCCAGCGTGTTCACGGCAATGCCACCCAGGCCGTCCAGGTATTCCTTGCCATTGACATCCCAGACTCGGCTGCCTTGTCCGCGGGCCAGTGCAATGGGCACACGGCCATAGGTGTTCATCACGTGGGGCGAAGCTGCCGGGATGGAAGCGGTCATGCGGAAATCTCCAGACGGTACAGTGAGGGGCAGGCTCGTGGCCAGAAACCCGAAAAAGCGAAGCACGATTCTAGGGCGCGCACGGTGATCGTCTGTTGACGATTGCGCATCACTGCAATGCAGCCTGTTACCTGAGTTCGGATCTCTATGTGCAGCTCAATGCAGGGATTAGAGAGTCAGCTCTTATATAAGAGTTAGAATGTTGCGCTGCGGTGCAGCATGCAGTGATCCTGTGTCTGGCGCGCTCACTACCACTCCAATCCCCGATGGTTTCCCCCTCCTCCAAAGAAGTCTTCATTCAGGGCATCACCCACGACGGGAAAACCTTTCGACCCAGCGACTGGGCCGAGCGGCTGGCCGGGGTGATGAGCAGTTTCCGCCCGGGCGGGGCCCGCCCTGGCAGCCATCTGAGCTATTCGCCGTGGTGTATCCCCACCACCCTCAATGGTGTGAAATGCGTGGTGGTACACCGCGACCTGCAGGGCCACGAGCCCATGGCCTGGGATTTCGTCATCAATTTCGCACGCGACAACAACCTGCAGGTGGCGGAGGCCTGCCTGCTGCCCGACGCGCCGCCGCTGACCCAGCCCTGATCTTGCCCCACCGGGCGCAATCGGTGGTGCAGACGCTGGCGGAGGGGCTGTATTGTGGCGTTTTCGGCGGCCTTCAATAGCGTGCGATGAGAGCCACAATGCCCAGAAAAGCAGCCACCGGCAAATCCACCCCCGGCATTTCGATCAGAAGTTCACGTTTGAGGGTGATGGCCGAAGGTTCGCGGATGCACCCGATGGGCCTGCGGGTGGCGCTGTCGGTGACTGCGTAGCGCTTCTTGGGCCAGCCCCTCGGGGTGCCCAGCTCGACCGAGATGGGCTCTGTCATGACGATCCGAGGCAGCCTTTGCCCGGCGGTCTTGCCCAACACATCCACTTGTGCGTGGATGGCTTCGTCACCCGTTTCCAGCGTGTAGCGGATATCGTTCAGGTAGCCGCGGCTCAGATACAGGTGCCGCACCCTCCAGGCCTGACCGTTCAACGTCATCTGAATATCGCCCTTTGCGGCATCCCGGGTGGCGTGGATGCGCAAACGGGCATTTTTCGCCTGCGAGAACCACGCATGTCGGAACGCTCCCAACACCACGGTGCCGGTGTCATCCAGGAACTCGTAGGTGAAGCCATCGAACACTGATTTCTGGCGCAAGATCATGCAGTTGCCCTGTTTACCCCCCATGCACCGCGCAATGTAGCTTGTCTTGTTGCATGGAGTCTGAAACGAAAAAACCGCCCAAAGGCGGTTTCATTCGTTTTTTTGCTGGCAGCGCACCCGTTACAAACGGCGAACGGCACATGCCGTTCGGGCTGTTTGCCTGCCGGGGCAGGCGGGGATGGTTTAGGCGGCTGCCAGTGCCAGGGCTTTCACCTTGGCAGACAGGCGGCTCTTATCGCGAGCTGCCTTGTTCTTGTGGAAGATGCCCTTGTCGGCCACGGTGTCAACCACGGCTTGCATCTTGGCGAACAGTTCGGTCGCCTTGGTCTTGTCGCCGGACAGAACAGCCTTTTCGACGTTCTTGACAGCGGTACGGTATTTGGAACGCAGCGAGGTGTTCGCAGCGTTGAGCTTGATGTCCTGACGGACGCGCTTGCGGCCCGACGCCAGGCGTGGGTTCTTCTTTTTTGGTTTGGTGGATGCCATGATGTAAATTCCTTGGGTCTGTGGATGATGCCAGCAAAGCCGACGATTATAGCCCAGAGTGCCTTTCTTGTGATACACGGCTCTGTGCGCCAAACAGTGAGGCGCAAGATACTGGCGCGTCGGCATGTCAGCGGCGGCCTTTGCGGGGCCGTCTATCCCATGGCGCAGGCGTTGGCGGCGGCCTCTGGGGGAGGGCGTCCTGCGCCACAGGGGCAGGTCTTCGGGGACTACACTCCTTGGGGTGTCACTGTTCAAAGCCGCCTCCACCGTTTCCCTTTTGACCCTTGTCTCCCGCATCACCGGGCTGGTGCGCGAGTTGCTCATGGCCTCGGTGTTCGGGGTCAGTGCCCTGACGGACGCCTTCAATGTGGCGTTTCGCATTCCTAATTTGTTTCGCCGGGTGTTGGGCGAAGGCGCCTTTAGCCAGGCATTCGTGCCGGTGCTGGCCGCCACCCGCGCCCAAGAGGGCGACGACGGTGCCCGGGTGCTGATCGACCATGTGGGCACTTTGCTGGCCTGGACGCTGGTGCTTTTGTGCGTCGCCGGTGTGCTGGGTGCGCCCTGGATGGTTTGGGCGATGGCCAGCGGGCTCCAGCAGTCCCCCCAGGGCTTTGACGCCGCCGTCACGATGACGCGCTGGATGTTCCCTTACATCGGGTTCATGTCGCTGGTGGCGCTGGCGGGGGGATTCTCAATACCTGGAAGAAATTTGCGGTGCCGGCAGCCTCGCCCGTGCTGCTCAATATCGCGCTGATCCTGTCCATCACGGTGGGTGCGCCCTGGTTTTCGCGCCATGGCATCGAGCCCATCTACGCGCAGGCGGCCGGAGTGATGTTGGGTGGCCTGTTGCAGCTGAGCTTGCAGGTGCCTGCGCTGTTGCGCCTGGGGCTTTTGCCGCGCATTGGCGTGCGCTGGGCGGCCATTCGAGCCGCTTGGGCCGACCCCACCACCCGCAAGGTGGCGCGCCTGATGCTGCCGGCGCTGCTGGGGGTGAGCGTGGCGCAGATATCGCTGCTCATCAACACGCAGATTGCCTCGCACCTGGTCACGGGCAGCGTGAGCTGGATCACTTATGCAGACCGCCTGATGGAGCTGCCGACGGCGCTGCTGGGTGTGGCACTGGGCGTGGTGCTGATGCCGCAACTGGCCAGTGCACGGGCCAAGCAGGACGACGACGCATATTCGGCCATGTTGGACTGGGGGTTGCGCCTGGTGCTGTTGTTGTCGGTGCCTTGCATGGTGGCTTTGCTGGTTTTTTCCCAGCCGTTGGTGGCGGTGCTGTACCACTACGGTGCTTTTGGCGACCAGGATGTGCGGCAAACCACCTTGGCGCTGACGGGCTATGGGGTGGGGTTGGTGGGCATTGTGGCCATCAAGGTTCTGGCGCCGGGCTTTTATGCCAAACACGACATGCGTACCCCCATGCTCATTGCCGTGGCGGTGCTGGTGCTGACCCAGCTGATGAACCTGGTGCTGGTGCCCTATCTGCAGCATGCGGCCCTCACCCTGACTATCGGGGTCGGCGCGCTCATCAATGCCGCTTGGCTGCTGGTGGGGCTGCTGCGGCGTGGCAGCTACCGGCCCCTGCCGGGTTGGGGCCGTTTTGTGCTGCAGGTGGTGGCGGCCAGCGCGCTGCTGACAGTGCTGTTGGTGTGGGGCGCGCAGTATTTCGACTGGGTGGAGATGAGGGGCAAGACCCTGCAACGCATCGGGTTGCTGGCCGCGCTGATGATGGCTGCCGCCGTGCTGTACTTTGGTGCTCTGTGGGCGGCGGGTCTCAAGCTGCGCCAGATGCTGCGGCGCTGATGGGCCGGGCGCCCCTGGATCCGTAAAAATGCCCCGCAAATCCTTGCCTTCTGTGGCTTGACGCCACTGGGTGAGGCATTTACAACTCCACCATGTCCCTCAGCTATTCCGTGCCCACTTCGCTGGAGTACTTTGCATCGCTGGTGCAAAGCGACGACCACTTCCCGTTGCTGGAGGCCGCTGCCAGCCTGGCCCACGACGAATACCCTGAATTCGATGTGCAGCAACTGCTGGGTGACATGGATCAGTTGCTCGCGCGCATCAAGCGCCGCTTGCCAGCCGATGCGCCTGCTCTGCAGCGGCTGCGCACGCTCAACCAGTTCTTTTTTACCGACCTGGGCTTTGGCGGCAACATCAACAACTACTACGACCCGGAGAACAGCTATCTCAACGCCGTGCTGCGCACGCGCCGGGGCATTCCCATCAGCCTGGCCGTGTTGTGGATGGAGCTGGCGCAGGGGCTGGGCCTGCACGCCAGAGGCATTGCGTTCCCGGGCCACTTCATGGTCAAGGTACTTTTGCCCAAGGGCCAGGTGGTGCTCGATCCGATTTCGGGCCAATCGTTGAGCCGTGAAGAGCTGGCAGAGCGGTTGGAGCCTTACAAGCGTCGCAATGGCCTGGTGGATGACTATGACGTACCGCTGGGCCTGTACCTGCAGGCGGCCACGCCGCGCGACATCATCGCCCGCATGCTGCGCAATCTCAAGGAGGTGCACCGCACCCAGCAGGATGGGTTGCGCCTGATTGCCGTGCTCGACCGGCTCATTGTCCTGCTGCCCGAAGCCTGGGGCGAGCAGCGTGACCGGGGGCTGGCCCATGCCGAGCGAGGCAACACGGCCGAGGCCGTGGCCGACCTGGAGGCCTACCTGGCCCACGCCGAGGATGGGCTCGACATAGACCTCATCGCCGACCGGTTGAGCGCGCTGCGCAGCGCCAACGGCTGACCCCCGAGCCTCCGTACACCCGAGAAATAGAGGGTCTCAGAACGGTGTGCTGTCGGCAGGCTGGGCGGCTTGCCATTGTGCGACCTGCCGGCGCAGCTCGGTGTTTTCTGCGGTCAGCTCTGCCACACGGATGCGCAGGGCCTGCAATTCGTCCGTGCTGGCTTCGGGGTCGAGACGGGTTCCCGTGGCTGCAGGGCTTTCGTCTGACCGTGCTTCTTCGCGCGGCTTGCGCTTGTTGAGTTCGCGCACGCGCTTGGCCGCCTGCTTGAGTTCGTCCTTGCCGGCCACGACGGCTGCCACCTGTTCTTCGGCGGGCAGCGTGGCGACGGCGGCGGCGGCGTTGATGGAGATGGTGCCGGACTTCACCGCCGCCACCAGTTCGGGGGCTGCCTGCTTCTGGATTTTCTCGATCATCACCACCTGGCTGCTGCTCAGGCGCGCCGCCTTCGCAATGGCTTCGCGGCTGCTCAACGGGTCGGGGGAAGGCAGCCCGGCCGCGTTTTCGGCGGTGCTTGCGCCTGCAGCGCTTTCGCCGGATGAAGATGCCGCGTCAGGTGCGGCTGCTGCGCGGGCGCGGCGATCGGCCACGATCTCGCGCTTGCGCAGCGCCAGCACGCCGCGCTGGAAGTCCGACACGCTGCGGCGGCCCAGGTGCTGGTCGATCATCCACAGATGCACGTCTTCCATGGATTGAAAGCGGGGGTTCTGCACGGTCTGGTATGGCAGGCCGTGTTTTTGACAGATGCCGTAGCGGTTGTGGCCATCCACCAGTACATCACCCCACAGCACCAGGGCGTCACGGCAGCCTTCGGCCAGGATGCTGCGCTCCAGAGCCTCATGCTCGTCGGGGGTCAGGGGTTCGATGTAGGCTTTGAGTTCTTCGTTGACGACGATGTTCATGGTGGGCGTGCAGTCCGGGGAGCATGGCAAGGGGCGCGATTGTAGAGGTGCTCTTCAATGCGCGGAGTCCAGGGGCTACTGGTCGCGCGCGCCCCGCAGTGCCAGCCACCCCGCCACCGCCGTGAAGGCCGCCACCACCGCCACAATGATCCAGAAGCCGTGGCCGTTGTCCGCCAGCGGAACGCCGCCCACATTCATGCCAAACAACCCGGCCAGGATGTTGATGGGCAGGGCGAGCACAGTTACCACCGTCAGCACAAACAGGCTGCGGCTGTTGGCCTCCTGCACGCTGGCGGCAATCTCCTCCTGCAGCAGCTTGATGCGCTCTTGCAGGCCCTGCATGTCGCGCAACACCACCGAGAACTCTTCGGTCGAGTCGCGCAGCTCCTGGGCATCGTCGGCGCCCATCCAGGCTGGGGGGTGCTGCAGCAGGCGGAACAACGCTGCGGGCTCTGGCGCCAGCAGGCGCTGCAGGCGCACCAGCAGGCGACGCAGTACACCCAGCCGGGCGCGCTTGTGGTCCAGCCGGCCCGCCAGCAGAGCATCTTCCACATCGTCGATGCGCTGGGTTACGCCGCGAACAATGTTCACCAGTCCCGACGCCTGGGTGCGCATCAGCTCTGCCAGCAGGGCCACGCTGGAGCAGGGCGCATTGCCGCTGCGCACCGCCGTGCGCAGCGCGTCCACCGAGCGCAAGGGGCGGGTGCGCCCCGTCACCATGAGGTGCGGCGCCACGCTGGTCCACAGGGTCGCAATGTCCGACGGCTCGAACGCAAAATCAAAATGTGCGTCATTGAGCACCGCAATCAGCGTGTCGTCGTCGCGCTCGATGCGGGTGGAGAACGAGCGGTCCCTGAGTGCATCAAAAAAGGCTTCGGGCAGGTCGGCGTGCCGCTCCATCCAGCGCACCGCCTGCGTCTGGCTCAGGTTGAAATGCAGCCACAGGAACTGCCCCTGCAGATCGGCCCCGGCCTGCAGGCCCGCCAGCCACTGCGCGGCCTGGGCCGAATCGACCTCGCGCGGCACGGTGTTGGCACCCAGCAGGTATCCACAGATCAGCCCAGCCGCGTCGCCTCCGTAGTTCAGGCTGGCGCTGGGGGAGAGCGTTGTGGGAGGGGAAGCTGCAGGCGGCACGGGTCTGTATCGTGGTCTGCAGGTATGACAAGGTTGTGACAGATCACGCCAATGTCACAACACTGTCACTGCAGCCCGCCACCATGGCACACCTCATTTGTACCGCTGGATAGCCCCCATGTTCTACAACAACACCCTCGATACCCAGGAGCTGATGCAACGCATCGCCAATGACCTGATCGACAGCTACGACGAGGAGCTGGAGCTGGAGATCGAGGACCGTAACGTGGATGACATTGGCGCGCCCCAGCCCACCGACCGGCTGGCGCGTCAGCAATATTTCAAGGACCTGTTTCAGCTGCAAGGCGAGCTGGTCAAGCTGCAGGACTGGGTGCAGCACAGCCGCCAGAAGGTGGTGATTTTGTTTGAAGGGCGTGACGCTGCCGGCAAGGGTGGCGTCATCAAGCGCATCACCCAGCGGTTGAACCCGCGTGTGGCGCGCGTGGCCGCGCTGCCTGCCCCCAACGACCGTGAACGCACACAGTGGTACTTTCAGCGTTACGTGGCGCACCTGCCTGCGGCCGGCGAGATGGTGCTGTTTGACCGCAGTTGGTACAACCGCGCCGGGGTGGAGCGTGTGATGGGCTTTTGCTCTGATGATGAGTACGAGGAATTCTTCCGTACCGTGCCTGAGTTCGAGAAGATGCTTGTGCGCTCGGGCATCACGCTGGTCAAATACTGGTTCTCCATCACCGACGAAGAGCAGCACCTGCGCTTTCTGGGTCGCATCCACGACCCGCTCAAGCAGTGGAAATTGAGCCCCATGGACCTGGAAAGCCGCGTGCGCTGGGAGGCCTACACCAAGGCCAAGGAAACCATGCTCGAGCGCACGCACATCCCCGAGGCGCCATGGTGGGTTGTGCAGGCGGTGGACAAGAAAAAGGCGCGCCTCAATTGCATTGCCCACCTGTTGTCGCAGTTGCCGTACCAGGATGTGCCGCACCCGGCCGTGGTATTGCCCGAACGGGTGCGCAACCCCGAATATTTGCGCCAGCCCGTGCCCGCCAGCATGTACGTTCCGGAGATTTACTGAGGCATTCAGCGGCCAGGTACCGGCGTGCGAAGGGCCGTTACGAGTCCCTCAGCATGGCAATGGTGGCGATCACGTCCCGTACCTTGAAGGGCTTGATCAGCACCCGCCGCACCTGCAGCGCCTTCATCTTCACGGCGGTGGATGCATCCACCTGCGCGGTCGTCACCGCCACCGGCACGTTGGCGTGCACGGCCAGTGCGTCGTTGCGCACCTGCTCCAGCAGGGCCACGGCCTCTTGCTCTTGCTCGTCGATCGAGACGATCACGCCCGCGAAGTCCTGGTGGCCTAGCCGCTGCTGGGCCATGCGCACGCTGCTCACTTGCCGCACGGCAGGCAGGTTCAGCTGGCGGGCCGTGGCGACGATGATGCTGCCGGTCAGCGAGCTGGGTTCGATCAGCAAAATGTCTTGGGGGTTGTGGTCGCTCATGGGGTCGAGGCTCCCTGCTGGCGCCGCACCAGTTCTTCCACCGCCAGATCGCGCAGTGACCCCAAGATGGCGAGGTCGATGGCGTCCAGTGTGCGGGGTTTGTTGTCCAGCAGGCACAGCGTGCCCACGTTCTGCCCGCCAGGCAGCTTGAGCGGCGCCCCCGCATAAAACTGGATGTAGGGCTCGCCCGTCACCAGCGGGTTGTCGGTGAAGCGTTCGTCCTGGTTCACATCGGGCACGACCATGATGTCGTCCTGCAGGATGGCGTGGCCACAGAACGAGATGCCCCGCGAGGTCTCGCACTGGTCCATGCCCACCCGCGATTTGAACCACTGCCGGTCGTCATCGATCAGCGATAGCAGCGCTGTGGGCACATCAAACTCCTGTGCGGCAAACGCCGTCAGGCGGTCAAACCGTTCTTCAGGGGGGGTGTCCAGAATCAGCAACTGGCGCAGCGCCTGCAGGCGGTCGGGCTCGTTGGCGGGGCGGGGTGGTTCTTGCATGGTGGCGACCCGGATGGATGGTGCGGCAGAGGGTGCCGATTATCGGTCTGCGTCGTGGAATTGGTGCGGCCTTGGCAGGGCCCGCAGGCGCTGCCGGTGCCGCACCAATCAATGACTGCGCGCGCTGCCCTGCGACGGCGTGCCGCCACGTCCGAACTGGTGCCATGCCCGGCGCAATTGCGTGTCCGAGCTGAACCCCGCCATCAGAGCCGCCTGCGTCACATTGCGCCCCGACTGCAGCGCGGCCTCGGCGGTTGCCAGCCGGATGCGGCGCAGGTACTGCAGCGGGGCAATGCCCGCATGTTCCAGAAATAGCCGTGTGAGGTGGCGCGGCGAGGTATGGGCCACTTCGGCCATCTGCGGCACGCTCCAATCGGCCTGCGGTTGCTGGCCCACGGCGTCCTGCACGCGGTGCAGGGCGGGGTGCAGGTGGTTGCGGTGGTGCAGAAAGGGCGAGAACTCGGGGTCGTTGGGCCCTCGGCGTAGCGCCACCACCATGGACTGCGCCACCTGGGCCGCCAGGGCCGGGCCGCAGGTGTCGGAGATGCGGTGTAGCAGCAGGTCGATGCCTGTGGTCACACCTGCGCTGCTGTACACGGCGCCATCGGCCACAAACACGCGGTTGGCCACCACATCGCAGCGCGGGTCCACGGCAGCCAGTTCGTCAAGGTGCAGGTGGTGCGTGGTAACGCGGCGGCCTGTCAGCAGCCCCGCGTGTGCGGCCAGCACCGAGCCAGCGCACACGGTGATCAGCTCCTGCAGCCCCGCAACGGGCCGTAGTGCGCGCAGCCAGTGCAACAGCACGCGGGCCTCTTCGCTTTCCACGTTGATGTGCTTGCCGGCCAGACCCACCAGCACCACCCATGCGGGCGTGGGCAGGGTGGCGGGCAGTGCTTCAAGCCCTGTCAGCACGGCTCCCACCGAGGTCACCGACTGGGGCGTGGGGCTGACGAAGTGCTGCACAAAACGCTCAGGCAGGCCCCGGTTGGCCAGGGCCTGGTTGGCGATGCGCAAGGCCTCGGCCGGGCCCGCCCAGTCCAGCACCAGGCTGCCTGGGAGCAGGGCAAAGTACACATGAATGGGAGGGGGCACTGTGTTGGACATGGCTTGTTTTTGGTGAATCGCTACGAAACTGGCGCGCTCCAGGCCAGTGCCACCATTGGAACGGGCTCTCCCAGGCCACGGGTGGCGTCCCTCTTGGTCGGGATGCGCGCAGCGACCCAGGGGTTCAAGGGCTTTTGTTCCACGGGGTGTCCATCTGGCGGGCCGTGCGCTCGGACAGCGCGGCGCTGACCAGGCGCGTGACCAGGTGCAGGCTCATGTCGATGCCAGCGCTGATGCCTGCAGATGTGACCAGCGCACCCCGGTCCACCCAGCGCACATTCTCGCGCACGTCGAGCTGGGGACACTGCCTGCGCAGGTCGGCAATGTCCTCCCAGTGTGTGGTGGCGGGCCCTTCGGTGAGAACGCCCGCCGCCGCCAAAATGAACGCCCCCGTGCACACCGAGGCCGTGATCTGCGCATCGCTTGCGGCCTGGGCCACCCAGGCCCGGGTGGCTGGGCAGGCGGCAGCGGCATCGACCACGCCGCCTGGCACGATGAGCACGTCAGGCGCCGTGGCGGTGGCAAAGTCTGCATCGGGCAACACGCGCAGGCCTGCGCGGGCGCGCACCGGTGCCAGGCTGCGGGCCACGCAACGCACCTCAAAGGGTGCGGGGCTGCCGGGGTGCAGGCGCTGGTGCATGCGGCTGGCAGTGGTGAAGACTTCATAGGGGCCGCCCAGGTCCAGGGCCTCCACCTCGTCGAAGACCAGGATGGCGACTTGCAAAGGGAACGGTGCTCCCTGCGTGGGGTGGGCGCTCATGCGGCTGCCCTTTCCAGCGCCTGCTGCACCGTGCACAGGGTGGCAAAGCGGCCCTGCAACACGGTGGCGGTGCGGGTCTTGATGTCGGCGGCCGCCAGCGTCTGGCCATCGGGCTGCACCATGTCCCAGGTCAGGGTGGCGTCGGTCACGTAGTCCACGGCCCAGCCCAGGTCTGAGGCGTGGCGCGTGGTGGTCTCGCAGCATTGTTCGGTGCGGATGCCGCTCACGATCAGGCGCTGGATGCCATTGCGTGTGAGCCAGACATCCAACCCGGTGCCCACCAGAGCACTGTGGCGGGACTTGGTGAAGGTCGCGGCGGCCTCAAAACCCGCCAGGCCATCGAACGGACGCACCTGGCCAGAGACCTGCGAAAACGGGTTCTCAGTCACCTCAGGGCCTTCGCTGTGGAAAACGCGCACCACCGGGATGCCCTGACTGACGCAGCCCTCGATCAGTGCATTCTGGGCCTGCAGGTAGGCGGGCAGGTCGTTCGCCGTGAAGAAAGGGCGGTGGCGGAAAGATTCCTGGACGTCAATCACAATCAGACAGGTTTTCATGGTGAATTTCTCGGAGAGCTTTGTTTGAAGGTGTTTATCTTCTTAGCGCAAGGGGCTCATGTCCGAACTGGGAGAGACAGTATTCGATCAATTTCAGCCATGATGAGCTGAGTGTGATTCTGGCGAATCATCGAACAGGGGCGTTCCACGCGCCATGGAGGGCCGCATCGCAGATGCTTTTAAGATCGCAATGCTCTTGTGTGCCCGTTGCTCATGGCTTGATAGCTCTCCTATTGATAGCGATTCCCGCGATGGAGCGGAAGCTGCTATGGTGATCAGGGTTTTCCCTTGTTTGCCGTCGCTGACTGCCACTACCTCCCACCCATGCCCCGTCGCCCCCGCCTGTTCACCCTGTCGTCACTGACGCGGGCCTACCAGCGCAATCTCAAGGCGTTTGCGCGGGCTACGCGGCCTGTGCGTGTCAAAGCCAAAGCCCCAGCCAAGCTGCGGACGGTGCCGCTCAAGGTGGCGCGGGCACCGCGTGCGGCGCGCAAGCCCGTACCGACGCGGGGCGAGTGGATGTCGGGCATCGCACCGGGTCCGGCAGGCGCTCGGCGGTTTCATGTGTATGTTCCGCTGGGGCTGGTCCTGAAACCGGGCGAAAAACTTCCCCTGATGGTGATGTTGCACGGCTGCGGGCAGACGGGGCGGGACCTTGCGGCTGTCTCGCGCATGAACCGGCTGGCGGCGCGGGAGCGTTTTCTGGTGCTTTACCCCGAGCAGGAGCGTTTGGCCAATGCCCACGGTTGCTGGAACTGGTTCGAGCGCCGCAATGGCCGTGCCCAGGCTGAGGCCGCCACGTTGCTGGCCGCCGTGGACAAGGTGGCGCGCCGCCTGCCTGTGGATCTGGCGCGGGTGGCGGTGGCCGGGTTGTCGGCGGGTGCCAGCATGGCGGTGCTGATGGCGGCCCTTTACCCCCATCGATTTTGCGCAGTGGCCATGCACTCGGGCGTGGCACCCGGGACCGCCGACTCCGCCGCGACAGCCCTGGCGGCCATGCATGGGCGCCGGGAGGCGCACCTGCCTGCGCTGGCGGTGGACGCGGCGGACGTCCTGCCCGTTGGGGGCGCTGAGCCCTTGCTGCACCCCAGCGACCCTGCCCCCTTGCCGCCGCTGCTGGTGGTGCATGGCGATGCCGATGGCGTGGTGTCGGTGCGCAACGCCGCTGCCACGGCGCTGCTGTGGGCGGATGCGCTGGGCGCAAGGGCCGGGGCCATTCGCACTCTGCAGCGCGGCCAGCGCTATGCGATGCGGGTGACCGAGTTCAAGACCCGGGGGCGCACCGTGGTGGCCCTGCGCGAGGTGGCGGGTCTGGCCCATGCCTGGAGCGGGGGCGCCGCCAATTGGCCTTACAGCGATCCTGCGGGGCCGGATGCCTCGGCCCTCGTGTGGGCCTTTGTGGCGCGTCAGTTCAGTCCAAAAAAATGAAGAAAATAGCCCGTGGTGCTTGATATTTAATCATTTATTGCTATTTAAAATATAGCAATCTACGAAGCGACCTGCGCAGCGAGTTGTGGCCATGTTTGCCGGCGCGTGTCCGCATCAATTCAGCTGCCGTGGGGCGGGGGCTGCGGGGAGAGTCCCTTGCCCGCTGTGCGCATGGCCTGCTTCGCCATGCAGCTGAAAGGCCGCCACCACCTGCTTGAGTTCGTTGGCTTGCTGTTGCAGTGCGGCAGCGGCCGCAGTGGCTTGCTCGACCAGGGCCGCATTTTGTTGCGTTCCCTGGTCCATCTGCGAGATGGCCTCGTTGATTTGCTCGATGCCATCGGTTTGCTCGCGGCTGGCCTGGCTGATTTCCTCGATCACGGCGGACACGCGCTGCACGCTGTCCACCACCTCCTGCATGGTGGCTCCGGCCTCCTGGGCCAGTTGGGCTCCCGCCTTCACCTGTTCCGCCGAATGGCCGATCAGGGCCTTGATCTCCTTGGCGGCCTCTGAGGAGCGCTGTGCCAGGCCGCGGACCTCGGTGGCAACCACCGCAAATCCGCGTCCCTGCTCGCCGGCCCGCGCGGCCTCGACGGCCGCGTTGAGTGCAAGGATGTTGGTCTGGAACGCAATGCCCTCGATCACGCCCGTGATGTCGGACACTTTGCGCGACGACGCATCGATGGACCCCATGGTCTGCACGACCTTTTCGACCACAGCCCCTCCCTTGCGGGCTACCTGGGAGGCCGACTGTGCCAGCACGCTGGCCTGGTGGGCGTTGTCTGCGTTCTGCTTCACGTTGGAGGTCATCTCCTCCATGGATGCTGCGGTCTGTTCGAGTGCGCTGGCCTGGGATTCGGTGCGCGCAGACAGGTCCTGGTTGCCGGCTGCGATCTGCTGCGAGGCGCTTGCGATGTGTTCGGTGCCATCGCGCACGCGCTGCACGATGCGGTGCAGGCTGTCGCGCATGGCCTGCATGTCCAGCAGCAGGCTGGAGCGGTCGCCCTGGCGCGTGTCCACCGAAACCGACAGGTTACCTTCGGAGATGCTGCGGGCAATGCTGCGCGCGTAGCCAGGTTCACCGCCCAGCTGGTGCAGCAGGTTGCGCGAAATCAGGGTGCCCACCACCAGCAATGCAGCCCCCAGCAGCAGTGCCACGGCGCCGAATCCGAGGGCACGTTGCCAGATGGCGGCGTTGACCGTGTCGATGTACACGCCCGATCCAATCACCCACCCCCATGGCGCAAAGCCCTTCACATACGAGGTCTTCTCGACCGGTGTGTCGCTGCCGGCCTTGGGCCACAGATAGGGCACGAAGCCCGCACCACTGGCCTGTACGGTGCGCACGAACTCGACGAACAGTTGCTTGCCGTTGGGGTCCTTGTTGGCCGTAAGGTCTTGCCCGTTCAATTCGGGGCGTACCGGATGCATCACCATGCGGGGGTGCATGTCGTTGATCCAGACGTATTCGTTGCCGCTGTAGCGCAGCGTCTGGATGGCAGCGGCAGCCCGCTTGCGCGCTTCGTCCTCGGGCATGCCACCCTTGGTGCTGAGGTCATGGAAATGTGTGGCAATGCCGTGTGCGGCCTCCACCACCTGGCGCACCCCGGTCTGGCGCTCCTCCAGGATCAGCTGGCGTTCGGACACCAAAAACCATGCGGTCATCGCCGCGACCCCGAGAACGGCGCTCAGCACCAGGAGGGCCAGTTTTTTGGCGATCGTCATGGAAAACCTTTGAATGCGGACGTCGAGGCAAGGGGTGCCGAGCAGGGCCCCGCAGGTTGCACTGCCAGTTTGGACAGCCTACTGCCGCAGTCTTTGTCACAGGCTCGGCACAAACCCGCATGGGTGGCAGGCGCCAGAGAGAGCCGACAGAGATAAGGGAGCCGATCGTGCCGGGCTCGGAGGATGGCCAGGGGCAGGGGCCCCGGCGGTCTACACCAGCCGTGCCGCCACCAGTTCTTTCTTGAGATACGCGTAGAACAACGGCGCTGCCACGAGCCCGGCGGGGCCGAACACGGCCTCGGCCACGAACATCACCGAAAGCAGCTCCCACACGCCCATCTGCGTGCGGCGGCCCACCACCTTGGCGTTGATCACATATTCGGCCTTGTGGATGAGGATCAGAAAACCCAGGCAGGCCGAAGCCGCCAGTGGCGACACCGACAGCCCCACGATCGTGATGACCACGTTGCACACCAGGTTGCCCACGATGGGCACCAGCCCGGCGACAAAAGTGAAAGTGATCAGTACCGGTGTGTAGGGCAGGCGCAGGTCCCACAGCGGCAGCACAAACAGCAGGAACAGTGCCGTGAGCAGGGTGTTGAAGGCCGCAATCCAGAACTGCGCTGCCACGATCTGGCGGAACGCCTCGCCAAACAGCGTGATACGCAGCTTGAGCTGCTGGGCCAGCGGGCCGCGTGCCAGCACCGGCGGGCGGACGGCGGCCAAGGCTCCGATCAGCAGGCCCACGTAGGCAAACAGCACACCCGCCAGCCAGGCCCGGCCCGCCATGGCGAGCGCACCGGCCTTGGCGCCCAGGTAGTTGGCAATGATGCGCTGGATGTCGGCAACACCTTCGGGCAAGTGGGCGGCCACGTCGGCAGGCAGTTTCAGGCGCAGTTCCAGCACCGTGCGGGCCATGTAGGTGAGCAGTTCCTGGTATTGCTGGGGGGCGTTGACGAGGTAGCCGCGCGAGTGGGTCAGACCGGTGGCCAGCAGCACCAGCGGCAGCAGCATCACCAGGCCCGCGGCCGTCACCTGCGCCACGCGCAGGTGGGTGTCATACGGGGCGGACTGGCTCCGAATGCGGCCCAGCCCCTGTGCAAACCAGCCGGTGAGTGCGCGCGTGAGCAGAAAACCCAGGCACACACACAGCAGGCCGGGCAACAGGCCGCGCCACATCACCAGCATCAGCACGGCAGCCACGAGCAGATAGCTGGCCGCCACAATGCCCTGGCTCAGGACACGCGGGGGCAGCGTGGCGGGCGCAGGCTCAGGCGGCGCTGAGGGGATGGGGGCCGGGGAGGGGCGCTGCGCCATGCGCTACGACAGAAGAGAAGGCGACCCAGCGTGGCTCAGGCCACCACCACGGCGGCACCTTCGCCACGCGCCGCCATCGTGCCAATGGCGTACACCTGTTCACCCGCTGCGCGCAGCGTGGCGGCCGTGGCGTCGGCGTTGGCGGCATCCACCACCACCACCATGCCAATGCCGTTGTTGAAGGTGCGGTTCATCTCGATGTCGTCGATGCCTGCGGTCTTTTGCAGCCAGGCGAACAGCTCGGTCTGGGGCCAGCTGCCCTTCTTCAGGTGCGCGGCTGTGCCGTCGGGCAGCACGCGGGGGATGTTCTCCAGCAGGCCGCCACCGGTGATGTGGGCCAGGGCCTTGATGGGATGTGCGGCCAGCGCAGCCAGCACGTTCTTCACGTACAGGCGGGTGGGCTCCATGATGGCCTGCTTGAAGGGCTTGCCGTCCAGTGTGGCGGGCACGGTGCCTGCGGCCTGCGCGCGTTCAATGCACTTGCGCACCAGCGAGAAGCCGTTGGAGTGCACGCCATGGCTGGCCAGGCCCAGCACCACGTCGCCGGGGGCCACGTCCTTGCCGGTCAGGATCTTCGATTTTTCGACCGCGCCCACGGCAAAGCCAGCCAGGTCGTATTCGCCCGCCGGGTACATGCCGGGCATTTCAGCGGTTTCGCCACCGATCAGGGCGCAGCCACTCAGCTCGCAGCCCTTGGCGATGCCGCCCACAACGGCTGCTGCCGTGTCCACGTCGAGCTTGCCGCAGGCGAAATAGTCCAGGAAGAACAGGGGCTCTGCGCCCTGAACCAGCACGTCGTTCACGCTCATGGCCACCAGGTCGATGCCCACGGTGTCGTGCATGTTCCATTCAAACGCCAGCTTGAGCTTGGTGCCCACCCCGTCGGTGCCGGAGACGAGCACGGGCTCCTTGTACCGCTTGGGCACCTCAAACAAGGCGCCAAAGCCGCCGATGCCCGCCAGCACGCCTTCGCGCATGGTCTTCTTGGCCAGCGGCTTGATGCGCTCGACCAGGGCGTCACCCGCGTCGATGTCAACGCCGGCGTCTTTGTAGGAGATGGGGGTGGAAGGGGCAGAAGAGCTCATGGGTGGTGTGGTGCTGGTAGGCCCGCCAGGCGGGCTGGAATCTGGGGATTTTAAGGGGCATGCCTGGACACCTTGGCTCAGCCCTGCGTAGAGGGGGGCTTTGGGGCGGTGCGGACCTGCGCTGCAACCACCAGCACCCCGGCCAGTGCCAAGGCGCCAAACAGCGCTCCGGCAATGAAGGTGGCACTGGCGCCCAACCGATCCCAGAGCAGTCCGGCGAGCGCGCTGGCCATGAGCATGGCCAGGCCGCTGACCAGGTTGAACATGCCAAACGCCGTGCCTCGCAGGTCAGCGGGCGCGGTGTCGGCCACCATGGTGGCCAGCAGCCCCTGTGTCATGGCCATATGCAGCCCCCACAGGGCAATGCCCAGCCAGGCGGCCATGCCCCGGTCGCTGAAGGCCAACAAGGCATCGGCAGCAATCAGCACCACCAGCCCCCACGCCAGCAGTGTGGTGTGACGAACGGTGTCGGACAGCTTGCCCAGCGGGTACGCGCCCAGAGAAAAGACCAGGTTCAGCAGCACCAGCACCATGGGCGTGAAGGCCAGGGCCAGTCCACCCTGCTGCAGGCGCAGCACCAGAAAAGCCTCGCTGAAGCGCGCCAGCGTGAACACGGCGCCCAGGGCCACCACCCACCAGTAGCCAGGCCCCAGACGGCGCAGATTCTCGCGGCGGATCGGGTTGGTGCGTGCGGTGCTGGCTGGGCGTTCGGGCTCGTTTACACCCACCACCAGCAAGGTCACGCACAGGGCGGCAGGAATCACGGCCACCCAGAACACTGCGCGGAAGTCGTCGGCCCACAGCAGCATCAGGCCCATGGCGATCAAGGGGCCCAGAAAAGCGCCCCCGGTATCGAGCGCCTGGCGCAGTCCAAAGGCTGCGCCACGCATGCCCGGCGGTGCCAGGTCCGCCACCAAGGCATCGCGCGGGGCCCCCCGGATTCCCTTGCCCATGCGGTCCAGCAGGCGGGCGGCGACCACCAGGCCTATGGTGGGCGCCATGGCAAAAAGAGGCTTGGACAACGCTCCCAGCCCGTAGCCTGCGATGGCCAGTGGCTTGCGTCGCCCCCACCAGTCGCTCAGCACCCCCGAGAACACCTTCAGTATGAGTGCCGTGGCCTCTGCGGCGCCCTCAATGAGGCCCACCGTGAGCATGCTGACGCCCAGTGTTGTGACCATGAAGACCGGCAACAGGCTGTGGATCATCTCGGACGAAACATCCATCAGCAGGCTGACGAATCCCAGGGCCCAGATGCTGGCGGGCAGGCGCTTTGCGGGGGGGTTGGCGAGGCCATGGTGCGAGGATATGGAAGCCAGGGGTGGACAGCGGCTGAACGGGGCTCGCGGCAGACTAAAATCGTTGCTATTGTTACCCAGCCCCTGCAAGGGGTGCCGGTTAGGGGTGACGCGCTGTATGTCATTTTTCGCCGCGCCCCGCCGCAGTCACCTACGGCCAGGCGCTTTCCAATTCACCTTTGATGCCGCTGCTGATCCATTTACCGCCTGCCGCTCTTGCTTCGCCTGCCATGGGCCTGCCCCTGCCGGCGCGGGGCCGCGCATGAAGCAGCTGGCGCTGGACATCGGCCTGGCCACGGGGCCTACGCTGGCCCGGTTTTTTGCGGGCCCGAACGAGGCCGCGCTGCAGCACCTGCGCCTGGCGGCAGGCGCAGGCAGCAGCGAGGCCACCCGCTCGCCCGTGCCCACCTACCTGTGGGGCGAGCCCGGCAGCGGCAAGACCCACCTGCTCCAGGCTGTGCGCCAGGCCCTGCGCGAACAGGGTTCCAGTGTGGGCTGGCTCGACCCCTCGGTGGTTGAACCGGCTGATTTCGACGAGAACTGGACCGCTGTGGTCATGGACGACGTGCACCTGTACAGCACTGCCCAGCAGTCCACCGCCTTCAACTGGTTTGTGAACGCCATCAGCCCCGCCAGTGGCAGCCAGCGCTGGGTGCTGGCGGCGGGCAACCTGCCCCCCGCCGATCTGCCGCTGCGCGACGACCTGCGCAGCCGCCTGGGCTGGGGCCATGTGTTCCAGTTGCAACTGCTCGGTGAGGCCGAGCGCCGTTCGGTGCTGCGCCAGGAGGCCGACGCGCGCGGCGTGTTCCTGGGCGATGAGGTGATGGACTACATGCTCAACCGTTTCTCGCGGGACCTGGGCAGCCTGATGCAACTGCTGGACCAGCTTGACGCATTTGCGCTGCGCACCCAGCGCGCGATCACCATACCGCTGCTCAAGACGATGCTCGAATCGGAATGACGCCGACCCATGCGCCCCTTTTATCTGTGAACCCGAATGACCTCTGAACCCCGCCGCTTGCGGCTTGCGCTGTTTGACCTGGACCACACGCTGCTGCCGCTTGACTCCGACTACGAGTGGGGCGAGTTCACCATCCGCATCGGCTGGAACGATCCCGTGGAGTTTGCGCGCCGCAACGACGAGTTCTATGCCCACTACCAGGCGGGCACGCTGGATGTGCATGACTACGTGCGTTTTGCCACCGAGGCCGTGCGCCTGCGTGGGCCCGAGGCCGCAGCGGCTGCACACCAGCAGTTCATGCGTGACGTGATCACCCCGGCCATCCAGCCCCAGGCGCTCAGCCTCATCCGCCAGCACCAGGATGCGGGCGATGAAGTGCTGATCGTCACGGCCACCAACGAGTTCGTGACCACGCCCATCGCCCAGGCGCTGGGCGTGGCGCAGCTGCTGTCGGTGCAACTGGTGCGCGATGCCAGCGGCTGGTACACCGGCGAGATCGATGGCATCCCCACCATGCGCGAAGGCAAGGTCAAGCGCATGGAACAATGGATGGCACAGCGCCAGCTCAGTTGGGGTGACGTCGACAGCACGTTCTACAGCGACTCCATGAACGACGTGCCCTTGCTGGAGAAGGTGAACCACCCGGTCGCCACCAACCCCGACCCACGCCTGCGCGCGCTGGCCCAGGAGCGCGGCTGGCGCATACTGGATCTGTTCACGGCCTCTGCCAGCCAGGCTGCCTCCTGACACCTGTGCTCCGGCACCCCCTGACTACTCCCTACCCATGATCAAGAAGTTCATCGACAAATTGCTGGGCAAATCGACGCCCGGAACCTCGGGCGGCAAACCGCACTTTGGCAAGCGCGAAGAGGTGCCCGCCTCGGTCCACGGCATCAACCCCGAGCTGGTGGACCGCCGCGCCGCCGAGGTGGTGGCCACGCTCAAGCAGGCCGGATTTGAAGCCTACATTGTGGGCGGCGCCGTGCGCGACCTCCTGCTGGGCCTTCGCCCCAAGGACTTTGATGTGGCCACCAACGCCACGCCCGAGCAGGTCAAGGGCCTGTTTCGCCGCGCCTTCATCATCGGCAAGCGCTTTCGCATCGTGCACGTGGTGCATGGCCGGGGGCGTGAGCACGAGGTGATCGAGGTCTCCACCTTCCGCGCCTACCTCGACAACGCCGCTGCCGGCCAGGTGGCAGGCAACGAAAAGACCAGCAAAGCCCAGCTGTCAGGCATGCAACACGCCGTGGACGCCAGTGGCCGCGTACTGCGCGACAACGTCTGGGGCCCGCAAGACGAAGACGCCACGCGCCGCGACTTCACCGTGAACGCCATGTACTACGACCCGGTCAGCCAGATCGTGGTGGACTATCACAAGGGTTTGCAGGACGCCAAAAAGAAAACGTTGCGCATGATTGGCGACCCGGCCACGCGCTACCGCGAAGACCCGGTGCGCATCATCCGCGCGGTGCGTTTTGCAGCCAAGCTCAGCCCCCTGGGGTTCAGCATTGAGGCCAAGTCCGCCGAGCCGCTGGTGCAGTCCCAGGCCCTGCTGGCCGAGGTGCCCCAAAGCCGCATGTTTGACGAAATGCTCAAGCTGCTGCAAACCGGTCACGCCATTGCCACCATCGAGCAGCTGCGCAAGCTGGGCATGTCCAAGGGCATTTACCCGTTGCTGGACGTGGCCGTGGAACGGGCCGACAGTGCCTTTGTCAAAGCCGCCCTGGTCGATACCGACCGCCGCGTGAACGAAGGCAAACCCGTGGCCCCCAGCTTCTTGCTGGCCTGCGTGTTGTGGGAAGACGTGCGAAACGGCTGGCAAGAACGCCTGAACCAGCGCCACCACCCGCTGCCTGCGCTGCAAGAAGCCATCGACGAGGTGTTCGACAAACGCATTGGTGACGTGTCGGGCCGCGGCAAGCTGGCTGCCGACATGCGCGAGATCTGGGTCATGCAGCCCCGCTTTGAAAAACGCGTGGGCAGCACGCCGTTTGGCATGGTGATACAGCCGCGTTTTCGCGCCGGTTTCGATTTCATGCGCCTGCGCGCCGATGTGGGCGAGGTCGAAGAGGCCTTGGCCGAATGGTGGCAGGACTTCCAGGCGGCTGACGACGAGCGCCGCGACGACCTGATGGACCAGGCCCGTGAAGAGCAGAAGGCGCGCCAGAAGGCCCAGCCGGTGGTCAAGCGCGTGCCGCGCAGCGCGCCCGCCGCGCCGCCGCGTGTGGCGGGCCCGGCCACGGAGTCTGGGCCCGCAGGTGGCGAGCCCGAGCTGGCCCCGGAAGGCGATGCCCCCAAGAAGCGCCGCCGCCGTCGCCGCAAGCCAGGCAGCGGTGAGGGCACCGGTCCCTCTGCAGCGGGCGAGTGAGTGGGCCCGGTGGACATGTTGCTTGGGGTGCCTGAAGGGCCCCCGGCGCTGTCGGGGGTGTTTGTGGGCCTGGGAGCCAATCTGGGTGACCGGGAGGCCACTTTGCGATCGGCCTTGCACGCCATTGGGCAATTGCCGGGCACCCGGGTGGAGCGGGTATCACCGCTCTATGGCAGTGCGCCGGTGGATGCGGGTGGGCCCGACTACCGCAATGCCGTGGCCGAGTTGGCCACAACCCTCACACCGCAGGCCCTGCTCCAGGCCTTGCAAATCATCGAACAATCCGCTGGCCGCGAGCGCCCTTACCGCAACGCGCCGCGCACGCTGGACCTGGACATCCTGTGGTTTGGCGACCAGGTGATCGACACCCCCGAGCTGGTCGTGCCCCACCCCCGCATGATGGAGCGTGCGTTTGTGCTGCGCCCTTTGGCTGATCTGGTGCCACAACGGGTGGATGCGTCAGCCTTGTCCAAGGTGGCAGACCAGTCCATAGAGCCACTGCAGGGCCCGGGCTGGGTGGCTGGGGTTTGAAGAATTTACTATCAAAAAAATAGCTGCTGGCGCTTTATTTATAAGCGCTAGCAGCCTTTTTTTCTTAAATCCAAGGCGGTGGTGTGGGCTCAGTCCACCTTCGCGCCGGAGGCTTTCACGACCTGCTGGTACTTGGCCCGCTCGGTCGCCATGAAGCTGTCGAACTGCTGTGGCGTGGTGGCCACGGGTTCGGCCAGCAGGGCGCCAAAGCGGGTCTTGGTCTCGGGCGCATTGAGGGCTGCCACAAAAGCCTTGTTCAGCTTGTCGATGATGGGCTTGGGGGTGGCCGCGGGGGCCACCAGGCCCCACCAGGTGTCGATGGAGAATCCCTTGAATGTGGTCGACAGCGGAGGCACGCCGGGCAGCGATGCAGACGCATCGAGCGATGTCACAGCCAGTGCCTTGAGCTTGCCCGCGCGGATGTTGGGCGCGGCGGCAGCGAGGTTGTCGATGTTGAAGTCCACCTCGCCTGCCAACAGGGCCAGCTGTGCGGGATTGGCACCCCGGTAGGGGATGTGCAATGCGTAGATGCCTGCGCGCTGCTTGAACATTTCGCCCGCCAGGTGGCCCGCGCTGCCGTTGCCGCCACTGCCGTAGTTGAGCTTGGCGGGGTTCGCCTTGGCGTAGGCAATCAGATCGGCCACGGTGTGGATCTTGAGTTGCTCGGCCTTGGCGGCGTTCATGACCAGCACGTTGGGCACGCGCACCATTTGCGTGATACCGGCGAAGTCCTTGCCAGCGTCATAGGGCATGCGGGTGTACAGCCAGGGGTTGACCGCGTGCGTGGCGGTGGCGGCGATGCCGATGGTCAGGCCATCCGGAGCGGCCTTGGCAATGGCATCTGCACCGATATTGCCGCCCGCACCGCCCTTGTTGTCGATGATCACCGTGCCCAGTGAATCGCGCACCCGTTCGGCCAGCGCGCGGGCCGTCACATCGATGGGGCCACCGGGGGCGTAGGGCACGATCAGGCGGATCGGCTGGCCCGCATCCTGAGCCCAAGTGGCAGATGGAGAGAGAACCACTGCGGCTGCAGCGGCGCTGGCGAGGAGGAGGTTTCTGCGGTTCATGGGGGCCATTGTGCAAAAAAATCGTATGAGGGCTTACGAAAACCCTGCAACGGAGTGTTCAAAGGGGGTGAGACGGGCTTCCAGAAAGGCCCAGATCCTCCACCAACATTCCCAGCTCGTGTGATGAACGGATGTCCAGTTTCAGGAAGATGGCGGACCGGTGGGTGTCCACTGTGCGGGGGTCGATGGGGCGTTCGGGGTCGCGCTGGGCCAGGGCGCGGGCGACCTCCTTGCTGCTGATACCGGTGGCCAGCAGTTGTGCCACCTCTTGCTGACGGGGGCTGAGCGCGTTCCAGCGCTCCAGCAGCAGGCCACGCCTCTGCATTTGGTGCGCTTGCTCTTGTGACAGGTGCGTGGCTTTCGAGACGGCGGCCAGCAAGGTCTGCTCGTCGCAGGGCTTTTCCAGCCAGTCGACTGCCCCTTGCTTGACGGCGGCCACGGCCGATGCCAGCTCGCCATGGGCCGACAGGAACACCGTTTTGAGGACGGTACCTTGCTGGCGCATGGCTTCGAACACCTGCAGGCCACTCATGCCGTCCATGCGCAGGTCCAGCAGTACGCAGCCGGGCTGTGCCAGGCTGGCCTGCGACAGGAATGTGGCCCCGCCGGTGAAGGTGTGGACGGTGTACCCGCGCGCGAGCAGCAGCGCGGCCAGCGACTGGCGCACGCCCTCGTCATCGTCCACGATGTGGACCAGCGTGTCGGCGGCGGGAGCCAGGTGTGCGTGGGTCATGGTGCGGTGGTTCACGGGTCGAGGGGCAGCCGGATCTCGAAGAGGGCACCGCCGCCGTCGCGGTGGCGTGCCTGCAGCTCCCCGCCCATGCTCTCGACGATGGAGCGGCAGATGTTCAGGCCCAGACCCAGCCCGTCCGAGCGGGTGGTGAAAAAAGGCTCGAACAGGCGCTCGGCGATCTCAGGGGGCAGCCCCGGGCCTCGGTCGAGCACTTGCACCAGGGCGTGTCCACCATCGGCCACGATGCGCAATCGCAGTTCGTGCCCACCGGGCGGAGGCGTGTGGGTTTGCATGGCCTGCAGGGCATTGAGGCCGAGGTTGATCACCACCTGCTCCAGCAGCACGCGGTCTGCGCTGACGCGCAGGGGGGCGGGGGGCAGGTCGATGCGCACGGGAATTCCATGGCGGCGGGCCTCGGCGCGCAGCAGCAGGCCCAGGGACTGCTCGACGATGGCCTGCAGGTCGCAGGGCTCGCGGGTTTCGGGGTGCTGGCGCACCCAGCGCCGGATGCGGCCCACGATGTCCGACGCCCGCAGTGCCTGCGTGGACAGTGCCGCCAGGCTGTCGTTGAGTGCTTCTGTCTTGCCTTGTGCGGCCAGAACGCGCGCTGCCGCTGCGTAGTTGACCAGGGCGGCCAGGGGCTGGTTGAGTTCGTGCGCCAGGGTGGATGCCATCTCGCCCACGGTAACGACGCGCTGCACGCGTTGCAGCTGTGTTTCGCGTTGTTGCTGCTGTTCTTCGGCACGTTTTTGCGCCGTGATATCCACCACCGAACTCATCCAGCCGATGTGCTGGCCGTTGCCGTCGATGAGGTGTGCCGTGTAGAACATGGTGTACACGTCCGAGCCGTTGCGGTGACGCAGGCGGTTTTCCTTGCCCTGGGGCGTGGCTTTGCCAGCCAGGATGGTGTCACTGTCGTTCCAGTGCCGGTCGAGGTCATCCGGGTGCCAGTAGGGGTAGGGCGGCAACTGGCCGATGAGTTCATCGGCGCTGTAGCCCACCATGTCGCACATGGCGGCGTTCACATAGACGATGTGGCCTTCCAGGTCGCGGGCGCGCATGCCCACCAGCAGCGAGTCCTCCATCGACTGGCGGAAGGCCTGGGCCTGTTGCAGTGCGTGGGTGCGCTCCTGTACGCGCTGTTCCAGCCCGATGCGGGCCTGGCGGTTTTCTGCCAGGCGGCGCTCGCGCAGCTGCCAGTAGAGCGCCCCCAGCACCAGCAGGCCCGACGCCAGTGTGGCCAGCGCCCAGGCCTGCTGGCGTGCCACGGTGATCACGCGGCGGTCTGCCGTGACGGTGAGCGTCCAGCCCAGGTCGGGCAGCGGCTCCTCGAACGCAAGGTACTGCTTGCCGTTGCCCGCAAGGCGCAGTTCGGCACCGGGCTGGTCGTCCAGCAGGCGCAACGCCCAAGGTACGGGGCGCGGCGTCCAGCCGGTGCCGTACTGTTCGTTGTGCTGGAGTTGCTGCACATCGGCGTCAGGTACAGGCCGGCTGGTGCGGTAAAGCCACGCAGGTACCGAGCCCAGGAACACGATGCCGCGCTCGTCTGCCACAAACACCGGGTCGCGCAACTGCTCCCAGGGGTTGGCAATGGGTTCCATGCGCACCTTGACAGCCACCACGCCAATCACTCTGCCGTTTTCCCGCACCGGCGCGGACACGAACAAGCCGGGCTCGCCCGTGGTCTTGCCTACGCCATAGAAGCGTCCGGTCCCGCCGTCCAGAGCGTCCCTGAAGTAGGGTCGGTTCTGGTAGTTCTGGTTCACAAAGCTGTTGGGGGTGTCCCAGTTGCTCGATGCGAGCGTGAGGCCCTGCAGGTCCATCACATAGAGCATGTCGGAGCCTGCGTGATGGTTCACGGTCTGCAGGTAGGCATTGGCGGCATCGCGAACACCCTGTGCCTCCGGGTGGTGCAGCAGTTGACTCACCAGTGGGTGCTGGGCCGCTGTAAAGGGCAGGTAGTTGTAGCGGGTGGCGACCCCCCGCAGGGCCAGTGCCTGCACTTCGCCTGAGCGGCGCAGGTTGTCCCACTGCGTGTCGCGCTCGCTCTGGGCGGCCCATTCGCCCGCACCCAGCACCAGCAGCACGGCCAGGCACAACATGGCGGCGATGAACCCCGCGCCCCAGCGCAGCCGGGGCGTGGGGCGCGTTGCCCCTGCCTCGGTGGAGCCGGCGGGCGCGGCGCGCTCGGTCACGCTCATGCGCCGTGTTTGTCGGCCTCGGAGGTGAATGAGTCGGCGAAGAATTCTTCGGCGGGCAGGCCGCGCTGGGCGCTGTAGGCATCCCGGGCGGAGTCGACCACGATAGGGGCGCCGCAGGCGTAGACCTGGTGGCCCGAGAGGTCGGCGAAGTCATCCAGCACCGCCTGGTGCACGAAGCCGGTGCGGCCTGTCCAGGCGTCTTCGGGCTGCGCATCGGACACCACGGGCACGTAGTGGAGGTGAGGCATGTCGGCGGTGCGGGCCAGAACCCAGTCGTGCATGTACAGGTCACCCGGGCGGCGGCCGCCCCAATACAGCGTGACCGGGCGGGTGATGCCCTTGAATTGCAGGTGCTCGATAAGGGCCTTGATGGGTGCAAAGCCCGTGCCTGAGGCCAGCAGAATGATGGGTTTGTCCGAGTCCTCGCGCAGGAAGAAGCTGCCGAACGGGCCTTCGACGCGCAGGATTTCCTTCTCCTTCATCGCACCGAACACATGGTCGGTGAACTTGCCGCCCGCCATGTGGCGGATGTGCAGCTCGACGCCAGGCGTCTCGGTCTGCGTGTGGGGGGCGTTGGCCATCGAGTAGGCGCGGCGTGCGCCGTCGCGCAGGATGAATTCGATGTACTGGCCTGCGTGGTAGCGGAAGGTGTCTGCGGCGGGCAACTGCAGGCGCACCTGCATCACGTCATGCGACTTTTTTTCCAGCGTGGCGACGCGCACGGGCATCTTCTTGACGGGGTAGGCGCTCTCGTCGGTGACCTGGCGGGACTCCAGCACCACATCCGACAAGGGGTGGGCACAGCAGGTCAGCACAAGGCCTGCAGCCTCTTCCTCCGCGGAAAGGGCCTTGGCCTGGTGTTCGCCGTGTTGCACGGAGCCGCTGAGCTTCTTGCACTTGCAGGAACCGCAGGCACCGTCCTTGCAGCCATAGGGCAGGCCAACGCCACTTCGGATGGCCGCAGCCAGGATGGCCTCGCCCGCGTTGGCACTGAAAGCGCGGCCGCTCGGCTGCACGGTGATCTGGAACGCTGCGGTGGTGGCAGCCTCGGCGCTGGTCATGTTGTGGGTATCCTTGGAATCGTCTCAAGCTAAGCAAACGGACCCGATTTTGCCTTCAAACCAAAACCCCCTTGGCGCCTTGCCGGCGCGCTTCCGCCGCGAACGCCTGCTGATCGTCGGGTGTGGTGATGTAGGTCAACGGGTGCTGCGCAACCTCCAGACAGGCCCGGGGGCTGGGCGCATGCAGGTGCTGGCGCTGACCTCCAGCGCGGGTCGGGTGGCGGGGCTGCGGGCCCAGGGTGCCAAGCCTCTGCTGGGCAATCTGGATGACATGGGCACCTTGCGGCGGCTGTCCGGTGTAGCCACCCGTGTGCTGCACCTCGCGCCCCCTCCGGGTGAAGGGGCCGGTGGCGATGCGTGGTGGCGCGACCCCCGCACCGTGGGATTGGCCCGTGCACTGAGGCTGCGCAGCTTGCCGGTGTCGCTGGTTTATGCATCCACCACGGGGGTGTATGGCGACTGCCGCGGCGCCCTGGTGCCTGAGACGCGGGCTGTGGCGCCCGCCACACCCAGGGCGCAACGCCGGGTCAACGCGGAGCGGGCCGTGCGACACCTGGGCCGCACCGGGGTGCGTGCCAACGTGTTGCGTATCCCGGGGATCTATGCCCCCGACCGAGAGGGCGGTACGCCCGAGGCGCGCTTGCGACGGGGAACCCCGGTGTTGGTGCCCGAGGACGATGTGTTCACCAACCACATCCATGCCGATGACCTGGCGCGGGCCTGTATGGCAGCCTTGTGGAAGGGGCGGCCCCAGCGCGCCTACAACCTGTGTGATTCGACGCACATGAAGATGGGCGATTACTTTGATTTGGCCGCCGACTTGTACGGCCTGCCGCGCCCGCCGCGTGTGCCGCGCAGCGCCGCGCAGGAGCAGCTGTCGCTGATGCTGCTGAGTTTCATGAGCGAATCGCGTAGGCTGGACAACCAGCGCATGGTGCGGGAGCTGGGCGTGCGGTTGCTGTACCCCAGCGTGGCTGAGGGCCTGCGGGCCTAGGGCTCGAAGGTCAGCGCTTCAAAAACCGGTGCCATTTTCTCAGCGAGGGGTACTGTTTCCCTGGCTGTCGTAGCAGCGGAATACGTTGCACTGCGTGAATTTTTTGGGTGCCGGTGTTGGTGTGGGGGCCGGTACAGGGTGGGGACGCACCGGATAGTACGGAGGCGCCACCACCACCGGTGCAGGGGCGCTGGGTCTGGCCGCACGGGCCTTTTCCACCTCGGTATACCCATCTGGCCCCAGGCAATCCAGGTCGACCTGCCGTTGGGCAGCTTCTGCACGCAAATTTTGCTCGTAAGTGGCTCCGCTGGAACCACTCAGCACGACATCCAGGTTGCGGCGCGAACGCGCGCATTCAGGTGAGCGGGCGTAGTCTTGTGACTTGGTCGGCCGCAGGCGGTCACGTTGTGCATTGCGCTGGGCCTCAGTCTCTGCAGCCGTGTTTTCGGCCTGCAGGCGCTGCTGCTTGCGCGCCAGCGCCTCTGCCGCCTGCTCGCGTTCCTGCTGGATCGCTTCAGGCGTTTTGCGGGGCTCCACCTCTTTTGCCGCAGCGCCCCCTGTGCATTTGCCGTCCGTGTAGGTCACTTTGCCGGTGCTGACGTCGGTGCAGCGCACCACTTGTGCCTGAGCCCCCGCGCTGATCGAGGCCATACACAGGGCTGCGAGGAGATGGTGGGCTCGGGTCATCATGGTCGGTGCCGTTTGGGTTCAGCGAAAGGGCGGGCCACTATGTCGTTGTGCGGTTCAGGGCTTTTCCTGGCTGTTCGATTGCTGGCGCGAGCGCCAGTCTTGGGGGTGGGGCGTGTAGCTGTCGGGAGCGAGGCGCCCGGAGTTGTGGTCGCGGTTGCGCCGGTCTTCGGCGGCGCGGCGATCACGCTCGGCTTGGTCGCGGCGGGCCTGGTCACGCTCGCGGGCACGGCGGTCGGCCTCGCGGGCCTGCTGGTCTCTTTGATCTCGCTCGCGCGCTGCGCGGTCCTTGTCGGCTCGGTCCCGGTCCCGCTCGCGTTCACGCCAATCGTTGCGGTCACGGTTGTTGTCCCAGCGGTCATCACGCCGGTCGCGCCCACCGTAGTAAACCGCCGGCGGAGGCGGGGCGGAATAGATCACCCCTGGCGCGCGGTACACGGGCGGCGCTTGGTACACCGGCGGCGGAGCGTTGTAGATGTAACCAGGTTGCTCATACACCGGGTAGCGCTGTGGTTCGTAGTACGGGTCGCCTGGTACGGTGGCGCAGCCCGTCACGAGGACCCCCAGGACCGAAGCAGCAATGATGCGGGCGAATGTGTATGTCATGGTGTTCAGACTCCGGCCGGGTGGGTGCGTTCTGCCCTGCCCGTAAAGCCCACGAAAAGCACCCCGGTGGGGTGTTACAAATTTCGCGGGTTGGCATTTGCCGTGCCAAACACTTTAGCGTTTGGCGCCACCGTTTGGTTGACTCCATCGTGCCGCCCCAGCCGAACATGGCTTCTGCCGTTGGGTGGCGGGGCTCCTTGAAGCCCCGCTGCGGCACCAAAATTGATAGCACCCAGTGCTTGATACTCAAGCACAAGACGCCAAAATCATCAAATGTTGCGCCCGTCAGGCACCCGCGCCGAGGTCACTTGGGCAATACGCGACGAATTGTTTCTGCCAAGTCTTCGGCCACAAACTTGGCCACATAGCCGTCGGCGCCCACGCTGCGCACATGGTCTTCGTTGGCCGAGCCCGACAGCGATGAGTGGATGACCACCGGCAGGCCATGAAAGCGCGCGTCCTGTTTGATGTTGCGGGTCAAGGTGAATCCGTCCATTTCGGGCATTTCCAGATCGGTCAACACCATGGCCACGCGGTCGAGAACGGTCTTGCCTTCGGCTTCAGCGCTCTTGGCAATGGCGTTCAGGCGGTCCCATGCCTCTTTGCCGGACTTGACCATTTCATAGGGGGCCGCCAGTACCTTGAGTTCCTGCTCGATGAGCGAGCGCGCCACAAACGAATCATCTGCGGCCAGGATGATGCAACCGGGTTTGAGCTTGAGCTTGGCTCCGACCTTCTCCTCCGTGACTTCGTGGCCGTCAGAGGGGGACACCATCTGGAGGATGGCTTCCACATCCAGCACCTGGGCCAGGCGGGATTCGTCGGTATTGCCGTCCAGCCGGGCAATGCTGGTGACCAGTTTCCCGGCTGCGCCGCTGGTTTCAGCGGAAAGCACCTGTTTCCAGTCCAGCCGGACGATGTCTTCCACCGATTCGACAGCAAACGCCTGGGTGGTGCGTGCGTACTCGGTCACCAGCATGATGTTCAGACCTGTTTGTGGCTTGCAGCCTACGATGGAGGGCAAGTCCAGCACGGGAATGACCTGTCCGCGCAGGTTGACCACCCCGAGTGAATGTGCCGTAGTGCCTGCGATCGGTGTGATGCTGGGCATGGCCACGATTTCTCGGATCTTGAACACGTTGATGCCGAACAGCTCGGATTTTCCCAGCGCACTGTCCGTGCCCAAGCGAAACAACAGCAGTTCGAACTTGTTGGTGCTGGTGAGGTTGGTCCGTTCGTCGATGTCCTGCTGCACTGCTTTCATGATGAGTCCTTCGCGCTGATACGCGCGTTTACAAATTCTAGGAGTAGAACGCTGGGGCTGTTCGTAAATATTTACGCCGCTTGCCGATGATCACTGCGAAGTGCCGCGCTCCACTAGGGTTTGCATAGCCTTCCAGGGAGCACATCGTTGCTTTTCGGGGCACTTTGCCTGCGCTTGCATCCCTGTGGAGAGACCACCGCACAGCGTTCTTGTCAGCCAAAGGCGCCCGGCCAATAATGCGTCGTGTTTGATGAATTTATCACATTTATCAAAAATAACAAAATATCGTGCCGCAATCGCTCAAGGAGCCCCCGTGCTGATCGCGAGAAAAGTACGCGCTGCGGATCGGCAAGGACTGCAAGGCGTAAAACACGGCAGTGGCCGATGCTGGCTGGGAATGGCTTGGCCAGGCCCACTGCGATCCACTGTGCGAGTGTTCGGGCGGCGCTGCTTTCTGACATGGCGAGCGCCTTGAGGCGGGACGCGGCAGGCCGCCCTGCGCGATACCGCCGAGCGGGCGTGGTGCAACGGGAGCCGCGACTTCAGGGATCGTTCTGTGCCAGCACAACGATGGAATTCATGGCCGTACAGATAAAAAAGTCGATGGATCGCAGGCACGCGAGCAGGCCGGGTCAATCAGAAATACCCGGCACCTGCCGCAGATAGCTGTGCAGCGCAGCGATGGCCTGCCTCACCTTGGCGGGCTGGGCATCGCGCTGCGGCGTGACGGCCCAGATGTCGAGCGTGCCGAACGACCACTCGGGCAGAAGGCGCACCAGCCGCCCGGCCTGCAGGGCCTCATGCGCATCCATGCTGCCCACCAACGCCAGGCCCAGCCCGGCCTCGCACATCTGCTGGATCGACAACTGGTTGTTGCTGGCGATGCGGGGCTCCACGCGCAGGGCCCGGGGCTCCCCCGACGGGCTGTGCAGGTCGATCAGCAGGCCACCGCCTTCCCTGGCAAAGCCCAGCCAGCTGTGGGTGAGCAGAGCGTCCGGGTCGCGTGGAGTGCCGTGCGCTGCCACCCAGCCAGGCGATGCCGCCAGAACCCACTGCATGCCACACAGCCGCCGTGCCGCCCAGGTTGAGTCCTGCAGGCGCCCAAAGCGCACGGCCAGGTCGATGCGGGCATTGATGAGGTCGATGGGCGTGTCATCCACCAGCAACCGCAGGCGCAGTGCCGGGTGGGCGGCCAGCAGTGCGCCCAGCGCAGGCGCAATGTGGCGTGCAAAGCCCACGGTGGCCGACAGCCGAAGCTCGCCGCTGGGCGCGTCGCGCGATGCGGCCAGCTCGGCACGCGCCTGTTCGGCCGCCGCCCACATGGCCGCGCAGCGCGCGTGGTAGCGCTGGCCGGCCTCGGTCAGCGCCAGCTTGCGGGTAGACCGGTGCAGCAGCGTGACGCCGCCATCACTTTCGAGCTTGCGCACCTGCTGGCTCACGGCCGAGGTGCTCATGCCCAGGGCCCGTGCAGCGCCGCTCATCGAGCCGTGTTGCACCACGGCGGCAAACACCGCCATGCGTTTGAGGTCTTCCATTCGCAACCCTGGGTTTGGCTTGATTGTGAAGCTGAGCTTCAAATAGAAGGCATTTTTAGCCCTCTACCGCCCATTTTGACAAGCCTCTATTCTCACTGCATCGACCACATGGTCATTCAACGAGAAGGAAAAGATATGAATATCGCCCTGATTGGCGCCACCGGTTTTGTCGGCTCGGCCGTGCTGGAAGAACTGCTGCGCCGCAATCACAGCGTCACCGTTCTGGCCCGCAATCCCGCCAAGCTGACAGCTCGAAAAGGCCTTACCGTGGTGGCCGCCGATGCCCAGGATGCCGCCCAGGTTGCCAAGGCTGTGGTGGGCCACGATGCGGTGGTGAGCGCCTACAACCCCGGCTGGACCGTGCCCGACATCCATGACCAGTTTCTCATCGGTACCCGCGCGATCTATGCAGGGGTCAAGCAAGCTGCCGTCAAGCGCCTGCTGGTGGTCGGTGGTGCGGGTAGCCTGTTTGTGGCACCCGGTGTGCAATTGGTGGACACCCCCCACTTCCCCGCCGAATACAAGGCAGGCGCCCTGGCCGCGCGCGAAGCGCTCAACCTGATCCGCGCCGAGACCACGCTGGACTGGACCTTTCTGTCGCCCCCCATCCTGCTGGCCCCCGGCGAGCGCACCGGCCAGTACCGCCTGGGCACCGACGCCCCGCTGATGAACGGCGAAGCCCCTGGTGGTATCAGCGTGGCCGACATGGCCGTGGCCATCGTGGACGAGCTGGAGAACCCGCGCCACGTGCAGCAGCGGTTCACGGTAGCAAGCTGAGGGCCGCGCACCACGTCGAAACCCGGTGCCGCATCGAGCCCCCGGTGGCGGGGGCTAATGCAGCGATGCAAGTGCGGGACGGCACAAAACGAGCCGCCTGCCTGCACTGCTGAGGTTCTCTGCCGCTTCAGCCGTCGATCAGGCTGGGGTCCCAGGCAAACACCGTTTGTTTTTGGTCGCCCAACTTCTCGATGCCCAGCGTGATGACATCCCCGGGCTTCAAAAACTGCGGCGCGGGCTTTTTGCCCATGCCCACGCCGGGTGGCGTGCCGGTGGTGATCAGGTCGCCCGGTTCCAGCGTCATGAAGCGGCTCAGGTAGCTGACCAGTTGCGCCACCGTGAAGATCATGGTGCGGGTGCTGCCGGTTTGCTGGCGCTCGCCGTTCACGTCCAGCCACATCGACAGGTTTTGCGGATCACCCACTTCGTCGGCACTGACCAGCCAGGGGCCGATGGGCCCGAAGGTGTCGCAGCCCTTGCCCTTGTCCCAAGTGCCGCCGCGCTCCAACTGGTATTCGCGCTCGGAAATGTCGTTGATCGTGCAGTAGCCCGCTACATGGCTCAGTGCGTCCGCTTCGCTCACATAGCGTGCCCGGGTGCCGATGACCACGCCCAGCTCTACTTCCCAGTCGCTCTTGACCGAGCCCTGCGGCAGCACCACCGGGTGGTTGCAGCCGACAGCGCAGTCCACGGTTTTGGTGAAGATGATGGGTTCCTGGGGGATGGGCATACCCGCTTCGGCTGCATGGTCTGCGTAGTTCAGGCCAATGGCGATGAATTTGCGCATACCGGTCCAGGGCACTGCCAGGCGGCCTTGGGGCACCACGGGCAGTGTGGACGCGTCGACGCTCGCCAGTGCGGCCATGCCCGCTGGCGAGAGCGTGCCGGGTCCGATGTCGGGCAAGACCTGGCTGAGGTCTCGCACCGTACCGTCGGTGTGTTGCAGGGCGGGTTTTTCCTGGCCCTTGGGGCCGTGGCGCAAAAGTCGCATGTCAGTGGTTCCTTGTGGACTAGTTAGACCAACCGCCGTCGATTATCTGGGCGGTCCCTGTGGTGAAAGCGGATTCATCGCTGGCCAGGTACACGGCCAACGCGGCAATTTCTTCGGCACGCCCCAGCCGCCCCATGGGCTGGCGCTCTACAAAAGTGGATTCCACCTGGGCCAGGGTCTGCCCTGTCGCCTGGGCCTGTGCGTTGATGCGTTCTTGCAGCGATGGCGACAGCACCGTACCGGGACAAATGGCGTTGCAGCGAATGCCCTTGGCCACAAAGTCGGCGGCCACGGATTTGGTCAAGCCCACGATGGCCGCCTTGGTGGTGCCGTACACAAACCGGTTGGGCGCTCCTTTGATACTGCCCGCGACCGACGCTACGTTGATGATGGAGCCGCCACCTTGGGCCAGCATGCCGGGCAGGAAGGCCTTGATGGTGCGAAATTGCGAGCGCACGTTCAGCTCGAACGCAAAAGCCCATTCGTCTTCGGTGCAGTCGAGCACGCTGCCCGCGTGTACGAATCCGGCGCCGTTGAAGAGCACGTGGACTGGGCCTGCCGCCTTGGCTGCCTCTGCGATGGCCAGCGGGTCGGTGACATCCAAGGTATGTACGGTGCAGCCAATGTCGTCCTTGAGCTTGGCGAGCGCCTGGGCATTGATGTCGGTGGCGATCACGTGGGCGCCCTGGGCTGCAAAAGCGAGGGCCGTGGCGCGGCCGATGCCCTGGCCCGCAGCGGTGACAAAAGCCGTTTTGTTCGCAAGTCGAAGTGTGGTCATGGTGTGGTGGTGCCAAAAAGTACGGTGGAAGGCTGAATCACAAAACCTTGCCGGGGTTGAGCAGCGCCTTGGGGTCCAAGGCGTTCTTGATGATCCGCATCAGCGCAATTTCTTCGGCCGATCGGGCGTGGCCCAGCCACTCGTGCTTGAGGGTGCCGATGCCATGTTCTGCCGACACCGTGCCACCGTACTCGCGCACCAGGCCATACACGATGTGGTTGACCTGTTCCTTGGGCTGCGGGTCCGTGCCGGGCTGGTACACGATGATGTGCAGGTTGCCGTCGCCGATGTGGCCATAGAACAGCGAGTGCGCCCCCGGAAACTGCGCCTGAAGGGCCTGCCTGCAGCGGTTGGCATATTCGTCCATGCGGGCCACCGGCAGCCCGATATCAAAGGCCAGGTGGTGCGGCCAGACGGGGTGCAGTTCTCCACTGGCATCGCGGATGCTCCAAAACGCCTTGCCATCCGCCAGCGACTGCGCCAGTGCAGCGTTGGGGACCGTGCCCGAGTCCATCAAACCCTCCAGCCAGGCCTCAAAGCGCGGTGCATCCCGAATCGGGTCGGTGCCCAGTGCTTCTACCAGGACGTAGGCGCCGTAGGCGGTGTCATCGCCATCGAACGGGTTGCGCACGCCGGGTGCATGGCGCATGGCAAATTGCCAGTAGTCAGGCCACATGACCTCAAAGGCCGATAGCAGTGGCCCCAGGTTCTGGCGGGCGGAGTTCAGCAGCGCCAGCACATCGGCATAGTCGCGCAGCGCGCAGACGGCCACCATGGTCGAGGCAGGCTGTGGAAACAGTTTGAGCACTACGCGGGTAATGATGCCCAGCGTGCCTTCGCTGCCAATGAACAGGTGCTTGAGGTCAAACCCCGCGTTGTTTTTGATCATCTTGTTGAGGCTGGTCACCACGGTGCCATCGGGCAACACCACTTCAATGCCCAGCACCATCTCGCGGGCCATGCCGTAGCGGATCACGCGGTTGCCGCCCGCATTGGTGGCCAGGTTGCCGCCAATGGCACACGAGCCGCGTGCCCCCAGGTCCAGCGGGCAGAAAAAGCCCGCTGCGGTGGCCGCCAGCTGGACTGTCTCCAGCGGCGTCCCTGCCAGCACCGTCATGGTGGCAGCGGCGGTGTCCACTTCTTCGATGCCAGTCAAGCGCTCCAGGGACAAGGCCACCTGGTCTTGTGCGGCTCTTGCGCCGCCGCACAGGCCCGTGAGCCCGCCCTGGGGCACTACGGCCACACCATGGGCCTGGCAGATGCGCATGGCCGTGGCCACACCGTTTGTGTCCGCGGGCCGCACCACGACCAGCGGAATGCTGGGGGGCAGTCCGCTGTAGTCGTTGTGATTGCGGGCCGGCATGTCGGCGCCAAAGAGCACCGCCGAGGGGTCCAGTGCGGCAATCAGTGCATCCACCACAGGGTGCTGTGCGCGAGGGTGGGGCAGGGTGTTCGATTCCATGGGGTCTCCGAAGGGGCTGAGAGCAAGGCTCCAGGGGTGTCTTGTGTGGGCGTGTGCGGGGTCTAGCCCGTGAACCAGCGCATGGGCACCAGCACGATGGAGGGGAACAGCACCATCAGGAACATCACGATGAACTGGGCGGTCATGAACGGGATCACGCCCCGGGTCACCTCGTCCATGCGCATTTTTCCCACCCCGGCCACCACGTTGAGCACCGTGCCCACGGGCGGCGTGATCAGGCCGATGGCGTTGTTGATGATGAACAGCACCCCGAAGTACACCGGGTCGATGCCTGCGGCCTTGACCACCGGCATCAGCACGGGCGTCATGATGAGAATGGTGGGCGTCATGTCCATGGCCGTGCCCACGGCCATCACCAGCAGCATGATGGCGATCATGAGCAGCGTGGGGTGGTCCATGAAGGGGCGCAGCAGCTCGATCAGCTGCCGGGGGATGTCGGCCACCGTGATCAGCCAGGCACTCACCATGGCCGCTGCCACCAGGAACATGATCACGGCGGTGGTTTTGGCGGCGCTCACAAACACAGCGGTGAGCTGGCTCCAGTGCAGTTCACGGTAGACCAGCGTGGCGACCAGCAGGGCATACACCGCTGCAACCGCCGCCGCCTCGGTGGGGGTGAAAACGCCCATCTTCAGGCCCACGATCACGATCACCGGCAAGAACAAGGCCCACGTCGATTCCTTGAGCGCCTGCAACTTCTCTGCGCCAGATGTTTTGGGGGGCGGCTGGATGTTCTCGCGCTGCGACACCCAGTACCACGCCACGGCGATGGACAGGCCCATCAGCAGCCCGGGCACGATGCCTGCCAGAAACAGCTTGCTGATCGACACATTGGCGGCCACGCCAAACACCACAAACCCGATGGATGGCGGGATCACGGGGGCGATGATGCCGGCCGACGCAATCAGTCCCCCTGCGCGGGCCTTGTCGTGGCCAGCCTTCACCATCATGGGCAGCAACAGCGCCGCCAGCGCCGCCGTGTCGGCCACGGCAGAGCCCGACAGCGCGGCCAGCATGCAGGCCGCCAGAATGGCCACAAAACCCAGCCCGCCGCGTTTGTGCCCCACCAGCGTCAGCGCCAGCTTCACGATGCGCTGCGACAGCCCCCCCACATTCATGATCTCGCCCGCCAGCATGAAAAACGGCACCGCCAGCAGCGGGAACGAGTCCGCACCGTTGATCACGTTCTGTGCCAGGATTTGCGCGTCAAACAGGTCCAGGTGCCACATCAGCGCTGTGCCGGACACCAGCAGGGCATAGGCAATGGGCACGCCAATGGCCATGGCCGCCAGCAGGGAGCCAAGGAAGATGAAAACAGTCATGGGAATTTGCTCCTGGGCCGGTTTATTTGTGCGAAGCGCCCGTGCGATCGAGGTGCAGCTCCTCGACCGACGCCAGGTCTTCCGATTCGGTGACCTGCACCAGTTCGTTGTCCGCCACCTGGCCTGACAGCAGGCGCCAGAGGTCCAGCAACAGCAGCAGGCCTGACGCCACGGCAAACACCACACCCGACGCGTAGAAGATCGCCATCGACGCGCCGGTCACGGGAGCCTCCACATCCAGGTTGATGCGCGCCTGGGCCAAGGCACCGCTGAACAGCAGCCAGGTGCAAAACAGCATCAGCCCGTAGCTGGCCACCAGACAAATGCGCTGGCCGATGGGCGGCAGTTTGGTGAGCAGGATGTCTGTGCCCAGGTGGCCGTGGTCCCTGACCGCCACGATGGCCCCCAGAAATGTGATCCACACAAACAGCCAGCGCGACAGCTCTTCGCTCACCGAAATGCCGGAGTTGAAGGCGTAGCGCAGCACCACGTTGCCAAACACCAGCAGCACCATCACGGCCAGGGCCAGCGCGATGAGCAGGTTGATCCCCCGGCAAAACCGGTCTATGAGTTCGTTCAGCATGGTTGTGTCTCCAGGATGGCTTGGGCCATTCAATTTTTGGGGCTGGCTTTGCGGGTTAAAGCACTGTGTCGCGCAGCAGGCCGCGCTGGGCCAGATTGCCAATGAAGGCGCGCAAGCCAAAGTGCCAGGGCGCCGCGGTTTCGCTGTGCGTGACGCGGTTGTGCAGGCCACCCAGCCAGGCGCTCTGGATGGTGACCAGGTCGCCCAGTTTGTGGGTGAAGCCGCTGCCAGGCTGGTCGCGGTCTTCAATGGGGGCGAACAGCGTGCCCAGAAACAGCATGAACCCGTCGGGGTACTGGTGGGCTGCCATCGTTTGTGCCACCAGGTCGGCCGGGTCGCGGCTGATGCTGGCCATGGTGTTGATGCCGCGCAGCTCAAAGCCGTCGGTCCCCACCACGCGCAAATGCACCGTTTCATTGCGCACCTGTTCCATGCCAAAGCCAGCATCGTCAAACAGGCGGATGAAGGGCCCCAGCGCGCACGATGCGTTGTTGTCCTTGGCCTTGCCCAGCAGCAGCGCGCTGCGGCCCTCGATGTCGCGCAGGTTCACATCGTTGCCCAGCGTGGCGCCCACGATGTCGCCACGGCTGTTCACGGCCAGCACCACTTCGGGCTCTGGGTTGTTCCAGGCGGAATCCGATCGGATACCAATGTCATCGCCACAACCGACCGAGGCCAGCACCGGCGCTTTGGTGAACACCTCGGCGTCCGGGCCAATGCCTACCTCCAGGTACTGCGACCACAGCCCTTTTTCCTGCAGCAAAGCCTTGAGTTCCATGGCCTCGGGCGAGCCGGGGCGGATGTCTGCCAGGTTCTCGCCAATCAGCCCGATCACCTGGCTGCGCAGGGCTTGCGCGCGGCTGGCGTCGCCCCGGGCTTGTTCTTCGATCACGCGTTCGATCAGGCTGGCGGCAAATGTGACACCGGCCGCTTTCACCACTTGCAGATCGCAGGGCGCCAGCAACCAGGGCAGCGAGGGGTTGCGTTTGCCCGGCAGGCTGTTGTGGATCAGCTCTTCCACACTGCAGATGCGCAGCCCTGGTGCGCCTTGTACAGTGCGTGCGGGCTGCGCGGTGTCGAGCAGCGTGCTCATGGTGGGGTAGTGCGCGCTCAGGTCAAACACGCCTTCTGGGCGCAAGGCCACCACGGCCGGGCCGGGGGTGGCGCCATGGGCCCAGACGCGGCCCACCAGTGTGCCTTGCAGGCCGTCGTTCGGCAAAACCTGGGCGTGCGCATCCGCACCGGCCGCGCGGG
This sequence comes from Acidovorax sp. 69, assembly GCF_002797445.1. Lineage (NCBI taxonomy): Bacteria > Pseudomonadati > Pseudomonadota > Betaproteobacteria > Burkholderiales > Comamonadaceae > Acidovorax > Acidovorax sp. 69. Next base: position 3,770,139 of record NZ_PGEP01000001.1, on the reverse strand, counting down.
CCGTTGTCATGTCGTTCATTCGAGGTCCTTTACGGGTTCAATCTGCATCCCCTGTGGCACCAGCCCGCCAAGGGGCACGCTGCACCACCACAGTCCAGGTCAATGGTTGTGGCGCGGGGTTTTTTCGGAGATACGCCGGTAGTCCAACGCAAAGTCCAGCGCGGCGCCGTCGACCAGTTGGCCCGTTTTCTCGCGGTACAGCGCCTCCCAGGGCGACTGGCTGGCGGGAATGGGGGGCACGGGCAGTTCGCGGCGGCGGCGTTCAATTTCCTGGGGGGGCACCAGGGCATCGCAGCGCCCGGCGTTCAGGTCGATGCGGACCGTGTCGCCGCTGTGCAGCCAGCACAGGCCGCCGCCCACGGCGCTTTCGGGCGACACGTTGAGGATGGAGGGACTGTCGGCCGTGCCCGATTGCCTCCCGTCGCCCAGTGTCGGTAGGGTAGTGACACCGCGGCGGATGAGCGCATCGGGCGGCTGCATGTTGACCACCTCGGCCGAGCCGGGCCAGCCAATGGGCCCCGCGCCGCGCATCACCAGGATGCAGCCTTCATCGATGTTCAGCGCCGGGTCGTTGATGCGTGCGTGGTAGTCGTCCGCGCCTTCAAAGACCACGGCGCGGGCTTCAAAGATGCCTTCACGCCCCGGCTGGCTCAGGTAACGCTCGCGGAACGCGGGCGATATTACCGAGGTCTTCATGATGCCAAAGTCAAACAGGTTGCCGCTGAGCACCATGAAGCCCGCCTTCTCCATCAGCGGGTCGTTGAAGGGCCGGATCACCTCGCGGTCGCGTGTTTCGCGGCCCTGCAGGTTCTCGCCCATGGTTGTGCCGGTCACGCTGGCGCAATCGTTGTGCAGGCGGCCCGCCTGTTGCAACTCCCACATCAGCGCAGGCACGCCCCCTGCGCGGAAGAACCGCTCGCCCAAAAACTGACCGGCGGGCTGCATGTTCAGCAGCAGGGGCAGGTCGTAGGCGTGCTCGGTCCAGTCCTTGGCTTCCAGCGCCACGCCCGCATGGCGCGCCATGGCCATGACGTGCACCTGCGCGTTGCTGGAGCCTCCGGCCACGCTGATGACCGAGAGGGCATTGAGAAAGCTCTCCCGTGTCAGGATGCGCGAGGGCCGCAGGTCTTCGTACGCCATCTCGACAATGCGGCGCCCGGTTTCATAGGCCATCTGGCCGCGCTCACGGTAGGGTGCCGGAATGGCCGCACAACCGGGCAGCGACAGTCCCAGCGCCTCGGCCACTGCGTTCATGGTCGATGCCGTGCCCATGGTGTTGCAGTGGCCGGCCGACGGGGCGCTGCTGCAGGCGCGCTGCAAAAATTCTTCTTCGTCAATCTCGCCAGCGGCCAGCTGACGGCGGCTGCGCCAGATGACAGTGCCCGAGCCCACCAGTTCGCCGTTGTGCCAGCCGTCCAGCATGGGCCCGCCCGAGAGCACGATGGCTGGGATGTCGACGGTGGAAGCGGCCATGATCCCGGCAGGCGTGGTCTTGTCGCAGCCAGTGGTCAGCACCACGGCGTCGATGGGGTAGCCGTACAGGATTTCGACCAGGCCCAGGTACGCCAGGTTGCGGTCGAGTGCGGCCGTGGGGCGGCGGCAGTTTTCAAAAATGGGATGGACCGGAAACTCCATCGGAATCCCGCCCGCATCGCGGATGCCATCGCGCACGCGGCGCGCCAGATCCAGGTGGATGCGGTTGCACGGCGACAGGTCGCTGCCCGTTTGTGCAATGCCAATGATGGGCCGGCCCGAACGCAGCTCCTCGGGCGTGAGCCCGTAGTTCATGAAACGCTCCAGATAGAGCGCGGTCATGTCGGAGCGCGCGGGGTCGGCAAACCAGTCGCGCGAGCGAAAAGGGCGGCGGGGTGTCTTGTCCATGTCGTTACCTGTGGCGAAAGCGTCGCCGGCCTCGCGGGCGGCTGCGCTGGGGGCGCGCAGCGCAGGCTGCGCGCCGGAAGGGGCTCGTGTGGCTTACTTCGCCGCAGTGGCTGCGGTGCCGCGCACCTTGGCCAGTTCGCCCATCAGCTCGTTCGTGGTCTCTTCGCCAAACTCGCGGCCGTACTTGGCCAGCACCGGCTGCAGCTTGGCGCGCAACTTGGCCTGTTCGGCAGCGGGCAGCTCGGTGATTTGCATGCCCACCTTCTTGAGGTCGCCCAGGGCCGTTTCGCTCAATGCGCGAATGGCCTTGCGCTCAAACAAGGTGGCTTCGCGGGCGGCTTCCTGCACGATTTTTTGCTCCTGGGCCGAGAGGCCGTCCCAGGTCTTCTTGGACATCAGCAGCACCCAGGCGCTGTACATGTGGCGCGAGAGCACCAGGTGCTTTTGCACCTCGTAGAACTTGCTGGTCAGGATGGTGGCGGGCGGGTTCTCTTGCCCGTCCACTGCCGCTTGTTCCATGGCCGTGTACAGCTCGGTAAACGGCATGGGCGTGGCGTTGGTGCCCAGGGCGTTGAAAGTGTCCAGGAATAGGGGGCTCTGGATCACGCGCAGCTTCAGGCCTGCCAGGTCATCGGCCTTATTGATGGGGCGGCGCGAGTTGGTCACGTGGCGAAAGCCGTTTTCCCAGTAGCCCAGGCCGACCAGGCCCTTTTCGGGCAGCTTGGCCAGCAGCTTCTGGCCGAAGGGGCCGTCCAGCACAGCGTCGGCTTCCTGCTCGTTGTTGAAGGTGAGCGGCAGGTTCAGCACGCCAAAGGGTTTGATCAGCGACATCAGCGTGGAGGAGTCCGGCACGGTCATCTCCAGCGTGCCGCCACGCAGGGCCGATGTCATGCTCACGTCGTTGCCGAGCGAGCCGCTGGCAAACAGCTTGGCGTTCATCTTGCCGCCGCTTTTGGCCGCGAGTTTTTCCGCAAAGTGCTTCACGGCCAGCGCCTGGGGGTGGTCTTCGCTCAGGCCGATGCCGACCTTGAACATATGGTCCTTGATTTGCGCAGACACCGGGGCGGCCAGGGCGGCCAGCACCGTGGCGGCCAAGGCGAGGGTTTTGAACTTCATGTTTGTCTCCGTTGGAATGGCTGTGTCACGACGGGGGCACCCCGTCGGCGCCCCGCGATCCCTTTGGCGGGGCCGTCATGACGCAGGCCGAAGATTAGGTCTGGCCCCCCACGGGGTCTACTGAATCTTTTGCTACGATCCATTCCAAATGGTTATGAGTTCAGGTGAATTTCCGGGTAAACCCTTGTCTTTGGCACAGGCCTGCGCGCGGCTGCGGTTTCGGCATTTGCAGTTTCTGGACATCCTCGGGCGCACCCGCAACCTGCGGTTGACGGCTGAGCAGATGCACGTCACCCAGCCTGCGGCCACCAAGATCCTGATGGACATCGAAGAGATCCTGGAAGCGCGTTTGTTCGATCGTTTGTCGCGTGGCATGCGTCCCAACGAGCTGGGGCTTTTTACCCTGCGCTATGCCAGCGCGGCGCTCGATGGCCAGCGCCAGTTTGTGGATGAATTCAACGCCCTCAAGCAGGGCGGGCATGGCCACTTGTCGATTGGCGCCATCACCGGCTCTGCGGCCCATTTGCTGGTGGCTTCGGTGGCTGAAATCCAGCGCCTGCGACCCTTGCTGGTGCTCAAAATTCTGGAGCAAAGCAGCGACCAGTTGGTGGTGTGGCTGGCCGAGCGCAAGATCGATCTCATGATTGGCCGCTTCACCGATGAGGCGCAGCGCAGCCAATTCCATTACGAGCGCCTGTCTGCCGAGCCGCTGCAGGTGGTGGCCGGACTGCACCACCCCCTGCGCGGCACGGTGGACCTGGCCTTGACCGAGCTGGCCCACTGGCCATGGATTCTTTACCCCGCCTCCACCGCCGTGCGCAAGGTGTCGGATGACATCTTTGGTGGCGCTGGCCTGGCGCCTACCTCGGGTGTGGTGGAGACGCCTTCGTTCCTGTTTGCGCTGGAGCTGATGCACACCACCCATATGGTCTCGCTGCAGCCTGCTGCGCTGGTCGAGAAATACGTGAACAAAGGCCTGTTGGCCCGCATCCCCGTGGAGCTGCCAGACCGCATGCCCGACTACGGCCTGATCACGCGGCTGGGTGAGCCGCCCACGCCGGCAGCGCAGGCGTTCATGGACGTGCTGCGGGAAGCGGCAAGCCGTGCCATCGACCTGGGCTGAACCGCCTGGCGGTTCGCTTATCAATAACCAAAAGTTATTGAAAATGCGGGTTTCAGAAGTGTCGACATCATGTGCCTTCGCTTCTTGTGCCTCTTTGCGGGGGTATTGGCAGGGCGCGCAGCGGTCGGGCCGTTATGCTCGGCGCCCTTTCCTTGAAACCAGCTGCCGCCCCATGCAAGACGCCACCGACACGCCCGACATCCTCCAGGAACCCCGCCTTTGGAGCGACGGCCGCTGGACAGCGCGTGTCATCAAGAACGAAGACGACGACGGCTGGGCTGTGGCCATGACGCTGCAAGGCGAGTCAGAGCCTGCGCTGGTAGGCCCGTGGACGATGGGGCGCGACAAAAAGAATCCCAAGCCGCTCGATGTGTCGGCTTTCAACACCCTGGTCAAGACGGCCAGCGAGGTGATCCGCCGCCATGAGCAGCAACTGCACGCGCAGCTCAACAAGAACGTGACCATCACCACCGTGCAGGGTCAGCGCCTGCGTGTGGCCCTGGCCATCGTGCCCGATGAAGAGGGCGCCACGGCCACCTTGAGTGCACACGATGATCTGGGCGAGGAACTGGCACGCGTGCCTGTGCCGCCTTCCTTCAAGTTGACCCCTGCCAGCGCCGCGGCCTGGGTGGATGCCGGGTTCGAGCGCCCCCGCTGAGTCGGGCCGATACAAATCAGCGCTGCCGGTGCAGGCAATCGCCTGGGCGACCGTCTGCCTGCGGGGCAGCCCCTAAAATCTGTGGGTGGGCACCGGCGTTTTGCTGGGGCCCGCAGCGTTCTCAGGGCGGGGCGAAATTCCCCACCGGCGGTATGTGCGGGCTGAAAGGCCTGCAAGAGCCCGCGAGCGCCTGCAGGGCTTTTCCTCGGAATGGCCGCGCAGGGTCAGCAGATCTGGTGCGATGCCAGAGCCGACGGTCACAGTCCGGATGAAAGAGATCGCGAAACCCACAGCACCCGTCTTTGGAGGGCTTGCCGGTGGGCGCTTGCGCGCCTGCGGGTTTTGGCGCCACAGGGCGGGAGCCGTGTTCGCGCGCGCCCTGATTCTGGTTTGACCTGTTTTGAGGAACCCATGAATCAGTCTTCTTCTGTCTCTCCCCTCGTTCCCGTGGCCGCTCACCGTGGCGCCCGCGTGGCCATCATCAGTGCCAGCTGGCACCAGGACATCGTGCACCAGGCCCGTGACGCGGCCTTGGCCGAGTTTGATCGCCATGGCCTGCCGCCAAAGCAGGTGGCTCTGTTCGATGTGCCTGGCGCGTTCGAGATTCCGCTCTTGGCCCGCAAGCTCGCGCGCAGTGGGCGCTACGACGCCATCGTTGCCTGCGCTCTGGTGGTCAACGGCGGCATCTACCGCCACGAGTTCGTCACCACCGCTGTCATCGACGGACTGATGCGCGTGCAGCTCGACACCGAGGTGCCCGTGATGTCGGCCGTGCTCACGCCGCGCGACTTTCACGACCACGAGGACCATGTGCGCTTTTTCCGCGAGCATTTCGTGAAGAAGGGCACCGAGGTCGCACAGGCCTGCCTGCAGACCATGGCCTACCTGCGCAAGCTCGCCTCGCCCACGCTGGCCACGGCGCAGCAGGCGGTGGCTGCGGTGGCGGAAGTCGCCTGACCTTGTATTTAATTTGCTATTAAAAATATAGCTGCTAGCGCATATAAATCAAGCGCTCGCGGCTATTTTTATCAAACGTTTGGCCGTTCAGGTCGCGGCCAGCCGGAACACCGCCACCGCCTGCACCAGCTGCTGCGCTTGCACCTTCAGGCTGTCGGCGGCGGCCGCGCTTTGTTCCACCAGTGCCGCGTTTTGTTGCGTGGCCTGGTCCATCTGCATCACGGCCTCGCCCACCTGGGCCACGCCCGCGCTTTGTTCGCTGCTGGCCGCGCTGATCTCGCCCACGATGTCGGTCACGCGGCGGATCGAGGCCACCACCTCGGTCATGGTGGCGCCGGCCTTGTCCACCAGCGCCGTGCCTTGCTCCACGCGCTCCACACTGGCATGTATCAACGTCTTGATCTCCTTGGCGGCGTCGGCGCTGCGCTGGGCCAGGCTGCGCACTTCGCTGGCCACCACGGCAAAACCCCGGCCCTGCTCACCGGCGCGTGCGGCCTCCACTGCGGCGTTGAGCGCCAGGATATTGGTCTGGAAGGCAATCCCGTCGATCACGCTGATGATGTCGGCAATCTTCTTGCTGCTGTCGTTGATGCCTTTCATCGTGGTCACCACTTCGGCCACCACGTCGCCGCCCTGCACAGCCACCGTCGAGGCGCTCACGGCCAACTGGTTGGCCTGGCGGGCGTTTTCGGCATTGGCCTGCACGGTGGAACTCAGCTCTTCCATCGATGCCGAGGTCTCCTCCAGCGCGCTCGCCTGCTGCTCGGTGCGCGCCGACAGATCGTTGTTGCCCAGGGCGATTTCGGTGCTGGCGGCGGCCACGCTGTCGGCGTTGTTGCGCACCCCGGAGACCACGCGCGACAGGCTCAGCTGCATCTGGTGCAGTGCATTGAGCAGCAGGGCGATTTCGTCCTTGCCCTGCACATGGCGGGCCAGGGTGAGATCGCCATTGGCCACGGCCTGCGACACCCGCACGGCGTTGTCCAGCGGGTTCACCACGGTGCGGCTGAACGCAATGGCCCCGGCAATGCCCAGGGCACATACCACCATCATCACCACCAGGCTGATGGTGGTGGCGCGTTGGGCGGTGGCCGCTGCGCGTGCAGCCACTTCGCTGCTGGCCTTGGCGATCAGCTCGCCGGCCTGGTCGATCAGCTGCGAGGGCTCGCGGTCCATGCCCGCCACGGCCTTGTCACCGGCCTGCGGGTCGTGGTCGGCCGCCTTGAAAGCCTCGAAACCCTTGCGGTAGGCGGTGCCCATGCGTTCATGGGCCTGGGCAAACTGGTTCACGCGCTCGCGGCCCTCGCCCGGGGGCAGGGCGGCCAGCAGTTTTTGCGCTTGGTCGTTGATGGTCTTTTCCTGCTTCTCAAAGGCGGCCCAATAGCGCGTGAGTTGGGCCGGGTCCTTGCCGCGCAGCAGCACGTTTTTCCACTCTTGCACCTGCACCTTGAACTCGTTGAGCATGCTGGATGCCATTCGCTCGTGCTCAAAGCTCTGGGCTACGGTGGTCTGGTAGGTGTCGAGCGCCTGGTTGAGGCGGCTGATGCCAAAGAGGGCCGCTGCAAACAGCAAAAGCAGCGACACGGTAAAGGCAAGGGGTAGCTTGAGGCTGAGCTTCATCGCGAACTCCTGGTTGGGTCCACACAACGCCACAGTGGCGGGCAAAGTCCACCAGAGCCCGAGAGCGATCCCACCCCTGGGGTTCGCATGCAGGCCCTGAGGCCCAGCCTGACGCCACCGTCTGTTGCGGCGGTTGTTGCCCGACTGCGCCATCGTTTCGGTCAACCGGTGGGCGCTAGACGCCGCGCCGGGAAGACTCCCTCAGCCATTATGGTGAGGGATGTAAGTTTGTGTACATGTCTTTTTGATGGGCGCTCAAGGGTGGGGTAGCGATGCTTTTTGTTCAGCTGTGTTATCAAATTGATAGCTGCTACCGCTTGATCGATAAGCGCCAGAGGCCAATTTCTTGTGGATTACTCAAGCAAAACGGCCTGGCCGGTCAGGGCCAGGCCGCTCGGGCGCCACAGGGGTGGCGTTGGTGATCAGGGTCTTTGGGCCTGCTCACAACACGCCGCTGGCCCGCAGGGCGGCAATGCGCGCCGCATCCAGCCCCATCTCGCCCAGCACTTCGTCGGTGTGCTGGCCCAGCGCGGGCGGTGCGTTGCGCAGCACGGGCGGCGTTGCCGACAGGCGCAGCGGGCTGGCCACGCCGGTGATCTGTGCCACGCCGTCGCCAGCTTCGCCGTCCTTCCAGCGCGGCAGCGTCACGGCGAGGCCGCGTGCCTTCACCTGCGCATCATCAAACGCCTGGGCAATCGTGTTGATGGGGCCACAGGGCACGGCCTTGTCTTCCAGCAGCGTGATCCAGTCGGCCGTGGTGCGGGTGCGGGTCACGGCCTCCATGGCGGGGATGAGTTCGGTGCGGTGCTGCACGCGCAGCGTGTTGGTGGCGTAGCGCGGGTCGGTGGCCCACTGCGGCTGGTTGGCCGCCGCACAGAAGCGCTGGAACTGGCCGTCGTTGCCTATGGCCAGCAGCATGTTGCCGTCGGCCGTGGTGAAGTCCTGGTAGGGCGCCAGGCTGGGGTGGCTGTTGCCCATGCGGCCGGGCGCCTTGGCGGTGGCGAGGAACCCCGAGGCCTGGTTGGCCAGCACGGCCATGCCCACGTCGAGCAGCGCCATGTCGATGTGCTGGCCTTGGCCCGTGCCGTTGGCGCCGTTGTCGCGCACATGCAGTGCAGCCAGGATGGCGTTGCTGGCATAAAGCCCGGTGAACAGGTCGATCACGGCCACGCCCACCCGCATCGGGCCGCCGCCGGGTTGGCTGTCGGCCTGGCCGGTGATGCTCATCAGGCCCGTCATGGCCTGCACCATCAGGTCGTAGCCTGCGCGCTCGGCATAGGGCCCGTTTTGCCCGAAGCCGGTGACCGAGCAGTAGATGAGGCGCGGGTTCAGTGCGCGCAGGCTCTCATGGTCCAGACCATATTGCTTGAGGCCGCCGACCTTGAAGTTCTCCACCACGATGTCGGCCTCCAGCGCCATCTGCTTGATGAGCGCTTGCCCCTCGGGTGATGCCATGTCGATGGTCACAGAGCGCTTGTTGCGGTTGCAGGCGGTGTAGTAGCTGGCCTGGTTGGTGTCGTTGCCCTCCGCATCTTTCAAAAAGGGCGGGCCCCACTGGCGCGTGTCGTCGCCCACGCCTGGGCGCTCCACCTTCACCACGTCCGCGCCCAGGTCGGCCAGCACCTGGGTGCACCAGGGGCCTGCGAGCACGCGGGAGAGGTCAAGCACCTTGATGCCTGCGAGAGCGCCTGTGGAGTTAGAGTGTGCGGTCATGGGTGCCAATTACTATGAAATAGATAGCTGGTAGCGCTTGCCTATCAAGCGCTAGAAAGCAAAAACACCGCAAAGGCGGTGTTTTTACGGTGCGTGTCGGCGTCGCTCAGTTCGAGAACGCTGCAATGCCCGTCTGGGCGCGGCCCAGGATCAGCGCGTGCACATCGTGCGTGCCTTCGTAGGTGTTCACCACTTCCAGGTTCACCAGGTGACGTGCCACGCCGAACTCGTCGCTGATGCCGTTGCCGCCCATCATGTCGCGGGCCAGGCGGGCAATGTCCAGTGCCTTGCCGCAGCTGTTGCGCTTGATGATGGAGGTGCCTTCCACGCTGGCCGTGCCTGCGTCCTTCATGCGGCCAAACTGCAGGCAGGCCTGCAGGCCAATGGCGATCTCGGTCTGCATGTCGGCCAGCTTCTTCTGGATGAGCTGGTTGGCAGCCAGGGGGCGGCCAAACTGCTTGCGGTCCAGCGTGTACTGGCGGGCGGTGTGCCAGCAGAACTCGGCCGCACCCAACGCACCCCAGGCAATGCCGTAGCGGGCGCTGTTCAGGCAGGTGAAAGGGCCCTTCAGACCTTGCACTTCAGGAAACGCGTTCTCTTCGGGCACGAACACGTCGTCCATCACGATCTCGCCGGTGATGGAGGCGCGCAGGCCCACCTTGCCGTGGATGGCCGGAGCCGTCAGGCCCTTCATGCCCTTTTCGAGCACAAAGCCGCGAATCGGACCCACGGCGCCGCTTTCGGACACTTCCTTGGCCCAGACCACGAACACGTCAGCCACGGGGCTGTTGGTGATCCACATCTTGCTGCCCTTGAGCTTGTAGCCGCCATCGACCTTGTAGGCGCGGGTGGCCATGCTGCCGGGGTCGGAGCCGTGGTCGGGCTCGGTCAGGCCGAAGCAGCCGATCCACTCGCCGGTGGCCAGCTTGGGCAGGTACTTTTGCTTTTGCGCTTCGGTGCCGAACTCATGGATAGGCACCATCACCAGCGACGACTGCACGCTGGCCATGGAGCGGTAGCCCGAATCCACACGCTCCACCTCGCGGGCGATCAGGCCATAAGCGACGTAGCTCAGGCCGGGGCCGCCGTATTGTTCGGGGATGGTGGGGCCCAGCAGGCCCACTTCGCCCATCTCGCGGAAGATGCTCACGTCCATCTTTTCGTGGCGGAAGGCGTCCAGCACGCGGGGTGCCAACTTGTCCTGGCAATACGCAGCGGCGGCGGCCTGGATGGCGCGCTCGTCGTCGGTCAGTTGTTGGCTGATGAGGAAAGGGTCATCCCATTGAAAAGCGGCGTGGGCCATGTGTGTCTCCAGGTCAAACAGTAGGAAAAGGGGTGAAAACAAATCAACTGGGGTGCATCGTAGGCCTTGGAATGGCACCCCGCAAGCGAGTTCTTTTCATCCAGACATGCGTTTTTGGAATGTATGGAATACTTGCTGGCGAGGTTGTTCGAGGGTGAATGGCCCGTTTCATGTTCCAGATCATCATGCGCCGTAACATCCCGTCGACCCAGGCCCTGGCCTGTTTTGAAGTGGCCGCCCGCCACGAAAGCTACACCCGCGCCGCGCAGGAGCTGTCGCTCACCCAAAGCGCGGTGTCGCGCCAGATCCAGGCGCTGGAAGAATTTTTGGGCGTGCAGCTGTTTCGCCGTACGCGCCACGGTGTGGTGCTGACGCCTGCAGGCACGCACTACGGCCGCCAGGTGGCGCGCTGGCTGCAAGGGCTGGAGCGCGACACGCTCGATGTGATGGCGCACCAGGGCGAGGGCGGCACGATCACCCTGGCGGCAGTGCCCACCTTTGCCACCCGCTGGCTCATCCCGCGCCTGCCGCAGCTGGCGCAGCAGCACCCCGACATCGTGGTGCACATCGACACGCAGACACGCCCTTTCTTGTTTGCCGACACCACCTTCGATGCCGCTCTGTATGCGGGCACCCCCGAGCAGGTCGCCAACTGGCCTGGCGTGCAGGCGCAGTTGCTGATGCACGAAGACGTGGTGCCCGTCTGCAGCCCACGCCTGCTCGAATCCGCCGCGCCCCGGGGCCGGGGGCGTGCCCACCAGCCCGTTGCGGCCGAAGCGCTGGCTGAGCTGCCCCTGCTGCAGCAAAGCACGCGCCCGTATGGCTGGCGGCAGTGGTTTGACGCCATGGGAGTGGATGCGCCGCATGCGCTGGATGGCCCGCGCTACGAGCTGTTCTCGATGCTCGCCGTGGCGGCCACGCACGGCATGGGGGTAGCTCTGATCCCGCCGCTGCTGATCGAGGCCGAGCTGGCCAGCGGCGAGCTGGTGGTGGCCTGCGCCCGCCCGCTGCGCGGCGAGCGCGCCTACTACCTCATCAGCCCTGCACAGGCGCAGCCGCCAGTGCTGGCCACGTTTGCACGGTGGCTGCAGGGCATGGCGGAAGCGGGGGTGTCCCCGCCTGCGGGATGATGCGCTTGCATCTGCTGCGGCCCTGAACTAATCTGGTTGCACGGAAGTCTGTCTTTCATCAACCTTGTTCGAGAGCGACCACCATGACCACCTACCACGCTCCGCATTTCGATCCCACCGTGGATGAGATCGCAACCTTGAAGCAACTCGAAATGGGCGAAGTCATCTCGCTGCCCCACGCGCTCAAGGACCATGTCTCCGCGCGCCTGCTGGAGTGGGGCTTCATCACCAAAGGCACCGGTGGCGAACTGGCGATCACAGCCAGTGGCCGCCAACTGATACGCCGACAGGACAATTAACCTGCTGTGGCGCACCCGCGCCATCCCAGCGAGGCATGCAGAGCGCGACGCCGACGTGGGGTCTGCAGCAGCGTTTTGGCGGGGCTAAACCTCTCGCGCTTGCCAGGTATTGCGCCGCGCAAGTACCAGGGTGACCGGTTCGCCCTATCCTGCCTGTCACCCCATCCTTCATCCACCGGGAGTCCTTTTGCGCGCATCGCTTCCCGTTCGCAAGGCGCTGTGTGTTGCCATCCTGGCGGGATGTGGTCTGCTGCTGCAGGGCTGCAGCGCCGTCAAACTGGCCTACAACCAGGTCTCACACTTGGCCTACTGGCAGCTGAACAGCTACCTCGATCTGTCAGAAAACCAAACTGAGCGCGTGCGTGACGAACTGGGTGATCTGCACCAGTGGCACCGTGACACCATGCTGCCCCGGCATGCCGAGCTTCTGCAAAAAGTGCAGCAACAACTGCCATCCGTGATATCGCCCGACCAGGCCTGCCGCACTTACGATGCCGTGCGTGCCCAGATCGACAAGGTCATTGTCCAGGCCGAACCCAAGCTCGTCTGGCTGGCCGCCCAGCTCACCGACGCCCAGATCCGCAATCTGCAAAGGAAGCAGGCTGAGAGCAACACCGCTTGGAAGAAGGAATGGCTGGACGTCAAGCCCGACAAACTGCGTGACCAGCGTTTCAAACAACTCATGTCACGCGCTGAAGGCTTCTACGGCACCCTGGACGAACCGCAAAAGGTGGCGTTGCACACGTTTATCGCCCAGTCATCGTTTGATCCGCAACGCACCTACGCCGAACGCCTGCGCCGCCAGAAAGACCTGGTGCAGGTGCTGCAGAAAATTGCCCAAGACCGCACCAACACGGAGCAGGCCCGCAACCTGTTGCGCGGCTACCTTGCCCGCTTCAACACATCGCCCGACGCGGCGCACCAACGCTATGCGCAAACGCTGGTGGAAGAAGGCTGCGACGGATTTTCCCAAGTGCACAACGCGATGACGTCAGCGCAGCGGCTCAAAGCAGTGCAGTCTGTGAAGCGTTACGAGCAAGACTTTCTGGTGCTGGCGGCGCGGTGAGCACAGGTAGATAAATAAAAACCAGCCAAAAAACTCTGTGTCCTTGAATGGGCGCTGTGGGGGTCTTGGCACCATCCTCAAGCCCGTCCCGCGTCCCCTGTACCGGACGCCAGCGCAAATTAGCTGTCGTGCTTGGCCGTTATTCCCTGGGTACTTATCTGTATGCATGTCCGCTGTTGTTTTTTCGCTTTGGTCCTGTCCACGGCCATCCTGGGGGTTGCCACCGCGCAGACCGCAAGCCCGGCGAAGGACAACGCCTCATGCGCTGCAGATAGGGCAGACATTGAAAGGCGCATGGAAGTCGCCCAGTCCAAGGGCCAGATGCTGCTGCGCCGACAAATCGCAGACCAGCTCATCACGCTGCAAGCGGCTTGCGAGCCGCCTTCCGCCGGGCAGAGCCGTGCCGCGAACATTGCAAGGTTGGAGGGAGAAGTTCGGGCGCTTAGGGGGGAGCTTGAAGCGCTTGAGGGGCAATTGCGCAAGTTGAAGGGTGAGGGCAACCGTTGAGCGAGGGCACTGTGAGGCGTCCGTTCTGGCGCGCGCATCCCTTCGCCCAGCTGCCTCGCGGTCTTGTTTCTGCCTTGTTCGCGCAAGCGATCTGCGACAATTGACGGCTTCAATAAATAGGTGGGAGTACCGTGCGATCAGCCTTCGCCGTACAGGCGTGGGCCGCGATTGCGCCGGGCCTGCAGAGTCAAGAACAATGGTTGCGGTGGGCAGAGGCGCCTGTGAGCCCGGTGGGTGACACGGAAATCGAGTTGCCCCACGTGCCCGCCATGTCACGCCGCCGACTGGGCCAACTGGCCAAGTTGGCCATTTCCGTGGCCGACCAGGTGCTTTTGCATGCGCGTGGCGCTGATATCCCTGTCGTGTGGGCGTCGCGCTATGGCGACGCTGAAAAGACATTGGCCTTGCTCAGGTCCCAGGCGCTCGATGAGCCCCTGTCACCGACTGCCTTTGGGTTGTCGGTGCACAACGCCGTGGGTGCGCAGCACTCCATCTTGCGCGGCATGCGTGCCAATTCGGTGTGTGTTGCGTCCTCGCACTGCGTGCCCGAAGCGGGTGTTGTCGAGGCGGTAGGTCTGCTGAGTGACATGGAGCAGGAGTCGCCTGAGGTGTTGCTGGTGTGCTATGACGGCCGCCTTCCGCACGATTACGCGGTGTTCCACGATGAGCCCGCATCGGAGTACGCTTGGGCTGCGTTGCTCGCCCCCTGTCCAGCGGGTAGCGAGGGTTTTGTTCTGCAGGCTCAGGACTGCGCGCCGCAGGGTGTTGACCCCGCTGCCGGGGCATCTGCACTACCGCATGGGCTTGATGTGCTGCACTTCCTGGTGCAGGCGCAGCGGCATAGTTTGATGCGCGGCCATGCCTCGGGCCAATGGATGTGGGAGCGTGTGCATGTTTGAAGCGATCAACCGGGCCTGGCGCATTGTGGCCACGGGTTTCTGTTTTTCCGTGTTTGGCCTGGGTGGCATTGTGCTGGGGATGGTGGTGTGTCCTGTCGCGATGCTGTTCGTGCGCGGGGCCGCGCGCCAGCAGCAGCTGTCGCAGGCCATCATCCACCACAGCTTTCGCGGTTTCGTCGGCCTCATGAACACCGTGGGCGTGATCTCCTATGAGGTGCATGGTGCTGAGCGTCTCCAGCGCCGGGGCCTGTTGATCCTGGCCAACCACCCGTCGCTGATCGATGTGGTGTTCCTGATTTCCTTCGTGCGCCATGCGGACTGCATCGTCAAGGCAGCACTTGCGCGCAACCCGTTCACGCGCGGCCCCGTCCGCGCGGCGGGCTTCATCACCAACGGCGATGGTGCGGGCCTGCTGGAAGACTGCGTGCGTTCACTGAAGAATGGCAACAACCTCATCATCTTCCCCGAGGGCACGCGCACCCCGCTGGCGGGCACCATCCGGCTGCAGCGCGGTGCTGCCCACGTGGCGGTGCGCGGGCGTATCGACATCACGCCCGTACACATCCACAGCAGCCTGCCCATGCTGACCAAGGGGGTGCCGTGGTGGAAGGTGCCCGTGCAAAAGCCGCGCTTCACCATTGACGTGCGGCCAGACATTCCGGTGCAAGAATTCTGTGCCTCGGCTGCCAGCGAATCCCTGGCTGCGCGCCATGTGACCGAGCACCTGTCTGAACAACTTTTCAAGGGACCTGCCTGTGCTTCAACTTGAGCAAGAAATCAAAGAAATCATCATCTCCAGCTTGGCGCTCGAAGACATTGCGCCCGAGGATATTGACCCTGCTGCACCGCTGTTCGTCGAGGGCCTGGGTCTGGACTCCATCGATGCCCTGGAGCTGGGTCTGGCGCTGCAAAAGCGCTACGGCCTGAGCATGTCGGCTGATTCGGAGCAGACGCGCAAACACTTTGGCAGCGTGCAGGCGCTGGCCGCCTTCGTGGCCGCCAGCCGCACGCACTGAAAGAGCCGTGCAGCATTCACGGAAATCCTGACATGAACAAAGAAGCCATCTACGAACGTATCGTCACCATCCTGCAGGAGACGTTTGAAATCGACGCCAGCCGCGTCACCCCCGAGGCGCGCCTGTATGACGATCTGGACATCGACAGCATCGATGCCGTGGACTTGATCGTGCAGCTCAAGCCCTGGGTTGGTAAGCGCCTGAACGCCGACGCCTTCAAGTCGGTGCGCACCGTGCAGGATGTGGTCGATGCGCTGCACCTCTTGGTGAGCGACGCAACCTCCGCCAGCTGAGCGCGCAGGCGAACCGCCAGCCATGCACAAAATCGTGACTACCGTGCTGGTGGTGTTGACGGTGTTGTACCCCCTAGGCGTTTATCTGGCGCTGGGCAACGTGGCGCCGCAGTGGCTGGCAGTGGTGCTGATCGCGCTGGCCGTGCTGCGTGCCCTGGTCACGCGCCAGCGCTTCTGGTGGGCTGTGGCCTCGGGCGCCGCCGTGCTGGCGCTGGCCGCCTGGTGGCGGGATGATGCGCTGGCCGTCAAGCTCTACCCAGTACTGGTCAACGCTGTGCTGTTGGTGGTGTTTGCGGTGAGCCTGCGCCACCCGCCCACGGTGGTGGAGCGCCTGGCCCGCTTGAGCGAGCCCGAACTGCCGCCATCGGGGGTGCGTTATACCCGCAAGGTGACCGCCGTCTGGTGCGTCTTCTTCGTGGTCAATGGCGCTGTTGCGGCTTACACCGCCGCCTTCAGCAGCGATGCCACCTGGGCGCTATATAACGGGCTCATCGCATACGGACTGATGGGTTGCCTGATGGGCGTTGAGTGGATAGTGCGCCAATGGGTCAAACGCTCCAACACCGTGGTCTCAAATCAACCATGAATTTCCGCCCCTGTCCAATCACTTCAAGAATCAGGAATCGAGCAAGGTGAGACCATTTACAGTGCTTTCCCAAGTGGCCCTGCCGCAAGCATTGGGCGCTGCGCGCGTGGTTGCGCTCATTGGTGGGCGCACGGTGTCGCACGCCGACTGGGTGCGCTCCGTGAAAACCTGGTGTGCTGCATTCCAACGGGTGCAGGGCACCGAGGTGGGCTTGTATTTCGATGACCCGTTGGCTTTTGCCTCCGCGCTTTGGGGTGCCTGGCATGCGGGCAAGACGCCGGTGCTTGCCAGCGACCTGCAGCCGCACACCCTTGCGCACCTGCTGCCCCAGGTGCAAGCCTGCGCGGGTCTGTTGCCGGGCGCCGTGCAGCCGGATGAAGCAGCGGCCCCGGCGGTGGTTTTGGAGCCCCTTTCCCTGCGCGATGCGCAGGTGGTGCTGTTCACCTCGGGCTCCACGGGCGTGCCCGAGCGCATCGTCAAGCGCCTTGCACAGCTTGATGCCGAGGTGCATGCGTTGGAGGCCGTTTTTGGTGTCATCGCGGATGTGCCGGGTCTGCGCACCCTGGCCACCGTATCGCATCAGCACATCTACGGCCTGCTGTTCCGTGTGTTGTGGCCAATGGCCGCAGGGCGGCACCTGGGCACCGAATTTCTTCGCTACCCCGAGGAGCTGGTGGCGCTGCTGTCGCAGCCCGGCCCTGCGGTGTTGGTCTCCAGTCCCGCCATGCTCAGTCGCCTGCCGGACCATCTCGGCTGGTCGGCGGCGTGCCAGAACTTGCGCGGCATTTTTTCATCGGGCGGACCTTTGTCGCCCGAGGCCTCGGCGCATTGTCTGGAGCTGTTGAGCCATTCTCCAACCGAAGTGTTTGGCAGCTCTGAAACCGGTGGTATCGCCTGGCGGCGCAGGGCAGAGCAGGGTGATGCATGGCAGCCTCTTCCCGGTGTGCAAGTGCGCCTGGCCGACAGCGGCTGCCTCTCGGTGCGCTCGGGTCACTTACCCGATGCGGGAGCGTGGTGGGAGACCTCAGACCGTGCATTGCCACAGGACGGCGGGGCTGGCTTCGTGCTGCAGGGGCGGGCCGATCGCATCGTGAAAATTGCCGAGAAGCGCATTGCCCTCACTGCCATGGAAAACGCGCTGCTCGCGTCTGACTGGGTGCAGGTGGCCAAGGCCGTCGTGCTGGAATCGCCCCAGGCCACTGCCCGTGTGGGCATGGTGCTGGGGCTCAGCGAAGCCGGCTGGCAGGCCCTGCAGCAGCTTGGCCGCAAACAGATGGGCGCTGCGCTACGCGCACTGCTCGAGCCCGTGGTGGACCGCGTCGCCTTGCCGCGCAGCTGGCGCTACGTGCTGCAACTACCGCAGAACGCGCAGGGCAAGACCACGCAGCACGACCTGCTCGCCCTGTTCGCTCCGCTCATGCCCCAGCCCGAATGGACTGAACGCAGCGAGCGCCAGGCCAAAGCCACGTTGCGGGTCGACCCAGGGCTGCGCGTGCTGGATGGACACTTTCCCGGCGCACCCATCGTGCCGGGTGTGGCGCAATTGCATTGGGCGGTGACCCTTGGTGCGCAGGCCTTCAGCATTCCGGTGGCCTTTTTGCGTGCCGAGGTGGTCAAGTTTCAGCAGCCCATCCTGCCCGGTGACCGGATCGAGATGCAGCTGCAGTGGAATCCCGACAAGGGCAGCCTCCAGTTCGCACTGACTTCGGCGCGGGGTGCGCATGCCAGCGGGCGCTTGGTGCAAGGCGAACCGGCATGAGCGGCCTGCCCGCATTCGCGCCGGTGGCCATCATCCCGGTCTACAACCACCCCACCACCATCGGTGCCATGGTGCAGGGCGTGCTCGGTGCGGGGCTGCACTGCATCCTGGTCGACGATGGCTCCGAGTCGGGCTGCGCTGCCGTGCTCGATGCCTTGGCATTGCAGCATTGCGGCGATGTCACGCTGCTGCGCCTGCCGCAGAACCAGGGCAAGGGCGGTGCCGTGATGAGCGGCATGCGCCACGCGCTGGCGGCGGGCTACAGCCACGCGCTGCAGATCGATGCTGATGGCCAGCATGCCGTGGCCGATATTCCCGCCTTCATCGCATTGGCCCGCGCGCGGCCAGAGGCCATGGTTTGCGGCGCACCGCGCTACGACGCCAGCGTGCCCAAGGCGCGCCTGTACGGCCGCTATGCCACGCATGTGTGGGTGTGGATCAACACCTTGTCGCTGGACATCGAAGATTCGATGTGCGGCTTTCGCGTCTACCCGCTGCGTGATGTCATCGGCGTGATGGACGACGCTCGTCTTGGCAAGCACATGGAGTTTGACACTGAGATCCTGGTGCGCATGCACTGGAAGGGGTTGCCCTTTGTCACCCAGCGCACGGCCGTGACCTATCCGCAGGACGGACTCTCGCACTTTCGCGTGTGGCGCGACAATCTGCTCATCTCGGGCATGCACACGCGGCTGTTCGGCGGCATGCTGCTGCGCAGCCCGGTGCTGCTGGCGCGCAAGCTCGCGGGGCGGCGCCATACCGGGCACGCGGCATGACGGCACCGGACGCCAGGGCCGCGGCGGCCGATGCGCCCCACTGGGCGCAGATGGGCGAGAACACCTTCGTCGCAGGCATGTGGCTGCTGTACGAGGTGCACCGGTTCCTGGGGCGCTGGCCCTTTCTGCTGTGCCTTTACCCCATCGTCGCCTACTACTGGCTGGCCAGCCCGGTGGCGCGCCGTTCGTCGCTGCAGTACCTGCAGCGCATGCAGGCTGCTTACGGACTGTGGCCCACGGCGCCCGGCTGGCGCCAGAGCCTGCGGCACTTTCGTGTGTTTGCGCAGGTGATTCTGGACAAGCTGCTCGCGCTCACCGGGCGCTACCGGTTCGAGCGCGTCAGCTTCACTGGACGCGAGCCCTTGGGTGCTCTACTGGAGCAGGGCCGGGGCGCAGTGGTGGTGACCGCTCACATGGGCTGCATCGAGCTGTGCCGCGCCATCGCCGAGCGGCGCTCGGGCCTGCGCCTGAGCATCCTGGTGCACACGTCCCATGCCGAGCGCTTCAACCGCGTGCTGCAGCGCCTGGCACCCGACAGCGGCGTGCAGCTGCTGCAGGTGACCGAGTTCAACGCCGCCACGGCCATGATGTTGGGCGAGCGCGTGGCGTGTGGCGAGCTGATCGCCATTGCCGGCGACCGCGTGCCCGTGCGCGAAAGCCGCGTCACCCACGCCTCTTTCCTCGGGCGCGAGGCGCCTTTCCCCTGCGGGCCTTATGTGCTGGCCGCGGTGCTCGAATGCCCGCTGTACTTCATGGGCTGCGTGCATGAGGGCGCGGGCTATGCCGTCGAGTTCGTGCCCCTGGCCGAGCGCGTGGTGTTGCCGCGCGCCCGGCGCGAAGAGGCCATGGCGGAATACGCGGGGCTTTTTGCCAGCCAGCTCGAGCGCATGCTGCGCCGCGCTCCGTACGACTGGTTCAACTTTTTCCCCTTCTGGGACCAGAGTGCGTCCGCGCGCCAGGCCCCAGGTGCATCCACATGATTCCGTGCCCCAGCATGACCCAGACCGTTGCTACCACGCACGCCCGGAGGCTTTCGCATGTCCACTGATAAAGAGCTGGCCTCGCGCGAGCGGCTCAGCCATGAGATCGAGATCACGCCCGCGTTCTACGACATCGACGTGATGGAGGTCGTTTATCACGGCCACTACGTGCGTTTTCTCGAACTGGCACGCAGCGCGTTGCTGGCCCAGTTCGACTACGACTACCCGCGCATGCGTGACTCGGGCTTCGCATGGCCCGTGGTGGATATGCGGCTCAAGTACGTGCGCCCGACGACGTTTGGCCAGACCCTCAAGGTGCGCGCCACCATTACCGAGTGGGAGAACCGGCTGCGCATCGACTACCTGATGCGCGACGCGGCCACGGGTCAAAAGGTCAACAGTGCGCACACGATCCAGGTGGCGGTTGATATGCAAACCCGCGCCATGTGTTTCGTCTGCCCGCCTGTGTTGTGGGAGCGACTGGGCGTGGCGCCATGAGAGTCACTTCCTGGTTGCAGGCCTTTGCGCTGGCGATGTATGCGCTGGTTCTTGCATCGGCACATGCTGCAGAACCCGCCGCGCGCGAACTGCTGGCCAAGGTGCGAGAGCGCGTGCAGGACGCGCCCGTCGTGCGCGGCGGGTTTGACCAGCTCAAAACCGTCAAGGGCTTCAAGCAGCCGCTGCGCTCCAGTGGCGACTTCGTCGTGGCGCGGGGCAAAGGCATTGTCTGGCACGTGCTGCGGCCCTTCGAATCCACGCTGGTGGTCAGGCCCGACAGCCTGCAATCGCGCGGCAGCGATGGCAAGCTCACCATGCAGATGCGCGCGCAGGACGAGCCGGTGCTGCGCACCGTCAACGCCATGCTGTTCGCCGTGATGTCGGCCAACCCGGCAGAACTCGCCCAGCATTTCGAGGTGACCGGGCAGGTGGCGGTCAAGGGCTGGTCGCTGCACCTGGTGCCGCGCGACCCTACGCTGGCTCAGTGGCTCAGCGCGGTGGAGCTGCAGGGCAACCAGTTCGTGCAGGAGATTCGGCTGCAGGAAGCGCGTGGCGATGCCAGCGTGATCCGTGTCCTCTCGCCCGTGGCCGAGAACGTGCTGCGCCCGCAGGACGCGGCGCAGTTCGAATGACGGCGGGTACTGTGACTGCATGGCGCAATCTCCGTTGAATCCCGTGGCCGATACACCGCCCGGCTGGCTGTGGCGCGCAGCCGCAATCGCCTGGTTGCTGGTGATCATTGCCGTGGGCGTGCACCAGTGGCAGTTCTGGATGCACGACGGCATCGACACCGACGTGATGGCACTGCTGCCCGTAAACGAGCAGGCGCCCGACGTGGCCTTGGCCACCGAGCAACTGGTGGGTCAGATGTCGCGCCAGGTGGTGCTGCTGCTGGGCGCGGGTGAGTGGGCCGAGGCGCGCGCGGCCGCGCAGGTGTTTCGCCAGGGCCTGGTCATACGCGCTGGCACGCGGCTGCGCGAGGATGCCATCGCGCAGAAGACCTCGATGCAGGCTGCGCTCGACTTCTATCAGCCCTGGCGCGAGCGACTGCTCACGCCCGAACAGCGCGCCCTGCTGACCGGTACCCCCGATGCCGCCCTGGTGCAAAAGGCGCTGCAGGACCTGTATCAGCCTGCTGTGCAGGCGCGCCTGTCCGACTGGGTGAGTGACCCTCTGGGCCTGTGGACCCAGTGGTGGACGGCGCGAGGTGCGCAAAGCCAGGCTCGCCCGCGAGATGGCGAGCTGTGGGTGGCGGCTGACGGCCAGCAATGGGCGGTGCTGGAGTTCACGCTCGAGGGTTCGGCCTTTCGCCTGTCGGGCGAGCCGGTGCTGGGTAACGCGCTACTGGGGGCGCTGGCCGATGTGCAGGCAAAGTGGCCCGGTGCCCGCATGGTTGTTGCCGGGGTGCCCTTGCATGCCGAGGCCGCCGCCGTGCAGGCCCATAGCGAGATCAACACCATTGGCTGGGGCTCTTTGGCTGGCGTGATGCTGCTGGCCTGGTTCGCGTTCCGTTCGCTGCGGCCGGTGGCCCTGGTCGGCGTTTCGTTGCTGGTGGGTTGCGCGGTGGCGCTGTCGGTCACGGCGTTTTTTTTCGAGCAGGTGCACCTTTTGACCCTGGTGTTCGGCGCCAGCCTGGTGGGCGTGGCCGAAGACTATGGCATCCACTACTTCGCCAGCCGCCAGGGCGCGCCCAGGCGCAGCCCGCACGGGCTGATGCGCGGACTGATGCCGGCGCTGTGGCTGGCGTTGGGCACCAGCGCCATCGCCTACCTGGCGCTGGGTGCTGCGGCCTTCCCAGGGCTGCGGCAGATGGCGGTGTTCTCGGTGGTGGGGCTTACGGCCGCCATGCTCACCGTGGTCTGCTGGTTCCCCTGGCTGGACCGGGGCACCATGCCCCACAGCCGTCTGGCCCAGCGTATTGGCCAGACGCTGATGGCGTGGCCGCGCTGGCGCTATGCGTTCACGGGCTCGGTGGTGGTGTGCCTGGCCCTTGCCCTGATGCTCTGGCTGTGGGGCGGCCTGCGGGTGCAGGACGACGTGCGCCAGCTGCAGAACGGCTCGGCGGCCCTGGTCGCGCAGCAGCGCCAGGTGGGCGACATCCTGGGTCTGCCCAGCCCGGCGCAGTTCTATCTGGTGCAGGGCCACACGCCTGAGCAGGTGTTGCAGCGCGAAGAGGAACTCAAGGACAAGCTCGACGCACTCGTCGCGCACCAGGTGCTTGTGGGCTACAGCGCAGTGTCGGACTGGGTACCCTCGGCCCGACGCCAGGGCAGCGATGCGCAGCTGGTGGCCCGTGCGCACGAGGCTGTCTACAAGGGCGTGAACGCCGAGCTGGGCGAAAGCTTTGCACGGGCCCCCACTCCCGAGTCCGCGCCGCTCACGGTGCAGGCCTGGCTCGCGCAGCCGATATCAGCCGCCGCGCGGCCTCTGTGGCTGGGCGAGCGCGACGGCAGCTACCGCAGCTTGCTCATGCTGCGCGGGGTGAAGGGCGTCGAATCCCTGCCCGCGCTGGCCGGTGCCGCGCAGGGCCTGGAGGGCGTGACCTGGGTCGACAAGCCCGCCGAAATATCGGGCCTGCTACAGCGCTACCGCATCTCCATGACCGAACTGCTGCTGCTGGGCCATGTGCTGGTGCTGGCCGCCCTGTGGCTGCGCTTTGGCCGAAGGGCCTGGCGTGCCTGGATGCCCACCGTGATGGCCAGCCTGGCAGTGGTGTGTGTGTTCGCTGCATTGGGCGCGCCGTGGCAGCTGTTCAACGTGCTGGCGTTGATGCTTCTGCTGGGCGTGGGCATCGACTACGGTATCTTTCTGCAGGAGCATGAGGACGACCCTCACGCCTGGCTGGCGGTGGTTATCGGCGCGGGCAGCACCTGGCTGTCGTTCGGGCTGCTGGGTCTGTCCGAGACACCCGCGCTCAAGGCTTTCGGCCTCACCCTCATGCTCGGCCTGCCGCTGGTGCTGGTGCTGGCGCCACTCTTTCGCGGCACAACAGACAACGAGAAAAAACAGTGAAACAACGTCGAATGGAACAGACCGAGGTGCTGATCGTGGGCGCGGGCCCCTCGGGCGCCGTGGCCGCAGGAATTCTGCGCAAACAGGGGCGCGAGGTGCTGGTGCTGGAGAAGGAGGTCTTCCCGCGCTTTTCGATTGGCGAGAGCCTGTTGCCCCAAAGCATGGCCTACATCGAAGAAGCCGGCATGCTGCAGGACGTGGTGGAGGCGGGCTTTCAGTACAAGAACGGCGCCACCTTCGCCAAGGGCGATCTGCGCACCGAGTTTGACTTTCGCGACAAGTTCTCGCCCGGCTGGGGCACCACCTACCAGGTGCAGCGCGGCAATTTTGACAAAGTGCTGGCCGACGCTGCCGAGAAGGCCGGCGCCGAGATCCGCTACCGCCACACGGTGACCGCTGTGGACGTGTCGGGCGAGCAGCCCGAGGTCTCGGTCACCTCGCCCGAGGGCGAGGAGTACACCGTGCGTGCGCGCTTCCTGCTGGACGCCAGCGGTTTCGCGCGCACCCTGCCGCGCATGCTGCAGCTCGAGCGCCCGTCGGACTTCCCCGTGCGCGGCGCCCTGTTCACGCACATCCAGGACGGTATCGCCCATGGCGACATGGACCGCAGCAAGATCCTGATCTCGGTGCACCCGGTGCACCACGAGGTCTGGTTCTGGACCATTCCCTTTGCTGATGGCCGCTGCTCGCAGGGCGTGGTGGCCACGCCCGAGTTTTTGTCGCGCTACCAAGGCACCGAGGTGGAACGCCTGCAGGCCATCATCGCGGAAACGTCGAGCCTGGCCCATGTGCTACGCAACGCGGTGTGGGACACGCCGGGCCGGTCCCTCACCGGTTACGCGGCCAACGTCACCTCGCTGTGGGGTAAAGGTTATGCGCTGCTGGGCAACGCCGGCGAGTTCCTCGACCCGGTGTTCTCCAGCGGCGTGACCATAGCCGTCACGTCGGCCAGCCTGGCGGCACGCTGCATCGAGCGCAGCTGGCGCGGCGAGGCAGTGGACTGGCAGCAGGACTATGCGGTGCCGCTGCAGGCGGGTGTGAACACCTTCCGCGCCTTCGTGCAGGGCTGGTACGACGGAGGCTTTCAAGACGTGATTTTTAGCGACCAACACAGCCCCGAGATCCGGCGCATGATTGCATCCATCCTGGCCGGCTACGCCTGGGACAAGAAGAACCCTTATGTGGCGGAACCCCAGCGGCGCCTGCAGGTGCTGGGCGAGCTGTGTCGCATGCCTCGCCCGTCGCGGCAGCCGGGGGCCGTTCCCGCATGAGCGTCGCCCCAATCGTTTTCAGATCGCGCCTGGGCGCTGCACTGCTGACCGTGCTGCTGCTGTCTGCCTGCGCATCGCCGGGTGCGCAGAATGCTGCGCGCGTGCCCTTGCTGGCCCTGTCGCCTGCGGCCCTGGGCTGCTCTGTGGCCGTGCAGCAGCGCCTCACCGTGGAGCTGCCCGACAGGCCCGCGCAGCAACTCGAAGCCTTGCTCGAGGTGGACGCCGAGGCCGTGCGTCTGGCCTTCTTCCTCATGGGGCAGGGCATGGGCACCATGGTGTGGGACGGGAATCGGTGGGACAAACAGCTCGGGCGCCAGTGGCCTGCGCAACTGGCGCCAGAGCAGGTGTTGAGCGACCTGCAGCTGGCCTTCTGGCCCGCGTCGACCGTGCAGGATGCGTTCAAGGCGCCTTGGAGCGTGGAAGCCTCTGCGACGGGGCGCCGCTTGCTGCGCAATGGGCAGGAGCGGGTGCGCGTGCAGTTCGTCGGCAGCTCCGCCGTCGAGATCACCTACCCGCAGGGGCCTTTCACGTTGCGCGTTGAGTCACCCGGCGGCGCCCGTCTATGCGCTTCGGCGCAAGGGGCGTCCTGATGGCCGGCCCGCATGTCTACTTGAACGCCGCATCGGCCTGGAGCGCGCTGGGGCTGGACGCCGCGTCCATGCGCGCGAATCTTTTTTCTGCCACCGACCCGCAAACCCTGCAGTGGACGGACCGCTACAGCCCTGGCCGCACTTTGCCGCTGGGTTGCCTGCCCGCGGGCACGCTGCTGCCCGCGCTGGACTTTGCCCCGGCACACCAGCGCTCGCGCAACAATGCGCTGGCCTGGGCCGCCATGCAGGACCTGCGCCCCGTGGTGGGGCAGGCCATCGCCCAATGGGGCGCCACGCGCGTGGCGCTGGTGGTGGGTACCAGTACGGCAGGCATGGACGAAGGCGAGGCCGCGGCCCGCCACCTGCTGCATGAGGGCCGCTTTCCCCCGGGTTTGGACTACCGCGTGCAGGAGATGGGCAACGTTGCCGAGTTCCTGGCGCTGCACCTGGGTGTGCGCGGGCCTGCGCACGCCATCTCCACCGCCTGCTCCTCGGGCGCCAAGGCCCTGGCCTCGGCCGGCCGGCTGCTGCAGTCCGGCATGGCTGATGTAGTGGTGGCTGGCGGGGTGGACGCCTTGGGCCGCTTCACTGTGGGCGGTTTCAGCGCGCTGGAGGCCGTATCCGCCCAGCGCTGCAACCCCTTGTCGGCCCACCGTAACGGCATCAACCTGGGCGAAGCCGCGGCATTCTTCGTGCTCAGCCGCGACAGCGGCCCGGTGCGCCTGGCGGGCTGGGGCGAGTCGCAGGACGCGCACCACATGTCCGCCCCCGACCCTTCGGGCCAAGGCGCTGTGGCGGCAATGCACAAGGCGCTGGCGCGCGCGGCTATGCGGCCCACTGCCGTGGACTATGTCAATCTGCACGGCACCGCTACGCTGCACAATGACGCCATGGAGAGCCGGGCGGTGCAGTCCGTTCTGGGCCAGGGCGTGGCGGTAAGCTCCACCAAGCCACTCACCGGCCATGCCCTGGCCGCAGCCGGTGCGCTGGAGGCCGCCATTGCCTGGCACGTGCTGCAGGACAACCCCCGCGGTGTGCTGCCCGTGCACTGGTGGGACGGCGCGGTGGACCCGGCTATTCCGGCCCTGAACGCAGTGGCCCCCGGCCAGCAGCTCGACAGGGCCGTGCGCGCAGTGCTGAGCAATTCTTTTGCCTTTGGGGGCAGCAACAGTGCCCTGCTTTTCGAGGCCGCCTAGCCATGAGCGACCAACCACTTATACCCATCGAAAACTATGTGCCCCACCGGGGCGTGATGCTGCTGCTGGACCGCTTGCTGGCCGCCGATGAGGACCGCGCCGTGGCCGAGGTCACCGTGCCGCGCGATGGCCTGTTCCTGCACGACGCTGGCATGCCCTCCTGGGTGGGCATGGAGTACATGGCGCAGACAGTGGCCGCCTGGGCCGGCTGGAACGCCCTGCGCAAGGGGCGGGCCGTGCAGATCGGCTTCCTGCTCGGCTCGCGCAGGTTCGAGGCCGCGCAGGCCTTTTTTGCAGCCGGCACCCG
Source organism: Acidovorax sp. 69 (assembly GCF_002797445.1). Lineage (NCBI taxonomy): Bacteria > Pseudomonadati > Pseudomonadota > Betaproteobacteria > Burkholderiales > Comamonadaceae > Acidovorax > Acidovorax sp. 69. The sequence goes on along the minus strand of NZ_PGEP01000001.1, from coordinate 3,743,583 downwards.
GCTCACGGTGCGCGTGCAGTGCGAGCTGATGGGCGACAACGGCCTGGGTATGTTCGACTGCCGCATCGAGGCCGATGGCGGGAGGGAGTTGGCAACCGCGCGCATTTCTGTCTTTGAGCCTAGTGACGGGAACACCTATATTTCATCATCCGCGCCGGCGCAGGGCCAGTGAGCGCACAGGCACTCATAAAAACAGACAGAACGACAGAGCTAGAACGACGAGGGAGCACGCCGGGAGACCGGCAGATCGATACCAAGAATGAACGAGTTGACGAAGACACCACCAGCCCCGGGCACCGGCGCCACCATCCTGGTGACCGGCTCCAGCCGGGGCATAGGCCGGGCCATTGCGCTGCGCATGGCCCAGGCCGGCCATGACATCGTCGTGCACTGCCGCAGTGGCTTGGACCACGCGCACAGCGCCGTCGCAGAGATCGAGGCCCTGGGCCGCAGCGCGCGCGTGCTGCAGTTCGATGTAGCCGACCGCGCCGCCTGCGCCGCCGCGCTGGAGGCCGACATCGAGGCCCACGGCGCCTACTACGGCGTGGTGTGCAATGCCGGTATCGCCATGGACAACGCCTTTCCCGCGATGACGGGCGAGGAGTGGGACCGCGTGGTGCATACCAACCTGGACGCGTTCTACAACGTGCTGCACCCCGTGGTCATGCCGATGGTGCGCAGACGCAAGCCCGGGCGCATCGTGACGCTGGCATCGGTCTCGGCGCTCATGGGCAACCGGGGGCAGACCAACTACAGCGCGGCCAAGGCCGGTGTGATCGCCGCCACCAAGTCGCTGGCCATCGAGCTGGCCAAGCGCAATATCACGGTGAATTGCGTGGCCCCGGGACTGATCGACACCGAAATGGTGAACCAAGAGGTGCTGGAGCACGCGCTGGACATGATTCCCATGCGCCGCATGGGTACGGTGGGCGAGGTCGCTGGTGTGGTCGCCTTCCTCATGGGGCCCGAGGCCTCGTACGTCACGCGCCAGGTCATTTCGGTCAATGGAGGCATGGTCGGATGAGCACCGCCGCCAAATGCCGCGTCGTCATCACGGGCATCGGCGCCCTGAGCCCCCTGGGCAACGACTGGGCCACGGTGCGCAGCCAGCTGCTCAGTGGCCGCAACGTGATCCGCGTGATGCACGAATGGGAAGGCTACGAGGGCCTGAGCACCCAACTGGGCTGCACCGTGCAGCCGTTCGAGCTGCCCGCGCACTACAACCGCAAGACCATGCGCAGCATGGGCCGCGTGGCGCTGATGGCCACCCGCGCCACCGAGATCGCGCTGGAAAACGCCGGTCTGCTGGGCGACCCCTTCGTCAAGAGCGGGCACATGGGCGTCTCATACGGCTCCTCGGCCGGCACGCCAGCGGCCATCGGCGACTTCGGCCGCATGATGGCCGAGAAGAGCACCGAAGGCATCAACGCCAACACCTACATCAAAATGATGTCGCACACGGCCGCGGTGAACATGGGCGTCTTCTTCGGCGCCACAGGCCGCGTCATCCCGACGTCCAGCGCCTGCACCTCGGGCAGCCAGGGCCTGGGCTACGCCTACGAGGCCATCCAGAGCGGCAAGCAGCTGGCCATGCTGGCCGGCGGCGCCGAAGAGCTCGATGCCACCCAGGCTGCGGTGTTCGACACCCTGTTCGCCACCAGCACCAAGAACGACACGCCCGAGCTCACGCCCCGGCCCTTCGACGCCCAGCGCGACGGCCTGGTGCTGGGCGAGGGCGCCTGTACCTTCGTGCTCGAAGAGCTGGAGCATGCCCAGGCGCGCGGCGCGCAGATCCTGGGCGAGATCATCGGCTTTGCCACCAACTCCGACGGCACCCATGTCACCCACCCCAACCCGGCCACCATGGCCCAGGCCATGCGCATGGCGCTGGCCGACGCCGGCCTGGCGCCCGAAGCCATCGGCTACATCAACGCCCACGGCACGGCCACGGACCAGGGCGACATCGCCGAAACCACCGCCACGCACGCGGTGTTTGGCGGCGCGGTGCCCGTCAGCACCCTCAAGGGCTACATGGGCCACACCCTGGGCGCCTGCGGCGCGCTGGAGGCCTGGATGACGCTGCACATGATGCGCGAGGGCTGGTTCGCCCAGAACGCCAACCTCACCGAACCCGACCCTCGCTGCGGCACGGTGGACTTCATCATGGGCCAGGCGCGCCAGCTGCAAACCGACGTGGTGATGAGCAACAACTTTGCGTTCGGCGGCATCAATACGTCATTGATCTTCAAACGGTGGAGCGACTGAAAAAATATGGCAGAAACGATGAAAAGAGCGAATACGCAGGCGCGTTGGGCCGGTGTGTTCATCGCCTTGGCCTTGTGCATGGCCAGTGGCGCGGCGCTGGCCCGCACCGCCGATATGTACGATGCGCCAAAAGTCTTGGCGGTGTCGGCCACACCCCTCGATGCCAGCCAAACCCGTGACCGCATCGTGGCAGGCGGCCAGGCCTTGGGCTGGGTTGTGACCCGAGAAGCTCCAGGGTTGGTGGAACTCAGTTACGACAAACAAGGCAAGCACCAGGTGACGGTTGCCGTGCGCTACGAACCGACGGGCTACAAAATCGACTACGTGACCAGCTTCAATCTGAACTATGAAGAGATCGGCGGCGTGCGCAAGATTCACCCCAACTACAACCGCTGGATCCTCAACTTGATTAAGCGGATCGGGCCGGTTTGATGCCCAGGGACGGGCACCTTGGCAATCACCAACAACAAGGCCTTTTTCGAGGCGAGGGAACAACTGTGAAAAAGCATCTGGTTTTGGCGCTGGTAGCGCTTTCTGCGGGCACCATGGCCCATGCACGCAATGACGTGTTGACACTGCCGTTGGATGAGGTAGTGCGGATGGGGGTGGAGCAAGGCAAGCTCGACGGCAGCGTCAAGTTCTACCTCTCGGGTGCGAAGACGCCCAAAGTCAGCGCGCGTCTGGGCGAAGACGTCGCCAACAAAAAGACCAACGGCGTAGGCAAAGACGACGCCTTCGGATGCAAGTGGGCAGCGTTGTCCGCGCTGATTGCGTTCCAGGAGTCGGCCAAGCAAAAAGGCGCCAACGCCGTGGTGGACCTGCACAGCTACTACAAGCGCGACACCATCAAGAACCCGGTCACCTACCAGTGCCATGCTGGCAATATCGTGATCGGTGTGACGCTGAAGGGCACCTACGCCCGCACCGGTGGCTGAGGGGGCTGAGCGAAGCGACGCGAGCCTTGGCGGGTAAGTCGGTCGCTGACCATAAGATTGACAACACTCTCCTTGCTGAGAGATCCGGAGGAATGGCATATGAAGATGAAGGTCCACCAATGGGTTTTGGCGCTGACCGTGCTGGGGGCGGTCAACGGGGTGCACGCACGCGACAAAGTGCAACTGCAGCCCCTGGAAGACGCCGTGCGCCTGGGGCTGAAGGAGGGCAAGCTCGATGGCAGTGTGAAGTTCTACCTCTCAGGCGCACCCACCCCGGAGATGGCCGCTCCCAGCCTGGGCGAAGAGCATGTGAACCGAAGAACCAGTTCAGGTGGCAAGGATCCTGTATTTGCATGCCATTGGGCGGCGCTGTCCGGGTTGATCACCCTGCAAGAAAACGCCAAGAAGCAAGGCGCCGATGCCGTGGTGGACCTGCACAGCTTCTACAAAGAAAAGACCTTCAAGGATCCGGTGCGTTTCGAATGCTATTCAGGCAATTTTCTGACCGGCGTGACGCTGAAAGGCACCTACGCCCGCACTGCGCCGTGAGGTGAACGCTCCGCCAGACACCCAGGCCGCTGCGGCGGCGTCTGCGGTTGCACCTGCGGCGCCGCAGATACAGGTGGCCGCGCAGGCGTCCGTATGGGCGCAGGCCCAGCGACTGGCACCGGGTTGGCTCAGTGAAGGCGAGCAGGTGCGTCTGGCCGCCATGCAGCGCCCCGCAAGGCGCCAAGAGTTTGTGGCCTGCCGCTATGCTCTGCGCAGCCTGCTGGCGCAGGCTACCGTCACCCCCGTGGAGCACTGGCGGCTGGACGCCGCAGAGGGCAAGGCGCCAGCGCTGAATGTGCATCACCATGGCGCGGATGCCGCGGCTTCAATGTACCTTTCCCTATCACACAGCGATATGTTCATCGCCTGTGCACTGGCGACCCAGCCCGTGGGTGTGGATATCGAGGTACAAAGTATTCGATCCTCCTGGCGCGATGTGCTCGCACCGGCTGCCCTGGCCTGCTCCGACCGCGAGATGCAGCAACTGCATGCCATCGACTGCGAACGGTCTCGGCAGCGCCTGTTTGTGCAGTGGTGGAGCCTCAAAGAGGCGTACTTCAAGTGCCTTGGGACAGGCGTCGATTTTTCAGTCATCCAACGCATCGAATTTTGTCGAGCAACCGTCTCTTCAGCGCCACCGCTCGCGCACGCGCAATCGTGGTCAGGCGAAACGCTGGATGGGTATGACGTTGTGCTTTCAGCATGTACGCTTGAACGCGGTACACAGCCCTGTGCATTGCTTGGTGATGCGGACATCAAGTGGCATGGCGACAGCGATTGGGTCCTGATGCCGTGTTGATCTGCCTGCGGGCGGATTGACGTCTGCCCGGTAGAGCGCATCCGCATGCCCCGCAGAGAATAGTAATCTTGAAAAGAAAGGTGCTTGTGAATCAACCCGTTGCCCATGCCGAACTGATCGCCACGTTCAAAAGGGCACAGGCCGATGCCGCCCACAAGCAAGGGCTGATCAAAACCGTTGCCGCCAAGGGCCCCAAGGCCATCCAGACTGCGGTCGATACGGCCGCCAAAGCAGCGAAGCGCAGGGATGCGTATGCCGAGAAGCTCGCTGCACTGGGGGTGGTTCTCGAGGATTGAGAGAAGGGTGATGCCACCTGCAAAGTGCGATGCTGCAAGGCGTGTCAGTGTGCTAGTCAGTGGCCATGAATGCCTTGCATTTCATAGCTGCTAGCGCTTATCTATAAAGCGCTAGAGGCCAATTTGGCCTAAAAATCCGGGTGCACGGGCCGGGTGCACGGGCCGTGCGCACTGCCCAGCCAACCCTCAAGCATTCGGCTCATCCACGGGGCTGCCCGGCAGCTCGACCGGCGGCGCATCTGCTGGCGCATCAATAGCCTCTGGCTTCGGATCATGGTCTTGGTCCTTGTCTGGGTGTTTTGGTTGCGTGACCATGGCTGCATCTCTAGTGAATAGTTTCTCGAACACTATCACGCAAGGCGGACTGGTGGCGGGGCTTGGACCATCGCGCCCACCCGCCGACAAAGCCAGCTCCATTGCCTTGACCAGTGAGTCGCCAATGTGCTTCACCACCTTGCGAGAGACCATGGCGCCCAGCGTGGCGCGCGGGCCGCTCAAGGCCCTGCGCTACGGGGACGAGGGCGTGCGCGACAAGACGGGCATCGTTGTGCAGGACGAGGTGGGCGCGGCCGAGCTGCTGGGCCAGGCGGCCGGGTTCTCGCCATCGAGCGTTCGCAACTCCTTCGAGGGGACGGGCGCCATACCGAAACACCTGCCCGGTCACCTGTTTGACCCGGTGCACCCTGTCGAGGGCACCGCGCGCCTCCATCTTGCGCAGCGCAGCCAGCACGTCGCGCGGTCCGATGGCCGATATGGGCATGACGCCAATGAAGGGGATCACGTCCTTTTCAAGCCATGAGGTGATTTTGTTTTGCGTGGCGTCTGCGCGTTCTGCTGCTGTCTTGGCCAGCCATTCGCGTGCTACTAGTACAAAGGTGTGTGTCGCCGCATCCGCCTTGGCTTGCTTTTCCTCGCGTTTGGCGGTGCTGGGGTCGATCCCATCTGCCAGCAGCTCGCCTGCCTTCTCTCGTCGTTGCCGCGCTTTGGCCAGCGAGACTTCGGGGTACACACCCAGCGCCAGCGTCTTTCGTTTGTCGGCAAAGCGGTAGTCCATTCGCCAATACTTTCCGCCTGCATTGACCAATAGATACATGCCCCCACCGTCAGTGTTCTTATCGCCTCCAGACTTGCCACTATGCTTCGTGTTTTTGGTGAATGTGTCTGTGAGGGCCATGAATCCCTCCGCTGACGGTATGTCGGTTGGCGGTATCTGGACATACCGTCAGAGATACCGTCTTTTTGACGGTATGTCATGGTAGTTAGTGAGGCGGCATGAGGCAAAGAAAAACCCGCTACACCTATGAGATGTAGCGGGTTTGATCCGTCTTGATGCTATCTGACAGCATTAGATGGTGCCCGGGGCCGGAATCGAACCGGCACGCCTTGCGGCGGGGGATTTTGAGTCCCCTGCGTCTACCAATTTCACCACCCGGGCAGAATATGTGAAGCCCCGAATTATGGCACAGTAGGGCGTATGAAATATCCGACGATTGAAGACGCGGTAGGGCACACACCGCTGGTGGCGCTTCAGCGCATTGGGGCCAAGGACAACACGGCGCGGGGCAATGTGGTACTGGGCAAGCTGGAGGGCAACAATCCTGCGGGGTCGGTGAAAGACAGGCCTGCACTGTCGATGATCCGTCGGGCGGAGGAGCGGGGCGACATCCGCCCTGGCGACACCTTGATCGAGGCCACCTCGGGCAACACGGGGATTGCGCTGGCCATGGCGGCGGCCATCAAGGGCTACCGCATGGTGCTGGTGATGCCAGAAGACCTGTCGATTGAACGCGCGCAGACCATGAAGGCTTTTGGGGCGGAGCTGGTGCTGACGCCCAAGAGCGGCGGCATGGAACATGCGCGCGACCTGGCAGAAGCCATGCAAAAACGCGGCGAGGGCAAGGTGCTGGATCAGTTTGCCAACCCCGACAACCCGCGTATCCACTACGAAACCACGGGCCCCGAAATTTGGGAGCAAACCGGCGGGCGCATCACCCATTTTGTGAGCGCCATGGGCACCACGGGCACCATCACCGGGGTGTCGCGTTTCCTGAAAGAAAAGAACCCGGCGATTCAGATCATTGGAGCGCAACCCGAAGAAGGTTCGCGTATTCCGGGTATCCGCAAGTGGCCGCAGGAGTACCTGCCCAAGATTTATGACGCGAGCACGGTAGACGAACTGGTCTACGTGAGCCAGGACAACGCCGAAGACATGTGCCGCCGCCTGGCGCGAGAAGAGGGCATCTTCGCAGGCATCTCTGCGGCTGGCGCCTGCTGGGTGGCGCAACAGATTGCAGCGCGCGACAGCAATGCCACCGTTGTTTTCATCGTGTGCGACCGGGGTGACCGGTACCTGTCCACCGGCGTTTTCCCCGCCTGACGCGAAGTGCCTGCTCGGCACGTTTTTTTGATGAAACTGGGTGCTGGCGCTTGATGAATAAGCGCCGGCAGCTATCAAAATAATAGTATATGCACTACGAAGCCCGACACTGCACCCATTGCGGAACCTCTTTGCAGCCCATTACCTTGGCAGAAGATGGCGGCGACAAAGAGCGCTTGCGTTGCCCCGCCTGTGGCTGGACACACTGGAACAACCCCACGCCCGTGCTGGCGGCGATTGTGGAGATTGGCGGCAAGGTGCTGTTGGCCCGCAATGCCGCCTGGCCGGGCAAGATGTTTGCGCTGATCACGGGCTTCATGGAGGCGGGCGAGTCGCCCCAGGAGGGCATTGCGCGCGAGGTGAAGGAAGAGACCAACCTGGACGTGCTTTCCGCCACCTTGGTGGGGGCGTACGAGTTTTTGCGCATGAATCAGGTCATCATTGCCTACCATGTCGTGGCCGAGGGTGATGTGCGCCTGTCGCCCGAACTGGTGGACTACCGGCTGTACGATCTCGCAGACCTCAAATGCTGGCCAGCGGGCACCGGGTATGCGCTCGCAGACTGGTTGCGCACCCGGGGGCATGAGCCTGTGTTTTTTACCGCTGAGGAAAATGCGGAACGGCGCCGCGGGCTGGACGACCTGCCGCCAAAGGACTGACGACCATGGATGCTCACAAAGAAATCGATACCCGGGGCCTGAACTGCCCTTTGCCCATTCTCAAGGCCAAGAAGGCCTTGGCCGACATGGCCAGCGGGCAGTTGCTCAAGGTGGTTGCCACAGACAAAGGGTCGCTGCGCGACTTTCAGGCGTTTGCCAAGCAAACAGGCAATGAGCTTGTGGAGCAGCAGACCGTGGGTGAAGAGTTCATCCACATCCTGCGCCGCAGGTAGAAATAGCCATAAAAATAGCTGCCAGCGCTTTCTAGATAAGCGCTGGCAGCTATCAAAATTGAAGCGGTGTGAACACACCGTGGGTTACAGCGCCAAGGTCTTCAGGTATTCGCGGAAGTGTTTGCCCACTTGTGGGTGCTGCAAGGCCAACTCTACGGTCGCCTCCAGAAAACCTTCCTTGCTGCCGCAGTCGTAGCGCTTGCCCTGATACTGAAAAGCGTACACGGCCTCGTTCTGCATCAGGCGGGCGATGCCATCGGTGAGCTGGATTTCGCCGCCCACGCCGCGTTGCTGATGGCGGATCTCGTCAAAGACACCGGGCGTGAGGATGTAGCGGCCCGCCACACCCATGCGCGATGGGGCGACGTCGGCTTTGGGCTTTTCCACAATGCGGTCAATGCGGATCAGCGGGCCACCGGCGGGCTCGCCTGCCACGATGCCGTAGCGGTGCACCTGGTCTTCGGGGACTTCCTGCACGGCGATCACCGAGCGGCCTTGTTGGCGAAAGGCGGTCACCATCTGCTTGAGCACGGGTTCTCCGTTGGCAGGCCCCACCATCAGGTCATCGGCCAGCAAGACGGCAAAGGGCTCTTTGCCGACCAGCGGTTCGGCGCACAGCACGGCATGGCCCAGACCGAGCGAGCGGGGCTGGCGCACAAAGGCGCAATCCATGTCGTCGGGCTGAATGGAGCGGACCAGCTCCAGCAGCTCTTTCTTGCCTGCCGCCTCCAGTTCGGCCTCCAGCTCGTAGGCGGTGTCGAAATGGTCTTCAATGGCGCGCTTGCTGCGACCCGTCACAAAAATCATGTGGCGGATGCCTGCGGCATAGGCCTCTTCTACGGCGTATTGGATCAACGGTTTGTCCACCACAGGCAGCATTTCCTTGGGCGATGCTTTGGTGGCGGGAAGAAAGCGTGTGCCGAGGCCGGCGACGGGGAAAACGGCTTTGCGGACGGTGGTGGCAACAGTCATGGGGCTCCTTCAGTCAATGCGTGTCGAGTGCCAGCGTGAAACGGGGCCGGTGATAGAGGCCGACCCCGTGTTTCGTGCAACGGTCAGTATTGCGTGGGTTTCAGCCCAGGCGTGTCAGCTGATCGCGCAATCGACCCAAAGTGGCGCCAAAGTCGGCAATGCGCTTTTTCTCCTGATCGATCACGGCAGGCGGGGCCTTGGCCACAAAAGCTTCGTTGCCGAGCTTGGTGTTGGCCTTGGTGACTTCGCCCTCGATGCGGGTGATTTCCTTGGACAGGCGCACCTTCTCTGCCGCTACGTCAATCTCCATGTAGAGGCACATGCGGGCGTCGCCCACCACCGCCACGGGTGAGGCCTGCGCGGCGGCGGCCCAGGCGGCGTCTTCGTCAAACACCTTGACTTCGCTGAGCTTGGCCAGCGCCTGCAGCACAGGGGCTACGCCACGCATGAAGTCGGTGTCACCGACCACGTACAACGGCAGGCGGGTGGAGGGCGAGACGTTCATCTCGCCGCGCAGAGCGCGGCAGGCGTCCACAAGGCCCTTCACACGGCCCATGTGCGCGATAGCGGCCTCGTCGATCTTTTCGGGCTGGGCCTCGGGGTAGCGGACGATGCTGACCGATTCGCCCTTCAGACCCGCCACAGGCGCCACGGTTTGCCACAGGGCTTCGGTGATGAACGGGATGATGGGGTGTGCCAGCCGCAAGATGGCTTCCAGCACGCGGATCAGCGTGCGGCGCGTGGCGCGTTGCTGTGCTTCGGTGCCGTTCTGGATCTGCACCTTGGCGATTTCCAGGTACCAGTCGCAGTACTCGTTCCAGACAAAGTCATAGATCGTGTTGGCCACGTTGTCCAGGCGGTATTCGGCAAAGCCCTTGGCCACCTCGGCCTCGGTTTTTTGAAGCAGCGACATGATCCAGCGGTCGGCCTGGCTGAACGCCATGTAGCCATGCGCCTTGCCACCGGGCGCGCAATCGGCCTTGGTGTGCTCCATCAGGCCACAGTCCTGGCCTTCGCAGTTCATCAGCACGAAGCGGCTGGCGTTCCAGAGCTTGTTGCAGAAGTTGCGGTAGCCCTCGCAGCGCTTGCTGTCGAAGTTGATGCTGCGCCCCAGGCTGGCCAGGGCGGCAAAGGTGAAGCGCAGCGCATCGGCGCCGTAGGCAGGAATGCCCTCGGGGAATTCCTTTTGCGTGTTCTTGCGCACGGTGGGCGCGGTCTCCGGCTTGCGCAGGCCGGTGGTGCGCTTGTCCAGCAGGGGCTCCAGCGCAATGCCGTCGATCAGGTCCACCGGGTCAAGCACGTTGCCTTCGGACTTGGACATCTTCTTGCCCTGCGCGTCGCGCACCAGGCCGTGGATGTACACGTGCTTGAACGGCACCCGGCCTGTGAAGTGCGTGGTCATCATGATCATCCGGGCGACCCAGAAGAAGATGATGTCGTAGCCCGTCACCAGCACGCTGCTGGGCAGGTACAGGTTGAAGTCGTCGGTGGGCGCATCGCCTTGTTCGGGCCAGCCCATGGTGCTGAAGGGCACGAGCGCGGACGAGTACCAGGTGTCCAGCACGTCCTCGTCGCGGCGCAGTTTCTTGCCCGGGGCCTTGGCCTGGGCCTCTGCTTCGTCGCGGGCCACGATCACGTTACCGTCTTCGTCGTACCACGCCGGAATCTGGTGGCCCCACCACAGCTGGCGGCTGATGCACCAGTCCTGGATGTTGTTCATCCACTGGTTGTAGGTGTTCACCCAGTTCTCGGGCACAAAGGTCACTTCGCCGCTGGCCACGGCGTCGATGGCCTTTTGCGCGATGCTCTTGCCCGTGGGGTCCTGGTCGCTCACCTTGCTCATGGCCACGAACCACTGGTCGGTCAGCATGGGCTCGATCACCTGGCCGGTGCGGGTGCAGATCGGCACCATGAGCTTGTGCTTCTTCACCTCGACCAGCGCGCCCATGGCTTCGAGGTCGGCCACCACGGCCTTGCGGGCCACGAAGCGGTCCATGCCCTGGTACTTGGCGGGCGCGTTTTCGTTGATGGTGGCTTGCAGCGTCAGCACCACAATCATCGGCAGCTTGTGGCGCTGGCCCACGGCGTAGTCGTTCTGGTCGTGCGCGGGGGTCACCTTGACCACGCCCGTGCCGAATTCCTTGTCCACGTAGTCGTCCGCAATGATGGGGATCTGGCGGTCGCACAGCGGCAGGTTCACCATCTTGCCGATGAGGTGGGTGTAGCGTGCGTCCTCGGGGTGCACCATCAGCGCCACGTCGCCCAGCATGGTCTCGGGGCGGGTGGTGGCCACCGTCAGGCTGCCCGATCCATCGGCCAATGGGTAGGCGATGTGCCACAGCGAGCCGTCTTTTTCTTCGCTCTCCACTTCCAGGTCGGACACGGCGGACTGCAGCTTCGGGTCCCAATTCACCAGGCGCTTGCCGCGGTAGATCAGGCCCTGCTCGTACAGCTTCACGAAGGTGTCGGTCACCACCTTGGACAGCTTGTCGTCCATGGTGAAGTATTCGCGGCTCCAGTCCACGCTGTCGCCCATGCGGCGCATCTGCGTGGTGATGGTGTTCCCCGACTTTTCCTTCCACTCCCACACCTTGCTCACAAAATTCTTGCGCGCCTCGGGCGGGGTAGGGCCCATGTCGTAGCGGCTGATGCCAAGTTCCTGCAGTTGGCGCTCCACCACGATCTGCGTGGCGATGCCCGCGTGGTCGGTGCCCGGCACCCACACCGTATTGAAGCCCTTCATGCGGTGGTAGCGCGTGAGGCTGTCCATGATGGTCTGGTTGAATGCGTGGCCCATGTGCAGCGTGCCCGTCACGTTGGGGGGTGGCAGCTGGATGGAAAAGGCGGGTTCGCCCGCCTTGGGCTGGCCCGTGCCACGGTGGCCTGCAGTGCCATACCCGCGCTTTTCCCATTCGGGGCCCCAGTGGGCTTCCAGCGCAGCAGGTTCAAAGGACTTGGACAGGCTTTCGAGGCCAGGTTGTGGTTGGGGCGTGCTCATGGGTGTGGCAGTGGTGGATGTAGCCGCTGGGGCACATCGACGGACAAGAGGGTGAACCCGCCATTTTAAGGGAGCATGAGGCCGCGCCACCATCGCGTTCATGCGAGCCTGGGCGCCAGCGTGTGGGCCCGTGCACGACCGTCTGTCGGGCGCTTCTATCCAATGGTTACCTTGTGCCTCGGCGAGCCCGTCCTTGCGCACCAATAATCGCGGCCCATGGAGCGAGGAGGACGCGGCAACGCGGACCGGGCTCCATCTGTGTTCGCCGGATCGCCATCTACAACAACGGCATGCGCCAACGCGGACACAACACGGCCCTGGTGCCTTGCGTGCCGCTGGCGGGGCCACAACAGCCATCCGAACCCCATGACGTTTCCATCTGCCTTGCGAGTGGGCCTGGCCAAGGTCTTTGTGTATGCGCTGCTCTCACTTTTTCTGGTCCCTGCGGTGACCTATGTGTTCGCGGGCTACGCCCAGCGTGACCAGGATGCCCGCTTTGTCCAGGGTATCGGCCAGCGCATCGATGCTGAAAAAGGCACACAGCCCGCCGAGAAGCAGGCGCGCAAGGACTACTACCGCAATAACCCCCCGTCCGCCATCTGCAATAGCACGGACCCTGCGGCGCAGGACTACCGCGAGGCCCTGTGCGATCGGTTCTCTGACGCCTGGCAGTTCGACCTGGCCCGCAAGGTGTCACGGGAGACCCTGGTGGCCAGCGCCGTGTTGTTGATGGCCGTTCTGGGCCTGGCAGGCCTGGCCTTTGCCGACCGCACGCTGCAGTACGCGAGCTTCGTCACTGGCTGGCGCCTGACCACGGTGGCCAGCGCTGCGGCCCTTGTGCTGCAGGGCTGTATGGCGGTGTGGTTGTCGTTCTGGGTGACGGCAGTGTTCTTTCACAAGTATTCACCCAAACTCATCATCGTGGTGGGGCTGGCCGTAGCGGCCGGCGTGCTGGTGGCGGTGGCGGGTATCTTCAAGCGGGTGCAGTCGGACAGCCAGGCCGTGGGTGAATTGGTGTCCGAGACCGATGCTCCGCTGCTGTGGAAGCGCATCCGCCACATGGCCCAGCGCCTCAAAACCGATCCGCCCCAGCACATCGTTGCGGGCATTGACGCCAACTTCTTCGTCACGGAAGCCCCGCTGACCGTGGGCAACCAGACGCTCACAGGCCGCACGCTCTTTGTGAGCCTGCCCCTTTTGCGCATCCTCGACCAGGCCGAGGCGGATGCCGTGTTTGGCCACGAGTTGGCTCACCTGCGCGGAGGCGACACGCAACGCAGCGCCCGGTTGGGCCCCAAGCTCGTGCAGTTTGACCACTACCGTTACGCCATGCGCTCTGGCGGTCTCACGGCCGTGGTGTCGCCGCTGCTGGACCTGTACCGCACCATCTTCGAGATCGCGCTGGCGCGCGACAGCCGCGAGCGCGAGTTCAAGGCCGATCGGATGGCGGCCAAGCTGGTGTCTCCGGCCGCCATTGCGCAGTCGCTGGTGAAGATTGCGGCCTACGCCCAATATCGCCACAAGATCGAGGATGAACTGTTTGGGCGCGACCAACGGCATGACCACACCTTGGGTATTGCGGGTTTTGTGGCCCAGGGGTTGGCGTCATACGCTACGTCGGACGATTTTCTGGCCGCCATGAAAACGGCCAACGTGCCACATCCCTTTGACTCGCACCCGGCCATGCCCGAGCGCCTGCGCCATGTGGGCATGGCGCTCAAGGCACGTGATTACGGTGCCATCGCCGTGCGCGTGCCGACAGCCACCTGGGCGCAGGAGATACTGACGGCCGAGGGCATCGAGCAGCGCCTATGGAGTGCCCGCGAGCAGCAGTTTGCGCAGGACCATGAACGCAGCCTGGCCTACCGCTATGAGCCTGCCAATGATCAGGAGCGTGCGCTGGTGCTCCAGTATTTTCCGCCCGTGGTGTTTGCACTCAAAGGCGCCGACACGGTGGAGGTGAGCATTGAAGGTATTCGCACCTCGGCCGATGAGACCACGGTGTTCTGGGACGCCGTCAAGTCCCTGGAGTTCAAGGAAAGCAGTTTTGGCAATGCCCTCATCGTCACGCATCCTGAAAAGGGCATGTTGGGCGCCAAGACCACCAAGATCAAACTGTCTGGCCTAAAGAAGGAAAAAGACCCGTTCAACGCGGTGGTCGGTCACTACTGGCAGCGCCACCAGATGATGCGGGCGCATCAGCAGTTGGGCTAACGGGCTGATGGTTTAATTTGCTATATTTTTAATAGCTTGTAGTGCATATAAATCAAACGCTTTAACCGTTTTTTATCGTTATTTGGCGGGCGGCGCACCGGCTTCGGCATTCACCGCCGGGTGCGTACACCCAGCGGCTGGCGAATGGGCCGTGTTGCGTGTGGCGGGGCCTTGGTGCGCTATGCGCGCACGAACTCCGGCCGGTCGTTCTGTTGGGGCTTAAGCGGCTCGGCGGTCTTGCCTTCGGCACGCTCTTTGCGCCATTGCTCCTTGCGCGCCGTCCATTCGTTCAGGCGGGCGTGGGCCACGGTGCTGTCTTTTTCCATCTGCTCTTCGTTGGCCAGTTGGGCCGACAACTCCAGGCGAATACCGTTGGGGTCGAAGAAGTAGATGCTCTTGAAAATGTGGTGGTCGGTGACACCCAGCACTTCCACGCCATGGGCCTCCAGGCGCTGCTTGGTGTTCTCCAGTTCTTCTACGGTGTTCACGCGGAAGGCGATGTGGTTGACCCACAGCGGCGTGTTGGGCGAAGGCTCGGCCTTCACGTCGTCGCCCAGGTCGAAGAAGGCGATGAACGATCCGTCCTGCAGGCGAAAGAAGAAGTGTGTGTAGGGGCAGTATTCGCCCGTGCTGGGCACGTAGTCGCTCTGGATGATGTGGTACAGGGGCAGGCCCAGGATGTCTTCGTAAAACTGGCGCGTTTCTTCTGCGTCGCGGGCCTTGTAGGCGAAGTGGTGCAGCTGCTGGACGGCGGCGGGTGCGGGCAGGGTGGCCAGGTCGGGCTTTTTCAGGACGGCGTTCATGCAAGGTCTCCTCAGATGGGTGAGTAATTCTACTATTCGTAATTGATTTACGTTAAGTTAATTTTCTAATCGCTTGCACGGTGTTTCTTATGCTGCACGCCACACGCCGTGGCGGGTCTCGGGGCGATGGCCGCAAAGAAAAAGCCACCCTGGCATTGCTGCCCTGGGTGGCTTGCCGGGGCGCACAGGGCGCCCTGGTCTGAATCCCGTCTGGATTACTGCTTGACGGCTTCGATCTGCACCACCAGGCGCACGTTCTTGGGGAAGCCCCATTCCACGCCGTAGTTCATGCCCCATTGGGTGCGATCGATGGTGGCTTCAAAGTCGCCGCCGCACACTTCGCGCTTGAGCATGGGGCTGTCGTAGCAGTTGAACTGGTTGGCCTTCAGCGTCACGGGGCCGGTTTTGCCCAGCAAGGTGAGCTGGCCTTCCACGCTGGCCACCTTGTCGCCGTTGAAGACGAACTTGCTGGAAACGAACTTCATCGTGGGGTGCTTGGCGGCGTCAAACAGATCGGCGCTTTGCAGGTGCTTGTCAAAAGCAGCCGTGCCGGTGTTGATCGACGTCATGTCGAAGGTGACCTCTGCCTTGCCGGTCTTGCCTGCCTTGTCGAGCTGCACAGTGCCTTCCTTCTTGTCGAAGCGGCCACGGTTCACGGCGGCGCCAAAGTGGCTGATTTCAAACGACGCAAACGTGTGGGTCGGGTCAATGGCGTAGTTGGCCGATTGGGCTTGTGCGGCACCAGCAACCAGCAGGGTGGCTGCTGCGGCGGCCAGGGCGAAGAGGGACTTGCGCATGGAAACTCCTGAAAATCAAAAAGGGATGGAGAACGGGGAAATCGAGAAGGCGGTGCCGGGGCACCAGCCGGGATCGGGACAAGAAGGGACCAGCTGGTGTGGCCAACAACCCCTTTGCAGGGCGCGGAGGCAGAGAGAGGCCTGCACCGGTTCGTGAAAGGCGCTCAGAGCTTGCCAACGCCGGTCAGCGCCAGCTTGAACTTGACCTGAACGTCGTCAGCCACCATCGAGGTGTCTGCCCATTCGTTTTCACCGATCTTGAAGGTCAGGCGCTTGATGGGCAGTGCGCCGGTGGCTGTGGTGGTGGCGCCGGCCTGGGTCAGTGTCACGGGGACCACCACATTCTGGGCATTGCCCTTGATGGTGAGCGTGCCCGCCACGTCAAACTTGCCGCTGCCCAGCGCCTTGATGCTGGACGACACGAATTGGGCCTGGGGAAACTGGGGCACGTTGAACCAGACGGGCTTGGGCAGCTCGGCATCGGTTTCGCGCGAGCCCAGCGTGGCGCTGCCCGTATCGACCGTGAAGGCGATCTTGCTGCTCGCCAGCTTGGTGGGGTCAAACGCTACCTGGGCGCTGAACTTCTTGAAATGGCCTTCCAGCGGCACGCCCATCTGGCGGGCGGTGAACTGCACCTCGCTCTGGGCGGGCACCAGCTGCTGCTGGGCAAGCGCTGCGTGGGCGCCCAGCACCAGGGCGGAGCCCAGCACAACACGGGAGAAGGTCGAAAGCACGTTCATGAAAACTCCAGAAAACACATGTCGAAAAAATGAGAAACAGCGGCCTGCGCGGGCCACTCAGCGCGGGCCGGGCAGCATGCGGGCCAGCAGGCCATCGCGGTCCACAAAATGGTGCTTGAGCGCGGCGGCGATGTGCAACACCGCGAATCCGGCCAGGGCAAAGGCCGTGTACTGGTGCCAGGGCTTGATGGCCTCTGCCAGCTCCTTGCTGGCAGGGACAAAGTCGGGCAATTGCCACAGCCCCAGGAACACGATGGGGAAACCCGCCGCAGAGCTGTAGGCCCAGCCAACCAGCGGGACCGCAAAGAACAGCGCATAGAGCAGGTGGTGGGTGCCGTGGTGCGCCCACTTCTGCCAGCCGGGCATGGCGTTTTCAACCGAACCAGGAAGGGCGGGCGGGCGGTGTGTGGCGCGCCATACAAGGCGCAGCGCCGACAGCACAAGAATGGTCACGCCTGCCCATTTGTGCCAGTTGTAGAGCTTCAAGCGCTGTGGTGAAAACGGCAGATCGGCCATGTAGATCCCGACGCCAAACAGACCGATCAGCGCGAGGCCTAGCACCCAGTGCAAAAGCATGGCGGTGCGTGTGTAGCGGCGCGGGGTGGTCGCAGTGGCGGTGGCAGAGACAGTCATCAAAAAGGCGTGGGCAGTTCGGTAAGGGGAAGGCACTGGGGCCGCAGGCCAAGGCATGCAGGCAGTTCAGCGATGAACCAGTGTAGGAAGCCGTGGCCGGGTTCGGCTTCAGGCAGATTGACGCTTCAATTCAAAAAAAATGAATTGATAGGCCTTGAGCGCTCAAAGTTCCCCAATGCTGTGCGGTATTTGCAGGGGCTGCCGCTGGTTGGTGCACAAACGGGAGGCGCGCCAGGCCACACTGCGCCAGGTTGTGGCGCCGCAGGAGCTGTTGGTGTGACGGTGTGCCGATGGCCCTCTGGGCGGGGGCCTTTCCCGCACAAGGGTGGTCAGGCTGTGAGGCCCTTGGTGCCGGGGGTCATCGACCCAGTGCTGCCTGTTTCCATGCGGTGGCGGCAGTGCCCTGATCGCCGCGTTGCTCCGCCAGTTCGGCCAGATGGCGCCAGGCGCTGGCGCGAAGCGGGGCATCAGACAGCTGGTGGGCGGCTTGGGTCAGCAACTGCTGGGCCTTGCCCCAAAGCTGTCTCTTGAGGCACGCCATGCCCGCCAGGTACTGCAGGCGGGCATCGCGTGGGTTGGCCTGCTGGGCCGACTCAATGCGGACCAGCCAGGGGCCATCCAGTGCATCCAGACCCGATTCAAGGGCGCGCACAAGTTTCAGGGCGTGGTGCTCTGGCAGCGCATTGGGCAGGTCCACCATGCGCTCCCACACGGGCAGCAGCCAGCTACGCACCTGCGTGGCGTCGCCGCCCAAGGTGGCCAGCCGCTGCGCGGCATGGATGGCCAGTTCGGGCATGTTGCGCTCGGAGGTTTCCAGAGACAGCCAGATTTGCTGAAGCTGTGCGGTGTCGTGTGCGCTGTTGATGAGTTCGGTGGCCAGACCACGCACGATGCTTTGGGCCGCAGCGGGTGAGAACGCACGGTGTTTGCCCAGCAGGCGCGCGGTGTCCAGCGCCTCTTGGGTCTGTCGTGCCAGCCGGGTGGCCTTGAGCTTGATGCGCAGGGCCAAGGTGCGCCGCGCTGCACCCTGGGGCAGTGCGGCCAGGCGGTCGAGTGCGGCGCCTGCATCGCGGTCGTCCAGCGACCAGCGGGCAGCGCGCATCTGCGTGCCTTCGTGCATTTCCTGCTCGTTCACGGTGCCACGCATAGGCGCTTCCTGCAGGGCGTCCTGCAAATGGCGTTCACGTGTGGGGCTGTCCTGCAAGGCGTGTGACGACTCAGCCGCAATCATGTGGGCCAGCGCACGCAGTTGTTTGCCATGGGGCACGGCATCACCGCCAGCTTCCAGTGCGTGTTCTTGCGACAGTGCCGCCACCGCCGCTTTGCGTGAACGGATGAAACGGCCACCGAGCATGTGTGTCAGTGCGTCGAGCAGGGCGCCATGCATGGCGCGCTCTTTTTGCTGAACGCGCCAGCGACGGGCCTGGTGTGGCAGTTCCAGCAGCGCCGTCAGGGCGCGCAGCGCCGCGTAGATGGTGACAAAGCTGCCCACGAGCAGCAGCACCACCATGTTGAGCGACAAATCGATGCGATAGGGCGGCCAGTACAGGGTGACGGTGCCCTGGTTGTTGCCGGCAAACAAAGCAGCAGCCACCGCCACACCAAATAACGCCAGAAGCCAAAGTGCAGCACGCATATCAGTGGTCCGATGCGCCGCGTGCGCCGGTGGCCTGCAATACGGGCGCAGCCCAGGCACGGGATGCCGAGCCAGGGCCACCCCGCAGTGGCTGTGTCGGCCCGCGCGAGGGGTTGGGTGTGCAGCGGCTCAGTGGGGGCATGACCATCATCCTCACCGTCCAGCGGCTGCTGTGGCCAGCGCCGCAAGGGTTTCGTCCAGGCGCGGCAGCTCCGCCGCCTTCATGCTGGCCTGGGCCTGCTGCAGGATCGAGGCCGCGTTTTGCGTGCGGCGCGCAGCGGGGTCGAAATATTTGTTCAGCGCGGCTGTGGCGGCAGCCAGGTCTGCACGGGCCGACTCGAACTGGCGGGCCAGAACGCCCAGGCGCGCATTGAGCAGCTTGAGCTTGAGGTTCTCGCGCAAAAAGAACGTCTGTTCGGGGGCCAGCAAGATGGCTTCTGGCTGGTCGATACGGCTCACGCGAACCAGGCCACGGGCCTCGTCACGCACCACTTCCCAGCTGCGCTGCAAGGCGGCCTCCCACCAGGCCAGGTCGCCCTGGTTGGCGGGTTTGGCACCTTGTGCATTGGGGGGGGCTGTGAGGCGTTTTGTGGCGGCAGCCTGGGCGACTGCGTTTTGCACCGGCAATTCATCCACCTGCCGCACCAGGTCATCCAACCGCGCCAGCAGGCCGGCGGTGTCGGTCACGGTGGCGCGGGTCAGGCGGTCCAAGTCACGGCCGATGGCGCGTTGTACCGGAGCCAGTCGCGGCTGCGCGGCGCGCTCAATGCGCTGGTTGGCGCTTTTGAGCGCGGCCACCAGGGGCTCCAGGCTCCCGGTGAGCTGTGCTTGTTGCTGGGCAAGCCGTACGGCCGATTCGATGTCGACCACCAAGTTCTCGTCGCGCGAGCGCGACAGGCTTTGCATCAGTTCTTCGAGTTGGCTGCGCTGCAGTGCCACTTCACTCACGCGGGCTTCGGCCACTGACAGGCGCGCTGCCGTGTCGCGCACCAGTTCTTCGGCCTGGCGGGCCATGCTGCGGGCCTCGATGGCCAGCGCACCTGAATCTGCGGATTGCCGGGCCAGTTGTTCCTGGATGGCGCTGAGCTTTTGCCACAACATGCCGCTGCTGAGCAGTGCACCGGCGGCCATGGCACCCAGCAACACCGTGACCAGGCCGCTGCGCCCTGTGGCGGCAGGCGCAGCCAGTGTCCCAGGGGCTGGCACGGCGCTGCTGGTGGGCGCGTTTGCTGGTGCGGCCGGGGGCGCGTGGGACGGATCGTGGGGGGGCACAGAACTCATGCGGCCGATTCTATCGAGGCCACCACATCTTCCAATGACGGACGGCATTCCCTTACGGTGCCAAAGCCTGCCGCCCGGGCGGCGTCAGCGATGCGCGGGTGGGTGGCCAAGGCGCAGGCGGTGCCCCAGTGTTGGGCGGGCAGGGCTTGCGCCAGGTGGCCGACGGCTTCGGAACTGCTCAGCAACCAGAAAGACCCGTCCTGTGCCGCCTGTTGTGCCAACGCCACCTCGGCCTCCGTGAGCCGGGGCGCACCCCGTTCGTAGGCCACCACAAACTCTACCTGCCCACCGGCCGCTTCGATCTGCCTTGCCAACCAGTCCCGGCCCGTGCCCTGGGTGGCTTCATGTGCGCTCTGTGGTGTGGCCGATCGGCCCCGCACGATGAGCACGCGGTCCCCCGGCCGTATCTGGGGGGCAACCTGCCGCCACAGGGATTCGGAGTCGAACTGCGGTGCGTCGGGAGCGGGGCCGTCGATGTGCTCGCGGGGGACTCCCGCATGCTCCAGCGCGCGCGCTGTGCCAGGACCGGGCGCCCATGCTCTTGTTTTTATAGCTGCTACTGATGGATAGTCGGGCGCGAGAGGGTGATTTGGTGCAAAAAAATGAACCACGGCGTTGCCGCTGACAAACATCAGAGCGCGGTACTGGTCCCGCTGCGCGCAGGCCGTGTGAAGCGCTTGCTGCGCAATGGGATCGGTACTGGGGCCAATGGCGATGAGTGGCAGTGCCACGGCATGGATGCCCCGCGCTTGCAGTAGCCCTACCCAATGGTCCGCCTCGCGGGCGGGCCGCGTGACGATGACCCGGGCCATCACGTGTGCAATCAGGCGTTATGCGCCGGGGCCACGCCCCGGGCGCCACCGGAACGCAGGCGCTGGGCAATCGCTTCGCCCAGAGCCTCGGCCTGCGTCAGCGCTGTGACGGGGGCGTTGGCCTGTGCGCGCACCAGTGGCGTTTGCCCGTCGGGGTCGCCCCAGGCCGCGTCAAGCTGCAACACACCGCCGGCCAGTACGCCGTGTGCTGCCAAAGGCATGGAGCAGCTGCCGCCCATGGCGCGGCTCACGGCGCGCTCGGCGGCCACGGTCAGCCAGGTGGCGTGGTGCGCCAGGGGTGCCAGTGCGTCGATGAGGTCCTGGCGGTCGCTGCGCACCTCGATGCCCAAGGCGCCCTGGCCCGCCGCGGGCAGCATGGCGGTGGGGTCGAAGGTGGCGCGGATGCGGCTTTCAAGGCCCAACCGTTTGAGGCCCGCTGCCGCCAGCACGATGGCGTCGTATTGCCCTTCGTCGAGCTTGCGCAGGCGGGTGTCCAGGTTGCCGCGCAGGGGTTCGATCTTCAGGTCTGGCCGCAGGGCTTGCAGCAGCACCTGGCGGCGCAGGCTGGAGGTGCCCACCACGGCACCTTGTGGCAGGGCATCCAGGTTCGGGTAGTTCGGTGAGACAAACGCATCGCGCGGGTCTTCGCGCTCCATCACGCAGGCCAGGGCAAAACCCTCGGGCAGCTCCATGGGCACGTCCTTGAGCGAATGTACGGCGATGTCGGCGCGGCCCTCTTCCAGCGCCACTTCCAGCTCTTTCACAAACAAGCCCTTGCCGCCCACCTTGCTGAGCGACTTGTCCAGGATCTGATCGCCCTTGGTCGTCATGCCCAGCAGTTGCACGCTGTGGCCACGGGCCTCGAGCAGCGCTTTGACATGCTCGGCCTGCCATAACGCGAGGCGGCTTTCGCGTGTGGCGATGACGATGGGGGGTGTTTGCAAGGCGCTCAAGTTCGTAACCTGTTTGTAATTATTCAGGGGCTCAGGATGCTAGCATGCGCCCGCACTGGGGCTGGTGCAGCCTGCGGTCGTGCAGGCACGCGGCGCCGGGCCACCCCATCCATTCCGGAGACACCTGCATGAAACGATCCGACAAGGACCAGCCCCTGATTGACGACATCCGCCTGCTGGGGCGCATTCTGGGTGATGTGATTCGTGAGCAGGAAGGGGTGGACGCCTACGAACTCGTTGAGCAGGTGCGCAAGCTCTCTGTGGCCTTCCGGCGCGACGCCGACCAGGAGGCCGACCGTGCGCTCAAGAAGCTGCTCAAGTCGCTGTCTGGCGACCAGACGGTGAGCGTGATCCGCGCCTTTACCTATTTCAGCCACCTGGCCAACCTGGCCGAAGACCGCCACCACATCCGTCGCCGCGCCGTGCACGAGCGCGCGGGCGACACGCAAGAGGGCAGCATCGAGGTGGCCCTGTCGCGCCTGCGCTGGGCGGGCATTGCGCCCAAGACGATTTCGCAGACGCTGGCGGGCAGCTACGTGGCCCCTGTGCTCACGGCCCACCCCACCGAAGTGCAGCGCAAGAGCATTCTGGACGCCGAGCGCGACATCGCCCAGCTGCTGGCCGTGCGCGACGACATTCAGGTGCGGGCCCAGCTCTACAACAGCGCCAAAGACGCGCTCACGCCGCGCGAGCTGGCCGCCAACGAGGCCCTGCTGCGCGCCCGTGTGGCCCAGTTGTGGCAAACACGCCTGCTGCGCTATAGCAAGCTCACCGTGGCCGACGAGATCGAGAACGCCCTCTCTTATTACGAAGCCACCTTTCTGCGCGAGATCCCCAAGATCTACGCCGATCTGGAGAACGAACTGGGCCAGTACCCCGTGCACAGCTTTCTGCGCATGGGCCAATGGATTGGTGGCGACCGCGACGGCAACCCCAATGTCACCGCACAGACCCTGCAATACGCCCTGGGCCGCCAGGCCGAGGTGGCCCTGCGCCACTACCTGACGGAGGTGCACTACCTGGGCGGCGAGCTGTCGCTGTCGGCGCGCCTGGTGCAGGTGTCTGCCGAGATGGAGGCGCTGGCCCTGCGCTCACCCGACACCAATGAACACCGCGTCGACGAGCCCTACCGCCGTGCGCTCACCGGTATTTATGCCCGCCTGGCCGCTTCGCTCAAGGACCTGACGGGTGGCGAAGCCGCGCGCCACGCTGTGGCACCACAAAACGCATACGCCAGCCCCGAAGAGTTTTTGGCCGACCTGCGGGTGATCGAAGCGTCCCTCAAGTCGCACCATGGCCAGTCTCTGGCCGCCGAGCGCCTGCATCCGCTGATTCGTGCCGTGCAGGTGTTTGGTTTTCACCTGGCCACGGTGGATCTGCGCCAAAGCTCCGACAAACACGAAGAAGTGGTGGCCGAGTTGCTGGCTGCAGCCCGCATCGAGCCGAACTATGCCAGCCTTCAGGAGGCTGCCAAACGCGCGCTGCTCATCAAGCTGCTCAACGACGCGCGCCCGCTGCGTGTGGTGGGCGCCGAGTATTCGGCCCACGCCCAGGGCGAGCTGGCCATCTTTGAAACGGCCCGGGTCATGCGCGAGCGCTTCGGCCATGAAGCCATCCGCCACTACATCATCAGCCACACCGAAACGGTGAGCGACTTGCTCGAAGTGCTGCTGCTGCAAAAGGAAGTGGGCCTGATGAACGGTACCCTGGACGTGGAGTCCAAGAACCACCTCATCGTGGTGCCGCTGTTTGAAACCATTGAAGACCTGCGCAATGCCGCGCCCATCATGCGCGAGTTCTATGCGCTGCCCGGTGTGGCCGCGCTGGTGCAGCGCAGCGGGGGTGAGCAGGACATCATGCTCGGCTACAGCGACAGCAACAAGGACGGCGGCATCTTCACCAGCAACTGGGAGCTGTACCGCGCCGAGATCGCGCTGGTGGATCTGTTCGACGAACTGGCCACCAGCCACGGCATCCAGCTGCGCATGTTCCACGGCCGGGGCGGCACGGTGGGCCGGGGCGGTGGCCCCAGCTACCAGGCCATCCTGGCCCAGCCCCCCGGCACCGTGCGCGGGCAGATCCGCCTGACGGAGCAGGGCGAAGTCATCGCCTCCAAATACGCCAACCCCGAGATCGGCCGCCGCAACCTCGAAACCCTGGTGGCTGCCACGCTCGAAGCCACGCTGCTGCAGCCCACCAAGCCAGCGACCAAGGCTTTTCTGGATGCTGCCGCGCAGCTCTCGCTGGCCAGCATGGGCAGCTACCGCGCGCTGGTCTACGAAACCCCTGGCTTTACCGAGTATTTCTTCAACTCCACCCCCATCCGCGAGATCGCCGAGCTGAACATCGGCTCGCGCCCCGCCAGCCGCAAGGCCAGCCAGAAGATCGAAGACCTGCGCGCCATCCCCTGGGGCTTCAGTTGGGGCCAGTGCCGCCTCACGCTGCCCGGCTGGTACGGTTTTGGCTCGGCCGTTGAGGCCTTTGTGAACCTGGAAGGCAAAGACCCCAAGAGCCAGTTGGCCCTGCTGCAAAAGATGTACCGCCAGTGGCCGTTCTTTCGCACCCTGCTGTCCAACATGGACATGGTGCTGGCCAAAAGCGACCTGGCCCTGGCCTCACGCTACAGCGAGTTGGTCACCGATGCCCGTTTGCGCAAAAAGGTGTTCACCAGCATCGAGGCCGAATGGCACCGCACGGCCGATGCGCTGACGCGCATCACCGGCGACAAGCAGCGTCTGACGCACAACACGGCGCTGGCGCGCTCCATCAAACACCGCTTCCCGTACATCGACCCACTGCACCACTTGCAGGTGGAGTTGGTACGCCGCTGGCGCGCCGGGCAGAGCGATGAACGGGTGCAGACGGGGATTCACATCTCTATCAACGGGATCGCAGCGGGGCTGCGCAACACAGGTTGACGCTGGGTGGGTCTGGGAGGCGTTCAGTCTCCTAGCAACTCCCCCACTGCCTTCAAATCCTCCACCCGGTCACACACGGCTTTCACGGCCATCATGACCGGGATGCCCAGCAGCAGGCCCCACAGGCCCCACAGCCAGCCCCACGCCAGGACACTGATGAACACGGCCACGGGGCTCATGCTGCTGGTGCGGCTGGTGAGCCAGGGGGTGAGCAGGTTGCCAATCAAGGTGTGAATGACCAGTGACGCACCACCGATGGCGAGGGCCATGTCCAGCGTGCCGAACTGCAAAAATGCCACCAAGGCTGACGCCCCCGTGACCAGGGCTGAGCCGATGTAGGGCGCGAGGTTGAGCACGGCAGCCACCACGCCCCAGACGGCAGCATTCTCCAGCCCCAGTGCCCAGTAGGCAGTGCCGGTTGCCAGGCCCACCAAAACGCTGGTGAACACCTGCAGCAGCAAGTAGCGCTGTATCTGATGGGTGATGTCTTCCAGCACGTGGATGGTGACCTTCCGCCGCTCCAGGCTGGTGCCTGCAATGCGCAGCAGCTTGGTCCGAAACAGGTTGCCCGATGCCAATGCAAAAAAGGTCAGAAACACCACCACCATCAGTTGTCCCAGGGCCGACATAAGACCCATGGTGCCGCTCCAGAGATAGTCGCGGATATTGAACGGTGGGCGTTCGACGATGACCCGCTGCACCCCCCGGCGCGGCACGGTCGTGCCTGTGCTGTTCTCGTTGGCTGCCTGCTCGATCTGGGTCGCAGCCTGTTGCATGGTGTCGAGGGGGCTGTTCCCGCTCGCGCGGGCTTTGATGTTGTCGCGAACCTTCTTGGCCGCCACAGGCAACGAGTCCACCAATTGGGCCGCTCCGTCACTGAGCGACCAGGCGGCGCTGGCCAGTCCCGAAACCATGGCGATCAGCAAAACACCCGCGCCCAGCCAGCGAGGCACATGCCAGCGCCGCAACATTTCTACCGCCGGTCGCAGCGCTGTGGTGAGCAACAGGCTCAGCATGACGGGAATGAACACGGCACTGGCCCAGTGCAGCAGGGCCACGCTGGCAAACAGTGCCAGCAGTGCCAGAGACAGGTTGCGCACGTCCACGGGCATGTGGAGCATGAGGGGGGTGGCGAGCGGCGCATCGCTGCCCGGGGTCGGCGCAGCCGACCCTGCAACGGAATGCGACTGCGCCAGGTTGTTCTCTGCGCTGGTCTGATCTGCGGTGGGTACGGGCAGGTCTTCGGCACGCGCTGTCAGGCTTTCCTGCTCGGGCAGGGTCGTGGTTGTGGGGGCGGGTTGCTGCGGTGCGGCGGAGGTCTCTGTCATGGGCGGATTGTGCGGCAGCTGCTGGAGCGCCTCTGTAGGCGACCATCCTCAGAGGGGCCGCGTGGCCGAAGAGCCACGCAAAAGCCGCGCTATTCGCGTGATGGTGTCTTGTCTCCGCCATTAGGATGGTGCGATGCAATTGGACGGCATCACAATATGACAAGGGGCGTGTGCGCATGAAATCTCAACGTTCCCCTTCCTTGCGGCCCCTGGCTGTGGCGGTAGTGCTGTCGCTGCTGGGCGGCTGCTCATCGCTCGATGTGCCGCGGGCCGACAACTATCCTGCGAGTGACCAGAAGAAGGCCCGTGCGGTGCACCACTGGGATGTGCTGGCCGATGATGTGGCCAGCCGCATCGTGGGCAAGATCAGTGCATGGCCGGCTGGCGAGTACCCCCTCTATCTTGAACCAGTGTCGGGCGACACGAGTTTCAACAACGGATTCCGCAAGTTGCTGATCGCTCGCCTGTTGGACCGGGGTGTGACACTGTCCAGGCAGCCCACCGCAGTCACGCTCACCTTCGAAACTCAGCTTGTGCAACACCAGGCCCGCGTGAGCAACACGGGACCCATGCCATGGACACGTTTGGCTCTGGGTGTGGGAGTGGCTCGCGACTGGTACCTCTTTCGCCAGGGTGTCAGATCCATGCTGGCAGGCGTGACCGCGCTGGGGGCTGTGAGCGATCTGACGCAGTACGCTATCGACGGGCCTGCGGCTGGAGGCCCCACGCGCACCGAGGTGCTCATCACAACGTCGCTGGAGAGTGGTGATCGCTATCTGGCGAGCACGGCCGATGTGTACTACATCGAGCAGGACGACTCCGTGCTCTACAAGATGCAAGCGCCCCCCGCGGCGCTCCCTGTGCCGCCCCCAGCACCCGTCAAAGCCTGGCGGGTGGTTGCGCCATGAAGCGCCGTTCCTGGGGAATGCACTTTGCTCTGTGCCTGGTGGCCGTGCCAGTGGCTATGGGTGTGCAAGGCTGCGCCAACGCGATCAACGGCTACTACTACGGCGATCGAGCGGGCGCAGGTGGTGTATCACGCTCTGACCTTATCGAGGTCAATGACCGTGCCACCGACGCGTTGCTGCTCAATGCTCCGCTGGACGCAAGCCAGCCAGTGTTGGTGGCGACCCTGGTCAACATAGATCGTCTGAACGAATCGTCGCGCCTGGGCCGTATTTTTTCGGAGCAGATTGCGGGGCGCATGGTGCAGCGGGGCCTTCGAGTGACGGAGGTCAAATTGCGTGAGAACCTGGTGTTGCATCGTGATCAGGGTGAATTGCTGTTGTCTCGCGAGGTGCGCGAGGTCATTCAGGCCCAAAACGCGCAGGCCGTGGTGGTGGGGACTTACGCCGTGTCTGCGTCCATGCTGTATATCAGCCTGAAGTTGGTGACCCCGGCGGGCAACAACGTGGTGGCGGCGCACAACTATGCAGTGCCCGTGGACGAGAACGTGCGCACCCTGCTGGTGGGGCGCTGACGGACCGTGCGGTTTTCCAGCAAGCTGCTGCCCCAAGCGGCGGGCCGCAAAAAAGCCCCGTTCGGGGCTTTTTTGTTTGCTATTTAATTTATAGCTATCGAGGCAGGCAGGGAGGGCGCATTCACCGCTTTAGGCTGAAATTGCGCCAATGCATCAATGCAGCATCAGCGCGCCTGCTGTCTTGCTCTTGCCTGCGCGTGCGGGCGGGTTGCACAGGCCGCAAGTGAAGTGACGGTTTTCGTACAGCTCTGTCACAAACTGGCCGCTGCACTGGCTGCACTTGGTGCGGGTCAGCATACCGGCGTCCACAAACTTCACCAGGCGCCATGCGCGGGTGAATGAGAGCAGGGGTTCAATTTCCGCCGTGGCGACCTGTTCGTTGTACAGGCGGTAGGCCTTGGTCAGCAGTTCCACCGAATCCAGGTCCACGCCCTTGGACAGGTACTCGTAAATATTCAGGAACAACGAGCTGTGGATGTTTTCTTGCCAAGTGAGAAACCAGTCGGTGGAGAACGGCAACTGCCCCTTGGACGGTGACTTGCCCGCGATTTCTTTGTACAGGCGGATCAGGCGTTCGTACGACAGCGTGGTTTCCGACTCCAGCACCTGCATGCGGGCGCCCATCTGGATCAGCATGGCAGCGCGTTCGATCTGCTTGGATTCGTTGAGAACGCTCTTGACGGGGGCTTTGGCGGGTGTGGACATGGCAGGCTTTCGGAGGCGACGTGGAAACGGGGTGGCGCGATTGCTTCAGAGCACTTCCGACACGCGGCTGGCCATCAGGATGTTGGCGTGCAGGGTGTTGGTGGCTTCGTTGCCCACCTTCTTGGCCGAGTGATTGGTCAGCAAGCTCCACACCAGGTTGTCGTCCACACGGAAGCTGCAAAGAAGCGTGTTTCTGGACGCCAGTTTCATCACTTGTGCTGCGGACAGCGATGCAAGAATATCGGCAGATTCCTCATTCATGCCCAGACGGAAAACCGCTTCGGCCTTGTCCTGGCGAATCAGGGTCTGAGCCAACATCAGGTACGTGAGGTTGGCTTCGCGGATTTCGGCGAGGAGTTGTTCGTTGGTCATGGCGGCTTCCTTTGTTCCAGTTCCCGGATCCCGCGTTGTCTGCTGGTTGCAGGTTTTGCGTGATCCGTTGAAATGGATTGTGAAACCGGCCCAATCAGAAATTAAGTCGGGGTTTGGCTGTGCCGCGTGTCTGGTTTTGGGGTGGTGCTTGTAGGAATTTGCCTTACAAGCCGAGCAGGCTCCGTCCGGCATTCCATTGGGTTGTGCGTGCTGTCGCGACAGGCACGGCGCCACGGATTCTGCTCATGGTTTTGATAGCGCCTTCGAAACCATCTTTTTTGTGCTTTTACAACCCCCGCCGTCGGTATTGATCGGCCCGGGCTCTTTCGCGGGGGGAAAAACCCGTAACCCAGCGGGTTTGGCCAAGGGCTGCGTTGCAGGCGTTCCGGGGCGCAGGAAGCAAGAACGAAGCAATGGCGCCAGTGGAGCGGTGTGACCAGCGCTTAGCCTTTTTCGACGGGACGAGCGGGGTCTGAGCACCATTCGCTCCAGCTGCCCGCAAACAGGGCGGTGTGGCCCAGGCCCGCAACTTCCATCGCCAGCAGATTGGGCACCGCACTCACACCGCTTCCGCATTGGTGCACGACCGTAGCGGGGTCGCGGCCCGCGAGCAGGGCATCGAACTCTGCGCGCAGCACGGTCGCAGGCTTGAAACGGCCGTCAGCGCCGATGTTTTCAACAAATGGGCGGTTCAGGGCGCCAGGGATGTGGCCCGCCACAGGGTCCAGCGGCTCGACCTCGCCCCGGTAACGGGCGCCTGCGCGGGCGTCGATCACGGTCTGGGCAGGTTGCTGCAGGCGTGCAAGCACGTCGCTGGCGGTGGCCAGCTGGCGCAGGGGGGCGCCCAGCTGAAAGTTGGACTGGAAGTGCGCGGGCTCTTCGCCACTGTTCACCGCACCTGCGGTGGCCTGCCAGGCTTGCAGCCCACCGTCGAGTGCGGCCACCGCGTCATGGCCCGCCCACTTGAGCATCCACCAAAGCCGTCCACAGTAGTTGGCACCCTGGCGGTCGTACACCACGGCCTGCATGCCGTTGGCAAAACCCACGCTGGACAGCCACATGGCAAAACGTTCGCGGCTGGGCAACGGGTGGCGCCCGCCCGATGCGGGTTGGTCGGCCTCTTGTGCTGTGAGCGTGCCGGTGGCGCCTGGTGCGCCGTGTTTGGCGCTCAGGTCCTTGTTCAGGTCGGCGTAGACGGCGCCTGGGATATGGGCCTGCGCGTACTGCTGCGCGCCAGCAGTGGATTGCGTCAGGTCGAAGCTGCAGTCAAACACCATCAGCGGCGCGCCACTGGCGATCAGGGATTGCAGGTCGGGGGCGGAGATGAGGGTGGTGTAAGTGGTCATCGGCAGGGGCTGTGCAAAGTGACGGGGGGTGTCGGAAGGTGCTCCATTGTGGCCATCTCGGTGCACGGTGTCCTTGTCACTTCGTATCCGTCAGTGTTCTTCGGCGGGGGTGCCGGGGGCCGCGCGGGCCCGCAAGATGGTGGCCACAATGCCACTGCCCACGATGAGTGCCATACCGAGCCAGCCGATGGGTGGAATCTGGTCGCCAAACAGCAGCACGCTGTAGACGGCGGCAAACACAATGCCCGAATACTGCAGGTTGGCCACCACCAGTGTTCCGCGCTGGGTTTTGGCGCTGGCATAGGCCTTGGTCATGCACAACTGGCCGCCTGCGGCCAGAACGCCAATGGGAAGCAGCCACAGCGCCTGCCAGCCCGGCCAGGCTGACATCCCGGTGAACAGCATGGCCACGCCACCCGCCACCGCCGAGCCCACGGCGAAGTAAAAGACGGTGCGCGACTCGGGTTCACCCAGGCGCGACAGCGCCACCACCTGCATGTAGGCAAATGCGGCGGTCAGACCGGACATCAGGCCGATCATTCCGGCAAAGGCCTGGTTTTGGTCCAGGCTGGGGCGCAGCATCAGCACCACGCCCACAAAACCAACCAGCACGGTCAGTATCAGTGGGCCCTGCAGCGTCGGGCGCGGCGTGGTCGGCGAGGGGCGCCAGGCCAGCAGGGTGCCTCCTATCAGGAAGGCGGCGATCCACACGCTGCTCATGTAGTTGAGCGTCATGGCCGTGGCCAGGGGCAGGTGGGCAATGGCAAAGAACCAGGCACCGAGCGATGTCACGCCCACCAGGCTGCGCCAGGCGTGCATGCCGGGGTATTGCGTCGCCAGCGTCACCTTTTGCGAGCGTGCCAGCAGCCACAGGATGAGCATGCCGATGAGGCCCCGATAGCAGACCAGCTCGGCCGAGTTGAAGAAGTTCGATGCGATCTTGACGCATACGCCCATGCTCGCAAAGAGGAATGCGGCCAACACCATCCAGAGGGCTTGCATGGAAGACTTATAAGGGTAGGGCTGAAAGTAAAAATAGCTGCTAGCGCTTGATGGTCTAGCGGTGGCAGCTATTGTAATAAGAGCATTCCGGGCAATCGTCACGAATCGCCGGCGTTTACCTTGCTGTTCGAGTGTTCACTGACCGACGGCGCCATGCGCAGGTCGGGGTTTTGAAAAACTGGCGCGACCCAGGCCAGCGCCCCCGCGCAAGGGCCGCCCCACCGCGCTGGGGGCGTCCCTCGGGGGGACAGCGCGAAGCGACTCAGGGGGGGCTTCCCATTTTGTCGCGGTACCACTCGTGGAAGTGCTGCATGCCATCTTCCATCGGGCTTTGGTAGGGGCCTACTTCGTTGTCGCCACGGGTGAGAAGTGCCTTGCGGCCCGCATCCATGCGCTCACCGATCTCGTCGTCTTCGATGCAGGTTTCCATGTAGGCAGCTTTTTGCGCCTCCACAAATTCGCGCTCAAACGCTGCAATCTCTTCGGGGTAGTAAAACTCCACCATGTTCAGCGTCTTGGTGGGGCTGACGGGGTGCAGCGTCGATACGGTAAGCACGTGCGGGTACCACTCGACCATGATGTGCGGGTACAGCGTGAGCCAGATGGCGCCGTGCTCCGGTGGCTTGCCGCCACGGAACGCGAGCAGCGCTTCATGCCAGCGCTCGTACACGGGGCTGCCGGCCTTGCCCAGGCGGTTGGCCACACCCACGGTCTGTACCGAGTAGTTCTTGCCAAACTCCCAGCGCAGATCATCGCAAGTGACAAAGCTGCCCAGGCCTGGGTGGAACGGGCCCACGTGGTAGTCCTCCAGATAGACCTCGATGAAGGTCTTCCAGTTGTAGTTGCACTCGTGCAATTCCACGTGGTCCAGCACGTAGCCGCCGAAATCGAGGTCGGCGCGCGGGCCCATCTGGGCCAGGTCAGCGGCTACGTCATAGCCGTTGTCTTCAAACAGCAGCCCGTTCCACTCACGAAGCTTGTAATTGTTCAGGTTCAGGCAAGGGTCGTGCGCAAAGTGCGGCGCACCCAGCAATTCACCTTGGGGGTTGTAGGTCCAGCGGTGCAGGGGGCACACGATGTTGCCGCCCGCGCTGCCCTTTTGCTGTGTGTGCAACGAGCCCTTGCCCTTGAGCATGACCGCCTGGCGGTGGCGGCACACGTTGGAGACGAGTTCGATGCCGCCCTGGGCGTTGCGCACCAGCGCGCGGCCCTCGCCCTCCTGGGGCAGGGCGTAGTAGTCGCCGATGTTCGGCACGGACAGTTGGTGCCCCACATAACGGGGCCCGCGCTGGAAGATGGTGTCCAGCTCGCGCTGGAACAGCGCATCGTCAAAGTAGCTTGAAACTGGTAGTTGGCTTGCAGCCTGCTGCAGTTGAAGACTTAAATCAGACATGGGTGACCTGACCTAAAGACTCCCCACAGGGAAGTGCGGGAGGTGCGCCGGAGCGCATCCAGAAAAAAGAAACCGGCTAGAGGTGACTAGCCGGCCCGAGAGGAATGGGATTATAGGCGGTGGGGTTATTCCCGCATCCCAGATACGTGTATTGAAAACATCGGTTCCACAAATAGGAGATGTTACGGATCGGGCGGCGTCTGACACCCGCGGCTTACCGGAGCGCCTAAAATCACCGGTTTTTCACCCACGCTCTGCTGCCCCCTCCATGCCAAAGGCCTCCGCAAAATCTGCTCCCGTTGCCGAACCCGCCAGCTACGAGGCGGCGTTGGAAGAGCTGGAGCAACTCGTGGCCCGCATTGAATCTGGCCAGTTGCCGCTGGACCAGATGCTGGCGGGCTATCAGCGGGGCGCTACGCTGCTGGCGTTCTGCCGCCAGCGGCTGGATGCCGTGCAGGACCAGATCAAGGTGCTGGACGAAGGGCAACTGCAACCATGGACCCAGGAATGAGCGCGGTGCCCACTTTGTCATCTTCCTCGAATCAGCCCTTTGACGTCACACCGTGGAGCCAGAACCATCTCGCCCGTGTGGAGCAGGCGTTGTCGCAATGGGTGGGCGACGGTGCTCCCGCCGGGCTGGGTGATGCCATGCGCTACGCCGTGCTCGATGGCGGCAAGCGCCTGCGGCCCTTGCTGGTGCTGGCGGCTTACGAGGCCATGCGCAGTGGTGCGGCCATCGCAGCGGTGTTTGACGATGCCGCGCTGCGTGCAGCCTGTGCGGTGGAGTTGATCCACGCCTACTCGCTGGTGCATGACGACATGCCCTGCATGGACAACGACGTGCTGCGCCGTGGCAAACCCACGGTGCATGTGCAGTTTGGCGAGGCCCAGGCGTTGCTGGCGGGCGATGCCCTGCAGGCGTTTGCGTTCGAGCTGCTTGCGCCTGAAAGCTCTGACATCCCGGCCGACACCCAGGCGACCCTGTGCCGGCTGCTGGCGCGCGCCGCAGGCTCGGCTGGCATGGCTGGCGGGCAGGCGATCGATCTGGCCAGTGTGGGCCTGGCGCTGACGGAAGACCAGTTGCGCCAGATGCACCGCCTCAAGACTGGCGCGTTGCTGCAGGGCAGCGTGCTCATGGGTGCCGCGTGCGGCCATGCCGCAGGGGTTGCGTATCAGGCGCTGTCTGACTACGGTGCAGCCATGGGGCTGGCGTTCCAGGTGGTCGATGACATCCTTGACGTGGTGGCCGATTCGGCCACGCTGGGCAAGACGGCTGGCAAGGATGCTGCGGCTGACAAGCCGACCTATGTGTCGTTGCTGGGCCTCACGCGGGCTCAGGCCTACGCCCAGGAGCTCCTGGGTGAAGCGCATGCGGCGCTCGGCCGCTGTGGCCTGCCCGATACCCGTGCGCTGGCAGCGCTGGCAGACATGGTGGTGCGCCGCTCGTTTTGAGCGGGGTGTCGATCGATCCGCTCGCCCCGCCATGCCGAGTCCTTGCATCGTTGCAATGAAATAAATGTCTAACTGGCCTCTTGCGCTTGTATATAAAGCGCTGGTAGCTATCAAAAAAATAGTAAATGTCCACGACATCCTTTCCCCTGTTGCAGACCATCAATGACCCGGCAGATTTGCGCCAGCTCTCGCGGGCAGACCTCAAGGCCTTGGCCGCCGAGCTGCGCGGGTTTGTGATCGAAAGCGTCTCGCAGACCGGCGGGCACCTGAGCTCCAATCTGGGGACGGTGGAGCTGACTGTGGCGCTGCACCACGTCTTCAACACCCCCGAAGACCGCCTGGTGTGGGATGTGGGCCACCAGACCTATCCACACAAGATCCTGACGGGCCGCCGTGACCGTATGCACACCTTGCGTCAGCTGGGCGGCATCTCGGGATTTCCGCAGCGGGCTGAGAGCATTTACGACACCTTCGGTACGGCGCATTCGAGCACCAGCATCTCGGCGGCCCTGGGCATGGCCTTGGCTGCCAAGCGCAAGGGCGAGAACCGGCACGCCGTGGCCATTATTGGTGACGGTGCCATGAGCGCAGGCATGGCGTTCGAGGCGCTCAACAACGGGGGCGTTGCCGACGCCAACCTGCTGGTGGTGCTCAACGACAACGACATGAGCATCAGCCCGCCCGTGGGAGCGCTCAACCGCTATCTGGCTCAGCTCATGAGCGGGCAGTTCTACGCCGCCGCCAAGAACGTCGGCAAGACCGTGTTGCGCCCCGTGCCGCCGCTGCTGGAGCTGGCCAAACGTTTCGAGCAGCAGGCCAAGGGCATGGTGGTGCCCGCCACGCTGTTCGAGAAGTTCGGCTTCAATTACATCGGGCCTATCGATGGGCACGACCTTGATTCGCTGATCCCTACGCTCGAAAACATCAAAAGCCTCAAGGGCCCGCAATTCCTGCATGTGGTCACCAAGAAGGGCCAGGGCTACAAGCTGGCCGAGGCCGACCCCGTGGCCTACCATGGCCCGGGCAAGTTCGACCCCAGCGTGGGACTGACCAAGCCTGCCACGCCCCCAAGCAGACCTTCACCCAGGTGTTTGGCCAGTGGTTGTGCGACATGGCCGCGCACGACGAGCGCCTGGTGGGCATCACGCCCGCCATGCGTGAAGGCTCGGGCATGGTCGAGTTCGAAAAGCGTTTTCCGGACCGCTACTACGACGTCGGCATCGCCGAGCAGCATGCCGTGACGTTCGCTGCCGGCATGGCCTGCGAAGGCGTCAAGCCCGTGGTGGCGATCTACTCGACCTTCCTGCAGCGTGGCTATGACCAGCTGATTCACGACGTGGCCCTGCAGAACCTGCCCGTGGTGTTTGCGCTGGACCGCGCTGGGCTGGTGGGGGCCGATGGTGCGACCCATGCGGGCGCCTACGACATTCCCTTTGTGCGCTGCATTCCGAACATGAGCATGGCATGTCCTGCCGACGAGCGTGAATGCCGCCAGTTGCTCAGCAGCGCCTTCGAGCAGGACCACCCCGTGGCGGTGCGCTACCCGCGTGGCAGCGGTGCTGGCGTGGCGCCGCTGGCGGGTCTCGACAGCCTGCCGTTGGGCAAGGGCGAGATCCGGCGCGAGCGCACAGGCACAGACACCAAGGCACCACGTATTGCCATCCTGTCGTTTGGTACCTTGTTGTATCCAGCACTGCAGGCGGCCGAGTCGCTCGATGCCACCGTGGTCAACATGCGCTGGGCCAAACCCATCGACGAGGCCCTGCTGCGTGACGTGGCTGAGCGCCATGATGCGCTGGTCACGCTCGAAGAGGGCGCCATCATGGGTGGCGCAGGAAGCGCAGTGACCGAGGCGCTCAACGCCATGGGCATCGTGCGTCCCGTGCTGCAACTGGGCTTGGCCGATGTGTTCATTGAGCACGGTGATCCTGCCAAACTGCTGTCGTTGCAGGGGCTGGATGCGGCGGGTATTCGTGCGTCGATCGCCGCCCGTTTTCTGGCAAAAAGCGCAGCCTGAGAGCCATTGACGAGGTGGCTTGAGGCTGCTGCCTGGCAGCGCGTCACCGCGGCGTGCGCGTTGGTTTTTGCTGAGTTGTCGCGCGGATGCTTGCAGAACCCTGAGAGTGCATGGTCGAGCCCCGATTTCGCGGGAAAACCCGCAAAAGTATGGGGGGGCATGTTCCTACAATGTCCCTCGGCTGAAACGAGTTCTTGGCTTGCTGTGCACAACGCGTGCTGCCCAAGTTTTGCAATCAATATATCGGAGAGAACCTCATGGATCGTCGTTCAATCATCAAGCACGCTGGCATCGCCGGTGTGCTGGCTGCAGGCGCTGCGCCCGCCGTCCACGCCCAGGCCGCCATTCGCTGGCGTCTGGCCTCCAGCTTCCCCAAGTCGCTGGACACCATTTTTGGCGGCGCTGATGTGTTCTCCAAGGCTGTCAAGGCCATGTCGGGTGGCAAGTTTGAAATCTCCGTGCACGCGGGTGGCGAGTTGATGCCTCCCTTCGGCGTGGTGGATGGCGTGCAGCAAGGCACCGTGGAAATGGCACACACGGTGCCTTATTACTTCTACGGCAAGAACCCCGCGTTTGCGCTGGGCTCGGCAGTGCCATTTGGCTTCAATGCCCGCCAGATGAACGCGTGGATGCTGCATGGCAACGGCCGCAAGCTCATGAACGAGTTCTACAGCGCCTACAACATGCTCAGCTTTGCCGGTGGCAACACGGGTACACAAATGGGTGGTTGGTTCCGCAAGGAAATCAAGTCCCCCGCAGACTTCAAGGGCATGAAGATGCGCCTGGGCGGCGGCCTGATCGGCGAAGTGATGCAGAAGCTGGGCGCTGTGCCACAAAGCATCCCTGGCGGCGAAATCTACCAAG
The DNA here is from genome assembly GCF_002797445.1 of Acidovorax sp. 69. Lineage (NCBI taxonomy): Bacteria > Pseudomonadati > Pseudomonadota > Betaproteobacteria > Burkholderiales > Comamonadaceae > Acidovorax > Acidovorax sp. 69. The sequence goes on along the minus strand of NZ_PGEP01000001.1, from coordinate 3,706,754 downwards.
CCCTCGAAAAGGGCACGCTGGATGCCGCTGAGTGGGTGGGTCCATACGACGACCAGAAGCTGGGCTTCAACAAGGTCGCTCCTTTCTATTACTACCCCGGCTGGTGGGAAGGCGGTCCTGAAGTGGACTTCTTCGTCAACCAAAAGGCGTTCGACGGTCTGTCGGCTGAGAACAAGGCCATCGTTGAAGCGGCAACCAATGTGGCGCACGTGGACATGCTGGCCAAGTACGATGCACTGAACCCCACGGCCCTCAAGCAACTGGTGGCCGCCAAGACCAAGGTGCTGCCATTCTCGCAAGCCGTGATGGACGCTTCGTTCAAGGCCTCGATGGAAGTGTTCGCAGAAAACGACAAGAAGAGCCCCGAGTGGAAGAAGATCTACGCCGACATGCGTGCATTCCAGCGCGACCAGATCCTGTGGTTCCGCTTTGCTGAAGCGCGCTACGACACCTTCATGTCCGCGCAAAAGATCTAACGAGGACAAGGCGGCGAAAGCCGCTCTGGACCATCAACCCGCCCGGCTTGCCTGGCGGGTTTTTTTATGCACGCGTGTTCTTCCTCAAGCCGGTGAGCTTGGGCGGTGCCGTTGGCCACACGGCGCTTCGTCCCGTGTTTCTCTGTGGCTTTGAACGGGGCGCGGCGTCCTGTGCTCTGAGGAACACGCAGGCTGTGCGCGGAGTTGTGTGGCTCACGGCCCCTTTGATGGCTTTCGGGTCGGCCGTTGTGCGGCCTTTGTGGTGCTTTGTGCTTTGGGCATTGCATCTTTTAGCCATGCGGTTTTGGCGTGCCTTGTCTCTCAAGGTGCCCTCTTGCCCGTCAAGGCAGCACCCAATAGGCTGCTAGGTCTGCGGTGGACCCGGCAGGCGCGTACGCCGCAGTTCCAGGCGGTCAGTCTGCGCGAACAAACGCTGCGACGGCCCGTCGCTACCGAACGCCGCTGCCCATGAAAAAAGCCCCTGCAGATCGCATCTGCAAGGGCTTTCGGTTGTATCGCAGGGCGGCGTTCAGCAGCCCTTGCAATCGATCACTTCTTCTCGTTGGCCATCGAGTCCTGCAAGGCTTTCAAGGGGTCGTCTGTCGTCGCTGCTGGGGCTGCAGCATCGGGCGTTGCACCGCTGCCTTCCATGCCTGCCGTAGGGTCTGTGGCCTCGGGCGCTCCGGCGGCGTCGGGCATGGTGGCTTCCATTTCCATGCGGACCTTGTCGAGGTCATAGACCTCGGTCTTGTCCAGGCCGTTGGAGACGATGCCTGGGAAGGCAATGATCAAGCCCACCATCAGCAACTGGATGCACAGGAAGGGAATGGCGCCCCAGTAGATCTGGGTGGTGGTCACGGGCGCAATCATCTTCTTGGTGACCTTGTCCATGTACTCCTTCGCCGGAGCCACGCTGCGCAGGTAGAACAGCGCAAAGCCGAACGGTGGGTGCATGAACGAGGTCTGCATGTTCACGGCCAGCAGCACGCCAAACCAGATCAGGTCGATGCCCAGCTTGTGAGCCACAGGGGCCAGCAGGGGCACGACGATGAAGGACAGTTCGAAGAAGTCCAGGAAGAACGCCAGGAAGAACACCATGATGTTCACGACGATCAGGAACCCCAGCTGGCCACCGGGCAGGCCGGTCAGCAGGTGCTCCACCCACAGCGGGCCGTCCACGCCCTGGAACGTCAGGCCGAACATGGTCGCACCCACCAGGATGAACACCACAAAACACGAGAGCTTGGTGGTGGTGGTGACAGCTTGCTTGAGCAAAGAAATGGAGAGCCGACCACGGATGATGGCCATGATGCCGGCGCCCAGCGCGCCCATGGCGCCGCCTTCGGTGGGGGTTGCCACGCCCAGGAAGATGGTGCCCAGCACCAGGAAAATCAGCAGCAGCGGCGGGATCAGCACAAAGGTCACACGCTCGGCTGCACGGGAGAGCAGGCCCAGGCGGGCGATCTTGTTGATGCTCGCAGCGACGAAGGCCAATGCCACGCCAAAACACATCGAGACCACGATGGTTTCGTCCAGCGCCACGCTGTCCACGGTTTCACCAGACCACCAGGTGTGCAGGGCGGGCATGTTCTTGGCCACATAGATCGATGCGGCCACGCAGATGCCGGTCAACACCAGCAGGGATGGCACACCGCTCTTGCCGTTGTCGCCCCGGAGCGTACGCGCTTCGGGGGGGATGGCAGGCACCCATTGAGGTTTGAAGATGGCCAGCAGGACGACGTATAGCGCGTAAAACCCGGTGAGCATCAATCCCGGCAGAAAAGCGCCCTTGTACATGTCGCCAACGCTGCGACCCATCTGGTCGGCAATGATGATGAGCACCAACGAGGGTGGAATGATCTGCGCCAGCGTGCCGGAGGCGGCAATCACCCCCGCTGCCAGGCGTCGGTCATAGCCATAGCGCAGCATGATGGGCAGAGAGATCAGGCCCATCGAGATCACCGATGCAGCGACCACGCCGGTGGTGGCTGCGAGCAGCGCACCGACGAAGATCACGGCCAGTGCCAGGCCACCACGGATGGGGCCGAAGAGCTGACCAATGGTGTCCAGCAGATCTTCCGCCATTCCGCTTCGCTCCAATATGAGCCCCATGAGCGTGAAGAACGGAATGGCCAGCAGGGTGTCGTTCTGCATGATGCCGAAGATGCGCAGCGGCACGGCTTGCAGCAGGGCTTCGGGAAGCACGTTCAGTTCAATGCCGATGAAGGCGAAGAACAGTCCGCAGGCGCCCAGGCTGAAGGCGACTGGGAAGCCCACCAGCAAGAAGCAGATGAGCCCCGCGAACATGATGGGGGCAAGGTTGTGGGTGAGAAATTCCATGGTGTGTGCTCCGCTCAGACGGCTTCGGTCTTGTTCTTGCCGTTGCCCTTGGCCGCTTCGGCCAGGTTGCGGATGGATTCAGCCAGTTCTTCTTCTGCCGTCTTCTCGACTTTCTTGACGGTGGGGTCTTCGATCAGGCCCTGCAGGAAACCCAGGCGCTTGATCAACTCCGAGATGCCTTGCAGCCACAGCAGCGCAAAGCCCAGCGGCATCACCAGGTACACGGGCCAGCGGATCAAGCCGCCCGCATTGTTGGACATCTCGCCCGACGCCAGGGCGCGGGTGAAAAAGGGAATGCCATACCAGAGCACGGCTAGGCACATGGGCGTGAGGAAGACGATGTAGCCAAACACGTCGATCCAGATCTGGTTGCGCTTGGAGAAGCGGCTGGAGATCACGTCCACCTTGACGTGCTCGCCCTGCAGCAGCGTGTAGCCAGCGGCCAGCAGGAACGAAGCGGCAAACAGGTACCACTGGACTTCCAGAAAACCGTTGGAACTGATATTGAAGGCTTTGCGCACCACGGCGTTCACGCCGCTGATGACGGTGGAGGCCAGGATCAGCCAGACCACATATTTGCCGACCTGGGTGTTAAGCCAGTCGATCCCCCTTGATAACTTCAATAGAGCCTGCATGGTGTCTCCAATAAAAAGGCTGTGCGTACGACGTGCCAGCCCGCGCGCCGGTGGACGCAAAGGCTCGACAAACTTTTACAACGGCGCGATTCTACGGAGCACTGTAGGCGGAGTCTGACAGCAGCGTGACGGTGTTATCCCTCAGCAAACACTCATTCTGTAGCTATGAAATGTGTAGCAATTAGGGTTTGTTCCTAGGCGGTGCCGTGCGCTTTTTTCGCGCAAACTGCCACCAGGGCAGCACGGTGCTCATGGCCAGCACCTCACCGCAGTGCAGGGGGGCGTAGCCGGGCAGCGCCTGCATATGCTCCCGCCACTCGGGGGTTTGCAGCAAAGTGCGCAAGGCCTGCGTGGCAGGCTGGTCCAGGCTGGCTTTGAGGCAGGCCAGGTGGTAGCGCTCATGCACCAGTGGCACAAAATCCAGCCCACGGGCCCGCGCCGCGACCTCAATACCCATGCCCACATCGGCTGCGCCTGCCACCACCGCCTGCGCCACGGCAGTGTGTGACGGTTCATTGAGCGCATAGCCCTGGATGGCCTGGGCGTCCAGGCCTGCCTGGGCCAGCAGGTCATCGAGCAGCACGCGTGTGCCTGTGCCCAGTGGCCGGTTCACGAAGCGGGCGCCGGTGCGGGCTACGTCAGCCAGGCTGCCCAGTCCGAGCGGGTTACCCGGCGCCACGATGAGGCCCTGTGTGCGCTGGGCAAAGCCGATGACCTTGTGCAGCCCGGGCTGCAAAAGGGGTTTGTAGGTGCGCGCTGTCAACGAGTCGGCAGCGGGTTGCTCCACCGTGTGAAAACCCGCCAGCGTGCAACGCCCTTCGTTCAGCGCGCGGATCGCGTCCACACTGCCGGTGAATCGGATATCCAGATGCAATGCCCCGGCATCGGCCTGCGTGGCAGCGTGTGTGCGCAAGGCCACCAGGGCATCGTCGTGGCTGGCGTACATGGTGAGTACATGGGCCTTGGGGTCGAAGGCCACGGCAAACGCGCGCTCCAGGTCGGCATGCAGCGCGGCGATCTGTGGCGCCAGCCGCGCCTGGGCCTGGCGCTCGGCCCACAGCAGCTTGGTGCCGAACTCGCTGAGCTGGGCCGACTGGCCCTTGCCCCAGATGATCAGTTCGCCGCCGAGCTGGTCTTCCCAGCGCTTGAGTGCGCCCCAGACATGGCGGTAAGACAGATGGAGCGCGCGCGCTGCGCCCGAGATGGAGCCGCGCTCGGCCACGGCCTGCAGCAGCTCGGGCAGTGGGTTGCGGATCAGCGCATTGCCTGCATCGCGGCTGAGTGTGTAGTGAAGTTGGACCCTATGCACGGGAGTTCATATCGCTGGATATTGGTTGGGTGCCTACGATAGCCGAACGCGATCACAAGGCCCATGTCTACTCTCTCCGAAAGCGCGAGCACAGCGCTGCAACTCACCCTCTCGTCCGACCCCGTCCTCTGGACCATCGTGGGCCGCTCTCTGTCTGTCAGCGCCACCGCCTGCGTGATGGCCTGCGGCCTGGGCCTGGTGCTGGGCGCATGGCTCGGCGTGGCGCGCTTTGCCGGGCGCGGCGCGGTGCTGGCGGTGCTCAATACCTTGCTGGCTGTGCCCTCGGTGGTGGTCGGATTGGTGGTGTACCTGGTGCTCTCGCGCAGCGGGCCACTGGGCTCGCTGGGCTGGCTGTTCAGCTTCAAGGCCATGGTGCTGGCGCAGGCGATTCTGGTGTTGCCCGTGGTCACTGCACTCACGCGCCAGACGGTGGAAGACGCTGAGCGCGCGCATGGCGAGCAGTTGAGGTCGATGGGCGCCGGGCCGCTGCTGCGCAGCCTGCTGCTGGCCTGGGACGAGCGCTATGCGCTGCTCACGGTGCTGCTGGCCTCGTTCGGCCGCGCAATCTCTGAGGTGGGTGCCGTGATGATCGTGGGCGGCAATATCGATGGCTTCACGCGCGTGATGACCACCGCCATTGCGCTGGAGACCAGCAAGGGCGACCTGCCGCTGGCGCTGGCGCTGGGCATGATTCTGCTGGCGGTGGTGCTGGCGCTCAATGTACTGATCGCTTTGGTGCGGCGCTGGCGCGAACGGGTGGATGGCTCTGCGTCCAGCACGCCCGTGGGGGTGGCGGCATGAGCGGGCTTTTGCCAAACCCCTGGGTTGATCTGCGCCAGGTGACGGTGCGCTACGGCCGCGTGCAGGCGCTGGACCAGGTCACGCTGCGCATCACGCCCGGCGAGCGCGTGGCGCTGGTGGGCGCTAATGGCAGCGGCAAGAGCACCTTGTTGCGGGTGCTGCATGGCCTGGCCGATACCCATGCGGGCGGCCTGCAGTGCAATGCCTCGCTGCGCCAGGCGATGCTGTTCCAGCGCCCGCACATGCTGCGCACCAGTGCTCAGAACAACGTGGCGCTGGCCCTGTGGCTGCGCGGCACCCGCTGGCGCGATGCGCGCCCGCTGGCCCTGACGGCCTTGCAGCGGGTGGGCCTGCAGGGCATTGCAGCGCAGAACGCGCGCACTCTGTCGGGCGGCCAGCAGCAGCGTGTGGCGCTGGCGCGTGCATGGGCGCTGAAGCCCGATGTGCTGCTGCTGGACGAGCCCACCGCCAGCCTCGACCCCCACGCCAAACGCGAGGTGGAGACGTTGATGGCCGACTTTGCTGCCAGCCATGGCGCTGCAGGCCCGGCGCATCCCGTGACGATGGTCTTCAGCAGCCACAACCTGGGTCAGGTCAAGCGCCTGGCCAGTCGCGTCATCTACATGGAGCACGGCCGCCTGGTGGCGGACTTGCCCGTGAACGATTTTTTCAACGGCCCCCTGCCCGAGGCCGCCCGTCTGTTTGTCAAAGGAGAGCTGGTATGACGAGTTTCAAGCCTTTTCGCGCGGTAGCGCAGGTGCCAAAAGCGCTGGTAGCTATTGTTTTGGTAGCATCTGGTTCCGTGTTCGCGCAGAGCATCACCATGGCATCCACCACCTCCACCGAGCAGTCCGGCCTGTTTGGCTACCTGCTGCCCGAGTTCAAGAAGGTCAGCGGGCTCGATATCAAGGTGGTGGCCCTGGGCACCGGGCAGGCGCTGGACATGGCGCGCCGGGGCGACGCCGATGTGCTGTTCGTGCACGACCAGGTGGCCGAAGAAAAGTTTGTGGCCGATGGCTGGGGCGTGAAGCGCTACCCGGTGATGTACAACGACTTCATCCTCATTGGCCCCAAGAACGACCCGGTGGGCACCAAAGGTAAGGACATCGTGCAGGCCCTGCAGAAGCTGTCTGCCGCCAACGGCAACTTCATCTCGCGCGGAGACAAGAGCGGCACCCACGCGGCCGAGCTGCGCTACTGGAAGCTCGCGGGTGCCGACGCCGCCAAGGGTGGCGGCTACAAGGAGTGTGGCTGCGGCATGGGCCCTGCGCTCAACATCGCGGCATCGAGCGGCGCCTATGTGCTGGCCGACCGGGGCACCTGGCTCAACTTCAAGAACCGTGCGGACCTGGCCGTGCTGGTCGAGGGCGACACCAAGCTCTTCAACCAGTACGGCGTGATGGTCGTCAACCCGGCCAAACATTCCCATGTCAAGGCGCAGGACGCGCAGAAGTTTGTGGACTGGGTGGTGTCGCCCGCCGGCCAGCAAGCCATTGCGGGCTACAAGATCGGCGGTGAGCAGCTGTTCTTTCCCAACGCGAGCAAGTAACTCCCTGAGTCGCTTCGCGCCATCCCCCGAGGGGGACACCACCGGTGGCCCGGCAGAGCCGGTTCCACTGTGACATGGTTGGGGTCGCGCCAGCTTTTAGGCGGCGGGGGCGGTGTGACCCACGAAGTCAATCGTCGTCCCGATGGTGAGAGCTGCGCCAGATGGCCCGCACCAGCCACAGGCCACACACCACCGCACCGAAGAACCCCAGGAAGCCAAACGCTGGCAGGCCGAACAGCGTAGGCCCGCCCTTGACGGTCATCACGATGGACGAGCCGATGATCAGCGCGGCAATCACCAGCGCCATGGCGAGCCGGTTGGCCGACCGGTCGATCTGGTCGCCCACACGTTTGAGGTGGGCCAGCTCAATGCCCACCTGCAGGTGCCCGCGCCGCGCGTTGCGCAGTAACCGCCCCAAGTCGTCCGGCAACTGCTCCACGGTAGCCAACGCGCGCCGCAAGGTGCTCAAGGCTCGCCCGGCCAGCGCTTTGGGCTGGTAGCGCTCACGCACCACCTGCTTGAGCAGCGGCAGGGCCTCGGTCGCCATATGAAACTCTGGGTCGAGATTGCGGCCCATGCCTTCGAGCGAGATGAAGGCCTTGATGAGCAGCGCCAAGTCGGACGGCAAGCCCAGGTGGTGCTCGCGCAGGATGGTCGTCACGTCGGCCAGCATCTGCCCCAGGCTCAGCTGCGCCAGCGGAACACCGTGGTACTGGTCCACAAAGGCCTCGATCTCGGTTTCGAGTTGGCCGAGGTTCACGCCTTGCTCGTTCCCCGTCCAGTCCAGCAGCACATCGCCTACCGCCTGGGGCTGGTGTTCCACCAGGCCCAGCAGCAGTTGCAGCAGCTCATCGCGCCGGCGCTGCGACAGGCGGCCCACCATGCCAAAGTCGATGAACGCAATGCGGTTGCCCGGCAGGTAGAACACATTGCCCGGGTGCGGGTCGGCGTGGAAAACGCCGTCCTTGACGATCATCTGCAGCACCGCCTGCGCGCCCCGCTGCGCCAGCACGGTGCGGTCATATCCTGCCTCGGGCGTCAGTGCGGCCAGGGCGCCGCCGGGTGTGCCGTCGATGAAATCCTGCACATTGATGCGCTCGCGCGTGTAGGCCCAGTGCACGCGAGGGATCACGATGTGGGGCAGCGCGGCCATGTTGGTGGCAATGCGCTCGGCCTGGCGGCATTCGCCCGCCAGGTCCAGCTCGCGGCGCAGCGAGCGTGCAAATTCCCGCACCAGTTGTTGGGGGCGGTAAGGTTTGAGCACGGGCAGCTCGGCCTCGGCCAGCGCCGCCAGCCGCTGCAGCAGGCGCAGGTCGGCGTCGATGGTGTCTGCAATACCGGGGCGACGTATCTTGACGACCACCTCGGTGCCGTCCTGCAGCCGGGCGCGGTGCACCTGGGCGATGGATGCAGCCGCCAGCGGTGCGGTGTCGAACCAGGCAAAGACATCTTCGGGTTCGGCACCCAGGTCCTCACGCAGTTGCAGGCGCAGGGCATCGAGGGGCACAGCGGGCACGTGGCTGTGCAGTTTTTCAAACTCGGCGATCCATTGGGGGCCAAACAAATCGGCCCGGCCCGCAAGGATTTGGCCGAACTTCACAAACGCCGGGCCCAGCTCTTCGAGCGCCAGGCGCACCTGCACGGGCGGCTCGATGCGGGCCAGGTCGGCGGCGTGGGTCCAGTTCAGGGCCTGGCCCGCGCGCTCCAGACGGTCGGCCAGGCCCAGTCGGCGCACGGTGTCGCCAAACCCATGGCGCACCATCACGCCCAGGATTTCCTTCAGGCGCCCCAGGTCGCGCGCGGTGTCCAGGGTCTCGATCAGCATGGGACGATGATAGTCGGCAGGGTGTGGCTCAGAACGGCAGGGCGGGTTTGTTCACCATCAGGTAGAACACGATGGCCATCGCCACAAAAGCCGGGTAGCCCAGCGCCTCCCACCAGCGCGCACAGCGCCAGTAGAGCGGGGGCAGTGCGCCGTGGCTGTGCGCCGCCTGCGCCGCCATGTCGCGCATGCGAAGTTGCAGCCACACCACGGGCAGCCAGCAGGCTCCGGCCACAAGGTACAGCGCCACGGACAGGGCCAGCCAGGGTGTGCTCCAGGGTATGCCTGCCATAGTGGCCATGGCCAGTCCGGTGGCGGGCTGAATGAAGACCGTGGGGGTGGTGAACCACCAGTCCGCCCGCACCACCAGGCGGCTGACCACCGCCTGTGCCTGCACATTGCCGCTGCGGTTGGTAAAGAACATGTAGAACGCCGAGCCCAGCCCGGTGCCCACCAGCAGCACGCTGGAAAGGATGTGGACCCACTTCAGGGTGAGGTACAGGTTCATGGTGGCGCGGAAGTTTCTTCTTGCAGCAGCACCAGCAGGATGGCCGCAATCGGCAGGTTCTTGGTCAGCGGCCCCAGAGGGTGTAGCCACCAGGCGGGATCGATGAATGTCGCCAGCAGTGTCATGGCGGCCATCAGCAGCAGTGCTGCCCCATACGCCTTGCGGCCAGGGTGAAGTGCCAGCCACAGCCCCAGGACGGCGTCGGCAACCGCACCGCCCAGGATGATGGCGGTGGGAAGCCACGAAGCATGGCCTTCGGTCCAAGCGGGTGGCAGGCCGGCCAGCAGTTCGCGGCTTTGGCCGTGGAGTTCCCACACGCTGACCCAGGCAGTAGCCAGCCAGACGACCACAAGGCTGTTGCGCAGGAGATTCGCAGACGAGCGGTTCATGGACCGACCTTGCGCGCGCCGGAAGGATCTGCCCCTTGCGCCTGTTGCCAGTCTGCAATGTCCGCAGCGCGGATCGTCAAAAACTGCGCCAGGCGCAGGAACCGCTGGCGCGTCTTTCGGACAAAGATCCAGTCCACCAAGGGCTCCAGAACAGCCCTAAAGGCGGCCGGGCCCACCTGGAAGGTGTAGGTGTAGATCAGTAGGGATTGGTCGGGGCCCTGCTCCTGGTGGCGCATGGAGGCGGCCCATTGGGTGAAGGGAAACGAACGGTCAACCATGGCAGCGGCCGCGATCACAGGGCGGTCGTAGCTGACGAACTGCGTGCGCATGGACAGCGCCCGCAACGGGCCCGCACCCAGGTTCTCGGTGATGGCGCCCACGCTGGGGCAAGGCGCGCCGCTTTCTACGCTGGTACGGCGCACCAGCGAATCCCACTGGCATCGCCACTCGTGGTAGTGGAATGCGTCAAAAACAATGTCTGCCCGCGCTGGCATGGAGAAGATCATTTTTTGGTGGGCCATCGCTTCATTCCTCCACCACATCGGTCACCATGCCCCACCTCGCAAACTCGGGCGCAAAGGCCGCCAGCGGCAGCAGGCTGGTGCTGGTGTGTGCGCCCATTGGCAGCGCCTGCCCGGCCGCCAGTTGGCGGGCCAGCAGGATCGCCGCCATGCAGGGGATTTCGGGGCCATGGTCGTGGTCGGCAGCGATGTGCCAGGCGCGGCGGCGGGGCTGGCCCTGGGCATCGGTGCCTGCCACCCGCACCACCATGCCGCCCAGTGGTGTGCCCAGAAAGTCCAGCGCGCCGCCCGCGTGGTGCATCAGCCAGGCCAGCTTTTCGGGATGGGGCAGCACGCCCCAAGAGCGCAGCGCCGCCAGGGTGGCAAAGGCTCTCTGCGCCAGGCCCACCTCCAGAGCGGCACGGAAAGTGACGCGGTCGCGTGCCTGGTAGCGGGCCGGGAAAATCTCCAGGTCCGGAATGTCGCAGACAGCCCCCAGGCGCGGCCGCAGCCGGTGAAACCGCACCGGCGTGGGGTGGGCCCAGCCGCGTTGCGGCTGCCAGCGGCCGCCCTCCCATACGTCGATGGGCAGGCCGCAGTAGCTCAGCACTGCCGCCAGCGTGGCCTGGCCCCGAGGCGCCCGCTGCGCGGGGGCGATGCAGGTGTCAATGCGATCGATGTGCTGCCAGCCCGCGCACAGGTGGTCGATGACGGCCGAAGACAATGCCGGCACGGTGCTGGCTCCGGCAATGGCGGTGCGCCCTGCAGCGGCAAACGCAGCCTGCATTGAAGCGGGAAAGTCGCACACAAAGCGGCGGCCGTCGGCCAGGTCGATGTAGTGTGCGCCTGCCTCGGCGGCGGCCTGGGCTACGTTGTATGCCTGGGCCTGGAACGGCCCCGCTGTGTGGATGACAAGACCAACGCCCCATTGCCGCAACGTGGCTGCCAGACCAGGGGTCTGGTGGTCCAAGGCCACGCCCTGTGCGCCGTGGCCCAGGGTGTTTGCCAGGGCCTGGGCGCGCAATGCGTCGCGGCCAGCGACCAGCACTCGGATGCCATGGTGCGTGGCGGGATCACCCGCCAGCGCTTTGCAGATGCGTGCGCCGAAGTTGCCGTAGCCGCCCAGGACCAGGGTGGTGAGTGCTGCCATGGTTCAGGTCCCGCGCTGCCAGTGGCAAGACGCCAGCAGGGCCGGCAAGGGTAGCAACGGCGGCAAAGCGGACCCGTCCATCAAGATGTCCGTACGGCCATCGGTCATCGCCTGTGCAGGCCGTCTGCTGCCCATCGCCCGCCAGATTGAAACCATGTCCTCCCCTTTCGCTTGTGCGAACGATCATACGATCGATGGGATGGGTGCCAGGCGTGGTTTCAGTTCACGATGGCGATGCCCTTGACCTGCGCAAACAGGGGTTGGCCGGGGGTCAACCTCAGCGCCTGGGCCGACCGCTGGGTGACTCGCGCCAGCAGCCGCGTGGCGCCTGCATCCAGGGCCACCATCAGCTGGCCCGGGCTGTCTTCTGCCAGTGCCACCACGGTGGCGGGCAGGACGTTGAGAATGCTCGTGTCATGGGGGGCAGCGAGAGCCAGGCTCACGTCGCGCGCCTGCACGCGCAGGCGCAGTGGCTCGCCGGGGGCGCGGGGTGTGGGGCTTACCAGCAGCAGTTGGCCCCCATGGAACCCCACGGTGGTGATGTGGTCGTGCGCATCGTGGCGCAGCACCGTGCCTGTAATCACCGTGGCGGCCGCATCGCCATGGGCCAGTGGCAGGTCCAGTCGCACGATCAGTTCGTCAGTGGGACCTTGGGCCAGCATACGGCCTTCGCGCATCAGCACCATGTGCCCGGCCAGCCGGGCCACTTCGTCGATGGCGTGGCTCACATACAGCATGGGGATGTCGAGCGTGCGATGGAGCCGTTCCAGGTAAGGCAGCACCTCGGCCTTGCGCTGCGCATCCAGTGCGGCCAGCGGTTCGTCCATCAGCAGCAGGCGCGGGCTGGTGGCCAGTGCGCGCGCCATGGCCACGCGCTGGCGTTCGCCGCCCGACAGCGCCTGGGGTTTGCGGTCCATCAGGTGGGCGATGCCCAGCAGCTCCACCGCCTGTTCCAGCGCCACCTTGCGGCGTGTGGCGGGCGTGCGCTGAAGGCCGTAGTCAATGTTGCCGCGCACGCTCAGATGGTCGAACAGGCTGGCCTCCTGGAACACGTAGCCCAGGCCGCGCTCGTGGGTGGTGCGCCAAATTTGTTGCGCATCGTCCTGCCACACCTCGCCGTTGACCACCACATGTCCCGGCTTTGCGCGCTCCAGCCCGGCAATGGCGCGCAGGCAGGTGGTCTTGCCACAGCCTGAGGGGCCGAAGAGGGCGGTCACGCCGTGCCCGGGCAGTTGCAGGTTCACGTCCAGCGTGAAGCCGGGGTGCGCCACCGTGAGTTGCGCCGTGATCTGTGTGGAGGGTGGATGTGCCGCCATGTCACTGCACCATCGAGGTGGCCTTGCGGCGGGTGAGGTTCAGCCCCAGCAACACCACAAACGAAAACAGCACCATGCCCCCCGCCAGCCAGTGGGCCTGGGTGTATTCGAGGGCCTCGACATGGTCATAGATCTGCACTGACACCACGCGCGTCACCCCGGGGATGTTGCCTCCCAGCATGAGCACCACACCAAACTCGCCCACGGTGTGCGCAAAGCTCAGGATGGCGGCAGTGATGAAGCCTGGTCGCGCCAGGGGCAGCGCCACGGTGAAAAACCGGTCCATCGGCCCGGCGCCCAGCGTGGCCGCCGCTTCCAGCGGGCGATGGCCGATGGCCTCAAACGCGTGCTGCAGCGGTTGCACGGCAAAAGGCAGTGAATAAATGAGGGAACCCAGTACCAGGCCCCAGAAGGTGAAGGGCAGGGTGCCCAGGCCCAGCCATTGGGTGAACTGCCCCAGGGGCCCGTGCGGGCCCATCGTGACCAGCAGATAAAAACCGATCACGGTGGGGGGCAGTACCAGCGGCAGCGCTACCAGTGCCGACACTGGCCCGCGCCAGCGCGATGGGGTGTGTGCCAGCCACCAGGCCAGCGGTGTGCACAGCACCAACAGCAGCAGCATGGTGGTGCCCGCCAGCCGCAGGGTGAGGCCAATGGCCGCCAGGTCGGCGCTGGAGAAGGGCATGAAGATGGGGAGGAGGTCGGAGGGCCCGAAGGCGATCAGAAACTATAGCCGTAGGACTGAATGATGGCGCGGGCCTTGTCGCCGCGCAGGTAAGCCAGCAGCGCGGCGGCAGCGGCGCTGTCCTTGCCAGGGTTGAGCAGCGCGGCGTCCTGGCGGATGGGGTCGTGCAGGTTGGCAGGCACCTGCCAGGCCGAGCCGCTGCTGATCTTTCCGTTGGTCATCACCTGCGACAGCGCCACAAACCCCAGTTGCGCATTGCCGGTGGACACAAATTGGAAGGTTTGCGCAATGTTCTCGCCCTGTACCAGGCGCGGCTGCAGCGCGGTCGATACACCCAGCTTGTCCATCACCTGCACGGCCGCAGCGCCGTACGGCGCGAGCTTGGGGTTGGCAATGGCCAGGTGCTTGAAGTCGCCCTTTTTGAGCACATCGCCGTTGCCATCCACATAGCTGGGCTGAGCGCTCCACAGCACCAAAGTGCCCACGGCGTAGGTGAAGCGCTTCTGGGGTACGGCCTTGCCCTCGCGCTCGAGCTTGGCGGGCGTGGTGTCGTCTGCTGCCAGCAGGATCTGAAACGGCGCCCCGTTGGTGATCTGCGCATAAAACTTGCCCGTAGCGCCAGAGGCGAGTTCTGCCTTGTGGCCGGTATCGGCCTCAAACGCGGCCGCGATCTTCTGCATGGGCGCCGTGAAGTTGGCGGCCACCGCCACCGAAACCTGGTCGGCATGGGCCGCATGTGCCGTGGCGAAACCCAGGCCGATGAGGGTGAGGTGCAGAAAGGCTCGGCGGTAGAACATGGCATCGGAGCGTTGAAGCGCTATTCATTGATGGAATAGCGAAAGTATATGCCCGAGGAAAAAGGGTGCGCTTTCAAAGGGGGCCATGCGCCGCTGAAGTTTGTCCGTGATGGTTATTCCAATAATTCAATAATCGTTGTATTATAAATGTATGCAAGAAATCGATGTTGTCCGTGCCCTCGCTGCTTTGGCTCAGGAGGTTCGCCTGCGGGTCTTTCGCGCCCTGGTGGTGGCTGGCCCTGCCGGGCTGACCCCGGGGGATTTGTCTACGCAGCTGGAGGTTGCTGCCAACACCTTGTCGTTCCATTTGAAGGAGCTGACCCATGCGGGGCTCATCAGCCAGGAGCGGCAGGGCCGCAACCTGATCTACCGCGCTGCGTTCGACACCATGAACGCGCTTTTGGGCTACCTCACCGAAAACTGCTGCCAGGGGGCCGCGTGTGCGCCTTCTGAAGCGGCGTCGTCCTGCCACTGTGAACCCCTTGTTGAAGGAGAACCCTTATGAAACGTTTCCACGCCCATGTGCATGTCGAAGACCTGGCCCAGAGCATCGCTTTCTATTCCAAGCTGTTTGACGCCCAGCCTGCCCGTGTCGAGACCGACTACGCCAAGTGGATGCTGGAAGACCCGCGCATCAACTTCGCAATTTCCACCCGGGGCGCCAAGCCGGGGCTGGACCACTTCGGCATGCAGACCGACGACGCAGGCGAACTGGCCACTTTGAAGGCCCGTGCAGAGGCTGCCGACATGGCGCTGCTGGATGAAGGCAGCACCACCTGTTGCTATGCGCGCAGCGAAAAGCATTGGGTGACCGACCCGCAGGGCATTGCGTGGGAGCATTTCCACACGCTGGGCGACATCCCCGTCTTCAATGAGGCCAGCCAGCCTGCTGCAGCGGGCGCCTGCTGTGCCCCTGCCGCAGAGTCTGCCCCCGCAGTGGCCCGGCCCGCGTGCTGTGGCCCCGCAACGGCCGCCCCCACCAAAGCCACCTGCTGCTGAGGGCTGCCCATGAACACGCTGAACGTCCTGTTCCTCTGCACCCACAACTCTGCCCGCAGCATCCTGGCAGAGGCGTTGCTCAACGACATGGCCCCCGGCCGCTTCAAGGCCTATTCCGCAGGGAGCAGCCCACGCGCCAACCAGCAACCCCACCCCCTGGGCCTGCAGGTGCTGCGGGCTGCGGGGATTGCCACCGAAGGCCTGCGCAGCAAGGGCTGGGACGAGTTTGCGGCCCCCGGTGCGCCTGCGATGGATCTCATCATCACCGTCTGCGACAACGCAGCGGGCGAGGTGTGCCCGATTTGGCCGGGTCATCCGGCCACGGCGCACTGGGGTTATGCCGATCCGTCCGAGGGTGATGCGTCGGAAGACGAAAAACGCGAGGCCTTTCGCAAAACGCTGCACGCCATTCATCAGCGGCTGGAGCTGCTCATCAACTTGCCTGCGGACAAGCTCGAAAAGACCCTGCTGCAAGGCTCGGCCCGTGAGCTGGCCCGGCACGCCGTGGCGCCATGAGTGCGCACTGCGAGGCGCCGGCGCAGCAAACGCCGGGCGCACCGATACCCGCCCCCATGAGCATGTTCGAGCGCTACCTCACGGTGTGGGTGTTTTTGTGCATCGTGGTCGGCATTGCGCTGGGACAGTTGTTCCCCAGGGCCTTCCAGGCCGTGGGCCGCATGGAGATCGCACAGGTCAACCTGCCCGTCGGGTTGCTGATTTGGGTGATGGTCGTCCCCATGCTGGTGAAGGTGGATTTTGGTGCGCTGGGTGAAGTGCGCAAACACGCCAAGGGCATCGGCGTGACGCTGGTGGTGAACTGGCTGGTCAAGCCGTTCTCCATGGCGTTTCTGGGCTGGCTGTTCATTCGCCAATGGTTTGCGCCGTATCTGCCGGCGGACCAGCTCGACAGCTACATCGCTGGCCTCATCCTGCTGGCGGCGGCGCCGTGCACGGCCATGGTGTTTGTGTGGAGCCGCCTCACCGGCGGCGACCCGTTGTTCACGCTGTCGCAGGTGGCGCTGAACGACAGCATCATGGTGATTGCGTTTGCCCCGCTGGTGGCGTTTTTGCTGGGCATCTCGGCCATCACCGTGCCCTGGGACACCTTGCTGACCTCGGTGGTGCTCTACATTGTGATCCCGGTGGTGCTGGCCCAGTGGCTGCGCCGGTCGTTGCTGACCAAGGGCATGGCGGTGTTTGAGGCCGTCATGGCGCGCATGGGCCCCTGGTCCATCACGGCGCTGCTGGCCACACTGGTGTTGCTGTTTGCGTTTCAGGGCGAGGCCATCCTGCAACAGCCGCTGGTGATTGCCTTGCTGGCCGTGCCCATCCTGATCCAGGTGTTCTTCAATGCCGGGCTGGCGTACTGGCTCAACCGCGCGGTGGGCGAGAAGCACAACGTCGCCTGCCCGTCGGCACTGATCGGCGCCTCCAACTTTTTCGAGCTGGCGGTGGCGGCCGCCATCAGCCTGTTCGGCTTTCATTCGGGCGCCGCGCTGGCCACGGTGGTGGGGGTGCTGATCGAGGTGCCGGTGATGCTGTTGGTGGTGCACATCGTCAACCGCAGCAAGGGCTGGTACGAGCGGGCGTGATTGGCGCGGTGGGGCAAAGCCAGATCAGCCCTTGGTGGTGAGCCGTGCCACCACCTTGCGGGCCAACGGGGCCGCCAGCATCACCGCCGGGAACGCGACCAGCCACCCCGTGAGCCAGGCACCCGCCCAGAGGCTCACCCAATCCTGCTGGGGCTGCACAGCGCGAAAGGTGGAGATGCCTGACACCAGCAGCGACATCACTCCCGACAGGATCAGGCTGAACAGCACAGGGCCATAGCGGGCGGGGATCATGCGGTGACCTCCTCGCCGGGCTGGTGCGCAGCCACACCGCCCAGGCGCTGCAGCGTCTCGGCGAAATGCTGCCCGAACATGCGGGCGGTCTTGGTATCGCCGGGCACAAAGGCATCGGCTGCCGCACCATGGCCTGCCTGCGCCATCAGGCCCGACCAGGAGCCCAGCCGATTGGCGGCCTCGTCGTACGGCACCCCGGCGTGCTGTTCGGGAAGGATGGGGTTGCCCACCCACACCATGCCGTGCTGCATGGCAAACACGAACATGGATACCAGCGTGGACTGCTTGTCACCCGCGGGCAGCGACGAAACGGTGAAACCTGCAGCGAGCACATTCTTGAGCTGCTGAGTCTTCCACAAGCGGCCGGTGGCATCCATGAAGGTCTTGAACGGGCCGGACACCCCGCCCAGGTAGGTGGGAGAGCCGAGGATGACACCGTCGTAGTGCAGCAGATCATCGGGCGTTCGGGCCAGGTCTTCGGCCTGCAGCAGATCGGTTTGAATGCCGGGGAGGCTCTGGGTGCCCTCCAGGACATGGCGGGCGATGTGTGCGGTGTGCCCGTGGGCGCTGTGATAAACGATGGCGATGGTTTTCATGGTGTCGATTCCAGTGTGGTGATTTCGGGAGGTGCAAACAGAGGTCATCGTGAAATCAGTGCGACGACCTGCGCGGAGAGGTACAGGCCCAGGCCAAAGACCGTGTGGTTGGCCAGGCTGCGCAAGCAGTTCTTGAGCGGTGTGGGTGTGCGCGATGCAGCGAACCCCGAGCCCATGGCGGGCTGCATCACCAGCAGTGGCGCCGCCACCGTGCAGACGCCCATGGCCAGCGCAGGCAGCAGGGTGGGGTGGTGGACCCAGGCTGCGCCCTGGATGCCGACCAGCACGGCGGCAAAAGCCACTCCCACGGCGTAGTGCGTGAACCAACCCCAGGCCACCTCGCCCCGGACGGGCGCCGCCTTGGCAATGGCTGTGTGGGTGAGCTGGCCCTTGAACAGGTGGCCCACCCAGCGGCCGATCAGGGAGAAGTTGAGCGTCGCAACACCCAGGCGCCGGAGCAGCAACAGCCAGGCGTCCATGACAGCGGTGGCACCCATGCCGATCAGGAGTGCGAGGGGAATGTCTTGCAGTGGGAGTGTCATCAAAGCACCTCGAAAAGTTGACGAAAGAACGTTTTGGAAGGAATATAGAAGTTCAAGTCAACTTGAGGTCAAGGGATTTTTGATGGACATTGCCGAAGTCGCCCGCCGCTCGGGCCTGCGGGCCTCGACGCTGCGGTATTACGAAGAAAAGGGACTGGTGCACTCTGTGGGCGCACCGGGTGAGCGTCGCCGTTTTGCCCCCGGCGTGCTGGACCAGTTGGCGCTGATTGCGCTGGGACAATCGGCGGGGCTTTCGCTCGACGACATCCGTTCCATGTTTCTGGCCAGTGGCGAGCCGAACATTGATCGGCAACTGCTCTCGGCCAAGGCCGACGAGCTGGACGCCATGGTCAAGCGCCTCAAAGCCATGAGCAACGGACTGCGGCATGCGGCGGCCTGCCCGGCCGAGAGCCACGCGCAATGCCCTTCGTTCCAGCGGCTGCTCAAGGCCGCTGCCGCCGGGGCGCTGGAGCACAAGCAAAACCGGGTGAAGCCTGTGGCCGGACTGCGCCGCACCGGTGCGTGAAGAGGGGCCGCTCAGGCATCATCGACGCATGCCTGCTTCTCCCTCTCTCAGCGACGCGCTGGGCCATGCCCTGACCGACAAACGCATCGACATCCTGCGCCAGATTGGCGCCTGTGGCTCCATCTCGCAGGCTGCGCGTGCCGTGGGCGTGAGCTACAAGGCCGCGTGGCAGGCAGTGGACACGCTGACCAACCTGGCGGGCACGCCACTGGTGGCCCGCGCGGTGGGCGGGGCAGGGGGCGGCGGGGCCCAGTTGACCGAGGCGGGGCAGCAGTTGCTGGCGGCGGCCAGTGCGATGGCGCAGGCGCGCGGCGCTGTGCTCTCGTGCTGGCAGGCCACGCCCCATGCGGGGCCTGCACTGGCGCGGCTGGCCGTGCGCACCAGCATGCGCAACCAGTTGCCCTGTGTGGTGGAGCGGCTCTCGGTGCAGGGGCAGATCGTGCGCGTGCACCTTTTGCTGGGGTTGGATGGCCGGGGGGCGGGCGATGGGCCAGTGGCGCTGGCGTCGCGCATCACCCGCGAAAGTGCCGAGCTGCTGGGGCTGCAGCCGGGGCTGGCCGTGCAGGCGCTGTGCAAGGCCACTGCAGTGTCGGTGGAGCGCCGCGGGCGCGTGGCCTTGGCCACTGAAGCCACGGTGGGTGTGCCTTCCGGCACCCACCTTCTGGATGCCCGGGCGACGCGAGTGGTGCGGGGCGGTTCGGGTGACGAGGTGTCTGCCGAGCTGGCGGGCGGTCTGCAGATGGTGGGCTTTGCGGCACCCGACAGTGGCTTGCGTGCTGGCAGCCCGGTTGTGCTGAGGGTGGAGGAAAACGCAGTGGTGCTGGCACTGGCCGAGATCTGATGTTCGTTTTAATGCTACTTATTTAATAGCATTTGGCGCATGATTCATAAGCGCTACAGCCCAATTTCATTCAAATTTTGAGGGGTTTGGTGTAGCGGCCCACCGGGCGCTGGCCTGGTGGGGGTGCTCACGGCCCCTTGGGTGCGCCCAGCTTTCGATACACCGTGGCGCGGCTGATGCCCAGCGCACGGGCGGCTTCAGCCACGTTGCCACGGGCGTCCTGTACGGCTCGGCGGATCAGAGCGGTTTCGGCCTCGCGCAGCGGGGCTGCCACCGAAGGCGCCGATGGCGTGGCGTGCGCCACTGCGGTTGCCGGGCCACTGGCACTGCTGCGGGTGAGATCTCGCAGTTGTGCCAGGGCCTGCAGACGCAGACCTGACCACAGAGGTAAATCCAGCGGTTGCGCCGGGTGCCGCCGTGCCGCATCGAACAGCATGGTCCAGGGCATGGCCAGCAGGTCACTGCAATGGGTGGGTGTGCCAGGCATGCGCAGGGGCTGGGGCACCAGCTGGCGTGCCATGCTGTTGGCGCCCATCACCACACCATCGCCGTCCAGCGCCAGCAGGCCATCCCCCTCGCCGCCCAGCGTGCAGCCGGGCCAGTTCAAGCGAAGCAGCAGTGCATGGGGTCGTTGCAGCAACAGGGCATCTTCCATGGCGCGGGCCGAGCGCGCCACAAGGTGGCGCAGCTCGGGCCGTTCGGGCACGTCAATGCCGGTCAGGTCCAGCATGCCCACGCACTGGCCATGGGGGTCGAACAGCGGGGCACCTGCGCAGCTGTAACTGCTGTTGTCGTCAAAAAAATGTTCGCCCCGGTGCAGCCACACGGGCTGCAGTTCGGCCAGTGCAGCGCCAATGGCAGTGGTGCCCACGGCGGCCTCCGAGAGATCAATGCCCACCCGGCCGATCGAACTTGCGCGCGGGTCACTGCGGTCGCAAGGGCCCTGCACATTCACCACGATGCCACGTGCGTCCGTGAGTATGGCGAAGTAGCGCATGCCGGCGATGGCGCGGGTGAGTTGGTCCAGCACCGGGCGGGCCGCGTGCAGCAGGGGGTGGTTCTCCTCCAGGCTGCGGCGCAGCGCCGGAGCGCTGACGGCGTCAAACGCTACACGCTGCGCAGGGTTGAGCCCCTGCGTCAGGCAGCGTTGCCACGACCGTGCAATCCATGGCTCGACCTCTGCGTGCGCAGGCGCTGCGCCACCCGCCAGCAAGCTCTGGCGGGCCTGCGCAATGAGCGCGTGGCGGTGTGCGGTGGTGCTGGGCGCTGAGGAAAGCATGGGGAACAGGCTCCTGGATGTCCGCATGATGCTCTGGTGTGCAGTGCAGCATGTTTCATTTTGAGAATATCCAGCCGGGGCCGCTGGAAATCTAGGGTTGTCCCTAGGGATCGGGGCGGGGGCGCGGCAGAAGATGCGCGGGTTAAGAACGCATTCATGGGCCCCTGCGAGATCGTGAACACGTTCTTATCCAGCCAAAACCTATCCAGGAGACAGCCAGATGCAAGTCCAGTTCACCGTCAACGGGCGCGCTGCCAGTGTTGACGTTCCTCCCAACACCCTGCTGGTCCACGCGCTGCGAGAGCACCTCGCGCTCACCGGCACCCATGTGGGCTGCGACACCAGCCAGTGCGGCGCATGCACCGTGCATGTGAACGGCCGGGCCGTCAAATCCTGCGCCATGCTGGCGGTGCAGGCCCAAGGGGCCGAGGTGACCACCATCGAAGGCATGGCCGCCCCGGACGGCACCATGCACCCCATGCAGGCGGCGTTCAAGGAGTGTCATGGCCTGCAGTGCGGCTTCTGCACCCCTGGCATGGTGATGAGCGCGGTGGACCTGTGCAAGAACCATCCAGGCGCCAGCGAAGGCGAGATCCGTGAGCTGCTCGAAGGCAATATCTGCCGCTGCACGGGCTACCAGAACATCGTGCGCGCGGTGCAGGTCGGCCAAAAAGCCATGGCATCGGCATAAAAAGGAGAACGACCATGGGTGCATCCGACTTTTCCAAGCTGCCGCATATCGGCGAATCCATCAAGCGCAAGGAGGACTACCGCTTCCTGACCGGCGCGGGCCAGTACACCGACGACGTGGTGCTGGCCGCACAAAGCCACGCCGTGTTTGTGCGCTCGCCACACGCGCACGCCGCCATCAACAGCATCAACACCAGCGCCGCCAAGGCCGCACCGGGCGTGCTGGGCGTGTTTGTGGGCGCTGATGTCGCCGCCGACAACATCAATGGCCTGCCCTGCGGCTGGCTCATCACCAGCACCAATGGTGAGCCCATGAAAGAGCCGCCACACCCCATCCTGGCCCAGGGCAAGGTGCGCTACGTGGGTGACCATGTGGCCATGGTCGTGGCCCAGACGCTGCAACAGGCGCGTGACGCGGCCGAGCTGGTCGAGGTGGATTACGACGTGTTGCCCGCCGTGGTCAATGTGGCCGATGCCGCCTCGGGCGCGGTGGCAGGCGCAGCACTGCACGACATTGCGCCCGACAACCATTGCTTCAAATGGGCCATTGGCGACAAGGGCGCAGTGGATGCCGCGTTTGCCAACGCCGCTCATGTCACCCAGCTCGATCTGATCAACAACCGCCTCATTCCCAACGCCATGGAGCCACGGGCCGCCATTGGCAGCTACAGCCGCGCCAACGATGAGTACACGCTGTACGTGAGCAACCAGAACCCGCACGTCGAGCGCCTGCTCATGACGGCGTTTGTGATGGGCCTGCCCGAGCACAAGGTGCGCGTGATCGCCCCCGACGTGGGCGGCGGTTTCGGCTCCAAGATCTATCTGTATGCCGAAGATGTGTGCCTGACCTGGGCCGCCAAAAAGCTCAACCGCAACATCAAGTGGGTGGCCGACCGCAGCGAGTCGTTCGTGAGTGACGCCCATGGCCGCGACCATGTCAGCCACGCCGAAATGGCGATGGACAAGGACGGCAAGTTCCTGGCCATGCGCGTGCACACGCATGCCAACCTGGGCGCCTATCTCAGCACCTTTGCCAGCGCTGTGCCCACCATCCTGTATGCCACGCTGCTTGCGGGCCAGTACACCACGCCGCAGGTTTATGTGGAGGTGGATTCCTGGTTCACCAACACGGCGCCCGTCGATGCCTACCGGGGCGCAGGCCGGCCCGAAGCCACCTACCTGCTGGAGCGCCTGGTGTCGCGCTGCGGCTGGGAGATGAACCTGCCGCAGGACGAGATCCGCAAGCGCAACTTCATCACCAGCTGGCCCTATCAGACGCCTGTGGCGCTGCAGTACGACATTGGCGACTACCACGCGTGCATGACGCAGGCACAGCAGTTGGCCGATGTGGCGGGCTTTGCGGCGCGCAAGGCGGCCAGCGAGGCCAAGGGCCTCAAGCGCGGCATCGGCTACAGCAGCTACATCGAGGCCTGCGGCATCGCGCCGTCCAACATTGCAGGCGCCCTGGGCGCACGCGCTGGCCTGTTTGAATGCGGCGAGGTGCGTGTGCACCCCACGGGCAGCGTGACGGTGTTCACCGGCTCGCACAGCCACGGCCAGGGGCATGAGACGACCTTTGCGCAGGTGGTGGCGGCGCGCCTGGGCATCCCGGTGGAGAACGTGGACATCGTGCACGGCGACACGGGCCGCGTGCCCTTTGGCATGGGCACCTACGGCTCGCGCTCCATCAGCGTGGGCGGTGCGGCCATCATGAAGGCGCTGGACAAGATCGAGGCCAAGGCCAAGAAAATCGCTGCGCATCTGATGGAGGCGAGCGATGCCGACATCGACTTTGCCAACGGCGAATTCAGCGTGAAGGGCACGGACAAGAAGATCCCGTTCGGCCAGGTGTCTTTGGCCGCCTATGTGCCCCACAACTACCCGTTGGATGTGCTGGAGCCGGGCCTGAACGAAACCGCGTTTTACGACCCGACCAACTTCACTTTCCCTGCCGGCACCTACATCTGCGAGGTCGAAATCGACCCCGCCACGGGCAGCACGCGGGTGGACAAGTTCACGGCGGTGGACGACTTCGGCACCATCATCAACCCCATGATCGTGGAAGGGCAGGTGCATGGCGGTCTGGTGCAGGGCATTGGCCAGGCGCTGATGGAGAACTGCGTGTACGACCGCGAGACCGGTCAGCTGCTCACGGGTAGTTTCATGGACTACGCCATGCCGCGCGCCGATGACTTCCCCGAGTTCAAGCTGGGCCATGTGTGCACGCCCTGTACCCACAACCCGCTGGGCACCAAGGGCTGTGGCGAAGCCGGGGCCATTGGTTCGCCACCTGCCGTCATCAACGCCGTGCTGGACGCGCTGCGTCCGCTGGGCGTGAAGGACTTTGACATGCCTGCATCGCCGCACCGCGTGTGGGAAGCCATTCAAAACGCCAAAGCTTGAGGAGATCCGCACCATGTATGCATTCACCTTTGAGGCCCCTTCCTCTACCGCCTCTGCCGCGCAGTTGATCGCCCAGGGCGGCAAGCTGCTGGCTGGCGGGCAAAGCCTGCTGCCCTCCATGCGCCTGCGCCTGGCCAATCCCGAAAAGATCATCGACCTGAACGGTATCGCCGAACTGGCGGGTATTCGCCGTGAAGGCAACGCGCTGGTCATCGGGGCCATGACGCGCCATGCCGATGTCGCTGCCAGCGCCGATGTGAAATCCGCGATCCCTGGGCTGGCCGACCTGGCGGCCCACATCGGCGACCGCCAGGTGCGCGCGCGTGGCACGCTGGGTGGCTCGGTGGCCAACAACGACCCGGCCGCCTGCTACCCCAGTGCGGTGCTGGGCCTCGCTGCCACGGTCATCACCAACCAGCGCGAGATTAAGGCCGACGACTTCTTTGTCGGCATGTACACCACGGCGCTGGAGGAGGGTGAGATCATCACCGCGATCCGCTTCCCCATCCCCAAGCGTGCGGTGTACCTCAAGTTCAAGCAGGCGGCATCGCGCTTCTCGCTGGTGGGGGTGTTTGTGGCGCAGACCGATGGCGGCGTGCGCGTGGCCGTCACCGGCGCGGCCACCAGCGTGTTTCGGCATGCGGGGCTGGAGGCGGCGCTGAACCAGAGCTTCACACCGCAGTCGGCCGCCAGTGTGAAGGTTGACGCGAGTGACCTGAACTCCGACATCCACGCCAGCGCGGCCTACCGTGCCAACCTCATCAGCGTGCAGACGCAACGCGCTGTAGCGCAGATGCTGGGCTGAACTTGGGCACACCCACCATCGCGGCACGGCACCAGGTGGCGGGGTTTTGAGTGAAATCAGCCGCTGGCGCATGATTCATATGCACTGGTAGCTATAAATAGAGTAGCAATGAATTCGTCCATCGCCGCACCGGTTCCTGTTTCCATCGACGCCCTGGTGTTGGCCTTGCAAAACGTGGGCTACTTTGCCGACCGGCGCCTTGCCACGGCGGTGTTCCTGGCGCTCAAGCTGCAGCGGCCGCTGCTGCTGGAGGGCGAGCCCGGCGTGGGCAAGACGGCGCTGGCCAAAGCCTTGGGCGAGGTGCTCTCGCGCAGCCTGATCCGCCTGCAGTGCTACGACGGCCTGGAGCAGCGCGAGGCACTGTACGAATGGAACTACGCCGCCCAGTTGCTGCACATGCGTGCGGCAGAGGGCCAAGGCAGTGCCGACATGGCGCAGGTGGAGCGCGAGGTGTACCAAGACCGTTTCCTCATCCGTCGCCCCTTGTTGCAGGCGCTGCAAGCCCCCGCGCCTGGTGCGGTGTTGTTGATTGACGAAGTGGACCGGGCCGACGAGCCCTTTGAAGCGTTTTTGCTCGAATACCTGGGCGAATACCAGGTGAGCATTCCCGAGATTGGCACCGTGTGCGCCACGGCCACGCCGGTCACCATCCTCACGAGCAACCGCACCCGCGACCTGCACGACGCGGTCAAGCGCCGTTGCCTCTACCACTGGCTTGACTACCCTGAGCGCGAGCGTGAACTGGCCATCGTGCGCGCCCAGGTGCCGGGCGCGAGTGCGGCGCTGGCCACCCAGGTAGCAGACTTTGTGGGCCGCCTGCGCAGCCAGCCGTTTGCCAACGCCTTCCAGCGCGCGCCGGGCATCGCCGAGAGCGTGGAATGGGCCAAGGCGCTGGTGGCGCTGGACACCATCGTGGTGGACCCCGAAGTCGTGTCCGACACCGCAGGCATCTTGTTCAAGCAGCGCGAGGATGTGGCGGCGCTCACGCGCGATATGGCAGAACAACTGCTGCAGCCTGCTGATGTCGATGCCTGAGGGCGCAGCCGTGGCAGAGGGCAAGACGATCTCTTCGATCTCCCAATTGGGCGATGCCCGCACCGGCAAGCTGGCCGACAACCTGAGCGGCTTTGGCCGCACGCTGCGCCGCGCCGGTGTGCGGGTAGATGCCGCGCGCATGGCGCTGGCCCAGCAGGCTGTGATGCTGGTGGGCCTGCAGCGCGGTGATTTTTGCGCCGCACTGGAGGCCGTGCTGGTCAGCCGTGAGCAAGACCGCATGGTGTTCCGCGAGCTGTTTGATGCTTACTTTCGCAACCCGAATGTGGCGCAAAAACTGCTCGCACAGATGCTGCCCAGCGCCGAATCCAAGGCAGAGCCCGCCAAGCGCCGCCCGCGTGTGAGCGAGGCGCTGGCCCCCGTGCGTGCCGCGCGCAACGCCCCACCTGCGCGTGAAGAGGACAAGATCGAGTTCGATGCCGCCATGACGGCCAGCGACCTGCAGCGCCTGCGGCAAGCCGACTTCAACCAGCTCTCGGCCAGCGAATACATCCTGGTGGAGCGCCTGGCGCGCGAGGTGCCCTTGCCCCTGCCGCGTTATGCGGCCCGCCGCACCCGGCCGGGTGTGCGGGGCAATCGTCCGCACTGGCCCGGTGCCATGCACCATGCAGCGCGCAACGGCGGCGAGGTGCTGCACATCCCGCTGCTGCAGCGGCGCCGGCAGCCTCTCCCGCTGCTGGTGCTGGTGGACGTGTCGGGCTCGATGGAGCGCTATGCACGGCTGCTGCTGGCCTTTTTGCACGCTGCCACGGCACCGCGTCACACTGGTACTGCGGTGCGCCGCGATGTGTTTGCCTTTGGCACGGGCTTGACCGACCTGACCCCGGCGTTTCGCCTTGCTGACACCGACGCCATGCTCGAGGCGGCCAGCCACGCGATCGCCGACTTTGCTGGTGGCACCCGCATGGGTGACAGCCTGGCCCAGTTGCGCCTGGCCCACGCCAGGCGCCTGGTCGGGCGGCGCACGCTGGTGCTGCTGATCAGCGATGGGCTGGACACGGGCGCACCCGAGGTACTGGCGCAGGAGCTGGGCTGGCTGCGCCGCCACGGTGGTCGCCTGTTGTGGCTCAACCCATTGCTGCGTTTTGAAGGCTATCTGCCCACGGCGCGGGGTGCGACGCAACTGCACCGCCAGGCCCATGGCATGTTGGCCGTGCACAACCTGGGCCATTTGCAGGACCTGGCCGCGGGCCTGGCCAGCGTGCTGCGGCAATGACGGCGTGGTCGATGCAGGCGGACCCAAAGCCGCGCAAGGCACCCGACCGATTGAACTCCCACGACATCACCACCATCTGAACCCCCGAGAGGACACACCATGGAAATGCAAGCCAGCCGCACCCTTGCCGTCAGCCAGCAGCAGGCCTGGGAGGCACTCAATGATCCCGAGGTGCTCAAGCTGTGTATTCCCGGCTGTGACAAGGTCGATCCCACCGCCGACAACCAGTACGCGGTGGCCATGGCGCTCAAGATCGGGCCTGTGTCGGCCAAGTTTGCGGGCAAGATCACGCTGTCGGACATCGTTGCGCCCGAGAGCTACAACATCGCCTTCGATGGTTCGGGTGGTGTCGCGGGCTTTGGCAAGGGCAATGCCCAGGTCAAGCTGGTGCCGTTGCCCGCTGATGCTGCGGGGCAGGCCAGCTGCGAGCTGCACTACACCGTGCACGCCTCCGTGGGCGGCAAGATCGCGCAGCTGGGCCAGCGCCTGATCGACGGTGCCGCCAAGACGATGGCCGAGGATTTCTTCAAGCGCTTTGACAACGAGATGCAACGCCGCCACCCCCGCCCGGAACTCCCTGCGGCCGATACCACCGGTGCGGACGCGGTCACTCTGCCTGGAGGGGTTGACGGTACCGCCACGGCCCCGCAGGGCGCCGGTATCCCCGCTTGGGCGTGGGGTGTTGGTGTGGTGGCCCTCGTATTCCTGGCCTGGTGGTTCAATCGGGGATAGGCAAGGCCAGGAAACAGAGGATGTCAGCCATGGAAAATTTGGATGTTGTGGTGTTGCGCACGCTGCACGGCTGGCGTGCTGCCGGGCGCCGTGCGCTGCTGGCCACGGTGGTGCGCACCTGGGGCTCGTCACCTCGGCCTGTCGGCTCGATCATGGCGCTGTGCGAAGACGGCTCGGTGGTGGGGTCGGTGTCGGGTGGGTGTATTGAAGATGACCTGATCGACCGCCACACCCGTGCCTATGCCCAAACGGGTGTGGCCACGGGCGTTGGCGAGCATCGCATCCCCAGTGGTCCCCCCGCGTTTGTCAAATACGGCATCAGTGCTGACGAGGCCCACCGTTTTGGCCTGCCCTGTGGTGGCACGCTGGAATTGTTGCTTGAATACGACTCCGACCCGGTGCTGCTGGCGGAGCTGATTGCTCAGCTCGGTGCGGGGCGCCTGATGCAGCGCACCGTGCGCCTGGCGGATGGATTTGTGGCTCTGACACCCGCCACCGCACCCGAAGACCTGGCGGTGGATGCGCTGCAATTGACTAACACCTTTGGACCGGAATACCGCATGCTGCTCATCGGCGCCGGGCAGCTCACGGAGTACCTGGCCACCATGGCCTTGTTCAACGGCTTTGCCGTGACCGTGTGCGACCCCCGCGAGGAATACCGGGGTAGCTGGAGCGTGCCGGGCGCCACGGTGGTGAGCGACATGCCGGACGATGTGGTGCTCGCCTTCAAGCCGGATCGTAGAACCTGTGTGGTGGCCTTGACGCATGACCCCAAGCTTGACGACCTGGCCTTGCTGGAGGCTCTCGGCACAGAGGCGTTTTATGTGGGCGGTATCGGCTCGCGCCGCAACAACGAGGCGCGCCGGGCCCGCATGATCGAGCACTTCGACCAGACGCCGCAGACGCTTGCGCGGCTGCGCGGGCCCATTGGCATCTACATCGGCAGCAAGACGCCGCCTGAGATCGCTGTGAGCGTGATGGCCGAAATTCTGGCGGTCAAAAATGGCGTGACCCTGCCTCGCGACGTGGAGGTGGCCCAGGCCAAGAACGATCGGGAGCTGGTGCACAACGAGCCCGGGGCTCTGGTGTGCGGCGTGCGTTAGCGCGTCCACGGTTGGCAGGTTGGGGCGCTATCAGGTGCCGCCGCAGGCGGTGGCTTCGGCGGCCTGCACTCAGCGGATGACCACCGGGCCACCCTTGGCAACGCCCCGCTGGTAGGCCGGACGCGCTTCCATGCGCTGTTTGTAGGCCTGCAAGTGCGGGCTGCCGCTGGCGTCATTGGCGCGCGACAACAGGGCCTCTACGGCAAAACTCATCTGGAAGTCGGCCATGGTCAGGTGCTCGCCCGCAAACCAGCGGTGGGTGGCCAGATGTGTCTCGATGAACGCCAGTGCGCTGTCCACATTGGGGTCGACGAGCTTTTTCTGCACCGTGCCACACAGTGCCCGTGCGATAGGCTTTACAAAAAATGGCATGGGCTGGGTGGGAATGGTCATGAACACGAGCTTCATCACCAGCCAGTTCATCAGTGAACCCTCGGCGTAGTGCATCCAGAAGCGGCACTGGCGGTGCTCGGGCGTGCGCAGCGTCGGCTGCAGGTGGGCCAGGTCGCCAGGGGCCTGGGAGCCGTAGGTTTCCACCAGATACTCGATGATTGCGCCCGATTCGGCAATCACCTCATCGCCATCGGTGATCACAGGTGATTTGCCGAGGGGGTGGATCTTTTTCAGCTCTGGAGGTGCCAGCTTGGTGGCTTTGTCCCGCCGGTAGATCTTGAGTTCGTAGGGGATGCCAAGCTCTTCAAGCAGCCAGAGAATGCGCTGCGAGCGCGAGGTTTCAAGGTGGTGGAGGGTGATCATGTGCGCCATCTTAGAACCTGCAGGCGATGGCCTGAGGCCCCCAGCGAGATCATCATCAATGCGTTCTTGGTCGCGCAGCGCCCGGGGTGGGCACCGCAACGCGGCTCGATGCTGCGTTGATTGGACATAGTGCCATGGCGTGGGTCTGCAATGGGCGGGGCAAGGCAATCGGCAGCAGGTCTCGCAAAGCGGTGTTGGCCGCGAGCGGGTTGGTGGTACCGGTACCCACACAAGGCCCAGAGCCCTGGCGTGAGCGGGATTCAGAGCCTGGTCAGAAAGGCCCGCAGCATGCCCCAGTGCTCCGCACACTGGCTGGCCGTGAGGTTGGCGGCTGCGTTCTCAAGCTGGCGCGCACGCACGCTTTCGGTGGGGTAGCCCAGCGTCAGCAATACGGTGACCAGACTGTGCGCCAGGCGCCGCAGGGCCGCCCAGTCCTGCGCGGTACAGGCCACATCTCCTTGCCGCACATCGACAGGGAACTGTTGCAGGCAACTGGCGCGGTAGGCTTTGAACAGGAATTCGTCGCCTGC
The DNA here is from genome assembly GCF_002797445.1 of Acidovorax sp. 69. NCBI lineage: Bacteria > Pseudomonadati > Pseudomonadota > Betaproteobacteria > Burkholderiales > Comamonadaceae > Acidovorax > Acidovorax sp. 69. Next base: position 3,676,562 of record NZ_PGEP01000001.1, on the reverse strand, counting down.
AAAGTGGGTGGCAATGGCTTGTGCTTCGGCGGTGCTGGCGTCTGTCTCCGCGGCAAGTGTGTCGCCGGGGGGGCGGCCCTCCACCTCGTCTGGCTTGAGCGCCAGAGCATCGCGGACACAGTCCTCCAGCTCCGCCACAGAAGCCGGTTTGGACAACATCCGCCACACTTTCATGGCGTTGAGCTGATCGCGCACTGCGGGCGTCAGGCCAGCGCTGAACACCGCAACGGGAATACTGCGGCCCAAGCCGGGTTCATGAAGCAGCCTTTGCACAAGGTCGATTCCCGATTCGCCGGGCAGCATGAGGTCGGTGATGATGAGCTGAGTGCAACTGTCCCGCAGGGCCTGCATAGCATCGGGGACGTTGGAGCAAGTTACCAGTTCGATGGGCAACTCCTCCAATGCCATCTGCACGAAGCGTGCGATGGACGCGTCGTCCTCCACCAGCAAAACCCTGGGCAGGTTCATGCCAGCACCCTGGCTGGCGGAATGCAGGTGGCCAGTGCAGCGGGCAGCTCTGCGACCAGCCGGGGTTTGTGGATGACCTTTACCCCTTGCAGGGCAAACGCGTAGGGCTCACGCTGCTGCTCATCCAGCGACGTGACCACGATGAGGTGGCTGCGTGCGAACTGTGCGTGCGAGCGCAACGTGGTGATCAGCGTGGCGCCGTCGATGCCGGGCAACAGGATGTCGACGATCAGCACATCGGGCTGGATCTGGCCGTACATGGCCAATCCCGTAATGCCGTCGTTGGCCACATGCAGTGCCGCGCCAGGGAAGTGCTGCTGAACAATAAGGCCGACCAGATTCTGGAAATGGATCGAGTCTTCGATCAGCAGGATCTGCTGGGCGCGCGCAGATGTCTTGGCGGCGGCTGCCGGGGGGCGGCTGGCGGGTGCCGTGCCCGCACCCGTGGAGGACGTGCCAGGGGTATCTGCACCTGCAGGGCCGTGGGCGCTGATCCAGCGCTCTACGGAGGTCCGTGATATCCGCCGGTGTCCGCCCGGGGTCTTCCATGCCTCCAGTTCGTTGCGGTCCACCATCAGCTGGACCGAGCGAACGGCCATGCCCAGCATCTTGGCGACTTCAAGCGTGGTGTAGTGGTCAGGCACCTGAAGCCCCGTTGGATATTTGTCAGATTGCATAGATCGCGCATTTTGGACTTATTTTTCTTTGATTGCATCTTGTATTTGATAAATATGATTGATATGATCGAATCAATCGCGGAAAAATCACTCGATGTGGTGTTTAGCGCTCCCAATTGCTCCCAATGCCCTGGAAAGACCTCTCGCCATGAAAAAGATCCTGATCGTCGAAGACCACATGGATATCCGCAAGCTGCTCAGGATGACGCTGGAGTTCGATGACTTCGAGATCCATGAAGCCGCCACCGGAGATGCGGGCTGGGCCTTGGCGCGCGAGCTTTGCCCTGACATCGTGCTGCTGGATGTGATGATGCCCGGCACCCTCAATGGGCTGGATGTGTGCCGCCGCATCAAGTCTGATCCGGGAATGCTGCACACCAAGGTGATCATGTTGACCGCGCGCGTGCAGGCCGTGGACAAGGAGGCGGGCATGGCGGCCGGGGCCGATGACTACCTCATGAAACCTTTCAGCACCCTGCAGGTGCTTGAAACCATCTACCGCATGGAGTCTGCTTTGTGAGTGGGGCCTTTGCGCCCAATCTTGAGCGGCCCGCAGATGATGGTGAGCGGTGCTTTGACGAGGCCGCCTCAGCCCAGATGGAACGGTTTGTGCGCGACTTCGGTCGCATGTACCGCGAGCGCAACGAAGCCCTGCGCGAAGTGACGCGGGCGCACCATGCTGCGTTGTTGCAGTTGTCGGCGGCAGCGGATCTGAAAGACGACGACACGGGGGTGCACATCGTTCGTATCGGGTATCTGGCGGAGGCCCTGGCAATGGCGCTGGGGCAAACCACAGGCTACGCACGCATGCTGCGCAAGGCGGCACCCATGCATGACATTGGCAAGATCGGTACACCGGACAATGTGTTGAAAAAGCCCGGCCCGCTGAACCCCGAAGAGCGCCAGATCATGAATTGCCATGCCGCCATGGGCGCAGAGATTCTGGGTCGGGCCCAGATTCCTGTGTTTCGCATGGCTGCCGAAGTAGCGTTGACGCACCATGAGCGTTATGACGGTAAAGGGTATCCCCACGGGCTGGTGGGTGACGCGATACCGCTGGCAGGCCGCATCACGGCGGTGGTGGATTTTTTTGATGCGTTGACCATGGACCGCGTCTATCGCCCAGCTTTCAGCGTAGAGGTGGCCCTGGAGATGTTGGCCGCTGAGCGTGGGCGCGCTTTTGATCCCGTGGTGGTGGATGCTTTTCTCGCGCGGGCCGAGGAAATCAACGCATTGCGATGCAAGATCACGCAAGAGTGCCCATCTTTCGACGCGCTGATTGATTCGCCGTAAGTCTTGCAGACAACAGAACCTGGTGACCAAGGAGTCCTGAGAATGAATGTGTTGAATCGATGGATGGTGGCGGCGGGCCTGTGCCTGGCGGCATGTTCGACGGGCGTCCTGGCCGGGCCGGTGATGGACCGCGTGCAGAGCCAATCCGTGTTGAAAGTCTGTATTTGGCCTGACTACTACGGCGTGACCTACCGTCACCCGCGAACACAAGAGCTGGTTGGTATTGACATCGAGTTGTCGGCCGAACTGGCGCGCGATCTCAAGGCCAAGGTGGAGTATGTGGAGTCGTCCTTCCCCACCTTGATTGAGGATCTGGGCCAGGACCGGTGCGACGTGGCGATGTATGCGATTGGCATGCTGTCGCAGCGGATGGAAAAACTGGCCTTCACCCAGCCCTACCTGCGCAGCGACATTTACGCGATCACGACCAAGAGCAATGCCGTGGTCAAGCAGTGGTCAGACATCGACAAGCCGGGCGTGATGGTGGCCGTGCAGGCGGGTACGTTCATGGAGCCCATCATGCTGCAGCGCCTCAAGAGCGCCACCGTGGTGAAGATCAAGCTGCCAGCCACGCGTGAGCGGGAGTTGGTCGCTGGCCGCGTGGATGTGTTCATGACCGACTATCCCTACAGTCGGCGTTTGCTGGACAACGCCGATTGGGCCAAGTTGGTCGAGCCACCAGAGCCTTTCTCTGTGCTCCCCTATGCCTATGCGGTGAAGCGGGGAGATGACGCGTGGTTGGCGACTGTGGACGCCTTCGTGTCGCGCATCAAAGCCGATGGCCGCTTGCAGCGTGCAGCAGGGCACCATGGGCTGAGCGCGATTGTGGTGCGCTGATATGGCGGATAAACGCCCCCGCGCATCATTGCTGCTGCGGGTACAGGCCTGGGTGTCGAATGCCAGTCACCTGGTTCTGGTCACCGGAGGGCTGTCGGCGTTGGGGACCCTCATGGCGGTCAGTGCGTTGGCTGTGAATGATTTTCGGGGTGCCAACACCAATGACCATTCCCATGCAGCCATGTTGGCGCGCATTCTGGAGGACCAGGCCACGCGAACCGTGGAAACCACCGAACTGGCCTTGGAAGCCCTTGCAACCTCGCCTGCGCTGGTATCCGCCACCACAGAGCCCCATCGCATGGAAGAAGCGCTGGGCCAGGCGTTGGCAGGCTTATCCTTCTTGCGCGGTTTGGCGGTGGTTGACGCTGGCGGGCGCGTGATCGCCAGCACGCAGGCGGGCGATGCCGAGATGTTTGTGGATCTGTCTCTGCTGGGCCCCAAGGTCGTCGAGGGGCAGAGCCTGATGGGCGCCTTGACACCGGGGCGGGGCCTGCAGGCCATCCGCCTGCGTGAAGCGCCTGTCAAGGCACCCGCCGGGGTGTCGTTTGTGCCGGTGTTGTACGGTTACAAAACCGAAGCTGGGCACGGGCTTGCGCTGGTGGCATTGATCAACACCGATTCTCTGGCGAACTTTCAGCACCTCACTCTGGAAGCTGATTCGTTCGATTCGGTGGTGACTTCCTACGATGGCCTGGTTTTGGCAACTTCGGGTGCTGCTGCGCATCTGGTGGGTAAGCGCGTGGACCAGATTCCTGTGTTCACCCGGTTTTTGCCACGCCAGGAGTATGCGACCTATACAGGGGCGGGGGTTTTGGGGGACCGCCAGATCATTGGCTTCAGGGCGTCGAGCACGAAGCCCCTGGTGGTGATTGTTGAAGAGTCCCGTCGCCACGCCCTGCAGCGCTGGTTGGCAGATGCCGGAGGCTTGCTTGGCATTGGTGCTGCACTGATTCTCATGGTGCTGGGGCTGACATTCGCCGTCTGGCGTGGCGTGCGGACGCGAGCATCTGCGCGCCTTGCCGTGGACGCCGCGCACACCCGCATTGCCCAGAATGAGCGCGAGCTTTCGGTGCTGATGCGCAGCGTGCAGGAACTCATCTTTCGCACCGATGCCGAAGGCGCCATTACCTATGTAAATGCCCATTGGACCGCATTCACCGGTGACGGTGTGGACAGTGCCATCGGTAAGAAGCTGCAGGAAATTGTGGACCCCCAGAGTCGCAAGGATGTGCTCAAGGCCCTGGACGTGCGTTCTTCAGAGGGCGTGCGGGTATGCCAGGCGCTTGCGCGTTTCAAGGACGGCAAAGAGATGATGTTTCAGCTGGCTGCCGTTCCGTTACTCGTCCACGGGCGTATTGTGGGGTTTGCGGGCAGTGCGGTGGACGTGACCGAGCGCTGGGTGGCGCAACAACAGCTGCAGGCACAGATCGCGTTTCAGGATTTGCTGCTGGAGACCAATCCCCTGCCGATCTCGGTGACAGACGCCCAAGACCGTTTTGTGCGGGTCAACAAGGCCTGGGAAGAGTACAAGGGAAAGTCGCGTGATACCGTGTTGGGGCAGGAGCTGGCCCGTTGCGTGCCTCCCGACGAGGCCAAGGTGCACGAGTCCGCCAATACCCAGCTGCTGCGTTGGGGCGGGAGGGCGATGGTAGAAGTCAAGGTGCGCCATGGCGACGGATCGCGGCGTGATACGCGTTTGGCCAAGGCAGCCATTGCCGATGAGCATGGCCGGGTGACAGGCGTGCTCAGCATCTTGATGGACGTGAGCGAGTTTCGTGAAGCGGAGCGCGCCACGCAGGAGGCCCGCGATGCCGCGGAAGAGGCGTCGCGCTCCAAGTCCGAATTTGTGGCCAACATGAGCCATGAACTGCGCACCCCCCTGCAGTCGATTCTGGGTTTTGCTGAATTGGGCATGCTGCGTGGGCGTGCCCAGCCCAAACTGGCAGGCATGTTTGAAGACATCCATTTGGCCGGCAAACGCATGCTGACCCTGGTCAATGACCTGCTGGAAGTCTCGAAGCTTGAAAGCACTGTGGGCACCTTCCACATGGAGCGCATTGATTTGCGCGGAGTGGTGCGCCCCGTGATCCGTGAACTGGAGCCGCTGCTGGAGCGCAGTCATCTGATGATGGATGTGCGCATGTCCGACACGCCTTTGGTGGCTAAGGCCGATCCGTTGCGTTTTCAGCAGGTGATTCGCAACGTGGTGGCGAATGCCATCAAGTTTTCCCCCCCGGGGAGCACGATCACACTGGAGGGGTTCATGGACGCCAAGGGTCAGGCACATCTGGTGGTACAGGACGAGGGGCCGGGTATTCCAGAGACAGAGCTGGAAAGTATTTTCGAAGCCTTCGTGCAGTCAAGCAAGACCAAGGACGGGTCTGGTGGCACCGGCCTGGGCTTGGCCATCTGCCGAACGATCGTGGAGGCGATGGGAGGGCATATTTTTGCCAAGAACGTACCGGCCAGCGGCGCTGCCTTCCATATCGTGCTGCCACCGCGCGGTCAGGCAGAGACGATGCCAGCTCCGCTGGAGTAATTCAGGCATGGCGTTTGCCGGTTGCCGTCTGGCATTGACACGGTGTGACCCTATCAACCTTGCACTCACCCATAAAAAAGCCCTCCTTGGAGGGCTTTTTTATGGGGCGGGGGCACCGTGGTGGCGCCCCGTTGGCGAATTAACCGCCCTTGCGCGAACGCTTGCCGGGGTTCTTCTTGCTGCGGGTTGCAACACCACGTTCCAGGCTCACGCGCTGGCCACGACCGGGGGTATTCAGGGTCACGCCGGGCATTGGCTTGGGTTGGGGTGTGCGCTTGCGGTCTGCTTCGGTGACGATCTTGTTGCCCATGGTAGGTCTCTGAGATAGTGGAAAAAAGAGTGATATTAGGCCACAGCTGGGTTCACGGCCTTTCCGCAGGCTTTTCTGGAACCCCGCCGCGCGCGGGGCGCACCTGTGGAAACAGGCGCCAGGCCGCATGAAGCGGTGCTTTCACTGCGGGACAAACCTCGTGGCCACGCCACCGCCAGAGTCTGTTGAAAGCGCTTCGGTGCAGTGATGAGGCAGGACGAAGCCCCGGGCAGGGTCTTCGACGGCGCGGGTATGGATCACGGGAGGTTGTGCCCGCACGCCCCCGAAGATGGTGGCGAACGCCACATCCGCCGCATCACGGCCGGTGCCAAAACGCAGCAGACCCATGGGAATGGCCGTGCCAGAGGGATCAAACAGGTACCACCGGTCGCCGAGATAGGCCTCCACATAGGCATGAAAGTCTGGCGGGCCCAGGGCGGGGTCAGCGCCGTAGTCGGTGCCGGTGGTGAAACGCGCAGGGATGTTCATGGCGCGGCACAGCGAAATCATCAGATGGGCAAAGTCCCGGCAGACGCCCACTTGTTCCACCAGCGTATCCACCGCCGACGTGTTGGAGTTGGAGGTGTTGGAGGTGAAGGCCACATGTGCCTGCACCCAGTCGCAGATGGCCTGAACCCGGCTGTATCCGTGCCACAGGGTGCCAAACTCATTGAGCGCCAGCCGCAGAAGGCGATCGGATTGACAGTACCGGCTGGGGTAGATGTAACCCATCACCTCCTGTGGCAGGCTTCGCATGGGTACCTCTTGCAGTGGCGCTGGGTCGGCCCGGTGATGGGCAATGTCTACGGTGGCAGCGTAGGTCAGCGCCAAGAGCCCCGGCTCGCCGTGCAGCCGCAGGTAGCGCGTGCCTGTGGCCGGGTCGGTGTGGACCTGGTGCGCAATGCCTTGGTTGAGGGTCAGTCGTTCATTGCTGACGGTTTGGTGGGCGGTTTGCGCTGCATGGATGTTGAACACGAAATCGGCACCGTAGGAGTCGATCTCGTACTGCAGATCAATCTGCAACTCCATGCGCACGCGGCCCGACGTAGTGCGCAGCGCTGGAGCAGGTTGTTCAACGGAAGGGGGCAAGCCGTTTGCCGAAACGCGGTTGGCGGCCTGCGGCCAGGAAGGACTGTGGGCGGTATTGTTGCTGAGTGCCATGGATCTTCGCCCCTATGCGTCCACGCACGGCCACACCGCTTTACCGCGCCATCTGGCTGTGTGGTGGCCTTGCGTGAGACGGCAAGGCGCCCGCGCAACAGATTTGGTGGTGGTTTTCATCAGCATCTCCCGGTGCGCAGTGCACGACGGGGATATCCCGCAGCGATAACGCCGCTTCAGGATAGGCGCTTGTGCGCCCGCAGGCTGTAGGCGGATGGCCTGTGCTCAGCCTGTCACGGAGAGCTTGGCCAATACCCGGGGTTGTGCGCCACGATCAACCCGCACGATGAGGGCGTCGCCTGAGCGGGTGCTGTCGTTGGCCAGATCGGACTGAACGAACATGTGGGTGAACCACACCTCAAAACCGTTGCTGCGTGCAGAGGCTATTGATAGTGCTGCGCGCAGTTCACGCAGATGGGCTGCCCCGGTGGTCTCGCGTGCGCCATACGGAGACCCGAGCGCGGGCCAGACCTGCGGTGAATCAAAAGCCAGCGTGGCGGTGTCCACGCACCGGCACCAGGGGCTGGAAAGCACCTTGGCAGGTTGCAACTGCCGCTCCTTGAACCAGTCACCGATACGCCGGGCCTGTGCCCGGCCTTCGTCGTTCAGGTTGCGCTGGGTGCTGCAGTCGCCCAGGCGAAAACCCGGTGGATCGAAGGTGCCGGGGGCCAGCGCGTGGCGGAACACGGCCACAACACCGCCCTGGCGCAGCAGGGTTTCTGCGCTCGCTTCCTGTTGTGCCCAGGCGGGCAGTGCAGAGAGCACCAGGGTGCCCGCAGTACCTGTGGCCAGAAAAGTGCGCCGGTTGATCTGCATTTCAGGCGGCAGGCTGGAAGGCATAACCGCTTCCCGACGCCGCCATGCGACCGAATGCCGGGAACGGGAAGTGGAAGCCGCCCAGCATGGCATTGCTCGCCGTGATGCGCTGGAACACCTCACGACGTACCCTGCGCGCGGCCTCGGCATCCATGTCAAACGTCACGGCCCAGTCGGGGTTGCGTGCAAACAGCGCCGGTACATTGGTCAGGTCCGCCACGTAAAAGAAGTTCTGGCCTGCAGACTTCAACTCGAACAGCGTGTGGCCGGGCGTGTGACCATAGGCCGCCACCGACTGGATGCCCGGTGCGACTTCGGCGCCTGCGGCAAACGGCACCAGCGTGTCGGCAGGCATGGTGGCAAATGTGCGGCGCACATTTTCGAACGCGCCCTTCATGCCAGCGGGCGCTGCAGCCATGCGGGCGTCGTCCATCCAGAACGCGTGTTCGGCTGCGGGCACCATCACCTTGGCCTTGGGGAACGCCCACTCACCCGCCTTGTTGCGGATGCCATTGATGTGGTCGCCGTGGTAGTGGCTGATCAGCACCGTGTCGATGTCGGCTGCCTGCAGGCCCGCCGCGCGCAGGCTGTCGAGCAGCTTGCCTGTGGTGGCGCCGCCAAACTCGCCCAGTCCAGTGTCGATGAGGATCTTGCGCGCGCCTGCCACCACCAGGAAAGGCGTGTAGGGCACGTCGATGTAGTCGGTGGGCAGTCCCTGGGACGCCAGCAGTGCACGCACCTCGGTCAGTGGCGCATTTTTTACAAATTCTTCTCCCAGTGGGCGGCGCGTGATGCCATCGTTGAGCGCAATCACCTCCACATCGCCCACCTTCATGCGGCGAAAGCCGGGGCTGGGCAGGGTGGGCGCACCGAAGTTGGGCGCGTTCTGGGCCCACACGGGGACGAAGGAGCCCGCTGCGTAAACGGTGGTGGCCAGGCTTGCGCTCAGGAAGTGGCGGCGTGACAGCATGAAACTCTCCGGTATTAAGTTGAACTGATGAGTTGCAACTGTAGCGTTGCCCGAGAGGAGTTCGCGTGCCTGAGCGCTAACCTGTTCGCAACGTGGGGCTTTTGCTGGCAACTGGGGTTAACCCCATTTTGGGTGGCTATTCGATCTCGAAGGCTTCGCGCAACGCAGCGCAAAAGGCAGCGTTGCCACTGACCGTCAGGGTGATCGTGGTCCGGGGCGGGGTGGGGCTGCCTGCCTCCGTGCGCAGTTGCCCGGCAGTGTCATCAAACGTCAGTACCAGCGGTGTGCTGACCTCCTGCACGCCCTGCAGGTCGTAGTGCCATTCGCCCCCGTCTTCCAAGGCGCCGCAGGCATCGGGCCAATGCTGGTGCGCCCAGGCCAGCAACGCGCCGATCTCGGCGTGCAATGCGGGAATCTGTGCGGGCGACACGCTGGCCATGGCATCAAAAGTACCCACGCCGTCCGCGTCTTCGCTGTAGTCAAAATCCAGGTATTTCAGGTTCATCTTCGTCATTCAAAGTCATGCCCAGGTGCGGCTCAGTGCCTTGGCGGCTTCGCCCAGGCGGGTCACTTGCTGCAGCGCCTGTGCCAGCGGCATGCGTGCCGCTGGTGCCTGCAGTGCCACCGCGCAGCGTACCTGGCGTTGCCCACTGCCCACCACGGGCACGGCGACACAGACCAGGCCATCCACAAACTCCTCGGCGTCGGTGGCGTAGCCCTGCCGCAGGATCTGCTCCAGCTCGGCCTCCAGGGCGGCGCGGTGGATCAACGTGGTCGCGGTGTGGCGGGTGAGGGGCAGGCCGTCCAGGATGGCCGCCCGGCGCGCAGCCGACAGGTGGGCCAGAAACAGCTTGCCGCTGGCTGAGCAGTGGATGGGCACCCGGGTGCCGGGCCGCAGTTCCATGCGCAGCGGAAAGGCCGATTCCACACGGTCGAGGTAAATCACCTCGGCGCCGCTGAGCGCCGTGAGGTTGCAGCTCTCCCCGATGTCTGCCACCAACTGGCGTAGCACCGCGTGGCGCACGCCATGCTGGGTGCCCGCGCTGAGGGCGCTTTCGGCCAGACGCAGCAGGCGTGGAGCGGGGGTGTAGCGGCGGCCATCGGGCTCACGCGCCAGCAAGCCGCCGCTTTCGAGCTGGCCCAGCATGCGGTGCACGCTGGGCTTGGGCCAGCCCGATGCCTCGATGGCGTCCGCCAAGCTGAAGGGCCGGCCGCGGGCGCACATGATTTCCAGCAGTTCAAACAGGCGCAGGCTGGGTGATGAATTGGTCATAAATCTCGGAATTCGAGACGAATCCATAAAACATTTCGGGATTATTGAGCATTGTGGCTAAGCTGCAAACCAACATTTCACGGGGGGCATGGCGGTGACTTTTCAGAACGCGGTACTCACGGGCGCTTGTGGTGGCCTGGGCCAGGCCCTGGCGCGGGAGCTGATCGGGCAAGGCACCGCCGTGGCGTTGGTGGGGCTGCACAGGCCCGCTTTGCAGGCGCTGGCAGCGCTGGCGCCTGAGCGCTGTGCGGTGTACACGCCCGATGTGGCCGACAGCACCGCGATGCAAGCCATGGCCGCCGACTGGATGGCGCGCTCGGGCGCAGCGCCCGATCTTGTGATTGCGAACGCGGGCGTGGCGGGCGGTTTTGACACTGCCGAAGCCGATGACCTGGCTGTGCTGCGCCGCATGCTGGAGATCAACCTGCTGGGCGCGGCCACCACGTTTCAACCGTTTGTGAAAGTCATGCGCGCGCAGCGGCACGGCGCCCTGGTGGGTGTGGCCAGCATTGCGGGCTGGCGCGGCATGCCGGGCAACGGCGCCTACTGCGCCAGCAAGGGCGGGTTGATTCGCTACCTGGAGAGCTTGCGTGCCGAGCTGCGCAGTGAATCCATCTTAGTCAGCACAGTCAGCCCCGGCTATCTGCGCACCGCGCTCACCGCGGGCAACCGTTTTGCCATGCCGGGCCTCATGGAGCCCGACGCCGCTGCCAAGGCCCTGCTGGCAGGCGTTGCAAACGGCCGCACCCACATCGTGCTGCCCGCGCGCATCGGCTGGCTGGCCCGCTTGCTGAACCTGCTGCCCGATGCCCTGCACGACCGCCTGCTGCTGGGTCAACCGCGCAAGCCACGCGTGGGCGAGGCGGGGGCAACGGCCATTCCGGGCCTGCCGTTGCCTGCAGAAACACCGATAAAAAATGAAAGCAAGAACACATGACAACGGAGACACAACCCACCGTGGCAGACACCCGCACCCAGATCGCCCTGATTGGCGCCGGCCCCAGCGGCCTGGCGGCTGCCCGCAACCTGCAAAAGCTGGGCGTTCCTTTTCAGGGCTTTGAAGCGCACACCGAGGTAGGCGGTTTGTGGAACATCGAAAACCCGCGCAGCACGGTGTACGAGTCGGCCCACCTGATCTCCAGCAAACACACGACGGAGTTCACCGAGTTCCCCATGCGCGCCGAGGTCGCCGACTACCCCAGTCACCGCGAGATGCGGCAGTACTTCATGGACTTTGCCGAGCACTTTGCCCTGCGCCCGCACTACGGGTTTGGCACGCGGGTGCTCAAGGTGGAGCCCGTGGGCGAGGGCAATGCGCCGCTGTGGCGCATCACCTGGAGCCAGCACGGCGGCCCCGCGCAAACCGCAGAGTTCAAGGGCGTGGTGATTGCCAACGGAACGCTGGCCGAGCCCAACATGCCGCGCTTTGAAGGCCAGTTTGATGGCGAACTGCTGCACACCAGCGCCTACAAAAGCGCCGAGCTGTTCAAGGGCAAACGCGTGCTGGTGGTGGGCGCGGGCAACTCGGGCTGTGACATTGCCGTAGACGCGGTGCATTACGCGCGCAGCGTGGATCTGTCGGTGCGGCGCGGCTATTACTTCGTTCCCAAATATGTGTTCGGCAAGCCCGCTGACACGTTGGGTGGCAAGTTCAAGATGCCGCCCTGGCTCAAGCAAAAAGTCGACAGCGTGGTGCTGCAGTGGTTCACCGGCGACCCGGTGCGTTTTGGCCTGCCCAAACCCGACTACAAGATGTATGAGTCGCACCCCGTGGTGAACTCGCTGGTGCTGCACCACCTGGGCCATGGCGATATTCATGTGAAGCCCGACATCGCCCGCTTTGACGGCCACACCGTGCACTTCAAAGACGGCCGCGCGCAGGACTACGACCTGGTGCTCTGCGCCACGGGCTACCAACTGCACTACCCCTTCATCGACCACAGCCTGCTCAACTGGCAGGGCATGGCGCCGCAGCTGTATCTCAACATTCTGTCGCCGCGTTTCGACAACCTGGCGGTGATGGGCATGATCGAGGCCAGTGGCATCGGCTGGCAGGGCCGCTACGAACAGGCCGAGCTGATGGCGCGCTTCTTCAAGGCGCAAGCCGAGGGGTCTCCGCGTGCCGAAGCCCTGCGCCAAGCCAAGGCGGGCCCGCAGCCCGATCTGTCAGGCGGTTTCAAGTACCTCAAGCTGGAGCGCATGGCGTACTACGTGCACAAAGACACCTACCGCAACGCGGTGCGGGCAGCCTCGGCGGCCCTCGCCTGAAAGGCCCACGATGCTGCCTGTCGACGAAATACGCCTCAATTTCAACCCTGCATCGCTCGTGGCGCTCAACGTGGTGCTGGGCTTTCTCATGTTCGGCATTGCGCTCGATACGCGCGTGGCCGACTTCAAGCGCGTGCTGCGCATGCCCGGGGCCATGGCGGTGGGCATCGCGGCCCAGTTCATCGTGCTGCCTGCGGTGACCTTTGCGCTCACACTGCTGCTCAAGCCCGGCCCCAGCATTGCGCTGGGCATGATCCTCGTGGCGTGCTGCCCGCCTGGCAATGTGAGCAACATCCTCACGCACCGGGCAGGCGGGAATGTGGCGCTGTCGGTGTCCATGACGGCGATATCGAATGCGCTGGCCATCGTGCTCATGCCGCTCAATTTCGCGTTCTGGGGCGGCATGCATCCTACGGCGGCGCCGCTCCTGCGGGCCATTGCGATCGACCCGCTGGAGATGGCGGGGCACATCGTGGTCATCATCGGATTGCCGTTTGTACTGGGCATTCTGTGTGCCGAGAAGCTGCCGCGCTTCACACAAAGGGTGCACAAGCCCGTGCGTATCCTGAGTTTTGTCTGCCTGATTGGCTTCATCCTTGGCGCCGTGGCGGGCAACTGGCGCTACTTTCTGGACTACGTGGCGCTGGTGCTGCTGGCGGTGGTGCTGCACGATGCACTGGCTTTTGGTACGGGCTATGCCTGCGCGCGGCTCAGTGGCCTTTCTGACTATGACCGGCGTGCCGTGAGCATCGAAGTAGGCATCCGCAATGCGGGGCTGGGCCTGGTGTTGATCTTCAGCTTCTTCGGAGGCCTGGGTGGCATGGCCGTGGTGGCAGGTGTGTGGGGCTTCTGGGACATCATCGCGGGCCTGGCGCTCGCGGGGTGGTGGGGGCGCAGGCCGGCCGTGGTGCCAGCGGTGGCCAATGGCAAGGGGAACGGCGAATGACTGCATCGACGTTCAACACGCGCCGTGTTCTGGTCACCGGGGCCGATGGCTTCTTGGGGCGCGGCGTGGTGGCTGCGTTGGTTCGGGAGGGCGTCTCCACCCTCGTGGCCGCCGATGTGCGGGAAGTGCCTGCCGAGCGCCGCCTGCCCGGTGTGACCTATGTGGTGCTGGACGTGCGCGACCCGGCACTGGCGCAGACGCTGGCCGCCCATGCCATCGACAGCGTGGTGCATCTGGCTTCCATCGTCACGCCGGGCAAGGGCTCCAGCCGGGAATTTGAATATTCTGTGGACGTGCTCGGCAGCCAGAATGTGCTTGATGCCTGCGTGGCCACGGGGGTCCAGCACATCGTGGTCAGTTCCAGCGGGGCCGCGTATGGCTACCACGCCGACAACCCGGACTGGTTGCGTGAAACCGATGCACTGCGCGGCAATGAAGTGTTTGCCTATTCGCACCACAAGCGGCTGGTCGAAGAAATGCTGGCGCAGTACCGCGCCCAACATCCCGCGCTGGCGCAGACCGTGCTGCGCATTGGCACCATCCTGGGCGAGCGCGTGGACAACCAGATCACGGCGCTGTTCGACAAGCCACGCCTGCTGGCCATCCGTGGCAGCGAGAGCCCTTTCGTCTTTATCTGGGACGAGGACGTGACGGGTGCCATCGTGCATTCGCTGCGCACGCAGCGCGCGGGCTGCTTCAACCTGGCGGGGGATGGCGCGTTGCCATTGCGCGAGATTGCCCGGCGCCTGGGCAAACCGGTGCTGGAGTTGCCCGCAGGCCTGCTGCGCGCCGCGCTGGCGGTTGGCTCCACGCTGGGCGTGAGTCGCTACGGGTCGGAGCAGCTGGACTTTCTGCGCTACCGCCCGGTGCTGCTCAACACGGCGCTCAAGGAGGTGTTGGGCTACGTACCCGGCAAGACCAGCGCCGAGGCGTTCGATGCCTTTGTGGCTGCCCGGGATCGCCAGGGCCGACCGGTCACGGCGTCCGTGCGCCCGGCGCTGGCATGACGGCCCGCGCACTGAGCCGTGGCGACCTGCTGCGGGCGCTGGCCGTGGTCGTCATCTGGGGGCTGAATTTTGTCGTGATGAAGCTGGGCTTGCAGGGGCTCAGCCCCATGCTGCTGGGCGCCCTGCGGTTCACTGCCGCGTCGCTGCCTTTTTTGCTTTTTGTGCCACGCCCGTCGTTGCCCTGGCGCTTTGTGGTTGGTTACGGGCTGGCGCAGGGGCTCGGGCAGTTCGGCTTTCTGTTTCTGGGCTTGCAGCTGGGCATGACGGCGGGCATGGCCTCGGTGGTCATGCAGACGCAGGCATTTTTTACGCTGCTGCTGGCTGCTCCGCTGCTCGGCGAGCGCGCCAAGCCCTGGCAGTGGTGGGGCTTGCTGCTGGCGTTTGGCGGTCTGATGACGATTGGCCTGGCCCATGGCGAAGGGCCCGGGCAGATGACGCTGGCGGGCTTTGTGTTGACGCTGGGGGCGGCGTTCATGTGGGCGGTGTCCAACCTGGTGGTGCGGCGCGCGGCGCAAGCCGGTGCCTATGCACCGTTTCCGTTCATCGTGTGGAGCAGCGTGGTGCCCATCGCGCCGTTCTTTGCGCTGGCGGTGTGGACCGAAAGTGCCAGCGGCGTCGTGGCGCAATTGCAGGCCATCGATGGCACAGCGCTTCTTGCCGTGGGCTACTTGGCATTTTTGGCCACCCTGCTGGCCTACACGCTGTGGACCCAACTGCTGCAGCGCCATGCAGCAGGGCGGGTCACGCCGTTTTCGCTACTGGTTCCCGTGGTGGGGCTGTGGGCCGCCTATGCCTTTTTGGGCGAGACGCCCTTGCCACTGCAATGGGCGGGCGCGGCGGCGGTGTTGTGTGGCCTGGTGGTGAACCAGGCCGGAGGCTGGTGGCGGGCACGGCGTGCTCCCTAAAATTCCCCCTTTCTTCTTTTTGGCTGAGAAACATGGCGGTTGAGAACCTGGTGTTGCAAGTGGATGGGCTGCGGTTTTCCTACCCCGAGTGCGCGGTGCTGGACGGGCTGTCGCTGGCATGGCCTGCGGGCCTGGTACTGGTGCGCGGCGACGAGTGCAGTGGCAAGACCACGTTGTTGCGCCTGCTGGCGGGGGAGCTCACCGCGCAGGCCGGGCACATCAGCCTGCAGGGTGTTCGCCAAAGCGAGGCGCCCACGGACTATGCGCAAAAGGTGTTCTGGGCCGACCCACGCTCCGGCAATGTCGATCAGCTCACAGCCCGTGGCTGGCTCGGCAGTCTGCCAGCACGTTACCCCCTGTGGGATGCCGCCGCGCTGGCGGCACACACCGAGGGCTTTACGCTGCAGGAGCATCTGGACAAGCCGTTTTACGCGTTGTCCACCGGCAGCAAACGCAAGGTGCTGATGGCCGGGGCCCTGGCTTCGGGGGCGCCGCTCACACTGATCGATGAGCCTGTGGGTGGGCTCGACAAACCATCGGCCACCTATCTCGGGCATGCCCTGGCGCAAGTGGCTGACCAGCCAGGGCGTGTGGTGGTGGTGGCGCACTACGAGGCGCTGCTGGGCGTGCCCTGGGGCACGGTGATGGAATTGAAGGCCTGACATCAGTCCTTGGCACCCGACGGTGCGAGCGTCCTGATACCGCCTTGTTTTAGACTGCAAGGCTGCTGGTGGCAGCGCCTCGTGGTGTTGCCGGTTCCCTGAAGGATTGTTTTATGGACGCGTTTCTTTTTGCCCCGGTGGCGGTTGCCATCGCGCTCACGCCAGGGCCCAACAACTTTTGTGGGCTCAATAACGGCATCCGGGCAGGTGTGGGGGCTGCGCTGGTGGGTACGCTGGGGCGGGTGGCTGCGTTCGCAATTTTTTTGACCGTGTCTGCGGTGGGGCTGGGCGCCATGCTGCTGGCGTCCGAGGCAGCTTTCACGGCGGTGAAGTGGGTGGGTGCCTGCTATCTGTTCTGGCTGGGCTGGCGTGCGTGGCGCAGCCGCGAGTTCAGCGGGCTGGACGTGGTGGACGGGGGTGAGGTGAAGGCGGGCACGGTGCCTGTGCGTCTTCGATCGCTCATCGCGCAGGAGTTTCTGCTCGGTATCACCAACCCCAAGGCCATCATCTTGTTTGCCGCCATATTTCCCCAGTTCATCGATCCGAGCCAGCCCGCTGCACGCCAGTTTGTGATCCTGGGTGCCGTGTATCTGGCGGCCGAGTTTGTGGCCACTGCAGTGTATGCAGCGGGTGGTCGGCAGATTCGCCGTTTCATCCGTACCTCGCGCGGTGTGGTGCGCCTGAACAAGGCCACTGGCGGTTTCTTCATGGGGGCGGGCTGCCTGTTGCTGGCGACCAACCGCTGACGTCCCTGTGCGTTACATCGCCTTGAACAGATGGGCGTAGAGACGGCTGACGGGCAGTTTTTCCGTGCGGCCTGCAAGCTCCAGGTGCAGTTTGCCCGCTTCATCGCGGGTCACGGTGGTGATGACGCTGGCGCGCACCAGCGTGCTGCGATGAATCTGCCAGAACACCTGGGTATCGAGTTGCCCGATCAGATCCTTGAGCGGGGTGCGGATCAGGTACTCGCGTGCGGCAGTCAGCACCCGCACGTATTTGTCGGCGGCCTCGAAATACAGCACGTCGGCCACCGGCACCATGTGAATCTGGCTGCCGTTGCTGGCCTGGATGAGCGTGAGGGGGGTGATGCCGGCAGTGGCGGGTGTCCCACCCGGTGCGACGACACCTGGGGCCGTCATCAGGTGGCGCAATTGACGAATGGTTACTTCAAAATTGATAGCTGCTTGCGCTTTATTCATCAGTGCAACCTGTACTTTTTGCACAGTTTTTTGAAGGCGAATCGTTTGCACGGGCTTGAGCAGGTAGTCGATGGCCTGCGCCTCGAATGCCTGCACGGCGTACTGGTCGTAGGCCGTGACAAACACCAGGGCCGGGAAGGGGCGGCTGGCCGGGCCCTCGGTGGGCCAGGCGTCGGCCAGCTCCACGGCCGCATCGAGCCCGCTCAGGCCGGGCATGCGGATGTCAAAAAACAGCACGTCGGGCTGCAGTGCCAGCACCTGTTGTACGGCCGATCGTCCGTCGCCCACGGTGGCCACGATTTCCAGCCCCGGCCAGGCTTGGGCCAACTCCTGCCGCAGGGCTGCGGCCAGCAGGGGTTCGTCTTCGGCAATCAGGGCGCGGGGGGCGGGTGGGTTCATGGGGTGGGTGCCATTTTCAAGGGAAAAGTGACGCAAGCGCTAGTGCCGCCTGCGCTGGCAGCTATCAAATCAAGAGTGCCTGCATCGCCGTGCAAGGTCGCCAGACGCTCACGCACCTGGACCAGTCCGAAACTTTGGCCGGGGCCCGGCGTGGGCAAGGTGGTGGGCAGGCCTGCGCCGGTGTCATTGACCTCGATCATCAGCAGCGGGCCGTCGGGCCCGGTGCGCGTGCGTGCGCGCACGGTGATGTGGCCACCCTGCACCTGGGGCTCCAGGCCATGGCGGATGGCGTTTTCTACCAGGGGTTGCAGCAGCAGCGGGGGGACGGGCACTTCGCGCAATGTGTCGGGCAGGTCGAGTGTGTAGGCCAAACGGGGCCCCATGCGCACGGCCATGAGTTCCAGGTAGTCGCGCAGGCGCTCGAACTCGCGGGCCAGAGGGTGCTCTGTGCTGCGCGATGCGCTGAGGGTGGCGCGCAGGTAGGCAATGATGCGGTCCAGCATGTCCTGGGCGCGCACGGGGTCGGTGCCGATCAACATGCGCAGGTTGGCCAGCGTGTTGAACAGCATGTGGGGTTCCAGTTGGGTCTCCAGCAGCTTGAGTTGCGCCTCGGTGGCCTGGCCGCGCACCTCGTTCATGCGGGCCTGCAGCCAGGCGCTTTTGCCGTTGATGTAGAAGTAATAGATGGCCGCAATGCCCGCCAGCAGCGTGATGCCGATGGAGATGCGCAACTGCGCGCGGCCCTGTTCTGCCCAGGACGAAACACCGCACCACCAGTCGGCCAGCGCCGTGCCGGCCACATAGCCCAGGACGATGCCCACGACCGGCAGGGCGACACCTGCGATGCCCGCCGGCCAGCCGGTGTCCTCGCTCGACGTGAAAAGGTGCCGGCCGAAGTCGATGAGTGCCCAGGTCAGGAGACCGATGGCCAGTGAGTAGCGGGCGGGGATGTCGTAGGGTTTTTCGGGCTGGAACGCGTATTGGATGGCCGAGACCGCCAGGCAGAAAGCAATGGTCTGCAGCAGGCGGCGCAGCTTGTCGATCCAGTCGATGGTCATAGGGGCTGCCGGGTTGGGGGGCGAAGGCGCAGCGCGTCAGTGCCTGTCGCGCTGGCGCTGGAGGCGTTCGCGCTCTTTTTGCACCATGCGCTCACGCAGTCCGCTGCCGGTGCCCAGCACAAACACCGAGATGCCATGCAGCGCCAGCCCCAGTCCCCAGCCCAGCAATGGAAACACCGACCAGGGCCGGTTGCCAAAACCGTAGCGCGACAGGCCGAAGAGCACCAGGTTGACCAGGGTGAAAACGGCGGCATGTGTGTACCAGCCCAGTTTGGCTCCAGCGCGCTTGCGGGCCAGTCGTTCGATGTCGTCGGGTGTTATGGGCATGGAGGCGGTCATTTTAGGCGGACCAGGCGGTGGCTTGGGTCACGCGGCGTACTGTCAGTGTGTGGGCCGCAGGGGCTCCAGGTGCTGCGCCAGGAAGGCAACGATACGTGCATCCACCTGCGGCATCAGGCTGCGATCAAAGCCCGGCGGGTCGCCCAGGAGTTCGGTGGCCAGGCTGTCCAGCACCTGGGCGGGTGGCGGCGGTGACAACAGCGCACCATGGCCTGCTGTGGGCAGATCGGCCACCACCGTACAGGTCTGGCAGACCTGCAACACTTTGCCGCTGTGAAAGCGTGGCACGAGCCAGCGGTCCTGGCCCGCCGTCACCAGGCCCAGTGGCACCCGGGGGCTGCTCAGCGACGGGAAGTCGAAGTCGGCTGCCGCAGGCACGCCCGCCACGATGGCGCGGATGCGTGGATCCTCATGCACCTGCCAGGAGGCATCGTCGAACCGCTGGCGTATCACCCCCAGCGCCACGGCTTTCTTGATGCCATCCAGAAAATTGCCTTTGAGCTGGGTGATGAGCCCCACGCAGGTGGAAAAATCCTCGGCAATGTGCGCTTCGCAATGCTGCTTGAAAAGAGCCGGTGACCAGCGTCCTCCGGCCAGACTGAGCGCTGTGTGGCCGCCTGCCGACATGCCGTACATGCCGACCTTGTCCAGCTGCAGCAAGGGGGCAAGGCTGGCGTCTTGCGCCACCGCGTCAATGGCTCTGGAGACTTCTGCCGGGCGCTGCTTCCAACTTTCCGGTCCGGGCGTGGACGGGTTGCGGGCGTTGTCGCCGGCATGTTCAGGAAACGCCACGACAAAACCGGCCGACACCAGTGCGCGGGCCAGGTCGGAATGCACCCAGGGATTGCCTCCCGAGCCATGCGAGATGACCACCAGACGGCCGTTGCCCTGCACGGGAATGCCTTGGGGTGCCAGCGCCATGCTGAATGGGCCGCGCTGGACGGGGTGGTCGGTGGCACTGCTGGGGTAGAACACGGTGACCGGGCCGTCGCCGCGAATGCCTGGCAACTCTTTCAGGCCTGTTCCTGCCTGGCTTGCCGAGTGAAGACCCAATGCAAAAAGGGCGGCGATGCACAGTTTTTTCATGGAGGCTCCTTGGTGTCAAGAACCGGTGTGCTGCTGGGCAATGCGGTCGCGTTCGGCCTGCACCATGCGCTCGTGCAGGTCGGTGCCGCCGGCCAGGAAAAACACCACCAACCCGTGCACGGCCAGACCGATACCCCAGCCCACAGCGGGGAAGACTGCCCAGTGGCGCCCGCTGGTGGCCGATAGCGTGACCAGCAGCAGGTTGACCAGAAGGTACACCCCCGCATGCATGTACCAGCCCAGCTTGGCCCCGGCGCGCTTGCGGGCCAGGTGTTCGATGGGATCGTTGATCAGGTGTTGGTGGCGCATGGTGAATTCCTTGGACAAGCAAGACAAAAGGACGAGGTAGTAGCCGCGTGTTTCAGGCACAAGCGGTGGAGGCGGGTGATGTGCGAAAGGCAGCGCTGCGCCGCACCAGAAGCCAAAGACGCAGCGACCGGGCTGCAAACAAGCCGTTGAAAATGCCGTAGAGCACAGCGATTTGCAACGCAAAGCCGGTGTCACGCGCCAGGACGGGTTGCATGGCCAGTTCCACGCCCACAAAGTATTTGGTCAGAAAAATACCCAGGATGAGTGCCAGGGGCATGGCGCTGCCCGGGATATAGAAGCTGCGTGAGGTGGCCGCGTACAAAGTGCCTTGTGGCACCGTCGGCTGGAGCCACAGAGCCAGGCCCGCGAGGGCGACGGCCGCCGCCAGCCAGGCACTGACCAAGACACCCGCCTGGCCCGCACTGCCAAACGCAGAAGCGATGCCATATGCCGAAAGGCCGGTCATGGCCAGGGGCATGAGCATGGCCCGCGCCAAGCCGACATTGCGGCCACGGAGCTGGCTGGCGCCCAGCCCGAGCAGGCCAACCAGAAGGCCCCAGACCCACGAGGGCGTGTTTTGAATGATGGTGCCCAGGATCTGGGGCTGTTGGATGAGCAGATTGAGCAGCATGGCGATGGTTCCGGGTGGAGGGACAGGAATGTCTGGAAAAGGGGTGGGGTCAGTTCACGCCCAGGGCGGACCAGAGCGAATGGCCCAAATAGCGGCCGGGCAGCAAGGTGAAAGCACCTGCCACCACACAAGCGCCGATATAGATCCGCTGCATGGTCTGGCGATGGCCGACGATGTTGCGGCGTGCAAGGTAGACAAAGGACAGTGTCAACATGCCCAGTGTTATCGGGACCAGCAGGTGGATCAGCCCGAAGCTGCCCCAACGCGGCCCGCTGCTCCCGCTGATGAAGATGGCGGACACGGCGGTGGCCACCATCAAGGTCACCCAGGCATACCCGGCCGCACGGTGCAGGCGGGGCCGCTGCGCGCGGCCCTGGCGCGCCCACAGGGCGATGGGCCCTATGGTGACGGCGGCCAGCGCTGCTGCGAGGTGGATGGCGATGACGGGGGTGAGTTGCATGGTGGGTGCTCCTGGCGCGTTTGATGGAGTGGACTGTGCCGACGCCCCGTGGGCATCGCCAGCGCGATGCGACGAAATGCGGGTGCGACACCGTGAAATGCGCGGTCACTGCGCGATCTGCTTGGCATTTCTCAGGGTGGAGGCGGTCACAGCCCTCACGGCGCCTGTACGGCGGGTGCTGGAGCGGTCCTTAACCCTCAGGTTTACTTTTCTTCGCAAAGCGTTCAAGGCAGAGCCGGAGTGGACCCTCTACGATCCGGCATGGCGCGGCTTCTTTGCCTGTCGCCGTCATGCGAAGGCCCGGCCCGCAGCCCAAGAACACGAATCAGGACCGTCATGAACCCGCAAGAAGTCAAAGCGACCCCGCCATCGGCCAATCCCCCTGCCTCCCCCACCCCGTCCCACAAGTCCGCCCAACGGTCGCGCTGGGTGGGGAGCCTGGTGGCGCTGGTGCTGGTCGGGCTGGTGGGAGGGGCTGCCTGGTACCTCATCCAGCGCTCCACCAGCGACCCGAGCCAGGGGTCAGGGCGGGGCCCCGGGGGCGGGCGGCCCATGGTCACAGTGGGTGAGGCGACCGTGCGCAAGGCCGAGCTGCCTGTGATCATCGACGCGCTGGGGACGGTGATCCCGGCCACCACGGTCACCCTGCGGCCCCAGGTGTCGGGCATGCTGGCCCAGGTGCTGTTCACTGAGGGCCAGATGGTGAAGAAGGGGCAGCTGCTGGCACAGATCGACCCTCGGCCGTTCGAGCAGGCGCTGATGCAGGCCCAAGGTACGCGCCAGCGAGACGAGGCGCAGCTGGAAAACGCGCGCCTCACGCTGGAGCGCTACCGCACACTGCTGTCGCAAGACTCCATTGCACGCCAGGATGTGGACACCCAGGCAGCGCTGGTCAAGCAGCTGGAAGGCACGGCGATGACCGACAAGGCCCAGGAGGGTACGGCCCGGCTGAATCTGGGCTACACCCGCCTCACCGCACCTGCCACGGGGCGCATTGGCTTGCGCACCGTGGATGCGGGCAACTATGTGACCTCGGGGGATGCCGCGGGTATTGCCACCATCACCCAGGTCGCGCCCATCGATGTGCAGTTTGCCGTGCCGCAGGACCGCGTGGGCGACATCCTGGCCGCGCAGGCAGATTCCGCGGCCCTGGCCGTCACGGCCCTGGACCGCACCCGCAAAGCCGAACTCGACAAGGGCCGCTTTTCCACGCTGGACAACCTGGTGGATACGACCACCGGTACCGTCAAGGCCAAGGCGCGTTTTGAAAATGCGGCGGGCGCGCTGTTCCCCAACCAGTTCGTGAACGTGCAGCTCTTGCTGCGCAATGTGCCTGCGGTGGTGGTGCCTGTCACGGCCGTGCGCACGGGCGCCAATGGCGACTATGTGTATGTCATCAGCGAGGACCGCAAGGTGTCGCTGCGCAAGGTCAAGCGCGGGCAGGCAACGGTGGGGCTCATGGCGATCACCGAGGGGCTCAAGGAAGGCGAGCGGGTGGTGACTGAAGGCGGGGACCGCCTGCAGGATGGCATGGCGGTGCAGGTGCCGGGCGCTCAGGGGGCACAAGGTGCACGCGGCCCCCGTGCGGGCGCGAGCGGGCCCCGCAGTGGCGCCTCCGGGCCGCGCGGTGGGGGTGCATCCGGCGAGGGAGGCCAGCGCCGCCAGCGTCCGGCCCAGAACCCCTGAGCGCGGGTGACGACACCATGAGTCCTTCGCGTCCGTTCATTGAAAGGCCCGTGGCCACCGCGCTGCTGATGGTGGCGATCGTGCTCGCCGGGCTGGTGGGTTTTCGCTTCCTGCCGCTGTCGGCGCTGCCCGAGGTCGATTACCCCACCATCCAGGTGCAGACCCTGTACCCGGGCGCCAGCCCCGAGGTCATGAGCCGCACGGTGAGTGCGCCGCTCGAGCGCCAGTTTGGCCAGATGCCGGGGCTGGAACGCATGGCATCGACCAGTGCGTCGGGGGTGTCCATCATCACGCTGCAGTTTGGTCTGGGTCTGGCACTGGATGTGGCCGAGCAAGAGGTGCAGGCAGCCATCAACGCGGGCAACTCGCTGTTGCCGGCCGACCTGCCCGCACCGCCGGTGTACGCCAAGGTCAACCCGGCCGATGCACCGGTGCTGACGCTGGCCGTCAGCTCCGACACATTGCCTCTTACGGAGGTGCAGAACCTGGTGAACACACGCCTGGCGCAGAAGATCAGCCAAGTGTCAGGCGTGGGGCTGGTGTCGCTGGCGGGCGGGCAACGGCCTGCGGTGCGCATCCAGGCCGACACCAAGGCGCTGGCGTCATATGGCATTGGCCTGGATACCTTGCGCACGGCCATCACGTCGGCCAATGCCAACAGTGCCAAGGGCAGTTTTGACGGGCCCCAGCGCTCTTACACCATCAATGCCAACGACCAGCTGCTGACCGCAGACGACTACAAGAACCTCATCGTGTCGTGGCGCAACGGTGCGCCGGTGCGCATGCTGGAGGTGGCGCGGGTTGTGAACAGCGCCGAGAACAACCGCCTGGGCGCCTGGGCCAACGAAACGCCCGCCATCATCCTCAATGTGCAGCGCCAACCAGGCGCCAACGTGATTGCGACGGTGGACAACATCAAGAAGTTGCTGCCGGAGCTGCAGGCGGGGCTGCCGGCCTCGCTCAAGGTGCAGGTGTTGTCGGATCGCACCAAGGGCATCCGGGCGTCGGTGGAGCATGTCGAGATGGAGCTGGCACTGGCCGTGCTCATGGTGGTGCTGGTGATCTTTTTCTTTCTGCACAGCCTGCGTGCCACTGTCATCGCCAGCCTGGCCGTTCCCATTTCGCTCATCGGTACCTGCGGGGTGATGTATTTACTGGGCTACAGCCTCAACAACCTGAGCTTGATGGCGCTGACCATTGCCACGGGCTTCGTGGTGGACGACGCCATCGTGATGATCGAGAACATCGCGCGCTACCTGGAGAAGGGCGAGCCGCCGTTCCAGGCGGCACTCAAAGGCGCCACACAAATTGGCTTCACCATCATTTCGCTCACGGTGTCGCTGATTGCGGTGCTGATTCCGTTGCTGTTCATGAGCGATGTGGTGGGGCGGTTGTTCCGCGAGTTCGCTGTCACGCTGGCCATCACCATCCTGATCTCTGGCCTGGTGTCACTGACGCTCGTGCCCATGATGGCCGCACGCTGGCTGCGCCATGAACCTGCAGGCGGTCCACAAGGGGTGGCAGGTAGCATCAACCGGGGTTTCGAGCGCGTGATCGCCGGATATGACCGCTGGTTGCAATGGGTGCTGCGCCACCAGGGGGTGACACTGTTGGTGGCCGTGCTGACGCTGGCATTGACCGTATTGCTTTACGTGGTGATTCCGAAGGGGTTGTTTCCGACCCAGGACACGGGGCAACTGCAGGCGCGCATCGAGGCCTCGCAAGAGGTCTCCTATGCCCGCATGAGCGAACTGCAACAAGCGGCCGTGCGCGCCATCCTGCAAGACCCGGATGTCGAGTCGCTCAGTTCTTTCGTCGGGGTGGATGCCGCCAACAACACCATGCTCAATGCCGGACGCATGCTGATCAACCTCAAGTCGGAACGTGATGCGCAGGAGACCATCATCCAGCGACTGCGGGAGCGCGTGCAGTCGGTGGCGGGCGTCACGCTCTACCTGCAGCCCACGCAGGACTTGACCATCGATGCGGAGACGGGGCCCACCGAATATCGGGTGTCCATCGGCGGCGTGGATGCCGAGCAGGTCAACGGCTGGACCCAGAAACTGGTGAACCGCCTCCAGAGCGAGCCCAGGGTGCGCAATGCGACCACCGATGCCGGGGCACAGGGCCTCTCGGCCTATGTGGACATTGACCGCAACACGGCGTCGCGCCTGTCAATCACGGCCAGTTCGGTGGACGACACGCTTTACAGCGCCTTTGGCCAGCGCATCGTGTCCACCATCTTCACCGAGACCAACCAGTACCGGGTGATTCTGGAGGCGCAGCAAGACCAGCTCAATACGCCCGAGGCCCTGGGCACGTTGCAGTTACGCACGGGGTCAGGTTCACCCACGCCGCTGGCTGCGGTAGCCACCATTCGTGAACAGCTGGCACCGTTGCAGGTGACGCGTGTGGCCCAGTACCCGGCTGCGACGCTCGGGTTTGACAAGGCCGAGGGCGTGTCCCTGGGCAGTGCCGTGGATGCCATTCGCGCCGCAGCCCAAGAGATCGGTATGCCGCAGGGCCTGTCGATGGAGTTCCTGGGGGCCGCCGGGGCGTATGAAAAATCGCTCTCCAGCCAGCTGTGGCTCATCCTGGCCGCCATGGTTTGCGTGTACATCGTGCTGGGCGTGCTGTATGAGAGCTACATCCACCCAGTGACCATCCTTTCCACCCTGCCATCTGCCGGCGTGGGCGCCTTGTTGGCGCTGATGGTGTCGGGCAACGACCTGGGGGTGATCGGCATCATCGGCATCATTTTGCTGATTGGCATTGTCAAGAAAAACGCCATCATGATGATCGACTTCGCCATCGACGCGGAGCGCAATCACGGCATGCCGCCGCAGCAGGCGATCCACCAGGCCGCGTTGCTGCGTTTCCGGCCCATTCTCATGACCACGCTCGCCGCCTTGTTTGCAGCGCTGCCGTTGATGCTCGGATGGGGCGATGGTGCCGAGCTGCGCCGACCGCTGGGCCTGGCCATCTTTGGCGGGCTGATCTTGAGCCAGATGCTCACGCTGTTCACCACGCCGGTGATTTACCTGGCGTTTGACCGCCTGGGTCGCCGCTGGACAGGGCGGGGCACGGCTGCTGCCCCGGTGCAGCCAGGAGCGGCGCCATGAATCTGTCGCGCCCTTTTGTGGAGCGCCCGGTTGCCACCGTGCTGTTGACCATCGGTGTGGCTTTGGCTGGCATTGCCGCGTTTTTCGTTTTGCCGGTGTCGCCGTTGCCGCAGGTGGATTACCCGGCCATTTCGGTGTCTGCCAGTTTGCCAGGCGCCAGCCCGGAGACCATGGCCACCAGCGTGGCGACACCGCTGGAGCGACGTTTGGGCGTGATCGCCGGGGTCAACGAAATGACCTCGACCAGCTCTAATGGATCGGCCCGGGTGAGCCTGCAATTTGATCTCACCCGCAACATCGATGCGGCGGCCCGCGAGGTGCAGGCTGCCATCAATGCGGCCCGGGCCGATCTGCCAGCCACGCTGCGCAGCAACCCCACCTACCGCAAGCGCAATTCGGCGGCATCCCCCGTCATCATCCTGGCGCTGACCTCCAAGACGCGCACACCGGGCGAAATCTACGACGCCGTCTCCAATGTGGTGAGCCAGCGCCTGTCGCAGGTCGATGGCGTGGGCGAGGTGGAAATCGGTGGCGGTTCTCTGCCCGCGGTGCGCGTGGAGCTGTTGCCGTTTGCGCTGAGCCGTTATGGCATCAGCACGGAAGATGTGCGCGCTGCCATCCAGGCATCGAACGCCAACCGTCCCAAGGGTGCCATCGAAGGGGACGGGCGGCGCCTTCAGATCTATACGCCGTCGCCGGCACGCAAGGCCGCGGAGTATGAATCTCTGGTGGTGGCCTGGCGCAACAACGCTCCGGTGCGCCTGGGCGACGTGGCACGCCTGGAGGATGGGGTTGAAAACCGCCGCACGGTAGGCCTTTTCAATGGCGACCCCGCCATCATCGTGCTGGTGACGCGCCAGCCGGGTGCCAACATCATTGAAACCGTGGATGCGGTGCGTGCCTTGCTGCCCGACCTGCAGGCACAACTGCCGCAAGACATCCAGGTGGCTGTGGCCTCAGACAGCACCAATTCCATCCGCTCGTCGCTGCATGAGATCGAGCTGACGCTGATGGTCTCGATTGCCCTGGTGGTGCTGGTGGTGGGCCTCTTTTTGCGCAAGGCGCGCGCCACGGTGATACCTGCGGTGGCCACGGTGGTCTCTTTGCTGGGCACCTTTGGGGTGATGTACTTTCTGGGGTTCAGCCTCAACAACCTGAGCCTGATGGCGCTGACCGTGGCCACGGGGTTTGTGGTGGACGACGCCATCGTGGTGCTGGAGAACACCATGCGGCACATCGAGGCGGGCATGGACCGCATGCAGGCCGCGCTCCAAGGCGCGCGGGAGGTGGGTTTTACCGTGTTGTCCATCAGCCTCTCGCTGGTGGCGGTGTTCATTCCCCTGTTGTTCATGGACGGGCAGGTGGGGCGCTTGTTTCGTGAATTTGCGATCACGCTGTCGGCGGCCGTGATGATTTCACTGGTGATTTCGCTCACCACCACGCCCATGATGTGTGCCTGGCTGCTGCAGGCGCATGACCCCGCCAATGGCAAGCCGCCGTCGCGCCTGGCGCGGTGGTCTGAACGCGGTTATCAGTGGGTGCTGCGTGGCTATGAAAGCAGCCTGGACTGGGCCTTGGCCAGCAAGGCGCTGGTGGTGCTGATCCTGCTGGCGGTGATCGGGCTGAACGTGTACCTGTTCGCCAAGATTCCCAAAGGCTACTTTCCCGAGCAAGACAACGGGCAACTCAATGCCGGACTGCGTGCCGACCAGAGCATTTCTTCCGATGCGCTGGCACGCAAGCTGCGCCAGGCGGTGGACATCATCCGCAAGGACCCTGCGGTGGACACTGTGGTCGGGTTCTCCGGCGGCAGCCGCGCAGGCGGCGGATTCATGTTCGTGAATCTCAAGCCGCTGAAGCAGCGCACCGACACCACACCTGCGGTGATTGCAAGGCTGCGGCCCCAGCTCAACCAGATCACCGGCCTGCGTGTGTTCCTGAACCCGGTGCAGGACCTGCGCATGGGTGGGCGGTCCAGCAACTCGACCTACCAGTACACGCTCAAGAGCGACAACCTGGCGGACCTCAAGCAGTGGGCCACCAAGCTGGCAGATCGACTCAAAGAGGAGCCCCTGCTGCAGGACGTCGATACGGACCAGGCCGAGAACGGGGTGGAAACCTACGTAGAGGTCGACCGCCCCAGTGCGTCGCGGCTGGGGGTGAGTTCATCGGCGATCGACAACGCCTTGTACAACGCGTTCGGGCAACGTTCGGTGGCCACGATCTATGGCGAACTCAACCAGTACGCCGTCATCATGGAGTGGGCGCCCGAGTACACGCGCGGGCCCCCGGCGCTCAAGGACATCTATGTGGCGGCCAACCCCACCGGTGCCACGGGAACGGTGGCGAACCCGGGTCAGCGCGGGGCGTCCACCGGTCAGGTGATCAGCACAGCGCCCTCGACCATGGTGCCCCTGAGCGCAATGGCAAGGGTGGTGGAGCAGGCGTCACCCACGTCGATCAGCCACCAGGACGGTGAACTGGCCACCACCATCTCCTTCAATATCGACCCTGGCATGTCGTTGGGCCAGGCGCGTGATGTCATCGCGCAGGCCGAAGCCGACATCGCCATGCCCACCAATGTGCGCGGCAGTTTCCAGGGCACCGCGTTGAGTGCCCAGCAGTCGCAGGGGCAGCAGACGTTCTTGATCATCACGGCCATCGTGGTCATCTACATCGTGCTGGGCATCCTGTATGAGAGCCTGATCCACCCGATCACGGTGCTCACTACGCTGCCCTCGGCCGGCGTGGGCGCCGTGCTGGCGCTGCTGCTGTTCAACATGCAGTTCACGATCATTGCGCTGATTGGTGTGTTTCTGCTCATTGGTATCGTGAAGAAGAACGCCATCATGATCATCGACTTTGCCCTGGAGGCAGAGCGTGCGCGCGGGCTCACGGCACTGGAGGCCGTGCGCGAGGCTTGCCTGATGCGATTTCGCCCCATTCTCATGACCACCATGGCCGCTGCGCTCGGGGCATTGCCGCTGGCCATCGGCTTTGGCCAGGGGTCTGAGCTGCGCCAGCCGTTGGGCGTGGCCATCATTGGCGGCCTGGTGGCCAGCCAGCTGCTGACCCTGCTCACGACGCCGGTGGTGTATGTGCTGCTCGACAAACTGCGTACCCCCGCCCCCAATGAACAACACCTGAGCCGTGCCGGGCCTCCCGGCACCGCTGCCTGATCTGCGCACCATGACATCACCTTCTCACTTGCTTACCCCAGGCGCGCGTGCGGCGCGATGGGTATCCCTGGGCCTGGCGATGGCCCTGTTGACGGCCTGCTCCGTCACACCGCCGTACCAGCGCCCTGACATGGCCGTGCCCACCAGCTTCAAGGAGGCAGGGGCTACCTGGGCGCCCGCAGCGCCGGGCGATGTGCTGGAGCGAGGCCCCTGGTGGGAGCTGTTCGGCGATGCCGAGCTGAACCGGCTGGCAGCGCAGGTGCAGCTGTCCAACCAGAACATTGCGGCGGCGGTGGCGGCGTATGCCCAGGCACAGGCTGTGGTGCGCCAGCAGCGCGCGGGGTTCTTTCCGTCGGTCAACCTGTCGGGCAGCGCGACAAGATCAGGGGGCGAGGGCTCCAGCCGGTCTGGCACCACGACGCAGGCGGCACTTGGCGTGGACTGGGCGCCCGACCTGTGGGGGCGACTGCAAAACGGCGTGAGCAATGCCCAGGCCAGCGCACAAGCGAGCGAGGCCGATCTGGCGTCAGCCCGCCTCTCGGCCCTCGGCACCCTGGCCTCTGCCTACTTTCAATTGCGCGAGGCCGATGCCGAGATGGACTTGTTGCGGGCCACGGTGGCGGGCTATGAACGCAGCTTGCAGATCGTGCAAAACCGCTACGCTGCCGGCGTGGTGGCCCAGACCGATGTGTTGCAGGCGCAAACCCAGTTGGTCAACGCCCGTGCAGATCTGGCCACGGTGCGCCAGAACCGCGCACGCTTCGAGCATGCCGTGGCCGTGTTGACCGGGCAGGTGCCTGCAGCCTTTGATCTCCCCTCGGCACATTGGGTGGCCCAGGTGCCCGATGTGCCTTTGGGTGTGCCTTCTACGCTGCTGCAGCGCAGGCCCGACATTGCAGCGGCAGAGCGTGCGGTGGCTGCGGCCAACGCGCAGATCGGCATTCAACGCGCAGCCTATTTCCCCAGCATCAGCCTTGGAGCGTCGCTGGGCAGTGGCGGCTCCAGCGTGGCCGACCTTTTCAGGGCCTCGGGCACGGTGTGGTCGTTGGGATTGTCGGTAGCGCAAACGCTGTTCGATGCGGGCGCTACGGCAGCCCGGGTGGATGAGGCCCAGGCAGCGCGCGACGCCCGTGTGGCGGCCTACCGGCAAACGGTGCTGACCGCCTTTCAGGGGGTGGAAGATCAGCTCACCACGTTGCGCACCTTGCAGGAACAGGAACCACTTCGCCGGGAGGCGGTAGCGGCAGCCGAGCGCACCGTGCAACAGTTGCTCAACCGCTACCGCAGCGGCCAGGTGAGCTACACCGAGGTGGTGGCCGCCCAAGCCTCTGCGCTGTCGGCCCAGCGGGCCTTGCTGCAGCTGCAGGTCAACCGACAGCTTGCGGCCGTCACGCTGATCCAGGCGCTGGGTGGTGGGTGGCAGGTTCCGTGGCAGGCTGGCCCTGGCGGATAATCCACACCGGCCTGGGCATATACTCCTGTTTTGATAGCTGTTGGCGCTTTTTTTGTAAGCGCTAGAGGCCGTTTTTAATCATATTCTTGAAGGAGCCCGCGTGGACGTTGTATTGCTGGTCAAGGCCGCCATCATGGGTGTCGTCGAGGGTCTGACCGAGTTTCTGCCCATTTCTTCCACCGGCCACCTGATCCTGGCGGGTTCGTTGCTGGGTTTTGATGATGCCAAAGCCAAGGTGTTCGATATCGCGATCCAGACGGGTGCGATTTTCGCGGTCATCCTGGTGTATTGGCAAAAGATACGTTCCACGCTGGTGTCCCTGCCCACCGAGCGGCAGGCGCAGCGGTTTGCCCTCAACGTGTTCATCGGTTTTCTGCCGGCGGTGGTTCTGGGGCTGTTGTTTGGCAAGGTCATCAAGGCCCACCTGTTCACGCCAGTGGTGGTGGCCAGCACGTTCATCATCGGGGGCTTCATCATTTTGTGGGCCGAGCGCCGCCCGCCGTCTGCTACACGGGTTTACAGCGTTGATGAGATGACACCGCTGGATGCCCTCAAGGTGGGGTTCGTGCAATGTCTGGCCATGGTGCCCGGCACCAGCCGCAGTGGCTCCACCATCATTGGCGGCATGCTGCTGGGGTTGTCGCGGCAGGCAGCCACGGATTTTTCGTTCTTTCTGGCCATCCCCACGCTGATCGGGGCGGGTGTATACAGCCTGTACAAGGAGCGAGCGCTGCTGTCCGTGGCGGACGTTCCCCTGTTCATCACCGGGCTGGTTTTTTCTTTCCTCAGTGCCTGGTTGTGCGTGCGCTGGCTTTTGCGTTACATCAGCACCCACAATTTTGTACCGTTTGCGTACTACCGCATCGTTTTCGGGATCATCGTTTTGGTGACCGCATGGACTGGATGGGTGCAGTGGGCGGATTGATAATCCATCCATGTGTTGCACCACCGGTTCTATTTTCTTGCGTGCGGGCGTTTTGGCGCTTGTGTCTGTCTGCGCTCTCCCGGCGGCCTGGGCCGAGGAGTCGGAGTTGCCAGACAAATCCGCCGCGCCTTCGTTCAACTATGCACTGGGTGCCATCGTCGGAAGCAGCCCGGACTATGCCGGTGGCAATGGCCGCAAGAACAGTCTGCGGCCCGCTTGGGCTGTTGAATATGGACGCTTTCGACTCAGCACCTCGCGGGGAAGTGCATTCATGGGGCATGGTCTGGGGCCTCGGGAGTCGGGCGCCAGTGCCACGCTGGCGCAAAGTGACCGTTTCAGCCTGAGCGCCGCGTTGCGCATTGACAAGGGCCGTGATGGGTCCGATGCACCCATCCTGGTGGGGTTGCCGTCGGTACGCTCGACCTTGCGTGCGCGGCTGAGTGCGGGTTACGCCGTCACGGACCGATGGTCCGTGGGGGCTGGCGTGTCGCAGGACATCCTGGGGCGCGATGGTGGCGCACAGCTTTCCACCAGCGTGGGATACACCTGGCCCGTGACCGCAGACACCAAGATAACGGTGGGTGCGGGGGCCGGTTTTGGTGACCACACTTATGTGCGTGGCCATTTTGGTGTTCCTGCGGGCGGTGCAAGTCCCTTGCCGGCGTTTGATCCGCGCGCGGGCCTGTACAGCGTAGACGGTGGCGTGGAGGTCATGTCGGCCATCAATCGCCACTGGGTGGTTCTTGGCGCTGTCCGGGTGTCGCAGTTGAAAGGGGATGCCCGCCGCAGTCCTCTGACGGTCGAGCCCATGGGCTATTCGGTGTCCGTAGGACTCGCCTACCGCTGTTGCCGCTGAGAGGCTGGTTGTTGCCCGGCAAAGCGGGTCTGGCGGTCGAAAGTGATAAGCTGGCGCCAACATGTTGTTGCAAACGGCCGGGCCGCATGGCAGCACTTGGAGCGCAATCCCAGAGTCATTTGGATTGCCTTCCTGTTGATGACTATTCCTTGATGGGGCTTTTGCCGCATGATGCAAGACGAGCCAGAGTTGTCACAATCTTCCCG
This sequence comes from Acidovorax sp. 69, assembly GCF_002797445.1. Classification (NCBI taxonomy): domain Bacteria; kingdom Pseudomonadati; phylum Pseudomonadota; class Betaproteobacteria; order Burkholderiales; family Comamonadaceae; genus Acidovorax; species Acidovorax sp. 69. The sequence continues at coordinate 3,643,522 of NZ_PGEP01000001.1, read as the reverse complement.
CACCACCTCCTTGAAAGAGACGTGGTCCAAGGCGGAGTTGCTTGATCTGATCTCTCGCAGCGCGGGTGCGACCATGGCAGTCATCGACCGCAGTCTCCGCATGATTTACGTCAACGACGAGTATTCCCGGTGGTTCGGCACGGTGCCGCAGCAGCTGGTGGGCAAGACGCTGGTGGACGTGTATGGCGAACAAGACTGCGCCCGGTTCATGCCCTTTGTGGAGCGTGTCTTGCGGGGCGAAAGGGTTCAGTACCAGCGCATGTTGCGCACCCCCTATGGCTTTGACGAGTGGCGCACGATTTGCCTGACGCCCTGGCGCAACCCCGAGGGTGCCATCGACGGTTTCATCACCACAGCGCTGGATGTACATGAGCTGCAGGTGACCATGAACGCGCTGCGGGCAGCCAATCAAAGGCTTTCCTCGCACATGGAAAACAGCCCGCTGGCGTTGTTGGAAATGGACCACAAGCTGCAGTTGCTCCATTGCTCGCAACGGGCGGTGCAGCTCATGGGTTGGTTGCATGTGGCCGGGCTGGAGGGGCGGCGGCTGGACGACCTTCTGAACCCAGCCGCCATGGATGACAGCCTGCAGAAAGCGCTGCAACGCCTCCAGTTGGGCGAGGAGTCGCAGAACCGCGCAGAAACCTGCTTTGTACGCAGCGATGGGGTGGAGGTGCATTGTGAGTGGTTCAACTCAGCACTGACCGACGAGGAGGGTCAGGTCACTTCCATCATGGCGCTGGTGCAGGATGTTTCGGCCAAGATCCAGATTGCGCGCCAGCACCACTACCTGGCCAATCACGATTCGCTGACGGGTCTTCTCAATCGTGCGGCATTTCAGGGGCGTCTTGAAGAATCCTTGGTGCAGGCGCGGCACAACCAAGGTTCTGTCGCGCTCCTGTTTCTTGACCTGGATGGATTCAAGCGCGTGAACGACGCAGAAGGTCATCGGGCTGGGGATGAGGTGCTCCGCATCGTGGCCCAGCGCATTGCGAGCACCGTGCGCGCGGGCGATACCGTGGCGCGCCTGGGCGGGGATGAGTTTCTCGTCATGCTCGACCGGGAGGTGACCCGCGATGTGACCGACACCATTGGTCATCGCATCATCGAGGCGCTGCACTTGCCCATGGTGGTGGATGGGCGGGATCTCTGTATCGGCGCCAGCATTGGCGTTGCCGTGTATCCCCCACTCGAAGGAGACATTGATGCCCTCATGAGCCGTGCAGATCAGGCCATGTATTCAGCCAAGCGGGCGGGCAAGGGGCGGTTGCACTATGCGCAGGCCGTCTCTGTGTGATGCACGCCGGGACGGGCGGGGATATCAGGCCCTGTTTTCAGGTGGCGGGTAGTCCAATGCTCTGCGCAAAGTGGAAGAAGTTGCTGGGGTCGTAAGCGGCCTTGATTTGCTGCAGTTTGGGGTACGCGGGCCCCCAGTAAGCAAAGGCAAAGTCTGAAAGCCGCGCATCCGGGTAGTTCTGGTACACATGCCCGTTCAAAAATGGTTTCACCAGCTGCATGAACCCGTCGAGCCAGGCTTCCATCTGGGCGCGCTCCGTGGGATCGCGCCAGAACACATCCACCACGAGGTCTGCATCCACGTTGCGGTGGACGAAGGCGCTGGCTGCCACCGGGTAGCGGTTGATGGCGCCTCCATAGGGTTCCAGATAGGCCAGGGACCATGGATTGGGCGAGGTCTTGAAGTAGTCGATGATGCGCTGCCAGTCGGCGGGTGCCAGGGGGGTGTTGATGTAGCCGCTGGCCTTGGTTTCGGCCACGCCATCCGGCAGGTTGTCTGGCAGCGTGTATGGGTGATCTTCCAGCCAGATGTTCATGTCGGGGTAGGTGCCAGTCTTGTCCACCAGCAACTGCGCACAGGGAACGGCCAGCAGTGGGGCTATGGCCGCCAGTCCCGCCTCGCGGGTTCCGCAGAACATGCCCTGCACCATGTACACCGGCACCCCGTTCTGGAAGCCCAGATTCATCATGTAGCCCAGCGCATCGGGAGCGCCGATCTTCATGAAGCGGGACTGCATCAGTGTGAGAACCTCGGCCGCGTGAGCCGGCTCCCAGCGGATGGCCCAGGCCCATACCTGGTCGAGCCTCTGCATGCGGTAGGTCACTTGCAGCACTACGCCAAAGTTGCCTCCGGTGCCGCCGCGCAGGGCCCAGTACAGGTCGGGATGCTCTTGTGCATTGGCCAAGACGATGGTGCCATCTGCCAGCGCCACCCGGAGCGATTGGACGAGGTCGCTCTGGATGCCAAAGGCGCGCGAGGTGTAGCCATAGCCACCTCCCTGCACAAACCCACCCACGCACACGCTGCCGCAGGCACCCGTGGGTACATGCCAGCCTGTGTGATTCATGGCACCGTTGAAATGGTCGAAATCAGTGCCCGGCAGCACATGCACGCACTCTTGGGCCGGGTCCAGTATCACGCCTTGCAGGTCACTCAGGTCTACCACCATGCCGCTGTTGACCGAGTAGCCCGCCGTGCTGTGGCCCCCGCAGCGCACAGCCACCCAGACACCGTGGTTGCGTGCCACCGCCATACATTCCAGCACGTCGTTTTCACAGGCGCAAAAGACGATGATTTCGGGGTAGGACTGGAACGCCGGGTTGGACTCCTGCCGCGCTGTGTTGTAGTCCGGGCTGGACGGCAGCACGATGCGGCCCACCAGGCGGGCTTCCAGCGTGGCCACGGCGTCCCAGGTAAGCGCGGGTCCGGCTGCGGGCGCTGCGTTCGCGGCGGTCTGTTGGGTTGCCCGCGATAGAAAGTGCGCGATGCGTGCGTCTTTGGCGATGCGGGCGGGACTTTTGCGATGGGCCATGGCGAGCGATCCTCCAGAAAAAAGCGAAGATCCGGGTGTAGCGGAGGCGCAGCCTTTTGACCAGTGAGAAATGGCAGGCGTCGCCTTTTTTGGCCCGATGCCCGGACCCGGACCCGCCTGCAAACGCGGGGAATACCTAGGCCGACGACAGCGCCAGGTCCCCCGTATTGCGTCGCAGGCAGAATTTCCCCCCCTGCTTGCCGCTGTACATGGCGGCATCGGCCAGTTTGAGCAGGCCAATGGCGTCGTTGCTATCGTGGGGGGCGATGGCATAACCAATGGTCAGCCCCACTTCCACCTGCACGTTGTTCAGCGAGAACGGGGAGCGGAAGGCGTCCAGCAGTTTTTGACCCAGTTCATCCGCCTGTTGCAGGCTGTGCAGTTGCCCTGCCATCACGACGAATTCGTCGCCCCCCAGGCGCGCGACCAGATCACTCTGGCGCACATGGCCCTGCAGGCGCCGGGTCACGGCGATCAGCAATTCGTCGCCAACGTCGTGGCCGTGCTGGTCATTGACGGGCTTGAACCCGTCCAGGTCCATCACATACACCGCCAGCATTTTTTCGGCGCTGCAGCGTGAAAGGGCGGACGCCAGCGAGATATTGAGCCCACGCCGGTTGGGCAGACCTGTGAGCGGGTCTGTATGTGCCAGCGAGCGCATCACGTCGCGCTCACGGTTGGCGTCCAGCGCCTCCAGGCGCAGCGCCTTGGTGCGCAGGCCCAGCACCCGCATGAACAGCAGCATGTCCAGCGTGGCGCCAAACTGGAACGAGTGCAGCGTCCAGAAGTTCACCGGCACCCAGCCTCTGATCACGCCGATGACCGTGGCGGTGGACATGAAGTACAGCACCCAGGCGAGCAGCAGGGTGGAACCCACCGGGTCGGCCCGGCGCGCGCGGCCCACTGCGCCGGGGATGCCCATGAGCGCGGGCACCAGGCCCAGGATGCTGACAACACCCGTCACGGCGCGGGTGCTGAGCAGGTCCAGCGCGTAGAGCACTGCGAGAACGACACACAGCACCGCGCTCCCCCGCATGCTGCGCAGCAGCCAGCTCCGGGGCTGGTCGCCTGCCAGGGCCTGGCTGATGAAGAGGAAGGAACCGCAGGTGGCCGTGAGTGCAGCCAGGCTGGCGGCATGCAGCTCCACCCAGGGCATGTCGCGCCACAGGTACTGCGTTCCCAGGCCAAACAGGTGCAGCGAAAACAGCAGGCTGCCCGCGATGAGCAGTGCGTACTGTATGAACAGCATGTCGCGCAGGTTGATCCATTGCGCCAGGCTGTAGATCAGCAGACACAGCGCCAGTCCGGTGAGGATGCCCTGCAGCATCTGCTCGTTCAGCGCCTTGCTGTGCCAGGTGGTGGGCTTGTTCAGGGTGATGGGCAGCACCATCGCGCCCCGGGTTTCCACGCGCAGCAGCAGGTTGTAAGTGTGCCCGGGCAACATGGTCAGCGGCAGGGCATGGGTGCGGCTGAGCAAGGGGCGCTGGGTGTAGGGCTGAAGGCTGCCCAGTGTGGCCTGCTGGGTGACATGGCCTTCGGTGGTGAGGTACACCTCGATGCGTTGGAGCACGGGGTAGTCGATGTCGAGCACCCAGATGCCAACAGAGGCGGCGGGCACCTGGAGGGGAATATGCAGCCATACCGGCTCGGAACGAACGCCCAGCGTGCCGCTGGTGCCGGGCGGCGCTTCAAAGCGTGCCAGTGAGGACAGGGCGTCATCTACCAGCAGGGTGCCCGACGGATCTGCGAGCATGGACACGGCAGGCCAGGCATCGATGGAGTGCAGGTCGTCGCGCAGCTCCAGAGGCGCAGCCATGGCGCGCGGGGCCAGTGCGACCAGCATCAGCCACACCACCGCCAGCAGACAGCAGGCCCGGCCCCATTGGGCAGCGAGGGTCGGCAGGTGCAAGTGGCCGGAGGGGCGCGCGTGGGTCATGATGAGAGCGCCAGTTCGCCCGCGTTGCGGCGGATGGAGTGTTTGCCCCCCCCTTGCCCGCGTACATGGCCGCATCCGCAAGCCGGATCAGATGCTGTGCATCGTCGCTGTCCAGCGGGGCCAGCGCATAGCCGATGGTCAATCCCACCCGGATGGACAGGTGGCTAAGCATGAAGGGCCTTTCAAAAGCCTGCAACAAAGACCGCCCCAGCTCATCCGCTTGGTGGGGGGTGGCCAGGTCGCGGGCCATGACGATGAACTCATCGCCGCCAAGCCGCGCCACCAGGTCGGTCTGGTGCCGCACATGTGACTGCAATCGCTGCCCCACGGCTACCAGCAGATCGTCGCCCACATCGTGGCCATGTGCGTCGTTGACCGGCTTGAAACCATCCAGATCCATGAGGTACACCGCCACCATCCGCTGCGGCGAACATTGGGCCAAGGCGGCATGCAAGGCATGTTGCAGCCCCCGCCGGTTGCTCAGGCCGGTGAGCGGATCGGTGTGTGCCAGCGAGTGCATCAGGTCGCGTTCTCTTATCGCTTCCAGGGCCTTGGCTTGCACCGCCTTTGCGCGCAGGCCCAGCACGCGAAAGAAGAGCAGCATGTCCACCGTGGCGCCGAACTGGAACGAGTGCAGCGTCCAGAAGTTTGCAGGCACCCAGCCCTGGACCAGGCACACCATGACGGCGGCAGCCACTCCAAAGGCGACCCAGGCCACCAGCAGAGTGGTGCCGATGGCGTCTTTTTGTCGCACCCTTACGATGGCCGCCGGCAAGCTGATCAGGGAGGGCAGGGGCCCCACCAGGCTCATGTAGACGATGGCGATGGGCACGCTCAGCCCGCCGAGCATGACGGCAGCACAGACCACCGCCGTGATCGCTGCGCCCGCTTGCATGGTGCGCGCGTACCGGCTGCTTTGCGTGTTGTCCGCCAGGGTGTGGCCCAGGAAAAGGAACGAGCCGGCCAGCGCTGTCAGACCTGCCGCCAGGCCCGCGTACCGACCCATCCACGGATTGCCAGGCCATAGGAACTGCGCCCCAATGCCAAAAAATTGCAGTGAAAAGCCCGTGCTCCCGAGCACCACCAACGCATAGAAGCCGAACATGGGCTCGCGTTGCGTGACCCACTGGATCAGGCTGTACACCAGCAGGCACAAGGCCAGTCCGTTGAGCAGGCCCTGCAGCATTTGCTCGCCCAGGGCCTGACGCATCTGATGGGGCATTTCGCTGACCGTGATGGGCAGGATCAGCGGCCCTGTGGCCTGCACCCGTATCAGCAGGTCATAGGGCTGCCCGGCCCGCAGGTCAAACGCCATCGCGGGCGTGCGGCTGGAGAGCTGCGTTTGGCCAGGCTGGCTTGTACGAACCTGCTGGATCACCTGGCCGCCGCTGGCCAGGTAGATCTCGGCATGCAGCGAGCTGAAACCAACATCGACCACCCAGGGGGTGCTCAGTGCCTTGGGCGCGATGATGGGAATATGCAGCCACATGGCCGCTTTGTGGACGCCCAGCGAGCCGCCGCGCCGGGTGGGCGCCTCGAATTGGTCCAGACGGCCCAACATGTCCTGCACCGAGAGCTGATAGGTGGGGTCGGCCTTGAGCGTGATGGCTTGCCATGCGTCCACCTGCGGCGAGTCCTGCGTCAGCACCAGGGGCGCAGCCGCTTGCGCGCCCAGAGGCAACGCCATGGGAACGAGCAGACAAAGCAGGGTGGTTGCCACGCTCCAATGCGCGCGCCAAAGCTGGGCCAGCATCAGGGGGAGTGCGCAGAGCAGCGGGTACATCGGAGTGGGGGCAGCGGCGGCTATGCGGGTTGCTGCGCCTCGGTGGCGCGCTCGGCCTGTGCTTTCTGCGCCAGGCCCGGACTCCAGCTGCCGCGAGTGGTCAGCCGGTCTTCGATGCGGTTGAGCCAGGCCGGTGCCTGGGCATCGTCGCTCCAGCCGTGTACCACGCTGTCCACCTGATTGAGCAACTCTGTGGGCAACTGCAGGGGGCGTGTCTGGCTCATCAGCACCCGGCTCATGAAGTGGTAGCCCAGCGCCCGGGTGAGCATGCGCACGATCGAAAAGCGCGGAAGCACCAGGCGCAGCAAGGCGTCGATGGCGCGCGCCAGCAGCAGCACACCCCAGAACAGCAGGGCGGACAGCCAGGGCACAGGCTCGGTCAGCCCCAGGTCTGTCGCGGTCTCGCGGCCGCACAGGTAGCGTGTCATGAGCTGCGGGAAAGGCTTGACGATGTGCCAGGGCAGTGACTTTTCCATGGTGTGCATCAGGGCTTGGCCCAGCCCAGGGCGGGGGTCAGGGGTCACTGGTTCGGCGCGGCCCCGGGTCTGCATCAGCGCCATCAGTGATGCGCCCTGCGCCATGGTGTCCACCATCAGGGTGCGGTCGATACCCAGAATGTGGCCCACCACGTTCCAGGCGTGCAGGTAGGCCTCTTCGTCGCCGGGCGGCAGCCCGATGCCCAGCCGGCGCAGGCTGCGCAAAAACACATAGCCAAAGGTCAGCAGGGTGTAGGCCAGTTCTTCCTGGTTGCAGGGCAGGCCTTCGGCCGCGAGATTCCAGCCCCGTGCGTACAACGTCTGGTACATCACGGACCGGCCACTGTTGGCCGGGGCTGCGCGCGGGGCCACCTGGCCGTCGCCGCCGGATTGCCATTGCGCGATGGCCTGCTCGGGGCCGCCATGCAGGATGAGGTTGCGAATGGTGGCGTGGATCAGTCGGACCTTGAGCACCTGCGCTACCCCTGCGCCCCGTGGGCCCAGGCCGCCGTGCATCATCACCGGGAAGATCATGGCAGCCGTGGACCGTATGCGGTATTCCGTGTTCTGCTCCAGTTGTCCTGCGGTGTGCAGCACGCTGGACAAGTCCGGGATCACGTAGCACTCGGGCAGGCTGGCGCAAAACAGCAGGATGCACGACAGCGCGCCATGGTCCATGAAGAGCTTTTCGGCGCGTTCGATCTTGCGGGCATCGGCCCAGGGCGGCAGCACCTGGGCGGTCTGCACATACCGGTTGAGTGCCTCGGCCATTTCGGCGGTGACATAGCCCTTGTTGGCCTTGTCGCCTTCGCCAGCCTGTACCGGGCCTTCGGCCACCTGCCAGGTGGCCAGGGTGGTGTTGTCGGTCCACTGGCCCAACAGCAGATTCACGGTGTTGATGTGCGCCCATTGCGGGGCATCGACCGCCACGTCGCCAACCGGCCAGGGCCCGAGGATCTGCGCGATGGTGTTGTCCGCCAGGGGGTCGGCGTGGTGCTGCATGGGGGCCAGGTCGGCAACTGGCAGGGAGGTGCGGCGGGGGCTGGTCGTCATGCAGCCACCACACCCGGTGCGCGCCAGCGTTGGAAGCCTGCCAGCGCGCAGAGCAGCGGGATGCCCATGGCAAACGGAGCGATGGAGCGGATTTCCACAGGGCTGCCCAAAATCATCTGAAACACCATGCCCGCAGCATAGATGGTCAGGGGTATCAGCGCGTGCCGCCGCAGGAAGGGGCTGGCGGGTAACAAGGACTGCCGCCGGACCCACAGGCGAAAGCTGAAGATGATCACAAATGCCACGAACACCCACCCAAAAAAGCCTTGCACCGTCTCACCAAACCAGGCGCCGTCGGTCTTGGCCATGATCCAGGCCTTGAGGGTGTATACAAAGTAGGGGTCTGCGCCGAGGTCAAATGCGGTCACGATCATCGCGGCCAGAAATGACAGCATGGCGGCATTGCCAAGACCTGGTGCGCCATCCACCGCAGATTGCCAGACGATCAGGTTGCTGATGACATAGCCCGCATAGGTCAATGCGAACCACATCATGGGGATGACGATGGGTACATCCAGCAGGCGGGGGCCCAGCACGTCGGTATAGGTGTAGTGGCCAAAGAACCATCCATGGCTGGAGCCCATCTGTTCGGCAAACCAGCCCAGGCTGACAGAGATCGCCACAAAACACCGTGCGGCACGGACACCCAGCAGATGCGTGGCGCTGGCCCAGCAGCAAACGAACATCAGCACCGAGGCGATGACGATGGCAATGGTCGTGTCATTGTGGGCGCGTACCGCAGTAGCGACCAAAAAAGCGGCCAACAGCGCGAAGCTGAGCGCAGGCAATCGCGCGGCCGTCAGGGGCTTTGCAGACATGGTGGTGTATCACACTGTAACAATTCTCCCAGTGTAGGGGATTGCCCGGTCTGCCGTGCCCCTTGTTTGCCCTGATCGAGGGCTGTATCTACAGCGCACTTTTGGGTGCGCCGGGGCATTTTTTAGTGTTATAGGAGCCCCGCCGTAGATGCCCCTGGGTTTGGCACACCCCTAGGCGGGCGCGAGCGAAGCGAGATTGAGCAGCGATGCCTCTATGGCTGCCGCAGTGGCCAGGGGCTGTTCCATGGGGAAGAGGTGACTGCCATCCAGCATCATGGTGCGGCCTTCGGTGATGCGCATGGTCATGGCCATGCCCACCTGCTTCATCTCGTCGGAGTCGCGCCCTCCGATGAAGGCCGCCGGGCATTGCAGCGGGTGTGTGCTGAGCAGGCGCCCCAGGTTGTGTGGCAGCGTGTTGTAGATGGCGGTTTCCACCGCGCGGTCAAAACCCAGCACGCGTTTGCCATCATGGTCCACTAGACCGTGGGTGATGTAGTCCTGCAGTACTTCGGGGTGCCAGCGGGCAAAGGCTTTCTTCTTGCGAAAGTGCTCCAGGGCTTCTTCATTGCTGGCCCAGCTGAAGCGGCGTTGGCGGCTGACCTTGCCGGGCGAGATGGAGCCCACCACCTGCGTGCGCTTGGCCACGCCCAGCGCGTTGGCTTTCCAGCCACCAATGAGCGGAGAGTCGATCAGCAGCACCCCGCGCACCAGCGTGGGGTGGCGGGCTGCTGCCATCACACTCAAAAACCCGCCCAGCGAGTGCCCGACCAGAAACACCGGTTGCCCCAGGCGCTCGACCTGCACCGTGGCGAAGTCTGCCAGGTGCTGCACCAGGTGTGGCCAGTTGTTCGACACCGGGTATTGGGGGTCGTGGCCGTAGCTTTCTACCGCACTGACCTGGAAACCACGGGCCTTGAGGTGCCTGAAGAGCAGGCGATAGGTGCTAGCCGGGAAGCTGTTGGCGTGTGAAAAAACAATGGGGAGCATGAAAGGGAACCACCGGCAGAGGGCAAGAGGGAGAAGAAACAGGCCCAGGAGGCCACATGGCGGCCCCCGAGCCCTCAGATGAGCCTGTCGGTGTGATTGGTGATCTTCTTGAGCGGCTTGCTGCGCGCAGGGCTCACCATGATCGGCACCTCGGTGGCGCCGCCACTCCAGGCGGGGTCCTCGATGCTGTCGAACACCTGCCGCAGCTTCTGGCCCCAGCTGTCGTGCAGCATCCGAAAGTACGGGTTGTTCTCGTCGATGCAGATCACCTTGTCGGTGGCAAAACGGTCCACCTCATACACCACCAGATCCAGCGGCAGCCCGACCGAGAGGTTGGACTTGAGCGTGCTGTCCATCGACACCAGCGCGCATTTGGCCGCCTCGTCCAGGGGGGTCTCGGGCGTGAGCACGCGGTCGAGCACCGGCTTGCCGTACTTGGATTCGCCGACCTGGAAGTAGGGCGTCTCCGACGTGGCCTCGATGAAATTACCGGCCGAATACACCTGGAACAGGCGCATGCCTTCGCCCTTGATCTGGCCGCCGAACACCATGGACACATTGAAGTCCACGCCCGAGCGCTTGAGGGCGGCCCCGTCGCGCTCATGCACATGGCGCACGGCAGCGCCCAGCACGCGGGCGGCGTCGAACATGCTCTTGGCGTTCCAGATGGTGATGGCCTCGCCCGACTCGCCATCCTTGATCTGCTCGGTCTGCAAAATCTCGCGCACCGACTGTGAAATCGACAGATTGCCTGCCGACAGCAGCACCATGAAGCGGTCGCCCGCCTTCTCGTAGACCATCATCTTGCGAAACGAGCTGATCTGGTCCAGACCGGCATTGGTGCGGGAATCGGACAGGAAAACCAGCCCGGCATTGAGTTTGATGGCGACGCAATACGTCATGGAGCAATGGAAGTCGTTATAGGAAGGGAACCCGCGAGTTTAGTCGCCTGCGGCGCCAACGCCCCGCCCCCTCGTCTGGCGGCCCCGTGTAGCCTTCGGTGGTCTTCGTCAAAAATGATAGCAATTGCCGCATATGGCACCAGCGCTTGGTGCCCTTGGGGCTCAAAAATGCCCACTAAGTTGCCCATTGCCCTCGCAGCGGTCTGCAGGGGCGGGCATGGGTGTGGGGGCTCTGTTGCCTGCAGCGGGCGGCGTAGACACGCCGGGCCTATCATCCTGTGCACCACTTCCACTGCAGAGGGCATCGCCGTGTTGACCACCTTGATTTCCAACGGAGCCCGCTGCGCATCGGCGCTGGCCCTGGCTGCTGCGCTGGTCGCCTGTGGCGGCGGCAGTGACAACGCTGGCGGCGGTGTCAACCCACCCCCGCCACCTGCGGTGGCTGAACGCGCCGGGCGGCTGGAGTCGGCGGCCCTGCTGGGCACGGTTCCGGTTACCGACATCACTGCAGCGCTGGCCGCCAAAGAGTCGCTGGCGCAGGACGTGGTGCCGCGCTACGCCGTCACCTCGTACCGCCTGGACTACCTCACCACCGACGCCGATGGCCGGGAGGTGCGCGCGTCCGGCATGGTCAGCGTGCCGCAGAAGCCGGTGGGCGCCCAGAGCCCGCTGCTGAGCTACCAGCACGGCACCATCTTCCGCGATGCCGAGGCGCCCAGCAACAATGCGGTGGCATCTGAAGTGGCGGTGGTGCTGGCGTCGCTGGGCTACATCGTCCTGGCGCCCGACTACGTGGGTTTTGGCGGCTCCAAAGGCACGCAGCACCCGTACTTGCTGTCGGCGCCATCTGCCGCCGCCACGCTGGACTTCTTGACCGCCGCCCGCACCTGGCGCGGCCAGGCCAACGTGGCCGACAACGGGCAGCTTTTTCTGACCGGGTACTCCGAGGGCGGCTACGTGACCATGGCCGCGCACCGTGCCATGCAGGAGCGCGGCTCACCCCACCTGCAGCAGCTGCGCATGGTGGTGCCCGGCGCAGGGCCGTATGACGTGCAGACCACCATGGATGGCCTGGTGGACCTGGTGCGGCAAGAGCAGCCCGTGCTCGGCGCACTCATCAACCCCGGCTTTTTGCGCTACCTGGGCGGCAGCGTGCAGCGCGAGGTGCGCCGCCTGCTGCTGCGGGTGCTGATCCCCGGCGATGCCGACGTGACCTACGACACCCGTTTCATCGACCGCTACCTGGCCGATGACAGCCGCTATGTGGCCGATGTGAGCAGCGTCCACGACTGGAAACCCAACGTGCCCGTGCGCCTGTACCACGGCCAGGGTGACCGCACCGTGCCCTATGCCAGCTCGGTCAACACCTTGCGCGCCATGCAGCAACGGGGCGCGGGCGATCTGGTGAGCCTGACCGACTGCCGCGCGCAACCCGTGGCCGGGCACGTGCAATGCGTGCCGCCGTTCATTACCTTCATGCTGGGGCAGCTGGCGCCGGTGGCGCAGGATCTGTGAGGCGGGGCTTGTCAGCGATTTCCGGGTTGGGCTTTGCCGGGTGTGCTTGCTTCAGCCCACCATCTTCTTGAGCTGGTACAGCGCGTCCAGCGCCTCGCGCGGGCTCAGTGCATCGGGGTTGATGCCTGCCAGCGCGGCTTCCAGCGGGCTGGCGCCCGCGCTCTCGGGCACCTCGGGTGCGGCGAACAGATCCACCTGCAAATCATCTTCGCCCGCACGTTCCTCCAGCGCCGCCAGCGTATGCCGCGCGTGGTGCAGCACGGGCGAGGGCATGCCCGCCAGCTTGGCGACCTGGATACCGTAGCTGCGGCTGGCGGGGCCGGGCTGGATCTCGTGCAGAAACACGATGTCCGTGCCTGACTCGGTGGCGCTCACATGCATGTTGATGGCCTGACGGGCCTTGGCGGGCAGCTCGGTCAGCTCGAAATAGTGCGTGGCAAACAGCGTGAAGGCGCGGGTCTTGTCGTGCAGATGGGTGGCAATGCCACTGGCCAGGGCCAGCCCGTCAAAGGTGCTGGTGCCGCGCCCGATCTCGTCCATCAGCACCAGGCTGTGAGGGGTGGCGGCGTGCAATATTTGTGCGGCCTCGGTCATCTCCAGCATGAAGGTCGATTGCGCATTGGCCAGGTCATCGGCAGCGCCGATGCGGGTGTGGATGGCGTCGATAGGCCCCAGGCGGCAGCTGGTGGCCGGCACATGGCTGCCCATGCTGGCCAGCAGCACGATCAGCGCCACTTGGCGCATGTAGGTCGACTTACCGCCCATGTTGGGGCCGGTGATGACCTGCATGCGGGTGTTGGTGTTGAGCCGCGTGTGGTTGGCGATGAAGCTGCCGCTGGAGGTCTCGGCCAGGCGCGCTTCGACCACCGGGTGGCGGCCGCCTTCGATCTCGATGCAGGGCTCGGGCACAAACTGCGGCGCGCACCAGTTCAGCGTGAGCGAGCGCTCGGCCAGCGCGCACAACACATCCAGCGCGGCCAGCGCCTGGGCCAGGCGGGTGAGGGCGGGCACGTGGGGCTGGAGCTGGTCGAGGATCTGCTCGTACAACCATTTCTCGCGGGCCAGGGCGCGCTCGTTGGCCGACAGGGCCTTGTCCTCAAAGGTTTTCAGTTCCGGCGTGATGAAGCGCTCGGCATTCTTCAACGTCTGGCGGCGGCGGTAGTCGTCGGGTACGCGGTCCAGATGGCTGCCGGTCACTTCAATATAGAAGCCGTGCACCTTGTTGAACTGCACGCGCAGGTTGGGGATGCCGGTGCGCGCCTTTTCGCGCGTTTCCAGGTCCAGCAGGAAGGCGTCGCAGTTGGTCTGGATGGCGCGCAGCTCGTCCAGTTCGGTGTCGAAGCCGTTGGCGATCACGCCGCCGTCGCGCACCAGGGCGGCGGGCTCTTCGGCAATCGCTGCTTGCAGCAGGCCGGTGCAGCCCTCGGGCGGCTGCAAATGGCCGAAAATTTGAATCAAATAGGGCTCTGGCGCTTTTCCATTCAGCGCTAGTAGCTCTGCTTTTTGTAGCGTTTTGCCCAGGCCCACCAGTTCGCGCGGGCGCACCTGGCGCAGGGCAATGCGGGCGGTGATGCGCTCGACATCGCTCACGCCCTTGAGTTCGCCGCGCAGCAGGGCCCAGGGGCCCGATCCGCCCCCGGCACCGCCCGCGCCGCGCAATGCCGTGGTGGCTGACAGGCGCTTGCGCGCCTCGGCGCGGTCGCGTTGTGGCTCCAGCAGCCAGGTCTTGAGCAGACGGCTGCCCATGCCGGTCATGCAGGTGTCGAGCAGCGAAAACAGCGTGGGCGCATCGTCGCCGCGCAGGGTCTTGACCAGCTCCAGATTGCGGCGCGTGGTGGAAGGCAGGTCGATGAGGTCGTCGTTGCGCTGCACCTGCACGCTGTGCACATGGGTGAGCGTGCGGCCTTGCGTGTGCTCGGCATAGGTCAGCAGCCCGGAGGCGGCGGCATGGGCCTCGCCCAGGTCTTGCGCGCCCCAGGCCTGCAGGCTGGCGGCGCCCAGGTTTTCGAGCAGCTTGCGCTCGCCCAAGGCGCTGTCAAATTGCCAGTCGGGCCGCAGGCTCATGGGGCAGGTGAAGGCGCCGCTTTGGCGCAGCACCTGCAGTTGCTGCTCAAAGCGTTCGGTCACCCCTGCGCTGTAGATCAGCTCGCTGGGCGCTACGCGGGCCAGCCAAGCGCCGAGTTCGTCGTGCGCACATTCGGCCAGGAACACGCGGCCCTGCGTCACGCTCAGCCACGCCAGGCCGCAGCGCGCACGGGGCGCCTGGTGCACGGCCATCAGCATCGATTCCGTTTTGTCGGACAGCAGCTCGGTGTCGGTCAGTGTGCCGGGCGTGACCACGCGCACCACCTTGCGCTCCACCGGGCCTTTGCTAGCGCCCACTTCGCCCACCTGCTCGGCAATGGCGACCGACTCGCCCATCTTGATCAGGCGGGCCAGGTAGTTCTCCAGCGCATGAAACGGCACACCGGCCATCAACACCGGCTGCCCGCCCGATTGGCCGCGCTGCGTGAGCGTGATGTCGAGCAAGCGCGAGGCTTTTTCGGCGTCTTCCCAGAAGACCTCGTAAAAGTCACCCATGCGATAGAACAGCAGCGTGTCGGGGTGCCCGGCCTTGAGGGCCAGGTACTGCTGCATCATGGGGGTGTGGTGCTCAAGCGTGTCGGACATGAGGGGGCTGGGAAATGAGGCGTGGACTGTAGCAGTTCGCCCATCGGGTTTCCCCTCAATGAATTGCCGCAGGGTTTTGTGTCTTTGTTACGTTTTGACATACTCTTGGCTGTATGCTGCCAGTGTGGTGATGTCCATAGGCACCTTCCTTACGAGGAGGTTTTGCAACCGCAGGATTCAGAGGTTTCAGAGCGACCGTGATTTCGTCCGAACTGTTGACCGACCTTCTCGCTCCCGTTGGTGAGGGCCGCATTGAGCCCATGGCACAGGCGCGCCTGCAGGCTCTTTTGGATGCGGTGCCTGTGGCGTTGATGGAATTCCGGCTCCAGGACGGCCGCTTGTTGTTGTTGGCGGCCAATGCTGCCGCGCGTCGCACGCCAGGGCTTGGCGCTGTGCGCAATCCGGGTGTGGACGCGAGCGACGTGTTTGATCTGTTGGCGGACACCCCTTTGCTGGATCAGCTGTATGGGGTGGTCCGTGTGGGCGCGCCTCTGGATTGTCGACAGGTGGTGCGCGAGCCCGGCCGGTTGTTGCTGGCCTGGGACTTGTCGGCCCGCCGCGTGACCAGCGACTGCATCGTGGTCACGGTACGTGATGCCTCCGAGGCTGAGGCCCTGCGCGCCTCTTCGCAGGCATCCGAGCGTGCACTCGAAGATGTGCGGCGTGAGTTGCGCGAGCAGACGGAAGTTTTCAACACCATGGAGAGCCTGGCTCGCACCGGGCACTGGCGCCGCATTGAGGACCCTGGTGAAACGGTGCTGCTGTGGTCGCCGGGTCTGTGCAACATCGCAGGTTTCGAGCAGCAGGAGTGGGTCGACCCTGAGCGTGCCGTCAGTGGCATCCTGCCAGAGGATCGCCACGTGTTTGAAGCGATTCGCGAACGGAGCGCCGGCCTGGATGTGGAGTACCGCTGGCGCCGGCCCGACGGTGAAGTGCGCTGGATGCGGTCGCGGGTACAACGCACGCTGCCGCGCGACGGCGTGCAGGTGGTCATGGGCGTGGTGCAGGATGTGACCGATGAACACCGCGCTGCCGAGCAGTTGCGCGAGCAGCTGCTTTTTATTCAGCGCATCGCCAGCCGTATCCCAGGCTTCATCTACGAGTTCCGCTTGCACGCCGACGGCGGAACCAGCGTGCAGTACATCAGCGATGCGGTGCGTGAGTTCATGGGCGTGGAGCCCCACGAGGTGACGGCCGACCATGGGGTGCTCATGCATCGCGTGGTGGCTGAAGACCTGCCGCAGGTGCAGCGCTCGGCGATGATGTCGGTGCGCAAGCTGGTGCCCTGGCAGTGCGAGTACCGCGTGCATATGCCTGACGGGAGTGTGCGCTGGCACATGACCAATGCCATTCCGCACCGAGAACCGGATGGCTCGGTCGTGTCCCATGGCTTCACCATGGACATCACGGACCGCAAACGCGCAGAGCAAGAAATCGAGCGCCTGGCCTTCTACGACGCACTCACGGGCCTGCCCAACCGGCGCCTGCTGCTCGATCGCCTGCAACGCTCCATCGCCGCCTGCCAGCGCACCAAGAACCTCGGCGCCCTGCTGTTCATCGACCTCGACAACTTCAAAGACCTCAACGACACCCTGGGCCACGACATGGGCGACCAGCTCCTGGCCCAGGTGGCCACCCGCCTGGTGGGCAGCGTGCGCGAAGCCGACACCGTCGCCCGCTTTGGCGGCGACGAATTCGTCGTCATGCTCGAAGCCCTGGCCCCCGACCTGCAAGAAGCCGCCACCCAGGCAGAAACCGTCGCCGAAAAGCTCCTGGCCAGCCTGAACCAGCCGTTTGATCTGGACGGCGGCCAGCACTACAGCACCCCCAGCATCGGCATCACCCTCTTTGGCGACGAACGCCTCACCGTGGACGAACTGCTCAAACGCGCAGACCTGGCCATGTACCAGGCCAAAGCCGCAGGACGCAACACCCAGCGCTTCTTCGACCCCGACATGCAAGCGGCCGTCAACGCCCGCTCCAACCTGGAAGCCGACCTGCGCCAAGGCCTGGCCCGGGGCGAACTGCTCGTGCACTACCAACCCGTGGTCGACCACCACGCCCGCCTCATGGGAGCCGAAGCCCTGGTGCGCTGGCTCCACCCCCAGCGCGGCATGATCAGCCCCGGCGACTTCATCCCCCTGGCAGAACAAACCGGCCTCATCCTCCCACTGGGCCAATACGTACTGCAAACCGCCTGCGAACAACTGCAGCGCTGGAGCCAGCACGAAACCACCGCCCACCTGTCCATCTCGGTCAACGTCAGCGCCCGGCAATTCAGGCAGGCAGGCTTCGTGGCCCAGGTACTGCAAACCCTCAAGAGCCACAACGCAGACCCCAGAAAACTCAAACTCGAACTCACAGAAAGCCTGCTGCTGGGGGACATTGAAGACACCATCGCCCGCATGGTGCAGCTCAAGAGTGAAGGCGTGGGGTTTGCGCTCGATGACTTTGGCACCGGCTACTCATCGCTGTCGTACCTCAAGCGCCTGCCGCTGGACCAGGTGAAGATCGACCAGAGCTTTGTGCGGGACGTGCTGACAGACCCGAACGACGCGGCGATAGTGCGGACGATATTGGCGCTGGCCAAGAGCCTGGATCTGGAGGTGGTGGCCGAGGGGGTGGAGACGACGGGGCAGCTGTCATTCCTGAGGCTGCATGGGTGCGAGGGGTTCCAGGGGTATTTGTTTGGCCGGCCGGGGCCTGTGGGTGATATCGATGCGTACCTGCACCCCGCTGGCTGACTGGCGTCACGCCCCAGAGCCCTCGCTGCAGTGGGCGCTGCAGGCATGGGGTGGGTTGTGCGGGTGAGGGTGTAGACATGTTTTTCGACAAAGTGCTGGACCGCAAGGCACCAGGGGTGCGTGGGCTGTTGCTGGTGCTGGCCGTCGCTTTGTTGGGCGCCTTGATGGTGGTGGAGGGCGCTCTGCAGTGGCGCAGCGCGGAGCGCGCGACCGAGCGCTCACGCCTGCTGCTCCAGACAGCCGATGCGCTGATGAGCCAGACCACCGGTGGAACCATGCTGGGGGCCGTGTCACTGCTGGGCCTCAGCGAGCCTTTGCTCAAGGAGATGGCGCTGGGCCGCCTGACACCCGATCACCCCGAGGCGCTGGCCCGACTGGCTGTGGCGCGTGGGCGGTTTCTGGTCAATGGCGTCTATGTGATCTCTGCGGACGGTACCGTGGTAGCGCACGAAACGGCGGGAGAGCGGTCCACAGGCCTGAATCTCTCCTTTCGACCGTATTTTCAGCAGGCCATCCAGGGGGCCATCAGTGTGTATGCCGCCGTGGGCACCAACACCCAGGAGCGCGGCCTGTACTATGCAGCCCCCCTGTATGACAGCGATACACCCTCCAGCTCCATCATTGGCGTGGTGATGTTCAAGGTGGGCTTCGAGCCGGTGGATCTGTTGCTCAAGCGGGTGGGTTTGCCCATGGTGCTGCTCTCGCCACAGGGGGCGGCATTCGCCTCTACCCGCCCAGAATGGCAGTTTGCAGTGGCTCCGCCGCTCACCCAGGCGCGCATTGACGCCCTCCGCGCATCGGGCCAGTTTGGCCAGCATTTTGAGAATGGGGTCGCCTCGGCCCTGCCGTTTGCGCCCGATGCGGGCGAGGTGGTGCTCAATGGCGTGACCTATGCGGTCGCGCATCGTGAGATTGGCTGGAATGATCCGGGTGGCCAATGGCAACTGGTGCTGCTGGACGACATCAGTGCACTGATGACGCTGGCCCAGCGCACGCAGGTAGGCGCCGTGGCGTTTGTGCTGCTGAGCCTGCTGGGATTGCTGCTGCTGGATCTTTTGCGCAGCCGTGCGCGGGTGGCCGCTGCGCTGGAGCGTTTTCGGGTCTTGGGTGCCGCGCTGGAGAGCAGCCCGGTCTCGGTGGTGATCACCGATGGCGAAGGTCTCATTGACTGGGTCAACCCCCAGTATGAGCGCAATACGGGTTACTCGCTTGACGAGGTGCGCGGCAAGAAACCGTCGATTGTGTCCAGTGGACAAACCCCGGCGCAGACCTACCAGGTCATGTGGTCCACGCTGCTTTCGGGCCAGTCGTGGCAGGGGCATTTTGTGAATCGTCGCAAGGACGGCAGCACCTACCACGACGAGGCCACGCTGTCGCCTGTGTTTGATGGGCGTGGCAAGCGGATTGGCATCGTGGGGCTGCACGAGGATGTGTCCGAGCGCATTCAGGCCCAGAAAGAACTTGAGCGGCGCGAGCGTCTGCTCAACGAACTGCTGGAGCAGCAGACCGCGATTTTTGACAATGCGCCGCCCATTGTGCTGGTGTGTGACGGGCAGTTCCGCCAGTTCAATCCTGCATTTGTGGAGCTGATGGGCGGCACGGCTTCGCAGCTGCTCGGTCTGGGGGTGTCGGTGCTGTTTGGTGGTGCTGGCCACGCAGACCTGTTCACGGCCCGTGTTGCCCCGGCACTGGCCTCGGGCCAGGCGCTGCGCGAGACAGCGACCTTGTACCGCTTGGACGGCCGCCAGTTTGGAGCGCGCTTGGCGGGTCGCAGCCTCAAGATGGATGATTTTGGCTCGGCCTCCATTTGGGTGATTGAGGATGTCAGTGAGCAGAGGCAGGCGGAATTGGCCATTCAGCAAGCCCAGGAACGCCTGGAGTTGGCGCAGGAGGCCGGCAAGATCGGGGTGTTTGACCTCAATCTGGTGACCGGTGAAATCCTCTGGTCAGACAAGCTGGCGCAGATGATGGGACTGCCCCCCGGCACTCAGCCGCAGAACCGTGACTACTGGCTTAGTTGTTTGCACCCCGACGATCGTGAACAGGCCCAAAGCTACTTCGACAACTGCCTGGCGGGTGCTGAGGATGATTTGCGCGACTCCTGGCGCATCGTGCGTCCCGATGGCGAAGTGCGCTGGTTCCTGGAAGCGGCGCGCATCTTCCGGGATGCCGAGGGACGGCCGGTGCGCGTGGTGGGCGTGAATGTGGATATTCACGACCAGAAGCTGCTGGAGGAGCAGGTGGCAGGGCAGCTGGATTTTCAGCAGGCCCTGATCGACGCCATTCCGGTGCCGCTTTTCTACAAAGGGGCCGATGGGCGCTACATCGGCGTCAATCGTGCGTATGAGCAGGCGTTTGGGGTGGCGCGTGAGGCACTGGTTGGCAAGACCGTCATGGACCTGGACTATTTGCCACGGGAGACCCGGTTGCTGTTCGAGCGTGATGCCACGCTGGCCACGGGCGGCGAGCGGTCGGTGCACCGCGAGGTCGATCTGCCCTATGCCGACGGTGACATGCACCACACCCTGTTCTGGCTGCACGGGTTTCTGCGTGCAGACGGAACCCCTGGCGGCGCCATCGGCACCTTTGTGGACATCACGGACCGCCAGCGCGCCGAGCAGGAGCTGCGCCGCGCCAAAGAGCTGGCCGAGGAGTCCACGGCGCTCAAGTCGAACTTCCTGGCCAACATGAGCCATGAAATCCGCACCCCGATGAACGCGATCATCGGTATGTCGCACCTGGCGCTCAAGTCGGGCCTCAGCCCGCGCCAGCACGACTATGTGAGCAAGATCCAGCAGGCGGGTCAGCACCTTCTGGGGGTAATCAACGACATCCTGGATTTCTCCAAGATCGAGGCGGGCAAGCTCATGGTCGAGCGCCAGCCGTTTCTGCTGGACCGCATGCTGGAGAGCGTGTCCGACGTGGTGGGCTACAAGGCCGGGGCCAAGGGGCTGGAGCTGGTCTGCGACGTGGCCAATGACGTGCCGCCCAATCTGGTGGGCGATGCGCTGCGCCTGGGGCAGATCCTCATCAACTTCGCCAACAACGCCATCAAGTTCACGGAGGCGGGCGAGATCAGTATTGCCGTGCGCTTGATCGACGCGGTGGGCCAGCAGGTGCGGCTGCGTTTTGAGGTGCGTGACACGGGCATCGGCCTGACCGAAGAGCAGATGGGGCGCTTGTTCCAGAGCTTTCAGCAGGCCGACACATCCACCACCCGCCGCTATGGCGGCACGGGGCTGGGGTTGGCGATTTGCAAGAGTCTGGCCGAACTCATGGGGGGTGAAGTGGGGGTGGACAGCACCTTCGGCAAAGGGTCCACCTTCTGGGTGGCTGTGCCTCTGGAGCGTGGCGCCCCGGCCCGGGTGTTGTTGCCACCGCCCGACTTGCGTGGCAGCCGCGTGCTCGTGGTGGACGACAACCACACGGCGGCCACCGTATTGTCCGACATGTTGCATTCCATGGGGTTCGAGGTGGAGCAGGCCCACTCTGGCCTGGAAGCGCTCGACCAGTTACGCGCATCCATGACCGAGCACCGGCCTTTTGGTCTGCTGCTGCTCGACTGGCATATGCCGGGCATGGATGGTGTGGAGCTGGCGGGGCACATTCGCAGCCTGGGCATGGCCAAGGTTCCACAGATGCTCATGGTGACCGCTTACGGCCGGGAGGATGTGATGCGTGCCGCACGGGCCCAGGGGATCGAGACCGTGCTCATCAAACCCGTCAATGCGTCGGTGCTGTTCG
Source organism: Acidovorax sp. 69 (assembly GCF_002797445.1). Lineage (NCBI taxonomy): Bacteria > Pseudomonadati > Pseudomonadota > Betaproteobacteria > Burkholderiales > Comamonadaceae > Acidovorax > Acidovorax sp. 69. The sequence continues at coordinate 3,622,066 of NZ_PGEP01000001.1, read as the reverse complement.
ACACCCTCATGCAGCCGCTGGAGCAGGCCACGGCGGTGGGGCGCCGTGTGGCCACACCCGCACCTGCCGCCGACGAGCTGCCACTGGAAATCCGCGGAGCCCATGTGCTGCTGGTGGAAGACAACGAACTGAATCAGATGGTGGCGATGGAGCTGCTGCTGGACGCTGGTTTTGCCGTGGACGTGGCTGAGAACGGGCAAATTGCCATCGACCGCATCGAGCGCAAGCACTACGATGCCGTGCTGATGGACATGCAGATGCCCATCATGGATGGCGAAACCGCCACCCGGGCCCTGCGCGGCAATCCCCGGCATGCCCAGCTGCCCATCATTGCGATGACGGCGAATGCGATGGAGGCCGATCGCCAGCGCTGTTTTGCTGCGGGTATGAATGACCATGTTGCTAAACCCATTGAGCCTGCGGCCCTGTGGGCGGCCTTGGGCCGATGGATACGGCCCCGTTCGGGGCTGGGGGCTTCGGCCGCCGGGGAGGCCGCATCGTTGCGGCCGTCCGTTGACGGCGCAGCTGCCCCTTTGCCAGTGCGGACACCAGAAGCTACCGCCCCCGTGACCCTCCCTTGGGTGGTTGGCCTCGATACCCAGCTGGGACTGCAGCGCGCGCTGGGCAAGCCTGGCCTGTATGTCGAGTTGCTGCGCCGCTTCTGCGAGGGACAGACACCCGTGCTGGCCGAACTGCAGCAGGCGCTGTCTGCCAATCATTTTGGCGTGGCTGAGCGCCTGGTCCACACACTGCGGTCGGTTGCCGCCAATATCGGTGCACAAACGGTATCGGAATGCGCCCAGGCGTTGGAGCACGCCCTGCGCTATCGCCGGGGCAACGAGGCCATCGTGCACCTGCTGGCCGAATTGCGCGCCGCTTTGCTGCCGCTGCTGGGCGGGTTGCAGGACTGGATGGTCAATGCCGTGCCTGCACCGTCGCCTGCTCCCGTTGCCGGAGTGTCCGTGGCGGATGCAGTGCAGCGGCTGCGTGGTTTGCTGGAGCAGGACGACCCTGCAGCCACCGAATTTTTCCAACACAATGGCAGTGTGCTCAAAACCGCTTTGGGGAGTGCCTTCAAGGCCGTCGAGATGCATACCCTGAATTTCGATTTCGAGCTGGCACTGGAGGCCGTGGCCGCAGCGCCCGGCCCCGAATCTTTAGCTCCACACCCCCCTTGAACGCCACAACCCGCAGGACATTTCATGGACAACGCGCCCTTTGCCTCCAGCCAGGCGACACTCGTTGACAAGCCGATTGCCACGGTGCTTGTGGTGGATGACACGCCCGAAAACCTCACACTGATGGGCAGCCTGCTGCGTGAGCACTTTCTCGTGAAGGTGGCCAACCACGGCGAGAAGGCGCTCAAGATTGCCCAGTCCGGCATGCCCCCCGATCTGATCCTTCTGGACATCATGATGCCGGAGGTCGATGGTTACGAAGTTTGCCGACGCTTGAAGGCGGATCCCGCCACGCGTGACATTCCGGTGATTTTTTTGACCGCGCGCTCCGATCCCGACGACGAACGCATGGGGCTGGCGCTGGGGGCGGTCGACTACATCACCAAGCCCATCAGCCCGCCCATCTTGCTGGCGCGGGTCAATACCCATCTGGCGCTCAAGGCCACGGCCGATTTTTTGCGCGATAAAAGCTCCTATCTGGAGCGGGAAGTGGCCATGCGCACGCTGGAGGTGCAGGCCATTCAGGACGTGACCATCATGGCCATGACCTCACTGGCCGAGACCCGCGACAACGAGACGGGCAACCATATCCGTCGCACGCAGCTGTATGTGAAGACGCTGGCCGAGCGTTTGCGGCACCACCCGCGCTTTGAGGCTGTGCTCAACGACCGCATGATCGAGTTGCTCTACAAGTCCGCCCCATTGCACGACATTGGCAAGATCGGTATCCCGGACAGCATCCTGCTCAAGCCGGGCAAGCTCACGGTCGAAGAGTTCGAGGTCATGAAAACCCACACCACGCTAGGCCGCAATGCCATCGATGAGGCGGAGCGTCGCCTGGGGATGCGCGTGGCATTTCTCAGTGTGTCCAAGGAGATCGCCTACAGCCACCAGGAGAAATGGGATGGCTCGGGCTACCCGCAGGGGCTGGCAGGGGATGCCATTCCCGTGTCTGCGCGCCTCATGGCAGTGGCCGATGTATATGACGCGCTGATCTGCAAGCGGGTCTACAAACCCGCGTTCTCACATGATCAGGCCAGCAACACCATCGTGCGAGGCAGGGGCACGCACTTCGATCCCGACATGGTGGATGCGTTTGTGGACATTGCTGAGGACTTCCGCAGCATTGCCCAGAAGTACCCAGACCCTGCATAGGGTGCAACCCCCCTGAGTCGCTTCGCGCCTTCCCCCTTCTCTCCAATTGCTGCGCAATTCGGGAAGGGGGACGCAGCCAGTGCGGCGGGGCGGCCCTTGCATGGCTCCACTGGTGTGCGTCTCGCCCGCTGCCTGGTCCAGCGACCAGAACCCGACCAATGGTCATCGTGCGCAGGCTCCATGGCTGTGCGCAGTGGATAGATTTAGAACGGTGCGTCTTCGCCCTTGGCGGCATCAGCCTGCGGGGCGGTTGGTTCTGCTGCGTCCGCGCCCTCGCCGGCGTCTGGGGCGCCGGTGACAGGCGCGTCAGCCGCAGCCGCTTGGCGCACGGCCGCTTTGTCACCGGCACTCGCAAACTTGCTGTACTTGCCCAGAATCGGCACCAGCTGGCCATAGATGCGTGGATTGCCAGCCAGGCATTCGCGCTGCTCCAGGAAGTCGGCTTCGCCTGTGAAATTGCCCACCAGACCCCCGGCCTCGGTCACCAGCAGCGAGCCTGCAGCCACGTCCCAGATCGACAGACCGGTTTCGAAGAACCCATCGGTGAAGCCCGCTGCCACATAGGCGAGGTCCAGCGCGGCAGCGCCGGGGCGGCGCAGGCCAGCGGTGCGCTGCATCACGTCGCTCATCATGTTCAGGTAGCTCTTGAAGTTGTCGCCCGGGCGGAAGGGGAAGCCCGTGGAGATCAGGCAGTCCTTGAGCTGGGTGCGCTTGGAGACGCGGATGCGGCGCTCGTTCACATAGGCACCACGGCCCTTGGTGGCCGTGAACAGGTCGTTGCGCGTGGGGTCATACACCACGGCCTGCTCGATCTTGCCCTTGACGGCCAGGGCGATGCTCACGCAGTACACGGGGAAGCCGTGGATGAAGTTGGTGGTGCCGTCCAGCGGGTCGATGATCCAGACAAATTCCGAATCCTTGGCGCCGTATTCCTTGCCTGACTCTTCGGCCAGGATGCCGTGGCCAGGGTAGGCCGTGAGCAGCGTCTCGATGATGATCTTCTCGGACGCGTGGTCCACTTCGGTCACGAAGTCGTTGATCTGCTTTTGCGAGATCCGCACCGATTCCACGTCCAGGGCCGCGCGGTTGATGATGGCGCCGGCGGCGCGTGCGGCCTTGATGGCCACGTTGAGCATGGGGTGCAGATTGGACGACATAAATTGTGGTGGTGAGCAGGGTGCCCACCACCACAAAAGGGGAGGCACCGTGCGAATCAGGAGCGGTTCGGCCCGACCCGGCGATGCGGGCGGCGACAATGAGGGCGAGATTTTACCCGCAGAGCCCCTTTTTCACCTAACCGCCTGCCATAGCCCTGCCATGAAGACCCGTTTCGTCCTGATCAATACCAGCCACGCCGGCAATGTGGGCGCGGCTGCCCGTGCCATGAAAACCATGGGTTTCGACGACCTTGTGCTGGTCGCCCCACGCTGGGCCAACGTGCTGCGGCGCGAGGAGACCATTCAGCGTGCCAGTGGCGCCCTCGATGTGCTGAACAACGCACGCATCGTCGCCACGCTTGATGAAGCCCTGGACGGTATGAGCCACCTGTGTGCCACGGCGATGACCCCGCGCGACTTCGGCCCCCCTACGGCCGCGCCGCGTGCACACTTTGAGTTGCTATTAAAAAATGAGCTACTCAGGCATGAAAAACGGGCGCAAGAAGGCAAAAACACTTCAAGTGTCGAAGAATCGACCGCTACAGACCCTGGCGCGGCCCCGCAGGCCGGTGTGGCGTTTCTCTTTGGCTCCGAGCGTTTCGGCATGACCAACGAGGACGTGTACCGCTGCCATGTCGCGCTGTCGATTCCCACCAATCCCGGCTTTGGCTCGCTCAATCTGGGTGCGGCCATCCAGGTCATTGCCTACGAATGGCGCACGGCGCTGGGCGGCTTCCCCGTGCAGGATGCCACGCCCCCCCGCGCACTGGCCGATGCCGCCCAGGTGGCCGGAATGCTGGGCCACTGGGAGCAGGCGCTTGCAGACATCGGCTTTCTGGACCCTGCCGCGCCCAAGAAGCTCATGCCGCGCCTTAACCAACTTTTCAATCGCGCGCAGCTCAGCCCCGAGGAAATCCACATCTTGCGAGGTGTCGCCAAAGCCATGATCGAGACGGCGCAATCGAAACGCTAGACTGTGTAGCCCATTTACACATAACGATAACAACCGATGTTTGCCCGTCTGCGCTCCGATATCCAGTGCATCCTCGACCGCGATCCTGCCGCGCGCAGCACGTGGGAGGTGATCACCTGTTATCCGGGGCTGCATGCGATCTGGTTGCACAGGCCTGCCTACTGGTGCTGGCACAACGGCCTGAAGTGGCCGGGGCGCTTCATCTCGCATTTCGCACGCTGGTTCACCGGCATCGAGATCCACCCCGGCGCCAAAATTGGCGAGCGCGTGTTCTTCGACCATGCCATGGGCGTGGTGGTGGGCGAGACGGCTGAAATTGGCGACGGCTGCACCATCTATCAAGGGGTGACTCTGGGTGGCACCTCGCTTTACAAAGGCACCAAGCGCCACCCCACGCTGGGCAAGGATGTGGTGGTCAGTGCCGGGGCCAAGGTGCTGGGCGGTTTTGAAGTGGGTGACGGCGCCAAGATCGGCAGCAACGCGGTGGTGATCAAGCCCGTGCCCGCAGGGGCCACGGCGGTGGGTATTCCGGCGCGCATCATCCCGTCCAAGGAGGGGCAGAGCGCTGACGTGACCGAGCCGCAGCAGGCGCGCAAATTCACGGCCTATGGCATCACGCAGGAAGACGACCCGCTCTCTCAGGCCATGCGAGGCCTGATCGACAACGCTTCATCGCAAGAGCACCAGATTGCGCTCCTGTGGCAGGCCATCGAGAAGCTGTCGGCCAACAATGTACAGAACAAGGACTGCGTGCCCTGCGATGCGGCACTCAAGGAGCAGTTCGAGGCGGGCAAGCTCAATGAGCTGGTGGGCAAGTAGGCCGCGCTGGGCGATTGAATTGCTCTAAAAAGAATAGCTGCTAGCGCTTGATTGACGGGCGCTAGCAGCTATTTTTGCTTGAAGTGACCGGTTCAGACCGTGCGTGGCGCTCGGATGGCGGTCTTCGGCCGGAAGGCCTTGCAGACCGCGTCCTGCGTTTCCAGATACGGCCCGCCAATCAGGTCGATGCAATACGGCACCGCAGCAAAGATGCCCGCAACGACCTGTTTGCCTTCGGCGTCTTTCAGCCCTTCCAGCGTCTCGGCAATCGCCTTGGGCTGGCCCGGCAGGTTGATGATCAGGCTCTGACCACGCACCACGGCCACCTGGCGCGACAGAATCGCCGTGGGCACAAACTTCAGGCTGATCTGGCGCATCTGCTCGCCAAAGCCAGGCATCTCTTTGTGCGCCACGGCCAGCGTGGCCTCAGGCGTCACATCGCGCAGGGCAGGGCCTGTGCCGCCCGTGGTCAGCACCAGGCTACACCCGGCGTCCACAAGGCCGATGAGGGTGGCGCTGATGCCGTCCTGCTCGTCGGGGATAAGGCGCGACTCAAAGGTGATCGGGTTGTGCAGCGCACGGGTCAGCCAATCTTGCAAAGCGGGCAGGCCTTTGTCTTCGTACACGCCGGTGCTGGCGCGGTCGCTGACGGAGACGATGCCGATACGCACCGGGTCATGGCCGCTCTGGTCAGTCATCGTGGTCGCCCTCGTCCTCGTCGGCATCCGCACTGCCGGTGTTGCCCATGTGCTCGCGCACCAGCTGGAACAGCTCGCGGTAGGCGCGGCCCTTGCGCGGGGCCAGGCCTTGGGACACGGCGGCCTTGTCGGCGGGCGGGGCATCCTTGCGGGCCTGGCGGATCAGGGCGCGCAACTGCTGGGTGTCGGTGGTGGGGTGTTCGGCCATCCAGGGTGCGAGGGCGTCGTCATCGGCGATCAGGCGGTCACGCCATTGTTCAGTCAGGTGCAGTTGCAGCTTTTCGGTGGCAGAGCCCTTGTGCTGCTCTTCCAGGGCCAGGCGCGCGGCCTGCACCAGCTCAGGGTCGAGCTTGCGCATGATCTTGCCCACGTACTGCATCTGGCGGCGCTTGCCTTCAAAGTTGGTAATGCGCTTGGCCTCGGCCAGCGCGTCCACCAACTTGTCGGGCAGGCCCAGAGACTCGGCCAGGTCGGCGCGCAGGCTCAGAAGCTCCTTGCCCAGATCCTGCAATTCGTCGCTTTCGCGTTTGAGATCGGTGCGACTGGCATCGGGCGTGCCTTTGAGTTCGGCCTTGAGCTGGATGTCCATTTCGCTGCCTTCGGCAACGAACTGGCCTCGCACAAAGTAGCCTTTTTTGGGTTTGCGTGACATGGGGTGGGGGCAAAGAGAGGGGTGACGGCGGTTGCGCCACAGCGGCAAGTATCATAGCTGCCGCTATGAATAAACCCTCCACCCGCGCCGCGCGCTCCCAAAGTGCCCCGGCCGCCACGCAAGCCCTGGCCTCCTCACGCACCCCTGACAGCGGCTTCAGCTACAGCCGCCCATTTTTTGAAGAGCTGGTGGACCGCGCCCTGGCGCACGCCAAGAAACTCGGCGCCAGCGATGCGGGCGCCGAGGCTTCGGAGGGTTGCGGCCTGTCTGTCAGCGTGCGCAAGGGCGAGCTGGAGAACGTAGAGCGCAACCGCGACAAATCCCTGGGCGTGACGGTCTACATCGGCCACCGCCGTGGCAATGCCAGCACCTCCGACTTTTCCACCAAGGCGATCGAGCAGACGGTGCAGGCTGCGTATGACATTGCCCGCTTCACCGCCGAAGACCCTGTGGCGGGTTTGCCGGATGCGGACGACATTGCGCCCACGGCCACCCACCGTGATCTTCAGCTCTTTCATCCCTGGGCGGTCACCAGCGAAGAGGCCGCCGCAATGGCCAAGGCCTGCGAGGCCGCCGCCCTGAAAACCCACCGCCGCATCACCAACAGCGAAGGGGCGGGCGTGTCGGCCCAGCAAAGCCATTTTTTCAGTGCCCACACGCGCGGCTTTCGTGGCGGTTATGCCAGCTCGCGCCACAGCTTCTCCGTCGCACCGATTGCGTCGCTGCCCGGCAAAAACGCCGAGATGCAGCGCGACGCCTGGTACAGCTCCATGCGCAACGCAGCCGACCTGGCCTCGCCCGAGGCCGTGGGCCGCTACGCAGCGCAGCGCGCCCTGAGCCGCCTGGGCAGCCGCAAGATACCCACCACGCAGTGCTCCGTGCTGTTCGAGTCCACCCTGGCCGCAGGCCTGTTGGGTGGCTTTGTGCAGGCCGTGAGCGGCGGATCGCTCTACCGCAAGAGCAGCTTCCTGCTCGACTCACTGGGCAAGATGGTTTTCCCCAAACACATCGACATTCTGGAAGACCCGTTTGTGTTGGGCGGCAAGGGCAGCTCGCCGTTTGACGAAGAAGGCGTGCGCGTGGCGCCACGCAAGGTCGTCAAGGGTGGGCGGGTGGAGGGGTACTTCCTCAGCAGCTACTCGGCCCGCAAGCTGGGCATGAAGACCACTGGCAACGCCGGTGGCTCACACAACCTGGTGATGACCTCTCGCCTGACGCAGGCCAGCGACGACCTGGATGCCATGCTGCAAAAGCTGGGCACGGGCCTCTTTGTGGTGGAGCTGATGGGCCAGGGCGTGAACTACGTGACGGGCGACTATTCGCGTGGTGCGAGCGGTTTCTGGGTAGAGAACGGCAAGATCGCCTTCCCTGTGCATGAGATCACCATCGCCGGCAACCTCAAGGACATGCTCAAGGGCATCGAGGCGGTGGGGGCCGATGCCTACAACTACGGCGCCAAGACGGTGGGATCGATTCTGGTGAACCGCATGAAGGTGGCGGGCAGCTGACTGTTGCTTGCATGGGCTCATGTCCATGCAGGCCGTCGGGGCTCCAAAGCTCTGAATGCATCGGCCCGATTTCGCTGCAGCCCTTCGGGCATTGGTTTTTGTGGGCGGTCTACGGTGTGGCGGCGGTTGCCGATAACCGGGCTGTGGGCTGCACACCGCGCCTTGCACGCCACCCGGCAAAGACCGCTGCGCGACCTCTGGGAGATCGTCAACAGGCTCTGAACTGGTAGGAGGCGAGTACGCCCAAGAACTGTTCACCCACCCGGGCAGTCTTTGAACGCCCTTTGCACAGCTTGCGGTTGGTTCGATAGAGCTTTCTGATCGACTGGTCTACGCATTTTTGGTTATGGACCCCGCAAACATTGCGGACAGGTTTCATAGGGTTCATGCAGTGTGCTCGGTCGTCGCCCATGGCGACCCTGTGGTGATTTCCGCGTTTGCATTGCTGTCATGAACGGAACGCAATATGGTGTGGGTGTCGCGCAGCCAGTGGGCACATCAACCCCCCCAAGGAGTTACCATGTCGAAAGTTCTGGTTCTTTACTATTCCACTTACGGCCACATCGAAACCATGGCCCAGGCCATGGCCGAAGGCGCTCGGTCAGCTGGCGCGACGGTCGATGTCAAGCGCGTTCCAGAGACCGTGCCTGAAGATATTGCCAAAGGCGCGCATTTCAAGCTCAACCAGTCTGCTGCTGTGGCCACCGTGGCGGAGCTGGAGAGCTATGACGCCATCATCGTCGGTGCGCCCACCCGGTTTGGCCGTGTGCCTTCTCAAATGGCTGCGTTTCTCGACCAGGCGGGAGGGTTGTGGGCACGCGGTGCTCTCAATGGCAAGGTGGGGGGCGCGTTTACCTCCACAGCCACCCAGCACGGTGGACAGGAGGTCACACTGTTCTCCATCATCACCAATCTGATGCACTTCGGGATGACGATTGTGGGCCTGCCTTACAGCCACCAGGGACAGATGACACTGGATGAAGTCGTCGGCGGCAGCCCTTACGGCGCCACCACCATCGCTGGCGGCCAAGGACAGCGCCAGCCCAGCGCCCTGGACCTGGACGGCGCACGGTTTCAGGGTAAATTGATCGCAGAAACCGCGAACAAGCTGTTTCCCTGATGGAGGGGTCTCAGTCTATGCGTTGGGCGTAGTCTCTCGCCAATATGGCTGCAGGCGCTTGGACTTGAAACCGCCCTTATCTGGTAAGTGCATCCAGCTATCAAAATGATATTGACTGCACAGTGGGCCGAAGTGCTGCCCACTGTGTGGCGTTATCGGGTTCCTGGTCGTCGGGGGGTCAACCCGCCAGTGCTGCCTTGACGGCGGCGGACACCTGGCCCATGTCGGCCTTGCCGGCCAGGCGGGTTTTGACCACACCCATGACCTTGCCCATGTCGCCCGGGCCTGCTGCGCCCAGTTCGGCCACGATGGCTTTTACGGCGGCCAGGGTTTCGTCGGCCGACATGCGCTCGGGCAAGTAGGCCTGCAGCACCACGAGTTCCGATTTTTCCTTGTCGGCCAAGTCTTGGCGCGCTGCCTGCTCGAAGGCCGCGATGGAGTCCTTGCGCTGCTTGATCAACTTGTCCACGATGGCAACGACGGCCACGTCGTCCAGGACCACGCGCTCATCCACTTCTTTTTGCTTGAGTGCAGCCAGCAGCAGGCGGATGGTGCCCAGGCGCTCGCTGTCCTTGGCGCGCATGGCGGTCTTCATGTCTTCGGTGATCTGGTCCTTGAGGCTCATGGCGGCTTCCTTTTTTGGGTTTCAGACAGGGACGGAGGGTTTGCACAAAGCCCCTCTGGCTAGGCGCAGCGCCGCAGGCAGTAGTCTTGCTACGGCAAGGCGCTGCAACGACGCCAGAGGGGCTTTGTGCAGACCCGAAAAAACAAAAACCCGCGCTTGGCGTCCCTAGCGCGGGTTTTGGGACCCAAGCGAAAGGCTTGGGGCCGAAGATCAATCAATACATCTTCTTGGGCAGTTGCATGCTGCGAACGCGCTTGTAGTGGCGCTTCACGGCGGCCGCCTTCTTGCGCTTGCGTTCTGCGGTGGGCTTTTCGTAGAACTCGCGGGCGCGCAGGTCGGTCAGCAGGCCGAGCTTTTCAATGGTGCGCTTGAAGCGGCGCAGTGCAACGTCAAAGGGTTCGTTTTCTTTTACGCGGATCGTAGTCATTAGCTAATGGTTTCCAAAATGTTGCTCGCAGAGGGGCTTGGGGAGATCGGGCCTCAAGACCATACGTAGCGGTTTCCCCGTCTGTAACTAGTATTTGGCCGACGGGGCATTGCCAGCAAAGCCGGAGATTATAGCCTTTATAAAGCGGATGTGAAGTGCTTGTGGCGCTGCTTTGCAGCTTTACCCTTCTTTCGCTGCGCGGGAGGTCGACGTCGCCAGTGCAGCGGGACGGCCTTTGTGCGGCGGCACTTGCCTGGGTCGCGCCGGCTTTCAAGCCTGCAGTCCATTCCCAATGGGCGCCAAACCCTGTCTCTCTGGCAGGGAGGCCTGTGGAATGGCGTGGAAATTGCTTCCCGTTGTAACACTCATTTTCCACCAGCGGTGGGCTGCGCAGGTCATCCGCCCGTGCCAGCCTGCCGCCGCAGACACCATGGCATTCATGCACCGCGTATCGGGTTGGCTGGGCCGCCTCAGTGTGGGCCGCAAGCTCATGCTCATTTATCTGCTGGATCTGACGGCGGTGATCTACGTCTCCAGCATCCTGATCCACGAGAAGTACCTGGCCATCGATTTCACGCGCAAGGAGATCGTGGGCACCACCTATGCGGCGGTGGTGCGTGACGGCCTGATGGGCCAGTTTCTGGACGCCTCCCTGCAGCCCCCGCAGGTGGCTGAGGTGCTGAAGCGGCTTTCGGGCGTGCGGGTGGCCCATGACGAGCAATTGCACACCGCCGAGGTGGGCCAACGCTTTGGTGCTGCGCTGGAGGAGCTTGCGGGCAACGCGCCACCCGTCCCGTTGACGTCTGACGCGCCATCGCTGACCCGCCTGCGCAGCCAGCTGCTGCGCGAGGGGCGCGAGCTGCTGACCACCGTGGGGAACCAGTCCAACCTGATTCTCGACCCCGACCTGGACAGCTATTACGTGATGTCGCTGGTGGTGCTGCGCTTCCCCGAACTGCTGCAGGCCGTGCACGACACCGTGAGTTTTCTGAACGCAGCGCCTTCGGGCCGGGGGCCGCAGTGGTCGTCGGAGTTGCTCACGCTGGTGGGGCGGCTGGATGCAGTGATGCTGGGGATTGAGTCGGACTACAACCAGGCGTTCATCGCGGGTTCGCCAGAGATGCGGACTGCACTGGTTCGTCAACGCGAGGCGCTCAAGGCCTCGCAAGAGGGGTTTCAGGCGCTGCTGCAGGGCATTGCAGCCGGAGAGTCGCGCCTGACCATGGCCCAGGTCACCGCACAAGAGGCGCAGGTGCTGGGCGCGCTGCGCGATGCCTGGTCGGTGGGCATCGTGGACCTGGAGCGGCTTCTGAACCAGCGTGTGGACAGCCTGTTTGCCCGCATGTGGCTGCATTTGGGCACGGCACTGGTGCTGCTGGGCTGCATCCTGTCGCTGGTGACCCTGGTGGCACGGCAGATTGCCAAACCGCTACAGCAACTGGCCCGCGTGGCCGACGAGGTGCGCAAGAGTGGTGACCACACGCTGCGCGCGCACTGGAACAGCCGGGATGAGATTGGCCGGTTGGTGACCGCGTTCAACGAGATGTTGTCTCAGCTCGACCGCGATCGGCTGTTGCAGCAGGAGCTGGCCGCCAGCGCCCGCGCAGCCGAGGCGCAGCGTGAGCTGGTGGAGGCGTTCCCTATCCCCATGGTGGTCACATCCATCCCCGAACACGAGGTGTTGCATTCCAACGCGCCTGCCGCGCACTGGCTGGGGGGCCGCAAGACCGACCCTTGGGCTGCGGGGCTGGAGCCGGGCGTGCGTGCGCGTTTCTTTCAGCGCCTGGCCGACCAGGGCTCGGTCGATGAGTTTGAGGTGCGCTGGAAGGGCAGTCCCGAGCCCTCATGGGCCGTGCTGTCGGCGCGGCGCCTGCTGTTCCAGGGGCGCGACTCGGTGCTGACCGCCTTCACGCCCATCAATGTGCTCAAGGTCATGGAGCAGCGCCTGGAGCTGTGGGCCAAGGTGTTCGAGGCCTCGTCCGAGGGCATCATCATCATGAACGCCGACCAGCAGATCATCAGCGTGAACAAGGCGTTCTGCCGCAGCACGCACTACGACTTCTATGAGGTCATTGGCGAGGATCTGGGGTTTCTGCTGGAAGAAGCCGGTGGCGAGCCGTTGTCGGCCCAGATCAATCGCACCATGCTGGAAAAAGAGTCTTGGCAGGGCGAGGTGCGGTTTCGCCGCCGCTCGGGCGAGACCTACCCGGCCTGGCTCATGGTGTCGGCTGTGCGCGAGACCAAGGGCGGTCCGGTGGCCAACCACATCGGCATTGCCATCGACATCACCGACCGCAAGCGCAGCGAAGAGCGCATCCAGTTTCTGGCCCACCACGACGTGTTGACCGAGCTGCCCAACCGCTCGCTGTGCGTGCAGCGCCTGCAGATGGCGCTGGCCCAGGCCCCCATCACCGGCGAGAAGGTGGCTGTGCTGTTCATTGACCTGGACCGCTTCAAGTCCATCAACGATACCTTGGGCCACCACATTGGTGACGGCTTGCTGCGCTCGGTGGCAGCGCGCCTCACGCAGGCCGTGCGCAGCCGCGACACGGTGAGCCGCCTGGGCGGCGACGAGTTTGTGGTGGTGATGCGCGATGTGGCCGGGCGCGAGGATGTGCAGCAGCTGGTGGAGCGGCGCCTGATCCCGCTCATCCGTCAGAGTCACCCGGTGGAGGGGCACGAGCTGAATGTGTCGTGCAGCGTGGGCATCGCCGTGTACCCCGAGGACGGCAGCGACATCGACGAGCTGATGCGCCGTGCCGACGCGGCCATGTACGAGGCCAAGACCACGGGGCGCGACATGGCGCTGTTCTATTCGATGGAGACCGACCAGCGTGCCGTGGCGCGCCAGACCATGGAGCAGCAGTTGCGCCGCGCGCTGGAGCGCCAGGAGCTGAGCCTTCACTACCAGCCACGCCTGAGCGCCAAGGGAACGCAACTGCTGGGGGTCGAGGCGCTGCTGCGCTGGAACAGCCCGGTGCTGGGCTCCGTTCCGCCCAGTGAGTTCATTCCCATTGCCGAGGAAAGCGGCATGATCCGTGCCATTGGCAGCTGGGTGCTGCAGCAGGCCTGCGAGCAGTGGGCGCGCTGGCAGATGCTGCCGCTGGACGGCAGCCCCGACTATCACGCGGTGAGACATCCATTGGCTGATGTGTCGATCTCCGTCAACCTCTCGGCCGCACAAATGTCCGATCCGCAACTGGTGTCCGACATCGAGGCGCTGCTGGCCCGCACCGGCATGCCTGCGCACCGGTTGGAGCTGGAGATCACCGAATCCCAACTCATGGACAACGCCCATGCTGCCGAGCTGCAACTGGCAGCGCTCAAGCTGCTGGGCGTGCAGATGTCCATTGATGACTTTGGCACCGGGTATTCGAGCCTGGCCTACCTCAAACGCTTTGACATCGATCGGCTCAAGGTGGACAAATCCTTTGTGCACGACATGCTGAGCAACCCTGCCGACATGGCCATCACCCGCGCCATCATTGCCCTGGGCCATACGCTGGGCCTCAAGATCGTGGCCGAGGGCGTGGAAGACCTGGCCACGGCCCAGGTACTGAACGCGCTGGACTGCGAAGAGCTGCAGGGTTACTACTTCAGCCGCCCATTGCCCGTGGCCGAGCTGGAAATCTGGGCACTGCAGCACCGGGCCCTGTCAACAACGGGCCGGGAGGCCGCCATGGAGGTGTGAACGGCGAGGCGGCCGTCCCACGCCCACCCCGGAGCGGCCTCTACCCAGCCGATCCGGCCTGGGCCAATGCCAGCGCACACGCATGGGCGCTGGCCCAGGCCCACTGGAAGTTGTAACCCCCCAGCCAGCCTGTCACGTCCACCACTTCGCCGATGAAGTACAGGCCGGGTTGCGCCTTGCACTCCATGGTCTGTTGCGAGAGTGCCCGGGTGTCCACGCCGCCCAGCGTGACTTCGGCCTTCTTGTAGCCCTCGGTGCCGGTGGGTGTCAGCTCCCAGCGTGCCAGTTGTTCAGCCAGGCGTGCCAGGGCCTTGTCGCTGGCCTCGTTGATGGGGCGCTGCCAGTCGGCTTCGCGCTGGGCCCAGGCATCGGCCAGGCGGCCAGGCACCAGCGTCGCAATTTCGTTGGCGATCAGCTTGCGCGAGCGCATCTTGCCCTGCGCCAGCGCAGCGGGCAGGTCGACCGTGGGTGCGAGGTTGATGGCCAGCGGTGTTCCCTCCTGCCAGTAGCTGGAGATCTGCAACACCGCTGGTCCGGACAGGCCCCGGTGCGTGAACAGCAGGTCTTCGTCAAAGGCCATGCGCGACTTCTTGGCGCCGGTGCTGATCTGCACCGGAAGCGCCAGACCCGACAACTGCGCGTAGGGGGCCCAGCCCACTCCGTCAAAGGTCAGCGGCACCAGGCCCGGGCGGCGCTCGATGAGTGGAATGTTGAACTGCTGTGCCAGCCGGTAGCCAAAATCGGTGGCGCCAATCTTGGGGATCGACAGTCCTCCGGTAGCGATCACCAGCGAGTCTGCCGTTACCGGCCCGCGATCAGTATCAATTTGATAGCTGCCCTGGCATGATCCACCTGCGCTTGGGGCTGAAAAGCTTACTTTTTTAACGCCACAGGGTTGCCAGTGGGTCACGCCGCCGGCTTCGCACTCGGCCAGCAGCATGGCGATGATGTCTTCTGCCGAGCGGTCGGCAAACAACTGGCCCTTGTGCTTTTCGTGAAAGGCAATGCCGTGTTTTTGCACCAGGGCGATGAAGTCCGCCGGGGTGTAGCGCGACAGCGCCGAACGGCAAAACTGCGGGTTCTGCCCCACAAAATGCTTGTGGGGCGCGGCGGGGTCGAGGTCGCGGTTGGTGAAGTTGCAGCGCCCCCCGCCCGAGATGCGGATTTTTTCCGCCACCTTATCGGCGTGGTCGATAAGCAGCACCTTCAGGCCCCGCTGGCCCGCCTGGCCCGCGCAGAACAGGCCGGCGGCACCGGCGCCAATGATGACAACGTCGAAGGAGGAAGGAGACGGGAGGGGCGACACGGTGGGAAGGGCGGGGCGATGGCAGGGCCGCCATTGTCGCTGCTGGGCACAGGCCGCAGCCCCCGCCTGTGGCAACGGGCTATTGCCGGAACACCCCGCCCGAGCCCACCACGGCAATGTCCACGTAGTTGGAACCATGGTGGTTTTGCGCGCTGAACTGGTAGCCAAAGCCGCCCAGGTCCAGATTGCCCAGGCCCTCCATGGCCTGGGCCAGACTCATGCGTGTGACGCCTGGGCCGGCTGCGCGCAGGCCTTCGATGAGCACGCGGGCGTCCATGTAGCCGGTGTAGTGGTCGTAATCCACGGGCTTGTTGTAGCGCTTCATGGACGCCTGGAAGTCCCGCGTGAGCGCAATGGTGGGCTTGGTGGGGGAGGGGCCTGTGCGTGCCACGGCCAGGCCCCGTGCCTCGTCGCCCAGCGCCTGGAGCACGGCGGTGCCTGCGCCCAGCGACAGCGTGTAGATCGGTACGCCCAGGTGCGCGCGGTTGGCACGCACATAGGCCACCACCGACGGGCCTGCCGCCACCAGCAGCACGGCCTGGGGTTTCTGGGTGGCCAGGGCCTTGGCGGCCTCGTTGGCGTCTTCGCCCGACGAGGCCAGCGCGTGCGACCCGGCCAGCGTCGCGCCTTCCGCAGCGATGGTCTTTTCGACCAGCGGCAGCAGCAGCTTGCCAAAGTCGTTGTTCTCGAAGGCCACCGCAATGCGTGCGCTTTGCACGGCCACCAAGTTGCGCACGATCTTCACCAGCTCGTCGGCATAGCTGGCGCGCGTGGTGAACAGGTAGGGGTGCTGCTGCGCGCGAATGGCGGGGCTGCCCGTGTACACAGAGATCAAGGGCAGCTTGGCCTGCACCAGGTAGGGCAACAGTGTCATGACTTGCGAGGTGCCGGCCATGCCAAACAGCGCCAGCACGCCGTCTTTTTCATTCAGTTGCTTGGCGTTCTCCAGCGCGCGGCGTGCATCAAACCCATCGTCCAGTGAGACCAGCCGGATCTTGCGTCCGCCGATGCCGCCCTTGGCGTTGGCGTCCTCGATCGCGGCCTCCTGCCCCGCATGGATAGGGGATAGAAATGGCGCCATGCCGCCCGACAGCGCCGTCGAGCGGCCGATCAGGATGTCTCCCTTGCCCGCAGTGGGCTGCGCCCCGGCGGGCAGGCTGGCCAGTGCAGCCCCACCTGCCAGCGCCAGCATCAGACTGCGGCGGTGCGCCAGGGGAGGCCGCTGGCCGGTGGGTAAAACAAGGGGGGTCGTCATCAAGCAGCATCTCCTGGTAAGGGCCACCATGGCCACTCAGTGCGGCGATGGTAGGAGGGCTGCGGGCTACACACGCACCGGGTTTTTACCGGGGGCGCGTCAAGTGAGGGACACCCATCTATCGCTCTGCTTGGCTGCACCCGTCAACCCGTCCAAGGGGGCGCGGTAGCATGTGGCATTGACCTGTCGAGGAGTCTTGCCATGAATCCGATCCGCTATGCCGTTTGCGCCCTGGCGCTGGGCTGTCTGGCCCCGGCCTGGGCCATCAACAAATGCACGGACGCCAATGGCAAGGTGTCGTTCCAGGATGCACTCTGCGCGGGTGAGGGGGAGAAGATTGAAGTGCGGCCCTCCACCCGGGGCGCGACGCCTGTGCCGCCTGCCACCGCGCCTGTGGCGGAGGGCGCGTTTGGCCCGACCTGGCAGCGCAAGAACTATCTGCAGACCCAGGGCATCCCCCAGGCGCGCACGGCCATCGAGCGCAACCAGCGCGACTGCACGGCGCAGCCCAACACGGCGGCCACCGCAGGCCCGCTGCGGCGCGGCAATCTGCCATCCGGCAACCAGTTTGTGCAGGAGGGCGCAGAGAAGACCGCTGACGACAAGGCCGCGTGCGAGGCGCGGACCGAATCGCTGCGCGAGCAGTTGCGGGCGCTGGAGCGAGAGTTCGCTGACCTGTAACCCGAACCCTGCCGCGTCTGTTTGGCGGGTCACCCCTTCCAGGTGAACGGAAACTTGAACTGCTTGATAAACCCGTTGGGCACGTAGTCGCCCAGCACGCCGTAGTGCTCGGGCCAGAGCTTGGTGGTCTTCACGGCCGTGCCGAACAGGTAGTCGAGGAAGGCAAAGTGCGCGGCATAGTTCTTGTCCAGCGCCTCCTGGTCCTGGCTGTGGTGCCAGTGGTGGAAGTTGGGCGTGACCAGCACGTAGCGCAGGGGCCCCAGGCGCACGCTCACGTTGGCATGGTTGAACACGGCCTGGAAGCCCACGACCACGATGTAGGCATCGATCACCTCTTTGCTGAAACCGAAGACATAGATCGGGGCCAGCACCAGCGTGCGGGTGATCAGCAACTCCAGGATGTGCTGGCGTGACCCGGCCATCCAGTCCATGCTTTTGACGCTGTGGTGCACCGCGTGCAGGCGCCACAGCACCGGGACCTCGTGGTAGGCGCGGTGGGTCCAGTACTGCACCAGATCGGCCACCAGCACGATGAGGAACAGCGCCACCCAGAAGTTCAGCCCCTGCACCCAGCCGCGAATGCCATCGCTGGCCGCCCAGCCGAAGAACTTGTGCACGATGAGGTTGGTGGCCAGCAGCACGAAGCCCACCACCATGTGGTTCACGATGAAGTGGTGGAAGTCGGTTTGCCACTCGGCGCGAAACACAGGCTGGTTTTTGCGCAGCGCGAACAGCTTTTCAATGAAGATGAAGATCAGCGAGCTGCCCAGCAGATCGAGGATGAACCAGTCGAGGCCAATGTAGGGCGTGTTGTCGGGGAAGTTCGGGTTCACCTCCACCTTGTGGCCGCCCAGCAGTGCGGCGACGACCACGATGGCAAAGGCAAATGTGGCCAGCCAGCGCGCACGGTTGAACAGGATGTTGACCAGCGAGATGCCCCCGGCCACCGCCATGGCGGTCAGCATGATGGTGCGGATCACCGTCACGTCGTAGCTTTTGCGCAATTGCGGCGTGGTCAGGTACTCAGGGAAGTGAAAAGCCAGCACGCCCAGAAAGCACAGGATGGCCAGGGTGAGTGCAATGACGCCCGATACCAGCCCTTTGCCGGTGCGCAGCGCACCGTGGCTTTCGGTGAATTCGTTGAGTTTTTCTAGTTCGATCATGGGTTCCTCCTCTTGCCAGTGGCGTTGGCGCTGCGCGAGTGTAGCGAAGCTGCCACCCAGAGCGCGATGGGCTGCGTTTTGGTGTGTGGCAGCGCGCTGGCCTTCCTAAAATCGGTGCATGAACATCCCTTCACACCAACTGAGCATGACCGTGCTGATGTCGCCCGATATGGCCAATTTTTCGGGCAACGTGCATGGCGGCGCCATCCTCAAGCTGCTGGACCAGGTCGCATATTCGTGTGCCAGCCGCTATTCGGGCTGCTACACGGTGACGCTGAGCGTGGACCAGGTGATGTTCCTGCAGCCCATCCATGTGGGCGAGCTGGTGACTTTTCTGGCCAGCGTGAACTACACGGGCAGCTCCTCGATGGAGGTCGGTATCAAGGTGGTGGCCGAAGAGATCCGCTCGCAGGTGGTGCGGCATGTGAACAGCTGCTTTTTCACGATGGTGGCCGTGGACGAAGCGCGCAAGCCTGTGCAGGTGCCGCCGCTGTCGCCCTCCACGCCCGATGAGCGCCGCCGCTGGGACGCTGCCTTGTTGCGCAAATCGCTGCGCAAGGAGCTGGCAGTGCGGTTTCAGCAGGTACGGGAAACGGCGGGGCAGTAGCCGCCCCGCGTCGGGCATGGCGTTGTTACGCGGCGCCTCGGCTGCGCCCGGCCAGGGACACAGCCTGCAGCGACAGGCCGTCGATCTCGTTGGTGATGCCCGACAGCACATTGGCCACCACGGCAAACTCGCGCCCGTGTTGCCCAGCGCGCGCGGCCATCACCTGGGCATTGAAGCTGACCACCTTGGCCTCGCGCGCTACGGTCTGGATGGACTCCACGATGCCCGCCAGCTCCTTCATCAAGGTCTCGGACTGGGCCTTGCTCATCTGATCGAAGGCGGTGGTGGCCGTGTTGAGCGCTTCGAGCACACCGTCGGTGGACTCCACCAGCCGGGCCAGTGCGTCTTCCACACGCGGGCTCTGGCGTTCTGCCAGGTCCAGCGCGGTGCCCACCTGCTGCGCAAACAGGTCAATGGTGGCGCCCACTCCCGCAGGCCCCTGGTACACCTTGCGAATGGGCTCGGCACTTTTGGCATCCATGTGGCGCGGTGTATCGACAAGGCGTGCCTGGCTGTCGGTGAACAGTGCCAGTGAGCCGCGCGCGGCTTTCAGGTGCAGATCGCTGCCGCGCGCAGCCAGAACTGTTTGCAGCACCATGCGCTGCGACAGCATGCGCTGGCGCGCCGCCAGGTTGACCAGTGACATGCCGTTGTTGTCGCGGGAGGCTGCCGGTGCCGCAGAGGACTGCAAAGGCATGCTGGGAGCGCGTGCGGAGAGAGGGAAGGCTGCCATGGTGTTCCTTGTGCTGTTGCATTCAGATGCGGGTCGTCAAGCAATACCCGGGCCAGTGCGTATGTCGTGACGGCCCGGCACGGTGTGTGTTTGGTGCAAGGCGCAGCCCCACCCTGCGCGGTGCGCAGTGTGTTGTTACGGCTTGCGTGCGGGGGGCTCAGCCGGTGCGGCGAACCAGGGGTGGGGCTGCGGCGTCCTGTGATGCCAGTGCCACCCCGCGCACCACATCGCCCACCACGATCACCGAGGGGCTGGCCAGCCCTTCGCGGGCGATGGTCGCGTGCAGCGCGCCGAGCGTGGTGACCGCGTGGCGCTGGTGCGCAAGACTGGCGTGCTGGATGACCGCCACGGGGGTGTCGGCGGGCAGACCGGTGAGCAGTTCCTGCTCAATGGTGGAAGCGCCGCTCACACCCATGTAGATCACCAACGTGAGCTTGGCATCGCGGGCGGTGGCTGCCAACTGACGCCAGTCGGTGCCCGCATCGCCGGGCTTGGCATGGCCAGTAACGAAAACAACGCCATGTGCGTGTTCGCGGTGCGTGAGCGGGGCGCCCAGCGAGGTCAGGCCTGCCAGGCCTGCAGTAATGCCGTTGACGACAGTGACCGGCACACCCGCTGCGCGCAGGTGTTCCACTTCTTCGCCACCCCGGCCAAAGATGAACGGGTCGCCGCCCTTGAGGCGCACCACGTTCTCGCCTTCGTTCACCGCCATGAGCATCAGCTTTTCGATAAAGGCCTGGGGGGTGCTTTTGCAGCCACCGCGTTTGCCCACGTAAATGATGCGCGCCGTGGGCGATGCGTGCGCCACGATGGCATCGCTCACCAGGTCATCCACCAGCAGCACGGTGGCCGCCTGGATGGCCTTGAGCGCCTTGATGGTCAGCAGTTCCGGGTCGCCTGGGCCAGCGCCCACCAGCGTGCAGCTGCCGCCGGTGCCCAGATGGGGTGTGGAGGGTGGCAGCGGGGTCGTGGTGGGCTTAGGGCGGCTCATCGGGGTGTCTCCGAAACTGTTTGATCGGCAAGTCGCAAGATATGTTCCACCTGCCGCTCGATGGCGGGCGGAATGGGCAGCTCGCCCGCCAAGACGCTGCGTGTGTAGCGGGCCGTGGTGGCCACATCGATTTCGGCGGGCAGGCCGGGCACCTCGCTGGCAGTGCCGGGCTGCTGCGATTCCAGCACCTCGTGCGTGCCGTGCACAAAACCGTCGTAGCGGGGTGTGCGGCGGGGGTCGGTGGCGACCTCTCCCTCCAGCCCGCGCGAGAGCAATGCACTCATGCCCAGCGTGTGGAAGGTGGTCTGCAGCATCTCGAAGTACTCGGGGTGGGTGTAGGCCGTGACCACCACCGAGGGCCCCACGCACGGGTTCATCAGCTTGACCACGCTGTGCCCTGGGTTGCGCAGGCCCACCACCTCGCGCACGGCCAGCAGGCGTGCCAGGCCTGCGTGCAAGTGCTGGGTGTGAATGTGGCGCACGTCGCCATTTGCTATTTTTTCAGGAGCTGATAGCGCAGGTACATCAAGCGCTAGAAGCACATCCGATGCCAGAATACGGCGCGCCTCGGTGCGCATGCCATGCAGCAACACGGGAAGGCCTTCACGCGCCAGCAGCAGGGCCAGCAGCGGCGTCAACACGGGCAGCTTGCGCGCGCCGTTGTAGCTGGGCAGCACGATGAGCGGGCGGTCGGTGGCGGGTAGCAGGGCCAGGCGCTGGTGCGTCGCATCCAGAAACCCGCACATCTCCTCGGTGGTCTCGCCCTTGATGCGCATGGCCAGGCAAAACGCACCGATTTCCAGGTCGGTCACGCTGCCGTCCAGCACCTGGCCGAACAGATCAGTGGCCTGCTCTCGCGTCAGTGGCTTGGCGCCCCGGGGGCCGCGACCGATTTCCTTGATGTACTGGCTAATGCCCATGGTGGGATATGGCTCTTTGAAAAGGGGTTGGGTATTTTCCTGCAACCCAGAGAACTTTTGGTTATATGGTGGCCTGCGCCACAGGCCGGGACGCCAGCGGTCCGGTGGAGCGCACCATGCGTTTGAGTTCGGGCAGGCATGAGCCACAGTTGGTGCCACAGCGCAGCTTGCCCTGCAGTTGGGCCAGGCGGTCGTCATCGGTGCCGTGGCAGTGGGTCAGTTCGGCGGTGATGGCGGCGTCCGTCACGTTAAAGCAGGTGCACACCGATTTGCCGCGCGACTGCACCGCCACGGGCGCCTTGGCGCCGGGCACCAGCAACAGGCGGCCGTAGGTTTGGGCGGGCAGTTCTTCTTGCAGCAAGGTCTTGAGCCAGCCTTCGGCGCTGGTGTCGCCTGCCAGCACGATGCCTTCGAGCGTGGTGCTCTCGCCCCTGCGCATCAGGCGCGCCGCGCGGCGTTGGCCACGTTTTTTGTCGGCATAGCGCAGTGTGTCGGTGGTGGCCAGGCCCATCAGGGTTTCGATGCGCTCCACGGTGGTGTCGGGCGGTGCCTCGTGTGCGGCGGCGCGCAGTAACACCCCCACGCGCTCGCGCCCGGGTTCGTTCAAGGGTGTGTTGTTGCTGAAGGGCACACAACTGGCAAACGGGAACTGCACCATCAATGCAACCAGTGCCTCGCGGGTGGCCTGTGCGCTGTCGGTGGGCAGCCAGGCCATGGCCAGCAGCGTCCAGGGCAGTTCGGCCTTGAGCACCTTCACCGCCGCGTGCTTGAGCTCGGGCTGTTTGGACGTGGGGCAATACGCCGATGTGGTGAGCGCGTTCACGCCCGCCAGCCGCTCGCCGGTGGATGAGCAACCGCTCAGAAACTCACTGCCCCAGTGCATGGCCATGAAAGCCTGCGACAGGCCCACGGTGGTATCGCCCTGTACGGGCACCACGATGGTGCCGCGCTTGCTCGTCACGTAGACCAGATCACCGCTCTTCAGACCGCGCCGTTCCATGTCCTGCGGGTGCAGCTGCACGCTGGGCTCGGCGACATGGCCAAACAGGCGACCAAGCTGGCCGGTGCGGGTCATGCCGTGCCATTGGTCGCGCAGGCGGCCCGTGGTCAGGCTGAAGGGGTAGCGAGATTCGCGTTGTTCGGCCGTGGGCTGCCATGCGTGGGCTGCAAATCGGGCGCGGCCATCGGCGGTGGGGAAAACGCCGTCTTCGTACAGGCGGGCCTTGCCTGTCACTGCCCCGTCAGGCAGTGGCCATTGCTGCGGGCCTGCCAACTCGAGCATCTCCCATGACAGGCCGGTGATATCGAGGTCGCGCCCGCGCGTGCTTTCGCGGTGCTCGTTCCACACGGTTTCAGCGCCTTGGTCGGCGTGGTCGGTGGTGTAGGGGAACAGCGTGGGCTGGCCGGGGCGCAGGCGTGCCTCCAGTTGGTGCGCAAACTGCACCGCAATGGCCCAGTCGTGGCGTGCTTCGCCGGGTGCGGGCACGGCAGTGCGCACGCGGGAGATGCGGCGCTCGCTGTTGGTCACGGTGCCGGTTTTTTCGCCCCAGGTGGTGGCGGGCAGCAACAGGTCGGCGTACGCGCAGGTGGCGGCTGTGGCAAAGGCCTCCTGCACCACCACAAACTCTGCGCGCTCCAGGGCGCGGCGCACGGTGGCCTGGTCGGGCATGCTCTGCGCGGGGTTGGTGCAGGCAATCCACAGGGCCTTGATCTCGCCGTCGGCGGCGGCCTGGAACATTTCCACAGCGGTCTTGCCAGGCTGGGATGGCACATCGGCCACACCCCACAGCGCGGCCACTTCGGCGCGGTGCTGCGGGTTGGCCAGGTCGCGGTGGGCACTGAGCAAATTGGCCAGGCCGCCCACCTCGCGCCCGCCCATGGCGTTGGGCTGACCGGTCAGGCTGAAGGGGCCCGCGCCGGGCTTGCCGATCTGGCCCGTCGCCAGGTGCAGGTTGATGAGCGCGGCGTTTTTGGCGGTGCCGCTGCTGCTCTGGTTCAGACCCTGGCAGTACAGGCTGAGCGTGGCTTTCGACGTCGCGAACCATTGGGCGGCGGTGGTCAGGTCGGCCACCGAGATGCCGCACACCTGGGCCACGCGCTCGGGGGTGCAGTCGCGCACCAGTGCCTTGAGTTCATCGAAGCCCGTGGTGTGCGCGCCGATGTACTCGGCGTTGACCCAGCCCTCCCACAGCATCAGATGCAGCATGCCGTTGAACAGCATCACATCGCTGCCCGGCTGGATGGGCAAAAACAGGTCGGCCATGCCGGCCGTGTCGGTGCGGCGCGGGTCGGCCACGATGACCTTCATGCCCGGGTTGGCGGCGCGCGCATCTTCGATGCGGCGGAACAGGATGGGGTGCGCCCAGGCCGCGTTGCTGCCCACAATGAACAGGCACTGCGCGTGTTTCACGTCGTCGTAGCAGGCGGGTGGCGCATCGGCGCCCAGCGTCTGTTTGTAGCCCGCTACGGCGCTGCTCATGCACAGGCGCGAATTGGTGTCGATGTTGTTGGTGCCGATCAGGCCCTTGGCCAGCTTGTTGAAGACGTAGTAGTCCTCGGTGAGCAATTGGCCGCTGACGTAAAAACCCACGGCGTCGGGCCCGTGGGCCAGGATGGTGTCGGCAAATTTTTCGGTGGCCAGGCCCAAGGCGGCATCCCACGACAGTGATTGGGGCGTATCGCCCCGGTGCGCGCGGCGCAGGGGTTGCAGCAAGCGGGTCTGCAAGGTGATGGGGCTGCTGGCCGTCAGGTGCAGGGTCGAGCCCTTGGTGCACAGGCGGCCAAAGTTGGCGGGGTGGGTCGGGTCGCCACGCACGCCGGTGATCTGGGGGCCATCGCTTTCGATGATCACGCCGCAGCCTACGCCGCAGTAGGGGCAGGTGGATTTGGTTTCTTGCATGGCGATGGACGTGGTGTGTGGTCTTTTCGGGCGCTGGTGCTTGATTGGTAAGCGCCTTGTGCTTCTGTTTTTATAGCGTTTCAGTACGGGAGTGCGCGCCGGCGTTCACGCCGCAGCCACGCGCCGTGCCGGGCCTGCCATGGGCCGCGTCAGGTCGGTGGCCACCGTGGCCAGTTCGTGGGTGTCCAGATACACCGAGCCACCTTCCACCTTCACCGCAAACTTCGGCGTGCAGCCTTCGTCGGGCGCAGAAGCCTGTCCGTCACACAGCCCAATGGTCCAGTTGTGCATGGGGCAGGCGACCTGGGTGCCGAACACGATGCCCTGGCTCAGGGGGCCACCCTTGTGCGGGCAGCGGTCGAGCAGCGCAAACACACCACCGGCGTCGTTGCGGAACACTGCCACGTCCAGTCCCAGGGGGCGCGTCACGCGGCGCGAGCCCAGCACGGGGATGTCGTCCACGCGGCAGATCAGCTTCCATTCGGGGGCGGGGTGGTTTGTGCTCATGGCGGAATGTCCTTGGGGAATTTGGGTGGGGGTGCGTGAGGCGTGTGCGTTCGCGCCTTCAGGTGCCGAGCGCGGCGTACATGCTGGTCACGCGGTCCATGCTGGCCAGCAGGTTCTCACTGCTCACAAACACTTCAGACACCTGGCGGAAGGTGTTGCTCGCGGTGCCCAGGCGCTGCAGTGCTGCATCGAAAAAGACCCATTGGCCATCGGCCAGCAGCAGCTCTTGGCGGATGCGCGCGTTGGCCTGGGGGGCGTTGCGCAGCAGCTCTGTGGCGCTCAGGAATTCGTCACGGGCTTTGGCGATCTCGGTCGTGGCAGCGGCGGTGTCTACCGAGAGCATGGCAGACAGGCAGAACTTGGCCATGCGCTGGCTCAGCATGCGCTGGCGCCCTGCGATGTTCACCAGGTGCCCCACGGGCTTGCCTTGGGCCGCTTCGTACTGCACCGTGCCCTGGTGGGCCAGGGCCAACACCTTGGCGTCTGCCTGCAGCAAAGCGGCCACGCCATCGCGTGAAGGCGTGGTGCCCATCAGCGTGGTTTTGTGGTCGGCCCAGGCGCCTTCCAGTTTCACATAGGTGTCACGGATGGTGGACGATGGCGCGTAGGCCTTGAGTTCACCCAGCTGCCGTTCGAACAGTGCCAGGGACTGGTCCAGCACGGTGCGGGCCGCCGGGGTGTCGGCCTTGTGGGCCAGTGCCAGCCAGGCCTTGCCCATGCGCTGGCTCAGCATGCGCTGGCGCCCGGCTTTGTTGATGGCGTCGTTCAGGTCGGAGATCTCGGCATGGGCCGAGCCTGCGGGCATGAGCAGGCCCAGGGCGCCCCACGCGGTGGTGCAGCTTGTGGCGGTCAGAAAGGTGCGGCGATGCATGTGGTGGCTCCGGTGGGTTTCAGGCGCCCAAGGGCACAAACTGGCGCGTGTCCACGGCGGCCTTGTCAAACTCGAACCAGGGGTCGGGCTCGCCATCCAGTGCAAACTGCAGCTGCTCCCACAGCGCCTTGCGGCCCTCGGCGTCTTCGAGAATGCGCTTTTTCACATAGTCCAGACCCACGCGGTCAACGTAGTGCACGGTGCGCTCCAGGTACCAGCCCTCCTGGCGGTACAGCTCGCAGAATGCGCCGGTGTACTCCAGCACTTCCTCGGCGGTTTTCAGCTTGGTGAAGAAGTGGGCCACCTCGGTCTTGATGCCGCCGTTGCCCGCCACGTACATCTCCCAGCCGCTGTCCACACCGATGATGCCCACGTCCTTGATGCCTGCTTCGGCACAGTTGCGCGGGCAGCCGCTCACGGCAAACTTGACTTTGTGCGGGGCGTACATGCGCCACATGGCGCGCTCCAGGTCCTTGCCCATCTGCGTGCTGTCTTGTGTGCCCATGCGGCACCACTCGCTGCCCACGCAGGTTTTGACGGTGCGCAGCGCCTTGGCGTAGGCGTGGCCGCTGGGCATGCCAATGTCTTTCCACACGTTGACCAGGTCTTCCTTTTTCACGCCCAGCAAATCGATGCGCTGGCCGCCCGTGACCTTGACGGTGGGAATCTTGTATTTGTCCACAGCGTCGGCAATGCGGCGCAGCTCGTCGGCCGTGGTCTCGCCGCCCCACATGCGGGGAATCACGCTGTAGGTGCCGTCTTTCTGGATGTTGGCGTGGCTGCGCTCGTTGATGGCGCGGCTTTGTGGGTCGTCCTTGGCGTCCTTGGGCCAGGTGCTGATGAGGTAGTAGTTGACGGCCGGGCGGCAGGTGGCGCAGCCGTTGGGCGTCTTCCATTCCATGAACTTGAACACGTCGGCAATGCTCAGCAGCTTGCTGCTGCGGATCGCGTCGCGCACGGCCTGGTGGCCGTGGTCGGTGCAGCCACACATGGCCTTGGTTTTGGGCGTGGCGGAATAGTCACCACCGGCCGTGAACATGATGATCTGCTCCACCAGCCCGGTGCATGATCCGCAGCTCGCGCTGGCCTTGGTGTGTTTGCGCACTTCGTCGAGCGTGAACAAACCCTTGTCCTTGATGGCTTTGCAGATCGCGCCCTTGGTCACGCCGTTGCAGCCGCAGACCTCGTCGGTGTCGGCCATGGCGGCGGCCTTGCTCTGGCCCTGGTGGCCGGTATCGCCCAGGTGCGATTCGCCAAACATGAGCTTGTCGCGCAGGTCGGTCACGCTGCGGCCGTCGCGCAGCAGCTTGAAGTACCAGCTGCCGTCCACCGTGTCGCCATACAGGCAGGCGCCCACAAGCTTGTCGTCCTTGAGCACCAGCTTTTTGTACACACCGCCGAAGGGGTCGCTCATCACGATTTCTTCGGTGCCCTCGCCGCCCTGGAAGTCGCCGGCCGAGAACAGGTCGATGCCCGTGACCTTGAGCTTGGTGGACGTGAGCGAGCCCTGGTAGCGGCCGATGCCGAACTCGGCCAGGTGGTTGGCCAGCACCTTGCCCTGCTCAAACAGCGGAGCCACCAGACCATAGGCTATGCCCCGGTGTGCGGCGCATTCGCCCACGGCGTAGATGCGGGCGTCGGTGGTGGTTTGCAGCGTGTCGCTCACCACAATGCCGCGGTTCACGTGCAGGCGCATTTTTTCGGCCAGGGCGGTGTTGGGGCGGATGCCCACGGCCATCACCACCAGGTCGGCGGGGACCTCGGTTCCATCCTTGAATTTGACGCTGGCCACACGGCCTTCGGCGTTGCCGACCAGCTCCTGGGTCTGCGCACCCATCAGGAACTTCATGCCACGCTCCTGCAGCGACTTCTCCAGCATCTTGCCGGCTACATCGTCGAGTTGGCGCTCCATCAGCCAGTCGCCCACATGCACTACGGTGACCTGCATGCCGCGTTTCATGAGGCCGTTGGCGGCCTCCAGACCCAGCAGGCCGCCGCCGATGACCACGGCGTGTTGGTAGGTGGCGGCCGCGTCGATCATGGCCTGCGTGTCGGCAATGTCGCGGTAGGCCAGCACGCCCTTGAGGTCCTTGCCGGGAATGGGCAGGATGAACGGGTTGGAGCCCGTGGCGATGATGAGGCGGTCGTACTCGGCAGTGATCACGTCACCCGCTGCGCCGGTGGCCGTGACCACGCGGCGCACGCGGTCGACTTCGGTCACCGTGAAGCCGGTGTGCAAGGTGATGTGGTTGTCTGCGTACCAGGACCAGTCGTTGAGAATGATCTCGTCGATGGTCTGCTCGCCCGCCAGCACGGGCGACAGCAGAATGCGGTTGTAGTTGGGGTGGGGCTCGGCGCCGAACACCGTGATGTCATACAGATCGGGAGCAATCTTGAGCAACTCTTCCAGCGTGCGCACACCGGCCATGCCGTTCCCCACCATCACCAGTTTGAGCTTTTTCATCGTGACTCCGTCGGTTCGATCGCCTGGGCGATTCGCAAAACAAAAAAGGCGTCCACACGATGCTGCTCCGAGGTCTCGAAACCGCATGTGGGGACGCCTTCGTCCTTACAACTCCTCAGTGCGCCGTTGCACGGGTGAATTGCGTGACCCTGCCGGGTCGTTGCCCTTGTTAAGCAATGCCCGTGCCAGAGTAGGCGCACTGATCTGGGTTGCCCAGTGCGCTGGTCCGAAGGGGTGGGCTACCGAGGGCACGCTGGTGGGTGATGGCATCCACGCGGGGCCGACAGACATGCGCTGGCATGCACCACCTTGGGCACAGAACCTGCATGGAGCTGGTGCATGAGCTTTGAACTGGATGTCGGTCAGGCCTCGCAGGCAGGGCGCAAGGACGTGAATGAAGACTTCGCTGCGCTCGCGGTGGGGCAAGGGCGTGATCGTGAGCGCGGCGCCATCGCCGCGATTGCCGATGGCGTGAGCACGGGCGGCAAGGGGCGCGAGGCCGCGCAGACCACCGTGAACACCTTGATGGGCGATTACTTTGCAACCCCTGAGACCTGGGACACCACGGTGGCGCTGGATCGCATCCTGAGCGCACACAACGGCTGGCTGGCCTCCATGAACCGGCGTCGTCAGCCGGCCGTGGGTCTTACCACGCTCACCGCCTTGGTATTGCGCGGCCAGTCGTACACGCTGGCCCATGTGGGCGACACGCGTGCCTACCTGCTGCGGGGGGGGCGCCTGCAACTGCTGACAGCCGACCATGTGATGGCGCAGCGGGATTTTGCGCACCAGCTCACCCGTGCCATGGGACTCGACGACCATGTGGTGGTGGACTACAGCCAGGGTGAGCTGCACAGTGGTGACCTGTTCGTGCTGCTGTCCGACGGTGTGCATGGCAGCCTGCCCGAGCGCGAACTGCGGCAGCTGCTGCGCCAGGCAGACGTGGCGGCCCAGGCGCTCAGCGATGAGCTGGTGCAGGCCGCGCTGCGCCGGGGCAGCAGCGACAACGTGACGGCGTTGGTGGTGCGTGTGCAGGGCGCGCTGGAGGCCACGCTGCAGGATGAATCCCGCCGAGCGCAGGACCTGCCCGTGCTGCCGCTCTTGAGAGTGGGCGACACGGTGGACGACCTCACGGTCACGGCCCTGGTGGCCGACAGTGGCATTCACCGCATCTACCAGGTGCGTGATCCCGTCACGCAGCGGTTGTACGCCCTCAAGACCCTGCTGCCCTCGCGCGCCCATGACACCGAGGAGCGCGCCACCCTGGCGCATGAGGCCTGGGTGGCGCGGCGCATGCAGTCGGGCCAGGCCGTCACGCACCTGGCATGGCTCAACGACTGGCCGGCGGGGCTGGGCAGCACCGGCCAGGGCGCCAGCGCGTTCTACCTGCTGTATGACTGGCATGCGGGCGACACGCTGGGCCAGCGCCTGCGCCGCCGCGAGTACCTGGGCGTGGCCCAGGCCCTGTCGGTCACGGTGCAGGCGGTTCGCGTGCTGGGCTGGCTGCACCGCCAGGGGGTGGTGCACCGGGACATCAAGCCCGACAACCTGCACCTGGGCGACGACGGGGTGCTGCGTGTGCTGGACCTGGGTGTGGCCCTCTCGGGACGCGAGCCCGAGGCCACACGCCAGTTGCACGCAGGCACACCCAGCTACATGAACCCCGAGCAATGGCCGGGCTACGAAAAAAGCGGTGACACCGAGGGGCAGTTGCCCGACGCGCGCAGCGATTTGTTTGCACTGGGTGTCACGCTCTACCAGTTGCTGAGCCACGGGCGCTTGCCCTATGGCGAGGTGGTGCCCTACCAACTGGGCCGCTACCACCGCGACCCGGTGGCCCCGAGCCGCCACAACCCGGGCGTGCCGATCTGGCTCGACCAGATCGCCCTGAAGGCCGTGGCCCGCAACCGCACGCAGCGCTTCGAGACGGCCGAGGAACTGCTGCTGGCGCTGGAGCGTGGCGCTTCACGCCCCTTGTCTGCCCCTGGCCCGCAACCGCTGATGCAGCGCGACGCCACGGCACTGTGGAAGATCGCGCTGGCTGTGAGCGTGTTGGTGAATCTGCTGCTGGTTTACTGGCTGCTGTTTTTGCCCCGGTGAGTGAAAGGGAAAAAGTGATGTGCTACTAAAATAATAGCTGTCAGCGCTTTTCGCACAAGCGCTACAGCCTGTTTTTGCTTGAACATCATGGGTGTGGGCTTGGCGCCTTGGCTGCAGCGCCGTTCACGCGCTGCGCGCACGGCGTCCTTTTGGCGAAAGTGTGGGCAATGCTGCGCATTGGCTGGCTATCGCCAGCTCAGGCACTGCGTGCCCGGCTTCCCTTTTGGCGAAAGTTCGGCATGCGCTGCGCGCTTACGTGCTGGCGCACGTCATGCGCTGCGCGCTTACGTGCTGGCGCACGTCATGCGCTGCGCGCTTACGTGCTGGCGCACGTCATGCGCTGCGCGCACGGCCGCCCTTTTCCGCCCACGTTCTTGTCCAGCGGATTTGCATCACACGCAGCAGCACCAGCATGGCGGCGGCGCACACGGCGATACCCACAAAGCCCCACAGGTAGGTGCCGGTGTATTGGCGAGAGATGCCCATGCCATTGGGAATGAGGCCACCACCGAGCGCGCCAATCTCGCCGATCATCGATCCCGCCACCGCAGTGGTCAGCGGCCAGCGCAGGGGCACCAGCTGGAACAGTGCGCCGTTGCCTGCGCCCAGGGCTGCGAAACACACCAGGAACAGCAGCATGGTGATGGGCAGCGAGTTTTCGGCCAGTCCACACAAGACCATGCTGACGGCTGTGATGGCCAACACGCCGGTCAGTGTGTTGACGCCGCCCCAGTGGTCCGACAGCCAGCCGCCGAAAACACGCAGGGCGGCGCCCAAAAACGCCGCCATCATGGTCAGTTGCCCCGCCTGCACTTTGCTCACGTTGAACTGGTCATAAAAGTAGCTGGGCAGGAAGGTGGTGAGGCCAATGAAGCCACCGAAGGTCACGGCGTAGATCAGGCTGAAGGCCCAGCCGTCTTTCTCGAACAGGCAGGCAATGTGATCACGGAAACTTGAATGGGCTGCCAGGTCGGGTGGCTCTTTGGCGTACACCGCCATCACGATGGCGGGTATTGCTACGCTCACGGCGGCAAAACCATACACGGCCTGCCAGCCGAACTTCTGGGCCAGAGCAGGGGCCAGCAAGGCGGCCACGGCCGTGCCCACGTTGCCCGCACCCACGATGCCCATGGCCAGGCCCTTGTAGCGTGGAGGGAACGAACCCGAGCCCAGCGACAGTGCCACACCAAAGCTGGCCCCTGCCACCCCGAGCAGGATGCCCATGGCCAGCAGGTCGTTGTAGGTGTGCACGAACAGGTAGCCATAACCCATGGCGACAAAGATGCCCGCCATTTCGACCAGCGTGGCGCGCTTGCGGCCGATGTACTGCGCCAGGATGCCCAGCGGAAACCGCATCAGCGCGCCCGCAAAAATGGGGATGGACAGCATCATCCCCATCTGTGTGGGCGTGAGCTGGAAGCTGTCCCGGATGAACGGCGCCATCGCACCGTTGATGACCCAGACAGCGCACGAGAAGCCGAAATACAGAAAGGACGACCACAGCGTGGGCGCGTGGCCGGACTTGAGGAATTCTCGGAAGTGAAGCATGGGTTATCGCACTAAAAAAGGGGCGGCGTTCTCTCACCACAGCCGGCCAGAAAACAAAAAAGGCGCCCACACAATGCGGGTTCGATGGTTCGAAACCGCATGTGGGGACGCCTTCGTCCTCGCATTCCTCGGGTGCGCCATTGCACCTGGGCATACATGGCCCCGTGGGCCGTTGTTCCAGTGCATGCAATGTGTGTGCCAGTTTGACTGCACCAAGAAGGGGCGTGCATCCGGCGGCGACGTTTGCGCCAGGCTCTTTGGTGTGGGTTCCTGGGTGGTGCTGACCACTGGCAGGCGGCGGGTGGCAGGGTTACGCGCCCAATGGGGGGGACGGTGCACTGTGCGGAGCGTGTGCACCGCTACAAGCACTGCAGGGATGAGCGGGGGTACCGGGGTGGCCTGGTGTGACTCGGTATAAGGGTTTACGCGCATTAAATTGAAATAAATGATAAAATTGAGGATATAATAAAACTCAATTTATCATTTTGCGCGTGCGAATTTGCCTCGGTCTGAGGCGCTTTCGTGGGGTTGCGCAAGTAACGTTTGCTTTCGCCGTCGTTCTATCGATAAGATGATTTCAGCACTGCCCGGGGCGCGAGTCGCCAGGGTTGCTGCTGTTGTCGGGTGGCGGAAGCGACATTTTTCTAGGAGATATCCATGAGAATGAATTTGCCGGTCAGCCAGCATGAATATGCGTTTCCCAAAGGTCAGACCCTGGTGTCCACAACCGATCTCAAGGGGCGCATCCTTTACTGCAACCCGATGTTCATCGAGGTCAGCGGCTACGAAAAAGAAGAGCTTCTGGGCCAGCCCCACAACATGATTCGCCACCCCGAAATGCCGGAAGAAGCGTTTCGCGACATGTGGGAAACCATTGCCAAAGGCAATCCCTGGTCGGCGCCCGTCAAGAACCGGCGCAAGGACGGCACCTTCTACTGGGTGATGGCCAACGTCACGCCCCTCATGCAAGGGGACCAGCCCACGGGCTACATGTCGGTGCGCACCGAAGCCACCCGCGAACAAATCCAGACCGCTGACCAGCTCTACCAACGGATGCAGGCCGAGAAACAAGCCGGCGCACTGGTGCACACGCTGCACGAGGGGCAGCTCATCAAGAACGATCTGTGGGGCCGCGTGGGCAGGGCGCTGCAATTGGGGCCGATGGGCAAGATGATGTTTTGTACTCTGCTGTTGGTGCTGGCCTCGTGGGGCGCTGCGCTGTTGGGCGGGCATACGATGTCGCTGGCGTCTGGGGCCGGATGGTTGGGGGTGGTGTTGCTGGCGCTGGGAATGGCGGTGTATCTGCACCAGGTCACGGTAGCGCCGCTGTCGCAGATGCTGCTGTGGGCCAACCGCATGGCTGCAGGCGACCTGACGCAGAAGATCACGGTGTCGCGCAGTGACACCGTGGGGCAGCTCCAAAAAGCGTTGGCCCAGCTCAACGTGAATCTGCTGTCCATCGTGCGCGATGCCCGGCAGGAGAGCGAGCATATGCAGGTCTCTACCCATGAGATTGCGCAGGGCAATCAGGATCTCTCGTCGCGCACCGAGGCGCAGGCCAGCAATCTGCAGCAGACGGCGGCGTCGATGGAAGAGATCACCGGCACCGTTAAACAGACCGCAGAATCCGCGCGGCAGGCCACCGTGCTTGCTACGCAGGCCTCTCAGGTGGCCGAGCGCAGCAGCGAAGCCGTGGATGGCGTAGCCAGCACCATGAAGCAGATCCAGGCGGCTTCCGGGCGCATCAGCGAGATTACCCAGCTCATCGACTCCATCGCGTTCCAGACCAATATCCTCGCACTCAATGCGGCGGTCGAGGCCGCCCGTGCGGGCGAGCAAGGGCGTGGGTTTGCCGTGGTGGCGTCGGAGGTGCGAAGCCTCTCGCACCGCACGCTGTCGGCGGCCAAAGAAATCCGACAGCTGATTGATGACTCCGCCACCAAGGTGAGCGAGGGCCATGAAAAGACCGACGCCGCACAAAAGACCATGACGGAGTCGCTGGAGCTGGTGCGCAGGGTGAACACACTGATCGGTGAGATTCACAGCGCATCGAATGAACAACTCAGCGGCATCTCGCAGGTCAACTCGGCCGTAGCGCAACTGGACACCATCACACAGCAAAACGCGGCGCTGGTGGAGGAAAACGCGGCCTCGGCCATGCAGCTCAATGGGCAGGCACGGACCATGACCGAGACCGTGCAGGTGTTCCGCATCGACGCATCGGCACCGACGCAGGCGCGGGATGCCGTGGCGTTGCGCAAGGAGATGAAGGCGTCTCCTTCGGGGCGGGCGCTGGCGCCGGTTTGAGGCGGTTTGCCGATCACAGTCCGTGAAGGACGCAAACGCGTTCCACGCCTGCAAACTCTGCCAAGCGGCATGACCCGGCCGCTCGCGGTGTTGGACTCTTGGGGGCGCGCTGCGGTTCAGGGGGCTTATGTACTCTCGCGCACCGTCAGCTCAAACCCCAGATTCACCGAGTTGTGCTCTGGAACCTCGCCGCGCATGAGTGCCAGCAGCATGTGTGCGCTGGCCTCTCCCACCGCAGCGCGGGGGGTGCGTACCGTGGTCAGCGGGGGGGGCATCTGGTCGCTGCCCGCCAGGTCGTTAAACCCCGCTATCGCTACTTGCCCGGGCACCTGCAACCCCAGCCGCTGAGCGGCCAGCAGACCTCCCTGGGCCAGGTCGTCGTTGCAAAAGAAAATGGCATCGACACCCGGGCGGGTGCGCAGCAGTTCCTCCAGCAGCTCTCCCCCCAGCCGCATGGATGAGGGCTGGGGGCTTAGCAGCTCCCGCTTGGGGTCGTACCGACCTGCCTCGCGCAGGCAGCGGCGATAGCCCTCGGCACGCTGCATGGTGCGCGGGTCGAGCTGGGCGGCCACAAAGGCCACGTTCTTGTAGCCACGCGCAAGCAGGTGCGCCGTCATGCTGTGGCCAGCATCCTGCTGCGAAAACCCCACGCAAAACACCCCAGGGGCTGAGGTCATTTCCATCAGATGCACGCAGGGCACACCGCTGGCGGCGATCAGGTGGCGCGCAGCTTCTGTGCGGTCAAAGCCTGTCACCAAGAGGCCCGCCGGGCGGTGGGCCAGGTAGGTGCGCAGCAGCTGTTCTTCTTCCTGTGGGTCGTAGTGGGTCACACCGATCAGGGCCTGATAGCCCTGCGGGAACAGTGTGCGGTGCACCGATTCGAGCACGTCCACAAACAGCGCGTTGGACAGCAGCGGCACCAGCACGGGCACCTGCACGCTGCGTTGGGACGCCAGGGCCCGCGCGGCGGGGTCGGGCACGTAGCCCAGTTGTTCGGCTGCTTCCTTGACCCGCTGCACCAGGTCATGGGCCACGCCGCGTTCGCCACGCAGCGCCCTGGATGCAGTGATGGGGCTGACGCCCGCCGCCTTGGCCACATCGCTCAGCGTGATGCGCCCGCTGGAGCGGCGCCTAGTCTCGGATTTGTTCAAGGGTTAACCCTCGTTGTGATGGGTGTTGATCTGGTTAGGATAGCGCTGTCCAAAGGCCGGGGCAAGATGAAAAATGGCTTTTCGACAGGGTTGCTGAAGTCACTTGCCTGATTTGAACCTGTTTTGGTGGCATCCATAGCGGATGCCGTTTTTTAGATCAATGGGATAGCGCTACCAAAATGAATTTTTGCCAGCCTCCGGTTTA
Organism: Acidovorax sp. 69; assembly: GCF_002797445.1. NCBI lineage: Bacteria > Pseudomonadati > Pseudomonadota > Betaproteobacteria > Burkholderiales > Comamonadaceae > Acidovorax > Acidovorax sp. 69. The sequence continues at coordinate 3,586,355 of NZ_PGEP01000001.1, read as the reverse complement.
TTTGGTTGTCATGGGCGTGGCCGGCTGCGGTAAATCCAGCCTGGGTGCCGCTTTGGCCCGCGCCGAAGGTTTGCCCTTGATCGAGGGGGATGACCACCACAGCCCCGCCAGCCGCGAAAAAATGCGCCAGGGCATTGCCCTGACCGACATGGACCGCGAGGGCTGGTTGGCCACGCTGGGCCAGTTGTTGCAGGCGCAGCCGAAGGGCGTGGTGCTGACCTGTTCGGCCCTCAAGAGGGTGTACCGGGACCGTTTGCGCAGTGCCTGCCCCGGGCTGCGTTTCGCATTTCTGGAGATTGACCGCACGAACGCCGGTCAGCGCGTGGCGGCCCGTGCAGACACCCATTTCTTTTCCAGTGCGCTGGTGGACAGTCAGTTTGCAACGCTGGAGTCGCCGGTGGGCGAGGCGGGCGTGCTCCGCCTGGACGCGCTGCTGGACCTGCCGACCTTGCAGCAGCAGGCATCGGCCTGGATCGCCATGAAGGAAACCGCATGAATTCCCCCGCACAACCCGAGGCCACGCTGCCCGTACCGCTGAGCCGCTTTGCCAAAACCTCCCAGGTATTGATGGCCGGTTGCCTGGGCGTGATGGCCGTGGCCGTGTTCATCAATGTCGTGCTGCGTTACGGTTTTGGCAGTGGCGTGGCGGCGAGCGAAGAGTTGTCGCGCCTGCTGTTCGTCTGGATGGTTTTCATTGGTGCCGCAGCGGCTTACCCCGCTGGCGAACACATGGCTTTTACCAGTCTTGCCGGCCTGCTGGCCAAGCGCCCGCTGGCGTTTGGGGTGCTGACGGCAGTGATCCGTTTGTTGGTGATGGCTGCCAGCGCCATGTTGGCCTGGGGCGCCTGGCAGCAGGTGGTGGTGGGCATGGGCAGCCGGTCGGTGGTCATGGCCTACCCGGCGGCGCTGCTGCCGTTGCCGGCTTTTTTGTGCGCGGTGGCCATTGGTGTGATGGCGACCATCGAGTTGATTCAACGCAAGCCCTTGGACCTGGGCCACGGCGCGGAGGTGGAGTGATGTTGGGACTGACGCCTGAAGCCATGGCCTTTGTGGTCTTTTCGCTGGGCATGCTGGTGCTGATGGGCACCGGCATGAACATGGGCCTGGCCCTGGTGCTTACGGGCGCAGGCATGGCCTGGGTGCTCGACTTCTGGGATGCGCAGCTGCTGGCCCAGAACCTGGTGGCCGGGGTGGACAGCTTTCCGCTGCTGGCGGTGCCGTTCTTCATCCTGGCGGGTGAGCTGATGAACTCGGGCGGTATCAGCCGCCGCATCATCGATATGGCGCAGGCCTGGGTGGGGCATATCCGGGGCGGGCTGGGTTATGTGGCCATTGGCGCTGCGGTGCTCATGGCCAGCATGAGCGGCTCGGCGCTGGCCGACACGGCGGCGCTGGCCACCATCCTGCTGCCCATGATGCGCCAGCAGGGCTACCCCATGAACACCTCGGCCGGGCTGATTGCCTCAGGCGGGATCATTGCGCCCATCATTCCGCCATCGATGCCGTTCGTGATCTATGGCGTGACCACCAACACCTCCATTTCGGCCTTGTTTGTGTCGGGCATCGTGCCGGGGCTGATGATGGGCGCAGGTCTTATCTTTGCCTGGCGCTGGGTGCTGCGCGGCCTGGACCTGCCGCAGGGCAAGCCCCTGCCCGTCAAGGACCGCTTGCGAGCCACGGTCCGTGCGTTCTGGGCCATGTTGATGCCCCTCATCATCATTGGCGGCATGAAGACGGGCGTGTTCACGCCCACCGAGGCCGCCGTGGTGGCCGCGTTCTATGCGCTGGTGGTGGCACTGTTCGTGCACCGTGAGATGAAACTCGCAGACATCTATGGCGTGCTGGTGCGTGCGGCCAAAACGACCTCCATCGTGATGTTTTTGTGCGCTGGCGCTCAGGTGGCCAGCTACATGATCACGCTGGCCGACCTGCCCAATGTGTTGACGAGCTGGCTGGGCCCGCTGGTGGAGAACCCGCGCCTGCTGATGGCCGTGATGATGATCGTGTTGGTGCTGATTGGCACGGCGCTCGACCTCACGCCCACCATCCTGATCTTTGCGCCCGTGATGCTGCCCATTGCCGTCAAGGCGGGGATCGACCCGGTGTATTTCGGGCTGATGTTTGTGCTCAACGGCGCCATTGGCCTCATCACCCCGCCTGTGGGTACGGTGCTCAACGTGGTGGCCGGGGTAGGGCGCATATCGATGCACAGCGTGATCAAGGGTGTGAACCCCTTCCTCTTTACCTATGTGCTGATCCTGGCGCTGCTGGTCGTGTTCCCGCAGATCGTGACCGCGCCTGTCGTCTGGTTGAGATGAAGCACCCCCTGAGTCGCTTCGCGCCTTCCCCCCCCTCTCGCCTTGCTGCGCAAGACGGGAGAGGGACGCCCCCAGCGCATGCGCTGGATACGCCGCCTTCGCGGCGGGGCGGCCCTTGCGCGGGGGCGCTGGACTCGCGTGTGTCGGTTTCGATCGCCTCCACTCTTCTGATTTTTCCCGTTCCTCACTCCCTCACCACACTGGAGACAACCATGAAAACTTTCCGTCGTACCCTGCTCGCCGCGTTGTCGGTGGCTGCCGTTGCCTGCTCGTTCCAGGTGGCTGCGCAAGATTTCAAGCCGCGCATCATCCGCTTTGGCTACGGCCTGAACGAGGACTCCAACCAGGGTCGGGCGACCAAGCTGTTTGCCCAGGAAGTGGAAAAGGCCTCGGGCGGCAAGATGAAGCTGCGCGCCATCGGTGCCGCCGCCTTGGGCTCGGACGTGCAGATGCAGCAGGCCCTGATCGGCGGCGCGCAGGAGATGATGGTGGGCTCCACCGCCACGCTGGTGGGCATCACCAAGGAAATGGCGATCTGGGACACGCCATTCCTGTTCAACAACGCGAAGGAAGCCGATGTGGTGCTGGACGGCCCCGTGGGCCAAAAGGTGATGGACAAGTTGCAGGAAAAGGGCCTGGTGGGTCTTGTGTACTGGGAAAACGGTTTCCGCAATCTCACCAATAACAAGCGCGCCATCACCAAGCTGGAAGACATGGACGGCGTCAAGCTGCGCGTGATGCAGAACAACGTGTTCCTCGACAGTTTCAAGACCCTGGGCGCCAACGCGGTGCCGCTGCCGTTTTCAGAACTGTTCACCGCGCTCGAAACCAAGACGGTGGATGGCCAGGAGAACCCCTACAACACCATCCTGTCGAGCAAGTTCTATGAGGTGCAAAAGTACCTCACCGTGACCAACCACGTTTACAGCCCCTGGATCGTGCTGGTGAGCAAGAAGTACTGGGACGGCCTCTCGAAAGCTGAGCAGAAGGTGCTACTCGATGCCGCCAAGAAGAGCCGCGACTTTGAGCGCCAGGACACGCGCGCCGAAGCGGACAAGGCGCTGGCAGACCTGCGGGCCAAGGGCATGCAGGTCAACGAACTGCCGGTCACTGAAGCCAATCGCATGCGTGAAAAGCTGGGTGCCGTGAACGCCAGCATTGCCGCCAACGTGGGCGAAGGCCTGTGGAAAGAGGTGCAGGGTGCCGTGGCGCAGGCGCGCGGGGGCAAGTAAACCCTTGTAGTGCAATGGGCAAGCTGCAAAAGCCCGCTGGTGTGTCCCCTTACCCAAACAAAAGGCCGGGGCCCCGTTAGGGGCCCCGGCCTTTTGCATTTGCACTTCGCCAGCCCCCATGCATCGCATGCGGGCCCTGGAAATTACAGGGAGCCGATTTCGCCGGACGAGATCTGGCCAGCACGCAGAGCGGTGGCTGCCTGGGCGCTCACCGCAGCGCGGTCAGCCGTGGACGTGAAGGACAACACGCGGGAGCCAGCGGGCACCGTGCTGCTGGTTGCTGCCACGGTAGCGGCTTCAGCAGCCACTTCAGCGCGGGTGCGGCTGGTTTCAAACTTGGTGGCAAATTGCGAAGCATCGGCTTCGTCGGCTTGTGCGCCAAAAGAAGCGAAAGCGGCCACAGCGGCGATAGACAGAAAACGGGCAGTCTTGTTCATGGTGAAACTCCAGTGAAATTCAAAAAATGGGGGTGAGGTACTGACAAATACGCAAACAGGGGAACAGCGGATTCAAAAAGAATCAACCGCGCTCGCCCGAAGGGATCTGGCCAGTACGCACAGCGTCAGCAGCCTGGGCACGCACAGCAGCGCGGTCAGCCGTGGACTTGTAAGTCACGACACGCGAGCCAGCAGGCTCGATGGAACGGGTCTGTGCCACGGTAGCGGCTTCAGCAGCCACTTCAGCGCGGGTGCGGTTGGTTTCAAACTTGGTGGCAAATTGCGAAGCATCGGCTTCGTCGGCCTGGGCACCAAAAGAAGCGAAAGCGGCGACAGCGGCGATGGAGAGGAAACGTGCGGTGTTGTTCATGATGAAAATCCTTGAAGTTAAAAAAGCGGCTCAATCAAACCGGAACGGCTGCAAAACAAAGAAGGGCTGCTGAACCGGGTTCGGTGAGTCGCCTTGCGGGTTCGGCTCATCGATGGGTTGAACTGTACGCCGATGGTGTTCAGAGAAAAACCACCGGGTCGCGAACTAACTGTTCCGGTATCAGAAACAATCTACAGGGTTCCTGAGATGTTCAGCGGGCCTGCCCGGGGCTTGTCTGGCTTGTTGAACATGGCGCTATCGTGCCGGGTTAACCCTTGGGAGAGGTCTCGTCACGGTTTCGTTTCTTTTCGGTTTGTTTCGGCCTCGTCGAATTGCAACAGCACAGAAACATCACCGTGGGGAGCTACGGGTTGCGCTGGCGGGGCAGATGGGCTGAAATGGTTGTGTGCCCGATTCACGCCTTACCGAGGGGGATTTTCATGACTGTCGTAGCCAAGATTCTTCAATCCAAGCCTGACGCCACCGTGCACACCATCAGGCCCACCGATTCTGTGCTGGAGGCCTTGCAGCTGATGGCCGACAAGGGCATCGGCGCGCTGGTGGTCACTGAGGGGGACGCCATCGTCGGCATCTTTACCGAGCGCGACTATGCGCGAAAGATCGCCCTGCTGGGTCGCACTTCGGCCGCGACCCTGGCGCGCGACGTGATGACCACCGCGGTGCGCTTCGTGCGGCCTGAGCAGACCAGTGAGCATTGCATGCAGATGATGAGCGCCGGCCGCCTGCGCCACTTGCCCGTGGTAGATGGCAGCGGCAAGCTGGTGGGCATGATCTCCATCGGTGACTTGGTCAAGGACATCATCTCCGAGCAGAAATTCATCATTGAACAACTGGAGCAATACATCACGGGCACGCACTGACCATCAAAAAAAGGGCTCTGACCGATCTGGTCAGAGCCCTTTTTTTGCGGTGGGTAGGCTCGCTTCAGAGCGTTGCGCCCAGTTCAAGCTGCCTTTTCGACGTGCCCTTGGCGCGTGTACAAAAAGTCGATCACCGCCTTGCGGTAGTGCACGTACTGCGGGTCTTCGGCCAGTTCCACGCGTTTGCGGGGGCGGGGCAGATCAACGGTCAGCACCTCACCAATCGTCGCAGAAGGGCCGTTGGTCATCATCACGATCTTGTCGGACAGCAGTACGGCCTCGTCCACATCGTGCGTCACCATCACCACGGTGCTTTGGGTGCGGGCCACGATCTCCAGCAGCTCGTCTTGCAATTTGGCGCGGGTCAGGGCGTCGAGTGCACCAAAGGGCTCGTCCATCAGCAACACCTGGGGCTCCATCGACAGCGCACGGGCAATGCCCACACGTTGTTTCATGCCGCCCGATATTTCGCCGGGGCGCTTTTGCCCTGCAGGCGTGAGGCCGACCAAGGCGAGCGCCGCATCGGTGCGGGCCTTGAGCTGGGCCTTGGTTTCCTTGGCGCCAAACACGCGCTCCACGGCCAGGTAGATGTTGTCAAAGCAGGTCAGCCAGGGCAGCAGCGAGTGGTTTTGAAACACCACGGCGCGCTCCGGGCCCGGGCCTTTGATCTCCTTGTTGGCGCACAGCAGCACGCCATTGGTGGGCGTGGTCAGGCCCGCGATCAGGTTCAGCAGGGTGGACTTGCCGCAGCCCGAGTGGCCAATCAGCGCAACGAATTCGCCCTTGGCAATCGTCAGATTGATGCCCTTCAGCGCCGGAAACAGGCCCTTGGCCGTCTTGAAAGTCTGCTCGACGCCATGGACCTCGATGAATTTGGTGGTGAGAGATGTATGCATGAGGAACTCCTGGTTTTTTTCGAGGGCCACTGGTGGTGCCCCCTTGAGGGGGTAACGCGCCACAGGCGCGGCTCAGGGGTGGGTCAAGTTTTGACCTCTTCAAACGTGAATGCGGTGGCCAGCTTGATGAGTGCGTACTCCAGCACCAGCCCGACGATGCCGATCACGAAGATGGCAATGATGATGTTCTTGACGTTCAGGTTGTTCCACTCGTCCCACACCCAGAAGCCAATGCCCACGCCGCCGGTCAGCATTTCTGCAGCCACGATCACCAGCCAGGCGGTGCCGACGGCCAGGCGCACGCCGGTCAGCATGTAGGGCAACACGGCCGGAAAGAGGATCTTGGTGGCGATCTTCCATTCCGAGAGGTTGAGCACACGGGCCACGTTCATGTAATCCTGCGGTACACGCTGCACTCCCACGGCGGTGTTGATGATCATGGGCCAGATGGAGCAGATGAAAATCGTCCAGATGGCGGCCGGGTTGGCACCCTTGAACACCAAGAGGCCAATCGGCAGCCAGGCCAGGGGCGATACCGGGCGCAGCAGGCTGATGAGCGGATTGAACATGCGCGACAGGAAGTTGAAGCGCCCGATCACGAAGCCGGCCGGAATGCCCACCAGCGCCGCCATGCCAAAGCCCACGGCCACGCGTTCGAGCGACATCAGCACGTTCCAGCCCACGCCCTGGTCGTTGGGGCCATTGCGGTAGAACGGGTTGCTGAAGATCTCCAGCGCCTGCTTCCAGGTTTCCAGCGGGCCGGGAATGCTATTGCCCGTGGTGGTGGACACCACAGCCCACAGGCCCACCAGCAGACCCAGGCCACACAGGGGCGGCAGCACGGCCATCCAGAAGCTGCGCGACAGTGCACTCCAATCGCGGCCCACAGGCTCGGCAGCCACCGCTGCCGCCGGGCGTGCAGTATGGGCAGTTTGCGGTTGTTTTTGGCTTCTGGCGCTCGTGGATGAAGTGCTGCTTGCTGCGTTATTCATAGTATTCTGTGCAACCGCTGGGGCTGGATCCATCGGGGAGTGAAAGACGGCACTGACCATGGTGTTCTCCTGTGTGCAGGGCTTGCGAGGGCGACGGGTGGGGCTGCGGTGAAGGGCGCTTACGCCTTGATCTTGAAACTGTCGGCGTACTTGGCGGGGTCTTTTCCGTCCCACACCACGCCGTCCAGGAGCTTGCTGCTGCGCATGGCGTCCTTGGGCACATTGATCTTCATGGCGCTGGCCACCGACTTGTAGAGGTCGATCTGGTTGATCTCTTTGGCCACCGACAGGTAGTCGGGGTGGCTCTTGAGCAGGCCCCAGCGCTTGTGCTGCGTGAGGAACCACATGCCGTCCGACAGGTAGGGGAAGTTCACCGCGCCGTCGTTGAAGAACTTCATGTGGTTGGGGTCGTCCCAGGTCTTGCCCATGCCGTTCTGGTAGCGGCCCAGGATGCGCTGGTTGATGGCGTCCACGCTGGTGTTCACATACGCTTTGCCCGCCACGGTCTCGGCCATCTTCATCTTGTTGGACAGACTGGCGTCGATCCACTGGCTGGCTTCGAGCACGGCCATCATCACGGCGCGGGTGGTGTTGGGGTTCTTCTTGACGAACTCGGCCGACGTGCCCAGCACCTTCTCGGGGTGGTCCTTCCAGATGTCCTGGGTGGTGTTGGCGGTGATGCCGATGCCGTCCATGATGGCGCGGTGGTTCCAGGGCTCGCCCACACAAAAACCGTCCATGTTGCCCACGCGCATGTTGGCCACCATTTGTGGCGGAGGCACGGTGATGAGCTTGGCGCCCGACAGCGGGTTGATGCCCGCAGCCGCCAGCCAGTAGTGCATCCACATGGCATGGGTGCCCGTGGGAAAGGTGCCTGCGAACGTGTACTCGCGCTTTTCCTTGGCCATGAGCTTGGCCAGCGAGGGGCCGTCCACCGCACCCTTGTCGGCCAGCGCCTTGGACAGCGTGATGGCCTGGCCGTTGTTGTTGAGGCTCATCAGCACGGCCATGTCCTTCTTGGGGCCGGCGGTGCCCAGGTGCACGCCATACACCAGGCCATACAGCACGTGGGCAAAGTCGAGTTCGCCGTTGACGAGCTTGTCGCGCACACCGGCCCAGCTCGCTTCCTTGGTGGGGATGATGGTGACGCCGTACTTCTTGTCAAAGCCCAGCACCGAGGCCATGACCACGCTGGCGCAGTCCGTCAGCGGGATGAAGCCGATCTTGACTTCCTTCTTCTCGGGGGCGTCCGAGCCCTGGGCATGGACGAGCGCTCTCAGGGCCGGGCTCACACCCACAGCACCCACCGTGGCGGCCTGCAGCACGGTGCGGCGGTTGAGGCTGGTTTTCAACAGATCGGTCATGGGGCGTTTCCTTGGTGCGTTAAAAACAAAAAAGGCGTCCTCTCCTGGCCTGCTTGCATGCGCAAACGGGCTTCGAAGAGGGACGCCTTTGTCCGTGGCAAAGCCCATTGGGGGGCTTTGTGTCAGCACCAGCCCGCCATTGGGTCAGTGCTGTCAGAGGTGAGACCGTCATTGGTCTTGCAAGAGGTGATGCAAGCAGCGTGCCAGCCTTTGTTGTACCGATCTCGCTCCAGTTCGGCGCATGAATTGCTGCAAAATTAATAGCTGCTTGCGCCTGTGTAACAAGCGCTGGAGGCCAATTGGGCTTGAAAATGTGCGGAGGTAGTGCGTGCAGCGAATGCCGCACTGCCTTTGTGCGGCGCACCATTTGGGGTGAAACCGGTGGAGTAGGGCGTGGCTCGGGCGCGGGATGCACGCCAAGGGCCGCTGCACCGAGGCGCGCTGCGCCTCAGGGGGAGGTCACCTGCTCAGCCCAGCAGATCCATCACGTCGAGCATGCGCTGGGCCACGTCCGCCAGTTTGAGGCCCTTGTCCATGGCGGTCTTGCGCAGTTTCTCGTAGGCCACCTGCTCGCTCAGGCCCTGGCGCTGCATGAGCAGGCCCTTGGCGCGGTCGATGGTTTTGCGGTCTTTCAGCTCGGTCTTCGCATCGGCCAATTCGGCGCGCAGGGATTGCTCGTGCTGAAAACGTGCCATGGCCACGTCCAGAATGGGGCGGATACGCTGCGGGGCCAGCCCCGCGACGATGTAGGCGGACACCCCCGCCGCCACGGCGTCCTTGACGTGCGACGTGTCTTCGTCGTTGGTGAACATCACGATGGGGCGGCGCTCGTCGCGTGTGGCCATGACCACATGTTCCAGCGCGTCCCGCGCTTCGCTTTCGGCGTCCACGATGATCAGATCGGGCTGGAGTTGGGCGATCCGCTCGCTCAGGAACACATCGGCGGGCAACGTGGCCACGAGGTTGAAGTTGTTTTCCAGCAGCCCAATGCGCAGCGCACGCGAGCGTTCCGCCTGGAGTACGGCGTGTTCGTCGTTCGGGTCGGCAATCGCCAGATCCGGGGCAACCACCACGATGCGCAAAGCCTCATTCATAGCGCTGAGCATAAGCAATTTTTACGCCGTAAAAGGGCGCGCCGAAGCGGTGCATGCAGGATCGTGGAGGGAAATGGGGGAGCGCCGTCATTCCGGGCGAGGCCGATCCGGGCTGGTGCCCTGCAGCCGCGCGCCTTGCAGGGCCTGAAAGTTGCTAATACAGCGGGGTGCGGGAGGGCATACCCGATAGCGCCACGGCGGTGGCGTCGCATATACATCCGTCACTTTGATACACACATGGAGTTTCTTGCATGAATAAGCACATCGACCGGCGCCGCTTCTCGGCCTGCCTGGCCCTGACCGCCGTGGCGACTGCCGCACTCCTGACCGGATGCGGCAAGGTGCCGGACACCATCAAAATTGGTGTGGCGCAACCCCTGAGCGGCCCGCTGGGGGCCTTGGGGCAGGATCTGCTCAATGGCGTGAAGCTGGCGGTGGACGAACTCAACAAGTCGGGCTACACGGTGGATGGCAAGCGCGTGACGCTGGAGGTGGTGTCGGTGGACGACAAGGCCGACGCCGCTACTGGCAAGGCCGTCGCCCAGCAATTGGTGGATGCGGGTGTGGTTGCTGTCATCGGGCATCTGAACTCTGGCGTGAGCATCGAGACAGCGCCCATCTACGCCGCCAAGGACATTGCCCAGATCGCGATCTCCACCAACCCCAAGTTCACGCAGCTGGGTTTCCCCACGACGTTCCGGATGGTGGGCAACGACACCCTGCAGGCCCGCGCCATCGGCTCGTTTGCGGCCACACAGCTTGGTGCCACCCGCTATGCGGCGCTGGACGACGGCACGCCCTACGGCAAGGGCTTGGCCGACGGCGCCGCCCAGCAACTCAAGACCGAGAAAAAAGAGGTGCTGGTGCGCAAGTCGTACGACGATAAAACCGTGGCGTTTGACGAACTCGCTGGCGAACTCAAAGCGGCCAAGGTGGAGGTGATTGTCTCCACGCTGAATGACTTCCAGGCCCTGGCGCTGCTGGAGGCCCTGCGCAAGGTCGATCACACCAAGGTCAGCCTGCTCGGGGGCGACACCATCAAAACCACCGACATGACCAAGGGCGCGGGCATTGTGCAGGGCATTTATGCCACGTCGCCGGTGCTGGAGGCCAAGGAGTTCACCACTGGCAAGCCTTTCCTCGAAAAATACATCGCCGCCTACAAGAAGCCCCCGGCCTATGGCGGCCATTACAGCTACGACAGCACCTATGTGCTCTCGGCCGCCATCCAGAAGGCCAAGTCGGCCGACCCGAAAGAGATCACCAAGGCCATGCACAGCATCAACGGCTATGCCCCCGTGATCGGCACCATGACCTGGGATGACAAAGGCGAGCAGCGCTACGGCGCCGTGGGTGTGTACGAACTGCGGGCAGGCAGCTGGGAGCTGCGCATGCGGTCGGATCGCTGGTGACTCTGACCCCCGCACGGGCGCAAAGGGTCTTTGGCCCCCGGGTTTTACACTCGGGGCATGAGTAGTCTGCTGATACTGGGTATTGAATCTTCGTGCGATGAGACCGGCGTGGCCTTGGTCCGCTCTACGGGCGATGCCGTGCCCACCTTGCTGTCGCACGCGCTGCACAGCCAGATCGAAATGCACCAGGCCTATGGCGGTGTGGTGCCCGAGCTGGCCAGCCGCGACCATATTCGCCGCGTGCTGCCCCTGGCGACGCAGGTACTCAAGGACTCGGGCCAGTCACTGACCGATGTGGATGTGGTGGCGTACACGCGCGGCCCAGGCCTGGCGGGTGCACTGCTGGTGGGCGCGGGTGTGGCCTGTGCCCTGGGCGCAGCGCTCGACAAGCCGGTGCTGGGTGTACACCACCTCGAAGGACACCTGTTGTCCCCATTCCTGAGCGCCGACCCCCCTGAGTTTCCGTTTGTTGCGCTGCTGGTATCCGGCGGGCATACCCAGCTGATGCGCGTGGACGGTGTGGGCCGCTACGAAATCCTGGGCGAGACCATTGATGATGCGGCCGGCGAGGCCTTCGACAAGTCGGCCAAGCTCATGGGACTGGGCTACCCCGGCGGGCCCGCATTGTCGCGTCTGGCCGAACATGGCGACCCGGTAGCCTTCAAGCTGCCGCGCCCGCTGCTGCACAGTGGCAACCTCGATTTCTCTTTTGCCGGGCTCAAGACCGCCGTGCTGACGCAGGCCAAAAAGTTGGGCGACGAGCTGGCGGTGCGCAAGGCCGACCTGGCGGCCAGCACCGAGGCGGCGATTGTGGATGTGCTCGTCAAGAAAACGCTCACCGCGTTGAAGCAGACGGGTTTGAAGCGCGTGGTGGTGGCGGGTGGCGTGGGGGCCAACCGGCATTTGCGCGCGCAGCTCAATGCGGCCTGCGCGGCGGCCAAGGTGCGTGTGCACTATCCAGAGTTGCATCTTTGCACCGACAACGGCGCCATGATTGCCATGGCGGCCGCGATGCGGCTGCAGGCGGGGCAGCAGGAGGCAAAGACAGACTATGCGTTTGATGTAAAGCCGCGGTGGCCGTTGGATGCAATCACGGCACAGGCATGACGACGCCGATGTGTCGGCGCCGTGGTCACGCTGCTGGCGTCACAGCCCGTGCTGCTGCACCAGGATATGGGAGTGCATGCCCCCATCCACCGGCAGATTGGCACCGCGCAGCCAGCCTGAAGCGTCGCTGAGCAAAAAGGCGACGACCGGTGCGATGTCGCTGGCCCGGCCGGGGCGGTCCATGGTCTTCATGTCCTCTTCGGCGCGGGCTCCCAGGGTTTCGATGAAGTCCTTGAGGATGGGCGTATCCACCGGCCCCGGGCTCACCGCGTTCATGCGGATACCGCGTGCTCGCCAAGTCCAGCGGTGTTGCAGCGTCCAGGCAATCAGGGCTTCCTTGGAGAAAAAGTAGCTGCGAGCGCCCTCGATGCCATGCTGCGTGCAGAAGGCATCGACCCCATCAAAGTCCAGCGATTCGCTGGCGCGGATGGTGGGCACCGCATCTGGCCAACCCGCACCGGCCAGTGACGCCAGATTGACGATGGAAGCCCCGTCGGCCAGCCGGGGCAGCACGCTGAGCGTGAGGTGCTTGAGGCCCACCAGATTCACGCGCAGCACTTGTGCTGCGGGGCGGGTGGGGGGCAGGCCAGCAATATTGGCCAGGCCGTTCAGGCCCTGCGGCAACTGGGCGACGAGCGCGTCAATGGAGGCCCGGTTGCCCAGGTCGGCAGACAGGAACTGGTCCACCTCGACCTTGGGTGGGTTCAGGTCCACCCCGATGACGTGAGCGCCCTGCGCGCGGGCAACGCGGGCGGTTTCTTCGCCAATGCCCGACGACACGCCGGTGATCAGCAGCTTCTTACCTTGCAGCATGGTGTTGTTTCCTTGAATGGAGTCTGCCCCGATGGAGAGCGGTACGACGGGTGTCAGAACGGGTAGTGGCGTGGTGCGGTCTGCACCGTGATCCAGCGCAGTTCGGTAAACGCATCGATGCCAGCCTTGCCCCCAAAGCGGCCATAACCCGACGCCTTGACACCGCCAAACGGCATCTGGGCTTCATCGTGCACCGTGGGGCCATTGACGTGGCAGATGCCTGATTCAATGCGGCCCGCCACTTGCCACGCCCTGGCCACATCGCGCCCGAACACGGCGGCCGAGAGGCCGAACTCGTTGTCGTTGGCGCAGGCGACGGCTTCCTCTACGCCGTTCACGCGCACGATGGCCTTGACCGGGGCGAATGATTCTTCCTGGTAGATGTGCATGGCAGGGGTCACATGGTCCAGCAACGTGGCGGGCATCAGCGTGCTGTCGGCCTTGCCGCCACACACCAGCGTGGCGCCCTTGGCCAGTGCGTCGTCGATCAGGGCATTGCAGCGCACCACGGTGGCCTGGTCCACCACCGAACCCAGCACCACCGGGCCTTTGCGTGGGTCGCCCAGTGGCAGGCTGGTGGCGCGTGAGGCCAGTTTGGCCACGAACTCGTCGGCCACCTTCTGGTCCACCACGATGCGCTCGGTGGACATGCAAATCTGCCCCGAGTTGGCGAACGCGCCGAAGGTGGCGGCCGCCACGGCAGCGTCCACGTCGGCATCGTCGAGCACCACGAAGGGGGCTTTGCCGCCCAGCTCCAGCACCGCTTGCTTGAGGTACTTGGCGCAGGTCTGCGCAATGATGCGGCCCACCTTGGTCGAGCCGGTGAAGTTCACTCGCCGGAGCGCCGGGTGGGCCACCATGGCCTCGACCACGGCACCGGCATCGGCGGGGGCATTGGTCACAAAGTTGACCACCCCCGGGGGCAGCCCGGCGTCCTGCAGCGCCTCGATGATCAGGCCGTGCGTGGCGGGGCACAGTTCAGACCCCTTGAGGACGACGGTGTTGCCGCAGGCCAGTGGTGTGGCGATGGCGCGCACGCCCAGGATGACCGGCGCATTCCATGGCGCAATGCCCAGCACCACGCCTGCGGGTTGGCGCACGGCCATTGCCAACGAGCCCGGAACGTTGGATGGAATCACCTCACCGCTGATCTGGGTGGTGATAGCGGCGGCTTCGAGCAGCATGTCGGCGGCCAGGTGCACGTTGAACCCGGCCCACAGGCCCGAGGCGCCGGTTTCTGCTGCCATGGCGGCAGCAAAGGCGTCGGCCTTGGCCTCCAGTGCGTGTGCGGCCTTGAGCAGCAGTGCGCGGCGAACGCCCGGACCCAGCGCGGCCCAGGCGGGAAATGCCTGGGCGGCGGCATCGACCGCCGCCACCGCGTCGGCCACTGTGGCTGCCGGGGCCGTGGTGGCCACGCTGTGGTCCAGAGGGTTACGGCGCTCGAACGTGGCACCGCTAGATGCGGCGCGTGGTTCGCCGCTAATCAGCATGGGGATGTGGCTCATGGAAGTTCTCCGAAAGTGGTGAGGAGGTTCAAAAATGGCATCAGTGTTCTGCGGCGGCGCCCAGGTAGGCGCGCCGCACGGCGGGCGAATGCAGCAGCTCCTGGGCGCTGCCTTCGCCCGTGAGTCGGCCGGTTTCGATGAGGTAACCGCGGTCGGCAATCGCCAGGCTCTGGCGCGCGTTCTGCTCCACCAGCAGCACCCCCACGCCGAGCGTGCGGATACGGGCCAGTGCCGCAAACAGCTCCTTGCACATGAGCGGTGACAGGCCCAGCGACGGCTCGTCGAGCAACAGGATTTCGGGGTGCGACATCAAGGCGCGGCCCACGGCCACCATCTGCTGTTCGCCGCCACTCATGGTGCGTACGGCCTGGGGCATGCGCTGCGCGAGCTTGGGGAACAGGCCCAGCACACGGTCCAGCATCTGCGCTTCGCCCGCCCGTGCGCGGGCCGGGTGGGCACCCAGTTGCAGGTTTTCGCGCACGCTCAGGTCGCCAAATACCCCGCGCCCTTCGGGCACCAGTGCCAGCCCGGCATCCACGATGTGGTGCGGTGGCAGCTGCATCAGGTCCACGCCGCTCAAGGTGGCGCTGGCGCCAGCCTGCGGGCGCACCATGCCGCCCAGCGCCTTCAGGAAGGACGACTTGCCTGCGCCGTTGGCACCGAGCATCACCACGATCTCTCCCGGTGACACGTGCAGTGAAACGCGCTCCAGCGCCTGGTGTTTGCCGTAGCGCACCGAGACATCGCGTACGTCAAGCATGGAGGGCCTCCGTGGGATGGGGTTCGGCGTCTTCGTCGCCCAGATAGGCCTTGATGACCTGCGGGTCGGACAGCACCTGGCGCGTGGGCCCGTCGGCAATCTTGATGCCCGAGTTCATCACCACGCAACGTGTGCACAGCGCATGCACGGCATCCATCACGTGCTCCACAAGCAAGATGGTCAGGCCTTCGTCGCGCAGTGATCGGATCAGGGCGATGCCCTGTTGCAGCTCGGTGGGGTTCAGGCCGGCCAGCCACTCGTCGAGCAGCAGCAGGCGGGGTGCCAAGGCCAGGGCACGTGCCAGTTCCAGGCGTTTTTGGTCGATATAGGTCAGATCGGCGGCAGGCAGTGCGGCCTGCGCTGCCAGACCCACGCGATCGAGCAGGGCCAAGGCTTGTACCCGCGCGGCCTTGCCATGCACGCCCTGCGGGTTGAAGGCCAGGCCAGCCTCCACGTTCTCCAGGCAGCTCATGCTGCCCAGCACACGCACCAGCTGAAAGGTGCGTGCCAGGCCCATGCGGGCGATCTGGTGGCTTTTGAGCTGGCTGATGAGCTGCCCCTGAAAGCGGATCTGCCCACTGCTGCAGGGCAGGGCGCCCGAGATCAGGTTCATGGCCGTGGTCTTGCCCGAACCGTTGGGTCCGAGCAGGCCCACCACCTCACCAGGGTAGACCGCCAGGTCCAGCTGGTTCACGGCTACCAGTCCCCCAAAGCGGCGCGTGGCGCCTTGTAGATCCAGCAGCGGTGCGGTGGTGGGGCTTGCGTTGTGGTGTGTCATGGTCGCCCTCCCTTGCGGCGCAACAGGCTGACCAAGCCGTTGGGCACCAGGTACACAATGACCATGAACACCAGGCCCAGCAGGATGGAGAAGTGGTTGGGGAAACTGGCCGACAGGAACTCGAACAGCAGCACCAGCGGTGCAGCCCCCAGTAGCGGACCCAGCAGCGCGGCAGGGCCGCCCAGCAGCGCCATGATGAGCGTCTGAAACGAGATCACGGGCGCAAAGGCAATGCTCGGGTCGATGTAGGTCCAGCGCGGGGCCATGACGGCGCCGGTCACGGTGATGAAGGCCGAGCTGGCCGCAAACAGCACGACCTTGACCACCGTCGTATTGATGCCCACGTGCACGGCCACCGTCTCGTCCTCTCCGATCACCCGCAGCGCCAGCCCCAGCCGGGTGCGCTGGATGAGCGCGCGCAGCGCCAGCACCAGCGCCAGCAGGCCCAGCAATTGCCAGTAGATGTGCTGCTGTGTGATGTCCACGAACACGTAGCGACCAATCTCCTTGGTGATGTTGACCTCGTACCAGGTCACCAACTGCTTGGTCAGCTCGGCCAGACCAAAGCTGAAGATCACGAAATACACCCCTGACAGGCGCAAGGTGGCCAGGCCCACCAACAGGGCCATGACCACACCCAGCAGCAGCGCCACGGCCAGCACACCGGCCCAGGGCAGCACCTCGCCCAGTACCGCAGTGGTGTAGGCACCGACCCCGAAGAAGGCCACTGTGGCCAAGGAGATGTAGCGCGTGGGACCTGAAAAAAGCGCCCAGGCGGTAGCGAGCACGCTGTACATCAGCACGCTGATCAGCAGGGAGAGCACGTAGTCGTTTTGCAGCCACAGGGGCAGCAGTGCCAGACCCAGTACGGCAGTGGCGCCCGCACCCCAGGCCCACCATTCACGGGGGGAGTTCATCGCGCAGCCTTTCCAAACAAACCGGTGGGGCGAAACAACAGCACCAGCAAGAACAGACCAAAGTTGACTGCCAGCGTGAGGCCGGGGTCGACAAAGCTGGCGACCAGGGTTTCGGCGAAACCCAGCAGCAGGCCCGCCATCAGGCAGCCCATGAGGTTGCCCACGCCGCCCATGATCACGACGATCAGGGCCTTCATGGCGAACATCGTGCCCATGGAGGCCGAGAACGGCAGGAACATGCTGACCAGAACGCCGCTCACGGCCACCAAGGCACCACCCATGCCAAAGGCCAGTGCCGAGGTCTGGCGCACATTGATACCCACCAGTTGCGCAAAACGCGGCGCCACCGACACTGCCCGCACCACGGTACCCATGCGAGTGCGCGTGAGCAGCGCATACAGGCCACCGCCCACCAATACCGCCACCACGAGCACCAGCAGCCGATTGGCCGCCACGGTGCTGCCCAGGACATGGATGGGCACCGACAGATATTCATAGCTGTAGTAGTTGCCGCCAAACACCACCAGCATGGCGCCCTGCACCACAAACAGCAGCCCGAAGGTGGCCAGGATGGAGTCCACCTCCAGCGCGGGCCCGGCGCCGGTACGGCGCACCAGCGGTGTTAGCAGCAGCTGGTAGACCAGCCATTGCACCGCAAAGCCGAGGGGGATGGCCAGCACCAGCACCCACAGGGGCGACAAGCCAAACTGTGAGACCAGCACGTAGGTCAGGAAAGCGGGCGCGATCAGGAACTCGCCATACGACAGGTTCATGATGCGGGCCACGCCGTACTGCAGTGTCAGGCCCATGGCCACCAGGCCGTACAGGCCGCCCAGGGTGGCTCCGGCCAGCAAAACATCAAGGAAATTCATGGAATGTGACGCCCTGCGCCGCGTCACCCCAAGGGTTGCGCTGCGCAGGGCCTTGTGGAGGTGAAGGGCGCGTCAGTTTTTCCAGGCGGGCTTGGGCAGCAGCGCGGGCTTGGCGCCCTTTTTGGCCGAAGGCGCCACGCCGTAGAACTCGCCGTTCTGCCATTGGCCCACCCACCACAGGTTGTTGAACAGCTGGTTCTCCAGCTTCACAGGTCCCAGGATGGTGTCGAAACTGCCGGTGCGGATCTCGTTGGTGACGGCCGCGCGATCGATCTTGCCGACCTTCTCGATGGCCTGTTGCAGCACCTGTAGCGCGGCGTATTGGACGGTGCTGGCAAAGCGGTCGGGTTCCTGTTTGGAGGAGGCTACATGGCGCTGGAAGTAGTCCTTGATCGCTGGGCTATCGAAGTCCACGCCCCCGGGGCCCATGATGCCCTCGGCCGAGGCGCCGAATTTTTGCTTGTACATCGGGAACTGCGAGCCCACACCCAGGAACATCACCTTGGGGTTCAGGCCCAATACCTTCGACTGGTCGGTGATCAGGAACGTGTCGGGTGGGTACGAGAACGCGATGAACGTGTCGGCCCCCTTGCCCTTGACCTCGTTGAGGATGGGCGTCATGTCCTGTGTGCCTATGGGGTAGCTCTTGTCGTAGACCAGCGTAAAGCCATGTTTGGCAGCCGCCTTGCGGGCCGCGTTGGCCAGCTCCACGCCAAAGCCGTCGGCGATGTTGACCATGGCGATCTTGTCGCCGATCTTGCCGGCCTTTTTGGCTTCTTCGAGGTAGCTCACCAGTGCCTCGGCGTACTGGGTGCCGGTTCCCAGGAAGAAGAAGGCGTGTTTCCAGCGCTTGACGAGATCGGGGGCCTTGTCGGTCACCGAGTTCACGGCCAGCAGTGGGTACTTGTGCTTCTCGTAGGTTGGGCCCACGGCCAGGTTGTTGGCGGTGCCCCAGGGCGGCAGCACGAAGTCCACCTTGTCCTGCGTCATCAGACGTTCGGTCGCACGCACGGCTTCCTCGGAGCTGGAGCGATCGTCGTACTCGACGACTTCAATGGGCACCCGCTTGCCATAGGCCTTGAGCATCAGGCCCCCGGCGGCGTTGATCTCCTTGACCCACATCTCGTAGTTGGGGGTGACAGTGGTGGCCGTGCCCCCGGCATTGGGGCCCGTCTTGGCGATGGCCCAGCCGATCCGTACCGACTTCGGGGCGTCCTGGGCCTGTGCCAGGGGAAGGCCGCAGGCCACCATGGCCGCCACTGCCGCGTGCTTCAACCAGAAGCGCTTTGTATCTGCATGCATTTTTGTCTCCTCAACGCCCTTGATCTGGACGCCTGGGAATCGTAGGTTTGCCGTCCCTGCTGCGCTTTACTCAGAGCGAACAACTGTGTTGACCGAGAGTGCACCGGGTTCAGGGAAAACCCGCAACGGGGTTCAGGAACCCCGGCATGGGCCGCGCGAACGCCACATAATTTGACGATCACCAAAGGACGTCGTATGGCTGCAGGCTTGATATTGACCACGGACAACCTTTCGCCCGGTGAGACGGCGGGAGCATGGCGCGACTGGATGTCCCGGCTGTTCTATGGCCTGGAGTCGGATCTGTATGGCGACACCACGTTTGATGGACATCTGCACACGGCCCATGCAGGCGACGTGGTGATGACCCAGTTGGAGGCCAATCGCCACCGGGTGATCCGCAGCCACCGGCTGGCCCGCGCCAGCGAGACCAGCTATCTCAAGATAGTGGCGCCGTGGCAGGGCAGCGCGGTGGTGGAGCAACACGGCCGCCAGGCGTGGGTGCGGCCCGGTGGCTGGGCCATTTACGACACCACGGGCAGCTATGAAGTGGCCAACCCCGAGCGCACCCGGCACCTCATCGTGATGCTGCCCAAAAGTGCACTGACTGAGCGCGGCATTCGCCTGGAGTCCCTGATGGGGCGGCAGGTGGGCGCCGGGGTCGGCATATCACGCGTGGCACTGGATGCGATGCGCAGCACGTTCCAGGAGCTGCACAGCATGACGCCCGAGGCGGCACGGGGCGCTGGCGATCTGATTCTGGAGCTGGTGCGCCTGTCACTGCAGGAGTTGGCGGGCAAAAGCACCGCGTCTACGCAGCAGGAGGCCTTCAAGGACCGCATCCGGGACTTCATCGGTCTGCATTTGCGCGACCCGGACCTGTCGATCGACCGTATTGCCCAGATGCTCAACTGCAGCAAACGGCATTTGCACAATGCCTTTGTCGATGATGAGGACACACTGGCGCACTACATCCTGCGCAGGAGGCTGCAGGCCTGCATGCGCGACATGAAAAACCCCGACTACCTGCACCACACGATCAGTGAGATTGCGTTCTCATGGGGTTTCAGCAATGGCGCCTATTTCAGTCGGGTGTTCCGGGCGCATGCAGGTCTTTCGCCCAGCGATTTTCGCCACGCATCGCTCCAGTCGCCAGCGGCTTAGCGGCGTCGTTGCAGAACCGCGCGCCAGAAAGCCGTTGCACCCATCGCGCTGACCCATTGACCCACTGAGCGCTGAAGATTGGGCGGGTATCCCCAGGGCCGGGTGACGCCAACAAGGTTCCTTACGGCAAACGCACTGCAGTGGCCTCTGTGGTCGCTGGGAAGCCGCACATTGCTGCGTTGCATCAATTCTTTACCTGGAGTTCATCGGCGGGCAGCTCCATGGGCTTGTCGAGTCCGCACAATGGGTGTTCTTGCACACAAGGCACACACTCCATGACTTTTTCCCCACATCGCAACCTCAGGGCCCCTGCACGAGCCGCCCGAACGATGGGCGGAGCCCCGTGGGCGCTGGTGGTGTGGGTGGTGGCACTGTCGGGCTGTTCGACCTTGCCTGCGCCGGTTCAGGCGCCACCCGAGATACCTGTCCCCGCAACCTGGTCTGCCGCCATGCCGTTGGCCACGTCCACTCCCTCAGGCCAAGCGACGCGTTTGGCGCAGTGGTGGCAACGGCTGGACGACCCTTTGCTCACCGGGTTGGTCGAACAAGCGCTTCAGGCCAACACCAGCGTGCGCACCGCCCAGGCGGCGCTTCGGCAGGCGCGTTCGCAGGTCGATGTGCAGTCGGCTGGCCTGTTGCCCCGTGTGGGGGTATCGGCCTCGGCACAGCGCAGCCGGGCGTCCAACAGCACCGGCAATACTTTCCAGACGGGGTTTGACGCAAGCTGGGAGCCTGATGTGTTTGGCCGCTTGCGCAGTGGCGTGAACGCCAGCGAAGCAGATGCCCGCGCGGCTGAGGCCAGTCTGGCCGACGTGCAGGTGTCCCTGGCGGCCGAAGTGGCCATCAACTACATCGAACTGCGCGGGCTGCAGCAGCGCCTGGCCATTGCCCGCAGCAACCTGGCCAGCCAGCAAGAGACCTTGCAGATCACGCAGTGGCGCCTGCAAGCCGGGCTGACGACATCGCTGGTATCCGAGCAGGCCCGCGCTGCGGCCGAGCAGACAGCGGCGCAGATCCCCGCGCTGGAGTCCAGCCTGGCGCAGTCGCGCTACAGCCTGGCCGTGCTGACAGGCCAGGTGCCCGGTGCGCTGGATGCCACGCTGGCCGCCAGCGCCGCCGTGCCGCAGCCGAGTGCCGAGCTGGCCCTGGCCATCCCTGCCGAGACCCTGCGCCAACGGCCCGATGTGCGGGCGGCAGAGCAGCGCATTGCGGCGGCCCTGGCGCGCCTCTCGCAGGCCGACGCTGCGCGTTATCCCAGTTTCTCGCTCAGTGGATCGCTGGGCCTGCGCGCCCTCACGCTGGGTGCTTTGTCGGGCGGCAGTGCGGTGACCAGTGCGCTGCTGGGGAGTGTGTCGGTCCCGCTGCTGGACGGTGGCGCAGCCCGTGCGCAGGTGCGCGTGCAGGACGCTGCGCTGGAGCAGACCCGCGTGGCGTACGAGGCCACGGTGCTTACCGCCTTGCAGGATGTCGAGAATGCGCTGGTGGCCCTGCGTGGTGACCGCGAGCGGCTCACTCGGCTGGTGGCTGCCGCTGATGCAGCGGGCAATGCCGCGTTGCTGGCGCAGCAGCGCTACCGCAGCGGGCTGATCGACTTTGCCTCTGTTCTGGAGACCCAGCGCACGCTGTTGTCCACGCAAGAGAGCGTGGCCATCACTACTGCTGCCATGGCGGCGGACCACGTGCGTCTGTACAAGGCGCTGGGGGGCGGTTGGCAATAGCCTTCGCGCCTGCTGCCTGCTTGCCCCACTTGTCCCGCTCTTCATCGTGCCGCCCGTCCGTTCCTATGTTTTCTGAATCACGCTCCATGTCAAAAACCGAAGCCCCCATGGCAACCGCAGCCCCGACCGATCTGAATACGCTGCTGGGCGCTGATCGCCCACGCCGCTGGTGGCAGCGGGCTTTGTTGTGGTGGAGTGTGGCTGCGCTGGCCGCCGTGGGCGTCGGTATCTACGTCTGGCAATCGGGCCAAAGTGCCAGCACGGCACCCCGGTATGTGACCGAGGAGCTGCGGCGCGGCAACCTCACGCTGACCGTGTCGGCCAACGGCACGCTGCAGCCCACGCGCTCGGTCACCATTGGCAGCGAGCTGTCGGGCACGGTGCGCAATGTGCGGGTGGACGTGAACGACAAGGTCAAGAAAGGGCAGTTGCTGGTGGAGTTGGACACCGCCAAACTCGACTCGCAGGTGCTGCGCTCCCGCGCCTCGCTGGCGTCTGCACAGGCCCGGCTGGCCCAGGCACTGGCCACCACGAAGGAGGCCATCGCCAACCTGGGTCGGTTAGAAGAAGTCGCCCGCCTGTCGGGCGGCAAGGTGCCATCGGCCGCCGAGCTGGACACCGGCCGCGCCACGCTGGACCGAGCCCGTGCGGACGAAACCAGCGCGCGGGCCACGGTGGAGGACGCGCGCGCCGCGTTGTCTGCCGATGAGACCAACCTGTCCAAGGCATCCATCCGTTCGCCCATTGACGGCGTAGTGCTCACCCGCACGGTGGAGCCCGGCAACGCGGTGGCCGCATCGCTGCAAGCCGTTACGCTCTTCACCGTGGCCGAAGACCTCACGCGGCTGCGGCTCGATGTGAATGTGGATGAAGCCGATGTGGGTTCGGTGAAAGTGGGGCAGGACGCCAGCTTCACTGTCAGCGCCTACCCCTCGCGCCGCTACCCGGCCAAGGTCACGCGCGTGTCTTTTGGCTCCACCAAGACCGACAACGTGGTCACCTACATCACCTGGCTGGATGTGAACAACAGCGATATGAGCCTGCGCCCGGGCATGACGGCAGCGGCCACCGTCACGTCCACCGAGCGCAAGGACGTGCTGCTGGTGCCCAACACAGCGCTGCGTTTCACGCCTGCGCAGGCGGCAGGTGCGCAGGCCCAGCAGGGTGCGGGTGGTGCCAAGCCTGCAGCATCGGGCAGTGGTGGGGGGATCATGTCGCAACTCATGCCACGCATGCCACGCTCTGGCTCGGGCCCGCGCAAGCCGGGCAGCGGGGCCGATGCGGGCGATGGTGCCGGCAAGACGCGCCAGGTGTGGGTGCTGCAGGACGGCGCTGCCCAACTTATCAACGTGCAGGTGGGTATCAGCGATGGCCGCCACACTGAGGTCACGGGTGAAGGTCTTACGCCCGGCATGGCTGTGATCACCGACCAACGCGCGGCCGGGGCCAAGCCATGAGTGTGGCGGGTGGCACCCCCATCATCCGCCTGCGCGGCGTGACCAAGGTCTATGGCGAAGGCGCGTTGGCCTTCCAGGCTTTGAAGGGTGTGGACCTGGACATTGCCCAGGGTGACTTTGTGGCCATCATGGGCCCGAGCGGCTCGGGCAAGTCCACAGCCATGAACACGCTGGGTTGTCTGGACCGACCCACCACGGGCGAGTACCTTTTCAAGGGCGTGCATGTGGAGTCGCTCTCGCGCGACGAGCGGGCGCGGCTGCGGCGTCGCTACTTTGGTTTTGTGTTTCAGGGCTTCAACCTGCTGGCACGCACCTCGGCGCAAGAGAACGTGGAACTGCCCCTGTTGTACCGGGGCGAGTCGGCCACGGCACGGCACGCGGCCGCAGCGCGCGCACTGGCGGCGGTGGGCCTCACGGGCTGGGAGCACCACACGCCTGCCGAGTTGTCGGGCGGGCAGCAGCAGCGCGTGGCGATTGCACGCGCCATCGTCACCGAACCCGATGTGCTGCTGGCCGATGAGCCCACAGGTAACCTCGATACCCAGCGCAGTTACGAAATCATGGAGCTGCTTTGGCGCCTGAATGCCGACCACGGCATCACTGTGCTGATGGTCACGCACGAGCCCGACATGGCGCAGTACGCACGGCGCATCGTGCGGTTTGTGGACGGTGTGGTGGACAGCGACGCTGCCAACCCGCACCCCAAGGGCCTGAGCGCGGATGCCGCGTTGGCGACGTCGGTCGTGTCGACTGCGGCGGTAGTTACCTCGGATGTGGGAGGCCACTGATGCTGCTCAATACGTTGCTGCTGGCGCTGCGCTCCATTCGGCGCAACCTCATGCGCTCGTTTCTCACCATTCTGGGCATTGTGATTGGTGTGAGCGCGGTCATCACCATGGTCACGCTGGGCAACGGCGCCACGCTGGCCATTCAGAACCAGATCTCAGGCCTGGGCACCAACCTGCTGCAGGTGCGCCCTGGCCAGCGCATGGGCCCGGGCGGCGGTTCAGGAGCCCCGGCCTTCAAGGACACGGATGCCGATGTGATCGCCCAGCAGATCGGCGGCATTCTGGCCGTGGCGCCCGAGGCGCGCGCCGCCGCTACCGCCGTGGTGGGCGGGCGCAACTGGACCACCAGCGTCATCGGCAGCACCAATGCCTGGCTGAAGACCGGCAACTGGACCGTGCGCACCGGCCGCATTTTTACCGATGCGGAATTGCGCGCCGGGGCGGCCGTCTGCCTGATCGGAGAAACCGTGCGCCGCGAGCTGTTTGGCGCGGCTGAGGCCGTGGGCGAGCAATTGCGCGTCAAAGCGTTTTCGTGCGAAGTGGTGGGTGTGCTCACCTCCAAGGGGCAGGGCGCTTTTGGCAATGACCAGGATGACACGGTGCTGGTGCCACTGCGCACGCTGCAACGCCGGGTGACGGGCAACACGCGGGTGAACACGCTTCTGGTGTCGATGCAGGACGGCAGTGACCCCGAGCGCGTGAAGACCAGCCTCACGCAGCTGCTGCGGGAGCTGCGCAAGTTGGCGGATTCGGACGAAGACAACTTCAACGTGCTCGACACCAAACAACTCGCCGACACCCTCTCGGGCACCACCAAGGTACTGACCACGTTGCTGGGCGCTGTGGCTGCAGTCAGCCTGTTGGTGGGCGGCATCGGCATCATGAACATCATGCTGGTGAGCGTGACCGAGCGCACGCGTGAGATCGGCCTGCGCCTGGCCATCGGTGCTCTGGAACGTGAAGTGCTGCTTCAATTCCTGATTGAAGCCGTGGTGCTGGCCGCGCTGGGCGGGCTCATCGGCATCGTTCTGGCCACGGCAGCATCGCTGGCGCTGTCGGGCCTGATGGGCGTGCCCTACCTGTTCAACCCCGGGGTGAATGTGCTCTCTTTTGTGTTCTCGGCCGGGATTGGGGTGGTGTTTGGCTACTTCCCGGCGCGCCGCGCGGCGCGCATGGACCCCATCGATGCGCTACGGCATGAGTGAGCCTGCGGGGGCACGGTAGCGCGCAGTGTGTCTCACGCGCCTGTGGGGGTAAAAATGCAGCAAAAAAGGCATGATGCGCTGGTGCAACATGCCTTCTTTGCTATTTGTTTTGTAGCGATGGCAGTTCCCTGCCATCGCTGGTGGGGCCCGTGTCCGTTCAGTGAATGGTCAGGGTGGTGGCCTTGCTCACGGGTTCCAGGCGGGCCAGGGTGAGGGTCAGCACGCCGTTTTCGAGCTTGGCCGTGCTGGCGTTCGCATCCACTTCAGCGGTCAGCTCCCAGGCGCGCTGTACTTTGCGCGGTGCGCCTTCCACACTCTGTACCCGCACCTGGTTGCCTTCAATGCTGATCTGCAGTTGATCCCGGGCCAGGCCGGGCACATCCAGTTGCAGCGTCGTCACCTTGTCGTCCTGGGTCACGGTGCAGCCGGCAGACCGCGCTGCGGTGGGCTCTGCCAGCGTGCCCATCAGAAAACGTTGCAATGCCAGGTCGGCGGAACGGGGGGCTTGGGCGTAGGCGGCGCGGCGAATCATGGGGGCGAAGATCATGGGGTACTCCTATACACTGCGCGGCTCTCGACGTGGTCGCCGCATGCCAAGGAGTTGTGTGCGGCCGCGTCGCTTTTCAAGGGAAGAAGTGGCATGAATAAATTGCAATCCATGGGCTTGAAATCAGGCGCAGCGGCATTACGTCAGTCTGTTTTTGCCGTTGCTGCGGCCCTGGCGGGCACGCTGGCCCCCGTGACCGCCGGCTGGGCGCAGGCACCAGTGCCTGCCGCTGTGTCGCAGGCCAAGCCCCTGAAAATGGCGCTCATCGAAAGCCTGTCGGGCCCGTTTGCCAACACCGGTGAAGCGGTCTATCGCAACCTGTACTGGGCCCTGGAGCGCGTGAACGCGCGCGGTGGCGTGCAGCTGCCAGCCGCCGTGGGCGGGCCCCGCCCGCTGGCGCTGGAGCGCTATGACAGCAAGGGCCAGAACGAAGAGGCGTTGTCGGCACTGCGTGCCGCCATTGACGATGGCGCGCAGGTCATCCTGCAGGGCAATTCTTCGGCCACTGCTGCCGTGCTGATCGAGGCCATCAACAAGCACAACGAGCGCGAGCCGACCAAGCGCGTGATTTTCCTCAACTACTCGGCGGTGGACCCCATCCTCACCAACGAGAAGTGCAGCTTCTGGCACTTCCGCTTTGATGCCCATGCCGACATGCGCATGGCCGCGCTCATGGAGGTGATGCGCGAGGACAAGGCCTTGAAGAGCGTTTACCTCATTGGCCAGGACTACAGCTTTGGCCAGGCCGTGCTGCGCGAGGCCAAGAAACAGCTGGGCGCCCAGCGCCCCGATGTGGCGGTGGTGGGTGAAGAGCTGCACCCCGTCGGCCGCGTGAAAGACTTCGCGCCTTACGCCGTCAAGATCAAGGCCAGCGGTGCACAGGCGGTGGTCACGGGCAATTGGGGCAACGATTTAACGCTGTTGGTGAAGGCTGCGCGCGACGTGGGTTACGAAGGCAGCTTCTACACCTTTTATGGCAATGCGCTGGGCGCACCTGCCGCCATTGGTGATGCAGGCATCGGCAAGGTGGTGGCGGTGGCTGACTGGCTGCCCAATGTGCCGGGTGCGCAGAGCGAAGGTTTTTACCAATCGTTCCGCACGCGTTTTCCCAAGCCGCAGGACGACTATGTGCACATGCGCATGCAGCTCATGGTGGAGGCGCTGGCGCAATCCATCGAGCGCGCGGGCAGCACCGACGTAGTGGCTATCGCACGCCAGATGGAAAACGCCAACGTGCAGCTCTCTGGCCAAGGTGGCCGCATGCGCGCGGCAGACCACCAGTTCCAGCAGGCGCTGGCCGTGGGCGTGATGGACAAGAAAGGCGCGCCGGGCGTGAAGTTCGATGTGGAAGGCTCAGGCTACGGCTTTCGCGTGGTGCGGCAAATTCCTGCCGCCAAGGCACAGCAGCCGCACAGCTGCACCATGCAGCGCTATTGATGCGGCCATTCGCCTCACGACACTGAGGCGATGCGCTTAGCGCCGAATGCGGTGCCCGGTCTTGAACACCCACCAAACCACGGCAAGGCACAGGGCCATGAACACCAGCGTCATGCCCGTGCTCACGCCGATGTGGACATCGGCCTGGCCATAGAACGCCCAGCGCAGCCCACTGATGAGATAGACCACCGGGTTGAACAGGGAAACGGTCTGCCAGAACGGCGGCAGCATGTTGATGCTGTAGAACGCACCGCCCAGAAAGGTCAGGGGTGTGATGACCAGCAGCGGGATGACCTGCAGTTTTTGAAAACTGTCGGCCCAGAGGCCAATGATGAAGCCGAACAGGCAGAACGTGACGGCCGTGAGCACCAGAAAGCCCACCATCCACACCGGGTGCGCCACCTCGTACGGTACGAACACCCGAGCGGTGGCGAGGATGAGCACCGACACCAGCAGCGACTTGGTCGCTGCCGCGCCGACATAGCCCAGCAGCACCTCGACCCAGTTGACCGGCGCGCTGAGCAGCTCGTAGATGGTGCCGGACCACTTGGGCATGTAGATGCCGAAGGCCGAGTTGGAAATACTCTCGGAGAGCAGCGACAGCATGAGCAGGCCGGGGATGATGTATGCGCCATAGCTCACGCCGCCAATGTCGCCCATGCGCGAGCCGATGGCAGAGCCAAAAACAATGAAGTACAGCGCCGTGGAGAGTACGGGCGCGATCAGGCTCTGCATCCAGGTGCGAAACGCGCGGTTCATTTCAAAACGGTAGATGGCGCGCACGCCATGCAGGTTCAGGCCGGTCATGCTTGGGATGCTTTGTGTTCGTTGGGCGGCTGGTTCTGGTCCTGGTGCACCAGGCTCACGAAGATGTCTTCCAACGAGCTCTCGCTGGAATGCAAGTCCTTGAAGTCAATGCCATGCTCGGCCAGTGCGCGCAAGAGGGCGGCAATACCGGTGTCCTCCTGCTGAGTGTCAAAGGTGTAGGTGAGCGTGGTGCCGCCATGGCTGAGCACCAGCGGCCAACGGGCCAGCGATGCGGGCACCTGCTCCATGGGTAGTTGCAGCGAGATGGCCAGTTGCTTTTTGCCCAGCTTGCGCATCAGCACCACCTTGTCTTCCACCACGATCAGCTCGCCCTTGCGGATCACGCCGATGCGGTCGGCCATGTCCTCGGCTTCTTCCAGGTAGTGTGTGGTCAGGATGATGGTGGTGCCCGCATCGCGCAGCGCCCGCACCAGACGCCACATGTCGTGTCGCAGCTCCACGTCCACGCCCGCGCTGGGCTCGTCCAGGAACAAGATCTTGGGTTCGTGCGACAGCGCTTTGGCAATCAGCACGCGGCGTTTCATGCCGCCCGACAGCGCAAGGATTTTGTTGTCCCGCTTGTCCCAGAGCGACAGGTCCTTGAGGATCTTTTCGATGAACGCGGGGTTGGGCGCCTTGCCAAACAAGCCCCGGCTGAAGTTGACCGTGGCCCACACGGTTTCAAACGAATCGGTGTGCAGCTCCTGGGGCACAAGGCCAATGGCAGCGCGGGCTGCGCGGTAGTCCCGTACGGTGTCGTGGCCGTCGGCGCTGATGGTCCCGGCCGTGGCGTTGCTCATGCCGCAGATCACGCTGATGAGCGTGGTCTTGCCCGCGCCGTTGGGGCCGAGCAAGGCAAAAATCTCGCCGCGCCGAATGTCGAGATCAATGTTTTTGAGCGCCTGGAAGCCGCCCGCGTAGGTTTTGCTCACGCCGCGCACACGGACGATAGCGTCCGCAACGGGCGTTGGAGAAGGGGATGCAGGCATGGGGAAGGTGAGGGGGCAAAGATGCGTGCCGGTGTGGCAGGGCTGCCGGGCCAGCGGGCCAAGCCTGGCATTGTGGACTGTCTTGCGCCAGTGCGCCCGGGGGCCGTGCCAAATCTCACCTGGGTCGTCGGGCCAGCGGTACGCATCACCTGCTGCTCCGAAAGCGCTGCGGTGTACGCGCGGGATCAGCGCGCGCGCGCTGCAGCCACTTCCCGGCCCAGCTCGATCACGGCCATCGCGTAGTAGCTGGACCAGTTGTAGCGCGTGATGGCGTAGAAGTTCTCGGTGCCCGCCACGTAGCTGGGCGCATCGCCGCCGTTTTGCAGTTCCACCAGCGCCAACGGTCCGGTGTGCTGCTCACCCTGGGCGTCGAGCATCGCGCCCTTGGCCTGCATGCTGGGCACGCTGAAGGTGGGCAAGATGTCGGGGGCCATCAACTCGTCGAGTTGCAGGCGCGTGGTGTCGAACTGCACGCCGAAGTGGGTGGGCATGCCCGGTGTCCAGCCATGGCCCCGGAAGTAGTTGGCCACCGAACCAATGGCGTCGGCCGGGCTCTTGAACAGGTCCACGCGGCCATCGCCATCAAAGTCCACCGCGTAGCGCACCCAGCTCGATGGCATGAACTGCCCCAGGCCCATGGCCCCTGCGTAGCTGCCGCGCGGCTCGAACGGGTCGGTGTTGCTGCGGTTGGTGAGGCTCAGAAACTGCTCCAGCTCGCGGCGAAAGAATTCGGTGCGCTCCTTGGCGCGCGGGTGGGCTGACGGGAAGTCAAACGCCAGCGTGGCCAGCGCGTCCATTACACGGAAGGTACCCATCTGCTGGCCGTAAATCGTCTCTACCCCAATGATGCCCACGATGATCTCGGCGGGCACGCCGTACTCGTGCTCGGCCCGCTCCAGCGCGGCCTGGTTCTCTTGCCAAAACCGCTGGCCCGCACGGATGCGGATGGGGTCGATGAAGCGGCTGCGGTACACGCGCCAGTTCTTGGCGGTGCCCTTGGCGGGTGGCAGCATCAGCCGGGGCACCTGACCCAGAAAATGCGCCTGCCCGATGGCCTGGCGCACCCATTCGCGGTCGAGGTCTCGGCGTGCGGCCAGGTCGTCGGCAAAGTCCATGGCCTCGGGGCGCGAGGCATAAAGCACCGGCGTCTTGGCGCGGGCGCCTCCGGCGCCATGGCCGTGGCTGGCCTGAGCCTTGGTGGCGGTGGATTGGGAGGGTTTTGAGGGTTTTGTGGTATTGGCGCTTGCGGATAGTGCGCAAGATGCTATCAATAATGTAGCTAATGCGGTGATCGGGGTGAGGGTCTTCGGCATGTCCGGGGGTCAAGGTTTGGGCGCAGGGGGCCAAGGCAGCGTGCGGAACTCGCGCCGCAGGCTGGTCCATTCGGTGTCGGGATGGGGCGCATAGCGCAGGTGTTCGAGGCGCAGCAGCCAATCGGCCACCGCCGTGGCGGGGGCGCCAAATTGTGCCTGCACGCGTTCGGCCATGGCGCGGGGCGGCAGAGTATCGGGCAGCACCAGCCCGGCGCGGGCCAGGCGCTGGCGCGCGCGCGCCAGCAGGCGCAGCCAGGGGTCGTGCTGGCTGCGCTCCCACAGGCTCCAGACCATGCCACCGAGGGCCGCCACGATGATGAGAATGCCCAGCACCATGGTCAGGTCCTGCCAGCTGGGGGACTCAAAACCCAGCGACTTGAGTAGATCGAACTGGCGGCTTTGGGTGTAGTTGAGCACCCATTGGTTCCAGCCGTTGTTGACGGCCTCCCACACCGCGCGCAGGTTCTGCGCGAAGCCCGGGCTGATGACCGTGCCCATGGCCGATGCAAAGGCCCCTTGGGGCGCCCGCAGCCTTTGAAAAGCGCCGGTGCGTCCGGGCGAGACGGCGCCGGTGGGGTCCACCCGCACCCAGCCGCGCCCCGCGATCCAGACCTCGGCCCAGGCGTGGGCATCACTCTGGCGCACTGTCCAGAGGTTGTCCACGGGGTTGCGGTCGCCGCCCTGGTAGCCGGTGACGATGCGCGCCGGAATGTCCAGCGCGCGCATCAGCACCACAAAGGCTGAGGCGATGTGTTCGCAAAAACCTTCCTTGCGGTCAAACCAGAACTCGTCGGCGGTGTGTTGGCCGTACACACCGGGCTCCAGGGTGTAGATGTAACCCCCGGAGCGCAGCCGCGCGAGTGCAGCGTTGACCAGGGCCTCGGCGGTGTCTTGGGCGGGGTTGGGGTTGATTTGCGGGTCGCTGCGCATCTGCTGGGCCAGCGCGAGGGTGCGGGGGTTGAAGCCCGTGGGCAGCTCGGTGTAGGCGCGCAGGTTGGTGGTGGGGGCGCTGGGCCCGTGTGTGAACTGGGGGTAGCTCTCGGCCTGATACCGGACCACGTCGGTGATGGGCCGGCTGGTCAGCCACTGCAGGTCCTGCGTCATGAACGTGCCCATGCCTGCGATTGCAGGTTTTTTCACGGCGGCGTCCAGCAGCAGCAGCCAGGGGCGCTGGTGGGGCTCCAGAGTCACCTCGTAGCGCACAGGTTCGCCGCGGACCTGCAGGTTGGCCGAGGTGCCGGGCCGCGACAGGGCGATGTCGTCGGTGCGCCCCGAGAGTGGATGCCACTCGCTGCCATCAAAGCGGCCGAACACGGGACCACGGAAGTACAGATCGCTTTGCGGCGGTGCTGCGCCATCGGGGCTGTCGAAACGCACGCGCAGCGCCACGCTGTCGTCCAGCGCCAGCTCGGCAATGTTGCCCACCTTCATCACGCCCGATAGACCACTGCGCCCCGCCATGGTGTCGCTGGGCATGCCCCACAGCGGCGCCATGCGCGGAAACAGCATGAACAGCGCCGCCATGATGGGCGCGCCCAGCAAGGCCATGGTGCCGGCCGTGCGAAAGGCCTGCCCGAGCGGCGGGCGCCCCACGGGCATGTGGGCGTTGACCACGGCCGCGAGCAGCCCGAGCAGCGCGATCAGCATGGCGGCCGCAGTGAACAGGGACTGCGAGAAGAAGAAGTTGCTGAGCATCGTGAAGAAACCCAGAAAAAACACCACCATGGCATCGCGCCGCGCGCGCAGCTCCAGCATCTTGAGCGCCAGCAGCATCACGATCAGCGTCACGCCCGCGTCGCGTCCCAGGATGGTGCGGTGTGTGTACAGCGTGCCCGCCACGGCCAAGACCAGGGGAATGCCCAGCACCCATCGCCCTGGCAGGGGGCGGCCGTACCAGGCCAGCCAACCGCGCCACAGCAGCAGCGCGCCTGCGAGCAGGCTGGCCCATACGGGCAGAACGCCCACCTGTGGCGCAATCACCCAGGCGATCACGAACAGCAAAAACAGGGTGTCGCGCGCATCGCGGGGCAGGGCGTGAAGGGTTTGGCGCAGGGTCATGGCAATACGGGGGGCGCCAGGGGCAGGGCGATTTTTTTGCTATTGAATAAATAGCTGCTTGCGCATATGGGGCATGCGCAAGAGGCCATTTTTATACAAAAACTGTTCATGGAGGGTGTCAGCACAAGGCCAGCGCTTCCAGGCAGCGCCTGCGGTGGGCCGCACCCGCATCGGGCGCAATCTCGACCCCGGGCAGGCGCAGGCCGTAGTCCAGGCCCAGCCGGTCGGCCTGCAGCACCCACGCCGTCAGGCGTGCGATGCGGGCTTCTTGCTCGGGCAGTGTGGTGCGGGCCAGGTCTAGCCACAGTTCATGACGCTGGGCCTGTTGGGCGTCGCGGCTCACCAGGTCGTCGGTGCCCGTGGCCAGCGACTTGGCCGCTTTTTTCCAGACCACGAGCTTGAGCGGGTCGCCGCGCCGGTAGGCCCGCACACCGTCGAACTCGCCAATGCCCTGCGATGCGGCACTGCCGGTGCCCCCTGCGCGCGGCTCACCTGGGGGCAGGGCGGGGGTCGGCACCTCCGGTGCGGGGTATACCAACACTTCGGCCGCTGGGCGCCAGTAGGTCCAGACGCGGAAGGTGCCGAGCGGAAACCGCGTCTCGGCCGTGAGCGTTGGCACGCGGTGCAGGCCCCGGCGCGTGGGCCGGAAGGCCACCTGCACGCTGGCCTGACCCTGGGCGGGCACGTCCGTCCAGGCCCAGTGGTGCTCGGCCTTGCCCATGCCGTGTACCGCGAGTGCAATGCCGTAGCGTGGTGACTTGCGCTCGCTGGACAGCTGCAGCTCGAATGCCGTGCTGGTACCCATGAAGTGCGGCTCGGGCGCCTTCAGGTGCAAGGTCAGGCCGCGCAGGTTGGCGTGGCAGATGTGCATGCCCGCCACGGCGCTGCCCGCCAGCAGAAAGGTCAGCAGATAGCCCAGGTTGAGCTGGTAGTTGATGGACGCCACCAGCAGCACGATCAGCGTCAGCGCCAGCATCCATCCCGAGCTGGTCGGCAGGATGTAAACGTTGCGCTGCGTGAGCAGCAGGGTGTCGTTCAAGGGCAGCCGCGCCTGCCACCAACGCTGGAAACGTTTGCGAAGCGGCGCGAGGGGGCTGAGCCGGGCAGCCAAGCTGCGCCAGCGCGCGGTGGGCGAGAGGGGGCTCTGGGCGGCGGATTCCATCGGTCAGGGCAGCGGGACGGCTTCCACCATGGCGCGCACCTGCTCTACCGCGCCGCGTCCGGCATCGCCCACAGGCACCAGGCGGTGGGCGATGGTCTGGGGCAGCACGGCCTGCACGTCGTCAGGCGCCACATAGTCGCGTCCACTGATGAGCGCCTGGGCCTTGGCCGCACGCAGCATCGCAATGCCCGCGCGGGGCGACAGGCCTTGCAGGAACCAGCGGCCCGAGCGCGTAGCGGCGATCAGATCCTGCACATAGTTGAGCAGCGGGTCGGCCGTGTGCACCGCCTGCACCTGGCGCTGCAGCTCGGTCAGTTCGTCGCCGGACAGCAGGGGCAGCAAGCTGCTCACCATGTCGCGCCGGTCGGCACCCGCCAAAAGCAAACGCTCGGCGGCGCGGTCGGGATAACCGATGGAGATGCGCATCAAAAAGCGGTCGAGCTGTGACTCGGGCAGCGCAAACGTGCCCAGCTGGTCGTGCGGGTTCTGGGTGGCGATCACAAAAAAGGGATGTGGCAGGGCGCGGGTTTCGCCTTCCACCGACACCTGTTTTTCCTCCATGGCTTCGAGCAGCGCGCTTTGTGTCTTGGGGCTGGCGCGGTTGATTTCGTCGGCCAGCAGCACCTGGGCAAACACCGGGCCGGGGTGGAACACGAAGGCCTCTTTGCCACGTTCATACACCGACACGCCGGTCAGGTCGCTGGGCATCAGGTCGGCAGTGAACTGGACGCGTGAAAACTGCAGGCCAAAGGTGTGCGAGAGCGCGTGCGCCAGCGTGGTTTTGCCCACGCCCGGCACGTCTTCGATGAGCAGATGGCCCCCCGCCAGCAGGCAGGCCACGCAGTCCTGGACCTGGGCCTTTTTGCCCACGATCACCGTGTTAAGCTGATCCAGAAGCGATTTGATCTTGTGCTGTGCATTCATGGCATGACGTTATCCGAAAAATACGAGACACGGGGATTGACTGTGAGCAAGACGGGCTATTTCACCCACCGGGATTGTTGGAAGCACGAGATGGGCCCGGGGCACCCCGAATGTCCTGAGCGGCTGGATGCCATTGAAGACCGCTTGCTGGTCACCGGCGTGGGCGACGCGCTGGAGCGCTACGAGGCCCCCGAGGCCTCGCTGGCCGACATCGAATTGGCCCACGGGCGCATGCACATCGCTGCCTTGCGCGGCCTGTCTGACCGGCTCAATGAGGAGCTGATGGCGGGTGGCCCCAACTATGCGCAGATCGACACCGACACCTCCATCAACGCCCACACCTGGAAAGCCTCGCTGCGAGCCGCCGGGGCTGCGCTGGCGGCCACCGATGCCGTGATGGCGGGTGAGGTCGAAAACGCGTTCTGCGCGGTGCGTCCCCCTGGGCACCATGCCTGCCGTGACAAGGCCATGGGTTTTTGTTTCTTCAACAACGTGGCCGTGGCGGCCAAGTACGCGCTACAGCGCTACAACCTGCAGCGTGTGGCGGTGGTGGACTTTGACGTGCACCACGGCAATGGCACCGAGGACATCCTGGCCAATGACCCGCGTGCGCTGATGGTCAGCATCTTCCAGCACCCGTTCTACCCGTACAGCGGCGACCACGAGCCTGCCCCCAACATGGTGAATGTGCCGGTGCCGGCATACACCCGCGGCATGGACATCCGCGAGATCATCGAGATGATGTGGATGCCCCGGCTGGAGGCCTTCAAGCCGGAGATGATTTTTGTGAGCGCGGGTTTTGATGGCCACCGCGAGGACGATATGGGCCAGTTGGGTCTGACCGAGCAGGACTACACCTGGATCACCCACCGCGTGAAGGACGTGGCCCGTCGTTATTCCAAGGGCCGCATCGTGTCGTGCCTGGAAGGCGGCTACGTGATGGGCCCGCTGGCGCGCAGCGTGGAGGCGCACCTGCGCGTCCTGGCGGACTTGTGACCATCCCCCTGAGCCGCTGTGCGGAATCCGCTGATTGGGCGTGCGCCAGTTGTATTCTTCGCGTCCCGTCAAGCGAGGAGAGGAAATCGACATGACAACGCATTCCATGGATCTTCTGCAGATCACCCGCGACCCGCGCGGGGTGGTGACTTTGACCTTGAACGATCCTGCACGTTTCAACGCCTTGGGCAGCGAGATGCTCTCTGCGCTGCAGCAGGCGTTGGAGGCGGCAGGCAGCGACGAGTCGGTGCGCGTGGTGGTGCTGGCTGCGGCGGGCAAAGCGTTTTGCGCGGGGCACAACCTCAAGGACATGGCTGCCAACCCCGAGCTGGCTTACTACCAGAAGCTGTTTGCCCAATGCAGCCGCATGATGCTGACCATCCACAAACTGCCAGTGCCCGTGATTGCGCGTGTGCAGGGCATGGCCACAGCGGCAGGTTGCCAGCTGGTGGCGCAGTGTGATCTGGCTGTAGCGGCTGACAGCGCCAGTTTTGCCACCAGTGGCATTCACTATGGTTTGTTCTGCGCGACGCCCAGCGTGCCGCTGGTGCGCAACGTGCCGGCCAAGCGGGCGATGGAGATGCTGCTGACCGGCGATTTCATCGACGCCCCCACCGCGCTGGCACAAGGACTGGTGAACCGCGTGGTGTCCGCCGACGCGCTGGACGCCGAGGTCGAAAAGCTGGTGCAGTCCATCCTGCAAAAGCCCCGTGTGGCGGTGGCCATGGGCAAGGCGCTGGTGTATCAGCAGCGCGAGCTGGGCATGGAGGCTGCCTACCAACTGGCGGGCCAGGCCATGGCCACCAACATGATGGATGAGGCTGCGCAGGAAGGTGCGCGCGCCTTTGCTGAAAAACGCCAGCCCAGCTGGAAGCGCTGAGGACCTGCGTGATGGACAAACCGATGCTGGACGATGTGGGCCTGTGGTTACAGGCCTTTCTGAGCCCGACGGTGCTGGTGGAACTGGCCACTTTGGTGGGGTGTGTGGCGCTGGCCTGGGCGCTGGTTTCCCTGTTGCAGCGGGGCCTGCACCGGGGCGATCCACGCTCCATCCTGTTCGGGGTGCGGATCGTGGACGGTGCGCTGTTCCCGCTGGTACTCCTGGGCCTGGCCTACGTGGCGCGCACGCTGCTGCACCATTGGTTGCCGTTGGCCGTCTTCAAGGTGGCGATTCCGGTGTTGGTGGCGCTGGTGGTGATTCGCATTGGCGTGAAAGTGCTGCAGGTGGCTTACCCCCAGGCAGCCTGGGTGCGGCCCATCGAGCGCTCTATCTCCTGGCTGGCCTGGCTGGGCATGGTGCTGTGGGTCACCGGGCTTTTGCCACTGGTGCTCGATGAGCTGGACCAGATCCACTGGAAGGTCGGGGGCACCACACTGTCGGTGCGCACCATGATCGAAGGTGCTTTGACGGCCGCTGCCGTGCTGCTGGTGGCGTTGTGGATTTCTGCGGCCATCGAGTCGCGCCTCCTGCGCTCGGCCACCGGGGCCGAGCTATCGCTGCGCAAGGCCGTGAGCAATGCTGTGCGGGCGCTGCTGATTTTTGTGGGGCTCATCATGGCCCTGTCGGCGGTGGGCATCGACCTGACGGCGCTGTCGGTGTTGGGCGGTGCCGTGGGCGTGGGTATTGGTTTTGGGCTGCAGAAACTGGCGTCCAACTACGTGAGTGGTTTTGTCATTTTGGCCGAGCGCAGCATGCGAATTGGTGACAACGTGCGCGTGGACAACTTCGAGGGGCGCATCACCAATATCAACGCCCGCTACACCGTGGTGCGATCGTCCACGGGCCGCGAGTCCATCGTACCCAATGAGATGTTGATCACCCAGCGGGTCGAAAACCTGTCGCTGGCTGACCCCAGGGTGTGGTTGTCCACCGTGGTCAGCGTGGCTTATGAAAGCGATGTGGATCTGGTGACGCGCCTGCTTGCCGACGCTGCGCTGGCCAGCACCCGGGTGTTGCGAGAGCCCGCACCCAGCGTAGCGCTGTCGGCGTTTGGTGCCGATGGGCTGGAGTTCACCGTGGGTTTCTGGATTGCCGACCCCGAAAATGGCGCGCTGGGCCTGCGCTCTGAGATCAACTGCGCCATCCTGAGCGCACTGCGGGCCCATCGGATCGAAATTCCCTACCCGCAGCGGGTCATGCATGTCCAGGTGGATGGGGCGCTTCCCGCCGCGATGTCGCCCAGTACGTCGCCTGCTACGCCAGCCTCGGCCCCGGTTGCGCCAGCGTGAGCGGTTCCGTTGGTGCCGACCCCGCGGGCGCCGGGTATCGCACGCGACAGCAAATTCTGGACACCGACCTGGCGCACTCGCCTATAATTCACAAAAAGCACGATCGTTCTTTTTTGCAATCATGAGGTCTGTGTCCCGGCCCCGTAGCGCTTTCGTTGCAGTGCGACATAGAATGTTCTAGTTTACGTAAACGTCAATTCAACCAACTCTATTAGGAGCCGCAGCAATGAAGGTCTTGGTCCCTGTCAAGCGCGTGGTGGACTACAACGTGAAGGTCCGAGTGAAGTCGGACAACACGGGTGTGGACATCGCCAACGTGAAGATGAGCATGAACCCCTTTGACGAAATCGCCGTTGAAGAGGCCGTGCGCCTGAAAGAAAAAGGCCTGGTGACCGAAGTCATCGCTGTCTCCTGCGGCGTCACGCAGTGCCAGGAAACCCTGCGCACCGCCATGGCCATTGGTGCCGATCGTGCCATTCTGGTTGAAACCCCAGCCGACCTGGACCTGCAGCCCCTGGCCGTGGCCAAACTGCTCAAGGCCCTGGTGGACAAGGAACAACCCGGCCTCGTCATCCTGGGCAAACAAGCCATTGACGACGACGCCAACCAGGTCGGCCAGATGCTGGCCGCTTTGGCGGACCTGCCCCAGGCCACCAACGCCAGCAAGGTGGACCTGGCGGCCGACAAGGTCAGCGTGACCCGTGAAATCGACGGCGGCTTGGAAACCCTGGCCCTGTCGCTGCCCGCCGTCATCACCACCGACCTGCGCCTGAACGAGCCCCGCTACGTCACCTTGCCCAACATCATGAAGGCCAAGAAAAAGCAGCTCGATATCGTCAAACCCGAAGACCTCGGTGTGGACGTAGCCCCCCGCCTCAAGACCCTGAAGGTGGCCGAGCCCGCCAAGCGCGGCGCAGGCATCAAGGTGGCCGACGTGGCCGCCCTGGTCGAGAAACTCAAGAACGAAGCGAAGGTGATCTGACATGTCGGTACTCGTTATTGCTGAACACGACAACGCCTCCATCAAGGGCGCAACCCTCAACACCGTGACGGCCGCTGTGGCCTGCGGTGGTGACGTACACGTGCTGGTGGCAGGCCACAACGCGGGCGCCGCCGCCGCTGCCGCTGCCCAGATCGCCGGTGTCGCCAAGGTCATCCACGCCGACGCCACCGGCCTGGCCCATGGCCTGGCAGAAAACGTGGCTGCGCAAGTCCTGGCACTTCAGGGAAATGCGGCCAGCAACTACAGCCACATCCTGTTCCCTGCCACCGCCGGCGGCAAGAACGTGGCCCCCCGCGTGGCTGCCAAGCTCGACGTGGCCCAGATCAGCGACATCACCAAAGTGGTGGCCGCCGACACCTTCGAGCGCCCCATCTACGCTGGCAACGCCATCGCCACCGTGCAAAGCGCAGACAGCGTGAAGGTCATCACCGTGCGCGCCACCGGCTTTGATGCCGCAGCAGCCACCGGTGGTGGTGCCGCCGTCGAAACAGCCGCCGCAACGGCCGACGCAGGCAAGAGCAGCTATGTGGGCAGCGAAATCGCCAAGAACGACCGCCCCGAACTGACCGCCGCCAAGATCATCGTCTCTGGTGGCCGGGCGCTGGGCAGCAAGGAAAAGTTTGACGAAGTCATGACCCCGCTGGCCGACAAGCTGGGCGCCGCCATTGGTGCCAGCCGCGCAGCGGTGGACGCGGGCTACGCCCCCAACGACCTGCAAGTGGGCCAGACCGGCAAGATCGTGGCGCCCCAGTTGTACGTGGCTGCCGGTATCTCGGGCGCCATCCAGCACTTGGCCGGGATGAAGGACTCCAAGGTGATCGTGGCGATCAACAAGGACCCTGAGGCACCGATCTTCTCGGTGGCTGACTATGGGCTGGAGGCGGATCTGTTCACGGCCGTGCCTGAACTGGTCAAGGCGCTGTAAGGCGGCCTGACGGTATCAACGCCCCAAAAGGCATCGCTTGCGATGCCTTTTTTTTGACAATTTTTCGTGTTCCCGGAGACTTTCATGAGCTACACCGCCCCCGTCAAGGACATGCTGTTCGACATCGAGCACCTGGCCAACATCGAACAGATCGCCCAAATCCCCGGCTTTGAAGACGCGGGCCTGGACACGGCCGCTGCCGTGCTGGAAGAATGCGCCAAGTTCAACGAGGGCGTGCTGGCTCCGCTCAATTTCGAGGGCGACAAGAACCCTTCCAGCTGGAAAGACGGTGTGGTCACCACCACCCCCGGTTTCAAGGACGCCTTTCACCAATACGGGCAAGGCGGCTGGCAAGGCCTGCAGCACCCCGCCGACTTCGGCGGGCAAGGCCTGCCCAAGACCATTGGCGCGGCCTGCATCGAGATGACCAACAGCGCCAACATGAGCTTTGCGCTGTGCCCGCTGCTGACCGATGGCGCCATCGAGGCGCTGCTCACGGCGGGCAGTGATGAACTCAAGGCCACCTACCTCGAGAAGCTGGTGACCGGCGAGTGGACTGGCACCATGAATCTGACCGAGCCCCAGGCGGGGTCGGACCTGGCCCTGGTGCGCACGCGCGCCGAGCCGCAACCTGACGGCTCCTACAAGGTGTTTGGCACCAAGATCTTCATCACCTATGGCGAGCACGATATGGCCGAGAACATCGTCCACCTCGTGCTGGCACGGGTGGCGGGCGCGCCCGAAGGCGTGAAGGGCATCAGTCTGTTTGTGGTGCCCAAGTTCATGGTGAACCAGGACGGCACCCTGGGCGCACGCAACGACGCCCACTGCGTGAGCATCGAGCACAAGCTGGGCATCAAGGCCAGCCCCACGGCCGTGTTGCAGTTTGGCGACCACGGCGGTGCTGTGGGCTTCCTCGTGGGCCAGGAGAATCGGGGCCTCGAATACATGTTCATCATGATGAACGCCGCCCGCTACGCCGTGGGCATGCAGGGCATTGCGATCTCCGAGCGCGCCTACCAAAAGGCCGTGCAGTACGCCAAGGACCGCGTGCAAAGCCGCCCCGTGGACGGCTCCATTGCCGCCAGCGCCGCCATCATTCACCACCCCGACGTGAAGCGCATGCTCATGACCATGCGCGCCACTGTGGAAGGCTGCCGCGCCATGGCTACCGTGGCCGCTGCTGCGTTTGACGCCGCCCACCACCACCCCGACGCCGAGACACGCAAGCAGAACCAGGCGTTCTACGAATTCATGGTGCCGCTGGTCAAGGGCTACAGCACCGAGACCAGCCTGGAAGTGACCAGCCTGGGCGTGCAGGTGCATGGCGGCATGGGTTTCATTGAGGAAACCGGTGCGGCCCAGTATTACCGCGACGCCAAGATCCTGACCATCTACGAAGGCACCACCGCCATCCAGGCCAACGACCTCGTGGGCCGCAAGACGGCGCGCGATGGTGGTCAGACCGCCAAGGGCATCGCCGCGCAGATCGAGAAGACCGAGGCCGACCTGCTGACCAGCGGCACGCCCGCAGCCCTGTCTGTGGCCAAGCGCCTCACGGCCGCACGCAAGGCGTTGCTCGATGTGATCGACTTTGTGGCCGGTGGCACCAAGGCCCAGCCCAACGCCGTGTTTGCGGGCAGCGTGCCTTACCTGATGCTGGCGGGCAACGTGGTGGCGGGCTGGCAGCTGGCGCGCAGCCTGCTGGTGGCGCAGGACCTGTTGCACAAGGGACAGGACGAAGCCTTCATGCGCGCAAAAATCACCACGGCCCAGTTTTATGCGGACCACATTCTGGTGAAGGCCCCTGGCCTGCGCGACAGCATTGTGGAAGGCGCGGCCAGCGTGACCGAGCTGGCGCTGGAATCCTTCTGAAGCGGACCATCCCCGCCCGTTGAGGAGTGAGACAAGGCCTGCACAGGGTGCAGCCTTTACTATAAAAATAATAGCTGCTGGCGCTTGCAGAATAAGCGCTAGAGGGCTATTTCAATCAAAACCTGTTTCTGGAAGTTGTTGCCATGTCCAAACTGCCTCCCGTGTTGCAAAACCTGTCGCTGCCCGTCATCGGCTCGCCGCTGTTCATCATCAGCAACCCCAAGCTCGTGATCGAGCAGTGCAAGGCCGGTGTGGTGGGTTCCATGCCCGCGCTCAACGCCCGCCCCGCCGAGCTGCTCGACGAATGGCTGGCCGAGATCACCGAAACCCTGGCGGCCTACAACAAGGCCAACCCTGACAAGCCTGCAGCCCCCTTTGCCATCAACCAGATCGTGCACAAGAGCAACGACCGGCTGGACCACGACATGCAGGTCTGCGCCAAGTACAAGGTGCCGATCATCATCACCAGCCTGGGCGCCCGCGAAGACGTGAACCAGGCCGTGCATGCCTGGGGCGGTATCGTGCTGCACGACATCATCAACAACAAGTTTGCGCACAAGGCGATTGAAAAGGGCGCTGACGGCCTGATCGCCGTGGCAGCCGGTGCGGGCGGCCACGCGGGCGTGAAGAGCCCGTTTGCGCTGATCCAGGAAATCCGCCAGTGGTTTGACGGCCCCATCGCGTTGAGTGGCTCGATCGCCAGCGGCGATGCGGTGCTGGCCGCACAGGCCATGGGCGCCGATTTTGGCTACATCGGCTCGGCCTTTATCGCCACGCACGAGGCACGTGCCAGCGATGGCTACAAGCAGGCGATTGTGGATGGCAACTCTGACGACATCGTCTACAGCAACCTGTTTACCGGCGTGCACGGCAACTACCTGGCGCCGTCGATCCGTGCTGCGGGCATGGACCCCGACAACCTGCCCGAATCTGACCCCAGCAAGATGAACTTTGGCGGCGACGCTAAGAAGGCCTGGAAAGACATCTGGGGCTGTGGCCAGGGCATTGGTGCCATCAATGCAGTGACGAGCACGGCTGAGATGGTGGCCAAGCTGCGCAGCGAATACGAAGCGGCCCGCGCACGTCTGAAGCTCTGATGTTGCGCTGACCTTGTTTGGCCTCCGGTGGCTGTCCGCTTCCAGGGGGGCGGCGGCGGGGCGGAAGGCAGGTTGATTCGCCCGCAGTGTGTCTGGTACGCACCGCGGGCGAAGCTGTTTTTGGGGCGCTCAAGGCAAGGGCAAACCCCCATGAGTGGCCCCCGTTGACTGCAGATAATGGTGATGAACAATAACCAAAAGCACGCGCTTTTTGTTGTTTTGGTGGTTCGGTCAGCACATTTTTTGCAAGGTGGGTGCGT
The DNA here is from genome assembly GCF_002797445.1 of Acidovorax sp. 69. Lineage (NCBI taxonomy): Bacteria > Pseudomonadati > Pseudomonadota > Betaproteobacteria > Burkholderiales > Comamonadaceae > Acidovorax > Acidovorax sp. 69. Next base: position 3,543,354 of record NZ_PGEP01000001.1, on the reverse strand, counting down.
GATGTTTCGTTCTTTGGTGGTGCTGCTGGTCGCCCTGCTCACTGGTAGCTGGGGCTATGCCCGCAATGAGGGCGTGACCAACGACGAAATTCGCTTGGGGGCGTCGGCGGTGCTGTCGGGGCCGCTGGGGCCTCAGACGGCCCAATATGGCGAGGGCTCGCGGCTCCTGTTTGATGCCGTGAACGCGCAGGGCGGTGTGCATGGCCGCATGATCCGCTACACCACGCTCGACGACGCTTTCGACTCCCCGAAGGCCTTGGAGAACACGCGCCAGCTGCTGGAGACCGACAAGGTCTTCATGATCTACAACAGCACCGGGACAGCGCAGACGGCCGCCATTTTGCCGCTGATCAAGGAGCACCGTACGCTGTTGTTTGGCCCGGTCACCGGGGCCACGATGTTTCGCGACACCCTCAATCCTTACGTCTTTCATGTGCGTGCGGGCTACGCCAGCGAAGCCAGCAAGATCGTCTCGCAGTTGCGCCAGCAGGGCATGAGCCGCGTGGCCGTGTTCTACCAGGACGATGGCTTGGGCAAGACCTTGCTGGCCGAACTCAAGAAAGCCTCCGAAGAGGAAAAACTGGCCTTCGTGGCAGAAATCAAGCTAGACCCCAAGCAGCCCGATTTTGCCGCAGCAGCCCGGGCCACCGAGGCCGCCCAGCCCCAGGCGGTGATTGTGGCGGCTGCAGGAACCACGTTCACGAGCTACGTCAAGGCGGTGCAGTCAACGGCCGCAAGGCCTGCGCACTACGGTTTTTCGGTCGCCAGCGTGGACGTGATCCAGCGCGAACTCAAGGACAAGGCGCGCGGCATCATCCTGGCGCAGATCATGCCCTCGTTGCGCAGCACCACCGTGCCCGTTGTGGCCGAATACCTGGCCCTGCTGCGCGCCAAGTCGCCGGGTGCCCCACCTTCGGCCTCGCAGTTTGAAGGGTTTGTGCATGCGCGGCTGTTGGTCGAGGGCCTGCGCCGCACGGGGCGCAACCTGACCACGGAATCCTTCATCAAGACGATGGAGGATGCTGGCGAAATATCCTTCGGGCGCTTCAACGTCAAATACTCGCCAAAGAGCCACAACGGCTCTACCTATGTGGAGCTGGCCATCGTGGATGCGGAGGGCAGCTTGAGGTATTGAGCGGATTGATCACAGTCCGTACGCCAGCTCCCGTGCCTTGCCCCAGAACACCCGGTACATGAAGATGGTGGAGGCGATGATCGCAGGCAGTGTGGTGGCCACGCCGATGCCGATCACCGCCAGCGATTCTGTGGCGCTGGCGGCCTTGCTGTACGGACAGGCGGTCAGGCGCGAACACCTTGGTCCAGAAGGTGTCAGCCTGCCCCCAGCCCACTGCGGCCGGCGTGCCGCGCGTGGCCCGGTGGCGCAGACGAAAGAACACCAGAAACCAGCACAGCGCAATCGTGATGGTGGGAAACAGGATGTGAAAGCTGATGTTGGCCGCGAACTGGACGCGCGAGCATGAAGCCGTCCATGGCGTCAGACCCCTTTGTCCTTGGGCGTGCCGCCTTTGCCGGTCAGCCGGTCTTTGAACTCCAGCACCCGGGTCACGGCCGTGCCCATTCCCATCAGTTGCAGGGCGGTTTCGGGGGCCAGGCGCTGCACGTCGTCGAACCAGGTCATCAGCCGGTCGATGAGTTCGTGCATCTCGCGCATGCGCTCCTGGGCGTGGCGCTCTTCGTCTGAACTGGGTTCTTCGAGCAGCGCCATGCGCAGCATCGACAGGGTGGGCTCGATCTCGCGGCGGCGGCGCTCCTCAACCAGCACGCGAAAGATTTCCCACACATCCTTGGGCGCTTCGAAGTATTCGCGCCGGTCGCCGTGTTGGTGGCTGAGCTTGACGAGACGCCAGGCCTGCAAACTCCTTGAGCCCCATGCTCACGTTGGAGCGAGAGAACTCCAGCGTCTCGGCGATCTCGTCGGCATTGACCGGGCGCGGCGACAGAAATATGAGCGCATACATCTGGCCCACGGTGCGATGGATGCCGCAGCGGCTGCCATTCCACCGAAATGGGCCACAAACTGGCGGTTCAGGGGAGGAAGTGTTGTGACCCAGGTCATGGAGGCGTATTGCGCCTTGGTTTCCTGAATTTTCAGTAAATACTGAAAATTCAGGAAATACAAGAACTCCTCTGCGGCACCGCATTGACATGGTGGAGACACGAAGGGCATGCAAAAAAACCGCCGAAAGAGGACAATACCGGGTTTGCCCCAGGGTTCAGCTGCACCCTGGCCGGTTGATTCCACCCAGAACAACATGTCTTCTTCCACCTCCCGCATGCCACTGATCGACATGGTCAAGGGCATGGCGTGCGCCGCCATCGTCGGGCACCACCTGGCCTTTTACGGCCCGATGTCGGACATCGCCCATCCTCTGGCCCCTGTGCTGATGGCTTGGCTGTATGACTACGGGCGGATGGCCGTGCAGGTGTTTCTGGTGCTGGGCGGCTACTTGGCGGCAGCCAGCCTGGCGCCGCAAGGGCTGGCGCGTTTTGACCATGCGGGCAATGCCATCGCCAAACGGTTCGTGCGGCTGGTCGTGCCTTATGCCGTGGCGCTGCTGCTCTCGGTGGTGGTGTCGGCCCTGGTGCGGCCGTGGATGGAACACCCTTCGGTCCCCGAGCAGCCCACCCTGTCCCAATTGCTGGCCAATGCCTTGCTGCTGCAGGACATCGTGGGTGAAGACGCCTTGTCGGCCGGGGTCTGGTACGTGGCCATCGACTTTCAGTTGTTTGCGCTGGGCGTGTTGTTGCTGGCGGGCGTCAAGGCGCTGCGTGGAGCAGGGGCGCGGGGGCAGGCTGACCGACTGGCCCAGGGGCTCGTGGTGGCGGGTACTGCGGCGTCGTTGTGGGTGTTCAATCGCATGGGTACGCTCGACATGTGGGCGCTGTATTTCTTTGGCTCCTACGGTCTGGGCATGATCGCCCACTGGGCCGTGCGGGCACCCCAGGGGCGCCAGGCACAGGGCTGGCTCGCTGTCATGGTGTTGCTGGGAGGGGTTGCGCTGGCCCTGGATTTTCGCGGCCGGATTGTCGTGTCCACGGTCACTGCGCTGTGTCTGGTGCTGGCCTTGCGCTCCGAGCGCGTGCGCTCATGGAGCGGGTTTGCGCCGCTGGTGCAATTGGGACAAATGTCCTACTCGGTCTTTCTGGTGCACTTTTCGGTGTGTCTGCTTGTCAATGCAGTGGTCAGCCATCTCTGGCCAGATTCGCCCGTGCTCAACGCGCTGGGCATGGTGTTGGCCTTTGTGTTGTCACTTGCCGCCGGGCGGGTGTTGTACCTGCGGGTGGAGCGCCATGTGCCCTCATGGACCACGGCCCTGCGCTGGCAACTGGGGCTGGTGGGTGCGGGCATGCTGGTGGCGGTGTCAAGCCACTGGGCTTGATGCCTCGCAGCCTCTAGCAATACAGAACGCTGCGCCTGCGCTCGTCGAAGCGCGGCAGACGGCGTTGACAGGCTCCGCCTGATCGGGGTGGGAGGGCAGGGCGCGGATCCGCGCACCCCCCCATGGTTCTAGCCGAGCAGCTTGCGCTCGCGCCGCTTGCGCTGGCGGTCCAGGAACCAGGCCATGAAGGGCAGGATCAGCATCGAACCGGGGATCACCCAGATAAAAAGATAGGGACTGACCGACGACGCTGAGCGCATCACGCCGCGCAGATGGGTGCGTTCGTCGGCAGTCCAGTTGCCCTGGCGGCGCTGCTGCACCAGCCATACCACCGACCCTTTCATGGTGGCCATCTCCCGTTTGAGGCGGCTTTTTTCGCGGCTGTTGCCGGCCAGGAACGAGCAGAACCACTCGGGTGCCCGCTCCATGCGGCTCTGGAAGGCCAGGGTTGAGTCCGGGTCGAACGGGTCGATGGACGGGGGGAGGTCGGGCGGGCTCGGCGTGGTCATGGCGGCTGCCATTGTCACTGCTGGGGACCGCAACGCCAAGCGGCGTATTGCAGGCGGGCCCGGCAACGACAGCCTCAGCGGTGCAACTCGCCCGCGCTTTCGGGCTGGTACAGGATGTCCTTCACGCGCACGGTCATCGACTTGCCGCCCGGCCCTGGCCAAGCCAGTTCATCTCCCACTGACAACCCCAGCAGCGCGCTGCCCACCGGCGCAAAAATCGAGAGCCGGTCTGTGCTTCCGTCCATGTCGCGGGGGTAAACGAGCGTCAGGCAGAACTCCTTGCCAGTCTCCAGAATCGAGAACTGCACCGTGGAGTTCATGGTCACCACGTCGGGCGGAATGTCTTCGGGCGCCACCACGTCGGCGCGGTCCAGCTCGCCTTGCAACTCGGCCTTGCCCGGAAAAACGCTGGCGGGAATGGCTGCCAGCAGGGCTTCGATGCGGTCGATGTCCAGAGAAGACAGGGTGATCTGGGGCTTGCGCGCCATGGCGATACCTCGGTGGGATGTTGCAAAGGGCGCGACTGTAGACCATCGTGAATCTCGCACTGCCGCGCGAGGTCAATGGGGCCGTCGACCGACAGGGCCCCTCGGCGATACCGCCAGGGTTTTGGCATGCTGGCCTTGGTGCTCAGTCTCCCCGGAGATTGCGCGCCTTGATGCTGGTGCCTAGCCGCCTGCAGGGACGTTGTCGATCCCCCTGCGCGCCCAGTGCCGCACCAGACCGCTCCGTCTTCTCGCGGCCGTGCCAATCGGACAACATAACTGTATAAAAATACAGTATTCTGTGGATCTTGCCACCGACCTCCCATGAGTGTTTCGTTCCCATGCCGCGCCGATCCATCGACACCACCGACATCCCCCCAGCGCCCGAAGAAATCCGCATCCCCTTGCAGGCGGTGCGGGGGCGGGGCGCTGCCAGTGCCATGGCGCACCGGTTTTCCCGCGACGTGCGCGATCCGGTGGACGACGGCTGGGCCAGTCCGCACACCGGGCAGTGCCGCGCATCGGGCCTCCAGGAAGTCGATGAGGACGGTGGCGAGGGCGATGGTGGTGCCACCGCACTCGCCACGCGCGTGCATTTTGAAAACGTGCGCAGCGCCATCAGCGCCAACGATTCGCCCGACATCTCGTTCGACCTGTCGGTCAACCCCTACCGTGGGTGCGAGCACGGTTGTATTTACTGCTACGCAAGGCCCACGCACAGCTACCTCAACTTCTCGCCGGGGCTGGACTTTGAAACGCAGATCATTGCCAAGCGCAACATTGCCGACGTCCTGCGGCGCGAGCTGGGGGCGCCGCGGTATGCAGCCAAGCTCATCAACATCGGCTCCAACACCGACTGCTACCAGCCCGTTGAGCGCGACTTGCGGCTCACCCGCAGCCTCATTGAGGTGATGCGCGACGCACGCCACCCGTTCTCGCTCATCAGCAAATCCAGCGGGGTCGAGCGCGACCTTGACCTGTTGGCCCCACTCGCTGCGCAGCGGCTGGCCGCCGTGTACATCACCATCACCACGCTCGACCCGGCGCTGGCCCGCCGCATGGAGCCCCGTGCCGCAGCACCCCACCGGCGCCTGCGAACGATCCGCGCGCTGGCCGATGCGGGCGTGCCCGTGGGCGTGAGCGTGGCGCCGCAGATCCCGTTCATCACCGAAGACATGGAGCAGGTGCTGGCAGCCGCGCATGACGCCGGTGCCCGCAGCGCTTTCTACACCGTGCTGCGCCTGCCGTGGGAGCTGGACGCGCTGTTCCGCGAATGGTTGCAGGTGCACTACCCCCAGCGCGCAGCCCGTGTGATGGCGCGCGTGCAAGACCTGCACAACCTCTCAGACGCCCAGCGCGGCGCGGGCAAAACGTACCACAGCGACTTTGCCACCCGCATGAAAGGCAGCGGCCTGTGGGCCGACCTGGTGCGCCAGCGGTTTGCCACCACCTGCCGCAAGCTGGGGCTGAATCGCGAACGGATGGAGCTGGATCTGTCGCAGTTTCGGCCCGGGTTGCTGCGGGGCCAGAGCAGTTTGTTTTGATGTGCGGGGCATGACCCTTGGGAGCGTTTACGTCCTCCCGCTGGGAAAATATGGGTCACATCGCCTGAGGTGCTTGCGGATAAAGCGCAAATAGCTATCAAAAAAATAGCAAAATCATGGCTCCCGCGTCTGCTCCGCGGCATGACAGACCCAGCGCTGGGCATCGTCTCCCCTACACGCCCCACAGCCGCTGCACCACCTGCGTGTACAGAGGAATCCCCAGCACGATGTTCAGCGGAAACGTCAGCCCCAGCGACAGGCTGACATACAGCGATGGATCGGCCTCGGGGATGGCGTAGCGGACGACAGCCGGCACCGCGATGTACGACGCGCTGGCTGCCAGCACCACCAGCAGCACCGCGTCGCCCGCAGGGACTTGAGCCATCCACGCCAGCCCCAGCGCGAGACTGGCGTGCACCAGGGGCCCCAGCACTGCATACGCCAACAGCCACGGCGACTGCTTGCGCACGGCCGGCAGGTTGCGCGCGGTGGCAAGCCCCATGTCCAGCAGGAAAAGACACAACATGCCCTTGAACAAGTCGCCCGAAAAGGGCTGCATTGCTGCCTTGCCCGCATCGCCGGTGACGAGGCCAATCACCATGGCGCCCAACAGCAGCAGTTGCGTTCCGTCGGTGAACGATTCATGCAGGATCTTGCCGATCGACAGTCCTGGTCCGCCGGGTCCTGCACGCGGTGCTGGCATTGCCCCGCCGCCAGTGCCCGGCATCGCCATGGCCAACACCGGCGCTGCCGCAGGTGTTGCGGCTGCAGCCAGCCGCTGGCGCTGCGCGTTGGCCAGCATCACCGCCAGGATGATGGCGGGCGACTCCATCAGCGCCATCGCCGCTGCCATGTAGCCGCCGTAGGCAATGTGCTGCGACTCCAGATATTGCGTGGCAGTCACAAACGTCACTGCACTGACCGAGCCATACGTCGCCGCCACCGCTGCCGCGTCAAAGCCTGACAAAAACCGCCTCAGCAGCGCAAAGCCCACCAGGGGCACCACTACCGCCAGCAGCACGGCCAAACCCAGGCTGCTGACCACGCTGGGCGTCATGCCCGAGGCCGCCAGCGCAAACCCGCCTTTGAGGCCCAGCGCCATCAGCAGGTAAATGGACAAAAATTTCGAGATGGCTACAGGCATCTCGAGGTTTGATCGCACCAGGCATGCAAACACCCCCAGGGCAAAAAACAAAATCGCAGGGTCCAGCAGGCTTTGCATCGTTCAACTCCTTGTTGGGGCCCGATGCTAGGGGTGGCCATCTGCAAAGTAAAATCGATTCGAATGCGACTACCTATAGATAAAAATCTATGAACATTACCTTTCGCCAGCTGCGCCTCTTTTTGGCGCTGGCCGAAACCGGCAGTGTGAGCGCCGCCGCCAAGGTCATGCATGTGACCCAGCCCACTGCCTCCATGCAGCTGCGAGAAGTAACGCTGGCCGTGGGCCTGCCGCTGTATGAAGTCGTTTCGCGCCGCGTGCACCTCACCGATGCCGGGCACGCCCTGGCCCGCACTGCGCGTGCCGTCGCTGGCGAGTGGGATGCGTTTGAGCAGCGCATCTCTGGCACCAAAGGCCTCACCAGCGGGCGGCTCAAGGTCGCCGTGGTGAGCACCGCCAAATACTTTGTGCCACGCTTGCTGGGCAGCTTCTGCAAGCTGCACCCGCAGATTGATATCTCGCTGGAGGTGCTCAATCGCGACCATGTCATCACGCGCCTGCGCAGCAATCTGGACGACCTTTACGTGATGTCGATGCCGCCCGCTGACTTGCCGCTGGAGGATCACATCCTCATGCCCAACCCGCTGGTGGTTGTGGTCCCTGCAGGCCATAAGCTCGCCGCCAAAAAGCGCGTCCAACTCGATCAATTGCAGGCCGAGCGCTTCATCCTGCGCGAAAAAGGCTCAGGCACCCGCATGGCCACCGACGCTCACCTGAGCCAGATGGGCTTTGCCCCCGGCGCTATGCTGGAGCTGGGCAGCAACGAAGCCATCAAAGAGTCGGTAGAAGGCCAATTGGGCGTGTCCATCGTCTCGCGCCACGCGTTGGGCGCCCACCACGAGGGTCTTGCCATCCTCAACGTGCAAGGCTTTCCCATCCAGTCGCAGTGGCATCTGGTCTGGCCCAAAGGCAAACAGCTGTCGCCCATTGCGCAAGTGTTTCGGGAGCATTTGATGGGGGAGGCTCAGGGCTGGATGGTGGCACGTTGATTCCGTGGCTGTCGCTGCAGGGGTGCAGATGTGTTGACGGATGGGTGCCCCCGCACACGCAAGCCTCGCCAAGGCTGTTCGACAATGCACGCGCCTATCATCAGCCCACTGCTTTCAGGTCGCAACGACCGTGGCCCCCCCACACCCGCTGCGTTGAATGGACCCAAAATCCTTCGGATGCGCGGCCCTTCTGAAGCCGATGTACCCATTCCACCCCATGCAGCCCGTCAAGCTAACGTCCACCAACTGCTGCAGTTTCTGCGGCGCGACCAGCTACCACCGCGTGGTTGCGCGGGATGCTGCGGGAGTCATGCGCTACGCTGAGAGGCTGCGCTGCATGGGCTGCACCCGCGAATTCCCCAGCCTGAACGCCTGGCGTGGGACCCGCCCCGAGGTCGATGCAACCCCTGCCGCGACCCCCTGATCGATACTGTGCTTCATGGCACGTTGGCGAAGCGGTGCCGCAAGTCTCAACCTCTCTGCGTATGACATCAGGAACCATTTGAATGAACACACCCGTGAAAACCCAGAAAGTAGCCGTTGTCACCGGCGCCGGCTCTGGCATTGGCAAGGCGGTCGCACTCGCCTTGGCCGGCGACGGCTATTGTGTGGTTCTGGCGGGGCGCCGCGCTGCACTTCTGGAGGAAGTGAGCGCGCAAGCCCAAACCCTTTCGGGTGCTGCCGAGCGCTTGCTGTGTGTGCCCACCGATGTGTGCGATGCGGCTGCGGTAGAAAGCCTGTTTGCACAAGCGGTTGCCCGTTTTGGGCGCGTGGATCTGTTGTTCAACAATGCAGGTCGGGGCAACCCACCCGGCTCCTTTCTGGACTGGACGCCGCAGCAGTGGCGCGAAGTGGTGGATGTGAACCTGAACGGCATGTTCTATTGCCTTCAGCAGGCCTTCCGGGTCATGCGCGATCAGAGTCCGCAGGGCGGTCGTGTCATCAACAACGGCTCGATTTCTGCACACGCACCCCGACCCAACTCGGCCGCCTACACCGCCACCAAACATGCCGTGATGGGGTTGACCAAAACCGCCGCCCTCGACGGGCGTGCGTTCAACATCGCAGTCGGTCAGATTGATATCGGCAATGCCATGACAGACCTGGCATCGCGCATGGCCAAGGGTGTACCGCAGGCCAACGGAGAAGTGGCCATCGAGCCCCTGATGGATGCAAACATCGTGGCGCAGTCGGTGCTGTACATGGCCAACCTGCCTCTGGAAGCCAATGTGCTGTTCCACACCGTCATGGCGACCAGGATGCCGTTTGTGGGGCGAGGGTGACAAGTACCCGGGCGACCGGCGGCCCTGGCCATTGCCGGGTGCGCAGGGCCATCAGCCGGGTCTGAACGGGGTACCGCGCTATGGGGTTGCGCTCGGGCTCTGGTGGGGCCCATGCGCTGGCCCAAAGCGCCCAGCGCGGCCTGGCTCACTGGCGGACCGACCCGCTGGTGCCGCCCCGTTTTACCCTTTTGGCGCTGTCGTGGGCGAAGGGCTCGCCAACTTGGCGGGCGTGGCGTTGCGGCAGGGGGCGAACATGTCCAGCTCGGGGTTGTAGGCGCTCGTTGTGACATCCATCAAACCCAGTACCGAATGGAAGTAGTGGTCGTGGGTGATGCGCCGGTCTGCCAGGTCTTTTTGGAGGCAACCGGTGGTGGTTTGCGTGCGCGCTTGCATGGCGGGCGATAGCCAGGTGATCCAGGGCACATGTTTTTGCACGTCGGGTGCCACGGCATAAGGCAGCCCATGCAGGTAGATGTTTTTTTCACCCAGGGATTCACCGTGGTCTGCTACGTAAATCATAGCTGTCTGCGCTTGATTTTCATGCGCTGTCAGCCATTTGAGCACTGAATCCAGGAACTGATCCGTTTCGACGATGCTGTTGTCGTAGGCGTTCACCACTTGCTGACGCTCGCATTCCTGCAATGACGTGGAAGTGCATTCGGGGCCAAATTTCTTGTTCTCGGGGCGGAGCGTTTGTAGTACGCGGGGCCATGGCTACCCATCTGGTGAAGTACCACGACGGTGCCGCGCTGGCGTTGTTCGGGAGAGAGGGCTGCGATCTGGGCATCCAGGTCCTTGAGCATCACACGGTCCAGGCACTCGCTGCCCGCGCACAGCACGGGGTCCTTCAGGGCCGTGGTGCTGGTCTCGCCCACGCGGTCGCATACGCCTTTGCAGCCGGACTGGTTGTCCACCCACAGCACACCCAGGCCTGCATGGTGCAGCACGTCGATCAGGCTTTCGAAATTGGCCGATCGCCCTTCATAGCCCGTGCGCCCCAGGTGCGAGAACATGCAGGGCACCGATGCCGCGGTGCTGGTGCCGCAGGACCAGGCGTTGCGGGCGCTCACGAGGTCTTGGCTGCGTGCGGACAGCAGGGGCGTTGTCGCGCGCTCGTAGCCGTTGATGCCAAAGTTGCCGCTGCGGCCGGTTTCGCCCAGCACCAGCACCAGCAGTGGGGGTTTGGCCTGGCCCGTGTAGCTGGCACCCAACTGGGCATCGCGGCCCAGGGGGAGCAGCTGGGTGGTGTCCATGCGCAGCGGCTTGGTGGCGATGTTACCCAGCGCATAAACGCTGTTGAGCGGATTGATCAGGTAGCGCAGCTTGGTGTGGTTGCGCATGGTGGAGGCGAAGTCCTGAAACACCAGCAGCAGGCATACCACCATGACGGCCATGGAGCCCGCCAGCAGCAGGCCGTTGTGCGCCACATGGCGCAGCGCGCTCAGGCGCAGCACCGGGCGCCGGTACAGCCACAGCAGGGGCGGTGCGGCCAGCACCAGCACGGTGCCCAGCATGCGCACGTTCAGAAGATCCCCTGCCTCTTTCACATCGGTCTGCATCACGTTGACCAGCATGCTGGCGTCGATCGCAATGCCGTATGCGAGCATGAAATAGGCGCCAAATGCCGCCATCAGCACCAGCACAAGCACCACGGGCTTGAGTGTCCAGCGCCAGGCCAGCAGGCTCAGCAGGGCCGCGTTGCCTGCCGCAACAATGGCTGCAAAGGCCAGCGCGAAGCCCCAGCCGCGCAGGCTGCCCTGACCGGGCAATTGGGCCACTTCCTGCCACAGCGGCACATTGCAGGCGGTGGCCAGCCAGGTGCTGACAAGCACCACGACCCACGCGGGGTGCAGCGGACGGGGTGGTTGAGAGGCTGGCTGAGGCTCCACGCGGGGAGCAAAGGCGAAGGGCAGCAGGTGCCGCAGAGTCAAAAGCATGGCGGGCAGTGTGACGCCCGATGCTTAAGATCGCATTAATAATCTGTCAGAGACCTTGTGCATGGTGGGCCAAATGGTCTGCCATGAAGCTCTGTATGAAGTAGTAGCCGTGGTCATATCCCGCATGGCGCCGCAGCGTAAGCGGCTGGCCGATGTGAGCGCAGGCTTCTTCGAACAACTGCGGGTGCAACTGGTCGGCCAGGAATTTGTCGGCCAGACCCTGGTCGATCAGGATGCCTGCCGGGTAGGGCGCGATGGGCTGGTGCTGCATCAACGCCGTGGCATCGTGCTCCAGCCAGGCTGAGCGGTCGGGGCCGAGGTAGCCGGTGAAGGCCTTCTCGCCCCAGGGGCACTGGGTGGGGGCGCAGATAGGGGCAAAGGCAGAGACCGTCTTGAATCGTCCGGGGTGCCGCAGCGCCAGGGTGAGGGCGCCATGTCCGCCCATGGAATGGCCGAAGATGCCCAGGCGCTCTGGGGCGATGGGCAGATGCTGTTGCACCAGCGGCAGCAGTTCCTGAATCAGGTAGCTTTCCATGCGCCAATGTGCGCGCCACGGCGCCTGAGTGGCATCGAGGTAGAAGCCCGCACCCACGCCGAAATCCCAGCTGGCGGTAGCGCCTTCGAGGGCTTCCACCGCTGCACCGCGCGGGCTGGTGTCTGGCGCGATGAGGGCCAGGCCCCGCTCCGACGCCAGGCGCTGGGCGCCCGCTTTGGTCATGAAGGTTTCCTCCGTGCAGGTCAGGCCCGCCAGGTAGAGCAGCGCGGGCACAGGGCCCTGGCTCGCCTGGGGCGGCAGATACACCGAGAACTTCATCGGCAGGCCAATGGCGGTGGAGTCGTGGCGATAGAAGCGCTGCTCGCCGCCAAAACAAGCGTGGCTGCTCAAAAGTTCGATCACATCGGACATGGAGAAATTGCTCCTGAAATAATAGCTGTCAGCGCTTTATGTGAAAGCACTACGGGCATTTTTGGCTATGCAGCGCTTTGACCGAAAGGAGGGCAGTGGGCGCGGGCGGGAGGATGACCCCGCACTGCACCTGCCCCCCGTCAGGCGGCGTACTTGACGACTGAGCGGATGGACTTGCCTTCGTGCATCAGATCAAACGCTTCGTTGATGTCCTTGAGGCCCATGGTGTGGGTCACAAAGGGTTCGAGCTGGATCTTGCCCGCCATCGCATCCTCGACTATGCCAGGCAGCTCGCTGCGGCCTTTGACGCCACCAAACGCCGTGCCCATCCACTTGCGGCCGGTGACCAGCTGGAACGGGCGGGTCGAGATCTCTTGCCCCGCGCCGGCCACCCCGATGATGACCGACTGGCCCCAGCCGCGGTGCGCGCATTCGAGCGCGGCGCGCATGACGTTGGTGTTGCCAATGCACTCGAAGCTGTGGTCCACGCCCCAGGTGGTCATTTCCACAATGACCTGCTGGATGGGCTTGTCGAAGTCTTTGGGGTTCACGCAGTCGGTGGCGCCAAAGGTGCGCGCCAGGTCGAACTTGCTGGGGTTGGTGTCCACGGCAATGATGCGCCCTGCCTTGGCGATTTTGGCGCCCTGGATCACGGCCAGGCCGATGCCGCCCAGGCCAAACACGGCCACGGTGTCGCCCTCCTGCACCTTGGCGGTGTTCTTCACGGCGCCCAGGCCCGTGGTCACGCCACAGCCCAGCAGGCAGACCTGCTCGGGGTTGGCGTTGGGGTTGACCTTGGCGAGCGAGACCTCCGCCACCACGGTGTATTCGCTGAACGTACTGCAGCCCATGTAGTGGTAGATGGGCTGGCCGTTGTAGCTGAAACGGGTGGTGCCGTCGGGCATCACGCCCTTGCCCTGGGTGGCGCGCACGGCCACGCACAGGTTGGTCTTGCCGCTTTTGCAGAACAGGCATTCGCCGCATTCGGCGGTGTAGAGCGGGATGACGTGATCGCCGGGCTTGACGCTGGTCACGCCTTCACCCACCTCCACCACGATGCCGGCGCCCTCGTGGCCCAGTACCACAGGGAACAGGCCTTCGGGATCATCACCGCTGAGCGTGAAGGCGTCGGTGTGGCAGACACCGGTGTCGGTGATACGGATCAGCACTTCGCCCTTTTGGGGCGGGGCCACGTCGATTTCGACGATCTGCAGGGGTTCTCCGGCTTTGAAGGCAACGGCGGCGCGGGATTTCATGGGGGGCTCCTTGGGGCTAAGGGGGATTGGGGTTCGGGGACCCATCAATGGGTTATTTCAGGTACGACCGCAACAGCGCCAGTGTTTCATCTACAGCCTGCTGCGACGGAGCGGGCTTTTCGGCCAGGGTTTCGCGCACATGGCTGTCCAGCAGGTCGGCCATCAGTCCATGCACGGCGCCCCGCATGGCGGCCAGCTGTTGCAGGATGGGGGCGCATTCGCTGCCCGCTTCGACCGCACGCTCCAGCGCCTCGGCCTGGCCTTTGATGCGGCGCAGGCGTGTGATGGCGCGTTGCTTGTCTTCGACGGAGTGGGGCATGGACAGGACCGGTGGCAGGCGGTGGTGGCAGTCGGTGCCAAGGTTGATGGGTTGTACTGGGGTGCAGTATAAAACCATAGCGCTTATGGATAAGGCGCTATGGCCGATAAACACCCATTTACTAGGGGTAGTATCAGCTAGAGGGGCCATCAGCCCCTGATCTTGGGCCGCCTTCCGTTGTTGGCCGCCTGGGCACTGATGTGCCAGTGCCAGTCGCTCGCCTTGGGTCGAACCGCCATGAAAAAAGCCCGCAGGCACTGCCTGCGGGCTTTGAGGGTTGGGGACGGCGCGGGGCGCCGTACCGATCAACGGTTGGCCAGGGGAGGCACGTCGCGGCGCACGGAGCCGGTGAACAGCTGGCGTGGACGGCCGATCTTGTACTCGGGGTCGCCGATCATTTCGTTCAGCTGGGCGATCCAGCCCACGGTGCGGGCCAGGCTGAAGATGCCGGTGAACAGGTTCACCGGGATGCCGATGGCGCGCTGCACGATGCCGGAGTAGAAGTCCACGTTCGGGTAGAGCTTGCGCTGCACGAAGTAGTCGTCTTCCAGGGCGATCTTTTCCAGTTCCTTGGCCAGCTTGAACAGCGGGTCATTTTCCAGGCCCAGTTCAGCCAGCACTTCGTTGCAAGTCTCTTGCATGAGCTTGGCGCGCGGGTCGTAGTTCTTGTACACGCGGTGGCCAAAGCCCATCAGCTTGACGCCGGAGTTCTTGTCCTTGACCTGCTTGATGAACTCACCGATCTTTTCCACGCCGCCCTGGGCCTGGATGTCGTACAGCATGTTCAGCGCAGCTTCGTTGGCGCCACCGTGGGCAGGGCCCCACAGGCAGGCCACGCCCGCAGCGATGGCTGCAAACGGGTTGGTGCCCGACGAACCGCACAGGCGCACGGTGGAGGTCGAGGCGTTCTGCTCGTGGTCTGCATGCAAGATGAAGATACGGTCGAGCGCGCGTTCCAGCACGGGGTTGACCTTGTACTCTTCGCACGGCGTGCCGAACATCATGCGCAGGAAGTTGCCTGCGTAAGAGAGGTTGTTCTGCGGGTACATGTAGGGCTGGCCCATGCCGTACTTGTACGACATGGCCACCAGTGTCGGCAGCTTGGCAATCAGGCGGATCGCCGAGATGTCGCGGTGCTGAGGGTTGTTGATGTCCGTGCTGTCATGGTAGAAGGCCGACAGGGCGCCCACCAGGCCGGTCAGAACCGCCATGGGGTGCGCGTCGCGGCGGAAGCCACGCAGGAAGAACTGCATCTGCTCGTTGACCATGGTGTGGTTGGTCACGCGGCTGGTGAAGTCGGTCTTTTGCGCTTCGTTGGGCAGGTCACCGTACAGCAACAGGTGGCAGGTTTCCAGGAAGTCGCAGTTCTGGGCCAACTGCTCAATGGGGTAGCCGCGGTACAGCAGTTCGCCCTTGTCGCCATCAATGTAGGTGATGGCCGACTGGGTGGCAGCCGTCGACAGGAAGCCCGGGTCATAGGTGAACATGCCCGTCTGCGCATACAGCTTGCGGATGTCGATGACATCCGGGCCAATGGTGCCCTGGTAGACCGGCAGGTCCACGCTGGGGCTGCCATTGCTGAAGGACAGGGTGGCTTTGTTGTCAGCTAGCTTCATTGTTACTTTCCTTGGGTAGGTTGCCGATATTGATCCGGTCTTGAGGCGTGGCCGCCACGTCAGGCTTGAAGCGCCATGGCGCCACTGCCTTGTCGCAGCATGCCAAGCACTTCGCGCGCTTCTTCTGTGTCTTGCTCACCTGCGGGCTCGCGCCTTCGCAGCAGCAGGTCCAGGAGGTCGTTGTCCGCCAAATCCATCAGTGCGCGCATGCCCTGCGCATGCCGCTGGGTCAGCGTCGATTCGTAGCGGGTAAAGAACTGTTCGATGAACAGATCGTTCTCCAGCAGGCCGCGCCGGCAGCGCCAGTGCAGCTTGCTCAACTCACGCTCGTCCAGCAGCGGTGAGGCCGCGGCTGGCGTGACGGATGTGGGGGACTGTGATGGCATGGCCTGCACCGTGGGAGGATTCACGGTCAGATGGCGCGACGCACCATCAGTTCCTTGATCTTGCCAATGGCCTTGGTAGGGTTCAGGCCCTTGGGGCACACGTCCACGCAGTTCATGATGGTGTGGCAACGGAAGAGGCGGTAGGGGTCTTCCAGGTTGTCCAGGCGTTCGGCTGTGGCGTCGTCGCGGCTATCGGCGATGAAGCGATACGCCTGCAGCAAACCGGCGGGGCCCACGAACTTGTCGGGGTTCCACCAGAAGCTGGGGCAGCTCGTGGAGCAGCTGGCGCACAGAATGCACTCGTACAGGCCGTTCAGTTCGTCGCGCTCTTCGGGGCTTTGCAGGCGTTCTTTCTCGGGAAGCAGGCCTTCGTTGATCAGGTACGGCTTGATCGAGTTGTACTGCTTGAAGAACTGCGTCATGTCCACGATCAGGTCGCGGATCACGGGCAGGCCCGGCAGCGGCTTGAGCGTGATCACGCCCTTGAGCGTGTTCATGTTGGTCAGGCACGCCAGGCCATTTTTGCCGTTGATGTTCATGGCGTCCGAACCACACACGCCTTCGCGGCAGGAGCGGCGGAACGACAGCGTGGGGTCTTGTTCCTTGAGTTTGACCAGGGCATCCAGCAGCATGCGTTCGTGGCCGTCGAGTTCGATCTCGATGGTCTGCATGTAGGGCTTGGCGTCCTTGTCCGGATCGTAGCGGTAGATTTGGAATGTGCGCTTTTGCATGGTTCTGCTCTCGTGGGGCTACTGTTTAGAACGTCCGGACCTTGGGTGGAACGCTGTCCACCGTCAGGGGCTTGAGGTTCACCGGCTTGTAGGTCAGGCTGTTGTTGGCGCTGTGCCAGAGGGTGTGTTTCATCCACTCGGCGTCGTTGCGGCCCAGCGGCGCCGTGGGGTGGTCTGCAGGCTGCTCGTAGTCGTACACCGTGTGGGCGCCACGGCATTCCTTGCGGGCTGCGGCAGACACCATGGTGGCTTGCGCCACTTCGATCAGGTTGTCGACTTCCAGTGCTTCGATGCGCGCGGTGTTGAATACCTTGGACTTGTCTTGCAGGGTGATGCCCGACACGCGGCTGCGCAGTTCGGCAATCTTCTTGACGCCTTCGTCCATGCTGACCTGGGTGCGGAACACGCCAGCGTGTTGCTGCATGGCCGAGCGGATGTCGCCAGCCAAGGTCTGCGAGTAGGTGCCGCCTGCGGAGTTGTCGAGCTGATTCAAGCGTTCCAGTGTGCGGTCAGCTGCATCGGCTGGCAGGGGCTTGTGCTCCTTGTTCTTGTTGTTGAACTCGACGATGTGGCGACCGGCGGCCTTGCCAAACACCAGCAGATCCAGCAGCGAGTTGGTGCCCAGGCGGTTGGCGCCGTGCACGCTCACGCAGGAGCATTCGCCCACCGCATACAGGCCGTTGACGACCTTGTTGCTGGTGCCGTCGTGGGTCACGACCTGGCCGTTGATGTTGGTCGGTACGCCACCCATCTGGTAGTGGATGGTGGGCACCACAGGGATGGGTTCCTTGGTGATGTCCACGTTGGCGAAGTTGACGCCGATTTCGTACACCGAGGGCAGGCGCTTGTGGATCGTTTCTGCGCCCAGGTGGTCGAGCTTGAGCAGCACGTAGTCCTTGTTGGGACCGCAGCCTCGGCCTTCCTTGATTTCCTGGTCCATCGAGCGGGACACGAAGTCACGCGGAGCCAGATCCTTCAGGGTAGGCGCATAGCGCTCCATGAAACGTTCTCCATTGCTGTTGAGCAGGATGGCGCCTTCGCCGCGGCAACCTTCGGTCAGCAGCACGCCTGCACCCGCCACTCCGGTGGGGTGGAACTGCCAGAATTCCATGTCCTGCAGCGGGATGCCGGCACGTGCCGCCATGCCCAGGCCGTCGCCGGTGTTGATGAAGGCGTTGGTGGAGGCGGCGAAGATGCGGCCGGCGCCACCGGTGGCCAGCAGCACCGTCTTGGCTTCCAGGATGTACAGGTCACCGGTTTCCATTTCCAGGGCGGTCACGCCCACTACGTCGCCGTCGGCGTCGCGGATCAGGTCCAGAGCCATCCACTCCACAAAGAAGTTGGTCTTGGCCTTGACGTTCTGCTGGTACAGCGTGTGCAGCATGGCGTGGCCGGTGCGGTCCGCTGCGGCGCAAGCGCGTTGCACGGGCTTTTCGCCGTAGTTGGCGGTGTGGCCACCAAACGGACGCTGGTAAATCGTGCCGTCGGGGTTGCGGTCGAACGGCATGCCGAAGTGTTCCAGCTCATACACCACGTTGGGTGCTTCGCGGCACATGAACTCGATGGCATCCTGGTCGCCCAGCCAGTCCGAACCCTTGATGGTGTCGTAGAAGTGGTAGTGCCAGTTGTCCTCGGACATGTTGCCCAGCGATGCGCTCACGCCGCCTTGTGCTGCCACGGTGTGCGAGCGGGTGGGGAACACTTTGGACAGCGAGGCCACGTTCAGGCCCGCGCGGGAGAGTTCAAGCGCGGCACGCATGCCGGAGCCGCCTGCGCCGACGATGACGACATCGAACTTGCGCTTGGTGATGTTAGCGTTGGTATAGCTCATTATTTTTTGCCTTCAGTCGCGGGAATCAGAGACGCCACAGAACCTGGATGCCCCAGCCAGCGCAGCTGACCAGCCAGACGATGCTGAACACTTGGAGTGCCAGGCGCAGGACCACGGGCTTGACGTAGTCCATCAAGACTTCGCGAAGACCGATCCATGCGTGCCAGGCCAGCGAAATGATCACGGAGAAGGTCAGTACCTTCATCCATTGGGCCGAAAAGATGCCGGCCCATTTGTCGTAGCCGATGGGGCCTTTGCTGAAGATCACCTGGGCCAGCAAGGCCAGGGTGAACAGTGCCATCAGGATGGCTGTCACACGCTGGCTCAGCCAGTCGCGCAGGCCGTAGTGGGCGCCGACGACGACGCGTTTGGAACCGTAATTGACGGACATGGGTAGTTTCCTCTCGTTCTTTGGCGGGCGCTGTTTGGCAGCAGCCGCCGTTATATGGATTGATCAGTACAGGCCGAAGAGCTTGGCGCCCAGCACCAGGGCCAACGGGATGCTGATCGCGAGCACGGCCAGTGCCGAGGTCTTGCCAAATTCCTTGTTCACGGCGCTGTGGCTCACGTCCATCCACAGGTGGCGCAGACCGGCGGTGAAGTGGTGCAGGTACGACCAGATCAGTGCCAGTGCCACCAATTTGATGAACCAGCCGGGGACAAAGCCGATGCCGATGCTGAATGCCGCGGTGAACTTGGCGAACGAGATTTCAGACGACACCGAGGTGTCGAACATCCAGATGATGAAAGGCAGCAGCAGGAACATGATCAGCCCGCTGCCGCGGTGCAGGATAGAAACCCACGCTGCAGGTGTCATGCGGTAGGTGGTCAGGTCCTTGAAGGCATTGATGTTGCGGAATTCAGGCCGTTTTTTGGCTAGTTCGGTCATGTCTGGTGCTTTCGTGGATGTAACTGCTTTGTAATTTGAAGATGCAAAGAACGCAAAATTCTATTGCAATGCAACAATCAGGGTTTTGATCCTGTCGGAATATTCGACGTTAATGCTCAGGTGCCAGCCTGTTGTCAGCTCAATTCGTTACGGTAATGGTGGGTGTCGGTGAGGTAGAGCCCGCGGCGTAACTCCATGGGAACGTCGTTGTAGGTGTAAGCCACCCGCTCTACGCTCAGAAGCGGAGTGACCGGGGTGATCTGCAGCAATTGCGCCTGTTCCTCGTCAGGGAGTACGGCACGGATTCTTTCTTCTGCGCGCACCATGCGCACGCCGAAATCCAGTTCGAACATCGCGTAGGTAGGCCCCTGGTAGTTGGCGAGCTGTTCTGCTGTGAGGCCTTTGAAGGCTTGTCCGGGCAGCCAGATGTCTTCGAGGATGGTGGGGGTGCCGGCAAACGACAAAATGCGCCTGGCCTGCATCACGGCATCGCCACTGCGCAACGCCAGAGCGCGAGCGACATCAGCGCTCGCACGCACTCGGCGGCATTCGATCACGCGGCGCTGGGCCGGGCCCTCCACCCTGGCGTCTCCGGTGTTGGGCAGCAACTTCAGGAAGCGGTACTGCACATGCTGCTCGGCGTGGGTGGCTACAAACGTACCTTTGCCCTGCCGACGCATCACGAGGTTCTCGGCCGCCAACTCGTCAATGGCCTTGCGTACCGTGCCCTGGCTCACGCGAAAGCGCGCGGCCAGCTCCATCTCGCTGGGGATTGCTTCACCGGGTTTCCATTCGCCCTGTTGCAGGCTTTGCAGTATCAGGCCCTTGATCTGTTGGTACAGCGGACTGAACGCCGGCGTGGCGGCACCCGCCGCGCCCAAGGATGCGGCAGGGTTGTCGGCGGCGAACGGAAGGGATGACATGGCGAATGGTGTGCGTGGGCTGTGGTGCGGCAGTGCGGTTGCCCCATGACAATCGAACGACAAACGGGTTGCAATCATATCTTATATAAGACATAAGACAAATTGACCGGGGTGCCCAATCGGGGGTAAACTCCAAGGCTGTTTTGCGGGGCACGGGCTGCTGGTAACAGGCGCTGGTGCTTGCGTTGCACTCACACCTGTTTTCCTCACTTCCTGGAGTTTTCACCATGAGCAAGAAGCCTGTTCGCGTAGCCGTCACCGGTGCCGCTGGTCAAATCGGTTACGCCCTGCTGTTCCGTATCGCCTCCGGCGAAATGCTGGGCAAGGACCAGCCGGTCATCCTGCAATTGCTCGAAGTCCCTGTCGAAGGCCCTCAGAAGGCGCTCAAGGGCGTGATGATGGAACTGGACGACTGTGCATTCCCCCTGCTGGTGGAAATGACCGCGCACAGCGACCCGATGACCGCTTTCAAGGATGCCGACTACGCACTGCTGGTCGGCTCGCGTCCCCGTGGCCCAGGCATGGAACGCGCAGAACTGCTGGCCGTCAACGGCGCCATCTTCACGGCACAAGGCAAGGCACTGAACGCCGTGGCCTCGCGCAACGTGAAGGTGCTGGTGGTGGGCAACCCTGCCAATACCAACGCCTACATCGCCATGAAGTCGGCCCCTGACCTGCCACGCAAGAACTTCACCGCCATGCTGCGCCTGGACCACAACCGCGCTGCCAGCCAGATCGCTGCCAAGACCGGCAAGGCCGTGGCCGACATCGAAAAGCTGACCGTCTGGGGCAACCACTCGCCCACGATGTACGCCGACTACCGTTTCGCCACCATCAACGGCGAAAGCGTCGCGACGATGATCAACGACCAGGAATGGAATGCCAATACCTTCCTGCCCACCGTGGGCAAGCGCGGCGCGGCCATCATCGAAGCCCGTGGTCTGTCGTCGGCTGCTTCGGCTGCCAACGCTGCCATTGATCACATGCGCGACTGGGCCCTGGGCACCAACGGCAAGTGGGTCACCATGGGTATTCCTTCGGACGGCCAGTACGGTATCCCCAAGGACACGATGTTTGGCTTCCCTGTGACTTGCGAAAACGGCGAGTACAAGATCGTTGAAGGCCTGGCTATCGATGCGTTCTCGCAAGAGCGCATCAACATCACGCTGGCCGAGCTGCAAGGCGAGCAAGACGGCGTCAAGCACCTGCTGTAAACCAGGCGCACAACATGCAGCCGACGCCATTGGCATCGGGCCTCCGGGTCGCCCAGGCCCCCGCGCAGGGGCAGGGCGCTGCGTTTTCTTCCGCGCAGCCCTCCCGTTCGCACCCTCGTGACGTGCTGTTGGGGGCACAGGCGCAAACAGGCTTCCTGCCGGTGTGCGACCACTACAGCGGTGTGGACGCACGCATGCGCAAAAGCCTGCAGCTGCAGGCCGAGATGACGCAGGAATTCGGTACTTGCGTCTTTGATGTCACCCTCGACTGCGAGGATGGCGCCCCGGTCGGTTTTGAGTCCGAACACGCACGGCTGGTGGCCCGCCTTGCGTTGGATGCAGCGCCCACGGCCCGCGTTGCTGCCCGCGTGCATGCGGTGGACCATCCGGCGTTTGCCAATGATGTCGCCACGATTGCTGGCGAGGCAGGGCACAGGCTCTGCCACATCATGGTGCCCAAGGTCGAGTCCGTGGATGACGTGCTGCGGGTGGAGCGCGCGCTGGAGCGCGTTTCGGCCGCCCAGCTCCCCATTCATGTGTTGATCGAGTCTCCTGCGGCCGTGCATCGGGCCTTTGACATCGCGTCTCACCCCAGGGTGCAAAGTCTGAGCTTTGGCCTCATGGATTTTGTATCGGCCCATGGTGGCGCGATTCCCGCAGAGGGCATGACGTCGGCGGGGCAGTTCTCGCACCCGCTCGTGGTGCGGGCCAAGCTCGAAATTGCCGCTGCCTGCCACGCCCATGGCAAGGTGCCGTCGCATTGTGTGGTGACTGAATTCTCCGATGTCGCAGCCATGCAGGGCGCGGCAGGCCGCGCCGCGCGTGAGTTGGGCTATACCCGCATGTGGAGCATTCATCCTGCGCAGATACGCCCCATCCTGCAGGCCTTTGCGCCGCAGCAGGATGATATCGAAAATGCTTCAAAAATAATAGCAGCTGCTGCACTTGCTGACTGGGCACCCATCAGTTTTGAGGGGGTCTTGCATGACCGGGCCAGTTACCGTTTTTATTGGCAAATTTTGGAGCGCGCCCATAGCACCGGGCGTGCGCTTCCCCCCTCTGTGCGTCCCTGGTTTGACGCACTGACCTTCGTTCCATCGTGAACATTTCGCATTACTTCTACGCGGGACCTCCCATGAAATCCTTCATTGCTTCTGCCCTCATGCTGTTGGCTCCGGCCGTAGTTCTGGCGCAAACGCCTGCGCAACCCGCCGCCAAGTCCGAAACCAAGGCAGCAGCGAAGCCTGTGGCCAAGACCGCGGTCAAATCTGATGCGAAGCCGAGCAAGTCGGCCGCCAAGGCGCCAGCAGCCAAAAAGACAACCGTGGCCAAGTCCGAGCCCACCAGCAGTCGCGCCCAACTCAAGAGCGCCACCAACCAGGTGGCGGCCGGCATCATCGCCGCAGAAGCGGCGCTCTCGCCTGCAGAGCTGGCCATTGCCGAGCGTGTGCACGTGGGCCGCATGCCCTGCGAGCTGGGTGCGTTTGTCACGGTGACAGCCGATTCGGCTGTTCCAGGCCACTTCCATGTAGAAGGCAAGGGCTTCAAGTATTTCATGTCGCCTGTGGTCACCTCCACAGGCACTGTGCGTCTGGAAGACCAGAAGGGCGGCGCCGTCTGGCTGCAGATCGTCAACAAATCCATGTTGATGAACCAGCGCCTGGGTCAGCGTCTGGCGGACGAGTGCATGAGCGCCGAGCAGGTGGTGGTGGCCGAAGCCATCAAGAAGAATCCACCTGCGAGCGTTCTGGAGCCCCTGCCAGTCGCCAAGTAATTCATGGTCATGGGCCAGCCTTGGCAAAGCCTCTTCAGATCCACGAACCCGAACCCCTTTGTGCGTGCCGCGTGATGGCCCTTGAGGCCCTTGCAAACAGGCATGCCGCCCCACTTTAGAACGCAACCGGAGAAAAATGATGTTGAAAGCCTACCGTGACCATGTGGCCGAGCGCGCCGCCCTGGGCATCCCGCCTCTGCCGCTGGAAGCCAAGCAAGTCGCCGAATTGATCGAGCTGATCAAGAGCCCACCCGCTGGTGAAGATGCCTTTCTGCTGGACTTGCTCACGCACCGCGTGCCTCCGGGCGTGGACGATGCGGCCAAGGTCAAGGCCAGCTTCCTGGCAGCCGTCGCGCACGGTGACATCAAGGTGGGCCTGATCTCCAAAGCCAAGGCCACGGAGCTGCTGGGCACCATGGTAGGTGGCTACAACGTGCACCCGCTGATTGAATTGCTGGACGATGCTGATGTGGCCGGTGTGGCCGCAGAGGGCCTGAAGAAGACCCTGCTGATGTTCGACTTCTTCAACGACGTCGCCATCAAGGCCAAGGCGGGCAATGCCAAGGCGCAGGAAGTGATCAAGAGCTGGGCTGATGCCGAGTGGTTCACCACCCGTCCTGAAGTCGAAAAGAAGATCACCGTCACGGTGTTCAAAGTGCCTGGCGAAACCAATACCGACGACCTGTCGCCCGCGCCCGACGCCTGGAGCCGTCCTGACATTCCGCTGCACTACCTGGCCATGCTCAAGAACACCCGCGAAGGCGCGGCGTTCAAGCCCGAAGAAGACGGCAAACGCGGCCCCATGCAGTTCATTGAAGACCTGAAGAAGAAGGGCAACCTCGTGGCCTATGTGGGCGACGTGGTGGGCACGGGCTCCAGCCGCAAGTCGGCCACCAACAGTGTGATCTGGGCCACGGGCCAAGACATTCCATTTGTGCCCAACAAGCGCTTCGGTGGCGTGACGCTGGGCGGCAAGATCGCCCCCATCTTCTTCAACACGCAAGAAGACTCGGGTTCGTTGCCTATCGAGGTGGATGTGTCCAAGCTCGAAATGGGCGATGTGGTCGACATCCTGCCCTACGACGGCAAGATCGTGAAAGACGGCGCAACCGTGGTCGAGTTCAAGCTCAAGAGCGATGTGCTGTTTGACGAAGTGCGCGCTGGCGGTCGTATCAACCTGATCATTGGCCGCTCGCTGACCGCCAAGGCCCGTGAATTCCTGGGTCTGCCTGTTTCCGCACTATTCCGCCTGCCTACAGCGCCTGTGGCGACCAATGCGGGCTTCACGCTGGCGCAGAAGATGGTGGGCCGCGCCGTGGGTCTGCCAGAAGGCCAGGGCGTGCGCCCCGGTACCTATTGCGAACCCAAGATGACCACCGTGGGCTCGCAAGACACCACCGGCCCCATGACCCGCGACGAGTTGAAGGACCTGGCCTGTCTGGGCTTCTCGGCCGATCTGGTCATGCAATCGTTCTGCCACACTGCGGCTTACCCCAAGCCTGTGGACGTGAAGACCCACCGCGAACTACCCGCGTTCATCAGCAATCGTGGCGGCGTGGCACTGCGTCCCGGCGATGGTGTGATCCACAGCTGGCTCAACCGTCTGCTGCTGCCTGACACCGTTGGTACCGGCGGCGACTCGCACACCCGTTTCCCCATCGGTATTTCCTTCCCTGCAGGTTCCGGCCTGGTGGCGTTTGGTGCCGCTACGGGTGTGATGCCTCTGGATATGCCCGAATCGGTGCTGGTTCGCTTCAAGGGCGAAATGCAGCCCGGTGTGACGCTGCGCGACCTCGTGCACGCCATTCCGCTGTACGCCATCAAGGCGGGCCTTCTGACTGTGGCCAAGGCTGGCAAGAAGAACGTCTTCTCGGGCCGCATCCTTGAAATCGAAGGCCTGCCAGACCTGAAGGTCGAGCAAGCGTTTGAACTGTCTGATGCATCCGCAGAGCGTTCTGCTGCCGGTTGCACCATCAAGCTCAACCCAGCGCCCGTCAAGGAATACCTCACCAGCAACGTCGTGCTGATGAAGAACATGATTGCCGACGGCTACGCCGATGCACGCACACTGCAGCGCCGTATCGAAAAGGTGGAAGCATGGTTGGCCAACCCCAACCTGCTCGAAGCCGACAAGGATGCCGAATACGCAGCCGTCATCGAGATCGATCTGGCCGACATCAAGGAACCCATCCTGTGCTGCCCGAATGACCCTGATGATGCCAAGACCCTGTCGGATGTGGCTGGCACCAAGATCGACGAAGCCTTCATCGGCTCGTGCATGACCAACATCGGCCACTTCCGCGCTGCAGCCAAGTTGCTGGGTGGCAGCCGTGACATCCCTGTCAAGCTGTGGGTGGCACCACCGACCAAGATGGACGAGAGCGAGCTGATCAAGGAAGGCCACTACGCCAATTTTGGTGCCGCTGGTGCCCGCACCGAAATGCCCGGCTGCTCGCTGTGCATGGGCAACCAGGCCCAAGTGCGTGAAGGTGCCACGGTGGTGTCTACCTCCACCCGCAACTTCCCCAACCGACTGGGCAAGAACACCAACGTGTTCCTGGCCTCTGCCGAGCTGGCCGCCATTGCGTCCAAGCTGGGCAAGATCCCCACGGTGGCGGAGTACCACGACGCCATGGGCATCGTGAACAAGGACGGTGCCTCGATCTACAAGTACCTGAACTTTGACCAGATCGAAGAGTACGCAGAAGTGGCCAAGGGCGTGGCCGCGTAATTTGTCCCGATTCTCTGTGCTGCGAGAGACGGCCTCGGTGCGAGGTTGATCCTCAAAGCGCCGTGGTCTCTCAGGGCAAACCAAAAAGGGAGCGTGTGTCACGCTCCCTTTTTTTATGGGACCAAGGCCACCGTGTTGCCAACAAGCAAGGCGCCCTTCGCGGCGACATCAAGGCGCTGCTCCGCGAGATCGCTCACGTGCTTGCAAGGGACGGATTCGGCAAACCTCAGGGCGACGGCGAAGGAATGCCATGGCCTCTGCGCCGTCAGCGCACCTGCTTCTTCTCCAGCTTGCGCATGAGGGTGCGACGGTGCATGCCCAGGCGGCGTGCCGCTTCAGAGAGGTTGAAGCCGGTTTCGGCGAGAACCTCGTTGATGCGCTCCCATTCCAGCGTTTTGATTGAGCTGGGCCGATTCGTCAGTTCCACGTCGGTGCTGCCCGCCTTCAGCCCAAAAGCCGCTTCAATGTCGTCGGTGTTGGAAGGCTTTGCGAGGTAGTGACAGGCGCCCAGCTTCACGGCCTCTACGGCGGTGGCAATGCTGGCAAAGCCGGTGAGCACCACGATCAGCATCTCGTCGCTGGCCGCTTGCAGCTTCTGTACGCAGGCAAGGCCGGAGGCTTCACCTTTGAGTTTGAGGTCCACCACGGCATAGCCTGGGGTGTGCTGGGCGAGCAAGATTTCGACCTCAGGCAGGCTTGCAGCTTGCAGCACGCTGTAGCCGCGGCGTTCGAAAGAGCGCGTCAGCGTGCGGGCGAAGGCCTCGTCGTCTTCCACGATCAACAGCAGGCGTTGTTCTTCTTCGGTATCCATGGGGTCAGACGCTGGTTTCAGGCAAGGTGATTGCGGCCAAAGGCAGCTCGATGACGACCTCTGCGCCCCCTTCTGGGCGATTGCGCGCGACCACATTACCCCCCAGCGTGCGCGCTACGTTGAGCACAAGGTACAGGCCCAGTCCACCCCCTGGGCGGTTCTTGGAGGACTGGTAGGGGGTACCCAGTTTGGCCAGCATCTCGGCTGCAAAGCCGGGCCCTGCGTCGGTGACGGTGATGCGCAGTGCGTCGGCGTTGCGGGTGATGGCCAGGCGCACCCAGCGGGGAGAGGCATCGCGTGCATTGTCCAGCACATTGAAAATCATCTGCTTGAGCGTGGTGTCAGACACCATGGGGGTATCACTGCCAAAATCGTTGTCGTAGACAAACTGCGGCATGGAACGGGTGTTGTGCCACTCGTTGGCCAATGCATCTACAAAGGTGCATACAGTGGTTTGTACCGAAGCTTCTCCGCGCGTCTCCCCAGCCGATAGCAGAATGCCGCTCACGATGCTTTTGCAGCGTTGCACCTGCGTTTGCATTTCGCCAATGTCTTCTTGGAGTGAGGCGCTCGCGGCAAGGTGCTTGTCGTGCTGCCAGTCCCCCAGGATCACGGCCAGTGTGGACAGGGGGGTGCCCAATTCGTGCGCGGCGCCCGAGGCCAGCAGGCCCATCCGCACAATATGCTCCTCTTCCACGCGGCGCCTGCGTGCTGCGGCCAGGCGTGCATCGCGCTCGCGCAGGTTGAGGTTGATGCGTGTGATGAAGACCATCACCAGCGTGGCGTTGAGCACAAAACAGACCAGCAATCCGAGCACATACAGGCTCGACAGGCCCTGGTGCAGGTCCTGGGGGAGCGGCAAGGGCAGGTGATGTGTTGCCAACGCTCCAAAGCACAAGATCGTGATGATCACAATCGACCAGATGTAGGCACCGCGCAGCAGGACGGCGCCCAGCGTGATCTGCAAAAGATACAGAAACACAAACGGGTTGCTGGTGCCGCCACTCAGATAGAGCTGCACTGTGAGTACAGCCACGTCGATCAGCAGCGCCAGGAATAGCTCCACATTGCGCACCGCACGGCCCGTGCGCAGTCGCAGCAGGCTCACCACGTTGAACACCGCCAGGCAACCCACCACCAGCAACATTTCGCGCAGCGGCAACTTCAGGCCCAGGCTGTAGTGAGCCATCTCGATGGTGAACACTTGTCCAACCACGGCAATCCAGCGCAGTTCAATGAGTTGCTGCAGATTCTTGATACCTGCCGCAGCGTCGGCTGAGCGCGTATTGCGCTGCGGTGCGGGTAAGGGGGTCTCAGTGCGAAGGGTGGTCATCGGGAGTGGTCTGGCTGGCAAGGCCGCTCTGGCGGCGCTCGTAGCGTGCCACATACCAGCCCGCCCCCGCAACCATGAGGGCCAGGCCGTACCAGGTCAGGGCGTACACCAGATGGCTGTTGTGAAATCGGATGACCGTCAGGCCCGGGCGGGGCCAGGTGGTGGCGGAACCGGTGCCATCCGAGGTGCCGGGAAGACCCGCGTCCACGAAGAAGGGGGCTGCATTGGATAGCCGCAGTGTCTGGCTGATGGCCGCTACGTCGCGGGAGTACCAGCGTTGCTGTGCGGGCGCGTTGGTGCGAAGAAAGCCTCCGTCCGGCTCCGTCATGCGCAACAGCCCCAGCACTTCTATCGGAAGGTCTGTGGGAGTGGGGCTCGCCATCCATTGCAGGCGCTGCTCCTGCGGTACAAAGCCACGGTTCACAAGTATTTGGGTGCCGTTGTCCTGTTGCAGCGCAGTGATGACCCAAAAACCAGCGCCGAGATCTGTGACCGCCTGTGTGAGCACGGTCTTGTCGCCGAGCCAGCGCCCTTGCAGGCGGATGGGCAGGTATTCATGATCGACAGCATTGACCTCGCCCCAGCGGTGGGGTGGGGGAGGGGCTAGCGGAGTCGCGTGTACGCGCTGCTCCACCCGCTCGACGAGCGCCAGCTTCCAGGCACGGCGCTGAACCTGCCAGGTTCCCAGCGCTAGAAAACCCAAAAACAGAGCGATGCCCACCACCACAAGCACCCCTTGGTGTCGCCAATGGGTGGCGGTGGCAGGTGCGCCTGTGGCAGGGGGTGGCGTGACCGGTGTCAAGGCGTGGAGTGCCCCGGTGCTTCATGCACCGGTGGTGTCGGGGTGGGGTGCTCCGGCATCATGTTGGCGTTCATGTGGAACATCACCCACAGCGTGCCGGTGATGGCGATGGCGACAAACACCACGGTGAAGATGGTGGACAACAACGTCCAGCCGCCTTCCACCTTGCCGTTCATGTGCAGGAAGCACACCATGTGCACCAGGATCTGCACCACGGCAAAGCCACCGAGCACCAGCACGGCGGTGTTGCGATCGGCTATCACCTTGGACATGACCAGCCAGAAGGGAATGGCCGTGAGGATGATGGACAGTACGAAGCCGACCATGTAGCCCGAGAAGGTGCTGTGCGGGCCGCTGTCGCTGTGGTGGTCGTGGTGGTCATCGTGCCCGCCATGCCCATGGGCTGCGTGGGCGTGTGTTGTGTGTTGTGCGCTCATTTACAGCACCCCCATCAGGTACACAAAGGTGAATACGCCGATCCAGACCACATCCAAGAAGTGCCAGAACATGGACAGGCACATAAGGCGGCGGTTGTTCTCGGGGATCAGGCCGTGCTTGTTGATCTGCAGCATCAGCACCACCAGCCAGACCAGGCCGAAGGTGACGTGCAAGCCGTGGGTGCCCACCAGCGTGAAGAAGGCCGACAGGAAGGCGCTGCGCTGAGGGCCTGCGCCCTGGTGGATCAGATGCTGGAACTCGTACAGCTCCAGCCCCAGAAAGCACAGACCAAACAGGCCCGTGATGCCCAGCCACAGCAGTGTGCCTTTGACGTCGCCCAGCTGTTTGCGCAGCATGGCAAAGCCGAAGGTGATGGACGACAACAGCAGGAAGGCCGTGTTGATGGCCACCAGAGGCAGGTCAAACAGCTGGGCGCCGGTGGGGCCGGCTGCATAGCTGCGGCCCAGCACGCCGTAAGTGGCAAACAGGGCGGCAAAGATGAGGCAGTCGCTCATCAGGTACAGCCAGAAGCCCAGGGCGGTGCCGTTTTCGGGATGGGGCTCGTGCGCGAGGTGGTACTCGCGCGGGGCCAGGGCGCCTGCGGCGCCCGCTTGGATGCGGATATCAGACATGGCGTGCGAGTTGGAGTGTGCGGGCTTCTTCGGTGGCAATCACTTCGGAGGCAGGGATGTAGAAGTCACGCTTGTAGTTGAAGGTGTGGATGATGGCGGCGAGCACCACCGCCGCAAACGACACGCCTGCCAGCAGCCACATGTGCCAGATCAGCGCAAAGCCGAACACCAGCGACAGGGCCGAGATGACCACCCCCGCGCCTGTGTTGGCAGGCATGTGGATGGGCGTAAAGCCAGTGAGCGGCCGCTGGTAGCGGTGCTTCTTCATGTCCCACCAGGCGTCGATTTCGTGCACCACGGGGGTGATTGCAAAGTTGTAGTCGGGTGGGGGTGAAGAGGTGGCCCATTCCAGCGTGCGGCCACCCCAGGGGTCGCCGGTCCAGTCGCGCAGCTGCTCGCGCTTCAAGTAGCTCACCACCAGCTGAATGATGAAACAGCCAATACCGGCAGCGATCATCGCCGCGCCCAGCGCGGCGATGACGAACCAGATCTGCAGCGACTGGTCTTCAAAGTGGTTGGCACGGCGGGTGACACCCATCAGGCCCAGCACATACAGCGGCGTGAACGCCACCCAGAAGCCGACCAGCCACAGCCAGAAGGAGTACACGCCCCAGGTGCGGTCCAGCTTGTAGCCAAACGCCTTGGGGAACCAGTAGTTGATGCCCGCGAACATGGCAAACACCACGCCGCCGATGATCACGTTGTGGAAGTGGGCGATCAGGAACAGGCTGTTGTGCAGCACGAAGTCGGCCGGGGGCACCGCCAGCAGCACGCCGGTCATGCCGCCGATGGCGAACGTCACCATGAAGGCCACGGTCCACATCATGGGCAGCTCAAAGCGGATGCGGCCCTTGTACATGGTGAACAGCCAGTTGAAGATCTTCGCGCCCGTCGGGATCGAGATGATCATGGTCGTGATACCGAAGAAGGTATTCACGCTCGCACCTGAGCCCATGGTGAAGAAGTGGTGCAGCCACACCAGGTACGACAGGATGGTGATACACACCGTGGCGTACACCATGGAGGTGTAGCCAAACAGGCGCTTCTTGCTGAACGTGGCAACCACTTCGGAGAACACGCCGAAGGCGGGCAGCACCAGGATGTACACCTCCGGGTGACCCCAGATCCAGATCAGGTTCACGTAGAGCATGGGGTTGCCGCCCAGCTCGTTGGTGAAGAAGTTGGTACCCACGTAGCGGTCCAGCGACATCAATACCAGGGCGGCCGTCAGCACCGGGAAGGAAGCGACGATCAGCGCGTTGGTGCACAGAGCGGTCCAGGTGAAGACGGGCATCTTCATCAGGCTCATGCCCGGCGCACGCATCTTGATGATGGTGACGATCAGGTTGATGCCCGAGAGCGTGGTGCCCACCCCCGCGATCTGCAGCGCCCAGATGTAGTAATCGAGCCCGGTGCTGGGGCTCTGCGCCCCCAGGTTGGACAGCGCCAGCCAGCCTGAGGTGGAGAACTCACCCAGGAACAGCGACACCATCACCAGCACCGCGCCGGCCGTGGTCATCCAGAAGCTGAAGTTGTTCAGGAACGGGAAGGACACATCGCGCGCGCCGATTTGCAGCGGCACCAGGTAGTTCATCAGCCCGGTGACCAGAGGCATGGCCACGAAGAAAATCATGATCACGCCGTGGGCGGTGAAGATCTGGTCGTAGTGGTGCGGCGGCAGGTAACCCATGTTGTCGCCAAAGGCCATGGCCTGCTGCAGCCGCATCATGGCAGCGTCGGCAAAGCCACGCAGCAGCATCACGATGCCCAGGATCATGTACATGATCCCGATCTTTTTGTGGTCAATGCTGCAGATCCAGTCGCGCCACAAGGGGCCCCACAGGCGGAACTTGGTGATGCCAGCGACAACAGCAAGACCGCCCAGCACGACGGCGATGAAGGTCCACAGCACGATGGGCTCATGTGCCATGGGCACAACGTCCCAGCTCAGGCGGCCCAGCGCCCAGTGGGCGGGAGTTACGTTTTCGGAGGTCATAGCGAGGCTCATTGGCGGATGCTGGCGCCGGAGGTTGGTGCCGGTGCGTTACGGGTTTCAAGCGCTGCCACCACTTGGGCTGCGTTTTGTGCGTTGCACACGTCCTGTGGCAGGTTCAGGCCCGCAGCGCGCACATAGGCGTCGCCGCCCTGGGCGTCGATGGCCATCATGTGGTGCATGCACATCTTTCCGTCTTCCACGCAGCGGTTGAGCACCTTGTCGTACAGGCCCTCTTCCACCGACGCAAAGCGCTGCACGGGATCACGTTCGCTGGGCTTGACGAGGTTCAGGTAGGAGCCCTTGTTCAGGGGCTTGCCCTCGGTCTTGGCTTTTTGAACCCACTGGGCAAAGTCCGCGTTGCTCAGGCCGTGGAACTTGAACGTCATGCCCGAGAAGCCCGCGCCGCTGTAGTGCGACGACATGCCATTGAACACGCCAGGCTTGTTGATCACGGCGTTCAGCTCGGTCTGCATGCCGGGCATGGCGTAGATCATGCCGGCCAGGTCGGGCACGTAGAACGCGTTCATCGTGGATGTGGCAGTGAGCTTGAACAGGATGGGGCGGTCCACTGGTGCTG
Source organism: Acidovorax sp. 69 (assembly GCF_002797445.1). NCBI lineage: Bacteria > Pseudomonadati > Pseudomonadota > Betaproteobacteria > Burkholderiales > Comamonadaceae > Acidovorax > Acidovorax sp. 69. Next base: position 3,510,818 of record NZ_PGEP01000001.1, on the reverse strand, counting down.
CCAGTTCGTTCACCGTGGCAATGCCTTGCTCTGGGTAGAAGAACAGCCACTTCCAGTCCATCGCCACCACCTGCACCTCCAGGGGCTTGACGTTGGCGTCCAGGGGGCGCTGGGCGTCGATGCGGTCCAGGGGACGGTAGGGGTCGAGCTTGTGGGTGCCGATCCAGGTCAGGGCACCCAGGGCAATGATGATGAGCAGTGGCACCGTCCAGATCACCAGCTCCAGGGTGGTGGAGTGGTGCCACTCGGGGTCGTAGTCGGCCTCGGTGTTGGCGGTGTTCGACTGGCGGTACTTCCAGGCGAAGAACAGGGTGAGGGCGATCACCGGCACGATGATGATGAGCATCAACAGCGTGGCGGTGATGACCATCTGGCCCTGTTGGGCGGCAATGTCACCGGCCGGGTTGAGTACGACAGCCTTGCTACAGCCGGCAAGGCTGCCCAGGGCGGCGATAGCGGCCAGCCAGGTGGGCCCGCGGAAGTGGGGGAGTTTGAGCATGTGGAGAGCGCAAGCAGAGCGTTTGGTCGAGGGTAAACGCGAATAACAGAATGCCAGAGAATGTAATATGGCTAGCTTTTTTGTCCATTGGACATTTTGTCCAAGGTCAAAGAGGAATGCCCTGAAGGGGTGCAATTCAGGGGAAAAGCAGGGTTTGTCCTGCCATCGACCTAGTGAAAGCGCACTTGTCGCCGCGTGCACTTGCGTGTAGAACGAAGTTGTCTTATCTACACAACGACAAGGAGCCCTGTTCATGAGCAGCCCCGCCTCTGCCACTTACCCTGCGGTCGGTTTTGAAGAAAGCCCCGCCTCTCTCTCGCGGGCTGACACGCATGAAGATGTGACCCCCAGCGAAATCGCTGTGGGTGTGATCATCGGACGCTCGTCCGAGTATTTCGACTTCTTCGTTTTCGGGATCGCCTGTGTTCTCGTCTTCCCGTCTCTCCTGTTTCCGTTCCTGTCGCGCCTGGATGGAACGCTGATGTCATTTGCGCTGCTGGCCGTGGCCTTCGTGGTCCGGCCCGTGGGCACTGCCGTGTCCATGGCCATTCAGCGCAGCTGGGGGCGTGGCACCAAGCTGACGATTGCGCTCTTCTTGCTGGGTGTGTGCACGGTGGGAATGGCCTTTTTGCCCAGCTACAAGGACGTGGGCCTGACCGCAGTGGTGGCGCTGCTGATTCTGCGCATCGGGCAGGGGCTGGCATTGGGCGGGTCGTGGGACGGGTTGCCGTCGCTGTTGGCCATGTCGGCCCCCAAAGATCGCCGAGGCTGGTACGCCATGATCGGCCAGTTGGGCGCACCGGTCGGTTTTGTGTTGGCAGCGAGCCTGTTTGCTTATCTGTACAGCAGCCTCACGGTGCAGGAGTTTCTGGCCTGGGGCTGGCGTTACCCCTTCTTCGTGGCTTTTGCCGTGAATGTGGTGGCGCTTTTCGCCCGCCTGAGGCTGGTGGTGGGGCAGTCGTATTCCGAGTTGCTGCAGGACCGTGAACTGCAACCGGTGCCGGTCAGCCGCGTGGTGCGGGACGAAGGCAGCAATGTGCTGCTGGGCGCATTTGCGGCTTTGGCGAGCTTTGCGCTGTTTCACCTCGTCACTGTGTTTCCGCTGTCGTGGATCACTTTGTATTCAGACCAACCCGTGACGCAGGTTCTGGGCGTACAGATTGTGGGGGCCTTCCTGGCGGCGGGCGCTATCATGGTGTCCGGCTGGCTGTCAGACCATTTGGGACGCCGCAAGCTGCTGGGTGGTATGGCGGTGCTGATCGGGTTGTTCAGCTTCATGGCACCGGTGCTGCTTAACTCCGGCGAAGTGGGCAGCACCATGTTCCTGCTGCTGGGTTTTGTGCTGCTGGGCCTGTCGTATGGCCAGGCATCTGGCACGGTGACGGCCAATTTCTCGCCCCAATACCGCTACACAGGCGCCGCCCTGTCGGCCGACCTGGCGTGGATCATCGGTGCCGCGTTTGCGCCCCTGGTGGCCCTGTACCTGTCGTCCCAGTTCGGGTTGCTGGCGGTAACGGTGTACCTGTTGTCCGGCGTCGCCTGCACACTGGGTGCGCTGAACCTGAACCGCCGCATGGAGCGGCGTGATCGGTAAGCATGGTTGGGTTTTGCTACTTAATCAATAGCTGCTTGCGCATGTTTCTCAAGCGCTAGAGGCCAAAAAGACTAAAAAACAAGCGCCCGGTATTGCCGGGCGCTTTGTTTTTGGGGATCAGTCCTGTGGCCTGAAGCCGATGGTCAGTGAAGACGGCACGCGCCCATCCACATCGCGCGGCAGGGTCTCGGTTTTGTCCAGGGCGCGCAGTACAGCGTCGTCCCAGGACTTGTTGCCGCTTGACTGCACAAGGCGCTTGCCCACGATGGTGCCGTCGGGTGAGAGGCGCACCTCCACCTCCGCACGTGGGTTGCCCGAGATCGCATCGGGGTACACGATGTTGGGCTTGACCTTGGCCGCCACCTTGCCACCGTAGCTGCCCGAGGGGCCGGCGCTGCGTTGGGCTGTCCCTGTGGCGTTCTCGCCTCCTGTGGCCCCCGCCATGCCCTGGATGCGGCGCAGGTTGGCCTCGCGCTGCTCGGCCAACTGCTTGGCCTCGGTCTCGGATTTGCGCTTGGCGGTTTCTTCCGCCTTGCGCTTGTCATCTGCCAGCTTCTTCTGCTTGTCCTGCTCCGCCTTCTTCTGCTCGGCCAGTTGTTTCTCTCGCAGGTCCTTCTCTTTTTCTTTTTCCTTTTGCAGGCGTTCTTTCTTCTCTTGCTCCAGGCGGTCGCGGCGTTCGTCTTCCTTGCGCTCGCGTTCGCGCTTTTCACGCTCCTGCTGCTGCTCGCGGGTCTTCTTTTCCTGCTCCAGGCGCTTCTTCTCGCGCTCGATGGCGATGTCGGCCTCGCGCGTGTCGGGCGGCTGCGCGGCGCGGATGGGGGGCGTAGGGGGCGGGGGAGGGGTGACCTGCTGCACCGGCGGTGGCGGTGGGGGCTCCACGGCGCGCGGGGCCGCCTGGGTCGGCACGGCGGCCCACAGTTCAGCCTCTACGGCAGGCTGGTCGGCAGTGTTCTTCCAGTTCACGCCCCAGGTCAGCGCACCGATCAGCGCCGCATGCACGAGCACCGCCAGCGTGATGGCGCGCAGCCGTGCCGGAGGGCGCGGAGGGGCAAACTGTTCGCGGTCGTTGTGGGCTTGCATGGGTTCAGTAAAGCGAGTCTTCAACTGCTCTGCTTGACTTCAAGCGCAACCCTATCGACTCCAGCTTTCTTCAACACGCCAAGCGTCTTCATCACGGTTTCATAGGAGAGATCTTTGTCGGCGCTCAAGAGAATGCCGCTGTCTTTGTCCTTGCTTTGCGCTTGCTGCCAACGGAGCGCTGCGGGACCCACCTCGGTCGATCTCAAAGTGACGGTTGCGTCGCGCGTCTTCAGTTGAATCGAGCCGTCTTTGTTGAGGATGACGCGGGCAATATTGGCTGGGGGTTTTTGTGAAACCCCTGCGCTTGGCATGTTGATGGCACCGGGTGTGAGCATGGGTGCGGTCACCATGAAGATGATGAGCAGCACCAGCATCACATCAATGAAGGGCACCATATTGATCTCGTTGATGGTGCGGCGGCCCCGGCCGCGGGATGCCATGGCGGGCATGGTGTCAGTGCCCCGAGGCGGAATTGGCCTGAGCGCCCAGGTTGCGCTGCAGGATGTTGGAGAACTCCTCGATGAAGGTCTCCTGGTGTGTGGCCACGCGGTCGATGTCGCGGGCAAAGCGGTTGTAGGCGATCACGGCGGGGATGGCGGAAAACAGGCCGATGGCGGTAGCGACCAGCGCTTCGGCAATGCCGGGGGCCACGGTGGCCAGCGTGACCTGCTCCATGCCCGCAAAACCGGTGAACGCGTGCATGATGCCCCACACGGTGCCGAACAGGCCCACATAGGGTGATACCGAGCCCACCGAAGCGAGGAAAGACAGGCTGGACTCGACCACATCCATCTCGCGCTGGAAGCTCGCGCGCATGGCACGGCGGGCGCCGTCGAGCAGGGTGCCGGGGTCTGCGATGCGGCGCTCGCGCAGCTTCTGGTATTCGCGCATGCCACTGGCAAAGATGCGTTCCATGGGACCGGCCTGCTTGGCGTTTTGGGCGGCGCTGGCATACAGGTCGTTGAGGCTGGTGCCCGACCAGAACTCGCGTTCGAAATCTTCGTTCAGGGTCTTCACGCGCTTCAGGGCGAACAGCTTGCGGAAGATCGCCGCCCAGCTGGCCACCGACACACCCAAGAGCAGCAGCATGACGAGTTGCACCACCCAGCTGGCGTGCAGCACCAGGGAGATGATGGACATGTTTTGGGAGTTCATGGTGTGAGTTGTTCCAGAAGAGGGCTCGGAATTCTTGCAGGGCGCATGGTGGTGGCATCAACCCATCCGATGCGGATGGTGCCTTCGGTCAGCAGCAACGGGGCTTTTTCGGTTGTCTGCTCTGGTTTCAGGAGCGCGCGCTGCACTATTGTCAACGATGCGCGTCCCGAGGCCTGCAGGGCGGCGGTAACAATCAGTTCGTCATCCAGCCGTGCGGGCCGGTGGTAGCGCAGCTGGGCATCGGTTACGACAAACATGCCGCCGGTTTGTTCCCGCAATCGCTGCTGGCCCACGCCCAGTGAGCGCAGCCATTCGGTGCGGGCGCGCTCAAAGAACTTGAGGTAGTTGGCATAGAACACGATGCCGCCAGCATCGGTGTCTTCCCAATAAACGCGGATCGGAAACTCAAACGCCATGCCGCGTTACCCGAGGAGCTTGCGCAGCCGCGCCACCGACTCCTCCAGTTGCGCCATGGAGTTGGCGGTGGAGAAGCGGATGAAGCGCTCAGGTTCTGCCGTGCCAAAGTCGCGCCCTGGCGTCACAGCGATGTGGGCGCGGCGCATGACTTCAAAGGCGAAGTCCCAGCTGCCGTTCACGCCGAGCTGCTGTGCGGCCTGCGTGCAGTCGGCCCAGGCGTAGAACGCGCCGTCGGGCATCACGGGCACCGTGAGGCCCAGCGACTGCAGCGCCGGGATGAAGAAGTCGCGCCGGGCCTTGAACTCGGCGCGGCGGCGTTCGTATTCGGCGATGCTCTCGGCCTCGAAGCAGGCCAGCGCCGCGTGTTGCGACACGGTGCTGGCGCAGATGAAGAGGTTCTGTGCCAGGCGCTCGACCACAGGCACCATGGCCTCGGGCACCACCATCCAGCCCAGGCGCCAGCCGGTCATGTTGAAGTATTTGCTGAAGCTGTTGATGCTGATGATGTGGTTGTCGATGGCCAGTGCCGTGTGGCCGAACTCTTCTTCGTATGACAGGCCCAGGTAGATCTCATCGATCATCGTGATGCCGTCGTGCGCGCGCACCACGTCGTGGATGCGGCGCAGCTCGTCGGGCGCGATGGAGGTGCCCGTGGGGTTGGAGGGCGAGGCCAGCAGCACGCCCCGGGTTTTCTCCGTCCAGGCGGCGCGCACCTTGTCGGCGCTGAGCTGATAGCGCTCGGCCGCCGTGGTGGGCAGCAGCACGGCCCGGCCTTCTGCGGCGCTCACGAAGTGGCGGTTGCAGGGGTAGCTGGGGTCGGGCATCAGGATCTCGTCGCCCGACTCGATGAGCGCCAGGCACGCCAGTTGCAGTGCGGCCGATGCACCGGCCGTCACCACGATGCGGCGCGCGGGCACCTGAACGCCAAATCGGCTCTGGTACCAGCCGCTGATGCGCTCGCGCAGGGCATCGAGGCCCAGGGCGTTGGTGTACTGCGTGGCGCCACTGTGTACGGCGCGGGCCGCGGCTTCCTGCACCAGCGGGGGGGCGGTGAAGTCGGGTTCGCCAATGTTCAGGAAAATCATGGGCTCGCGCGTACCCGCCACCTCGCGGGCCAGGGCTTGTGCGGCCTTGGCGACTTCCATCACATAGAACGGTTCAATGCGCTCGGCGCGCGTGGAAAACTTCATGGAAAGGCATCCTGCCCGCGTTGGCCGGGCGTTGCTCAAGATTGCTGGGGGGGCTTGGTCGCCGTCTTTGGCAAGACGGGACGGAGACTTCGTGGCTCGGGGAGAGGCGCTCTCCGGCGCCTGCCCGTGCCCTGGTCAGGTGGCTGCTGCCCCCGAGGCCTTGTCGGCGGCCACTTCCAGCGCGCGCAGTTGCGGGGCCAGGCCGTTGAGCACGGCGTTCACGTACTTGTGGCCGTCGGTGCCGCCAAATTCCTTGGTCAGCTCGATACATTCATTGAGCACTACGCGCCATGGCACGTCCAGGCAGTGCTGGAACTCATACACGCCGATCCACATCGTGGCGTGCTCGATGGGCGAGATCTCGGCCATCTTGCGGTCCAGCAGTGGGGTGATCAGCGCGTCCAGTTCGGCGGCGTTGCCGATACAGCCGTGCAGCAGCGCGTCGTAGTGCACCGAGTCGGCTTTGTGAAAGCCCGCCAGATCCCGCGTGAAGGCATCGATGGCCGACGCGTCGTTGCCGCCCACCAGGTGCTGGTAGAGCGCCTGCAGCGCGAACTCGCGTGCGCGGCTGCGGTTGGACTTGGATGCGGCCTTGCGCGTGCCCGTGCTCTTGAGCCCGGTGCGGACTTGTTTGGGCGGGCGTTCGGAAGAGGGGGTGGGGGTGTTTTCGCTCATGACAGTTCGTCCAGCAGGTTGGCCATTTCCACCGCAACGCGGGCCGCATCGGTGCCTTTTTCGGTCTGGCGGGCAATGGCCTGATCGAGGTTCTCGGTGGTGATGATGGCGTTGGCGATCGGTATCTGGTAGTCCAGCGACAGGCGGGTCACACCTGCACCGGATTCGTTGGCCACCAGCTCGAAGTGGTAGGTCTCGCCACGGATGATGCAGCCCAGCGCGATCAGCGCGTCGAACTCATCGCTTTCGGCCATGGCCTGCAAGGCCACCGGTACTTCCAGCGCGCCGGGCACCAGCACATGCTTGATGTGCTTTTCCTGCACACCCAGGGCCAACAGCTCGGCGCGGCAGGCCCCCGCCAGCGTGTTGGTGATGCTTTCATTGAAGCGGGCCTGCACGATGCCGATGTGCAGCTTCTTGCCGTCCAGCTTGTCCGCTGTTCCTTTTTCTGCGCCAAACATAGTTGTTATTCCTTGGGGATGAAGCCGGTGATTTCGAGGCCATAACCGGCCATGCTGGGCATGCGGCGGGGCTGGCCCATGAGCGCCATCTTGTGCACGCCACATTCGCGCAAAATTTGTGCGCCGACGCCATAGGTGCGCAGGTCCATGCGACCGCGTTCGGGCGCCTGGGCGGCGCGGGCGGTGCCTTCAAACTGCGCCAGCAATTGGCTGGCGCTTTCACCGCAGTTGAGCAGTACGGCCACGCCCTTGCCTTGTTTGACCAGGTATTGCAGGCTGGTGTCGAGCCCCCACGAGTGCATGGAGCGGTTGACTTCGAGCGCGTCGAACACCGACAGCGGCTCGTGCACGCGCACAGGCACCACATCGTCAGCGCTCCATTGGCCCTTGACCAGCGCCAGGTGCACGGCCTGGCTGGGTTTGTCGCGGAAAGCGTGGGCGGTGAATTCGCCGTAGGCGGTTTGCAGTGTGCGCGTGCCGACCTTTTCGACCAGCGATTCGTTGCGACTGCGGTGCTCGATCAGGTCGGCGATGGTGCCGATCTTGAGGCCGTGCTCGGCGGCAAACAGCTGCAGATCGGGCAGGCGGGCCATGGTGCCGTCGTCCTTCATGATCTCGCAGATCACCGATGCAGGGCTGCAGCCCGCCATGGCGGCCAGGTCGCAACCGGCTTCGGTATGGCCTGCGCGCATCAGCACCCCGCCATCCACGGCCTGCAGCGGAAAGATGTGGCCAGGCTGCACCAGGTCGGTGGGCTGGCTGTTGCGGTCCACGGCCACCTGCACGGTGCGGGCGCGGTCGGCGGCAGAGATGCCGGTGGTCACGCCCTCGGCGGCTTCGATGGAGACGGTGAAGGCCGTGCTGTACACCGTGCCGTTGCGCGCGGCCATGGGCGGGAGCTTCAGGAACTCACAGCGCTCGCGGGTGAGTGTGAGGCAGATCAGACCCCGGCCAAAGCGGGCCATGAAGTTGATGGCCTCGGGCGTCACATGGTCGGCGGCCAGGACGAGGTCGCCTTCGTTTTCGCGGTCTTCTTCATCCACCAGGATGACGATGCGCCCGGCGCGCATCTCGGCCACGATGTCCTCGACGGGCGAGATCGGCACGGGGGTGAGAGGGGTGTTCATGGAAGGTCGGGGCTTTCTGTGGGGGCCGCAGGTGAGATACCTGCTGGCGGTGTGCTGCAGCACAGGTTCCCGTGGCCGAAGGCAGTGGTGCCTCCAAGAAACCGCCCCAAAGAACATGCGATGCGGCGCTGCCGCACGTCAAAGGGGCATCTTGCCCCAGAAGCGATGGATTTTAGTGCACCCGGCTCGCGTTCGTCTTTGAGCACGCATGTGCCTGATGCAGATCAGATAGCGCTGCCCTGCAGCACCACGTCCGATGCGGGGTAGGCCACGCAGGGCAACACGCAGCCCTCGGCTCTTTCTTCAGCGGTCAGGCCTGGCCATTCGATGGCATAGCGCACCGTGCCCTCCACCAACTGGCCGATGCAGGTGCGACAGGTGCCATTGCGGCAGGAGCTGGGCCAGTCGATGCCGCCTTGCTCCAGCGACAACAGCAGGGGCTGCTCGGGCCAGGCGTCGCATTGCTGGCCGTCGGGCTCCACCTTGGCGATGAAAAAGGGCGCGGCGGTCGGGGTGGTCATGGGGTCGCTTCCGTCAGAGGTTGTGCAGTGGCTGGCTGGGCGCTGGTCCACACCAGCAGCAGGTTGTTCGCGGGCAAGGCGTGCCGCGCGGTCAGGCGCAGGCCCGCCTGGGTGGCCACCGTGGTCACGTCCTCCAGGCGGCGGATTCCCCAGGCGGCGTCCTGCGCGCGCAGGCTGGCGTCAAAGGCGAGGTTGCCCGGGGCTGTGGGCACGCCGTCTTCCAGGTAGGGCCCGTAGGTGACCAGGCAACCCCCCGGCGCCAGGTGCCGCGCCGCGCCCTGCATCAGCCCGGCGCAGCAGGCCCAGGGGGCGATGTGCAGCATGTTGGCGCAGTAGATCAGGTCAAACGATGACTCGCCAAACGCCGGGCCCTCGCTGGGCCAGGGGCTTTGCAGCACATCCAACCGCAGCGGCGCCCGCACGTTGGCAGCGCCGGCCTGGGCGGCCCAACCGGTGATCGATGCAAAGTGGGTGGCCTGTTGGTCCGTGGGCTGCCAAGTCCAGCCGGGAAAGGCGGCGGCGAAGTGCGCCGCGTGCTGGCCGGTGCCGCTGGCAATCTCCAGGGCCGCGCCTGTGGGTGTCAGCAGCGCCAGCAGCTGGGCCAGGATGGGGGCCTGGTTGCGTTCTGCGGCGGGGCTGTGCTGAAGGGCTGGAAGGGACATGGATGATTTTGGCTTCCAGCGCTTGTATATCAAGCGTTAGAAGCTATTGAATTGAGAGCGTTAGGGCGTGCGCCGACGTGCAATGTACCGCAGAAGGTTGGTCCTGGTGGGTTGCCTATTTTTTAAGCGACACAAGGATAATCCTTGTAAATCAAGCACTTAAGCCTGTCATACAAGGCTTGTTCAAGGTTATCCACAGAATTGTCCAGTGCAGGCAGGGATAACCGGGGGCTTTGTGGCCATCTCTGGGGTGTTGGCGGCTGGCGTGCAAAGTGAATCAAATGTGCCTGTTTTTTAAGCTTCACAAGGATATTCCTTGTAAATCAAACACTTAAAGCTGCCATACAAGGCTTATCCAAGGTTATCCACAAGATTGTCCAGTGCAGGACGGGATAACCGGCGCCATGATTTTCCATGTTGCTTAAAAATAAGGCGGTGCAGTGTGTTTCCTTACAAATCAAGCACTTGGCACGGTCATACAGGGCTTGTCAAAACTTATCCACATGATTGTCCAGCGCTGGCAGGGATAACCCGCACGGGGGGTCAAGGTGCAACCTTCACACCCTTCCAGAACGCCACGCGGCCCTTGATCTCTTCGGCTTCGGGCTTGGGGTCGGCATAGAACCAGGCGGCGTCGGAGTTCATCTCGCCGTTGACCAGCAAAGACAGATAGCTGGCCTGGCCCTTCCAGTGGCAGGTGGTCTTGTGGTTGCTGAAAGTGAAGTAGTCGCGGTTGAGCGCGCTTTCGGGAAAGTAGTGATTGCCTTCGACCACTACGGTGTCGTCGCTCTCGGCAACAACCACATTGTTCCAAACTGCCTTCATGGGAGATCCTTGGGTTAAAAGTGCCTGTAGCGCTTTGAAATCATGCGCGTGATGCTATTAATTGGTGAGTCATTGGCTTTGCAGGGCATGCGTCGCCAGTCCGTTGGGGGTGGCGTTGCGTGCCCATCATGCAATGCGCGTTGCATTATCCCAAGGCATCTCGCCCAGTCGCGTGCGCAACGCCCAGTCCGAGCCGTGTGGCTTACAGTGCCACGCACGGTATGCGCCGGTGCAGGGTGCTTGCCAGTTCTTTTTCTCTATTTTTTCTAGACAACCAACAGGAGAAGCATCCATGGGTATCGACTTCCAAGGCCGTGTGGCCATCGTGACGGGCGCGGGCGGCGGTCTGGGCCGCCAGCATGCGCTGGCTTTGGCTGCGCGCGGTGCCAAGGTGCTGGTCAATGATCTGGGCGGCGCGGTCGACGGCAGTGGCGCCACGGTGGGCGCGGCCCAGGCGGTGGTCGACGAAATCCGCGCAGCGGGCGGCGAGGCGCTGGCCAATGGCGCATCGGTCACCGACTTTGCGGCGGTCGAGGCCATGGTGCAGCAGGCCATCGATGCTTGGGGCCGCGTGGACATCCTGGTCAACAACGCGGGCATCCTGCGCGACAAATCGTTTACCAAGATGAGCATGGACGACTTCAAGCTGGTGGTGGATGTGCATTTGATGGGCGCCGCTCATTGCTGCAAGGCCGTGTGGCCCCACATGGTGGCCCAGCAGTACGGCCGTATCGTGATGACCACATCGTCCACCGGCCTGTACGGCAACTTTGGCCAAAGCAACTATGGCGCGGCCAAGCTGGCCCAGGTGGGGCTGATGCAGACCCTGGCCATTGAAGGCGCCAAGTACAACATCCATGTGAACGCGCTGGCGCCCACGGCCGCCACCCGAATGACCGAGGGCCTGATGCCCCAGGAGGTGCTGGACGCCCTCAAGCCCGAAGCCGTGGTGCCCGCCATGCTGGTGCTGGCACACGAATCCGCCCCCACGCGCACCATCCTGTGTGCGGGCGCGGGCACGTTCGAAGCGGCGCACATCACGCTCACGCAGGGTGTCCATTTGGGGATTGGCGCGGATGTGCCCGAGCAGTTGGCCGCCCACCTGGCCCAGGTGACCGAGCGTGCGGGAGAGCAGGTACCACAAAGCGGTGCAGCGCAGGGAACCAACGAAGTTGGAAAGGCCATGGCGGCCAGGGTTTAAGCCAAGTCCGTACGTGCAATCGTGCTCCGTGCTAAGTTCCGGGCCGACAGAAGCTGGATCGGTATAAAGATATGAGCAAATTGCACGAGAGACTGGCCGCCTACCCGGCGGATGCCCTGGGAGGGATTCGCCGCGGCATTGAAAAGGAAGGGTTGCGGGTGTTGCCCACGGGCGGCCTGGCCCTTACGCCCCACCCGCTGGCGCTGGGCTCGGCCCTCACACACCCGCTGATCACCACGGACTACAGCGAGTCGCAGCTGGAGCTGATCACTGGCGCCCGCAAAGGGGTGCAGGAATGCCTGGATGAGCTGACCGAGGTGCACCAGTTTGTGCACCACACCTTGAAAGACAGCGGCGGCGAGCTGCTGTGGGCCTCCAGCATGCCGTGCGGCCTGCCTACGGACGAGACGATTCCGATTGGCCGCTACGGCAGCTCCAACGTGGGCCGCGCCAAAAGTGTGTACCGCATGGGCCTGGGCCACCGATATGGCCGGCGCATGCAGACCATTTCGGGCATCCACTACAACTGGTCGTTGCCGGGCGTGGACAGCGAGCAGTATTTTTCGCTGATCCGCAATTTCCGCCGCCATGCGTTTGTACTGCTGTACCTGTTTGGCGCCTCGCCCGCGCTGTGCCCCTGTTTTGTGGAAGGCCGGGAACACGGCCTGCAGCAGATGGAGGGCGGCAGTGCGCTGTACCTGCCCCACGCCACCTCGCTGCGCATGGGGCGCCTGGGCTACCAGAGCGATGCACAGTCCACGCTGGCTGTGAGCTACAACGGCCTCACGGGCTACGCCAATTCGCTGCACGAGGCGTTGACCAAGCCTTACCCTGCCTACGAAACCGTGGGCGTGCGCAACCCCGGCGGTGACTACAACCAGCTGGGCACCAGCCTGCTGCAGATCGAAAACGAGTTCTACGGCACCATCCGCCCCAAGCGCACCGTGCGAACGGGCGAGCGCCCGCTGCATGCCCTGCGCGAGCGCGGTGTCGAATACGTCGAGGTGCGCCTGATGGACCTGGATCCGTTTGTGCCCGTGGGCATCACCGCGCCCACCATGCGCCTGCTGGACGTATTTTTGCTGCACTGTTTGCTGTCCGACAGCCCGCCCGACACACCGGCCGAGATTGCAGAACTCAAGCGCAACCAGCACCTCACGGCGGAGCGGGGCCGCGAGAGTGGCCTTCAGCTTTCGCGCAACGGCCAGAGTGTGCTGCTGACCGATTGGGGTTCCGAGGTTCTGGCTGCCTGCGAGCCCCTGGCGGCGGCGCTGGACGCCACCCATGGCACGGATGACTACAGCGCCGCGCTGCGTGATGCCCGCGCACTGATGGCCGCACCTGCCAGGACGCCATCGGCCCGTGTCCTGGACCGCATCGTGCAGCAGCATGCCCACAGTTTTGAAGGGTTTGCCCGCCAGCAGTCCATCGCCGCCCGCGACGCGTTGCTGGGCTTGCCCTGGACGGCCGAGCAGCAGGCGCGTTACCTGGTCATGGCCGACGAGTCCATCGCCGCCCAAAAGGCCATTGAGGCGGCAGACACACTGCCGTTTGAGGCGTGGCGCGAGCAGTACATGTCGGTGAAAGAGTTGGGCTGACACCACCTGCTGGCGGCAAACGATCCTGATTTGATAGCTGCTGGCGCTTATTGGTAATGCGCTAGAGGCCGATTTGGCTTGATATTCAGGCCTCCAGCTGCAGCAGCGCCTCTTGCCGCCAGTATTCGGCGGCGTCCAGAAAACCCTCCCACACACAACCGTTGCAGCCCCGGCCGCAACAGGTGGTGGGCTCGGGCGGCGGCTTGCGCAGCGCGATGTCGGCATGGGCCGCGCGCTGCTGCAAGGCCAGGAACATGGCTTGGGCCGAGACACTATCGACCGCGCGGGCCGGGGTGGTGGCGATGAGCGAGGTCACGGCTGGCGGCGCGCTGCCTTGGAGCGACGCATGGCGTACTGCACCACAAACGCAATGCCCAGCGCCAGCGCAAACCAGCCCACCAGGGCGGCCTGGCCCATCAGCTCGCGCACGCTGGTGGAGCGGGCCACGTAGGGCGCCAGCAGGATGACCAGGCCGATCAGGGCGCAGGTCACGCCCTTGAACAGCACTTCCTTGTCGGCCTTGCGGGTGGACTTGGAGGACGAGGGTGCGGGCAGTGGCATGGTGGGGCGGGGCGGTGCAAAAACACGCCAGATCAGGGAAAGATGAGACCGCGATTATCCTTGCCACCCTTGGACAGTTCCGAAAACACAAGAAAGTACCCCCCGCATGGCCATCCAGTGGTTCCCCGGTCACATGCACCTGACCCGAAAAGCCATCACCGAACGCATCAAGGACATTGACGTGGTGATCGAGGTGCTGGACGCGCGCCTGCCCGGCTCCAGCGCCAACCCGCTGCTGGCCGAGATCACCGGCCACAAACCCACGCTCAAAGTGCTCAACAAGCAGGACGTGGCCGACGCTGACCGCACGGCGCTGTGGGTGGACTGGTACAACGCCCAGAGCGACACGCGCGCCCTGCCGCTGGATGCGTCGGACCCGGCCCCCACGCGCAAGCTGATCGACGCCTGCCACCTGCTGTCGCCCAACCGGGGCGGCATGGCCAAACCCATGCGCGTGCTGATCTGCGGTGTGCCCAACGTGGGCAAGTCCACGCTCATCAACACCCTCTCCAACAAGCGCCAGGCCAAAACGGGCGACGAGGCGGGCATCACCAAGCTGGAGCAGCGCATCACGCTGGCCGACGACTTCTACCTGTGGGACACGCCCGGCATGCTGTGGCCGCGCATTGTGGTGCCCGAAAGCGGCTACAACCTGGCCGCCAGCGGCGCCGTAGGCCGCAATGCGTACGACGAAGAGCTGGTGGCGCTGGAGCTGCTGCGCCGCCTGCAAAAGAACTACGCGCCCTTGCTGGAGGCGCGCTACAAGCTGGGCCTGCCCGCCGGTGCCATGGCCGCCATGCACGACGAAGAACTGCTCGAAGCCATTGGTCGCAAACGCGGCGCCATGCTGGGCGGCGGCCGCGTGAACCTGCAAAAAACGGCCGAAATCGTGATGACGGACTTTCGCACCGCCATCCTGGGCCGCATCACGCTGGAGACGCCGGCCGAGTTCGAGGCATGGCGCGCCGCCGGCCTGGCCGAGGACGCCAAACGCCAGGCCAAGAAGGACGCCCGCACCAAGGCCAAGGGCAAGGGCTCTGGCGTGCGCGAGCCCGCTCCGGGCAGCGACGACGCGGACTGATCCGCCTTCGAGCCGCCCGCCAGTGGGTGCCAGAGTCGCTGTTGTGCGCCCGCAGCGGCTGGCATTTTGTGCGTAGGCGTTTGGGATGGCAGCGGTTAGGATGGTTTCCTCCCCCCAATGTCCGTTGCCATGGCCGAAGCTCCTGCTGTTCCGCTGCCTGACCACGAAGATGCCACCACACGCCATCTGGTGCGCGTGGCGGGCTGGGCCGTGGTGCTGATTGGCGGTGTAATCGGTGTGCTGCTGATGTTTGATGCGCCAGTGCAGCCTGCCCGTGTGGCACTCAATTTTGTGGCGGGCCTGGTGGGCGCGTTGGCGCTGCTGCTGGCGCGTCAGCAGCGTTGGACCCAGGCGGCCCACCTGCTGGTGTGGGGTGTGTGGGTGTCGGTGTCGCTGGTGGCGGCGCGCAATGGCGGTGTCAACGGCCCCAACCTGCTCAACTACCCTGTGATCATCGTGCTGGCCGGCTGGCTGCTGGGGGTGCGGGCCACGCTCACGCTGGTGGGGCTGACGGCGCTGCTGTTCATGGGGTTCATCTGGGCTGACATCCAGGGCATGTTCAAGCCCTTGCAGGTGGCCAACCGCGTGGCGGGGGCGGTGTACCTGGCGGGTATCCTGGTGCTCACGGCGGCTGCCACGCTGCTCTCGCGTCGCAATTACATGAACCGGGTGTTGGAGGCACAGCACACGGCCGCCAATCTGGCCACCAGCGAGGCAGCGCTGCGCAAGCTGCTGCGGGCCGTGGAGCAGAGTCCGGAGAGCATTGTCATCACCGACCTGCACGAGGGCATCGAGTACGTGAACGATGCCTTCGTGCAGCGCACGGGCTATGGGCGCGACGAAGTGGTGGGCGGGGCATCGGCCAGTTTTTCGAGCAATGGCCTGGCACCCGCACAGCGCGAGGGCCTGCGCGCGACCCTCGCACGGGGCGAGAACTGGGCGGGAGAGCAGGTCAACTACCGCAAGGATGGGCAGGCGCTGATCGAGTCGGTGGTGGTGGCCCCCATTCGCCAGCCCGACGGCCGCGTGAGCCACTATGTGGAGCTGAAGCAGGACATCACCGAGCGCAAGCGCGCGGCCGAGGAAATCCATCGTCTCGCGCATTTCGACAGCCTCACCAGCCTGCCCAACCGCTCCACGCTGATGGAGCGGCTGCAGGTATTGCAGGGGCGCGCGGCCCGACTGCCGGCCTTGCAACATGCGTTGCTCTTGCTGGACCTGGATCGCTTCACCACCTTCAACGATGCACGCGGCAGCGAGATGGGCGACCGCCTGTTGTGTGCCGTGGCGCTGCGCCTGTCCGAAATCTTGCCGCCGCAGGGCCTTCTGGTGCGCGTGGCTGGCGACGAGTTTGCGGTGGTGCTGCATGGCTTGGGCGCCGACGTGTCGCTGGCGGGCACCCATGCCCTGGTGTTTGCCGAGAAGCTGCAGGCCGCGCTGCTGCGTCCCTTGCTGCTGGATGGCGATGCAGAGGAAGCCCAACTCGGCGCCAGCGTGGGTATCACGCTGTACCCGCAAAACGCCAGCGATAGTGCCCACGATGCCCTGCGCCGCGCGGGCACTGCGCTGCACCGTGCCAAACAGGCGGGCGGCGGGCGTGCCGCATTTTTCGAGCAGGGCATGGGCGAAGCTGCCGAACAGCGGTTCCGGGTGGAGCGTGAGCTGCGCCAGGCCGTGAGCGCGGGCGAGCTGCGGCTGTACCTGCAGTCGCAGGTGGATGTGCAGGGGCAGCTCACGGGGGCCGAGGTGCTGGTGCGCTGGCAACACCCGCGCGACGGCCTGGTGCCGCCAGGGATGTTCATCCCCATTGCCGAGGAATCCGATCTCATCGTCAGCGTGGGCGGCTGGGTGCTGGCTCACTCCTGCGCGGTGCTGGCACAGCCTGCGTTTGCTGCGCGGCGGCTGCGGCTGTCGGTCAATCTCAGTGCGCGGCAGTTTCGTCAGGCGCGTTTTGTGCCGCAGTTGTGTGCGCTGCTGGCCGCCAGTGGCGCCGACCCGCAGCTGCTGACGCTGGAGGTCACAGAAGGCCTGGTGATTGACGATTTTGATGACGCTGTGGCCAAGATGCGTGAGCTGGCCGCACTGGGGGTGGACATCTCGCTCGACGACTTTGGCACAGGGTATTCATCGCTGGCCTACCTCAAGCGCCTGCCCATCCAGGAGATCAAGATTGACCGGTCTTTTGTGCACGAAGCACCCACCAACGCCGACGATGGTGTGTTGGTCGAGGGCATCCTGTCGGTCGCCCGCCACTTCGGTTTGCGCGTCGTGGCAGAGGGGGTCGAGACCCAGGCCCAGGCTGATTTTCTGAGCCAGCGCGCGCCGGACATCGTTTACCAGGGCTACCTGTTTGGCCGGCCCGAGCCCAGCGAGCAATGGCTCAGCCGCCTGGTGCCCGCGCAGGTGGAGCCGTAGCGCAGGGGCGCCGGGTGTTGTGACGGCGTTTGGGCATAAAAATAGCCACCAGCGCTTGTTCCATCTGCGCTGGCAGCTATGTTTTTAGTAGCTTCTGTGCGGTCAATGCCACCGCAGGCGGCAGGCTACTTGTTCTTCTCTTTGCCCTTGGGGAGGACTGCGGTCATTGGCGGCATGGGCCGGTCAGATCCGCTGTGTTCTTTGGGCAGCGAAGTGTCCTTTTTGGGTTTCTTCGCCATCTTGTTGCTGCGTTGTTCGCCTTTGGCCATGGGGCCTCCTTGAAAGGTCTCGGGATGGGACCGTGCCGGCATGGTACGTCACAAACCGGCCTTTTTTTGCCGGTGTGGTGCTATGCCGGTGCCGCGTTGCGGGACTGTATGGCCAGCCGTTGGTCATGGGCGAGTGCCAGCGCGTTGAGCACAGCAATACTCCCGCCCAGCGTGCAAGCGGCGCCCCAGCCGCCCCACAGCCAGGCCACCGACCCGAGCGCCGAGCCCGTGGCCGCACCGGTGAAGTAGCTGGTCATGTACACCGCGTTGATCCGCGCCCGTGCCGTGGTGTCCAGCCGGTAGATCACGTTCTGGTTACTGATGTGCACCCCCTGTAGCGCGAGGTCTGCCATCAGCATGCCCACCACAAACCACACCAGGCCGCTGGCGCCCAGCCACAGCGCGCCCCAGCTCAGCAGCAACAAGGCCACCGACGCCGTGGTGGCCACCTGCGCCTGTCCACGGTCGGCCATGCGGCCCGCCACATTGGCCATGAGCGCACCGGCCACACCTGCCAGCCCCACCAGCCCGATGCCCGCATCGCCCAAGCGGTGCACGGGTCCCGCCAGCAGCAGGGCCATGGTCGAGAACAACACGCTGACCGATGCGAATGACAGCCCACCCAGCAAGGCCCGGCTGCGCAGCCGTGGATGGCGCATGGCCAGGGTGCCCATGGACCGCAGGACCTGGCCATACCCTTGCGCCGGGGCATGTGCCTGGGGCGTGTTGCGCGAGCGTGGCATCACCCACCACAGGGCCAGTGCCACAGCGACCATGGCCACGCCCGCGGCGCGGTACACCAGCGTCCATCCACCCACTTCCGACAGCAGGCCCGCCACGCTGCGTGCCGCAAGGATGCCGGTGAGCAGGCCGCTCATCACCAGCCCCACCGCCCGTCCGCTGCGGCCGGGCGCCGCCAGTGTGGCCGCCAAGGGCACCAGCACCTGCGCTGCCACCGAAAACATGCCCGTGAGCAGCGTGCCCAGCGCCAGCATGCCGTAGCTGCCCGAAAACCCACTGACAAACAGCCCCAGTGCGGCGAGCAGCATCAGCGTGGTGACGAGTGCGCGCCGTTCCAGCATGTCGCCCAGTGGCACCAGGAGCAGCAACCCGGCTGCATAGGCCACCTGCGCCAACGTGACGATGAGCGCCGCCGAAGCATCGCGCACCTGCAGCTGGGTGGCGATCGAATGCAGCAGGGGTTGATTGAAATAGTTGCTGCCCGCGCACAGCCCGCAGGCCACGGCCATGAGCAGCAGCACCGGGGTGCTCAGACCCGGTGCGTTGGGCGTGGTGGGCATGGTCGTGTCCGGTCGTGTGGTCATGGGTGGGGAGGGCGGTTTTACGGGGGGCATGCACAGGTCATGCCTGCACCGCCGCCGCAGTGCGTGGCATCCCCCCGTTGGTGCAGAACGGGGGCCCAAAAGGCCACGCCAGCCCTACCAGTCCTACCAGTGCAGGGGCATGGCCTCGTCGCTCCAGAAGATCCACCGCTGCGCCTCGACATACGGCGAGGTGCCGATGGAGTAGGGGTCCATGCCGGTCTCCTCCAGCCTCAGCTGTACGAGGTAGCCGCCGCAGCTGGCCGCCCACACCGTGTGGCCATCCGGGGTGATGTCGATGGCGCTCACGGTGCTGCCGATATGGTGGTGCCACAGGGGATGCCCGGTGTCGTCCAAGGCATGCAGATACCCGTTGGCATCGCCCACGATCCACTGGCCCGGCTGCGTGGCCGAGGCATGTATACGCCATGGGGTGTTGAGGGCAGAAGGTTCCTCTGCACCGTCGTCGCTGGGGGCCAGGGGCACCGCCAGTGTGCGGCCTCCGTAGAAATGACAGGCATTGGCAAACAGCTGAGCGCCATTGTGTGAGAAGGCGGCGTGGTGTGGGTAGGACGACAGCGGCTCGTAGTGGCGCAGTAGCAGGCCTTCGGCATTGAGCAGAAGGTGTGTGCTGTCCTGGTCGCCCACGGCCATATGGCGCTCGTCGGGGGACAGGGCCACATGGAGCATTCCGAGTGCCAGCACTGTGCCGCCAGCGGTCTCCAGCTGGTTCTTGGGCCAGGTGTAGGGGCCGTCTTCGTCGAAGGTCTGGGGGTGGATGCGTTGCACATCCGCACCACCGCCAGCGCGCAACAGGTACACCCCCGTGGGGTTGGCCAGCAGCACACGTTGGCCGTCGTTGAAGGGAATGAGGGTGTCACACCGTTGGCCCAGCGGGCCTGCCACTGCGCGCACATTGGCTGGCACGGCCTCGTGGCCCTGGGGCATTGCAAAGCGCGCAATCAGGGGGCCACCAAAACCCTGGTGTGTGGTGATGTACTGGCCGTCGCTTTGCGCAAAACAGTGCCGGTTGGGCGAGCGGCCCAGGCCTTGCAGTGTGGGCAGCAGCGTCTGCCGCGCACCCTGCAGCGCGACCCAACGGGCAGCATCGTGGCCTGCAGCGCCAATGCGGGCGATCACGCGGCCATCGTCGAGCGCGAAGACGGGCCCGATGAAATCCCCGGCCCTGGCCGCATGCGCTGCGTAAGCGTCGGGCGCGAACGCGAAACGCTGGCGAAATCGTTCGGACAGGTCTTCGTCGGCCCATGCGCTGACCACGCGCGCCAGTTGCAGCACGGTGGGTGCGACGGCCTTGCGCGGGTCATCAGGGCGTGTGTCGGTCGTGGCTTCGTCCCCTGCGTCTTGCGCTGCCTTGGTTGCTGATGCGTTGGCGTCACCCCTGGCCCACTGTTGCGCGCGGACGGCCGCCACGTAAGCGTGCCCATCGGTTTGCCATTGTTCCGACAGAAGCATCAGTTCCACCGGGAAGACGGTGGCGTCGGGCGCATCGGCGGCCAGCGGGGGTGTGGCGAGCAAGTGCACGGTGGCTTCGATGCGCCGGGCTTCGATCGCGCGATCCGCTTCCTGTTGGGCCTGGGTCCGAATGCGGGCGTCGATCAGGCCATAAAAACGCAGCAGGCGCGCGATGTGGTCGGCTGCGCAGCGGGGCAGGGGCGTGCGGCTGTCACTCTGGCGCTGGGTGTAGGTGAAATCCAGCGCTGCAGGCCCTTCACGGGCCTCGTCCACGTTGATCTGGTAGGCGCTGTGGGCGTTGTCTTCGTCGTCGCCGGGTGCCTCGGCGCCGTTCTGCCAGCTGAACTTGAGCGCGCGTCCCCAGGGCTCGCCCTCGTGCATGCAGGGCTGGCGTGCGCCCACCCAGACCTCGCCCTCCCAGTAGCCATTGCGGTCGCTGTCCCACCAGTCGTTGTATTGCTCGGTGAACACAGGCAGGCTGGTGAAGGATTCGACGTTTTCGGCCGTCAGGGCGGCCTGCAGGCGCTGGTAGAGCGGGTAGCGGGCACGGTGCTGGCCCACAGCCTTGCGCACGTAGTCCAGCACGCCGCGCCATGCGTGTCGGCAGGCGTTCCAGGCATCAAGGGGGGTGTCGGTGTTGGGCTTCAGGACCTGCCAGTCGCCGGGTTCGCCCTGGCTGTAGCGGCGGTACAGCAACGTGAGCTGCGGGGTGGTGGGCACGGTGCGGCGCAGCATGGCGGCGGCAAGCCGCTCCAGCAGGTTCCGAGCGGCGGGCACCTGCTCGACCGACAGGTAGAAGTCCCAGGTTTTCCAGACGGTGATGAAGACGTTGTCGTCGCGCTGGTCGCCTTCGTTGTCCACATGCCGCTGGCACAGTGAGAAGTCGGTCTGTCCGAACCAGCCGTAGGCCTTGTGCTCCTTGTGCGCTATCACCGGCGTGCGCACCACGGCCAAGATGTTCTCGATGCGGATGGTGCCGTCTGCGCACAGGTCGGGGGCCAGTGGCTGGGCGGCGCGAATGTCTGCACTGCTGTGCACGGCGCTGTGACCTGCCCGCACGGTGGTGACCACCTGGTGGCGGTCCAGCATGGCCGCCAGACTGTCCTCCCCGGCATCCATTCCGTCGTGGAACTCAGGTGCAAAGACGGCGCCCAGAATTTCGTTGGAGAACTCGGCCCGGTGGGCTACCGCCCGCACCTCGTCCATCAAAAACTCTACCTGCTCGGGGCCTTCGATGTGAACCTGGTACCCATCAGTGAACAGCGCCACACGGGCTTGCAACCCGCCGTGCACGCGCAACTCGCCATGGTTGTCGTGGCCCCACAACAGCTCGTCCACGCGCAGCGCACCCAGCACGCAGACCCACTGCCCGCCGATCACGGCGTTGTGCAGGTGCGCATTCCCTCTCACGATCAGGTGGGTGGTGCCCTGGGTGCTGTGGCAGGTGAGCGCACCGTCCAGCTGCAAATGCCCGTCAATGAGGATCAGAAAGGGCGAGCGGGGCGTGGGAGTGCTCCCCCTGTCGCCGGGCAGGCCTTGCAGCCAGGTGTGCAGTGGGCTACCGCTGGCCAGAGGGTCATCGAGGTGAAGCTCGGGCCACCGCATGTCGCCGGTGATCCAGAGCGCGGTTTCATCGGCCAGCGCCCCGGGGTCCTGGGTCAGTCGTGCTGCGATCCAGCCGTCCGGGGGATCAGGTGGGCTACATCGGCCAGCGGGCAAAGTCGGGCGGTGGGCATGGGACAGCGTGGCGTTGGAGCGAAACCGGCGGGCATCGTACACCGCAGTCAGCAATTTTCGGGCTTTGCGCAGACAATGATGTGTTGTCTTATCAATCAACCGCCATGACACAGAATCCTCCCGTTTTCGAAGTCCTTCCCCGCGATCTCTCGGCCTACCGCCAGGGCAATGTCGGCATCGACTACGTGCATCGTTTCGAGTCGGGCAAACCAGGCCCCCATGTGCTGATCAATGCACTCACGCATGGCAACGAGATTTGCGGCATGGTGGCTGCCACGCACCTGCTCGACACCGGCGTGCGCCCCCTGGTCGGCACACTGACCGTCAGCTTTGCCAACGTGGCCGCCTACGCGTCGTTTGACCAGAGCCGCCCGTTTGAAAGCCGCCAGCTGGTGCATAACCTCAACCGCATCTGGTCAGCGGGCGAGCTGGATGGAACCGCCGACAGCCCCGAGCTGCAACGCGCCCGCGTTCTGCGCCCGGTGGTAGCGGCTGCCGATCACATCCTGGACATCCACTCCACCAGCCAGGATGTGCAGCCTTTCTGGGTGTACCCGGCCTACCAACGCAATGCGGATGTGGCGCTGGCCATCGGCCGTCCACCCGTGCACCTGGTGATGCCCAGCGGGTTGGGTTCGGGCACGCCGCTCATCCAGCATGGCCGCCACGGGCAGGCCGATGGCAAGGGCGTGGCGCTGGTGGTGGAGTGTGGCCAGCATTTCCGCCAGTCGGCCGCCGATATGGCCACGGCGGTGGCGTTGGACTTTCTGGCGCATTTTGGTCTGGTGGCCCCTGCCGCCGACCGGCCTGCGCCAGGTGCGCAGCGGCGCTACGAGCTGCTGGAAACCTGCATGGTGCGCACGGCAGATTTCCGCTTCATACGGCCTGTGCAAGGTTTTGAAGTGTTTGCCAAGGGCGATCTGATTGCCACCGATGGCCCGCATGAGATCCGAGCACTGTGTGACGACTGCACCATCCTCATGCCGACCCGCGAGCCCATCGTGGGGCGTGAGGCGGTGTACCTCACGCGACCACTGTAAGCCGACGGCTGTGTTGGCTGCGTGGCCCGTGCGTCAGAACGACGAACCGGGTTGTGCAAGGAAAGCCACCTCTTGTGCTGTGGAGGTGCGCCCCAGTGCAGCATTGCGGTGCGGGTAGCGCCCAAAGCGCGCAATGATGTCGCGGTGCCGCACTTCAAACTGCAGGTTGTTTTCAAGCCCAGGCTGGTCAAACAGCACCATGGCCTGGTTGTGGACCACCAGCGATTCGCTGTGCATGTAAGGCATGTAGGCAAATGCGCGCTGTGTGGGCGCCAGTGCCGCATCGTGGTGCCCCGCCACCAGCTCCTGGGCCAGTGCCAGCGCCTGGGCATCCTGGGCAAATGCCGCCGCAGTGCCACGGTGGATGTTGCGCGTGAACTGGTCCAGCACCAAAATTTCTGCCAGGCGCCCCTGGGCTGTGGTACGCCAGGCCCACAGCTCGCACTGCTGTGCAGCCTGGCACGTGGCGCCAAAGCGGGCCCGGATCATCGCGTCAAGGGCATCGTCTTGGGCAAAGTGCTGTGCGGGTGAGAGTTCTTCGAACCAGAAATAAAGGATGTCGTCGGCTTGCATGGGGCGTGGGTGCGGGTGCTTGTGCTGTGAGGTGAAACGGATCGCTGTCGCTTGAGAAAAGGCCTTGAAGCGCTACTTAATTGATAGCTTGCCGGCCTAGCCCGGCGTGCTGAGAGGGGCAAGCGCGCATCAGGGCGGGACCACGGCCTGCGTGCGTTCCTGGCGCACCAGATACAGGCCGCTGGCGATGATGATGGCGCCTCCGAGCAACGTGGAATAGCCCGGAACAGCTTGCCACAACACCCAATCGAGACCCATGCCCCAGGCCAGGGCCGTGTATTCAAACGGGGCTACTACCGACGCCTGTCCGTGGCGAAATGCCTCGGTGATCGCCAGCTGGCCCGCAAAACCCGTGACGGCGAGCCCCGCCACCAAAGGCCAGTGCGCCTGCGCCACGCCCACCCATTGCGGCCAGGCCAGCGTGCCTGCACCCAGTGCCAGCAGTGTGGTCGTCCAGAACACCAGGCTGGCGCTGGAGTCGGTGCGCGTGAGCATGCGGCCCGTGATGGCTGACACCGCATAACAGATGGCAGCCGCCAGCACGGCCAGCGCGCCCAGGGTAAAAAAAGCCTCCTGGTTGGGCCGCAGGGCCACCAGCACGCCCACCATGCCGAGCGCAATGGCCACCCAGTGGGCGGCACGCACTTTTTCGCGCAACACCACCGTGGACAGCGCGGTGATGAGCAGCGGGGCGATGAAGAACAAGGTGTAGGCTTCGGCCAGACCCAGTTCCTTGAGTGCGTAGGTGAACAGTGCCAGCATGGTCACGTTGAGCCCTCCGCGCAGCAGGTGCAGTGGCCACCGCACCCGCAGCAGTCCACCCCCCTCCTTGCGCCACAGTACATACAGGGCCACCAGTGGCAAGGCTCCCCAGCCGCGCAATGCGGCCACCTGCATGGCCGGGTAGTTGGCCGACAGGGTCTTGAGCAGCGCGTCCATCATGGAGAAACATCCCACAGCGGCAACCATGGCAAGGATGCCGCGCAGGTTGCCGTGTGATGGGTTGGGGAAGGCTGCTGGTGCGCTGCCGGTTTGTGGCTGGGTCTGTGTCATGGGGGTTATGGCCAGGCGTTGCGGGGCATAGACATCCGCGAAGGGAGTCCGGTGGATGGTGCCTGAAGGGATGGGCCATTCTCGATGCACAACCTTGTCTTGCGCGCGCTGAATTCAAAAAAGTGCAGCGTAGGTGGTGTGAGGCAGGGGCCATAGTCCTCACCAGCGGGCTCGCTTTCGATCGTCCGATACCGCTCGGGTTGGGTGTGCCCATGCAGCGAAGCCGCGTGCTTTGCTAATGCAAGGTACCCCCGCGAGCACAGCGTGGGTGCCACAGTTTCGTTGAAGGCCGTTGGGTATGACGGCTTTTTGCGATCTCGCCGGGGTTTTCAGCCTGCGCAGAGAGATCAGAGGGCTGATTCTCAGGGCGTGTCTGAAGCAGGCAGTGCGTCCAGGGGGCTGCTGGCTGAGGCCATGATGGTGTCGAGCAGGTGCAGCGCCTGCACAAAGTCGAAGTCGTCGATGGTCTGGGCCAGCGCCTGGGCCTGTTGTGGATAGTGCTTCAGCATCGCCATATGCAGATCTGCATAGGCGGCACTGGCATCGATATCGTCACTGGCCAAAAGGGGACGCAGCCGCAGCAGGGCGGCCTGCAGTCCACGTTGATCCAGTGCAGTTGTTGATGGGTGCGTATCGTTTGGCAGGAAGTCGAACGAACACGCCAGCCGCGCAAGTAGCTCACTAACTTCCATCAACGGGCTGGACGTGTCGGTGCCCGGTCGGGAACGCGACGCCTCCACCACAGCCTCGGCACGCTGGGCAGCCACCTGCAGGCCTGGCAGGCCAGCAGTGCCCGCCAACCCCTTGAGGGTGTGCAGAATGCGCTGGGCTTCCTCCAGATCGCCTGTCCGCAGGGCGTGCAGGGCCTGCTGCGCGTCCTGGGTGTGCTGCACGGTGATGCGGTGCAGAAGTCGCACCAGTGCGGCGAAGTTGTTGCCCAGCGAACGCAGCCCCTGTGTGAGGTCCATCCCATCGATCGCCTCCAGCTTAGAGCGCAGTTCGGCTTCGTTGTCCATTGTTGTGGCTGGCCGCGCAGAAGGGGTGGGCGGGTCTGCTGTCTGCACGGCATGTGGAAGCTGCTGCGCCAGTACCCGTCTGAGCTGTTCGGGGTCTACGGGCTTGGGCAGGTGGTCATTCATGCCCGCACCCAGGGCGGCAGCGCGGTCTTCGGCGAAGGCGTTGGCCGTCATGGCTACGATGGGGGTGTGTTCGTAGCCGGGCAAGGCGCGGATCTGGCGTGTGGCCTCCAGTCCGTCCATGTGGGGCATTTGAACGTCCATAAGGATCAGGTCGTAGCGTTGTCTGCGGGCCTGTTCTATGGCGATGAGACCGTCTCCTGCCATCTCCACCGCAAAGCCCAGTTGGCGCAGGAGTTCTCCTGCCACCTCTTGGTTGAGCGCGTTGTCTTCGGCCAGCAGCAATCGCATACCGGGGGCGAACCTCGCAGGCGCTGGGGAGGCATTCTGCACGGTATCGCGTGCCTGGGATTGGCCCCAGACACGTGCAAGGACTTCCTGCAGCGCTTTGGGAAGCACCGGTTTGGGCAAAAAGGCGGCGAAGGGGCCTGCGTCTAATTCGTCGGCGGGACAACTGAGACTGCCGCTGACCAGAATGCATGCAGGCCGGTGCTTCAACGGCAGCCCACAGATCTGTTGCCAGGTCTGGGTGCCATTCAGACCGGGCATTAACCAATCGGTCAGCAACAGCTCGTAGGGGTCACCGATTTCATCAGCTTGCGCCACGGCCTTCAGCGCCAGGGCGCCGGACGAGACAGCATCGGCACGGGCGCCCAGGTGGGTGAGCATGTCGGCCAGCAGTTCGCGTGCTTCCTCCATGTCATCGATCACCAGCACGCGGGTTTTGGGGGGCAGGGCTTGTTCAGGGGGGCGGGCACCGCATTGGCTCCGACGCCAAAAGGAGCCTCAAACCAGAAGGTGCTGCCCTTGCCCGGCTCACTGCGTATGCCTACCTGCCCGCCCATCAGGTCGGCCAGGCGGCGTGAAATGGCGAGCCCCAAGCCCGTTCCTCCATGGGTGCGGGTGGTGGATACATCAGCTTGCTGAAACGCAACAAAGAGCTTGTTCTGCTGTTCAGGGCTCAGCCCGATGCCGGTGTCACGCACCTCAAAACGCACGGTCACCTGGTTGTCTTCGCTGTGGGTCACAAAGGCGCGCAGCGAAACGCTGCCGTTTTCTGTGAATTTGACGGCATTGCCCATGAAGTTGGTGAGGATCTGCCCTAACCGCACGCCGTCCCCATGGAGCGTGGGCGGCACGTTGCCCAGTTCTGCCGTCACCTCCAGCCCCTTGGATTCGGCCTTGTCACCCGTGATGGTGAACACGTTGGTGATGACCTTCTCCAGCTCGAAGTCGGTAGGGTCCAGCGTCATCTTGCCCGCTTCGATCTTCGAGAAATCCAGGATGTCGTTGATCACGGACAGCAAGTGCATGGCAGCGCCAGACACCTTGTCCAACTGTTGGCGCTGGTGATGGTTGGTCGCGTCGCGCCGGATCAGGTGAGTGAGCCCGATGATGGCGTTCATGGGCGTGCGAATTTCGTGGCTCATATTGGCCAGGAACGCGCTTTTGGCTAGGTTGGCGTCATCGGCCATGGCTTTGGCGCTGCGCAACTGGGCGTTGGTATGTTGCAGCTCCAGGGTTTGCTGGGCCAGGGCCTGGCTGGTTTTCTCCAGATCAAGGGTGCGTTCGCCGACCAGTTGTTCCAGCTCGTCGCGGTAGCGCGTCAGCTCGCGCTCGGCCTGCTTGCGGGTGGTGATATCCATCCAGATGCCAGTCATGCAGTCGCGGTCTTGCAGATGCAGGGGGCGCATCGACACCCAGAAGTCCCTTGTGTTGCCGTGTTTGTCCAAGCGCTGGGTTTCAAAATCCAGCCCCCCCAGTGCAACGATATTGCGCACCTTGGCGTCCACCTGTTCGGGATTCAGTTGCGCTTGAAGGTTGTACAGGCTCAGTGCGGAGAACTCCTCGCGGGTGTAGCCCAGTGACTCAAAGGTGGCGTCATTGAAACTGATGAACTGCAGGGTCTGCGAGTCGACCACCACGATGCCAATGGGGGCCTGGCTGATTATGCTGGCGTGCAGTTCTTCCCGGTCATGCAGATCGGCCAATGCCATGCGCCGCTCGTCCTGGGTCTTCTGAAAAGCCAGCACTGCGTCGGCCATGTCGCCAATAAGGGTGCCCTTGCGCTCTGCCATTGCCTTGATCTGGGAAAAGGTACGGTAGTTACCGAGTCCGTTTTCTCCCCGCGAGAGTTTTTGCAGAATACTGTTGAGCCGGTCCAGTTGCCGGGATGTGGAGAGCGAAAGTCCGAACCACACCGCCAGAAAGGCAGTCACAGCCAGGGCGCTGTAAAGCGTCATCCGGGCACTGAAGTCCTGCAACTCGCTGCGCGTCTGCGCGGCGTTCTCGCCGGCGTGGAACATGAAGGCCTTGGCGATATCGCCCATGCGCAGTGCAAAGGTGCCGTAGTAAGTGGTGGCGCTGATCAGGTGTTCACCCGCCAGCGACTGGTCGATGGACATCTGGTCGGTGCTCATCAGTGCAAACTGGCGGAACTCCTTGAACGCGCTCAGGGCATCTGGATAAGCCGATCTGATATGCCGGAAGTCTTGGGATGAGGTCAGATCCGTCAGGCTTTTCTCAAGCGCTGCAGTTTCGTCCACGATCAGGGTGTGCAACTGGTACGCCTGGCCTTCATCAATTTGCTGGGCCTTGCTGGCTGCCAGTGCCTTTGCGAGGCGCAATTTGACCTCTAGCAGCTTGCGGGTGATGTTTTCGGCCTGCATGGCGACCCGGATATCTTCTTCCTGGCTTTGAAAGGCATGCCGTTGCACCGTATTGGTGTGGTGTTGCACGGCGTAGCCAAACCCTGCTCCCAGAATCAACGCCACTGCAACCGGGAAAAAAAAACTCAGAAAAAAACGTTGTCGCGTGAGCAATTGGAGCATGGTGGGAGGCGCAAGGCCGCAGGAGCGTCAGCGTTTTTCTGCAGGGGCGAGCAGGGTGTTCCAGTGGGTGGGGGGAATGCTCCCCAAGTACTTGAACTGAGACTGCCCCAAGGGTTTGAGAACGACCATGGTGCCCTCCGGCTTGACGAAGTAGCCCATCAGGTCTGCCATGTTGGGCGCGTGCGCCACGATGACTCGGTTGGTGCCCGCTGCCACCGGCGCGGACACCAGTGTCCGTGTGGCTGCAATCACCGGTTTTTTTCATCCGTGGTGAGGTTGGCTGTATAAGCCAGCAGTGGCTCGGAACGCAGCAGTTGGGGCTGGTTGGCAAAGGTGAGTTGTGCGCTCTCCCTGGCCCGGCACAGCGGGCTGTGAATTACCTCGCCCACCGGGATGCGCGCGCGCTGCAGGATCTGGCCCAGCGCGCTGGCTTGTTTGCGTCCGGCATCGCTGAGCACGCGCTGGGTGGTGCAGTCGTGCAAATCCACGCTGGGGGCTCGGTCGGCCCTGCTGCTGTCGGTAGCACCGTGGCGCAGGTACAGCACAAAACCACCGCCCTGCACTTGGGTGAGTAAAGCGGCATCGACCAGTTTCTCCTCAAAGACTGCAGGGGCCTGCGCCGCTGCAGCGTCTCCCCATAGCACCATGGTCAGACACGCAGGCAAAACCCAGGCCCCGCTGCGGCGGTGTGCTCGGTTTGCTGTGTGGGGGGTCAAGGCTTAGTCCTAATGCGCAACGCTGGGGTGGTCTGAGAAACGCTCGGCAATCGCTGCGAATTGTGGCACCAGAATCAAAAAGGCGTCGCAAATGTCTGGGTCAAAGTGCTGGCCGCGACCCTTGCGGATGATGTCCACGGCGTCATCCAGGGTAAAGGCCAGCTTGTAGTGCCGTCGCGAGATCAGCGCGTCAAAGACATCGGCAATGGCCATCAACCGGGCCGACATTGGGATAGCGTCACCCTGCAGGCCACTGGGGTAGCCGGAGCCATCCCATTTTTCGTGGTGACCCGCTGCAATTTGGCGGGCTGTTTCGAGGAACTGCAGCGCCGGCTTCATCAGATCGGGGGACGGCAACTGTTGCTTGCCGCGGCTCATGTCGAGCACGCTGCGAATGGCCTCCTCAATGGCGTCGGCGCCAATGCGAGCATGGGTCTTCATCACCTCGAATTCTTCGGGGGTGAGTCGCCCCGGCTTGAGCAGGATGGCGTCCGGAATACCCACCTTGCCAATGTCATGCAGCGGTGCTGCCTTGGCGATCTGATGGCGCTGGTGGGGGGCTCCCAGCAGCGCGTGGAATCGGGGGTGGTCCTTGAGATGCTCCATCAGTGCCTCGATATAGGCCTGGGTGCGGTGCAGGTGGTTGCCTGTTTCGTTATCGCGCTTCTCGGCCAATGTGGCCATGGCATGCAGGCTGAAGTCCTTGATGAGTTCGTTTTCGGCCATCCGGCGCTGCACTTCGGCGTCGAGGTAGCTGTTCTGGTCGGCCAGCCAGTCGCGTGCGGCCTTGAGTTCCAGGTGCGTCCGCACACGGGCCAGTAGCACCGCTGGTTTGATGGGCTTGGCCACGTAGTCCACCGCCCCCGCCTGTAAACCCCTTTCCTCATCGGCCACTGCGTCAAGTGCGGTCACGAAGATCACTGGAATGTCGCGCGTCTGTGGATGCGCGCGCAGCGACGCCAGCACCGCGTAGCCGTCCATCTCCGGCATCATCACATCGAGCAGGATGATGTCGGGGATCGGCTCGGTTTGGGCAACTTGCAGCGCCCGTTGGCCGGAGTTGGCCACCCGCACCTGGTACTGCGGGCGCAGCAACTGCCCGATCACCGTCAGGTTTTCGCGAGTGTCGTCCACCACCAGCACAGTGCTGAGCGGGGCTTGGCCATCGGTTTGAAGAAACATGGGTATGGGACTTTCGTCTCAGTGCGGAAGTAACCGCATGTTACCGGCCTTCTTTGGACTGATAAGCGCGTAGTGGCATTGGCCCAATGGCTCAATGGCGCTTTTGTTTGCGATCCGCTGCCTCGTCAGCTTTGCATCGCGCACTGGCTCTTTTCAGCCGAAGGATCGTGCCGCCTCCATGGCGCCCATGCGCCGGCTGATGGCAAAAAATTCCGACACCGTGTCGTCAATGATCTGTTGCGCTGTCTTGATTGAGTCGATCAGCCCCACCGTCTGCCCCGCGAGTGCGGGGGCGGCCTCCATATCGCCATCAAAGTACACGCGCTGGATGCCCGCAAAGCTGTCGGCTGGCATCAGCCCCGCTTCATGAATCTGCTGGGTGCGCTGCGATTTGAGCGCGCGGATACAGGGGCTGGCCTTGGTGTTGAGCATCCAGGTGCCGGTCACACCCGCATCAACGATGGCATTTTTGTAGTTGGCGTGCACCGGGCTCTCGGCGCAGCTCACAAAACGCGTACCCATCTGCACAGCCTCGGCGCCCAATGCAAAGGCTGCGGCCATGCCACGCCCGTCGCAGATGCCGCCAGCAGCCACCAGCGGCACATCCGTTCGGGCGCGTATCGCTTGCAGCAGCACCAGGGTGGAGACCTCTTCGGGGTTCTTGAAGCCGCCGCCTTCACCGCCTTCCACCACCAGGCCGTCGATGCCTGCATCCACACATTTCAGCGCGGCGTCCACCGTTGGCACTGCGTGGTACACGGTGATGCCCGCGTCTTTCAGTGGTGCAATGAACTTGGCTGGGCTGCCGGCCGAGGTGGTCACAAACTTCACACCCGATGCGCACACAAAACGCAGCATGGCGTCGTCTTTGAGAAAGCGGATGGGCAGGTTCACGCCAAACGGCAGGCCCAGCGCGCTCATCTTGGTGATCTCGGCTTGGCAGTTGGCGGTCTCGCCAGAGGACGTCTCGATGACGCCCAGCCCGCCCGCACGGGACACCGCTGACGCCAGTTGCGTGCGCGCGATCCAGCCCATGGGTGCCTGGATGATGGGGTAGCGCGCACCGGTGTGGGCGAGGACGCGGTTGGCGGCGGGTGCGGTCATGGACGGAGTCTCCTGGTTGTTGGAGCGCCCATTATTTCGACGGGCACGCCGTCGCCGTGTCGCCCGCGTTACGGGGCCAAGGTAGGCGTAGCTTCCCAGGGCAGCTGTGCAAACAGGCGCTGCCAGTCGGAGGCGGGGCTGGCCTCTGCATCTGTTGCGGTGCCCAACCCAAAGCCCCAGTCTGCGGGTCCAGGCCATTGCAGCCCACTGTCAAACGTCATCTCAACACCCGATACCGGGTGCGGCACGGTCAGTTGCCACGCATGCAACCACAGTCTTTGCTGCCCCAGCCGCTCGGCCCACCAGCGGTTGAGGGGGCCTTTGCCGTGTGTGGCGTCGCCAAGGATGGGGTGCGCCAGGTGCTTGAGGTGGCGGCGAATCTGGTGGCGCCGCCCGGTGGTGGGGGTGGCCTCCACCAGCGAGGCGCGCGTGGTCGCAAAACGCGGATCGCTGGGCTCGGGCAATGTGACCTGCGCCAGCCTTTGAAAACGGGTGTGGGCATCCTGCACCGCCGCGTCCGGGGGCGCGTCATCAGGCCTCAAAGCGTGGTCTACATCGATCTGTTCGGGCGCCCAGCCGCGCACGAGGGCCAGGTAGCGCTTGTGGGTGGCGTGGCGCTCAAACGCCTGCGACAGCGCGCGCGCTGCATCGCTGTGTAGCGCCATCACCAGAACGCCGCAGGTGCCCTTGTCCAGCCGGTGCACGGGGTACACATGCTGGCCCAACTGGTCGCGCAGGGTCTGCATCACAAACCGCGTTTCGCCTGCATCCAGCCCGGTGCGATGCACCAGCCAGCCTGCAGGCTTGTAGACGGCGACCAGGTGCTCATCGCGCCAGAGGATGTGCAAGGGATGGGGCATGGCAGGGTGGGGCGCAGGCGCACCGGCAGCGCCATGCCCCTTCGTTCTTCGGTGGGGTAGGGAAGGCGCGCATTGTGCAGCACACCGGCCTGCCTACACTGAGGCGGCCATTTGTTGCAATGCACTCAAGGAACAGGCCTATGTCGGGAGGCGACTGGAAGGAAATGTACGGCGCTGCGGTAGACGGCGACCTGGCACTGGTGCGCCACCATATTGATGCGGGCGTGAACCCCAACTACCAGCCCCCCGAGATTTTGTGCACGCCGCTGGTCGCCAGCCTCATCCACGGGCACGACGAGATTGCGCGCTACCTTCTGGAGCAGGGTGCGGACCCGCAGTTGCGGTCTGACTTTGACGACATGACCCCGCTGGAAGCTGCACGCCGCCACCGGCGCACGGAGCTTGTGACGCTGCTGCAGGCACGGGGCGCGAAGGACGAGCGCAAGCCGTTCTGGTGGCGCTGGCTGTCCGTGTAGAAGCGAGGCGCGGGCGCACCATCCATAGAGCCCGCGCGGCCCAGGCCATCGGCCGCCGTGCAATGGCCACCCCCGCCGCACGGGCGGCATCTTCCCTTTAGGGGCGGCGTCGAAGGCGACTCAGTGTTGGCTTGCTTCTTTAGCCCTGAGCTTGGCGGCGATGTATTCGCCATGTGTCACATGCAGCAGGCCCGCCACTTTGCTGATGGTGTGGTTCTCGTTGGCGTCGATGTGCGCGTCGGCATAGGCCACCTGCCACATGGCCTCTACCAGGCGGATTTTCTGGTCTTGCGTGAAGTGATCGTTCAGGCTGCCGGTGAAACGCTGGTAGTCGTAGGCCGTTTGGGAGGTGGTCACGGCCAGTTCCAGCAGGCGTTCCAGTTCGTCATCGGTCAGCGCAAACTTGCTGCGAAGGGCGGCGACCATGGTGGTGCGCTCGGCTTCGTCCATGGAGGATTCGGACCGAACCACCTCGACCAGCAGCACGGCCGTAGCCAATTGCAAGGCGTGCTCGCGTTGTGCAAGCGTTTGGCTGGGGGTGGGCTGGATAAAGCTGTCAAACAGGTCTTTGATTGTTTTGAGCATGGTGCGGCTTGTGGTGCAAACAGGAAGGGTGGAGGGCAGCGGTGCAGCGTTGGTTCCCTGGCGCGTACAGGACCCGGACGGGGCGCGAACCGGGCCAGCGTGGAGTTTGCTGGCAGCAGGTGCCATGTTTTGTTCGCCCACAGTCGGGCGGCACGCGACAATCGGGGGCCATGAAGAAAACCATTCTCCCCCTGCAACTGCTGGTTGCCCCCGATAAGAACGATCCCTCCCCGCTGGTGCTGTACCACGGGCGCAATTGCCCTGACGGTTTTGGCGCTGCGCTGGCCGCATGGCTTTACTACGGCGACGATGCTGAATACCTGGGGCTCGACCACGGTGATATCAAGTCGGTGGATGACCTGCCCCCCGTGGCGGGCCGCACGGTGTACATCCTAGATTTTTCGTTCTCTGCGGACATCCTGCGGGCCATCGACGAACACGCCGCCAAGCTGGTCATGCTGGACCACCACAAAAGCGCCGCCGAAAAACTCACCGGCTTTGCCTGCCGCTGCGGCGTGGTGCATTTCGACATGAACAAATCAGGCGCGCGCCTGGCGTGGGAGTTCTTCCACCCCCATGAGCCAGTGCCCCCGCTGCTCCAGTATGTGGAAGACCGCGACATCTGGAAATGGGAGTTTGCCGAGAGCGCAGGCTTCTTGTCGGCGCTGGACATGGAGGCACAGAGCTTTGCGCGCTGGCGCGAGATTGCATCCTTCACGCCCGAACAGCTCACGCTGTTCATGGCCCGTGGCGCCGCCATGGACGAGAAATACCGCAAGCTCGCCACCGACATCGCCGAAGGCGCACAGCCCCTGCTGTTCAACGGCATTGAAGGCCTGATGGTCAACGCGCCCGGCATGTTCCACAGCCTGGTGGGTGATCTGCTGTCGGCCAAGACCGGCACCTTCGCGTTGATGTGGAGCGCGGGCGCCAAGGGCGTCAAAGTGGGCCTGCGGGCGCAGCGCAATTTTGATTGCATTGCGCTGGCTGAAAGCATGGGCGGTGGCGGCCATGCACAGGCCTGTGGCTTCAAGATGGGTGTCGAACGCCTGCCCGAGTTGCTGACGGGCACCTTCAACGCAACGGCGTCTTAAACGCTGCGGAGCGCGCCGTCGTGTGCGGTCAACGTCAATGCGCGTTGGCCGCCTCTTCAAACCGGTCCACTTCGCGCAACGGCTTGAAGGCCAGCGCCCAGCCGCCCACCACACCCAGTGTGCACAGGCCGCCCACAATGGCCGCTGGCACCACGCCCAGCCACGCGGCGCTGGTGCCCGCGCGGAATTCGCCCAGCTCGTTGGATGAGCCGATGAACAGCATGTTGACCGCGTTCACGCGCCCGCGCATGGTGTCGGGCGTGGAGAACTGCACCAGTGCGCCACGGATGTACACGCTCACCATGTCGGCCGCGCCCGCCACCATCAGCGCCGCAAACGACAGCCAGAACAGTGTGGACAGCGCAAACACCAGATTGGCCATGCCAAACACCGCCACAGCGATGAACATGGTGCGCCCCACGTTGCGGTTGAAGGGCCGCATGCTCAGGTACAGCCCCGCACTGACCTCGCCCACGGCCATGGCGCTGCGCAGCGCCCCCAGGCCCGCCGGGCCCACATGCAGCACCTCTTGGGCATAAATGGGCAGCAGGGCCACCACGCCGCCCAGCAACACGGCAAACAGGTCGAGCGAAATGGTGCCCAGGATGATGGGCCGCGAGCGGATGAACGCAATGCCCGCGCCAAAGCGCTGCCACATGGTGCCTTGCGCGGGGCCTGGGGCCGTGGCATGCGCCACCACCACGCGCAACAGCAGTGCCACACCCAGCACAAAGCAGGCGCAGCATAGGGCATATGTCAGCTCGCCACCCCCCAGCGCGTAGAGCAAACCGCCCAGCAGGGGGCCCCCGATACTGGCTACCCGCATCAGCATGCTGTTGGCAGCAATCGCCTGCGCCAGCTGGCCACGCGGCACGATCTGGGGCAGCAGGCTCTGCATCGCCGGGCCCGAGAACGCGCGCGAACAGCCGTACAGCACCAGCACGGCATAAATGCCAGCCACACCACTGGCCCCGTGGCCCGCCAGCCCCCACAGCAGTGCGCTGCACAGGGCGCCCACCGACCAGCTCAATGCCAGGATCCGTTTGCGATCAAAGCGGTCGATCAGATCACCCGCTGGCAGCAGCAGGCACAGCATGGGCAGAAACTGCGCCAGGCCCACATAGGCCAGTGCCAACGGTTCGCGTGTGAGGTCATACACCTGCCAAGCCACCACCACGGCCTGCACCTGGGTGGCAACGACAGCCACCACGCGGGCAATCAGAAACGACATGAAGCCGGAGTGGCGGTAGACGCTGGCTGTTTCGGCATCGGGTGCCGCAAGAGGGGATTGGGGTACGGTCATGAAAACGGGGCGGGTTGGCCCGGAGCAGCACGCATTGCAGGGCGGGACGGGCAGACCCTGGATGCTAGCGGCTGCGCAACCCCACTGCCGGGGGCTTGCGCAAAGACCCGCAGGACTTGACCGTGAGGTTTTGTGTTCACCCGTTGATGGGGCGTGTCCTGGCGCCGTCAATCCATCTCAATGCCATGCCGCGAAATATGCGCTATCGGATTTTGGCCGGGCAACAAGGCAACAGCCGTGCCGGGTTTCGCCTTCCGCCTGGCACCTGCGGTGGCCGTGATGGCGGCGCGCGCCCTGGGTGGCTGCGGCTGCCACCTTCAGTGGTGTTTGTTGCGCCGGTGCCGGTAGTCCCACGGTGCCAGTGGCCGTCGCTGTGACCACAGGCCCGTGCCACTGCTGCGTGCCTGCTGCTGCAGCGGCGCCAGGTGCGGGTGTGCGCTGGCATAGGGCGTGTACACCCAGGCCAGCCCGGCCCGCACCTGGGCCGTGGCAACGTCGATGCCGCCGCAGCGCACATTGGCCACGGTGCGGCCATAGCTGTCCTCGTCCAGGGGGCGCAGCGTAGCGCGCTGCTGGAAACAAAGGCGGGCCAGGTTTTGCCGTGATTTTTGGCCAAATGCCTGGCGCGACTCGGGCGCGTCGATGGCGGCCACGCGCACCTTGATCTGCTGGTAGGCGCCGGGTGTGCCGCAGCGCGCGGTGAGGGTGTCGCCGTCGCTGATGGCGACGACCAGGCAGAGCAGGGAAGCAAGGGGCACGGTGAGGGGGCGGATGGGCTGGCGCCGCCTGGGCGGGTCTGCAAAGTTGATGTGGTTTCGGCTGCTAGCGCTTTATTTACTTGCGCAGGAAGCTATCAATAGTGTAGCTTTAACCGCCTCAGGCGGCGCCCCCGGGGCTGTTCTTGGTT
Organism: Acidovorax sp. 69; assembly: GCF_002797445.1. Lineage (NCBI taxonomy): Bacteria > Pseudomonadati > Pseudomonadota > Betaproteobacteria > Burkholderiales > Comamonadaceae > Acidovorax > Acidovorax sp. 69. The sequence goes on along the minus strand of NZ_PGEP01000001.1, from coordinate 3,474,095 downwards.
GCTGCCATTTTGGGCACACTGGTGCAGCCCAGCCGTGGCGCGGGTTGTGCGGCTTGTCCCACGATTTATCCACAGGTTGGTGCACATGCTGTGGGCATAACTGGTCGGTTCGGGGTGTCCGATCCGCCCCCGCGCTGGCCGTGAAACCTGGGCATTTTGAGAATGCGGGGAACCGAGTGCCCGATGGACTCTCTGACCCACTACAGACTATAGAGAATAGGGACCTGTTTGAATCCTGCCGCCATCAATAAGGAGTGCCTGGTTTTGCCTGTTTCCTGGATTTGCCTGCCCCGGCCTTCACCCACCGGCTGTGCTGCGCGCCGCGCTGTGCGGGCCTTCGCTGTTGCCGCAGTGGCTGCTGGCGCGGCCCTCGTGCTGGCGGGTTGTGCGAGCACGGGCACCAAAACGTTTGGTGTGCAGGAGAGCTTCGGGTCGGTGGCCACCTATTCGCGCCTTTTTGACGCTACGCCCGCCCAGGCCTGCGAGGCATCGCGCCGCGCGCTGCTGAGCCAGGGCTACGTCATCTCCTCCAGCGCCATCGATCTGGTGGAAGGCAAAAAGAGTTTTCAACCCGAGCCTGAATCGCACCTGCAGATGGTGGTGCGCGTGGTGTGTGTGCCTGAGGCCAATGATGGCAAGGTGAGCCTGGGTTTTGTGACGGCTACGCAGGACACCTACGCGCTGCGCAAGACCAACAACTCTGCCAGCCTGGGGGTGGGGGCCATCGGCTCGGTGTCGTTGCCGTTTTCGTCCACCAGCGAGTCGCTGGTCAAGGTGGGCAGCGAAACCATCGCCAAAGACACGTTCTACGAGAGTTTTTTTGATCTTGTCAAACGCTACCTTGTCATCGACCAGGCATTGACCGACTGATCTGTGGGTGGGTGTGGCGCTGCCCTGCGGCCCGCACTGTGTCCAGGCCTCGGGGTCGCGTCGCGCCGCCCCGCAAAATGCCACCCCAGGTGGTCTCCAGCTGCAATCACAGCACGGGCTGCCTGTTCTGACGCGGCAACAGCGCTGTGCCCACGCCCCGCGTGACCGGGACGATCTGCACTGCCTGCACAACCTGCACAACCTGCACAACCTGCACAACCTGCACGATCTGCTCATCGAGCAGGCCCGCGCCGTCAAACGGCCCTCCGGCTTTCAGTCTCCCTTTCGTCATCCATTGCGCCCCGTTGCGGCTTGCACCATGGCCCGGTGCACCGGCCGCACGTCGCTGCGGGCAACGCGCTATCGCCCCCCGAGTGCCGTGCAGCGTGCCTGAGCAAGGACCTGCCACGCAGGTGCTGCGCGGGGCGTTGGAACACTGCCCCGCGCGGGCACGCGAATAGCGCCACAGGCTGATGGGATGTGTTTTCCAAAAATTGTATTGAGACAATTAGTAGTCGTATTTGACAATTAAAGTTGGAAAATTGAGACTGCATGCACCGCCACACAGAGCCTATGCAGCCATGAAACGACTGACCGAATACACCCGTTATGCCGATGCCCAGACCCACTTTTCGCCGGAGCGCCTGTGGGAGCTTTTTGATGGAGATCGCACTTCGTTCAACATCGCCCACGAGTGTGTGGACCGCCATGCCGGAATGGGCCGCGAGGCGGTGATCGTCTGCGGCGCCGATGGCGTGGACGAGACCATCACCTTCGACGAACTCTCGCGGGACTCCGCCCGGTTTGCGCATTTCCTCGAAGCCCGGGGCGTGCAGCGCGGCGACCGTGTGGCGATCATGCTGGAGCCATCGCGGGCCTTCTACACGGCCATGTTTGGCGTGATCAAGCGGGGTGCCATCGCTGTGCCACTGTTCACCCTGTTCGGGCCCGACGGTGTGCGTCTGCGGGTGGGCGACTGCCAACCCAGCCTGCTGGTCACCAATGAAGAAAAGCGCGAGGTGGTGGCCGGACTGGGCACGACACCGTTCGACGTGTTTGATGCCAACCTGTGGCACAAGCTCGAAGCGCTACCGGCCCGTTACACCCCCCGCTCACAGCCTGACGACCTGGCTGTTTTTCAGTACACATCGGGTACCACGCGTGAGCTGCCAGAGGCGGTCAAACACACCCACAAGGCCCTGGTCACGCTGATGGTGGCCGCTCTGTACGGCACGGGGCTGCGCCCTGGCGACCGATTCATGTGCCCGTCTTCTCCCGCCTGGGGCCACGGCCTGTGGCACGGCACGCTGGCGCCGTTGGCGCTGGGCCTCACCATCGGCAGCTACAGCGGCCGCTTCAACGCCGAGCGGCTGCTTCAGGCGTTGTCGGCCCACCGGTTCACCAACATGTCGGCCGCCGCCACGCACTACCGCATGATGAAAAACTGCGGCAAGGCGGGCGATCACCGGTATCACTTCACCAAGCTGTCGTTCACCGGCGAGCCTATCGACGACGACACGGCAGACTTTGTGCAGCAACAGTTCGGCCTGCCGGTGTGCAGCATGTATGGCACGACCGAGATCGGCGTGGTGCTCGTGAGCTACCCCGGGGCCGACGACTTCCCGGTCAAGCGCGGCTCGCTGGGCAAGGCCGTGCCGGGCACCGTGGTCGAGGTTCACGATGCCGACGGCAAGGTCTGCCCGCCCGGCACCACGGGTCAACTCATGGTGCTGCGCCGTGGCCAGTGGATACCCACCAAGGACCTGGGTCGCACCGATGAAGACGGCTACTTCTTCCATGGTGGCCGCGCCGACGACGTGATCATTTCCGCCGGCTGGACCATGAGCGCCGTGGAGATCGAGAACGTGATCCTGATGCACGACGACGTGCTGGAAGCCGCCGTCATCGGCGTGCCCGACGCCATCCGGGGCCAGGTCGTGAAGGCCTTCGTGGTCTCGGGCCGCGCGTCCAGCGAGCGCTTCACCGAAGAAGTGCAGCGCCTGGTCAAGACCAAGCTCAGCCAGCACGAGTACCCGCGCCACATTGCCTTCGTGGCCGAACTGCCCAAAACCCCGGCCGGCAAGGTGCACCGCAAGGTGCTGCGCGAGCGCGAAGCCCAGCAGGCCCTGGCCGTCACGCACTGAAGCCTATTTTTTTCCCTCCCCGTCCATCCCCCTTTCAACCACCGCAAAAAAGGAGACAAGCATGTCCAACGAAGCACAACGCACCTTCCCCAAGATCACCGACAGTGGCCTGGACGACCTTCGCCAGCGCATTGGCGTGAAGATCGGCCAGACTGCCGAGCCCTGGTGCTACGAAGCCACGCGCGACAACATCCGCCACTATGCCCATGGCATCGGCGACGACAACCCACTGTGGTGCGACCCCGACTACGCGGCCAAGAGCCACCACGGCGGCATCATTGCGCTGCCCAGCTTCCTGTTCTCCACCAGCCGCATCGTCTCGGGCTATGTGGGCGGCCTGCCCGGCGTACACGCCATGTGGTCTGGCGCCAACTGGACCTGGCACAAGGACGTGCGCCGCAACGATGAAATCTCCACCGAGTGCTACCTCAAGGACCTGGTGGAACACCAGACCCGCTTTGCCGGCCGCGCCATCCAGCAGACCTACCACGTGGACTTCTTCAACCAGTCGGGCGACAAGGTGGCCGAAGCCGACAGCTGGTGCTTTCGCACCGAGCGCGACCACGCCCGTGAAAGCGGCACCAAGTACCGTGAAGTGCGCGAGCGCGGCGTGCGCCGCTACACCGACGAAGAGCTGGCCGAAGCCTACAAGCTCTACCGCGACGAGGAAGTGCGCGGCGCCATCCCCCGCTACTGGGAAGACGTGACCGTGGGCGACGAGCTGCCCACCATGTTCAAGGGCCCGATGACGGTGACTGGCTTCGTCGCCTACGCACAGGGCTGGGGTGGCCTGTACATCCGTGCCAACAAGCTGGCCTGGAAGCTCATCGACGCCCACCCGGGCGTGGGCATCAAGAACCGCTTCGGCATCCCGGACGTGCCAGAGCGCGTGCACTGGGAAGAAGACTTCGCGCTCGAAGTGGGTGCCCCCGGTGCCTACGACTACGGCCCGGAGCGCACCTCGTGGATGACGCACCACCTGACCAACTGGATGGGCGACACCGGTTTCCTGCACAAGGCCACCTGCAAGGTGCGCCGCCACAACCCCGAGGGCGACATGGTGTTCATCAAGGGCCGGGTCATCCGCAAGTTTGTGGAGAACGGCAAACACATGGTGGAGATCGAGCAGGAAGCGCAGAACCAGGACGGCGAACAGTCCGCGCTGGGTGGCGGCGTGGTGGTGCTGCCCAGCCGCGCGTGAGCACCATGGCAAACCCCGGCGCCACGGCGCTGGGGGGCCTGCGCGTCGTGGACCTGACACGGGTGCTCGCAGGCCCCCTATGCACCCAGATGCTCTCTGACAACGGTGCCCACGTCGTCAAGATCGAGCCACCGGGTGGCGACGAGACGCGCCACCTCGGCCCGCCCTTTGACGGCATGGGCAACAGCGCCTACTTCGCTGCGCTCAACCGCGGCAAGAAGGCACTGAGCCTGGACCTGAGCCAGCCCGATGCACAGGAGGTGCTGCACCGCCTGCTGCAGGACGCCGATGTGCTGGTCGAGAACTTTCTGCCCGGCACCATGGAGAAATGGGGCCTGGGCTACGAGCAGGCCCTGGCCGAGCGCTACCCGAAGCTCATCTACTGCGCCATCTCCGGCTTCGGCCGCGACGGCCCGCTGGGCGGCCTGCCGGGCTACGACGCGGTTCTGCAGGCGCAGTGCGGGCTGATGAGCATCAACGGCGAATCGGCCAGCGGCGCGACGCGCATGGGCATCCCCATCGTGGACCATCTGACCGGCTACGTGGCGCTCGCCGGCATCCTCATGGCGCTGTGCAGCCGCCATGGCAGCGGCAAGGGGCAGCGCGTGGAGGCCACCCTGTACGACACCGCGCTCAGCCTGCTGCTGCCACATGCATCGAACTGGTTCGCCTCGCACCAGACGCCGGGCCTGCTGGGCAGCGCGCACCCCAACATCGCGCCCTACGACAAGTTCCAGGCGCGCGATGGCCATGTGTTCATCGGCATCCTCAACGACGGCCAGTTCCGCCGCTTCAGCCAGCACATCGCTTGCCCCGGCTTGCCTGACGACCCGCGCTTTCACAGCAACGCGGACCGCCTGGCGCACCGGCCACAGCTCAAGGCCCTCATCGAGGCGGCCATCGCCACCTCCGACTGCCAGCCGCTGTGCGAGGCGCTGATGCGCGTGGGTGTACCCGCCGGCGTGGTGAACGACGTGCCGCAGGCACTGGCACAGGCACATTGCGCGCACCGTGACATGGTCATCCAGCAGGGGGCGTTCACCGCGCTCCGGGCCCCGATGCGCCTGTACGGCACCCCGGCATCGCCGGGCCATCCGCCACCCGCCTTCAGCCAGCACGCCGACGAGGTGCTGGCCGATCTCGGATTCGACGAAACCCAGAGGAGAGATTTCTACGACCGGGGCATTGCCCGCACACCCACCCATCCTCTGTGACCTGCAGAATAGAACCATAAGGAGACAAGCATGCGAACCATCGCTGCCACTATCACGACTGCTGCCAGTTTGCTATTTTTGACCGTGCCTGCGTCCCATGCGCAGGCGTCCGCCTATCCCAACAAGCCCATCCGCATCATCGTGGCCTACGCCGCCGGGCAGGGCACCGACGTGGCCACCCGGCTTCTGGGCGAGCAACTCTCCCGGGAGCTGGGGCAACCCATCGTGGTGGAAAACAAGGCCGGCGCGGGCGGCATCCTGGGGACCGAACTGGCGGCGCAGGCCGCAGGCGACGGCTACACACTGACCATGGGCACCAATGCCACCCATGTGCTCAACCAGTTCCTCTATGCCAAGATGCCCTTCGATCCCGAGAAGGATTTCGAGCCCATTGCCATGGTGGGGACCTTTCCGATGGTGCTTGCGACAGGCGCCAGCACACCGTACCGCACGGTGGGCGATGTGCTGGACACCGTCAAGCGCACGCCTGGTTCGGCCGACATTGCGATGCCCAGCACCTCGGCGCGCCTGGTGGTCGAATTCCTCAAAGATCGCTCAGGCGCCCCGCTTTTTGGCATTCCGTACAAGGGTTCAGGCAGTGCGATGACCGATGTGCTGGGCGGTCAGCTGTCCGTGACCATCGACACCCCGCTGGCGCTGCGCCCGCACCTGGCGGCCGGCAAGCTGCGCGCCCTGGGCGTCACCTCGGCCATCGCCAGCCCCCTCGTCCCCGGCGTGAAGCCGGTGGCCGAGCAGGGCTATGCTGGTTTCGAGTTCGTCGCCTGGAATGCGCTCTACGCCCCCAAGGGCACGCCTGCGGAGATCACCCGGGTGCTCAATGCTGCCGTCAACAAGGTGCTGGCCAAACCGGACGTGCGCCAGCGGCTGCTGGACCTGGGGTTTGAACCAGCGGGGGGGAGTGCTGCGTACCTGGGTGTCTTTGCCAGGAAGGAGCGGGAGCGCTGGGCGCCGATCATCAAGACGGCGGGGATCCGCGCGGACTGAGCGCCGCGTCAATCGCCAGCAGGAAAAGTGCCTGGGAAGAGATTCCCAGGCACTTCGATTTTGGCGGGCACATAGCGCAGTTGTGCTCGCATCAGGGGGGCGGCGCCGGTCTGGCCGCGTTCTTCGCTCCAGGCCTCGACGGCGACACACGCCTCCTGGGTGTTGCAAGACAGCAGACGGCCCGTGAACGTGACGCATTGGCCCAGCCGGGGCCGGGCCAGCAGCACCACATCAGACAGGCCCACCAAGGCCACCGGCGCTGTGAAATGCTGGCCGGGCAACACGGCACCCGCCAGGTCCATCTGGGCCAGCAGCCAGCCTGTGGGCACCTGCCCGCTGGCGTCGATGTGCGCGGGCATGGTCATGGTCTTGAGCAGGGTCTGGGCCACTGCGGTGCTGGAGGTCGACATGATGTTTCAGCTCCCTCCCAGCAGGCGTGACAGTTCGGCGGCCTCGCGCTGCATGACCTGCGCCATCTGCTGCACCACGGCAGCCCCCATCTGGCTGCTGAGCCCGACCACCACCAGCGTGTGCACCAGCCGCCCCCCCGGCGCAAACACCGGCATGGCAACGACGGTGATGCCGGCCATGAAGTTGTCGCGGTCCAGGCTCCAGCCCCGGGATCGGGTCAGCTCGACCTCTTTTTTCCAGGTGGTGAATGTGGGGGCCTTGTCCCACACCACGTGGGCAAATTTCTCTTTCAGCGCAGGCCAGGTTTCTCCGCTGTAGGCGGCAATCAGCCGCCCTGTGGCGCTGACCAGTGTCTCGAACTGGCTGCCGACGTCGGTGTGCACGCGAAACGGCTGGCTGGAGCGCGAGAGCGCCAGCACCACCACCGTCTGGCGCGCGGTGATCTCCACGCCCATGGCGGTTGCGCCAAACTGCGCGGCCAGGCGGTCCAGCGCTGGCTGCACCAGTTGCGTGAAGCCGCCGCCCTCCAGCACACTGCGCGCCAGGCTGATCATTCCGGTGCCCAGGGCATACCGTTTGGTGGCGGGGTCGAGCGTGACCAGGTCCTCAGCCACCAGCACCCGCAGGATATGCAGGCAGGTGCTGGGCACCAGGTGCAGCGCCTCGGCCACGGCTTTCAGCGTGAGCGGCTGTTTGTGTTCACCCAGCAGCCGCAAGATGGCGATGGAGCGCGTCACGGCGGGCACTGGCCTGACGCGCACGCCTTTGGCGGGCTTGGAGTCGGCAGGGAGCGAGACGGACTTGGAGCGGGTGGCCATGTTGGAGTTTTTGAGCTTCAAACTGGCGAGGGTAAACCCATTTGTAGCCGCATCGGCCGCGGCCGGGGGCGGCAGTCGGTCTCCGAACAGGGCCATCAGGCTGTGGTGGGCAGGAATGTCCAACGCGCGCTCCTTGTCGGGGTACCAAATAATTGCAGCCGCAGCAGGGCTGCAGGGGAGATGTCAGTGGCCCGGCGCCTTCATCTCAGGGCTTTCATGAGGGCATGGGCCGTCAGCACCAGGCTGTGGCCCGTGCGTAGCTCGCCGCGCATGAAGACCAGGCTGCCGGTGCGCTCGATCACGGTGGCCCGCGCCTCGACAAACTGACCGGGCCGCACGGGGCTCACAAAGTGCGAGTCCATCTGGAGCGTGACGCAGGGAATGCGTTCGCAGGCTTCCCACGCCACTGCGCTCAGGGCATGGTCCATCAGGGTCATCAATGCCCCGCCATGGGTGGCCCCCGCAGGGTTCAGGTGCTGTGGCCCCACCGCTATGCCGTAGGCCCAGCCCTGTTCCTCTCGCTGCGCCCACAAGGGGCCCGCATGCTGAATGAAACCGCTCAGGCTGCGCGCCTTCCAGCCTGGACCGGGGGGTGAGGGGGTGTCGAGCATGGGGTACTCCTGACGCCTGGATGTGTGGCAGGCCATTGGAAATAAATTGTACTTTTAAAATTATTTTGTATTAGTACAATTTTGATGAGTGGCAATGCTCTTCCATCTGCCCGTGCAAGTCAGCCGGTGGCGCCAAAGATATGTGACTGAACCAGGTGGCCGAAGGGCTGATTCGCCGCCACTGCTGCTGCCCCGCCAGGCGTTGATCGGCAAATCCGGCTTGCGCGAGCGCCTGGCCGTGCTGCCGTGGTGCACCCTCATCAGCACCGAGCTGCACAAGGGCTTCAGCCCCTGGTTGTGGCCCATGGAAACGGCCGGGTTCACGCGCCAGGCCGTGAAGCCCCGGCGGCCCACGCGGTTGGCACAGCTTGGCGCCATGTGGTTACGCTGCGACTTTGTGGCAGGCGCGCACCGCACGGGCTATGCCTATGGTTTCACCATCGTCCATCGGGCAAACCTGCGGGGCATTCCGCTCACGGCATGGCCGCATCTACAGGCCTGGACTGCGGCATGGCGGGCCTGGGGCTGAGGCGCGATATGCCGCGTGTATTGCGCTGGCGTGCTGTGCTGTGCTGTGCTGTGCTGTGCTGTGCTGGGCGATCGGGCCTCGGTGCTACAGGCAGTGGGTGCGGACGATGCCGGCGGGCTGCGTGCGGTTTTCGCGGGCGCGCGGCTCGGTGCTGTCGCTCCGCATGGATGCGGCTGCGGCGCAGTTGTTCCGACTCAATCGGCCCAGGTGCCCGGCGCCAGCCCATCCAGCGTGTAGGGCCCGATGGCTGCGCGGATCAGCCGCAGCGTGGGGTAGCCCACGGCGGCTGTCATGCGGCGCACCTGGCGGTTGCGGCCCTCGCGGATGACGAGTTCGATCCACGCGGTGGGGATGGCCTTGCGTTCGCGGATGGGTGGGTTGCGTGGCCAGACGTTGGGGGCCGGGTCCAGCAGTCGCGCGCGGGCGGGCAGGGTGGGGCCGTCGTTCAGCACCACGCCGCTGCACAGCGTGGCGAGTGCAGCGGCATCCGGGATGCCCTCCACCTGCACCCAGTAGGTTTTTTCCATCTTGAAGCGCGGGTCGGCAATGCGGGCCTGCAACGGGCCGTCGTTGGTGAGCAGCAGCAGCCCTTCGCTGTCGGCGTCCAGGCGCCCGGCCACGTACACGCCGGGCAGGTCGATGTAGTCCTTGAGGCCCTGCCACTTGCCCTCGGCCGTGAACTGGCTCAGCACGCCGTAGGGTTTGTTGAAGCGGATGAGGCGCGAGGTCATGCGGTGGCCAAGGGGGATGGTTTGGATAAAAAATGCCTGTAGCGCTTGATGTATAAGCGGTAAAAGCTATAAAAATAGTAGCAAACAGGGTCTGTCAGGCCGGGATGAAAAGTGCTGGGTCCACCATGGTGCGGTTGAGCATCACGCCCCAGTGCAGGTGCGGGCCGGTCACGCGGCCGGTGGCGCCCACTTGGCAGAATGCGTCGCCTGCTTTGACCACGTCGCCCACGCGCACGTCCATGCCGCTGAGGTGGCAGTACATCGTCAGCAAGCCCTGGCCATGGTCCAGCCACACCGTGCCGCCATTGAAGAAGTAGTCGCCCACGTCAATCACGCGGCCCGGCAACGGCGCCACGATGGGGGTGCCCGTGGGCGCGGCAATGTCCATGCCGCTGTGCGGATTGCGCGGCTGGCCGTTGAACACGCGCCGCAGCCCGAACGAGCTGGAGCGGCGCCCCGGCACCGGCACCCGCATGCGCAGCGATGCCAGCGCCACGCCTGCGGGCTGATCGCTGAAGGTGGCCATCACCACGGCCTGGTGATCGCGCTCGCGCTCGTAGCGGGCCTGGTCCTCGGGCGAGAGGTCTACCGTGCGCGGCGACACCTTCAGGTGCTGCTCCTTGTATTGCTTGTGCGCCACGGTGTAGGGCACCAGGCGCGGGCTGCCGCCGCCTTCGGCCAACACGGTGATGAACGCATCGCCGGGCGCAGCGGCCAGCGGTATGCCCACGATGGCTGTCCATTCGATGGCATCGCCCACCACCCGCAGCGGTACATCCGTATCGCCCAGACGCACCTGTGCTGCGGGCCGTGTGGCCGCCGGGCCCAGCGACAGACGTGCCACGCCGCCTGGCACCTGCAGCGCCTGGGGCCACACCGTGGGTGTGTGTGGCAAGGGCTTGGCGTGCAGTGGCGCCAGCAGGGCGGGCTGAGCGAGCAGGCCTGCCGTGCCGATCAAGGCGCTGCGGCGGGTGATGTGGATGGCGGGGCGAACGAGAGCAGAGCGGGCAGATTCAGACACGGCAGGGCAACGGTAAAAAGCGCAGAGGGGTGTGTGGGGCCAGCGCGTTGCAACGCGCGTGTACGGCTGGCACCCCGCGATTGTGCCGCCCGGCGTTGGCGGCATCGGCCTACAGCGCTCCAGCAGACCGCCACCTACCATCGCGCCATGCCCAAAGCAGCCCACCGCCGCCGCTCCACCCTGCTCACTGTTTTGCTCACGGCCCTGGCCACGGGGGCGCTTGTCTTGTTGGCACTCAACTTCACGGCGGGCGAAAAGAAGGTGCAGCAGCCACTGCCGCGCCTGTACAGCACCGCCCACCCGCAGTTCGAGCGTGCCCTGGGCAGCCTGCTGGGCCCGGGCATCGTGGGCGGCAACGCGGTGACCGAGCTGCTCAACGGCGACCAGATCTTTCCGCCCATGCTGGCCGCCATCCAGGCCGCACAAAAGAGCGTCACCTTCGAAACCTACATCTACTGGTCGGGCGACATCGGCAAGCAGTTTGCTGACGCCTTGAGCGAGCGTGCCCGCGCCGGTGTGCCGGTGCATGTGCTGCTCGACTGGGTGGGCAGCGCCAAGATGGAAGAGAGCTACCTGGCCGAGATGAAGGCTGCCGGGGTGCAAATCGAGAAATTCCACAAACCCCACTGGTACAACCTGGCCCGCCTGAACAACCGCACCCACCGCAAGCTGCTGGTGGTGGACGGGCAGGTGGGCTTTACTGGAGGCGTGGGCATTGCGCCCGCATGGACGGGCCATGCGCAAGACCCCGACCACTGGCGCGACTCGCACTACCTGGTGCGCGGCCCCGTGGTGGCGCAGATGCAGGCCACGTTCTTGGACAACTGGCTCAAGGTCACCGGCGAGGTGCTGCATGGCGAGGCATACTTTCCGGCCATCGCACAAGATCCACCCGTGGGCACGCAGAAGGCGCAGATGTTCTCCAGCTCGCCATCGAGTGGCAGCGAGAGCATGCAGCTCATGGTCCACCTGGCCATCACGGCGGCCGAGCGCAGCCTGGACTTGTCGGTGGCGTATTTCGTGCCCGATGAACTTACGCTCAAGCTGTTGATGGATGCCCTCCAGCGCGGCGTGCGTGTGCGCCTGGTCACTCCTGGCGGGCACACCGACACCGAAACCGTGAAGGCCGCATCGCGCGCCACCTGGGGTCCGCTGCTGCAGGCGGGCGCCGAGATTTATGAATACGGGCCCACCATGTACCACTGCAAGGTCATGATCGTGGACCAGTTGCTGGTGTCGGTGGGCTCCACCAATTTCGACAACCGCTCGTTCCGCCTGAACGACGAGGCCAACCTGAACGTGTACGACGCAGCGTTTGCGCAGCGGCAGACGCTGGTGTTTGAAGGCGACATAAAGCGCTCGCGCCGCGTGACTTTCGAGGCCTGGCGGGACCGTCCCTTGCGCGAGAAGGCGCACGAGAAGCTGACGGGCTGGTTGCGCTCTCAGCTTTAAGCCAAATGGGCTTCTAGGGACCCTCTGCACGAATCAGCGTGCCGTGTGCATCTGCGGCACCGGGCGGTCTGCCGTGTTGCAAATACTCGCAATAGCTACGGCTATTGCTGCGTTTTGCGCCTTGCTGCCCATCCCGATCCGCAGCGCACCCTTACCACTTGATTCGTGCAGAGGATCCCTAGCGCTTGTCCAGTAAGCGCTAGAAGCTATCAAAATCAGTGCGTTACAAACTCGAACGTCACGGCTTCGCTCTCCACCATGTCCAGGATGTCGTCGAGCAGGTCTTCGTCTTCGGTGCTGGCCCACATGTCTTCGGGGTCGGCGGCAAACAGGGGCTCGATGGCGATGTCCATGTACTTGCCGTCGGGCAGCTTGATGACGGGCGTGCCTTCAGACGTGTCCGCCAGCTCCCAGTCGTCGGGCACAGTCATTTCGAGTTGGATGGTGACGTTGAGTTTTTTCATGGCGAGTCCTTGGTTGCTAAGCCGGGCAGGGTAACCCAGTTTTGAGAGAAATTGGCGTGTAGCGCATATTGGATAAGCGCAAAGCGCTATAAAAAATAGAGCGTTCAAGGCTGTCTGTGCCAAGGCGCCAGGGCCCTGGCGTGGTGCAGGCCCCATGGCATGCCACTTGCGTTGGTTCTGCGTGCTGTTGCCCCACGCCTGCAGCCGCTGGCCAATGGGCACAGCCGAACATGCCGCTCGCACAACAACCGCCGCTGCGTTGCCACCCTGGGCAAGCCCCGATGGTGTGACGGTGGGCCTGTTGTAACGTGGGCGCCCACGCTTGTGTCCACCCGCCGCGCAGGGCCGTGGTGCCTTGACCGGGCCGTATGTGTTGCCAAATTGGCCAAGCCGCCCACCACCCTCTGGAGAACCTTGAAATGATCGTTAAAAAGACCTTTGCCCTGGCCGCAGCCGCCGTGCTGACCAGCTTCGCCTTCAGCCAGGCCGCGCAGGCGGGGCCCCGGCTCGACAAGATCATGGAGGCCAAGGTCATCCGCGTGGGCACGCCCGGTGACTACCGCCCGTTTGCCATCAAGACCGACGCAGGCTACAGCGGCCACGACATCGATGTGATCGAAACCATGGCCAAGGAGCTGGGCGTGAAGATCGAATACGTGCCCACCACCTGGCCCAACCTGGTCAAAGACCTGCAGGGCGACAAGTTTGATGTGGCGGTGGGCGGCATCACCCGCAACGTCAACCGCATGCGCATTTTTGACATGCTGCCCGGCTACGCTCCCTTTGGCAAAGTGGCCCTGGTGCGCGCGGCTGACAAGGCCAAGTACACCAGCGTGGACGCGATGAACCAGCCCACGGTGCGTGTCATCAAGAACCCCGGCGGCACCAACGAGACCTATGTGCTGGCCAACCTCAAGGCCGCCCAGGTCAGCACCCACGACAAGAACGCCGAGATCCCCGCGCTGATCGCCGAGGGCAAGGGCGACGTGATGATCACCGAGACGTATGAGGCCCTGCACTACGCCAAGGCCGACCCCCGCCTGGCGGCTGCGTTTGTCGACGCACCCCTCACGCCCAAGAACACCCTGGGCTTCATGGTGCCGACCGACGACGCCGACTATGTGCGCGTGATGGGCTTTGTGTGGGGCCTGGTGGACAGCCGGGGCACCATCAAGCAAGCCGCTGACAAGTGGTTGAAGTGATGGGCCTTTTCAGCCAGTGATGGTGGGCAGGCTTGCGGCAGGCAGCCGCTGTTCGGTTTGAACAATCACCGTTCGGGTTGAGCTTGTCGACGCCAAGGCGTCAAGCCGATGACCCGGCCTGCGTTGCATCAACCCGGGATCTCCGGCTCTACCAGCAGTGCCAGCAACTGCAGCGACTCCTGCCAGCCGAGGTAACACATCTCGGTGGGAATCACGGCCGGAATGCCCGCCTGCACGATAGACACCTCGGTGCCCACCATCACCTTCCTGAAAGTGATGGTGGTGCGCATCTCACCGGGCAGGTGGGGGTCGTCAAACCGGTCGGTGTGCACGATGCGCTCGCCGGGCACCAGCTCTACATAGTCGCCGCCAAACGCATGCGTGCCGCCACTGCTCAGGTTGGTGAACTGCATGCGGTAGCTGCCACCCACGCGCGCGTCGATGCTCAGTACCCGGCCGGTAAACCCATGCGGTGGCAGCCATTTGCACAGGGCATCGGCGTCCAGAAAGGCGCGGTAGATGCGCTCGGCCGGGGCGCGCAGCACGCGGTGCAGGGTCACGGTGCCTGTGCTGGTGGCTGCGGAGGTGGAGGTGGTCGTCATGCGGTGTCTCCTGGGGGTGGAAATCAGGGGGGTGAATGACAGCGTGGGCCACGAAGCCATCTTGGTCAATGGCCGCAATCACTCACGCGTTCACACCCCTACGACGAACAGGCCTGCGCGTTTTCGACAACCGGCCGTTGCCCGCACCCATTTTTTGAAAGGTGGTGCCGCCTCAGGCCGCCACCGTGCGCACCGCAAAGCTCTCGCCGCCCTGCGCCCAGGCCAGCAGCCGGTCGATGTTGGGGTGTTTGCCGGGGAACGCACGCGCATCTGCCACATGCTCTGCATACCACTCCAGCCCCAGGCTGGCGGCTGCGGGTGTGATGCTGCCACCGTACAAGGCAGCCAGCGCGGCATACACCACCAGCGACCCCGTCTGGCCGGGCTTGTTCTCGATGGTGGCCAGCACCTGGCCGTCCGCGCCCAGCAGTTGCAGTGTGGCGAGGTGGGTGGTGGCGGGGAGTTGCTTCAGGCGGTCTGCAAAGTTCATGGTGGTGTGTAGGATGGTTTGGGTGAAATTGGCCGGTGGCGCTTGATGGATAAGCGCTAAATGCTATAAAAAAATGAGTAATAAAGGGTCGTGAGCCTCAGGAAGGGCAGGGGCAATGGCATCACGCCTGCCACACCCCAAACCCCGCCGAGCGCAGGTCGATGCCGATCTCGATCTCCCGGTCCACGGCGTCTTCGTAGCTCATGGGGTTGAAACCCTCGTACAAGTCGGGCAGCAGGTGCAGGCCGTACTGCGTCACAAACCGGTTGGCCTGGATGCCCGCCTTGTGTTTGTCAAACCGCACGTCGGGGTCTAGGCCCGTCATGCCCACGTACACACAGGGCTTGCCGTCGACGTAGTTCGGATTGCACCGGCGAAAGCGCGGCTCTAGCAGCACGTCTTTGGAGAGCTCGACCACATAGACGTGGTGGTGGAGCTTGTGACGGCGCAGGGGGCGTGTGGGTTTGCGTTCCATCATTCAACACCGTTCGGGCTGAGCCTGTCCAAGCCAGGGCGCCCTCGGTGAAAGCCCTTCGACAAGCGCAAGGCAAACGGGTTCAACGGTGTCTTGAATGCCGAGAACATCCCAAGTTACTCGTCTTCGTCCGCCTGGCCGTCATCGCGCAGGCGGCGGTCCAGCTTGCCGCGCAGCGATTCGGTGTCTTGCAGAAACTGCTCCACCGGCACGGCGGGGGCCACGCGCAGGCCGGGGGGGAACAGGCCGCTCATGTACAGCTCGTTCGTCAGTCGCATGCGGTTGAGCCACTGCGCCCCCAGCCATGACGGCACGCCCAGGGCCACCACCGCTGCCACCGCCCAGGCCAGGCCCACGCGGCGGCGCGGCAGCACGGCCACCAGATGGGCGTACAGCGCACCCGCCAGCACCAGCACGACCAGCACGGGGGCAAACCGCGACAGGGCCTCCAGCGAGAAGGCGAAGGCCGTCAGGTAGCTCGCCAGCTGCACGGCATCGGCCACCAGGTAGGCGGCGCAGGCAATGCGCACATGGCGCCAGAACTGCAATTGGCCGGCAAACACCTTGTTGGCCCCCGACCACAGGCCTGACCATGCGGCCAGCACCGCCAACGTGGTCAACAGCACCACCGGCAGCGACTTTAGGTATTGCGCCGTGTCGCGGGCCTCCAGCCACGACGACGCCAGCGCGGCCACCACCACCAAAGCCATCAGCGCCGCCGAGGTGCCCACCGTGCGCCAGGGAAACTGCGGCAGCGCCTGTTCTTGTGCGATGGGCGTGTCGGCCAGGCGCAGTGTGATGTGGGTGTGGCCCAGGTCAATGGGCGTGCCGTCCGGCCAGTCAAAGCGCTCGCCCTGGGCATGGTGTTTGCGCTGCAGGCGTGCGCCGTTGCGGGTTTCAACCACATCGACCTGCACCGTGCGGGCGCCATCGGGAGCGCGGTCGATGCGCAGGTGTGTGGGCGCCACAAACGGGTCGTCCAGCACCAGGTCGCAGTCCAGGGCCCGGCCCACCGTCACCGGCCAGCGGGTGATGGGCGAGCGTGCCAGCAAGGCGCCGTGGCGGTCAAAGGCTTCGATCAGTCCGAGGGTCGGCATCATGGTGCGGCCTCCCAGCGAAACGCCTTGAGGTAGTGGCTGGCCAGCTTCATGCCATTGTCAAACGCGATACCTTGCACATCCAGGCGGCCCAGCACGCCTTGCGTGGGCTGGTTGACCGAGGTCACCAGCACGGTCATGTTGTACAGGCCGGTCAGCTTGCGGTAGGCCGACAGGCACACCACTGCGCGCAGCGCCAGGCTGCCGGGGTCCACATAACGTTCGCTGCACTCGGCCGCCGTCTGGTGGCGGTTGCCGCGTGTGGGCAGGCGCTCGTTGGCAAAACTTTGTGAGAACACCCGGGCGAACCGCGCAGCGCCCAGGGTGGGGGCGTTGTAGGCCTCGTAGGCCATGCGCACCGTGCCGGTGTTGAAGTCACCAGCCACCACATCGCTGTCGGCCTGGCACTGCGTGCGCTCCAGGTTCAGGCCCGGAAAAGCCGGGTCGCGCCCCGAGCCCCAGCACCGCGCCAGCGCATCGTCGGGCACCGGCACGCGGTAGTTGCCGTGGCGCTGCGCGCGAAACGGCGCCTTCAAGAATCGCTCGGTCAGCAGTTGCTGGTGCTCCATCAGCTGCCGCGTCATCTCGGCATGCGCCGCCTGGGTGATGGGCTGGGCACTGGCTGCGCGCTGCACCAGCGCCTGCGCAAACTCGGCCGGAATCAAGAAGCTGACCTGCTCGCCATCGAGCCGCTTGGCCACGTTCACACCCAGCACCCGGCCCGTGTCGTCCACCGCCGGGCCCCCGCTCATGCCAGGGTTGAGCGCGCCGCCAAAGAAGATGCGGGGGTAAAAGCTGCGCTTGACCAGCCCGTTGTAGGTGCCCTCGGTCACGGCAAAGCCGATGTCCAGCGGGTTGCCCAGCGAGTAGATGCGCTCGCCCTGCGCCAGGGCCTCGGTGGCGGGCCGAAAGCCCAGCACCGGCGCTGCGGCCGTGCGCCCCTTGGCCCGCAGCACGGCCAGGTCGCGCTGCACGTCAAACGCCAGCAGCTCGACTTCGCCCTCTTGCCCTTCCATCGTCACGTACACGCCCCGGTAGCGTTCGGGCTCCAGCGCCAGCTGGCTGGCCACATGAAAGTTGGTGACGATCAGCCCATCGGCCGACACAAAAAAGCCTGAACCAATCGACGCCTGCGTGTTGGCATTGCGCAGCAGCGTGCGGATCTGCACCAGCTTGTCGCGCGACAGCTCGTAAATGCGCCGCGCATCGCGCGACAGCAACGCGGCATCTGCCGCAGCGGGCGCGGGTGCAGCGGCCACCGGTGGCTGCATCGCACCGCTCCCCGGATCACCGCCCGCCGGGCGAGTTACCGGGGTACTGGCAGAGGCGGGTGAGGGGGCCTGCTGTGCGTGGGCCAGGGCGCAAAGCAGCAAAAGAAGGGACGAGGTCGCAAGCCGCAGGGGCCGGAGCAGGGGGAAGGGCATCGCGGTATTCTATGAAGCCCCTGTGCCACGCCAGGGCCCCGTCCACCAAGGGTTCTTCCTTCCCAAGCCACCCCGTCTCCACGCGCCCATGCAAACGACCTCCCCCTATCCCATCGGCACACCCGGCCAAGCCTGGGGCGACGCAGAGCGCGACCTGTGGCGCGCACGCCAGGTGCGCCAGCGCAGCTATGCCGATGATGTGCTGAATGCCATCGATGCACTGCGCAGCCGGTTCGATGCGGAGCCCTATGGCGAGGTGGCCTATGCCAACGATCACCACGCACCAGAGCGCTTCCCCCTGCTGGCCGTTCGCAGTCGCCATGGGCAACCCGGCCTGCCCACTGTGCTCGTCACCGGCGGGGTGCACGGCTACGAAACCAGTGGCGTGCACGGCGCACTGCGGTTTGTGGATGTGCACGCCGAGCGCTACGCTGGCCGGGCCAACCTGCTGGTGGTGCCGTGTGTCAGCCCCTGGGCGTACGAGCGTTTTCAGCGCTGGAACTTTGACGCCATCGACCCCAACCGCGCGTTCAAAGAAGGCTCGCCCGCGCAGGAATCGCTCGCCCTCATGCGGCTGGTGGCGCAGCACCAAGGCCAATACGGCCCGTTTGCTGCGCACATCGACCTGCACGAAACCACCGACACCGACGAATCCGAATACCGCCCCGCCCTGGCTGCGCGCGACGGCAAGGTGTTCGAGCCCGGCAGCATTCCTGATGGCTTCTATCTGGTGGACGACACAGAGAACCCCCAGCCCGCCTTCCAGCAGGCCATCATCGAAGCCGTCAGCCACGTGACGCACATTGCCCCTGCGGACGACAAGAACGAAATCATCGGCTCACCCGTGGTGGCGCGGGGCGTGATCCACTACCCCATGAAGCAGTGGGGCCTGTGCGCCAGCGTCAGCGGTGCACGCTACACCACAACGACCGAGGTCTACCCCGACAGCCCCCGCGCCACGCCCGAGCAGTGCATTGAGGCGCAGGTGGCGGCGGTGTGTGCGGCGGTGGAGTTTGTGGTGGCCGACGCGCAGCCCTGAGGGTTGCGGCCCCATGCGGCACGGCTTCGTATTTTTGGTGCTCTCTGAGCGCTTGTTACGGAGCGCTTCCCAAAGCGCCCAGCAACCTGGCGCTGACCTCGGTCGCATCCAGCGTGGCGAACGCCATGTTGTGCTGCTCCGTCAGAGGCCCGTGGCCCGGCTCCATGCGCCCGGCAGCGTCGTAGCCCATGGCCTTGAACTTCCACACCCCGCCAACCAGCTTGAGGGAACCCATATGCGCGCCATCGGCGGTGTGCACGGACACCACGGCGGTGTTGACGGGCACCAACTGCAACGGCCCTGCCACCGGGCCAGGCGGCACATGGGCGAAGGTGGGGGTGAATGTGGGCGGCAGGGGTGGGGTAGGGAGCATGGCGGTGTTTGTATCGCAAATGGCGTGGCGCTTGCGGCGCGGTAGCGCGCCCCGTTTACGGCGTGCAGCGTGTTGTGGGCCTCTTACCCCCGCTGGTGCCACGTTGAGATCTACGCCCTGTGGGTGGCCGCGGGCGGCTTGCATGGATCATGCAATTTGCCTCTAGTGCTTATCTATCTCTTGCGGCCAGGGTGGGCCAGTGGCTACTGGCTACTGGCTACTGGCTGGTGCCGGGCCGTAGGCTGGACCGCCCTCCATCCTTGAGGCTTACCCCCAGGTCGTCCAGCTGTTTGGCATACGAGTCCCTGCGTTTTACAGCCTTTGCAGCTGTTTCGGTGGCGGCTTGGACTGCCTTGGGGCCCTTATTCGCAGCAGCTTTGATCAATCCGAGCTTGTGAGCGGCATCTGCCTGCGCCCGGTTGAAAGTGGCGATGAGTTCAGCAGGGGCAACGGATGAATTCACAGGGACTTCCATATCAATCAGCGTCACCACCCTTAAAGTGTGACGTTGGTGCGAAGCAAGGCTGTTCTCAATTCGCGAGTAGCCGGTTTTGAAAGATCCACCTTTTGAACAGCCAGGTCGAATGGTGAGCCTGGCCTGATGCAGGTTGGTAGTATCTTTTTTGTTGGATTCTTGGCGGGGTACGTGCCCTGGCCCGGACACATGCGAACGGAAAACCCGAATTCTTCGAGTGCACCTTTTGCATACAACTCTGCTAATTGTTGAAACGTCACGAAGGTTGAACGTTTAACGTCTTTGAATCCTGGCTGGCTGATCTCACGAGCGATCTCGAATTTACCAAGTGAATCTCGCTGTGTATCGGTAAACGGATGCAGTAAGAAGGTCTGACGAACTCCATTCTTTTTGGACACCAGGGTGTGCTCGACGGCGATATCGGTTAGCAGCATATTGTTTTCCTCGCTTTTCAAGCTGCAGCTTACACAGCAGCATCATTCGCCATTCCACCCAAAGTCGCAGACCGTGTTTTCAAACCAAGTCACTGGGGAGTCGATGCCCCACCCCTTGAGATGCGAAGTGTTCGACACGGGCAAACCTCACCCTGAGGGCGGGGACTTTAACTGAAAGACAGCAAATGACAGATCCATATTGCACTGTGACCGACCGCTTGAATCCGCTGTCGAAAGCTGTCATCAGTTCAAGAGAAAATGGCCAGCCAATATAAAAATCTGCTGGCCTTCTTTTCAATCAGGAGGTAATCACTTTCCCCACGAATCCTTCAACCCCACCGCCAAGTTAAACACCGGCTTGCCCGCCGCGTGATCCAACCGGTCCGCCACAAAGTACCCATGCCGCTCAAACTGAAACTTGTCGTCCGGCTTGGCGTTGGCCAATGACGGTTCCACGATGGCAGTCACCACCTTCAGGCTGTTCGGGTTCAGGCTTTCAATGAAGTCCTTGCCGCCCGCGTCGGGGTGGGCGTCCAGGAACAGGCGGTCGTACATGCGCACTTCGGCGTTCACGCCGTCGGCCACGCCCACCCAGGTGATGGCGGCTTTTACCTTCACGGTGTCGGCACCAGGGGTGCCGCTTTTGGTGTCGGGCACCACGGTGGCCAGCACTTCGGTGATGTTGCCGTCGGCATCTTTGTTGGCACCGGTGCACTCGATGACGTAGCCGCCCTTCAGGCGCACCTTGTTGCCAGGGAACAAGCGCTTGTAGCCCTTGGGGGGCACTTCTTCATAGTCTTCGCGTTCGATCCAGACTTCTTTGCCGATGGTGAAGTGGCGCACGGGGATTTCCACGCCTTCCGCGACGCCTGGTGTCGCTTCATGGTTCTGGTGGGGCAGGGCGGGCAGGCTGCAGGGCTCCAGGTGGCCGGCGCCCATCACCTCGTCCCAGTTGGTCAGCACGAGTTTGACGGGGTTGAGCACGGCCATGCCGCGGTGGGCCTTCAGCTCCAGGTCTTCGCGCAGGCAGCCTTCCAGGGTGCTGTAGTCGATCCAGCTGTCGGACTTGGTCACACCAATGCGGTCGGCAAAGGTCTGGATGGCGGCGGGGGTGTAGCCACGGCGGCGCAGGCCGACGATGGTGGGCATGCGGGGGTCGTCCCAGCCGCTGACCTTGTGGTCGTACACCAGCTGGGCGAGCTTGCGCTTGCTGGTGATGACGTAGGTGAGGTTCAGGCGCGCAAATTCGTACTGGCGGGGGGGCGGGCTGTTGAGCAGGCCGCATTCGGTCAGGCGTTCCAGCAGCCAGTCGTAGAAGGGGCGCTGGTCTTCAAACTCCAGCGTGCACAGGCTGTGGGTGATTTGCTCCAGCGCGTCTTCAATCGGGTGCGCGTAGGTGTACATCGGGTAGATGCACCAGGTGTCGCCCGTGTTGTGGTGCGTGGCGCGGCGAATGCGGTAGATGGCCGGGTCGCGCATGTTGATGTTGGGGCTGGCCATGTCGATCTTGGCGCGCAGCACCATCGATCCGTCTTCGTGCAGGCCGTCACGCATTTCGCGAAAGCGGGCCAGGTTCTCAAACGGGGTGCGGGTGCGGAAGGGGCTGTCTACTCCGGGTTTGCCGAAGTCGCCCCGGTTGATGCGCATTTGCTCAACGGTTTGCTCGTCGACATAGGCGTGGCCGGTTTCGATCAGCGCCTCGGCCGCGCGGTACATGAAGCCAAAGTAGTCGCTGGCCTGGTAGGCGGGGGCGCTGTAGTCGCCCCGGCTGCCGTTCCAGTCAAAACCGAGCCATTTGACGGCGTCGATGATGCTGTTGACGTATTCGGTGTCTTCTTTTTCGGGGTTGGTGTCGTCAAACCGCAGGTGGCACACGCCGCCGTAGTCGCGCGCCAGGCCGAAGTTGATGCAGATGCTTTTGGCGTGGCCCACGTGCAGGTAGCCGTTGGGCTCGGGCGGGAAGCGGGTGCGAATCTTCGCCGGGTCGGGCTGGCCAGCGGCGTGGTGGGCGGCGTCGCCGGGGGTGCCTGCCCAGCGGCGGGGGCGTAGGTGCCTTTTTCCAGGTCATGCTCGATGATCTGGCGCAGAAAATTGCTGGGCTTGACGGCTTCAGGGGCCGCGTTGGCGGCTGGATTGGCGGAGGAGGGGGTGCTCATTCAGGCATTTTAGGCGGCGGTTTCGTGATGGTTTGCTCATAAAAACAAGTGCGTGTACGTTCAGACACAACGTAAAGACGGTTTTGTGCCATCCTTTTGGCTACTTGGTGCGTTGTGTACCAGTGAGGCAAGTCCATTTGGCTGGCTGCCCTCATTCACAAGGAGATTTCCATGACGAAAACCCGTTCTGTTTCTGCCCTGGTCGCTTCGGCTGGTGTGGCGCTGGCTTTGTTGGCCGGTGCTGGCGCTGCCCAGGCCCGTGACGTTAATTGGTCGGTTGGTGTTGGCGTGCCCGGCGTGGTGATCGGTGCCAGCAATGGCTACTACGCACCCGCACCGGTGTATGTGGCACCGCCCCCACCCGTGTATTACGCGCCCCCACGGCCTGTTTATTACAACGCGCCTCCTGCCTACTATGCGCCTCCACCTGCCGTGTATTACGGCGGTTATGACCGTGGGTACGGTCATCGCCACCACGGCCATGGACACGGCCGCCACTGGGACCGTTGATGAACCCTGGCGATGGTGGTTGATCTGTCACCATCATCTCGGGCGCTTATCGCTCACAGGCAGCATTGCACAGGCTGCTTTTTCACAGCGGTCCCTCGGGGCCGCTTTTTTCGTGGGGGCCACGCTGGGTGGGCATCGCATAATCCCGCACTCTGGCCTGCCAGCGTGGCGGGCGCATCGCCCCGGAGACCCTGTTTGTGAATAAAAAAACCATTTTTGTCCTGAATGGCCCCAACCTGAATCTGCTGGGCACGCGCGAGCCTGCTGTGTATGGCGCGGCCACGCTGGCCGATGTCGAAAAGCTGTGCGCTGATGCGTGCGAGCGCCATGGTTTTGCGCTGCGGTTTCACCAGAGCAACCACGAAGGTGCTCTGGTGGACTGGATTCATGAGGCAGGCCGCCTGCATGCAGCGGGCGAGCTGGCGGGCGTAGTCATCAACGCCGGGGCCTACACCCACACCAGCATTGCGCTGCACGACGCCACCAAAGGCACGGGCATCACGCTGATCGAGCTGCACATCAGCAACGTGCATGCGCGTGAGGCGTTCCGTCACCATTCGTACATGGCGGCTGCCGCCAAGGCGGTGATGTGCGGTTTTGGTGTGCTGGGTTACGGCCTGGCCATTGACGGCCTGGCGCAGTTGCTGGCACAGCCGCCTGCAGCCTAACTCTGCGCTGGCAGCAAGGGGACCAATAGATATATGACGCCCCCATTGCCACTGCAGGTGCCTGAGGACGAGGTAGAAATCACCGCCATGCGCGCGCAGGGCGCGGGCGGTCAGAACGTCAACAAGGTGTCCAGCGCGGTACACCTGCGGTTTGATGTGATGGCATCGTCGCTGCCCGAGGACGTGAAAGAGCGCCTGCTGTGCCTGCGCGACACCCGCATCACCCAAGACGGGGTGGTGGTCATCAAGGCCCAGCAATACCGCAGCCAGGACCAGAACCGCACCGATGCGCTGGAGCGCCTGAACGCGCTGGTCAACACTGTGGCCGTGCCACCGCGCGTGCGGCGGGCGACCAAGCCCACTTACGGCTCCAAACAGCGGCGGCTGGAGGGCAAAACCCAGCGCAGCGAGACCAAGGCGTTGCGGGGCAGGGTGCGCGACGGCACCTGAGCAGAAAGGGTGTGGTGTTGCTGCTCCTGGGCCTGTGAGGGCGGCGACGTGTGCCTTGTGTGGCCATTGGCAAGAGCGTGCCTTGCTGGCCTTGCGATGTTGATTGGCGTCACCGGTGGAACAATCTGTCTGCCTTGCAGGGCTTGGTTCCGTGGGCGAGAGGTTCTACATTCATGGCATCCCTTTATGGAGTTGTTATGTCCCTCTCTGTTCACGCCCCGGCCACTGTTCCCGCGTTGTTTATTTCGCACGGCGCCCCGCTGTTCGCAATAGATGCCGGGACCACCGGCCCGGCGCTCACGCAGTGGGGTGAAGGCCTCAGGGCGCAGTACCCCGGCCTGCGCGGCGTGGTCATCATGTCGCCGCACTGGATGGCGCGTTCCCCCCAGGTCATGACCGGGCCGCAGCCTTCCACCTGGCATGACTTTGGTGGGTTCCCGCCTGCGCTGTACCAGTTGCAATACCCAGCCCCCGGTTCACCGGCGCTGGCGCAAGAGGTGCTGGGCCTGCTGCAGGCCGCAGGTGTGGCCGCACAGGGCGATGCGGCCCGCCCCTTTGACCATGGTGCGTGGGTGCCGTTGATGCACTTGTTCCCCCAGGCTGATGTGCCTGTGGTGCAGGTGGCCCTGCCCGCAGGTGCGGGCCCCGCAGAGGTGTACGCGCTGGGGGCCGCCCTGCGCGGCCTGCGCAATGAAGGCGTGCTGGTGGTGGGGTCGGGCAGCATGACGCACAACCTGGCCGAGTTCTTCGGCGGTGCGCGCGAACCTGCACCCTACGTGCTGGAGTTCAGCCGCTGGATCGAAGCCGCCCTTTCGCGCGGCGACATGACGGCGTTGCTCAACTACCGCAGCCAGGCGCCCCACGCCAGCCGCGCACACCCGACCGAAGACCATTTTTTGCCCATTTTCTTCGCGCTGGGTGCGGCGGGTGATGACCTGCACGCCCACTACTTGAGTCGTGAGGTGATGTACAGCATGCTGTCGATGGATGCATTTGCGCTGGAGGCAGCGCATTGACACCCCTGTTTTCTTCCTGTTTTTGGCCTAAAACTGACTGAGGCGCTTATATATGCTTACTTTGCCGCTCACATTTTTGCAGCGCCCCGCTGCCTCCACCACGCCCCGCCCCTGGCTGTTGGTGCTGATGCACGGTGTGGGCAGCAACGAGCAGGACTTGTTCAGCCTGGCTTCTCAGATCCCGGACCGTTTTCATGTGCTGAGCCTGCGCGCACCGTTTCGCATGGGGCCAGGGTCGCATGCGTGGTTTGACTTCTCCATCGAGCCGGGGGGCGAGCGCAGCATTAACGAGCAGCAGGAGGCCCAAAGCCGCGCCCTGGTGGCCCAGGCAGTGACGTCTGCCGCCGAGCAACTGGGCATTCCGCCCGAACGTGTGGTGGTGGGCGGCTTCAGCCAAGGCGGCATCATGGCGTTGTCCCTGTTGCTGACCCAGCCCGCGCTGATGCAGGCAGCGCTGGTATGGCACAGCCGCCTGTTGCCGCAGGTGGTTCCGCTCACGGCGCCCGCTGACGCGTTGCGTGGCAAGCAACTGTGGCTGAGCCACGGGACCCACGACAACGTGATCCCGCTGGCCAATGCACAAGCCATCGCGCACCATATGGCGCCACTGCCGGTCACGGTGACATACCACGAGTTCCCCAGCGCGCATGAAATCCGCCCGTCTGAGTTGGCGGCCACCGTGGCCTGGCTGGAATCGCTGTCCACCACGCCGACGGCGTTTTAATCGCAGGTTTCGAGGCGCGGTCTACATCGCGTTACGCGGAGCGCGCTGGCCGAGTTTCCAATGGGCGCGTGGCCCCTGACGTGCGGGCTTGGGGAACGCCCGCAGCCGCAGCCGCTCGGACAAGGGTTGTTCCTGATCTTCAAGGAGACCTGATGCCCGATCAAGAAGCTGCCGAATTCCGCCCCGCGCCAGAGCGCACATCGCCCGCAAACTGGGTTGCCGCTGGCGTGTTGGCCTGTGCGGTAGCCGCTGGTGCCGCCTGGTGGTACTGGCTGCGCCCCGCAGCGTTCCCCGCTGCCCCATCACCGCCCGTGGCCGCCGCGCCCCAAACGCCAGTGGCTCCACCGCCCCTGCCTGATACCTCGGGCCCTCAGAACCCCGTCGATGCGCTGGCCCCCGCAGATGCCGCCTTGCCCACGCTGGCCGAATCCGATGCGCGGGTGATGGCGTTGCTGGCCGAACTGCTGGGGCGAGACAAGGTGGCCTCGTTTCTGGCGACAGAGGGTTTTGTCCGCCGTGTGGTCGCTACGGTGGACAACCTGGGCCGCGCCCAGGCCCCCTCGCGCATGTGGCCCGTGCAGCCGATGCCACAGCGTTTCACGGTGGACGGCGAGGGCAATGCTCCGACCACCGTGGCCGCGACCAACGCCGCCCGCTACAACGCCGTTTTGACGTTTGCCGAGGCCGTTCCGCTCGACGCTGCGGTGGCGTTGTATGCGCGCTTGTACCCGCTGTTTCAGCAGGCGTATGAAGAGCTGGGCTACCCCAAACGCTACTTCAACGACCGCCTGGTGGCCGTGTTGGACCACCTGCTGCTGGCGCCCGAGCCCCAGGGCCCGCTGCGCGTCAAGCTCACGCCCGTCACTACCGAAGTGCCCAACCTGCGCCCCTGGGTGCGGTATGAGTTTGTGGACCCGGCGCTGGAATCGCTCTCCAGCGGGCAGAAGGTTCTGGTGCGCATGGGGCCTGCCAACGAGGCGCGGGCCAAGGCTCTGATTCGCGACCTGCGCAAGCGCGTGGCGACGAGCGAGGTGGCGCGCAAGTAGCGCACCTTTTTCAGCCAGCAGGTGGCGTTATGCGGAGGGAAGGGGCAGGGCGGTCTTGTAGCGCACCTGCTTGAGCGCAAAGCTCGATCGGATCTTCTCCACGCCCGGAATCGGCGCCAGCTGTTCCAGGATGAACCGCTCCAGCGCCCCGATGTCCGCCAGCGCCACACGGATCAAATAGTCGCTGTCGCCGCTCATCAGGTAGCACTCCATCACCTCGTCGTGCTCGGCAATGCGGCGTTCAAAATCGGCCAGCGCCTCCTTGCTCTGGGTCTTGAGGCTGATGCTGATGAACACATTGAGCCCCAGCCCCAGCTCCGCCGCGTTGGCCAGCGCCACATAGCGGCTGATGACGCCCGCTGCCTCCAGCGCCTTCACGCGCGCCAGGCAGGGCGAGGGTGACAGGTGCACGCGCCGGGCCAGCTCCACGTTCGACAACGAGCCATCAGCCTGCAGCTCGGCCAGGATGCGCAAATCCAGGGTGTCTAGTTTCATGTGCTGCAGTTTATTATTTTTACAGCATAAGATGCCTTTGCGATGCGTTGAGAAGGCCAAAACAGCAACTCATTTGGGGGCAGCCTCGCTACAGTGATCTCCATGAATGCCTTCACCCCCCACGCCCTGCTGCAACAAGCCCCCGGCGCCACCCCGGACGCCGACCCCGAAGAAACCGCCGAGTGGCGCGACGCCTTCCTCGCGCTGGTCGCCACCGAAGGCCCCGAGCGCGCCCGGCACATGCTGCAAGAGCTGGTGCGTTTGGCGCGTGCCCAGCGCATTGACTGGCAGCCCGACCTGAACACGCCGTATGTGAACACCGTGGCGGTGCAGGACCAGCCCGTGTTCCCCGGCGACCTGGCGGTGGAAGAGCGCGTGGCCTCCATCGTGCGCTGGAATGCGCTGGCGATGGTGGTGCGCGCCAACCAGGCGTATGGCGAGCTGGGCGGCCACATCGCCAGCTATGCCAGCGCGGCGGATTTGTTCGAGAGCGGCTTCAACCATTTTTTTCGTGCCCGTGAAGGCCTGGGCGAGGGCCAGCACCGGGGCGACCTGGTGTTCTTTCAGCCGCACAGCGCGCCGGGCGTGTATGCCCGCGCTTTCCTCGAAGGCCGCCTGTCTGAGCAGGACCTGATGCACTACCGCCAAGAGCTGACCGCACCGGCCGCCGGTGCACACGGCCTGTCGAGCTACCCGCACCCGTGGCTGATGCCGGACTTCTGGCAGTTCCCCACGGGCTCGATGGGCATTGGCCCCATCAGCAGCATCTACCACGCGCGCTTCATGCGCTACCTCACGCACCGCAACCTGCTCGATTGCAGTCAGCGCAAGGTCTGGGGCGTGTTTGGCGATGGCGAGATGGACGAGCCTGAGAGCATGAGCGCGCTGACCCTGGCCGCGCGCGAGGGCCTCGACAACCTGGTGTGGGTGGTCAACTGCAACCTGCAGCGCCTGGACGGCCCGGTGCGCGGCAATGGCCGCATCATCGACGAGCTGGAGCGCCTGTTTGCCGGTGCGGGCTGGAACGTGGTGAAGCTCGTCTGGGGCAGCGACTGGGACGGCCTGTTCGCCCGCGACCTGACCGGCGCACTGGTGCGTACGCTCGAAGGCACGGTGGATGGGCAGATGCAGACCTTTGCCGCCAAGGACGGCCGCTTCAACCGAGACAACTTCTTTGGCCAGAACCCCGAGCTGGCCGCCCTGGCCCAGGGCATGACGGACGAGCAGATTGATCGCTTGAAGCGCGGCGGGCACGACCTGGTGAAGATCCACGCCGCTTACGCTGCGGCCAGTGCCCACAAGGGCCAGCCCACCGTGATCCTGGCCCACACCAAAAAGGGCTACGGCATGGGCACAGCCGGGCAGGGCAAGATGACCACGCACAGCCAGAAGAAGCTCGACGAGACCGACCTCATCGAGTTTCGCAACCGTTTTAACCTGCCGCTCACCGACGAGCAGGCCACCAGCCTGGCCTTCTTCAAGCCCGCCGAAGACAGCGCGGAGATACAGTATTTGCGCAGCCACCGCCAGCAACTGGGCGGCTACCTGCCGCGCCGCGAGTCGGTGTGCGAGGCGCTGCCCGTGCCGCCCATCACCAGCTACGCACAGTTTGCACTGCAAGCCGATAGCAAGGAGATGAGCACCACCATGGCCTTTGTGCGCATGCTGGGCACGCTGCTGAAAGACGCCACCTTGGGCCCGCGCATCGTGCCCATCGTGGCCGACGAGGCGCGCACCTTTGGCATGGCCAACCTGTTCAAACAGGTCGGCATCTACAGCAGCGTGGGCCAGCGCTATGCGCCCGAAGACATCGGCTCGGTGCTGAGCTACCGCGAGGCGCTGGACGGCCAGATTCTGGAAGAAGGCATCAGCGAGGCCGGCGCCATCGCCAGCTGGACGGCCGCGGCCACCAGCTACAGCGTGCACGGCTTGGCCATGCTGCCGTTCTACATCTACTACTCGATGTTCGGCTTTCAGCGCGTGGGCGACGCCATCTGGGCCGCCGCCGACCAGCGTGCGCGCGGCTTCCTGCTGGGCGCCACCTCGGGCCGCACCACGCTGGGCGGCGAGGGCCTGCAGCACCAGGATGGATCGAGCCACTTGGTGGCAGCCACCATCCCCAACTGCAAGGCCTACGACCCGGCCTATGCGGGCGAGATGGCCGTCATCATCGACGCCGGCATGCGCGAGATGGTGACCGAGCAGCGCGACGTCTTCTACTACGTCACACTGATGAACGAGAACTACGCCCAGCCCGACCTGCCGGAAGGTGCGGCTGAAGGGGTGCTGCGAGGTTGCTATGTTTTCAAGAGCTACTCGCGCTTGTCAGATCAGCGCAAGAGCCCGATTTCATCCAATAACGTCACCCTGATGGGTTCTGGCGCCATCCTGACGGAAGTGGTCAAGGCCGCTGAGCTGCTGGCCGCAGAAGGCGTGGATGTGACCGTGCTGAGCGTCACCAGCTGGAGCGAACTGGCCCGCGACGGTGTGACCTGCGAGCAGCGTTGGCTGGCGGGTGAATTCGCATCTGAACCGGCATGGCTGACGCAGCAGCTGGCCGCGACGCACGGACCGGTGATTGCCGCCACCGACTACGTGCGCGCTGTGCCCGAGACGGTGCGGGCGTTCATCCCTGAGGGCCGCAAGTATGTGACCCTGGGCACGGATGGATTTGGGCGCAGTGACACGCGCGCAGCGCTGCGCCAATTTTTTGGCGTGGACGCTTCCAGCGTGGCCCAAGCGGCGCGGCGCGCGCTGGCTGCTGGCTGAGGGATGCGGGCGCTGTGGGAGCGTCCGCTGTCGTTCTGCCATTCCTCCCTTTCGACACCTGGGTGGGGTGGGTGAATGCCATTGCCCAATTTGGCGCAGGCTTCCTACAATGGTCCAGCAACCGAGAGAGGGCGCCATGGCACATGTCACCTGGGACCATACCCCGCCGACCACCTGGATCGCAATGGTGGACGGGCAAGCACTTTGCTCCATCAAGCGCAAAGACATTGGCGGGTGGACCGCCGCCTGGACAGACGAGCGCCTGTGGCCGCCGCCATCCCATTTGCCCAAAGCCCTGCCGCAACCCACCCAATTTTTCAGCAGTCTGGAAGATGCCAAATTGGCGGTTGAGCACGCGCTGGCTGCGTGATTTGCTTGCGCTGGGGCGTTGCGGTCTGAGTGTCTGTGCGGTCTCGGTTTTTGTTGAGACGGGCACATCGCCTGCAAGCGCACAGAGGGCCCGCTCTCCATGCCGCAGGCTCAGTCTGCAGGGCGCCTGAAGAACGCATCCAGCACCGGTATCAACGCCGGAAACTCCTGCGCAAACCGTTCGCGGTTCACAAAGTACGCCTCGCAGGCCACGGCAAAGAACTCGGATGGCGAGGTGGCTCCGTACGCGTCCAGCCAGGGGCGTTCGGCGCTGAAGCGTTCCGAGAGGATGACGCGTTCTCTGAACTGTTCGTAAGCAGGTTCCCATGCGGCCCACCACGCCTCGTACGCTGCGCGGCCAGTGCGTGTGCCCATGAAGCCTGCGGGCAGAGGCGGGCAGCCATTGGGCTGGCCGTTTTTCATGTCGAGCTTGTGCACAAACTCATGCACCACCACGTTGTGGCCGCGCGCGGTGTTCTCGGCGGCGTTGGCAATGTGCTGCCAGCTGAGCATGATGGGGCCGCGCTCCATGGCTTCGCCCAGCAGCACCTGGGTGTGTTCGTGCACCACCCCTGCCTCATCCATCGTTTGGCGGCGCGCCACGGCTTCGCCCGGGTGCAGCACGATGCCCACGAAATCGTCGTACCAGTCGAGCGCCTTGGCCGGGTCGCCCCAATGCAGCAGCGGCAGGCAGGCCTGGGCCGCGATATCGATGGCCATGGTGTCGGTCACCAGCAGGCCGTGGGCACCGTGGAATTCCTTGTGGTGCAGGAAGAGGGCGCTCAAGGCGCGCAGCTTGGACTGGTCGTGCAGCGACAGGGCTGCCAGAAACGGGTAGCGCTGCAGGGTCTGGAGCCACAGCGTGGCCGAGATGTCGGGCACAGGAGCGACCGTGGCGCGGACACGGCTCCAGAGACGATTGAGGAGAGGGGGCATGGCGATCAGGCAGCGGGAGGTAAAGCCCCGCGCAGTTCAGGATCGCTGGTACGTGGGGGCCAGGGACAGCCGTTCCAAGCCCGCGCGCGACAAACGAAGTGTTTCCACTCGGGGCGGTAATGCGGCGGCGTCCCAGTCACTGAGCACCACGCGTTGCAAACCGGAGGCCAGCACGTGGTCGGCCGGGCGGTGGGTATGGCCGTGAATGAGCGTATGCGCCTGGGCCGCCTGCAGCCAGGTGATGGCGGCTGGGCCATCCACGTCGGCATAGGGGGCGCCCGACTGTTTGCGCGCCTCGCTCTCCTGCCGGATGCCCCGGGCTTGCGCCCGGCGTGTGGCCAGAGGCTGGGCCAGAAAACGCTCTTGCCACTCGGTGCTGCGCGCTTGCACGCGAAAGCGCTGGTAGTCCACATCGTCCAGGCACAGCAGGTCGCCGTGGCTGAGCACAAACCGTTGACCGCCAAACACCAGCACAGTGGGGTCTGCCAGGCCGGTGATGCCGCAATGCGCAAGAAACGCCGGGCCTGCCAGGAAGTCGCGGTTGCCGTGCATGAAATACACGGGTATGCGCCGTGACGTTGCGCGCAGGGCGGCGCAGCCCTGGGCCTCGAAGCTGCCCGTTTCAAGGATGGCATCGTCGCCTACCCAGACCTCAAACAGATCGCCCAGGATGAAGAGCGCGTCGGCCGGAGTGGTCTGCAGATAGTGCTGCCAGGCGGCTACGGTGGTGGGTTCGCTGGCCTGCAGGTGCAGGTCTGAAATGAAATCGACCGTGCGCCAGTGTGAGGGAGCGGCAAGCTCCTCGAACCGGGGCACGGTCGGGGTCACAGGGAAGACGTTCGCCGCCGATTACAGGGCGACGGCCTTTTCGATCACGACGTCTTCCTTGGGTACGTCGTCATGGAAGCCAGAGCGGCCCGTCTTCACGGCCTTGATCTTGTCCACCACGTCGGTCCCCGAGATGACCTTGCCAAACACTGCGTAACCCCAGCCCTGGGCAGAAGGCGCTGTGTGGTTCAAAAAGCCGTTGTCAGCCACGTTGATGAAGAACTGTGCGGTGGCCGAGTGCGGATCGCTGGTGCGGGCCATGGCCACGGTGTAGTTGGCGTTCTTCAGGCCGTTGTTGGCTTCGTTCTCGATGGGCGCGTCCGAGCCTTTTTGGTTCATGCCGGGCTCAAAGCCGCCGCCTTGCACCATGAAGCCGGGTATCACGCGGTGGAAGATGGTGTTGTTGTAGTGGCCCTTGTTCACGTAGGCCAGGAAGTTCTCGGTCGACTTGGGCGCGTTGGCAGCGTCGAGTTCGAGGGTGATGACACCGTAGCCGGTGATGTGCAGTTCGACTTGGGGGTTGCTCATGGCAATGCTTCTTTCAAAAAAATGGCTTACTTCACCAGGGTGGCGGAGTTGATGGTGACAGGGGTGGTGGGCACGTTCTGGTGCGGGCCCTTGTTGCCGGTGGCCACGGCCTTGATCTTGTCCACCACGGCAGTGCCTTCCACGACCTTGCCGAACACGGCATAGCCGTGGCCGTCAGGGCTGGGGGCGTTGAGCATGGCGTTGTCCTTCACGTTGATGAAGAACTGCGAGGTGGCCGAGTTGGGGTTGCCCGTGCGCGCCATGGCAATGGTGTAAGTGTCGTTCTTGAGACCGTTGTTGGCTTCCAGCGCGATGGGCGGCTGGGTGGGCTTTTGAACCATGTCGGCGGTGAAGCCACCGCCCTGGATCATGAAGCCGTCCATCACGCGGTGAAACACCGTGCCGTCGTAGTGCTTGGTCTTGACGTAGGCGAGGAAGTTCTCGACCGTCTTGGGCGCCTTGGCGGGGTCGAGCTGCACCACGATGTCACCCATCGAGGTGGCCAGCTTGACTTTGGGGGCATCTTGCGCCTGGGCCGGTGCTACTGAAAAAATAGCTGCCAGCGCAATGCTTGCAAGCGCCGAGGTCGAATTTCTTCTGGAAATCATCCAATCACTCCTTCGAAAAATATCTGCCAATGTTGGCCGCGTCGCGTCCAGTATTGGCGCTTGACGGGGCCGGTGCGGGCGCCTTCTGCGACTTCGCCGAACGTTACCACCATGGTGTCGGCGGAGTCGGTCCACCGCAGGTAAGACTTGTCTTTGAGCTGGAGTTCCCTGCCCCTCAGGGCGCGGGCTTCGGCCTGCAGCACCTGGGTCCATTCATCCAGCGGCTTCTTGCGGTAGCTTTGAAAGTCGGGGGCATAAAAGCCGAGCAGGCGTTTCATGTCGCCTTCGGTCTTGGCGTTGCGCCAGGCGTTGAGAACGGCTTCGAACGATTTGCGCTCAGCCTGAACGCTGTGCGGCTGTACCCATTGCAACTGGCGTGCGATGACCACGGGGGTGGAGCGGGGTTCCACCGTGCGCAGGATGCGCTCGAGGTCGGGGTTGGCCAGCACCAGGCAACCGTCGGAGGCCAGGGGAGCGCGCGCGAACTGGTCGGGAGGTGTGCCGTGCAACCAGATGCCACTGCCCGTCTTGCCCCGGCTCTGGTCGAGCGGGTTGGGGTAGTTGATGGGCAGGGCGCCCGCGCCGTAGAAGTCCTTGAGTGTGCCGGGGTCGAGGCGGCTGGTGATGAAGTACACGCCCAGCGGTGTCCTCTGGTCGCCCTCGGTCACCTTTTCGATGCCAAGCTTGCCCACCGAGGCGTAGTAGTCGGCAATCAGCTGTAGGCCCTTGGGGGTGTTTTCGAAGAGGTACAGGCGTGAGCGCGAGGCATCCACTGCAATGGCGTGGCGCGAGCGGGGTGCCAATTCCAGAAATTGGGCGGGGACGCTGTTTGCGGGCGGGCGGCTGCGTTGTGCATCTACCCGCTGGCGCGACTCGTTGCGCAGTTCTGCGAGGGTGGTGGCCGCCTGGATGCTGCGGGCGGAGTCGGGTTCGGGCGCCACATCGCCCAGGTGGCGGATGGGCCGCGTGCGCGACATCAGCAAATCCCCCACGGCGAGCTGCGCCAGTTGGAAGTTGGGGTAGTCGCGCGCCAGGTTTTCGGCCTGCACCAGGGCTTCGCGGCTCCGGCCCTCGGCCACGAGTTTGTAGACGGCCATGAGGCGGGCTTCGGCCTGGCCATCTCGCAGTGCCGTAGTGGCGGCGGTCGGGGCGACTGCCGCTGCCGCAGACGGAGTCGCGCGGCGCGCTTTTTGGCTCTGGGCCCATGCCGAACTTGCCAGCAAAAGACCAGCCAGCCAGAGGGCCGCTGCTGCAGCCCGGTGGCCTGATGGTGCGGATAAATGCACAAACATGCGCGGGATCAGCTGGGTGTCAAGGCCAAAAAAAAGCCCGCGCGTGAGGCGCAGGCGCTGCGTCGGGGATCACGGTCAACCGCCTGTGGACTCGCGAACGATGGTCCAGCGACCGTTGCTATTCATCAGATCCAGGGTCTTGCGGCTGGTCACATTGAGCGCGTCAGCGCTGTAGGCCTGGCGAAAACGGGCCGTGGCCTTGTCGCCCTGGACTGAAACGGCAATGTCGGACAGTTTCACGCTGATCTTGGATTTGCCCACGATGCGCGATTCGCGCTCTTTTTCCCAGGCAGAGCGGTTCTGGTTGCCTGGGGGATTGAAAGACTTGTCGTAGGCACCGAGGTAGCCCTTCATGTCTTTCGCTGCCCAGGCAGCGGCCCAGGCCTGTACGGCAGCGGTCACGGCCTGGGTGGATGCGTCGGTGGCGGCAGTGGGTGCCGGACTCGGCGTTGGCGTGGCAGCAGGTGCTGGGGCCGGCGGTGCTGCGGCGGGTACTGGCACTGCGGGTGCCGGAGCGGGTACTGCGGGGGTTGTGGCCGGTGCGGGCGCTGGCGCTGGGCGCTGGGTGGCCACCACGGCGGCAGGTGTGGGCGCTGGGGCAGCCGCTGCGGGGCGGCCCGCCTTGCCGGTGGTTTCTGCGGAGAACAGCTCCCGGATCAGCGCCAGTTTGGGTTTGACCGAGGTGGCGTTGTTGGCGTCCAGTTGCAGGGCCTTGTTGTAGGCTTGGCTGGCCAGTTTGGCGTAGATGTCGCCCAGGTTTTCTTGCGCGGTTGCGTAGCTGGGGTTGGTGCGGATGGCCATTTCCAGCGCCGTGCGGGCCTTGTCCAGCTGGTTCTGGTTGGCATACAACACGGCCAGATTGTTGTAGGGCTCGGGCAGCTCGGGATATTCTTCGGTGAGCTTGGTGAAGGTGACGATCGCATCAGCCTGCTTGCCCGAGTCCGTCTGGGCCACGCCCCGCAAGAAGCGCAGTTGCGGATCTTTCGGGTTGGCTGCCAGGCGCTGGTCGGCTTTGGTCAGTGCTTCGGCGGCCTTGCCGGTCTTGAGCAACTGGGTGATGTCGGAGTAGTCGTCCGCGTGGACCATGCCCGTGCCCACCAGGGCGGTCAGTGCCAGCAGGCGCAGGAGGCGTGGAAGTGTGCGTCGGACTTGCTTCATGGGGGCTTCAAAGGTGTGGGGCAGCGTCTGTCCCGGGCGGGGGCTTATACTGCGGCGGATTGTAGCTGAGGGGGTTGTCATGACGGAACGCTGTTGCCGCGGGTGATTTCGCTGTAGGCCCCTCGCTGGGCCAACCCTTCGCCAGGGGCCTTTGCCCCCAGCTGCCGGGTGGATTTTCATTCGCCCACCACCCCATCCCCCGTTACTGAAATCCCATGAGTTTGCGCATCTACAACACGCTGTCGCGTGCATTGGAAGACTTTTCTCCGCTCGAACCTGGTCATGTGCGCATGTATGTGTGCGGCATGACCATCTATGACTTGTGCCACATCGGCCACGCCCGCATGATGATGGCGTTCGACGTGGTGCAGCGCTGGCTCAAAAGCAGCGGCATGCGCGTGACCTACGTGCGCAACATCACCGACATCGATGACAAGATCATCAAGCGCGCGCTGGAGCGGGGCATCACGATCCGTCAGCTTACCGACGAGATGATTACCGCGATGCACCAGGACATCGGCCTCCTGGGCATCGAGCCACCCTCCGTAGAGCCCCGCGCCACCGAATACGTGCCCCAGATGTTGTCTCTGATCGGACAGCTTGAAGGCAAAGGCCTGGCTTACCGTGCAAGCAATGGCGACGTGAACTACTCCGTGCGCAAGTTTGACGGCTACGGCAAGCTCTCGGGCAAGTCGCTGGACGAACTGCGCGCCGGCGAGCGTGTGGCGGTGCTGGATGGCAAGGAAGATCCGCTGGATTTTGTGCTGTGGAAGTCCGCCAAGGCGGAGGAGCCGCCCGAGGCCAAGTGGGACAGCGAATTCGGCGCAGGCCGCCCCGGCTGGCACATCGAATGCTCGGCCATGAGCTGCGCCACGCTGGGCGAGACCTTCGATATCCACGGCGGTGGGGCCGACCTTCAGTTTCCGCACCACGAGAACGAAATCGCCCAGAGTGAAGGCGCCACGGGCAAGCCCCTGGCGAAGTTCTGGGTGCACAACGGCTTCGTGCGTGTGGACAACGAGAAGATGTCCAAGAGTCTGGGCAACTTCTTCACCATTCGTGACGTGCTTAAGAGCTACGACGCGGAGACGGTGCGCTTTTTCATCGTGCGTGCCCACTACCGTAGTGCCCTGAACTACAGCGACGCCCATCTGGACGATGCGCGCCAGGCCCTGAAGCGCCTCTACACCGCCTTGAGCCTGGTGGCACCTGCCGATGTGACAACCATCGACTGGACCGACCCTTACGCTGCGCGTTTCAAGGCCGCCATGGATGAAGACTTCGGCACGCCCGAGGCTGTGGCCGTGCTGTTTGAGTTGGCAGGCGAGGTCAACAAAACCCGCTCGGCTGCATTGGCCGGGCTGCTCAAGGCGCTGGGCGGTTGCCTTGGTATCTTGCAAGGGGACCCCAAGGCCTTCTTGCAAGCAGGGGCTACCCGCGTGGGCGAATCGGAGATTCAGGCGCAGATCGCTGCCCGCGCCGCCGCCAAGGCCGCCAAGAACTTTGCCGAGGCCGACCGCATCCGCAATGCGTTGCTGGCCCAAGGGATTGTGCTCAAGGACTCCGCCGCAGGAACCACCTGGGAAGCCGCGCAGTGATTGTTGTGTTTGACATGGAAAACGCCTCCAGGGCAGATAGGATGCCCGGTGGCTGCTTCTAAAAAAATAGCGTCTGATGTGCTGGACGCTCCGCTCGTGTTGGCTACGCCCGACTATTGGGCGGAGGCCTGCAAACACCTGATGAAAAAAGATCGGGTGATGAAGCGCCTGATCCCCCAGTTTGGCGATGCAGCGCTGCAAACGAAGGGGGATGCATTTATCACGCTCGCGCGCAGCATTGTTGGACAGCAGGTCTCTGTGAAAGCTGCGCAGACCGTGTGGGAGCGTTTTGCTGCCCTGCCTCGCAGCATGAAGCCCGCCAGCGTGCTCAAGCTCAAGATCGACGACATGCGTGCCGCAGGCCTGTCAGCCCGCAAAGTGGACTACCTGGTGGACTTGGCCATGCATTTTGAAGGTGGCAAGTTGCACGTCAAGGACTGGGCCGCCATGGACGATGAGGCCATCATTGCCGAGCTGGTCGCCATCCGTGGCATTGGCCGCTGGACGGCGGAGATGTTTTTGATCTTCTATTTGATGCGGCCCAATGTTTTGCCCCTGGACGATGTGGGGTTGATCAACGGTATCAGCCAGAATTATTTCTCTGGCGACCCCGTGAGCCGCAGTGATGCCCGCGAGGTGGCGGAGGCCTGGAAGCCCTGGTGCAGCGTGGCGACTTGGTATATTTGGCGCTCGCTGGATCCCCTGCCTGTCGCCTATTGACACAAATTTGCAAGCGCGCCGGTTACAGTGTGTGCCATTCGTGGCATGCCCTGCGGGGTGCGACCCAAGGAGAAAAACGTTGGCGAAAAAGACCTTTCTGGATTTCGAACAGCCGATTGCCGAACTCGAATCCAAAATCGAAGAACTGCGCTACGTGCAGACCGAGAGTGCCGTCGATATCTCGGAAGAGATCGACCAGCTGAGCAAAAAAAGCCAGCAACTCACCAAGGACATCTACAGCGAGTTGTCGCCCTGGCAGATCACCAAGATCGCCCGCCACCCTGAGCGCCCTTACACGCTCGACTACGTGCGCGACATCTTCACCGACTTCGTCGAGTTGCACGGCGACCGCCACTATTCAGACGACTTGTCCATCGTGGGCGGTCTGGCGCGCTTTAACGGCCACCCCTGCATGGTGCTGGGCCACCAAAAGGGCCGTGACACCAAAGAGCGCGCCATGCGCAA
Source organism: Acidovorax sp. 69 (assembly GCF_002797445.1). Taxonomy (NCBI): domain Bacteria; kingdom Pseudomonadati; phylum Pseudomonadota; class Betaproteobacteria; order Burkholderiales; family Comamonadaceae; genus Acidovorax; species Acidovorax sp. 69. The sequence continues at coordinate 3,435,677 of NZ_PGEP01000001.1, read as the reverse complement.
TTTCGGCATGAGCAAGCCCGAGGGCTACCGCAAGGCTCTGCGCCTCATGAAGACGGCCGAGAAGTTCAAGCTGCCGGTGTTCACCTTTGTGGACACTCCCGGCGCCTACCCCGGCATCGATGCCGAAGAGCGCGGCCAGTCAGAGGCCATTGGCCGCAATATTTTTGAGATGGCGCAGCTGGAAGTGCCCATCATCACCACCATCATTGGTGAGGGTGGCTCCGGCGGCGCGCTCGCCATCAGTGTGGCTGACCAAGTGGTGATGCTGCAGTACGCCATCTACTCCGTGATCAGTCCCGAGGGTTGTGCCTCTATCCTCTGGAAGACCAGCGAGAAGGCCCAGGAAGCCGCAGACGCCTTGGGTATCACCGCGCACCGCCTCAAGGCCCTGGGACTGGTCGACAAGATCGTGAGCGAGCCCGTGGGCGGTGCCCACCGCGACCACAAGCAGATGGCCGCCTTTTTGAAGCGGGCCTTGGGGGATGCGTTCCGGCAGGTGGCTGACCTCAAAACCAAAGATCTGTTGGACCGTCGCTACGACCGCCTGCAGAGCTACGGCCGGTTCAGCGATACCAAGGCAGACGCGCGCTGAGCGCCGGGGTGGTCCCGTTGCTGCGCACTGCGCCTGCCTACGGCCCTTCGGGGCCGTTGTTGTTTTTGTGGCCGAATCTTCATTGTCCAGCGCCAATTCCCGCTGGTGTGCAGACTGATACTGGATGTAACATGCCCCGATGCCGTCCTTGCGGGCGGTTCAAGGGGTGCTCAATGTCGCTTCTGAAGACGCTCAAGGGTCAGATCCTTCTGGTGTCAGTAGCTTGCCTTGTGGCGGGGTTGCTGGCCCTCACGGTAGCCAACTACTTCACGGCGCGATCCCAGGCCTACGCATCCCTCACGGCGCAATCGCAGGCCCTTGCACACAGCCACATCGAGACTCTGCGCGACTGGGCGCGCGGCAAGGCCATGGTGGTCGAGTCGGCTGCTGCTGCACTGGATGACGCCGACGCCGCCAAGCCTCTGTTCATGTTGGCCAAGGCGGGTAACTTCCACACCACCTATTTCGGCTACGCCGACAAGCGCACGGTGTTTTCTGAAAAACAGAATCTGCCGCCAGATTACGACCCGACTGCACGCCCCTGGTACAAACAAGCCGCTGTAACGGATACCTCAGTGTTGACCGCACCGTACTCCGATGCAGGGGGGCGGGGCTGGTGGTGACCTTTGCCAAGGCGGTGCGCGAGGGCGCCACCGTGAAGGCCGTGATGGCTGGCGATGTGTCGCTAGCGGCAGTGGTTGCCAACGTAGCCACCATCAAGCCCACGCCGTCGAGTTATGCCTTTCTGGTGGGCAGCGACGGCAACATCATTGCCCACCCCGAGGTGAAGCTGGCGTTGAAGCCCGCCACGGATGTGGCACCCATGCTCACAGCGGTGGCACTGGCTGACATGGCCAAGCGCGCTGACCTCAATGCACTGGATCTGCAAGGCCGGGCCGTGCTGCTCACGGTGGCGCCCGTCACGGGCACGCCCTGGCTGCTGGCCATTGCGCTCGATCGTGGTGAGGCGCTCCAGGCCATCAGTACCATGCTGCAGGTGTCGCTGGGCGCGGGCATTGTGGTGTTGCTGGTGGCGCTGGTGGTACTGGCGGGCATCCTGTCGCAGCGGCTGCGCCGGCTCACGCAAGTGCGCGACGCCATGCATGAGATTGGAGCGGGAGATGGCGACCTGTCGCGCCGTATCGATGCGCAGGGTGAGGATGAGTTGGCTCAGATCGCCGCCAGCTTCAACAGCTTTGCGGGCAAGCTCTCGGGTGTGTTGGCGCAGATCCGCGATGCCAGCGGGTCGGTGCGCGTGGCGGCCGAAGAGATCGCTACCGGAAACCATGACCTGAGCGGGCGCACGGAACTCACGGCGTCGAGCCTGCAGGAGACATCGGCATCGATGCAGCAGCTTACCGAAACCGTGCGGCACAACGCAGACTCCGCCCGCCAGGCCAACCAGTTGGTGGCGCAAGCGTCCAATGTGGCCCGGCATGGGGGTCAGGTGGTGGGTAATGTCGTGACCACTATGGAGCAGATCAACGCCGCATCGCGCAAGATCAACGACATCATTGGCGTTATCGATAGCATTGCTTTTCAGACCAACATCCTGGCGCTGAACGCGGCGGTGGAAGCCGCCCGTGCGGGAGAGCAGGGCAGGGGCTTTGCCGTGGTGGCCGGCGAGGTGCGCAGCCTGGCGCAGCGCAGTGCCGAGGCTGCGCGCGAGATCAAGACACTGATCAATACATCGGTGGAGCAGGTCGAGAACGGCTCCCGCCTGGTGCACGATGCGGGTACTACGATGAACGACATCGTTACCTCAGTGCAGCGCGTCACTGACATCATGGCCGAGATCACCGCGTCCACCAATGAGCAAAGCACCAGCATCAATGAGGTCGGCCAGGCGGTGGCGCAGCTCGACCAGATGACTCAGCAGAACGCTGCGCTGGTGGAGGAAAGCGCAGCGGCAGCCCAGAGCCTCAAGGATCAGTCGGTGCGCTTGTCGGAGGTGGTAGGCACGTTTCGCCTCTCTACTGACGCGTCGCACGCTTCTGCGCGTTTGTCTGCGCCAGCCGGTTGACGGGAGCGCGGTAGGCTCGGGTGCCCGTGATAATCGGCGCCCATGCCTTGCCACTTTGTCGATACTGCCTCCGGCCCATGGCCTTGTTTTTGCTGCTTGCCGGTTGGTGGGCGGGGGCGGCTGGCATGACCCAATCCTTCGAGGCTGCCGTGCAGTCCTTTGCGCCCGCGCTGCCGCTGGCCGTAGGGCTGAGTGGAGGGGCGGATTCCACCGCACTGCTGCTGGCCTGTGCCCGGCGCTGGCCCGGTCAGGTGCAGGCCATCCATGTGCACCACGGCCTGCAGGGGGCGGCCGACGGTTTTGAGCAGCATTGCATCCTGCTGTGCCAGGAGCTGAATGTGCCGTTAGTGGTACGGAGGCTGGATGCCCGCCATGCCCCTGGTCAGAGCCCTGAGGATGCAGCCCGGCAGGCCAGATATCAGGCATTTGAGGCGGTAGTGCTTGCCAATCAATCGCAGTTTGCTATTCAATCGATAGCAATTGCGCAGCACGCGGATGATCAGGTCGAGACCCTGCTGCTGGCACTGTCGCGCGGCGCTGGGGTGGCAGGGCTGGCGGCAATGCCCACCCACTGGGTGCGCGCAGGCCTTGCCTGGCACCGCCCCTTGCTGCGTGTGACGGGGGCAGACGTGCGCCGCTGGTTGCAAGCGCAGGGGCAGGCCTGGGTGGAAGACCCCACCAACACCGACGAGCGCTTTACTCGCAATCGCATCCGTGCGCAGTTGTTGCCCGTTTTGGATGCTGCGTTCCCTTCATTTCGCGACACCTTTGCTCGGTCGGCCTCCAATGCAGCCCAGGCGGCCGAACTGTTGCAGGAGCTGGCGCAGCAGGATCTATCCATGGTTGGCATCCCCCCGCAGCTCTGTCTTTTGCAGAGTCTCAGCCGAGCGCGGCAAGCCAATGTGTTACGGCACTGGCTGCGCATGATTCACCAAACCACCCCATCCGCAGCGCAGCTCAATGAGCTGCTGGACCAGATCACGGCCTGCACCACACGTGGCCATCACATTCATATCAAGGTCGGACGCAGCTTTGTTGTGCGGTCTGGGCCAAAGCTCGATTGGTACAGTCGATAGGTTTTGGTCTCCTACCCGCACGAAAAACGGCTGTGCGTTAAAACCCCCTGTTCTTCAACCACTGTGCCGTGGCGATGGACTCGTCATTCCAAAAAAATTCCAATGGCATGGATCGCTCACAAATACGGCAGAACGTCGATGTCATCGACACGGACTTTCACGGCATTGACGACGACAGCAATATCACCACGCTCGGCGGTGGCGGTTCGGACACCTCGGCAGTTGTCGCAGCTGCGGCCATGAAGGCCCACGGATGCCTGATCTATACCGACGTGGATGACGTGACAGCATCGTCGGCATCGGCCTGAGAAGCCATGTGGGCGTGGCCAGCGAGATGTTCCGGGTGCTGAGCGAAGAGGGCATCAACATCCAGATGATCTCCACTGCTGAAATCAATACATCAGTCGTGATCGACGAAGAGTATGTGGAATGGGCTGTGCGTAGTCTGCACAAGGCTTTCGAACCGGACCAGCCAGCCGCCCAATCTGCCGAAGCCGCTTCCGAATTGAGGCATAATAGCTGGATTGGAAACGTGACCGAGTGGCCGAAGGTGCTCCCCTGCTAAGGGAGTATGGGGTGTAGAGCCTCATCGAGGGTTCGAATCCCTCCGTTTCCGCCAAGATTAACCCCAAGTGCCTTGTGTGCTTGGGGTTTTTTCTTTGGCTGTCTCATCGCGTTCAAGGTATTGCTTTGATGCGTACAGGTTTTCCGTGCGACTGGGGGATGCTGCTATTCGTCAATAGACGCGCTCCAGCGCTGGTTCCACTCCTTGCCTTGCTGATTTACTTTGTCGATCTCGCGCCGGTCGCGTTTAGTGGGTCTGCCTTCCTGTAGCGTGGCGGCGGGTTCGGGTGCCAGGCGGCGTAGTTCTGCTGCTTTTTCGCGTGCGGCGATGCTGTCGGGAGTTTCTTCGTACAGCTGCTGCGCAACGGGCGCAGGGCCACGTGCTCCACTCAGTCCTTTGACCTGCACGGTACGCGCCACGGGGCCCTGCCGCAGTGCCACGGTGTCGCCGCAGCGCAGGTCGCGTGCGGGCTTTGCCGACTGGCCGTTGACGGTGACCCGCCCCTTGCCGATCTCTTCGGTGGCCAGGCTGCGGGTCTTGTAAAAGCGGGCACACCAGAGCCATTTGTCCAGTCGCATCGTCTCCAACGTATTCATGGGCGAGATTGTGCCGCCTATGTGGGGGGCGTGCTTTCGTTCTTGAGCCCGGGCAGCGGCAAGCGAACGATGGCGTCCAGCCCCGTCACCTTGTGGCCCTTCATCCGGTTGGTCAGGGCAATGCTGCCTTCCAGTGCTTGCACGATCTCACGGCAAATGGCCAGGCCCAGGCCGCTGCCAGTGCGCACATCGCCGGCGGAGAAGGGCTGGAACAGGCGGGCAGCGAGTTCATCGTCGATGCCAGGACCATGGTCGCTGATGGTGAGCGCCACATGCCTGCCGTCGCTGCGCAGGTCCACGGTCAGCTCGGTGCCCACGGGGGCGTGGCGCACGGCGTTGTGCAGCAGGTTGCGGCTCAGTTCGCGCAGCATCCATTCGTGCGACTGCACCAGCACGGGCTCGGTGTGAATGCCGAAATCCAGGTCCCGCTGCGCGATCAGTGGAGAGATATCCAGTGCCACGGCACGCAACACTTCGTCAAGCCGCGTGGTGGGGGGGGCGCTTTGCTGACGCAGCTGTTCCACCTTGGCCAGGGCGAGCATCTGGTTGGCGAGCTGGGTGGCGCGGTCCACGGTGTCGCTGATCTCGTGCAGGGCCTGGCGGGGCTCCACATCACCGTGCAAGGCGGACTGCACCTGGGTCTTGAGCACGGCCAGCGGGGTGCGCAGCTGGTGCGATGCATCGCGCACAAATCGCTTTTGGTGCCTCAGCAGGTGCCGTAGGCGCTGCATGACCTCGTTGGTGGCGTCCACCAGCGGCTGTAGCTCGCGCGGGGCCATGGGCGCTGCGATGGGGCTCAGGTCGCCTTCGCGCCGCGCCTGCAGCTGCTGGCTGAGCTGGCGCACAGGCTGGGTCGCGCGCTGCACCACCAGCACTACCGTGAAGGCCACTACAGCGATCAACAGTGCCTGGCGCAGCAGTGTGTTCCACAGGATTTGCAGGGCCAGGGTTTCACGCACCTCCAGGGTTTCGGCCACCTGGATCACGGCCATGGCGCGCCCTTCGGAGCTGGCCACGGGCTGCAGCAGCACGGCAACGCGCACGTCCCGGTCGCGGAAGCGGTCGTCGTAGAAGTCCACCAGAGCGGCGTAGGGCGGCCGGTCGGGAATGCGGCCCTGCCAGACCGGCAGTTCCTCAAAGCCCGACACGATTTCGCCCTTCAAGTTCGAGACACGGTAAAACATCTGGCTCTGGTTGTCGGCCTCAAACGCTTCCAGTGCCGAATACGGCACGATGGCGCGCAGTTGTGCTGCGTCGTCGAAGCCTTTCACGTCGAGCTGCTCGCTGATGCTCTTGGCGGACGCCAGCAGGGTGCGGTCGTAAGCCGTGTTGAGCGATGCCAGCGTCTGGCGATACAGGCTCCAGGTGTTGAAGCCGATGAACAACGCCACGGGCAGCAGGATGCCCAGCAGCAGGCGTCGCCGCAGCGAGTGATGGTGTTCAGTGCCCAGTGTCATGCGTCGGCCCGCAGCAGGTAACCCAGGCCGCGCAGGGTCATCAATGTGAGGCCGGTGCCCACCAGCTTCTTGCGCAGCCGGTACACCACCACCTCGATGGCTTCGTATTGCACGTCGAGCTGGCCCGGGAACACCAGCTCATACAGCCGCTCCTTGGTCACGGCATGGCCCGGCTGCGCAAGCAGCGCGTGCATCAGCGCCAGCTCGCGGGGGGTCAGCTCCATCACCTCACCGTTCAGGTACAGCGCGCCGCTGTCCTTGTCGTAGCGGATGGCACCGATCTGGACGGTGCTGGGGGCCATGGGGGGCACGGTGGGGTCTGCGCTGCGGCGCACCAGCGCGCGCAGGCGTGCCTCCAGCTCGTCCAGGTCGAAGGGCTTGGGCAGGTAGTCGTCGGCACCTGCGTTCAGTCCCATCACGCGGTCACCCACGGTGCCCCGTGCCGTCAGGATCAGCACGGGGGTGCGCAGGCCCCGGCTGCGCGCCTGCTGCAACACCTGCAGGCCATCGAGGCCGGGCAGGGTCAGGTCCAGGATCACCGCATCGGGTTGCAGTGCGGTCCACTGATTCAGGGCCGCGCGCCCGTCGCCCACGGCGGTGACTTCCATGCCCCTGCGTGTCAGCGCACGGTGCAAGGTGGCCTGCATGGTGGGATCGTCTTCTACGAGGAGCAATTGCATGCGCGGGACCATATCACTCCGGGGCGGTCTGCGCGCTGCACGGCCTGCCGCAGGGCCGCTCGCCGTTTGCTGCGGTTCAAGACGCGCAGCGACTCAGGGGGCTGCAGATGCTAGTGTTTTCCCTGAGTCTGAGGACAGCCGTTTGACAGGCAGCGCGCGCATCATCGAACAGTTCGCAAACCTATCAGGAGACTCCATGCGTCGCGATACCTTTCTGAAATCACTGGCAGCCATGGCTGCCGCAGGTGTGTTGCCCGTCTCGGCCCAGACGGCAACCGCCGTCAAGATGATGATTCCTGCCAACCCGGGTGGGGGCTGGGATTCCACCGGCCGCGCGCTGGGCAAGGCGATGCAGGATGCCGGTGCCGCATCGTCGGTGTCTTATGACAACAAGGGCGGTGCTGCCGGTGCGATCGGCCTGGCCCAGTTCGTCAATGCCAGCAAGGGCGATGCGAACGCGATGATGGTGATGGGCGCCGTGATGCTGGGTGGCATCATCACCGGCAAGCCTCCGGTGGGCCTGGACAAGGTCACGCCCCTGGCGCGCCTGACCAGTGAATACAACGTGTTTGTGCTGCCCGCCAACTCGCCTTTCAAGACCATGAAGGACGTGGTCGAGCAGCTCAAGAAGGACCCTGGCAGCGTGAAGTGGGGCGGCGGCTCGCGCGGTTCTACCGAACACATTGCTGCGGCCATGATCGCCCGCGAAGTGGGCGTGGACCCCGCCAAGATCAACTACGTGGCCTTCCGTGGGGGCGGTGAGGCCACGGCAGCCATTCTGGGTGGCAATGTCACCGTGGGCGGCAGCGGCTACAGCGAGTTTGCTGAATACATCTCGGCGGGCAAGATGCGTGCGGTGGGCGTGACCTCGGGCACACGTCTCAAGGGCGTGAACGTGCCCACGCTCAAGGAGCAGGGCATCAACGTGGAAATTGGCAACTGGCGCGGCGTGTATGGCGCCCCCGGCATCACGGCCGAGCAGCGCAAGGCCCTGGTCGATGCACTGGCCAAGACCTTCAAGAGCAAAGCGTGGCAGGACGCCATGGAAAAGAACGGCTGGACACCCGCATGGATGGCGGGCGACGAGTTTGCCAACTTCGTGGATGCCGAATTCGCCAGCATGCGCGCCACGATGGCCAAGTCCGGAATGATCTGATCCCGAAGCGAGGCGCGGCAGCGGCCTTCTCTCTCCTTGTGGGGGCGGAGGCTTGCGTTGCCGTGCATTGGTTGGTGCGAAGGAAAAAAACATGACACAACAACATTCATCGCGCTCCAAACCCTTGCAGACCCTGATCGGGGCGGGGTTGGTGGTGCTGGCGCTGGGCCTGGCCTGGGGTGCCAGTTCAGTCAGTTCAGAGGCTGGTTACGGTGGCGTGGGCCCCAACTTCTTTCCCTGGGTGGTCAGCATTGCCATCCTGGTCTGTGGCGTGCTGTGTGTGGTGCACGCGCAGACCGGCGGGTTCCGGCATCTGGAGGAAGGTTCGGGCGACGAGCGTGCCCACTGGAAGGGTTTCGTCTGGGTGTCGGCCGGGCTGCTGCTCAATGCCCTTCTCATCACCACCTTGGGCTTCATCCTGAGCTGCGCGCTGTGCTTCGTGTTGTCGGTGCGGGGCTTCAAAAGCGCTGAAGGCGAACTGGACCTGCGCTTGCAGGCCTGGATCAAGGATTCCTTCATCGGTATCGCGGTAGCGGCCCCGGTGTATTGGATGTTTACGCAACTGCTGGCCATCAACCTGCCCGGCCTGACCAACACGGGGTGGCTCTAAGGCCTGCACACTATGGAAACGTTAAATCTTTTGATGCAGGGGTTTGTCACTGCGGCAACACCCATCAACCTGATGTGGGCCTTTGTGGGCTGCGTCATCGGCACCGCCGTGGGCGTGTTGCCCGGCATTGGTCCGGCCGTGGCAGTGGCCATGTTGCTGCCCATCACCGTGAAGGTCGAGGCCACGGCCTCGATGATCTTCTTTGCCGGCATCTACTACGGCGCCATGTACGGCGGCTCCACCACCTCGATCCTGCTGAACACGCCGGGTGAGGCTGGCTCCATGGTCACAGCCATGGAGGGCAACAAGATGGCCAAGAACGGCCGTGCCGGTGCCGCACTGGCCACCGCTGCGATCGGCTCGTTTGTAGCGGGCACCATTGCCACCATCTTGGTCACCTTCTGTGCGCCGCTGGTGGCCGAATACGCCATCCGCCTGGGTCCACCAGAGTATTTCATGCTGATGGTGCTGGCTTTCACTACCGTGAGCGCGGTGCTGGGCAAGAGCACGCTGCGTGGCATGGTGGCGCTGTTTGTGGGCCTGGCCATGGGCCTGATCGGTATTGATCAGATCACGGGCCAGGCGCGCTACACCGGGGGCGTGCCCGAGTTGATGGATGGCATCGAGGTGGTGCTGATTGCCGTGGGCCTGTTTGCGGTGGGTGAGGCGCTGTACAACGTGATGTACGAAGGCAAGTCTGACGAAACGCAGAACCGCCTGACCAGCACCCACATGACCAAGCAAGAGTGGAAGCGTTCCTGGCCTGCCTGGCTGCGCGCCACGGCCATCGGTTTTCCGTTTGGAACCATCCCCGCAGGCGGCAGCGAGATCCCTACCTTTCTGAGCTATGCGGCGGAAAAGAAGCTGAGCAAACACAAGGAAGAGTTCGGCACCACGGGGGCCATCGAAGGCGTGGCAGGCCCTGAGGCGGCCAACAACGCGGCCATCACGGCCACGCTGATCCCGCTGCTGACGCTGGGTATTCCCACGTCGAACACCACAGCCATCTTGTTGGGCGCTTTCCAGAACTACGGCATCCAGCCCGGCCCGCAGCTGTTTGATACCAACGGTGCACTGGTGTGGGCGCTGATCGCGTCGATGTACATCGGCAACGTGATGCTGCTGATCCTGAACCTGCCTTTGGTGGGTTTGTGGGTCAAGCTGCTCAACATCCCCAAGTCGTACCTGTATGCCGGCATTCTGGTGTTCTCTACGCTCGGCGTGTATGGCATGCGCCAGAGCGCGTTCGACCTGGTGCTTCTGTATGCGATTGGCCTGTTGGGCGTGGTGATGCGTCGCTACGACTTCCCGGCCGCGCCGGTGGTGGTGGGCATGATCCTGGGCCCCTTGGCCGAAGCACAGATGCGCAATGCCGTGTCGATTGGCGAAGGCAAGTGGACGATCTTCCTGGAGCGCCCAGGCTCGCTCACGCTGATCATCATTGTTCTGGCGGTGCTGATCGTGCCGCGCCTGCTTCGCCGCTGGGCAGCGCGCAAGCTGGCGGTGGCACAGACCTGATGGCCGTGCGCACTGCGCACACACCCCAAGCAAAAAACCGCGCTCACAACAGGGCGCGGTTTTTTTATGCTCCGAGGGCTGCAAACTGTGGCGATATCACGGTCTGGTGCCGCAAGCCAGACACCGGGGGCTAGATGCCCCCGGCGCCCTCCCCACCAAGGTGACTTGCGTTCTCACAGGCCGCGAATCGTACCATACAATGCGAATGGTTCGTATTTGCAAAATTTGTGCATGCAATCACTTCCGCAGGAATTTCTGGTGCTGTGTCGTCAAATGGGTGAAGCCCAGCAGCGCTGCAGTGCGGCCCTGGCCATGCAGGCGGCCGAGATTGAGCGGCTACAGGCCGAGGTGGTACGGCTGCGCGGCGCGTTGATGGTGCGCGATACGCGGCTGGCCATGGCAGGGGATGCGTTGGCGCAGGCGCGGGCCGCCATACCGGGGCTGCCACGCCGGCAGACCATGGCACGCCACATCGGTGCGCTGGCTGAGCGCATTGCCACTCTGTCACGGGAGTGCTTGCGCTGGCGACTGGCGGCGCAGGCCGATACCGGGGCGGTGGGCAACCTGGAGCAGGGCAGGGCAACTGTCACTTTGCCCATGGATGCCCTGGCCCGCCCCCGCAGCCTGCGCTTACCCGTGGTGGTGGAGACCGCCCCGGACATCCATGCCGGTGCGGCCTTCGACGCCAGTCTGGCCGCTGCGGACCTGGTGATTTGCCAGACCGGCTGTATCAGCCACGACGCCTACTGGCGCGTGCAGGACCATTGCCGCCGCACCGGCAAGCCTTGCATCCTCGTGGACCCACCTCTGGCGGCATGTGAAGCGCTGTCGTATGCCTCTTTGGCGCTCGTTTTTGATAAAAGTGGCGTATAGCGCCGGTGCTATTTACCTGAGTAGCTATCTAATTTGTAGCATCATGATCGACGGGAGGCCGCCCGTTGCTGGTCGGCATCGGACCCCCCCAGCCCGTCACCGCGCTACCATCCATGGATGCCCTTGCTTGTTGACGACGCCCCCGCCTTGCCGCTGGATGCCCAGGGCATCCTCGAACTGGCGGCACGCTCCATGTTCCAGCTGTTCTCCAGCGTCAGCCAGGGCATGTTCCTGGTGGACCGCAGCGGGCGCATCGTGTGGGTGAACGAGGGCTACCAGCGCTTTCTGCCCGACCTCGGGTTCTCGTCGGTGGACCAGTTTGTGGGTCGCACGGTCGAGGAGGTCATCCCCAACACCCAGATGCGCCGCGTGCTGGAGACCGGTCAGCCTGTGCTGATCGACCTGCTCACCAACAAGGCGGGTACCTTCGTGGTCAGCCGCATCCCGCTGCGTGACGACGCTGACCGTGTGATCGGTGCCATTGGCATCGTGCTGTTCGACCACCCCGAGACCACGCTGCAGCCGCTGATCAGCAAGTTTGCGCTGCTGCAGCGCGACCTGGACGACGCCCGGCGCGAGTTGGCCAGCCAACGCCGCCGCACCCTGGCAGTGGCGGGCGATGGCGAGCGGCGGGCCAAGTACACCTTTGCCAGCTTCATCGGCTCCAGCCCCGCTGCGGCCGAGGTCAAGCGCCAGGCGCGCCGTGCGGCGCAGTCCACCAGTCCCGTGCTGCTGCTGGGCGAGACGGGCACCGGCAAGGAGCTGCTGGCCCACGCCATCCATGCGGCATCGAGCCGTGCCAGCGGCCCCTTCGTCAGCGTCAACATCGCTGCCGTGCCCGACACGCTGCTCGAAGCCGAGTTCTTTGGCGTCGCCCCCGGTGCTTACACCGGTGCCGACCGCAAGGGGCGCGACGGCAAGTTCAAGTTGGCCGACGGTGGCACGCTGTTCCTCGATGAAATCGGTGACATGCCACAAAGCTTGCAGGCCAAACTGCTGCGGGCCCTGCAAGAGGGCGAGATCGAGCCACTGGGGTCGAACAAGCTTGTGCCCTTCAATGTGCGCATCCTGGCAGCCACCTCACGCGACCTGGCCGCACTGGTGCGCGAGGGCAAGTTCCGCGAAGATCTGTTTTACCGCCTGCATGTGCTGCCGGTGCGCGTGCCACCGCTGCGTGTGCGGCGCGGAGATATCCCCGCGCTGGTCGAAGCCCTGGGTGAAGACCTTGCACTGCGCAATGGCACGCCGCCACCCGAGTTGCTGCCCGACGCACTGGCGTTGCTGGCTGGCCAGCCCTGGCGCGGCAACATCCGTGAATTGCGCAATGTGCTGGAGCAGGCCGTGATGCGCGGCGATTCTCCGTCGATTGACGCAGCGCAGTTGGAGCGTGTGCTGCGTGAAGCTGGGGTGGAGCCCGCAGCCCCCGCCCCGGTGCAGGATGCCGCCCCGATGGGCGATGTCGACGACGAAGCCCGCTACCTGCGCCCTCTGGCTGAACAGGTGGCCGAGCTGGAGCGGCGTGCCATTGCCGCCACCATGAAAGCCCACGGCGGCAACAAGCTGGCCACCGCACGGCAGCTGGGGATTTCGCGTGCCACGCTTTACGGACGTCTGGAAAACCCTGAATAAACATTGAACATATGTCCAAAAATCAGGCAAATTATTTGACTTTAAATTGGACAGTGCTGGTGCTGTGTCAATAAAAGTGTCTAAAAAATCAAGCACTTGCGAGTTGGCACAAACTGTGCAATGTTCAGGCATCACAACAGGAGACATCGCCATGCACCGTCGCACTCTGGTCGCCCTCGCCACCGCTGCCGTTACCGCCGCCACGCTTTCCGCCCCCGCGTTCGCCCAGACCGGCGAAATCCGCATTGCCCATGTCTACAGCAAGACCGGCCCGCTGGAGGCCTACGGCAAGCAGACCCAGACCGGTCTGCTGATGGGCCTGAACTACGCCACCGGCGGCAGCATGACCGTCAACGGCAAGAAGCTGGTGGTCATCGAGAAGGACGACCAGGGCAAGCCCGACCTGGGCAAGAGCCTGCTGGCGTCGGCCTACTCGGACGACAAGGCCGACATCGCCGTGGGCCCCACCTCGTCGGGCGTGGCGCTGGCCCTGCTGCCTGTGGCCGAGGAGTACAAGAAGATCCTGCTGGTGGAGCCCGCCGTGGCCGACGCCATCACCGGTGACAAGTGGAACAAGTACATCTTCCGCACCGGCCGCAACAGCAGCCAGGACGCCATCTCCAACGCAGTGGCCATCGACAAGGCCGGTGTGACGGTGGCCACGCTGGCACAGGACTACGCCTTTGGCCGCGACGGGGTGAAGGCCTTCAAGGACGCCCTCAAGAACGCCAAGCTGGCGCACGAGGAGTACCTGCCCACCACTACCACCGACTTCACCGCCGGTGCCCAGCGCCTGATCGACAAGCTCAAGGACGTGCCCGGCCGCAAGGTGATCTTCATCATCTGGGCCGGCGCGGGCAACCCCTTCAAGATCGCCGACATGGACTTGAAGCGCTACGGCATCGAGATCGCCACGGGCGGCAACATCCTGCCCGCCATGGCCGCGTACAAGAACTTCCCCGGCATGGAAGGTGCCACGTACTACTACTTCGGCATTCCCAAGAACCCCGTGAACGAAGCCCTGGTGGCGGCGCACTACAAGGAGTTCAAGACCCCGCCGGACTTCTTCACCGCGGGCGGCTTCAGTTCGGCCATGGCGCTGGTCACGGCCCTCAAGGCCACGGGTGGCGACACCAACACCAACAAGCTCATCAAGACCATGGAAGGCATGAGTTTTGAGACCCCCAAGGGCAAGATGACCTTCCGCAAGGAAGACCACCAGGCCATGCAGAGCATGTACCACTTCAAAATCAAGGTGGACCCGGCCTTCGCCTGGGGCGTGCCCGAGCTGGTGCGTGAGATCAAGCCTGAAGAAATGAACGTGCCGATTCGCAACAAGCGATAAGCCGGTCTTTCGATTCCGTTAGCGAGTTAGCGAGTTAGCGAGGCCCGTCGGACAGGATCACCTTCCTGCTCCTTCGGGGTCCATCCCGCAGGGGCGGCCGCCCCTCTTTTTCCAGTGAATTGATGCATGAACTCCCGGGTTGACACGGGGGCTGGGTCGGTTTTTCTCAAAAATTATTTGGAGACAAGACAACATGGCTTTCAATTTCATCCGGGCGGCTGCAACCGGGGCTGCGATGGCGCTCTGTGGCTTGGGCAGTGTTCACGCTGCCGTCAACCTGCCAGCACTCAAGATCGACAAGACACAGACGACGGTATCGGGCCTGTCCTCAGGCGGGTTCATGGCGGTGCAGCTGCACGTGGCGTATTCGGCCACGTTTGCCAAGGGCGCCGGTGTGGTTGCGGGCGGTCCGTTCTATTGCGCCGAGGGCTCGGTCGTCAACGCCACCGGGCGCTGCATGGCCAGCCCCGCAGGCATTCCCACCAGCACGCTGGTCAGCACCACCAACACCTGGGCCAGCCAGGGCGTGATTGACTCCGTGGCCAACCTGCAGAACTCCAAGGTCTACCTGTTCTCTGGCACGCTCGACAGCGTGGTCAAAACGGGCGGGATGGACGCACTGCGCACCTACTACAACAGCTTTGTGCCAGCCGCCAACGTGGTCTACAAAAAGGACATCGCGGCCGAGCACGCCATGGTCACGGACGACTACGGCAACGCCTGCTCTACCAAGGGTGCTCCTTACATCAGCAATTGCAACTTCGATCTGGCCGGTGCCATGCTGCAGCACCTGTATGGCCCTTTGAGCCCACGCAACACCACCACGCTACCCACCGGCAACTTCATCGAATTCAACCAAGGTGAATTCATCACCAACCACGGCATGGCCACCACGGGCTGGGCCTATGTGCCACAGGCCTGCCAGGCGGGCGGCACCGCCACCTGCAAACTGCACGTGGTGCTGCATGGCTGCAAGCAAAACGTGAGCGACGTGCAGCAGCAGTACGTGCGCAACACCGGCTACAACCGCTGGGCCGACAGCAACAACATCGTGATGCTGTACCCGCAGACCAGCCTGGCCGCCACCAACAGCTGCTGGGACTGGTGGGGCTATGACAGCGCCAACTATTCCAAGAAATCCGGCCCGCAGATGGTCGCCATCAAGGCCATGGTGGACCGCCTCTCCAGCGGCACCGGTGGCACCACACCCCCCGATCCGGTGGTCCTTTCAGCCCCCACAGGTGTGAGCACCTCGGGCGCCACGACCAGCAGCATGGTGATTGGCTGGGCCGCTGTCACCGGCGCTGCCAGCTACAACGTGTACCGCAACGCCAACAAGGTCAACGCGCTGCCCGTGACCGCCACGAACTACAGCGACACCGGCCTGGCCGCATCCACCACCTACAGCTGGACGGTGCGCGCTGCCGATGCCAACGGGGCCGAAGGTGCCACGTCCACAGCCGCACCGGGCACCACGCTGGCTGCATCAGGTGGCGGCACGGGCACCTGCACCACCGCCAGCAACTATGCGCATACCCTGGCAGGGCGGGCGTATGCCTATGCCGGTTTTGCGTATGCCTTGGGCTCCAACCAAGGCATGGGCTGGTGGAACGTGTTCGTGACCACCACGCTCAAGCAGACCAGCTCCGGCTACTACGTGATCGGCACTTGTTGAAATATGTACAACCCCCTGAGCCGCTTCGCGTCTTCCCCCTTCTCTCGAATGGCTGCGCCATTCGGGAAGGGGGACACCGCCAGCGCGGCGGGGCGGCCCTTGCGCGGCGGTCGCTGGCTTCGACCGCGCCTGTTGCGGAGACTGTTGACGATGGAAACCCAGTGAAGGTCTTGGCACCCCGCCGCAGGCCAGGGTTGCCGGGCTCTTTGAATGAAATGACTCAGACCGTGAAAGTGAACCCCCACCCATGAGCACCTTGGCCACCAAGGACTTGACCATCCGCTTTGGCGGCCACGTGGCGGTCAATGGCGTGACCTGCTCTTTCGAGCCTGGCACGCTGACCGCCATCGTGGGCCCCAACGGCGCGGGCAAGACCACCTACTTCAACCTGATCTCGGGGCAACTCAAGGCCACCAGCGGCAGCGTGACGCTGGGCGGGCAGGACCTCACGGGCCAGTCGGTCTCGGCGCGCACGCATGCGGGGCTGGGCCGGGCGTTTCAGCTCACCAACCTGTTTCCCAACCTCAGCGTGCTGGAGAACGTGCGCCTGGCCGTGCAGGCCACACAAGAGGGCAAGCACCGCCGGGGCCTGAACCTGTGGAGCATCTGGAGCGACCACCACGCGCTCACCCAGCGTGCCCGCGTGATCCTGCAGGCCGTGGCCATGACCGACCGTGCCGACACCCCCGTGGCCAGCCTGCCCCACGGCGACCAGCGCAAGCTCGAAGTTGCGCTGCTCATGGCGCTGGAGCCGCAGGTCTACATGTTCGACGAGCCCACGGCCGGCATGAGCCACGACGAGGCGCCTGTGATCCTGAATCTGATCCGCGAGCTGAAGAAGGACAAGACCAAGATCATCTTGCTGGTGGAGCACAAGATGGACGTGGTGCGCGAGCTGGCCGACCGCATCATCGTGCTGACCAACGGCACGCTGGTGGCCGATGGCCCGCCAGCCGAGGTGATCGCATCGCCCGTGGTGCAAGAGGCCTACCTGGGTGTCTCCAAGGACGCTGACAAGGACGCAGAGAAGGAGGCCGCATGAGTACGACGACCGCAACCCCCAACCTGCTCGAACTCAAGGGCGTGCACACCCACATCGGGGCGTACCACATCCTGCACGGCGTGGATTTGGCCGTGCCCAAGGGCCAGCTCACCATGCTGCTGGGCCGCAACGGCGCGGGCAAGACGACCACGCTGCGCACCATCATGGGCCTGTGGCATGCGTCGCAAGGCTCGATCCACTTCGGCGGCAAAGACATCACCGCGATGAACACGCCGCAGATCGCAGGCATGAACATCGCCTACGTGCCCGAAAACATGGGCATCTTTGCCGACCTCACCGTGAAGGAAAACATGCTGCTGGCCGCGCGCAGTGCGCGCAATGCCGCTCAGATGGACCAGGAGCGCCTGCAGTGGATCTTCAAGCTCTTTCCCGCGGTGGAGAAGTTCTGGAATCACCCCGCTGGCAAGCTCAGCGGCGGACAAAAGCAGATGGTGGCAGTGAGCCGCGCCATCGTGGAGCCGCGCGACTTGCTCATCGTCGATGAACCGAGCAAGGGCCTGGCGCCCGCCATCATCAACAACATGATCGAGGCGTTCGACCAGCTCAAAAAGAGTGGCGTGACGATTCTGCTTGTCGAGCAGAACATCAATTTCGCCAAGCGGCTCGGTGACACCGTCGCCGTGATGGACAACGGCCAGGTGGTGCATGCGGGCAGCATGGCCGCGTTGGCCGAGGACGAGGCACTGCAGCGGTCGCTGCTGGGGTTGGCACTATGAGTGGATTGGTGGTTTTTAAGTCGTTTTGGCCTCTGGCGCTTGATGGTAAAGCGCTAGTAGCTATGAATACAGTAGCAAATGAAATGGGCAGCCGCAACGCTGCAGGAGAACTCGCATGAGCGCCACCCGCGACTTCGACTGGAAGCCCCTGGCCCTGGTGCCCGCGCTGGCACTCCTGGTGCTGCCCTTCATCGGCTCGCCCAGCACCTGGCTCACACTCACGGTGGCGGGGCTGGCCATGGGCATGATCGTGTTCATCATCGCCTCGGGCCTCACGCTGGTGTTTGGCCTCATGGACGTGCTCAACTTCGGGCACGGTGTGTTCATTGCGCTGGGCGCCTTCGTGGCCACCAGCGTGCTGGGCAGCATGACCGACTACACACAAAGCGCTGACCTGTGGCGCAACCTGCTGGCCGTGCTGCCTGCCATGCTGGTGGCCATGGCCGTGGCGGGCGCGGTGGGGCTGGCGTTCGAGCGCTTCATCGTGCGGCCTGTGTACGGCCAGCACCTGAAGCAGATCCTCATCACCATGGGCGGCATGATCATTGGTGAAGAACTCATCAAGGTCATCTGGGGCCCCGCGCAGATCCCACTGCCGCTGCCTGAGGGCATGCGGGGCTCGCTGCTCATCGGCGACGCCGCCATCGAAAAATACCGCCTGGTGGCCGTGGCTGTGGGCCTGCTGGTGTTTGGCGTGCTGGCCTGGACGCTGTCGCGCACCAAGGTCGGCCTGTTGATACGTGCTGGCGTGCAGGACCGCGAGATGGTCGAGTCGCTCGGCTACCGCATCCGCCGTCTGTTCATTGGCGTGTTCGTGGTGGGCTCGGCCCTGGCCGGCCTGGGCGGCGTGATGTGGGGCCTGTACCAGCAAAACGTGGTGCCGCAGATGGGCGCACAGGTCAATGTGCTGATCTTCATCGTGATCATCATCGGCGGCCTGGGCAGCACGGGCGGCGCCCTCATCGGTGCATTGCTGGTGGGGCTGATGGCCAACTACACCGGTTTCCTGGTGCCCAAGGTGGCGCTGTTCTCCAACATCGCTTTGATGGTGGCCATTCTCTTGTGGCGTCCGCAGGGCGTCTATCCCGTGGCCAACCGCTGATGAGGAGCCGACTGACATGCTGAACCGACTTCTCTCCGGCGACTACCCGCGCAGCAAGGTGCTGGCGGTGATCCTCGTGGCCATCCTTCTTGGGCTGGCATTTGCACCCTTCCTGTTCCCCGGCGTCAAGGCGCTGTCGGTGGCGGCCAAGGTGCTGATCTTTGTGGTGCTGGTCGCCAGCTTCGACCTGTTGCTGGGCTACACCGGCATCGTGAGCTTTGCGCACACCATGTTTTTCGGCATCGGGGCCTATGGCATCGCGGTAGCCACCACGCGCATGGGGCCCACGTGGTCGGCACTGGCCGTGGGGCTGGGTGGCGCATTGGTGCTCTCGCTGCTGCTGTCGCTGGCTGTGGGGCTGTTTTCGCTGCGCGTGCGGGCCATCTTCTTCGCCATGATCACGCTGGCCGTGGCGGCCGCGTTCCAGACGCTGGCCTCGCAGCTGTCCGACATCACCGGTGGAGAGGACGGGCTGACGTTCAAGGTGCCCGAGATCCTGTCGCCGAGTTTCGAACCCTTCGACGAGCCCTTCCTGGGCGTCACGCTTGATGGGCGGCTGTTGTGCTATTACCTGCTGTTCGTCACGGCGGTGGCGCTGGTGCTGGCGTTGCTGCGCATCGTGAATTCGCCGTTCGGCCGCGTGCTGCAGGCCATCCGCGAGAACGAGTTCCGCGCCGAGGCCATTGGCTACCGCGTGGTGGTGTACCGCACCACATCGAGCGTGCTGTCGGCGCTGTTTGCCACGATGGCAGGCGCGATGCTGGCGCTCTGGCTGCGCTACAACGGGCCGGACACCTCGCTCAGCTTCGAAATCATGATGGACTGCCTGCTCATCGTGGTGATCGGTGGCATGGGCACCATCTACGGTTCGGCCATCGGGGCCGTGTTGTTCCTGGTGGCGCAAAGCTATCTGCAGGACCTGCTGCGCCTGGGCAGTGAGGCCACCTCTGGCCTGCCCTGGCTGTCTGCCTTGCTCTCGCCAGACCGCTGGCTGCTGTGGCTGGGCGTGCTGTTTGTTCTGTCTGTTTACTACTTCCCCACCGGTGTGGTGGGGCGCCTGCGCGCGGCAGCTGTGCGCAAGGTGGGGTAAGCAACCCGGGCCGTGCGGGGCAACCGGTGCGGTCTGGGATGTTGGTTGGTTCGTTAGCTGTGCAAAAAGACGCAAAGAAAAATCCAGGAGACAAGCACATGAAGATGAGCATGAAGAACCCGCGTTTTCGTCCCTTTGTTCCCGCTGCCCTGGCTGCCGCCGTTCTGGCCGCCTGTGGTGGCGGCAATGATGACAACGCGGCCCCCAATACCAAACCCACCTACCTCGGAGCGATCAGCGAAGCCGTGTACGACGGCACCAGCAACGACCTGCTCACGGCGGGCCTCGGTGCCACGGGCCTGGCTGCGGCCGCGCCACCAGCCTATGCCGACCCGCTCAAGCCGACGGCGGCCGAGCTGCGCCGCACCGCCATCCACACCAATTACCGCGCCATGCTCGACATGACGGCGGCAGGCGGCTACGGGCTGCTGTACGGCCCCAATGTGGATGCGCAGGGCAAGGTCACTGCGGGCGAGGGCAAGGTGCCCGGCACCGAATACATCGCGTTTGCCGACGACGGCACGGGCCGCAAGAATGTCACGCTCATGGTGCAGGTTCCCACCAGCTTCGACCCCAAGAAGCCCTGCATGATCACCGCCACGGCGTCAGGCTCGCGCGGTGTGTATGGCGGCATCTCCACCGGTGAATGGGCCCTCAAACGCGGCTGCGCCGTGGCCTACTCCGACAAGGGCACGGGTGGTGCGCCGCACGACCTGCAGAACGACACCGTGCCGCTGATTGACGGCACGCGCGCCACGGCTACCGCTGCAGGAAAAAACGCCGCTTTCAACGCAGGCCTCTCGGCCGTGGAGCTGGCGGGCTTCAACACCGCCACGCCCAACCGCTTTGCTTTCAAGCACGCACACTCCGGCCAAAACTCCGAGAAGGACTGGGGTACCACCACGCTGCAGGCTGTGGAATTTGGCTATTACGTACTCAACCAGCGCTACGGTGCGACCACGGCTGACGGTCTGCGCCTGAAAACGCTGACCCCCGCCAACACCATCGTCATTGCATCGAGCATCTCCAACGGCGGGGGTGCCGCCATCGCTGCGGCCGAGCTGGACACCCAGGGCCTGATCAGCGGCGTGGCCGTGTCCGAGCCCGCACTGGAGCTGCCCGCCAGTCCCGGCGTCACGGTGCGCCGTGGCAGTGCCGAGGTGGCCGTCACCGGCAAGACGCTGGTGGACTTCACCACTTACGCCAATCTGTACCAGGCCTGTGCATCACTGGCGCCCTCGGTCAGCACCAGCCCCTTTGCTGCCGCGTTTGCAGCGGGTTTTGCCGGTGCAGCACTGCCGATCGCACCCAACCGCTGTGCGGCGCTCAAGACGGCAGGCTTGCTGTCGGCCAGCACCACGGCCACACAGGCCGAAGAGGCGCTTGAGAAGCTGCGCGCCTATGGATGGGAGCCCGAGTCCAACGATCTGCATGCCTCGCTTGCGGCGTTTGAAGTGGCCCCTGCCGTGGCTGTGACCTTTGCCAACGGGCTGTCACGCGCCAGTGTGAAAGACAACCTTTGTGGCTTTAGCTATGCCGCCACGGCGGCGACCGGTGCGGTGACGCCGCTGGCTGCCGCTGCGCTGCCCGGCATGTTTGCCACGGGCAACGGCGTGCCTCCCTCGGGCGGCATCAACCTGGTGAACAACCTGGGCAAACTCGGGCCGGCGCGCGACTTCCTGTCGTTCTCGGATGCAGGTGTGGCCGACTGGAACACCGCTGGCGCGCTGTGCCTGCGCAACCTGGTCACCGGCACCGACACGGCGGCGAAGAAGTTGCAGGCTGGCGTGGATGAAACCCGTCGCAATGGCAACCTGCGGGGCAAGCCAGCCATCATCGTGCATGGCCGCGCCGATGCGCTGCTGCCCGTGAGCCACACTTCGCGCCCCTACGCCGCGCTGAACAAGAAGGTGGAAGGCGCCGCCAGCAAGCTCAGCTATGTGGAGGTGGCCCATGCGCAGCACTTTGACAGCTTCATTGGCCTGCCTACGGTGTTGCCGGGCTATGACAGCCGCTATGTGCCGCTGCATGTCTACCTGAACCAGGCGCTTGACGCCGTGTACGACCACTTGGCCAACGGCAAGGCCTTGCCGGGCAGCCAGGTGGTGCGCACGGTGCCACGCGGTGGCATACCGGGCAGCGCCCCGGCCATCACGGCGGCCAATGTGCCGCCGCTGGCCGTCACCCCTGCGGCAGCCAACGCCATTGCCATCACGGCTGGCGCCATTGCCATCCCCGATTGACCTGAAAGAGCTTTGCCAGACACACCGTCACCGCCGACCCCTGACGTGCGCGCGGGCCTTGTGCCCCAGCGCCGCCCGTGGGTGCGGCCGCAAGCCACCTAACGAGGGGATGAACCGATATGGACAAAGTCATGACATGGAGTCGCCGCCTGGCGACAGCATTGGCGGTCGTGTGGAGCGGGGCTATGGCCCCGCCGCTGCACGCCGCCGACATTGTGGTTGGACAGGTGGCGCCGCTCACTGGTGTGCTGGCCAGCACCGGTGCACAGATGGTGCTGGGCGGCAAGGTCTACTTTGACTGGGTCAATGCCCAGGGCGGCATACATGGCGCCACCGTCCGCCAAGTGGTGGCCGACGATGCCTACAAAGTGGCCGACACGGTAAGACTGACCCGCGAGATGCTGGCCAAACCCGAGGTGGTGGCGCTGTATGGTTTTGCGGGCACGGCCAACATCACCCAGTTGCTGGCCGATGGCGTGCTGGAGCAGGGCGGAGCCGCGCTGGTAGCGCCCTATACGGGTGGCGAGTCGCTGCGCAGCCCGTTCAACCCCTGGATCTTTCATGTGCGCGCTGGTTACGTGGACGAGACCGAGCATATGGTGCAGCAGCTCACCACTCTGGGCATGAACCGCGTGGCCGTGATGTACCAGGACGACGGTTTTGGCAAGGCGGGCCTGGCGGGCGTGGAGGCCGCGCTGGCCAAGCGCAACCTCAAGCTGGTGGTGTCTGCAGGCTATGAACGCAACACCGACAAGGTAGACGATGCCGTCAAGGCCATTAAGGCCGCCGATGTGCATGCGGTCATCATGATTGCGGTGAACAAGCCTGCCGCAGCCTTCATCCAGCGCTACCGCGAGCAGGGCGGCGGGGCGCAGCTGTACAACATATCGGTGGTGGACCCGACCGAACTGGTCAAGCTAGCGGGCCTCAAGAACGCACACGGCCTGGGCATCAGCCAGGTGGTGCCTTACCCCTACCGGCCTCAGCTGCCGGTGGTGCGCGAGTACCAGACGCTGCTCAAAAAGTACGCGCCCGAGGCCGAGGTCAATTACACCAGCTTCGAGCAGTTCCTGGGTGCCAAAGTGCTCGTCGAGGCGTTGCGCCGCGCCGGGCCTGTGCCTACGCGCGCCAAGGTGATGAAGGCGCTGGAGTCGCTGCAAAGCTATGACCTCGGCGGTATCACGCTGGGCTACTCGCCCACCAACCGCATCGGCTCGCGCTATGTCGAGGTCACCGTCATTGGCAGCAATGGCCGCCTCATGAAGTGAGCCACCGATCCTCTTCATTTTCTCTGTTCCACAAGGTCGCCATCATGTCCCCCACCTCGCGCTACGCCACCTGCGCTGGCTATGAAATCCATTACATGGAATGGGGCGCGCCCGATGCCCCGGTGGTGATTGCCTGGCACGGCCTGGCGCGCACGGGGCGCGACATGGACCCATTGGCAGCGCACTTGGCCCCGCGCTACCGCGTGATCTGCCCGGACACGCTGGGGCGGGGGCTGAGCCAGTGGGCACGCGTGCCGCTCGACGAATACTGCCTGTCGTTCTACGCGCGAATTGCGGCCGGCCTGTTTGACCAGTTGGGTATCGAGAAGGCGCACTGGGTGGGCACATCGATGGGCGGTGCCATTGGCACGGTGTGCGCATCGGGCCTTTTCGAGCCGCAGCTCAAGGACCGCATTACCAGCCTGCTTCTCAACGACAACGCCCCCGCCTGGCCGACGCTGCGCTGGAGCGCATCAAGGCCTATGCAGGCCACCCGCCCGCCTTCGACACGGTGCTGGAGCTGGAAGCGTTCTTCCGTCAGGTGTACAAACCCTACGGCTGGTTGAGCGACGCACAGTGGCGCCTGCTGACCGAGAGCAGCACGCGCCGTCTGCCCGATGGCCGGGTGACACCGCATTACGACCCGGCCATGGTGCAGCAGTTCACGCACCACGCTAACGACTACCTGATCTGGGACCATTACGACGCGCTGGATATCCCCGTGTTGTGCCTGCGCGGTGCTGAGTCAGACCTGGTGCTGCGCGACACCACGGCCGAGATGCTCACACGCGGTCCGGGTGCACGGGGTCTGGCTCAAGTGGTTGAGGTGTCGGGTTGCGGTCACGCACCGGCGCTGAACGTGCCAGAGCATTACGCACTGGTCGATGGGCTTTTGGCACGAGCACAGTGAGGTGACTGGCGGTACATTGGCGCGACATGTTGCCCGCCGCCACGAAACCGCTTTTGCTCATCGCCTCGCACCTGCTCACCCTGGTCGTGGGGTTCGCAGCGGGTGTGTACTGGTTGCCGGTCCTGATCGCGCCTGCGGCACCCACGCTGCAAGAGGTACAGGCCAGTGTACCCACGGTGCAATGGACCGGCACCTTTCGCCGTGACCTGAAGGACAGCGACGCCCTGCACTGGGGTGAGGGCGTGGTGTCCATTGGCCCGCAAGCCATCAGCCTGGCGGGCAAGCTGGCACCGGGGCCGGACTACAAGCTCTACCTGTCGCCCGCGTTTGTGGAGACGGAGGCCGACTTCCAGCGCCTCAAGCCGCAAATGCTGCGCGTGGGGGATGTGAAGACGTTCAACAACTTCATCGTTCCGGTACCGCAGGGCGCGGACCCGGCGCAGTTCAATACCGTGGTCGTGTGGTGCGAGACTTTCGGCCAGTTCATCACCGCCGCGCAGTACCGGTAGGGCGGTGGGCTCAGGCGCTCAGTTGCGCCAGTGCCGCTTGCAGCCCGGCCAGCCCGCCCACGCGTTGGTCGTTGATGAAAATTTGCGGCATCTGGCGCACCGACGGCCCGCACTTGGCATAAAACGCCAGGCGCTCGGCCTCGTCATCGATCTTGATCTCCTCATAGGGCAGCGAGCGGGATTTGAGGAGCATCTTGGCCGACTCGCACTGCGGGCAGGCGGATTTGGAGTACACGGTGATTTGAAGGGTCATGGTGCGAGTTTACGGGGCATGGCGCAGGCTTGTACTGGTCCCGTGGTGGAGTGGTTTACCATTCGGTTTGTTTTGTGACTGATTGGTAATTTATGCCTCTACCATTCCTGTGGGTTCGCCGCTCGGCGCTGCTTTTGTCTGCGGCCTGTGTCCTGGCCCTGATGGGCTGCTCATCCACCACTCCGCCCCCTGGCGTCACCCCTGTCACCCCGTTCGACCTGGCCCGGTACGAGGGCCGCTGGTACGAGGCAGCGCGGCTCGACCATTCGTTCGAGCGCGGCATGACCGACGTGAGCGCCACCTACCAGCGCCAGGCGGACGGCAGCGTGCGGGTGCTCAATCGGGGTTTTGACACCGGCAAAAAAGACTGGCGCCAGGCGGAAGGCAAGGCCAAATTCACCGGCGACTTCAACACCGCCTCGCTCAAGGTGTCGTTCTTCGGCCCGTTCTACGGCGGCTACCACGTCGTCGCGCTCGACGCCGACTACCAGTGGGCCCTGGTGCTGGGGCCAGACCGCAGCTATTGCTGGATCCTGTCGCGCACCAAACAACTGGCACCTGCCGTGCGCGAACAGCTCATCGCCCGCGCGCAGGCGCTCGGCATCGACACCCAGGCCCTGATCTGGGTGACCCACGAACGCACCGATCCGCAGCCATGAGCACTTTGACGATGCCACAACCCATCGCCGTCATCGGCGCAGGCTTGGCGGGCCTGTCGTGTGCGCAGGCGCTGCTGCAGGAGGGGCACACGGTCCATGTGTTCGACAAAAGCCGGGGCCCCTCGGGCCGCATGAGCACCCGGCGCGCCGAAGATGAACATGGCCCCTGGCAGTGCGACCACGGCGCGCAGTATTTCACTGCGCGTGACGCCGCTTTCCGCTCAGAAGTCGCCCGCTGGCAGCAGGCCGGTGTGGCTGCGCAGTGGGATGCACAACTGGCCAGTTTTGATGGCAATGTCTGGACCACGCCGCACACCCCTCTGGAGCGCTTTGTGGGCACACCGCGCATGACATCGCCCGCCGCGTGGCTGGTGCAGGGCTTGGCGCCAGTGGGCGAGCGCGCCCACACGCAGTGGCAGACCACCGTGCAGCGGCTGGAGCGATGCCCCGACGGATGGGCCATCACCTCAGCCGAGCATGGCCTGCATGCCCAGCGCTACAGCGCTGTGCTGCTGGCCGTGCCCGCGCCCCAGGTGGTGCCGCTGTTGACCGAGGTGGCCCCCGCAGGCGCTGCGGTGGCAGGCAGCGCCCGCATGCGCGGCAGCTGGGCCGTCATGTTGCGTTATGCCGCACCCGTGGTTCTGCCGTGGGATGGCGCCTTCATCAACACCGGCCCGCTGCGCTGGGTGGCGCGCGACAGCAGCAAGCCCGGCCGTGCAGGGCCAGAAACGTGGCTGCTGCACGCCAGTGCCGAGTGGAGCGAGGCGCATATCGAAGACAGCGCAGGCAGCGTGACCGCTGCCTTGCTCGCCGCCTTTGCAGTCTTGGGCGGCCCCTCGCCCCTGGTTGCCACCGCGCACCGCTGGCGTTATGCCGACACCGAGCCTGCACTCACCCTGGGCTGCTGGTGGGATGGCGCCGCCCGCCTGGGGATGTGCGGTGACTGGCTGAACGGCGGCAAGGTCGAGGGCGCGTGGCTCAGCGGTCAGGCTTTGGCGCGGCAAGCAACACCCACCTGACGACCACGCACAAGGCACGCGCGATGAGCTACACCGTGGTCTGGTTCAAACGCGATCTGCGCGTGCACGACCACGCACCATTGCAGCATGCCGCCGCCCAGGGCCCGGTGCTGTGCCTGTACGTCGTCGAGCCCAGCCTATGGGCGCAGCCCGATGTCGCCCTGCAGCACTATCACTTTGTGCAAGAAAGCCTGCACGACCTGGCCCATGCCCTGCAGCGGCGCGGTGCCGCGCTGCAGGTGGCTGTGGGCGAGGTGAGCGATGTGCTGGCCCGCCTGCACGCGCTGGCACCGTTCCACACCTTGGTAGCGCATGAAGAAACTGGCAATGCCCACACCTATGCCCGCGACCTGGCCGTGGGCCGGTGGTGCTGCGCGCAGGGCGTGGCCTGGCGCGAATGGCCTCAGCACGGCGTGGTGCGCCGCCTGCGCTCGCGCGACGAGTGGCATGGGCACTGGCAAGCCTTTATGCACGCGCCGGTGGTGGCTGCCCCCGAGCCCGACAATCTGCAGGCCCGCACGCTGCCGTGGCCCGCGCAGCCTTGGCCCATTGGGGCCGAGCTGGGCCTGCCCGCGCACGACCCGCCCCTGCGGCAACGTGGCGGCCGCAAAGAGGGCTTGCGGGTGCTGCAAGACTTTTTGCTGGACCGCAGCCAGGGATACCGGGGTGGCATCTCATCGCCGCTCACGGCGCCCAGCGCCTGCTCGCGTCTGTCTCCCTATCTGGCGCTGGGTTGCCTGGGTATGCGCGAAGTGGTGCAGGCCACCGAGCGCCGCCAGCAACAACTCAAAGGCAGTGCCGACCCCGCTGCCGCCTGGCAGCGCAAGGGCCTGACTGCCTTCATGAGCCGCCTGCACTGGCATTGCCACTTCATTCAGAAGCTCGAATCCGAGCCTGCGCTGGAGCACCATAACCTGCACCGGGGCTATACCGGCCTGCGCGAAGGCGAGTGGAACCCCGCCCACTTCGATGCCCTGGTGGCCGGGCGCACCGGCTGGCCCATGGTCGATGCCTGCGTGGCCATGCTGCGCGAGACAGGGTGGATCAACTTCCGCATGCGGGCCATGCTGGTGTCGGTAGCGTCGTACCCGCTGTGGCTGCACTGGCGGCCCGTGGGTGAATGGCTGGCGCGCCAGTTTCTGGACTACGAGCCCGGCATCCACTGGAGCCAGATGCAAATGCAGGCGGGCACCACCGGCATCAACACCACCCGCGTGTACAACCCCATCAAGCAGGCGCAAGACCACGACCCCCACGGCCACTTTGTGCGCCAGTGGCTGCCTGCATTGCGCCGCGTGCCCGACGTGTGGTTGCTGGAGCCCTGGCGCATGCCGCCCGATGTGCAGGCCCGCTGTGGCGTGCATGTGGGGCACGGCATTGCCGAGCCGCTGGTGGACCTGGAAACCGCCACCCGCATCGCCAAGACCCGTGTGCACAACCTGCGCGCCCAGCCAACCATCCGCGACGCCAAGGTCGCCATCGTCGAAAAGCACGGATCTCGCCAGTTCCGCGACGGCGGCAGCCCGCAGGCACGCGCCCGTGCCCGCGCACGCAACGCGGCCCAGCACCCCCAGCAGCAAACCCTGGACTTTTGAACCATGCGCATGCGCAAAAAATCAGACCTTCCGCAAAAGACCTGCCTGCACTGCGGCCTGCCATTCACTTGGCGCAAGAAGTGGGAGAAGGTGTGGGACGAGGTGAAATACTGCTCTGACCGTTGCCGCAACGAGCGCAAGCACGCGGGCAGCGCCACCAGTGGTTCAGCAGGGCAGGGCGCTGCATGAACACCGTGTTATTTTGGTTTCGTAACGACCTGCGCCTGCACGATCAGCCCGCGCTGCATGCCGCACTTACCAGCGGTGCTACCCACCTGCTGTCTGTGGTGTGCCTGTCGGCTGCTGATGAAACCACGCCCTGGGGCTTTGCCCGCGTGGGCCCCCACCGCCGTGCCTTCACCGCTGCCGCGCTACGTGGGCTTCAGGCGCAAATGAGCGCACTGGGCAACCCACTGCTCATCTGCCAGGCCCCACCCGCAACCGCCTTGTCGCAACTGGCCCAGGCCGTGGGTGCCACCACCGTGGTGTGCGAAGACATTGCCGCCCCTTACGAGCAGGCCGAGGTGGCCGCATTGCGCGCTGCTGGTCTGCAGGTACGCACCGTGTGGCACAGCAGCTTGCTGCCCCCTGCGCGCATGCCCTGGCCTGTGGATCAGCTACCGGGCGTGTTCACCAGCTTTCGGCAGAAGGTCGAGCGCGCGGGCATCACCCCCGCTGCGCCATTGCCTGCACCCGCCCGGCTGCTGCCGCCGCCCGATGTGCCTGCCTCCGTGCTGCAGGCAGCGGGCGCAGAGAAGGGCGCCGCAGCCATCCTGCAACCCGCGCCGCCGCATGGCAGCGATGCCCGCTCGTCCTTCCCCTACGGCACGCCTGCGTGTGATGGCAGCGAGGCCGCCGCATTGGCCCACCTGGCGCAGTACCTGGCACGCAAGCTGCCCCACAGCTACAAGGCCACGCGCAACGGGTTGACGGGGTTCGACTACTCCAGCAAGTTCTCGCCCTGGCTGGCCACGGGGGCACTCTCGCCCCGGCAGATTTATGCCGATCTGAAAACCTTTGAGCGCGACCACGGCGCCAACGACGGCACCTACTGGCTGTGGTTCGAGCTGCTGTGGCGTGACTACTTCCGGCTGCTGCACCTGCAGTACGGCGCTGCGCTGTACCGTGCGCGCGGCCTGTCTGCATTGCCCCCAGACACGCACAACGCGCAGGGCTTTGAGCGCTGGTGCCAGGGCCGTACCGGCGAGCCGTTGGTGGACGCCGCCATGCGCGAGCTGGCCGCCACCGGCTACCTGAGCAACCGCCTGCGGCAGGTGGTGGCCAGCTACCTCATCTACGACCTGCACAGTGACTGGCGCGCAGGCGCTGCGTGGTTTGAATCGCAACTGGTGGACTACGACGTGTACAGCAACCAGGCCAACTGGCTCTACATCGCCGGGCGCGGCACTGACCCGCGCGGTGGGCGCCGCTTCAACCCCGTGAAGCAAACGCAGGACCACGACGCCGATGGCAGCTACCGCCGCATGTGGGGCACGATATGACCACGCCACAACCGCGAACCCACACCCTGCGCCTGCTGCTGGGCGACCAGCTCAACCCCGAGCATTCATGGTTTGCCACGCAGGACGAGGGCGTGGTCTACGTGCTGATGGAAGTGCGGCAAGAGACCGACTACGTGCTGCACCACGCGCAAAAGATCCTCGCCATCTTTGCCGCCATGCGCGACCTGGCCCGCTACCTGCGCGAGGCCGGGCACCGCGTGCGCTACGTGGCGATCGATGACGCCAGCAACCGCCAGTCGATGCCTGACAACCTGGCCGCCCTCATGGCCCACTACGGTGCGCACACGCTGCAATACCAGCACCCTGACGAATGGCGGCTGGACGAGCAACTGCGCACCTGGGGTACACAGCAAAGCTTTGCCGTGCAGGCCGTCAGCAGCGAGCACTTCTACACCACCCGCACCGAAATGGCCGAGGTCTTCCAGGGCCGCAAGCAGTGGCTCATGGAGCACTTCTACCGCCGCATGCGCCAGCGCCACCAGGTGCTGATCGACGCAGCGGGCGAGCCCGAAGGCGGCCAGTGGAACTACGACCACGACAATCGCAAGCCATGGCCTGGCACACCGGAGCTGCCGCCGGACGAACGCCCCACGCACGACCACAGCGCCCTGTGGGTCACCATCCAGGCGGCAGGCGTGCCAAGCTTCGGCAACCCCCAAGCCGCTGCGCTGCGCTGGCCGCTGAATCGGTCCGAAGCCCTGGCGTGGCTCGACCACTTCATCACGACCACGCTGCCGCACTTTGGCGCTTATGAAGACGCCATGAGCACACAGAGCAATCGACTGTTCCACTCGCTGCTGTCCTTCGCGCTCAACACCAAAATGCTGCGCCCGCACGAGGTGGTGCAGCGCGCCCAGGCCGCGCACCACGCAGGCGCTGCGCCCCTGCCAGCGGTAGAGGGTTTCATCCGCCAGATCCTCGGCTGGCGCGAATATGTGCGCGGCATTTACTGGGCCCACATGCCCGGATACGACGAGCGCAACGCCCTGGGCCACAGCGCACCATTGCCCGAATGGTTCTGGACGGGTAACACCCGCATGCGCTGCCTGCAGCACGCCGTGGGCCAGTCACTGGAGCATGCGTATGCCCACCATATCCAGCGCCTCATGGTCATCGGCAACTTTGCGTTGTTGGCGGGGTTGGACCCCGCCGCCGTGCACCGCTGGTACCTGGGCGTGTACATCGACGCGTTTGAATGGGTGGAAGTGCCCAACACCGTGGGCATGAGCCAGTTTGCCGACGGCGGCCTGCTGGCCACCAAACCCTATGTGAGCAGCGCGGCCTACATCGACCGCATGGGCGACTACTGCAAAGGCTGCCACTACGACAAGAAGCTCAAGGTGGGCGACCGCGCCTGTCCCTACAACGCGCTGTACTGGGACTTTTTTGCGCGCAACGAAGGCGCGCTGGGCCGCAACTTTCGCCTCGGAATGGTCTACCGCCAGTTGCAGAAGATGCAGGGCCCGCAGCTCGATGCGCTGCGTGAACACGCCGCCGACCTGCGCATGCGGCTCCATGCGCTGTAGCGGCTGCCATGCTCACCATTCGCCACCACCCCCCGCTCGCGCTGGGCTTTGCGAAGGGCCGCACCTCCATCGCAGCCCCGTTCAGCCTGAGCCTGTCGAAGGCCGCACCCATGCCCTGGCTTCGACAAGCTCAGCCCGAACGTTGGTGGGCTCGCACACATTGATCCGAGGAACCAACCTATGCCCACCCGATCCCTCGCCTCCCTGCCCGAGGGCTACCGCGCCCTCGTCATCGGTGCCACCGGCGCCATCGGCTGCGCATTTCTGGCCCACCTGCGGGCCGACCCCCGCTGCGCCCTGGCCGTGGGCCTGGGCCGCCACACGAGCCCTGCGGTGGACCTGGACGACGAGGCCACCATCGCCCACGCCGCGCAGCATCTCAAGGCCCAGGGGCCGTGGCACTGCATCATCCATGCGGCTGGCATGCTGCATGGCCCCCAAGGCCTGCCCGAGAAGCGCCTGGGCCAGATGAACTATGCGCAGATGGAGGCCACCTTCGGCACCAACACCTTCGGTCCCGCGCTGGTGTTGGCCCACTTTGCGCCGCTGTTGCCCAAGCAGGAGCGCGGTCTGCTGGCCGTGCTCTCGGCCAAGGTGGGCAGCATTGGCGACAACCGCCTGGGCGGCTGGTACAGCTACCGTGCCTCCAAGGCCGCGCTCAACATGCTGCTCAAAACGGCATCCATCGAAGTAGCCCGAACTCACCCGCAGGCCGTGCTGGTGGCGCTGCACCCAGGCACGGTGGACTCGGCCCTGTCCGCCCCGTTCAACGGCGCAGAAATAGGCCGTCCCGCAGCCGATGCGGCGGGCGACATGCTGCGGGTGCTGGATGGGTTGGGAGCGGACGAAACGGGCAGTTTTTATGCCTACAGCGGGGAAAAACTGCCGTGGTGAGTGTCGGATGCCTGCTATGGTTTTGATACCGAAGATCGATCCCAGATGGGCGCCAGCGGCTATTTTTCAAAATTTCAACGGAGGGCGTGGAGGCTTGACTTCGATGGTCGCCATCGGCCAGGAGCGGTCTCAAGGTCAACTATCGGAGAAGGTCCGGTTGGGGCTTTCTGTGGCGCTGTCGTCAAGGCAGATCAGCCTCGTTCCTGTGCTTGCAAGCAACGGCTCAGCCTGTGGGGACGTCGTGTTACGAATGAATGCTGGCGCCTGCCGGCAACGTGTGGCGAGGCATTTCGATGGTGAAAATGCAGCCTGCGACGGGCGCCTTGCGCACGCTGAGAGTGCCGTCGTTCGCCTCCACACTGCGGCGCGAGATCGAAAGTCCAAGTCCCATGCCGCTGCGGTCCTTGCCTACTTGGGTAAAGGGTTGAAACAGTGTCAGCATTGCATCCTCGGAAAGTCCTTCTCCGTTGTCCTGCACCTCAATCAGAATTCGATTCCCTGATGCGCGTGCCTCAAGGCCCACGACCCCTCCGATCGGGGGAGAAAACTTGAAGGCGTTCTGCAGCAGATTGCCGACGGCTGCCAGCATCAGATCCCGGTCTGCATCAATTGCAAGCGATCGGTCTACCGCCGACACAGTGAACGCACAACCCTTGACCTGTGCATCCAGCGTGGCCGAGAGCCTGATCTCCGCGATAAAGTCGACCAATGAAAATGGATGCCGCTGCGCCGCTATGCCCGCCGTCACGCGGACTTCCGCGAGCGAGCGGTCAATCAGATGGCTCATACCGGCGAGCGAGCGATCCAATACCCCTGCCGTTGCACCGTCCACGCCGACATTGCCGGCTTTGATCGCCCGTGTTGCCAGCTTGGCAGCAAACAATAGGTTGCGCAGCTCGTGCGCGAAGACGCCCAACCGTTCATTCAGCGCATGTGCTTGTTTGGTTTCAGCCAGAAGATCACGCTGGTGAATGTATTCGGTCACGGCGTTGGCGATGGCATTGTCCAGGCAACGGCTGAGGGATCGAAACTCGTCAGCTCGCACCTCTGTGCCGGTCTCCAATGCGAGATCGGAAATTGCTTGGCACAAGTCGCCATAGTTGTGCACCACTTCTTCGATCGTGAAGCCACTGCCAATCAACTCTTTTCCATATCGGGTAGCGGCATCGCTGATTTCCGATGGTGCAAGGCTGAGCCCACCCGAAAGCCCTGAGATCTGTTGGCTGCGCAGGGGGTCTGCGGCTTGTTCCGCCATCAGGGTTTCAATGAGTTGATCCAGAAATACGGTGACACCGTGCGGGAGTTCTTCCGATGCAACGCCGTCTGAGCGCAAGGAAACCTTTGTGCGGCAACGATCAATCAGTGCGCGACGATTTGCGAGTAGGAATTCATGCAGCATGTGCGCACGATACATTGGAAAAATCCCGGCTTGAGAAGTTGTTCTTTCATACGTTGTTTATGCATGAATCGCTTTCATCGACAACGGTGCATGGGCAAATTGCGTGAGGCAGCGTCCAAACGTCCAAACGGATAGGAACTGGCGGATTGTGCGATGGCTATGGCGTCCAACGACAAACTGCGTCGGGCCCGAATCGGTCGTCCGAGGGCGCACTGGAGTAACAGCCCGCGATGCGGTTTGCGCGCATCGCCTTCCTTTTCAAGCCCCAACTTCGTTACCGATACACCGTCGCAATCGTGCCGAGCCATCAGAGCAGATTCCATCGGCGCGCCACGGATGCCAGCGGAGTGGGGGCCTGCAAGGTCTGGGCCGCCCGTGTTACTTGTAGTTGGCCCGCTGATCCGCAAACCGTCTCACCCGCTTGCGCCAGGCGCGATAGCTGCCGGGTGCCAGGTGGGTGCGCATGAGGGCCTTGACCTCGTCGTGGTGCAGCCCGTGCACGGCACGGATTTGGGCAAAGCTCACGTGGTCGCTGAGCGCCATCTGGATGATCTCACCCACCGTGGCTGGGTCGAGCGCGCTGGCGTGTGGTGGGATCGGGTGGGTCACGGCGGTATGGAGAAAGTGTGGCGCAGAGGGATGGAGATGGCGGCGTGGACGGTCGTTGGCTATTGGTTGCCGCGCCGCAATCCACCCCGTCCGCGCCGCGTGTGTCCCGCGCTCTGGCACGCGCGCCGGTAGGCGCGCAGGGTCTGCTCTGCGCGGTGCAGCACGGTATCGGCCACCTGGGCCGCGACGTCTGCCTGGGCCTGCAGCAGCTCGGCCGGGCTCATGCCCGAGGCCTCGCCGGTCAGCAGCGCGATGCCCTCGCTGACGTGGCCCATGGTGTAGACGCTGAACAGGCCACGATCGACCGCGTCGAGGATGGTGCGGTCCAGCATCAGGTGGCGCTGATTGCGGGCGGGGATGAGCACGCCTTGCGTGCCATCGAGCCCTGCTGCTACACAGGCCTGGAACCAGCCTTCGATCTTTTCGTTGATACCGCCCACGGGCAGCACTTCGCCGTGCTGGTTCAATGCGCCTGTCACTGCAATGCCCTGGCGCAGCGGCAGGTCTGACAGGCTGGACAGCAGCGCATACAGCTCGGCGCACGAGGCGGAGTCGCCCTCCACGCCGCTGTATTCCTGCTCGAAGACGATGGACGCGTTCAGCGCCAGTGGTGCCACGTGGCTGAACAGTGCCGTGAGGTAGCTGTGCAGGATGAGCACGCCCTTGTCGTGGATGGGGCCGGACATATCCACCTCGCGCTCGATGTTGAGCAGGCCCTCCTGCCCCGCGAACGTGCGCGCCGTGATGCGCACCGGAAAGCCGAAGCGGTAGTCGCCCAGGTCAATCTGCGTCATGGCGTTGATCTGGCCCGCCACGGTGCCGTGCAGGGTGATGAGGCGTTCACCTTCGGTGATGGATTCGTGCAGTTCTTGTTCTGGTTGGTTGTGGCGTTGGGTGCGGGCGCTCAGTGCTGCCAGCACATCAGGTGCTTGCACCAAGCTGCTGTGGCGTGTCTGGCCCAGTGTGGCGCTTTCGATGGCCAGGGCTTCGGTGTGCGCAAAACGTGCGCTCTGGCGGCCTTGGTCGTCGGCCTCGCGGTGGGTTTGCTCCAGCAGCAGGGCCACGGCGTCGGGCGCAAAGTGGGGCAGGCCACGTTTTTTGCAGCAATGCGCCACCAGGATGGCGGTGGCGCGGTGGGTGGTGGGGGTGGCGGCAAAGTGGTCTGAAAAATCCACCTTCACCCGAAAGCGGCGTGCCGCGTCGGGGTCGGCCTCTTGCAAGGCGTAGTACTCGTCCACTGAGCCGATCAGCACGATCTTGACGTCCACATCCACGGGCTCGGGTTGCAGGGTGGCGCTGCCACCGCCGCCACCGCCGCCACCGCCGCCACCGCCGCCACCGCCGCCACCGTGTGCCGGGTTGCCACCGCCTTCCTCGATCTGCAGGCGGCCGCAGCGCAGAAAGCGGCGCAGGCGTGGCCACAGGCCTTCTTCGGCGGCCAGGTCGTGCAGGTGCAGCAGGATGAAGCCGCCGTGGGCCTTGAGCAGGCTGCCTGCGTGGATGCTGGCGTGGTCGGCTTGTACCGTGTCGGTGTCCGAGCCGTGCTCGATGCTGCCAAACAAGGTGCGCGCAGTGGGGTTGTCCTCCACCACCACGGGGGCGGCGTTGCGGCCATGGTTGTCCACCACCAGATTTACCTGGCAGCGCGCCAGCAACTCATCCAGCGCATCCTTGCGGTCGTCCTCGGCGTCGGCATTTTGTTCTGTATCGCCGGGCTCGAACAGATCGATGTGGTCGAGCACGGTGCGCTCCACCTGGTCCAGCCACTGCGTGAGCTTGACGGAATCCTTGATCTGCTTGCGCAGGCCCTGGCGGATCTCCTGCAGCGGGTGATCCACCAAGGGCTTGACGGTCTGGCGGCGCAGGGTGGCCAGTGCGTCGTCGCGGGCGCGCTCCAGCGGGCGGGTGGATTCGAGGAAGCGGGTGATTTCGGTGCGCAGCTCCTGCTCAGCCGCATCGATCTCGGCGCGTCGTTCGCGGGGCAGGGCGCGGGCTTCGTTTTCGGTCAGCGACTGGCCCTTGGGGCCTGCGAGGGTGAACACCATGTGCCCCGCCTCGCGCGTCAGGCGGAACTGGCGGGCCTCGGCAAACGCGTCCAGCACCGCAAAGGCTTCGCTCTCCTGCGTTTGCCAGGTCTTTTCGATGCGCTCAGCCTCGGCCTTGAAATCGGGATGGGCCAGGCGTTTGGGGATGTCGGCCTGCAGGCTGCGCGCCATGTCGGCCAGCCCCAAGCGCAGCTGGCGGCCCTGGCCTGCGGGCAGGCGCAGGGCGCGGGGGCGGTCGGGGCTGTCGAAGTGGTGCAGGTAGCACAGGTCGGGCGGCACCGGGCGCGCGGTGGCCGCCTCGTGCATTGCCTGGCGCAGCAGAGACGCGCGCCCGCTGCCCACCTCGCCCAGCACAAATAGGTGGTAGTCGGGCTGCTGCATGGCCAGACCAAACTGCGCGGCAGCCTGCGCGCGCTCTTGCCCGATCCAGGGCAGGGGCAGGTCTTGCAACTCGGCCGTGCTGGCAAAACCCAGCGATTCGGGGGCAATGGTCAGCCGAAGCTGGTGGGAGGCGAGGGCAAAGGCGGGCATGGGTGCGTGTGTGGGGTGGTGGCGGCGTGAGGCCATTGGGGGCTTTGCAACGCCGATTCACCAAAATATGAGTCAAAACGGGCAAATTCGCTAGTGCTATGTGCCCTGGTTGCTATCAAAAGTGTAGTGTTCGCTGTGGCGTCTGTTCCGGTGCGGCGACGGTCAGTGCGCCACCGGGCAGGCACCGGCTGGTGCGCCGCCCGCCAGCGCGTGGCTGCGTGCGTCGGCCAGCGCGGCGGAGGTGGGCGCCTCGGTGGGCCAGCCCGCCAGGTGTTGCTGGGCCACGCGGCTGAGCGCGGTGATCCAGTAGGGGTTGTCGTTCAGGCAGGGGATGTAGTGGAACTCCTGGCCGCCCGCGTGCAAAAACGCCTCGCGCACTTCCATGTTGATTTCTTCCAGCGTCTCCAGGCAGTCACTGGTGAAGCCAGGGCATACCACGTCTATCCGCCGTGTGCCCGCCTTGCCCAGCGCCTCGATGGTGGGCTGGGTGTAGGGCTCCAGCCACTTGGCTTTGCCAAAACGTGACTGGAAGGTGATGCGATAGCGCTCCTCGCGCAGGCCCAGGCGCTCGGCCAGCAGGCGGCCGGTCTTGCGCGCCTCGCAGTGGTAGGGGTCGCCCAGGTGCAGCGTGCGCTCTGGCACGCCGTGAAAACTCATGACCAGCTGGTCGGGCTGGCCGTGGGTCTTCCAGTGCGTTTCGATGGTGCGGGCCAGCGCGTCGATGTAGCCGGGGGCATCGTGATAGCGGTTCACAAAACGCAGCTCGGGCACGTTGCGCGTGGCGGCAGCCCAGGTGTAGACGGCGTCGAACACGCTGGCTGTGGTGGTGGCCGAATACTGCGGGTACAGCGGCAGGATCAGGATGCGTGTGGCGCCCTCGGCCTTTAATGCATCCAGCTGGCTTGCGATGGACGGGTTGCCATAGCGCATGGCGTGGCGCACCAGCACCGCGTGGCCCGCTTCGCCCAGCCAGCCGCGCAGCAGCGTGGCCTGCTTGGCCGTCCAGTGGGCCAGGGGCGAGCCCTCGGGCGTCCACACACTGGCGTATTTGGCGGCTGATTTGGCAGGGCGGGTGCGCAGGATGATGCCGTGCAGGATGGGCCACCACACCAGTCTGGGGATCTCCACCACGCGGTGGTCGCCCAAAAACTGCGCCAGATAGCGGCGCACGGCGGGGGCCGTGGGTTCGTCGGGCGTGCCCAGGTTGCACAGCAGCACCGCAGTGCGTTCGGCCTGGCCGTGGGTGTAAGGGGGTTCGGGGTGGAAAGAAGGCATGCGGCATTTTCACCCACGCGCCTGGCCGGTGTGGGCTGTGTGCTTTCTGACCTGCTCTGAGCCCCATTTCTCCAGGATGCGGGTAATCCCCGATGTGGTTATGAAACCGGTTTCATAAACTCGCACCACTTCGGAATAACGACTGTTCACCGTGAATTACCAGTTCCAGTTCGATGCCGTATTGGCCGCATGGCCCTTGTTGCTCAAGGGCACATGGATCACTGTGCAGTTGTCGCTCACGGCCACGCTGCTGGGGCTGGTGGTGGCCATCTTTTGTGCCTGGGGCAAGACAGGTGGACCGGGCTGGCTGCGGTTCTTGATCAATGCCTATATCGAGGTGATCCGCAATACGCCGTTTCTGGTGCAGTTGTTTTTCTTTTTCTTTGCGCTGCCCTCCATCGGGCTGCGCTGGTCGCCCTACACGGCAGCGTTGACTGCCATGGTGGTCAATCTGGGGGCGTATGCGGCAGAGATCGTTCGGGCGGGCATCGAGTCCATCCCCAAGGGGCAGATCGAGGCGGGCAAGGCGCTCAACCTGAAGCCCTGGGAGATCTTTCGCTTTGTCGTCCTCAAGCCTGCGCTCAAGGCCATCTATCCCGCGCTCACCAGCCAGTTCATTTTGCTGATGCTGAGTTCGGCCGTGGTGTCGGTGATCTCGGCCGACGATCTGACTTCGGTGGCTGCCAACCTGCAGTCGCAGACCTTCCGCAGCTTCGAGATCTACATCGTGGTGGCAGCCATTTACCTGTCGCTGGCGCTGTTGTTCTCGGCGCTGTTCAAGCTGATCTACCAGCGCGCCCTGAACTACCCCGACCGTCGCTAAGGAAACCAGACCATGCGTACTTTCGGACTCTCCGAGTTTTTATTCATCGTGCAGGCCGCGCAGTGGACGTTGGCGCTGTCCGCCATCGCTTTTGTGGGCGGTGCTCTGCTGGGCCTGGTGGTGGCGCTGTCGCGCACCTCTGAGAATGCTGTGGCGCGCAATGCGTCGCGGGTGTTCATCCAGGTGTTTCAGGGCACGCCGCTGCTGTTGCAGCTGTTCCTGATCTTCTTTGGCGCGCCGGTGCTGGGGTTTGACATTAACCCCTGGGTGGCAGCGGGTGTGGCACTGGTGCTCAACAGCGCGGCCTTTCTGGCTGAAATCTGGCGTGGCTGTATCGAGGCCGTGCCGCGCGGCCAGTGGGAGGCGGCCCAGGCCCTGAACCTCAAATATGTGGCGCGCATGCGGTTTGTGGTGCTGCCCCAGGCCTTCAAGATCGCGCTGCCGCCCACAGTGGGCTACACGGTGCAGATCATCAAGGGCACCTCGCTGGCCGCCATCATCGGATTCACCGAGATCACGCGGGCAGGCCAGATCATCAATAACGCCACCTTTCAGCCACTGCATGTATTCACCACAGTGGCCGCGTTGTACTTTGTGATCTGCTGGCCGCTGTCGCTGCTGGCGGCCCGCATGGAGCGCAAGCGTGCACGGGCGCTGGCGCGCTGACTTCGCCAGGCCCGCACTTTTCTTTTTCTGTTGTCCTTTCATACCAACCACCAGGAGACATGTCATGACCTTTTCCCTGCACCGCCGCACTGCCACCGCCGCTTTGGCCGCCTTGGGCCTGGGCGCCGCCCTCACGGCCTTTGCGCCACTGGCGTCGGCACAGACCGTGGCCGACATCAAGAAAAAGGGCGAGCTGACCATCGGCATGCTGGTGGACTTTCCGCCCTACGGCACCACCAACGCTCAAAACCAGCCCGACGGCTATGACGCCGACGTGGCCAAGCTGCTGGCCAAGGAGCTGGGCGTGAAGGCCAACATCGTGCCCGTCACCGGCCCAAACCGCATTCCCTTTCTGCTGACCAACAAGGTCGATGTGCTGGTGGCATCTCTGGCCGTCACGCCTGAGCGTGCCAAGCAGGTGCAGTTCTCGCAGCCCTACGCGGCCGCCACCATCGTGCTGTACGGCAAGACGGGCACCAACATCAAGAGCGCTGCGGACCTGAAGACCGTGCGCGTGGGCGTGGCG
Source organism: Acidovorax sp. 69 (assembly GCF_002797445.1). NCBI lineage: Bacteria > Pseudomonadati > Pseudomonadota > Betaproteobacteria > Burkholderiales > Comamonadaceae > Acidovorax > Acidovorax sp. 69. Next base: position 3,395,638 of record NZ_PGEP01000001.1, on the reverse strand, counting down.
CGTGCCAGCACGCAGGACGTGGCTGTGACCAAGGCCGCGCCTGAGGGCACCGAGATCCGCCGCTTCGATGACGATGCATCGGCCATGCAGGCGCTGATCTCCGGCCAGGTGGATGCGATCGGCTGCTCGGTCACCGTGGCGGCGCAAATCGCCAAGCGCGTGCCCGCCAACACGTTCGAGAACAAGTTCAATCTGCTGCAGCAGGCCATGGGCATTGCCATGCGCCCCGGCCAGGACGAACTGGTGAAGACCGTCAACGACTTCGTGGCGCGCAACACGGCCAATGGCGAGCTGAACAAGCTGTACCAAAAGTGGCTGGGTGCCGACCTGCCCAAGCTGCAGTAAAGCCATAGCCAGACAGGACAGCACAAGGAGCCATTGATGAGCGACGCAGTCACGACCGCCCCCGGCACCCCGCCGATCATCCGCATGGAGGGGGTCAACAAGTGGTACGACAGCTTCCAGGTGCTCACCGACATCAACCTGTCGGTGCGGCCCGGCGAGCGCATCGTGATCTGCGGGCCATCGGGCTCGGGCAAGTCCACGCTGATCCGCTGCATTAATCGGCTGGAGACGGTGCAGAAGGGATTGATCGAGGTCGATGGCATTGAACTGACTGCGGGCGGCAAGAACGTGGATGCCGTGCGTGCCGAAGTGGGCATGGTGTTCCAGCAGTTCAACCTGTTCCCGCACCTGACCATTCTGGAAAACTGCACGCTGGCCCCCATGCGCTCGCGTGGCATGACCAAGGCCGAAGCCGAAGAGGTGGCCATGAAGTACCTCACGCGGGTGCGCATCCCCGAGCAGGCGCACAAGCACCCCAGTCAACTGTCGGGCGGCCAGCAGCAGCGCGTGGCCATTGCGCGTGCGCTGTGCATGGCGCCCAAGGTGATGCTGTTTGACGAACCCACCTCGGCGCTCGACCCCGAGATGGTCAAGGAGGTGCTGGACACCATGATCGGTCTGGCCGATGACGGCATGACCATGCTGTGTGTGACGCACGAGATGGGCTTTGCCCGCAGCGTGGCCGACCGCGTGATCTTCATGGCCGACGGCAAGATCTTGGAGCAGGCGCCGCCACAGCAGTTCTTTGGCCAGCCGCAGCACGAGAAAACCCGCCAGTTCCTGGGCCAGATCCTCAGCTCCCACCACGCGCACTGAACCTGCAGCGACTGCGTGGTAGCGACAGCCCGCACGGCGGGTTTGAAAGAAAACAACATGACGGTATTGATCTCCCTGTCCTCCTTCGGTGCGGCCGAAACGGGGCGCCATGGCCAGCTGTGGTGCACCGAGCTTGCCAAACACGCGGGTGCCGATGGCGTGGAAGTGCGTGGAGAGTTACTGCGCGACGCTGCCACGGAACTGCCCGTATTGGCAGGCCTTGCTGCGGTGTATTCCAGCCCGGAGGGCCTGTGGACCCTGCAGGGCCAGCTCGATGAAGCGGCCCTGGATCGTGGCCTGCACGCCGCGAAGGTGCTGCACGCGCCGCGCCTGAAGATGTCGATTGGCGGTTTTGGCACGCAGTCGCACGCATCGCTGCTGCGGCTGAAGATCCTGTTGCAGGCGCAGCCCGTGGAGCTGGTGATTGAAAACGACCAGACCGCTACGGCGGGAACCTTGTCCGCCATGCAGGCTTTTTTTGCAGCCCAGGCCCAGGCCGGACTGGATTTGGGCATGACTTTTGATATGGGCAACTGGCACTGGCAAGGCGAATGCCCGCTGCAGGCCGCCCAGGCGCTGGCGCCCTATGTGCGCTATGTGCATTGCAAGGGCGTGCAGCGCCTGCCCGCCAAGTGGGTGGCGGTGCCGCTGGCCGATTCGGTGGCGCCCTGGCGCGCCGTGCTACGCGCCTTGCCTGCCGATGTGCCGCATGCCATTGAATACCCGCTGGTGGGCGACGACCTGGTGGCCGTCACGCGCGAGCAGGTGGCCTTTATCCGCGCTGCACGGGAGGCTGCATGAGCGATTCAGCCTTCGACGTGGCACTGTTTGGCGAGGCCATGCTGCTGCTGGTGGCCAACGAGCCCGGCCCGCTGGAGAACGCCACCGGCTTCCACAAGCGCACGGCCGGGGCCGAGACCAATGTGGCCATTGGCCTCGCGCGCCTGGGCCTGAAGGTGGGCTGGGCCAGCCGCCTGGGCACCGACTCCATGGGCCGCGCGCTGCTTGCGGCCATGCGGGGTGAGGGCATTGATTGTTCGCATGTGGTGTGCGACGCCACGCAACGCACAGGTTTCCAGTTCAAGGAGCGCGTGACCGATGGGCGTGACCCGCAGGTCGAATACCACCGCAAGGGTTCGGCCGCCAGCCAGATGGGGCCCGCCGATGTGGACGAGCCCTGGCTGCAGTCCGCACGCCACCTGCATGCCACCGGCGTGTTTGCCGCCATCTCCGACACCAGCCTGCAGGCGGCCATCCGCACGCTGGAGGTGATGCGCGCCGCAGGCCGCACCATCTCGTTCGACCCCAACCTGCGCCCCACGCTGTGGTCGTCACCCGAGACCATGCGCCACTGGATCAACACCTTGGCGGGTTATGCCGACTGGGTGCTTCCGGGCATGGAGGAGGGCGTTTTCCTCACGGGTGAAACCACGCCCGAAGGCGTGGCGCGTTTCTACCGCGAGCGGGGCGCAAAACTGGTGGTGGTCAAGCTCGGGCCTGAGGGCGCTTACTACGACAGCGATGTGGCTGGCACGGGCCATGTGCCTGGTGTGCCGGTGGCGCAGGTGGTGGACACCGTGGGCGCGGGGGATGGGTTTGCGGTCGGTGTGATCAGCGCACTGCTAGAGGGCAGGCCTGTGCCCGACGCAGTGCGCCGTGGCGCCTGGATCGGCGCGCGCGCCGTGCAGGTGCTGGGCGATACCGAAGGCCTGCCATCGCAAGCCCAGTTGTTGGAGGCCGGGCTGTGACGCCATCGGCCCCGCCGCAAGGCCACGATGCCGTGCGCAAGCAGGTGCTGGTGTTTCGCGAGCTTCCGCCAGACCAGCTCGCGCGACTGCAGGCCGTGCATGACGTGACCGTGGCCAACCCGCGCAAGCCCGAAGAACGTGCCATTTTCGATGCTGCGCTGGCGCAGGCACAGGGGCTGATTGGCTCCAGCTTTCCGGTGGATGCCGCCTTGTTGGCCCGCGCGCCCCAGCTGGAGGTTGTGTCCAGCATTTCTGTCGGCGTCGACAACTACGCGCTGGACGTGTTGCAGGCGCGCCGCATTGTGTTGTGCCACACACCGGGCGTGCTCGACGAAACGGTGGCCGACACGGTGTTTGCCCTGCTCATGGCGACCAGCCGCAGACTGGTGGAGCTGTCGCAACGGGTGCGTGAGGGCCAGTGGACCCAAAACATTGGAGAAGACCTGTTTGGCAGCGATGTGCATGGCAAGACGCTGGGCCTGCTCGGATTTGGCCGCATCGGCCAGGCCGTGGCGCGCCGCGCGGCACTGGGCTTTGGCATGCCGGTGATCTACCACGCCCGCCGTCCGGTGGACCTGGCGACCCACGCGCCCGAGCTGCAGGGCAAGGCCATCCACACGCCGCTGCCCGCGCTGCTGGCGCAGTCGGACTTTGTGGTGGCCATGTTGCCGCTGTCGGACAGCACGCGGGGCATGGTCAATGCCGAACTGTTTGCGGCCATGAAGCCCGGTGCCATCTTCATCAACGGCGGCCGCGGCGCCACGGTGGTGGAGCAGGACCTGCTGCATGCGCTGGACCATGGCCCGCTGCGCGCGGCGGGGCTGGATGTGTTTGCCATCGAGCCGCTGCCGCCGGCGTCGCCGCTGCGTACCCACCCACGAGTGACCCCGTTGCCGCACATCGGCTCGGCCACGCACGACACGCGCCACGCCATGGCCGCGCTGGCCACCACCAATTTGCTGCAGGCGCTGGCGGGTGAGAGCCCGGCGGCGGTGTACAACCCGGCACAAGCATGAGCCAAATCACACCCGCCGCCGCGCGCACCCGACCCACCATTGCCGATGTCGCGGCCGAGGCAGGCGTGTCCAAAGCCACGGTGTCGCGCTACTTCAACCACCGTGAACGCCTGCTCAGCCCCGACATCGCGGCGCGTGTCGAGGCGGCCATCACCAAGCTGGCCTATGTGCCCAGCCCCATGGCCCAGGCGCTGAGCCACGGCCGCTCGCGCCTCATCGGCCTGGTGGTGGCCGACATCACCAACCCCTATTCGGTGGCCGTGCTGCGTGGCGCCGAGAAGGCTTGCCAGGAGGCGGGCTACCTGGTGATGTTGTTCAACCTGGGCAATGACCGCGAGCGTGAGCGGGCGGCCATCGACGCGCTGGCCAGTTACCAGGTGGACGGCTTCATCCTCAACACCCTGGGGCAGAGCGCGGGTCAGGCCGATGTCAGCACCCTGCATGGCAAACCCGCTGTGCTGGTGGACCGGCGCCACGCAGGACTGGCTGCGGATTTTGTGTCGCTGGACAACGAGGGCGCGATGCGTGATGCCTGTGACCACTTGCAGCAGCAGGGCTGGATGCACCTGCTGTACGTCACGCAGCCTCTGCTGGGCGTGAGCTCACGCGTTGAGCGCACGGCGGCCTTCCGTGCCTGTGTTGCCGCGCATGGAACACAGGTGCATGGCGACGTGCTGGAGATTGCTGCGGAGCAGTGCGAAGACGTGCTGGGCCAGGCGCTGGCGGACTTTCGCCAGCGTGCCCCGGGGGGCGAACGCTGCGCAGTCGTGGCGGGCAACTCGGTGGTGACGTTGCGCGTGGCGGCATCGGTGTCGCGTCTTGGTTGGACCTTTGGGCAGGAGTTGGGTTTTGTGGGCTTTGATGACCCCGAGTGGGCCCCGTTGATCCGGCCCGGCCTGAGCACCGTGGCGCAGCCCACCGATGCCATTGGCGCGCGCGCTGCCCAGTGCCTGCTGGAGCGGCTGGGCGGCCTGCAGGGTCCACCGCGAGAGAGCCTGTTGCCGGGGCGGCTCATTGTGCGCGGTTCATCGTTGGGTGCGCAGTCGCCAGTGTCGCCGGGCTGAGCCTTCGGGGGAGGGGCTGCGGTATGCTTTGCGGCCGCCGCCCGGCGTTCTGCCGAGCCCTACTCCGTGTTGTTTTTGCAGGTGCGATTTTGTGTTGAACCCTTCTCTGGACATCTCCCGCATCCGCGCCATTTCGATTGATCTGGACGACACCTTGTGGCCCATTTGGCCCACCATCACGCGCGCCGAAGCGGTGTTGCTGGACTGGCTCATACACCACGCGCCCGCCACGGCGGCGCTGTTTTCTAACACCGAGGCGCTGCGCGCCATCCGCAACCAGATGGTGACTCTGCGCCCCGACCTGCAGGGCGACCTGAGCGCACTGCGGCGCGAGTCCATACGTCTGGCGCTGACCCAGGCGGGCGACGAGCCCGCTCTGGCCGAACCGGCCTTCGATCTGTTCTTTTCCGAACGCCAGCGGGTCGAGCTGTTTGACGATGCGCATGACACGCTCGCGTTTTTGTCGGCCCGCTACCCTGTGGTGGCTGTGTCCAATGGCAATGCCGATGTGCACCGCATCGGTATCGGCCACTACTTTCGCCAGAGCATCAGTGCGTCGGAGTTTGGTGTGGCCAAGCCCGATGCGCGCATCTTCCATGCGGCGGCCAGTGCGGCCGATGTATTGCCCCATGAGGTTCTGCATGTGGGCGACGACGCTACCCTGGACGCGCAAGGGGCGCTGGAGGCGGGCATGCAGGCGGTTTGGATCAACAGCGCCAACCACCCTTGGCCCCACGCCACACTGCCACATGCCACGGTGGGCAGCCTCACGGAGCTGTGCAGACTGTGGGCCTGACATGGCGGCCCCCTCGTATCGCTTTCGTCGCCTTCCCCCGAAGGGGGCGACGCCCTTGCTCGGCATCTCTGGCTTGGCCCGCGCCAGGTTCTGGGTGGCGTGCAGCGACACACAGCCGGGTTGCGCGATGACGGGTTACCGAACTGCTTCTTGCCTCAGGTCAAGGTTTGGGCGTGCGGTGGTTGATGCTGCTGCCCTATGACGTCACACTCCACCGTCGCTGAGCGACCCCCACACCATGCCCCGTAATCCCCCCCCGATACCCGTCATCCGCACCATCGGCTTGATGCAGCCTATGACCTGGCTGGTGCTGGCCTGGCGCGATATGGCGCGGGCGGGATGGATCAGCTTTGCGCATGGTCTGGCACTCAGCCTGTTCGGGGCTGCTCTCTTTGCGGTGGGCCACCACCGGTTCTGGCTGTTGGCGGGGGCACTGTCGGGTTTTCTGGTGGTGGCGCCTGTGCTGGCCACGAGCCTGTATGCGCTCAGCCGCGCACTGGAGCGCCGCGAGCGCGCTGACCTGGGCGTGGTGCTCAAGACCTGGCTCAACTGGCAGAACAGCCATGTCAACAAATGGGGCAACGATTACTGGTGCATGGTGCAGTTTGGCGCCTTGCTCGCATTCGCTGCCTCGGGCTGGGTCATGACGTCAGCGGCACTTATCACACTGCTGGCGCCGGTGCCCATTGAGACGCCACTCGATTTTTTGCGCCATGTCGTGATGGCCCGTGATGGCTGGCTGTTCGAGATCTGGTTGGCGCTGGGCAGCCTCATGGCCGCACCGATTTTTGCATCCAGCGTGGTGGCGATGCCGTTGCTGTTGGACCGCCGCGCCACGCTCCTGCAGGCGGTGCTGACCAGCTGGCAGGCCGTGGTGGTCAATCCGCTGCCTATGGCGTTCTGGGCGGCGGTGATCCTGGGTTTCACGTTGCTGGGCCTGGGGTCGCTGCTGCTGGGTCTGATTGCCGTGATGCCCATGTTGGGCCACGCCAGTTGGCACGCCTACCGTGATCTGGTGGATGCCTCCAGCTTGCCGGAGCGGGACTTGGCCGATCCTGTTCGCACCCCTGGAGGGGCATCGTGATTTTTGGTTTTACCGAGGCGCAGATCTCGGGGTTCTTTCTCACCTACGGTGTGGGGGCGTTCATCCTCTACATGCTGTTCATCATCGGGCAGCTGGCGTGGGAGTCCAAGGCAGGGCGCTTTGGCACCTTCGTACTGTTCCTTGGTCTGGGCGTGGGGTTTTTGGGGTTCTTGGCGAAAATCATGATTCAGTGGTGGCTGGAGAAGTGATCAGGCGGTGGTGCTCACTGGTTACCGTGCCACGGATCACGCCATGACCCCCCCATCCCTCTGCGCACCCGCGTAGAAGCCCGCGCCTTCATCGAAACTGCCGTCCACACCGGTGCGCTGGCATTTGTGGATGCCTTGGCTGCCCTGGGTGAGGTGCGGTGGCTGCTTGCCCTGCCGGCTGCCGCTTCAAACGGGGGATACGGCCCTTTTTGGCCAAGATTTTTCACACATACGCATCCATTGCTTTCCGTATCATTATGTTTCATGTAGAAACGAATGGAAATGACTGGAGATGGTTGTGATGATTCGTAACTCGTTGATCGTTGTTTGCATGGGCTTGGCAGCGCCGGGGGCTGGGGCACTGTCCTTGGGGGCGCCCCAGGGGACGGTGTGGCTGGGAAAGCCCATCGACCTTGGTTTTGAAGTCCAGTTGGATCCGGGGATGTCGATGGATGCAATCTGCCCGCAGGCACGTTTGGTGTCGGGGGATCTTTCCGTACCGGCGGGTCGTGTCCAGGTGAGCGTGCAGCCGGGTGAACTGGGGCGCAACCCTGTGGTTCGGGTCCAGTCTTCGCATCTGGCGGACGAGCCCGTATTGACCGCCCAGGTGTCGATCAGTTGCATCGGCAGTTTCATGCGGGAGTACACCTTCCTGGCTGACCTGCCGATGTCTGTCGCGGGTGGTAATCGGCCCATCGCGATTCCGTGGGAGGGGCAGGCTTCGGGTGCCACATCTTCCTGGGCACTTCCAGGTGCCGCCGCAGAAAAATCGTTTCCAGGGGAGACAGTGGCTCCGCCGCCGCGCAAGGCTTCGGCCAGCGAGCGTGTGGCGCGCAAGGCGATGAAATCGTCTTCCAAACCCTTGGCGCGCAGTCCTTCAGACGCGGCGGTTGCAGCTGTGCCGAGCAGCAGTGGCGCGCAGCCGGAGGCCTCGATTCTCGCGCCCAAGGTGGCGGTCAAGGTTGAGGCAAAAAAAGCAAGCCCCGCTGCAGAGACGTCGCGGCCAGCGGTTGCTCCTGATCCAGCATCTGCTGCAGCGGCTCCGGCGAGGCCCCGGCTGGTGATGGAGCCGTTGGCGACGCTGGCTACGCCTTCGACGTCCGGGGACCAGGCTTCGTCGGGCGCTCCGGGATCGGGGGAGGCACTCCCCTCGATCGGCGTGGGTAATTCGCAGGACGCCGGTGGCGCCGAAGGGGAGCGTTTGCAGGCCCTGCAGACTGAAATCGAACGTATGCGTGAGCAAGCTGAGCAGGACCGCCAAGCCACCCTGGCAATGTTGACGCGGCTGGAGAAGATGGACACGGGGTACTTTCCAGCTTCCTTGGTATACGGCCTTCTTGCAGTGCTTGCGTTGACGATGATTGCGGCGGTTTTGGGCGTCATGCGCATGCGCCGCGCATTAAGCACGTCGAATGAGGAGTGGCGCAATACGCTCAATGCCTTTGCAGCGCAATCGTCTTTGCCCCGGCAGGATGGCGCGGAGCCTGCGCGCCAAGAGGCTTCGTCACCCAACCTGGGGCGGATGGTTGGCGCGGCAGTGTTGCCGGTTTAAGGTGCGGTGCAGGCTTATTAGTACCTGTCCAGGGTTTTTAAGGCCCGATCCGGCGGGATGCCGCGCGCGGCTCACTCCAGATTAAAAATGCGCGTGTACGTTGCGCTACCTGGGGAAGTCGCTGGGCAGCGTTCGCCACTGACAGCCGGTGCCCAGCAAGCACAGCACGGCACAAAACACCCCATACAGCGCTACGCTGCGCGGGAGGATGGTTTTTGCGGGCACCTTTCAACAATGGGCGGTGGCACAGATTCTTGGCGCAACGGACAGGCGACGGTCTTCATCTCGGCCAGGACCGCAGACCCAACTCCTGCGTCAGGCGACGGTAGTCAGCGACGCGGCGCTGCACATAGTCCTCCAGCGCGGCGCCGCTCAAGGCGAACGGGTGCAGACCATAGCGACTGCACAGCGCCGCGTAGCCCGGGGTTGCCTGGGCCTCCTGCAGTGCATGGGTCCATGCGCGCGCATCGGCGTCGGGCACGCTGGCGGCCATGTACAGGCCTCGCACGGTGGTCCAGACCAGGTCCAGGCCCTGTTCGCGTGCGGTGGGCAGCGCGGCCTGTGCGCCGGAAAGGCGCGCGGGGGCCAGCACCGCCAGGATACGCACTGGCAGTCCCTCGGCGGCGGCCTTCATGGCTTCAGCCGCATCGCCGGTGAAGATGTCGATGTGCCGGCCACCCAGGGCCTTGAGGGCTTCGCCACCGCCTTCAAACGACACGAAGCGCATGCGCTTGTGGTCTTGCCCCGCTGCGCGGACCAGCAGCGCGGCCTTCACCCAATCCTGGCTGCCCAGTGTGCCGCCAGCGCCGAACACCACGCGGGCTGAATCCTTTTGCAGTGCCGTGACCACGTCCTGCAGGCGCTGGTGCGGTGCGTTGTGGTGCACAGCCACCACGCCATAGTCGTTGCCCAGCGTGGCGATCCAGCGCACTGCGTTCAACGGATGTGGGCCAAAACGGCCTTGTGCGATGTTGAGCAGCGAGCCGCTGGAGAATGCCACCAGCGTGCTGGGGCCGCCCAGCCGCCCTGTGGCCACTTGATCGAATGCCACCGCGCCAATGCCTCCGGGCAGGTAGCGGGTGTGCAGCGGTGCCCGGCCGGGGCGCGCGGCCTGCAGGGCTTGTGCAGCCAGGCCGCAAGTCAGGTCAAACCCCCCACCGGGGCGTGAGGGCGCGATGCACTCGGCGGACTCTGTGGATGCGTCTGCCGCTTCGGCGAAGGGTGCCACCCCCGCACTGGCACTGGTCGCCAGAGCCAGCAGGGCCTGGCGGCGGCTCCAGCGTGCGGGCGAGGGGGGATCAGCGATGACTGTGCGGGGTGGCATGTTGCGGCACGAAGTTGTGGCGAAGGCAGGAGGTCGTGTCAGGACCGCGGCCACCAGAGTATCGCCAGAAGCCCCGGCCCTTCGGCACGCGCCTGCAGGCGCAGGCTGCCCTGGTGGCGTTCGGCAATGGAACGCGCAATGGCCAGCCCCAGGCCCGATCCACTCGCCGTCGCCTGCGACCCTCGCCGGTAGCGCTGGCCCAGTGCGTCGCGCTCCTCAGCGGGAAGGCCGGGGCCGTTGTCTTCCACGCTGATGCTCCAGCCCAGGCTGTCGCCCGCAGCCGACACGGTGACGGTGCCCTGGACCGGGGTGTAGGCAATCGCATTGGCCGCCAGGTTGGTCAACGCCTCGCGCAGCAGGCCACTGTCCCCCACGGACGCTATCTCGACAGGGGGTGTGTGAATGCCAAAGTCGATTTGCTTGGCTCGCGCCTGGGGCAGTAGCTCCAGCGCCACGGTGCGCAGCAGCGCGGTCAGGTCGAACGGAACAAGCTCTACGGCTGCAGTATCGCTGCGGCCCAGCGCCAGCAGTTGCTGCGTGCTGCGGGTGGCGCGTGCAATTTCGCCGCCGATGGCGGCCAACGTGTGTTGAACCTCGGTGGCATCGCCCTCACGCCGGGCGTAGTCGATCTGCATTTGCAGCGTGGTCAGGTGGGTGCGCAGCTGGTGCGAGGCGTCGTCCAGAAACTGCCGCTGCTGCGCCACCAAGTCCTGGGTGCGCGCCATCTGCTGGTTGACTGCGTCCACCAGCGGGCGGATGTCGGCGGGCAGGTCGGTGGGGGCCAGCGGTGTCATGTCGTCGATGCCTCGGGCTTGCACCTCGCGCGCCAGCCGTGCCAGGGGGCGCAGCGCAATGGCCAGCAGCGCTGCCGTGCCCAACACCATGAGTGCCAGCACCAGCGCATCGCGCTGCACGGCCCGGCGCACAAAGCGATCCGTGAAGTCCTGCCGCGAGCGTGTGCTTTCGGCCACCTGCACCAGCACGGTGGCCGCAGACTCCGCGCGGTCCAGTGCGCGGCGATAGGCCGCAAGCCGCACGGATTCGCCGAAGTAGGTGGCGTCGTAAAAGAGTGGTACCCCGGGCTTCAGCGGTCCCGGCGGGAGGGGCAGGTCGGCATTGCCCAGCTCCACAAGACCATCGGACGATGCCACCCGAAAGTACACGTTGCCGCTGGCCGTGAGTTCAAAGAATTCGAGCATGCTGTAGGGCAGCTCCGCCGACAGGCCACCCGATGCGGTGGAGATGTTGGCGTCAATCGATTTGAGCGCGCCCAGCAGCGATCGGTCGTAGGCTGCATTGGCGGCCTCCAGCGCGTCGTGCCGGGTCATCCACAGCTCCACCCCAGTCACCAGGGCCAGCAGCGGCAGCAAGAGCATGGCCAGCAGCCGCCACAGGCTGGCGCGGCGCAGGCGCTGGATCAGTGGCACAGCGCCCCCCCTTGCTGCGAGCTATCGCACGCTGCCCTGGATCTCTGCTCGGCCCAGGCCCGTGCTGCCGTGCAACTGACTCCGCCAAGCCACTGGTGGTGTCTCCCCTTGGAGGGGAAGATGTGCAGTGCCTCAGTGGGGACCCTCGTCATTCCGCCTCCAGCGCGTAGCCCAGCCCGCGCAGCGTGGTGATGCGTACACCGCTGCCATCGAGCCGCTTGCGCAGCCGGTGCACAAACACCTCCACCGCTTCGGGGTGCACGTCGTCATCGTCCGAAAACACACGGTCCAGGATTTGTTGCTTGGAGAACGGTTCGCCGCTGCGCTGCACCAGCACGCGCAACACGGCATGTTCACGCGGTGACAGGGCCAGCGGCTCCCCGCGCAGCGTGAACTGTTTGCGTGCGTTGTCATACACCAGCGCGCCGCAGGTCAGGCGCGGGTGCTCGTTGCCCCGCGCGCGGCGCACCAGCGCGTGCAGACGCGCTTCCAGCTCGGCCAGCTCGAAGGGCTTGGCCAGAAAGTCGTCGGCCCCGGCGTTGAGCGAGCGCACGCGCTCGTCCAGGGAGTCGCGCGCGGTAAGGATCAGAGCGGGCAGGCGCTGGTCGCGGTCGCGCAAGCGCTGCAACACGGCCTGGCCGTCCAGCCCGGGCAGACCCAGGTCGAGCACCAGCGCGTCGTAGTTGTCGTGCTGCTGCAAGGCGCGGTCTGCCAGGCGGCCGTCATTCACCCACTCCACCTGGATGCCCGCGTGCTCCAGCGCCCGGCTCAGCCAGGTGCCCAGGTTGTGGTCGTCTTCGGCCAGGAGGATGCGCATGGGGGGATGCTACCGTTTGTGCGGAAGGCGCAGGGCTTGCATTCAGCATTGAGCCATTCAATGCGGAGCGGTTAGGGCGCGCAGGCGCCAGCAGCCAAACTATGCGTACGCGCTGCCCAGGCCAGGCAGCCGTGCAAGGGCCGCCCCGCCGCACTGGCTGCGTCCCCCTTCCTGACCCGCGCAGCGGGGCGAGAGAAAGGGGGAAGACGCGAAGCGGCTCAGGGGGTTAATCTGGTTTGACCTTCGCGCGCAGCAGCACCTTTTTCCAGCGTTCCTGTTCGGCCGCAATGAACTGCGCGAACTGTGCGGGTGTGCCCCCAATCGCTTCCGCAGCGTCGGCGTTCAGGCGCTCCAGTGAAGCGGGGGCCTTGACGGCCTTGGCGGTTTCTGTGGCCAACTTTTCCAGGTGGGCCGGGGCCAGATTGGCCGGGGCCAGCATGCCGTACCACTGGGTCATCTCAAAGCCCGGAAAGCCCTGCTCAGCCACAGTGGCCACGTCGGGCAGTTGCGGCAGGCGCTTGGCCGAGCCGGTGGCGATGCAGCGCACCTTGCCCGACTTGATGAACGGCAGCATGGCGGCAGCGCCCACGGCCGATGCTTCAAGGCGGCCCGAGAGCAGGTCGGTCATCATGGGGCCGGTGCCACGGTAGGGCACGTGCAACATGAAGATATCGGCTGTCATCTTGAGGTATTCAAACGCCAGGTGCCCGGCGCTTCCGTTGCCCGCTGAGCCGTAACTGAGCTTGCCGGGGTTCTTTTTCGCATAGGCGATGAACTCCTTGAGGTTCTTGGCGGGCACATCGGGGTGCACCACATACAGGCTGGGTACTTTGGCCAGCAGGCTTACGGGCTTGAAGTCCCTGTTGGCGTCGTAGGGCAGCTTGTCAAAGATGAAGGGGTTGACGGCCAGCGTGCCGATGTGGCCCAGGATCAATGTGTGCTGGTCTTCAGCGCGGGCCACCTCGCCCATGGCGATGTTGCCGGCGGCGCCAGGCTTGTTGTCGACGTAAACGCTTTGCCCCAGTGTCTTGCCCAGTTCGGCGGCGGTAGAGCGGGCCACGATTTCCGAGCTGCCGCCCGGTGCAAAGGGCACCACGAAGCGTACCGATTTAGAGGGCCAGGCGGCCTGGGCTGACGCCGTGGCGGGCAGAAAACCGCCCAGGGCCAGAGCGCCGCTGGCACCGAGCAAGTGGCGGCGTGAGGATGAAAAAGCAAGCGGGTCGTTTGAAAGCATGGGTTGTCTCCGTCGGATCGATGGCGCATGCGGAATGCGGATGCGTGTGGTGCCATGGTGCCGGGTGCGGGCTTTCGGAATGCTGTCAGTGGGGTTGGTAGTTACCCGGGGGTGGGGCCACCTTGAATCAGAGATCGTTTCAGCGCGCAGTGACGCAAGCGGCCACTGCGGTGCCGCTGAGTACGGCGCCTTCGAGCGTGGCGGGGTAGGGGCCCTGTACATAGTCGCCGCAGGCGGTCAGCCCTGGCAGCACCTGCATGCCAGGGCGCTGCAGGCCGGGGGTGCAGGCAAAGGTGGCGCGTTTCTCCACCACGGTTTGCACAGGCTGCAGGGCCGGCAGGCCAAGCTGTACGGCCGCCTGCTGCAGCACCTGCTGCTCTATCAGGGCCCGGTCACCATCGCTGGCGCTGACCACAAAGGCCAGCAGGCCATGCTGGCCGTCGAGCGGGCCCCGGTCGAAAACGAATTGCGCGGGATGGGTGGCCGTGTTGCGCAGCGCCAGCATGGGCTGGGGCAGGCGCGCTCCGCTGGCATGGGCGTAAACGGTGGTGATGGCCTCAAAACGCAGGGCACCGGCGGCGGCGCTCCAGCGGCCTGCGCTGGCCAGGCCCGCAGTGCTTGCCAGGCCCTCAACCAGGCGGCTGGCCTCCCACGACGGGCAGGCCAGGGTGATGTGGTCGAACGGGGTGGGTTCTTCCGAGACGTTGGTCGCACCTGCCAATTGCCAACGTCCGCCGTGCAAAGGCAACAGCCGCTGAATGCGCTGGCCGGTGACGACCTGGCCCTCGCGCTGCTGCAGCCAGTGCACCGCTGCCTGCGGGAACAACGCCCCCAGGTCGGCGCGAGGCAGCAGCAGGTTGGAGCCGCCGCGCCCGCTGAACAGGCTGTCTTGCAGCACGCGCAAAAACACCTGGCCGCTGGCCTCATGCGCTGGGGTATTGAGGGCCGACACACACAGCGGGTCGATGAACTCGGCCATCAGGCGCGGTGTGAGCGGGGCGCAAAGCTGCGCTACCGAGGTTATTGGAGCGCAGCGAAAACCGCGCAGTTGCCAGGTCGTGGCCGTGCGCAGCAGTGCCAGCTTGTCACGCCAGCCCCAGCCTTTGGCGCGGCCAATGCCGAGCAGGGCATCCAGCGGCGGGGGCAGGTCGGGCAATTGCAGCCCCTGGCCATCCGGGAACTGCAGCGTGAGCGGCAGGCGCAGCAGCGCAGTGTTGGGGTCCACGCCTACCTGCCGCATCAGGCGCAGGCTTTCGGCATAGGCGCCAATGAGGATGTGCTGGCCGTTGTCGAGCTTGGCAGGGGTGCCGTCGGGCAGCGTGCCCGGCACGGCCCGCGCCCGGCCACCCACGGTGCGCGCAGCCTCGAACACGGTGACGTGGCGACCTGCCTGTGTGTGGGCGATGGCGGCGGCCATACCGGCCCAGCCCGCACCGACGACGGCAACTTTCATGGGCGCCACACCGACACTACATCCGGCCCAATGCCTGCACCTTCCACGCCAGCCAGAACTTGCGCAGTGGGGTGAGACGGATGCGCTGGTGCAGCACCTGGAAGTTCTCGTGCTCTATCTCGCGCAGTAGCGTGCGGTAGATGCTGGCCATCATCAGGCCCGGCTTTTGGGTGCAGCGGTCTGCGTCGGGCAGCAGGGCGAAAGCTTCGTCATAGAGGCTGTGCGCGCGTTCGGCCTGAAAACGCATCAGCGCGGTGAAGCGGTCGGAATACTGGCGCTTCAGGATCTCGTGCGCCTTCACATCAAACTGCTGCAGCTCGCTCACGGGCAGGTAGATGCGGCCCAGCATCGCGTCTTCGCCCACGTCGCGGATGATGTTGGTGAGCTGAAACGCCAGGCCCAGCTTGTGGGCGTATTCGGTGGTGCGTGGGTCGGTCTGGCCGAAGATGCGCGCTGCGACTTCGCCCACGATGCCGGCCACCAGGTGGCAGTAACCCTTGAGACCCGCAAAGTCGAGGTAGCGGGTCTGCTCCAGGTCCATGTGGCAGCCGTCGATCACGGCCTGCAGGTGGCGTTGCTCGATGCCATAGTCGGCAGCCAGTGGCATCAGGGCCAACATCACCGGGTGGGTGGGCTGGCCGGCATAGGCTTTGGCTACCTCGGCCTGCCACCAGGCGAGCTTGGTGCGCGCTACGCCGGGGTCGGTCACTTCATCGACCACGTCATCCACCTCGCGGCAAAACGCATAGAACGCCGTGATGGCCGCGCGGCGCGGGGCGGGCAAAAAGAGAAAAGCGTAATAGAAGCTGCTGCCCGAGGCCACGGCTTTTTGCTGTACGTACTGCTGCGGTGTCATGGGGTGGGATTGTCCCATGGCGTTCGGTGGTTGGCAGGTCTGAAGCGTTTGTGATGTTTTTGGGTGGTGGCGCTTGATGCGTATGTGCTGGTAGCTATTAATTTTGTAGCTATCTGGTGGCTGGCGCTGGCAAGTCGGGCGTGTCGGTCGCATCGGGCTGGGGCTGCGACATCTCCCGCATCAGGGCATCAAGGTCGTCGCCCTGAATGGACATCTCGGGCAGCGTGGCCGGTGTGGTGCGCAGCCATTGGGTCGTGGCCGGGAAGGCCATCACCAGGGCGATCACGGCCAGCAGGCTCAGCACATAAGGCGCCAGCGCCCCGGCCACGGCTGCCATGGTGGGGCGCGGTGCCACCTGGGCGCGCGCCAGCACCAGGGCATAACCCAGCGGGGGCAGCAGAAAACCGGCTTGTAACACCAGCAGTGCGAGCGCCGCGACCCAGGCAGCATCGCCCACCAGCGCCAGCAAGGGCGGCATCACGATGGGGATGATCAGAAAAATCAGCTCAAACGCATCCAGCACAAATGCCGAACCCAGCAGCACGGCCAGCACCAGTCCCATGGCCAGCAGGGGTTGGCCTTGCAGGGCGCGCATCCATTCGGCCACGAGCAGGTCGGTGCCCAATGCGCGCAACACCAGCGAGAACGTGACGGCGGCCACCAACAGGGCGAACAGCGCGCCAGTGAGCGCGAGCGCGTCGTCCAGCACCTGCATCAGCCGCCGTCGCGTGAGCTGGCCTGACACCGCGCCCCATACCAGCAGCAGCACCCCGGCGGTGGCTGCCGCTTCGACGGCGCGCACGCGGCCCGTGGTGACCAGGGCCAGCAGTGCCACGATGAGCGCGGGCACCAGCAGCAGCGTCCAGCGTTCGCGCAGCGATAGCGTGAGTGCTGTGACGGTTTTGCTTGGGGGCGGTGATGAACGCTGGGGCGCCAGCCACCAGGTGATGGCCATCCACAGCACCAGCAACAGGGCGCCAGGGGCGAGCGCCGCTTGTAGTACGTCCTGGGTGTTGATGATGCGCGTGCCGGCCGTGGCGGTGGGCAACCCCAGTTGGGTGGCCAGAGTCAGCCCCTCGGTGTGGGCCCGCAGCATGGCGTCACCCAGGAGCAGCAACACCAGGGATGGCGGCACGATGATGCCCAGCGTGCTGGCCACGGCCACCAGGGCGGTGCGCCGCGCTGCGGGCATGCCCTCGTCGGCCCAGGCTTGCCCGGCCGTGCGCGACAGAGTGATCAGGCTGGCGCCTACCGATCCGTTCATGGGGGCCATCAGCATGCCTACGCCCAGGCCCGCCATGTCGGATGCAGCCCGGCTGCCGATGAGTCTGGCGATGACCTTGCGCAGGCCGCCGTACAGGCCGTTGACCAGTGCCAGGTGGTTCAGGAGCGCGCCCACCACGGCATAGAGCACCAGGGCCTGGAGCAGGTCATGTTCGAGCAGGCCCACTACGCGTTCGGGCAGGCTGCGCAGCACGGCGCCATCGAACGCGCCCAGGGCCAGTCCCGCCAGGGCCCCCAGGGTGCTCACGGCCAGCAGCACGGCGTAAGTGGCCCAGCCGGTCGTAGTCATTAGCACCAGGGCCAGCCCCAGCAGCAGCAAACCCAGTGCGCTCATGGGTGTTCGGCCGGTGTAGTTCGCAGGGTGTGCACTGCGCGCCAAAGGTCAGTCAGTGCCTGCAATGAGATCAACAAGGCCAGCAGCAGCAAGGCCGCCTTGATGAGAAAGTAGCCGGGGTTGGCGGTCTCCGGGAAACTCTCCAGTCCCTGCACTGAGCGCCATACCGTGGGCAATGCATTGATGCATACAAACAGCGCCCAAGGCAGCACCGCCAGTGGTGCGCCCAGCAAGCGCAGGGCCCGCACGACACCGTGGCCTGTGTGGGTGAGGTCGGGTCTGCTGACCAGATGAGCGCCCCGTCGGTCGGCATGGCGTAAGGCCACGGCCACGTACAGTGCGAAGAGAATCTGCGCCAGGTCGTTGGCCTGGCTGGAGCCTGTGCCCCAGCCGTCGCGCAGGGGCCATTGCAAAAACAGCAGCACCACCACCAGCAGCGCCAGCGGCATCACCATGGTGCTCAGGCGGTTGAGCCAGCGCTCCAGGCGCATGGGGCTGGGGTCGTCGGTTGGCGGGGGCATGGAGGGCAGTGGCGGGTGAGAGCGTGGCTCAACATTCGACCACATTCACCGCCAGCCCCCCGCGCGAGGTCTCCTTGTATTTGACCTTCATGTCGGCGCCGGTCTGCATCATCGTCTTGATGACCTTGTCGAGCGACACCACGTGCTGGCCGTCACCGCGCAGGGCCATGCGGGCGGCGTTGATGGCCTTGATGGCGCCCATGGCGTTGCGCTCGATGCAGGGGATCTGCACCAGGCCGCCCACAGGGTCGCAGGTCATGCCGAGGTTGTGCTCCATGCCGATCTCGGCGGCGTTTTCGATCTGCTCGGGCGTGCCGCCCATCACGGCGGCCAGGGCGCCTGCAGCCATGGAGCAGGCCACGCCCACCTCGCCTTGGCAGCCGACCTCGGCGCCGGAGAGCGATGCGTTCTCTTTGTAGATGATGCCGATGGCGCCCGCTGTGAGCAAAAAGGTAGCGATGCCGTCCTCGTTCGCCCCGGGTAAGAAGTTGACGTAGTAGTGCAGCACGGCCGGAATCACGCCAGCGGCGCCATTGGTGGGGGCCGTCACCACGCGGCCACCGGCGGCGTTTTCTTCGTTGACGGCCATGGCGTACAGGTTCACCCAGTCCAGCATCGAGAGCGGATCACGCAGCGCGGCCTCGGGCGAGCCGCTCAAGTTGCGGTGAAGCTCCGCCGCGCGGCGGCGCACGTGCATCGGGCCGGGCAGTGTGCCGGTGCTGGCGCAGCCGCGTTGCACGGCACCCGCCATGGTCTGCCAGATGGCCAAAAGCTGGCGGCGCACCTCGGCCGCGCTGCGCCAGTGCTCTTCGTTGGCCGCCATGAGCTGGGCCATGGTCATGCCGGTCGCCTGGCACTGGGCCAGCAGCTCGGCCCCGGTGCGAAAGGGGTGGGGCAGGCCCCGGTGGTGGCCGGCAGCGCCGGGCCCGCTGGTGGGCACTGAGTTCAGCACACGATGGCCCTCGGCATCCACGACAAAGCCGCCGCCTACCGAGTAGTAGTCGCGCGCTGCAATCTCTGTGCCCAGCACATCCCAGGCGTGGAAGGCCATGCCGTTGGGATGCAAGGGCAGACTTTTGCGGCGAAACAGCAGGTGCTCTTTCTCGATAAAGGGCGTGGCGTGCTCGCCCAGCAGCACCATCGTGCCGCTGCTGCGGATCTGCGCAACGGTCGGCGCGATCTGGTCGGGGTCGATGCGGTCGGGTTCAAAGCCGGCCAGGCCCAGCAGCACGGCACGGTCGGTGCCATGGCCCACGCCGGTGGCCGACAGTGAGCCGAACAGCTCCACCGTCACATGGTGCACGGCCGCCAGGCCCAGGGTGTCGCGCACGTGGCAGGCAAACTGCCGGGCGGCAATCATTGGCCCCACGGTGTGCGAGCTGGACGGCCCGATGCCGATCTTGAAGAGGTCGAAAACGCTGACGGACATGGTGTGATGCTCTCAAGGGCGGCGTGGTGTTTCGGCCGAAGGGTGGGGGTGGTGGGCCTGCGGTTTGACCTGCAGCGGCAGATGCGATTTCAAGGCGAACGTGGTGCCGATCAAGACCATCCAGCCCAGCAGCACATCCCAGAACCCCATGACGAGCCACACCGGCGCCAGCAGGGGGCCCGCCAAGGGGATGACGTAAAGCGACAGGCGGGACGTCCAGAAGCCAGGGGCTCTCATGCAGGGCGATGAGAAGGGGTCGAAGGTGCCAGGCGAGCAGCCCAGGCTTTCCAGAATGGCGCGCGCGGTCTGGTTGCCCACAATGGGCAGGCCCAGCGCCAAGCAGAACCCGATGAACCCTGCGAGCAAGAGCCAGAACGTGCAGCCCACGCCCCAACGCAAAAAATCAGCGGATGTGGCATGGCCCTTGCGCGGCAGCCAGCGCTGCAGCAGGGCCGTCGCTGCGGCGGGGTTGTGGTCTGCCCAGCGTGCGGCATACAGCGCCAGCCCCCATGCCAGCAGCAGCCCCCAGAAGTTGCTCAGCAGCACAAAGGGGTAGTCCACCATGCCGCCCGCTGACAGAAACGGTGTCAGCCGCAGTCCGATGGGATTGGCCAGCCAAGAGCACGAGCGCAGTGCGGGGTTCGCATCGGGCTGGCAGTGCAGCACATCCAGCACCCGCTCTGCGGCCACGCCACCGACGATGGAAAAAACCAGGCAGAAAACGATGAGCCCCCATTGAAGGGTCTTGAACAGGTGTCTGGCAGTCAACGGAAGTCCCTCCTGGCGTGCCACGGGTGCTGGCTTGCGGATGTTGTTGTCGTTGTTGTGTTCCGGGCTTGGCAGGCTCGGGCGGCTGGCCGCAGTGGGCGCAAGACTAGCGCGCCGCAAAGAAGGTGCCATGCGCGCTATCCCTGCCCCGCCTTTGATCTGCCCGTTTGTGGAGACCTGTCTTGGGCAGGTGGTTGTATTTAAAAGAATAGCAATCGGCGCTTATTTGGTAAGCGCTAGAGACCTATTTGATGTGAAATTCATGGTGGAGGTGCAGGCTGCTGTCAGCGCGCCTTGTGGCCCATGAATCTTTCTTACATCACCAGCGCACGGGCCAGCATCACGCACCAGTCCCAGGCATTGAGTTGTGGGCGGGTGTGCAGGCTGCCGCCTTTGAGGGCATCCACCTTGTCGAGGATGCGCAGGCCGCCTTGCACCACCAGGCGCAGTTCCCAGCCCGCGCGGCCGGGCAGGCGGTGCACCAGCGGTGCGCCGCTGAGCATGCTGCTGCGGGCCCAATGGGCGCAATCGGCAATCAGGCGCACGTTTTCACGGTTAGATTGCAGCGCCAGCAACTCGGCCTGGCAGGCTCCGTGGGCAGCACAGTCGGCACGGGGCAGGTAGTGACGGCCCCGGGGAATGTCCACACTGAGGTCTTGCCAGAAGTTGATGAGTTGCAGCGCGGTGCAGATAGCGTCGCTTTCTTCTAGCGCCTCGGCGCCCGTCACTTCATACAGGTGCAGCAGCAATCTGCCGACGGGGTTGGCGGAGCGGCGGCAGTAGTCCAGCAATTCGGCGCGGTCGGCGTAGCCTTCAGCGTCTCGGGTTTTTTCCACATCCTGGACAAAGGCGCTGAGCAAGTCTGCGAGCAGCGGCACAGGCAGATGGTGACTGCGCAACACCGATTGCAGCGGCAAAAACACGTCGGCCCAACGGGGGGAGGGCGCCTGCCCCTGGGCAACAGCCTGCAAGTCGGCCTGGTAGGCGGCCAGGTCCGCCAGGCGAGCGGCGGCGGCGGCGTCGCCTTCGTCCGCAATGTCGTCGGCGGTGCGGGCAAATCCATAAATGGCGGCAATCGGCTGGCGCAGGTGCGGTGGGCACAGCAGTGACGCCACCGGAAAATTTTCGTAGTGGGTCACCGGCGGTGCCGATGCAGCCGCTGCGGGTGGCTGCGGGGTGGATACTGCGGGCGGTATGGAGGAGGGGCTGGGGTGGTCGTTCACATCCCGGATTGTCGCTTGACAAGGCCGGGGGCTTCTCATAGATTACTAACCGGTCAGTCAGTAGCAAAAGCAAGCAATATCACTGGGGACAAGGACGCAGACCCGTACCCCGTCGCAACGCAGGCATTCGTGCCTGCGTTTTGCGTGCAGCGCCTTGTGGCCTCAATTTTCATTCACCGGATTTCCCATGCGCACACCCTCCGCCTCGCGGTCCCTTCAACGGCACACCCGGTATTTGCTGGTGGTAGCAGCAGCCACGGTGCTGGCAGCCTGTTCTCGCCCCGCACCGCCCGAGGAGCCTGTGCGCTCCGTGAAACTGCTGACAGTGGGCGTGGGCACATTGCAGTCCAGCCTGGAATATTCGGCCGAGGTGCGGGCGCGTGTGGAGTCGCGCCTGGGGTTTCGCGTGGCTGGCAAGATCGTGCAGCGCCAGGCCGAGCTGGGCCAGCGCGTGAAGGCGGGTCAGGTGTTGGCCCAGTTGGACCCCAAGGACTACCAGCTGGCGGCCGACGCCGCGCGTGCGCAACTGGCATCGGCCACGACGCAGCGGGACCTGGCTGCGGCAGACTTCAAGCGCTACCAGGCTCTCAAGGACCAGAATTTCATCAGCGGCGCAGAGCTGGAGCGTCGCGACGCCACCCTCAAGGCCGCGCAGGCCACGCTGGACCAGGCCCGCGCGCAGCTGTCGTCGCAGGGCAACCAGGCGGCCTACACCACCTTGGCGGCCGATGTGTCAGGTGTGGTGACGGGTATTGATGCCGAGCCGGGCCAGGTGGTCTCTGCGGGAACGCCGGTGGTGCGCATTGCCCAGGACGGCCCCCGCGATGTGGTGTTTGCGGTGCCCGAAGACAAAGTCGCGCAGATTGCGCAAGGCACTGACGTGGTGGTGCGTGGCTGGTCGGGCGGTGCGCCGCTGGCAGGCCGTGTGCGCGAAGTGGCCGCCAGCGCCGACCCAGCGACCCGCACCTACCAGATCAAGGTGGCGATCGAAGGCGCCGAGGCTCCGGCCCTGGGTTCCACGGTGTATGTCACCCCCAAGGCGCTGAGCCACGCGGGTATTGCGGCCATCAAGTTGCCCACCAGCGCTTTGCGCCAACAGGGGCAGTCCACTGCCGTGTGGGTGTATGACGCAGCCAGCAGCACGGTGAAGTCGCAGGTGGTGCAGATTGCAACGGCCGACGGCAACGAAGCCGTGGTGGCGGCGGGCCTGACCCCCGGTATGCAGGTGGTGGCCACAGGCGTGCATGTGCTGTCGCCCGGGCAGAAAGTGACGGTATATCAGCAAAAAGTGGTGCCAGTGGCCGTGAATAAAGCGCAGACAGCTCCTGAATCTGTAGCGGCGCCTGCTGCGTCGTCCGCGCCTTCCGCATCTGCAGCCCCTGCTGCAGCCACGGCCTCTGCCGCCAACTGAGGCCCGCCATGACGCAAATCCAACCCAAAGAGGGGTTCAACCTCTCCAAGTGGGCGCTCGATCACCCCGCGCTCACCCGCTACCTCATGGTGGTGCTGATGCTGCTGGGCTTTGCCGCCTACTTCCAACTCGGGCAGGACGAAGACCCGCCGTTCACCTTCCGCGCCATGGTGGTGCGCACCTACTGGCCGGGCGCCACGGCGCAGCAGGTGGCCGAGCAGGTCACCGACAAAATTGAGCGCACCCTGCAGGAAGTGCCCTATGCGGACAAGATCCGCAGCTACTCCAAGCCCGGCGAGTCGCAGATCATTTTCCAGATCAAGGACTCATCCAAGGGCAGCGAGGTGGCCAACGTCTGGTACAGCGTGCGCAAGAAGGTGGGCGATATGCGTTACACCTTGCCGCAGGGTACCCAGGGGCCATTCTTCAATGACGACTTCGGTGATGTGTATGGCGTGATCTATGCGCTGGAATCCGAGGGCTTCAGCTACGCCGAGCTGAAAGCATTTGCCGACGACGCGCGCCAGCAGCTGCTGCGCGTGCCCGATGTGGCCAAGGTGGAGCTGTTCGGTGTGCAAGACGAGAAGCTCTTCATCGAGATATCGCAGAAGCGCCTGTCGCAGCTGGGTCTGGACATGAACCAGGTGCTGGCCCAGCTGGGGCAACAGAACGCTGTGGAAAGTGCTGGCGCCATCCAGACGCCCCAGGATCAGGTGCAGGTGCGGGTGCAAGGGCAGTTCAACGCCATTGAAGACCTGCGGGCCATGCCGATCCGTGGACCATCGGGTGCGCAGCTGCGACTGGGTGATATCGCCGAGGTCAAGCGCGGCTACGTGGACCCGGCCACCGTGAAGGTGCGCCACCAGGGGCAGGAGGTGATTGCCCTGGGGGTCTCCATGGCCAAGGGCGGGGACATCATTGCACTGGGAAAGGCCTTGCACACGGCCACTGACCGCATCGCCGCCACGCTGCCTGCAGGGGTGAAACTCGTCAATGTGCAGGATCAGCCCAAGGCGGTTGCTACCTCGGTGAATGAGTTCGTCAAGGTGCTGATCGAAGCGGTGGTCATCGTGCTGGCGGTGAGTTTCATCAGCCTGGGGCTGCATAAACGCCCTGGCAACCAGCCTTTTTGGAAGCGCTGGTACATCGACCCGCGCCCCGGCCTGGTGGTGGGCATCACCATCCCGCTGGTGCTGGCCGTGACCTTTTTGGCCATGTGGTACTGGGGCATCGGGCTGCACAAGATTTCGCTGGGATCGCTCATCATTGCGCTGGGCTTGCTGGTGGATGACGCCATCATTGCCGTTGAGATGATGGTGCTCAAGCTCGAAGAGGGCTATGACAAGGTGCGCGCCGCCACGTTTGCCTATGAGATCACGGCCATGCCCATGCTCACGGGCACGCTGATCACGGCGGCGGGCTTTTTGCCGATTGGCATTGCCAAGTCCATGACCGGTGAATACACCTTTGCGATCTTTGCCGTGACGGTGATCGCGCTGGTGCTCAGCTGGATTGTGTCGGTGTACTTTGTGCCCTACCTGGGCACGTTGTTGCTCAAGGTGCCTCCCCATGTGCTGGCGGCACAGGCCAACAAGGGCATCACGGACGATCCCCACGAAGTCTTCGACAGCCCGTTCTACACCACCTTCCGTCGCCTGGTGGACTGGTGCGTGGAGCACCGGTGGATCACCATCGGCTCCACTGTGCTGACCTTTGCATTGGGCATCGCGGGGATGGGCAAGGTGCAGCAACAGTTCTTCCCCGACTCGAGCCGGCCTGAAATCATGGTGGATATCTGGTTCCCCGAGGGCACTTCATTTGCGGGCAATGAAGAAGTCACCAAGCGGGTGGAGCAGCGGCTGTTGTCCGAGCCGGGTGTCAGCTCTGTGAGCACCTGGGTGGGTTCAGGGGTGCCGCGCTTCTATCTGCCGCTCGATCAGGTGTTTCCGCAGACCAACGTATCGCAATTCATTGTGCTGTCGCAGGATCTGAAGGTGCGTGAATCC
Source organism: Acidovorax sp. 69 (assembly GCF_002797445.1). Classification (NCBI taxonomy): domain Bacteria; kingdom Pseudomonadati; phylum Pseudomonadota; class Betaproteobacteria; order Burkholderiales; family Comamonadaceae; genus Acidovorax; species Acidovorax sp. 69. The sequence goes on along the minus strand of NZ_PGEP01000001.1, from coordinate 3,370,921 downwards.
TTGCGGGTGAAGCTGCCCGCGCTGTTGGCCCAGGAATTCCCCGAAGTGCGTGGTCGTGTCAAGCTGCTGCCCAATGGGCCGCCGGTGCCGTACCCTGTGCAGTTTCGCGTGGTGGGCCCCGAGCCGCTGGTGCTGCGGGAGCGCGCCGATGAGGTGAAAGCCGTGTTGCGCCAGAGTCCTGACATGCGCGGCGTGAACGACAACTGGAACGAGTCCGTGAAGGTGTTGCGCCTCGAAGTGGACCAGGCCAAGGCGCGCGCGCTGGGTGTGACGAGCCAATCGATCGCCCAGGCGTCCAAGACCATCCTGTCGGGCACGCAGGTGGGCCAGTTCCGCGAAGGCGACAAGCTGATCGACATTCTGTTGCGCCAGCCATTGGACGAGCGCAACGCCATCACCGACATTGCCAATGCTTACCTGCCCACCGCCTCGGGCAAGTCGATCCCGCTCACACAGATCGCCAAGCCCGTGTTTACCTGGGAGCCGGGCGTGATGTGGCGCGAAAACCGCGACTACGCCATCACGGTGCAGGGCGACGTGACCGAGGGTCTTCAGGGCGCCACGGTGACGGCGGCGCTGCTGCCATCGCTCAAGGAGATCGATGCGAAATGGCGGGCTGCCGGGCAGACGGGCTACCGCATCGAAGTGGCGGGTGCCGTGGAGGAAAGCTCCAAGGGGTCGGCCTCGATCGCTGCGGGCATTCCGATCATGTTGTTCATTACCTTCACGCTGCTCATGCTGCAGCTGCACAGCTTCAGCCGGGCAATGCTGGTGTTCCTGACCGGGCCGCTGGGGCTGGCAGGCGTCGCGGCGGCGTTGCTGTTGCTCAATCGGCCATTTGGTTTTGTCGCACTGCTGGGGGTGATTGCGCTCATGGGCATGATCCAGCGCAACTCGGTGATCTTGATCGACCAGATCGAGCAGGATCGTTCGCGGGGCGTGCCAGCGTGGGATGCCATCGTGGAATCGGCTGTGCGCCGCCTGCGGCCCATCGTGCTGACGGCTGCTGCTGCAGTGCTGGCCATGATCCCGCTGTCGCGCAGCGTGTTCTGGGGCCCGATGGCTGTGGCCATCATGGGCGGGCTGGTGGTGGCCACCGTGCTGACGCTGCTGGCATTGCCCGCGATGTATGCTGCCTGGTTCCGTGTAAAACGACCGGCGCCAGAGGTTCTTGGGGGTGCTTGACGGGCAAGCTGTGCGTATCAGGTAAAATAGAAGGTTGACCGATTTCACACAGGCGGCAGCTCAGCTTGCCGCCTGTTTGTTTGTAGAACCGCGCGGGTGGCGAAATTGGTAGACGCACCAGGTTTAGGTCCTGACGCCAGCAATGGTGTGGGGGTTCGAGTCCCCCCCGCGCACCATAGTAAAAGCGGGGAAAGCCATGGAAAATCAGTCACTTGTGTGATTTTTAGGCTCTCCCTTCTTTTCATTCGGTTTCATTTATTTTCATCAGTTTTCACCCAAATTCATCCCTCCGGTTTGGGAAAATTCTGGGAAGTTTGGGAGGGTGGTTAAGTTGCTGAAACGCGACACCTTCCATACCGGGGCTATGCTGCTGAACATCTAACACCGATTACATCGCGTCCTCGTATGCCATCAAAACACCTCGTATTGCTACAAGCGATGTTTCCCGGCGTGCTGATGCTCGACATCGACCAAATTGCTTCCTTGACGCGATATGGGCGTGGCCACCTGTACAACCTCAACTACGAAGGCAAATTGCCGTTCAAGGTCAGTCGCGGGCGCCGCAACAAGATTCTTGTTTCTATCATCGAGTTTGCCGCTTACCTCGACAAGACGTCGCTATCGGAGTACGCGCCGCCAGTTGATCAACCCCCTGAACTGATCGTCAAGAAACCTGGACGGCCCCGAGGCTCCACTGCCAGAGCGAGTGCGACGGTATCCAGCTTTCAGAGCGATCTTCATGCTGCAATCTATCGGGTGCAGGCCAGGGAGTTGCTGTCAGGTATCGGGCATCGCATTGCCGGTGAGCGTCTCGATGGGGATGAAAGCATGGGTTGCGAGGAGCAAATGCGGAAAACTCTTTCGAGACTCTCCGCTGCTGTCGATGCCGCCTCGTATGAATTCGAGCAGCTATACGCCAGGTTGTCGAATCCTGAGTCGCCCGACATCCCCTACGAGGCACGGCAGATTCCATTTTTTGTCAGCCCGGAAGGCTTGGTCGTCGCTCTGGTTGTCGATGAGTTTGCCGATCATGATGCAAGTCCAGTTGCGATCCACCAGGTGCGTTGGATGACATGGGCGTCGGCGCTTTCACTGGTTTGGCTTGATGAATCAAAGCGGTTGGCGTGGCTCGAAAAAATGGCAGTCGTGGTGCCTAGTCTGCATGACACTGTGGACGCACTCAGGCGGGACGCTTTGCATAGCATCTAGACGACCTGTTCTTGGCCATGTGGCCCTCATCCGAAAAGGTCGCTGATGTCCTCCTCGTGGCATGTTGTCGAGGTATCCACACCCGAGAGGATGTTCCTTACCCCGTTAGCCACGAACTCAGCGGGGAATTGCGCCAGTAGTTCGGGCAATTGAGCGAAATTCTTGGTTGCCCTGACTACGATGTTTGGGTATCCCCTCAATGCATCCACTCCCTCGGCTGTTGCGAAAGCCGATAGGCAATCTAGGTCGGTAGGGGACTTAATTGCGAGCAGCAAGTCCCAACGTTTGCTCGGGTTGAGCTTCATGTCAAATGCACCTACCAATCGCGTCAGTCAGATTAGCACTGAAGACTTTGAGCATGGAGAATCTTGGATGAACAAGGCAAGTCTTCGGCAGTTGGCTCCAACCAACCACGAATCGGTGAGAGCATCTGAGTTTACCGAGCCAGCACTGATCAAGCCGCTTTTCTAAGTCAGCCCCATGCTGCCGGAATTCAGGCCAGCGACCGCCGCATCCAGCAACTCCCCAGCCGGTCGAAGTCCGTTGATCCTGCTAGCCGACGACGGCATCTGAGCTACTGCCACCAATCCCTGGCCGATCCCGTCAACTTGCTGCTGTGGCACTCCAACGCCTTGAACCAAGGAGGGGGCAGGCTGAGGGGTGACTAGTGGTGCCTCAGCCAACTGTCTTTCATGCCGTTGCATGAACCAGTCCGCAGCCTTTTCAGCAGCAGAGAACGCCTGAAACAGCGCCCTTGGGTCATTCTTGATGAGCTTGGCCCAGCCTTCTAGATAACTCGCATGCTGGTTGATGACCTCATCGGACTCCAACCCCAGCTCGCACATGAGGTAGGTCGAGGCTGTTTCAGCGACCAGCTCCTCCCTGGCGTATTCAGCGGAGCCTCTACCGCCCGACATCTCTCTCTTCAACCGTGAATCATGCCCCGTTGCATGACAGCACTCATGCAATAGCACCGAGTAGTGCTTGGCAGCCGCTGAATACACCACCACTCCACCTTTGACAGAGTCTTTGTACTGCGAGCGTTCAGGAACCGTGATGCGGTCCAGACCCGGTTGATAAAACGCCTGGCCAATGGGCTCATAAGTGACGGGCACCCCCAGCTTTTTAACCAGCGCCTCAATCTCTGCATGAACCTCCCAAGTCGGTTTGCGCTCGACCTCCGGTAGCGGCGGCAAATTGGCAATGTTGTTGGCGTTGAATACCCGGTACGTCTGCAAAAACGTGCGCCCCAGTGCCTTGTCCACAATGGGTTGGCCTGCTGGATCCAGAACGGGTTTGCCAGAGCTATCCACCCGAGGCCGCTTAATTTCTTGCCTGCCCACCTTGTAGATGGTGATCGACTGCGCACCCTTTTTCACATAGGGCAACTCATCGTCGGGTGTGCCCGAGCGCTTCATGTCCTGTGCCAAGGCTTGTACCTGCTTGTACGTCATGAACCGGGTGTCGGTCCAACCGTTCGCCATCATCTCGGTCATCAGCAACACGCGGTTCATACCCAGATAGTTGAGGCCCGTGTGCGCATTGAACGGACGGCGATGGCTGGATGGAGCAATCCAGGGCTTTTGCCAGATCGAGGTGCCAGCCTCAATGGCTTGGAGAATGCGCTGTGCAGCTTCTTGGTAAAGCTGGTTGTTGACGTCTTCCACCGAGCGCTTGGGTGGAGTGGCATTGTCGGGATCGGCTGATCGGGGTGTAGTCCGTTCTTTCGGGGACTTGGATGTGGTGCGTTTCATGGAATTGCCTTTCGTTGAATGGGTGGGTGGAGCCCTGCTGCGCGGCAGCAGGAGGAAACAGGACCGGTGCACGAGGTAAGTCATGGGCTTCATGTCGTGGGAGGGGAAAGAAAAACGGAGTGAACGTGCTCATAGCTCGAACGCTCCAACATCAGGGGAGTGCGGTGAGGGCTGCGGTTTGTCGAGCAGTCCGCGATTGCGAGGGGGTCGTACCTGGGGCAGTGGCTTGTGTTCTCGCGCAATGTCCAGCGCTTGATCCCACACCGCTTGTGACCAGTCGAAGACCGAGACGGAATGGGGTTGAGCTTCGGTGTAGATAGGACCCAACATGCGGCAAACGAGGTTCCAGACCAGGGCTGGCATGGGGTCGAACATTTGGGGATTGGTTGTCGAAGTCATCCTGCCCCCTCAAATCGGCAATGGTGCTTGCGCTGGTGGGTTGACTGTCATGGAGGCCAGCATCGGCACCCGCAACTGAATGTTCAGATTCGACTTGCCCGCGAGGTCCGCTTCTTCCCTGATCACCAGGCTCAAATCCGGGTTTGAGGGGCTGGCATACAGAAGGTTGATGGGCGCGTCATCCCCTTTGAGAACCGCTGATGACACACTGAAATCGGTGTACACCGCACCGCTTGGCAAGCGCAGTCCCAGTGGCTTGTGCAGCATCACGATCGGGCTGCACTCTGCGAGCACTGCTTCGTTGAAACGATAGAAGAAGGCCACGAACATCCGGCGACTCATGCCTGTGGGTGGCCCGAACAAATACCCAATGGACGTGATGGGGGCAGGGGTGGATGGCACCATCAAGTGCATGCCCCTCTTCGGATTCCCGAAATCCGCATAGCCTTCCTGGGTGTTGAAAGGTGCGAAAACAAAAGCGATGCGCGACCCCAGCGTCAACGGACATGGGTATTGACCATGCGGCTTGGGATGATCAGCCAGCGCCTGCCAAAACGCAGCGTCCGGCATGTGCTGCACGTGGTAGCTCAATGCACTCATAGGCTACCCCCTCTGCACTCCGATTCGTGATGTACGGGGTCAGACGAACCTGGTCGGCGGTGAAGCCGCAAGGGTTCTAGGCGACGCAACTCCTCCTCGAAATCGTCGGCAGCGCGTTCCAGCGCTATCAGCATCCGAGGATGGGTTCTGGGGTCTTGTCGTGCACGCACCAGCGCCGTCAACGTCTGCCGGTGAATGGCCCGAACGTACTGGTAGCGCCTCTCAACAGGGGGCGCGGCTGATTCGGTGAGAAGGTGAAGCAGAAGTCCTAGCATGCGACCCCCTCGAAAAATGTGGGGGGATGCGGGGATTGCTCATGCGGGCGCGGGATAGAGCCGCGCGTTGAGATCAGGTGTGTGTATGGTGTCATAGCCCAAGCTAACAAACGAGCTTGGGGTCACGCAACCATTTATGGGGCGTCAACCGCTGACGAGCGGTGAACGGTTGCGCTGGAAGCTGAGAGGCTTTACAGCCCGTCAGCCGTTCATTTCTTTTTTGCTTTACGTCGTCGTGGAAGAGCCCTACGCACCAGATAACCAGACGTGAAAATGTTGGACGGCAGTTGAACCATTGGGATTGTTGACGTCACGAAGCGCGCCAAAGGCGTGCCCAATGAGGCGAAACAATCCAACATGGATTGAGCAACACCCAGCTCTTCCGCACTCAACCGAACGGGGTAGCGGTAGGTCCAACTACACCAGTCCTCCATCGGTTGAGAGGTTGAAATGGGCGCCACATAAATGGTGAACTGACCTGTCAGGTGTACTCCGGTGCGCCCTTCAATCATGTCGTAACGCCACTCTCCGCTGATTGGCAACGTTCCTAATGAGGCAGTCCAAGTCTTGCGATTCGTAGCAGACTTCGCGAACGCAATTGTGGGACCGAGTTGCCTGATACGTGAAGCACGAAGTGACCGTCGTTGCCGCCGAATTTCCTTGATGGCAGGCCTCAGATAGCATTCGAGTGGAGTGTTTACCAAGGTCCCCTCACCACTACGGTAAGCCCAGTAAGCCGCGTCTTCAAGTACATAGCATTTGAGCAGCATGACGCCCGTCTGGTCTCTGAGGTGGCCGGACCATTGCGAGAACAATTCACCCAAAGCCATAGCCTGCTCGCCGCATTGAACGATGCCACCAGGATAAGTGAGGCGAAACATACGACCAATTTTCGTCAGCCGGTCCTGTCGTTCGTGCAGCGATGCAATCACTCCGCCTACGTCGAGAACACCAGGTAGTTCAACCAAGAAAGTCGCCTGTTGGAACGGTAGGTGGCGTGAATCGACTTGCGGTGCGATCAGCAGGGATGTAGTGATGGGCGCATAGCCAGTGGAGCCATCGTGGACGAGCCATACCCGACAGCGCCATTTCCGCTGGAAGTCGGCTCTCCATTGCCGCCACGCCTGCGAGCTTTCGCAGCTGGTCTTGATAGATGCAGCGAACTGCGCCCTTCGAGAGACGCAGAGGAAAGGCCACCCAAGTTCATCGAACTTAGGTTCAGCATTCGAACTCGTCGTTTTTTCGAGAAGCTTGATGGGGTTTTTGACTTCGTCCTCGAGATACGGGAAGTCGAAATCGGTTTCGTTTAGTTGAGAATGTTTCATAGGTTGAATCCTTGGTAAGTGGGTTTGCAAACAGATCGTTGATCTGCCAAGCGAGAACGAGTAGCCCCGCGCTCTTGCGCGTTTGCACATCAGTGCAGAAAGGCTTGGTAAAAAAGCCGGATCACGACTGCGCTTTCACGCGCGTCATAGCCCGGTTAGGCCGCTGTCAGCGACCGTGCTGTATTCGCTTGGTGCAGGCGCCGTACACGATGAAGTGCCGCACGACCCTGCCGAATTCAGGCAGCGTGTGCAAAAGCCGCATCGTTGGCTCCCGTTTGCAAGGTGGTTTGCACGACTGGCACAACTGCCGTCGATTGCTGGCTCTGGTTGCCCCAGGCATCCCAGTCGCTACGCGCATTGCGGGCGAAAAGCTCCATGCGGTTTACAACGGAGGGGTACAGGCGTTCCAGGCGTTCATGCACCAGTGCTGGTTTGGCGCTGTGCTGTGTCACAGGTGCAGCAAACACCGATGACTCGCGAGCATCGTTGCCGACAATCGTCAGGCCTTGACCACGTTTGCCGACGAGCAGCAATTCATGGTGTGCCACTGCAACGCCGCCCGCACACGTGAGCTTGCCGCCGTTCTTGTGCCATACCCAGTTGGTCAGATACTCAAAACCCCAGGACTCCATGACGCGCAAGCCTTCTGGAAGCAAGGATGCGGGGCACCACAGGTACAACATGGCGTCCTTCGTCACGCAAGACTGCACGTCCATCGCACAGATGTCATCCGTACTCATGGTGGGGTAATGGTTGTGCGGCAGCATCCGGGACGCAGAGCGGTCGTTGGACATGCCGTAGTTCCATGGAGGGTCTGCCAGCAAGAGGGAATACTTCTTGCCCGTGGGCAGTGCCGCATTCTCCTGGCTCAGAAGGGCTTGACGGTTCAGTCGTGCCAGGCGAGATTTCGCGCTCTCTTGTTCCTTGTGTCGCGCAACCAACTTGGCTGCTTGAAGAAGTACAGAGTCCTTGATGCGCTTGGACCCGGTAACTTCGACGTACGCCTCGTTCAGAGTGGTCTCGCCCGACGCCAGTTGCCGGTTCAGCTCCTTGCTGCCGTCGCAGTACACCTTTACAGCCCGTTGAACCGAATCGCGGCTCACGGCAAACAGGTCAGCCGCTTGGGCTTGAGACAGTGGCGGTTCCGTCGCTGCTGAAAACTTGGCCTGACCTGGTTTGCGAGTGCACAACGCAGCCGCCATCAAAGCCCGTTGTCCTGTGGCCAGGTTTCTGCGGTTGATGTTGCGTGCGAAGGCCATCGATTTGGCCTGCTCGTAGTTCTTGACGCTCAGCGTCTGGACCTTGGGTTCGATGCCCAGTTCCTCGCAGGCTTTGAGGCGATGGCGGCCATCGACCACTTTGCCCCCGAAGAGCAAGATGGGTTCGGATTGGCCGTTGCGTTGAATGCTCTGTTTCAGGGCGTTGAACTCGTCCGAGTTCATTGCCGGGAACAACTCGACGCAAGGATCGAGGGGGTACGTCGTGACGGTTTTTGCCGTCGTGGATGGTTTCTGCTTGGAGGCCGCAGAAGAGGCGCTAGGAGTGTGAGACATGTCGCGTTCCGGTTTGAAAAGTCAAACCCTCGGCGCGCACCAAACCCTTGATGCGTGCCTATGGACGCGGACGAAACGGAGGGAGGAGATTCGTCCGCTTAACGCGAACGTATGCACTGGATCGAGCGATCCGTGGAGGTGTGATTGAGGAAGTGGGTATCACTGTGCATATGCCTATCAGTCTACGAATTTCAGACCGTTTGTCAAGGGCAGCCAGGCAGCATCAATGCGGCCCATGATCCTGTCCGAATGTCCGTGGCACGGGATGCCGTACCCCACTTGCGCAAACGAGGGTGCGCTTGCTAACGTGGTTTCCCTAGCCCCCGGAAATGATTCCGTGATGTCGTCACAACTGTCCAAGAAAGACACCGACAACACCCCAGCGCATGTGATTCACCAGAGTTCGAGCCGACGTGCGCCCAGGTTGCGGCTGGGCACATCGGTGCGAGCCTCGATCAGGAAAAATCACATGCAGCAGAATAGAAAAACGCCAGCGGGGGCCAGAGCAAAGCAGCCCTCATTGAAACCATCGCCCAAGCCACGGTTGGGCGCAAACGGACAGGTCGAACCCGTGATCGACTACATGGACCATGCCCCCGTGCATCCCTTGTACGTCATGACAGACGGCCTGTTTCGGCCCATCCAACACGGCACCCGTGCTGCCGGAATTCAGGCAGCAAACACCGCGATCCGGGGAGGGGCGTGCAAGACGCTTGTGGACTGCGTTTGGACGTCAGAGCAGGCATTGGACATCACTGACCAATTGGTCCTGTACCACCTGTGTCAGTTGGCTGGGACACCTGGCGAACACAGACATACGTTTTTCCCAGCACAGCACCCTGAGGATTTCGCCACCGCACTCAGGCATATCAAGTACCAGGCTGTGAAGGCTGAAAAAGCGATTGCCAGCAACCTTGCTGATCTCAGTACACCTTCTGTCTTGGTGGGCGTGGAAGTCACGATCCCATCACTTGCGCGGGGCATTGGAATGACCGCTACGGGGCCGAATACCGAGGTTGTGCGCAACAGCGTGCGCAGGTTGCTCCGAACAACGTGTGAGGCATCGCTGTACTACCCAGGCAGCGGCAGCCACTGGGGGACTTGCTCATACACGCTGTTATCAGCGGTGCTCACGGGGGAGGCGCCTGCCCGTGTCTTCGTATTCCTCAACCCTGAACTGTCGGCAGGCTGTGTATCCCGAAGCGGTGTGAACTGGATCAACATGCGTGAACAACGCTTGTTGCAGTCAAAACCGGCACGGCGTCTGCATGCCTGGCTATCCGCATGGGCGTTCACTGGGGAAGTCCGCAAAATCAAGCTGGAAACCCTGTTGCCGCATGTCTGGGGCACGGAGGAATGCTCATCATCGGCCAAGAAAAGCCGCATCAGGACGTTGAAGGAGGCGGTTCACGCCATCGCTGGTTTGCCAGGTTGGACATGCTGGCTCAATGATGCTGATCGGATGGTACGGGTGCGCAAACCCCGGTTCGTGGGTAGTCCCGATGAAGACGTTGTGACGCCAACCGCAGACGTTGTGACGGAGACCCCCGGCGTTGCGACGGACACCATGGGCGTTGTAACGGAACCTGACCATGAGGCGGAACCCAATGGGGGTGCGGCTTCCGAGGCGGTCGAAGCCCTGATCTAAGACTCATCCAAGACCTGTTTAAGACAGGTCTATGGTGAGTGGTGAAGACCACTCCGCCGCTGGAACGGCGTCGGGTCATCACCGGGGGTACGACGGATCGCATGCACTGGGGTAAGACGTCTCAATGGAATAGGGGAGAGACGTACGAGCCAAGGAATGCTGGGGGTTTGTAAGCCTGGCTGCCCGCTATTCGTCAAGGTGCTTTGTACTTGGCCAGTGCTCGCAAGAACTTGACCTGCCGCTCATTCAAAGTCCCGAGTTGGAGAGCCTTCATGTCCCGCAATCGTTTGACGATCAGCGCCAACGAAGGCAGCAGCACCGCTTGGTCATCCAGCTCTGCAAGCTCTTTCTCTTGGCTCGCAAAGTGGCGGATCAGGGGCGCGACGACTTTCCAGGTGGCACCCGCAAAATCCTGCGTAAACGCTTCCCGATCCCACTCAAAATTCACGCCCATGGTCAAGAATCGAACATGGGCTCTGGACTGGGGATTCGGTAACGCGCACAGCACCGTCAGTACCTTCAAGGCATTGGCCTGATCCACCAGCTCCCTGTCGAAATATTCGTGAACAAGCAGCGTCAGCAGTTGTGCCAGTTTCTTATCTCCCTTGTGACCGTGTCCCAGCAGGGGTAAGAAGTCATCTGCCGTTGGCAGAGAACAACTGACGGTAGGTCTCGCTCTGGCGAGGCCTGCGTATCCGTTGCCGCCGGGCATCAGCCCCAGGCGGCTTTTTTGTTTTTCCACGGAGAGTGTGAACTGGTGCGAAACGAAAGTAGTCAGGTGGTAAAACGAAAATAAATGATCATATATAGGGAAAACCTTGATCATAAAAATACAGATTCAATCAAACAATCCGTGCGTATTGATCGTTTCAGCAAGCGGAGTGAACGTCGGAAAGACGTTCGCTTCGGTCCAAAAGCCTATCCGGCTGCTGTTCCCCAAGGCGCGCCATCAGTATGAAGCGCGAAAGATAAGTCATCCCGATTTGGATGGCGTGGCGTCGATGGAAACGAACAAAAACGAACTTGTCTGGCCAAGAGCGGTTCGGACAAGCCCCCCCGTCGTTATCTTCTGGAGCTTTCATGTCTCACCTCAAATTCCGTGGCCTTCGCTGGATCGGTGTTCTGGCGACCACCGTGGCCTTGTGTGCACCTGCGTTGGCGGCAGATGTGGAGTTGTTGCCCAACAACCTGCTCACGCCCACGTCGAAAGAACAGACCAAGCCCGGCCAGTTCAAGAAGGCCGGCCCTTGGCGCGTAGGCGTGTCCTTTGGTGGCGTGGGCAACACATGGATCGTGCAGATGATCCAGGAAATGCGCCATGCCGCCGCGCAGGACAAGAACATCGGCGAGTTCATTTTTGTCGAAGCCAACTGGCAAGCGGCCAAGCAAGTGGCCGACGTGGAAGACCTTCTGACCAAAAAGGTAGATGTGCTGATCGTAGGCCCTATTTCTTCGGCGATCGGTGCACCCTTGGTGGAGAAGGCGGCGAAGACGGGCATCCCGGTGGTAGTGTTCGGTGCGTTTGGCAAAGCGATGAATTCGACCGTCGAGTTGGTGGGTGCGGGCGAGGTCTTCGGCCGTCAGGGTGGTGAGTATTTGCGCAAGGAACTCGATGGCAAGGGGAATGTGTGGGCGTTTCGCGGTGTTGCTGGTGTGGAAGAGGAGACGTTGCGCTACAACGGGTTCCGCAAGTCCATCGAGGGCTCGTCGATGAAAGTGACGAAGGAGGTCTTCGGCGACTGGAATTACGCGAAGAGCAAGCAGCTCTGCGAAAACCTGGTGCTTTCTGGCGACAAGGTCGACGGCATCTGGTTCTCCGGTGCCGAAATGACGCGCGCCTGCATCGATGTGTTCAAGGAGACCGGCAAGCCGCTCGTCCCCATGACGGGTGAAGGCAACAACGGTTTCTTGCGCGTGTGGAAAGCCACCGGTGTGAAGAGTGTCGCGCCGCAATTCACCCCCGGGCTGGGCGCCGCCATGGTTCGCGCTGCCGCAGCCTTGCTGGACGGCAAGCCGTTGTACCGCTCCTATTTCTCGTCGCCGCCCGCCATCACGCAGGCCGACCTGGATAAGTTCTACCGGCCGGACCTCAACGACGCTTACTGGCTGCCCTCCACGCTGCCGGAACCCACGCTCAAGGAACTGTTCCGTCGTTGAGAGGCCGAGTTTCTGATGACCGATCTTCAAGCGGTCTCCCTCGGGGGGGCCGATCTCATCGCCGTGCGCCGCATAGGCAAACGGTTTGGTTCAACGGTGGCGCTGCAGGACGTGGATCTTGTGGGAAAAGCGGGATCCATCCATGCCATCACAGGCGAAAACGGCGCCGGCAAATCGACGTTGATGAAACTGCTCGCAGGGGTTCACCAACCCGACGAAGGCGAAATTCTGATGAACGGGCGAGCGATGTCGCTGCGCGATCCGGCGGCAGCGCGCGCAGCCGGCATTTCCACGGTGTTCCAGGAACTGACGGTACTCCCCAACCTGACCGTGGCTGAAAACCTGTTGTTGGGTCGGGAGCGGTCTCGTGCGGGTCTGCTGGACCGCTCGGGCATGTTGACTGAGGCCCGCGCGGTGCTGACCCGGATCGGCATCTCGCTGGATCCGCTGCGTGCAGGTGGCAGTCTCACGGTTGGCGAACAGCAATTGGTGGAAATCGCAAAAGGTGTGAGCACCGATGCGCAGGTGTTCATCTTCGATGAGCCAACGGCACCGCTGAATCGCGCGGAGGTCGACAAGCTCGAGACCTTGCTGAGGTCGCTCAAGACTCAGGGCAAGCTGGTCTTCTATATCAGCCATCGCCTGGATGAAATTTTCCGGTTGTGCGATACGGTGACCGTGCTCAAGGATGGTCGTCTTGTGACGACCGAGCCCATCGAGGCTTTGAGCCACGATCGGTTGATTGCCCTCATGGTGGGACGTCCTTTGCTGGCGCTGTTTCCTCCGCGCGCCGAGGCAGCTGATGTAGGTTTGGCTGCACTCGAAGTGCGTGCGCTGACGATCGCACCCGGCGCCACGCCTGTCGCCTTCGCGCTGCGCAGAGGAGAGATCGTTGGGCTGGGTGGCCTGGAAGGTCAGGGCCAGCGCGAAATAGTGCGGGCTCTGGCCGGGGTGATCCGCCCTGCCGGGAGCGACGTCGTCCGCCGGGATCGGCAAGGGCAAGAGCAACGGTACGATCCGCGCGAAGGAGCCCTCAGGGCAGTGGGGCGGGGCATAGGCCTTGTACCCGAAGACCGCAAGCAGGAAGGACTTTATCTGGACCTGCCGATCTCGGACAACATCGGACTGGGCCTGCTGCGAGGTCTGGGACTGATTCGCGGCGCGCCGCGTTCGCGCGAGGTCGTGATCGGTCTGGCTGAGCGCATGCAGTTGCGGTCGCGGGGGCTTGATCAGAACGTGGGCGATCTTTCTGGCGGCAATCAGCAGAAAGTGATGATCGGGCGATGGCTCTGCGCGGGTGTGGACACCTTGCTTGTCGAACAGCCCACTCGCGGCGTGGACGTTGGGGCCAAGGCCGAGATCTATGGATTGCTGCGAGATTTCGCCAAGCAGGGAGGTGCCGTGCTCGCGCTGTCTTCCGATCTGCTTGAACTCATCGGTCTTTGTGACCGGATTCTTATGGTCAGCGGCGGACAGATTGCAGGAGATGTTCCTGCGGCGAATGCCACCGAAGAGCAGTTGCTGGCGCTCGCGCTGATCCAACCTGTCGCTGTCAGACAAGAGATGCAGGAGGCATCGCACGCATGAACACGTTTAGGACCGGCATAGGCCGCATGACGCTCGCACTGCCCGTGCTGCTGATCGTCTTTCTTTCTCTGGCTGCCTCCAACTTTCTGGCCGCACAGAACCTCACCAATGTCACTGGCCAGATTACCGCACTCCTGATCGTCACGCTCGGGCAGATGCTGGTGGCGTTGGTGGCTGGCATCGACCTCTCTGTCGGCAGTGTCATGAGCCTGGCGGGATGCCTGATCGCCACCCAAGCGGACCCCTTCACCGGCACCGTGCTGGCGCTCTTGATGGGCCTCTGCGTTGGTCTGGTCAACGGTCTGGGCATTGCCATCGCGGGCATTCATCCGTTGATCATGACGCTCGCGACCATGACGTTCCTGCAGGGGTTAGCATATCTGGTATTGCCCATTCCAGGCGGTCAAGTGGCACCCGCACTCGGCCAGCTTGTCAACGGCACCGCTGCGGGCGTGCCGCTGCCTCTGCTGTGGTGCGCCGCGTGCATGCTGGCAGTGTATGTATTGCTGCATCGCTCTCGTCTGGGCCTGCACATCTTTGCCGTGGGGGCACAGGCCCGAAGTGCCCATCTCAATGGCGTGCAATCGCGAACAGTCGTCGTTGCCGCCTATGTGTTGTGCAGCTTGCTGGCGGTGGTGGCCGGCATTTATCTGACCGCTCGGGTCTCCGCAGGTGATCCCACGATGGGGGCCGCGTTTGGCCTTGAATCCGTTGCTGCCGTCGCGCTGGGTGGAGTGCAGTTGACCGGAGGCGTGGGCAGCATCCTGGGCGTTGTCATTGGCGCTTTGAGCCTGGGCCTCATTACCAACGGCATCAACCTGTTCGGCATCTCGCCGTTCCTGCGCGGTGCGGTGACGGGATTGTTGTTGTTGCTGGCCGTGTGCTCGCAGAGAAGAAAGGTGGTGGGCCTGTGAGTGCGGTGTTTTCTGCATCGACGCCACCAGCGGCGCCCTGGCGCAAGGTGCTTCGGTGGGTGGGCGATCTGCCACCGGCTTATGCTGCCCTGTTGATCCTTCTGCTGCTCGCTGCGGTGATGCGACCACAGCTTATTTCGGCCATGCTGCTGCCCTTGATCGCGCGCCAGGCGGCGCCACTGGGGCTCGCGGTGATCGGGCAGTCGCTCGTGATGCGGGCACGTTCCATCGACCTGTCCTCGGGCGGCGTCATCGTGGCGGTTGCCTATCTGCTCACCAGTGGCTACTTTCCGATGTCGTCCTCCGCGGCTGCAGGCCTGTGCGTTCTGTTCGGTCTGGTGGTCGGTTTGCTCAACGGTGCATTGATCGTCGGGACGCGGGCGTCTTCCATGATCGTCACGCTGGCCATGTCGATGATCCTGACGGGCTGCGTGGTGGCGCTCTCGCAGTTTCGCGCCCCGGGGGATGCACCCGAGTTCTTGGTCGAACTGGTGCGCCAGCGGGTATATGGGTGGCCCGTTTCCGTGTTGCTCTGGCTGGTCGCGCTGGTGCCGGCGGTGCTCTTGCTCCGAAGCACCGTGTTCGGACGCACTCTGGATGCGGTGGGGAGCAACCCGCAAGCCGCTGCGTTGTCCGGCCTGCCGCACCTGCGCGTGGTGTTTGCCGGTCATGTGATTTCGGCGTTGATCTCGGTCGCCTGCGGGTTCATCCTGGTCGGTTTCGTCGGAAAGGGCAGCATCACGCTGGGCCAGGATCTCGCGCTCAACTCGTTGGCCGCAGCCATCCTGGGAGGGGTGACCTTTGGGCGCAGCAAAGGCGGCATGGCAGGCCCGGCGGTAGCGGCTTTCATGCTTACCTTTCTGTTCAACTTCCTGACCAGCCTGGGCCTGGGCGAACCCGGGCGCCTGATGTTGCAAGGCGCGATCATTGCGGTCGCCGCATTGGCCTACAGCCTGAAGAATCGATGAATTTCCCCGCTTCTTTTTGACCACAAGGAAAACACATGAGTGACGAACCCATCCTGTCTGGAGCCGAGCCCTTCTTCTTTGCCGGCAACGACGTCGGCGTGTTGGTATGCCACGGCTTCACTGGCACCACGCAGAGCATGCGTCCCCTGGGTGAACAGATCGCCAAGGCTGGCTACACCGTAATAGGGCCGCGTCTGGCCGGTCACGGCGTGTCTCCGGCTGCCATGGCTCGCACCACAGCTAGTGACTGGATCGCTTCCGTGGAGGAGGCACTGACCAGCCTGCGCAAGACCTGTTCACAAATCTACATGGTGGGGCTCTCCATGGGAGGCACCTTGTCGCTGTACATGGCTGCCATGCATCCTGACGTCATCAGAGGCACCGTGCCCATCAACGGCGTGGTGCAGCTCAACTCCGCCGACATGGCTGGACTCGCTCTGGCCACCGGGCTGCCGGCTACCGTACCGGGCATTGGCTCCGACATCAAGGCGCCCGGCGTGACCGAGCTGGCGTATCCCGAAGTGCCGGTGCTCGCGTTCCGGCAGGTCTATGGCCTTGTGGCCGTGACGCACGATCTGTTGCCTCGCATCAAGTGCCCGGCCCTCGTGATCCAGGCGCGTGAGGACCACGTCGTCGATCCGAGCAACGGCCCTCGAATCGTGCGTAGGCTGGGGAGCAGCCGGATCGATTTCCGTTGGCTTGACCATTCTTACCATGTGGCGACGCTGGACAACGACCTGGATTTGATCGGATGTGAAACGTTGGCGTTCATCCGTTCCATTGCCGGCAAGTAAGGCCACGCCCATGGCGCCATCGGCATAAAAAACCCGCTGGATTCCAGCGGGTTTTTTTATGAGCGAAGCCCTGGGCTATTTCTGGTTCAACACCCAGGCAGCCAGCTTCTTCGCTTCGGCGTCATTCACTTGCGCATTGGCGGGCCTGGGCACCGGGCCCCACACGCCAGAGCCACCCTTGATGATCTTGGCAGCCAGCTTGTCCACAGCGTCCTTCCGGCCAGCGTATTTGACTGCGTGGTGGTGCGACGCGCAAGTGACGACGTGATCCAAACAGCAACGACGCAGCAACGTTTCAACTACCAAACGACGTCGTTTCGACAATCACCCACACCTCGCAACCCATCCCCGGCGATCCACCGACGATAGGTTGCCGTCTGCTCCACGATTCGACACCGTTTCGCCCACTAAACGACGTCGATTCGACCACGAGCCAAACGCGCACGACCGTTCAGCCCAGATCCGGGCGGTCAGCCCCCGTTTATTGCTGCAATTTTGAGCAGCTTCTGGCACCTTGGATGGCAAGGAGACCCATTCCATGCCCCATTCATTGCCATACCTCCCGGTCACGGGACTTGTCCAAGCGCACTTATGCATTGCCCCTTCGGGACAACGCTTTGGTGCGCCACCCTTCGGGGGTCGAGACTTCAACTTCCACGGTCGAGGTCGCCCGCACATACATCGGAAACCTCGCTGTCGAGGTCGCCAGCTTCATCGGTCCGGTGCCACCCTCCCAGTGTTCGGCGGTGCGCTATGAGCATCTACCACCTCACCGTCAAGATGCACTCGCGTGCAAAGAACAAGAAGCTCCACGCGCTGCGCGCACTGGCCTACCGCACGGGATCGCGAATCGTCGATCCAGTCACCCAGCACATCTATGACAGCACGTCCAAAAGCCGTGAGGTCATCCACAACGCAACCATCACACCCGGCTTTGGTCCTGCTTGGAAAGACAATCCGCAAGACCTTTGGCAGCACGTTCACCAGTCTGAGAAGCGCAAAGACGCTGCCATCTTTCGGGAATTTGAATGCGCCCTCCCAAAGGAGATTGCTGATGAAACCTCCCCAGAGGCCTGGGTTCGGCTGATTGAAAACTTCATTCGAGACCAACTCACGCCGCATGGGGTGCTGGTGACTTACGCGATCCACAACAAGCCAGGCAACCCGCATGTCCACATGATGTGTACGACCCGGCATTGGACCGCTGACGGATTCGGCCCCAAGAACCGCGCCCTCGACACGTTCAAGGTCCTATATGGCTGGCGTAAATCTTGGGCAGACCACTGCAACGCAGCTTTGCGACGGGCAGGACGATCAGAGCGGGTCACGCACAAGTCTTTTGCCGAACTGGGCCTGCAAAGAGAGGCCACAGCCCATGTTGGCCCCGCTCATGTGGAGCAGACAAACCCCCAATATGCTCAAAAGCGTGAGGAGGTGATCGCGCGCAACAAGAAGGTTCAGGAGCGAAACCACCGCCGAGGATTGGAGCGCCAACGACGTGCCCATGTGCACTTGCGTGCTGGTGTTTGTGGCGTCCAGATGGTGCGACACATTGGTTCGTGGGAAGGGTTCGCCCCCGAAGATCAAGGTGCGCAACCTGCACGCACACACCCACTGGCGTTGCGTTCAGAAGCATTGGACGATGCCGCACTGTTCGACCAGTCTGACGCAGGTGCACGCCGTCAACTGTTGCTCGCATGGCCTGACGCAGAAACAGCGTTCAACGTATTGACCCGATGGCGTGAGACGCTGGGTCGATCTTGGTCCTGGTCAGTTTTTCTGGGGCAGTACCAGCGCATTCGCAAGAGCCAAGAAAACCCCTTGGCGGAACTACTGGCCAAAGAACTGATGTGGGTAGTGAGCCGTGCACCCCAACGCCTGCCTGACTGCTTGGACGCTGCCGATCCACCCCACGTTGTTCGGGCCGCGTTCAGCGTGAAGGAATGGGTGAGCAAGAACAAGCCCCAGTTCGTTGGGGCATTGGAGGCCCTGATCGAGCAGGCCCAATCTAGGCTGCCTGAATTCCGGCAGCGTGCAACCCCATCGGTCACCGACGTTCAAGCGACAGCGCTCAAAGTGCCATCTGCAACATTCCGTGAGGTGCTGGTGTCGTTTCCCGAGCTGTCTCATCTCACCGGATCGGAAATCGACATCGTCGCAGCCTGTCAACGCCTGGCAACCGCGATTGACAGACCCTTCACCCCAGAAATCCTGCGCAAGCGCTTGCAGCGCATGACGCAAGGCAAGGAGTTGCCAGAGCCCATCACCAACGAATCGCTGATCGAATCGTTGCTGATTAAAGATTTGGTCTTCGCGGCCAAACGCAGGCCACATCGTCTGGCAGATGCTCTGCGCGCTGTACCTCCGTTGCGAAGAGCGTTCTTTGAAGAGCTGGTGCGGGATGCGCTGATCGGCACAGTCCGTGAGCCCAACCACGCACAAGCGGCCAAAGCCTTATCGACATTTCAGCAGCTTGAATTGCAAGCGAGATGGGCTGTTGAGCAGGTGTTGACGCCCCAACAGTTAGCGGACTTCGAGTACCGCCGTTCGTGCTGTCAACGACTGGGGAGCACGTACACCTGGCAAACCTTCCAAGCGGACATCAATCGCTTGGCTGGATGTCCCCAAGGCTGGCAGAGGGCTTGGTGGGATGAGTTGGTGGACCAGTTCACGCCCACTGAGTTGAAGTCCATCAGCACCTTATGCCCAGCCTGGTACGACAGGCCCTTCGAGCAGTGGAGTTCCATGGGCAGGAACACATCACAGGTGTCTCAGCAGCCTTGGGATCGGGGTCATGCTCAGGATTTTCGGGGGGTGACAGGCGTCAGCCACACCGATGATGACTTGCAAACCCGCATGAATACTGGCTTCGGGGTACCCACTTGACAGATCGGGGATCGGTTTGCGAATCTGGTTGGACAAATAGGAGAACTTAATGATGAATCAAAAAAACCAAAGCCAGATCAATGACCAGGTAGACAAGTCCCAATTGGTCGATGACATCCAAAACGCGCTTTACAAGTCAACCATGGGTAGCCAATGGTTGAAAGCCTTCGAGGGCCAGTGGGGGTGTGAGGTGTCTGTGTTGTGTCAGCCTTCCCCGAAGGAAGTCGATGCCCTAATCGTGGAGTTGATTGTGAGGCCCTGTACAGATGAAGATGGCAGTGAGTCTTATCTTTCGCAATTCTTGTTTCGGGCGAGGCTGTCTGAGGCGCAAACCCCCACCGGGGTTTGGCCTGCGATTGCGAGGAGGACGGGGCGTCTATCTGAGATCGGGCGACTACTCAAAGGCATCCGTGACGTGCTTGGGTTAGTGCATACGGAGGAGCAGGAGGAGGCGCTGTACGGTCTTTTCGGGGGTGGGAGCTGCAACTTGTGCGACTCGAACGGGTTTGAACTGTTCATGTGCACGCCCTTCGCACCAAGTTCAAGTCGGGCTTCCAGATCCCCTGACGAAGTGGCTCTTGCAGGAGACCTTGAAACAACTCTTCAAAAATGGCTCGGCAACGTTATTTCCCACTCTGATCGATCCATCGCGCGGTTCCAAGGCAACCTCGCTGCTGTGAATTTCAAAGCTGATCAGACTTGGTCGTTGGTAGTGGGCGGCGATGTTTTGGCTGGCTTTTGGGAGTATGAGACGGAGCATGAGTCCACCCGCGTCAACATATATGGCCGTCACGACTTTCATGTCCCACCGTTACGGGCCACAAAACTCAAAAATTGGCCGCAATGGAAGGAAGCGCCCTTCGTGCTAACCCTCACCGATCAAGACTTCGACGCGGAACCGGGCATGTTGAAATTCTGCGCTGGCCTGGAAGTTCCACCGAGGCCCCTTATTGCGTTGAGTGTGGAATTACATGCCGAGGCGATTGATGCCAACCTCGACTACAACGCCTGAGAGACCTACTCCTTGATCAGCTGAGGCTGATCGGAAGCGGAGCGTTAGCGTGTGGTCACCGAAAGGCATCCTCCACGGAGGGAAGTTTGCGAACCTCCTCGATGAACTTCTTCGCATCTGGCAGCCCCAGCACTTTGGTCAGCGCGCTGATGCCTCGATGCCGAATCGTGCCTGAGTTTTCAACGAGTAGGGCGTACAGCTCTTCCACCTGCACATCGAAATATCTCCGGTTCAAGACGTCCAGGCTCTTGTGGCCCGTAAGGCGGCTCAGCTCCATCGGGTTGTTGACCTTCTTCGACAGGTTCTTAGTCGCGATCTTGCGCAGCGAATGGAAGGTCAGGTCGGTGATCGGTGGTTTGGCCTTGGCGCAGGCGATGGTGAACGCGCCTGTTACCGAGTTGATGGTGTTCGTAAAAATCAATCCTGACTTCGTTTCGCTGGCCTCGTAGAGGGGCCGCAGGATGTCTTGCATTTCGGGGGTCAGGGGGACCGAACGCCCGAGGGACTGGGTCACGCTCTTGGTGTGATCGTTCTTTTCTCGGGGAAGTCTCAGAACGTTGTTGTCCCAGTCCACATCCTCCCAGCGCATGCCGCCCGATTGCTCCCCGGTCTTCTTGTCCTTGGCACTCTGGACAATTTCCCCACGGCGGAAAGCCATGGCCAGCGCCAGTTTCACGATGGGCACCATCCAAGGGGAGTGTTCTTCGAGCGATGCCATCAGACGCTCGTACTCGTTGCCCATCCATGAGCGTTGGATATTGTTCTGAGGCTTAGGAAGCGAAATCCCGCTGGGCGGGTTGTCCACTGGGTACAGCCACTCATTGGCCGCACGGGAATACAGGGAGGTCAGGACCGTGAAGTAGTTGCGCACGGAGGAGGCCGAGTATTTCTTTTCCAGCAGTTGATCCCGCAGCCGCATGAAGTCCTTTTTGGTCAGATCGCGCAGCAAAGTGTTCTTCCCAAGCCATTCGGACAGATGTGTGACGCGGTAGCTCACTTCCTTGAACGAGCGTTTGCCCGCGTAGTGCTCCGCGTGGAACCGTTTGAGTGCTTGCTCGATCGTGATGGTCTCGTACCCAGCGATGAACCCGCCGTGCTTCGTGCGGATGCTCTTGATTTGGTCCTCTTGCTCCTTGGCCCATGCCTTTGCTTGGTCCAGTGTGTCGTGCGTAGCGCTGCGGGTGACGACGTTGCCATCCTTGTCCGTCAGTTTGATCTGGACCTCAAAAGCCGTTTCCAGTTGCTTTAAGGCGTTCCTGGGGAACTTGGCTGGATCGGGGTGTCCCTGGCTTGCCAGGTACTCCAAGGCCTTGGATTTGAGGCGGAACCTCTGCTCCTTCTGACCGGCCAGCTTGACTTGCCAGGGGGAGCGGTTGGAGATGTTTGCCATGGGTTCTGCCTTACCTGAAAAGTCTGGTCAGTTAGAATGCCGAGTTCCCCAGAGGGAGGCGTTGCCTCTCTACGCGGGTAGGGGCCTGTTTGGGATTCTGCTCGAGTTTGGGAAATAGTTTGGGAAATTCGAAAAAATCAGTCCGTTTTTTTCGGTTTTCCCTATGAAAATTTAATTCGTGCGCGTTTGGTTCATTCGGATTTAGGTCCTGACGCCAGCAATGGTGTGGGGGTTCGAGTCCCCCCCGCGCACCACCCATGTGAGACTTTGCGGAACACGGCGCTGCTGCGCTGCAGCCAGCACGATCCACATTCATAAGAGGAATAGCCATGGCCGTTACTGTTGAAACCCTTGAAAAGCTCGAACGCAAGATCACGTTGAGCGTGCCCGTTACCCTGATTCAGTCCGAAGTCGACACGCGCCTGAAGCGCCTGGCTCGCACGGTCAAGATGGACGGTTTCCGTCCTGGCAAGGTGCCCATGAACGTGGTGGCCCAGCGCTATGGCTACTCGGTGCAGTACGAGGTGCTCAACGACAAGGTCGGTGAAGCCTTTGCTGTGGCCGCCAACGAAGCCAACCTGCGCGTTGCTGGTCAACCCCGCATCACCGAAAAGGACGGCGCCCCCGAAGGCCAAGTGACCTTCGATGCCATCTTCGAAGTGTTCCCCGAAGTCAAGATCGCTGATCTGTCTGACGCTGAAGTCGAGAAGCTGTCGGCCGAAGTGACCGATGCCGCCATCGACAAGACCATCGACATTCTGCGCAAGCAGCGTCGCAGCTTTGCCCAGCGCGCCCTTGACGCTGCTGCGCAAGACGGTGATCGCGTGACCGTGGACTTTGAAGGCAAGATCGACGGCGAACCCTTTGACGGTGGTAAGGCTGAAGACTTTCAGTTCCTGGTCGGCGAAGGCCAGATGCTCAAGGAGTTCGAAGATGCCGTGCGTGGCATGAAGTCCGGCGAAAGCAAGACCTTCCCTCTGGCATTCCCTGCTGAATACCATGGTAAGGATGTGGCTGGCAAGACAGCCGATTTCCTCGTCACGATCAAGAAGATCGAAGCAGCCCACCTGCCTGAAGTGAACGATGCCCTGGCCAAGTCGCTCGGCATTGCCGATGGTTCCGTGGATGGCCTGCGCGCTGACATCAAGAAGAACCTGGAGCGCGAAGTCAAGTTCCGCCTGCTGGCCCGCAACAAGCAAGCCGTGATGGACGCCCTGGTGTCCAAGGCCGAGCTGGATCTGCCCAATTCCAGCGTGCAGGCTGAAATCGCCCGCCTGCTCGAAGGCGCCCGTGCAGAGCTCAAGCAACGTGGCATCAAGGACGCCGACAAGGCAGAAATCCCTGAAGACGTGTTCCGTCCCCAAGCCGAGCGCCGCGTGCGCCTGGGCCTGGTGCTGGCCGAGCTGGTGCGTGCCAATGAGCTTCAGGCCAAGCCTGAGCAGCTCAAGGCACACATCGACGAACTGGCCGCCAGCTACGAGAAGCCCGAAGACGTGGTGCGCTGGTACTTCGGTGACCGCCAGCGTCTGGCCGAAGTCGAAGCCGTTGTGATTGAAAACAACGTGACCGAATTCGTGCTCGGCAAAGCCAAGGTAGTCGAAAAGGCAGTGTCGTTTGACGAGCTGATGGCGCAACAACAGGGTTGAGGGGCCTTGCCTCACTGGGTGGCCGTTGTATCGTGCTGCCTGGTGAGTGACGGTGCATACCAGGGGCTTGTGCTTTCGAGCACAAGCCCCAATTCATTTCTGGGTACAGTACCTGCTTGACTGGAGAAAACATGAGCGCATTGGAAACACAAGGCCTGGGCATGGTCCCCATGGTCATCGAGCAGTCGGGCCGTGGCGAGCGGTCCTACGATATTTACTCGCGCCTGCTCAAGGAGCGCGTGATTTTTCTGGTCGGTCCGGTCAATGACCAGACCGCCAATCTCGTGGTGGCGCAGCTGCTGTTCCTGGAGAGCGAAAACCCCGATAAGGACATTTCGTTCTATATCAACTCCCCAGGCGGCTCCGTCAGTGCTGGCATGGCGATCTTTGACACCATGAACTTCATCAAACCTGATGTGTCGACCCTGTGCACTGGCATGGCTGCCAGCATGGGGGCCTTCCTTTTGGCGGCCGGTGCCAAGGGCAAGCGTTTTGCGCTGCCCAATTCCAAAGTCATGATCCATCAGCCTTTGGGTGGCATGCAGGGCCAGGCGACCGAGATTGAGATCCATGCCCGCGAGATACTCAAGACCCGCGAGCAGCTCAACAACATCCTGGCCGAGCGCACGGGTCAGTCGCTGGAGAAGATCCAGCGCGACACCGAACGCGACTATTTCCTGTCGGCCGACGAAGCCAAGGAATATGGTTTGGTCGATCAGGTGATCAGCAAGCGCGCCTGATAGCCAAAAGCGCACACAGCGGCGTTTTCCTGCGTGGAAGACGCCGTTTTTTATTTGGTTATCATCCCGACAACTTTCCGTAACAAGCAAGGCATTGCCCCCATGGCCGAGAAAAAAGGCTCTTCCAGCGAAAAAACCCTTTACTGCTCTTTTTGCGGCAAAAGCCAGCATGAAGTGAAGAAGCTGATCGCCGGTCCGTCGGTCTTTATCTGCGACGAGTGCATTGACCTGTGCAACGAGATCATTCGCGATGAACTTCCCGCTGGTGATCTGGCGCGTGAAGGCCGCAGCGACCTGCCCACCCCGGTGGAGATCAAGACCAACCTCGACAACTATGTGATTGGCCAGGACGTGGCCAAGCGCACGCTGGCAGTGGCGGTGTACAACCACTACAAGCGTCTGCGCCACAAGGACAAGGCCCACAAGGACGACGTAGAGCTGTCCAAGAGCAATATCTTGCTGATCGGCCCCACGGGTTCGGGCAAGACCCTGCTGGCCCAGACTTTGGCCCGCATGCTGGATGTGCCCTTTGTGATGGCCGATGCCACCACGCTGACCGAAGCCGGCTACGTCGGTGAGGACGTGGAAAACATCGTCCAGAAGCTTCTGCAAAGTTGCAACTATGAGGTCGAGCGCGCCCAGCGCGGCATCGTCTATATCGACGAGATCGACAAAATCTCGCGCAAGTCTGACAACCCCAGCATCACGCGCGACGTGTCGGGTGAAGGCGTGCAGCAAGCGTTGCTCAAGCTGATCGAAGGCACCATGGCCAGCGTGCCACCTCAGGGGGGGCGCAAGCATCCGAACCAGGACTTCCTGCAGATCGACACGACCAACATCCTGTTCATCTGTGGCGGTGCCTTCGCCGGGTTGGAGAAGGTCATTGAGAACCGAACCGAGGCATCGGGTATTGGCTTTGGTGCATCGGTCAAGAGCAAGAAACAGCGTTCGCTGACCGAGGTATTCACCGAGATTGAGCCCGAAGACCTGATCAAATTCGGCCTGATTCCCGAGCTGGTGGGCCGCATGCCCGTGGTGACAGCGCTGGCTGAATTGAGCGAGGACGCCTTGGTTGAAATCCTGACAGAACCCAAGAATGCGCTGGTCAAGCAGTACAGCAAGCTCTTGGCCATGGAAGGTGTGGACCTGGAAATCCGTCCGGCGGCCTTGAAGGCCATTGCCCGCAAGGCGTTGGCTCGCAAGACAGGCGCCCGTGGCCTGCGTTCCATCCTGGAGCAATCGCTGATCGGCACCATGTTTGATTTGCCCAACACCAGCAACGTTGAAAAGGTAGTGGTGGACGAGTCCACCATCGAAGAAAACAAGCCACCGCTGCTCGTTTACCGCGAAGCGGCCAAGAAGGCCTGAAATGCCCGGGGCGGGCGCCTTGATGCCGCCCATTGAACCATCAACCCTTGCAGCAGTACGGCTGCGCGCAAGGGTTGAAAATCCCCACATGTGGACCCACTTCCACAGAGTACTTTGAGGATTTCCATGTCCGGACATACCCCCCTGCCAGCCACCCCCATTGACCTGCCGCTGTTGCCGTTGCGCGACGTCGTCGTGTTTCCTCACATGGTCATCCCGCTTTTCGTGGGTCGTCCCAAGAGCATCAAGGCCCTTGAGATGGCTATGGAGGCCGACCGCCGCATCATGCTGGTCGCCCAGAAAGCTGCCGCCAAAGATGAACCGTCGGTGTCGGACATGTTCGACGTCGGGTGCGTCTCCACGATCCTGCAGATGCTCAAGCTGCCCGACGGCACGGTGAAGGTGTTGGTCGAGGGCCAGCAGCGCGCTCTGGTGTCTTCCATCGATGACACGGAGACCCATTTCATGGCCACCGTGACGCCAGTCGAAGCTGTGCCAGAAGCCAACAAGCCCAGCGAGATCGAGGCCCTGCGGCGTGCGGTGATGCAGCAGTTTGACCAGTACGTCAAACTCAACAAGAAGATCCCGCCAGAGATCCTCACCTCGATTTCCAGCATCGACGATCCTGGCCGTCTGGCCGACACCATCGCGGCCCACCTGCCGCTCAAGCTGGAGAATAAGCAGGTCGTGCTGGATTTGTCGGATGTAAAAGCCCGCCTCGAAAACCTGTTTGAGCAACTCGACCGGGAAGTCGATATCCTGAATGTCGATAAGAAAATCCGTGGTCGCGTTAAGCGTCAGATGGAAAAGAACCAGCGCGACTTCTATCTGAATGAGCAGGTCAAGGCGATCCAGAAGGAATTGGGCGAGGGTGATGAAGGCGCCGACATCGAAGAGATCGAGAAAAAGATCAAGCTCGCGAAAATGTCCGCCGAGGCCCGCAAAAAGGCAGACGCTGAGCTCAAGAAGCTCAAGCTGATGTCGCCGATGTCGGCAGAGGCCACCGTGGTGCGCACCTACATCGATGTCCTCACGAATCTGCCCTGGAGCAAAAAGACCAAGATCAAGCATGACCTTGTCAATGCCGAAGGCGTGCTCAACGAGGACCACTTTGGCCTGGACAAGGTCAAGGACCGCATTCTTGAGTACCTTGCGGTGCAACAGCGCGTAGACAAGGTCAAGGCGCCCATCCTGTGCCTGGTAGGACCTCCTGGCGTGGGCAAAACCTCGCTGGGTCAGTCGATCGCCAAGGCGACCGGCCGCAAGTACGTGCGCATGGCCCTGGGTGGCATGCGCGACGAGGCCGAGATCCGCGGGCACCGTCGCACATACATCGGTGCATTGCCGGGCAAGGTGCTACAGAGCCTCTCGAAGGTAGGCACGCGCAATCCGCTGTTCCTGCTGGACGAGATCGACAAGCTGGGGACCGACTTCCGTGGCGACCCGTCGAGCGCGCTCCTGGAGGTGCTGGACCCCGAGCAGAACCACACTTTTGGCGACCACTATGTCGAGGTGGACTTCGACCTCTCCGATGTGATGTTTGTCGCCACGTCGAATTCGATGAACATTCCCCCTGCGCTGCTGGACCGCATGGAAGTGATTCGTCTGTCGGGTTACACCGAGGACGAGAAGACCAGCATCGCCATGAAATACCTGCTGCCCAAGCAGCTCAAGAACAATGGCGTGAAGGACGAAGAGCTGCTGATCACCGAGCCCGCCGTGCGCGACATGGTGCGCTATTACACCCGCGAAGCCGGCGTGCGTTCGCTGGAGCGGGAGCTGTCCAAGATCTGCCGCAAGGTGGTCAAGGGCCTGCAGCTGAAAAAGCTGGAGCCGCAGGTGATTGTGACCGCCGACAACCTGCCGGACTTCCTGGGCGTGCGCAAATACACCTATGGCCGTGCTGAATTGCAAAATCAGGTGGGGCAGGTGGTGGGCTTGGCTTGGACCGAGGTGGGTGGAGATCTACTGACCATCGAGGCGGCCATCATGCCCGGCAAGGGCGTGATCACCCGCACTGGCTCGCTGGGCGACGTGATGAAGGAGTCAGTGGAGGCTGCACGCACGGTGGTGCGCAGCCGCGCTCGTTTGCTGGGAATCAAGGATGAAGCCTTCGAGAAGCGCGACATCCACATCCACGTACCAGACGGTGCCACGCCCAAGGATGGTCCGAGTGCTGGTGCAGCGATGACCA
The DNA here is from genome assembly GCF_002797445.1 of Acidovorax sp. 69. NCBI lineage: Bacteria > Pseudomonadati > Pseudomonadota > Betaproteobacteria > Burkholderiales > Comamonadaceae > Acidovorax > Acidovorax sp. 69. The sequence continues at coordinate 3,343,317 of NZ_PGEP01000001.1, read as the reverse complement.
CGGCGTTTGTTTCGGCTCTTACGGGCATCCCTGTGCGTGGCGATGTGGCCATGACGGGTGAGATCACGCTGCGTGGCGAAGTCACGGCCATTGGCGGACTCAAGGAGAAGCTGCTGGCGGCCTTGCGCGGTGGCATCAAGACCGTGCTGATTCCAGAAGAAAACGTCAAGGATCTCGCCGAGATACCGGACAACGTGAAGAGCGGCCTGGAAATCGTACCCGTGCGCTGGATCGACAAGGTGCTGGAGGTGGCCCTGGAAAGCAAACCTGTGCCGCTGACGGACGACGATGTGGCAGTGGTGGCCGCTGCTCCGGCAGAAAAAGCGGCCGTTTCATCAACTGCTGCCGATGGTTTGAAACATTGACGCAATTTTTTTGGGGGAGCCCCAAAAAGTGCGCTACAATTCACTCCATCGCAGCAAACGTTGTAGAATGTAAGGCTTCGATAAATGCGGGAATAGCTCAGTTGGTAGAGCGCAACCTTGCCAAGGTTGAGGTCGAGAGTTCGAGACTCTTTTCCCGCTCCAATTTCCAAAAAAAGGGAAGCAATTGCTTCCCTTTTTTGTCAAAGGAATGTGGATTCCTGGCGCGGTAGCAAAGCGGTTATGCCCCGGATTGCAAATCCGGTTAGTCCGGTTCGACTCCGGACCGCGCCTCCAGACACGGTTTGTTCCGTTGATGTCACAGGGTGTCGATGCCAGTGCTTTGACAGAGATCGTAGATGGATGGGTAGATAGTGATTGGTTAAATTTTTTGGGCTGCAATCGAATAGTGCCAAAAAATAGCGATATAATTTGAGGCTTGCTGCTTTGTGTTGATGTAAATCGAGCGAAGCGCAAAATGCGGGAATAGCTCAGTTGGTAGAGCGCAACCTTGCCAAGGTTGAGGTCGAGAGTTCGAGACTCTTTTCCCGCTCCATATTTGTAAGGGAAGCTTCGGCTTCCCTTTTTTCTTGGCGGTGCAGAGTGCGCAGATTTCCAAACTGCGGCCTGTGACCAGAGATGCGACAGGGCATTGCGCGCATGCGCTGCCCGGGTTACGCTGCAACGCAGGTGTGCGCTCAGCAGCCGGCGCCCCGATGGTGAAATTGGTAGACACTGCGGACTTAAAATCCGCCGCTTTCCTGAAAAGGGGCGTGCCGGTTCGACCCCGGCTCGGGGCACCACTACGATTCAATCATGTCAAGTTACAACGCTCCCTTCGAAATCCACGTTCACGGACAGGTCCAGCTGCGCTCCGATGCGAGCTTCGACCAGCTTCAGGACGCGCTCAAACCCCTGTGGAAGTACGCTGGAGCCCGTTCGCTGGCCGATGGCGCCGCCAGTGCCTACGAGGAAGAGCCCGGTATCAAATTTGACGCGCAGGAGCACTTGCTGCAGATGTGCTGGACAGTGCGGGGTGATGAGGATTTCCGGCAGTCGCTCGATGAGATGTGCATGAGCCTCAACGAGTTGGCTGAGCTGGGTGCCGCCATTGAAGTCACCTTCTATGACGCTGACTTTGATGAGGAAGAAGAAGATCAGGGTGCGGAGTCGCGCGACGACTTTGTCATGCTGTTCGTGGGCCCCACCCCGGCCGCCATCATGCAAGTGCAGCGTGATTTGCTGGTGCAGGATGTCGTGAACATGATGGAGCGCCACTTTGATGGTGCCGAGCTGGGTGGTGTGGTCGCGGAGATAGACAAGCTGTTCGGCCTGCGCTTTGACGCTTTGGTGAATTCACTGGAGATCGGCAAGCCCCCGCGTGGCCCCGGTGGCTCCGGGAGCGGCCATGGGGGGGCGGTGGCCGTCGCCCACGGCACCTTCATTGATGAGATGACGGCCTTCGGCCTCCGTATTGCCGGAGTAGCTGTTGTTGCTGTCACTGGCGCGCTCCCATAGGCATCACGGCAGCCTGTTGTTCCGCCCAGGACCGAGTGCCCTGGCTCGGTGGGCCTCCTGCGCAGTTCTGTGATTCCCCGCAAGCAATTCGTCACGCCCATGACATCCGATCTCACGTACCTGCGTTCCTATCCAGCATCCTTGCAAGACCAGGCGCGCGATCTGCTGGTGCAAGGACAATTGGGGGCGGTGCTGCAGCGCAAGTACCCTCAGGCCCATGCTGTGCGCAGTGACAAGGCGCTGTACGACTACGCACAGGAGCTCAAGGCGCGTTACCTACGGAATGCAGGCACGGTCAACAAAGTTCTTTTCGACAACAAGATCCATGTGGTGCGGCACGCCTTGGGGTTGCACACGTCGGTCTCGCGTGTGCAAGGCAGCAGATTGGCTGCCAAGCATGAGATTCGCATCGCGTCGATGTTCAAGCAGGCGCCGGATGAGTTTCTGCGCATGATCGTGGTCCACGAACTGGCTCACCTGCGCGAGAAAGACCACGACAAGACCTTCTACCAGCTGTGTACGCACATGGAGCCGGAGTACCACCAGTACGAGTTCGATTTGCGGCTGTATCTCACGCATGTGGACCATACGGGGCAGCGGCTGTGGGGCACCGCCCCTGCATGAGGGGCGCACGGTTCACCTGCTTATTTGCTATTGATGAGATAGCTATTGAGGTAGATGGATGAAGCGCGGCGGTAGCTTTTGAATGAAATTCAGGGCACCGACACGGTTTCGCAGCAATTGGCCGGCAGATTCAGCCACCGTTGTGCGGCAGCCTCCAGCATCGCCACCGGGCCGGTCGTCAACAGCCGGATGGAAGGGGCTGATTCGGGCGCCGTCTGGTTTGCAGCAGACGGGGCCTCGCCGTGGTGCTTTTTGGGGGGGCTCTGGTTGAGAAAACCCGCTGCTTCCAGCAATCGTTTGGTCTGTCGGGCTACGGGCTCCCCGGTTTCAATGAGCCGCACGTCCGGTCCTACAAGGGCCCTCAGTTCGTGGGCGACGAAGATGTAGTGGGTGCACCCCAGCACCAGCGTGTCCATCTGACCGTGTGCTGTGCCGAATTCGCCCATGGCATGGATATAGCGTTCGCACAGTGCCCCTGTCTCGGTCGCGCTAAGTGAATTGCCGGGGCGCGGCTCGGGCTGTGCCACGCTGCGTTCGATGGCATGGGCCAGGCCGTCGCAGGGCTGCACCACAAAGTGGGCCTGGTCGGCCAAGGATGTCATCAGCTTGCCGAATTTGGTGCTGGTGAGCGTGCCCCGAGTTCCGATCACGCCCACGTGCCCTGTTTTTGTCACCGCCAAGGCGGGCTTGATCGCGGGCTCCAAGCCAACCAGGGGCAGTTCGGGGTGGCTGCTGCGCACCTCATGGATAGCAGCTGCCGTGGCAGTATTGCAGGCCACCACCAGCGCCTTGATATGGTGCTGCTCGCACAGGTACTGGGTGATGGCGTGGGTACGGGTGGCCACAAAAGCATCGCCGCGCTCGCCATACGGCGCGTTGGCGCTGTCGGCCAGGTAAACGAAGCGTTCGTTGGGCATGGCGACGAGCAGCGCGCGCAGCACGCTCAGGCCACCGACACCGCTGTCAAACACACCGATAGGAGAAGAGGCCAGCGGCATCGAGGAAATCACGTGTAGGACAAACCTTGGATTGTAGGAAAGACGCGGCATCGGCGCAGGGCCCCCCGCGGGTTGTAGGCGGGAGGCGGGGCTGCGCGGGAGGACCGGTGGATTGTCGGGCTACCTGGCTACTCGGCTACTTGGCTGCGGGGCGCAGTGGCCGGATCCATCCTGGCGTGCGAATTCAGGGGGTCGCCAAGGGCTGCGCGAGATCACGATAATAAAAAAACCGCCCGAGGGCGGTTGGATTGAAGTGGAAGCGTGTGAACAGGGGCACAACGCCTCCAGTCGCCGAAAGGCGCATCAGGCGGCAGCGACGCCGATACCCTTGAACTCACCGGTGGCAATGCGCTTTTGCCATTCGGCCGGCCCCGTGATGTGGGCACTGGTGCCGCCGGCATCCACAGCCACGGTGACGGGCATGTCCACCACGTCAAATTCATAGATGGCTTCCATGCCCAGGTCGGCAAAGCCCACGACCTTGGCGGTCTTGATGGCCTTGGAGACCAGGTAAGCGGCGCCACCCACGGCCATGAGGTAGGCGCTCTGGTGCTTCTTGATGGCCTCGATGGCGACCGGGCCGCGCTCGGCCTTGCCCACCATGGCGATCAGGCCGGTCTGGGCCAGCATCATCTCGGTGAACCCGTCCATGCGTGTCGCGGTGGTGGGGCCTGCAGGGCCCACAGCCTCGCCCTTGACGGGGTCCACAGGGCCCACGTAGTAGATGACGCGGTTGGTGAAGTCCACGGGCAGCTTCTCGCCCTTGGCGAGCATGTCCTGGATGCGCTTGTGCGCGGCATCGCGGCCGGTCAGCATTTTGCCGTTGAGCAGCAGTGTGTCGCCGGGCTTCCAGCTGGCCACTTCGGCCGGAGTCAGCGTGTCGAGGTTGACCTTCTTGCTCTTGTTGTAGTCGGGCGTCCAGTTCACGTTGGGCCACAGGTCCAGGCTGGGGGGCGTGAGGTACACGGGGCCCGAGCCGTCCATCACAAAGTGTGCGTGGCGTGTGGCAGCGCAATTGGGGATCATCGCAATCGGCTTGCTGGCTGCGTGTGTGGGGTACATCTTGATCTTCACGTCCAGCACGGTGGTCAGGCCGCCCAGGCCTTGGGCGCCAATGCCCAGCGCATTGACCTTTTCAAACAGTTCCAGGCGCAGTGCTTCAACCTTGTCGAGGGCGGGGCCGCCGGTCTTGGCGGCTTCGGCCTTGGCTTGCAGTTCGTACATGTCCAGGTCGTCCATCAGGCTTTCCTTGGCCATCAGCACGGCCTTCTCCGCCGTGCCGCCAATGCCGATGCCCAGCATGCCGGGTGGGCACCAGCCAGCGCCCATGGTGGGCACGGTCTTGAGCACCCAGTCCACCACGTTGTCGCCGGGGTTGAGCATGTACATCTTGGATTTGTTCTCCGAGCCACCGCCCTTGGCTGCCACGGTGATGTCCAGGGTGTTGCCGGGCACGATCTCGGTGAAGATCACGGCGGGGGTGTTGTCCTTGGTGTTCTTGCGTTCGAACTGCGGGTCGGCTACCACGCTGGCGCGCAGGGTGTTGTCGGGGTGGTTGTAGCCACGGCGCACGCCTTCATTGATGGCGTCGTCCAGACTGCCTGAAAAACCTTCCCAGCGCACGTCCATGCCCACTTTCAGGAAGACGTTGACGATGCCGGTGTCCTGGCAGATGGGGCGCTGGCCGGTGGCGCTCATCTTGCTATTGGTCAGGATCTGTGCGATCGCGTCCTTGGCCGCTGGGCTTTTTTCGCGCTCGTAGGCGCGGGCCAGGTGGGCGATGTAGTCGCTGGGGTGGTAGTAGCTGATGTACTGCAGCGCGCCGGCAATGGATTCGATCAGGTCTTCTTGGCGAATGGTCGTCGTGGTCATGGCAGGTGGGGTCTGTAGGGAAAAACGCGAACCCCGAATTATCCCCCGTTGGGCTTGCGTGGTCCTGTCAGGGGGATGGGGCTGCGCCAAGCGGCAGTGGCGTACTTGGGGTTTCGGTGGGTATGCTGCGGTCTGGTGTTTCATTCCCATCCCATTCGCTCACCGAGCGGCAAGGTTCCACCGAGATGACATCCACACCCGAAGCGACCGCTTACCGCACCGAAAAAGACACTTTTGGGCCGATTGACGTGCCTGCCCAGCGCCTGTGGGGTGCGCAGACGCAGCGCTCGCTGCACCACTTCGCCATTTCGGGCGAGCGCATGGCGCCAGAGCTGATCCGCGCGCTGGCCCAGGTCAAGCGGGCCAGCGCCTATGTCAACAACGCGCTGGGTCTGCTCGATGCTGCCAAGACCACGGCCATTGTCGCTGCGGCAGACGAGGTGATCGGCGGCGGCCATCTGCAGGAGTTTCCGCTCGTGGTCTGGCAGACCGGGTCGGGCACGCAGACCAACATGAACATGAACGAGGTGCTGGCCAACCGGGCGAGCGAGCTGCTGGGCGGCCCGCGCGGCGAGGCGCGCCTGGTGCATCCCAACGATGAGGTGAACAAGAGCCAGTCGAGCAATGACGTGTTCCCCACGGCCATGCACCTGGCAGCGGTGGATGCGCTGATGCACCGCCTGCTGCCAGCCTTGCACGGCCTGCGCGCTACGTTGGCCGGCAAGGCGCAGGCGTTTAGCGGCATCGTGAAGATCGGCCGCACACATTTGCAGGACGCAACACCCCTCACGCTGGGCCAGGAGATCTCGGGCTGGGTGGCGCAGCTGCAGCATGGCGAGCAGCATGTGCGCGCCGCACTGCCGCACCTGGGCGAACTGGCCCTGGGCGGCACGGCCGTGGGCACCGGGCTCAATGCACCTGCGGGTTACGCGAAGGCCGTGGCCAAGGAGCTGGCCGACCTGACCGGCTTGCCGCTGGTCACCGCCCCCAACAAGTTCGAGGCCCTGGCCAGCTGTGATGCGCTGGTGCATGCCCATGGCGCACTCAAGACCCTGGCCGCCAGCCTGATGAAGATTGCCAACGACGTGCGCTGGCTGGCCAGCGGCCCGCGCAGCGGCCTGGGCGAGATCACCATTCCCGAGAACGAGCCGGGGTCGTCCATCATGCCGGGCAAGGTCAACCCCACGCAGTGCGAGGCGCTGACCATGCTGTGCGCGCAGGTGATGGGCAACGACGTGGCCATCAACATCGGCGGGGCGTCGGGCAACTTCGAGCTGAACGTGTTCCGCCCCATGGTGATTCACAACTTTTTGCAGAGCGTGCGCCTGCTGGCTGACGGCATGGCCAGCTTCAATGAACACTGCGCCGTGGGCATAGAGCCCAACCAGGCGCGCATCAGCGACCTGGTGGCGCAGTCTCTGATGCTGGTGACGGCACTCAACCCCCACATCGGTTACGACAAAGCCGCCTTCATTGCCAAGAAGGCGCACCAGGAAGGCACCAGCCTGCGCGATGCGGCCCTGGCCTCGGGCCATGTGACGGGCGAGCAGTTTGACCAGTGGGTGGTGCCCGCGCAGATGGTGGGGCGTGGTACGTGAGTCGAAAGGGGGCTGGTGCTGGCGGACGGCTGCGCGCCAGGGTTTGATTGAAAAATGGCTATCGCGCTTGATGCATAAGCGCTGATAGCTATCAAAATGAAAGCATTTTCCCGGGTGATTGCTCTGTGGATGCGGATGCACCCGTTTCCTAGGTCCAGCCTGCGGCTGTCGGGTCCAGCGAAAAGCCGACGCCATACACCGAGCGAATCCATTCGCTGCCGTCGCCACTGGCTGCTTTGAGCTTCTTGCGCAGATTCTTGATGTGGCTGTCGATCGCGCGTTCATTCACGTCCAGCGTGTCGTCATAGGCCTGGTCCAGCAATTGGGCGCGCGAGAAGATGCGCCCCCGCTGGCGCGCCAGCACCTGCAGTAGCTTGAACTCGCGGCGCGTGAGGCCCAGCGGCGTGCCATGCAGCGTGGCCTGCCACAAGGCTTCGTCCAGCACCAGTGCCGTTGCCAGGCCATTCAGGGAGGCTGCGCCGGGCGCTGCACGGCGCAGAACAGCCTTGACGCGGGCGACCACCTCGCGCGGCGAAAACGGCTTGCAGATGTAGTCGTCTGCGCCCAGCTCCAGGCCGATGAGGCGGTCCACCTCTTCCACGCGGGCCGTGAGCATGATGATGGGGTGCTGCGTGTGGCGCCGCGCCTGGCGCAGGATTTCCAGGCCGTCCATGCCGGGCAGCATGATGTCCAGCAGCGTCAGGTCGGGCGGCGCGGTGGTGATGCTGGCGAGGGCTGCGCGGCCTTCGGCCTGGTGCTCGACGGCGTAGCCCGCGTGGCGCAGGTAGTCCACCACGATGGCGGCGATGTCGGGTTCGTCTTCGACGACGAGGATGCGTTGGTTCATGTTCATGACTTGTGCAAAACAGGGGGCCAGCCAGTGGCCTGCCAGACGGTGCCGACGGTCGTTGCCTTCTTGTTGGCGCATGCCCTCATGGTTCAGTGTTCTCCAGAAGAGGTATTTGCAGCGTCATGCGCAGGCCGCCCAGGGGCGACGCCTCGGCAGTCAGGGTGCCGCCATGCGCGAGCACGATGGCACGGCAGATGGCCAGGCCCAGGCCCGATCCGCCATGGTCGCGGTTGCGTGAGGTCTCGGCGCGGTACAGGCGCTCGAAAATGCGCGGCAACTCATGTGCAGGCACACCGGGGGCGCTGTCGTCCAGCTGTACCTGCAGCAGTGAGCCGCCGCCAGGTGCTGCCGTTTCGCACGCCGTGATGCGCAGCAGGCCGCCCGCATCGGTGTAGCGCAGGCTGTTTTCGAGCAAATTCAAGAATACCTGGTGCAACTGCTGCGCATCGCCCCGCACCACGGGAGGGGGTGACCGCATGGCCAGGGTGTCCAGGCCTGTGGTGTCCACTGCCAGGGTGGCCTGCGCCAGGCGTGGGCGCATCGATGCCAAGGCCTCGGCCAGCAGTGACAGCGGGTGCACGGGCACCTGGGCCGATGGCGCACTGGTGCCCACCGCATCCAGGCTGGCGCGCAGGTCGCCCACCAGCTGGATGAGGCGCATCACCTGCCGGTGCAGGCGCAGCGCGGTCTTGTCATCAAAGGGGCGGATGCCGTCCTGTACGGCCTCGATCTCGGCGCGCATGGCGGCCAAGGGGGTGCGCAGCTCGTGGGCCACGTCACCCAGCCACTGTCGGCGCGAGGCCTCGATGCTGCTCAGTTGTTCGGCCATGGTGTTGAAGGTGCGGGCCAGCTGGGCCAGTTCGTCGTTGCCCTGCACGGGGACGCGGGTGTGCAGGTGACCTGCGGCGATACCGCGTGCACCGGTGGCCAGCGCCTCTACCGGTGCCAGCCAGCGCCGCGCCAGCCAGCCGGACAGCAGCAGTGCCATTGCCAGCCCGGCCAGGCCCGTCCACGCCACAAAACCCAGGTGCTGTGCCAGGAAGGCCTGGTCGGCTTCGCTGCGCACACCCTGTGGGGGCGCCAGCACCAGGTGGCCGATGGTCTGCCCGTCCAGCCCGCGCAACGCCAGGCGTGCGCCACCAGGCTGGGGCGCTGTGCCCACCACCAAGTGCTCCTGTGCATCCACCAGGCCCAGGCGGGGGTGGATGTCGTTAGGGTGGCGCTGGGGTGGTGGAAAGCCGCCACGGTTGTCAGCGCGCAGGCCGTCGGGCGGCGGGGGCGGTGGGTTGTTGTCAGGGCCGCCGTTGAAGGGGCCGTTGGCGGCACCTGCGGGCTCGGGGGGCAGGCCCTGGCGGGAGGACTTTGTGGTGCCCTCTGGAGACATGTCGCCCGGCGGCGGTGCCTCGCTATCTGCGCGCAGGTTGGCGGGCCTGCGGGGGCCGCCGGGATGGGTGAGCCGGCCCCATAGCATTGGCTGGTTGCGCAGGCTCTCCCATCCGCCTGCCTGGGTGTGGTGGGCCTGCAGTCGCTCGGCCAGCCAGTCCATGCGGGCCAGCTCGATCTCGGCCACATAAGGTCCCAGGCCCCGCTGCAGGCCCAGGCGTGAGAAGCCCGCAAAGATCAGCAGCAGAGCCACCAACAGTGCTGCCAGGGCCATAAAGGCCTTGCGGTGCAGTGTGAGGTGCGTGAGACGGGGCAACGGGACGAGGGGCATGGGGTGTCAGTGGACAGGGGGCGGGCCGCCAGGGCCGCCGGGCCCACCGGCAGGCATGGCCACCAGGGTGCCGCCCATTGTGCGGCAAGTGCCCTGGAGTGCTTTTCCGTCCGGCATGGTCAGGGTGACCGAGGCACCTTCGGTCTTGCCCTTGCAGACGGCGTAGGCCTCGGGCGGTGGGGCGGGCGGGTTGCCGCCGCGCTCCTGCTGGGCACAGGCTGTGAAGGTGGTGGCGCCTAGCGTCACGAGGACAAGGCTGGCCAGAGGGGTGCGGATCAGGGACATGGGGATTGCCTTGAAAGGTTGAAGGGCGGGGCGGTCAGGCGGCGATCGAGAGCGTGATGCTGGCGGCGTAGCCACCGCCTGTGTTGGCCTGCATGGTGGTCATTTCCAGGTCGGTGCCGTCGCTGAAGACGTTGTCGGTGGCAAAGGTCATGGCCGCCAGATTGCGCACGCTGGCGCTGTAGGCCGCAGTGCTGCTATAGATGCTGCTGAGCAGGTTGGTGGGGAAGGCCAGCTGCGTGGTCTTGACCTTGTTGGCTGACTTGGTGGCCGAGGTCAGCGTGGGATACACCTCCAGGTGCATGTGGGGCATCCTGCCGGCGTAGCAGCCGGGCACGATGGTGGTGAAGGTGACGGTGCCATTGGCGTCCGTGACTTGCACGCCCCGCAGGTAGTTGTCGGCGATGTTGTTCGACGTATAGACCGAGTAGTTGCCGTCCTGCGTGCAATGCCACAGGTAGATGGCGTACCCCGACAGCGGAGCGCAACTGGCCTGGGTGTTGGTCATTGTGATCGTGATGGTGAGCGGCACGCCGCCGACTGGGGTGGACGCGCCAATAGAGCTGCGGATGTCAGAGCGCACGATGCCGCTGAGCGCCAGCACGTTGTAGGTGTTGTTGCTGGCCGTGGAGCCATCGGCGGGGTAGGGGCCAGCGGTTTCCTCGGGGGCGACCGAGCAGGTGGCTGTGGCGCCTGTTCCCGTTGGGGTCACTGTGCCGGTTGCTGTGCCTGTACCGGTGTCTGTCCCCGTCCCCGTGCTGGCATCGCTGGTGCTGGTGGAGTCACTCCCCCCACCGCAGCCCAGCAGGCTGGCTAGACCCAGAGAGCCCAGGGCGCTGAGTGCAAGGCGGCGGCTGGCGGGGGGCTTGGCTGCCAGTGCCGGGGCTGAAATGGGGTCCATGGGGTTCTCCTTCGGGTGGGTATGGCCTGCACTGTGCCGCCCGAATGAGGAGAAATATGGGAGCGCGGGGCGCGCTCAATGAAGAGAGGTCTGCTCCACTATTGATAGCTGTTTGCGTATATTCATCAAGCGCTACGGGTGGTTTTGACCTGCATTTTCATACGGGTAGGCCGCCGGCCTGGCAGACTCCCCGGAGCGCGGTACACAGGGACTCAATGCTTGTCGGGGTGCGACATCAGCCGGTCCGTGAGCGCAATGGCCAATGCGCTGAGCAGGAACACCACATGGATGATGGTCTGCCACATCAGCACCTTGAGGTCATAGTTGGCGGCGTTGATGAAGGTCTTGAGCAGGTGGATCGAGCTGATGCCGATGATGGCCGTGGCCAGCTTGACCTTGAGCACCGAGGCGTTCACATGGCTCAGCCATTCAGGCTGGTCGGGGTGGTCTTCGAGGTGCAGGCGCGAGACAAAGGTCTCGTACCCGCCCACGATCACCATGATCAGCAGGTTGGAGATCATCACCACGTCGATCAGCGCCAGCACCACCAGCATGATGATGGTTTCATTGAGCGCCGTGACCTGGAAATCGCTTTTGTAGCCAATGCTCGATACCAGGCTTTGCAACGCTGCGGTGTTGCCAAAAGCGGCCTCGATCAGGTGCACCAGCTCCACCCAGAAATGGAACACATAGACCGCCTGTGCCAGGATCAAGCCCAGGTACAGGGGCAGTTGCAGCCACCGGCTGGCAAAGATCATCGAAGGCAGGGGGCGCAGCGGCGCGGAAGTGTTGGGTTTGGGGGAAGACATGTCGCGCGCAAAAGGTTGGGGAGGCGCAATTTTAGGCGGCGTGCATGACAACCCTGCGGCGGGGTGGGTGGATTCGGCGGTGCGGTGCTGCAAGCCGGGTCCACAGAGCGGTGGGTGCGCGGTTCTGTCGCCAAGTCTGTAAGCTTCGTGCCAGTCAGTGGCCTGTAAGTGCTGCGCCCGACAGTACCGGCAAATTTCATTAGATCCAGGAGACAAACCATGAGTGCGCCCACATCTGCCATTGAGTCCGTGCTGGTCGAGAACCGCGTGTTCCCCCCATCGGACGCCATTACCAAGGCAGCCCGCGTGTCCGGCATGGCCGGTTATGACGCTCTGTGTGCCGAGGCCGAGCAGGATTTCGAGGGCTTCTGGGCGCGCCAGGCGCGTGGCAACCTGCAATGGACCAAGCCGTTCACGCGCACGCTCGATGAGTCCAATGCCCCGTTTTTCCAGTGGTTTGATGATGGTGAGCTCAATGCCAGCGCCAACTGCCTGGACCGCCACATGGGCACGCCCACTGAGAACAAGACTGCCATCATCTTCGAGGCTGACGATGGCACGGTGACGCGCGTGACCTACCAGGAGCTGCTGGCCCGCGTGAGCCAGTTTGCCAACGCGCTCAAGGCCCACGGCGTGGCCAAGGGCGACCGGGTGCTGATCTACATGCCCATGACCATCGAGGGCGTGATCGCCATGCAGGCCTGCGCCCGCATCGGCGCCACCCACAGCGTGGTGTTTGGCGGCTTTAGTGCCAAGGCCGTGCATGAGCGCATCATCGACGCGGGCGCCGTGGCGGTGATCACCGCCAACTACCAGATGCGCGGAGGCAAGGAATTGCCCCTCAAGGCCATCATTGATGAAGCCCTGGCCATGGGTGGCTGCGACACCCTGCGCAACGTGTTTGTCTACCAGCGCACCGCGACCACCTGCAACATGGTGGCAGGCCGCGACAAGACCTTTGCCGAGGCGCTGGCCGGACAAAGCACCGAATGTGCGCCCGTGGCCGTGGGCGCCGAGCACCCGCTGTTCATCCTTTACACCAGTGGCTCCACTGGCAAACCCAAAGGCGTGCAGCACAGCACGGGCGGCTATCTGCTGTGGGCCAAGATGACCATGGACTGGACGTTCGACCTGCGGGCCGACGACGTCTTCTGGTGCACGGCCGATATTGGCTGGATCACGGGCCACACCTACGTGGCCTACGGCCCGCTGGCGGCCGGCGCCACCCAGATCATCTTTGAAGGCATTCCGACCTTCCCCAACGCGGGCCGCTTCTGGCAGATGATCGAGCGCCATCAATGCACCATCTTCTACACCGCCCCCACCGCCATTCGCTCGCTCATCAAGGCGGCAGAGGCTGATGCAGCCGTGCACCCCGCGCGCTCCAACTTGACGAGCCTGCGCATCCTGGGCAGCGTGGGCGAGCCCATCAACCCCGAAGCCTGGATGTGGTACCACAAGAACGTGGGCGGCGAGCGTTGCCCCATCGTGGACACCTTCTGGCAGACCGAAACAGGCGGCCATGTCATCACCCCGCTGCCCGGCGCCACACCGCTGGTGCCCGGTAGCTGCACATTGCCGCTGCCCGGTATCACGGCTGCCATCGTGGATGAAATGGGCAACGACATTCCCAACGGCACCGGCGGCATTCTGGTCATCAAACGCCCCTGGCCCAGCATGATCCGCACCATCTGGAACGACCCAGAGCGCTTCAAAAAGAGCTACTTCCCTGAGGAACTCAAGGGCTACTACCTCGCGGGTGATGGTGCGGTGCGCAGTGCCGACCGGGGCTACTTCCGCATCACGGGCCGCATCGACGATGTGCTGAACGTGTCCGGCCACCGCATGGGCACGATGGAGATCGAATCCGCTCTGGTCTCCAAGACCGATCTGGTGGCCGAGGCTGCCGTGGTGGGCCGCCCGGACGATGTGACTGGCGAAGCCATCTGCGCGTTTGTGGTGCTCAAGCGATCGCGCCCTACCGGCGAAGAAGCCAAGCAGATCGCCAACGAACTGCGCAACTGGGTGGCCAAGGAAATCGGGCCGATTGCCAAGCCCAAGGACATCCGCTTTGGCGACAACCTGCCCAAAACACGCAGCGGCAAGATTATGCGCCGCCTGCTGCGCAGCATCGCCAAGGGTGAGGCCATCACGCAGGACACGAGCACGCTGGAGAACCCGGCAATTCTGGATCAGTTGTCCGAAACCAACTGATCGAGAAGGCGCTGTGCACACGGCGCCTTCTCGCTGCGTTTCTGGTGCAGCGCTGTGTGTCTACAAACCCAGTGATTCGTTTGGTGCTCGCCATCGGGGTTACCCTCTCCGGTGAGTGGGCGATCCTGTGAGTCGGCGGCACCTCTTGTAGGACGTGATCTGAAATAGCGCTCCAGCAGCGAGAGATCCCGCTTGCATGCGTTACAACGGCAGCATTGCGTGACCGGTCATCCTGGCCGGACGCTGCTGACCGGAGATTTCCCATGCACTTGCGTTCCATCGTTCTTCTTTTGACAGTGCTGGCAATTGCCGCGCTGGCGGCACTGAACTGGTCCGCGCTCACAACCCCTTCCCTCGTATCGCTCGGCTTAGTGTCTTTTGAAGCGCCTCTGGGGCTGATGATGCTTGCACTCACTGCCCTGTTGGGCATCTTCTTTGTGGCGTATGTGCTGTCGCTGCAGGGTTCGGTGCTTTTCGAAGCGCGCCGTCACACGAGAGAGCTGCAGGCCCAGCGCGAACTGGCTGACAAGGCCGAGGCCTCACGCTTCACGGAGCTGCGCACATTCCTGGAGGCCCAGCACCGGCAGGCCCATTCGGCGGTCCTTGCGCGTTTGGACAGCCTGGAGGCACGCCTTGCCGCCCGGGCAGAAGAGTCGGACAACACCACCGCCGCCTATGTAGGGCAACTGGAGCAACAGTTGCGTACCCACAATCCAGTTGTCAGCCATAGGGTGTAAATCCCTGCAGGCTTTGTGCGGGGGCGGATGTGCTTTGGGCACTGCACCGCCGGAGCCGGTGTCGCCCAGAAAAAAAGCCGCGCCACAGACTGTGGCGCGGCTTTTTTTCTGGTGGCCCTGGAGTGGTTGTCCTCCAGGCCACGGTGTTGGCGGCGATGGATTACTTCTGCGTCAGGACCCAGGCTGCCAGTTTTTTGGCTTCAGCGTCATTGACCTGTGCATTGGCGGGCATGGGAACTGGGCCCCAGACACCGGAGCCGCCCTTGACGATTTTGGCGGCCAGCTTGTCCACGGCATCTTTTTGGCCCGCATATTTGGCGGCGACGTCTTTGTACGCAGGCCCCACCAGTTTCTTGTCTACGGCATGGCATGCCATGCAGTTTTTCGAGGTTGCGAGGGCCAGGTCGGCCATTGCGGGTGCCGCAACCGACAGCGTCATGGCAAGAGTGATCAGGGTACGCTTCATGGTGGAAATTCCTGTGGTTGAGTTACAGTGCTTTTAATGGAATTGTAGTGACTTGGGTTGACATGCCCTTGCCCCTTGTCAATGAGGCCTTTCACGGCGTTTTCTGGAGATTGCGATGTATTTGCTGGGTCTTTCACTTCTCATGCTGGCACTGAAGTATTTCGAGATCGGCCCCGTGGCGACATGGTCGTGGTGGTGGGTGTTGGCACCTTTTGCCGCCACCGCGTTGTGGTGGGCGTGGGCGGATTCCACCGGCTACACCAAGCGCAAAGCCATGGAAAAGATGGACCAGCGCAAGAAGGACCGCATCAACAAGAACAAAGAAGCTTTGGGCATCCAACCGCGCAAGCCGCGTTGAGTGACCGCCGGATGTCTTGCCTGGTCTGTGCCGGGTAGATCGTCGGCAATGGCTGTACCGTGCATTGCACAAAAAAAGCCCGAGGCCATGTGCCCCGGGCTTTTTTTATGGTCCCAACGGTGCGGGGGATGGGCGTGCTACCCATTTCCCCCCTTCATTCATTGATCAATAGGCGTCCAGCACGGCACCCTTGCTGGCACTCGATGCATTGAACGCAAACTTGGCCTGCACGCCGCGGGTGTAGCGGGGGGCTGGGGCAGTCCAGCCAGCGCGGCGCTTGGCGATTTCTTCTTCGGGCACATTCAGCTCCAGCAGCAACTGGCGCGCGTCGATGGTGATGCTGTCGCCTTCGTTGACGAAGGCAATGGTGCCACCGGCAGCGGCTTCGGGTGCCACATGGCCCACCACCATGCCCCAGGTGCCGCCGGAGAAGCGGCCGTCGGTGATCAGGCCCACGCTTTCACCCAGGCCGGCGCCGATCAGTGCGCCGGTGGGGGCCAGCATTTCGGGCATGCCAGGGCCGCCCTTGGGGCCCAGGTAGCGCAGCACCATCACGTCGCCCGCAACGATCTTGCCGGCCAGGATGGCTTCGAGCGCGGACTGCTCGTCGTCGAAAACGCGGGCGGGGCCGGTGATGACAGGGTTCTTCAGGCCCGTGATCTTGGCCACAGCGCCTTCGGGGCTCAGATTGCCCTTCAGGATGGCCAGGTGGCCTTGCGCGTACATGGGCTTGTCGATGCCGCGGATCACGTCCTGGTCGGCGCGTGGCACATCGGGCACGTCCTTGAGCACTTCGGCAATGGTCTTGCCGCTGATGGTGATGCAGTCGCCGTGCAGCAGGCCGGCGTTGAGCAGCACCTTCATCACCTGCGGGATGCCGCCTGCGCGGTGCAGGTCCACGGCCAGGTACTTGCCACTGGGTTTCAGGTCGCACAGCACGGGGGTCTGCTTGCGGATGCGCTCGAAGTCGTCGATGCTCCACTCCACGCCCGCCGTGTGGGCGATGGCCAGGAAGTGCAGCACGGCGTTGGTGGAACCACCGGTGGCCATGATGACGGCCACGGCGTTTTCGATGGCCTTCTTGGTCACGATGTCGCGGGGCTTGAGGTCCATCCTGATGGCCTCGATCAGCACCTTGGCCGATTCCTTGGCCGAGTTCATCTTCTCGTCGTGCGGGTTGGCCATGGTGGACGAGTAGGGCAGGCTGATGCCCAGGGCCTCGAAGGCGCTGGACATGGTGTTGGCCGTGTACATGCCACCGCAGGAGCCGGTGCCGGGGATGGCGCGCTTTTCGATCTCTTTCAGGTCGAAGTCGCTCATCTTGCCCGCAGCGTTTTCGCCCACGGCTTCGAACACGCTCACGATGTTCAGGTCCTTGCCCTGGTAGTGGCCGGGCAGGATGGTGCCGCCGTACACATAGATGGCGGGCACGTTGGCGCGCAGCATGCCCATCAGGCCGCCGGGCATGTTCTTGTCGCAGCCGCCCACCACCAGCACGCCGTCCATCCACTGGCCGCCCACGCAGGTCTCGATGCAGTCGCTGATCACCTCGCGGCTCACCAGGCTGTACTTCATGCCTTCGGTGCCCATGGCCATGCCGTCCGAAATGGTGGGCGTGCCAAACACCTGGGCGTTGCCGCCCGCTTCTTCGATGCCAGCAATCGCCGCGTCGGCCAGTTTTTGCAGGCCGCTGTTGCAGGGGGTGATGGTGCTGTGGCCGTTGGCCACGCCGACCATGGGCTTGACGAAGTCGCCTTCCTCGTAGCCCATGGCGTAGTACATGGAGCGGTTGGGCGCGCGCGCCTTGCCCTGGGTGATGTTGGCGCTGCGGCGGTTGATGGGGGTGGAGGGAGTGGTGGGGTTGGTCATCGTGGGGCGTCCTGGTTGGCTGCAACGGGGTGGACGCATTTTGCCAGTGCCGGTATGGGCGTGGAACCATCGCCCTCAGCGGCGAAAGGGGTGGGCGATAATTAAAGGGTTTGCCCCCGGCACGGCTCAAGAGGTTGTTCGCACGGGCGCGCGAGGGGCCCTTATTCCTGCGGCCCGCTTCCTTATCAGCGATCTTCCAGAAGCCAGCACGATGCCTATCTACCGTTCCAAAACCTCCACCGCCGGTCGCAACATGGCTGGGGCGCGCTCCTTGTGGCGCGCCACCGGCATGAAAGACGATGATTTCAGCAAGCCCATCATCGCGGTGGTTAACTCTTTCACCCAGTTTGTGCCCGGCCATGTGCACCTGAAGGACCTGGGCCAGCTCGTCGCCCGCGAGATCGAGGCCGCTGGCGGCGTGGCCAAGGAGTTCAACACCATTGCCGTGGACGATGGAATCGCCATGGGCCACGACGGCATGCTGTATTCGCTGCCCAGCCGCGACATCATTGCGGACTCGGTCGAGTACATGGTCAACGCCCACTGCGCCGATGCGATGGTGTGCATCTCCAACTGCGACAAGATCACGCCCGGCATGCTGATGGCCGCGATGCGCCTCAACATTCCAGTGATTTTCGTCTCGGGCGGCCCGATGGAAGCGGGTAAGACCCGCCTGGCCAACCCCGTCACCAAGGTCATGGAGTTCAAGAAGCTCGACCTGGTGGACGCCATGGTGATCGCTGCAGACACCAATTACTCCGACGCCGACGTGGCTGAGGTGGAGCGCTCAGCCTGCCCCACCTGCGGATCGTGTTCGGGCATGTTCACGGCCAACTCCATGAACTGCCTGACCGAGGCCCTGGGCCTGTCGCTGCCCGGCAATGGCACCGTGGTGGCCACACATTCTGACCGCGAGCAGCTTTTCAAGCGCGCGGGCCGACGCATCGTGGAGATCGCCAAGCAATATTACGAACAGGACGACGAACGCGTGTTGCCGCGCTCGGTGGGCTTCAAGGCGTTTGAGAACGCCATGACGCTGGACATCGCCATGGGCGGCTCCACCAACACCATCCTGCACTTGCTGGCGATAGCCAGTGAAGCGGAGATTCCGTTCACGATGGCCGATATTGACCGCCTCTCGCGCGTCGTGCCGCAGTTGTGCAAGGTGGCGCCCAACACCAACAAGTACCACATCGAAGACGTGCACCGCGCGGGCGGCATCATGGCCATCCTGGGCGAGCTGGACCGTGCGGGCAAGTTGCACACCGACGCTCCCACCGTGCATGCACCGACCCTCAAGGACGCGCTGGACCAGTGGGACATCGTGCGCACGCAGGACGAAGCCGTGCGCACCTTCTACATGGCCGGCCCCGCCGGCGTGCCCACGCAGGTGGCGTTCAGCCAGTCCACCCGCTGGCCCAGTCTGGACCTGGACCGTGCCGAAGGCTGCATCCGTTCGTACGACCACGCCTTCAGCAAGGAAGGCGGCCTGGCCGTGCTGACGGGCAACATCGCGGTGGACGGCTGCGTGGTCAAGTCGGCCGGCGTGGACGAAAGCATTCTGGTGTTCGAGGGCACTGCCCACGTTACCGAGTCGCAGGACGAGGCGGTGGCCAACATCCTGGCCGACAAGGTCAAGGCCGGTGACATCGTCATCGTGCGTTACGAAGGCCCCAAGGGCGGCCCCGGCATGCAGGAGATGCTCTACCCCACCAGCTACATCAAGTCCAAGGGCCTGGGCAAGGCGTGTGCGTTGCTCACTGACGGGCGCTTCTCGGGCGGCACGTCTGGCCTGTCGATTGGCCACTGCTCGCCCGAAGCCGCTGCGGGCGGGGCCATCGGGTTGGTGCAAAACGGCGACCGTATCCGTATCGACATCCCCAACCGCAGCATCAACGTGCTGGTGAGCAACGAAGAACTGGCAAAGCGCCGTGAGGCACAAAATGCCAAAGGCTGGAAGCCCGCCCAGCCCCGCCCGCGCAAGGTGTCGGCGGCACTCAAGGCCTATGCCAAGTTGGTGATGTCAGCCGACAAGGGGGCTGTGCGCGATTTGTCGCTGCTGGAGGATTGATCGACCGTATCGAGTCGGTGCCCCCTCAAAAAAAAGCCGCACCCTCAGGGTGCGGCTTTTTTATTTGCTATCCAATCAATAGCTTGTGGCGCATATTTCATAAGCGCTGTAGGCAGTTTTTATGCTGAAAGGCTGCCCATTTGTGACTGCAGATAATTTTGCAGGCCCATCTTGTCGATCAGGCCGATCTGCTTTTCGAGCCAGTACGCATGGTCTTCCTCGGTGTCACGCAACTGGGCCAGTAGCAGGTCGCGGCTCACGTAGTCGCCCACGCTTTCGCACAGTGCCATGCCGCCTTGCAGGGCTGCGCGCACGGTGTATTCGGTGTCCAGGTCCTTGCGCAGCATCTCGGGCACCGTCTCGCCGGGTGTGAACTCTTTGGGGCGCATGTCGGGGCGTCCGCCCAGGAAGAGGATGCGGCGCAGCAGCGCATCGGCATGCTGGGTTTCCTCCTGCATTTCGTGGTCGAGGCGTGCATAGAGCTTGGCGAAACCCTGGTCTTCATACAGACGCGAATGCGCGAAATACTGGTCGCGTGCCGCCAGTTCGCCACGCAGCAGATCCTTGAGATATTCGACGACTTGGGGGTTTCCCTGCATATTGTTGCCCTGATCTTGAAAGGCGTGAGTATCGCGCTGGCATGCACAGCCCAGGGCGAATGCCCCTGGAAGCCGTTTTATATGCGTACCGGGATCAGAAGCGTTCGCATTGAAGAGTCCCCAGGGTGTATCGACATTCCGCGAAGCCGCCGCCGGGGCCCTGCAGGGCACGGGCACAATACCGCCCACCATGTTGACCTATCCCCACATTGACCCTGTTGCCCTTCAGATCGGCCCCTTGGCCGTGCACTGGTATGGCCTGACCTATCTTGCGGCCTTTGGCTTGTTCATGTTGCTGGGCATCCGGCGCCTGCGGCACGAGCCTTTTGCCTCCATCACCGGCCAGGGCGCCTGGTCACGCAAGGACGTCGAGGACATCTTGTTCCTGGGCGTGGCCGGTGTGGTCATCGGCGGGCGGCTGGGCTATTGTTTGTTTTACAAGCCCGGCTACTACCTCAGTCACCCGCTGGAGATTTTTGCAGTGTGGCAGGGTGGCATGGCCTTTCATGGGGGGCTGCTGGGCGTGGTCGCTGCCATGCTGTGGTTTGCGCACTCTCGCAAGCGGCCCTGGCTGCAGGTGGCGGATTTTGTGGCGCCCTGCGTTCCCACGGGTCTGGCGGCCGGGCGGGTGGGCAACTTCATCAATGGCGAACTCTGGGGTCGTTTTGCCAGCCCTGACTTGCCTTGGGGCATGGTGTTTGCCCACAGCGGCTCGATGCAGCCACGCCATCCCTCACAGGTGTACCAGTTCCTCATGGAGGGGCTGCTGCTGTTCATTCTGCTGTGGTTCTATGCGCGCAAGGAGCGTCGCCCAGGCCAGGTGGCGGCGGTCTTCCTGCTGGGCTATGGCTGCTTCCGGTTCATTGCCGAATATTTTCGCGAGCCCGATGCTTTTCTGGGCATCCTGTCGCTCGGCATGAGCATGGGGCAATGGCTGTGTGTGCCCATGATCGTGGGCGGTGCGGGACTGTGGCTGTGGGCGCAGCGCCAGCCGGTGGTGGTACCGCCAAGTTTCAAGTGAAATGACTGTTTGCGCTTGATTTCAAAGCGCTGGCAGCTATCAAAAACGGAGTGAGTTGGCAGGACTGTCTGCATGGGGCAAGGGGTGGGTTGGGCTGCGGGTGGGTGACGGTGCCGCCCGCAGGCGGCCACGCTGGGTGGCGGTGCACGCCCAGCACCACCCGGCGCGCGGGTGTCGCCTATCCGGGGGGCGGGAGGAGCAAGTTGCACTATGCTTGTGACCGCATTGGGTCACTGCCGTGGTGTTGCTTTCCTCGCACGCGAAGGCCGCCGGTGACCCCTCCCTGACAAGGCTCCGACAGACATGATCAAGAAACTCCTGCTGGGGCTGCTCGCCCTGGCTGTGCTGCTGGCTGCGGCCCTGGGCATCAACACCGCACGCAAGGGCTCGCGCCAGTGGGAGGTGCCGCCCATCGCCCGCCTGCCAGTGGATGACGCTGCCGTGGCCCAGCGCCTGGCCGAGGCGGTGCGCTTGCGCACCGAGTCCTCGCGTGACGACGCCAAGGCCAGTGTTGGCCAGTTCATGCAGTTCCACGCGCTGCTGCAGGCCCGGTTTCCGCGGGTGCATGCCAAGCTCCAGCGCGAAGTGGTGGGCGAGCTGAGCCTGCTCTACACCTGGCCTGGTAGTGACGCGAGCGCCACACCGGTCATGTTGATGGCGCACCAGGACGTGGTGCCTGTGGCGCCGGGCACCGAGGGCGACTGGGCGCAGCCACCGTATTCGGGTGCGATCAAGGACGGTTTTGTCTGGGGTCGTGGCTCCTGGGACGACAAGGGCAACCTGATGAGCCAGCTCGAAGCCGTGGAGATGCTGCTGGCCAGTGGCTTTCAGCCCCAGCGCACCATCTACCTCGCCTTTGGTGCCGATGAGGAAGTGGGCGGCCTGCGCGGCGCGGCCAAGATCGCGGCTTTGCTGCAGGAGCGCAAGGTGCGCCTGGACTTCGTGATCGACGAGGGCCTTTTGATTCTGGACGGCGTGATGCCAGGCTTGGCCAAGCCTGCCGCGCTCATTGGCGTGGCCGAGAAGGGCTATATGTCGGTGGTGATGACGATGTCGGGTACACCGGGGCATTCGTCCATGCCGCCCCACAAGGGCAGCAGCGCCATCGCCATGATGAGCGACGCGCTCAAGCGTCTGGACGAGGAGCAATTGCCTGGCGGCATTCGTGGGGTGGCGGGCGAGATGTTCGATACCCTGGCGCCTGAGATGGGCGGGGTGAATCGCGTCGTGCTGTCCAACCTGTGGTTGTTCCGGCCGGTGGTGCAAAAGCAGCTGGAGGGAGCCTCCAGCACCAATGCCATGCTGCGCACCACCACGGCGTTGACCATCGTGAGCGCTGGCAACCGTGACAACGTGGTGCCTGGTCGCGCCGAAGCCACGGTCAACTTCCGCCTGCTGCCCGGAGACACCAAAGAGCAGGTGATGGAGCATGTGCGCAGCAAGATCCGCGCGCCTGCCGCCCAGGTTGAGTTGAGCACGTTGCCGGGCGCGGTGGATGCGTCCAAGGTCGCGCCTACCGACTCGACGCAGTACCGCCAACTCAACCAGACCATCCGTGAAATTTTTCCGGATGTGCTGGTGGCGCCGGGCCTCATGGTGGCGGGCACGGATTCTCAGCACTATGGCGCGATCAGTGACCACATCTTCAAATTTTCGCCCGTGCGTGCCAATTCGGAGGATTTGAAGCGTTTCCACGGCACCAACGAGCGACTGGAGATTGCCAACTATGTGGATGCGATCCGCTTTTATCACCGGCTGATTGGGCAGGTCAGCCAGAAGGCACCAAAGCCCTGATGTAGCGGCTCAGCTGTGTGGCCCGGCCCGGCGGGCCATCGTCCACAGTGCTGCTGCCACGATGAGTGCGCCCCCCAGCCAGCCCGTGGGGCTGAGTTGTTCACCCAGCCAGAACACTGCGAACAGCGCACCAAACGCGGGCTCGCTGCCCATGAGCAGGCCAACCCGGGTCGGCGAACTGTGGCGCAGGGCCCAGTTCTGCACCACAAACGCAAACACCGTGCAGCCGACCACCAGATAAATGCAGGCCAGCCAGAAAGCGCTGGCGTCGTTGAGCGAGGGCAGGGGCGGCAGCTTGCCCGGCAGGGCCAGCGCCAGCAGCAGGCTGCCCAGGCCAATCACGCCGGCCTGCACCGCGGTGAGTGCGAGCACCGGCGCGTTGCGGCGGCGGGTCAGCTGGGTGGTCTGGCACACGGTGATGGCGCGCAACACGGCAGCGGCCAACATCAGTGCATCGCCCCAACCCCAGTGGCCCGAATAACCTCCGCTGAGCAGCGCCGCCCCCAGCAGCGAGACGGCGGCAAACACGAACATGGCCCGGCTGGGCCGTTGGTGCAACAGCCACCACTCGGCAAACGGCGTGAACACCACACACAGGCTGATCAGAAAGGCCGCATTGCTGGCCTGTGTCAGTGCCAAACCAAAGGTTTCGCACAGAAAAATGCCCAGCATCAGAGCGCCCAGGGGCACCCCGGCGTATAGGGCATCCCGGCGCTCTGGAATCGTTGCGCGGAGCAGCGCGGGCAGTAGCAGGGCAAAAGTCAGCAGAAAGCGCACGGCGAGAAAGCCCAGCACCGGATAAAACACCAGCGCCCCTTTGGCCACGCCATAGCTTGTGCCCCACACCACGGCCACGAGCAGCAGCGCCCCGTCAGACAGTCGTGGGGCCAGGAGGGCGGATGGGGTCAGGGGCAACGTGGGGGTCATGGGTCAGGTTGGGGCGGGTTGGGGTAGGGCGTGTCGAGCGATCTGTGGGTCTTGGTAATTATCTATTTGCGTATCAATAGAGATAATCACTATTCAAGAACAGAATTTGTTCCTCATGAGCACTAATAAGCCCCTGGACAGCCTGCCCGACATGGCCGCTTTTGCGCGCGTGGTGGATTCCGGTAGTTTTTCAAAAGCGGCCCGGCAACTGGGTGTTACGCCCTCGGCCGTGAGTCGGCAAGTGGCCCGACTGGAAGCTGTGCTGCGCGTGCGCCTGCTGGAGCGCACCACCCGAAAGCTCAAGCTCACCGATGCCGGTGCTGCCGCCTACAGCCGCTGCCAGGCCATGGTGGCGGCTGCGCGTGAGGTGTGGGCGCTGAGCGACACGCATTCGGCCGCGCCCTCGGGCCTCGTGCGCATGAGCATGCCCAAGGCCGTGGGGCGCCAGCTGGTGCACCCCCTGGTGCTGCCGTTTCTGCGGCAATACCCCGAGGTGGACGTGCAACTTCTCATCACTGACCGCACCGTGGATCTGTTCGAAGAATCCATTGACCTGGCCTTGTGCGTGACCGATACCCCGCCGCCGGGCCTGGCGGGGCGGCCACTGGCTACCTTGCAGCACCGGGTCTGTGCCAGCCCCCGGTACCTGGCCGAGCAGGGCCATCCGCAGCACCCGCGCGAGCTGGAGCGGCATGCCTGCATTTACCTTGGGGAAGACGAGCGTGACCGGCATTGGCGCTTTGAGCGAGCAGGCGAGGTCGCCACGGTGGCCGTGCGTGGGCGCTATGTGGCCAACCACAGCGAGGTGCGGCTGGAGGCGGCTTTGAGCGATCTGGGCATTGCCAGCCTGCCCGGCTTTACCGCGCGCTCTGCCCTGGAGCGTGGCGATCTGGTGCCTGTGCTGCCCGACTGGGAGCACAAAACCTCGTACGCGGGCACGGCCTGGGTGTTGTACCCGCCCAACCGGTTTTTGCCTGCCAAGCTGCGTGTGTGGATCGACCACTTGGTGGAAGGATTTGCAGGCGTCGCGTGAGGCGTTGCGATCACGCCAGGCAGGGGCGAGCAGCGTCACGCACCCCGCGTGATACGCCGGTCAAAAAGAGCCAACAACACCGCCTTGGTGCTGTGCGGCGTTGCTCTGCCGCAGCACCCCCCGACTTTTGTGTAACCAAAGCCCTGAAATCAGGGTTTTCATCTTGTTATTTTGCGTAATTATGAGAAATTACAAACATGGTGAGGCAATCGCACCCATTGCCAGCTGATGAAGGTGTGTTGCAGGCAGTCTGCTGGCACCCTGTCGCCCCGTTACGGCTGTCCGCCGATGCCTCGCGGGTGTTTTGAGTGTTGAAGGTGTTGACCCTGGAGTCTCGTATCACATGCGTTCTGTCCCGAATTCACTGCACGATGAAGTCGCCTCGCGGCTGCGCGAGCAGATCTTTGCCGGGGCCTTGTTGCCCGGCAGCTTTCTGGACGAGGCCGCCCTGTGCGAACGGCTGTCGATCTCGCGCACACCGCTGCGAGAGGCTCTCAAGGTGTTGGTGGCCGAAGGTCTTTTGCGCCACGAACCGCGCCGCGGCTGTTTTGTCGCCCAGATCACCGAGAGCGATCTGGATGACCTCTTTCCGGTGATCGCCCTGCTCGAAGGCCGTGCTGCCCATGAGGCCACACGCAAGGCGGGTGCTGCCGATGTGGCGGCGCTGGAGTCGTTGCACGAGCGGCTTGAACAATGCGCCTCGGACGGGCGCATCACCGACTACTACGAGGCCAACTACGCCATCCATGAGGCCTTCATCACCCTGGCGGACAACCGCTGGCTGGCGCAAGTGATTGGTGATCTGCGCAAAATTCTGCGGCTGGCGCGGCAGCAGACGCTGCACGCGCCGGGCCGCCTGCAGCAAAGCCTGGCAGAGCATCTGGCCGTCTTCGCGGCGCTCAAGGCGCGCGATTGCGATGCCGCCGAAGAGGCCATGCGCACCCATTTGTTGCGCCAGCGCGATGCGCTGCGCGACGTAGCCCGCAATCAGCAATCGAGGTTGACACCATGATGAACAACACCCCTGAATGGATCACCCGCAGTGTCTCGCGGCTGCGCACCGCTGCACCTTCCGCCGACAAGGCCGGAGACAAGTCGGCCAAGGCAAGCCTCGATAAATCCGTCACCGATGTGGTGGCCAAGGTGGCTGTGCCGCGCTCCACCCATGAGCGATTGCAGGCCACGCTGCGGCGCGGGCAGGAGTCGCTGTCGCCCCGCGCATTGCGCCGTTTGCTGGCAGATCTGCAAGAGGTGGTGGCACCGCAGGTCAGCGAGCTGGAGGGGGGGCGCCGCGCCCAGGCGGTGGCCGAGTGGTACGCCAAGGCTGAGGCCGAAGAGCGGCGCGATATGTGGCTGTTGATGTGCGAGCAGTTTGCCCCCGACGCCACCCGCTTCAAGTCGGCCCGCCAACGCTACGAGGCGGCTGCAGGCACGGCAGAAGAAGGCCAGGCCGAGATCAGCCTGCGCCGCGCGCTGGTGTCGCCGCGCACGCGGTTGCTGCAGCGGTTTTCGGTGTTCCCGGAAGGAATGCGCTTTTTGGTGGACATGCGCGCAGAATTGTTGCCCTTGCTCAAGGCCGACAAGCGCCTGCTGGCGCTGGATGCCGAGCTGGAGCACCTGTTCTCAACCTGGTTTGACGTGGCTTTTCTGGAGCTGCGCCGCCTGTCGTGGGACTCGCCCGCCTCGTTGATCGAAAAGCTCATCAAGTACGAGGCCGTGCATGACATCCGCAGCTGGGCGGACCTCAAAAACCGCCTCGACAGCGACCGGCGTTGCTACGGGTTTTTTCATCCTCGCCTGCCCAATGAGCCGCTGATTTTTGTGGAGGTGGCGTTGGTGGACAAGATATCGGCCAGCATCACTCCGCTGCTGGATGAGGCCGCTGCGCCTGCCGATCTGGGCAAGGCCACCACGGCCATCTTCTACTCCATCAGCAACACGCAGACAGGGCTGCGGGGCGTGAGTTTTGGGGATTCGCTCATCAAGCATGTGGTGGAAACACTCACCGCCGAGTTTCCGCGCCTGCGCACCTTTGCCACGCTGTCGCCCATCCCGGGTTTTCGCTCCTGGCTGGGCAAACACGCGGGCGCCATGCTGGAACGCCTGGACGACAAGCGCCGCGCCGAGTTGGGCCGTGCGGTGGGTTTTGAGCCACCGCAGGCAACGCACCTGTTGGGCGCCATCGACAAGGCGCTGGAGCTGGACACCAAGTCGCCCGTTCGGCAGATGCTGCTTGAATGCGCCGCATACTATCTGGGCCGTGAACTGCAAGAGGGCAAGCCGGTGGATCCTGTGGCCCGCTTCCACTTGGGCAACGGCGCACGGGTAGAGCGCCTCAACTGGGCGGGCGACCCCTCGTCCAAGGGTTTGAAACAATCGTACGGACTGATGGTGAATTACCTGTACGACATCAAGCGCATCGACAAGCATCGCAGCTTGCTCGCGCAGGGCAAGGTGCCAGTGTCGGGGGACATCGAAAGCCTTTGCCGCGACTGACGGTAGCACCCGGCGCATTGCTGGGCAGGCTGCACATTATTTTTACAACGACAGGAGACAAGGAATGACTGAATCGCGAATCCAACGCCGGGATGTGCTGCTCGGCGCGGCGGCTGCAGGCCTGGGCCTGGCCAGCGGCAGCAGCTGGGCCGACAGCAACTGGCCCACCAAGCCCGTGACGGTGGTGGTGCCGTTCCCTGCCGGTGGCGGCACCGATGCGTTTGCCCGGCCGCTGGCCGCGCAGTTTTCCAAGAGCACTGGCAAGACGCTGGTGATCGACAACCGGGGCGGGGCCGGCGGCACACTCGGGGCCAGCATTGCGGCCAAGGCAGCGCCCGACGGCTACACACTGTTCATGGGCGCAGTGCACCATGCCATTGCACCGTCGATGTACCCCAAGCTCGACTACGACATCGAGAAGGATTTCATCCCCCTGGCCTTGCTGGCCAACGTGCCCCAGGTGGTGGTGGTCAACCCCAAGACGCCGTCCACCAACTTCAAGCAGTTCCTGGACTTCGTCAAACGCAACCCGGCCAAGCTCAACTATGGCTCGGCCGGAGCGGGCACCTCGCACCACCTGGCGGGCGAGTTGTTCAAGCAGCAGACGGGCACTTTCATCACCCACATTCCCTACCGTGGCGCAGGCCCTGCGCTGCAGGATCTGATTGGTGGCAATGTGGACATGATGTTCGACGGCCTGGGCTCGTCAGCCAATCACATCAAGAGTGGCCGTATCAAGGCGCTCATGGTGTCGGGCGCCAAGCGCAACCCGGCCTTCCCCGATGTGCCGTGCGCCGCAGAGGTGGGCCTGCCCGACTACACCGTGACCACCTGGTACGGCCTGTGGGCGCCCAAAGGCACGCCGGCCGATGTGCAGGCGCGCATCGTAGACGAGATCAAGCGTCTGGGCACGGCCGAGGAACTCAAGGCAGTGTGGGCCAACAACGGTGCGGACTATGGCGGCATGACCCAGCCGCAGTTTGGCGCTTTCGTCAGCAGCGAGGTCAAGCGCTGGGCGGCGGTGGTCAAGGCTTCGGGGGCGAAGCTCGATTAACCCCCTGTGGCGCTGCGCGCCATCCCCCAAGGGGGACGCGACCCGTGGCCCGGCAGAGCCGGTTCCACGGTGGCACGCGCCACAGCGCTGCGCGGGCCTTTCAGGCCCTGGGCGATTCATGACGGGATGGATACCAAGATGTCTGGTGAAGTGTTGATGGATGTGAGTGAGGGCGGTGTGGTGCATGTCACCCTGCGCCATCCTGGGCGGCTGAACGCCATGTCGCGACCCATGTGGCGGCAGTTGCGTGCGGTGTTTGACGGTATCCAGCGCAGCAGCGATGTGCGCTGCGTGCTCATCGTGGGCGAGGGCGGGGCTTTTTGTGCGGGCGGGGATATTTCTGAATACCCCGGCTTTCGTTTTGACGCCGCAGCCCTGCGCGATTTTCATGAGAACGATGTGTGGGGCGGGCTGAACGCCATGCTCATGTGCGACGTTCCTATCGTGGCCCAGATTAGCGGCGCCTGCATGGGGGCTGGGGTTGAGATCGCCAGTTGCTGCGACATCCGCATTGCGGGCAGTGGCGCCCGTTTTGGCGCTCCGATTGCCAAGCTGGGTTTTCCCATGGCCCCGCGCGAGGCCCAACTGGTGGCCGGCGCCGTGGGCGATGTCACGGCCCGGCAGATGCTGCTGGAGGCCGCCACCTTCAGCGCCCCCGACATGTTGGCGCGTGGTTTTTTGAGCCGCGTGGTACCTGATGACATGGTGGCCACCGAGGCGGCGGGCAGCGCCCAACGGATTGCTGCACTGGCCCCCCAGGCCGCCCGCATGAACAAGCAGACGTTTCGAGCGCTCAAAGTGCCTGTAGCGCAAGAAATACAAGCACTAACAGCTATCGAAACCATAGTGAACGGCGCACCTGACCCTTACGGATACGCCCACAGCGCGGAGCATCGCGAAGGCATCACCGCGTTTCTGGATAAACGCACGCCCGTTTTTTGAGCAGCGTCGCCCCTGCCAAAACATCCACCTCCGCCTCCATCGAATTCTTGCCACCTGCAACCTGCCAAAGAAGCAAAGCCCAAGCCATGAGCCAACACAACCTTTTCAGCGCGCTGCGCGCCGCATTTCCGTCTGACCTCGACAGCACCGCCGTAGAGACCACGGCCGCAGACGGCACGCCGCTTTTCTACACCTGGGGCGACCTGGAGCGTGCCAGCGCCCGCATGGCCAACCTGCTGGTGTCGCTCAAGCTGCCTGAAGGTAGCCGTGTGGCCGTGCAGGTTGAGAAATCGGTCGAAGCGATGGTGCTGTACCTGGCCACGTTGCGCGCCGGCTTTGTGTTTTTGCCGCTCAACACCGCCTACCAGAGCGCTGAGATCGAATACTTCATCGGCAACGCCGAGCCCGCCGTGGTGGTGTGCACGCCGGGCAACTTCGGTTGGGTGAGCAAGATCGCCTTCACGCTGGGCACCCAGCATGTGTTCACACTGGGCGAAGACCGCACCGGTAGCCTGCTGGACCGTGCCGCGCACCACGGCGACACACACACGCCTGTGCAGCGCTCCGCCGATGATCTGGCCGCCATCCTCTACACCAGCGGCACCACGGGCCGCAGCAAGGGCGCGATGCTCACGCACGGCAACATGCTGTCCAACGCGCAGGTGCTCAAGGCGTATTGGGGCTGGAAGAAGGGTGATGTGCTGATCCACGCGCTGCCCATCTTTCATGTGCACGGCCTGTTCGTGGCCATCCATGGTGCGCTCATCAACGGCAGCAAGATGATCTGGATGGCCAGGTTCGACCCCAAGGCCGTGTTGGCGGCCATGCCTCGCGCCACCGTCTTCATGGGTGTGCCCACGCTGTACGTGCGCCTGCTGGCCGAGCCCGGCTTGAACAAGGAGGCCACAAAGAACATGCGCCTGTTCATCGCTGGCTCTGCGCCATTGCTGATCGAGACATTCACCGACTGGCAGCAACGCACCGGCCACACCATTCTGGAGCGCTATGGCATGAGCGAGACCATCATGTTGACGTCCAACCCCTACGCGGCCGATGCGCGCCACAAGGGCCAGACCGAGCGCCGCGGCGCCACGGTGGGGTTCCCGCTGCCTGGCGTGGGCCTGCGCGTGGTGGACGATGCCAACAAGCCACTGCCCGTGGGCGAGATCGGCAACATCCAGGTCCAGGGCCCGAATGTGTTCAAGGGCTACTGGCGCATGCCCGAGAAGACGGCCGAAGAGTTCACCAAAGACGGCTGGTTCAAGACCGGTGATGTGGGCAAGGTGGACGAGCGCGATTACGTGAGCATCGTTGGCCGCAGCAAGGACCTCATCATCAGCGGCGGCTACAACGTCTACCCCGCAGAGATCGAGGGCTACATCAACGACATGCCCGGCGTGGCCGAAAGCGCCCTGGTGGGCGTGCCGCACCCCGACTTTGGCGAAGTGGGCGTGGCCGTGGTGATTGCCAAGCCGGGCGCGCAGCTCAACCCTGAGGCCATCGTGGCGTCACTCAAGTCGCAGCTCGCCAACTTCAAGATTCCGAAGAAGTGTTTTGTGGTGCCCGAGCTGCCCCGCAACACCATGGGCAAGGTGCAAAAGAACCTGCTGCGCGAGCAGCACAAGGGCCTGTTTGCCTGAACGGGCGGCGGCGCGATCGGCGAGGGTGTTGCGCCTGTAGCGCACCCTTCGCGGTTTGCCACTTACCCGGCCGCTGAGGCCTGTGGGCTGCAGAAGATGCAAGGCGTTGCGGCAGGTGCTGCGGCGCCGTCGGCGTGGTTGCAGCAATGCTCCAACCACCCCGCCACCAGCCGGTACACCGACAGATTGGTGCGGGCGGTGGGTGCGCACAAGTAGTAGCCCAAGGGGCTTTCAAAGCGCTGGGCCAAGGGCTCGATCAGGGTGCCCGCCGCCAGTTCATCCTCTACCAGGCAGGTGGGAACAATGCCCACGCCAAAGCCCGACAGTGCTGCACGGATGATCAGCGAGTACAGGTTGAACCCCGGCCCGAAACGGCTGGCACTGGTGTCCAGGCCATTGGCTTCCATCCAGTCGTGCCAGGCCAGGGGCACCTCGATGTGCTGCAGCAGCGTGGCGCGCACCAGGTCCTGCGGCGTGTGCAGGGGCAGGGCATCGCGCAACTGCGGGCTGCACACAATGCTGGTCTCTTTGCCAATCAGGTAGCGCGCATTGGCGCTGGGCCAGTTGCCATAGCCGTATTGAATGGCAGCATCGAACTCATGCGGCGTTGCAAAGTCGTGCGCGTGCTGGTAGCGCACAAAGTTCAGCGACACCTGCGGCAGCGTGCGCTTGAAGTGTCCCAGGCGCGGAAACAGCCACTGCGCTGCAAACGTGGGCGGCACCGACAGGTTCAGCGAGCCGCCGTCGCCTCCATATGACATGAGCTGCGCTGTGGCCGACTCCAGCGCGGCCATCGCAGGGCGTGTGGCGTTGAGGTAAGTGGCCCCCGCCTCGGTCAGCTCCAGCCCCGTGGCCTTGCGGATGAACAGCTTCTGGCCCAGGTAGTCCTCCAGCGCCGCGATGTGCCGGCTGATGGCGCTTTGCGTCACGCACAGCTCGCGCGCCGCCATCGTGAAGGCCTGGTGCTTGGCCGCAGAGTGAAAAGCGTTCAGCTCAGAGATGGTGGGGCACAGGCGGCGCATGGGTGGGTATGAGTGTTAGTCATGGGTGGGTGAGATTTTAGGCGTTGCAGACAAGTGCGATTGGCCCGATAAATGCGTCCTGTGACACCAGCATGTCAGCCAACTCCTTTGAAAATGCTGCATTGCACCGAAATGGGGCCTGACCGACCTTCATGGCCTTCTAGAAACGGGCTATGAGTAATTTTGAAGCCATTGCTCTCACTTTGACGAATCCCATGACCTCTTTGTTGATTGAAAACAGCCGCGTTCTGGATGTACATGCGCTCACACTGCGCACCGGCCTCTCGGTGTGGGTGCAGGACGGCCGCATCGCTGCCGTGGGAAGTGATCTGGAAGTGCCCGAGGGCACTGCGACTCTGGACGCCAAGGGCATGACGCTCATGCCCGGCCTGATCGACTGCCACGTGCATGTGGTGGCGTCGTCGTTCAACCTGGGCGCCGTGGCCAAGATGCCCAACGTGTTCACCATGCTGCGCTCGCTGCCCATCATGAAAAGTATGCTGGAACGCGGCTTTACCACGGTGCGCGATGCCGGTGGTGCCGACTGGTCACTGGCCGAGGCAGTGCGCACGGGGCTGGTGCAAGGGCCGCGCATCTTCCCTGCGGGCAAGGCGCTGTCGCAAACCGGCGGGCATGCGGATTTCCGCCAGCGCAACGACGACCTGGATGTGTGCTCGTGCGCCTACAAGCTGGGCAACATCGGCCGCGTGGTCGATGGCGTGGACGCCTGCCGCCTGGCGGTGCGTGAAGAAATTCTGAAGGGCGCCACCCAGATCAAGGTGATGGCATCGGGCGGTGTGGCCTCGCCCAACGACCCGATTGGCAACCTGGGTTACTCCGAGGCCGAGCTGCGCGCTATCGTGGAGGAAGCCTCTAACGCCAATACCTACGTCATGGCCCATGCCTACACGCCACGTGCCATTGCCCGCGCTGTGCGCTGTGGCGTGCGCACCATCGAGCACGGCAACCTGGTGGATGCGCCCACCGCTGAGTTGATGGCGGAGATGGGCGCTTTCATGGTGCCCACGCTCATCACCTACGAAGGCCTGGCCAACGAGGGCGAGCGCTACGGCCTGCCTGCGGTGTCCATCGCCAAGATCGATTCCGTGCGCAGCCAGGGCAAGCAGGCCATCGAGATCCTGGCCAAGGCGGGTGTGAAGATGGGCCTGGGCAGCGATCTGCTGGCCGAAACGCACTACCTGCAGGCCGACGAGCTGCGCCTGCGCGCCGACGTGCTGGGCAATGGCCCCGTGCTGCAACAGGCCACTCTGATCGGTGCGGAAATTCTGGGCCAGCAAGGCCAGCTGGGTGAGATCACGGCCGGTGCCATTGCCGACCTGTTGCTGGTCGATGGCGACCCGCTCACCGACATCACCTGCCTGCTGAACCAGGGCGAGCGCATCCGCGCCATCGCCAAGGACGGCGTGTGGGTCAAGAACACCCTTTGATTCCCTTTCCCCCCTCACCCCCTCACCGGAGAACACCATGCAACGTAGAAATTTCGTCAAACTCGGCGGCGCGGCTGCTGCCCTGCAATGTCTTCCCTCCATCGGCTTCAGCCAGCAAGGCGACGTGTTTCGCATCGGCTCGCTCACGCCCATCACGGGCGCGGGCAGCCCCTACGGCCCGGGCATGCAGCAGGCCATCCGCCTCGCGGTGGACGAGGTCAATGCCGCTGGCGGTGCGGGCGGCCGCAAGCTCGAACTCTTCACGGAAGACGACCAGACCAAGCCTGACGCCGCCGTGTTGGCCGCCAAGAAGCTGATCGAAGTGAACAAGGTGCAGGCCGTGCTGGGCACCTGGGCCTCGGGCGTGACGCTGGCGGTGATGCCGCTGACCGATGCGGCGGGCCTCATTCAGATGAACGTGTCGGGCGCACCCGCCATCTCTACGCTGGACACCAAGGACCTGGTGTGGCGTTTTCAGGCCACCAACGACCGTTTTGGCGCAGCGTTTGCCGAGATCTGCACCAAGCGCGGCTTCAAGCGGCCTGCCACCATGGCGTTCAACAACGCCTCGGGCCTGGGCAATGTGGAGGGCTTCACCAAGGCGTGGGAAAAGCGTGGCGGCAAGGTGGCGGCGCACGTCACGTATGAGCCGAGCCGCCCCAGCTACCGCAGCGAGTTGCAAAAAATTCTGGCGGCCAAGCCCGATGTGATCGTGATGGGCTCGTACCTGCCCGACACCACCATCATCCTGCGCGAATGGTTCCAAGCGGGCGCCGACAACAAATGGGTCATCCCCGGCTGGGCGGCCAATCCTGACCTGGTGAAGGCGCTGGGCGCTGAAGTGTGCGAAGGCATCATTTCGGTGGAGACAGTCTCCAACGAAAAAAGCACGTCGTACGCGCAGTTCGATGCAGCCTTCACCAAGGCCACGGGCAAGCCGGTTTCCACCAATATCTACGCTGCCATGGCCTACGACATGGTGATCTCTCTGGCCCTGGCCATGGAGGCCGCCGGCCCCAAGGCCACGGTGGAGCAAATCAATGCCAAGCTGCGCGAAGTGTCCAACGCGCCCGGCACCGCCGTGTACTCGTTCGCCGATGGCAAGGCGCAGCTGGGCAAGAAGGCCAAGGTGAACTACGAAGGCGCTTCCAGCAAGCTCGACTTCGACAAGTTTGGCGATGCCACGCCCGACTTCGGCGTTTTCGTCATTGAAAAGGGCCAGCTGGTGCGCCGCGACGTGGTGTCCATCACGATGTGATGGCGCAGGCCCGGTGTGCCCACGCAGTGTGGGCCCCGGGCCTTAATTTTTGAATGCGCAGGGCGAGATGCGCGCGGGATGACGGAATGACGCAATGACCTGGATCGACTTTGTAAATCTACTGATCAATGGATTGATCGAAGGGCTGGTGGTGGCATTGCCCGCACTGGCCATGACCCTGGTGATGGGCGTCAACCGCTTTCCCAATGCAGCCACGGGCGACATGCTGACCACCGGGGCCTACGCGGCCGTGGCGGTGCAGTTGCTGGGAGGCTGGCCGCTGTGGGCGGCGGCGCTCATCAGCATGGTGGTCACGGCCCTGGTGTCGGCGGGCTCGTACACGCTGATTTTTCGCAAGCTGGCGGGGCGGCCCATGGTGTCGTCCATGCTCGCGGCGATTGGCCTCGGGTTTTTGCTGCGCAGCCTGATCGGCTTTTTTGCGGGCCATGACCAGCGTACGTTTGACTTGCCCCTGGTGCGCGCCTGGAACTTTGGCGGCATTCGCATCCTGCCCACCGACCTGGCCATTGCGGCCGTGGCTGCCGTCAGCCTGGCGGTGGTGTTTGTGCTGATTTATCGCACCAGCTTTGGCCGCCAACTGCGCGCCGTGGCCGACAGTGCAGACCTGGCGCGGGCCAGCGGTATCCGTGCCAACGGGCTCATGCTCAGCCTGTGGCTGCTGGTGGGCGCGTTGTCGTCGCTGGGTGGCGTGCTGCTGGGCATGAAGGCCGTGGTCAGCCCCGAGATGGGGTGGGAGAGCCTGATCCCCGCCTTTGCGGCCATGGTGCTGGGCGGCATCGGTAGCCCGGTGGGCGCGGTGCTGGGTGCGCTGCTGCTGTGTGTGGCGCAAGAGCTGGCGGTGCCGCTCATGGGGCCGTCGTACAAGCTGGTGCTGTCGTTTGTGGTGTTGGCGCTGGTGCTGCTGGTGCGCCCGGCGGGCATCATGGGCCGTGTGCAATTGGTGCGGTAAGGGGTCCGATTCATGATTGCTTACCTGTGTGCCATTGGCATCATCGCGCTCATCTACTGCCTGCTGGCGCTGGGCCTGAATCTGCAGTTCGGGCTGACCCGGCTGGTCAACTTTGGTGTCGTGGCTTTTTTTGCCGTGGGCGCCTACACCTCGGGCCTGCTGTCGCTGCAAGGCGTGCCGCTGGTGCTGTGTTTTGTGGCGGCGGGCGTGGTGTCGGGCCTGCTTGCCTTGCCGATTGGCCTGCTGTCGCTTCGCCTGCGAGACGACTACCTGGCCATCGTGACGCTGGGCTTTTCGGAGGCCGTGCGCATCTCCATCCAGCAAGAAAGCTGGCTCACGAAGGGTGTGCAGGGCTTGCCTGGTTTGCCCAAGGCGTTTGCGTCCTGGGGCGGGGGTGCGTCTGACATGGCCATGTTTGCCACCTTGCTGGTGGTGGTTGCTGTAGTGGCCTGGGGCACGGTGCGCTTGGCCGCCAGCCCGTTTGGGCGGTTGCTCAAGGCGATTGGCGACGATGAGCCCGCGCTGGCGGCTCTGGGCAAGGACCCGGCCTGGTTCAAGGTGCAGGTGTTCATGCTGGGGGCGGCGCTGGCCGGGGTGGCGGGGGCGTTCTATGCGCACTTCATCACCTTCATCACCCCCGAGCAATTTATCCCGCTCATTACCTTTTATGTGTGGATGGGCTTGGTGATGGGCGGCTCTGGCACGGTGCGCGGCGCGGTGTTTGGCTCGCTGTTGCTGATGGTGTTCCTGGAAGGCTCGCGTTTTGCCAAAGACTGGGTGCCCGGCGTGTCGGAGGTCGGCATGGCCAGCCTGCGCCTGGCGGCGGTGGGCCTGGCGCTGATCCTGGTCACCTTGTACAAGCCCAACGGCCTGTTTGGAGGCAAATCCCAATGACCGCAACAACGATGCTGAAAGTAGAGGCCGTCACGCGGCAATTCGGGGGCTTCAAGGCGGTCGATGGGGTGTCGCTGCAACTGGCTGCGGGCGAGATTCTGGGCATTGCGGGCACCAACGGTGCGGGCAAGAGCACCCTGTTTGCGGCCATTGCCGGGCAGCAGCCTGCCGATGCGGGCCAGATCCGCTTTGAAGGGCAGGACATCACGCGCATGCCCCCGTACCGCCGTGCCAGGTTGGGGCTGGTACGCACGTTCCAGATACCGCGCGAGTTCAAAAGCCTCACGGTGCACGAGAACCTGATGGCAGCCGCCGCCAACCCACAGGGTGAGCGGCTGTTGAATGCATTTTTCCAGACCCGCAGCCTGCGTGAGCACGAGGCACAGCTGGCGGCCAAGGCCGACGGCATCCTGCAGTTCTTGAACCTGGCACGAGTGCGCGATGTGAAGGCGGGGGGCTTGTCGGGCGGGCAAAAAAAGCTGGTGGAGCTGGGCCGGGTGCTGATGCTGGACCCGCGCTGCATCCTGCTCGACGAGCCGTTTGCCGGGGTCAACCCGGTGCTCATCGAAGAGATTTGCGACCGCGTGCGCGAGCTGAACGGGCAGGGCATCGCGTTCATCGTGATTGAGCACCACCTGCAGGCGCTCAAGGCGCTATCGAACCGCATGATCGTGATGGACCGGGGGAGCATTCTGGCCGAGGGTGACCCGCACACCGTGCTGGACGATCCGCGCGTGCAAGAAGCCTATATGGGAGGGGTGGTATGAGCGACGCAGGCAAGCTGCTACAGATTGCGCAGCTGCGCGGTGGCTACTCGGAGGTGGACATCATCCACGGCATCGACCTGGTCGTTGCTCCGGGCGAGATCGTGACGATTGCGGGCACCAACGGAGCAGGCAAGTCCACGCTGGTCAAGGCGCTGCTGGGCCTGCTGCCGCGCGTGGCGGGCACCATCCACCTGGGCGGGCGCGACATCACGGCCCTGTCGGCCGAAGACCGTTTTGACGCGGGCCTGGCCTATGTTCCGCAGGTGGCCAATGTGTTCCCGTCCCTCACCGTGCGCGAGAACCTGTTGGTGGTGCGGGGCGTGGCGAACATCAAGCGCCGCATGGACGAGGTGCTTGCGGACTTTCCGGCGCTGGTCGAGCGCCTGTCACAACCGGCGAGCAACCTCTCGGGCGGCGAGCGCCAGCAGCTGGCCTTTGCCCGTGCCCTCATGCCGTCACCGCGCATCATGGTGCTCGATGAGCCCACCGCCGCGCTGGCCCCCTCGCTGGTAGGCAAGGTGTTTGACATGGTGCAAAAGCTGCCCGCAGCGGGTGTGGCGGTGCTGATGGTGGAGCAGCGCGCACGGCAGGCGCTGCAGATCAGCCAGCAGGGTTACATCCTGGACCAGGGGCGGTGCGTGCTGCAGGGCCCGGCCCAGGGTTTGCTCGCCGACGAGCGCATGGCGCAGCTGTACCTGGGCAATCACTGACGCGCTGGGGCAGGCGCCACCCATGAAAAACCCCAAGGCGACGGAAGTCACCTTGGGGTTTGCTATTTATTTTGTAGCTGCTAGCGCTTTAAGGATATGCGCCGGAGGCCATTTTTGTGCTTAACGCAACACCAGCACGGGAATGTGCGAGTGCGTCAGGACATGCTGCGTTTCGCTGCCCAGCAACAGGCGCTTGAGGCCTTTGCGACCATGTGAAGCCATCACGATCAGGTCGCACTTGTGCTTCTTGGCGGCAGAGATGACGGCTTCTGCCACCAGGTCCGACTTGGCAACGACGGCCTTTACCGTCACGCCCTGGGCACCGCCCTTGGCCTTCACGCCGTCAACCATGGCCTGTGCTGCGTCGCCCCATTGGGATTCAATGCGTTTCACGTCGTTCATGTCGACGGGCATGCCACCCTCAAAGTAGCTGCGTGGGTAGCGGGGCACCACCTTGAGCGCTACCACGGTAGCGCCTGTGAGTTCGGCCAGAGACAGACCATGTTCCACCGCCTTGTCAGACAAGGCCGAACCGTCCGTTGCAATCAGGATGCGTTTGTACATATAGGGCTCCTCAAAGTGATGTAACAAGCTTAGGATGAATCATGTTCCGGGACTTGATGCAGGTCAATGTACCTGTCATGTCCCAAAGATAGGCTTGAACCATGTCAATGTTTCGACCCGGTGCGCCGGCTTCACATCCGGTGCACTTGTTTGATGGTGCGACTGACCCGGCGCCAGCCACACAGACGCAATTGTTGGACGATCCGCAGGAATGGCTGGCGTTTGGTCGCCCCTGCACCTCGGCGGGCGGCCCGCTGGCTGCGGCCGCCGATGGCGGTGCGCCTCTGGACCCTGCATCCACCGCGTGGGATTCGCAGGTGGTGCTCGATGGCATGCATTGCGCCGCCTGCGCGCTCACCATTGAAGATGCCTTGCGCGCCGTGCCAGGGGTATTGCAGGCCGACGTGAGTTCTGCCACGCGCCGGGCGCGGGTGGTGTGGCAGCCGGGCCAGGTGCTTCCCTCGCAGTGGATGAAGGCGGTGCAGAACGCAGGCTATCGCGCCATGCCCGCTATGGACGCCTTTGCGCGTGGGCAACGCCTGCGTGAGAGTCGCCGTGCGCTGTGGCGCTGGCTGGTGGCAGGCTTTTGCATGATGCAGGTGATGATGTATGCATGGCCTGCCTATGTGGCGCAGCCGGGCGATCTGACGGGGGAGATGGAGCAATTGCTGCGCTGGGCTTCCTGGGTGATCTCCTTGCCCATGGTGGTTTTCTCGTGTGGCCCCTTCTTTGCCAGTGCGTTGCGCGATGTGCGGCTGCGCCGGGTCAGTATGGACCTGCCGGTGGCGTTGGGCATGGCGATCACTTTCCTGGTCAGTACTGCCGGCACGTTTGATCCGGGTGGCATTTTTGGCAAGGAGGTTTATTACGACTCCTTGACCATGTTCGTCTTCTTCCTGCTCACCGGCCGCTGGCTGGAGTTGCGCCTGCGTGATCGAACGGCAGGAGCGCTAGAGGCGGTGATGAATCGCTTGCCCGACAGTGTGGAGCGGCGCGATAAGGCGGGCGGTTTCGTCCGCGTGGCCACCCGCCGTATCGTTGCGGGCGACACCATTCGTGTGCTGCCGGGCGAGGCTTTTCCTGCCGACGGACGCATCACGGTGGGTAATACGCATGCCGATGAAGCGCTGCTGACGGGTGAGTCCACCCCGGTACCACGCCCGATGGGTAGCACAGTGACTGCGGGGAGCTACAACCTGCAGTCGCCCGTCGAGGTGCTGGTAGAGGGCACGGGAGGCCAGACACGGTTCGCACAGATCGTGGCCTTGATGGAAAGTGCTTCGTTGCAAAAGCCCCGCCTTGCCCAGTTGGCAGATCGCATTGCGCGGCCATTTCTGATGGCGGTGTTGCTGGCAGCGGCGCTGGCCGCTGTGTACTGGTGGCCGTCTGACCCAGGGCATGCGCTCATGGTGGCCGTGGCCGTCCTGATTGTGACCTGTCCTTGTGCGCTTTCGCTCGCGACACCCGTGGCCATGCTGACGGCGGCGGGCACGCTGGCTCGTCACGGTGTACTGGTGCGCAACCTGCAAGGGCTGGAGGCGCTTGCCCATGTGGACACGGTGGTGTTTGACAAGACGGGAACGCTGACCCGTGACGGCATGGCGTTGCAGGCTGTGCACACCACGGGTGCTTGGAGTGCTGACGATGCCCTGGTGTTGGCGGCTGCGCTGGCGCGGCAATCGATGCACCCCGTATCGCGCGCGGTGGTGGCTGCCGCGACAAGACTGCCGGAGCGGCGCTGGGTCGTTGCGGACCTGCAGGAAGAAGCGGGCTTGGGGCTGACGGCGACCGTCAAAGATGTTGCTGGGGCTCATTCCGCGCGCAGGGTTCGGCTGGGTTCTGCCCGCCATGCGGGTGTTGCGTTGCAGGATGAGGGTGTTGCGTTGCATGTGGTGCTCTCGGAGCAGGGGGCTGATGGTGTTGCCTTGGAGCTGGCTCGGTTTGATCTGGTGGAGGACCTGCGTCCCGAGGCTTCTGTCGTAGTCGCATCATTGCAACATGAAGGCGTTGCGGTACACCTGCTGTCTGGCGACCGCCGAGGTGCCGTGGAGCGTGTGGCCGCGCAGGCTGGCATCGGGCAAGCGCAGGGCGAGTGCACGCCTCAAGGTAAGCTGGCTGCATTGCGGGCGCTGCAGGAGGGGGGGCGCCAGGTGGCCATGGTGGGGGATGGCCTCAATGATGGGCCGGTGCTGGCGGGTGCACATGTATCGTTCGCCTTTGGTCGCGCGGTTCCACTGGCGCAGTCGCGGGCTGATTTTGTTGTGCTGGGCAGCAGCCTCATGCTGGTGCCTCAGACGGTTTTGTTGGCGCGCCGGACCCTGCGGGTCGTGCGGCAGAACCTGTGGTGGGCCGCTGGCTACAACGCGTTGTGTGTTCCGCTGGCTGTGGTGGGCTGGATGCCCGCCTGGCTTGCCGGTCTGGGCATGGCGTTGAGTTCATTGTTGGTGGTGCTCAATGCGGCGCGCCTGGCCCGTGACCTGCCCCCATTGCCTGGGGTGCGGAGCACGCTGCGGGTGGAGGAGGGGTCTTTGGAACAGTCCTCGGTCCCTTCTGCTGGCAACCCGCCACCACCGCCCTTGAACCTCTCGAAGACAACCTTGGAGCCCGTCTGATGGACATCCTTTATCTCCTTATCCCGCTGTCCGTGATGTTGGTTCTGTTGATTCTGGGCGGGCTGTGGTGGGCGGTTTACCACGGTCAGTTCGAGAGCGTGGAACAAGAGGGTGAGCGTATTCTCAGAGACGGTTGACTTGTGTCAATGCCCGATAGCCCCGACTGCAACAAACTCTTACCGCAATACAAAGAGGTGCCCGATGGATTCTCCAAAAACAAATGCTGCGCACTACAACGATACGGTCGTGCGGCAGTTTTCTATCTTGGCCGTGGTTGTGGGGGTGGTTGGCATGCTGGTGGGCGTCATCATCGCCGCCCAACTTGCCTGGCCAGAACTCAACTTTGGCATACCCTGGCTCAGTTATGGCCGCTTGCGACCCCTGCACACGAATGCGGTGATCTTTGGGTTTGGCGGTAGCGCACTGTTTGCCACCAGCTACTACGTGGTGCAGCGCACCTGCCAGGTCCGCTTGTTTGCGGGTCCCTTGGCGGCATTCACCTTTTGGGGTTGGGT
The DNA here is from genome assembly GCF_002797445.1 of Acidovorax sp. 69. NCBI lineage: Bacteria > Pseudomonadati > Pseudomonadota > Betaproteobacteria > Burkholderiales > Comamonadaceae > Acidovorax > Acidovorax sp. 69. The sequence goes on along the minus strand of NZ_PGEP01000001.1, from coordinate 3,301,808 downwards.
GCTGGTCATTGCCGGTGCTGTCATCAGCTTGCCGCTGGGTTACACCCAAGGCAAGGAATACGCGGAACTGGAATGGCCGATTGACATCCTGATCACGCTGGTCTGGGTGTCGTATGCCATCGTGTTCTTTGGCACGATTGGTGTGCGCAAGGTCAAGCACATCTATGTAGCCAACTGGTTCTTTGGTGCGTTCATCCTGGCCGTGGCTTTGCTCCACGTGGTGAACAGTGCTGCGATTCCCGCCGGCTTCATGAAGAGCTACTCTGCCTACGCCGGTGTGCAGGACGCCATGGTGCAGTGGTGGTATGGCCACAATGCCGTGGGCTTCTTCTTGACCGCTGGCTTCCTGGGCATGATGTATTACTTCATTCCCAAGCAGGCTGGCCGTCCCGTGTACTCGTACCGCCTGTCGATCGTGCACTTCTGGGCCCTGATCTTCACGTACATGTGGGCGGGTCCTCACCACCTGCACTACACCGCGCTGCCTGACTGGACGCAATCCGTGGGCATGGTGTTCTCCCTGATTCTGTTGGCCCCCAGCTGGGGCGGCATGATCAACGGGATCATGACGCTGTCGGGTGCATGGCACAAACTGCGTGACGACCCTATCCTGCGCTTCCTGATCGTGTCCTTGTCGTTCTATGGCATGTCCACGTTTGAAGGTCCGATGATGTCCATCAAGACCGTCAATGCCCTGAGTCATTACACCGACTGGACCATTGGTCACGTGCACTCTGGTGCCTTGGGTTGGGTGGGTCTTATTTCGATGGGTTCGCTGTACTACCTGGTGCCCCGCCTGTTCGGCAGGGAAAAGATGCATTCCATGAAGGCGATCGAGCTGCACTTCTGGATGGCCACCATCGGCATCGTGCTGTACATCGCAGCCATGTGGATTGCCGGTGTGATGCAAGGTCTGATGTGGCGCGCCATCAACCCTGACGGCACGCTCACCTACACCTTTGTGGAAAGCGTGAAGGCGACCTATCCGTTCTATGTGATCCGCGTGGCCGGTGGTCTGCTGTACCTGGGTGGCATGTTGGTCATGGCCTGGAACGTTTGGATGACGGCGATCTCGGGCCGTTCGGTCAAGGTGGCGATCCCTGCCGTGAATGCGGCCCACGCCTGAGCCGAAGGAGATAACTCATGTCAAACAACAACCCATCGAATTCGACCGGCTTCTCCCATGAAAAGGTGGAAACCAACAACTTCCTGATGATCGTGCTGATCCTGCTCGTGATCGCCATTGGCGGTTTGGTAGAGATCGTGCCGCTTTTTTTCCAGAAGTCCACGACCGAAGCGGTCAAGGGTGTGGAGCCCTATAACGCCATGCAACTGGCTGGCCGCGACGTCTACATCCGCGAGGGTTGCTATAACTGCCACTCGCAGATGATCCGTCCCTTTCGCGCCGAAACGCTGCGCTATGGCCACTACTCGGTGGCTGGCGAGTTCGTGTATGACCATCCCTTCCAGTGGGGTAGCAAGCGCACAGGCCCCGATCTGCACCGTGTGGGTGGCAAGTACAGCGACGAATGGCATCGCATCCACCTGAACAATCCGCGTGACGTGGTGCCAGAGTCCAATATGCCTGCGTATCCCTGGCTGGAGAAAAATCAGGTCGATCCGAGCGTAATGGCTCCCCGCATGAAGGCGCTGCGCACCGTGGGTGTTCCTTACACCGATGAGCAGATCAACGCAGCAGCGGGTGAAGTCAAGGGCAAGTCCGAGCAGGACGCCCTTATCGCTTACCTGCAAGTCATGGGCCGCGCGCTCAAGTAAAGGAGATTTGCCATGGACATCACGACCATGCGCATCGTCGCCACACTGGCATCGATGGCTTGCTTTATTGGCATCTGGGTCTGGGCCTACAGGGGCCGCAACAAGTCCCGGTTCGATGAGGCGGCCCGACTGCCCTTCGAGCAAGATTGACCTTCACCAGAACGAGAACACCCCATGAGTGACTTCACCAGCAATTTCTGGTCGGTCTTTGTGACCACGCTGACCTTGGTCGGCATCATTGCCTGTGGCATTCTGCTTTGGATGGCAGGCCGCAAGAAGGTTATGGCCACGGCCGACAACACCACGGGCCACGTCTGGGACGAGGACCTGGTCGAAATGAACAACCCCCTGCCACGCTGGTGGGTGTGGTTGTTCGTTATCACCATTGTGTTTGGCCTGGGCTACTTGGCTGCATACCCTGGTTTGGGCACCTTCACGGGCAAACTGAATTGGACGCAAAAAGGCGAATATGAGGCTGAAATGGCCAAGGCCAAGACAGAACTTGAGCCGCTGTATGCCCGTTTTGCATCCATGAAGCCCGAAGAAGTGGCCGTGGACCCCCAGGCCCACGCCATTGGCGAGCGCCTGTTCATGAACAATTGCGCGCAGTGCCATGGCTCCGATGCACGCGGCAGCAAGGGCTTCCCTAATCTGACCGATGGCGACTGGTTGCACGGCGGCGCCCCCGAAAAAATCCGCGAAACGCTGGAGAAGGGGCGCATTGGCAACATGCCTCCTATGGCTGCGGCCGTTGGTACGCCTGAAGACGTGCGCAACCTGTCGCATTACGTGCTCAGCCTGTCAGGCAGCCCGCACGATTCGCTGCGTGCATCGCTGGGCAAGTCCAAGTTCACAGCCTGCGCAGCCTGCCATGGTATGGACGGCAAGGGCAATCAGGCCTTGGGTGCACCCAACCTGACCGATGACATTTGGTTGCATGGCTGGGGCGAGGCCGCGATCACTGCCATGATCAACAATGGCAAGGTGAACCAGATGCCTGCACAGGCAGATAAGCTGACAGAAGCGCAGATCGGTGTGCTGTCGGCTTACGTCTGGGGTTTGTCGAACAAGCAGGTGGCTGCAGCGCGCTGACCCCACAGGCGGCAACCGCTTGGTTGCCGCCCGGTTCTTTTCGAGTTCGTACCCACGTTTGTAGAGCGACACCATGAAGCCACCCAGCGAGCCTGCTCGCAAGGTCATTCCCATCACGCCAGTCGCGCCCGATGCGTCTTCTGAGGGCGAAATCGTCTCGCTCTACGAAGCCCAGAAGAAGATATACCCGCGCTCCATCAGCGGTTTGTTTGCGCGGTGGCGCTGGGGCATGGTGTTCCTCACGCAGATCGTGTTTTATGGGCTGCCCTGGTTTGAATGGGGGCAGCGCCAGATGGTGCTGTTTGACCTGGGGGCTCGCCGGTTCTACATCTTCGGGTTGGTGCTGTACCCGCAGGATTTCATCTATCTCACCGGGTTGCTGATCATCTCGGCGCTGTCGTTGTTCCTGTTCACGGCGGTGGCAGGGCGTTTGTGGTGTGGCTTTGCCTGCCCGCAAACGGTCTACACAGAGATGTTCATGTGGATCGAGCACAAGATTGAGGGCGATCGCAGTGCGCGTCTGAGACTGGACAATGGCCCCTGGACCTTTGAGAAGGTCCGCAAGAAATTCCTCAAGCAAATCGTCTGGATTGCGGTGGCTCTTTGGACGGGCTTCACGTTCGTGGGCTACTTTGTGCCTATTCGTGAGCTGGGCAGCGAGTTGCTGATCCTGGAGGGCGGCTGGCAACTCTTCTGGGTGCTTTTTTATGGCTTTGCCACTTACGGCAATGCAGGTTTCATGCGCGAGCAGGTGTGCAAGTACATGTGCCCCTATGCTCGTTTCCAGAGTGCCATGTTTGACAAGGACACCCTGATCGTGAGCTACGACGTGGAGCGGGGCGAGCCCCGAGGTCCGCGTACCAAGACAGTGGATTACAAGGCCAAGGGCCTGGGTGATTGCATCGACTGCACGCTGTGTGTCCAGGTGTGCCCGGTGGGTATTGATATCCGCAAGGGCTTGCAGTACGAGTGCATTGGTTGTGGTCTTTGTGTGGATGCGTGCAACACCGTCATGGACAAGATGCACTACCCGAAGGGACTGATTCGCTATTCCACCCAGAACGGTGTGGCCCAGCGCTGGACGCAGTCGCAGATTTTTCGACGCGTGTTGCGTCCCCGTGTGCTGATCTATAGCGCGGTGTTGGTGGCGCTCTGCTTGGCCATGCTTGCCAGCCTGGTCACGCGCACTCCGCTGAAAGTGGACGTTGTACGAGATCGTGCCGCACTTTCGCGCATCGTGGCCGGAGGCAAGTTGGAGAACATCTACCGCCTGCAGATCATGAATGCAACCGAGGGCGAGCAGCGCTACCGTATCAGCGCTCGTGGTCTGGATGGATTGGAAGTGTCTTCAGAGGCTGAAGTGGACATTGGACCTGCCGAGTCACGCTGGGTGGCTGTGCGGCTGCAAATACCGTATGGATCCGCCACACCGGGTTCCCATGCCGTTCAATTTGATGTGGGCGCGGTCGGGGCTGCCGCTCATGTCACTGAGAAATCTGTGTTTTTGGTGCCGCGCTGAGTGGCATCCTTGTGCAAGGTCGTTTTGGCCTTGTGTTGATCGAGATTGTTGAGGAGTAAATCGCATGTCTTCAAACCCAGCCATTGGATCTACGGCAGCGGCACCTTGGTGGAAGTTCGGCCATGTCTGGCTGGTGCTTGCCGGGCCGGCCATCGTGATCGTTGCCGGCTTTGTGACCTTATGGCTCGCGGTTTCGCGGCCCGATCCGGTGATTGCCGAGGATTACTACCGCAAAGGCATCGAGATCAACAAGACGCTGGAAGCGCCAGAAAAGAGCTTGGCACCGGCCATGAAGGCCCGTAACCATGCAGCTACGCCGGTGCAAGACCAGCCGCGCTGAGTTCAGTGAACATCCGGCGCTGCCGTTGTTGGGCAGTCCGTACAAGGAGTCAGGACTGATATGTGGATGCAACGCCTAATGTGGATAGCATGGCCCGCTTTTTTAATGGCGGGAGTGCTGGAGATGCTTGTTTTTGCAATGGTCGATCCGCAGGACCTGCATTGGTTTGGGCAGCCCTTGGCGCTCTCAAGACAGGGTGTTTATACCCTGGCGTTCTTCGCGTTCTGGATCATCACGCTGGCATCCAGTGCGTTGACCACGTTGCTGGCGATGTCGCCCTTTGAGGTCAATCGTTGCCCGGTGCCTGACGGTGAGCGGCCTGACGACTGTCGCAAGACACCCTCGTGTTCGTGAGGCGCTGACGCGAGCGCCTTGGGTGTATTAGAGCCTGTTGGCTGCAGTGCGGCCGCAGCTGGTCAGGTCAGTGGCAGGCCTGCTGGCTGTTCACGATCCGCTTGAGGGCATCCGTGTCCAGGATGCGGACGTGGCGCTGCTTGACTTCCACAATGCCTTCTTCCACAAACTTTGAGAACGTGCGGCTGACCGTTTCGAGTTTGAGGCCAAGGTAGCTGCCGATTTCCTCGCGGGTCATGCGCAGCACCAATTCAGACTGGGAGAACCCGCGTGCATGCAGACGCTGCACCAGATTCAGCAGAAACGCCGCGAGACGTTCTTCAGCGCGCATGCTGCCTAGCAGCAGCATGACACCATGTTCGCGCACGATTTCGCGGCTCATGATTTTGTGCACATGGTGCTGCAAGGCCGTGACTTCGCGGGACAGCTCTTCGATGCGGTCGAATGGCATGACGCAAACTTCGGCGTCTTCCAAGGCCACGGCATCGCAGGTGTGGTGGTCGTTCACGATGCCGTCAAGGCCGATGATTTCACCCGCCATCTGAAAGCCCGTGACCTGATCGCGCCCATCCTCGGTAGCCACGCAGGTCTTGAAAAAACCGGTGCGTATGGCGTACAGTGAGGTGAAGGATTCGCCATTGCGAAACAACGTGCTGCCGCGCTTGATCTTGCGTCGAACGGCGACAACTTCATCGATGCGCTGTAACTGCTCTTCGTTCAAGCCTACGGGCATACACAGCTCTCGCAGGTTGCAGTTGGAGCAGGCGACTTTGATGGTGAGCGGGTTCATAGGCGTGAGCTAGGTTTAGGTGTCGAGCATATCGCGCCCGGTTCGGTACGGCGACAAAGCCTCAAGGGGCGGTTGAGCGACTGACATGCATCAAATTGTCGCTGGTTGGCCCATTCGTTCGCTTGATGCAGGTCAAGGACATGATCCAGAGGGTACGGCACAGTCAGGGTGTACGCAAGGATATTCCCCCATGACTGCTGTTTCGCCCGATCTCCTGCGCCGTTTTGACGTGCCAGGACCCCGCTATACCTCCTATCCGACAGCCGACCGTTTTGTCGAGGCGTTTGGGCAGGACGACTATGTTCTGGCGCTGGAGCAACGCCGTTCTGGGTCCGTGGCCAAAGCGCTTCCGCTGTCCATCTATGTGCACATTCCCTTCTGCGAGTCGCTGTGCTACTACTGCGCTTGCAACAAGATCATTACCAAGCACCACGATCGCGCAGATGTCTATTTGCGCTACCTGAGCCGCGAGATTGATCTGCACACTGCGCACTGTGGTGTTGGGCAGGTGGTGAGTCAGCTGCATCTGGGTGGAGGCACGCCGACGTTTTTGTCCGACGCGGGACTGCGCGAACTCATGTCCATGCTCAAGCGCAGTTTCACCCTTGCGCCTGGGGGGGAATACTCCATTGAGGTGGATCCTCGCACCGTCAATGCGGATCGGTTGGCACTGTTGGCTGAGCTGGGGTTTAACAGACTTAGTTTTGGTGTGCAGGATTTTGACGCCGAAGTGCAAAAGGCCGTACACCGTATACAACCTGCCGAGCAGGTGTTTGCGTTGGTGGAGTCTGCGCGCTCGTTGGGTTTCGACTCAGTGAATGTGGACCTGATTTACGGTTTGTCGCGCCAGACCCCCGAGTCGTTTGACCGGACGTTGGCGCAGGTGGTCCAGTTGCGGCCAGATCGCATTGCGTTGTATGCCTACGCGCACCTTCCTGAGCGTTTCAAGCCCCAACGGCGCATCATTTCTGCCGAGCTGCCGACGGCATCAAGCAAGCTTTCCATGCTCTCGCGGTCGCTGGATGCTTTCATGGACGCCGGGTACGTGTATGTGGGCATGGACCACTTCGCTCTTCCCTCAGATGCCCTGGCCGTGGCCAAGCGGCAGGGGCGCCTGCATCGGAATTTTCAGGGCTACAGCACACAACCGGACTGTGATTTGATCGGGCTCGGGGTTTCTGCGATTGGGCGAGTAGGTGCCACCTACAGCCAGAATTCCAAGACGTTGGAAGAGTACTACGACTTCCTTGACCAGGGGCGTCTTCCTGTCGTACGCGGTTTGGCGCTGACGCGCGATGACTTGGTGCGCCGCGCGGCCATCATGGCCTTGATGTGCCAGGGCGAGCTGTTGTATGAGTCCATGGAGCAGGCTTGGCTGATCGACTTCCGGCAGTATTTTGCGGCAGAGATTGCCCAGCTGGAAGGCATGGCGGAGCAGGGCCTGGTACGTGTGGGGCCTGAAGGCATTGAGGTTACGGCCATGGGATGGTTCTTCGTGCGTGGTATCGCTATGGTGTTTGACCGCTACCTGCAGGCAGATCGCAACCGCGCCCGGTTTTCGCGCATCATCTAGTCTCTATGCTCGCAACGGTTGCCTCGACTGCCTTGCTCATGGGGCTCGCTGGCGGGTCCCATTGCCTCGCCATGTGTTCAGCTCCCTGCGGTGCTTTGGTAGGGCAGGCGGCTTCCAGCCAGGCGGTGGCGGGCAGATCCGAGCCAGTAGTCTTGCATTGGGCACCGCGTGGCGGTCTGGTGCGGCGTACTGCTGCCTTTCATGTGGGCCGTTTGATGGGCTACGCCGCAGCTGGTGCTTTGGCTGCCCTGGCGATGGACAGCCTTGCTTGGCTCACTCAGCAATCCACAGCTTTGCGCCCGGCATGGACCTTGATGCACGTGGCCGTCATGGCCTGGGGGCTCATGATGATGGTGCAATCTCGCCAGCCGGCCTGGGTGGAGCGGACAGGTCGTGTGGTGTGGGTGCGAGTCAGACCCCTGGTTGGTGCTCCCGGAGGCGTGTTCGCCGCAGGTGTCCTGTGGGCCTTGATGCCCTGTGGCTTGTTGTATTCGGCACTTCTGGTTGCGGCGTTGAGTGGCGGCGCACTGGAAGGGGCTTTGACCATGATGCTGTTTGCTGTCGGCAGTGGTGTCTGGCTATTGGCCGGGCCGTGGGCATGGACTCGCCTCAAGAGCCGTCTCAATACAGCGCGGGCTGAATGGGGGACTCGGGTTGCTGGGGGTTTGCTCTGTTCAGTGGCTGCCTGGGCACTTTGGATGGACCTGATCTACAAGCCTTCACTCTGGTGCCGCTGATCATTTTGGGCGGTCTGTCGCGGGGTTGCGCGAGCACCGGAGGTGTCTCTCCTGACCGGGGCTATCAGTGTTTCCGAAGTGTTGCCGAATCGCCGCGATGGCGCTGCACTTCTTAGACAAGCCTGCGGAACTGGTGATAATCTGCGTAACTATTGGTGGCATTGATGTCTCCATGTTTCGCGGCCGCCTGAAGTGAACTCTTCCATCCTTATTGACATCAGCCAACTGCGGGTCGGTATGTACATCCAGCTTGATGTAGGCTGGATGCATCATCCCTTCCCGGTCAGTAGCTTTCGGGTGGCATCGGCAGATCAGATCACTACGCTGCGTGGGCTGGGGCTGACCGAGGTACGGTATGTCCCCAAGAAGAGTGACCCCGCGCTCAAGGAGTTGGTGCCCGCTGCTTGGAGTGTGCCGGAGATGATCTCGCCGCCCACCAACGGCCTGGAGACTCCAGGTGTCCCCGCTGCCGTTGATCCAGAGGCTGCACGCAGGCGTCTGTTGCTAGATGCGCAGAATCGTGCTTTGGCCGCTTGCAATCAGAGATTTGCAGAGGCAACGCGCCAGTACCAGGCTTTGGAACGCGCGGTGTCTGACCACCCGGACCAGGCGCGCGACAAGGGCGAAGCGCTGGTATCTGGCTGTGTTTCGGAACTGCTGGAAAACGGTGACTCTGTCATCCGGCTGCTGTCGGAAGGCGTGGGTGAGCGCAACGCATTGCATCCCATCAATGTGATGGTCATCTCCCTGTTGCTGGGGCGTTCACTGGGCATGCAAAGTGCCGAGCTGCACGACTTGGGTGTGGCTGCACTCATTCACGATCTGGGCAAGCTCAAGCTCCCGCCCAACCTGCGCCAGCCGACACCTTCGATGCCATTGATGGAGCGCTCGCGCTATGAAACCCATGTGGGGGAGTCGGTGGCAATGGCCAAGCGCATGGGACTCTCCGATGCTGTGCTGACGGCCGTTGCCCGGCACCATGAGATGGCGGATGGCAGCGGTTTTCCGCTGCGGTTGTCGGGGGCAGACCTTGGGCGCACGAGCCAGGTGCTGGCTCTCGTCAACCGGTACGACCGAATGTGCAATCCTGCCGTTGGGGTGGATGCACTCACGCCCCATGAGGCGTTGTCGGTCATTTTTGCCCAGCTCAAGGCGCGATTTGATTCTGTCGTACTGGGGGCCTTCATACGCATGATGGGGGTATATCCCCCGGGTTCCATTGTTCAGCTGGTGAATGACCGCTATGCGATCGTCGCATCGGTGAATTCTTCGCGGCCTCTGAGGCCCAGGGTCATCGTGCATGACTCGCGGATTCCCAAGGACGAGGCACCGATTCTGGATCTGGAAACGGTCCCGGAGCTGGGAATCCGGCGCAGTCTCAAGCCTGCGCAGCTGCCACGTGATGCCTTGGACTATCTGTCGCCCCGGCAGCGTATTTGTTACTTTTTTGAGCGAGCAGTCAGCCCCGATCCTGATGAGGCGGGCGCGTGACTGATCCACAATCGTATGGCTGGCTGGATGGATTGCAGGAGGCTGTTTGGCTGGTGGATGAAGCCCTTCGGGTCATCTTGCTTGCTAATGCTGCTGCTGAGCGCCTGATTGGTGTGCCTGCTGCCGCCATGGTGGGTGCGTCGGTTCTGAGCTTGGCGGCTACGCCCCAAGACCTTGCCTTTTGGGCCGAGCCTCCCCAAGTGATTGCCGATGGCATCCATTCCTACACCAGCCTTTTGCGTGCGGATGGCATGCTGGTGCCTGTGGACCGGCGCGTGACGCGCGTACCTTGGGGTTCGGATGGGGGTATGGCTTTTATGTTGACCATGCTCGACAGGAGCACCCAGGACGCAACCGAGCGTGAACTGGAAACCCTCCTGTCCGAATTGCGGGCCACCTTGGATTCTGCCGCCGATGGCATGTTGGTCTGTGGTCTTGATCGCAGCGTGCGCGCATTCAACCAGAGGCTGGCACAGCTCTGGGCGCTGCCGCGAGATCTGCTACTGGCGCGTGATGATGCCGCGGTATACGCCTGCATGGCGCAACAGGTGGCCGATGGCCGTGCCTATGCAGAGCGTATGTCCGCCATTGAGCGCGAGCCGATGCAGGAGAGCACAGATATCCTGGAGCTGCGCAACGGCGTGGTTCTGGAGATGCGCTCGGTGCCACAGTTCAGCCAGGGCCGTCCGGTAGGGCGTGTTTATTCGTACCGCGACATCACGCGACAGGCTGAAATGCAGGCCAGTCTGCGCCTCGCCGCGCGTGTGTTCGAGTCCAGTCTGGATGCCATCTTCATTGCTGACAGCCACCACCGGATCATGCGCATGAACCCCGGTTGCGAGCGCCTTGTCGGGCCTGCCGCCAAGACATTCGAAGGGTGCATGGCCGCCTCGCTGTTTGGCGGAGGGGCAGACGCGTCATTCATGGAGCAGGTGCTGCAAGGCTGGGCGCGTGAAGGTTTCTGGGAAGGGGAGCTTTGGCTCCCTCGGGACAACGGGGCCTACTGTGCCGTGCAGTTGTCCTGGGTCGCGTTGCGTGACGATGAAGGCCGGCTTGTGCAGAGCATTGGTTTCATGCGTGATCTCACGCTGCAGCATGCGGCGCAAAAACGCATCGAGGAACTGGCCTACAGCGACGTGCTCACTGGTCTGCCCAACCGACTGCTGCTGTCCCAGCGGGTAGACACCGCCATTCAGGGCGCGCGTCAGAGCGACACCGGATTTGCGATCCTGTTCCTCGACATGGACCGTTTCAAGATCATCAATGACTCCCTGGGGCATCCATTTGGCGATAGGGTGCTGCAACTCGTGGCCGAGCGCCTGCAGACCTGCCTGCGGCAGACCGACATGCTGTGCCGACTGGGTGGGGACGAGTTTGTGATTTACCTGCATGGCGGCGATGCGGCTGTGGCCGAGAGCGTGGCGCGCCGCATCCTGGACGACATGCTCAAGCCCTTCATGCTGGACAGCATGGGCTTTTCGATCCAGTGCAGTATCGGCATTGCGCTGTATCCGCAAGACGGCACTTCGCTGGATGACCTCATCAAGCAGTCCGACACCGCGATGTACCGGGTCAAGGAGCGTGGACGCGGCAGTTACGGGTTCTATCAGCCGCAGATGAATGCCAACCTGCTGGCCCGAATGCGGATGGAGCACGCCATGCGACAGGCGCTGGGCTTGCAGCGCATGGCGGTGCACTATCAGCCTCAGGTCAATATGGCGACGGGGCGAATTACTGGCGCAGAAGCGCTGATCCGTTGGACCGATCCCGAATTTGGCTCGGTGTCTCCCGGCGTGTTCATTCCCTTGGCGGAGGAGTCTGGCTATATCGTGACTCTGGGCGCCTGGGTGATGGAGCAGGCGGTGCGTGAGGCTGCGGTGTGGATGCACAGCGGCATGCCGATCATGATTTCCGTGAATGTGTCGGCACTGGAGTTTCGCCAGCCAGATTTTGTGGAGCGGATCACGCGTTTGCTGGCGGTGCACCAACTGCCTCCGACCCTGCTGGAGCTGGAGCTTACGGAAACGATCTTGCTGCAGGACGCGCAAGAGATGGAGCAGCGTTTGCGTGTACTGGCCGACCTGGGCATCGGTCTGGCCATTGATGATTTCGGCACGGGTTATTCCAGTCTGGCCTATCTCAAGAAGCTGCCGATCCACAAGCTCAAGATCGACCAGTCTTTTGTGCGTGGGTTACCCGACGATGATGGCGACCGCGCCATCGTGAGTGCCATCATCAGCATGGGGCGCGCCCTGCACATTGAGGTGGTCGCAGAAGGCGTTGAAACGGAAACTCAGCAGGCCGTGCTGCAGCAAATGCAATGTGAGCACTATCAAGGGTTCTTGTGTGCGCCGGGGCTTCCTGCAGAGAAGTTTCGCGCCATGCTGCGCGAGCCTTTGCCGCTGAAGGCGCAGGGCAAACACAGGCCGCTCAATACCTGAAGGTTGGCGGAGTACGGCTGAGGGTCAGGAATGCCGGCCAATCAGTCAATCAGCCACTGAATGCTTGAGCCTTTGCGGCCCTCAAGCCGCTGATAGGCCCTTCCAAAGCATGTAGGCTGCCAGACCAAACAGCAGGGATGCGAAAACGCGCTTGAGCTGCTTCACGGGAAGATTGTGTGCCGCCTTTGCTCCCAAAGGGGCCGTCAGGACACTGCAGGTGGCAATCACGGCCAGGGCGGGCAGCCAGATGTAGCCCAGGGATGCGGCAGGTAATCCCGCCACGGTCTGTCCGCTGATCACGTAGCCGATCACGTTCGCCAGAGCAATTGGAAATCCGAGCGCCGCACTGGTGGCTACTGCATTGTGAATGGGCACATTGCACCAGGTCATGAACGGCACGCTCACAAAGCCCCCGCCTGCCCCGACCAGGCCCGACAGGAATCCGATCACACCGCCAGCAGCCACTTGACCTCCGCCACCGGGCATCTGGCGTGTGGGAGCGGGCTTCTTGTCCAGGAACATCTGGGTGGCCGAGAAGCTGACGAACAGTGCGAAGAAGATGGCCAGGAAGGACCCCTTGAGCAATGCAAACACACCGAGGCTGGCTACGAATCCACCGAGCACAATGCCGGGGGCCAGGCGTTTGACAATGTTCCATTGCACCGCGCCACGCTTGTGATGGGCACGTACGCTGGATATCGACGTGAACATGATGGTGGCCATCGATGTGGCGATGGCCATCTTCACAGCCAGGTCCGGGGCCACCTTCTGAGCGCCCAGGATATAGGTCAGGAATGGCACCAGCAGCATGCCTCCGCCAATGCCAAGCAGACCTGCTAAAAAGCCTGTGGCAAGGCCCAGCACACCGAGTTCAACGATCAGGAGAGGGTCCAGCATGGCGTGAAGAGAAAGAAGAAAAGGGGAGCGGCGGGACGATGCCCTGTCCGGGATGTGGCAGCAGCAGAGTGCGAAGACAGGGGCATGGGCAAGAAGGTGTCTGCGAATGCCGCCGGACCCTCATCCTGAACCGGGGGTTCAGGTGGGCGAGGGCAGCCAAGCGTTGGGTTCATCTGACGCGAGATGATCACGCTCGCCGGGCAATGTACCAAGCCCGAGCTCGTTGAGCATTGGTTCAAGGAAATATAAGGCCCGACAGCTTCGCAGACGCTGTGATTGTAGGCGCAGGCACAGCGTGCTGTAGAGGAGGTGATATGTAAAGCCCGTAAGCTTTAACGTTTATCGTGCACGCAGCATGGAATTTTTGGGTGGAGCGCCGTTGCTCAATAGATCCGAGGCTGGTGGAGTGCGCCTCGTCTCCTTTGTTTGCTAGAGCAGGCGGCCGTCTTCGCCCAGGGCCTGGTCCAGCCGTTGCACGAGGGAGTGCAGACGATGTTGATCCTCGTCCGGCAAGCGTGTTTCCTGCTGTCCGGGGCTCATGATCGCGGCCGTCGGTGCTGTGGTTGTTTGTGCCGCGCCCGCCACAAGATCGGCCGCCTCGCGGTCCGCGATCTCGAAGGCCAGGTTCAAGGCCGCCAGCACGGCGATGCGTTCACGGGCGCGGACCTTGCCAGCATCGCGGATGCGGGTCATGGCGGTGTCCACGCGTTCTACGGCATCCAGCAAGCGGCTCTCGTGACCCTCGGGGCAGGTCAGCAGATAGCTTTGCTGCAGTATCTGCACCTCGATTTGTTTCATTCGGCTTCTTTCGTGGGCGGCGCGGCTGCGGGAAGGCGTTCAAGCAGAGCATCCACGCGCGCGCGCGCAGCACTCAGGCGTGACTTGAGCGAATCCCGCTCCTGCGTCAATGCCGTCACCTGGTCTGCCAGGAGCGCATTGGTGCGTTGCAATTCCGCATGGCGCAGCAGCAGGCGCTCAACGCGGTCGGCGATCTGGTCGGTAGGGAACGGTGTGGCCATACAGCCTTTGATTGTAGGGCGTGTCTCCCGCTATTTCCTCAGCGCGCTTGGCATTTGCCAGCTCGATCGAGGTGCATAGTGAGTCAAAGAGCGACCTCTGGTCGCTGGGGATTGGCAGGTTGTGCGTCGCAGCACGGCCCGCGACGCTGGGCGCCCCCACTGGCCGCAGAGGGGCTTGAAGGCATTGGCGAAGGACGCATCCTCCGGTTGCGGGTTGTAAACGGTCGTAAAATCGCAGAGTTGGTGCTCGCAGCGTGGTTCACATGCCGCAGTTCAACGGGAAGCAGGGAGGAGGCGCCACGCATGGCGCACCCAGCCTGCGCTGCCCCCGCAACGGTCAGCGGACGAATCATCCGATTCTCTCTCCATCCATACGCCACTGCGTGCCTTGAACAAGCACATGGGAAGGCATTGGGGGTGTTCCGCCAGCCCGGATACCGGCCAACACGGTGGCTGCGTGCGCCTGCTTTGGGCGCTGCGCAGCTGTATCACCCATATGCTGGCGGGAGGCCGGCCCGGGTTGTTTGTTGACGATGATCCCCATGAAAATCCGTACCTTTCGTGCGCGCCCCGTGGCGTTGCTGCGCCTGCCTGCCAATCGCCTGGCCCTGTTGACACTGGCTGTGGGAAGTGCCTGCAGTGCCTTGGCACAAGCCACGCCTGCCAGCAGCGAACTGCTGGCCCAGAACCTGCGCGCTCCCTCGCTGGCAGAAACCGTGGTGGCCGCCACGCGCACGCCGCAGCCGCTCGCCGACCTGGTGGCTGACATCTCCATCGTGGACCGCGAAACCATTGAAAGCAGCGGCGCCACTGGTCTGGCCGATCTACTCGCCCGCTTGCCTGGTGTGGAGTTCTCGCGCAATGGGGGCCCCGGTACCACCACCGGCGTATTCCTGCGTGGTGCCGAGTCGCGCTTCACGGCGGTCTATATCGACGGTGTGCGTATCGACTCGCAGTCCACCGGCGGTGCGCCGTGGGAGAGCATCCCGCTGGGCCTCATTGATCGCATTGAAGTGTTGCGTGGGCCGGCAGGGGCGGTGTATGGGTCAGATGCCATGGGTGGAGTGGTGCAGATTTTCACCAAACGTGGCGAGAACGGCGTAGCGCCCTATGTGGGTATCGGAGTGGGCAGCCGTCAAACCACCAAGATCGAGGCGGGCATCAGCGGCGCCAGTGGCACGGTGGACTATGCACTGGGCTTGGCCCGCGACGACAGCAAGGGCTTCAACGCCCGCCCCATCACCGGGCAGAACCCCGATCGCGACGGCTACCGCACCACAGCGGGCCACGCGCGCGTAGGTCTTCAGGTCAACGCCGCGCACCGCCTCGAAGGCACGCTGATGTCCAACGACTCCAACGCAGGCTACGACAGCGGCTTGGGCAAGGACGACCGCAACCTGCACACCATGCACGCCTTGGGCCTCAACTGGATCGCGCAGTGGAGCAGTGCCTACAAGACGCGCTTGTCCATCACTGACTCGCGCGACGAATACGAAACCCGCCCCTCGCCTTACCTGAGCGACACGCGCCTGCGCGGCTATTACTTCCAGAATGAATGGCGCCAGGGCGCGCACCTGGTCACCGCGGCCCTGGAGCGCCGGGAGGACCGCCTGGAAAACGCTCCCATCGACGCCAAACGCTCGCAGGACGCACTGGCCCTGGGCTACGGCTACAACGCTGCAGGCCACACGGTACAGCTCAATGTGCGCCACGACTCTGACAGCGAGTTTGGCGGCAAGAGCACTGGCAGCGCGGCCTACGGCTATGCCATCACCCCGCAATGGCGCGCCACGGCGTCGGTGGGCACGGCCTTCCGCGCCCCCACGCTCTATCACCGTTTCAGCGAATACGGCGTGGCAACGCTGCGCCCCGAAAGCAGCCGCAATGCCGAAGTGGCGCTGCGTTATGCGCAGGGCAACAGCACGTTCTCTGCCACCCTGTTCCGCAACCGCGTGAGCAACCTGATCTCCTTTGGTGGTGCGGGCACTTGTGCCTCCAGCTTTGGCTGCTACGCCAACACGGCGCGTGCTGAATACAAAGGCGTGACGTTGGCTGGCTCACACCGCGTGGGCGATGTGCAACTGCACGGTTCTGTCGACCTGCAGCGCCCGCGTGACCTGGACACCGGCAAACAGCTGGCGCGCCGCGCCAAGCAGCACGCCACCTTCGGCGCCGACACGCGCCTGGCGGGCTGGACCGTGGGCGCCGAAGTGCAGGCCTCTGGCCGTCGCTTCGACACCGTGGCCAACACCAACGTGCTGGGCGGCTACGCCCTGTTCAACCTGTATGCCAGCACCCGCATTGCACGCGACTACACCTTGCTGGCCCGCATCGACAACCTGGCCGACAAGGACTATCAGCTGGCCCGCACCTATGCCACCGCAGGCCGCACGGTTTATGTCGGTGTGAAATGGGCTCCGCAGTGACACGTTGCCCCGCGCTGCTGATCGCAGCCCCGGCCTCCGGGCAGGGCAAGACCACGGTGACCGCTGCCCTGGCGCGCCTGCACGCGCGCCAGGGCAGGCGCGTGCGGGTCTTCAAGTGCGGACCGGATTTTCTGGACCCGCACTGGCATCAGCTGGCCAGCGGTGCGCCGGTGCACCAGCTTGATCTTTGGATGACGGGCGAGGCGGACTGCGCGCAGCGCTTGCACGATGCGGCCTGCGAGTCGGACCTGATCCTTATCGAAGGCGTGATGGGCCTGTTTGACGGCAGCCCCAGCGCGGCCGATCTGGCCCGGCACTTTGGTGTGCCGGTGCTGGCTGTGGTCGATGCCTCGGCCATGGCGGGCACGTTCGGTGCGCTGGCCTTTGGCCTTCGCCACTACCGCCCGGGCCTGCCTTGGGCCGGCGTGTTGGCCAACCGCGTGGGCAGTGCGCGCCACGCCGACATGCTGCGAGATGGCCTGCAAGACGCCGATGACTGGATGGGGGCGTTGATGCGGGTGCAGTCTGGCACCGCACCCGCCGCTGGCAAGGCCAGCGCCGCCCTGCTGCCCGAGCGCCATCTGGGCCTGGTGGCCGCGCATGAGCTGGACGACAGTTTGCAGCGACTGGACGCCGCCGCCGACGCGCTGGCGGCCACACCCTTGGGTCAGATGGGCTTGGATGATTTGCAGCGCTGGGCCGTGGGCTTTGCACCCCCTGCGCAGCCTGTGCCCGTGCCACCCCTTCTGGCCGGCCGCACCGTGGCCGTGGGGCGTGACGCGGCGTTCTGTTTCACCTACGCCGCCAATGTGCAATGCCTGGAACAGATGGGCGCCCGCGTGGTGTTCTTCTCGCCCCTGCAAGACACGGCGTTGCCGGACTGCGATGCCGTGTGGCTGCCCGGCGGTTACCCCGAGCTGCACACCGCGCAGATCGCCGCCAATACCGGCATGCTGGCCAGCCTGCGCGCCCATGTGGCGGCGGGCAAACCGCTGTGGGCCGAGTGCGGCGGCATGATGGCGTTGTTTGAATCCATCACCCTGGCCGATGGCAGCACGGCCCCGCTGTGGGGCTTGTTGCCCGGCCGCGTGACCATGCAAAAACGCCTGGCGGCGCTGGGCCCACAACAACTGGATGTGGCGGGGCACACGCTGCGCGGCCACACCTTCCATTACTCCACCAGCGACAGCCATGCGCCTGTGGTGGCCCGCACGGCCCGCCCGAACGAGGCAGTTGCGCCGGATGCGGGTGAAGCGCTGTATCAGTTGGGCAGCATCTACGCAAGCTATTTTCATGCGTGGTTCCCGTCCAGCCCCGAAGCCGTGGCGCATCTGCTGGGAGGGGGCTCGGCATGACTTCCGCACCGCACCCCATCACCACCGAACTCATCCTGGGTGGCCAAAAAAGCGGCAAGTCGCGCCGCGCCGAATTGCTGGCGCGTGACTGGCTGGCGCAATCGGGCGACCATCGCGCGGTTCTCATCGCCACCGCTGAAGCCTGGGACGACGAAATGCGCGAGCGCATCGCCCGCCACCAACGCGATCGCGCCGAACGCGTGCCCGGTCTGCAGACCGTGGAAGATCCACACGATGTGGCCGCTGCCGTGGTACGGCTCAGCGCGCCGCAAACCCTGGTGGTGGTGGACTGCCTCACGCTGTGGCTCACACACTGGACCATGCCCTCGGGCATGGAGACTCTTGATTTTGAACAAAAACAGGCTCTAGCGCTTGATTGGCAAGCGCAAGCAGCTATGTTTTTGGAAGCGGTTCGGAAATCCCCTGGCCCCGTTGTTCTGGTGGGCAACGAAATTGGCCTGGGGGTCATCCCGATGGGGCGCGAGGTGCGCGCTTTTGTGGATGCCCTTGGCACGCTCAACCAGCAAGTCGCGCAGGTGTGCCCCCGCGTCACATTGATGGCAGCCGGCCTGCCTCTCACGTTGAAAGAACCCTGCTGATGAAACCAACCCCCGTGCGCCGCATTCTGTGGGTCATTGCCATCGTGGTGCTGCTGGGCCTGCTGATGGCCGGGCTGGCGCAGGCGCAGTCGGTGCATATCAAGGACGACCGCGGCCGCGAGGTCTCGCTGCCCCGCCCGCCACAGCGCATTGTCAGCCTGCTGCCCTCATTGACCGAAAGCGTGTGCGAGCTGGAGCAATGCCACCGGCTGGTGGGCGTGGACCGCTATTCCAACTGGCCTGAGGCCGTGATTGCGAAGCTGCCCAAGGTGGGCGGTGGGCTGGACCCGAGTATCGAGGCCGTTGTGGCGCTTAAACCGGACGTTGTGCTCATGTCCGTCAGCTCGCGTGCCAGCGACCGGCTGGAGGCGCTGGGCGTTACCGTGGTGCAGCTCGAGCCTAAGACCCACGCCGACGTACGCCGCGTGCTGGGCACCTTGAGTGACCTGCTGGGCGTGCCCCGTGCGCAAGGCTCCGATCGGCTGTGGCGCGTGATCGATGCAGGCGTGTTGGCGGCGGCGCAGTCCATCCCGCCCAAGGCCAAGAACACCCGCGTGTATTTCGAGGTGAGCCGCGGGCCCTATGCGGCCGGCGAGGCGTCGTTCATTGGCGAGTCGCTCACCCGGCTGGGCGTGCGCAATGTGGTGCCAGCATCGCTCGGGCCTTTTCCGCGCCTGAACCCCGAGTTTGTGGTGCGCGCCAACCCCGACATCATCATGATCGGCAACCGCAGCATGCAGGCCATGGTGCCGTACCCTGGCTGGGCGAGCATGCGGGCCATTCGAGACAACAAGCTGTGCGTGTTTGGCCCGGGTGATTCCGACGTGGTGGTGCGCCCCGGCCCGCGCATGGCCGAGGCGGCCCGCATCATGGCGCGGTGTATTTCGGACAAGGCGCCATGACCCGCGCCCCCGCCGACTTGCCCACCGGTACGGCCAGCCGCCGTGCGGCATGGTGCGCCGCCTGGCTGCTGCTGGCCAGCGTGGTGCTGGCGTTGACCGGCGTGGGGGTGGGCAGCACCGGCTTTGACAGCGTGCTGCACATGCGTGGCGACCCGGTGGCCTGGCAGATCGTGTGGGATATCCGCCTGCCGCGCACGCTGGGCGCCTGGCTGGCGGGCGCGTTGCTGGGGCTGTCAGGCGCCGTGGCGCAGGGGCTGTTTCGCAATCCGCTGGCCGACCCGTACCTGCTGGGCAGCGCCTCGGGCGCGGCGCTGGGCGGGGCCGTGGCCATGGCGCTGTTTGGTGTCTCGCCCGTGGCGGCGCAATGGCTTGCGCGCATTGGTATCACCGGCATGGCATTTTTGGGCGCGGCAGGGGCGGTGGTGCTGACGCTGTTGCTCGCCAAGGGCGTGCAGCACACTCTGCGCTTGCTGCTGGCGGGCGTGATCGTGGGCGTGGTGCTGGGTGCTCTGCGCGACCTGGTGGAGCTGGCGTCGCCAGACATCTTGCAGGCCATGCAGGCTTTCACATTGGGCAGCACGGCGTTTGTGGGCTGGATGGCCTGCGTGCTGATGGCGGTGGCGTGGGGGTTGTGCTCAGTTGTCGCCTGGATGCTGGCGCGCGCGCTCGACGGCCTCACGCTGGGCGAGTCCACCGCGGCCAGCCTGGGCCTGCCGCTGATGCCCATGCGGGCAGGGCTGGTGGCGGCCATGGCGCTGGCCACTGGCACGGCGGTGGCGCAGACGGGGCTCATCGCCTTTGTGGGGCTGGCCGCGCCGCACCTGGTGCGCTCCATCGTGCGGGTGACGCACGAGCGGCACATCGTGCTCTCCAGTCTGATGGGCGCGGTGCTGCTGCTGGCCGCCGACATCCTGGCGCGCTGGCTGCTGGCACCGCAGGAGCTGCCGGTGGGCGTGCTCACCGCCGCACTGGGCGGCACCTACTTGCTGTGGCTCATGCACCGCCGCACATCGCACGGTGGTGCGCTATGAAGCGACTTGTGCAAAAAGGCTCAAGCAAGTCGCTTGCCGTGACCGCCCCCTGTCGTCGCACCCCCATTTGCGCGAGTTAACTATGAAATTGATAGCTATTGGCGCTTATGGGATAGGCGCTAGCATCGGAAATCACTTGATATTGCAGGGCGTTGACCTGCAATTGCCCGCCGGTCGCTGGACCAGCATCGTCGGCCCCAACGGCGCGGGCAAGTCCACGTTGCTCAAAGCGTTGGCGGGCCTGCTGCCGCGCGCTGCCGTGCAGGGCGAAGTGCAGTTGTTGGGGCGACCCCTCCTGCAGATACCTGCGCGCGAACGGGCCCGGCAGCTTGCCTGGCTGGGCCAGAACGAAGGCTCGGCCGACGACCTCACCAGCTACGACGTCGCCATGCTGGGCCGCTTGCCGCACCAGGCCTGGCTGGCCCCGCCGGGCGCGGCCGACCATGCGGCAGTGGAGCAGGCGCTGCGCACCACGCAGGCCTGGGACTGGCGCCACCGCCCGCTGTCTCAGCTGTCGGGCGGCGAGCGCCAGCGCGTGTTGCTGGCCCGCGCCCTGGCCGTGCAGGCGCAGGTGCTGCTCATGGACGAGCCCCTGGCCAACCTCGACCCGCCGCACCAGACCGACTGGCTGCACACCATGCGCGAACTGGTGGAGGCGGGTGGCACGGTGGTCAGCGTGCTGCACGAGGTGTCGCTGGCACTGCAGGCCGACGACATGGTGGTGATGGCACAGGGCCGCGTGCTGCACCAGGGCGCCTGCGATGCGCCCGATACCCACGCCGCGCTGGAAAGCGTGTTTGACTACCGCATCCATGTGCGGCATCTGGATGGCATGTGGATGGCGCTGCCCTCCCTGCAACGCAAGAACAACAACCAAGCTATTGAGGGAGTGGATGCATGAACATCGAATCGGGTTTTTCGCAGGTCGCGCAGTCGTTGCTCTGGCCCGTGCTGGTGCTGGTCGCGCTGGCGTTTGTCTACGCACTGTGGTCGGGCGGCGCCACGCTCATGGAGGCATGGCAGCGCTGGCGCCAGCCGCAATACCGCTCGCTGCGCGTGGAGCCTGAACTCTCGATGGAAGAGCTGGAGCTGCAACTGGTGCGCCAGGTCGAACCCGTGCGCCTGCTCAGCCGCTTGTCGCCCATGCTGGGGCTGATCGCCACGATGATCCCGCTCGGCCCCGCGTTGCAGAGCGTGGCGGCGGGCAACGGCCAGCAGGCTCTGGCGGTGTTCAGCGGCGCGTTTGCGGGCGTGGTGCTGGCGCTGGCGGCTGCGTCGGTGGGGCTGGTGGTGTACTCGGTGCGCCGCCGCTGGCTGCTGGCCGAACTGCTGGCGGTGCGCAAGGAGCGCGGGGTGGCGCAATGAGCTTGAAGCACCTGAATGTCCTGGCCGAGGACGACGACGACCCGATGCTGTCCGCCGTGAACCTGGTGGACGTGTTCCTGGTGCTGGTGGTGGCGCTGCTCACGGCTGTGGCTGTGCAGACGCAGACCAGTGCCAACGAAAGCGTCACCATCATCCGCAACCCCGGCCAGCCCGACATGGAGGTCGTGGTGCGCGAGCAGGGCAAGGAAGTGCGCTTCAAGGGCGCGGGCAGCGCAGCGCAAGGGCAGGGCGTGCGGGCGGGCGTGGCCTACCAGCTGGAGGACGGCAACATCGTCTACATCCCAGAAAAAGGTGCGCCTCCTGCCAGCACCTCGGCGAGCGGTGCTACAGCGGCTGCACCCGCCAAGCCATGAAGACGCTGATCCTGCGCGTGGCACTGTGGTGCCTGCTGTTTGCCGCGCCGTTGGCGCATGCAGCGCCCGGGCTGCTGTGGTTGACCTCGGACATCACCACCGCCACGCGCACGGCCACCGTTCAGCGGCTGGCCGCTAAAGCGGGCCTGGCGTTTGAACACATCGACTACCCGTTGGGCGGCCCCGCCGTGCTGGCTGCGGCAGACGCCCAAAGGCTGCAGCGCGCGCTGGCCGACGCTGCGCTGGTGTGGGTGGATGCGCCACATGCCAGCGTCGAGGCCCGCCTGCGCCGCATGGCAGGCCCGGCGCTGGATGCCCGCGCAGCGCGCACGCCCGGCCGGGTGGTGTGGGTGCCTGCGGGCAGCCCAGCCATTGACCTGGCCGCGCTGGACACGCCTGCACGCATGGTGGCTTACCTGCAGGCGGGCGGCCCGCGCAATCTGCAGCACGCCATGGCACTGGCACGTGCCACCGCGGCGGGCAACGTGGCGATGCCCCCTCTGCCCAACCCCGAACGGGTGCCCGCCCGTGGCGTTTACCACCCCGAGGCCCCAGGCCTGCTGCCGAATGTGGTGGCGCTGGAGCAATGGCGGCAGGGGCAGCCTGCACTGCGCGGCCAACCGGCCGTGGCCGTGCTGGTGCACCGCCACCACTTTGTGGATGGGAGCACCGAATGGTTGGATGCCTGGCTGCGCACCTTCCGCCAGCAAGGCTTGTTCGCCTATGCAGCCTTTGGGCAGCAACTCAATGCGCAGACCCTGGCCGAGGTGCTGGAGCTTCCATCGGCCAGCGGCACGGGAGCGGGCCCTGAGCGCCTTCACGCCTCCGCCCTGGTGCTGCACCAGCTCGTACCTCAGGCGTCAGCACTGCAACCCTTGCTGCTGCGTTGGGGCGCGCCGCTGCTGGCCACGCAGCCCTACCGGGCGGGCGATGCCGCCGCGTGGGAGGCCAGCGAAACGGGCCTGTCGCTGTCCGACGTGCCGTTCTACCTGGCCCAGCCCGAAGCAGCGGGCGCCATCGACCCCGTGCTCACGGTGGCGCATGGCGCCGAGGGGCGCGACTATCGCCTCATTGAGCGCCAGGCCCAGGCGGTGGCCGCCAAGGCGCGGCGCCTGATCACGCTGCAGACAAAACCCGCCGCCGACAAACGCCTGGTGGCCATGGTCTACAACTACCCACCGGGTGGCACCAACTTCGGCGCCTCCTTTCTCAACGTGCCGCGCAGCCTGGAGCAGGTCTCCGGCGGCCTGGCCGAGGCGGGCTACCGCACCGAGCGCGTGCCCGAGCAGGGCTGGATCGACGGGCTCAAACCGCTGCTGGCAGCCTACTACCCCGGTGCGGATGTGCGCGCGCTGCTGCAAAGTGGCCAGGCCGCCGCGCTGCCGCTGGCACGCTATGAGCAGCACCTGGCCACCCTGCCCAAGGCCGTGCGCGAGCGCATGAACGCGCATTGGGGCGCGTCCGCAAAGAGCCGCTACGTGGTCGAGTGGCAGGGCGAAAAAGTGTTCGCCATCCCGCGCCTGCAGGTGGGCCAGCTGGCCGTGCTGCCCCAGCCCCCGCGCGAAGAAACGCTGCGCCTCGGCCAGAACCCGTTCATGCACAAGGCCAAGGCGCCGCTGTCGCACCATTACCTGGCCGTGTACCTGTGGGCGCAGCTGGAGGCCGATGCACTGATCCACTTCGGCACCCACGGCACGCAGGAATGGGCCGGTGGCAAGGCGCGTGCGCTGGATGTGCACGACGACGCGCTGCTGCCGCTGGGCGACCTGCCCGTGGTCTACCCCTACATCGTGGACAACCTGGGCGAGGCCCTCACCGCCAAGCGCCGGGGCCGCGCCGTGCTGGTGAGCCATCGCACGCCGGTGTTCGCCCCGGCAGGCTTCGAGGCCCGCATGGCCCACATGCACGAGGTGATGCACGAGTGGGAAACCGTGGACGAGGGCCCCACGCGCCGCGCACTCGAAAAGCAGCTGGTGGCGCAGTTTGTGGAGCACCAGCTGCACCGCGACCTGGGCTGGAGCGCCGACCGCATCGCGGCCGACTTCAGCGGCTTTCTTGAAATTCTGCACCCCTACCTGGACCAGCTCGCGCAAAGCTCGCAGCCCAAAGGCCTGGCGGTGTTCGGCCGTGTGCCCGCGCCCGAGCAGCGGCGCGAGACCATCCTGCAGGCGCTGCGCAAGCCGCTGATCGAGGCGCTGGGCGAAGACATCGACGAAGCCTTCCTGATCAAACACGATACCGTGCTGGCCGCGCGCCCCGCGCGCTGGCTGGAAGTGGCGCTGAACGACGCCCAGGCCGCCAGCGTGCTGGACCTGCGCCCCGCGCTGCCCAGCCAGCCATCAGCGGCGGCACCCGTATCGGGCGCATCCGATCTGGTGCGCGCCGAAGACCATGTGCCCAACCGCGCCGCGCGCAAGCCCATCGACACGCCTGCACTGCTGCAACTGGCCCAACGTGCACAGGAGCTGGAGCGCCTGCTGGCCACCGAAGGCGAAATGCCCGGCCTGCTGGCGGGGCTGGAGGGCCGGTTTCTCACCGCTGCTTACGGCGGCGACCCCATCCGCAACCCCGAGAGCCTGCCCACGGGCCGCAACCTCACGGGGCTGGACCCGAGCCGCCTGCCCACGCGGCAGGCTTACGCCGTGGCGCAAACGCTGTTCAACGATTGGTTCAAGGACTACCAGGCGCGCCACAAAGGCCAGGCTCCGCAGCGCATGGCACTGTCGCTGTGGGCGGGCGAAACGCTGCGCCACCAAGGCATCATGGAAGCCCAGGCCCTGGTGGCGCTGGGCATGCGCCCGGTGTGGGACGACTCGGGCCGCCCGGTGCGCGTGGAGACCATTGCCGCCGATGAGCTCAAACGCCCGCGCGTGGATGTGCTCATGAGCATCACCGGCTCGTACCGCGACCAGTTCCCGGCGCTGATGGCGCTGCTCGATCGCGCGGTGGCCCAGGCCGCCACGGCCGAGCCCGGCAACGTGATTGCGGCCAACACCGAACAGATCCGCCGCGAACTGCGCCAGAAGGGCGTGCCGCCAGCCCAGGCCGATCAGCTGGCGCGCGCCCGCTCATTTGGCAATGCGGTGGGTGACTACGGCACGGGCATTTCCGACGCGGTGCAGAGCGACGGCCTGCAGAACAACGATGCGCGCCTGGGCCAGATGTTTCTGGAGCGGATGAGCCAGCCCTACCTGGATGGCGAACCCGTGACCGGCGTGGCCGGTGGCACGGCCGTGCAGGCATTG
Source organism: Acidovorax sp. 69 (assembly GCF_002797445.1). NCBI lineage: Bacteria > Pseudomonadati > Pseudomonadota > Betaproteobacteria > Burkholderiales > Comamonadaceae > Acidovorax > Acidovorax sp. 69. Next base: position 3,276,482 of record NZ_PGEP01000001.1, on the reverse strand, counting down.
GGTGCGCATTTGCGCCGCACCGATGCGGCGATCATGTCGCGCAGCTCGCACCTGTATGCCATGGTCAGCTCTGATGATCCGTTTCAGTACCTGGGTGGCCTGTCGGCCGCAGCCCGCGTGGCCGGCCAGCCGCAGGGGCTGGAGCTGCATGTGGCCCAACTGCAGGATGTAAGCGAGCCCACCACCGAAACTGCACGGCGCGCCATCGCGCTGGAGATGCAGTCGCGCTACCTGCACCCCGGCTGGCTCCAGGCGCAGAAGGCGGAGGGTTATTCGGGCACGCTGCAGGTGCTCAAGGCCGTGCAATTTGCCTGGGGCTGGCAAGCCGTGGCGCCTGATACGGTGCGCAGCGACCACTGGCAAAGCTTCTACGACGTGCTGGTGCGCGACAAGCACCAGCTGGGCATGCCCGAGTGGCTGAAAGAGCATCCCCAGGCCTATGCCCAGTCGCTGGAGCGCCTGGTGCAGGCACAGCGCCAGGGCTATTGGCAAGCCGATGCAGAAACGCAAAAGCAACTCGCCCAAACCTACCAGGCGCTGACGCGCGCGGCCCCGCTGGCGGCCGAGCTGCCCAGCGTGCGCCGGTGGGTGGAGCAGGCTGCGCAAGGCGCAACGGCCGCACCCAGCGGCATGGCCGTGGCCACGCCGCAATCGGCACTGCCACCCGCTGCGTCGACCCCGCCCACGCCCCGGTCCGCCGACCTCCCTGCGCCACCCCCGCAGGCAAACCCCGCGCCCACCGCACCTGCCGTGCCAGCTGTACCCGCCATGGGCGTGCTGCTGGAGCGCCAGCCCGAGCGCGAAGCCGCCACCGCCGAGCCCACTCCCGTGGAGCGCATGGCCGGCATCGTGGCCATGCTGGTCATGGCCCTGGTGGTGCTGGCGGGTGCTGCCTGGCAGGCCCGCCAGCCGTTGTCCCTGTCCCGGCAGCCCCGCCTGGTCGGGCTGTAAGAATCGACCCCTCTGAAAGAATGTTCACCATGCAGATCGAAACCCCGCCCACCGAGAAGCGCTATGAAAAGCCCGAAGGCGAACGCCGTGGCATCGTCATCGTCAACACCGGCGACGGCAAAGGCAAAAGCACGGCCGCCTTTGGCCTGGCGCTGCGCGCGCATGGCCGCGGCAAGGCCGTGAAGATTTTCCAGTTCATGAAGGTGCCCTCGGCCCGTTTTGGCGAGCACCGCATGTTCGAGCAGATTGGTATCCCCATTGAGGGCCTGGGTGACGGCTTCAGCTGGAAAAGCCAGGACCTGGAGCACTCGGCGCAGCTCGCGCGCGACGGTTGGGAGAAGGCGCGCGCCGCCATCGTGTCGGGCGAACATTTCCTGGTGGTGCTGGACGAAATCACCTACCCGCTGATCTATGGCTGGCTGCCGCTCGACGGCGTGCTGCAAACCCTGCGCGATCGGCCCAAGGACGTGCATGTGTGCCTGACTGGCCGCCGCTGCCCGCCCGAGATCATCGAGCTGGCCGATACCGTGACCGAGATGCAGATGGTCAAACACGCGTTCAAGGCCGGCATCCCGGCGCAGCGCGGCATCGAAGACTAGGCAGGCCATCGTGTCCGACCACTGGCTTTTGCTGATCACACCCGCCGGGGGCTGGCCCATGGTGGCGGTGTGGATCGGCGTGCCGCTGCTGGCGCTGGCGGTGGACTGGTGGCTGGGCGAGCCGCCCGCCGCCTGGCACCCGGTGGTCTGGATGGGGCAGGCGCTGCAGTGGTGGGGCGGCCGGCTGGCGCCCCCTGTGCCTGTAGCCCGGGATTTGAAGATCTTTTGGCTTTCAGCGCTTGTCTGGTGTGCGCTGGCAGCTATTGTTTTTATAGTGGGATGTGCCGTGCAGCAGTTGGTGCTGATGCTGCACGGCTTTGTGGCCGCTGCGTTGATGGCCCTGCTGCTCAAGCCACTCTTGGCCTGGCGCATGCTGCGCGATGAGGTGCTGGCGGTGGAAGAAGCGCTGGCCCGTTCGCTGCCCGAGGGGCGCGAGCGCCTGGCGCGCCTGGTGAGCCGGGACGTGACCCAGCTCAGCGCACTGCAGGTGCGCGAATCCGCCATTGAATCGCTGGCCGAGAACCTCAACGACTCGGTGGTTGCGCCGCTCTTTTGGTTTGCGCTGCTGGGTTTGCCCGGCGCCGCGCTGTACCGCTTTGCCAACACGGCCGATGCCATGTGGGGCTACCCCGGCATGCGGGGTGGGCGCTACTGGCAATGGGCAGGCAAGTGGGCGGCGCGGGCGGATGACGTGTTGTCGTGGGTGCCCGCACGCATCACGGCCTTGCTGCTCGCGACGGGTGCCCAGGGCCTGCCGCTCTCCACGCTGGCCCGCCAGGCGAGCAAGACCCCGTCGCCCAACAGCGGCTGGCCCATGGCCGCCATGGCGCTGGCTTTGGGCGTGCGCCTGGCCAAGCCGGGCGCGTACACGCTCAATCGCAAGGGCCGAAGGGCTGGGCCCCTGGATACGCGGCGCGCGGCGCGCATGGGCACCCGGGTGGTTGTGTGCATGGTGCCGGTGGTGGCGGCGCTCCAGTTGCTGGCGCTGGGGTTTTTTTCCTGGCTGCACGCATGACACATTTCAAGCCCTTGCCCACGCAGGTGCCGCTGCATGGAGGTCCGGACGCTGACGGTGTACCGCTGTTTGATTTTTCGACCAACAGCAACGCCTGTGGGCCGTGCCCCGAGGCACTGCACGCCGTGCAGGTGGCCGATGCCACGCGCTATCCCGACCCGGCGTACACGGCGCTGCGCGAGGGCCTGGGCGCATTCCATGGCGTGGCGCCCGGTCGTATCGTGCTGGCCGCCAGTGCCAGCGAGTTCATCCACCGCATCACCGCACTGGCCGTGCAGCAGGGTGCGGTGCAGGTGGCGGTGCCCTTGCACAGCTACGGTGACTATGCCCAGGCGGCGCAGGCGCGGGGCCTGGGGGTATTGCGGGGCGGTGATGTGTCGCCAGCAGGTTTGCAATGGGCGTGTGCGCCCTCCAGCCCGCAGGGTTTGCAAGATCCGGCTGTGCGCCCGTGGAGCGAGACGGGCCATGCGGCGACTGGCTTGCGCGTTCTCGACTGCGCCTATGTCCCCTTGCGCCTCGACCAGGATGGCGGCTGGACCGGTGCCCCCGCATCGCTGCAGCCGCCGTCAGCCTGCTGGCAGCTTTGGACACCCAACAAGGCCTTGGGGCTCACCGGGGTGCGGGCCGCCTATGCCGTGGCGCCCGCAGACAGCGAACCGCTGGTGCAGGCATTGACGGCGCTGGCGCCTTCGTGGCCGGTGGGTGCGCATGGCGTGGCGTTGTTGCAGGCCTGGATACAGCCCACGGTGCAGCAGTGGCTGGTTCACAGCCTGAGCACTTTGCGCGCATGGAAGATCCGCCAACAAGGGCTGTGTGCTGCCCTGGGCTGGGCCGTGCATGCCGACAGCCTGGCCAACTATTTCTGTGCGCAGCCCGCTACCGCCACGCTGCAACATGACCTGGTCGCCTTGCGGGCTGTGGGCATCAAGCTGCGGGATGCCACATCGTTCGGGCTGCCCGGCACCCTGCGTTTGGGTGTGCTCGCACCCGTTGCGCAAGACACGCTGCGGGCCGCCTGGGAAGGGCTGCGGCCCGGCCGTACCATCGTCGGCAGCGTTTCAACCGGTTCAAGGGAGACCTCGTGAGAACCATCACCGTCAATCGCTACGTCACGCCGCTGCGTGAAGGTGGCTCCATGCCCGCCATCGTCGAGGGCGACGACCTGGGCACTTACGTGCTCAAGTTCCGTGGCGCAGGGCAGGGCGTGCGCGCCCTGCTGGCCGAAATGATTGCCGGCGGCATCGCGCGTGCGTTGGGCCTGCCCGTGCCCGAGATCGTGCTGGCCCAGCTGGACACAGCCCTGGCCCAGACTGAGCCCGACCCCGAGATCCAGGATCTGGTGCGCGCCAGCGGTGGCCTCAACGTGGGGCTGGACTACCTGTCGGGCTCGCTCAACTTTGACCCGGCGGTGGACGTGGTGTCTGACGATTTCGCCTCGCGTCTCGTGTGGTTCGATACGCTGGTGGGCAATGTGGACCGCACGGCGCGCAACACCAATTTGCTCATGTGGCACCGCCAGCCCTGGCTCATCGACCATGGCGCAGCGCTGACCTTTCACCATGCGTGGAATGGTGCTGTAGCCCAGCCCGCCAAACCGTTCGCGCCGATTGCCGACCATGTGCTGCTGGCCCAGGCCACTGCGCTGGCGCAGGTAGATGCCGAGCTGGCTGGACGCCTCACACCTGAGGTGGTTGCGGGCATCCTGGCCGAGGTGCCCGACGAGTTTTTTACGTTGGCTGGAGCCGATCATGCCGAAGGCCCGCTGACTGCCCCCGCAAGCCACCGCCAAGCCTATGTGGATTATTTCTGCGCACGCATGGCAGGGCGCGAAGTCTGGGTGAATGCGGTAAAGGGGGCCTTCGATGCACGCCGCTGATGTGTACGACTACGCCATCGTGCGCGTGGTGCCCCGCGTGGAGCGCGAGGAATTCATCAACGCAGGCGTGATCCTGTCGTGCCAGCGCAGCGGCTTTTTGAAGGCGGCCATCGCGCTCGACGAAAAGCGTTTGCTCGCCATGGACCCCCAGGTAGACATGGACACGGTGCACCGACACCTCGCCGCCATTGTGGCCATTTGCGCAGGCGACGAGGGCTGTGGCCCCATTGCGCGCCTGCCGTACCGCCAGCGTTTCCATTGGCTCACGGCCAAACGCAGCGCCATCATTCAGACCTCGCCCGTGCACACCGGCCGCTGCACCGATGCGGCCGCGGCGCTTGAACACATCATGGACCGCATGGTCCTTCCACTGCCTTGACTTCACTCACATCCTCCAAACTGGCCCGCTGCGTGATGGTGCTGGGCACCACCAGCGGCGCGGGGAAAAGCTGGCTCACCACCGCGCTGTGCCGTTACTACAGCAACCTGGGCCTCAAGGTTGCGCCCTTCAAGGCGCAGAACATGAGCAACAATGCGCGCGTGGTGTCGGGCCCTGGCGGCGGCCTGGGTGAGATCGGTTCAGCCCAGTATTTCCAGGCCCTCGCGGCCCGCGCCGAGCCCGAGGTGCGCATGAATCCGCTGCTGCTCAAGCCCGAGGCCGACACGCACAGCCAAGTCGTGCTGATGGGGCAGGTGAGTGCGGAACTCACGGCCATGCCGTGGCGCGGCCGCAGCGAAAAGGTGTGGCCGCAGATCGCCGCTGCGCTGGATGCACTGCGCGCCGAGAACGATGTGGTCGTCATCGAAGGCGCAGGCTCGCCCGCCGAGATCAACCTGCACGCCAGCGACATTGTGAACATGCGGGTAGCGCGCCATGCCGGTGCGCGCTGCTTGCTGGTGACCGACATAGACCGGGGCGGCGCGTTTGCCCACCTGTATGGCACCTGGGCGCTGTTGCCTGAAGAGGAGCGCGCGCTGATCCACGGCTTTGTGCTCAACAAGTTCCGTGGCGATGCCAGCCTGCTGGCGCCAGCCCCGCAAATGCTGCAAGAGCTGACCGGCGTGCCCACCGTGGCCACCATCCCCATGCACTGGCGCCACGGCTTGCCCGAAGAAGATGGGGTGTTTGATGACCGCACGCTGGCGACTGGCCCCGTGCACACCACGGTGGCCGTGGTGGCCTATCCGCGCATCAGCAACCTCGACGAGTTCCAGCCGCTCAAGAACGTGCCCGGTGTGCGCCTGCTGTGGGCGCGCAGCCCGGCCGACCTGGGGGGCTGAAGCCCTCCGACTGGGTGGTACTGCCGGGCTCCAAATCCACCGCGGCGGACCTGGGCTGGTTGCGTGCGCAGGGCCTGGACAGCGCCATTGCGGACCATGCAGCGCGGGGAGGCACAGTGCTCGGGGTGTGCGGTGGGTTGCAGATGCTGGGCGAAGCGCTCATCGACACCGCAGGCATCGACGGCAATGCGCCCGGCCTGGGCCTGCTGCCCCTGGTCACCACCTTCGAGCTTGCCAAAACCGTGCAGCGCACGCGAGCGCAGTTTGGCGCGGTGCAGGGCGCCTGGGCGGCACTGGCCAGTGTCCCCGTCACGGGCTACGAAATTCACCACGGCCAGACGGCCCAGCACCCGGCCATGGCCGCCAAGGGCGATGTGGCACGCGAGGTCATGCCCGGCATTGCCTGGCAAAACCCGGTGGGCAATGTGCTGGGTGTGTATCTGCATGGTTTGTTCGAAGACCCCGCAGCACTGCAAGCTCTGTTTGGCCGTGCGGGCGCGGCGCCCGTGCCCACGCTCGATGCCGTGTTTGAGGGCCTGGCCCGCATGGCACAGGCCAGCTTTGACCCGGGTGCGCTGCGGGAACTGGTCGCGCAAGACCCACCCAGCCCCTGAGCGCTTCGTGCCTCGGCACCCTCCTTTTCGAATTTCTTCTTCATTTTTTTGACTCCCTCCACCATGCAACAACTGGCCCAGTTCACCACCCCTGCCATCGCCGACATTGCCAATGCTCCCTTGACCGCACGGTTGCAGCATTTGCTGGACAACAAGACCAAACCGCTCGGATCTCTGGGGCGGCTCGAAGCGCTCGCCTTGCGCATCGGCCAAGTGTTGGGTACCGAGGCCCCCGTGCTCACGCAGCCGCAGATGCTGGTGTGTGCGGGCGACCATGGCTTGGCGGCAAAAGGCGTTTCGGCCTTTCCCAGTGATGTGACCTGGCAGATGGTGGAGAACTTTCTGGCCGGTGGCGCTGCGGTGAGCGTGCTGGCCCGCCAGAACGGCCTGCAACTCACGGTGGTGGACTGTGGCGTGGCGCGCCGCATTGCTCCGCGCGATACGGCCCCTGGCGCCCCACGCCTGTTGGTGCGCAATGTGGCGCCAGGCACTCAGGATGCCTCGGTGGGCCCGGCCATGGCGGCTGATCAATGCGCGCAGGCGCTGCTCAACGGCATGGAGGTGGTGCGTGGCTTGCCGGGCAATGCGCTGCTGCTGGGCGAGATGGGGATCGGCAACACCTCGGTGGCATCGCTGCTGTTAGCGCGTCTGGCGGGTTTGCCGCTGACCGAGGTGACTGGTGCAGGCACCGGCCTGGACGCCGCGGGCATTGAGCGCAAACGCGTTGTGTTGCAACAGGCGCTGGATGCGAACGCCGACGCCACCACGCCGCTGGCCGCACTGGCCGCTTTGGGTGGCTATGAGGTGGCGACCTTGGTGGGCGCGGTGCTGCAGGCCGCTGCCGATCGCCGCGTGATTGTGGTCGATGGTTTCATCACCAGCGTGGCTGTGTTGGTGGCCAGTCGGCTGCAGCCCGCCGTGCTGCAGCGCTGCGTATTTGCGCACCGATCGGGTGAGCGTGGCCACGGTTTGATGCTGGCACAGATGCAGGCGGAGCCGCTGTTGGACCTGGGTTTGCGGCTGGGCGAGGGCTCGGGCGCCGCGTTGGCCTGGCCGCTGTTGCAGTCCGCCTGTGCGGTGCTGGCCGACATGGCGAGTTTTGAATCGGCCGGGGTCACCACCCAGTCGGCCTGATCTGGCTCGCTGCATGCCTTGGCACGCAGGCTGCAAGTGCATCAGCCCACCACGGTGCGGTTGCGGCCTTCTTTTTTGGCGCGGTAGAGTGCGGCATCGGCCCGGCTCAGCATGGTGTCCAGCGTTTCGTGTGATCCGGTCCAATGGGTCAGTCCGATGCTGACCTGGCAGTCGAGCGGGTGGCCCGTGGCCAGCGTGGCGTGTATGCGCTGGGCCACGCCCAGGGCTGCGACAGCATCGGCGCCGGGCAGTAGCACAAGAAACTCTTCGCCCCCATAGCGGCCCAGTCGGTCGGCGCGGCGCAGCACCTGGCGGGTGCGCTCGGCAAAGTGCACCAGCACGGCGTCGCCATGCTGGTGACCGCGCGTGTCGTTCACGGCCTTGAAGTTGTCAAGGTCTACCATCATGATGGATGGTCCGTTGCCATAGCGCTGTGCGCGTTCCAGCTCGTCCTCGCAGCGCTGTAGCAGCGCGCGTCGGTTCAGGGTCTGGGTGAGCGAGTCATAGGTGGCCAGGTGCTCCAGCTCGGTGCGCAGGCGGTCCGTAGCCATTAGCACGGCGCCAATGGACAGCATCAGCACGGTGAGCACATAGGCGCCGATGTAAAGGGTCTGGAACAGCGACGGCTCCATCAGGTCGTTGCCCGCGTGTCCGGCCAGGATGGAGCCCAGCCGCACGGCGAGCACCAGCATGTGCAGCCCCAGCACCGCCTCCACCAGCCGCACCGGAAAATTGCGGTCACCGTGGCGCAGCATGAAGTGCAGTTGTGTGGCGTACAGCATTCCCATCACGACGGTGTAGAAACCCACGCGCAGCGCGTAGTTGGGCGACCCGTAGGTCAGCCAGACAAATACCACCGTGGTGCCCGCCATCACCCAGTTCCAGGTCCGCCATGTGGCGGGCTGGCCCATGAACTGCCGGGTGCCCATGTAGTAAGTGACCGAGCCCAGCACCAGCAACTGGTTGGCCAGCACCAGGCCCAGCCAGTCGGGGATGGCGCCGCGCGCGCCGAACAACACGGTGGACACAAGCCAGAGCAGGGGCGCCACCGCCCAGCCACCCACGCCCCGGATGCTGGGTGGGTAGTGCCGCCGCATGAACAGCAGCACCATGGCCATGACGGCAGACATGAAGCCCGCCAGGGCAATCATGGAGCGCGGGTCGAGGTTCGTCATGCGGCGGGCAAGGGCGTAATGGACTTACGTAAAAAATTGTTTCAACGGCGAAGGTCAGTATAGCCACGCCCTACGCGGCGCCGCTGCATGTGCGCTGCTTCGGTGCGTGCCATGCACCGGGTGGAGCCAGTGCACATGCGGGTTCTCGCGGGATTGGGGCATCTGCGGGCACAGTGTTGGTGCATTTTGTATGCAAAGCACATAAAACATTGTGTACAAAGTTGGCATGGGCTTTGCGTAGTGCATACCCCATGCAAAGCCAGACCCCTGCGCCTACTCCCGCCGCCATTGAAATCGTCGCGCTCACCAAGCGCTACGCCAGTGGCAAGCCCGCCGTGGATGCCATTAACTTGCGCATCGCCAGCGGCAGCTACTGTTGCTTGCTGGGGCCTTCGGGCTGCGGCAAGAGCACCACCTTGCGCATGCTTGCCGGGCACGAGTCGGTGACCAGCGGCGACATCTTGCTGGAGAACCGCAATATCACCGACCTGCCCGCTGCCGCGCGCGGCACGGCCATGATGTTCCAGAGCTTTGCGCTGTTTCCGCACCTCTCGGCGCTCGATAACGTGGCCTTCAGCCTCAAGATGAAGGGCATGGCGAAGGCCGAGCGCCAGGCCAAGGCGCGTGATTTGCTGGAGCGCGTGGCCATGGGCCACCTGGCTGAGCGCAAGCCTGCAGAGCTGTCGGGCGGGCAGCAGCAGCGTGTGGCGCTGGCTCGCGCCCTGATCACCCAGCCGCGTGTGCTGCTGCTGGACGAACCTCTCTCGGCGCTCGATCCGTTCTTGCGCATCCAGATGCGCGCCGAGCTGCGCCGCTGGCAAAAAGAGCTGGGCCTGACTTTCATCCACGTCACCCACAGCCAGGAAGAGGCCATGGCCCTGGCCGACACCATGGTGGTGATGAACCACGGCGTGATCGAGCAGGCGGGCAGCCCGCACGAGGTCTATAACCGCCCCGCCAACGAGTTTGTGGCGCGCTTCATGGGCGGGCACAACGTGATCGACACGCCCGAAGGCAAGGTGGGCGTGCGCACCGACCACCTGCAGATCGCCCCCGTCCACGCCGAGCTGCCCTGGGGCGCCCAGCGCATGCAGGCCGTGGTGACGGATGTCGAGTACCAGGGCACCTATGTGCTGCTGGGCCTGCAAAAGCAGGGCGTGGCGCTGTCGGCCAACGCCACGGCGGCCTTTTCGGTGATGGTGTCCGAAGCCGCGTTTGCCACGCAGCCCTACCAGGTGAGGCAAGGCGTGCAACTGCACTGGACGCCCGACCAGGCGCACCCGCTGACCCAGCCTGCGGCCCCTTCAGCGGCGGTGCCCGCTCCCGCAGTGGCCCTGGCCGACTGATCTTGTCGCTGCGCAGCCTTTTTTTAACCCGTCCCCTTCCGCAACCCAAGGAGTTTTCCCATGTCCGATGCTTCCCGTGCTGATTCCCCCGCTGTTGTACCCGACGCCACCGGCATGCAGCGCCGCTCGCTGCTCAAGGGCACGGCGGGCATCCTGGCTGCCGGCGTGTTTCCGGCCGTTCACTCGCAGGAAAAAATCGTGCTGCGCTACCTGGGCACGGCGGTGAACCAGGACAAGGCGATTGCCGAAAAATTCAAGGCCGACACCGGTATCGAGATCCAGTACGTGGCCGTGACCACCGACGACGTGACCAAGCGCGCCGTCACGGCCCCCAACAGCTTTGACCTGATCGACACCGAGTATTTCTCGCTGAAAAAGATCGTGCCCACGGGCAACTTAAAGGGCATCGACACCAAGCGCATCAAGAACGCCGACAAGATCACCCCACTGTTCACCACCGGCATGGTGGCGGGCAAGGCCGTGGGCGACCAGGGCACCGCGCCCAAGAAGGTGATCTACCTGGAAGGCGAAAAGTCCAAGAAGTTCGCCGCTGCGCCCACGCAGTTCATGAGCCTGATCCCCACCGTGTACAACGCCGACACGCTGGGCATCCGCCCCGACCTGATCAAGCGCCCCATCAATTCCTGGGCCGAGCTGCTCAACCCCGAGTTCAAGGGCAAGACCGCCATCCTGAACATCCCCTCCATCGGCATCATGGACGCCGCCATGGTGGTCGAGGCCATGGGCATCTACAAGTACCCCGACAAGGGCAACATGACCAAGAAGGAGATCGATCTCACGATCAAGACCCTGATCGAAGCCAAGAAGCAGGGCCAGTTCCGCGCGCTGTGGAAGGACTTCAACGAGTCGGTGAACCTGATGGCATCGGGCGAAGTGGTGATCCAGTCGATGTGGAGCCCCGCCGTCACGGCCGTGCGCACCAAGGGCATCGCCTGCAACTTCCAGCCGCTGAAGGAAGGCTACCGCGCCTGGGCTGCAGGCTTTGGCCTGCCCGCTACGCTGTCGGGCCGCAAGCTCGATGGCGCGTACGAGTTCATCAACTGGTTCCTGGACGGCTGGGCCGGTGCCTACCTGAACCGCCAGGGCTACTACAGCGCCGTGCTCGACACCGCCAAGTCCAAGATGGAAGCCTACGAGTGGGCCTACTGGATGGAAGGCAAGCCCGCCACGCAAGACATTAAGAGCCCGGGCGGCGACGTGCTGGCCAAGACCGGTGCGGTGCGCGACGGCGGCAGCTACGAATCGCGCATGGGCGGCATTGCCTGCTGGAACGCGCTGATGGACGAGAACAATTACATGGTCCAGAAGTGGAATGAATTTGTAGCGGCATAGGAAGCACCCCCTGAGGCGCTGCGCGCCTTCACCCCTCTCTCGACCCGCTGCGCGGTTCGGGAGGGGGACGCTCCCAGCGCTGCGGGGCGGCCCTTGCGCGGGAGCACTGGCCTCTGGCCGCGCCGGTTTCAAGGGCAGCGTGCAGCGCTGCTGATATCTGAATGCAAGCACCATGAGCACGACCAACACACCGACCTTGCCCGCTGCAGCTGTCCCCGGCCGCAGCATTGCCGCCTGGTGGCAGGCTGCGCCGTTCACGCTGGTGTTCGCGCTGTTTTTCCTGATTCCGCTGGTGCTGATCGTGATGGTCAGCTTCTGGGATTTCAACGAGTACGAGCTGTTGCCCGGCGTCACGTTCAAGAACTACGTGTCGATTTTTACGGGCTGTGGCGATGTGTCGGAAGGCCTGTGCGTCACGCTCAAGACGTATTACTCCACGCTCAAGTTCAGTTTTCTGGTGTGGCTGATCACGCTGGCGATCGGTTTCACCGTGGCCTATTTTTTGGCCTTCCATGTGCGTTCATCGGGCATGCAAACGCTGCTGTTCGTGCTGTGCACCATTCCGTTCTGGACCTCGAACGTAATCCGCATGATCTCGTGGGTGCCGCTGCTGGGGCGCAATGGTTTGGTGAACCAAACCTTGGTGGGCATGAACCTCATCGAGACGCCCATTGAGTGGCTGCTGTTTTCTGATTTCTCGGTGGTGCTGGCCTTTGTGCACCTGTACACCATGTTCATGATCGTGCCCATCTTCAACAGCATGATGCGCATCGACCGCAGTCTCATCGAGGCCGCCAGCGACAGCGGGGCCAGCGGCTGGCAGACGCTATGGAACGTGATCGTGCCGCTGTCGCGCACCGGCATCATCATCGGCTCGATCTTTGTCATCACCATCGTCATGGGCGACTTCGTGACGATCGGCGTGATGGGCGGCCAGCAGATCGCCTCCATCGGCAAGATCATTCAGGTGCAGACGTCTTACCTGCAGTTTCCGCTGGCGGCGGCCAATGCGGTGATTTTGCTGGTGGTGGTGCTGATGATCATCTGGGGCCTCACGCGCCTCGTCGACATCCGAAAGGAGCTGTGAGATGAAAGTGCGCGAATCCCGCCCCGCCAGCTTCTGGCCCCTGGCCCTTGTGTTTGCTCTGTTCGTGTTGTTCATGTACGGGCCCATGTTTGTCATCGTCATCCTGAGCTTCCAGGGGCCCGAGGGCGGGCTGACCTTCCCTATGCGCGGCGTATCGCTGCACTGGTTCACCAAGCTGGCGGAGGGGCTGGGCGTGGTGGACATTGGTGCGGCGCTCTGGCGGTCACTGGGCCTGGGCGCGGCGGTGATGCTGTGCACGGTGGTGCTCTCGGTGCTGGCGGGCCTGGCATTTCGCAAGCGGCTGGCGGGGGGCAACACGCTGTTCTTCATCGTCGTGGCCAGCTTGATCATGCCGTCCATCATCGTGTCGCTGGGCATCGGGCTGGAGTTCCGGCTCATCGACAACGGCATCAAGGCCGCGTTGGAATGGCTGGGCATGGAGAGCACGCTGGAAAGCTATGGCACGTCGCTGGGCCTGTTCACCTCGGCCCTGGGCGCGCATCTGACCTGGACGCTGCCGTTCGGCCTGCTCATCATGTTCGCGGTGTTCAACCGCTTCAACCCTGCGTACGAAGAGGCCGCGCGCGACCTGGGGGCCACGCCGTGGCAGGGCTTTGCCCATGTGGTGCTGCCACTGATCGCGCCCTCGGTCGTGGGCATCGGCATGTTCGGCTTCACGCTCAGCTGGGACGAGATCGCCCGCACCTCGCAGGCCATCGGCGACGTGAACACGCTGCCGCTGGAGCTGCAGGGCCTGACCAGCACGGTGACCACGCCATCCATCTATGCGCTGGGTACGCTGACCACGGTGGTGTCGTTCATCGTCATGGGCATCACGCTGGTGCTGGTGTGGGCATTGGGCCGCAGGCGCAAGGGCCGTTCGAGGTAAAAACGGCACCCTTATGACGACCACCCTCCCCAAGCCCCGGCGCGCGCGCGCTGCGGACACCGAACCGCCCGTGCAGCCCGACACGACCGGCCAGCTCAGCGACAACGACATGTACGACCGCATGGTCTCTGCCATCCTCGACCACCGGCTACCGCCCGGCACCAAGCTGGTGGAAGACAAGCTGGCGGCGGCCTTTGGCGTATCGCGCACCCGTGTACGGCCTGTGCTGGTGCGGCTTGCCAACGAGCAAGTGGTGACCCTCACGCCCAACCGGGGCGCATCCATTGCCCAGCCCACGCCGCAAGAAGCGCTGGAGGTGTTCGAGGCCCGCCGCCTGCTGGAGCCGCGCCTGGTGGAGCTGTTTATTGCCAACGCCACCGACGCCGACATTGCTGCGCTGCGCACCTGCATCGACGACGAGGAGGCCGCCCGCGCCAGCGGCGACATGCGCCGCGCCATCCGCCTGTCGGGCGACTTTCACCTGCACATCGCGCAGGCCGCAGGTCACCAGACGCTGGGCCGCATCCTGCGCGAGCTGGTGTCGCGCACCTCGCTCATCCTCATGACCTACAGCCCGAGCCATGCGCGCGAGCGCGAGGAGGCGACGGCCTGCGGCTGTCGGGAGCATCGGGCATTGATTGATGCGATTCGCCTGCGCGATGTGCGCGAAGCGCCCCGGCTGATGTTGGCCCACCTGGCCCGCATCGAAACCCAGCTGGAGTTCACCCCGCCGGCCGCTGATGCCCCTGACCTCGCCCAACTGCTGGGCGCCTGATTCGATTCTTCACGCCTTGCCATGCGCCAGTTGCTCGTCATCAACCCCAACACATCGGCCAGCGTCAGCGCCTTGCTGCAGCAGCATGTGCAGGTGGCCGCAGGCTCACACGTGGCGGTGCGCACGGCCACTGCGAGATTTGGGGCGCCCTACATCGCCTGCGAGGCCAGTTACGCGGTGGCGGCTCATGCGGCGCTGGATGTGTGGGCATATGAACTGGTACAGCCGTTGCGATTGCCATTGCCTGATGCTGTGCTGATCGGCTGTTTTGGCGACCCGGGCCTGATGGCGCTGCGCGAAAGCAGCCCCGTGCCTGTGACCGGCCTCGCAGAAGCTTCCTTCATCGAGGCCGCACGCCATGGTCGCTTTGCCATCGTCACGGGAGGCGAGCGTTGGGGGCCCATGTTGCAGCGCCTCGCTCAGGCCTTGGGGCATGCCCATGCGCTGGCCGGCATTCACACCGTGGCGCCGACCGGCGCCCAACTGGCGGCCGACCCCGAAGCCGCCCGCAGTCTGCTGGCGCAGGCCTGCCGCGATGTGGTGCGGCAGATGGGTGTGCAAGCCGTGATCCTGGGCGGCGCCGGGCTGGCCGGCATGGCCGCTGCGGTGCAGCCGCAGGTGGCGGTGCCGGTGATTGACAGTGTGGTAGCCGGGGCCCACTGGGCGCTGCGCGCCCACCCGGTGCCACCGGAGCGCAAGGTGGCAGGGTTTGATGTGGCCTGGATGGGGGTGTCGGGGGCCATGGCAGCGCTGGGCTTGCACCCAGGCGCCTGATACCGAAAGATTCCCAGCCGTGGCGGTCGTTGCCCGCTCAGGCCGGTGTGGCCACACGCTCCATGCGTGTGAGCGGCAGCGCCTCATCCTGGGACACGGCCTTGGTCAGGACAAAGTTGAACACCGACCGCGTGAACGGCGCGCCAATGCCCAGCGATTCATACCCTGCGGGTGCCACATTCTTTTGCAGCTCCACAATCAGGCCATCGCGCGTAGCGAACGCAAAGTCGTCATCGATGTAGGTGTCGCCAGGGATATTGACCTGCGTGGTGAGCGTGCGCATGCCCGTGGCCGTGACGAGAAAGTGAATGTGCGCAGGCCGATGGCCATGGCGACCGAGGGCGGCAAACAGCTCAGCCACCGGGCCGGACGGAGGAATGGCGTAACCGGGCGGCAAGAAACTGCGGAAGCGATAAAAGCCCTTGGCATCGGTCTCGATGCGGCGGCGCAACTCGTAGGGCTGCATGCCGGGAAAGAAGTGCGAATAGCCACCTTGCTCATTGGCGTGCCACACATCCACCATGGCATGCGGGACAGGCTTGCCTTCCAGGTCCAGCACCTGGCCTTCCATGACAAACACATCGCCTTTGGGCTCGCCCTCGTCCACACGCACTTCCACCTTTGCAGTGGGGGCGCCGGCAACGAACAGCGGGCCTTCAATGGCACGCGGCGTGCCGCCAGCGCGGCCGGCTTTCTGATCGGCCTCGTCGGCGCGGATGTCCAGCAAGCGGTCAAAGCCCAACCCCGCAGTGATCAGCCCGGTCTGTCCGGCTGCGCCCAGGCGCGTGAGCCAGGCCACGCCGGCCCAGAACTCATCGGGAGTGATGTCCAGATCGTCGATGGCCTTGAACAGGTCGGTCACGATGCGTTGGGAAATAGCGCGCACACGGGCGTTGCCGGGGGCGACTTGCTGGGTGTTGACCAGTTCGAGCAACTGGGATGCGGTGAATTCAGCCATGGGTTATGTCTCCTCGGTGGGAATGGATGGTTGGAAATCGTGAGAGAAAGGAAATCGGCGGTCGATCAGTCGAGCTTGATGCCACGCTCGGCAATCAATTTCGACCAGCGATCGGACTCTCGGGCCAGGTGCGTGGCGAGTTCAGCAGGCGTGGAGCCCACGGGTTCGGCGCCAATGGTTTCAAAGCGCGCCACCACGTCGGGCAGCTTCATCGCATCGCGCAGGGCGCTGTTGAGCTTGTTGACGATGGCCGGTGGCGTGCCTGCGGGCATGAACACCGCGAACCAGGGCGACACTTCGTAGCCGGGCAAGCCGGCTTCGGCGAGGGTGGGCACGTTGGGCAGCGTGGCGGAGCGCTTGGCCGTGGTCACGCCCAAGGCGCGCAGCTTGCCCGACTGGATATGGGGCTTGGCCGAGGTGATGCTGTCGAACATGTAGTTGATCTGCCCGCCCAGCAGGTCTGCCACTGCCGGGCCGCTGCCTTTGTAAGGGATGTGCAGCATGTCGACCTGCGCAAGCGAGTTGAACATCTCGCCCGCGAGGTGGATCGAGGTGCCGTTGCCGGCCGAACCATAGGTGAGCTTGCCCGGCGCCTTGCGCGCGGCGGCGATCACGTCGGTGGCGGTTTTTATGTCGGGCTGTGTGGCATTGGTCACCAGCACGTTGGGTACCACGGCCAGCAGGCTCACCGGCGCAAAGTCCTTGACTGGGTCGTAGGACAGCTTGCCGTACAACGGCTTGTTGGTGGCCATGCCGATGGAGGTGATCATCAGCGTATAGCCGTCGGCCGGTTGCTTGGCCACGAATTCGGCGCCGATGTTGCCGCCCGCGCCTGCCTTGTTCTCGATCACGAAGGGCTGGCCCAGCGCTTGGCCCGCCTTCTCGCCCAGGGTGCGGGCAATGGCGTCCATGGCGCCGCCGGGCGGGAAGGGAACGACCCAGCGGATCGGCTTGTTCGGCCAGTTAGAGCCTGTGGCCTGGGCGTGTGCTGCAGGGAATGCGGCCAGCGCCAGGGTGGCAGCCAGCAGCGTGGGGGTGAGTGGTCTTTTCATCGGGTCTTGTCTCCATGTCTTTCTTTTGAGCTTTGGCGCGCTGGGTCGTAGCGAAGCGGGTCAGCCGATGGCTGAGGGGTGCTGCGCCAGCGGCGTCACCGATATCTTCATGAAGGGGAACAGCGGCAGGCCCTGCAGCAACTGGTGCAGTTCATCGTTGGAGGACACGTCGAAAACGCTGTAGTTGGCGTATTCGCCCACCACGCGCCAGATGCTTTTCCACCGGCCATCGCGCTGCAGGTCCTGTGAATAGGCCTTTTCGCGGGCCTTGATGTCGTTGATCTGCTCGACAGGCAGGCCATGGGGGATGTTGACGTCCATGCGAACGAGGAACAGCATGTGGGAGTCTCCTTAAACGGTGGCAGGGGTGGTGGCCTTGCGGCCCATGTCGATGTGAACGGGGGATTGGCCCTCGCGCGCACGGTCGAAGCGGTCGAGTTGGGCGAGCGATACCTGCACGCCAAAGCCCGGACCGTCGGGCAGCTGCAGCGCAAACTCGGCGATGGGCATCTGTGATTCCACAATGTCATCCACCAGCAGTTGGGGGCCGAACAGTTCGCAGCCGTGGTGCTGACCCCCCAGGGTCGAGAACACGTGGGCCGACGCGGCGCTGCCCAGCGAGGTCTCCAGCATGGTGCCGCCGTACCAGCCGATGTCGGCCGCCTCGGCCACTGCCGCCACCTTGCGGGTGCGCAGCAGACCACCGTGTTTGGCCACCTTGAGCGAGAACACGTGGGCCGCCTGCTCGCGCGCCAGAAGCATGGCGTCTTGCGGGGTGCACACGGTTTCGTCGGCCATGATGAGGGCGCCGGGCAGGGTGGCGGTCAGGCCCTTCAATGCTTCCACGTTCCAGCGCGCCACGGGCTGCTCGATCAGGCTTACACCGGCCTCCACCAGTTGCGGCAGGTAGCGGCGTGCGGTGTTGCCGTCCCACGCCTGGTTGACGTCCACGGTGAGTGTGGCCTTGCCTTGCAGGCCGCGCGCGATCTGCGTCACATGGGCCACGTCATCGGCCGGGGCGTTGGCGCCGATTTTCATCTTGAAGATGCGGTGGCGCTTTTGTTCGAGGCGCAATTGCGCCTCTTGCAGATCGCGCTCTACATCGCCGCTGGCCAGGGTCCATGCCAGGGGCAGGCTGTGATGTACTTTGCCGCCCAGCAACTGCCAGGCGGGCTGGCCCAGGGTTCGGGCCACGGCGTCGATCAACGCCATCTCCATGGCGCTCTTGGCAAAGGCGTTGCCTTTGCAGGCCTTGTCCATGCGCGTCAGCGCTGCTTCGAAGCCGCCGCCGTCCTGTCCGACCAGGGCCGGTGCGAGGTAGTTGGCAATAGCGTGATGGATGCTCTCAGGCGATTCCTCGTTCCACGAAGGGCCGCCGATGGTGGCGGCCTCGCCAAAACCGCAGGCGCCGCCTTTCAGCCACAACTGCACTATGACCGGGCTTTGTCGGCTGATGGACCCGAACGACAGCTTGTGCGGTCGAATGGTGGGGATGTCTAGGATGCGCGCTTCGATGCGCTCGACGGTGAATCCATCGCGGTGGTTCATGCGGGGCCTTTGATCGATCTGTGTGCGATGCCCGTCCTCCCTGAGGAGGCCCAAGCCATTGCAAGATTAATGGCGGTTTCTCAACAAATCCAATGAATCATTTTCAATCGACCATTCGATATGATCGATGAAAAGTCGGCCGTGCTTCAACGGTGCGACGCGGGAGCATCACCCATGGAAATCCGCCAGCTTCGCTACTTTCTCGACATCGCACGCACCGAGCACCTGACGCAGTCCGCGCAGAACCTGTTCGTCACGCAGTCCACCCTATCGCACGGCCTGCGCCAGCTGGAGCAAGAGCTGGGTGTGGCATTGTTCGATCGATTGGGCCGGGGGCTCAAGCTGTCGCAGGCCGGTGTCGTCTTTCGCAGCCATGCAGCCCGAGCGCTGCAGGAGATCGAGGCCGGCCGCATGGCCTTGGCCGACATGGGCGCACTGCAGACGGGGTTGCTCACCGTGGGGGTCATCCCGACCTTTTTGCACACGCTGGTGCCAGCTGCTGTGGCGGCTTTCAGCAGCGCCTATCCGGGCGTGAACGTGGTGGTGCGCGATCTGCGGGCCGGCCCTATCGAGGAACAGTTGGTGGCGGGGCAATTGGACGTGGGCATCGCCTTTTATCCCACCGAGCGCGAGGAGATCGAGACCGACCCCCTGTTCGAGGAGCGTCTGCAACTCGTCGTCAACCACCAGCACCCGCTGGCGCGGCGTCGCACACTGGCCATCAAGGACCTGGCTGCGGTGCCACTGGCCATGCTGCCGCGCAGCTTTGCCACACGCCGCCTCATCGACGACAGTCTGCGTGCTGCGGGCGTGGTGCCCCTGGTGCGGGTGGAGATGGAATCCGTTGAGGGCCTGCTCGACGTGTGCCGCTGGGGTGAACTGGCCAGCATTGCGCCCGAGCGTGCTGCGCAGCAAGCCAGCGACCTGCACGCCATCAACCTGCATTCACCGACCATGCTGCGGCAGGCGGGCATTTTGTGGCGCAAGGGCGCGTCGCGCAGCAGGGCAGCGTTGGAGTTCGCAGCCCTGCTTCAGTCCACTTTCAGTGGGCGGCGATGAATGCCGATACGACGCGCGCGAACTCGGCCGGTTTCTCCACCGCACTCAGGTGGGCTGCATCGATGAAGGACAGCTGTGCGCCCGGGATGGTTTCGGCGATCGTCTGCGACAAGGCCGGTGGCGTGGCCTCGTCGCGGGTGCCGGCCAGCACGAGTGTGGGGCAAGCAATGCTGCGGTTGCCCGCTGCGAGGTCGATGGCGGCCACAGCGGTGCAGGCGGCTGCATAGGGCACTGGCGCCGTATCGACCAAGATGGCCCGCATGGCGGCTACACGGGCGCTGCCGCCGTGGAGGTTGTCGGTGCAGATTTCGGGCGTGAACCAGCGCTGCATCGCACCGTCGGCAATGGGCTCGATGCCCTGGGCCAGCACGGTGGTTACGCGGGTCTGCCAGCCCACCTGTGCCGCTTCATCGTAGTGACAGGCCGAGTTGGCAATGGTGATACTGCGCACCAGCGCAGGGTGGCGCGCGGCCAGGGCCTGCGCCGTCATCCCGCCCATGGACAGACCCACGAAGTGCACCGGCTCGCCCCCTGCATGGGCACGGATGAACGCGGCCGCATCGTCGGCCAAGTCTTGCATGCTGTAGGGGCCTTCAGTCGCCGGCGAGCGGCCATGGCCGCGGTGGTCGTAGCGCAGCACGGTGTATCGGTCCTGCAGCGCAGAGGCCACGTCGTCCCACATTTGCAGGTCGCAGCCGAGAGCGTGGCTCAGAACGACGACAGGCCCCTGGCCTTGCTGGACGAAATGGAGTGGGGACATGGGCAACCTCTTCGGTGAGTCAAAAAAAGGTGGGATTGTGCACATGCTGTGCTCAGCGCGTTGGCGAGTGTCTGGATTTCAGGGAGCCATCGTTTTGGGCGCGTAGTCGCAATACGGACTCACCACGCATTCCCAGCAGCGTGGTTTGCGCGCCTGGCAGACATAGCGTCCGAGCAGGATAAGCCAGTGGTGCGAGTCCACGGCGTAGGCGGCGGGCACGCGCTTCATGAGCTGCAGTTCCACCGCCAGCGGATTTTTTCCTGGTGCCAGGCCCGTGCGGTTGCTCACGCGAAAGATGTGGGTGTCTACCGCCATCGTGGGCTGGCCGAAGGCCACGTTCAACACCACGTTGGCCGTCTTGCGGCCCACACCCGGCAAGGCTTCCAAGGCTTCCCGCGTGCGGGGCACCACGCTGGCGTGCTGCTCCACGAGGATGCGGCAGGTTTCCATCAGGTTCTTGGCCTTGGTGCGGTACAGCCCGATGGTCTTGATGTAGCCCTCCAGCCCCGCCAACCCCAGGTCCAGAATGGCCTGCGGAGTGCCCGCCACCGGGAACAGTTTGCGGGTGGCCTTGTTCACGCCCACATCCGTGGCCTGGGCGGAGAGCAGTACGGCGGCCAGCAGTTCGAAGGTGGTGGTGTATTCCAGCTCCGTGTTGGGCAGGGGGTTGGCCGCCTTCAGCGTGGCAAAAAAGGGTTCGATCTGCGAGGTTTTCATCGGGGCTTCTGGTGGGTATCTTGGGGAGCAAAGCAACGCTCCGGTGGGGCTGTCCGGCTTGTTGGGGGGTCAGCGGCTGCGTTGCACCGGCACGCACAGCCAGCACGGAAAGCGGCCGGTTGCAGGGTCCACCGCAAAGTCTTCGTCATAGATTTCCAAGGCCGCGCGGTGCACGTATTCCCAGCCTTCAGGAATTTGCTCCGGCACCGCCATGCGCGCCCAGGCCGCAGCAATCTCGGGCCCGGTACCCGTGAAGTGCAGGCAGGCGTAGTCGCCACCCTCATAGTCCATCACCTGCACATCGGGGCCGGTGCGCAGGCCCACGCCGATCTGCACGCAGGCGTCATATCGGCACTGCTCGGGCGGCGTGCAGGCCGGGTTGTCGTGGCTGAACCCGTAAAACTTCGGCGGTGGGTCGGTCAGGCGATGGGTGGTGCACCAGGCACCAAACCGCTCCCACAGATCGGTCAGACCGGGGTGGGCATAGGCGCCGGTGTGGCGCATGGCGGCCAAGCGCATGCGTGGCAGGGTGCGTATCGTCAGGGGCATGGCGCGTCATGGCGTTAAGGAGAAGAGAAGCCAGTTTAATGACACCGCAGGAAACCTGCGCTGCAATTGGCGACAATGCAAAGCTTGTTGCCAACCCACTCCCCGACCACGCCATGCAATTTGCCGACCGCCTGAACAACGTAGAAACCTCCGCCATCCGTGAGCTTTTCAAGCTGCTGGGCAAGCCCGGCATCATCAGCTTTGCGGGCGGCTTCCCGGACAGCGCGATGTTTGACGTGGAAGGCATTCGCGCGGCCAGCAATGCCGCACTGACCGAAGAACCTGGTGCCGCACTGCAATACGGCGCCACTGAAGGCTACAACCCGCTGCGCGAGCAACTGGCCGCCTTCATGGCCAGCAAAGGTGCCAAGGATCTGGCGGCCGACAACCTCATCGTGACCACTGGCAGCCAGCAAGCACTCGATTTGCTGGGCAAGACGCTCATCAGCCCGGGTGACAAAGTCATTGTGGAAGGCCCGACCTTCCTGGCCACCATTCAGTGTTTCCGCCTGTACGGCGCCGAACTCATCAGCGCTCCCATCGACGAAAACGGCGTGAAGACCGACGAGTTGGAAAAGCTCATTGCTGAGCACAAGCCCAAGTTCGTCTACCTGATCCCCACCTTCGGCAACCCCAGCGGCGCCATGCTGAGCCTGGAGCGCCGCAAGGCCGTGCTGGAGATGGCCGTCAAGCACAACACGTTGATCGTCGAGGACGACCCGTACGGTGACCTGTACTTTGGCGAAGCGCCACCCCCCAGCCTGCTCAACCTGTCGGCCACCGTGCCCGGAAGCCGTGAGCTGCTGGCACACTGCGGTTCCATGAGCAAGGTGCTCTCGCCCGGCCTGCGTGTGGGCTGGATGATTGCACCGGCCGAACTGCTGGCCAAGGCCACGATGTGCAAGCAGTTCAGCGATGCGCACACCAGCACCTTTGCCCAGGCCACGGCCGCGCAGTACCTCAAGGCCGGCCGCATGCCCGCCACGCTGGCCCATGTACGCAAGGTCTACGCAGAGCGCGCCCAGGCCATGGGTGATGCGCTGCGCAAGGAGTTGGGCGATGCCATCGAGTTCGTGCAGCCCCAGGGCGGCCTGTTTGTGTGGGCGCGCCTGACCGGTGCGGGCGGCAAGGTGGCTGACGGCAACGTGCTGGCCAAGCGCGCCATCGACAAGGGCGTGGCCTTTGTGCCCGGTACGCCGTTCTACTGCGCCAACCCCGACAACGCCACGCTGCGCCTGTCGTTCGCGACCGCCGATGTGGACAAGATCCGCGAAGGCGTGGCGCGTTTGGGTCAGGCCATCTGACACCCGATGCCAGACGCCAACGACACTGCCAGCATCCTCCAGCGCCTGGAAAGCCTGGAGATCAAGGCCAGCTACACCGAAGACCTGCTGGACCAGCTGAACATGACCATCTACCAGCAGCAGCAACTGATCGACCGACTCACACACGAGGTCATCCAGCTGCGCCAGCAGGCGCCCGAGGGTGGATCGAACGGGTCGCGCAATCTGCGCGATGAGCTACCGCCACATTACTGACGGCTCGCAAAGCACTGCGTCGATCTTCCATCACCGCTCACGCTGAGCCTGTCGAAGCCTCGCGCTGCGCTTCGACAGGCTCAGCGTGAGCGGTTTTGTTTTTTGAATCTTGCGGTATCACGCCCGCACAGCCCGCCACGCTGCCTCTGCCAAATCCGCCCGGTAGGCCGTGGGCGAGGGCAGGCCGCCTTGGTCTGCATTGCCTGACAGCCACGCCCTGCAATAGCTCTGCACCGGGCCCATGACCAGCGACGGCATCAGATCGCAAGGCAGGTCGCGCAGTGCACCCGATTGGCGATGGGGCTCCAACCACGCCACCAGCGCCTGGTTGCGGCGCCGTGCGGCCTCGGCCAAGTCGGGCGTGCGCGGGCCCGCCGCCACGGCGCCGCGCGCCTGGAACAAAAAGCGCGCCCGCTCGGGCTGCGCTACCACCCAGTCCAGATAGCCTGTGACCAGCGCCTGCACCCCTGCTTCGACGCCTAAAGCGGCGTCCAGCTGCGCCTGCACATTGCGCGACTGGTCGTGAAAAATGTCAAAGAACAGCGCCGCCACGATGCCGTCGCGGTTGCCAAAGTGGTGATAGATGCTGCCCACGCTGGCCCCGCAGCGCGCGCGCACGCCATCAATGGTGACCGTGTCCACGCCGCCTTCGGCCGCGCAGGCGAGGGCGGCGTTCAGGATGTCCTGGCGGCGGTCGGTGGGGTGCTCGGCAGGGGGGGCAGAGGGGCTGGGGGTGATTCGGCTTGCCATGGACGGTGATTCTAGAATAAAGTTCTAGAAAAACCTTCTATTCATCACCACAAACCATGAATTTCAACGCCACCGCTGCGCCTGCCACTTTTGCTTCCACGCCGTCTGCACCCGGCGCTGCCCTTTACCCGCACCTGCTGGCTCCGCTGGACCTGGGTTTCACCACCCTCAAGAACCGCGTGCTCATGGGCTCCATGCACACCGGGCTGGAGGATGGGCGGGATCTTTCGCGCATGGCAGCGTACTTTCGCGAGCGGGCCGAGGGCGAAGTGGGCCTGATCGTGACGGGCGGTTTCGCGCCCAACATCGCAGGCTGGGCCAAGCCGTTTGCGGGCACGCTGGCGACCTCGGGCGCGGCCAAGCGGCACCGCGTGGTGACTGACGCCGTGCACGGTGCAGGCGGCAAGATCGCGCTGCAGATCCTGCACACGGGCCGCTACGCTTACCACCCGCTGGCCGTGGCGCCCTCGCGGCTGCAGTCGCCCATCTCGCCATTCACACCATTTGCGCTGTCGGCGCGTGGGGTGGAGCGGCAGATCCGGGCCTTCGTAAACTGCGCCGTGAAGGCGCGCGAGGCGGGTTACGACGGCGTGGAGGTGATGGGCTCAGAGGGTTACTTCATCAACCAGTTCCTCTCGCAGACGACGAACCTGCGCCAGGATGCCTGGGGCGGCGACTACAGCCACCGCATGCGCCTGCCGGTCGAAATCCTCGCCCGCATGCGCGAGGCCGTGGGGCCGGACTTCATCATCATCTACCGCCTGTCGATGATCGACCTGGTGCCCGGCGGCAGCGCCTGGGACGAGATTGTCACCTTGGGCAAGGCCGTGGCCACCGGCGGTGCCAACATCGTCAACACCGGCATCGGCTGGCACGAGGCGCGGGTGCCCACCATTGCAACCAGTGTGCCGCGCGCGGCGTTCGCGTGGGTCACTCAGAAGATGAAGGCCGAGTTTGCTGCGGCGGGCATTGCCACACCGCTGGTCACGTCCAACCGCATCAACACCCCCGAAGTGGCCGAGCAGGTGCTGGCTGATGGTTGCGCCGACATGGTGTCGATGGCGCGCCCGCTGCTGGCCGATGCCGACTTTGTGAAGAAGGCACGAGAGGGCCGGGCCGACCGCATCAACACCTGCATTGCTTGCAACCAGGCCTGCCTGGACCATGTGTTCCAGAACAAGACCAGCAGCTGCCTGGTGAACCCGCGCGCTTGCCACGAGACCGAGTTGGTCTACCGCCCCATCGCCACGCCCGCTGCCCGCAAGCGCATCGCCGTGGTGGGCGCGGGGCCTGCGGGCCTGACCGCCGCCACGGTGGCGGCCGAGCGCGGGCATGAGGTGCATCTGTTCGACGCCGCGCCCGCCATTGGCGGCCAGCTCAACATGGCCAAGGTGGTGCCGGGCAAGGAGGAGTTCCATGAAATGCTGCGCTACCTGGCCACGCGGGTGGAAGACACGGGGGTGCACCTGCATTTGAACCAGAGCGTGGAGGCAGCAGACCTGGCGGGCTTTGACGAGGTGGTGATCGCCACGGGCGTGTTGCCCCGCGACCCCAAGATCCCCGGCCAGGACCACGCCAAGGTGCTGAGCTACATCGATGTGCTGCGCCATGGCAAGCCCGTGGGCGAGCGCGTGGCCATCATCGGCGCGGGCGGCATTGGCTTTGACGTGGCCGAGTTTTTGACGCACGGCGACCACCCCTCCACCACGCTGGACCTGCCCGCCTGGAAGGCCGAATGGGGCATCACCGACCCGGCCGAGGCGCGCGGCGGCCTCGCTACCAGCGGCCCCCGTGTCACGCCTCCCGCGCGCCAAGTGACCCTGCTGCAGCGCAAGAAGGGCAAGCTGGGCGCGGGCCTGGGCAAGACCACGGGCTGGATCCATCGCACCACGCTCAAGATGAAAGAGGTGCAGATGGTGAGCGGCGTGAACTACGAGCGCATTGGTGATGAAGGCCTGCTCATCTCGTACGGCGAGAAGCGCGATGACCCGACCTGGATCCCGTGTGACACCGTGGTGCTGTGCGCGGGGCAGGTGCCGCTGTTCCGTCTGGCGCAGGATTTGGAGGCAGCAGGCCACAAACCGCATCGGATTGGGGGCGCGCTGGAGGCGGGCGAGCTGGATGCCAAGCGCGCCATCGACCAGGCGGCGCGGTTGGCGGCGCGCCTGTAGAGGGTGACTTTTGCCCCGTTGCTGGCCGAGGAGCGGGAATCTGAGTGAAATTGGCTTCTGGCGCTTTATTCATAAGCTCTAGCAGCTATTATTTTTGTAGTGTTTCTCCGGGTGCTTATGCGGCAGGGGCCGCAGTTGGTATCTCCAGGGCGTTGAACACCCGCAGCGCCGCCCACGCGTCGTTAGCCGCGTAGACCAGCTGGGACTCGGTCAGCCGGGCGTTGGCCCAGTTCGAGGTGGCGGCCTTTTTCGACTTGATGAAGCGCCGGTTGAACAACACGGCCACCGCGCCTTTCACGCCCATGTCCTTGCGATAGCCGCGTTGGCGGAACACGGTGTTCAGCTCCAGCACATCGGCCGGTTGCACCCCCAGTTTGCTTTGAATGCGTTTGGTGTCGTCCCCCAGGCCAAAGCCCGCCTTGGTCACGCCACGCAGCGCCAGCAGCTCTGCCACACGGGCCCGGCAGCCCGGGTCGTGCAACTGGAACACAAAGGCCGTGTCGAGCGTGGCCAACTGCACGATATGGGGTCCGTCCGACACCTCGTCACGCACAAAGGTGGGTTTGGATTCGGTATCAAAGCCCCAGACGCTCGTTGCGGACAAGGCATCACAGGCCTTGTCCGCCTGTGCCGCGTTGGTCACCAGGGTGATGCGGTCGGTGCCCAATCGCTCGAAGGGGTCGAGCAAGGCAATCTGGTCTTTGTCAGGGGTGGCGCGATGGCCCGCGCGCGACGGCGGATGAATGGGCTGGGGGCGATGGGGGCGCTGGGGAGGAGGGGATTCCGTCATGCCGCCATTTTGCCGTGCGATGCCTTGGATGTCAGACCGCCCGAAGAACCCACCGGGCTCAACGTGCACAGCTGTGGCGCAGGCGGGGCGCCTCTGCGATGTGGGATAAGGCCACTTTGCAGGCATCGGCTGCGCCCGCTTGCCGCGCAGTCAGCCAGCCCACCGCAAACCAGGCCCTGGGGTCTGTGGTGATGATCTCGCCATAGAGGGCGAGGGCCACGCGCTCGTCGTTCAGCCGACCCAAAGCGGACAGCGCGGGCTGCAGGCTTTCCAGGAAAGGAGTGCCTTCAGCTTTGAGCGCGGGCGCCAAAAATTCGGTGAGGTAGCGCAAACGCTTGAGGCGCTTGCGAAGGCGGTGCTGCTGCTCGGCAGACAGCGCGCCAAACCGTTGTGCATCTTTCTGGACTTTGGCGTGCAGGCCCCACAAGCGTTTTTGTAGCCAGCGGCGAGTGTCCTTGGCATCCATGGCACCTTCAGTTTTGCCCGGTATTGCCTGGTTCTGCGCCGTGAACCCCATGAGCCCGATCAACGCGGCCTGGAATGCGGGTGTGTGCACGATGCCCGCAGCGGTGGCGTCTGAGGAGGCTGCTTGCGCGGCGGCCGGTAAATCCACGGCAGGAGCACCGGCCAGATGCAGGTCGGCATCCATGGCCAGCAGCACCTGCCCACAGTCCCGAAGTTTGCCCAGGCGCTGGAATACATCCACCAGCGGTGGTGTCCACGCCGAGTCGAAGTTGCCAGGGGCCAGGGCATCCAGCTCCCGCAGCGCGGTGCGCAAGCGGCGGATGCCGATGCGTAGCTGGTGCATATGCTCCTGGTCGCCTGAGCCTTCCACGATCTCACTGGCGTTGCCCAGAGTCTGATGGAGGCAATGGGCTACCACCGCGCGCTGCAGCGGCAGTGCGAGCAGAGAGTGCTTGTGGCTGTGGGCCTTCATCGGCAGCGCTTTGATGGCGGGGCGGGCCCATTGCGCAGCCAGTAGTCGCTCGCCGCGCTCTGCCTTGGACACGGTGCTCAGAAAAAGACCGTGCTGCGTCGCCCACCGGGTGGCAAGGTCCACCAGGCCCGCCACCGGGCCGGCCTTGAGCTCCAGCTCCAGCTCACAGATGGGCGTCTCTTTGTGCTGCGGCGTGCCACGATGGGCAATGACCCGCCCGGTGTCCAGCGCCAGTTCCACCACCCCACCTTTGAAGGCAATGTCCCGCGTCAGGCGGTCCATCTCGGTGCCATAGGTTTCAGACAAGGGGCCTGAGGCCGCCTGCAAGGCTTGCAGCAGCCGGGTGCCAGCGGCAGTGCCCGCGTGCAATTCAGGGCGTGGCTGGGGCGCTTGGGCCGCTTGGGCGCTGCCCAGCGCCACGTTGTGCTCTTCGCGGTCCAGGGGGCCTTGGCCCAAGGCCTTGACGGTCTGGACCCATTGGTCGCCTTCGCGGCGCAATCGAAAGGCAATGCCCTGGGCCGACAGCGCCCCGTCGGGCGTGTCGAAGTAGCGGGCCTCCATGCGAATCTGAACGAAAGGTCCTCGGCGCGTGGCGGCCTTGATTGCGGCCAGACGCTCGGGGGGATGCAGAACTTGAACTCGATTTCCATGGTTTTGGGCACGCTTGCCTGGCCGCTGGGCCCATTTTTAATAGAGCCCAAGGATATCGCTTTCAAGCGAGGGTGGAAGTAAAAATATAATAAAAATTTGCAATAAATAATCGGGTAATTATTTAATGGAGTGATGGATTTGCTGAGGAAATCAAACTCATGCCCAGTGGGGTTCCATTTTTATTGCGGATCGAAGTAATTACCTTGAAAGCCGATGCCTGAACCCGGTCTGGGAGGCGAACAAAATTATTTTCTTGGACAAGAGTATCTCCGTTGAGAAATGACCAGATAATAAATTTCAGGGCCTGGGTGGTTTGCTCGGGTGTGTCTGTGACCTTGGGGAAGACCACAAAGGTGCCCATGGTGATGGGCCATACGGATTTGCCGGGCTTTTGCGTCAGCGTGTGCTGGAAGGCCCCGGTGGCAGACCATTCGCTGTGGGCCAACGCAGCCTTGAAGGCCTCGATGGAGGGTTTGACAAAAACACCTTCGGCGTTTTTCATCTGTACGGAGGTCAGCCCATACTCGGCAACATAGCCGAAGTCCACATAACCGATGGCGCCCACCGTGTCGCGCACGCCCTTGGCCACACCATCGCTGCCCTTGAAAGCCAGAAACCCGTCAGGCCACTGGATGCTGGTCTTGGCGCCATAGGCGGATTTCCATTTCGGACTGACCTTGCCCAGGTAATCGGCGAAGTTGTAGGTGGTGCCCGAACCGTCGGCACGCACTACCACCTTGATGGGCATGTCTGGCAGTGAGACTTCGGGGTTCAACGCCGTGATCTCCGGGGCGTTCCAGCGGCTGATTTCTCCCATGAAGATGCGGCTCAGTACGTCACCTGTCAGGCGCAACTGCGCGTTTTGTACCTTGGGCAGGTTGACGATGGGGCTGATGCCCGTGATGGCCACTGGCAAGGCAATCAGCCCGTTTTCAATGAGATCCTTTTCGGGCGGATAGACGTCGGTGGCACCGAAACCCACCGCCTGCTGCTGGATCTTTTTCATGCCGGCACTGGAGCCGACCGGTTCGTAATCCACCCGGGACCCCGTGGTCTTGGCATAGGCCTTGGCCCAACTGCGGTAGATGGGAGCCGCCGCAGATGAGCCTGCGCCGGTCACGGTTTGCGCGCCGACTTCGCCTGCCTGCAGCAGTGTCCAGGACAGCAAAAAGAGAGTGTAAATATATTTCATTTATTTTCCTGTTATTTGTATTGAATGAAGTGGTATTTGTCAGTGTGCTGCAGTGGTTTATCGCGTATCTGCAGTTGTTTTGTCTGTGCACGCGAAGACCGGAATTTTATCAAAATGAATATGCGCCAGAATGGACTTGGTTTGGTAAATGGTCTTTCCCGCCGTCACGATTTTGTCATTTGAAACAAATAGTATCTTCGATTTGCAGGCCGGGTTGCGGCTGCAGATCGCTGGTGTGAACGGGGGTATTGGCATTGCCACACCCTCGTGTATCACCCCATCCGTTGACATGTGATGGTGGTGGCCGAGTGCGGCCAACCACTGGGTCATTGACGAGAGTTTCAGATGCTTCAAAAAATCAAAATTGGCACCAGGCTCGCCCTGGCGTTTGCAGTGCTTCTGTTGTTGATTTGTGCGTTGGCCGCCGGTGGTATCAGCGGCGCCAAGCGCCTGGCTGAGCGCAGTGCAGCGCTGTATGAAGACCGCACGGTTCCACTGGGGGTGCTGGCCGAGATCAGCCACCTGACACAGCGCAACCGCGTGCTGGTCATGGACATGTTGATGGACCCGGGCACCAGCAACCTGCAAGCCAGCCACACCGCACTGACCGCGAACGTTGAACGCATCCGCGCCCTGTGGGAGACCTACACCGCCAAGCCGCTGGCCACGCAGGAGCAGGCTCTTGCTCAGGCCTTTGTTGCCGCCAACACCACTTATCTGGACAAGGGGCTGATCCCGGCTGCAGCGGCGTTGGTGGCTGGCAAATACGACGATGGCTCAGAGCTGTATATCACCCAGATCCGGCCCAACGCCTTGAAGGTTCAGGAGGCCGTCGAGCAGCTTGTGGCGCTTCAGATTCGGGTGGCCGAAGAAGAGTTTGGTGCTGCCGGGGCAATGAGTGAAACCATCCACGTGTGGATGCTGGCCGCCACCGCGCTGGCGCTGCTGGTGGGTGCGGTGATGGCCTCGGTCATCACGCGCTCGATTTCGCGCCCGCTGCGCCAGGCGGTGGTGCTGGCCCGCACAGTGGCGGGCGGTGATCTGAGCGCGCAGATCGTGGTGCACGGAACGGATGAAACCGCTGAGTTGCTGGCGGCCCTGCGGGAGATGAACCACCAACTTGTGCGCGTGATTACCGAGGTGCGCGACAGCACTGAAACCGTGGCCCGCGATGCTGTTCAGATGGCTGGAGGCACGGAAGACCTGGCCCGCCGCACGGAGGTGCAGGCGGCGAATCTTCAGGAGACGGCGGCATCGATGGAGCAACTCACCATCACGGTTCAGCACAACACCGACAACGCCCATCGGGCCACTGCGCTGGCGCAAGAAGCCAGCAAGGTGGCGAACGAGGGGGGAAGCGTGATGCGCGACGTGATTGCGACCATGCAGGAGATCAATGTCCAGTCCCAAAAGATCACCGACATCATCAAGGTGATCGACGACATCGCGTTTCAGACCAATCTGCTGGCTCTCAACGCGGCGGTGGAGGCCGCCCGCGCGGGCGAACAGGGGCGTGGTTTTGCCGTGGTCGCAGGGGAGGTGCGCGGGCTGTCCCAGCGCAGCAGTACGGCGGCCCGCGAGATCCGTGGGTTGATTACGGCCAGCGTCCGGGGTGTTGAGCGCGGATCAACACTGGTCGGTCAGGCGGGTGAGCGGGTTGCCAACACCGTGCGGCATGTCAATCAGGTGGTAGCACTCATTAGCGAGATCAAGGACGCCGGCCAGGAGCAGGCGCGGGGCATCGCCCAGATCGGCGAGGCCGTGCGGCAACTGGATGTGGCGACTCAGCAAAATGCGGCTTTGGTGGACGACAGCTCGTCGGCATCCTCCGGCGTGAAAAACCAGGTCAGGCGTCTGTTGGAGGTGATCCACCAGTTCCGGCTGGTGCCCGAGGATACGGCGGGCGCTGCGCAGGATCTGCACCGGGCCGGGCAGCCGTTGCCGGCCTTGCAAGCGGCGCCTTCATCGCCACAGCAGCTCGCGATGGCGCCACGCTAGCGGGGCGGCTGATCGCTGGTTTGCCGCCCCTTGCTACCGCAAAGCCTGCTCCATGAATCGCACGGATGTACTGATTGCCATTGCAGAAGTGGCGCAAACAGGGGGCGCATCGGCACCTGAAGATGCGATCTCCCAGCTGGCCATGATCATCGACGACCTGGAGCTGTCGCACGCTGGCGCCGAGCATGTGATGGAGATGCTGCTGCGGATTGCCGCCTGCCTGTGGAACCTGCAGCAAGAGCGGATGCGCCTGTAGGGACCCTCTGCACGAATCAGCGTGCCGTGTGCATCTGCGGCCCCGGGCGGTCTGCCGTGTTGCAAATACTCGCAATAGCTACCGCTATTGCTGCGTTTTGCGCCTTGCAGCCCATCCCGATCCGCAGCGCACCCTTACCACTTGATTCGTGCAGAGGATCCCTAGGTCTGTGTCTGCGGGGCTTTCAGGTGGCGGTGGGGCGCGGGCTTTCGTCGTCAGGGGCGTCGAGCGATGCAATCTGATTGCGCCCCTGGTGCTTGGCCAGATACAAGGCCTGGTCGGCACGGTCCATCATGTCGCGCAGGCTGCGGTCGCATTGCCTGAAAGCGCCCACGCCGAGGCTGGTGGTGATGCGGTAGGTAGCGCCCGTGTCATCGGCGAGTTGCAGCGCTTGGACGCTGTGCAGGATGCGCATCGCCACTTCCATGCCTTCGGCCAGTGCGGTCAGTGGAAGCAGGACGCCGAACTCTTCGCCACCCAGGCGCCCTACGACATCGCTGGCGCGGAGCTGACTTTTGACGGCTAGTGCAAACGCCACCAGAGCCCGGTCGCCTTCCAAATGGCCAAAGCGGTCGTTGACGGCCTTGAAGTGGTCCAGGTCCAGCATGAGCAGCGTGAGCGGTTCGCCATTGTTGCGCGAGTGTTCATAAACCGATTCCGCGCATTCGAGAAATGCTCGCCGGTTGGCGATGCCGGTGAGCATGTCGGTGGTGGCCAGGCGATGCAGCTCGCGCTCCAGGTTTTTGCGCTGCGTCACATCGCGGTAGATGCCCTCGACCCCGGCAAATTGACCCGCGTGGTCATAAAGGGCATGGCTGCTGATGGAGATGTCGATCACTGTGCCATCACGCCGCACCATCTGGCCGGGGAAGTCTGAGACTTCGCCTTTGTCCATGATGGCGACCTTGAACGCATCACGGTCAGTGCTTTGGGGGTAATAGGACTCGGCAGTGCGGCCTTCGATCTCGTGCGGCTCGTATCCCAGCACACGGCGCACGCCAGGGCCCACATGCTGCACGACGCCCTGGGCATTGGTGCGGTAGTACACGTCCTGGAGGTTGTCGAACAGGCGCCGAAAGTTCTGTTCGCTTTCGCGCAGCTGGGCTTCAATCTCGCTCTGGTGCGTCATGTCCATGCCACACATGAGCACGGCGGGGGCTCCTTCCCACTCAATGGCGACGCTGCTGATGAGCACCATACGGAGGTTGCCCCGCTCGGTACGGATACGGAATTCGGAGGATTTGTTGGGCTGTCCCGCCTGTGCGGGCACGGCCACCTGCTGGATGCGGTTGGTGGAGCGCACCTGGTCCATGGGGTGCACAAAGTCCCCTGACAGCCGACCGATGAGGCTCTCCATCTGGGTGACTTCCAGCAGATTCATGCTGGCAGCGTTGGCAAAGCGGATGGCACCTTCCTGTGTGACGAGCACAGCCGCTGGCAGGGCTTGCAGCAGACGAAGGTCGTGGAGCATGGGGCTTGTCGGTAACCAAAAGTAATAACCATTGTGGCACCAGAGTTCGCGGCTGGGAATCCATATCTGTCACAGGCGGTACCATCGCCCATGAGAAAAAATTTCCAACTCCACGTTGAAGGCAAGAACCGCGACCGCGTTCTGGACGCTGTTAAGCACGAAATCCGCAAGTACATCAAGCGCGAACGCCGCCGGGATATCCCTGAAGGCGCTAACTTCTGGGACTTTGACTGCCAGTTCGGCCGCACCAAGGAGGACGCTGCGGTGGTGCACCTCTCGGCTCTGACGGGCCTCATCAATGAGGTGGCGGCCGATGGTGGCGCGCAGTTTTATGTCGAGATACTTGCCAAACCCGGCAAGCGCCAGCCAAGGGCCGCGGGCGAGGTTGCCGACAACAATGCGGATGAGGGCGACGAAGGGCTCTGAGATCGACCCCTGCTGCGGCGCAGCTCCGCTGCGGTTCACATTCTTCTGGTAGGCCCCTGCAAGATCGTCGGCACGTTCTTAGGGGCCTTTTTTGTTGTCGCTAGGGGCAGTCGCCCCCGCTGTTGCCGCTCGCAGCTTGTCTTTCTTGCTGGGTCGTTTGCCCTTGACGCCGCCTGTGCCGTGGGGGTCGGTGGTCGAGGCCGCTGTGGGCGCGTCGGTGGGTTCGAAGCCCACCATCTGCTCACGTGGCAGGCTCAGGTGCTGGCGCTTTTCGATCAGGCGGAAATGCGCTTCGGCGTCGGCGGTCACAAAGCTCACGGCCACACCGCTCTCGCCTGCGCGGCCGGTGCGGCCGATGCGGTGCACGTAGTCCACTGCCGAGCGCGGAAGATCGTAGTTGACCACGGCGGGCAATTGCGCAATATCGATGCCGCGCGCGGCCAAATCGGTGGTGACCACCACCTGCCAGCGTTCGTCCTTGAATTCCTGCAGCACTTGCTTGCGCGCGCCCTGGCTCAGGCCACCATGGAAGGGCGTGGCGAAGATACCCGCCTTGTAGAGCTTTTCGGCCACATGCTCCGCCGCGTACTGTGTGGCGACAAACACCAGCACACGCGACCAGTTGTGTTCCTTGACCAGATGGCGCAGCAACTGCGTGCGGCGGCTGGCATCGACTGCAATCGCGCGCTGCTCAATGGCCGGCTCGTTGCCGGGTGTGTGGGGCACTTCTATCCGGACCGGGTCTTTCAGCAAACCATCGGCGAGCGTTTGCACGGCGGTGGGGAAGGTGGCCGAGAAGAACAGATTTTGTCGCTGGGCGGGCAACAGGGCCAGCACGCGCTGCAGCTCTTCGGCAAAGCCGAGGTCCAGCAGGCGGTCTGCCTCGTCCAGCACCAGGTGCGCCACGGCAGAAAGCCGCAGCGCGTTGTGCTCCACCAGATCCAGCAGGCGGCCCGGCGTGGCTACCACGATGTCGGCGCCGCCGCGCAGCCCAAGCATTTGCGGGTTGATCGACACACCGCCAAACACGATGGCCACCTTGAGCGGCTGTTGCAGGTGCTGGGCCAGGCTTCGCAGTACCTCACCCACCTGGGCGGCCAGTTCACGCGTGGGCACGAGCACCAGAGCACGCACCCGGCGTGGTCCTCCGGTGGCGCTGAACTGCAATTGTTGCAGCAGTGGCAGGGCGAAGGCAGCTGTTTTGCCCGAGCCCGTCTGTGCAGCGCCCAGCAGGTCAACCCCTCTCAATATGGCAGGGATGGCACCGGCCTGAATGGGCGTGGGCGCCACAAAGCCCGCTTTTTCTGCAGCGTGGACGAGGGCAGGGGACAGACCGAGGGAGGCAAAAGGCATGGAAGGGCGCCGAAGAGGTGATGAAGGATGCACGCACGGCAGCGCGGACGAGAAAGAGATAGAGCGCATTGTCGCCGCAGTTGCCCAATGGGGAGGGCGGTGCCACTTGGAGGGGCAATTCGGAGCGCCTGGCATCTGCCGAGGTGAATGCGAGCCGCCATCACCTCTGGTTCGCAACCGATAATCGGGCCACTTGATTTTTGTTGCTTGATTTCGGACCCACCCCATGGCCCTGACCCTTGATACTTCTGCCATTACCCACGGCATTCAGCTGGCGGTGGCTCCCGTGTTTTTGCTCACGGCAGTGTCCGGCATGATTGGTGCGGTGGCCGGGCGCTTGGCCCGAATTATTGACCGGGCCCGCTTGGTGGAAGACCGTGCACGCGCCAATGCCGAGCCGGAGTTTCTGGCCCGCGCCTACAGCGAACTGGCTGACCTGCGATTGCGCGGGCGACTGGCCAATGGGTGTATCGGGTTGCTTACTTTTTGTGCATTCCTGATTGGCATCACCATCATTTTGCTGTTTTTGGGTGAGACGACCGACTTCCAGTCCAGCCGGTTCGCTGTGGGCGGCTTTCTGGCGGGAGTCGCTTCGTTTTTGCTGGCGCTGGTGTGCTTTTTGACCGAAACACTGCTGGCCACCCGATTGCTTAACTTCCACATGTTGCAGCAAGAGGTGGAGGGGAAAAGGTCATGAAGTCTTTCGCAGGCCTGGGGGGCCTCGTGTATTCCACCGAATCAGGTCGCATGTGCCCTGGCTGCCGCCAGCCGGTGGCGCAATGCATCTGCCAGCAGAACAAGCCGCTGCCCACAGGCGACGGCATTGTGCGTGTGTCGCGCGAGACCAAGGGCCGTGGCGGCAAGGCCGTCACCTTGGTCAAGGGCGTGCTGGTGGACGAAGGCGCGTTGGAGCAGTTGGGCAAGCAACTCAAGGCGGCCTGCGGCAGTGGAGGCACGGTGAAGGATGGTGTGATCGAAGTGCAGGGAGACCATGTGGAGCGCGTGGTGGTGGCGCTGCAGAAGCTGGGCCACAAGGTCAAACGCGCTGGCGGATAGCCCCATGACGCTGATCGACCCCGACAAGCTGCAACGCCTTGTTGTGCTACAGATGCCTTACGGAAAACACAAAGGCACGGTGCTGGCCGACTTGCCGGGCAACTACCTGAACTGGTTCGCACGTGAGGGCTTTCCCAAGGGGGAGTTGGGGCAGTTGCTGGCGCTGATGCACGAGATTGATCACAACGGGTTGTCTGACCTGCTCAAGCCCTTGCGCGGGCGGTGAGTGGTGGTGGGGTGGGCATTGCTTTTGCCCCGTGGCAGGCGCGGGGCTCCACCATAATGATGGCGACCATCCAACCACAACTCCGAGGGAATGCACATGAAGGGCAATATTGCGGCGATCGTTCTGGTCGTGCTGGGCGTGTTTTTTCTGTTGACCAACCTGGGGCTGATCAGCATCAGTCTGCGCGAGTTGCTGCGCGTGTGGTGGCCGGTGGCGTTGATTGCTGTGGGCCTGGCGCTGTTTTTTACGCCGGGCTCCAAGGGGAAATAGGCGACCTGTAGAAGTCGGCGCCTTCGATTGCCTGTGGGGGTGGGCTTGCTGCAATGCAGGCGAAAGTCAGGGGTGCGAATGGCCGTGCGCGTGTTCGTCTGAGCGAGGCGTTGCAAAAGCCGGGTCGCTGCCAAAGTAGCCCCGGAAGAGGTTGCGCGCAATGCCATGCGCAGCCACTTGCAGGTCGTGCGCTACCTCGGGCGTAAACAGGCCGTTGGTGTGTTGTTGCCACAGTCCGACCCAGGCGGCAAAGTGGGCAGGCGTCACGCCCTGCAGCGCCATGTGCTTGCCAAATACATCACCCTTGAAGCTGCGAGTGCCCAGCGCCACCGTGCTCCAGAAATCCACCAGCCGTTGGAGGTGCGCTTCCCACCGACCGTGCAGGGCCTGTTCAAAAACAGGCCCTAGCAACGGATCATTGCGCACGTCTCCATAAAAACCGTGCACGAGTTGCGTGATGCTCTCCACGCTGGGTGGTGGCATGTCTGGGGTCGTCGTCCGAACTGCTTCTTGGCTCATGCCTGCAGTGTGCCAGCGCCGCTGCAGGCGCAGCCTGAAGGGCCGCAACCTTGCGCAGGCGCCGCGCTGGCCTCGAACGATGGGAACAACACGTTGTTTTCGAGGTGGATGTGGTTGATGAGGTCGTCGCCCAGTTGTGCGATGCCGGCATACAGTGCGCGCCAGGTATTGCACGCGCCTTGAGGGGGCGTGGCGTCGTGGGTAAGGGCGTTGAGTTTGTCCAGTGCCTCGCCATGGTCCACGTGCTCAGCGCGCATCATGCCGATGGGCTGACCCACAAAGGGGTTGCCACCGGCCTTGAGCATGGGGAACAGCACCTGCTCTTCCTTGAGCATGTGCGACAGCAGTTCTTCGTGCATTGCTTCCAGGTGGTCGGCCAGTCCGACGGGCACATCCGGATTGTCGCGGTGTACGGCCTCCACGCGGCGGGCCATGCGGATCAGCTCGGGCAGTTGCTGGCGATGCACCTCGTGATAGCGGGCCAGGATGTGGTCAATCAGTGCGCTGGGTGATGCGGCTTCGGGCACGGCGTCGCTGCGCTGCAAGGCTGACAGTTCGGCCAGCACGGCGTTGGCGTCCAGACCCTTGTCGGCCGCCGCCTTGGCCAGGCTCACCTGACCACCGCAGCAAAAATCCAGCTTGAGACGCCGGAACACCGCAGTGGCGCCGGGCAACTGCACGGCAATCTGGCCGATCTGTTGGTCGGTACTGAGGGTGGTCTGGGGTACTTGCAGGGTATCGATGCGGGCGTTCATGGGGGTTCCTTTAAAGATTCATTTGATGTGAATATTTTATCCAATAAAATTCAGAACAAGTACATCTTTTTAATTGACCTGCGGCAAATCCCATGCGCCTGACCCAATGGACCGACTACACCTTGCGCGTGCTGATGTACTGCGCTGCTACCGAGGGGCGGGCCCAGCCTGTCACCATCACCGAGGTGGCCGAAGGCTATGGCATCTCACGCAGCCACCTGATGAAAATTGTGCAGCAGTTGTCTGCGCAAGGCATGCTGGAGACCACAAGAGGCCGGGGTGGTGGCATGCGATTGATGCAACCCGCTACCGCCATCAATATCGGTGCGGTGGTGCGTGCCACCGAAACGGACTTCAATCTGGTGGAGTGTTTTGACCCCACCACCAACCAGTGCCGCTTGAGCAGCCATTGCCGCCTCAAGGGTGTGTTGAGCCAGGCCATGCAGGCCTATCTGGCGGTGCTGGATGGGGTGACGCTGGCTGACCTGATGGCACCGGCTTCGCCCACGGGGCGCGGGCTGTGGCCGACCGTGGCGGTGCCGCGCAATGGCGCTATTCGCACTCCACCACAACCCTTGCCTGGGTTGCCGGATGCGCCAGAGTTTGAGTAAAAACAACGCTGTAGCGCTTGTTCAATAAGCGTCAGCAGCTATAAAAATAGTAGTAATTGTCACGCACTGTACCGGCTGGACGAGATGCCGCACGCGTGGTGCAGCAGCTGGTGCGCAGCAGAAGACAGCGCCCTGGGGCGCTGGCCACTCAGCGCAGCACTTCCAGCAGGCGGTCGAGCCCGCCCTGGTTGATCGCCACCTTGGCCTGCGCGCGCACGGCGGGCTTGGCGTGGTAGGCCACTGACAGGCCAGCAGCGCCCATCATGGGCAGGTCGTTGGCGCCATCGCCCACGGCGATGGTCTGCGATGGCGAGATGCCCATGAGCGAGGCCACCTCCAGCAGGGTGCGGCGCTTTTCGGCGCCGTCGCAGATGTCGCCCCAGGCTTGGTCTACCATGCGGCCGGTGAGCAGGCCGTTGTCCACCTCCAGCATGTTGGAGCGGGCGAAGTCGATTCCGAGCCCCGCCTTCACGCGGTCGGCAAAGAAGGTGAAGCCGCCCGAAACCAGCAGCGTGGTCAGGCCCGCAGCCTTGGCGGCGGCGATCAGCTCCCTGGCGCCAGGGTTGAAGCGCAGTCGCTCACTGAACACCTGCTCCATGTGCAACACCGTCACCCCCTTGAGCAACGCCACGCGCTGGCGCAGGCTTTCTTTGTAGTCGGTAATGACGCCCTGCATGGCCGCTTCGGTGATGGCGGCCACTTCGGCCTTGCGGCCTGCGGCATCGGCGATCTCGTCCACACATTCGATGTTGATCAGGGTGGAGTCCATGTCAAACGCGATGAGCTTGTAGCTCGAAAGGGACAGGGGGGGCTCGATGCCCTGGACGACAAGACCTGGGGCGAATTCGGTGGCGTTTTTCATGGCGATGCGAAAAGGCAAAAATGTGAGCAAGCGAAATAACCCGCAATGGTATCGCTCGCGCACGGCATGGCTGCGCACGAGGCGGGTACGCCAGGGTCTGGTGGTCGAGGCCCGTGTGGTCCGAGGCGCGACGGGATGCGAGGCGGCGGCGGCAGGCATGCCCCGTTTTTGCCCCGGTGGTTATGTGAATAACAGTGCGGGCCGCCTCTGCTGCATCTCACACCGGCACAGGGTCCTCGTCGCGTTCTGCCTGCACACCCAGGGGCAACACGCACAGGGTGATGCCATCGAGCGTGAGCACCAGGCCCAGCTGGCCGCCCATCTGCACCACGGCACTGGTGGTAACGCCTGCCAATGAAGGTGCCGCGGCCGCCATTGCAGGCGCCTTCGCGCAGTTCGCAAGGCTCGCCGCAGCGCGGACCACCGGCTGATTGAGCATCGCCCACAGCGTCTGCGGATCACGCAGTTGCAGGGACTGCAGATACAGGCGGAACGTGGCCTCTTCGGTGGGGTCCAGCTCGCGCTCGGGATGGGGCAGGTGCGCGCCGCCCGCTTTCGGGAGGCGCAGCAGCGCCCTTCGCAGCTGCTGGCGACTGCCAGCTTCGGTCTTGCCGCTGGCCAAGGCAATCTCGGCATGGCTGGCTTCGAACACCTCGTGCAGCAGCAGGGCAGCGCCATCGGCGGGTGCAAGGTGTGCCGCAAGCAGACGCAGTGCGTGGACCGCTTCCTGAGCCCGCGCGGCATCTGCCTCGGCAGAGGGCGTCGTGGGCTCGGAGCTGCGGGCCGCGCTCGCCTCTGCCAGCCATTGCTGCAGCCACTTTCGCCGACGCAGGCGGTCAATGGCCAGGTTGCGCACCACGGTCAGGAGCCATGCCTGGGCGACATTGAGCTGCAGCATGGCGTCAGCTTCCAGGGCTCGCAGGTAGGCGTCCTGAACGGCGTCTTCGGCCTCGGTGGGGCCCAGAAGGCGGGTGGCGGCTCGCACCAGGCGGGGGCGGTCGGTTTCGATCAGGGGCAGCAGTCGGTCATCGTGCATGGGGAAATCTTGCCATACGGCCTGCGCGGTGCGCGTCACGCGATCGGCGCCTCGTTCGTCAAGGCAGTTCAACTACCGGATTGTGCGATGAACACCACCCCAGACACCCCTGAACCATCCACCAGCACCGAGCCCCGCACCTCCTACCTGGAAGAAAAGGCTTTCAAAGCGCGCACCTTGCTGATTTTCGGAAGCGTGACCGATGTGATGGCGGCAGACGTGACGCGCCGTTTGATTGCGCTGGATGCCGAAAGCGCCGACCCCATCGATGTGCTGGTGAGTTCGCCAGGCGGGCATCTGGAGTCTGGCGATGCCATCCACGACATCCTGCGTTTCATTGCTGCGCCGGTGAACATGATTGGCACCGGCTGGGTTGGCAGCGCTGCCGCCCATCTTTTCCTCGCTGCGCCTCTGGAAAAGCGCTGTTGCCTGCCCAATACGCGGTTTCTGATCCACCAGCCCAGCGGTGGTACAGGGGGCCCCGCCAGCGACATCGCCATTCAGGCGCGCGAGATCGTCAAGGCGCGTGAGCGCATCGCCCGGACGATCGCGCGCGAGACGGGCAAGCCGCTGGAGGTGGTGCTTCTCGACATTGAGCGAGATCGGTGGCTGTCGGCCCAAGAGGCGGTCGAATACGGGCTGGTCTCGCGCATCATCGAGCGCAAGACCGAACTGCGCGCCGCTTGATCCCCAGCGAGCCCGCGTCGCAATGAGGCTGCATTGTTTCAGTGCATCCCCTGCATGGAGTGCTGCGGACTATTGCGGAACCAGCCCCGCCGCTTTCACCAGCTCGGCGTGGATCTTGATCTCCTGCGTGATCGCGTCCTTGAGTTGCTGGCTGGTGCCGGGCGCCACCTCCATGCCGCTGGCGGCCAGCTTCGCTTTGATGTCGGCGTCGGCCAGCGCGGCGTGTGCGGCGCGCTGCAAACGGTCGATGACGGGCTGGGGTGTTTTGGCCGGTGCCAGCAGGCCGACCCAGGCGGAGAGGTTCATCTCGGGTGCACCGGCTTCCGTCATGCTGGGCGTCTGCGGCAGGGTGCCCGTGCGCTGCGCGGCCATCAGCCCCAGCGCGTGCAGCTTGCCGGACTGGATGTGGGGCAGCGCCTCGGGCAACACGGCAAACAGCATGTCCACCGTGCCCGCCAGGGCGTCGTTGATGGCCGGGGCGCCGCCCTTGTAGGGCACATGCAGCAGATCGGTCTGGGTGCGGGTGGTGAACATCAGCCCCGCCAGGTGCTGCGGGCTGCCGTCGCCTGACGAGGCATAGGTCAGCTTGCCTGGTGCCGCCTTGGCGGCGGCGATCACCGCGGCCACGGTGGGGAATTTCTGCTTGTCTTTGACCACCAGCACCATGGGCTGGTTCACGAACTTGGTGATGGGCACGAAGTCGGCCTCAGGGTCGTAGGGCAGGGTTTTGAAAATGCTCTTGTTGGTGGTCAAAAAGGATGCAGGCGACACCATGAGCGTGTAGCCATCGGATGCAGCGCGCGAGACCAGCGGCGTGCCGATCTGGCCCGACGCCCCGGCCTTGTTGTCCACCACAAAGGGCTGGCCCAGCTCGGCCGACATTTTTTGCGAGACCACGCGCGCAATCATGTCGGCACTGCCGCCTGCTGGCAGGGCCACGATGACTTTGACGGGGCGATCGGGGTAGGTGCCTTGGGCCAAGGCGGGAGTTGCGGAACAGAGCGCAAGAAAGGTGCTGGCCAGGGCCGGGATGAGACGCCGAATTGGCATGGAACAACTCCCAAAAGGTGGACGGACAAGCAGGCGGGGCGAGCCGGTCTGGCTGGCAGGGGGGCTTGCTTTCTCACGGGTATACCGCGTGTTCCGTACTTAAGCAATTCCTGCACCAGAGGTCCGGAGCCCGCCAGC
The DNA here is from genome assembly GCF_002797445.1 of Acidovorax sp. 69. Classification (NCBI taxonomy): domain Bacteria; kingdom Pseudomonadati; phylum Pseudomonadota; class Betaproteobacteria; order Burkholderiales; family Comamonadaceae; genus Acidovorax; species Acidovorax sp. 69. The sequence goes on along the minus strand of NZ_PGEP01000001.1, from coordinate 3,234,227 downwards.
CGTTGGACCCGTTGGGGGTGCGAGTGCTTCTCTTTTTATAGCTGCTAGCGCTTTTGGGATAAGCGCTTCAGCCGTTTCTTTGCCGCAAATAGAGCTCATCCGACCAGGTGGCCAGCCATTGGGGCTTGAAGGCCACGAACACCGCGCACAACATCCCGGTGACCGCAGCATCCCCCCAGGCCATCAGCCAGCGCGCCACGAGCGAGAGCTGATCGCCCACGCCCGGCAATGTGTGGCCGCTCCATTGCGACAAGGTGCCCGCCACGAACAGGCACAACGCGGTGCCCAGAAAACCACGGCCCAGCACATACACGAAGGCGCGCACGCCCGCCAGCGATGGGGCCCCCGCCAGGCGGCGCAACAACACGCCCAGCAGCAGCGCCAGCGTGGCGGGCACCACGCCCTGCCACACGGCGATAGCGAGCGCATCCCACCAACCCAGGCTGGGCGAGACCAGCGCCGCGACAGCGCCCACCGCCAGCAAGGTGGGCACAGTCAGCGGCCAGCCCAGCATCAGCAGCACCAGGCACGCGCCGGACCACTGCAGTTGCAACGGCATGTGGTGCAGGGTGGGCAGGGCCCAGACCCACGGCAGCAGGACGAGGGTGGCGAGCAGAGGCGTCCACAGCGCGGCGGGGGATCCGTGCTGCGCTTCCTGCGCCAAGGGCTGGCGGCTGGCCAGCAACCGCCAGGGGCGGGCGGCCAGCGCAGCGGCGAGGGCGATCAGGGCCAGGGCAGCTTCCATTGGATGAACTATGAATTTGATAGCTGTTAGCGCTTTGCGGATAAGCGCTAGAAGCCAATTTCAATCTGTTTTTACATCGCTATGCGGCCACTGGCTGCCCCAGCGAGCGCAGGATGTCCCGCACCATCTGAGCGCGGTCCTTGGGGTCCTTGAGCTCGCGCTCGATGCGCAGCTTCTCGTTGCCCGCCAGCTTGATGTGCTTGTTCTTCTGGATCAGCTCAATGATGCGCATCGGGTCGATGGGCGGCTGGGGCTTGAAGGTGATATTGATCACGCCCGGGGCCGCATCCACCTTCACTACACCGTAGGGCTGGCTCAGCACGCGCAGGCGGTGCACGTCGATGAGGGTCTGCGCCTGCGGCGGCAGCTTGCCAAATCGGTCCACGATCTCTTCGAGCAGGCTGTCGATCTGGTCGGGGTTCTTGGCTGTGGCCAGCTTCTTGTAGAACGACAGGCGCAGGTGCACATCGCCGCAATAGTCGTCGGGCAGCAGGGCGGGGGCGTGCAGGTTGATGTCGGTGGTGACCGACAGGGGCGACAGCAAGTCAGGCTCCTTGCCCGCCTTGAGCGCCTTGACGGCTTCGTTCAGCATCTCGTTGTACAGCTGGAAGCCCACTTCCAGCATGTTGCCGCTCTGGTTCTCGCCCAGCACCTCGCCCGCACCGCGAATTTCGAGGTCGTGCATGGCCAGGTAGAAGCCGCTGCCCAGCTCTTCCATCTGCTGGATGGCGTCAAGCCGTTGCTGCGCATGCTTGGTCAGCCCTTCGATGTCCGGCACCATCAGGTACGCATAGGCTTGGTGGTGGCTGCGGCCCACGCGGCCGCGCAGCTGGTGCAGCTGCGCCAGGCCGAACTTGTCGGCGCGGCTCATGATGATGGTGTTGGCCGTGGGCACGTCGATGCCGGTCTCGATGATGGTCGAGCACAGCAGGATGTTGTAGCGCTGGGCCACAAAGTCACGCATCACGCGCTCCAGCTCGCGCTCGGGCATCTGGCCGTGGGCCACGGCAATGCGCGCCTCGGGCAATATTTCTTCGAGCTTCTGGCGGCGGTTCTCGATGGTCTCCACCTCGTTGTGCAGGAAGTAGATCTGCCCGCCACGCTTGAGTTCGCGCAGCACCGCTTCGCGGATCACGCCCGTGCCCTCGTTGCGCACAAAGGTCTTGATGGCCAGGCGCCGCTGCGGCGCAGTGGCAATGACCGACAGGTCGCGCAGGCCTTCGAGCGCCATGCCCAGCGTGCGGGGGATGGGCGTGGCCGTGAGTGTGAGCACATCGACCTCGGCGCGCAAGGCCTTCATCTGCTCCTTGTGGCGCACGCCGAAACGGTGCTCTTCGTCGATGATCAAGAGGCCCAGGTTGTGGAACTTGGTGGACTCGGACAGCAGCTTGTGCGTGCCCACCACGATGTCCACTGTGCCGTCGCCGATGCCCTTGATGGCGGCGGTGATCTCCTTGCCCGAACGGAAGCGCGAGACCTCGGCCACCTTCACCGGCCATTTGCTGAAGCGGTCCACCAGCGTCTGGTAGTGCTGCTCGGCCAGCAGGGTGGTGGGCGCGAGGAAGGCCACCTGCTTGCCGCCCGTGACGGCGACGAAGGCCGCACGCAGGGCCACCTCGGTCTTGCCGAAGCCCACGTCGCCGCAGACCAGGCGGTCCATCGGGCGGGGGCTGATCATGTCCTGGATCACCGCGTGGATGGCAGCGTTCTGGTCGGCGGTTTCGTCAAAGCCAAAGTCGTTGGCAAAGGTCTCGTAGTCCTGCGGGCTGTAGCGGAAGGCATGCCCCTGGCGCAGCGCGCGGCGGGCGTAGATGTTGAGCAGTTCGGCCGCGCTGTCGCGCACCTGCTCGGCAGCCTTGCGCTTGGCCTTTTCCCACTGGCCGCTGCCCAGCTTGTGCAGCGGGGCTTCGTCGGCACTCACGCCGGTGTAGCGGCTGATGAGCTGCAGCTGGCTCACGGGCACGTAGAGCACGGCCTTGTCGGCGTATTCGAGGTGCAAGAACTCCTGCATGGCGGGCGTGCCGTCGGGGTTCTTGTTGCCCACGTCCATGTTGATCAGGCCCCGGTAGCGGCCAATACCGTGGGCACTGTGCACCACGGGGTCGCCCAAGGTCAGTTCTGCCAGGTCTTTGATGAGCGCTTCGACGTCGCTTACCTGCTCTTGCTTCTTGCGCCGGCGCGTGGTGGGGCCCGCGGCAAACAGCTCGGTCTCGGTGACGAAGTCGATGCCGTCCTCGATCCAGCTGAAGCCCACGGTGAGACCCGCCGTGGCAATGCCCACCTTCTCGGTGGCATCGCCCTGGAACTCAGCCAGTGAGTCAAAGGCCGGTGGGTTCACGCCGCTGGCGCGCAGAAAGTCGAGCAGGCTTTCACGCCGACCATCGCTCTCGGCCAGCAACAGCACGCGGTGCTGCGTGTTGCGGATGTGGGCGTGCAGGCGGGCCAGCGGGTCTTCGGCGCCACGCACCACCGACAGGTCGCCGAGCTTGTGGAAATGCGGGTTGTCATCCACGTCCTGCACGCCGGGGCGCAGAGACAGCTGGGCATGCTCTTTGGCGCGCGTGTAGAACTGGTCTGCCGAGAGGAACAGCGCATCGGGCGGCAGTACGGGGCGTTCCGGATCGCCCTGCACCAGGCGAAAACGGTCCTTGGTGTCCTGCCAAAAGCTCTGGAAGGCCGGTTCCAGGTCGCCATGCAGCACCACCGTGGCCTCGCCGCCCAGATAGTCGAACACGGTGGCGGTCTCGTCAAAGAACAGCGGCAGGTAGTACTCGATACCCGCCGTGGCCACGCCCGCGCCCATGTCCTTGTAGATGCGGCTCTTGGTCGGGTCGCCCTCCAGCATCTCGCGCCATCGGCTCCTGAACTTGGCCCGCGCGTCGTCGTCCATGGGGAACTCGCGGCCTGGCAGCAGGCGCACCTCGGGCACGGGGTACAGGCTGCGCTGGCTGTCGGGGTCGAAGGTGCGGATGCTGTCGATCTCGTCATCGAACAGGTCCACGCGGTAAGGCACCAGCGAGCCCATGGGGAACAGGTCGATCAGCCCGCCGCGCACGGCGTATTCGCCAGGGCTCACCACCTGCGATACATGGCTGTACCCGGCCAGCGTGAGCTGGGCCTTGAACTTCGCTTCGTCGAGCTTTTGCTTGACCTGGAAATGGAAGGTGTAGCCCGCCAGGAAGGAGGGCGGTGCCAGCCGATACAGCGCCGTGGTGGCGGGCACCAGCACCACATCGGCCCCCGTGTCCTTGTCCTTCTGGCTGATGCGCCACAGCGTGGCCAGCCGCTCACTGATCAGGTCCTGGTGCGGCGAGAAGGTGTCGTAGGGCAGCGTCTCCCAGTCGGGGAACAAGGCGCAGCGCAGCGAGGGCGCAAAAAAAGCCATTTCCTCGATGAGGCGCTGCGCATCGGTGGCGTCGGCCGTGACGATGGCGGTGGTCCGGCCGGCGGCCTTGTCGCGCTCAGCCAGGCGGGCCAGCAGAAGCGAGTCCGCGCTGCCCAGGGGGCGGGGCAGGGTGAAGCGTTTTCCGAGGGAGAGTTTGGGGAGTTCCATGCGGACGGTGTCTATCGTCAGAACCCGCCGCATCCCCAGGGGCGCGAAACGCGCACGGGCTGGATGGGGGGCCATGGGAGATTTTAGAATGAGCCACTCATGACTGCTCCGTTGCTGCAACCTCCGCTCGTCCCCTTGTCTGCCCACGGTCGATTTTGGGCGCTCATCCCCTGCGCAGGGATTGGCGCGCGCGCCGTTGCGGCGGTTGCATCGTCTGCAGCGTTTGCAGCGTTTGCAGCTGGTTCAGATGGCGCTGTCCCAACGACATCGACCATGGCTGCGTTTTCTGCAGAGGCCGCCTTGCCTCCCTCGCCTGCGCTCCCTCTGCCCAAGCAGTACCACCTGGTGGCCGGGCAACCCATGGTGTTGCACACGCTGGCCGCCTTTGCAGGGGTCGGGCGGTTGCTGGGCACCTTGGTGGCGGTGGCGCCCGGGGACCGGTTTCTGGATGCACACACCCATCCCACGTTTTTTGTGGTGGAGTGTGGAGGCCCGACGCGGGCCGACACGGTGCTGGGTGGCCTCAAGGCCTTGCTGGAGCGGGGCGCGCAGCGCGATGACTGGGTGTTGGTGCACGATGCTGCGCGCTGCCTGGTGACCTCCGAGCAGATCGATACCCTCATCGACCAGTGTGCGGGCGACAGTGTGGGAGGGCTGCTGGCGCACAAGTTGGCCGATACCCTCAAGACCTCTATCGACGGCCCCGGGGGCGTGCGCGTGGCCTCTACCGTGGACCGCAGTGACAAGTGGCTGGCGCAGACGCCGCAGATGTTCCGCATTGGCCCGCTGATGGATGCCATGGACAAGGTGGGCTCCAACGTGACCGACGAAGCCAGTGCCATGGAGGCGATGGGTATGCATCCGCGGCTGGTGCAGGGCGGGGCGCAGAACTTCAAGGTCACGTACCCCGATGATTTCGCGTTGGCCGCAGCGGTGCTGGCTGCACGCGCGCATGGAACGACGCTGGAGCGTTTTGGTGGTGACCGGGGCCTGGTCAGCACCGCCCCGGGCAAGAAGAATCTGTTCTGACGTCTGCGCCAGCGCTTGTGTGTATCGCCCCATGGCTGGGCGTGGCAGGCGCCGGGCAAAACCCAGGTCGTAGGACGAGCAAAAACGAAGGCAACGAATGAATTTCAGGATTGGTGAAGGTTGGGACGTGCATGCGCTGGTGCCCGGCCGTCGGCTGGTGATTGGGGGGGTGGACATTGCCCACCCCATGGGGCTGCTTGGCCACTCGGATGCTGATGTGCTGTTGCACGCTATCACCGATGCGTTGTTGGGCGCCGCCGCCCTGGGGGATATCGGCACCCATTTTCCCGATACGGATGCGGCGTTTCGCGGGGCTGATTCCGGCGTGCTGTTGGCCGAAGCGGCGCGGCGTGTGCGTGCGGCCGGTTACGAGATCGGCAACATCGACAGCACCGTGATCGCACAGGCACCGCGCCTGGCCGCGCATATCCCCAGCATGCGTGCCGCCATTGCACACGCTGTGGGCGTCGCCGAAGGGCAGGTGAATGTGAAGGCCAAGACGGCCGAGCGGCTGGGGCCGGTAGGGCAGGGTTTGGCCATGGAGGCCAGGGCGGCTGCGCTCATCTTCGCTGTGTGAGCGCAACGAGGAGGGCGACATGCGTCCCCCTCAGGGTCGATGATTCAAGCGCTTTCGCGCGGGATGATCGAAAAACCGATGTCCACCACCGGACAAGCCACCGTCTTGCCCTCTGCGCGATCTGCAATCAGGTGGGCGGCTGTCTGGCCCATGCGGGTTCCGTCGATGCGCACCGTGGTGAGGCTGGGGCTCACGGTCTGGGAAAATTCGATGTCTCCAAACCCGATCACTGCCAGTTGTTGGGGCACAGCGATGCCGCGCACCCGGGCCTCGGTCAGCACCCCCAGTGCCAACATGTCGGAGCTGCAGAACACCGCGTCGATGTCAGGCTGTTCGGCCAACAGCGCCGCCAGACCAGAGCGCCCGTCGGCGTGGGTGGTAGGTGATTTGCCCAGTCGGATCGTGGGTGCGCAAAGGCCCAGGCGTTGGGCTGCGGCCTCAAAACCTGCGCAGCGGCGTGCGGCGCGTTCGTCTCCGCCGCTGAGCAGTGCCAACCGCCGCCGTCCTTTGGCATGCAGATGCTCGCACACGGCAGCGCCCAGCTCCTCATGCCGCAGGCCCACCAGCATGTCGATGGGGGTGGTACTGAAGTCCCAGGTCTCCACGATGGGGATGCCCGATGCCAGCAGCATGCTCCGCCCTTGCGGCGAATGCATGATGCCTGTGAGCACGATGCCGTCGGGCCGCCGGCCCACGATGGCGCGCAACAATTCGTCCTCACGCGATCGGGCGTAGCCCACCTGACCCAGCATCACCTGGAAGCCACGCAACTCCAGGGCCTCGGTGAGTGCATGAACCATTTCGCCAAACAACGGACCCGTGAGGGTGGGGACCAGCGCCGTGACCACATGGCTGCGCGAAGAGCGCAAGCCGCCTGCCACCAGGTTGGGCACATAGCCCATCGCTGAGACGGCCTCCTGCACGCGCACCCGCGTGCGCTCAGACACCTGGTGCGGCGTATTGATCGCGCGAGAGACTGTGATCATCGACACCCCCGCACGCTCTGCCACCTCACGCAGCGTGACCACAGGGCGGTCGCGGGCGGGCGTTGCTGTGGCAGGCGCTGGGTGCGGGGTGGGCGGGTGCATGGTGGAGCGAGTCTATAGGTCGCGACGGGGGCATGAGGGGGCGCGAGACATCTCTGACCGACCTTTTGGCTCTAGGTGCCGGGATTGATCGGACCGAAGATTGCAGTGAGCGGCCGCACTGCGTAGGAAAGGGTGCACCTCCACAGGACACCATCCATTCATGCGGGCCTTGTGTTTTCATAGCCCCTGCTTGCGCAGGGCGTTGCAAGGGGGCGCAGGATTTGGACAAGTTCGGTGACCCGGCTGTGGCAGCCACGTCACCTGGAGATATCAATGTCATACAACAAAGGGTTTTCACTATGTTCATTGGAAATGTTAACGTTAACATTGGCATTAATAGCTGCTTGGAACTGGTTTGAGTGTCTTTTTCACGGGTCCTTGCAGCGTTGAAATTCCTTTCCAGTTCGAATCGACCTACGGGACTGGAGTAATTCAACACTTGTACGACCTGTTCCATAGAGCGGCCACCCGGCCCACTGAACCACCATGAACCCGCAAGAACTCAAATCCATCATGGGCTCCGGCCTGCTCTCGTTCCCCGTCACGGATTTCGACGCCCAGGGCGACTTCAACGCCAAGGGCTACGCCGCACGCCTGGAATGGCTGGCCCCCTATGGCGCCACCGCCCTGTTCGCCGCCGGCGGCACGGGCGAGTTCTTCTCGCTCACCGGTGACGAGTACCCCTCCATCATCAAGACGGCTGTGGACACCTGCCGCGGCAAGGTGCCCATCATTGCCGGTGCCGGTGGCCCCACGCGTTTTGCCATCCAGTGCGCCCAGGAGGCCGAGAAGGCCGGTGCCCACGGCGTCCTGCTGTTGCCCCACTACCTGACCGAAGCCGGCCAGGAGGGCCTGATCGAGCATGTGGCGGCCGTTTGCAATAGCGTGAAGTTCGGCGTCATCGTCTACAACCGCGACCGCACCAAGCTGACCGCCAATTCGCTGGCCACCCTGGCCGATCGTTGCCCGAACCTGATCGGTTTCAAGGACGGCGTGGGCAACATTGAGACCATGTCGTCCATCTTCATGAAGATGGGTGACCGTTTTTCGTACCTGGGTGGCCTGCCGACGGCCGAGGTGTATGCAGCGGCCTACAAGGCGCTGGGCACGCCGGTGTATTCGTCGGCGGTGTTCAATTTCATCCCCAAGACGGCGATGGACTTCTACAAGGCGGTGGCCGCTGATGACACAGCGACGCAGCACAAGCTGCTCAAGGAGTTCTTCATGCCCTACCTGGACATCCGCAACAAGGTGGAAGGCTATGGCGTGAGCATCATCAAGGCGGGCGCCACCATCGTGGGCCATGGTGCGGGCCCGGTGCGTGCGCCGCTGACGGACTTGAAGCCTGCCGAGATGGAGCAGCTCAAGGCGCTGATTGCGAAGCTGGGTCCCCAGTAAACGCGGCCTGCGCACCCCCGAAGAAATCGAACGATCAAGGCCCCGCAAGAGGGCCATTGACCACCCCCTTCACCTCCGGAGACATCCACCATGTTCGTCAAGAAACTGCTGCTGCTTGCCAGCGCCTGCACCCTGGCCTTTGCCGCAACGGCACAGACCACCCCCTGGCCTGAGAAACCCGTGACCATCGTCGTGCCGTTCCCGGCCGGTGGCTCCACCGACATGGTGGCCCGCGCCATGGCGCTGCACATGGGCGACAAATTGGGGCAGAACTTCGTGGTGGACAACCGCCCCGGTGCCACGGGCACGCTGGGCGCCGGCATGGTCAAGCGCGCTGCGCCCGATGGCTACACGCTGCTGGTGTCCTCGCTCGGTGCCTTCGTCGTGGCGCCGCACCTGCTCAAGAGCGTGCCGTACGACGCGCTCAAGGACTTTGACTACATCACCGTGCCCGTGCAGGCGCCCAACGTGCTGGTGGCCGCGCCCAACCAGAAGGCCCGCACCGTCAAGGAGGTGATCGCCCAGCTCAAGGCCAACCCCGGCAAGGTGAGCTTCGCCAGTTCGGGCAACGGCTCTTCGGACCACCTCTCGGCCGAAGTGTTCTGGCAGCAAAGCGGCACCGAAGGCCTGCACATCCCCTACAAGGGCGGCGCACCGGCCATCAACGACCTGCTGGGCGGGCAGGTGGATTTTTCGTTCCAGAACGTGAATGCCGTGCTGCAGCACATCCGTGCCGGCAAGCTGCACGCCATCGCCGTCACGGGTGACAAGCGCAGCCCGGTGCTGCCCGATGTGCCCACGCTGGCTGAGTCTGGGGTCGTCGGTGCGGAGGTCTACTCCTGGCAAGGCATGGCCGCGCCCAAGGGCCTGCCGCCTGCGCTCAAGAAGAAGCTCGCGGACGCCGCCATCGCCGCCATGAACGACCCCGCCGTGAAGAAGCGCATGCTGGAGCAGGGCCTGGAGATCGTGGCGAGCACGCCCGAAGCCTTCACCGCCTACCAGGCGCGAGAGTTCGCGCGCTGGAAGACAGTGATCGAAACCCGAAAGATCACTGCAGATTGATTCGATACAACCCTCTGAGTCGCTTCGCGCCTTCCCCTTCTCTCGAATGGCTGCGCCATTCGGGAAGGGGGACACCGCCAGCGCGGCGGGGCGGCCCTTGCGCGGCGGTCCTGGCTTGGGCCGCGCGCATTCCACCCAATCGCCCGCCTCGTGGCTTAGCCACTGAAAACCACCATGAACACACCTTCCACAGCCCCCGAAGCCCTTGCCAGCACCCCCGTCGTCACCGAGCTGCGCGTGGTGCCCGTGGCGGGCCACGACAGCATGCTCATGAACCTGAGCGGTGCGCACGGCCCCTTCTTCACGCGCAACCTGATCATCCTGCGCGACAGCGCGGGCAACACCGGGGTGGGCGAGGTGCCCGGCGGCGAGAAGATTCGCCAGACCATCGAGGACGCGCGGCCGCTGATCGTGGGCCGGCCCATCGGCCACCACAACGCGGTGCTCAATGCCATGCGCGCCCAGTTTGCCGACCGCGACGCGGGCGGGCGCGGCCTGCAGACCTTTGACCTGCGCATCACCATCCATGCCGTGACGGCGGTGGAGTCGGCCTTCTTGGACCTGCTGGGCCAGCACCTGAATGTGCCCGTGGCCGCGCTGCTGGGCGATGGTGTGCAGCGCGAGGCGGTGCAGATGCTGGGCTACCTGTTCTACGTGGGCGACCGCGCCAAGACCGATCTCAATTACCGCACGGAGCCCGGTGCCGACAACGACTGGTTCCGCCTGCGCAACGAAAAGGCCATGGACGCCGAGGGCATCGTGCGCCTGGCCGAGGCGGCGTACGAGCGCTATGGCTTCGCCGACTTCAAGCTCAAGGGCGGCGTGCTGCGCGGCGAGGAAGAGGTCGAGGCCATCCGCGCGCTGCACGAGCGCTTTCCCGACGCCCGCGTCACGCTGGACCCCAACGGCGGCTGGCTGCTGAAGGACGCCATCCGCATCACGCGCGACCTGCACGGCGTGATGGCCTATGCCGAAGACCCTTGCGGTGCCGAAGGCGTGTTCTCGGGCCGCGAGGTGATGGCCGAGTTCCGCCGCGCCACGGGCCTGCCCACCGCCACCAACATGGTGGCGACCGACTGGCGCGAGATGGCGCACAGCCTGGCCCTGCAGTCGGTGGACATCCCCCTGGCCGACCCGCACTTCTGGACCATGGCCGGCTCGGTGCGCGTGGCGCAGATGTGCCAGGCCTTCGGGCTGACCTGGGGCTCGCATTCGAACAACCACTTCGACGTCTCGCTGGCCATGTTCACCCACGTGGGCGCCGCCGCCCCGGGCCGCGTGACCGCCATCGACACGCACTGGATCTGGCAGGACGGCGAGCGTCTGACGAAACAGCCGTTCCAGATCAAGGACGGCTTCATCCAGTTGCCCAAGAAACCCGGCCTGGGCGTGGAATTGGACATGGACGAGGTGGAGCGCGCGCACCGCCTGTACCTGCAGCATGGCCTGGGTGCGCGCGACGACGCGATTGCGATGCAGTACCTGATCCCGGGCTGGAAGTTCAACAACAAGGCGCCTTGCATGGTGCGCTGAGTACACCGAAACGCACATAACCCAACACCATACAAAATTCGCTGGCCATGTCTCGCGCTTGTGTGTGCCCGGATTTTTAACCAAGCATTGCGGTACCAAATAGAAAGCCCCGTCCAGCGGGGCTTTCTATTGTTGGTAGCAGCAGGGTTTCAGGCGGTCTTGTCCTCGGCGCGGCGCCTGGGCAATTGGCGCTTGATGGCGGGGCGCTGCAGGCGCTGCTTCGGGTCTGCGCCCTCTGGTAGGTCGGTGGCACGCTGAAGTTGCAGATGCGCCACCAAGCCGCCTGTGCTGGAGTTGGCCAGTGCAAAGATGCCCCCCATGCGCTGCACCGTCTTGTCGACGATGGACAGGCCCAGGCCCGCGCCTGCTGCTGCCGTGCGGGCCGAGTCGCCACGGAAAAATGGTTTGGTCAAGTTGGACAGTTGCTCTGGTGGCACCCCTGCACCGTGGTCACGTAGCTTGATCAGCACCCAGTTTTCACGGCTCTTGGCAACGATGTCTACGCTGGTAATGCCGCTTTCTTCTGTTTTTCCATAGCGTCTGGCGTTTTCCAGCAGGTTCGAAATCACACGGGCCAACTCGACTTCGTCGGCCAGCACGTTGACGTCTTCAGGCACCGACATCGTGATCTGCAATTCGCGGTGGTCCTGTACGGCATACACACAAGATGACACCACGGCATGCAGGTTGACGGGGGTCAGCGTGACGTGATCGGGCCGTGCGTAGTCGAGAAACTTATCGATGGTGGCGTCGAGTTGCACGATGTCGGCGACCATGTGTTCGCGCGCTACTTCGTCGTTGACGCTCATCTCTGTTTCCAGTCGCAAGCGTGCCAGTGGCGTGCGCAAATCGTGCGAAATCCCTGCAAGCATCACGGCGCGATCCTGCTCAAGCTTGGCCAGTTTCTGGGCCATGCGGTTGAAGCCGATGTTTACTTCACGGATTTCACTGGTTACAACCTCTTCATCCAAGTGGCTGGCGGCAAAGTCGCCGTCTTTGACCCGGTTTGCAGCGTAAGACAGTTGCTTGAGCGGACGATTGATCAAACGTGCAATGGCTGCAGCGCCCGCCAGCGACAGTGCTGCGGCCGTGATGAGCCAGATCAGCCAGGTGCGGCCACCGGCAGGGCTGAACCGGGAACGGTCCATCAGCAGCCAGTTAGGGTCACCGTTGATATTGAAGCCCACCCATAGACCGGTTTCGCCATTCACGCTCTGGGCCACGATGGTGTCGGGACCCAGGCGCATTGTGAGTTCATCGGTCAGCCGATTCCCCAGCGCAGTGGGGTCGAGCAGCGCGTATTTGTCCTTGGGCTCGCGCGGAAGGATGCGGACACCCTCCTGGTCTGCCATGGTCTTGATCAGCGATACCCGCGCGATCGCATCGGAGTGCACCAGCGCCGCTCTACTCAGGTTGACGAGCGACGCGATCTGTTGCGCCGTTTGCAGCGTGCGTGGCTCGAATTCGAGCGCACGCAAAGTTTGCAGCCAAGCCAGGATGCTGCCCACCAGCAGCAGCGCAAGGAGAAAAAACGTACGCCAGAACAGGTTCAGTCCCACGCGGGCGCGTTGCTCCCGCGCCCGCCGGATGGCCTCAAGTGGTGCTGGACTTGTTGCTTCGGAGGCGGTCACGGACTTCCGAGGCGAAGGCCTCGGCTTGCCCTCAGTTCTGAACATGTGCAGTTAATTCGTTCCGTCTGGAACGAACACATAGCCCACACCCCACACGGTCTGAATGTAGCGGGGCGCTGCCGCATCCACTTCCACCAGTTTGCGCAGGCGTGACACTTGGACGTCCAGGCTGCGGTCAAACGGCTCGAATTCACGACCGCGTGCCAGCAAAGCCAGCTTTTCGCGCGACAAAGGCTGGCGCGGGTGGCGCACCAAGGCCTTGAGCATGGCGAATTCACCGGTGGTCAGGGGGAGTTCTTCTCCATTGCGCTGCAGGGCACGGGTTCCCAGATCAAAGGTAAAGGGTCCGAAGGTGACCACTTCGTTGTCGCCTGAGGGAGCGCCCGGCGCTTCCTGAGCAGGGCGGCGGCGCAACACCGCGTGAATGCGTGCCAACAGTTCGCGAGGGTTAAAGGGTTTGCCCAGGTAGTCGTCTGCCCCTACTTCCAGGCCCACAATGCGGTCCACATCTTCTCCCTTGGCTGTGAGCATGATGATGGGAGTCCTGTCATTTGCAGCGCGAAGACGGCGGCAGATCGACAGACCGTCTTCGCCTGGCATCATTAAGTCCAGCACGATGAGGTCCACGGTTTCACGCAGCAGCAGTCGGTTCAGTGCTTTGCCGTCTTCGGCGACCATGACTTCAAAACCCTCTTGCGTGAGATAGCGGCGCAGCAAATCGCGGATTCGTGCATCGTCGTCTACCACCAGAACTTTGTCGGTGCGGTTGATTGTTGTGGCCATGTTGATCCCAAGTCCAATTTGTAACAGAGCCGATTCTGACCACTTGGAACGCCGAAGTTCGCTTTTTACGTGGTGCTTTGACCAAATGTTACAAGTTTTGCTGCGTCTCGCATTCTCGCGGCAGCAGTTTCATCGGGGCGTATGTGGCTGCGGGTAAGGTAGCCGCCTGCGCAGCTGGATTGTCGTTTGCGCCCCTCTTTGAAAAGGCTTTCACCATGAAAATCACAACCCGTTTGATCGCGACCGCCGCTTTGCTGGCCTGCACTGCTGCGGCCAGCGCTCAGAGTGCTGCGCCACCGGAAACACGCAATGTGGTGCAGCTGGCGGCCACGGGCACGGTCGAGGTGCAGCAGGACTTGCTGGTGGTCACACTCTCTGCAAACAAGGAGGGGTCTGATGCTGCTGCCGTGCAGACCCAACTCAAGCAGGCGCTCGACGCCGCGCTGACTGAGGCCAAACGCAGCGCGCAGCCAGGTCAACTTGATCTGCGAACGGGCCCTTTTGGTCTGTACCCGCGCTATGGCAAAGACGGCAAAGTCAATGGCTGGCAGGGCCGTGCTGAGCTTGTCATGGAGGGGCGTGACTTCTCGCGCATCACTACCACGGCCGGCAAGATCCAATCTATGGCCATCAGCCAGGTGGCGTTTGCGTTGTCGCGCGAGGCCCGTGCCAAGGTCGAGACCGACGCGCAGACACAAGCCATCGAGCAGTTCAAGTCTCGCGCTGCTGAGCTGACCAAGGGCTTCGGCTTTGCCAATTACGGCCTGCGCGAGGTGGCAGTGAACAGCAACGAGATGTCTCCTGGCCCCCGTCCGCGCATGATGGCCATGGAGGCCAAGGCCTCGTCATTCTCCGACTCGGCCGTGCCGGTGGAGGCAGGCAAGGCGCAGGTTGTTGTCACGGTTTCAGGCTCCGTACAAATGCGTTGACCCGCGATCGGATCTACTGATTTTTGCCACGCTTCAAGGTGCTGTTCGTTGGCTGCTGCGCGTGACAAGATCGCTCCTTGAAACCGCCGACCACCGTGCAAGCGGCGGCATCGTCACCTTGACGTCGTTCGTTCTTGAAGAGCACGGCGTGAAGCGACTTTGGGGTCAGAGCGCTTGGCCACCGGACACTTCAATGCGCTGCGCCGTCACCCAGCGATTGCTGGGGGCAAGCAGGCTGGCCACCATGGGGCCTATGTCGTCTGGCACGCCCACGCGGCCCAGCGCTGTTGCCTGAGCGAGCTGCTGGTTCAGTGCAGGGTTGTCGCGCACGGCGCCGCCGCCAAAGTCGGTTTCGATGGCCCCCGGTGCGACGGTATTTACCGCAATGCCACGGGCGCCCAGTTCTTTGGCCAGGTAGCGTGTGAGCACCTCCACCGCACCCTTGGCCGCTGCATACGCGGCATAGCCTGGTAGGGACAGGCGCGTCAGTCCTGTTGAGAGGTTCACGATGCGCCCACCGTCAGCGATCAGTGGCAGCAATGTCTGTGTGAGGAAAAAGACGCCCTTGAAGTGCACGTTGACCAGGCGGTCAAACTGCGCCTCGGTAGTGTCTGTGAACGTGGCGCAGTCGCCGTGACCGGCATTGTTGACAAGGTGATCGATGCTGCCGCGCTGCCACGTGCTCTCCAGCGCGGCGCGCAGGCGTTCGGAAAAGCCTGCAAATGTAGTGGCGGCGCCCGTGTCGAGCTGCAAGGCAATGGCCTTGCGGCCCAGCGCTGCGATCTCGGTCACCACGGCTTGCGCTTCGTCGGCGTTGCTGTGGAAGGTAACAATCACGTCGCCACCGGCGCGTGCAATGCTCAGGGCTGTATTGCGGCCTAGGCCTCGACTGGCGCCGGTAACCAGGCTGATGGTGGTTTTGTGAGTGGGAGGATTTGCGAGGGCGGTTCCTGACATGGCTGGGCTTCCTGTGTTGTGTGAAGTCCAGTGTCTCGGCGAAGCGCCCGTGGGTGTTGCCGAAATCTCTTCAATTTTTGCCTGATCCTCCAAAACGAATGGCAAGTGGCCTACGACGCGGTACGCTTGGCCGTATGACGACCCCATTGTTTCAGGCCGTGAGCCGCTACGCAGAAGCCCATATCAGCAAGGGCAGTGTCGTGCAGACAGCGATACCAGGAATGAGTGCAGTGCGGGCCACTGAGCCCAGCGGGCTGTTACACGCCATTTCGCATCCTCTTGTCTGCCTCGTGTTGCAAGGCTGCAAGCAAGTGACGATGGGGCCGCAAACCTTCGAGTTTGCGGCAGGGGAGTCACTGCTTATCACCGCCGATGTTCCTTTGGTGAGTCAGATTACGCGAGCCAGTGCGGCCGCTCCTTATCTGTGCCTGGCGTTGGAACTGAACCTGCCGGTCATCGCCGATCTTTCTGCGCAGATGGGCGCTGCGCCGCTGGGGGATCATGCACCTGTGCGTGTGGACCCCACCGATGCCGAAGTGGCAGACGTGGCATTGCGTCTCGTGCGCTTGCTGGAGCGGCCAGAGGCGGTGCCGCTGTTGCACGCCCCTTTGGTGCGCGAATTGCACTACTGGTTGCTTGCTGGCCGCCATGGCGCCGCTATCCGCCGCCTGGGTTGGCCTGGCAGCCATGTGCAACGTGTGGCGCGTGCCGTTGCCGTGTTGCGTACCGACTTTGCCCAGTCCCTTCCGGTGGAGAGTCTTGCGGCGCTGGCGGGCATGAGCCCGTCGTCCTTCCATCAGCATTTCAGGGCGGTCACCTCCTTGTCACCCCTGCAGTTTCAGAAGCAACTGCGCCTGATTGAGGCGCGGCGGTTGATGCTGTCTGAGGGCGCCAGCGCCAGCGGCGCCGCGTTTGCGGTAGGTTACGAGAGTGTGCCCCAGTTCACGCGCGAGTACAGTCGTTTGTTTGGATTGCCGCCGGTGCGCGAAACGCAGGCCGCACGGGGCAGAGCGCGCGAGCCTGCATGAGTCTGTTTCCGCAAGGAAAATTGCGACCGCTTTGTTGGAGGTGTTCGCAACGGATGTTCATGCTTTTGCCGCGCGTTGGGGCACAGTGATGCCCGCCCAGCAGGGCCATCGGGATGTGAGTTGTCCCGGCCTGAAGGCCCCTGGGTCCGCGTTTAAGCAGGGGAGCGAGGTCGAAGGAAGCGCGGTGCATTCGCCCGCGCCTTGTAGTCATTGAGGCGCTTTGCCGCTCTGCCAGTGCTGTGTTGTGGCGGAAACGGCAGGGCGGCTGGGCAATGACGACGAATGGTGCGGGTTATTGTGCGGCCCAGCCGCCATCCATGTTCCATGCCACACCACGCACATTGTTGGCTGCGGGCGAGCAGAAGAAAACGGCCAGCTCACCCAGCTCCTCAGGAGTAGTGAATTGCATCGAGGGCTCTTTTTCGCCCAGCAGCAGTTTTTTGGCGTCTTCATTCGACATGCCACGCTCGGCCGCCTTGGCATCCACCTGTTTTTGCACCAGGGGTGTCAGTACCCACCCGGGGCAAATGGCATTGCAGGTCACGCCCGTGGTGGCGTTTTCAAGTGCAGTGACCTTGGTCAGCCCCACGATGCCGTGTTTGGCTGCCACATACGCCGATTTCTGTGCAGAACCCACCAAGCCGTGCACGGATGCCACGTTGATTATGCGACCCCAATTGGCGCTTTTCATGGAGGGCAACGCCAGGCGAGAGGTGTGGAAGGCGCTGGTGAGGTTGATCGCGATCACCGAATCCCAGCGCTCCACAGGAAAGTCTTCCACATTGGCGACATGCTGGATGCCGGCGTTGTTCACCAGGATGTCCACGCGCCCAAACTGGCTGGCGCTGTACTTCATCATGTCTTCAATATCAGCCGCGCGGCTCATGTCGGCGCCGTGGTACGCCACTTGCGCACCTGCGGCCTCGCCAGCAGCGAGCACTTCGGCGCGGGGGCCATCTACATCGCCAAAGCCATTGAGCACGATATTGGCACCTTGGCGCGCCAGAGCCTTTGCGATTCCAAGACCAATGCCACTGGTAGAGCCGGTGACGAGTGCGGTTTTGCCTTTCAGCATGAGAGTCTCTCCGAATGAATTACGATGCCAACTAAGGGGATGCGAGCTGGCATGGCGTGGCGATGCGGGCTTGCTTTCACCTGCATTATCGAGCGCCGCTCCCGGATTTCGCCCCCATGAATGAACCTACGCTGAACTACGTACTGTGCCCTGGCCCCGCAGCCCCATCAGTGTTTCCGGGCCGTGCGCCCGCCCCGGCACAGCTGCATCGCATGGCGTATTGGGAGTGGAATGCCACAGGGGATCCCGCGCATCCGCATGTGGTGGTCTGTGTGCACGGACTTTCGCGCCAGGGGCGAGACTTTGACACCTTGGCCCGCGCATTGAGTTGCCACGCGCGCGTGATCTGCCCTGACGTGGTCGGTCGTGGTCAGAGCGATTGGCTGGCCGACCCCATGGGCTATCAGATCCCTCAGTACGCCGCCGACATGCTGGCTTTGCTGGCGCAACTGCATCAGCGAGGTCCGATTTCCATGCTGGATTGGGTTGGCACCAGCATGGGCGGTCTCATCGGTATGGGTATCACCGGTCAGCCGGGTTTGCCGTTGCCCGTGCCGGTGCTCCGACTGGTGCTCAATGATGTGGGACCATTGATTCAATGGGAGGCCCTGCAGCGCATCGGTCAATACTTAGGACAGTCGGTGCGTTTTGACTCACTGCAGCAGGCCGCTGAAGCGATGTGGGCCATTTCCACCAGCTTTGGCCCGCACACGCCAGAGCAATGGCTGGAGCTGTCGCGCGCCATGGTGCGCCCGCTGCCCGATGGGGGCATCACGCTGCATTACGACCCCGCCATTGCGGTGCCGTTCAGAACCTTGACTCAGGAGTCCGCAGCGGCGGGAGAGGCTGCGTTGTGGCAGCTTTATGACCACATCACGGCAAGAACCCTGCTGCTGCGCGGTGCGCAGTCAGATCTGCTTTCGCGGGAGACCGCGCAGGCCATGGCCCAACGTGGCCCCCGTGCGAGGATGGTGGAGTTTGAAGGCGTAGGACATGCCCCCACGCTGGTGGCTGGCGAACAGGTTACGGCCGTCACAGAGTTCTTGTTGGCGGCTGAAGGTGCTACCGCAGGATGAAAACCAACCCTCCTGCATTGGCCTCCTTGCCGCCCCAGAGCGACAGCGTTCCACAACTCATTGCCGCCACAGCCCATACGCTGCCCGAGCAGGTCAACGCTTTGGTGCGTGCCCGCGCTTTTGCCGAGCCTTTGATGGCTGGCGAGACCTTGGACTCGGGCGAGAACACGCTGGCTCACGCAGATGCCGTTGCTTTTATTCTCAAAGGCATTGGCGGTTCCGAGGCCATGCAGGCAGCGAGCTACCTGGTGCATGCGTGCATTCATCTGAACAAGCCGGAAGAAGTGATTGCCAAGGCTTTTGGCGCCAACTTTGCGGCCTTGGCGGTGGAAACCACCAAGCTCATGCGCGTACAGCAGCAGGCCCGTGCAGCTGAACACCTGGACGATCCTGCAGCGCAAACTGAGAACGTGCGCAAGATGCTGCTCGCCTTCTCGCGCGATCTGCGAGTGGTGATGCTGCGCCTGGCCTCTCGCCTACAGACGCTGCGCTTTCATGCGGCCAGCAAACGCCCTGTGTCACCCAGCCTGGCGCGCGAGTCACTCCAGGTGTTTGCGCCGCTGGCCAATCGTCTGGGCATCTGGCAGGTCAAGTGGGAGCTGGAAGACCTGTCCTTCCGTTTTCTGGAGCCCGACACCTACAAGGAAGTCGCCCGCTTGCTTGATGAAAAGCGGGGCGAGCGCGAGGTGTACATGGAGCAACTGCGTGCGCGGCTCGAATCCGACCTGCGCGCTCGCAGCATCAGTGCCAGCGTGCAAGGGCGCCCCAAGCACATTTACAGCATCGTCAAGAAGATGCGCGGCAAGTCGCTCAACTTCGACCAGGTGTTTGACATCCGCGCGCTGCGTGTGGTGGTGCCCACGGTGAAGGACTGCTACGCCGCCTTGAGCTGGGTGCACGAGCAATTCAAGCCCATCGTGGAGGAGTTTGACGACTACATTGCCAAGCCCAAGCCCAATGGCTATCAGTCGCTGCACACCATCGTGCGCGACGACAATGGCAAACCCATCGAAATCCAGATCCGCACCCAGGCCATGCATGAACACGCCGAGCATGGTGTGGCAGCGCACTGGGCCTACAAGGAGGCTGGCGCCAAAGGTTATGCGGGTGTGTCCGCTACGGGTGAATACGATGCCAAGATCGCCGTGTTGCGCCAACTGCTCGCGTGGGAGCGGGATCTGTCCGGTTCGGTGTCGAACCGGGGCTTGTTCGAAGACCGCATTTATGTGTTGACCCCAGAAGCTGCCGTGGTGGAGTTGCCCCAGGGCGCTACGCCGGTGGACTTTGCCTACTCCGTGCACACGAGCCTGGGGCACCGGTGCCGGGGCGCTAAGGTCGACGGTGCCATGGTGCCACTCAACACGCAGCTGCAGAACGGCCAGACAGTGGAAATTTCCACCGTCAAGGAGGGCCGCCCGTCGCGTGACTGGCTCAACGCGGATTTGGGCTACCTCACCAGCAACCGCGCTAAAGCCAAAGTCCGAGCCTGGTTTAACGCCCAGGCCACCCATGAAACGGTTGGCCGTGGCCGAGAGGCGGTAGAAAAGCTCCTGCAGCGCGAGGGCAAGACCGCCATCAAGCTCGACGATCTTGCGGTGCAACTTGGCTTCAAGTCTGCCGATGCCTTGTTTGAGGTGGTGGGCAAGGACGAGTTCTCGTTGCGCGCCATCGAAACGGTGTTGCGCCCGCCCGAACCGGTGATGCAGCCCGACGACTACCTGCTGCTCAAGAAGACACGGACCAATGAGTCGGCCCCCAAGGGGGGGGTGCTGGTGGTGGGTATCGACTCACTCATGACGCAGCTGGCCAAATGCTGCAAGCCTGCGCCACCAGACATCATTCGGGGGTTCGTCACGCGTGGAAAGGGTGTGAGCGTGCACCGGGCAGATTGCAGCAATTTCCGAGAGATGGCTGTACGCAGCGCTGAGCGTGTGATCGAGGTGGAGTGGGGCATCCCCAAACAGATCGCCGCCGTGTACCCCGTGGATGTGGCGGTGGAAGCTGCCGACCGCCAGGGACTATTGCGTGACATCTCGGAGGTTTTCGCTCGCGAAAAAACCAATGTGATCGGTGTACAAACCCAATCGGTGAAAGGGACGGCTTGGATGACGTTCACCGTGGAGGTGGCTGATTCAGGGCGCCTGAACAAGGTGCTGGGCATTGTCGCGGGGGTGCCGGGCGTGCGTTCTGCGCGCCGCCGTTGAGGAACTGGTCTCAATGGGTGGGGTGTAGGGGGTCATCTCAACGCCCGTGACGGAGATTTGTCGTGCGATATTTCTGAGCGGCGTTTTTTATGGCTATAATCAAAAGCTAAACAACGATAGGCGCGTAGCTCAGCTGGTTAGAGCACCACCTTGACATGGTGGGGGTCGTTGGTTCGAGTCCAATCGCGCCTACCAAATATCGCAAGCTAAACCAGAGCTTGCAGCAAAAGTGCCCGCTAACAAGCGGGCTTTTTTGTTTGTCCGTACGGGCAAAGTACGGAAACAAAATTGCCTCGTAAGAGTAAGCGGGCGGAGAATCAGTCTTGAGCTAATTTGGCCGATAGGGCATCGTTTTCAAGAGGGAGATCGTGGACACGACGCTAAGAGCCTGTTCACGATCTCTTGAGCAGCAGAGCGAGGAAGGCCAGATGGACGAACTGCAGGCTGGTATTGAGCGGCGGCTCGCAGTTCTTCCACCGCCGCCTGTTCTTGTCCAGCCAGGCAAAGCTGCGCTCGACGATTCAGCGCTTGGGCATGACCTTGAGGGTGTGCAGTTCGCTGTGCTTGGTGATCTGCACTGTTGCATCCCCGTCCAGAATTTTTTGTACCCCTTGCGCGAAGGGCTGGCCAAGATATCTGTGACCGCCATGGCGTAGCTGCGTCTGAGGCTGGGGTCAACTCGTCCCACTTCGGGTTTGTGCAAAAAAGCCGTATTAGATATAAAAAATAATTGTGTGAATTGGCTACGATGGCGTCCAATTGTTTCTTTCGCAACTGAGCGCAATCATGGCCACTCGCCTTCTGATCGTTGGACTTTTCTTGTTTTCCGCAGCAGCCCATGGTGCGACTGCCTCGGCCTCCTATTCTGGGGTCCCGGTTGCGATCCCGGATGCGGCAGACTTGAGCGGTACCTCCCCTGGTCTGCAGGTGGGAGCCCCGATTGTGGTTTCAGGGCTCACGCGGCCTGTTGGCTCTGTTACTTTGAGCATTGACGGAACGGCTTGCTCAGCAATCGCTGGGTCGACTACCGTGGGCATCGACCATACGTTCGTCAATGATCTACGGATCACTTTGCGCTCACCCATTGGAACCGAGGTGGTTGTGATCAATCAAACCGATGGGAGCGGGAATAATTTTTGCCAAGTGGTTCTGGCTGACGCCAGCCCAGGGCCTTCGATTCAAACTGTAGTTACCGCTCAGGCGCCTTTCACAGGCAGTTACAAGCCCAATGCTGTCCTGGCGGCCTTTGCAGGCGAGCCTTCTAACGGTGCATGGACCTTGCTCGCCCAGGATTTTTTCTCGGGAGATACGGGCTCTATTCGTGCCTGGACCATCAACGTCACCGAAGCTGCTCCTGTTACGGCCACCAGCATTCCTACGCTCTCCGAGTGGGCTTTGATCGGTCTGGCGGGCATGCTCGCAATGTTTGGGATGGGGAGAATGCGGAGCAGAGTCTGACTTTGTCGCCGCGCCATTTTTGAGGCGCCTCAATCTGGTGGATGATGGTCGAGCCCACCTCGACCCATAGATGAACAAGCCAGAAGTGCCAGTTTGCGCCGTATCGCTCAGGGCTGCCGACTACGGCGAATGCCCTATTCGTCGCTAACAGGGAGTTCGACCGGAATATGTGCGTGTGTTGGGGATATTTTCCGGGGAGGGGGCATCGACGCGTATTTCAGGGGGGCATGGAGTGTCGAAGTCGTGCCATCGAACTCTAAGTTCGCGCCACACCTACCTGCCTTTTTTAGTTCGAGTCCAATCGCGCCTAGCAAGTTTCCTCTGAAAAACCAGCTTTCAGTTCTGAAAAAGGCTGGGCCACAACACCGTTCTGGTGTTTGTACAAAAAGCCACCGCGAGGTGGCTTTTTTGCTTCCGTTTCTGCTTTCTCTCAAGGGGTGGGGGCTGCTGCAAGGGGTTGTGTAAGCGGCCGCAAGTCACACGACGCCTGCTACATCAGTCACACGCGCGACACCCTTTGGTCCTGCGTCCTCAGGGTATTCCTTTGCCGCTGCGGCGTAGCACACTCCCTAGAATGTGTTGCACTGCAATACATGGGTTTCGATCCCGAGGAGTTCGTCGTGTCCGAACAAAAAAGCGCCGCATCCAAGTCGGCCCAGCGCATCATCAAGAAGTACCCCAACCGTCGTCTGTACGACACGGACACCTCCACCTACATCACTTTGGCTGAAGTGCGTCAGCTTGTCATGGCCCACCAGAATGTGGTGGTGCGCGATGCCAAGACGGGCGAGGACCTTACGCGCAGCATCCTTTTGCAGATCATTCTGGAAGAAGAGGCTGGTGGGGCTCCCATGTTTACCGAGGCCGTGCTGGCCAACATCATCCGGTTTTACGGCCATGCCATGCAAAGCTTCATGGGCGCTTACTTGGAGAAGAATGTGCAGGCCTTCACCGACGTGCAGACCAAGCTGGCTGAACAATCGCAAAGCGTGACCCCTGAGATGTGGGCCCAGTTCATGAATATGCAATCGCCCATGCTCAAGGGCATGATGGGCAATTACGTGGAGCAGTCGCAGTCCATGCTGACCCAGATGCAGGAACAGATGCAAAAGCAGACCGAGCAGATGCTGGGCGCGTTTGGACTGAAACGTTAATTTGGGTCTACTGCCAAGGCTAAAACCGGCCGGGCGCCGGAACTGGGACAATACGGGGATATGAGCGAAGCACTCTCCCCCACAAAAGCACCCAAAGTCGGATTTGTCAGCCTGGGTTGCCCCAAGGCGTTGACCGATTCCGAATTGATCCTCACGCAACTGAGCGCCGAGGGTTACGAGACCTCCAAGACCTTCCAGGGCGCGGACTTGGTCATCGTCAACACCTGCGGCTTCATTGATGATGCCGTCAAGGAAAGCCTGGACACCATCGGCGAAGCATTGGCCGAAAACGGCAAGGTCATTGTCACTGGTTGCCTGGGCGCGCGCGCGGGTGAAGGCGGCGGCAACATGGTGCGCCAGATGCACCCCAGCGTGCTGGCCGTGACTGGCCCGCATGCCACGCAGGAGGTCATGGACGCCGTCCACCTGAACCTGCCCAAGCCGCACGACCCCTTCATCGACCTGGTGCCCGGCAATTTCGGCGTGGCGGGCATCAAGCTCACACCCAAGCATTACGCGTACCTCAAGATCAGCGAAGGCTGCAACCACCGCTGCACTTTCTGCATCATCCCGTCGATGCGCGGTGACCTGGTGTCACGCCCCATTGGCGATGTCCTTAGCGAGGCCAAGGCCTTGTTTGAAGGCGGGGTGAAAGAGTTGCTGGTGATCAGCCAGGACACCTCTGCCTACGGCGTGGACGTCAAGTACCGCACCGGCTTCTGGGATGGCAAGCCGGTCAAGACCCGCATGCTGGAGCTGGTGCAGACCCTGGGCGAGATTGCCGAACCCTACGGCGCCTGGGTGCGCCTGCACTACGTGTACCCGTACCCGAGCGTGGACGATGTCTTGCCCCTGATGGCCACCGGCCGCGTGCTGCCCTACCTGGACGTGCCGCTGCAGCACAGCCATCCCGATGTTCTCAAGCGCATGAAGCGCCCCGCCAGCGGCGAGCGCAACCTGGAGCGCATTCAGCGCTGGCGCGAGATCTGCCCTGAGATCGTGATCCGCAGCACCTTCATTGCCGGTTTCCCTGGCGAGACAGAGGAAGAGTTTGCGCACCTGCTCGACTTTGTGCGCGAGGCGCAGATCGACCGCGCGGGCTGCTTTGCCTACAGCGACGTGAGTGGTGCCGCCGCCAACGAGCTGCCCGGCATGCTGCCCATGGAAGTGCGCGAAGAGCGCCGCGCCCGCTTCATGGCCGTGGCCGAAGAGGTCTCGATCGCCCGCCTGCAGCGCCGCGTGGGTGCCACCATGCAGGTGCTGGTCGATTCCGCCCCCGGTCTCGGCCGCAAGGGTGGCGTGGGCCGCACGTATGCCGACGCGCCCGAGATCGACGGCACGGTCCAGCTGCTGCCGCCCGAGAAGATCAGCAAGACCCTCAAGGTGGGCGAGTTCACCAAGGCCCGCATCGTGGGCGTGCGTGGGCACGACTTGATCGCGCAGCCGATCTGATTGCTACTTTTTTGATAGCTTGTAGCGCTTGAGAAATCAGCGCTGTCGGCCTAAAACAATAAAAAAGGCTTCCCACGGGAAGCCTTTTTTGCAGGTGTTCTCCTGCGAAGGAGAACAACAGGCCAGAAGCCTTACACGCGCTTGCGGTATTCGCCGGTGCGGGTGTCGATTTCGATTTTGTCGCCTTGCGAGACGAACAGGGGCACAGGCACTTCAAAGCCGGTAGCGATCTTGGCAGGCTTGAGCACCTTGCCGGACGTGTCACCCTTGACGGCTGGCTCTGTCCAGGTGATTTCGCGGTCTACGCTGGTAGGCAGTTCGACGGAGATGGCCTTGCCGTCGTAGAACACCACTTCCAGCGTCATGCCGTCTTCCAGGTAGTTCAGCGCGTCGCCCATGTTTTCGGCTTCGACTTCGTACTGGTTGTACTCAGTGTCCATGCAAACGTACATGGGGTCGGCGAAGTACGAATACGTGCATTCCTTCTTGTCCAGGATCACGTTGTCGATCTTGTCGTCAGCCTTGAACACGTTTTCGGTGCCGAAGTTGCCAATCAGGCTTTTGAGCTTCATGCGCACGGTGGCTGCGCCGCGGCCGCCACGGGCGTATTCGGTCTTCAGGACCACCATGGGGTCCTTGCCGTGCATGATGACGTTGCCGGCGCGGATTTCTTGAGCGATTTTCATAGCATGTTGCTTGGGTTGGGGCCGCTCAATGCACGGGCTGGCAAACTGGCTGATGGATCTGCTGGTTTGCCCTGCCGATGCATGTTCCGCGGCGGGAATGCGCGGAGGCTGGGCACCGGTGTGCCGCGCCTGAATTGCGCAAAGCCTCGGATTTTACCGTTTTTCGGCGACGAAGCCCAAAAGTTGTGCGACGAGATTGTCCTGCGTCAGCAGGCGTGCGCGTGCTGCGCGAATGCAGGCGGTCCACTCCGCCAGGGTGTTGTCGTCCGGCCATTGCAGGGGTGCGGTGTTGAGGCCGTTCCAGGTGGCGTGGAACTGCCGCAGCGATTCTGGCGCCTGCAGCCAGCCCAGAAACGCCCAAAGCTTGTCGTGGTGCGCGTTGTCGTGCTGCGGGTAGATCTGCCAGACCAGTGCCTGCCCGGCCCACAGCGCCCGCACCAGCGAGTCCTCGCCGCGCACGGCGTTGAAGTCGCAGGCCCACAGCATCTCGTCAAACGCGGCTTGCGGGCGGTGGGGGAGATATGAAATTAATAGCTTGTCGCGCCTGTCAGATAAGCGCTGGAGGCCAATTTGACTGGTGTTTTCGACAAGAACCGACCGCACGGCCGCAGTGGGCCTGCCCGGCGTCACCAGCAGTTGCGTGGGCTCGGCCTGGCTTTGCCGCAGCAGATCGGGCAGGGCGGCGGGCTCGTAGCAAAACAGCGACACCCAGCGCTGGCGCGCGGTGTCATCACCCAGGCCGAACGCCAGTGCATGCGCGGCGCGCCAAGCACTGCGGTCGAACGCTTCACGCCGGGCCATCAGCTCGGTCTCGCGCAGCAGGCCGCCTGTGGCAGGGGTGAAGCCGGGGTAGAAGAACCAGCGCGTCCAGCCTGTCGCCGGGCCCGACATGATGAGCGACGGCAGCCGGTGATTGCGCTCCACGTAGCGCTCTGCCGACAGGTATTCGAGATTGATCCAGACGGGCTTTAGGTCTTTTCGGCCTGTAGCGCTTGATGAATAAGCGCTGTAAGCTATAAATTCAGGAGCAATTTCACAGCCAAAGGCCTCCACCATCACATCGGGTGGGGGCTCGCCAGGGCCGGGCGGTGGCGAGCCCCAGGCGCGCACCTCCACGCCGGGGAAGCCCTGCGGCGCCATCCACCCCAGGGCCGAGGCGTCGTCCACCCACAGGCGCACGCGCTGGCCTTGTTCGGCCAATTGCGCCACCAGGCGCCAGCACACGCCGATGTCGCCAAAGTTGTCGATCACGCGGCAGAACACGTCCCACTGAAGGGGAGGGGTGGTGGTGTGGCTCATGGCGTTGGGGGTTTTGCGCGCAAATGCCCGACCAGCAGCCGGGCCACGCTGGAGAGCGATTCTTCAGACCGCACGCACAGCGCCAGCCGCCGCTGCGCCCAGGGTTCGTTGAGCGTGATGGTGCGAATGCTCAAGGTACCCTGGTACAGCGCGGCGCTGCCTCTGGGCATCACGCCCACGCCCAGGCCTGCGTTGACCATGAGGCACAGCGCGTCGTAGCTGGTGACCTGAATGCGCAAGCGCAGCGGCAGGCCCGCGTGAGCGGCGGCGCTGGTGAGCTGGTTGTTGATGGCGCTGTTGGGGTGTGCACCGACAAAATCGAAGGGCAGGGCGTCCGCCAGCCGCACGGATTTGCGCCGCGCCAGCACATGGCCCGTGGGCACCACCAACACCAGCTCATCGGTGCGGTAGGGCAGCAGCGTCACGCGCTCGCCGTAGTGGCCTTCGTTCAGGATACCGACATCGGCTGCGTTCTCGGCCACCGAATGGGCAATCGCACTGCTGATCTGCTCCTGCAGCCGCACATCCACCTGCGGGTGCTGCACCAAAAAGCTCTGCAGCTCTGCCGGTAAAAACTGCGTGATGGCCGAGATGTTGGCCACTACGCGCACATGGCCACGCACGCCGGTGCCGTATTCGCGCATCTGGCTGGCAATGCCGTCCAGGTCGTTGAGCACGCCGCGCGCCAGGTTCAACAACGCGAAGGCGGCGGCGGTGGGCTCGGTGCCCTTGTTGCTGCGGGTGAACAGGGTCGTCTGCAGCGCGTCTTCCAGGTCGGCCAGGCGCCGACTGACGGCGGATGCGGCCAGGTGCTCGCGTGCAGCGGCGGCGGCAATGGTGTTTTCTTCCATCACGGCCACAAACAGGCGCAGGGAGACGGGGTCGAGTTTCATGGGAGGTGGATCCTACCTTGCCACCATGCCGGTTTGCGATGGCGGCTTGTCGCATCAGCGTTTTGCGGTCGCGCAGACTGTGCGCATCATTCGCTACCCCAGCCAAGGCTTAAAGCCCTCAGGAGACAGCTATTTCCATGGATTCCATTGCTTCCCCCGCCGCCCTGCAGGGCGTGCGCGTCATTGAAATGGGCCAGCTCATCGCCGGGCCATTCTGCGGCAAGACGCTGGGTGAGTTCGGTGCGGATGTGATCAAGATCGAGGCGCCAGAAACCGGTGACCCGCTGCGCAACTGGCGGCTCATCAAGGAAGGCACCTCCGTCTGGTGGCAGGTGCAGTCGCGCAACAAGCGTTCCGTGGCACTGGACCTGCGCCAGGAGGAGGGGCAAACAATAGCCCGCCAGTTGATTGCCGAGGCCGATGTACTGGTCGAGAACTTTCGCCCCGGCACCCTCGAAGGTTGGGGCATGTCGCCTGAAGAACTGCACCAACTCAACCCCGGCCTGGTCATGCTGCGCATTTCTGGCTACGGCCAGACCGGGCCGTACCGCGACCTGCCCGGCTTTGGCGCCATTGGCGAGGCCATGGGCGGCCTGCGTCATCTGACGGGCGAGCCCGGCCGCGTGCCGGTGCGTGTGGGCGTATCGATTGGCGACACGCTGGCGGCGCTGCACGGCACCATCGGCGTGCTCACCGCGCTGTACCACCGCAAGGTCAATGGCGGCAAAGGCCAGGTGATTGATGTAGCGCTGCACGAGGCAGTGTTCAACGTGATGGAAAGCCTGATCCCCGAATACAGCGCTTTTGGCGCGGTGCGCGAGGCCGCAGGCAGTGCGCTGCCGGGCATTGCACCGTCCAACGCCTACCCGTGCACCGATGGCTGGGTGCTGGTGGCGGGCAATGGCGACAGCATCTTCAAGCGGTTGATGGATGCGATTGGCAAGCCTGACCTGGGCGCCGCGCCCGACCTTGCCAACAACACCGGCCGCGTGGCGCGCGTGGAAGAGATCGACGCCGCCATTGGCGCCTGGAGCGCGCAGCGCACCGTGCAGCAGGTGCTGGATGCATTGGGCGCAGCCCGCGTGCCTGCGGGCAAGGTCTACACCGCCCGCGACATTGCCGAAGACCCGCATTACCGCGCCCGCGACATGCTGCTCACGCAGCAGACGCGCGACGGCTACAGCGTGCAGGTGCCGGGCATCGTGCCCAAGCTCTCAGGCACGCCGGGCAGCATTCGCAGCAGCGCGCCGCACTTGGGCGACGACACCGATGCGGTGCTGGCTGAGGCAGGCTTCACGGCCGAACAGATCGCGCTGCTGCGCAACAAGGGGGTGATTCAATGAGTGCGTCCAACACGGTGTGGCAGGGCGCAGGCCGTCGCATCCACATGCAGGAGGTCGGCTTGCGCGATGGCCTGCAGATGGAAAAAGCTTTTGTGCCCACGGCCGACAAGATCGCGCTGTGCAATGCGCTGTCGGCGGCGGGCCTGGCCAAGATCGAGGTGACTTCGTTCACCTCGCCCACGGCCATCCCGGCACTGAAAGATGCCGAAGTGGTGATGCGCGAGATCACGCGCCGCCCCGGCACCGTCTACACCGCGCTCGTGCCCAACCAACGCGGGGCAGAGCGTGCCATCGAGTCGCGCACGGACGAGCTGAACCTTGTGATGTCGGTCAGCGCCACCCACAACCTGGCCAACCTGCGCATGACGCAGGAGCAGTCGTTTGCGGCGCTGGCGCAGGTGGTAGCGATGGCGCAGAGTGCCCAAGTGGCCGTCAACGTATCTCTGTCTTGTGTGTTTGGCTGCCCCATGGAGGGCGATGTACCCCAGGCCGATGTGTTCGGCTGGGTACAACGCTTTGCGGACCAGGGTGTGCGCGGCATCACGCTGTGCGACACCACGGGCATGGCCTACCCCACGCAGGTGCACCCGCTCACGGCGGCGGCCCGCGCGCGCTGGCCGGGGGTGGAGTTCACCCTGCATTTCCACAACACGCGCGGCATGGGGCTTGCCAACGTGCTGGCGGCCATCGATGCGGGCGCCGATCGGTTCGACGCCTCGCTGGGCGGCCTGGGCGGTTGCCCGTATGCGCCCGGCGCCAGCGGCAATGTGTGCAGTGAAGAGGTCGTGCATGCGCTGGAACTGATGGGCTATGACACGGGCGTGGACTTGGCGCAACTCGTCTCGGCAGCCCAGCAGCTGCCGGGGTTGATCGGCCACGACATTCAGAGCCAGATCGCCAAGGCCGGCCCGCGCTTGGCGCTGCACCCGGTGCCTGACGATTTCGAAGCCATCCGCGAAAGGGCGCTGGCCCGCT
The DNA here is from genome assembly GCF_002797445.1 of Acidovorax sp. 69. Taxonomy (NCBI): domain Bacteria; kingdom Pseudomonadati; phylum Pseudomonadota; class Betaproteobacteria; order Burkholderiales; family Comamonadaceae; genus Acidovorax; species Acidovorax sp. 69. The sequence continues at coordinate 3,204,299 of NZ_PGEP01000001.1, read as the reverse complement.
GAATACGGGCAGCCTGCATTTCCCAAATACAACCAGGAGACAAAAAGCCATGCACTTCCAACCCACCCTGTCCCGCCGCACATTCACAGCCGCCGTGTTGTGCTCCACTGCCTTTGCCGCAGGCGCGCAGGACAAGTACCCGTCCAAACCCATCACCCTGGTGGTGCCCCAGGCCGCCGGTGGTGCCAACGACGCCATTGCGCGTGTGCTGGCGCAAAAGCTGGGTGAGCAACTGGGCCAGAGCGTGATCGTGGAGAACCGCCCCGGAGCGGGTGGCACGCTGGCCACAGGCACCACGGCGCGTGCGCGCAACGACGGCTACACGCTGCTGCTCACGGCCGACAGCGCGCATGTGATTGGCCCCGCGTTGTACAAGAACCCGGGGTTCGATCCGGTCAAAGACTTTACGCCCGTGGCACCTGTGGCCACAGCGGGCTATGTGCTGGTGGCGCACCCGTCGTTCCCTGCCAACACCGTGGCAGAGCTGACCGCGCTGGCCAAGGCCAATCCGGGTAAGTATTCGATTGCTTCGGCCGGCAATGGCACGCTGAACCACCTGATCGGCGAAATGCTGCAAAAGGCCGCTGGCATCCAGCTGCAACACATCCCCTACAAAGGCTCTGCCGCTGCGGCCACCGATGTCGTGGGCGGGCAGGTGCCACTGTCGGTGCAAAGCCTGCCCTCGGTCATTGCCTTCATCAAGGCGGGCAAGCTCAAGGTGCTGGGCGTGGTCAATGAAAAGCGGGTGGCCGCTTTGCCCGATGCGCCCACGATTGGCGAGACGATCAAGGGCTTTGGCCAGGCGCCGTGGTACGCACTGTTTGCCCCGGCGGGTACGCCCGCGCCCATCGTGGCGCAACTGCAGGGCGAAGTGGCCCGCGCGCTGGAGCACAAGGATGTGGTCGAGAAACTGGCCACCGTGGGCTGCGAGCCCTTCAAGGGCACGGCAGCGCAGCTGGCCGCGCTGGTGCAGTCCGACTTGCCCAAGTGGAGCCGCGTGGTCAAGGACACGGGCGCCACGGTGGATTGATGGGGCGCCGCCTTTTTGCGTTCCTGCTTCTGGATTTCACGCCTTTCACAACAACGACAACGGAGACATCGCTTTCATGAAAACCACCCGTAAACAGTTCACCACCCTGGCCCTGGCCGCACTGGCCACAGGTTTCATCGGCCACGCGGGCGCGCAGGGCACCTACCCCACCAAAAACGTGACCATGGTGGTGCCCACCGCCGCAGGCGGCACCACCGACCTGTCGGCCCGCATGCTGGCACAGGCCCTGGCGCCGGTGCTGGGCCAGTCGGTCATCGTGGACAACAAGGGCGGGGGCAACGGCAACATTGCGGCCAGCGCCGTCAAGCGCGCCGAGGCGGATGGCTACACCCTGCTCATGCAGTACTCGGGCTACCACGTCATCTCGCCCCACATCACCAAACAAAAGCAGTGGGAGCAGGGCGACTTCCAGCCCGTGGCCAACGTCATCTCCGCCCCGCAGATCATCGTGGTGCGCAACGACCTGCCCGTGAAATCTCTGGCAGAACTTATCGCCTACGCCAAGGCCAACCCCGGCAAGCTCAACTACGCCTCGTCGGGCAACGGCTCGCTGCAGCACGTCACGGGTGCCATGCTGGAGCAGCAGGGTGGCATCAAGATGGTCCACGTGCCCTACAAAGGCACCGGCCCTGCGCTGCAGGACCTGCTGGGCGGCCAGGTGGACCTGACCTTTGGCACCGCGCCCCCGTTCATGCCGCACATTGCCAGCGGCAAGCTGCGCGTGCTGGCCGTGACCGGCAAGCAGCGCCTGCCCAGCCTGCCCGACGTACCCACCACCGCCGAGGCGGGCTATCCCAAGGTCGATGCCACGTCGTGGTTTGCCGTGTTTGCCCCGGCCGCCGTGCCCAAGACCGTGGTGGACAAGCTCACGGCCGACATTCGCACCGTGGTGCAGAACCCGGCCTTCCAGCAAAAGGCGCAAGAGCAGGGCGCCACGGCCGACTACCAGACCCCTGCGCAACTGGGTGACAAGGTGAAGGCCGATCTGGCCAACTGGGCGCAGGTGGTGAAGACCTCGAAGATCGAGGCGGAGTGACCGATCGGGTAAGGGTTTTGTGATGAAAATGGCCGTTAGCGCAGGTTAAATAAGCGCTAGCAGCTATTTATTTCATAGTGGACGACCCCTGGCGCGACCGAGGCCACAATACGCGCCATGTCTGATGTGCATTCCGAAGAACTCCTCGCGCAGGTGGCTGCGCTGCCCGCGCTGCCGGGCGTGTACCGCTATTTCGACGCGCAGGATGCGCTGCTGTACGTGGGCAAGGCGCTCAACCTCAAGCGCCGGGTGTCCAGCTATTTCCAGAAGAACCATGGCGGCACCCGCATCGGCCACATGGTCAGCAAGATCGTGCGCATGGAGACCACGGTGGTGCGCTCCGAGGCCGAGGCGCTGCTGCTGGAAAACAACCTCATCAAGACGCTGAACCCCAAGTTCAACATCCTGTTCCGTGACGACAAGAGCTACCCCTATCTCAAGATCACCGGCACGCCGGGCGCCCACACGCGGAGCGATGCGCCGGGTCAGGTGTTTCCGCGCATGGCTTATTACCGGGGCGCGGTGGATAAAAAACACCGCTACTTTGGCCCGTACCCCAGCGCCTGGGCGGTGAAGGAAACCATCCAGCTGCTGCAAAAGGTCTTCCGACTGCGCACCTGCGAAGACACGGTGTTTGCCAACCGCACACGGCCCTGCCTGCTGTACCAGATCAAGCGCTGCACCGGGCCTTGCGTGGACCTGATTTCGCCTGAGGCTTATGCCGCCGACGTGTCTCATGCCGAGGCGCTGCTGCGCGGCGAAACGCAGGAGCTGCTGCTGGCGCTGGAGGCGCGCATGATGGCGCACTCGGACAAGCTGGAATTTGAGCAGGCGGCCGAGGTGCGCAACCAGATCCAGGCGCTGTCGCGCGTGCTGCACCAGCAGTCCATCGAGACGGTGGATGACAAGGATGTGGACATCCTGGCTGTGCGCGTGCAAGGCGGCCGCGCCTGCGTCAACCTGGCCATGGTGCGCGGTGGTCGCCACCTGGGGGACAGGCCTTACTTCCCGGTGCACGTGGAAGACGCTGCAGCGGTGTATGCGGAAGAGGGGGCCGACAGTGCCGATGCTGTGGAGAGCGTGGAGGGTGGCGAGGACGCGGTCACCGCCCCGGCCAGGCCCGCCCGCCCCGTGGAGGCGCTGGTGCTCGAAGCCTTCATCGCCCAGCATTACATCGGCGTGCCCGTGCCCCCGTTGCTGGTGACCAGTGTGCCCGTGGGCAAGGGCTTGCTGAATGCGCTGACCGAACAAAGTGGCCTGCGCGTGAACGCCATCCACCAGCCGCGCGAGCAGCGCCGCGCGTGGCTGGACATGGCGCAGAAAAATGCCGACCTGCAACTGGCCCGTCTGTTGTCCGAAGAGGGTTCGCAGCAGGCCCGCACGCGTGCGTTGGTCGAGGCACTCGATTTGCCCCCCGAAGACCTGGACCTGCTCACCGTCGAGTGCTTTGATATCTCGCACACGGCGGGTGAATCCACGCAGGCGTCGTGTGTGGTGTTCCACCACCACAAGATGCAGAGCAGCGAATACCGCCGCTACAAGATCGAGGGCATCACCGGCGGCGACGATTACGCCGCCATGCGCCAGGTGCTCACGCGCCGCTACAGCAAGGTCGTGGAGGCGCAGCGTGAAGAGGGGGGCATTGACTACGCGAAATCCCCCGAGGCACAGGCAGCAGCCCGGCCCAAGGGCCAGGCGCGCTTGCCCGATCTGGTGCTCATCGATGGCGGCAAAGGCCAGGTGGGCGTGGCGCGCGAGGTGTTCACGGCGCTGGGGCTGGACCTGACCCGTATCGTGGGCGTGGAGAAGGGCGAGGGCCGCAAGGTGGGCCTGGAAGAGCTGGTGTTTGCCGACGGCCGTGAGAAGGTCTACCTGGGCAAGGACTCGGCGGCGCTCATGCTGGTGGCGCAGATTCGCGACGAGGCGCACCGCTTTGCCATCACGGGCATGCGGGCTGCCCGGGCCAAGGTGCGCGTGGGCGGCGGGCAGCTGGAGGAGATTGCCGGCGTGGGGCCCAAGAAGCGGGCGCGCCTGCTGCAGCGGTTTGGTGGCGTGCGCGGCGTGGCTGCGGCCAGTGTGGAAGACTTGGTGACGGTGGATGGCATCTCGCGCGAGTTGGCCGAAGAGATTTACCGGGCTCTGCGATAAGCCTTATTTGTTGATAGCGCCACCGCCGTGGCGTGACACAATTGCCGCCATGTTCTGGACTATCCCCACCTTGATGACCTGGACGCGCATCGTCGCGATACCTTTGATCGTGGGGGTGTTCTATGCACCAATGGACCCGGCCACGCGCAACCTGATCGCTACCGTGATGTTTGTGGTGTTTGCCGCCACGGATTGGCTGGACGGCTACCTCGCTCGCAAGCTGAACCAGACTTCGTCCTTTGGCGCATTTCTGGACCCGGTGGCCGACAAGTTCCTGGTCTGCGCATCGCTCTTGGTACTGGTGCATCTGCAGAGGGCGGACGTGTTTGTGGCCTTGATCATCATCGGTCGCGAGATCGCCATATCCGCCCTGCGTGAATGGATGGCACAGATCGGTGCCAGCAAGAGTGTGGCCGTGCACATGATCGGCAAGGTCAAGACCACGGTGCAGATGGTGGCGATCCCTTTCCTGCTGTACGACGGACGCTTGTTCGGAGCGATCGACACGGGAGTGTGGGGTACATGGCTCATCTGGGCATCGGCCGTGCTCACGGTCTGGTCGATGGTGTATTACCTGCAGAAGGCGCTCCCGGAAATTCGGGCCCGCGTCAAATAATTTCAGTCCTTTTGTGCCGCCAGCGCCTTATCCATAAGCGCTTTTAGCTATATTTTCAGGAGCATTTGAATGGCGAAGCATCGCATTGCAGTCGTTGCCGGTGACGGCATTGGCAAAGAAGTCATGCCCGAGGGGCTGCGCGTTCTGGACGTGGCAGCGCGCAAGTTTGGCATCGACCTGCACTTCGATCATTTCGACTTTTCGAGCTGGGACTACTACGAGAAGCACGGCAAGATGCTGCCCGACAACTGGAAGGAGCAGATCGGCGGTCACGAAGCCATTTACTTCGGTGCCGTGGGCTGGCCCGAAAAGATTGCGGACCACGTCTCACTTTGGGGTTCGTTGCTGCTTTTTCGCCGCGAGTTCGACCAGTACATCAACCTGCGTCCCGCACGCCTCATGCCCGGCGTGATTGCTCCCGTGGTGCGGCGCGACGGATCGCCCCGGCTGCCTGGTGAGATCGACATGCTCATCGTGCGCGAAAACACCGAAGGCGAATACTCCAGCATCGGTGGCCGCATGTACGAAGGCACACCGCGCGAGATCGTGATGCAGGAGACGGTGATGTCGCGCCATGGGGTCGATCGCGTGCTCAAGTTCGCCTTTGAACTTGCCCAGTCGCGCCCCAAGAAGCACCTGACCAGCGCCACCAAGTCCAACGGCATCGCCATCACCATGCCTTACTGGGATGAGCGCGTGGCCGAGATGGCCAAGTCGTATCCCGATGTGAAGGTGGACAAGTTTCACATCGACATTCTCACGGCCCACTTTGTGCAGCGCCCTGACTTCTTTGACGTGGTGGTGGCCAGCAATCTGTTTGGCGACATCCTCAGCGACCTGGGGCCGGCCTGCACCGGCACCATCGGTATTGCGCCCAGTGCCAACCTGAATCCCACAAGAACCATGCCCTCGTTGTTCGAGCCCGTGCATGGCTCCGCGCCGGACATCGCAGGGCAGGGCATCGCCAATCCCATTGGCCAGATCTGGTGCGGCGCGATGATGCTTGACTTCTTGGGCTACCGCGCCGCGCACGACGCCGTGCTGGCTGCCATCGAGTCCGTTCTTGATCCGAAAAGCGGGGGCGCGCGCACCCCCGACCTGGGAGGCACATCCAGTACGCAGGATGTCGGCAAGGCGGTCGCAGAGGCACTTTGGGCTGTTTGAGTGTTGCTGGAATTAGGGTGTCAATACGGAATGCTGCCCATACGGCGTGTTTGAGACAAAACCCGCCTGCAAGCCCTGTCGCAGCGTGAAATGCGACTAGAATTCACCGCAACGCTGTCTCAAAACAGCGTGTTGTATTGACACTCTGAAACTCGATGGCTTTAATCTGATGCAGCAGCCACTGCTGTGTATGCCAGTCATTCCCCCGTTTGTTCTCCACCAGCCTCTGGCTGTGCTGTCAGACGTGTGAAGACCAGACACCATCGAGACATTCCATTAACTCTTTTCCGAGAGGCTTCTTGTGAACAAAACCGAACTGATCGAGCACATCGCTACCAACGCCGACATCTCCAAGGCCGCTGCTGCGCGTGCTCTGGAATCCACGATCGAGGCTGTGAAGAAGACTCTCAAGAAGGGCGGCACGGTGTCGCTCGTCGGTTTTGGTACTTTCGCTGTAGGCAAGCGTGCTGCTCGTACTGGCCGTAATCCCCGTACCGGCGATACGATTAAAATCAAAGCTGCTAAAGTTCCGAAGTTCCGTCCTGGCAAGGCATTGAAAGATGCCTTGAACTGAGGATCAAGTTTAGGTGGGGTCCTTAGCTCAGTTGGTAGAGCGGCTCCTTTACACGGAGTAGGTCGGCGGTTCGAGACCGTCAGGACCCACCATCACCGAACAAAGGCGAACGCAAGTTCGCCTTTTGTTTTTTGCCCCTGAAAGATCGACCATGTTTGAATCCATCCGCAAGCACTCCAAGATCGTGATGATCTTCTTGTTCTTGCTGATCATTCCTTCGTTTGTACTGGTAGGCATTGACAGCAACTACTTCTCTGAAAAGAGCCCGGTGGTTGCGCGTGTTGATGGCAACAACATCAAGCAGACAGACTGGGACAATGCGCACCGCATGGAGACGGACCGTATTCGCGCGCAGTCTCCCACGGTCGATCCTAAATTGCTGGATACACCCAGCGCGCGTTATGCCACGCTTGAGCGTCTGGTGCGTGATCGTGTGCTGGCCGCTGCAGCGCAAAAGATGCACCTCGCCACCAGTGATTCGCGCTTGGCACGCAGCCTGCAAGAAATCCCCGCCATTGCAGGGCTCAAGCGTGCAGACGGAACGCTGGATGCAGAAGCCTATCGGGCCTTGGTGGCTAGTCAAGGTCTGACGCCCGCTGGTTTTGAGGCCAATGTGCGCCGCGATATCTCTGTGAATCAAGTGATGGGTGGTGTGATGAGTTCGGCCTTTGGCACGGATGCGCAGGTCAAACTCGCTCTGGATGCCCTGTACGAACGGCGTGAAATCCAGGTAGCACGCTTTAACGCCACTGACTTTGCAAGCAAGGTCACGCCCACGGATGTGGATCTGGAAACCTATTACAAGGCACACCCCGCGCAGTTCCAGCAAATGGAGCAAGCGGTTGTGGAGTACGTGGTTCTCGACATCGATAGCGTGCGTGCTGCCATCACCCTGAGCGACGATGATCTGCGCACGTACTACAAGGAAAACGTGGCACGGATGACAGCCAAGGAAGAGCGCCGCGCGAGTCACATCCTCATCAATGCAGCCAAGGACGCTCCGGCTGCGGACCGTGAGAAGGCCAAGGCCCGGGCTGTCGAACTGCTGGCTCAGGTACGCAAGGCGCCTGCGAGCTTTGCTGACGTGGCCAAGAAGTCTTCTGACGACAAGGGCTCTGCGGTGGCGGGGGGGATCTCAACTTCTTCGCCCGTGGTGCCATGGTCAAGCCCTTTGAAGAGACGGCGTTCGCTCTGAAGAAGGGCGAGATCAGCGATGTAGTGGAAACCGACTTCGGTTATCACATCATCCAACTGACCGACATCAAGACGCCTCGCCAGCCCACGTTTGAGGAGCTGCGTCCTTCGATGGAAGCCGAGTTGAAGCAGCAGCAGGCCCAGCGAAAATTTGCCGAAGTGGCGGAGTCCTTCACCAATGGCGTGTATGAGCAGGCAGACAGCCTGCAGCCGGTGGCTGAGAAGCTCAAGCTCAAGGTGCAGACGGCTGCGGGCGTGACCCGCACGCCGGTGCCTGGTGCCAAAGGGCCTTTGGCAAGTGCCAAGTTCCTGGAAGCACTGTTCGCTTCGGATTCGGTACAGAACAAGCGCAATACAGAGGCTGTCGAAGTGGGCCCCAGCCAGATGGCCGCAGGCCGCGTGACGACCTACACCCCTGCACGCACCTTGCCGTTGGAAGAAGTGCGTGTCCGTGTACGAGCGCTCTACGTGGCTGAAAAATCGGCAGAACTGGCACGCAAGGAGGGTGAAGCGAAGCTAGCTACCTGGAGGGCAACCCCCGCTGCTGCTACGGGCCTCGCTGCTGCGACGGAGGTGTCGCGCGAGCAGAATCAGAACCTGCCGCGCCCTGTGATCGACGCTGCCTTGCGCGCTCCTGCGGATGCCCTGCCAGGTTGGACTGGCGTGGACTTGGGGGCGACGGGCTACATGGTGGTCAAGGTTAATCGCGTGGTGCCCCGCCAGACGCCGGATGCGCAGCGCGCGCAGCAGGAGCGTCAGCAGTACGTGCAGTGGTTGACGACCGCCGAAGGCATGGCTTACTACGAATTGCTCAAACAGCGCTTCAAAGTGCAGATCAAGACGCCTCGCCCCGAGGCTGTAGCGCAGGGCATTTTAGAAAATTAGTTGAATTGGCTTTTGGGCTGAAAACCCAGGCTATAATACAAAGCTACGGTGGCTGTAGCTCAGTTGGTAGAGTCCAGGATTGTGATTCCTGTTGTCGTGGGTTCGAGCCCCATCAGCCACCCCAAGTACAGTAAAAAACCCTGCTATCCAAAAAATAGCGGGGTTTTTTGTTTTCTGCACCGTGTAGCCGCTGTGTAGCCAGCGGTACGGTGGTTTGCACTTTGTAGCCACACATCGCCAGTCCGCAAAGGCTTGGTGTCTGGGTTTGGCAGCCATGTGCGCCAAGCTATCAACTCCGGCGAGTCGCTGGGCATCAGTTTGTTTCCGCGTAAAACAAAACAGCAAGGTTTCCATAAGGTTTTCACAAGGGTTCGGCGGCCATCTGCGTGAAAACGCAGATATACCCACCGCCCGCACCGTAGAGCGCTTTCCTCGCGCGCGCGCGGGCGTACTGCTCCGAAAATTCAGGTTTTTCAGGTTCAGATGCATGCCATCCCCCACCATGCAGGCCATGGGGAAGGGTATGCAGGAGTGCCGCCTCTACCGCAGCAGCAGTTGCGCGGTCGATTCCGCGCGCACCGTACTGCGTACCGCTTCTTTTCGTACCAGCGGCTTCGGCAGTTGCCTGGGGCTGGTGGGTGGTGATGCTGCTTCGCGCTTCCCGCTGGCGCTGCTGGGGTCAATCGCCTGCGTTCCAGAATCTCCTGCGCCAGGTTCTGTCTGAGCGCGTAGTCGCGTCGGCGTTTCGCGCGGACATTCTGGTTTAAACGAGATGCGCAGGCTTAGGAAGGTGTCAAGTTCCTCGTTTGTAAGTGCCTCCAGCATCTCCCGAATAGCTTTCATGTCGGGGTCGTCAATTGGATTGGATGGCGTCACGGTGATGCACTGCCTAAACGGGCTGTAGCTCAAGCGGGTGTTGAATGTGATTTGCCATGGGCTGCAACCATGACTTTTGATAACAGGGCTGGCCTGCATGCACGGCTGGCAAAGTCAGGTTTTATCAGGTCGTAGCAGGGCATTCAGCACCCGTCGCACGCGTCCCATCTTCGGCGTTTCAGGTGTGCGCCACCAGTCCAGACCATAAACGCTCCCACTGATGTTACTGGCGTCGTAGTGCCGCTTCACGAGCAGCCGCACCGGGCCATCCGGGGTGTCCACTTCGATGTGCTCCAGGCGGGTGTGTGGCTTGATGGTCTTGGGGGTCATGGGATAGATGTTCACACGCGCGCGTACTGTTCGCTCAATTCGCGCGGCGTAGCCTTGCGCAAACGTGCTTTGAGTGGATACCGTTTGGATACCAATCGAGAATATGACTTCACGCACGCGAGCAATTTCGCGTTACGTCCTATTGTGCTTTTGTTGCGTTTGCTGCGTCCACATCGTGCATGTTTTGATGGTCATGATGGTGTCCTTAGGCTCAGTCGCTCCAAACGTGCAGGTCGTGGGCCTCGGTGCGGTCAATGCAGCGTTCGTGGTCTGTGTTGGCCTGCACGGTTGCGGTCTTTGGGGCGTGCCGGGTGATTGCTGAAAGCTGCGCGGCCTGCGTCACGTTAAGGCGGTCGCGGCGTCCTGCGGCGGTCTTGGCGGCCAGCACAGCCTCAGCACGGCCAATGTTTGGCAAGGTTGCCAACTCTCCGCCAAAGGTCGTCCAGGGTGTGGATGGCAGTGCGCTTTTCGAGGTTACCCCTGTTGTTGATATCTGCTGAGTTGGTATGCAGAGATACCGGCAGAAGTACCAACTTTTTGTTGGTATGTCATGGTACGCAGTGAAATGGTCTGAGACAACAAAAAACCCGCAACGCTAGGAAACGTGCGGGTTCTGAGAGGTTGTGAGGCTGTGTGGAGGTCTGTTTTGGCCTGCCCGGAGGGACTCGAACCCCCGACCTATAGCTTAGAAGGCTATTGCTCTATCCAGTTGAGCTACGGGCAGAAAAGCTTTCAGCAGTGACGCGTACTTGCTGTGTGAAGTACTCCGCCACTGCTTTGTCGCAGGGGTTGAATCATACCCGCCATGGCCACCCCAATTCTGCGGGCGGCCTCTCTGATTTCGCGGTGTGGGCAGGGATGCGGTTATAACGAGGTTGTGTGCAGGCGCACACGGCGCCGTCCCAATCAGCCACTTTTTTATGCCGCACAGCGTCACTCTTATCCACACCGTTGCTGCAGCCCTCGGGCTGGCGTTGGCGCTAGGATTCCTGGCGACACGTCTGCGCCTGCCTGCGCTGGTGGGATACCTTTTGGCGGGCGTGGTCATTGGGCCGTTTACGCCGGGATTTGTTGCGGACGCAGCCATGGCCAGTCAACTGGCCGAGATCGGGGTGATGTTGCTGATGTTTGGGGTGGGCTTGCATTTCTCTTTTGGTGATTTGCTGGCAGTGCGCAAGATTGCCGTCCCCGGGGCGGTGGTGCAAATGATGGTGGCCACGGCGCTTGGCATGGCGCTGGCCACCTGGTGGGGGTGGAGCCTGGGTGGGGCTCTGGTGTTTGGGCTCTCGTTGTCTGTGGCCAGCACGGTGGTGTTGCTGCGAGCGCTGGAAACGCTGGGCATTCTGGACAGCTACACGGGTCGCATTGCGGTGGGTTGGCTGGTGGTGGAGGATCTGGCCATGGTGCTGGTGTTGGTGCTCTTGCCCCCGCTGGCTGGGTGGCTGGGGGGCGGCGCTGGTGTGCATCAGCCGGATGCAGCGCAGGTATGGCGCACTCTGGGATGGACGCTGCTTCAGGTGGGTGGTTTTGTAGCCCTGATGCTGGTGGTGGGGCGCCGCTTGTTTCCCTGGGTGCTATGGCAGGTGGCGCGTACCGGCTCGCGTGAGTTGTTCACGTTGTGCGTGGTTGCCGCTGCCGTAGGTATCGCTTTCGGATCGGCTGCCTTGTTCGGTGTGTCGTTCGCATTGGGGGCTTTTTTTGCGGGCATGGTAATGCGTGAATCGGAGTTCAGCCACCGTGCAGCGCACGAATCGCTGCCGTTGCGTGATGCATTTGCCGTGCTGTTTTTTGTTTCCGTGGGCATGCTTTTCAATCCTGCCGTGCTGTGGGAAAGGCCTTTGCAAGTGCTGGCGGTGGTCGCGATCATCATGGTCGGCAAGACGCTGGCAGCCGCCGCGCTGGTACTGGCATTTCGTTATCCGCTCAACACAGCGCTCACGGTGTCGGCAAGTCTTGCGCAGATTGGTGAGTTTTCTTTCATCCTCGTGGCCCTGGGCTCGTCTTTGGGGCTCTTGCCGCCCGAGGGGGGTAGCCTGGTGTTGGCTGGTGCGCTGATTTCGATGGCGCTCAATCCCTTGCTTTTTCATGCCATTGCACCGCTCCAGGACTGGCTGCGTGCCCGCTCTGCGTTGGCGCGACGTTTGGAGCAGCGGGATGACCCGCTGGCAGAGCTGCCGATGAGCACGGATTCGCGGTATCTGGCCCGTCAGGTGGTCTTGGTCGGCTATGGCCGGGTGGGTCGCCGTGTGGCCCATGTTCTTTCAGCCAATGACATCCCTTTTGTGGTGGCCGAGCAGAACCGGGAGCTGGTGGAGTCGTTGCGGGCCGATGGCATTGCGGCCGTGTTTGGGGATGCGGTGGACCCCGCCGTGTTGATCCAGGCGCACATCGCCCGTGCCGCCATGCTGGTGATTGCCACCCCCGATACCCTCAATGTGCGACAGATCATTGGCACTGCGCTGACGCTGAACCCCGCCATTGAGACCGTGGTGCGAAGCCACAGCGAGGATGAAGCCCGCAGGCTGGTGCAAGAGTGCAGCAGCACCGTGGCGTTTCTTGCCGACGAGGCGCTGGCCCAGTCTATATCACGCCATGTGTTGGAGAGAACCCAGGCGCGCGATGCGCGGAGCACGGCACCTGCGCCGCTTCATGGGCAGGCATGATTCAAGTGAAAATGACTCCTGGTGCATGTTGAATAAGCAGTGTTTGCTATATATTTGGTAGCATTTGACTGTGTGGTGAGAATAGAACGCGCCTGTTGTGCGTTGGCCTGAATGTAGCCTGCAGGCTGGCGGTGTCGGCAATCGAATCTCGTCACCTCCCCCATAGGCGCCAGTGCGCTCCAGCTGGCCTTCGAGAACCCCGTAGAGGCGGTTTGCTTTTTGTCATAGCGGTCAATGGCCATGGCACCTTCCCGGATGCGTAGTCCCTGAGATATCCGTTCTGCAATGACATGGGCTCCAGGCCGCCCATCTGCTTCGTCAGCCAATGCATTGGTGAATACCGCTCGCCCAGGTCGGTGGAGCAGGAGCGGCCGGTTTTCTCGGCCAGTTCGATGCAAGATGGCACTGTTTTCGAAGACGGACATCGATGCGCTGCCCTCGACCAACGCGTGGTCCACGTTGGCGGTAATTTGGTTGTTGGGGTTGATTGCCAGGAGCTTGGGGCGAAACTGTTCGCTCTGGACGATGTTGATGGGAGTGCTGCGGTAGTACCAGCCTCATTCCTCTCGCATGATGGAAGCTTTTAACCGTTCGGCGTGGGCCAGTGGTGCCGGTCAATCATGGATGGAAACTCCGCCGCTAACAGATCGACCCGTCTACCCGCAAGCCCAGTACAGCACAGCGCACGCGCGGGTTTGTTTAGTCGGTCTCTTCAAACACCAGTGCAGGATTCGCCATGACGCGTGCGGCCTGGCCCAGGTCTTCGATTAGCCGGTTGGCAAAATAGCTGTTTTGAGTGTCGGGCTCCAGTGCAGCCACGGCCAGGTTGGCGCGGGGCTGGTTCAGCGGCACATAGAAGCTCCCTACGGGGGCGTCGATGGCACTGCGCACCGCTGACACTTGTACCCGCACAATGCCTGCACCGCCAGCGATAGTGCCGATCACGTCCTGCCGGTCGCCCATTTCACGAGCGGTTTCCCGGTAGGTTTCGGCCAGCATGGAACCCGGTTCTGCCACGCGCATGACTTGCAGGCCCAGCAGCCGCAGGCGCTCCACTGCGGCGGTAGAGCCTGCTGCCAGCCAGTACCCGCAGGGGCGTGCGCGTGATTTGGTGGCGCGTAAAGTCAGCGAGGAGTTCCAGTCCACGCGGATGGAACGATCCGCCCCAGTGTCGGGATCGAGAAAGTCCAGGTCGCGCTGAGTGGGTGTTGCCGCCGCCTCGACCACTACTTGGTCGTGGCAGGCCTGGGCGCTGACGTCGCGTGCCACAAACGAGCGCACCTGCTCCAGATTGGCAGCCCGCTCTGCGGTGGTGCGCAATGCGCTTGTGATGGCGATGACCTGAGAATGCACGCGGCGCTGAATATGCATGCGGCCAATGCCGACGCCGCGTGTCTCGATGAGCAGGCTGACGGTGTTCTTGAGGCCGTTGACGTTGCGCCCCGTGTCTGGCTGCGTGCCACCCATCGAGATGCGCTTGTCCTGCGGATTGGTGGAGGTGGTGTAGTACCAGTCGCTGGTGAGGCCCTGGGCCTTGAGCGCCGTCACCATGGGCTGGTGGTACCACTCCTGAGAGGCTTTGGTCAGGAACTCGGGGTAGTTGGCCGTGGTGGTGTACTGGAGCAGGGCGTCGTAGCGCTGGATAGCGTTGAACTTCTGAAGGTAGCGGCCCACCACGGTGTATTCGTGGGCGTCCACCACCAGGATGGGGCGGTAGTCATTGATGACCTGGGCCAGGGCGCGGGCCTCAGGGGTGTTTAGCAGCAGGTGGTCGCGGTTCATGTCCACACCATTGGCCGTGACGCGGGTGCTGACCTCCGCTCCGTCGGGGTTGGCGCGGGGCACCACCACGACATTGATGCGGTCGAGCAGGGGTTCCAGCAGGCCCTGGGCCAGCTCGCTACTGATCACCAGCAGGGCTTCGCTGCCCGCGGGTTCGTCGCCATGTTGTTGGCCAATCAAGACCACCGTGGGGCGGCCGCTGGCGTCCAGGCTGGCTGGGTCTGTACCTTTGGCACGGGTAACTAGAAGCCCCTGAATGGGTTCACCGCGTTGCGACATGCCGATGTCGAGCAATTTGGTACGAGTGCCATTCTTGGGTGCTGTGTCCGTCAAGGATCTCAGCCATTGGCCCAGCTCTGCGTTGGTGGTGAACGCACGGCGCTCAAGGCCCAGCCCAGGGGTGCTGTAAGACGTTGGAGGATTAGGGAATCGTGCGGCAACGGCGGCTCCGTACGGGGGAGCCATCGGGCCTTCGTTTTGCACAACCAGGGGCGCAGGCGGCGGCAGGGGGCTGGCAATCGCGGCAGACTGCGGCTGTTGCAACTGGCCCAGCGGCTTGGGCACCGCCGCACCTTGCTGAACACGCGGCAACGGCGCTGGTGCATTGGGTCGCTGGGCGGTGGAGGAAGATGGCCAGGGAGGTAGCGGGGTGCTCCCACATGCCGCCAGCAACAGTGCCGTGAGCGTGAAGGAGGCTTTCCAGTGCAAGCGCCTAGCAAAGGGCGTTGCAGGCTGTGCCTCAGTGGAGATTGAGGTGCGGCGGAGGAGTGTGTGCAGGGTCATGGTTGTTTCTGCCAATGGGAGCCGCGCGGGGGCGCATGTTAGGTTGATGTTACCTGCGCGGACCTTTGGGCCTGTGTCAGCGTACATCCCGTTGCAAAGCGATGATTGACACGGCGCCGTGTCGAGTTTTATGGCAACAGCGTTGGATCAGAACCCGCTGATGGTTGTGGTGCTTCCATTTTCAGGCGCAGCAGGGCGCGCACGAAACCATGGTCTGAGCGAGTGCGGTCCCGCCCTTCGTGCAAATGGTCATTGAAGTAATCCACCCTGCGAACATCGCCCACGCTGTTGCGCCCGGTCGCCATGAACTCTTCGCTGACCAAAATCTGGTCCAGCACATAGGGAGCGCCCTGGTGAATGTGCGAGTACGCCACGTCTTTTTTTAATGCGGCGTCACCCTGCAGGTCGTAGGCGTTGAACAGAGCGACATCCCTGGCCGACCGGTCGTAGGCGACCTCGGTGGTGGCGCAAATGAGCTGGGTGGTCACGCTGTCTGGGGTGTCGTTGAAATCACCCAGCACCACCAGCGGGATGTGGGTACGGTGCAGCAAGTCGATGACCAGACAGCGCAAAGCCATGGCTTCGGCGCCCCGCATGATCAACGAGCGCAACGAGGCCAGCGCCATCACCTTGCGGTCGTCGCGATCCTCGGTGGGATTGCCCTGCGCATCCTGCAGGAATTTGGGGCGCTTGGATTTGAGGTGGGCGGTCAGTACATTGAGCGTTTGCCCATGTTTCATGCGCAGGGTCGCTACCAGGGGTGGGCGCTCGAAGCGGGTGTACTGACCGATGCCGGGTATCTCTACCTGAAAGCCTGGGGGGTACTCAGGAAATGACTGCAACGCCTCTACCTTGAGCCGTGTCGCGATGCCTACACGGGGCGTGCCATGCGCTCCGTTGTGGGTGGCATCGTTTTCAGCGCCAGGAACCGCAACGAAGTCATAGCGCATGCTGCCGCGACCGAGCGCTCCTTTGAAGGCAGCATCGTCCCAGACTTCCTGCACGGCAAGAACATCGGCATTGAGCATGCGAAAGCGCTCGCCGAGCCAAGTGATCTTGCGCTCGTACTCGGCGGCACTGTAGGGGTCCTGGTTTTCATAGAACATGCGCCCTGGATTGGCCAGGTTCAGCACGTTGCAGGTGGCCACCATCAGGGTGGCCAAGGGTTGGGGCAGGTCGTTGGGGCGCATGACGGCAGGCAGCAGCAGGGAAAAATGCCGCCGGCTCTGGTCAGGGTGCCTGCAGCTCGCGACCCGACAGCAAGTGCAGTCCAGGCGGTCTTGACTGTACGGCATGAACCAGGGCGCGCGCGATATCAGCGCCTGGTCGAGCGCGGTAGTTGGCGGGGATGATCGGGTCCAGCCACTTGAATATCTGGATGGAAAGGGACTCGGCCGGGCGTGCGGCCTGCTGCAATGCCTGGCGCTCGCCGAGCATTAGGGAAGGCCGGGCAATGACCAGTGTGGTGAAGCCCAGACCCTGCAGGTCGCGCTCGACCTCGCCTTTGATGCGGTTGTAGAAGATGTGCGAATGCGGATTGGCGCCCATGGCCGTGACCACACCACAGCGGCTGGCGCCAGCGGCCAGCGCTGCGCGGGCGGTGGCCAGCACGGCGTCATAGTCCACGGCACGAAAGGCACTCTGGCTGCCTGCCGCGGCGATGGTGGTGCCTAAGGTGATGTAGACATCGTCCACCGGTGGCAGGGCCGGCAGATTGGCAAAATCGACCGCGTGTAGTTGCAGGCAGGGATGGTTCAGTGCAGGCGCCCGGCGATCCCGGGCGTGAAGCACATGTACGATGGGTGCGCCCTGGTTGTCTGACCGGGGATGTGGCGAGGCAACTGGTGCAGCCTGAGCTGCCAGTGCCGCGCCATCTCCAGGGTTGTCAGGTTCAGCGGTTAAAAGAGCCGCGAGGACCGCCCGGCCCACGAGGCCCGTTGCCCCGGCCACCACCGCCACCCGCGCCTGATCCACCGCCATAGCCGCCTCCTCCACCATTGCCGCCACGATAACCACCACCGCCACGGCGTCCACCGCCGCCCATGCTGTCCACGCTGGTGCGCATCGGGTCGGGCTGGCCACCGCCCGTATGGCCGGAGCTGCGGTTGCCCGGATTGGCGTGGCCCATGTGCGTGCCCAGGTGGGCGTTGGCGCGTGGAGGTTGCGAATCATCGTAGCGATTGCCGCCTTCATAGCCACCACCACCGCCGCCACCGGAGCGTCCGCGTGCAGGGGCCTGGCCACCGGCGCGTGCGCCGCCACCTTGGCCACCACCACCACCACCGGCACGGCCGCTACGTGGGCCATTGCCGCCACCAGCCGCCGCACCACCACCAGCGCGGCCACCACGGCCGCCACCATTGCCACCGCCAGCAGGGCGGGGCCCACGGTCGCCGCCACCATTGCCACCACTGCCAGCACCCTGTCCAGCCTTGTTGGTACGGATGCGTTCCATCATTTCGCTGCGGGCGGCTTTGGCGGCCGCCTGCATCACGTCACGGCTCGGGGGCTTGCCTGCGCCGCCCCAGATCGTCTGGCGGCCCATGGCGATGGGCTCGGCCTTCTCGCCGGCATCGGGGCCGAAGCCTTCGATGATCTGGACAGGGATCTGCTGCTTGGTAAAGCGCTCGATGTCCATCATGAAGCCTTCTTCGTCCATGCAGACCAGGCTCACGGCTTCACCGGTGGCGCCAGCCCGGCCCGTGCGGCCGATGCGGTGTACGTAGTCTTCCGAGACGTTCGGAATTTCATAGTTGACGACGTGAGGCAGGTCATCAATGTCGATGCCGCGCGCTGCAATGTCGGTAGCCACCAGGGCGCGGATGTCACCGCTCTTGAAGCCAGCCAGGGCCTGCGTGCGGGCGCTCTGGCTCTTGTTGCCGTGCAGAGCCATGGCCTGCACGCCGTTCTTGGTCAGGAACTCCGCCACGTTGTTGGCGCCGAACTTGGTGCGGGTGAACACCAGCACCTGGCTCCAGTTGTGCTGCTGGATGATGTGCAGCAGCACCTGTTTCTTCTTGCCGCGGCCCACAGGGTGGATCACCTGGGTGATGCGCTGCACCGTGGTGTTGCTGGGCGTGACCTGGATGCTTTGCGGGTTCTTGAGCAGGGTATTGGCCAGGTCGCGGATTTCATCGCTGAAAGTGGCCGAGAAGAGCAGGCTTTGCTTGTCCTTGGGCACCAGGGCCAGCACCTTCTTCACATCGTGGATGAAGCCCATGTCGAGCATGCGGTCGGCTTCGTCGAGCACCAGCACCTGAACTGTGGACAGGTCCAGGAAGCCCTGCTGCTGCAGGTCCAGCAGGCGGCCAGGGGTGGCCACCAGGATGTCCACGCCGCGCTTGATGCGGTCGATTTGCGGGTTCATGCCCACACCACCGAAGACCACGGTGGAGTTGATGTCCAGGTATTTGCCGTATTCGCGGACGGACTCTTCTACTTGGGCGGCCAATTCACGGGTGGGGGTCAGCACCAGGGCGCGGATGCCCTTGCCGCCGAATTTGTTCTTGGGGGCCGCGCTCAAGGAGAGGCGGTGCAGCATGGGCAGGGTGAATGCGGCAGTCTTGCCGGTGCCAGTCTGCGCACCGGCCAGCAGGTCGTGGCCTGCAAGAACAGCGGGAATGGCCTGGGCCTGAATGGGCGTGGGGGTTTCGTAGCCCGTTTCGTGCACGGCCTTCAGGATGGCTGGAGCCAGATTCAGTTCGTCAAATGTCATGTCTTTGGATGCGCCCGTCCGGGGCGCTGGGTATCGGCCTGTCGTGCAACCGGGGGGTCGCCGAGCCAGTCTCAGGCTGATGAGGTTCAGGATTGGGAGCCCAGAAGCGTCGCTTCTTTCGTCCCCAGCAGTGTGCTGATGTGACGGGCAACTGGAGCCCGCTACGGTGGGTATTGTCGCATGGCCCGATAATCTCGGTTTGCACGCAGAATTTCTGCTCACTTTTGCAGGTTTGACATTCAATGGCTCAATACGTTTTCTCCATGAACCGCGTCGGCAAGATCGTGCCGCCCAAGCGGCAGATCTTGAAAGACATTTCCCTGAGTTTTTTCCCGGGCGCCAAGATTGGCGTGCTGGGGACCAACGGTTCGGGCAAGTCCACCCTCCTGAAGATCATGGCGGGCCTGGACAAGGAAATCGAAGGCGAAGCCATCCCAATGGCCGGCTTGAACATCGGCTACCTGCCCCAGGAACCTCAGCTGGACCCTACGCAGACGGTGCGCGAGAGCGTGGAAGCGGGCATGGGCAAGGTGTTTGCTGCCAAGGCGCGCCTGGAGGAGGTTTACACCGCTTACGGTGCCGAAGACGCTGACTTTGACGCCCTGGCCGCAGAGCAGGCCGAACTGGAAGCGATCATTGCGACGGCAGGCACAGACTCCGAGCACCAGCTCGAAATCGCCGCCGATGCGCTGCGCCTGCCACCCTGGGACGCCAACATTGGCGTGTTGTCCGGCGGTGAAAAGCGCCGCGTGGCGTTGTGCCGCCTGCTGCTGTCCAAGCCCGACATGCTGCTGCTTGACGAGCCGACCAATCACTTGGATGCCGAATCGGTGGACTGGCTGGAGCAGTTTCTACAGCGTTACTCGGGCACTGTGGTCGCTATCACCCACGATCGCTACTTCCTGGACAACGCCGCTGAGTGGATTCTGGAACTGGACCGTGGATCCGGCATTCCCTACAAGGGCAACTACTCTGACTGGCTGACCCAAAAGGGCGCACGTCTGGAAGCCGAACAAAAGGGTGAAGAAGCCCGCGCCAAGGCCCTGAAGAAGGAGTTGGAGTGGTCGCGCCAGAACCCCAAGGCTCGCCAAGCCAAGAGCAAGGCCCGTTTGGCCCGCTTTGAGGAATTGAGCGACTACGAATACCAAAAGCGCAACGAAACGAACGAAATCTTCATCCCTGTGGCTGACCGCTTGGGCAGCCAGGTGATCGAGTTCAAGAACGTCACCAAGTCCTTTGGCGACCGCGTGTTGATCGATAACCTGAGCTTCAACATTCCTGCGGGCGCCATCGTCGGCATCATCGGCCCCAACGGCGCCGGTAAGTCCACGCTCTTCAAGCTGATTGCCGGCAAGGAAAAGCCGGATTCGGGGGAGGTCGTCATTGGCTCCACCGTCAAGATGGCCTTCGTGGACCAGCACCGTGATGACCTGTCCAATGACAAGACGGTGTGGGAAGACGTGTCCGGCGGACTTGACATCCTCAATGTCGGCAAGTTCCAGATGGCGAGCCGTGCCTATTGCGGTCGTTTCAACTTCAATGGCGGCGACCAGCAAAAGAAGGTCGGCATGCTCTCCGGCGGCGAACGCGGTCGTTTGCACCTGGCCAAGACCCTGATTGCGGGTGGCAACGTGCTGATGCTCGATGAACCATCGAACGATCTGGACGTGGAAACCTTGCGGGCTTTGGAGGACGCGCTCCTGGAGTTTGCGGGCACCATGTTGGTTATCAGCCACGATCGCTGGTTCCTTGACCGTATTGCGACCCACATCCTGGCGGCAGAAGGTGACAGCCAGTGGACGTTCTTTGACGGCAATTACCAAGAGTACGAAGCAGACAAGAAAAAACGCCTGGGTGAAGAAGGCGCGAAGCCCAAGCGAATGCGCTACAAGGCCCTCAAATAAGGCGTCAGCTCAAGTAGCATTGCATCCAGAAACTCTTTCGACGTCAGTCCCACCATGTCTGTGCCCGCACCGCGTTTGAGAACCGTTTTCCGCGCCTGCGTTGTCAACGCTGTTCGCGGGGGCGAGGCCCTGATGGGTGAGCTGGTCAAGGTCACGCGAGGGACTTTGACGGGCGAGGAGTCCTCCAACCGCAATGTTCAGCAGCGCAATCTGATCAGTGACAGCTTGCGCCTGCTGAACCAGCATGAGGTTGCTCTGGTGAAGGGCTACTCGATGGCCCTGCTGGAAATTTTCGCCGAAGGCCCGTCAGTCGCCAAAGGCAGGGGTTCGGCCGAGGATACCGGCATGGACTTCGGTGAACTCTCGCTCATGGACGAGAACGAGATGCAGGCGCAGGTGGAACTCTCCAAAGCCCAGCAATCTGCACTCCATGCCACAGATGCTGTGCTGGCTGAACTCAATACCCTGGTCAGCGCTGCTCAAGGTTTGCGCAGTGTCCAGCCCGAGCGAAATCCCCTGCGGCCTGAGAGCTATATCCGCGCGCTGCAGCAGGTGGTGAGCGAAACGGGTGTGTCGTCCGAAATCCGGCAGACGTGGATGCAGCACATGCGCGACCTCCTCGGAAAACTGCTGGTAGAGGAGTACAAAAAAACCGCCCAGAGTCTGCGTGAACATGGTGTGCAGCCTGTGGGCTATGCCGTGTTGGGCACACCATCTGGCAGCTCGGCGCGCGGCGCTCCGGGCACTGGCTACGGAGGTGCGGGAACTGGTTACGGGACGGGTTACGGCGGCCTTGGCACTGGCCAGGGTGGTGGATACTCGGGGTACGGGCATTCGATGAACGGGCCTGTGAGTGACTATGGCAACACAGGTTACGGGCGTGGCATGGGGCCGTCCACAGGTTGGAGCGGAGATTCCCAGCAGGCACCCATGGCGCCTGATGCACAAGAAGCCATACTGACCGTGGGTATCTTGCGCCAAATGCTGGCGGGTGGTGACCCGTTCGATCCGCGTGCCTATGGAGCCGCACCGGTTCAGCCTATGCTGGTGCAACCCGCCGCAGGACAACCCGGTTGGGTGGATCCGCGCGCCGGAGCTGCAAGTGCTCAATCTTCGTTGTCTGGTGGCTATTTCCCCTCGGGCGCAGCAGAAGCAATCGAGGACATGGCCCAATTGGAGCGGTTGGTAGGGCGTTTGGCGGGCAGTGGTGGTGGTGTCAATCATCCGGGCTCGTTGCCTGTACCCTTATCGGGGTGGCGAGGGCCTGGTATGGCTCCGGTGGTGTATGCAACCATGCCGATGGATGCTGCCACTCAGTCCACGGCCATGGCCGTCGAAGTGGTCGGCCGCATGATGGACAACATCGCTCAGGACGCGCGGTTGCTGGCCCCCGTGCAGCGGGCGATCAAAAGTCTGGAGCCCGCGCTCAAGCAACTCGTTCACCATGATGGCCGCTTCTTCACGGATGGGGTGCATCCTGCGCGCAGGTTGCTGGATGAGTTGACGCAGCGCAGTCTGGCGTTTACGACGGAAACAGCCCCAGGGTTCAGTCGCTTTATGCGCCTGGTGACGGAAGCGGTAGAGCATTTGTCTGCGCACGAAATAGTGGATGCGGGGCCGTTTGATACCGTGCTCAAAGCGCTGCAGTCTGCGTGGGACGTACAAGAGCAGAAACTCAAGACCCAGCAGGAGAGCGAGGAAAAAGCCCAGCTCAATGCCGAGCGGCGTGAATTGCTGGCGGAGAGGGTGGCTGCAGATATTCGCAAGTTGCCCGATATGGAGGGTGTTCCTGGAGACATCCTCGATTTCGCGGCGGGCCCATGGGCTGACGTGGTGGCACTTGCTCAGGTCATGGCGGCCGAAGGTGATGCGGAGGATGATCCCGGTGGTTATCTGGCGTTGGTGCCTGTGTTGCTCTGGAGTGCGCAGCCTGAGCTGACCCGTCTGGAGCCTGAGCGGCTCAACGAGGCCATTCCTGGGCTGCTTGCCAAGTTGCGAAAAGGCCTCAAGACCGTCAGCTACCCGGCAGTTCAGACCAGTGCTTTGTTGCAACGTCTGGTGGGGTTGCATCAGGCGGCATTTGAAAAGCCTGCCGTAGTGCCTTCGCAAGACCTGGCGGCTGCGACCGAGTCTGCAGAGGCCCCGATTTCGGCGCCCGCTCCGGAAGACAGCGCTCAGGCCCCAGTGGATGTTCCAGATCCTTATGCCGATTTTGTCATCGGCGTTTGGGTTGAGCTGGTGACCAATGGCCGTGTAGTCCGTACCCAGCTGACTTGGGCCAGCCCGCACGGAACGCTGTTTCTGTTTACGGCGCCCGACGCCAGCACCCAGTCCATGACACGGCGCATGCGCGACAAGCTGGCCACTGAGGGCGCGCTGCGCGTGGTACCTGCACAGCAGCCCCCCAAACCGGCCAAGGCGCCCGCGCGGGCGGCTGAATCTGGATCAGAGCACAAGGCTTCTGAAGCCCGGTCATCGTCGAGTTCCAAAATGGCTCCGCTATCCAAGTCGGCGCCTCTGTCGTCGTCTTCGGGCTCCAGGGCCTCCAAAAACCGCTAAGTCCTGGTGGCTGGCGTGATTGCCGGTGCCCGGCGTGTCTCCAGAGCCTTGGTCCGGTCACCGCACCTTGCCTGTCGAGCCATCTGACCTTACTGCTGTGATGACCGTGCTGGCTTTGAAACGGCTTGCCTGCTTTCTCCCTGAGCCAGCAACGCCTCGGCCAGGTAGCGCTGCGCAGGCCTCAGTCTTTGCGCGCAGGCGCGTCTGGTGAAGGTCTTTCGGCGCCACCACCTTCCGATGCCCGCAGCAGCTTTTTTCGCACCAGGTGGATATGGTTGCGCAGGGCATACAGCTCATCGGCATAGGACAGGGGGACGCTGACCTTTTCGGCCTGCGCCTCTAGCGTATTCAATGCCTTGAGCAGTTCTGCTGTGTCGGTCTTACCAGCTTCCAGGTCGCTCTCTACCTCGCGCAGACGGCCATACCAGCGAAACACGCGTGAGCGCACTCGGAACTGGTACAGCGGCGGCACAACGCGCGACAGCGGCAGCATGATCGCCAGCAAGATACCCAGCACCAGCCACATGCGCTCAATCAGGTTGGCAACCCAAAAGGGCAGGTAGCGCTGCAGCATGGGCACTGCCTCGTTCATTGCACGGTCACCCTCCTTGGCAATCGGTAGTTCGCTATTGCGCGCGTTGGGGAACTCGCGTGCCCGGTTGAACCAGCCCGCGCCGCTATGGAGCTTCTGGGCGTTCTGCGCAAACAGAGTGAGCAAGGCCGGGTGGGTGCCTTCACGCGCCAGCAATGAGGTGGTGGAGGCGACCAGCCTTACATCCCGCTTGGGCACATTGTTGGCCAGGTCCACTACGCCACGTGGCAGTGTGACGGGTGTCAGAAAGGGAAAGCGCCGCGCATAGGCTTCGTGTTGGGCAAAGTCCAGCAATTGAACCCCTGGTGTCTGCAGCAGCATCTGCACCATCAAGGATTCGGGGGCAGAGGCAAACACCAGCGCATCCAGCTTGCCCGCCAGAAAATCCACGGTGGCCGGCGTCTGGTCCAGGCGTGAGAGTTTCACGGCCCCGCGCTCGACCTTGTTGGCGTCCAGCAGGCGCTCCATCAGCGTGGGCACGCCGCTGCCCTGCGAGCCTACGTTCACATGCAGCCCACGCAGCTGTCGCAAGCCGTCAAGCCGCGGAGTGTTGTACATACGCTGTGCCGTCTCGGTGCGATAGAACAGCCACACAGGCTCTACAAAGAGGTTGCCCAGCGACACCAGTTCATCGGGATCATCGGGTTGCAGTTCAGCCGTTCCGCCTTGTACGAAGGCCGCGTCCGCTTGACCCTCTCGGAGCAATTGCAGGTTGTGAGAAGACCCCTCACTGGGCAGAAGCACTACGTCAATGCCGTCAGCTGCCAGCGCCTTTTGATACCGCTTGCCAAACTCCTCGTAGGCGCTCTGAGCAGGTCCAGTGGCCAGAGTCACCGTTTTGGGCGGATTGGGGTTAAGCCACCAGTACGCTAGCACCAGCAGCCCTACCCCCAGGAAGGCGAGCGGACCGGCCGACACGATCAGATCGCGCAGAGAAAGCAGTGTGTTGCGAAGTGCCTGGGACATGGAGGAGCGAACGTTTTGAATAGGGGATGCACGCAGCGTGGCCGACCAATGCGGTGGCTGGGCCGGGGGCAACAAGTCAGCGGTGGCTGTTGACGTGGGTTGGGCGAGGAGGGCTGACTTACGGAGATCAGCGGTCCGGCGATTATCCCTGCGCGGGCCACGCCGGGCTGTAGAAGCCAGGGGGTACAAACGTATCGAATGGTGCCTGTGCTCCGGCCACTGGACGGCTTGGAATACCTGCGTTGTGGCAATGCCAAGGCGGGACCGACCGGCGTGTTAAAGCACTATCTCTGGCCGCCTTGCGGTGTGGTGCCACAAACGCTGGGCAAAACCGTAAAGATGCTGTGCGTTGAATGCAACGCGATCAGGCGGTTACTTGAGCACAAGTGCTTGTCCGTTGCCGTTGATTCTGAACACTGCCACAGCGCTCACCAGATCATCGGCTTGCCCGCGCAGGCTGGAGGCGGCGGCAGCCATTTCCTCCACCAGCGCCGCGTTCTGCTGCGTGGCCTGGTCCATCAACGTAACGGCCTCACCCACCTGCGTGACGCCCGAACTTTGCTCGGAACTGGCCGCGCTGATTTCGCCCATGATGTGGGTCACATTGCGGATGCTGGTCACCACTTCGCTCATGGTGTTGCCCGCCTTGTCCACCAGAGCGGTCCCATGCTCCACGCGGCCCACGCTTTCCGTGATCAGCTGTTTGATCTCCTTGGCGGCTGCCGCGCTGCGCTGGGCCAGGCTACGCACCTCGCTCGCCACCACCGCAAAACCCCGCCCCTGGTCGCCCGCGCGGGCAGCTTCCACGGCAGCATTCAGTGCGAGGATGTTGGTCTGGAATGCAATGCCATCGATCACACTGATGATGTCATTGATCTTGCGACTGGAGTCGTTGATGTCCTTCATCGTCGCCACCACCATGGCCACCACTTCGCCGCCCTGTTGGGCAATGGTCGATGCCGAATGCGCCAGCTTGTTGGCATTGACCGCGTTGTCCGCGTTCTGTCTCACGGTGGAGCCCAACTGCTCCATCGACGCGGCTGTTTGTTGCAGTGCGCTGGCCTGTTGTTCGGTGCGCATGGACAGGTTGTGGTTGCCCTGCGCGATCTCTGCGCTGGCGGTCGATACGCTTTCAGATCCTTGCCGAACGCCCGCCACCAAACCGGACAGGCTTTGGCGCATGGCCTCCATCGATGCGACCACCGAGGCAATCTCATCTTTGCCATGGACCACCAACGGGGTGGTCAGGTTGCCCCTGGCAAACTCTTTCGTGGCCTGGTTGGCCTCGCCAAGTGGCCTGGTGATGGACCGTGTCGTCGCCATGCCCAGCACGGCGGCAAATACCACCATCGCCATACTGAGCACCACCAGTTGCAAGCGCAGCGATTCCAGCTGGCTCAACGATTGCTCGCTCGCCCGCTTGCTGATTGCATCGCTCTCTGCCAGGAAGGTGTCAATGTTGCCGATCAGCTTGGCCAGCAGGGGGCGGCATTCTTCGTTGATTTTCTTGATCGCCATGTCTTTTTCGCCCAGGCTGCCCAGCCGGGTGATCTCTAGCGCGATCGGGCCATAGGCCGCTTCAGTCTCCCGGATCTGTGCCAGCAGCTTGTGCAAAGGGGCTGTTTCGGGTGGTGCCGTCTTGAGCGCTTCTTCGACGCTCTTGAGCGCACGTCCCATCTTTTCGTGGGCCGCTCCGATGAGCTTGGTTTCAGCGTTAGCGTCTTCTTTGGTGGTGGCAATCACCAGGTTGCGGGCGGAAACAGCCCTTGCGTTCGCAGCATCCAGCACGCTATTGCCCAGACTCTTGAGCACGTTCAGGTGGTTGACCTGGTTGTCCAGGCTGTCCTGCGTCAGGGACTCCCCGCGAATGCCCATGACGGCCACCAGAATCAAGGCACAGGTCAGAACAACATAACCAATTCCAAGACGCGTCCTGATGCTCAGGTTTTGCAGGATATTCATGTGTTGAACCCTCAACGTGTTACTGCAGATGGTGCGCTTTTCCCGGGGAAGATCGTGTTGTAAACCTTTTGTGGAGCGTGAACAACCTGCGCGCGGCGGTTCTTGCCAGGCTCGCCCTTCCACGCCGACCCCTGTGGTGCGCAAGAGGTGGGGCAGCGAGCTAATCTTTGGAGGGCTTTGCCCGCCCCGTCAAGGAGTTTTTGACAGCGTGGAGTCGGTCTCTGGGATATTGTGGACAGAGTTCAGTGCGTCTGGCGTGGTCTGTCGGCCCTGACTGGGCCCGGTGCGCAGCATCCCCCGTCAATCTGGTAGATAGGGCACCCAAGCCAGGGATCTGCGTTCTTGCTCGCAAAGGGCTAATGCACGGTGCGGGGCCGTTGCTCATCGTCCGGCATCGACAGCTACCGTATTCAGCAATCAATGGTTCGCTGTGGGTCCAGCGCACGGCCAGCAGGGGCCGGGGAATAAGTCGCAAAGTCTTGCGCGCGTATCAGCCCAGTTCTGCGACCGCGGGCAGGTACAACCCTTCTGCCGTCGTGATGGCCCGCGCCGCCCGTGCAGCGCGGGCGGTGGCAATGGCCGTGGCTTCTGCGGCCATGGTGGCCAGCACCATCATGCCCAGGCTCTTGCCTGCACGGCCGGTGCCCAGGCTGAAGAGCGTGTCGCCATCGGACATGGTGTGCACGGGGTTGATGCTGCGGGCCAGGCCGTCGTGTGCGGCCACCGCGAGGCGGTGGGCTTGCACCTTGGTGATGATGGCATCGGTGGCCACCACGCCGATGGTGGTGTTGGTGCCCGCCAGCAAGGGCTGGGGCGGGTCGCCGCGCAGCAGGGCGCGGCGTGTGTCGCGCAAACGCAGACCGTCGTCGGTTCGGGCCCCGGCAATGACTTGCGCGGTGTCGGGGTCGATCACGTCGCCCAGCGCATTGCAGGCAATGAGAGCGCCTACCGTGACGCCGTCCACGGTGACGGAGGCGGTGCCGATGCCACCTTTCATGGCGCGCTGGATGCCAAAAATCTTGCCCAGCGCTGCGCCTGTCCCCGCGCCTACGTTGCCCTCAGCCGGATCTGCGGTGGATGCGGCATCGCAGGCCGCGTAGCCTGCTGCAGCGTCGGGGCGGATGCGCATGTCGCCCACCAGCAGATCGAACAGCACGGCGGCGGGCACGATGGGCAGGCGGCCCACGGCCACGTCGAAGCCCACGCCACGCTCTTCCAGCCAGCGCACCGCGCCGGTGGCTGCATCCAGCCCCCAGGCGCTGCCGCCGGCCAGCATGATGGCGTGCACCTTGTCTACCAGGTTGGAGGGGTGGAGCAGGTCCGTCTCGCGTGTGCCAGGTGCGGCGCCGCGCACGTCCACGCCCCCCACCGCGCCCTCACGGGTGATGATGACGGTGCAACCCGTGGGGCGGCGGGTTTCGGTGAAGTGGCCCACCTCGATGCCCGCCACGCGGGTGATGCTGCCAGCGTCGCCAGCCAGAACATGTTGAGAACTCATGGCCGGTGATTATGGTGCCCTGTCGCATCGGTGGGGCTGTGTGCGCTCAACCTTTGATTGGGTGGTCAAGGTGCCTTTTCGATCCGCGTCACCCGGTAGGTGCCGCTGACCTGTTCGGCCCGAAAGCGTACCTTGTCGCCGGGCTTGAGGTCGCCCAGCACGTTGGCATCTGACACGCGGAACACCATGGTCATGGGGGGCATATTGAGGTTCTTGATCTCGCCGTGGCGCAGTGTGACGCGCAGGGTGCGTGCATCCCAGCGGGTGATCTCACCTTCGCTCAAAGGGGTGCTGGCGTCGGCCAGCACGGGCGGGTTTGTGGTAGCCGCCGGGGGCGCCGGTTGGGCCAATGCTGGCTCTGCAAAGCCGATCAGCATCAGGAGCGCAAGTGCGGTGGCTGCAGGGTTGAGCTGGCGCAGGGTGTTTGTCATCACGAAGTGGCCTTTTTGTTGCCGGCTGGCGTGTTGTAGCTTTTGAAAATTCGCGTGCTGCCATCTCGAGCGACCAGCAGTACGTCATAGGCGTCACGGCGATTGCCGTACGCCGGGCCGTCCATGCCGGGCGAGCCCACGGGCATGCCCGGCACGGCCAGGCCCAGGGCCTGGGGTTTTTGCTGCAGCAGGGCGCGTACGTCACTGGCGGGCACATGGCCTTCGACCACATAGCCGCCGACCAGGGCGGTGTGGCACGAGCCCAGCTTTTGCGCCAGACCAAGGCGCGCGCGCACGGCGTTGTTGCCCGTGGCGTGTACCTTGACCGCAAAGCCGTTGGCCTGCATGTGGTCCACCCAGTCCTGGCAGCAGCCGCAGTTGGGGTCTTTCCACACTTCCAGCGGTGTGGGGGCCGCGGCCGCCGCTGTAAAGGGCAGGGCGCTTGCGGCCAGCAAGGTCACGCTAGTGGTCAGCCACGTGCGGCGGTTGCTTGTTGTTGTCGGGTATGTCATGGATGCCTTTCTTCGCTCTTTGATGTCTTTGTGGTTCACGGCTCGGTGATCCGTCCTCAGCCGGTGGAAACCGGCATGGCTCTTGCCAGTGCCACCGTGGAACTGGCTTTGCCAGGCCACCGGTGGCGTCCCCCTCGGGGGGAAGGCGCGCAGCGACTCAGGGGGGGCTCACCGTGATGGTGCCGGTCATGCCCGCCTGGTAGTGGCCGGGGATCAGGCAGGCAAAGTCGAAACTCCCGGCGCGGTTGAAGTGCCACACGATGTCGCCGGTCTTGCCCTCAGTCACATGGGCCATATGGGGTTCGTCGTGCTCCATTCCGGGGTGCTTGGCCATCATCTCGGCATGTGCGTCCAGGTCGATTTTTGTGCCGATCACGATCTCGTGTAACACCCGGCCCTTGTTCTCGGCGCGCAGGCGCACGGTGTCGCCTTCGCGCACTTCAACATGGTTGGGCGTAAAGCGCATGTTGTCTGTCATGCGAATGGTGATGGTGCGGCGCACGGCCTTGGCGTCGCCTGCAATGCCCCAGTCCTTTTGCTCCTTGGCCACCGGGGCTGTGGTGGCGCGGTGCGGCATGTTTTCATGCCCAAAAGCAGCGAATGCGCTAGTCAACATTGCGCAAGCAGCTATGAATTTGATAGTTTTCATGGTGATCATTGGCATCAATGTTGGTGGCCACTGGCAGCCGGCTTGCGCGCATTGGCGGCGCCCGGGGCCGTGCCCGGGGTGTCGGTGCGTGCGGGGCGTGGCGTAGCGGCGGGCGCACCTTGCCATTCAAAGGCCTGGGTGCCCGGCGGCTGTTTGAAGTCGCCGGGGTCGGCGTAGCTGTCTGCGGGCTGGTCTGCGCGCACCTTGAGGGTGGTGAACATGCCGCCCATCTCCAGCGGGCCAAAGGGGCCGGTGCCGGTCATCATGGGGAAGGTGTTGTCGGGCAAGGGCATCTCCATGGCGCCCATGTCGGCCATGCCGCGCTCGCCCATCACCATGTAGTCGGGCACGATCTTCTGGATCTTGCCGACCAGGCCCCGGTGGTCCACGCCGATCATGGTGGGCACGCTGTGGCCCATGGCGCCCATGGTGTGGTGGCTCTTGTGGCAGTGCAGCGCCCAGTCGCCGGGCTCGTCGGCAATGAACTCGACCTGCCGCATCTGGCCTACAGCCACGTCGGTCGTCACCTCTGGCCAGCGCGCGCTTTTGGGCACGGGGCCGCCGTCGGTGCCGGTCACTTCAAATTCGTGCCCGTGCAGGTGGATGGGGTGGTTGGTCATGGTGAGGTTGCCTACCCGGATGCGCACGCGCTCGCCCTGGCGGGCCACCAGCGGGCTGATGGCGGGGAACACGCGGCTGTTCCAGCACCAGATGTTGTGGTCCAGCATGGTGTTGACCTTGGGGGTCATGCTGCCGGGCTCCACGTCAAAGGCGTTGAGCAAAAAGGCGTAGTCGCGCTGCACCTTGGCGATGTGCGGGTGAGTGCCCCTGGGGTGGGTGATCCACAAGCCCATCATCCCCATGGCCATCTGAACCATCTCGTCGGCATGTGGGTGGTACATGAAGGTGCCGGGGCGGCGCGCCACAAACTCGTACACAAAGGTTTTGCCCGGCTGGATGGCGGGCTGGGTGAGGCCCCCCACGCCGTCCATGCCGTTGGACAGGCGCTGACCGTGCCAGTGGATGGTGGTGTGCTCGGGCAGGCGGTTGGTGACGAAGATGCGCACACGGTCGCCCTCAACCACCTCGATGGTGGGGCCGGGGCTCTGGCCGTTGTAGCCCCACATGTTGACCATGAAGCCAGGCGCCACCTCGCGCACAACGGGCTCAGCCACGAGGTGGAACTCCTTGACGCCCGCGTTCATGCGCCAGGGGGCGGTCCAGCCGTTCAGGGTGACCACGGGGTTGTAGGGGCGGCCGGTGGGCGGGTGCAGCGGCGGCGCTGTGTCGGCGCTGGATTGTGTAGCGGGCTCGGGCAGCGCAGCCAGGGCCACGCGGCTGACAGAGGCAGCGGCCACGGCCGTGGCTGCGCCAGAAAAGAAATTGCGGCGGTTCATGTCAGTGGCCTTGTGGGGTGGTGGAGGCGGCGGCGCCGGAGGTGAGGCCCTGCAGGGCGCCGGGCGATGTGCCCATCAGCGCAAGTTGCAGGTCGGTCTCGGCCAGCCAGAAGTCGCGCTGCACTTCGATGGCGTTGGCTACGGCCTGCGTGCTGTTGCGCGCTTCGGCCAGCATGTCCCACACGCTGGCCAGCATGCCGTTGTAGCGCAGCGTGGTCTCGTCGCTGATGAGTTGGCGCAGAGGCACGACCTCGGCCTGCTGCTGGCGCGCCAGGTCGAGCGCGGTGCGGTAGGTGAGCCAGGCGGCGCGCACCTCGCTGCGGGCGCGCACAGCGGTGTCTTGCAGCTGGGCGGCGCTTTGCTCCACCTCGGCTTGCGCACGGGTGCGTGCGGCGCCGCCCCAGTCGAACAGGGGCAGGGGCAGCGCAATCTCCCAGCCGCGTTTCACATCGCTGCGGCCGGTGTCGCGCTCGGTGGTGGTGTTGCGGCTGTAGGCTAGACCGATGTCGCCAAACACGGCGCCCGCACGGCTCCAGCCTTGGCGCGCGGCCTGGGTGTCGAGCTGGCGGCGGGCGGCCTGCACATCGAGCCGCTCGCGCAGCGCGGTGGCTTCGATGCCGTCGGCGGGCAAGGCGGTGGCGGGCAGCGGTGGTAGCTGGGCGGCCAACTGGTATTGCGCCTGCAGCCCCCATACGCCCAGGCGGCGGTTGAGTTGCTCGCGCTCGGTGGCAGCCGCCAGCCGGGCGCGGGCGCGCTGGCTGGTCACCGATTGCAGCGTCGCCTGTTCGCGGGCCTGCTGCAGGCGGCTCCAGTTGCCCACGCTCACCATGCGGCGGGCGAGCTCGGCCCCGGCCTCGGCGGCTTCGACCATGCGGTCGTGTGTGGCGGCCACCTGCTCGGCCGCCACGGCACGCAGCCAGGCGCGGCGAGTGTCAGCTGCCAATGTGACCACGTCCTGTGCGGCTTCTAGCGTGGCGATCTGCAGGCGCTCAGCTTGCCGCGCGGTGCGCCACGGCAGAGTGATGAGGTCCAGCAGCCCAAAGGCCAGGGTGCGCTCGATGTCGCGCTCTTGGCTGTTGGTAAAGCGCCCCAGGGTCAGGTGTGGGTTGGGCAGCGTAATGGCCTGCACGCGCTCTGCGTCGGCCAGACCCAGTGCCGCCAGCCGGGCCTGCAGGCCGGGATTGTTGAGCAGGGCAATGCGCACGGCGGCGTCTTGCGTGAGAGGCTGGGCCAGCCAGTCTTTGATGGCCTGCTGGGCTGCGGCGCGCGCAGCGGGATCGGTGGCTGGCAGTGCCGCTTGCACGCCGCCTGTGCGGCCCGCGGTGAGGGTCGCTACGTCCCCGCGCAGGCCATCAGGTGAAACGCTGGCGCAGCCGGCCAGCAGGGCTGCGGCAGCCAGCAGGGGCAGGCGCCGTGCAAAGGCGTGTGGTGTGGTCATGGCTTGCCCCCTGGCTCTGTGTGGCGGTGCGGGTGCATCGCGTGAGCACCTTGGTGGTGCATGGGGCCTGGTTTGGCCGTGGCGGGTGATGCGGGGGCGGTGCCTTGTTGGGCCTCCCACGCCAGGATGTCTGCATGGCCGCGTGGGAAGTCCGCTACGGCTTCGTTGGCTTCGCGCCAGGCCATGGCCGAAGGTGCGACACCCGCCGCCACCTTCGTCGGTGCAAGGTGTGGATGGACCAAGGAGGCCGTGGGCGCAGCAGGTTGGGCAGCGTCGGTAGTGGCAACCGGGTTTTGGACGGGGCTGGGGTTTTGGGCCAACGATGCCAGAGGGCAAAGCGTCAGCATCGGCACAGCAAGGCCGGCGACACGCCGCCGCAGCAGCGGCAGCCATGGTGCGAGAAATAGGGTGAGTAATGGGGCGAGGGCGCGCATGGCGATCTCCAGACATCGAACCAACAAACGACGGCGCTGCCACCTGAAATCCCCCCTTTTTTTGAGGGGGTTCAGGCCATGGCAGACGCACTATGGGCGTCAGAGGTCAGGCGATGGGTGGTTTGATGGCCAGTGCCGCAGCGGCACTGTCAAACTGCGCAGTGGCCAGAGGCTGCAAGGCACCTGGAGGAAGATGGGCTGATGTGACTGCGGCAGGCGCGTTCAGCATGGCCGAATGGCAGATTTCGCAGGCGGAGCACGCTGCGGTGTGATGGTCGTGCGTGGTGCACCCCCCCGTGGAACCATCGCAGACGGTCAGTTCCGAGGGCGTTGGCGCTGTGCTGGCGTAGTCGTGACCATGCGCGTGCTTGCCCTCGGTCTCCGTGGTTGCCTGCGCCGACATGCCAGGGTGGTTGTTGTGCCCGTTGTCATCAGGCTGGCTGGTGGTGGCCGCAGCGCTGAGTGTGCTGCCGTGGTGGTGCGATTGTGGTGGTTCCTGCTGGTACCCGTGTGGCTCACCCAAGGGCTGTAGTGGTGGCAGGACGCCAGCGGCCATGGCGGTGCCGGTGAGTCCCCGAAGGACCAGCACCACCATCAGCAGAATGTAGAAGCCGCGACGCATGGCAGGATGATACGGGGTACCGTACGAAGTTCCCCGCAGGTTGTCAGTGGCAGGCTGCCCGCGCTGGCCGAGACCGCACACCATGTTCCGTAGGCAACGGAAATGCTGGGCGCTAGGGATCCTCTGCACGAATCAAGTGGTAAGGGTGCGCTGCGGATCGGGATGGGCCGCAAGGCGCAAAACGCAGCAATAGCGGTAGCTATTGCGAGTATTTGCAACACGGCAGACCGCCCGGGGCCGCAGATGCACACGGCACGCTGATTCGTGCAGAGGGTCCCTAGGCAGCGTTATGTGCCTACACCACCATGTAGCGACCTGGCCGGTGGTTCATGGCCAGCACCAGGTTCAGCGCCACGGCACCGGCGATGGACCAGAGTACGCGCACCGGCTCCACGGTCCACAGCGCCAGCAAAACGATGCAGCAGTCCACCGCCATCTGCACCTTGCCCGCGCGCCAGCCGTAGCGGTCCTGCAGATACAGCGCGGCAATGCCCACTCCGCCCAGGCTGCAGCGGTGCCTGAACAGCACCAGAAAACCCGTGCCCGTGATCAGCCCGCCCGCAATGGCGGCATACAGCGGCTGAAGCTGCGCGAACTGCAGCAACTGCGACTGCACCTCGGTCAGCAGTGACAGAAGCAGCACGGCTATGAAGGTCTTTACGGTGAACGCCCGTCCGAGCTTGCGCAGGGCCAGCCAGTAGAACGGCAGGTTGAGCACGAAGAAGATCTTGCCAAAACCAATCCCTGTGGCGTAGTGCAGCAAAAATGCCAGGCCCGCTGTGCCCCCCGTGAGCAGCCCTGCGCTGGTGAAAAATGCCACCCCCACCGAAATCAGCAGCACCCCGGTGAAGATGGCCACCGCGTCCTCCGTCAAGCTGTGGGGAATGACCACAGGCGCTGGTGCAGCGGCAGTTGCAGGGGCGACGGAGGGACGGGTCATGGTGCAAAAAAGTGGAGCGGGCAAACGTGCGATGTGGGAAACCGAGGCGCAGCCCCGCGTGTGCAAGCGCCGGATTGAACCACGCGAGGCCCCTGCAGGGCTTGTCGCGCGTCAAACAATCGGGTGCGACGCCTCTAAGGATGGTCTGCCTTGATGGGTGGTGAGGCTCCTGATTTGATAGTTGGTAGCGATTGTCCGTAAAGCACTAGAGGCCTTTTTTATCAAGTATGTAGCGCCCGCTATCCAGCGCTGGCCCCGCTGCGACAGGGCATGGCGCGGATGGCCGCGTGCGGGCGCTGGCGCAGCATCAGCGGCCAGTGCGTCAGCGCGAGGGTCGAGGCCGCCAGCCGGTGCTTGACCGCGGGTTGCTATGACGGGCGGGCAGGCATGACTCAGTGCCTATGCATGGACGGACTGCCGTCAACGCAGGCCAGCTCCCGGCGAGCATGGCGGATCACGCTCCACCCCCCGCTGATGGCCAGGCCCGCCATGGTGGCGGCCACCACCAGATCGGGCCATACCGAGCCCGTGCCCAACACCCCCAGGGCTGCGCCCATCACCGCCAGATTGCCCAAGGCATCGTTGCGGGTGCACAGCCACACGCCGCGCATGTTGGCATCCCCCTCGCGCCACGCGTAAAGCAGAGCGGCGACACCGAGGTTGGCCGCCAGCGCCAGCAGGCCCACGCCGCCTATGGTGAAAGGCTCGGGCGGTAGGCCCTGCCATGCGCCCCAGGCCACGCGGCCAATCACGAAAACACCGAACGCCAGCATGCTGGCCCCTTTGACCAGTGCGGCACGGGCGCGCCAGGAGAGGGCCATGGCCAGCACCCACAGTGACAGGCCGTAGTTGGCGGCGTCACCCAGAAAGTCGATGGCATCGGCCAGCAGTGATGCCGAACCTGATTGCATGCCAGCACCCAATTCCAGCATGAACATCGCGGCATTGACGATGAGCGCGATCCACAGAATGCGGCGGTAGCGTGGGTCCCCGCTGGCAGGGGCACCATGGTTGTGACCGGGGGCATTCTGGTCATGATGGCAATGGGCAGACATGGGTTTCTTCTCCGTACGTGGTTTGGAAGCGATGGCATGATTGGAAACCTTAAAGTCACTAGAAGGTCAAGCCCATGGATCACAACGCTGTGCAGTTCCGTATTGGCGAGGCCGCCCAGCAGTCCGGGGTGTCCACTGCCAACATCCGTTACTACGAAAAAGAAGGACTGTTGCCGGTGGGTGTTCGGGGCGACAACAGCTACCGCCTGTACAGCGGTTCCGATGTGCATCAGCTGCGCTTCATCCGGCTGTGCCGCGCCATGGATATGTCGCTGGACGAAGTCCGTACCCTGTTGGCCCTGGACTGGAGTCGCAAGGAGGATTGCGACACCGCGCGCGATGCGCTGGACGAACACCTGCAGCATGTGCGCACCCGCCTGGAGGAGCTACGGGTGCTGGAGGCAGACCTGTTGGCACTGCGCAGCCGCTGCGACGGCGCGGACGCTACCTGTCACATCATCGAGGCGTTGCACGCGCGCGCCGATGCGCAGTTGGTGTCCGTCCCGGTCGTGGCGGTGATGGGCAAGCGCCACGTGTGAGTGTGCTGTCTGGCGTTGGCAGAGCGTTGGTGCGTCGATGTTCAAAGCACTGCAGGCGCAATGAGCGGCGGGATGTAAACCGGCGCAGCGGTGGGGAAAGGCGGCACGCGCCCACGCTGGTGAGGGGCGGTTGCGGCCCGTTGTCCCTTGCTTTGTCGGAGGGTGAGTGCGGCGAGGGGACGTTTGAGGCAGACGTTGCAATTGCAGTGCTCAAGCGCTCGCTGCCCAGCGGCGCCGCTTAATGTCTCTGCGCACTGCCGCCGCAACCTGTGGTTGTCTGTCCTTGTCTGTGCACCAGCGCCCTGGGGCTTTGGGGTGCGCAGGAAAACTGGGTTCGAGACACGTTGGGTGGCGCGTCTGGCATGACAAACGCGGTGGCAATGTCCGGTGGGCGGATGCGCGAAGTGCCGTCTGTCAGTGCCGAGGGGTGTGGAATGCCCCTTTGAGAGAAATCGCACCCTGGGTCGCCAGCGTGCTGGCGGTCAGCACCGTGCCCGCAGGCCACTGATCGGCCGCCTGACCATGCAAATAAACCGCCTCGCTGGCGGCGCGCAGGGCGCTGGCACCGGCTGCCAGGTGGGCGCCCACCATGCCCGCCAGCACATCGCCCGTTCCAGCGGTGGCCAGCCGTGCGTTGCCCGTGGGGTTGATGGCCGGAACGCGGTCGGGCGCGGCAATCAGGGTGCCCGAACCCTTGAGCACGGCCACGCAGTTGAACTGGTCCGCCAACTGTTGTGCGGCGTCCAGCCGGTGGGCCTGGACTTCGGCCGTGGTGAGGCCCAGCAATCGAGCGGCCTCCAGCGGGTGGGGCGTCAGCACGGTGGGTAGCCCGTGTTGGCCGCGCGCCACCACCAGTGCGTGCAGCCCGGCCTGTGTGGCGATGGTGTTGAGCGCATCGGCATCCAGCACCAGGCGGGCCGCGCGGGTGATGACCTCGGGTAGCAGGCGTGCGATGGCCTGGCCGCCGCCACAGCCGCAGACCACGGTGAGCTGCTCCAGCGCCAGGGCGTCGAAGTGGCGGAACATCAGCTCGGGCTGTTGCAGGTCCAGTTGCAGGTGGCCGTGGTCGAGCAATGCGACGAGCACCCGTCCTGCGCCGCTGTGCAGAGCGCCCGACGCAGCCAGCAGGGCGGCGCCCGCCATGCCCAGGCCGCGCTCGGCCAGCCCCTCGCCGCCTACCACGGCCACGTCACCGTAGCTGCCCTTGTGGCTGGCGTGAGGGCGGTGTGCCTGCGGGGCAGGGCCGCAGAGCCATGCACTGGGGGGCTCGTGACCGCAGGCTACCCCCAGATCGTCCAGCCACACCTGGCCGGCTGCGTCCCTGCCGGCGGCGGTGAACAGGCCGGGTTTGAGACTGAGCAGGCTCAGCGTGTGGCGCGCAGGAGGTGGGGGGTGGAGATGGGAGGCGTAATCCGGGGCAAAGCCTGTAGCGAACTGGCCCGTGTCGGCATCCAGCCCGCTGGGAAGATCCACCGCCAGCACTGGCGCACGGCTGCGGTGCAGCGCATGCAGGCAGGCCTCAAGCCGTGCGTCGTGCGCGCGGGGCGTTGCGCCGGGGGAAGAAGAGACGCCAATACCCAGCAGGGCATCGATGCAGAGGTCTGTGGCGCTCATGTCGGCAGGGGCTGCGTCGGCCCACATGACGCCTGCGGCCAGTGCCCGGTCCCAAGAGTGGCGGGCATCGGCAGGCGCGTGCTCTGGGTTGCCCAGCCAGGTGACCACCACCTGCCAGCCATCGCGCTGCAGGTGCATGGCGGCTTCCAGCCCATCGCCGCCATTGTTCCCAGGGCCGCAGGCGATCCACACTGTGCGGGCATGGGGGGCCAGTGCCTGCGCCAGCCGTGCCACGGCCAAGCCGGCGCGCCGCATGAGCGTGTGGGGTGGGAGCGTGGCAGCAGCCTGATGCTCCAGGCGCCGCGTGGCGGCCGTGCTGAACAGGGGGTGGGGCTGTTGGGCAGTGATGCGGTGCATGGTGGTGAGTGTGCTGCTCAGGGCGGAGTGCTCACCATTTTGCGCCGTGTCCCGCGATGGCGATGGCGGTGTGAAGACTCCCGTCGTAGATCAGAAACGCCGCATTCCCAGGCCATCCAGCGAGACGTCGGGTTCGCGCTGCGCGACCAGGTCCGCCACCACGCGGGCGCTGCCGCAGGCCAGGGCCCAGCCGCCCGCGCCATGGCCCGTGTTGAGCCACAGGCCGGGCACCCCACTGGCGCCGACCACGGGGGCGCCGTCGGGGAGCATGGTGCGCGCACCGCGCCAGATCTGCAGGCTGGATGAGAGCTGTGCACCCCCGGGAAACCAGTCGTTCAATGTGCGGTACAGGCGTTGCAGCGTTGGCGTGTGGTGGTGTGCATCCGCTCCGGCCAGCTCGGCGCCGCCTGCAATGCGCACGCGCTGCCCCAGGCGGGTGATGGAGATTTGCTGGGCCGCGTCGACCACGCTGGCGCGGGGGGCATGCGTGGATTCGCGCAGTGGCGCACTGACCGAGTAGCCATACACCGCCGCCATGGGCAAGCGCAGCCCCAGCGCAGGCATCAGCGTGGCCGAAGCCATGCCGGCGCACAGCACCACGGCATCAAAGCGGCGCAGGTCGGGTTCGCCCTGCAGCGCGACGCCGGTGGGCTGGGTGCTGATGCGATCCACGCGGGTATTGAACACAAACTGAACACCGGAGCCCTGGGTGCCTTGGCGCAGCAGTTGGGCAAACAGGCGGCAGTTGCCTGCGCTGGCGTCGGGCAGGTGAATGGCTCCCGCCAGTGGTGCCTCGGGCGACAGGCCGGGTTCGATCTGGCGTGCCACGTCCGCGTCGATTTCGTGCAAGCTTACGCCACTGTCGCGCAGCACCTGCAGCGCGGGCTGGAGATGGGCGCGCTCCTGTTCCGTGCGCAGCAGCACCAGTCGCCCTTCACTGGTCTCGAAGTCGAGTTCGTGCTGGCGGGCGATGGCTTTGAGGCGGGTCAGACTGTATTGCGCCAGGCGTTCCAGTGCAGCAGCAGGGGCGCTGTTAGACCGTGCTGCACCGCGCCAGCGCCGCAGCCAGGCCCAGTTGGCGCGGTTGAGTCCACCAGCCACTCGTAACGTGGCATGCGGCCCGATCAGCCGCAAAGCCTGGCCAAAGCCGGGCACGGCCCAGGGACTGAGCAGGTGGGGGCCGAGCAAGCCTGCGGTCGCAAAGCTGGCCTCTTCGGCGGCAGCGCTGCGTTGTTCAAAAATGGTGACTTCGTGGCCGTCACGGGCCAGTTCGTATGCGGTGGTGACGCCGATGATGCCGGCGCCCACGATGGCAATCTTCATGAATTTGAGTGTTTTTGGCGTCTAGCGCTTGATGATAAAGCGCTGGTAGCTATTGTTTTTGTAGTAATTTCTCGATCTGCAGGCCCGCATTGAGCACCGAG
Source organism: Acidovorax sp. 69 (assembly GCF_002797445.1). Classification (NCBI taxonomy): domain Bacteria; kingdom Pseudomonadati; phylum Pseudomonadota; class Betaproteobacteria; order Burkholderiales; family Comamonadaceae; genus Acidovorax; species Acidovorax sp. 69. The sequence goes on along the minus strand of NZ_PGEP01000001.1, from coordinate 3,164,589 downwards.
TCATCCCGCAGGGCCCCGTGCCAGACCATCAGGCCGACCGGGAGTTCCCCCTGCACGTGGCAGGGCAGGGACAGCGCACAGCCGTCCAGCAGGTTGACCACACTGGTGTTGCGCAGCAGCAGGTTGTTGACGCGGAAGAACTCGGCGTCGCGCGCGCTGTCTTGCGTCTTGTCTACCCCGTCCGCCGGTGCGACATCGGCAATGAACGGGGCAACCATGGGTACGGTGGGGGACAGCAGAGCGTCATAGCCTTCCATGTCGGCGAGCATGCGTGCGATCCATTGCTGGCGTGCCTGGAGCAGATCAATGTATTCCCAGGCCATCAGGGGGGCTCCTTTTTCGATGCGCATGCGCACCCGGGGGTCGTATTGGTCGCCTGCGCGCTGCAGCAGTTCGCGGTGCCATGCGTAGGCCTCGGGGGCGGCAAAGCCATAGGTCGGCTGCTCCAGCACGGCGGGCAGGTCGATGGTGTCGATCTGGGCGTCGGCTTGGCGCAAGGCATCCATGCTGCGCTCGAATGCACGGGCCACGGTGGCGTCCAACGCATCCAGAAATAACGTGGACGGGACAGCGAACCGGTACTGCGACAGCGGTGCCAGGCTGCGCGTGACGCGCCGGGCGGCCAGTACCTCATGCGCCACGATGGCGTCGCGCACCGTCCGGGTCATGGCGCAGGCGGTGTCAAGGGTGGTGGACAGCGGCACGGCGCCGTTCGTGGGCACCAGGCGGGCGGTGTTCTTGAAGCCCACGATGCCGTTGAGTGCCGCAGGGATGCGGATGGACCCGCCGGTGTCGGACCCCAGCCCGATGAAGGCGGCCCCGGTGGCTACCGAGACCCCGGCGCCAGAGGAGGAGCCTCCGGGCACGCGCGCGGCGCCAGTCAGGACGCCAAACCGACCATCCCACGCTGCCGGTGTGCCGTGGTGTGGATTGACCCCGACGCCGGAGAAGGCGAACTCCACCATGTTCGTGCGGCCGATCAGGCTGGCGCCCGCTGCCCGCAGGCGGGCCACGGCGGGACAGTCTTGCGCGGCCGGAGGGGCTTCAGCCAAGGCCGTGGAGCCAGCAAGAGTGGCTTGGCCCTCGATGTCGAACAGATCCTTGACCGACACCGCCAGGCCGGCCAGCGGTAATTGGGGCAGACCGGGTTGCACCGCCGTGGTGCGCGCGGCGTCGAACAAAGTGCGCACAAAACTGTGGGTGTTGGAGGGGGCCTGGGCGGCTGTGATGCAGCGCTCCAACTCTGCTGGCGATGTGGTGGCGCCGTTCCGTAGCTGGTCGCGGGTGGTGATCAGGTCGGTGAGCATGGGTGTGCTAGAATCTTTGGGTTTTGCTGGGAGCAGTGGCGCAAGCGATGTATGCATCGTGCGTGTGGCGGCTGTCGCAAGACCAATCGCAAAGCAGCCCTGTCAAGGTGTTGTGGCCTTCGTGAAATGCACGTTGTCACAAATATTGGGGCTGATTTTAGACCTAACCTTTGGAGTATTTTTATGTCCGTTACCATGCGCGAAATGCTGGAAGCCGGTGTCCACTTCGGTCACCAAACCCGCTTCTGGAACCCCAAGATGGCCCCCTACATCTTCGGCCATCGCAACAAGATTCACATCATCAACCTGGAAAAGTCGCTGCCACTGTTCCAGGAAGCCCAAAAGTTCGTCAAGCAACTGGCTGCCAATCGCGGCACGATCCTGATGGTCGGCACGAAGCGCCAAGCCCGTGAAATCCTGTCCACCGAAGCCCTGCGCGCTGGCGTGCCTTTCGTGGATCAGCGTTGGTTGGGTGGCATGCTGACCAACTTCAAGACGGTCAAGACCTCGATCAAGCGCCTCAAGGACATGAAGGCCCAGCAAGAAGCTGGTCTGGACAGCCTGAGCAAGAAGGAGCAACTGACGTTCTCCCGCGAAATCGCAAAGCTCGAAAAAGACATCGGCGGCATCCAGGACATGGCTGCATTGCCTGACGCTATCTTCATCATCGACGTGGGCTTCCACAAGATCGCCGTGGCTGAAGCCAAGAAGCTGGGCATCCCGCTGATCGGTGTGGTTGACACCAACCACTCGCCTGAAGGTATCGACTACGTGATCCCCGGTAACGATGACTCGGCCAAGGCCGTGACGTTGTACGCCCGCGGTATCGCTGACGCGATCATCGAAGGCCGTGCCAACGCTGTGAACGAAGTCGTGAAGGCTGCTACTACCGAGAGCACCGACGAATTCGTGGAAGTGCAAGAAGCCGCTGCCTGATAAGCCCGGCTGCGCGATCCGTCGCGAACAAAAGCGGGGCCCCTGGTGAGCCCCCTTTTTTTTAGCCCGAATCTGATCTCACTGAACTGAATACTGAAGGAATAAAGATGGCTGCAATTACCGCAAGCATGGTTGCCGAACTGCGTGGCAAGACCGATGCCCCCATGATGGAGTGCAAGAAGGCGCTGACGGAGGCTGATGGCGACATGGCCAAGGCTGAAGAGCTGCTGCGCGTCAAGCTCGGCACCAAGGCGGGCAAGGCCGCTTCGCGCATCACCGCAGAAGGCGTGGTCGCCAGCTTCATCGACGGCACCACCGGTGGCCTGATCGAAGTGAACAGCGAAACCGACTTCGTGAGCAAGAACGACAGCTTCATGGCGCTGGCCAAGGCTGCTGCCGAACTGGTCGCCAAGCACAACCCTGCCGACGTGGCTGCCCTGGGTGCGCTGGCCTACGAGCAAGACAGCTTCGGCCCCACGCTGGAAGACGTGCGCAAGGGCCTGATCGGCAAGATCGGCGAGAACATGTCGTTCCGCCGCTTCAAGCATTTTGGCGGCGCCAGCAAGCTGGCTTCGTACCTGCACGGCTCGCGCATCGGCGTGGTCGTCGAGTTCGAAGGCGACGAAGTCGCTGCGAAGGACGTGGCCATGCACATCGCTGCCATGAAGCCCGTGGCCCTGACCAGCGCTGACGTGCCTGCTGACCTGATCGAAAAAGAGCGCTCGGTGGCAGCCGCCAAGGCCGCTGAAGACGCAGCCGTGGCCGTGGCCGCAGGCAAGCCCGTGCAGTCCGATGAAATCGTGACCAAGCGCATCGAAGGTGGCGTGCAGAAGTTCCTCAAGGAAGTCTCGCTGTTCAACCAGGTCTTCGTGAAGGCTGCAGACGGCAAGCAAACCGTCGAGCAGATGCTCAAGGCTGCCAACACCACCGTCAAGGGCTTCACGCTCTACGTCGTGGGTGAAGGCATCGAGAAGAAGGTCGACGATTTCGCCGCCGAAGTGGCTGCACAGGTTGCCGCCGCCAAGGCCGCTGCCTGATCGCCGTTCTCCAAGACAACCCCACCAAAGTCCCTCACCACCTACCGGAGATATTTCCCATGTCCAACGCTGCACCAGCCCACAAGCGGATCCTGCTCAAGCTGTCTGGTGAGGCGTTGATGGGGGATGATGCCTTCGGTATCAACCGCGCCACCATCGTCCGCATGGTGGAGGAGATCGCCGAGGTCACCCGCCTGGGTGTTCAGGTGGCGGTGGTGATTGGCGGGGGCAATATTTTTCGTGGTGTGGCCGGCGGCTCGGTCGGTATGGACCGCGCCACGGCCGACTACATGGGCATGCTGGCCACCGTGATGAACGCACTGGCCTTGGCCGATGCGATGGACAAACAGGGTCTGATTGCCCGGGTGATGTCCGCCATTGCCATTGAACAGGTGGTCGAGCCCTATGTGCGCCCCAAGGCGCTGCAGTATCTCGAAGAAGGCAAGGTCGTTGTGTTTGCGGCCGGTACGGGCAATCCTTTCTTCACCACCGATACCGCCGCCGCGCTGCGTGGCGCGGAAATTGGCGCTGAACTGGTTCTGAAGGCCACCAAAGTAGACGGCGTTTATACTGCCGACCCCCAGAAGGATCCCACGGCCACGCGCTACACGAAGCTCAGCTTCGACGAGGCCATGTCCCGCAATCTGGGCATCATGGATGCGACAGCCTTTGCCCTGTGCCGTGACCAGAAACTTCCGGTGCGGGTGTTCTCCATCATCAAACACGGCGCCTTGAAGCGCGTGGTGATGGGTGAAGACGAAGGCACGCTGGTTTACGCTTGACGACGATGGTTGAGAGGCTTGCACCGATGCGGGCCCGCCCTGAGGAGAAAACATGACGATTGCCGATATCAAGAAAAACACCGAAACCAAGATGGACCAGTCCATCTCGGCGTTCAAGAACAACCTCCAGAAGATTCGCACGGGCCGCGCCAATCCTGCATTGCTCGACACGGTGCAGGTCGATTACTACGGCTCGATGGTCCCCCTGAGTCAGGTGGCCAATGTCGCGCTGATCGATTCGCGCACCATCAGCGTGCAGCCCTGGGAAAAGGGCATGGGCGCCAAGATTGAAAAGGCCATTCGTGAAAGCGATCTGGGTCTGAACCCTGCCTCGATGGGCGACCTGATCCGGGTGCCCATGCCGCCGATGAGCGAAGAGCGCCGCAAGGAAATGACCAAGCTGGCCCGCAACGAGGGCGAGAGCGCCAAGATCGCCGTGCGCAACCTGCGCCGTGATGCCAACGAGTCTGTCAAGAAACTGGTCAAGGACAAACTGGCGTCTGAAGACGACCAGAAGCGTGCCGAAACCGAGGTGCAAAAAGCCACCGACAAGCACATCGGTGAAATCGATGCGCTGGTGGCCGCCAAAGAGCAGGAAATCATGGCGGTTTAAGCCTTTAGAGGCTTGAACGTTCACATGTCCGACTCTCCGGTGGTGCCACACCACATTGCCATCGTGATGGATGGCAACGGCCGCTGGGCGACGCGGCGATTTCTGCCGCGCCTGGCGGGCCACAAGCAAGGGGTTGATTCACTGCGCCGCTGCGCACGCGCTTGCGTTCAGCGTGGTGTGAGTGTGTTGACCGTTTTTGCCTTTTCTTCTGAAAACTGGAACCGCCCGGCCGATGAGGTCTCTGGCCTCATGGAGTTGTTGGCGATGGCGTTGGCACGCGAGGTGCCGCAGCTCAAGAAGGACGGTGTACGCCTGTACTTTGTTGGAGAGCGTGCAGGTCTTTCGCCCAGGGTGCGCGAAGGTCTTGCGCAAGCAGAGGCCGCTACAGCAGAAAACACCCGCTTGGTGCTCAACGTGTGTTTCAACTATGGCGGTCGCTGGGACATAGCGCAGGCCGCCGCTTCGCTGGCGGCACGCGGTGAGCCCATTACCGAGGTCAGCCTCCATGGCGCCATGGGTATGGCCCATGTGCCTGATCCAGATCTGGTGATTCGCACCGGGGGTGAAATGCGCATCAGCAACTTTCTGCTGTGGCAAGCCGCATACTCCGAGTTCTTCTTCAGTGACCGGCTGTGGCCGGACTTTGACGAATCGGCGCTGGATGAGGCGATAGCCGCGTTCAGTGGCCGCGAACGCCGTTTTGGCAAAACCTCCGAACAGATACTCTCTGCGCATCCCGACCCGATGCCGGGCTGAGAACCTGAACAGGCTTTGAAAGGCCCCATGCTCAAACAGCGCGTCATCACAGCCCTTGTCCTGCTAGCCATCTTGTTGCCAGCACTTTTCTACGCATCCACTGTGCCCTTCACCTTTGTGGTGCTGGTCCTCATGGCTGCGGGCGCGTGGGAGTGGGGCCGCCTGTGCGGCTGTGGCCAAGCAGGCTCCGTCGCCGTGGGCGTCGCCTGTGTCGCACTGTGTGCAGGATCGTGGGTTCTTGGTGGGGTGGATCGTCCGTTGACCGGCCTTTGGGTCGTGGGGGGAGGACTCTGGGTGTTGGCGGCCGCCTGGCTGCTCAAGGCAGGGGTGTCTGGCTGGTCCCGCATTCCTGCGGCCCTGCGCCTGGTGGCCGGGGTGCTTGCCCTTTGGCTTGCTTGGCTGGCTGTGGTGCAGGCGCGCAATGAAGGCATCAATTTTTTGCTGTCGGTGCTGCTGCTGGTGTGGGTGGCAGACATCTTTGCCTACTTTGCTGGCCGTGCCTTTGGCTTGCGCTTCACCAAGGGCAAGCTGGCTCCTACGATCAGCCCCGGCAAGAGCTGGGAAGGTGTGTGGGGCGGCTTGGCGGGTGTGCTGGCTATGGCCTTTCTCTGGGTGGCTGCAGATGCCCATTGGCAGGCGGCCGTGCCCAGTTTTTACAGTCGCATGGCACAACAGGGCTGGTGGTTGCTTGCGATCGCCGCATTGTTCATGGTGGCCATGAGCGTGTCAGGTGATTTGGTGGAGTCGCTTATCAAGCGCAGCGCAGGCGTTAAGGACAGCAGTGGCCTGCTGCCTGGGCATGGCGGTGTGCTTGATCGGGTTGATGCCCTGCTGCCGACGCTGCCCTTGGCCATGATGCTCACCCGTTTGACGACTTCATGATGAAACAACGAATCACCGTCCTTGGATCCACCGGGTCGATTGGCACCAGTACGCTCGATGTGGTGGCACGCCACCCGGACCGCTTTGAGATATTTGCGCTGAGTGCTGCCACTCAAGTAGACCTGTTGCTTGCGCAATGCGCGCGGTTTTTCCCGCGCTACGCTGTGATGGCGAGTCTGCCCCACGCTCGGATTTTGTCGGATAAGCTGAAGGCAAACAGCCTTCCAACGCAGGTACTACAAGCGGAGAATGCTCTTGAAGTAATAGCGTCGCACGCGGATGTGGATGCTGTCATGGCGGCCATCGTGGGGGCCGCTGGGCTGTCCCCTTGTTTGGCGGCGGCCCGTGCGGGCAAGCGATTGCTGCTGGCCAATAAGGAGGCCTTGGTGGTGGGGGGCGGATTGTTCATGCAGACGGTGAGGCAAGGGGGGGGCACATTGCTGCCTATCGACAGCGAGCATTCCGCCATCTTCCAATGCCTGCCCGAAGACTCCTCAACTTGGCCTGAGCGCGTGGACAGCATCCTGCTCACCGCATCGGGGGGCCCTTCCGGCAGCGCGACCCTGCGACACTTGCAGAGATCACCCCGGCTCAGGCCTGCGCGCATCCCAATTTCTCGATGGGGCGCAAGATTTCGGTGGATTCGGCCACGATGATGAACAAGGCGCTTGAAGTGATTGAAGCGCGTTGGTTGTTCGATCTGCATCCAGACCAGATCAAAGTGGTGATCCATCCACAGCAGATCATCCACTCGATGGTGCAGTTCAACGATGCGTCCATCCTCGCTCAACTGGGCACCCCCGATATGCGCGTGCCCATTGCCTGTGGTTTGGCATGGCCTGAGCGAATTGCCAGCGGTGCCAGCAAACTCGACTTTTCGACGTTGAGTGCGCTGGCGTTCGAGGATGCCGATGCCATTCGCTTCCCAGGTTTGCATCTGTCCTGGCAGGCGCTGAAGGCGGTCGAGGGGACGACGGCGGTATTGAACGCAGCCAATGAAGTGGCTGTCGGTGCGTTTTTGTCCGGGCGTTTGCGTTTTGACCATATTCATGCGGTCAACCTTGCAACTTTGGATGCGGTGTCCCCCTCCAACCCCAATTCGCTCGAAGCCTTGCTGGATCTGGACACCCAGGCCCGCAGTGCCGCCGAGTATGCCGCAGGCCGTTTGGCTGCCTGAGCGTTCTTGACCCACGGAATCACCTATTCATGTTGCTGACCATCGTTGCCTTTGTCGTGGCCCTTGGCCTTCTGATCGCGGTGCACGAATATGGGCATTACCGGGTGGCCGTGGCGTGTGGCGTGAAGGTGTTGCGGTTTTCGGTGGGGTTTGGTTATCCTCTGCTGCGCTGGCAGCCCAAGGGCTCTTCCACGGAGTTTGTGTTGGGCGCTTTTCCCTTGGGGGGCTATGTGCGCATGCTGGACGAGCGGGAGGCCCCCGTTTTGCCCGAAGAGCGCCATCTGGCCTTTAACACCCAGCCCTTGCGATCGAGGGCTGCTATTGTGGCTGCGGGGCCTGTGGCGAACCTGCTGCTGGCTGTTTTGCTGTACTCCATCGTCAACTGGAACGGGGTGGAAGAGCCCCGTGCCCTGCTGGCCAGTCCGGTGGCGGGCTCGGTGGCGCAGAGTGCGGGGCTGCGGGGCGGCGAGTTGGTCGAGCGTGCCGCGCTGGGCTCGGACGACCTGGAGCCTGTTCGTTCTTTTGAAGACCTGCGTTGGTTGCTCACGCGAGGGGCACTCGAAGGGCAAGCTGTGCGCCTGGATGTGAAGCCTCAAGCGGGCTCCGCACACCGGGAAATCCTGCTGGACCTGTCGAAGATCGACAGCCGTGAGGCAGACGCACAGCTCTTTCGCAAGATTGGCATTCTGGGCCCGTGGACGCGCCCGGTTTTGGGGGAGGTCATGCCCGATGGGGCCGCTGCCCGTGCTGGCTTGCGCGAGGGCGATGTGGTGCTCAAGATGGGCACCACCGATGTAGTGGATGGACAGCAACTTCGTGAGCTGATCCGCCAGTCCATGCGGGGCGGTGAACCCTTGGCACAGGCTTGGCGAATTGATCGGGCGGGGCAGTCGATCACGCTTGACGTGCTGCCGGAGGCCAAGCCGGAGATGGGTGCAACCGTGGGGCGGATTGGTGCCTACGTGGGGGCTGCCCCCGAATTCGTGACGGTTGAATACGGTTTGCTGGAGGGCGCCTGGGGCGGTCTGGTCAAGACATGGGATGTGTCTATCCTCACGCTTCGCATGATGGGGCGCATGGTCATTGGCGAGGCCTCCCTCAAGAATCTGAGTGGCCCTTTGACGATTGCCGACTACGCCGGGCGCTCAGCCAGCATGGGCCTGACCCAGTATCTTGTTTTCCTGGCGCTCATCAGTGTGAGTCTGGGCGTGCTCAACCTGCTGCCGCTGCCCGTCTTGGACGGGGGGCACCTGATGTATTATCTTTGGGAGGGTGTCACGGGCAGGGGCGTGTCGGACGCATGGATGGAGCGATTGCAACGTGGAGGCGTTGCGGTCCTGCTTCTCATGATGTCCATAGCCCTGTTCAACGATATCACCCGGCTCTTTGGCTAACCTTTTGCCGCGCTTGCCCTGCATGGCGGCTCCAGCTTCATTCATGAAAAAACACATCAATCGCCTAGGCGTGCGTACCGCATCGGCCGTTGCAGCCATGGTTTTTGCCGCCAATGCGGCTTGGGCTCTGGAGCCTTTCAAGGTGCAGGACATTCGCGTGGAAGGCCTGCAGCGGGTGGAGCCAGGCACCGTGTTTGCGTCCATGCCCTTGCGGGTGGGTGACGACTACAACGATGAAAAAGGTGCTGCCGCTATTCGAGCCCTTTTCGGTCTCGGCCTCTTCAAGGATGTGCGTCTCGAAGCCAGTGGCAGCGTGCTGGTGGTCGTGGTGGAAGAGCGCCCGACCATTGCCGATGTGGACTTTGCAGGTGCCCGCGAATTTGACAAAGACGCGCTCAAGAAGGCTATGCGTGATGTGGGTCTGACGGAGGGACGCCCTTACGACAAGGCCCTGGCAGATCGTGCTGAGCAGGAACTCAAGCGCCAGTACATCAACAAGAGTCTCTATGGTGCCGAGGTGGTGACCACGGTGACGCCCATTGAGCGCAACCGCGTGAACCTGACCTTCACTGTGGTCGAAGGTGAGCCGGCACGTATCAAGGAAGTGCGTCTTGTGGGCAACAAGGCTTTCAGTGAGTCAACGCTCAAGGGCCTTTTTGATCAGGACACGGGTGGCTGGCTGAGCTGGTATACGAAGTCAGACCGTTACTCCCGGGCAAAGCTCAATGCTGACCTGGAGACGCTGCGTTCGTATTACCTGCAACGGGGTTACGTGGAGTTCCGTGTGGACTCCACGCAGGTGGCGATTTCGCCGGACAAGCAGGATATTTCGATCACGGTCAACGTCACCGAGGGTGAGCGTTATGTCGTGTCGGGCGTCAAGCTGGAGGGCAACTACCTCGACCGCGAGGACGAGTTCAAGTCGCTTGTCACGATCCGCCCAGGCGAGCCTTACAACGCCGACCAGGTGACAGAAACCACCAAGGCGTTTTCCGAGTATTTCGCCCGTTTTGGCTTTGCGTTTGCACGTGTCGAAGCCGTGCCAGAGATCGACCGCGAAAACAACCGTGTGGCCTTTGTGGTGCAGGCGGAGCCAGCGCGCCGTGCCTACGTGCGCCGCATCAACGTCAGTGGCAACAACCGCACGCGGGATGAAGTGATCCGGCGTGAATTTCGCCAGTACGAGGCCTCCTGGTACGACGGTGACAAGATTCGGCTGTCCCGCGACCGCGTGGACCGCCTGGGCTTCTTCACCGAGGTCAATGTAGAGACCCAGGAGGTCGCGGGTTCGCCAGACCAGGTGGATCTGGTGATCAACGTGGCTGAAAAGCCCACGGGTTCTCTGCAACTGGGGGTGGGGTTCTCCAGTGCTGAAAAAGCATCGCTTTCGTTTGGTATCAAGCAGGAGAACATTTTCGGCTCCGGCAACTATCTTGGTATCGACGTCAACACCAGCAAGTACCGCCGGACCCTGGTGTTCAGCACCACCAACCCCTACTTCACGCCTGAAGGAATCTCGCGGACGCTGGACGTTTACTACCGCACGGACAAGCCCTACGAGGATCAGGGTGGCAACTATCAGTTGGTCACCACGGGTACTTCTGTGCGATTCGGGGTGCCTTTCAGTGAAACCGATACGGTGTTTTTTGGCGGTGGGCTGGAGCAGACCAAGATCAAGCCCGGAACGAACATCCCCGCCACCTATCTTTACTATGCCGACAAATTCGGCTACAGCAGCACATCCATTCCTCTGACGGTCGGTTGGTCACGGGATGATAGGGACAGTGCACTGGCACCCAATTCGGGTCGTTACCAGCGCCTCAACTCCGAATGGTCGGTGGCAGGGGATGCGCGTTATGTGCGTGCCAACTATCAGTACCAGCAGTACATCCCTCTCAACAAGCGCTTCACGATTGCCTTCAATGGCGAAGCGGGCATTGGCAAGGGGATGAATGGTCGGCCGTTCCCGGTGTTCAAGAATTTCTATTCGGGTGGACTGGGCTCCGTGCGTGGTTTTGACCAAGGCACGCTGGGACCACGCGATGTGACGGGGGCTTCATTGGGCGGCCCCAAGAAGGTCACGCTGAATACGGAGCTGATTGCTCCCTTTCCAGGCGCTGGCAACGATCGGACCTTGCGTGTCTTTACTTTCCTCGACGTGGGCAATGTGTATGGGGAGAACGAAAAAGTGAGCTTCAGTGACATGCGTGCGTCCGTGGGCCTGGGTTTGAGCTGGATTTCTCCGCTCGGCCCCCTGCGTCTGGCGTTTGCGCAGCCGGTGCGCAAGTTTGCCGGCGATAGAATCCAGAAACTGCAATTCCAGATTGGAACGTCTTTCTAATGAAATCCTTTTCCCGCCATCTCTCTTTGGCCCTGCTGCTTGGCACCATCGCCGTCGCAGCTCCTGCTCAAGCGCAAGAGTTCAAAGCCGGTTTTGTCAATACGGATCGTATCTTCCGCGAGGCCAGCACAGCCAAGGCTGCACAGGCCAAGTTGGAGCAGGAGTTCTCCCGCCGCGAGAAAGAATTGCTCGATCTGGGCAATACGCTCAAGACCGCGACGGAGAAGTTTGAGCGTGAAGCACCCACCTTGGCGGAAAGCCAGCGCACGACACGCCAGCGCCAGCTCGTGGACCAGGACCGCGACTTCCAGCGCAAGCGCCGTGAATTCCAGGAAGACCTGAGCGCGCGCAAGAACGAAGAGCTGTCCCAGGTGCTGGAGCGCGCCAACAAGGTGGTCAAACAAGTGGCTGAGGCTGAAAAGTACGATGTGATTCTGCAAGAGGCGGTCTACATCAACCCAAAGCATGACATCACCGACAAAGTGATCAAGGCGCTGAATGCCGCAGCTGGCGCTAAGTAGTCTTGTGCGCAGGGCAGGTGGCTCGTGAGCTTGTTGCTTGGGCACATTGTTGATGCGCTCGGTGGTTCGTTGGAAGGGGGGGCGCGTGAAACCGCCATTGCCCGCATCGCGCCACTGGAGGTTGCGGGCCCAGGAGACCTCAGTTTCCTGAGCAACCCTCGCTACCAACAGCAACTGGCCGCCTCCCGGGCGGCCTGTGTCATTGTGGCGCCTGCCATGCGTGAAGTCGCGCTGGTGCGGGGCGCCTGCATCGTGGCGGACAACCCCTATGTCTACTTTGCGCGCGCCACCCAGTTGTGGCGGCAGCGCAATGCGTCTGCGCTACCGCCCGGTGTGCACGCCAGTGCGGTGGTCGATCCCACGGCGCAGGTGCATCCCACCGCAACCATTGGCCCGCTCTGCGTGGTCGAGCGCGGGGCGCATGTCGGTGCTGGTACTTGGCTCAAATCGCGGGTCACTGTGGGTGAGGACTGCCATATTGGTGCGCGTTGCATTGTGCATTCGGGCGTGGTGATCGGGGCTGACGGCTTTGGTTTTGCGCCCGAGAAAGGCCAGTGGGTCAAGATCGAGCAACTGGGCGCTGTACGCATTGGTGACGATGTCGAGATTGGTGCCAACACCTGCATCGACCGCGGTGCGTTGCAGGACACCGTGATCGAAGATGGTGTCAAGCTCGACAACCTGATCCAAATTGGGCATAACGTGCGGATCGGCAAACATTCGGCCATGGCCGGGTGTGTGGGTGTGGCCGGCAGTGCAACGATTGGCGCGCATTGCACCGTTGGCGGCGGCGCTATCGTGCTGGGCCATCTGGAGTTGGCCGACAACGTACATATCTCTGCGGCAACCGTCGTCACGCGATCGCTGACCCGGCCTGGCCAATACACCGGCATGTTTCCCATCGACGACAATGCGCGCTGGGAAAAGAACGCTGCGACACTCAAACAATTGCACAGCCTGCGAGAGCGCATCAAGGCGCTGGAGCAGGCCCTCAAAGCAGCATGAACGGAAGAACAACTCGATGATGGATATTCACGCAATTCTCAAACAACTGCCCCACCGCTACCCGTTTTTGCTGGTGGACAAGGTGATCGAGTTGGAGAGCAACACCCGCATCAAGGCCATCAAGAACGTCACGTTCAATGAGCCGTATTTCATGGGGCATTTTCCTGGCCGCCCCGTGATGCCCGGGGTATTGATTCTGGAAGCGCTGGCGCAGGCGGCTGGTTTGTTGGCTTTTGATGCCATGGGCAAGGTGCCCGATGAAAACAACATCTACTACTTTGTTGGCATCGACGGCGCGCGTTTCAAGCGCCCGGTGGAGCCGGGCGACCAGTTGATTCTGACCATCACCATCGACCGCGTGCGTGGTGGCATCTGGAAGTTCAAGGGCGTTGCCAGCGTGGGCGACGAGGTGGCTTGCGAAGCCGAACTGATGTGCACCATGCGCAGCGTGGGCTGATCGACACAAACTGTTCAGACCTGTTGGACCGTGAGCAACATTCATCCCACTGCCATCGTTGAGGCGGGCGCCCGCATTGATCCTTCCGTGACGGTGGGGCCCTACACCGTGATCGGTCCGCATGTGTCGATCGGGGCGGGCACCACTGTGGGTGCCCATTGTGTGATCGAGGGACGTACGACCATTGGCGCGGACAACCGCGTTTTCCAGTTCGTCTCGCTCGGTGCAGCCCCGCAAGACAAGAAGTACGCGGGTGAGCCGACGCAATTGGTCATCGGCGACCGCAACACCATCCGGGAGTTCTGCACCTTTAACCTGGGGACCACCCAGGATCGGGGGGTGACGACCATCGGAGACGACAACTGGATCATGGCCTACGTGCACATTGCGCACGATTGTGTGGTGGGCAACCAGACCATTTTGGCCAACAACGCAACCCTGGCCGGGCATGTACAGGTGGCGGACCAGGCCATCATCGGCGGGCTGACCGGCATTCACCAGTTTGTGAAAGTGGGAGCCCATGTGATGGCCGGGTTTGCCAGCCACATCTCGCAAGATGTACCACCGTTCATGATGGTGGATGGCAACCCGCTGGCAGTGCGGGGCCTGAATCTGGAGGGCCTGCGCCGCCGGGGCTTTTCGACCGCGCGGGTGGCGGGCATCAAGCAGATGCACCGCGTGTTGTATCGCCAGGGGCTGACCCTGGAGGCCGCACGCGCCGCTATGGCGGAGTTGCCCGCCACTTATCCCGAGGCAGCTGCCGACATCGCTTTGGTGTTGGCCTTCCTTGATACCTCCACGCGCGGCATTGCGCGCTGAGGGGGCTCCATGAATGCATCCCCCCGCGTTGCCATGGTGGCAGGCGAGACTTCGGGCGACCTGCTGGCTGGCCTGTTGATCGATGGCATGCAGGCCCATTGGCCGGGGTTGCAGTCCTGCGGTATTGGTGGCCCGCAGATGGAGCGGCGTGGTTTTGAGGCTTGGTGGCCCAGTGAGAAACTGGCTGTGCACGGTTACAGCATGGAAGTGCTGCGCCGGCTGCGTGAGTTGCTGGGTATCCGCAAACAACTGCGCGAACGCTTGATCAAGGATCGCCCCGATGTCTTCATTGGCGTGGACGCTCCTGATTTCAATCTGGGGCTGGAGTCCGATTTGCGCACGGCCGGTATCAAAACAGTGCATTTCGTGTGCCCCTCCATTTGGGCTTGGCGGGCTGATCGCGTAGAGAAGATCCGCCGCAGTGCAGACCATGTGTTGTGCATCTTTCCATTCGAGCCCGAGCTATTGGCCCAGCACGGTATCGCCGCCACCTATGTAGGCCACCCTTTGGCGGGCGTGATCCCCATGGTGCCCGACCGTTCCTCGGCCAGGGCCCAACTTGGACTGCGGGACTCCGATGAGGTTCTCGCCATCCTTCCGGGCAGCCGGTCGTCAGAGATTCAGTACATTGCGCAACCCTTCTTTGAGGCTGCAGCGTTAGTGCTTAAAGCGCGACCAGCTATCAAAATAGTAGTTCCTGCTGTGCCTGCCTTGCGTGACCGCATCGTGCAAATGGCCTACGCCTGTGGTTTGGGCGATGCGGTTCAGATCATTGCGGGGCAGTCCCACGCCGTGTTGGCTGCCTGTGATGCCACGCTGATTGCCAGTGGCACTGCCACCCTCGAAGCGGCGCTCTTCAAGCGCCCCATGGTCATTGGGTACCACATGCACCCTTTGAGCTGGTGGCTCATGCGACGCAAGCAGTTGCAACCCTGGGTGGGGTTGCCCAACATTTTGTGCCGTGAGTTCGTGGTGCCCGAGTTAATTCAGGACGCAGCCACACCGCAGGCGCTTTGTGCTGCCACATTGGAGTGGCTGGACGCGCGGCGCCACAATCCGCAAAAAATAGCGGCCTTGGAGCAACGCTTTACGGCGCTGCACGAAAGCCTGCTGCGAAATACTCCCCAACTGGCTGCCGATGCGATCCAGAAAATCCTCTCTGCCACTGCCTGAGCAGGTCTGTCTGCCGTGGCATCCGCCTGGCTTGGTCGCTGGTGTGGACGAGGCCGGCCGGGGGCCCTTGGCGGGGCCGGTGGTGGCTGCCGCCGTCATTCTGGATGACCTGAATCCAATCGCTGGACTGGCCGACTCCAAAAAGCTCACTCCGGCGCGGCGCGAGAAGCTCTATGACGAAATTCGCGCCAAGGCGCTGTGCTGCAGCATCGCCGAAGCCAGCGTGGAGGAGATCGACCGACTCAATATCCTGCAGGCCACGATGCTGGCCATGCGCCGCGCGGTGATGGGTCTGCGGCTCAAGCCTGTCATGGTGCTGGTGGATGGCAACCGCCTGCCCTTGCTGGACGTGCCGGCCGAAGCCATCGTCAAGGGGGATGCGCTGGTGCCTGCCATCTCGGCAGCTTCCATTCTTGCCAAGGTGTACCGCGACCGCTGGTGTGTTCAGGTCCACGAGGAGTTTCCACAGTATGGCTTCGCGGGGCACAAGGGCTATGGCACGGCTGTGCACATGGACGCCTTGCGTGAACATGGCGCCTGCATCCATCACAGACGCTCGTTCGCCCCGGTGGCCCAGAGCCTGCTCGCCCAAGGAGACTACCCATGACCTCGTCGTCCGTGATTGCCATCCATTCCCGGGACAACACCTTCGTCAAGGATCTGCGCCGACTGGCCCAGGACACCACGGCCTACCGCAAGCAGGGCCGTGTATGGCTGGAGGGTGATCACCTGTGCCGTGCCGCGCTGGCCAGGGGGTTGCGCGCGGCGGTGGCGGTGTTTTCGGAGTCTTTTTGGCCTCAAGCGCAGTTTGAATATGCGCAGGATGCTATGAAAACAATAGTTCTTGCCGATGCACTGTTTGCCGACATCAGCGGGCTGGAGTCTCCTGCTCGCATGGGTTTCATCCTGGATCTGCCGACGCCACCTGCCCTGCGTCCCGAGGCTGCGACCGTGGTGTTGGACAGGGTGCAGGATGCCGGCAATGTGGGTTCTATCCTGCGCAGCGCCTCGGCATTCGGGTTTCGGCAGGTCGTCGCCATCAAGGGCAGTGCCGCACTGTGGTCGCCCAAGGTCTTGCGGGCCGGGATGGGGGCGCATTTTGCGCTGGATCTGATAGAGGGTGTCGGGTTGGAGGACATAGTGGCGTTGGAGGTGCCCCTGCTGGTCACCAGCTCACACGCTGGTGACTATCTGCATCGCGCGGCCTTGCCCTGGCCCTGTGCCTGGGTAATGGGGCATGAAGGGCAGGGCGTTTCGCCCTCCCTGGAAGATCGTGCCGCCGTGCGCATTCGCATTGCCCAGCCTGGTGGCGAAGAGTCGCTGAACGTGGCGGCTGCAGCGGCCATTTGCCTGCACGCCAGTGGTGCCGCCCGTTGAGCGCAAGGGTTGGTGCTGCATTTTGAATTCGCGGTGGCGGCCTGACCGCAGTCGCAGCGGCTTGCACTGGAGTCCCTGTGGGTCATGGGCCTTGCTATCAGGGTTATGCAGTACGTGCATCGCGGGCCGGCTGACGGGCAAGGGTATAATCGGGGGCTTTTCTCGCAACAGCGTCGCCCGACCGCACCCAAAGCAACAACCTATCTGAGAGCAGCCACTGGCACTCGCGCGCGAGTGGACTGCAGGCGCCGGGCGACCGTAACCATCCGGAGAATCCAGTGCTTTTGTCTCTACAGGGAAATTTCCCGCCCGCCATCCTGGCGCTCGCAGACGGCACGGTCTTTATCGGTAATTCGATTGGTGCTACCGGCACCACGGTCGGCGAAGTGGTGTTCAACACCGCCATCACCGGCTACCAGGAAATCCTCACCGACCCCAGCTATTGCCAGCAGATCGTGACGCTCACGTATCCGCACATCGGCAACTACGGCGTCAATGCGGATGACATCGAAGCCGACAAGATCCATGCCGCCGGCCTGATCATCAAAGATCTGCCTCTTTTGGCCAGCAACTTCCGTCTGACGGAAACACTTTCGCAGTACCTCGTGCGCGAAAAGACCGTTGCCATTGCCAACATCGATACCCGCAAACTGACCCGCCTGCTGCGCACCCAAGGTGCCCAGAATGGCGTCATCGTGGGCCTGGCCGCAGGGCAGGTTGTCACGCAGGGGCTCGTCGATGAAGCCATCGCCAAGGCCAAGGCCGCCCCCAACATGGCGGGGCTGGATCTGGCCAAGGTCGTGACCACGGCGTCAAGCTACGAGTGGACGCAGACCGAGTGGAAGTTGGGCTCGGGCTACGGTGAGCTGGCTGCGCCCAGGTTCCATGTGGTGGCCTACGACTTTGGCGTGAAGAAGAACATTCTGCGCATGCTGGCCGAGCGTGGCTGCAAGGTCACCGTGGTGCCCGCGCAGACGCCTGCGGCCGAGGTGTTGGCCATGAAGCCCGATGGAGTCTTCCTGTCGAACGGCCCCGGTGACCCGGCGCCCTGCGACTACGCCATCGCGGCCACGCAGCAGATCATCGACAGCGGCGTACCCACATTCGGTATTTGCCTGGGTCATCAGATTATGGCTCTGGCATCGGGCGCCAAGACCTTCAAGATGGACAACAGCCACCACGGCGCCAACCATCCGGTCAAAGACCTGGACAACGGCCGCGTCAGCATTACCAGCCAGAACCATGGTTTTGCCGTCGAGATGGATTCGTTGCCTGCCACGCTGCGCCCCACGCACATCAGCCTGTTTGATGGCACGCTGCAGGGCCTTGCGCGCACCGACAAGCCCGCATTCTGCTTCCAGGGCCACCCCGAGGCATCGCCCGGCCCGCACGATATCGCCTACCTGTTTGACCGCTTTACCGCGCTGATGGAGAAGAAGTAATGCCAAAGCGCACAGACCTCAAATCGATTCTCATCATCGGCGCTGGCCCGATCATCATCGGCCAGGCCTGCGAGTTCGACTACTCCGGCGTGCAGGCCTGCAAGGCCCTGCGCGAAGAAGGCTACAAGGTCATCCTGATCAACAGCAACCCCGCGACGATCATGACCGACCCGGCCACGGCCGATGTCACCTACATTGAGCCCATCACCTGGCAGACGGTCGAGAAGATCATCGCTAAAGAGCGCCCCGATGCCATCCTGCCCACCATGGGTGGTCAGACAGCGCTGAACTGCGCCCTGGATTTGTGGCACCACGGCGTGCTTGAAAAGTACAAGGTGGAGTTGATTGGCGCCACGCCCGAAGCCATCGACAAGGCCGAGGACCGCCTCAAATTCAAGGACGCCATGACCAAGATTGGTCTGGGCTCTGCGCGCTCGGGCATTGCCCACAGCATGGACGAAGCTTGGGCCGTCCAAAAGACCGTAGGCTTCCCCACAGTGATCCGCCCCAGCTTCACGCTGGGCGGCACGGGCGGCGGCATTGCCTACAACCCCGAAGAGTTCGAGACCATCTGCAAGCGCGGCCTGGAAGCCTCGCCCACCAACGAGTTGCTGATCGAAGAGTCGCTGCTCGGCTGGAAAGAGTACGAGATGGAAGTGGTGCGCGACAAGGCGGACAACTGCATCATCATCTGCTCCATCGAAAACCTGGACCCGATGGGCGTGCACACCGGCGACTCGATCACGGTGGCCCCCGCGCAGACCCTGACCGACAAGGAATACCAGATCCTGCGCAACGCCTCCCTGGCGGTTTTGCGCGAGATCGGCGTGGACACGGGTGGCTCCAATGTACAGTTCTCGATCAACCCCAAGGACGGCCGCATGGTCGTGATCGAGATGAACCCGCGCGTCTCGCGCTCTTCGGCGTTGGCCTCCAAGGCCACGGGTTTCCCGATCGCCAAGGTGGCGGCCAAGCTGGCCGTGGGCTACACGCTTGATGAGCTGCGCAACGAGATCACGGGCGGCGTCACGCCGGCCTCGTTCGAGCCGTCCATCGACTACGTGGTCACCAAGATCCCGCGTTTCGCGTTCGAGAAGTTCCCGACCGCCGACAGCCGCCTGACCACGCAGATGAAGTCCGTGGGCGAAGTGATGGCCATGGGCCGCACCTTCCAGGAATCCTTCCAGAAAGCCCTGCGCGGCCTGGAAGTGGGCGTGGATGGCATGAACGAGAAGACCCAGGACCGCGAAGTGCTCGAAAAGGAACTGGGCGAGCCCGGTCCCGAGCGCATCTGGTACGTGGGCGATGCCTTCGCCATGGGCCTGTCGGTAGACGAAGTCTTCGAACTCACCAAGATCGACAAGTGGTTCCTGGTGCAGATCGAGCAGATCGTGAAGATCGAGCTGGACATTGACAAGCTCGTGGTCGAGAAGGGTGACGGCGCGCTGGCGGCGTTGGATGCGTCCACGTTGCTCACGCTCAAGCAAAAGGGTTTTTCCGACCGCCGCCTGGCCAAGCTGCTCAAGACCACCGAGAAGGCGGTGCGCGAAGCACGCCGTGCGCTCAAAGTGCGCCCCGTGTACAAGCGTGTGGACACCTGCGCCGCCGAGTTCGCCACTGACACCGCCTACCTGTACTCCACCTACGAGGCTGCGACCTATGGTGGCGTTGCAGAGTGCGAGGCAGAGCCCACCACCAACAAGAAGATCATGGTGCTGGGCGGTGGCCCCAACCGCATCGGCCAGGGCATCGAGTTCGACTACTGCTGCGTGCACGCGGCCCTCGCGATGCGCGAGGACGGCTATGAAACCATCATGGTCAACTGCAATCCCGAGACCGTCTCCACCGACTACGACACCTCTGACCGCCTGTACTTCGAGCCTGTGACGCTGGAAGACGTGCTGGAGATCGTGGACAAGGAAAAGCCGGTCGGCGTGATCGTGCAGTACGGCGGCCAGACGCCCCTGAAGCTTGCGCTGGGCCTCGAAGCCGAAGGCGTGCCGATCATCGGCACCAGCCCCGACATGATCGATGCGGCCGAAGACCGCGAGCGCTTCCAGAAGCTGCTGGGCGAACTGGGTCTGCGCCAGCCACCCAATGCCACGGCCCGTACCGAGCCCGAAGCCCTGGAAAAGGCCGCCGCCCTGGGCTACCCTCTGGTGGTGCGCCCCAGCTACGTGCTGGGCGGCCGCGCGATGGAAATCGTGCACGAGCAGCGCGATCTGGAGCGCTACATGCGCGAAGCCGTCAAGGTGAGCAACGACTCGCCAGTGCTACTGGACCGCTTCCTCTCTAACGCCATCGAGTGCGACGTGGACTGCGTGCGCGACTCCGCAGGCGTCACCTTCATCGGCGGCGTGATGGAGCACATCGAACAGGCCGGCGTGCACAGCGGCGACTCGGCCTGCTCGCTGCCCCCGTACTACCTGTCGCAGCCCACTATCGACGAGATCAAGCGTCAGACTGCGGCCATGGCCGAAGGCCTGAGCGTGGTGGGTCTGATGAATGTGCAGTTTGCCATTCAGGAAGTGGATGGCAAGGACGTGATCTACGTGCTGGAAGTGAACCCGCGCGCCTCGCGCACGGTGCCTTTCGTGAGCAAGGCCACCGGCATCCAGCTGGCCAAGGTGGCCGCGCGCTGCATGGCCGGCCAGACACTGGCGTCGCAGGGCATCACCAAGGAAGTGACGCCGCCGTACTTCAGCGTGAAGGAGGCCGTGTTCCCCTTCGTGAAGTTCCCCGGCGTGGACACCATCCTCGGTCCCGAGATGAAGTCCACCGGCGAAGTCATGGGCGTGGGCAAGACCTTCGGCGAAGCTTTTGTGAAAAGCCAGCTGGGTGCGGGCACCAAGTTGCCCACATCAGGTCGCGTGTTTCTCACCGTGAAGAATGCCGACAAGCCCCGTGCCGTGGATATTGCGCGCCAGCTGGTGGCCCTGGGCTTCGATCTGGTGGCCACCAAGGGCACGGCAGCTGCGATTGCCGAGGCCGGTGTGCCCGTGGGCGTGGTGAACAAGGTGACAGAAGGGCGCCCGCACATCGTGGACATGATCAAGAACAACGAGATTGTGATGGTCATCAATACGGTGGAAGAGCGTCGCAATGCGATTGCGGATTCGCGTGCGATTCGTACCTCTTCGCTGTTGGCCCGTGTGACGACCTTCACCACTATTTTTGGTGCAGAAGCTGCTGTCGAAGGCATGAAATACCTCGACAAGCTCGATGTGTATTCGGTGCAGGAGTTGCACGCGCAACTGGCGGCCTGAGCCCCGGTAAAAGCGGCATAATCTGCCCTTGACCAGACACCGCCGCGCGGCAACGTGCGGCGGTTTCCTTTTGTAGATTTGCCATTTGCACACACTGAAATTTTCTGGGTGCGATGTGGTAACTGACCGGTGGAAGTGCTTTGCGCTTTCACCGTTTTGATTTGTGGAGACTCAACAAAATGGCCACCATTCCGATTACCAAACGCGGTGCTGAGAAACTCAAGGAAGAGTTGCACCGCCTCAAGACCGTGGAGCGCCCCGCCGTGATCACGGCAATCGCTGAAGCGCGCGCGCAAGGCGATCTGAGCGAGAACGCCGACTATGACGCAGCCAAGGATCGCCAGGGGTTCATCGAGGGACGTATCCAGGAGATCGAGGGCAAGCTTTCCGTGGCTCAGGTCATTGATCCGAGCGGCGTGGACGGTGGTGGCAAGGTCGTTTTTGGCGCCACGGTGGAGCTGGAAGATGAAGAGTCAGGCGATACCGTGAAGTACCAGATCGTGGGTGAAGACGAGGCTGACCTCAAGCAAGGTCTGATCAATATTTCCAGCCCCATCGCGCGTGCCTTGATCGGCAAGGAGACGGGTGACACGGCGGAAGTGCAGGCGCCGGGTGGTGTCCGCCGCTATGAGGTGGTGGGGGTTAGCTACCGTTAAGAGCAAGTGATGCAACAAGCTATGCGTCAACGCCTTCCTGTTGTGGTTGCTGCCCTGTGGTGGGGCAGTCTGAGTACCATCGGATTTTTGGTGGTGCCCATGTTGTTTGCGAACCTGCCGTCCCCGTCGCTGGCCGGCAATATGGCGGCCAAGTTGTTTGCTGCGCAGACCTGGGTTGCGGTGGTCTGTTGCTTGGTGTTGTTGGCATTGTCCAGGCCCAGAAATGCTGTGGCGCAATATCCATGGGCACAGGCTGCTATGCTTTTTATACTGGGGGGCCTGTTGCTGGCATTGCTCAACCAGTTTGGCGTTGCGCCGCGCATCGTGGCTCGGCAGGACCTGCGACTGTGGCACAGCGTGGGTACGGTGATGTATGCGCTGCAATGGTGCTGTGCTCTGGCCGTGTTTTGGCAAACACTTCGCCACCACAATGTGACCGCTGGTGTCGCGGTCGCATCAGTGGACGCTTGAGCTAGTCAGCCAGCCGTGAGAGCCGTCTTTGAAAAGGCAGGCTGCACACAGTCTGGCGCTAGTCTTCGTCCCATCAAAAAAAGACTTCGCGCTCGCTTATTCGTGCCAATGTTCAGCCACCCATTTTGCGGGGCGGATATAGCGAAACCGGCGATTGCGTCGACCTGCCAGCGCATCGGGTGGATTGCATTCACCATGAAAGATCACGATGCGAGCGCCAGGCGGTACAAAGGGCGCACGCCAGTAGTTCGTGGGCCAGGTGGGGATGCCGTGGTACTTGAAGCTAGGGCACCATGTCGCCGGCCAGTATTGCAATTTGCCCTGTTTGTGCAGGAAGTCGGACAGATAGGCCTGCTCATTGCGGAATTGCTCGCGTATCTCGGCGAAATGCCCACGAAAATGCGCCAGCACATCGGGGTGAGCGCCGAGTTCGAAACGATAGACCGATGAATTACCTGTAATACGCCAAGGGCGCTTGTAGTCATGGATGATGAGAAACTCGCCGGCCTGTGTGAAAAATTCATCGAGGCTTCCGGTGATAACCACATCCACATCCAGAAAAAGGGCGGTTCCTCGAAGGCCGTGCAGGTCGGCACTGAACGTCACCAGCTTGGTCCAGCCCCGTTCCGGGATACCAGGGGGTAGGTCCAGCGCCGGAATGGGCAGACACTGCACTTCACTGCGAATACCGGCACTGTCGTCGGTCAGGCAGGTGAAATGGAAATCTCCATTCAGGTGTCTGCGCACCATGGCATAAAGCCGGTTGACATATTCGGGGCCGTATTTCGTGCCCCATTTCATGCAGATGATGTGGCGTGCGCGGGCCGTAAGGGCGGGTGCTGCCGTAGCGTTCATTAGTCTGCCTGGCGCTTTTTGATGGATTTTTGCTTGGGTTTTGCGCGCTTGATCTGGCCACCCGGGGTGAGGCGCTGGTTGCCAAGTACGCGCAATTGCTTGATCTCGGGGCGTTGGCCGCCGCGCTTGCTGTACTTGAGCACTTTGACATCACGGGGACCAGGCATACGGTCGTCATTGACCGCGCGCTCCTTCGGTGGCTGAGGGCGCCACAGTACCAGCAGCTTGCCAATGTGCTGGATGGGGGCGGCATTGAGATCGGCCGTGAGCTGTTGGTACATCAGCTCGCGGGCGGTGCGGTCGTCATTGAAAACACGCACTTTGATCAGTCCGTGGGCGTTCAGCGCGGCGTCGATCTCCTTTTGGACGGCAGGAGTGAGGCCATCGCCACCGATCAGGACCACGGGGTCCAGGTGATGGGCATTGGCGCGTTGTTCCCGGCGCTCTGCGGGAGTCAGTTGAATTTGGGGCATGGGCCGTATTATCGAGGCAGGAAGAAAAAAGTAATGAAAGTCAACACTTCCGACAGCGAGAAAAAGCTAAAGATAGTCACGCAGCACCGGGTATAGCCCGGTATTTTTTTGCCCCTTGCGCTCAGCCAATAGGCGTCGAACAACGATCAAGGACACGCCGAAATGGCGGGCAGTGGCTGACTGAGTTGCTCCCCCATCGACCATTGCCAACACTTCTGCCTCGCGTTCCGGTGTAAGTAGCTTAGGGCGGCCAAATATCACGCCACGCTTGATGGCTGATACCTGCCCAGCAACAGTGCGTTCTCTGATGATGGAGCGTTCGAGCTGGGCGACTGCGCCAAGAATCTGAATCATGAACGTGCCAAGCGGTGAGGCCGTATCTAACGGTTCAGTCAAAGAACGAATGGCCGCGCCAGATGCCTTTATCTGGTCCAGGATGCTTAGCAAATCCTTGAGCGATCTTGCAATACGGTCCATCTTGTAGACGACCAGCACATCACCCGGCTTGAGTGATGCTAGCAGCCGCTGCAGCTCCGGCCGAGGACCGACAGAACTCCCCTTTTCCTGCCGCACATCGATCACCCCGGCCTTTGCAAGTGCATCAATTTGAAGATGCGTTTCTTGGTCTTTTGTTGAAACTCTTGCGTACCCAATAGAAGCCATTTTCCCCCTCCTTTTTGGAAGAATTTAGACGTTTTACCAATTGGTAAAAGCTGGAAATGGCGGCCACGTTTAGTGCAAGAAATCAGGGCCTTGTCAGTGCGTTATGCAAGGGGCCTTCGCATAGGGCAAGGGTTGCGCGATGGTCCTACATGGTGCCCTGCGGCCCCATACCCCCGCCCCAAACCTGCGACACAAGGTCTCCGGTTCGGGTCCCCGTGTGTCTCTCAGATGGTCAATGAGCAGAGAGCTGGGCTTCAGAAACCGAGGATCGTTGATCTGAGGCCAAGAGCGTTCCCCCATCCGGCTTGAAGGGATCAAAACGCCGCCGACGCCAATCGTCCCATTCATCGCACAGGTCTGCAGGAACAGCGGTGCGCTGCTGGGTCATGCAGTAGCATGGCTCAGCATCCGGACAAACACGGCCAACGATGCGAGGCATGGTGACGACTTCGCGCAGGTGGTCATACGCAGGAGCACTACGAGGTTCGTAGCTGACCACGGGAATAAACATGGTGCTGTCATAAGACTGGCCACGCTGGCCGGGGCCATTGCTAGTCATGGGCTTAAAGCCAGTGCCAGGGACCGCAGGGGAAGCAGGAGAAGGCGCTGCAGGAGACGAAGGCGCAGACACCGAGGGCGCATGCGGGCCAGCCTTACTGGCATCAGCGGCAGTCTTATCGCCCTTGGACGAAATCCGACTAACGATCGATGGAACGAAATAAAGGGCAGCGGCAATAGCTGCAATCACGACATACGCCAGCGGCGGGATACTTGTTTTTGGCTTGGTGTGCAACTCGCTCGACATATAGAGCTTGAACACACTCTTGTCATATCGGAAAGGGCTCTTTTTTAGGGCCTTGCTGTACATGAGAGACCGGCTGCAGTGGTCCCACTCATAGACGATAGAAGCACCGAGGCCACCGAAGCGGCGCACGTGCAAATGGCGACCAACAAGGGCAAGGACGTTGCGATCCAGCAGCATAGGATGCTGCGTGATGATGATGAAGTCGACTCCCTTGTGTCGGTGCGTCTCAAGAGCACTTATGTCATCCGGAACCTTGGAGCCGTTGGGGCGTGGGGGCCAGTAACGCTGCACCTCATCGGGAACGATCACATCACCGGGCTTGCACCACTTATGCCAGCCGCGCAGGCCGTGTTCCTCATCGCCGTCAATCAGCTCGTGTTCAATTAGGAGGCGGGGAATGTTGGTGCAGATGCGGCGCTGTGTCTCTTTTTGCTGGCCGTTTTCATCAGTGCTTTTGACGACCGAGCCGACTAGGTCAAGCAGTAGCTTGGCGATGCAATACAGCGTTTTCCCAGCGCCAGGAGTGCCGGTTATCAGCGTGATCATGAGTTAGAACTCAAGATGCGCGTCGTCTTACTAAGGTTCCAAATCAACACGCGGGTCATGATGGCCCCGAAGATGATCGACAGGGCCTGTCCAACACCAGCGAGGCCAGCCAGTTGCAGGATGCCTGCAGGCAGGCCACCCCATGCGTTTTGAGCGGTGGCAATGACCTGATCCATGAGCAAATCCATGCCCACAAAACTGACCAGAGAAAGACCCAGCGTAACGAAGATACGGGCAATGATGGGGGACACCATCGCCATGATGAGCTGTGCAAATCCCATGGCTTACCCCTCAGACCTTGGCGCGACGATGAACACCGCAGAGATAGCCGCCAGCAACAGCAATATCGGCTTTATGTAGTTCACGATCCAGCCGCAAGGCTGAGCCATGTTGAGAGCTGTAATGGAGTGCCCGCCAACGTTGATATTGAGGTTGGCAGGACAAGACCCACCACCGCCAAAAGATGGGCCTTGCTGCTGAGTAATGTTGCGCGTTTGCGTCGGTATCGTGCCATCTGGCGGGGGTGCACCGACAGGCATACAGCCCAGCGAGCCAGGATACTTATCGCAATCTGTGAGGTAGTTTGTACCGGGCGTGGGGTTACCAGTCACCGGGGTGGGAACTGTGACGGGGGTAGTCGGGGCAGTCGGCGTGTCAACAATTGTTGTGATGGGCCGAACATCAACGCGATAAGGGTCCGTGGCAGTTGGTGCCGCAACAATCTCTTGCCAAGGCTGTGTGTATTGCTGAGGGCTCGTGTTTGGGATCGGTATTGGCTCACCATCGGCAATACGCAACGGCTGACTTGGCAGCGTGGGAACAGCCGGCGAGTTGGGACCAATGGGCAACGGATCATTGCCAGCCGGCGCAGGGGGATTCATCACCGGCGTGGGATCAACAGGGATAGGCTGACCCAGCGCAGGCAGGATGCGAGGGTCCACCGCGACAGTGGACAAGGCATTTAGATCAGAGCCACTGACAGCAACGCCGCTATCCATCACAACGCCAGCAGAGCCTGTACACGGCTCGTATGAATAATCAGTGGTAGCAGTACACACCACCACGAGCAACTTTGCACCAGGAGCGCACGCACCAGCACTACCATCGGCAATGCGAACCCAGGTGTGCGGCGCTGTGTAGCACGCGTAAGGGTAATGAGAAGCCATGTTGGTCATCTCAACTGCCAAGCTGGTTCCAGTGGCCATCATGGTGGCATTGATATCTATGCCGTTGTAGTTATGACCAGCTGGAGGCACAGCGGATTTTCGAAGCATGTCCGTCTGCGCGTCATAGTACAGATCCATTGCAACACCATCAGAGTGAGCACGCGTGATCCAATCAATGACATAGGGAGCAGCAGCACCCAGCGCAACACCAGCAGCAACACCGGTAAGCAATGCTGTGCCAGCAAGGCCAGCGACAGCAACACCAGCGGCAACGCGAAAGGCTATCGGCACGACAACTTGACCAAGGTTGTAGGCACCGAGCTGCAATACACCGGTTGTAAAGACGTAACCAGCAGACACAACGCCACCCGTAATCCGGGCAACATTCGCAGCACCAGTTCCAATAGCAGAAACAGGCACCTGCGGAACAACAGAAGCGTACGCCGCGTGGGCATAGTCTGCAGACAAAAGAAGCATGCCAGCGGAGAACATGGCCGCACGCAAAAGGGGCATATTGCGCATAGCTTGGCTCACCTGAATGCAACGAAAAGAATGAAGCACAAGCCAGCGGCGATCATGTACTCAATGGGAAGAATCATGTTTAACCCCTATCGGTATCACCAGTGAAAAGATTCAAAAGCTGCTTGAGACCCCATACAGTGACAAGGACTAGAAGAAAGCCGTAAAAGACGGCTTGCATATCGGCGACCCGCTCGAGGTTGAGAGGCTCAGAAGAAGCATGTTCTTCACTGGAGAGCAACACGTAAGGACAGACACCCGACCGAGTGGGAACCTTCAAAAAAGAGTGAGCAGTAAAAACAGCCTCACCGGTAGCAGTGTCGCCAAGCTGACCCCCGACAGGAAAAATCTCTACGCACTGAGGCATAAAAAACACCTTAAAAACCGAGGGCGCAAGGCCCCCGGAGATTCACACGATGACGGCGATGGATCAGATCCAACCGAACTTGGAAGCGAGCTTCTTCAGGCCCCAGAAGGCAACGAAGGCGGTGATGATTGCCGTGATGGCCGTGGTCATGTCGGTGCCAGCGTCACTGATGGCGGTGGTGACACCAGCAGGCAGCGCGGCATGGGCAGACATGCCCAGCATCGACAGAACACCGGCAGCGGTGGCACCGCGAGCGACCAAACGGCGAGCGATTTTCTTCGCGGTTTTTGCGGAAACGTTCATTTGAAACTCCTTGATGAAATGGCGCGGAATTGCACCCCACAGCCCACCACGTTTCAGAACGTTGATGAGCTGCAGGCTGGAATCACTTACCCGCCATGGCGGCGGTTATGGATAGCGTCGTCACGCTTAGACCAAGTAGCGTCTATGAACTTGTCACCATCCCAATAGCCGTAGCTGTAGCCCTTCTCAGGTGTTGCGCCAAAGCCGAGTTTTTGAGAGAGCTTTGCAAGGCCCCAAGGCACAACAAACACGGTGATGACAGCCCCCATAGTCATAATGAGATCGGTGCTCAAAGTGGAGATTGCGCCGAGCACAACCGCACTGAGCGCAGCATGTGCAGGGAGCGCAAAGCCGAACAGCGCGAGAGAGAACAGCACAAGTCGAGAGCAGGCAGTTTTGAACATTGACACTCCAGTGATGAAGGCGATTGCACTCCACAGCCCACCACGTTTCAGAACGTTGATGAGCTACCGGCTGAAATCAAGCAACTTTTTTGAAGGGTGCTGGTTCGGCCTTGGGAAGCTCCAGCGGAGAGCAGTCGGTGACCATTTCCTTGGTTTCCTTGCCGTTGGAAACGCGCTCGACCTCAAGCGAGGCCATGAACGGGAGGGGCAGGTGTTGCATGCGAAACACCGTTTCAGCGTTAGGCATCTTCCATTCTTCGGTAGCGTGCCCGGCCTTGAAGTTCTCGCCCGGTTTGTTGTAGCGGGTGTCCAATTTCACACGACCAAACAGCGTTGCGCTGTCGATGGCTTCGCCGTTCACAATGCCCTTAAAGGCTTTCATTCCGACGACTTCAATAGTGACTGCCATAGCGTTTTCTTTCGATGGTTGGGAGCTCGTAAAAATCAGGCATAGAGACCGGGCCGAGCTGGATTACCCGGGTCTTTGGTTGAAATTGAAGGACGTTGCTCTTTATGGCGATATCAACGCCGAACGACAGCAGCTCGCGGCGGTGCTTGTAGAACTGCGAGCGCTTCAACTTGGTTGTGATGTCGTCACCGGCTTGCCACATGCGATAGGTGGACAGCAATGGCTTAGGAAGCTGGCTGATTTGGTCAACGTCAGCAGAGGCACGAGTGAGTACCTCGGCCTTACTTTCGAACTCAATTTCGAGCTGTTTCATGTCAAACCCCCCTAGGTGCGAACAACCCATGTCATGCAGCTTTGTTGCCTTGAACGTCATCTCGAAACGGACCAACCCGACAGAGTCGCACCAGTCCGCGAGCTGCAGGACGTAAGGATCAAGTGCGGGTTTGAACAGGTCATCACCGGGTACTGAACGGCCAGCGTGACGGCGCAATTCAGGGCCTTTCAGGTAGGCCTTGTAGTAGAGGTAGCGGGAGCCACGACCCCAATCGACCGTTTCACCTTCGCCATAGGTGCCAGTCTTCAAACGGCTTGCCTGCTGGCCCTGCAGGTAGCGCATGAAGTGGTAAGCGTCCTCTTTGCTGCCGGTGCTGAAATTGCGGGTCACGTCCACGCGTGTGACGCGGGCACCGGTCCAGACCGTGCGAGGCTCGCCCTTGAAATTGCTTATGAAGCGCTCGCCTTCGGTGAAGGGAGGCAGGCCCATGGACACCAGCAGGTTGTTGATGATCTGCAAGCACTGGCGGAAGGGATAGCCGAAGACGTTGTCTGGACGGCCCCAGCGCGACACGTTCCCATCGAACCACACGGTTTCACCGTCGCAGCGGATGAAGACCGAGGTTTCGTGCGATCCCTCGACCTGCAGTTTTTTGAGTGTGGTTGATTCAACGACGCCATCGGCATCCACACGGATCACAGCACCGTCTGCGACCTTTGGCAGGCCCCCGCAATGGTGGCGCTGATAGATCGACAGCCAGTCACAGAAGCCGACGAGCTGGACCTTTGTGGCTGGGCGGGGATACCAATCCGGCTTACTCCCTGGCTTGGGGAAAAGGTGGTAAAGCTCGGGGACATCCACCGGCACAACAGCGCCAGATTCGACCCCTGTTTTCCGCTCAAACGGACTAGACTGACGTGTTACTTGCACGTCAGTCCTCCGGAGGCACGCGGCGAGGGCGTGCGGCGCTGCGCTTGCCCACCCTCACCGCGCCCAGCTGCGCGGTCTTTGCTGGCCTGTGCCTGGGCGTCCAGGTCCTGGCAGGCCTGGCTGATGTAGTCGATGGCGTATCCACGCAAAAGGCCCTCAACCTCGAACACGTGGGCGTCGAACCAGGCGGATTTTTCGGGCGAGCTTAAGAACATGTGCAGGTGAGCTGCGCAACGGACGATGCGGCGTGCCTGGTCGCTCATGCGTGGCTCAAAGACGGGAAGGAGCATGGAGGCGCCAGATTGGCCGGTAGTAGTCATGCGCGACACTCCCCAGCCTGGGGAGGCATACCCGCCCAGCAGCGGCGACGGGCCGCAATGGCCACAAGCTCGGGATCACCCGAGGCCTCCTCATTGGCCACCAACTGCTCGACCATGAGACGGCGGTGCTTGGCCACCGTCATGGGCCTGCCCTCGTACAGTTCCCCAACCTTGGGAAACACGCGGGCATCGACCAGGCGCGGCTGCAGCTCTGAGGCCAGGGACTCCAACAGATCGCGCTGGCGAGCAAGGAATACGAGCTGGCTTTCATCATGGCGGCGCTGCAGCTTATGGTCGGAGCAAATGCCGCCGCTGGTCACTTCCAGGTCATGCTTCGTGCAGGCTTGGCGCGGAGCAATCACTGGGCTGTCATGGCGCACTTGCTCGAAGTGCGCGCAATTGCGGCAACCTGGGCGGTCACCAGGGGTTTGGTAGCCCACCTGGGCGTGTTTGGCTACCAGCCTCATACCCGCCGCTCCAAACGAACGGTAGACGAGGGCAGGAAAGCAAAGACGCAATCGCAGCAAACGACCCAGAAGCCCATCGGGTCAGTCAGCTCGCCATTGAGCATGGCGCCTAAGGTGTCTGCCCCCTGCCCACAACCGGCTAGGGCCGCCAAGCTCTCACCAGTGGTGTTAGTGGCAGGGGACAGACAAGTGATTTCCCCGGCTTGGGGAAGGTGGAAGGTCCTGCCCGCGCTGGGGTAACCTTGGTAGGAAGTAATTGACATGGCGGCCCTTGTGTGAGAATTAACACTAATGCTTAAATAATCATCACTGCTAAGTGATGCGAAATGTAGCACAAATGCTTATTTGCAAGCAAAGGATGACCAATGACAGTCACAGAAATCATTGACCAGGCAGCATCAAAAGTCGGAAGCCAACGCAAGTTGGCCGAGCTGCTGGGAATAAAAGAACAGAACCTAAGCGGGTTCAAAAAGGGCAGGTATTGCAGCTATCAACAGCAGGCACAAATTGCTGCAGCGGCAGGCATGCAAGAGCTTGCAATCCGCATCCTTCTCGAAGGCATAGCCGGAGGCCTGAGCGATGACATAGCGCACGAAGCCCACGCCAAGGCAGGCTTACAAGCTATGCTCCAGGCGTTCCCCGAAAGCGAAGATGAAAGTCAAAACCCAAAGTAAGAAGGTCAATAAGGCGTGGCTCAATGACCACGTCAATGACACCTACGTCAAATTGGCGCACAAGGAGGGCTACCGAGCCCGCGCCGCCTACAAGCTCAAGGAAATTGACGAGCAACTCGGGCTGATCAAGCCTGGTTATACCGTGGTGGACCTGGGCTCCACACCAGGTGCTTGGAGCCAGTACCTGCGCCGACGCATGTCACCTTCTGGTGCGGCGGCGGGGCAGCTCAATGGCACGATCATCGCGCTGGACATCTTGCCCATGGAGCCTATTGAGGGCGTCACCTATCTGAACGGTGATTTTCGCGAGCCCGACGTGTTGGAGCGCCTTGAACAAGCACTCGACGGCAGGGTGGTGGATGTTGTGGTATCTGACATGGCCCCGAATCTGTCTGGCATCGAGTCTGCAGATACGGCACGCATTGCCCATCTGGTGGAACTGGCGGTGGACTTTGCTGGCAGCCATTTGAAGCCTGATGGCGCGCTTGTGGTCAAGCTTTTCCATGGCAGTGGTTACGGCGACCTGGTGACCCTGTTCAAGCAGACTTTCAAGGTGGTCAAACCCTTGAAGCCCAAGGCATCGCGCGACAAGTCTTCCGAGACCTTTTTGGTAGGCATGGGCCTCAAGAAAGCAGCATGAGAGACCTGCCTCAGGTCAAGATTTCGTAAAATGTCGCGACCAAACCCTTGCTGATTCCATGGCGGTGAGGGGGAATAAGAGTGGCCCCTCGGCTTGAAAGACCTAAAATGGGCCACACATACGCCGTGACGGCAGTGTGTCCGTTTTCTGTTCCCCGCAACTGGAGCCCCGCTTGAACAATCAGTGGTTTTCAAAAATTGCCGTATGGCTGGTTATCGCCATGGTGCTGTTCACGGTGTTCAAACAGTTTGACACCCGCAGTGGCGCTAGCGCCGGGCATGTTGGCTATTCTGAATTTCTTGACGAAGTCCGGAACAACCGCATCAAGAGCGCCACCATCCCCGAAGGCTTGAGTGGTGGTGAAATTGTGGCTACGACCACGGATGACCGCAAGATTCGCACGAATGCCTCGGTGCTGGATCGTGGCTTGGTGGGCGATCTGCTCAACCATAACGTCAAGTTCGATGTGAAGCCCCGCGAAGAAGGTTCTCTGCTCATGACCCTGCTGGTCAGCTGGGGTCCCATGCTGCTGCTGATTGGCGTCTGGGTGTATTTCATGCGTCAGATGCAGGGCGGCGGCAAGGGCGGTGCCTTCAGCTTTGGCAAGAGCAAGGCGCGCATGCTCGACGAGAACAACAACCAGGTCACCTTCGCGGACGTGGCCGGTTGCGACGAAGCCAAGGAAGAAGTCAAGGAAGTCGTGGACTTCCTGAAAGACCCCCAGAAGTTTCAGAAGCTCGGTGGCCGTATCCCCCGTGGACTGCTGCTGGTGGGCCCTCCAGGCACTGGCAAGACCTTGCTGGCGAAGTCTATTGCGGGCGAGGCCAAGGTGCCTTTCTTCAGCATTTCGGGCTCCGACTTCGTGGAAATGTTTGTCGGCGTGGGCGCGGCTCGCGTGCGTGACATGTTCGACAACGCCAAGAAGAACGCTCCCTGCATCATCTTCATCGATGAAATCGACGCCGTGGGCCGCCAGCGCGGTGCCGGTCTGGGTGGTGGCAACGACGAGCGCGAGCAGACCCTGAACCAGATGCTGGTCGAGATGGATGGCTTCGAGACCAACCTCGGCGTGATCGTGGTAGCTGCCACCAACCGTCCTGACATCCTGGATGCAGCCTTGCTGCGTCCCGGCCGTTTCGACCGTCAAGTGTATGTAACGCTGCCTGACATCCGCGGCCGCGAGCAGATCTTGAACGTGCACATGCGCAAGATCCCGATCGGCCAGGACGTGGCCCCCGGGATCATTGCCCGAGGCACGCCGGGCATGAGCGGCGCCGACCTGGCCAACCTGTGCAACGAAGCTGCCTTGATGGCCGCCCGCCGCAATGCGCGCACCGTGGAAATGCAGGATTTCGAAAAGGCCAAGGACAAGATCCTGATGGGCCCCGAGCGCAAGAGCATGGTCATGCCCGAGGAAGAGCGCCGCAACACGGCCTACCACGAGTCCGGCCATGCGCTTATCGGCAAGCTGCTGCCCAAATGTGACCCGGTGCACAAGGTCACCATCATCCCACGCGGCCGTGCCTTGGGCGTGACGATGAGCCTGCCTGCGCAAGACCGCTATAGCTATGACCGTGAGTACATGCTCAACCAGATCAGCATGCTGTTTGGTGGCCGCATCGCCGAGGAAGTGTTCATGAACCAGATGACCACCGGCGCCAGCAATGACTTTGAGCGTGCCACGCACATTGCCCGTGACATGGTCACCCGCTACGGCATGACCGATGCACTGGGCCCCATGGTCTATGCAGAAAACGAAGGCGAAGTGTTCCTGGGCCGTTCGGTGACCAAAACTACCACGATGAGCGAGCAGACCATGGAAAAGGTGGACATGGAAGTGCGCCGTATCATTGACGAGCAGTACAACTTGGCCCGTCGCTTGATCGAAGAGAACAGCGACAAGATGCACGCCATGGCCAAGGCCTTGCTCGAATGGGAAACCATCGACACCGAGCAGCTCGACGACATCATGGCGGGCAAGGAACCCCGTCCTCCCAAGGACTGGACACCCCGTACCCCTCCCTCTGGGGGCGACAATTCCAGTGGTGGTACTCCGGCGGTCGCGACGGATACCGCACCAACGGCAGCCTGAGGGCGCTTGCCTGTTCAGCCGTTCCAGCGGGGCCTTGTGCCCCGTTTTTCATGGCTGAGGATCTCGTCCTTTCTGTGTGTGATGGCGCTGTCGTGGCGTTTTTTTGTTTCTTATCGATAGCCCCATGTTTTGGCAAACCACTCGCTTCTCTATTGATCTTGAACGGCCGAAGGTCATGGGCATCGTCAACGTTACGCCCGATTCATTTTCTGACGGTGGGTGCCATGACTCCACGGCAGCGGCACTGCGGCACTGCGAACAGCTTTTGAGGGATGGCGCCGATATTCTCGACATTGGCGGGGAGTCCACGCGCCCGGGCAGTCCTGCGGTGCCTGTAGACCAAGAGTTAGCCCGCGTCATCCCGCTGGTGCGTGAGGCGGTAGCGTTGGGAGTCCCTGTGTCGGTGGATACCTACAAACCCGAGGTCATGCAAGCGGCTTTGGACCTCGGCGCCGACATCGTCAACGACATATGGGCCTTGCGGCAGCCAGGGGCGTCAGCTGTGGTGGTGGCGCACCCGCGCTGCGGTGTGTGTTTGATGCACATGCACCGCGACCCGCAAACCATGCAGGCTGTTCCTATGGAAGGCGATGTAGTGCCCTCGGTGCTATCATTTTTAGAGCTGAGTGCGCATAATTTACGTGCACTTGGGGTCGAAAAGAACCGGATTCTTCTTGATCCCGGCATCGGTTTTGGCAAAACGGTAGCGCAAAATTTTGCGCTGTTGGCAAGGCAGGATGTATTGCTGTCGGCGGGTTATCCTTTGCTGGCGGGTTGGTCGCGCAAGTCGTCGCTGGGTGCTGTGACCCATTTGGATGTGGGCCAGCGCATGGTGCCCAGCGTGACTGCGGCTGTTCTGGCTGTGGAGCGTGGCGCATCGGTGGTCCGCGTGCATGATGTTCGCGAGACGGTGGCTGCGTTGGCGGTGTGGTCTGCCATGCAGCGTGCTCTCTGACTTTGCTGAGACAGGTGTTGGCCGGTGGCGCACGGTGTCACGCCCTACCATCTATAAAAACGAGATCAACACAAGGAGACGCCATAACATGACGCGCCAGTATTTTGGAACCGATGGCATCCGTGGCACGGTGGGGCAGCCGCCCATCACGCCGGACTTTGTATTGCGTCTGGCCCACGCTGTGGGGCGTGTTTTGCGTCAGACGGAGGAGCGTCCTACGGTTCTGATCGGCAAGGACACCCGTATTTCTGGCTACATGCTCGAAAGCGCGCTGGAGTCCGGTTTCAATTCTGCGGGGGTGGATGTTGTGCTGCTGGGGCCGCTGCCGACACCCGGTGTGGCCTACCTGACGCGGGCCCAGCGGGCCAGCCTGGGTGTGGTCATTAGCGCAAGCCACAACCCCTATCCTGACAACGGCATCAAGTTCTTCAGTGCGCAAGGCACCAAGCTGTCCGATGCATGGGAGTTGGCGGTGGAAGAGGCTTTGGGAGAGCGGCCGGTATGGGCCGATTCAGCCAGCCTGGGCAAGGCGCGGCGACTGGACGACGCAGCGGGGCGCTACATTGAATTTTGCAAAAGCACTTTCCCCCAAGACCTGACCCTCAAGGGCGTAAAGATCGTGGTCGATGCCGCCCACGGCGCGGCGTACCAAGTGGCGCCCAAGGTGTTTCACGAACTGGGGGCCGAGGTCTTGTCGATCGGATGTTCCCCCGATGGTTTGAACATCAACCACGAAGTGGGCGCTACGCACCCTGATGCGCTGGTGCGCGCCGTGCGGGCCAACCGTGCCGACTATGGCATTGCTCTGGACGGTGACGCGGACCGACTGCAGATCGTGGATGCCAATGGGCGGCTGTACAACGGCGACGAACTCCTGTACCTGATGGCCTCTGACCGCATGGGCCGCGACGAGCATGTGCCCGGTGTGGTGGGCACCCTCATGACCAACATGGCGGTCGAGGTGGCCTTGCAGGCCCGCGGCGTGAAGTTTGTGCGTGCCAAGGTGGGTGACCGATACGTTCTCGAAGAGTTGGCGCGCCATCATTGGGTGCTCGGTGGCGAAGGCTCTGGCCATTTGCTGGCTCTCGACCGCCACACGACGGGTGATGGCCTTGTGAGTGCGCTTCAGGTGTTGCAAGCCTGTGTGCGCAGTGGTCATACGCTGGCGCAGCTGCTGAGCGACGTTGTGTTGTATCCCCAAGTGTTGCTCAACGTCCGTCTCGCACCGGGACAGGACTGGAAATCCAACCGACTGTTGGCAGACGCGACCCGGGCGGTGGAGCAGGATCTTGGCACCTCGGGGCGTGTGCTCATCCGGGCCAGCGGTACAGAGCCTTTACTGCGTGTGATGGTGGAGGCGCGAGATGCGCAATTGGCCAGCTCTTGTGCACAGCGGCTGGCTGATGCTGCGCGCGCAGGGTGACCGCCGTGCCTACGACGCTCGTCCAACTTGTCGGTTTCATCGAAGTCGATATTTGCCTGCGCAATTCATGACACAGACCTCTGCGCGGACACGCATCCTTGTACGCCCGGTGGACTACGGAGATCCCAGTGATGCGGCTGCCCTGGTGGAGTTGCTCGACGGTTATGCGCAAGATATGGCGGGCGGAGGCGAGCCCCTTGCTGTTGGCGTCAAGCAGGGGTTGGCTCAGGCGCTGCACCAGCGTCCTCAGGCATTCAGTGTGATGGCCTGGGCGCAGGATCAGCCGTCAGCAAGGGGTGCCGAGATTCCTGTGGGCTTGATCAACTGCTTTGAGGGGTTCTCGACATTCGCCTGCAAGCCTCTCGTCAATGTGCACGATGTGGTGGTCGTGCCCGCCTGGCGCGGTCAGCGTATTGCGCAGCGCATGCTGCAGGAGGTCGCGGTCATGGCACGGTCTCGGGGGGCTTGCAAGCTCACGCTGGAAGTGCTGTCGGGCAACCTGAGTGCGATCCGCTCCTATGAGCGGGAGGGTTTCGCGGCTTACATGCTGGATCCCCAGATGGGCTCGGCGCAGTTCTTTCAGAAATATCTGGACTGAGCGAGCGGGGCGGCGGCTGTTCGGGCTGTGAGCCCTCTGTGTCAGGCAAGGGCTCTTGCCGCTGGCGCCTGGGTCAGGTTCTGGCGCATGAAGGTCTCCAGCTCCGGGGCTGGCAGCGGCGTACTGAAGTGATAGCCCTGGGCCTCATCGCATCCTTGCGCATGCAGAAACGCCAATTGGCATTCCGTTTCAACCCCCTCTGCCGTGGTGCGGATGCCCAGCGCCTGCGCCATGCGGATGATCGCGCTCACAATGGCGCGGTCGTTACTGTCGTTGCCCAGGTCGCGAACGAACGACTGGTCGATCTTGAGCTTGAAAATCTGGAATCGCTTGAGCTGGCTCAGCGAGGAATAGCCAGTGCCAAAGTCGTCCATCGACATACGAACACCCCGTGCGTGCAACTGGTCCATGGTTGCCACGGCGGCATGCGGATCGTCCACGGCAACACCCTCGGTCAGTTCCAGCTCCAGTGACTCGGCAGGCAGATCAAACTCTGCCAGGATGCGACTGACGAGTTCGGGCAATTGAGGCTGGCGGAACTGAATGGCAGAGAGGTTGACCGCCATCGTGAGCCCCGGAAACCCGCAAGTCCGCCAGGCTTTGAGCTGTGCCAGTGCAGTACGCAGCACCCATTCACCGATCTGCAGAATTTGCCCACTGTCTTCTGCGATGGGGATGAATTCGGCCGGCGAGATGTGCCCCAGCTGGGGGTGCTGCCAGCGTAGCAGTGCCTCCACGCTGCGAACGGTGCCGGTGGCCAGGCTCATCTGCGGCTGGTAGTGCAATCGGAGTTGATCGCGCTCCAAAGCTCGGCGCAGCGCATTTTCCAGTTGCAAGG
The DNA here is from genome assembly GCF_002797445.1 of Acidovorax sp. 69. Taxonomy (NCBI): domain Bacteria; kingdom Pseudomonadati; phylum Pseudomonadota; class Betaproteobacteria; order Burkholderiales; family Comamonadaceae; genus Acidovorax; species Acidovorax sp. 69. The sequence goes on along the minus strand of NZ_PGEP01000001.1, from coordinate 3,126,456 downwards.
CGCGCACCGATTGCGCCTGCATTTCAGGGGTGAAGAAGCGGAAGGTATTGCGGCCGTCGAGTTTTGCGCGATACATGGCCACGTCTGCCGACTGGGTGAGGGTGTCGAAGTCGGCCCCATCCTGCGGAAACAAGGCAACGCCCATGGACGGGGCCATGGTCAGCTCATGGTGATCGATCTGGTAGTGCTGGCGTGACGCTTCTTGCAGCTTACCTGCCACGCGGGCAGCGCCATGCGCATTGGCGCCGGGCAATAGCAAAACAAACTCATCGCCGCCGAGGCGCGCCACGGTGTCTTTGTCGCGCACCACAGCGCGCAGCCGTTTGGCGATCTCGACCAGCAGTGTGTCGCCCACCCGGTGCCCGAGCGAGTCATTCACATGCTTGAAATGGTCCAGATCCAGAAAAATCACGGCCAGCGGCGTATGGCCGTCCTGGGCCACCTGGATGGCCTGCTGCGCACGTTCGGCCAGCAGTGCGCGGTTGGGCAGGCCTGTGAGGGTGTCGTAGTGGGCCAGCCAGTAGATGCGGTCTTGATCGGCCTTTCGGTCGTTGATCTCTCGGTGCAGGTTGTCCACGGTCTCACGCAGCTCGCGGGTTCGGTCCTGCACCTGTTGCTCCAGCTCCTCATGCACGCGGGCCAGCGACGCCTGGGCTTGTTTGCGTTCGGTGATGTCCATCGTGATCCAGATGGCCCCCTGGGAAGGGTCGGCAGGGTCGATGGATTTGCTGCGCACTTCGCAGATAACGGGCGTGCCATCCTTGCGGCACAGCGTCACCTCGCCCTCGTAGGATTGCCCGGAGGCCAGGTGCGGATAGCAGCGCCGGCCCACGTCCTCCCAGGCTTCGTCACTGGCGTACCAGCGCCGTGACGAGCTTCCCATCAGCTCGCCGGGCAGGAAGCCGAGCATCTGCTCGAAATGGCCATTGCATCGGGTCAGATGCCGGTCTCGCAGAAACACGATGCCGACCATGGCACTGTCAAACAGCAGTTGTTTTTCGCTGACCGCAGCGCTCAGGGCTGCCTGAGCGCGCTTTTGCTCATCAATGTCGTCCAGGATCCAGATGGAACCCTCTGAGGTGTCATGTGGATTGATGAGACGCCCCGTGAGGCTTCCCCAGAAAATAGTGCCGTCGCGGCGCCGCAACTGGCGTTCCACGCGGAACGACTGCCCTTGCGCCAGCTCGGGATAGGCCATACGCCCCAGTTCCCGGAACGCGTCACGGCTCGGGTAGAAGGCTTCAGTGTTGAGCCCGACCAAACGCGCGGGGCTGGCATAGCCAAAAATTTCGGCGTACCGCTGGTTGCAGCGGACGACGCTGCGCTGACGCAGGAAAACAATGCCGACACCTGCGCTGTCGAGCAGGATCTGTTGTTCACGCAATGTGCGTTGCAGGGGGAAATCGGGGGCAGCTCCAGGACGCTGCAATTCCGGAGCGATGTACAGCGAAGACATAGAGAGCAGTTCAGGCGGCAGGGCCAGACGGCCTCAAAATTTGTACCAAAGTGTAGCAGCGACACCTTACAACCCACCGCGGGTATGCCTCAGTGTGAGCAACCAGCAACCGGTGTAGCCCGAACTGGTGCTCAACGGCCCAGATGCTCGCGCAGGTAAGCCTCGAAGGCCTTTGCGGGCAGAGGGCGGCTGAAGAGGTAGCCTTGGCCCTCGTCACAACCCTGCTGTCGCAGAAATTCGAGCTGACCATCGGTTTCTACCCCTTCGGCCGTGGTCTGCATGCCCAGTGCCTGAGCCATGCGGATGATGGCGCTCACGATGGCTCGGTCATTGGCATCATCATCCAGGTCGCGCACAAACGATTGGTCGATTTTCAGCTTGTAGATCTGAAAGCGCTTGAGGTAGCTCAGCGACGAGTAGCCGGTGCCAAAGTCGTCCATCGACAAACGCACGCCGCGGTCGTGCAACTGGTCCATCATGGCCAGCGCGGCGGCGGGGTCGTCTACCGCGGCCCCTTCGGTCAGCTCCAGCTCCAGCCGGCGGGCCGGCAGCCCGGCCTGTTGCAGGCAGCGCGTCACCATCTCGGGCAACTGCGGGTGGCGAAATTGCACGGCAGAGAGGTTTACCGAGATGGCCCGTAAGGGCAGCTGCATGTCCAGCCACCGCTTGGCGTCGTGCACAGCGGTGTGAAGCACCCATTCGCCAATCGCCACAATCATGCCGCTGCTTTCTGCCACGGGAATGAACTCTGCGGGCGAGACCATCCCCAGCTCCGGATGATGCCAGCGCAACAGCGCCTCGGCACCGACCACCTGGCGCGTGGCGAGTGAGACCTGGGGCTGGTAGTGCAGTTCGAACTGCTGGCGCTCCAGTGCTCGGCGCAGGGCATTCTCGATCTGGAGGGCTCGGGCCGTGCGTGCTTCCAGGTCGGCCGTGAAGAATCCATACCGGTTGCGCCCGCTTTGTTTGGCGCGGTACATGGCCGCATCTGCGCGCTGGTAAAGCGTGTCAAAGGAATCACCATCGGCCGGGTACATCGCAATACCCACAGACAAAGTGGTCGTGAGTTCGTACGGGTCGATCTGAAAAGGCTGGGCCACGGCGGCCAGTAGTTGGGTTGCTACTTCGGCTGCCCGGGCCGCAGAGGCGGACGGCAGCAGCAGCAGAAACTCGTCGCCTCCCAGGCGCGAGACGGTGTCCTGGGGGCTTAACAAGGCTTCTAGCCGCCGCGCTACGGCCACCAGCAAGGTGTCGCCGACGCGGTGGCCCAGCGAGTCGTTCACATTCTTGAAGTGATCCAGATCCAGAAACAGCATCGCCAGTGTGCCGCCCTTGGCCTGTTCGCTGGCGATGTGCCGTTGAGCCCGTTCGGCCAGCAGGGCGCGGTTGGGTAGATTGGTCAGGGGGTCGAAATGTGCGAGGCGCTCGATGCGGTCCTGTGCCTCGCGCTGCAGGGTGATATCGCGGAACAGCGTGATCGAATGGGTCGCGCTGCCATTGCCGTCGCGCACACTGCTCACCGACAGCCACTGCGGATAAATGGCGCCATCCTTGCGTCGGCCCCAGGCTTCGCCCTCCCAGTGCCCTTCCTGGGTGAGGCGGGCGTAGACAGCATCGGCATTGAAATCCCGCGTGGACTCGGCCACGGTGAGCAAGCGCACGGACTGGCCCACCGCCTCGGACTCTGAGTACCCTGTGATGCGGCTGAAGGCCCGGTTGATGCGCACGATGGTGTGAGCCGCATCTGCGATCACGATGGCTTCGCTGCTTTGGTCAAACACCTGGGCGGTTAGTTGCAGCTGTTCCTGCGATCGCTTGCGCTCCGTGATGTCGCGCGACAGCAGTATGAAACGGGGTGTGGCGCTGGCCGAGCCCGATTTTCGGGCGGCCGATAATTCGAACCAGGTAGCCCCGAGGCTCGGTAGATCCAGCATGATCTGTCGTCCCGTGGACCAGCCCTGCGCCTGGGCCTCGTGCAGTACATCCATGACCGACAACGCTGCCAGCGCGGGTAGCACATCGGTCACGTTGCGCCCGATCAGCTGCTCGGACGGTCCCATCAGCAGTTCTTTGCGCTGGCTGTGTACGCTGCAGTAGCGGCCGTCTTGGTCGATTTCGAACAAGGGATCGGGAATGGCGTCGATCGTAGCCCGAAGTTGTTGCTGGGTGGCTTGGATTTCCGAGGTGCGCTGGGCCACCTGGAACGCCAGGCCGCGTTCGTGCGTCTTCAGGACAACGAGCAGGCGGGCGAGGTAGGCCATCAGCAGTGCAAACAGCAGGCCCAGTGCACAGCGCAGGGCCAGCACATCCGGTGCGCCCCAGCCATTGACAGGCGCAAGGCTCAGCGTCCATTGCCCGTTGGGCAAGGTCAGTGATCGGCCCTCCGCATCGATATCAGGTGGCGGAGTGGAGGTTGCAATGGTCTGCTCTTCGCCGTTGTCGGGGCGAACGCGCCACAGACGATAGTGGTAGCCACGTTCAAGGAGCTGTGGCAGCCGGGTGGCCGCAAGTACCTCCGGCAGGCGTACGGTGACGTAAGTGAACCCCCAGAAGCTGCGTTTCCCCTGGCTGTCGTCCAGGTACACCGGCTGGCGCCCCACCACGCCAAGCCCCCCTTGTACAAGTTCCACAGGGCCGGCCAGTGTGAGCAGGCCCGTATCCCTTGCTCGGATCGACTCGGCGCCCTGCCGGGGGTCTTTGAGCTGGTCAAAGCCAATCAGGCTCTCGTTGCCCAGCCGGGGAACAACCTGCTGTACAACCCCTCCGGGCGAGAGACCCATGGCCGCGATGCCGGGGTAGAACGGCAACATCTGCGTACCTACCTCCTCGAATTGTGTGACGTGGCCTTGGCCCTGGCGGACCAGTGCCACCAGGGCATTGTTGGCCGACAGGGCCAGTTCGATGGCACGCTGCAGCGCCTGCACGTGGTCGCCAGCGATGTCTGCCGCCTGGGTGCGCTGCTGGGCGCGCTCCTGACGTTCCAGGGTCCAGATCAATGCCCCTGCACAAGCCGCCGCCAGCACAAACACCACCAGAAAGGCCGAGATGGGGTGGTGGGCGAGGGGCGGGGTTGATGCGGACACGGTGTGATTTCCTGAATCAATTATGCAGGCCATCGACTCGACAAGGGTCGGGTGAGGGGGAGACTGTTTTGTCATGGTGTTGACACCTCTTGGACATGTTGTCGTCACGCTCCAATTCCACACTCCAGCCCAGAGAAACGGATTTCCCCGAGTGGTTGGAGCATCCAGCCGTACCTGTCCTCACAGAAGGAGACGTTGCACCATGAATGAGTTGCCCAACCTGACGCTAACCCCCTCATCCGATGCCATTGTGGTGGGTGGCACTCATCGCCCGGGCGTTGTGTCCGGTGTGGCAGTGCCCGCACCGGAGCGCGGCGCCATCCAGGTGGCGTGGGCAAGGCATCTGGATGAAGTCCGAGAGGCGCAACGGCTGCGGTTCGATGTTTTCGCGGCAGAGATGGGCGCTCGATTGACGACCCCCATTCGTGGCCACGATGTGGACCTGTTCGACGACTACTGTGAGCACCTTCTGGTGCGCGATGCCCAGAGCCAGCAAGTCATTGGGACTTACCGTGTGCTCACACCCGCGCAAGCCAAACGAGTAGGTGGCACTTACAGTGATACCGAGTTTGACCTGACCCGCTTGCGCACCTTGCGACCCCGTATGGTGGAGTTGGGCCGAAGCTGCGTGCATCCCGATCACCGCCACGGCGGCGTGATCATGGCCTTGTGGAGTGCCCTGGCTGACTTCATGGTGCGCAATCAGCTCGACACGATGATTGGTTGTGCCAGCATTCCGATGCTGCACAACGGTGTTGTCAGTGGCGACGCTGCTGCCAGCATCTGGCAGCAGGTGCGCAAAACCCACCTCGCGCCGATTGAATATCACGTGCTGCCGCGTCTTCCGCTGCCGGTGGAGCATCTGGATGGTTCCATTGCTGTGGATCCCCCCGCCTTGATCAAGGGGTACCTCCGTCTGGGGGCCCGGGTTCTGGGCGCCCCTGCCTGGGACCCCGATTTCAATACTGCAGACCTGCCAATGCTGATGCGCTTGGCGGATCTGCACCCCCGCTACCGCAAGCACTTCCTGGGGGCTTGATGCGCGCCGCGTTCGACGCATTCGGTCCCTGGCTGCATGAGTCCATAGGGCCGGACGATGGCCCTGCAGACGCGCATATTCCTGCGGGCGGGCAGCGCCGATTTCGCGCAGTGTTCATTTCAGACCTGCACCTGGGAACGCCTGGTTGCCAGGCCGCAGCCTTGTTGGACTTTCTCAAGCACCATCCCAGCGACCATTTGTATCTGGTGGGCGACATCGTGGATGGTTGGCAGCTGCGCCGCAAGTGGTTTTGGCCACAGGCGCACAACGACGTGGTGCAAAAGCTGCTGCGCCGTGCGCGCAAGGGCTGTCGCGTGGTGTTTGTGCCCGGCAACCACGACGAGTTTGCCCGGGCCTTTGTGGGCCACTCTTTTGGAGGCATCGAGGTCGTGGCCGATGCCGTACACACCACGGCCGACGGACGCAGTCTCTGGGTCACGCATGGAGACCATTTCGATGGTGTCATCCAGTGTGCCAAGTGGCTTGCTTACCTGGGCGACAACATGTACGAGTTCACGCTCAAGCTCAATCGACATCTCAACACGCTGCGCGCTCGGATGGGGCTTCCATATTGGTCACTGTCTGCTTACCTCAAGGGCAAAGTGAAAAAGGCGCTCAACTATGTGACCGACTTTGAGGTGGCAGTGGCCATGGAGGCGCGGCGTCGCGGTCATGACGGGGTGGTGTGCGGACACATTCATCGTGCGGAAATGCGCGAGATTGGTGACACGCTGTATTGCAACGACGGCGACTGGGTGGAGAGCCACACTGCGCTGGTCGAGCACCTGGATGGCCGGCTGGAGCTTATCCAGTGGCCCGCCTCGTCCACGCCCAGCATGTCCAACACGAGAGTCGAGGTCGTAGTATGAAAATCGCTTTACTGACAGACGCCTGGTTGCCGCAGGTGAACGGTGTCGTCACTACGTTGCAGGAACTGGTGCGGGAGCTGGAGTCGGTGGGGCATGAAGTGCTGGTCGTGCACCCTGGACAGTTTGCCACCCGGCCCTGTCCCGGCTATGCCGGCATCGACTTGGCGGTGCGCCCGGGCCAATTGGTGGCCAAAATGCTTGATGCCATGCAGCCGGATGCGATTCACCTTGCCACCGAGGGCCCCCTGGGGTGGGCAGGGCGTCGCTATTGCCTGCGTCAAGGGCTGGCATTCACGACCGCATTTCATACCAAATTTCCAGAAATTCTCTACGCGGCGCTGCGCATCCCTTTGGCATGGGGATATGCATTGTTTCGACATTTCCACCGGCCTTCGTCTGGCGTGATGGTGCCCACGCACGGAGTACTTCAAATGCTGGAGCAACGGGGTTTTAGCAACCTGCGCCAGTGGACCCATGGCGTGGACACCCAGGCATTTCCGTTCCACGGTGAAGTTTGCCAGAGCCCGCTGACCGGTGCATTGGCCCATCCTGTGTCTTTGTACGTGGGGCGCATTTCCTACGAAAAGAACGTTGAGGCCTTTTTGCGCCTGGACATGCCCGGTACCAAGGTCGTGTGCGGCGTGGGACCCCTGGAGGCGCGGCTCAAGGCCAAGTACCCGCAGGTACGCTGGCTGGGTATTCTGGATAGAGCGGCTCTGGCCCAGGTATATGCAGCCGCCGATGTTTTTGTGTTTCCCAGCCGTTCAGAAACCTTTGGTCTTGTCATGCTGGAGGCCATGGCCTGTGGCACCCCCGTAGCGGCGTTCCCGGTTGATGGTCCCATGGAGGTGTTGGGTGCGCACACAGGGCGACCTCCTCAAGGGGGTGTCCTGCATGACAATTTGCTGACAGCGAGCCAGGAGGCATTGTCTGTTACGCGATCAGAGGCACGTAGCCGGGCATTGGATTTCACCTGGGCGCAGGCCGCGCAGTTGTTTCAACAGTACCTGGTGCCCGCGCACGTTGCTGACACTGAAGTCTCTGTGTCTGTCACAAAGACTGTCACATCTTTGTCATCTGGCCGTTAAATACTGGAGCCATCCTGCACTTGCCGCGTCTGCGTATCCATGTCGCCCTTGCTTCCTACTGATACTGTTTCTTTGCAGCGCGAGCGTTCAGACGCTGTTGTCGACGCACCCCCAGCTTCATTGCATGACAATGGTTATGCGCCGGAGACTCATATCCATGGCGCGCAGCTTCCTATGTTTCTGGACCGCGACCACAGTATCCTGGCGTTCAATGAGCGGGTATTCGATTGGGCGGTGCGCACTGACATTCCTTTGCTGGAGCGTCTGCGCTACCTGTGTATCGTTTCTTCCAATCTCGACGAGTTCTTTGAGGTGCGCGCGGCACCCCATATCACCGCTGCCAAGAAGGGGGAGACCAAGGGGCTTTACACCACGGGCTCGTTCGAGGCGCTCTCTGCCAAGGTCCACGACCTGGTGGAGCGGCAATACACCCTGTACAACGATGAGCTGGTGCCTGCATTTGCCAAACATGGCATCCGCATCGTCGCCCACGGAGATAGATCGCCTGACCAAAAACGCTGGGTTCACGACTATTTTGTGCGGGAAGTCCGCCCCTTGCTGATCCCGGTGGGGCTGGACCCGGCGCATCCGTTTCCCCAGGTCGCCAACAAATCCTTGAATTTCATCGTTCGTCTCAAAGGGCGCGATGCCTTTGGCCGGGAGAACGAAATTGCCATCGTGAAGGTGCCGCGCGCGCTGCCGCGCCTGATTCGCATGCCTGCCAAGGTGGCGCCCAGGGAAGCGTTGTTCGTGAGCCTGTCGAGCATCGTTCGCGCGCACTTGGAGGATCTCTTTCCGGGCCGCGAAGTGACCGAGTTTTCTCAGTTTCGTGTCACTCGCCATTCCGATCTTGCGTTGGACGAGGAGGATGTGCGCAACCTGCGTACCGCACTCAGGCAGGGGCTGCAGCACCGTCACTATGGTCAGGCTGTACGGCTGGAGGTATCAGCCGGTTGCTCCCGATTCCTGTCGGACTTTTTGCTGGAGCAGTTTGGCTTGCCGACGGCAGCTTTGTATCGCGTGCATGGGCCCGTGAACTTGGTGCGCCTGACCCAGTTGGTGGACTTGGTCAATGACCCTGCCTTGTTGTTTCCCGCCTGGAGTTCCTCATGGCCGCGGCAGTTGCAGCCAGGGATCTCCATCATGGAGCAGTTGCGTCAGCGGGACGTGTTGATCCACCAGCCTTTCGAGAGTTTCGATGGTCTTCTGGCCTTCCTGCGAGAAGCCGTGAACGACCCCCAAGTGCTGGTCATCAAGCAGACCATTTACCGTACCGGTGCTGACTCCGAACTTATGGATTTGCTCACCGAGGCGGTGCGTAGGGGCAAGGAAGTCATGGCGGTGGTGGAGCTGAAAGCACGCTTTGATGAAGAGGCCAACATTAACTGGGCCGAAGCTCTGGAATCGATTGGTGCTCAGGTGGTGTATGGCGTGGTGGGGCTGAAGACGCATGCCAAGATGTTGCTCGTCACGCGCAGAGAAGGTCGGCAATTGCGGCGCTATGGGCACCTGTCCACCGGCAACTACAACGTGCGTACAGCCAAGCTCTACACAGACCTGAGCTACCTCACTGCTGACGAGGACACCACGGCTGACATGGATGGGGTGTTCAATCACCTTGCAAGCCAAAACCGCCCGCCCAAGCTACGCAAGCTCATGCTCGCGCCCTTTCACCTGCATCGTCGAATGATCGAAAAAATCGAACAGGTCGGACTGGCTGCAAGCCGTGGTGAGGACGCGCGGATTGTCGCCAAGATGAATGCACTCACGGATGAGTCGTTGATACGTGCTTTGATCCTTGCGGGCCAACGCGGTGCCCGCATTGACCTGATCGTGCGCGGTGCCTGCATGTTGGCGGCTCAGGTGCCTGGGGTGACGGACAACATCCGCGTGCGCTCGGTGATCGGCCGCTTCCTTGAGCACACCCGTGTTTTCTATTTTCGGATGGGTGCCGAAGAGGATCTATATCTCTCCAGCGCCGATTGGATGAATCGGAACATGATGCGCCGCGTGGAGTTGGCGTGGCCCGTGACCGATCCCGGCCTGCGCCAGCAGATTGTGGACGAGTGTCTGGTTGCCTATCTGCACGATGACAGGGATGCCTGGACGCTGAATGCGCATGGCACTTACGACCGTGCGCCGCACCCGGGAGATGGCCTGGGCGCGCAGAATGCCTTGATGGTGCGCTATGGTCCCGTCTCCTCCACCTCCCGCTTTGCGCCCGGGGCGGCATGATGGACCTGATCCTGTGGCGCCACGCTGAAGCAGAAGAGGCCACCGATGGCTGCGACGACCTGGCACGGGTCTTGACTGCTCGGGGGGAGAAGCAGGCGGCACGGATGGCGGCGTGGCTGGATCGCCAGTTGCCAGAAGGGCTGCGCGTGTTGGCCAGCCCCGCGCGGCGGACCGAGCAGACGGCCAATGCGCTGGGACGCAGATTCAAGATCAGAGCGGAACTGCTCCCCGGTGGGAGTGCCGAAGATTTGCTGGAGTTGGCCCAGTGGCCGCGCGCCAAAGGTACGGTGCTTGTTGTCGGGCACCAGCCTGTGCTGGGGCAGACCATTGCCCATTTGCTGGAGCTGAAGGCTGCTGAATGTGCGGTCCGAAAAGGTGCTGTGTGGTGGCTGCGCCAGCGCCATCGGATGGACCAGAGTCAGACGGTATTGTTGACTGTGCAGTCGCCCGAGTTTCTCTAACCCCCTGTGTGAGAGGACAAGGACGCAACGGCCTCGATGCGCCCTTCAGATAGCAGTGTTTTACTTGCTGCGGGCCGATTTGGCACTGGCTTTGGCGGTAGGTGTCAATGCGGCGGTCTCGATCTTGGGGCGCCCTGTCTTGATGGAGGGAACGGCCTGCAATGCGCTGCGCAGAGCGCTGTCGGAAAGACCTGCCAAAACCTTGAGACCCGCACGCAGCAGTTCACTCTTTTTGATGGGTTGGGCCAGGGTGGCTGCACGCTGCTTGAGCGTTTCGATCACCGCATACTCATCTTTGGGAATGGTGAAGCTGTCGCGTACCAGCTTAGGCTTCTTGGCCTTGGCGTCCTTGGCGGTTTTGACCGGCGCAGGCGCTGCAGCTTTAGGTGTCTTTGGCTCGGCGGTCTTTTTGGCGGTAGGTGCCTTCTTGACCACGCCCTTTGCTACGGGCTTTGCGGTCGAAGTTGTTGTTGGTGCGGCCACTTTTGTGGGCTTGGCCACTTTGGTTTGTTGCGCTGCAGGAGTAACAGTCGCGGAAGGTGTTGGTGCGCTCGGCGCCGTGGTGGAGGTAGTCATTGAGTTTCAGATAAACGATATAAACAGTTTATATAGTTTATTGCCAATGCTCACGGCAGGTCAAGGACCAGTTCCCAGGGCGTTTTTTGCCAGGCCTGCGCTTCTTCTCGCAAAAGATGCGCGGACTGCGGATAGGCGGCTCCCCAGCCGGGGCGGGCGCTCGCATAAAAGCGCTGGCCTTCACGCTGTAGCCGCAGGCCTGCGGTATCCGGGTCGCGCCGCGCGTGGCACAGGGCCACGGCAAGCCGCAGGCTAAGCAGTTGCAGCACGAAAGTCGGGTCATCCAGATCCGCACCGAGCTTTCGGACCTTGCCTCGCTGCCCTTGCACCAGTACCCCCAGACGATGCAGTTCTGGCACAGCGAAGCCGGCTGCATCGGTGTTGTCCAGGATATAGGCACCATGGCGGTGATAGTCGCTGTGCGATATGAGACAGCCAATTTCATGCAGGCGGGCTGCCCAGTCCAGTTTGCGTGATGCGCGCTCGCTGTCTTTGGGTGCGGCCTGGTCAAACAATGCGCAGGCTGTGCGCGCAACCTGCTCCGCATGCGCCACATCCACGCCAAAGCGTTCCATGAGTCCATTGACAGTGGTGGTGCGCAGGTCGGTTCCCGGCTGCTCGCGGTCCAACAGGTCATACAGGGCGCCCTGGCGTAAGGCACCCTGCGCCACCTGCATCTCGTTGATTTCCAGCAGATCAAAAATGGCGCGCAGCACGCTGATACCGCCCCCGATCACCGCGCGCCGCTCTTCTTTCAGCCCCTCCATGCGAAGGCGGTCGGCATTTTGTGCGCGCAGGACGCGGTCATGCAGCCAGTTCAAGCCTTCACGGGTGATAAGTCCCTCGGGCCCCCCGGCCGCCGCAAGCACATCTCCGACGGCGCCTGCCGTGCCTGACGAGCCATAAGCAACATCCCAAGCATCTGGTCTGAAAGTCGCCAGGGCTTCGTCCAGCACTGCCTTGGCCGCAATCTCTGCAGCCAGAAAGGCCTGGTTGGTGAAATCACCGTTGGCGAAGTAGCGTTGCGACCAGGCGACGCTGCCGACACGGAACGACGCCACCGCATGCGGGGTGAACTGCTGGCCCAGTATCAACTCGGTAGAGCGCCCCCCGATGTCAACCACCAGCCGGCGCTCGTCTGATTGCGGTAAAAGACGCGCCACACCCTGGTAAATCAAGCGGGCTTCTTCTGGGCCAGACACCACGTCAATGGGGTATCCCAGCACCTCGCTCCCTCGTGACAAAAAATCATCGCGGTTGCGGGCTTCTCGCAAGGTTTGTGTGGCTACGGCTCTGACCTGGGCCCGAGGGAATCCGGCCAGCCGCTCGCCAAATCGCGCCAGACAGGCCCAGCCCCGCTCCATGGCGTCTTGGGTCAGGTTGCGATCCTCGTCCAGCCCGTTGCCTTGGCGCACGGTTTCTTTGAGGTATTCCACCCGTTGTACGTGACCAAATTCGTAGCGCCCAATTTCAAGGCGAAAGCTGTTGGAGCCGAGGTCGACTGCGGCGAGGCGTGTGCCGTTCTGCATGTTTTTCTGGTGGGAGCTTCGTGAGGCATCGTACCGCGAGCTATCGCTAACTGATGGATTTGGGCCGCGACCCCGCATGAGGTTGCGATGGACGCGAGTTCAACTTTGGGAGTGTGTGCCTGGCTTGTGACGGGTTTATGACGGCGCCCGAAGCTGTGTCATGGCGTTTGTGGCAATCGTCCAAAGGTTGGTTTTTGTGTCACTGAATTGTCATCTTGAGGGCATAAAGTTCATGCTGTTCCTGATAACACTAGCCCAAAGGTACTGAATAATGAAGCGCACATTTCTCAAAACCGTCGCCGTAGCACTGGCCTCCATGGCTGTCGGTAGTGCTTTTGCTGCCGATATCACCGGCGCAGGCGCAACCTTCCCGTTTCCCATGTACGCCAAGTGGGCCGAAGCCTACAAAAAAGAGACGGGAACAGGTCTCAACTATCAATCCATTGGTTCTTCAGGTGGCATTCGTCAGATCCGCGCCAAGACCGTGGTGTTTGGCGCCACGGACGCACCGGTTTCCGGCGCCGATCTGGAAAAGGACGGCATGGTGCAGTTCCCTGCGATCATCGGTGGCACCGTACCGGTGGTGAACTTGGATGGATTCAAGCCGGGTGAATTGCGTGTCACCGGTACTGTTCTGGCCGATATGTACCTGGGGAAAATCACCAAGTGGAATGATGCCAAGCTGGCGTCCCTGAACCCTGGCAAGACTCTGCCTGACCAGAACATCACCATCGTGCACCGCGCCGACGGCTCTGGGACCACTTTTAACTGGACCGACTACCTGACATCCGTCAGCAAGGAATGGGCCGACACGGTAGGTAAGGGCGCCGCTGTGAAGTGGCCTGCTCCTTCGTCTGTCGGCGGCAAGGGCAACGAAGGTGTTGCAGCCAACGTGACCCGTGTGAAAGGTGCCATCGGCTACGTCGAGTACGCCTACGTCAAGAAAAACAACATGAACTTCCTGCAGCTGCAAAATGCAGACGGCAAGTACGTGAGTCCTGATGACAAGACCTTTGCGGCCGCAGCTGCCAGTGCTGACTGGTTCAGCGTGCCAGGCATGGGCATCTCGATGGTGAATGCCAAGGGGGCTGAAAGCTGGCCGGTCAGCACGGCTTCCTTCATCCTGATGTACAAGGATCCTGCGGACAAGGCCCAGTCAGCAGAAGTGCTGAAGTTCTTTGAATGGGCATTCAAGAGCGGCAAGGGCATGGCGGCGGATCTGGACTATGTGCCGCTGCCTGACAGCCTGACCGCCGATATCCGCTCCAAGGTCTGGTCGCAGATCAAAAAATAAGTTCGTTTGCCCCAAAATACCCCCCATCGGCTGGCAGGTCTGGCTGATGGGTGCTGGTTTGTGGGGCCTCCAGAAGCCAGATGGGAGTCAACATGAGCGTGGGAACCACCATGAGTTCGCAACCTGTGTCCGTCAAGACGACGGACGTCCCCACAAAAACCATGGTGTCGATTGCCAGGCGGCAGCGTCTGCAGGACATCTTTTTCCACCGGTTGACACAGAGTCTCTCCTTGTTGGTGCTGGCGGCGTTGCTGGGCATCATCATCTCGCTCTTTATCTACGCTTGGCCTGCTTTCCACAAGTTTGGCGTTCAGTTCGTCTGGCGCGTTGAGTGGGATATCGTTAACGAAGAGTTTGGTGCTGCGATAGCCATTGCAGGCACTTTGGCCAGTGCGGGCATTGCGCTGCTGATCGCGGTGCCGCTCGCTTTTGGCATCGCTCTTTTCCTGACCGAAACGTGCCCCGTGTGGCTTCGTCGCCCGCTGGGGACCGCTGTGGAGTTGCTGGCGGCTGTGCCGTCCATCATTTACGGCATGTTCGGCTTGTTCGTTTTTGCACCGCTGTTTGCCGACTACTTTCAGGTGCCGGTGCAAAAGCTGCTGGGCTCCATGCCCTTGGTGGGATTCTTGTTTGGTGGCAGTACCAACGGCTTTGGCATCTTGGCAGCGGGCATCGTGCTCGCCTTCATGGTGCTGCCCTTTGTAGCCGCTGTGATGCGCGATGTGTTCGAGATCGTTCCACCCATCTTGCGCGAGTCCGCCTACGGCCTGGGTTGCACCACTTGGGAGGTGGTGCGCCGCGTGGTCCTTCCATACACACAAAAGGGCGTCATTGGCGGGGTCATGCTGGGCCTGGGCCGTGCGCTGGGAGAGACCATGGCGGTCACGTTCGTGATCGGCAATGCCAACCGTTTGCCGACATCGTTGTTCTCGCCAGGCACCTCCATTGCGTCTACCTTGGCCAACGAGTTTGGTGAGGCGGCAGATTTCCATTTGTCCACGCTGTTCGCTCTGGGTTTCCTGCTCTTCGTGATCACTTTTGTCGTGCTTTCGGCTGCCAAGATCATGATGCTGCGCGCTGAAAAGGCCAAGGGCCTTTGAGGCGTCCGTCCTGACCATGAACAACCTCTTTTGAGACAAGCTCCATGGAATTCAACCAACAACTTTACAAAAAGCGCCAGCGCTCCAATGCCATTGGTCTGACCCTGTCACTGGGTGCGATGGTGCTGGGTCTGTTCGTGCTGCTCTGGATCCTGAGCGTCTTGCTCTCCAATGGCTTTGCGGCGCTTGACTGGAACATGTTCACCCAGTCCACGCCAGCACCCGGCTCCGAGGGGGGAGGGCTGGCCAACGCCATCGTCGGCAGCTTGATGATGGTGGGCTTTACCGTGCTGGTTTCCACCCCGGTGGGGGTGCTGGCGGGGGTGTATCTGGCGGAGTACGGTGACCAGAGCAAGACCGCAGAACTCACCCGGTTTGTGACCGACATCATGCTGTCGGCTCCCTCCATCGTCTTGGGCTTGTTTGTCTACGCCATCGCCGTGGCTACGGTTGGTAATTTCTCTGGCTGGGCTGGTAGCCTGGCACTCTCGCTGATCGCTGTGCCAGTGGTCGTGCGTACCACTGAGAACATGCTGCGCCTGGTGCCTGGCAGTCTGCGTGAAGCCGCTTTCGCACTCGGGGCTCCGCGCTGGAAAGTTTCCACGATGGTCACCCTGCGTGCGGCACGCAGCGGCGTGATGACCGGCCTGCTGCTGGCTGTAGCCCGCATCAGTGGTGAAACGGCGCCTCTGTTGTTCACGGCGCTCAACAACCAGTTCTTCAGCACCAACATGAATGCACCCATGGCCAACCTGCCTGTGGTGATCTTCCAGTTTGCCTTGAGTCCCTATGAGAACTGGGTGCGCCTGGCTTGGGGAGGGGCGCTGCTTATCACGTTGTCGGTGCTGATTCTCAACGTCGTGGCGCGGGTGTTCCTGCGCGAGAAAAACCGCGTGTGATCCCTCCGCAATCCCTGCTGCAGACATCGACAAGACAGCCTCCATTTCAGGATTTGACAATGAACGCCACTGCTACCGCTACCGCCAGCAAGAATGCGCTGGAACTGCGCAACCTGAGTTTTTTCTACGGCAAGTTCCAGGGCCTGCGCAACGTGAGCCTGAACATCGCCGAGCACAAGGTCACGGCCTTCATTGGCCCATCCGGTTGTGGCAAATCGACCTTGCTGCGTACGCTCAACCGCATGTACAGCCTGTACCCTGGCCAGCGCGCCGAGGGCACGATCAATTTCTATGGCCAGGACATCCTGGACGCCAAGCAGGACATCAACCTGCTGCGCGCTCGTATTGGCATGGTGTTCCAGAAGCCCACGCCTTTTCCGATGTCCATCTACGACAACATCGCCTTCGGCGTGAAGTTGTACGAGACCCTCAGCAAGAGCGAAATGGATGACCGCGTGGAATGGGCGCTTTCCAAAGCGGCGCTGTGGACCGAGGTGAAGGACAAATTGCACCAGAGCGGTCTTTCCTTGTCCGGTGGCCAGCAGCAGCGCCTGTGTATCGCCCGCAGCGTGGCAGTGAAGCCATCGGTGCTGCTGCTCGATGAACCCACTTCGGCGCTGGACCCACTGTCCACCGCCAAGATCGAAGAGCTGATCGACGAACTCAAGCACGACTACACGATCGCCATCGTGACCCACAACATGCAGCAGGCAGCCCGTTGCAGCGACTACACCGCCTATATGTACCTGGGCGAGATGATTGAGTTTGGTGCCACCGAACAGATCTTCTTCAAGCCTGAGCGCAAGGAAACCGAAGACTACATTACCGGCCGTTTCGGCTAAGGAGACAGCAGATGCCCGATAAACATCTTTCCTCCCAGTTCGACAGCGAACTCAACAGCGTCTCTGCCCGCGTCATGGAGATGGGCGGACTCGTGGAGTCGCAGATCCGCCAGGCGGTCTACGCCCTGTCGCAATTCAGCCTGGAGGCCGTGGAGACCGTGGCCTCGATGGAAACCCGGGTGAATGCAATGGAGGTCGAGATCGACCAGGAGCTGTCCTCCATCATTGCCCGCCGCCAGCCCACCGCGCGCGACCTGCGCCTGCTGCTGGCCTTCTCCAAGGCCACGGCCAACCTGGAGCGCATGGGTGACGAGGCCAACAAGATGGCGCGCATGGTGCGCTCCATCATTGAAAGCGGTGCGCCACGCTCGCTGCCGTCGAGCGACCTGCGCGTGGCCGCCGAGCTGGCCTCCGGCATGCTGCGCAAGGCGCTGGATGCGTTTGCCCGCCTGGACACCAAAATGGCTGTGGCGGTTCTCAAGGAAGATGACCTCATCGACAAGGAGTTCGACGGCTTTGTGCGCAAGCTCATTACCTACATGATGGAAGACCCGCGCACCATTTCGCCCAGCCTGGACCTGCTGTTCCTGGCCAAGGCCATCGAGCGCATCGGGGATCATTCCAAGAATGTGGCCGAGCTGATCATCTATCTGGTCAAGGGCAAGGATGTGCGCCACACTGCCTTGGACGAGATTGAGTCAGCCGTTCTGTAAGAAAAGGGCTTCGGCGTTTATATGAGAAAGCTCCCTCGTGTCCTCATCGTGGAGGACGAACCCGCCATTGCCGAGTTGATTGCGGTCAATCTGCGCCATAACGGCTTCCAGCCCTTTTGGGCAGAAGACGGTGATTCTGCCCAGCGTGAGCTGGATGCCGTGCTACCCGATGTCATCCTGTTGGACTGGATGCTGCCCGGGCAAAGCGGCCTGTCGCTGGCCCGTAAATGGCGTGCCGACAGTCGCACCAAGCCCATCCCCATCCTTATGCTCACCGCGCGTGGCGATGAGCCCGACAAGGTGGCTGGGCTGGATGCAGGCGCAGACGACTACATCACCAAGCCGTTCTCCACGCAGGAGCTGCTGGCCCGCATCCGTGCGGTGCTGCGCCGGCGTGCACCCGAGCAGGTGAGTGACAGCGTGACCATTGGCGAGCTGGTGCTGGACGCTGCGACCTACCGCGTGTCGTTTCAGGCGCAGCCCCTCAAGGTGGGCCCGACCGAATTCAAGCTCCTGCATTTTCTGATGAAACACGCCGAGCGCGTGCACAGCCGGTCGCAGCTGCTTGACAAGGTATGGGGTGACCATGTCTTTATCGAGGAGCGCACGGTGGACGTGCATGTCAAGCGTCTGCGGGAGGCTCTGGGCGCAGCGTCCATCATGGTGGAAACCGTGCGTGGCGCAGGCTACCGTTTGACCGCGCAGCCGCAGGTACAGCTACAGGCCTGACGTCGGCGCAGACAGGCTAAGGCCTTGGTCGTGGGTTGAATGTTGCAATCAACGGGCGTGTGTGCCGCGCCCCCGGTTTTCTGAGAAAGCTTCGCTATCCGCATGCTGTGGCGTATTTCGTATTTCCTGCTGTGGCAGTTGGCGGGTGGTGGTGTAGGTTGGTGGTACAGCGGCTCCTGGGGCGCTGCACTCGGCGCTGCTGTGGCTGCTTGGGTGTGGTTCGTCTGGGACCTGTTGCGTGGCGCGCGCGTGTTGCGCTGGCTGCGCACGGGCGAGCTGGCCGACACGCCCGACATGCGGGGTATCTGGGGCGAGACCGCAGACCGTGCGCGGCGATTGCTGCGCAAGCAGGAAGCCTTGGTCCGCGACAGTCAGGACCGGCTGCAAGAGATCCTGGCCGCACTGCAGGCGTCGCCCAACGGGGTGGTGCTGCTGGATATCCAGGGCCGTATTGAGTGGTGCAATCAGATGGCGGCAAACCAGTTCGGCTTTGACGCCCAGCGCGACGTGATGCAGTCCATCGGCAACCTGCTGCGCAACCCTGAATTCACGGCGTACTTTGCCACCAAGGATTTCTCCAGCGACGTGGTGCTGGAGGGGCGCTTGAGCACGCCCTCGCGGCCGGTGCGGATCTCGGTGCACCTGCATCCGTATGGTGATGGGCGCACCTTGCTGCTCTCGCGCGATGTCACGGCGCTGGAACAGGCCGACGCCATGCGGCGTGACTTTGTGGCCAATGTCTCGCACGAGATTCGCACGCCGCTCACGGTGCTGACCGGCTTTGTCGAGACCCTGCAGACCTTGCCCCTGAGTGCCGACGAACGCTCCCGTTATCTGGGCATGATGGCGCAGCAGGCGCTGCGCATGCAGAGTGTGGTGCAGGACCTGCTCACGCTGTCGCGCCTGGAGGGCAGCCCGCTGCCAGGCATGGCCGACTGGACGCCCGTCCAATCGCTGATGCAGCGCTGCGAGGAAGAGAGTCGTGCCCTGTCGACGCTGCTCACGCAGTCCCAGCAGCGCTCGCACGACATTGGTTTTCCCTCCGCAGACGCACTGCGCTCAGAGGGCGAGATTGCGGGCGTGCCGGCGGAGCTGCAGAGCGCGCTGTCCAATCTGGTCAACAACGCCGTGCGCTACACGCCTGCAGGCGGCGCGATTGCTGTGGAGTGGGCGCGCCAAGAGGATGGCCGCGCCGTGTTTTCGGTGCGCGATACGGGCCCGGGTATCGCCCCCGAGCACATTCCGCGTCTGACGGAACGTTTTTACCGCGTGGACCGCAGCCGGTCGCGCGAAACCGGCGGCACGGGCCTGGGGTTGGCCATCGTCAAGCATGTGCTGCAGCGCCATGGCGCCACCTTGGACATATCCAGCACCTTGGGTAAGGGCTCCGTGTTTTCGGTCACCTTCCCTGCGAACCGGCTGCGCGGCTACTCTCTGCCGGGTTGATGGCCTGCCAAAGCATTGCAACAAACAGCGCGGCGGTGACCACCAGGGCGGCGGCACTGGCGGCCCAGAATGGGGTGGGCGAAGGAACTCCGGCCCAAGGACCGTTGCCCGTGTAGGCCAGCCAGTAGCCGCCGCCCAGGCCAGCGCCCCACAACAACGTGCAGTAAACCGCCAGCGGAGCCAGGGTGATGCGGTAGCAGCGCAGCACGAACACGCACAGGGTCTGCAGCGCATCGGCTGCGTGGTACATCGCCACCCACACCAGCACGCCCCCTGTCATCGCCACCACACTGCTGTTGGTTGAATAGACGCTGCCAAGATGGTCTTTTGCTATAAATAAAATAGCTGCCAGCGCAATACCCATAAGCGCTGAAAGCCTAAAACCTATAAAAACTACCTTGCGGGCCTGTTTGGGGTTGCCTGCGCCCAACCAGTAGCTGACCCGAGCACTGGTTGCAATGGCCAGTGACAGTGGCACCATGTAGAGCACGGCGGCCAGGTTGGCCGCAATCTGATGGGTTGCGGAAGCGGTGGTGCCCTGCCGAGCGATGAACAGCGCCATCAGCGTGAACGATGTCACTTCGACCATCACGGCCAAGCCCGCAGGAATGCCTAGCCGGGCAAAACCTGCGATGGTGGGCCAGTGTGGCGGCTCCATGCGTCGCCACAGGCCCAGGGGCTCGTAGAGGTCCTGGGTGCGCAACAGCCAGAGGGCGACGGCCAGCATGCTGCAGTTGACGACCAATGTGGCCCACGCGCAGCCCACCACGCCCTGCGCGGGCAGACCGCCACCGCCAAACGTGAACCACACCGACAGCGGCAGCTTGATGAACAGCGACCCCACCTGCAGCCACGTGACGAGCAGCGGTTTGCCCAGGGCCTGGTTCAGGGTGCTGTAGATCCGGAACAACAGCGCCGGGGGCAACGCCAGTGCCAGCACCGCCAGGTAGTTTTCCACATCGGCTCGCAGGGCGGCTGGAACCTCCGTCCAGCGCAGGATGGGAGCCGGTGACAACAAGATCGCCATGCCGACCAAAGACGCTGCGCCACACAGGTACAGGGCCTGCCGCAGTGACCGGCCAAGGCCCTCAGTCTCGCGTGCACCGCGCTGCTCGGCCCACACGGGTAACAGTGCCTGCAGAACGCCGATCAGTGCCACATACACGCTGATGAAAATGGCTGAACCAACGGACAGCGCCGCAAGCGACGACTCGCCGTAGCGGCCGGCGACGATGGTGTCCGTCACACCAAACGCCATCACGGCCAGTTGCCCGGCCAGTACCGTGAGGGCATGCCGGGTGATGGTGGTCCGCTCCGACATCAGCGCGCCAGGCCCATGCGTCGGAATAACAGCAGATGATCGTTTTTGTCGGTGGGGCGAGGAATCGTGGCCTTTGGCTCCCAGAGCGCGGCGTTGACCATCCGCTCGGACGCGGGCCACGAGGCAATGTCCGCCAGCAGCCACTGGCATTCATCCTGAAGGCCAGCGCGTTCCAGCGAGAGTTGGCCGTGGTACTGAAGGGCGGCCACCTGGGCGCGATTGAGCCCCACGGTTTGAACGCACCCGGGCTCAGGGCCGAGGGCCGCTACAACACTGCGCACCTGTGGGCCATAGCTGCGCGCGTAGTCCAGCAGAGGTAGCCACAGCGTCATGAGCAATACCCAACCCAATGCGGCGCCCCCAGCGGGCAACACCAGGCTTTTCCAGATGGGTGCGCGGTCGCGGGATGCGCGCCACCAGACCAGGCTGCACCAGCCCACGGTCGCTGCAAGAGCCACCACTAGCGTGAGTGCTGAGAACTGCGGCACAAAACCGGGTGCGAGCTTGGCAACGTTTGCCGCCGGCTTGGCGGGTACACCCGTCAGCATGGCAATCCAGATCACCCAGATGGCCAAGGCAGCCGTGGTGAAAAAGAGCAGAGTGAACCAGTCGATCAATGCGCCGACGCTGCGGCGCAGTGTAGGCAGTGCAAATGCCGCCAGCGATGCCAGGGCGGGAAGGCCCAGCAGCAAGGCACGGTCTGCGGGCTGGGTGGTGATGGTGGCGCCAATGGACACGGCAGAGAACCACAGCGGCAGCAGCAAATGCCGGTGGCCCTGGCGGCTCACGATCTGCTTGCGCCAGCGCCACAGGGTCCACAACGCCATCGGCCATGCGGGCCAGCCAAACCACAGCAGCAAGCGCGCAAGGCTTTGCCACTCCTTGCCGCCAGCATCGGTGCTCACAATCCGCCAGCGCCACAGATCCAGAGACCAGGCTATCAACGCTGCCACCAGCGTAACGGCTGTCAAAGCCAGTGCCCAAGGCCATTTACGGTCGGTGCTGCTTCCAGGTGCATAGACCACCAGCACCATGCTGCCCAGGCCCATCATTGCAGCCAGCGCAGGGGCGCCAGCCAGTGTCAGCCCGACCATGCCTGCCACCAGTGCCATGGCCGGTGCCACCGTGCGGTGTGGCATGGCTGCCACCGCAAAAAAGAGCAAGGCCGTACAGCTGAACTGCACGAGATAGCTGGTGACCTCGTGCGACAGCTGGGCAAGCCCCAGGCAGGCGATCAATGCCAGCAGTGCGCCATCGGCAATGGCGCGGGCGTAGTCAAGGGGCGGGGCTTCACCGCCAAACGCAAAGGCCACGGGCTGGGCGCCAGGGCTGCGCGCCAGGTAATAGACTCCATACCAGGTGGCGATGAGCGCAATGGCGAGCAGCCCGGCGAAGGGAATGCGCGCAGCCATTTCGGCAGACAGCCATGGCGGCGCTATCTGCATGGCCCAGGCTCCGATCCAATAGGGCAGCAAGCCTTCGGTTTCGGGCGGCATGCCGCCGAGCAGAGGGTTTAGCCATGGAGTGCGCCCCTGCGCCAACTCCAGCATGTAGCCAAAGGCGGTGATGTCGGCGCTTTTCCAGGGCGCACGACCCACAAAGCCGGGTACCACATAGGCGATGCACAGTAGCAGCAACGCCCAGCGCGGAAGGGGCGTTACGGCATTCTGGGTAACGATGGCGGGGGTTGGGGGAGTCACGCGTCAGTGGGCAGCAAGGCGAAGTAGCCACCGAGAATAAGGGCAAAAACAAATAAAAAAGGCAGCCCGGTTGCCCGAGCTGCCTTTTTGGCGGGAACGCAAGGGCGAATTACTTCGCTGCGGTCTTGCCGAAACGGTTGCGGAAGCGCTCCACGCGACCACCCATGTTGTCCACCGACTTTTGTGTGCCGGTGTAGAAGGGGTGCGATTCAGAGGACGTGTCCAGCTTGAACAGCGGGTATTCCTTGCCTTCGAAGGTTTCCATTTCCTTCGTGTTTGCGCACGAACGGGTCACAAACTTGAAGCCGTTGGACAGGTCCGAGAACAGAACTTCGCGGTAGTTGGGGTGAATGCCTTCTTTCATGATCAATCCTTGTCAAGTGCGGGAGCCGTGCTGAACCCGGTGCAACCTTTGCGCCGTGGAACATTCAGCGTACTTTCCGCAGAAAAAGCCCTCAATTATCTGCTATTTCTGGTCACGGTTCAATAGCGGGGATTTTTCCTCGGCATCCTCCACCCCGCACCAGTCGATGATGAACTGGGCAAACGTTCGGGTGACACGGCGCAAGCTGGCGAGGGACACGGATTCATCAATGCCGTGGATGTTCCGCGCCACGGGACCGTAGTTCGTGACCGGAATGTCGGTCAGGAGGCTGAAATGGCGTCCGTCCGTGGTGGCGGTGCAGGCCAGGTGCTCGGGGTCACGCCCGTGGACGCTGCGGTGGGCCATGGCCAGGGTTTGCATGGCAGGGCTGTCCAGTGGATAGATGCAGCCTGGCGAGCGATGCCCCCGGGTGCTGATCTCCAGTTGCAGTGCCGGGTTGAGCGCTTGGGCTTTGGCGCGCAGCCGTCGGCTGACCTGCTCCACCACGGTATCCGGGTCCGCGTCTGGGTAGTACCCCAGGCGCAGACCGAGGGTACAGGTGCAGGGCACGGATGAGTTCCATTCGCCGCCCTCGATGCGGCCCAGGTTGAAGTTGACCGGGTGCTCTACGTTCTGGAAGGCCGGGTGGCGGTTTTCGGGCCGGTTCCATTCGGCTTCCAGCTGCTTCAAGTCGTCGACCAGGGCCATACCGGCCTCGATGGGGTTGAGCCCCTGGCCTTTGTAGGCCACATGTGCGGGGCGCCCGGTGATGGTCACGAACAGCCAGCTCACCCCCACTTGTGCCGCCATCATGGTTTCTGCAAAGGGCTCGGGGATGATGACGGTATCAAAGTCGCTCAAGCGCGCCTTGGCCATGCTGTTGCGCAGGGCGTGCACGGTGGCCAGGGTGCCGTTGCCTGTGTTTTCTTCGTCGAGCACGGCGTTGATGCCCACCACGCCAGCGGGCTGTAGCCCCAGGCGGCGAAGGGCCTGCAAGGCCATGAGGGCGCAGACGATGCCGCCTTTCATGTCGCCGGCGCCGCGTCCGTACAGCCAATCACCCTCCACGCGGGTTTGGAAGGGGGGCGTGGTCCACAGTGCCTCAGGGCCGGTGGGCACCACATCCAGGTGACCGTTAAAGAGCACCGAGCGTCCGCGTGTGCCATCGGGGCGTTGCCGGGGCAGGTGGCGTGCAAGCAGGTTGTGGCGCCCGCCGTCGGGGTCGCAAGGGCACGAAAACAGAGGCGAGCTGGCGATCAGGTGGCTGTCGAGCACTATGCGCTCGCAATCGAGGCCCATGCTCTGTAACCGCTTCTCCAGAAAATCGGCGGCTGCCTGCTCTGCCCCTGAAAGGCTGGCCGTCGCAACGAAGTCGCCCAGTAGGTCGATCATGTCGTCATGGAGATCGTCCACCGCCTGCTGCAGGATGGCGGGGCTGGGGGCGGTCTGTGGCATCGAGTTCCCTGGAGTGTTTGCAAAGTTCTTCGGCGGAGTCACGCGGGGTGGTGCAAGGCTGGGTTGCTCAGTACCCGGTCGAGCGTGTCGACGAGCAGGTCGGCATGCTCACGCTGGAACACCAGTGGCGGGCGGATCTTGAGGGTGTCTGCCGCCGGGCCGGTGGCGCTGAGCAATACGCCGTGTTGGCGCAATGCATTCACCACGCGAGTGGCAAGTGTGGCGGGCGGCGGGCCTGCCGCATCGGGCTGGACCAGGGCAACGCCTATGAACAGGCCTGCCCCCCGGACTTCACCGACCTGCGGGTGACGCTGGCGCAATGCGCTCAGCCGCTCGCGCAGGTGAGAGCCTGCGGCCAGGGCGTTGGCCTGCAGGCCTTCGCGCTCGATCACGTCGAGCACCGCGCTCGCCGCTGCCATCGACACCGGGTTGCCACCAAAGGTGTTGAAGTACCGGCAGGTGGCGGCAAAGGCGGCCAGCACTTCAGGTTGAACCGCGATGCCGGCCACTGGGTGGCCGTTGCCCATGGGCTTGCCTAACGTAACGATGTCGGGTACCAGTCTGTGGCGCTCAAAGCCCCAGAACGCCTCGCCGGTGCGGCCAAAGCCTGGCTGGACCTCATCGGCGATGAATAGTCCCCCTGCGTCACGCACGGCCTGTACGGCCTCTTGCAGAAAGCCAGCGGGGTGGGTGTACACACCGTCACTGGAAAACACGGTGTCCACGAGCAGTGCAGCCGGGCGTATACCTGCAGCGGCCATCTCGGCGATGGCTGCGCGCACCCCTTGCGCAAAGTGGCGCCCCACCTCGACCGTATCGTGCCCTGCGGCTTGCGGTGCCGGCACGGTGCGCACGGTATTGCCCAGGCGCATCAGTGCACCTAGCGAGGGCGAGGCCTCAGCCAATGCCGCCGTGACGCCGTGATAGGCATAGCGCGTAATGATCAGTCCCTGGGCCCCTGTATGGGCGCGCGCGATGCGCAGGGCCAGGTCGTTGGCCTCGCTGCCGCTGCAGGTGAACATGGCGTGTCCCAGCGCCGTGGGCATATGGGCAAGCAGCCGTTCGGCATAGTCGACGATGCCTGCGTGCAGGTAACGCGTGTGGGTATTGAGTGTGCTGGCTTGGCGTGCAATGGCTTCGACCACATGCGGGTGGGAATGGCCTACGCTGGCCACGTTGTTATAGGCGTCCAGGTAGCGCTTTCCTTGGGCGTCATGGAGCCACACGCCTTCGCCGCGCACCAGGTGCAAAGGCTCTTCGTAGAACAGGCGGTAGGCCGGGCCGAGCAGGTGCGCGCGGCGCGCCAACAAGGCGGTCGTGTCGGTGGTCGTGGGAAGCACGGGCGGGGTTTCCTCGCGTTGGGGTGACAGTCCGCAGGCTTGGTGCAGAGCGGCCACCACGGCCGTGTCTGTCCAGCCCGCCACGCTGCTCAATCGGGCCCATGAGATGGCGTTGTTGCGCAGCAGGTAGTCGGCGTTGTGGGGCTGGCGTGCAGCGCGCCAGCCGCTGATGGCCACCACCATGGCCAGGCGCGCGCGCACCAGGGCCGGTAGCACGGTCAGTTCCGCACTGCTCAAAGGCGCCACTGAGTGGTATGCGGCGACGAAGCTGCACAGCGCGGGCAGTGCATCGCCCGCTTCGCTGAGCTGGTAGGAGGCCGCTACCGCGAGGTCGTTGATCCGCGGTGCCAGCACCATGTCGCCCAGGTCCAGGATGCCAGCCATTCGCTCAGGCTCTGCGGGGTCAACCAGCAGGTTATAGAGGTTGAAGTCGTTGTGGATGGGCTGGCGCGGCAGGGCCTGCAAGCGGGGCAGCGTTTCGCTCTCGAAATCTGCCAGCGCGGACAGGGCTAGCGCGCGACGTGCGGGGTCGGCCACCGTCTGAAGCAGGCCGCGCGCCCGATGGGCCTGCTGAATGTCCCAAGGCAAGTCCTCGTCACCCGCGGGGTGCTGCAGGCCGGCCATCGCGCTGTCCAGGGCCGCCAGGCTGCGAGCCACGTTCAGGCGCTGAGCTTCCGAGCGCGGCGCCTGTGGCATCGGCAGGCCTTCGAGGTAGCTGAAAACACGCATCACGCGCGGGGCGATAGTGTGCGGTAGGTGCACGGTCAGCGAAGGCTGGCCGCTCAGCGTGGGCACCAGTCGCTGGACGGGCAAGGCGGGTGCGTGGCGTGCCAGGTGCAGCAGGGCCTGGGTCTGGAAGTCGGCCACCAATGGAGTTTCCAGTGGGTGCGAGATCTTCAGCATGCAGTGCTGGCCATTGGCTGTTTTCAGCAGAAAGTTGGCATCGCGCTCGCCTGTGAGTGGGCTCAGATCGCCGTGCAAGCCATAGTGTTCAGCCAGCAGCGCGGCGGCATCTTCCAGCTGCACGGGGGCCGGGTCGGCGCCGAGCAGGGCTGCGCCGGGCAGGTCGCGCGCAAGGGCATCTGGGTCGTTGAAGGTGGGCAACGCGCTCATTTCAGCAGCCCACTTCAAAGCCGCGCAGCGCGCTGGCCAGGTTGGGGCCCAGGTCATCGCTGAGGTAGCCGCCTTCTTGTACCAGCACCGTAGGCAGTCCCATTCGGGCGATCTCGGTGGTGATGCGGGCAAAGCCTTCGGTGCTGACTGCCAGGGCTTTGTAGGGGTCGCGTTCGTGTGCGTCAAGCCCCAGGGCTACCACCAGTGCGCCGGGCGCAAAGGCGCGCAGCGTGGTCAGCGCCTTGGCCAGGGCCTGCAGGTAGCTGTCGGTGTCTGTGCCTTTGGCCAGAGGGATGTTGACGTTGTAGCCCAGTCCTTCGGCTTCTCCACGCTCATGCGCATGACCGGTGAAGAAGGGGGTGCAGAAGTGTGGATCGGCGTGTAGCGAGATGGTCAGCACATCGGGGCGGCGCCAGAACACGCCCTGTGTGCCATTGCCGTGGTGCACGTCAATGTCGAGCACGGCGACGCGCGCATGGCGCTGGCGCAGGTGTTGGGCAGCGATGGCCGCGTTGTTGAGGTAGCAAAAGCCGTTGGCACGGTCTGGGTAGGCATGGTGGCCGGGTGGGCGGCACAGCGCATACACGGCCCGCTCGCCAGCCAGCACCAACTCGGCGGCATGGGTGGCCACATGCGCCGAATGCACGGCGGCATGCCAGGTGTGGCGTCCGATGCTGCAGGCGTTGTCTCCCATGTGGTAGCCGGCCTGCCCCACCAGGTGGTCAGGGTAGGTGGCAGGTTGGCCGGGGAAGGGGTAGACGTTGGGCATCACCTCGTCGGAGGCATCGGGCAGTTGTTGCCAGCGCTCCCAAGCGGTTTCCAAGAAGTGGAGGTATTGCGGCGTATGGATCGCGGCACGTGGGCCAGGGCCGTGGTCTTCGGGGCAGACTACCGCGTGGCCCGCAGATTGGGCTGCGGCCAGCAGCAGGGCCGCGCGCTCGGGCTGTTCGTTGCTGCGTTGGAGGCGCCCACGCACCATGAACTGTTGCGGGTCGTGCTGCTGGTGCTGGTCGGAGTAGACGATCTTCATGGTGGAGCCGGTTGGGGTGGCGAGGTGGTGGGGTTCTGTGCAGAAAGGAACAGGGCTTGCACATGCTCCTGGCCTTCGATCAGGTGGTGGTGCAACGCCGCCTGGGCCGCATCGGCATCGCGGCGCAGGATGGCTTCCATCACAGGCTGGTGCGATTCGGCGATCAGGAGCGGGTCGCGGTAGCTGCCTTCGGTAAAGGCCAGGATCATGCGAATTTCGGTTTGCATGTTGCTGAACAGTCGGTGCAGGTAGTCATTGCCCGACAGCTCGCTGATGGTGAGATGAATGCCCAGGTCCAGTGCTACGCGTTCAGCCTGACCAAGCCTCGACGCCTGTGTCACCATGTTTTCCACGCGGGCTTGCAGTTGGGCCAGTTGTTCGTCGCTGGCTGCCTGGCAGGCCAGGCGTGTCGCCATCATCTCCAGGCCAATGCGCACTTCAAACAGGTCGTTGATCTGCTTGAGAGAGAGCGCGCGCACGGCAAAACCATGGCGAGGTCGTGAGATCAGCAGCCCCTGACTTTCCAGCCGGCGCGCGGCCTCACGCACGGGTGCGCGGCTGATTCCCATCTGCCGCGCAAGCTCCGCTTCGACGATGCGGGCACCTGGGGCGAGTCGGCCTTCGACGATGGCCTGTTGCAACTGGCTCTCCACCATGGCCACCAGATCGGGCCGTTCGATGGATGCGAAGCCGGGTGCAGCCGCGGGCTGTGGGGTAAGGGGTGTGGCTTGGGTCATGGTGTCTCTGGGTGTCTTTGGCGCATGAAAGGGCGCGGCGGGCCGCTACTTTAAGCGCCTGGGCCAAGCCAGGTAGAGCCCCGCAGCACCGATCACGCCCATGCCCGCCAGCGCCAGCCCATCCGGTGGGCGCTGGAACCAGAAGGTGCTGATCAGAACGGCCAGCAGCAACTGCAGGTAGTTCATGGGGGCCAGCACTGAGGCTGAGACGCGCTGGAAGGCCGCCAGCAGCAGCAGCTGGGCGGCGCCACTGACCAAGCCACCTGCCAGGAGCACCGCGATTTCGTCCCAGCCGGGCCAGTGCTCCACCGGCACGACCAGTGCCGGCAGGTTGGTGACCACCAGGCATACGGCGGCCATGTAGGCATATTGCACGGGCCCCGGCACCAGGCCCGAAAGGCGCCGAGTGAGCACCTGGAACAGTGCGTAGCACACGGCCGATAGCGCCATCAGCAGTGTGCCCGCCAGTGGCAGGCTGCCGCCGGGGCGCACGATGAGCAGCATGCCGGCAAAGCCCAGCAGCACAGCCACCCACTGCACTCGGCCTACTGTTTCGCCCAGAAGCCACGGTGACAGGGCCACCATGATCAACGGCGCGGTGAAGTAGATGGCGGTGGCTTCGGCCAACGGCATGCTGGCCAGCGCAGTCATGAAGCTGGTGGCTACGATGGCCAGCATCAGGCTGCGCATCAGCAGCAGCTTGCGGTGCGGTTGGCGCCACACCTTCCACACGCTCCAGTCGCCGTGGCGCATGAGCCCAATCAGCGCGAGGCTGCACACGGCCGCGTAGCGCGTGAGGTTCATCAGCGTGGCTGGGTATTGGGCCAGCATGTGTTTGGCAAAGGCGTCGTAGATGGCAAAGGCCAGCAGGGCGCCCAGGAACATCAGCATGCCCTGGCGCTGTAGCTGGCGACTGGCGGCGGTGGTGTCAGCCATGCAGGCCTTCCAGGAAGGCCGCAAGGCCTGGTCCGATGGCTTCGACCAGGTAGCCGCCTTCCTGCACCACCACCACGGGCAGCCCCAGCGTGCGCAATAGCTGGCCTGTGGCGCGGTAGGCGTCGAAATCCAGGCGCAGCACGCTGATGGGGTCGTCCTTGTAGGTGTCGAAACCCAGGGCCAGCACCAATGCCTCGGTGCGGAAGTCTGTGATCGCTCGGTGAGCAGCCGCCAGGGCCTGAAGGAATTCGGCGTTGCCGCTGCCGTGGACCAATGGCAGGTTCAGGTTACAGCCCAGGCCTGCGCCAGCACCACGCTCGTGCGCATAGCCTGTGTAGAACGGAAAGTATTGCGCGGGGTCGGCGTGGGTGGACACCGTCAGTACATTGGGGTTGCTATAGAAGATGTTTTGCGTGCCGTCGCCGTGGTGGGCATCTACATCAAGCACCGCAATGCGGCCGAAAGCCTGTTGCAGCCGCGCTGCTGCGCAGGCGTTGTTGTTCACGAAGCAAAAACCGCTGGCGCGGTCGCGGTGTGCATGGTGGCCCGAGGGACGGCACAGCGCATACGCAGCACGGGCTCCGCCAATGACGGCGTCGGCCGCGGCCACGGCACTGTGCGCCGAGCGCAGGATGGAGCGCCAGCTGTGCGGCCCCAGCGGGCACGAGAGGTCGCCCAGGTAATAGCCCGTCTGTGCGGGGAGCGCGGGCGAAGGGCAGGGCGGGCGCTCCAGACCCAGGGACACGCCGGCGTAGGGGGCGAGGTTAGGCAATACCTCGATGCCGGGCTCCACACCCGGGCGGCGCAGGTTTTGCCAGCGCTCGTAGGCGGTCTCCAGGTAGTCCAGGTAGTGTGGCGCGTGCACCGCCTCCAGGGCTGTGCGGGCGATTTCAGGTGGGCTGTGCACGGGTACCCCGGCTGCGTGCAAGGTGGCCTGCAGGCTTTCGGCGCGGCTGGGCAGGTCGGTGGCCGGCATGAGCCGGCCCAGACGCATGAACTGCTGCGGTGTGTGCTGCAATTGGTCAGGGCAGAAGAAGGCCTGCATGTTTAGTTCAACCCAGCGTGGCTTCGAAGCGGTCGAAGGCGCGCTCCAGGCGGGCGAATAGTTCGCCGAGCTCTGTGTCGGTGATGATCAGCGGAGGGCACAGCGCCACCGTGTCGCCCATGGCGCGCACGATGAGGCCTTCCTCCTGCGCCAGCTGGGCCAGGCGGGGGCCAGCCTTGATGTCGGGAGCAAAGGGTGTGCGGTTGGCCTTGTTTGCGACCAGCTCCAGGGCTCCAATCAGGCCCACACCACGGGCTTCGCCCACGCTGGCGCGCTCGCCAAAGGCGCGCAGCCTTGCCTGGAAGCCGGGAGCCAGGGCTTGCACATGTTCTAGGATGTGGTCATCCTCATAGACCCGCAGGGTTTCTAACGCAATCGCACAGGCTACCGGATGGCCTGAGTAGGTGTAGCCATGGCCGAAGGTGCCGATCTTGCCGCTGTTGGCGGCGATGGCTGCATGGACCGTCGGGGACACCATCACCGCCGAGATAGGCACGTAGCCCGACGACAGCGCCTTGGCACAGGTCAGGATGTCGGGCTGCATGCCGAAGGTGGTGGAGCCGAACATGGCGCCGGTACGGCCAAAGCCACAGATCACTTCGTCGGCCACCAGCAGCACCTGGTACTTGCGCAGTACGGCCTGGATCTTTTCGAAGTAGGTGGCGGGCGGCACGATCACGCCACCAGCACCCATCACGGGTTCCGCGAAGAAGGCGGCCACGGTGTCGGGGCCTTCGGCCAGGATGCGTTGCTCCAGCGCAACGGCCAGACGGGTGGCAAAGGCCTCCTCGCTTTCGCCGGGCAGACCATAGCGGTAGTGGTGTGGGCAATCGACATGTGAGATGCGGTCTATGGGCAGGTCGAAGTCGCGGTGGTTGGTGGGCAGCCCGCTCAGGCTGGCGGCTGCCACCGTCACGCCGTGATAGGCCTTTTGGCGCGCCAGGATCTTCTTTTTGCCCGGTTTGCCAATGGCGTTGTGGTAGTACCAGACCATTTTCACGGCCGAGTCATTGGCTTCTGAGCCAGAGTTGGCAAAGAACACGCGGCCCATGGGCACGGGGGCCAGCGCCAGCAGTTTTTCTGCCAGCTGAGCTACGGCCGGGTTCGAGCGGTGGTTGAAGGTGTGGTAGTAAGGCAGCGTCTGCAGCGCTTTGATGCCTGCAGCCACCAGGCGTGGGTGGCTGAAGCCCAGCGAACTGCACCACAGGCCCGACATGCCTTCGATATAGCGTCGGCCGTGTTCGTCGATGACCTGGATGCCGTCACCGCGCGTGATGACCAGCGGGCCTACGTCGGCATGCACGGCCAGGTTGGTGAACGGGTGAAGGTGGGCTGAAATGTCTTGCTGGGCCAGAAGGGTGTGGGGCGTAGGGGCGTTCATGGGCGGAGGTCCTTGGGCTATGTCTTGGGTGTGAAACGTCAGTAGCCACGCGCCAGGTCGACAGCGACCTCGGTGGCATGCCCGGCACGGATACGGGCCAGGTTGTGGGCCGTCTGCTGTGCAATCGTTGCCGGGTTGGTGCGCGTGGCGATGTGTGGCGTGATGAGGATGCGTGGGTCGCTCCAGAAGAGGTGGCCCGCTGGCAGGGGCTCGTGCGCGAAGGCATCCAGCGTGGCTGCGCCCAACTGGCCCTCCTTCAGGGCTTGCAGCAGGTCTGCCTCTACCAAGTGTGCACCCCGGCCCACGTTGATGAGGTGGGCTCCGAGTGGCAACTGCCGCATCAGTGCCAGATCCAGGAAGCCGCGCGTGGCCTCGGTCAGTGGTAACAGGCAGATGAGGGTGTCGCACCCGGCCAGAAAATTGGCACGGCCAGCGTCGCCATGGAAGGCCTCCAGGCCCTCGGGCAGGTCTGCCTTGTGCGAGCGGCTCCATCCGCGCACGGCATAGCCCATGGTCAGAAGTGCATGCGCGCAGGCCAGACCCAGTGTGCCCAGTCCGGCGATGCCTACGCGGTGCTGGCCGGGCGGCTGTATGGGTTGCTCTTCCCATCGCCGTACGGCTGCGCTCGCCAGGTAGCGGTCCATGTGGCGCTGGCGGTGGATGACGGCCCAGCATACGAAGGCCGTCATGCCGTGGGCCATGTCAGTGTCGACGATGCGGCACACAGGCACGGGTGGCAGGGTGGTGTCTGCGCTGATGTGGTCAATGCCTGCGCCCACCGACTGCACCAGCTGCAGGTGGGGCAGGCGTGCCAGCAACCCCTCTGGCGGGTACCAGCACACCACGGCGTCGATCTCGTCCAATGCCCCAAGCTGCTCTCCCAGGCGCAGCTCGGCGGTAGGAAACTGCGCACGAAACGCAGGCAGCAGATAGTCCATCGGGATCTGGCTGCTCAGGAAAGCCAGGGTCAGGCGGTCGGGGTTTCGGCTCATGGGGCGTCTTCTGGCTGGGCTGCCAGCCGGGGGATGGCGTCGATCAGGGTGCGGGTGTAGGGGTGCTGCGGGCGTGCCAACACCTCGGCTGTGGGGCCGTACTCCACCACCTGACCCCGCTGCATGACGGCGATGTGGTCGCACATCTCACCCGCCACGCGCAGGTCGTGGGTGATGAAGACCATGGCCAGCTGAAAGCGCTCGCGCACCTCGGCAAAGAGCTTGAGCACCTGGGCCTGCACCGATACATCAAGGGCCGACACCGGCTCGTCGGCCACCAGCAACTCCGGTTCCATGGCCAGTGCGCGGGCAATGCCGATGCGCTGGCGTTGTCCGCCCGAGAACTCGTGCGGAAAGCGGTCAGCGGCCTCGGGCCCCAGGCCCACCAGTTGCAGCAGTTCCAGTGCGCGCGCCATGGCTTGCGCCTTGGGAACGCCCTGGGCAATGGGGCCTGCAGCGAGGGTGGGACCAATACGGTGGCGCGGGTTGAGTGAGGCGTATGGGTCTTGAAAGACCATCTGGATCTTGCCCTTGGCCTGCTGGCGCAGCGCAGCACCTGACATGAGGTTACGCCCCCGGAACAGGATGCGGCCTGATTCGAACGGCGCCAGGCCCACGATGCAACGGCCCACGGTGGATTTTCCCGAGCCCGACTCGCCCACCAGACCCAGCGTCTGGCCCCGGCGCAGCTCAAAGCTCACATGGTCCGCCGCTACCACTTCGCGTCCGCGCTTGAACAGGCTGCCGCCGCTCACATAGGTCTTGCACAGGTCCTGCACCTGCAGCACATGCACGGGGTCGGGCTCGGCCTGCGCCACACGGGGTGCTCCATTTGGAATGGCTGCGATCAGTTTGCGGGTGTAGGGGTGCTGTGGGCGGCGCAGCACCTCTTGTGCGGGGCCTGCTTCCACCACCTGCCCTGTTTGCATCACAACCACGTGGTCGGCGATTTCAGAGACCACGCCAAAGTCGTGTGTGATGAACAGCATGGCCATGCCACGGCGCCGCTGCAGGTCGCGCATGAGCTTGAGAATCTGGGCCTGCGTGGTCACATCCAGTGCTGTGGTGGGTTCGTCGGCGATCAGCAGGCTTGGCTCCAGCAGCATGGCGCAGGCGATCATCACCCGTTGGCGCTGACCACCCGAGAGGCGAAACGGGTAGCTGTCGATCAGGCGCTCAGGCTCGGGCAGGCCCACGTCGGCCAGCGCTGCCAGGATGCGCTGGCGTTTTTCGGCCGCGCCCAGTCGCATGTGGGCGTCGAACACTTCTTCCAATTGCTCGCCAATGCGCATCACGGGGTTCAGGGCCGTCATGGGCTCCTGAAACACCATGCCCATGCGCTGGCCACGCAGGCGGCGCAATTGGGATTCGTTCAGCTGTAGCAGGTCGGTTCCGTCAAAAAGAATCTGCCCTGCCACGGGTTCGACCAGGGGGCGTGGCAGCAGGCCCATGATGGCGTTGGCGATCATGGACTTGCCTGAGCCGGACTCCCCCACTACGCACAGCGTTTGGCCGGGTAGCAGAGTGAAGCTGGCACCCTGCACCGCCAGAAGGCGGTCGCCCCCTGCGGGCAGTCGGATATCGAGGCCGCGCACGTCGAGTACGGGTTCTGCGGTCTGGGCAAGTACCTGGGACATGGATTCTGTGTCGTCGAAAGGTTTGAGTACGGCGTTCATCAGGTTCTCCCGTCCAGACGGGCGTTCAGGCCATCGTTCAGCCCTTCGCCCACCAGATTCAGGGCCAGTACCGTAAGCAAAATAGCCACACCGGGAAATACGGCCATCCACCAGGCTTGGCGCAGCACAGTGCGCGCGGCGCCCACCATGTAGCCCCAGCTCATCTGGTTGGGGTCACCCAGTCCCAGGAAGCTCAGGCTCGATTCGAGCAGGATGGCTGTCGCCACCATCAGCGAGGCCATCACCACGATGGGCGAGGCTGCGTTGGGCAGGATCTGCGTGAGGATGATGCGGGGCGTGCTCTGGCCTGCCAATTGCGCTGCTGCCACGAAGTCGCGTTGGCGCAGGGTGAGGAATTCGCCGCGCACCAGCCGCGCCACGGGCGGCCAGGAAACCAGTGAGATGGCCACCACGATGGACTTCACCGATGGCTCGAAGATCGCCACCAGTACGATGGCCAGCGCAAAGCTGGGGATGGCCTGAAACAGCTCGGTGAAGCGCATCAGCGTGGCATCGACCCAGCGTCCGAAGTAGCCCGCCAAAGCACCGATGGTCACCCCGATGAGCAGCGAGACCACGGTGGAGACCACGCCGATCAGCAGCGAGATGCGTGCGCCCATGACGATGCCCGAGAGGATGTCGCGGCCCATGGTATCGGTGCCCAGTGCGAAACCGGCGGTCTGCCCGGGTTGCAGGAACGGCTGCTCTACCATGTCCCAGGGGTCGTGCGATGCCAGAAGGGGGCCAAAGGCCACTAGCAGTGCCACAAGCAGCAGCACGACCAGACCGAATACGGCGCCGCGGTTGCGCCGGTAGCGGCGCCAGAATGAATTCTTGGAGGGGAGGCTCATGGTGTGTGTCCTTGTCAGCCGAGTTCGATGCGGGGATCAACCAGGGTGTAGACCAGGTCGGTGAGCAGGTTGAACAGCACCGCTACGGCGGCTGTCACGAGGAAGCAGCCGAGCAGCAGGTTGTAGTCGCGCTGCAGCAGGGCATCGAACATCAGGCGGCCAATGCCGGGCCAGGCGAAAACGGTTTCGGTCAGTACAGCGCCGCCGATCATTCCACCGGCCTGGATGCCGGCCAACGTGACCACTGGCAGCAGCGCGTTGCGCAGGATGTGTGAGCGCTGAATGCGGCCTGGGCGCACACCTTTGGCGCGCGCAGTCTTCACGAATTCCATCTGTGCTACTTCGAGCATGGAGGCGCGCGTCATGCGCGCATACACCGCCATATAAAAAAGCGCGAGCGTGAGTGAGGGCATGACCAGGTGCTGAGCGATGTCCCAGGCGCGTGCCAGGCCCGTGGCGTCACTGCCCACGGTGAAGAAGCCAAAGCCTGGCAGCCAGTCGAGCTGAACGGTGAACACCAGCACCGCCATCATTGCCAGCCAGTACAGCGGCATGGCATAGAACACCAGTGCCACCACGGTGATCGCACTGTCCAGCCAACTGCCCACCCGCTTGCTGGCCATTGCCCCCAGCACCACGCCAAACAGCAGCGACAGGGCAAAGGCGCTGCCCGTGAGCAACAGGGTGGCAGGCAGCCGCTCTGCAATGAGCTTGAGCACGGGCTGCTGTTGCCGGTACGAGTAGCCAAGATCCAGCGTAGCCACCCGGCCCAGGTAGGTGCCCAGCTGGGTAGACAGAGGTTTGTCCAACCCGAACTCGCGCCGCAACTGAGCCACGTATTGGGCGTCCGATGCGCCCGCCTCGCCAGCCATCACGGACACCGGGTCGCCAGGGGCGGCTCGGATGAGCAAGAAGTTCACGGTGGCGATCAACATCAGGGCCAGCAGGCCCTGGGCGACGCGGGTGAGCATGTATTGAAGACGTTTCATCGGCGTGGGGCGAGAGCATTGAAGGGCTGCCGGGGCGCAAACAGGCGCGACCCCGGCAGATGGACACCGTGGCGTTCAGCCGATCGAGGCGCGGCCCAGGCTGTCGTTCAGGCCAATGCCCGAACTGATAGGGTTCTTTACCTTGCTGCGGTAAAGCGTGGGGAAGTTGATCTCGTGCAGCCAGGCCACAGGCACTTCTTCGAGCAACAGCTTTTGCACCTCCAGGTACGCTTTGGCGCGCGACTCGGGGTCGGTGGCCCGGGCGCCCGCGGCAAAGAGCGCATCCACCCGGCTGTTGCTGTAGCCCTCTACATTGTTGAAGGGCGAGCCCTTGGCAATATTGGTGCTGGTGTAGTTGCGTGCCACGCCCAGTGCCGGATCGCCATACTGGTAGACGTAGGTGAAAGCGATGTCGTAATCCCACTCATTCAGGCGCTGGTTCCAGCCCGCCACGTCGGTGCCGGTGAGTTCGACCTTGATGCCAGCCTGGGTCAGGTTCTGGCGCACGATTTCGGCCTGACGCTGCCAGGATTCGCCATACGGCAGGGGTAGCAAGCGCAGGGTTTCGCCCTTGTAGCCCGATTCGGCCACCAGCTTCTTCGCCTTGTCCAGGTCGCGTGGGTACTTGGCTACGTCGGCACTGTAGTACTTGATGTGGCTGTTGAATGGGCCCGTGGCTGGCTTTGCAAAGCCCTGCCAGGCAATTTTTGCCATGGCCTCGCGGTCGATGGCGTGCATCACCGCCTGGCGGAATTTGACGTTGCTCATGGGCGCCTTGCGGTTGTTCAGCCACAGCCAGGAGTGCGGCGAAAAGAACTCCCAGCCCTTGGTGGTGACCTGCACACCGGGCAGCTTGGACAGGCGTGCCACGTCGAAGAACTCTACGGCACCGCCAGGGACGATATCGACCTTGCCGGATTCAAAGGCCGCTGCGCGCGAGGCGGCATCGGGAATCACATGGAAATACAGGCTCTCAACTTCGGGCAGGTTGGGCATGTGGTAGGCCTCATTGGCCACCAGCTGGATGTACGAGCCTTTGATCCATTCCTTGAACTTGAATGGGCCTGTGCCCATGGGGGCGGCATTGGCCGGGTTGGTGGCGAAGTCTGTGCCCTCGTACACATGCTTGGGAACCATGGGCATGGTGCCGGTTTCGAACAAGCCGAGGAAGGGGCCGAAGGGTGATTTGAGCTTGAACTCCACGGTGAGCGGATCAAGGGCACGCACCGTGTCCAGCGATTCCAGGTTGCCGCGCAGCCGCGCGTGGGTTTTGCGCAGGAAGCCGTCGACCGAGAACACCACGTCGGCCGAGGTGAAGGGCTTGCCGTCATGCCACTTCACGTTGGGCTTGAGCTTGAAGGTGTAGACCATGCCGTCAGGGCTCACAGTCCAACTGGTGGCCAGCAGTGGTTGCGGGTTGAGCTTCTCGTCGTAGCGCAACAGCCCTTCATAGATGTTGCCTGCGATGAGCTGCGTGGGACCGTTTTGCACCATGCCGAGCATCAGTCCTGGTGGCTCGGGCTGGACCAGGACGTTGATCACGCCTTTACGGGTCTGAGCGAGAGCACTCAGTGGAACGCCCGCAATGCTCAGACCGAGCCCTGAGGCCCCCAATTGAATCAGTTCGCGACGCTTCATGGCATGTTTCCTTGTGAGGAGGGTTGTCAAAAAAAGGGGAGGGGTTGGGGCGTCAGTCTCGGAAGCTGCTGGGCACCGGGCGTTCCAGGTGTCGCAGCAAGCCTTGCCATTCACGCCAGTGGGGGTCCGGTTGGCCGGGTACGCGGTTGGTATCACCGCTTTCGTATTGCTGCGCAGTGCGCTCGCGGACTTCTTCGGGCACCGGGTGGATCGGCTGGCCGCTGGCCAGGATGGCCAACTGCACTTTGCAGGCACGATCGAGGTTGAGCATGAGGATGAGTGCCTCTGCCACGCTGCGCCCCAGGGTGAGAAGGCCGTGGTTGCGCAGGATCATGGCGCGCGACGTGGGGCCAAGGTCGACCACTAGCCGCTCGCGTTCGTCCAGGTCCAGCGCGATGCCCTCGAAGGCGTGGTAGACCACGCGCCCATGGAACTGCAGCGCCCACTGGTTGCAAGGTTGCAGCCCGCAGGCCAGCGATGACACGGCGACGCCTGCCACCGTGTGGGTGTGCACCACGCAGGCCGCATCGTGGCGCGCCGCATGCACGGCACTGTGGATGGTGAAGCCAGCCGGGTTCACGTCATAGGGTGACGGTTCCAGAATGCGGCCTTCGGTGTCGATCTTGACCAGCGAGCTGGCCGTGATGTCCTTGAACAGCAGTCCGAACGGGTTGATCAGGAACTGGTCGTGCCGGCCCGGCACGCGCGCCGAGATGTGGGTGTAAATGCTGTCGTCCAGCCCGAAGTGCGCGATCAGGCGGTAGGCAGCCGCTAGGTCTTCACGCACCTGCTGTTCGGTGGCGTCTGCCTGGAACGCTTCGGCGGTGGCGAGTTGGTTTGGTCTCATGCGCGGCTCCTTGGATATTTGTTGAGGCCGGGTGCCTCTACACCAAGCGGTGTTTCTTTTCTTTGATCTTCGACAGTCGTCTGTCGACAGATTGCAAGATAGCAGTTTCCGGGCCAGCTCAAAAGTGGGGTAATCCGGGGGTTTTCCCGCGTCTGTGCATCCACAAGGTGCTTTTTTTGGGGGCTGTGCACCAGCGAATGGCATCGCCCGGACAAAAAAAATCCCGCAGGCCCCAAGGGCGTGCGGGATGAGGTGGCCGTTGCCGGCCCACCAGAGGTGCGGGGGCGCTAGCCGCCCCTACGCATCATGTCAAAGAAGTCCACGTTGGTCTTGGTGGCCTTCATGTTCTTGATCATCAGCTCCATGGACTCGATCTCGTCCATGTTGTACATGAACTGGCGCAGGATGCGCGTCTTTTGCAGGATCTCGGGCGCCAGCAGCAGCTCTTCGCGTCGGGTGCCGCTCTTGTTGAGCTCGATGGCGGGGAATACGCGCTTTTCATACAGGCGGCGGTTCAGGTGGATTTCGCAGTTGCCAGTGCCCTTGAATTCTTCAAAGATCACTTCGTCCATGCGGCTGCCGGTGTCGACCAGTGCGGTGGCGATGATGGTGAGCGAGCCACCTTCCTCGACCTTGCGAGCGGCGCCGAAGAAGCGCTTGGGGCGCTGCAGTGCAGCGGCGTCCACACCACCCGACAGCACCTTGCCGCTCGACGGCACAACGTTGTTATAGGCGCGGGCCAGGCGGGTGATGGAGTCCAGCAGGATCACCACGTCCTTCTTCAATTCGACCAGGCGCTTGGCGCGTTCGATCACCATCTCGGCCACGTGCACGTGGCGCGCGGCGGGTTCGTCGAAGGTCGAGGCGATGATCTCGCCCTTGACCGTGCGCTGCATTTCGGTCACTTCTTCAGGGCGCTCGTCCACCAGCAGCACCATCAGGTGCACATCGGGGTTGTTGGCCGTGATGGCATGGGCGATGTGCTGCATCATCACCGTCTTGCCGCTCTTGGGCGGGGCGACGATCAGCGCGCGCTGACCACGGCCGATGGGCGCGATGATGTCGATGATGCGGCCGGTGATGTTCTCTTCGCTCTTGACGTCGCGCTCCAGGCGCATCTGTTCCTTGGGGAACAACGGCGTCAGGTTTTCAAACATGACCTTGTGCTTGTTCTGCTCGGGTGGGCCGCCATTGACGGAGTCGAGCTTGTTCAGCGCGAAGTAGCGTTCACCGTCTTTGGGTGTACGCACTTCACCTTCGATCATGTCGCCGGTGTGCAGGTTGAAGCGGCGCACCTGGCTGGGGCTGATGTAGATATCGTCTGTGCTGGCCGTGAAGCTCGTGTCAGGGCTGCGCAGGAAACCAAATCCGTCGGGCAGGATTTCCAGCACGCCGTCGGCAATGATTTGTTCCCCGGTCTTGGCCCGCTTCTTGATGATCGCAAACATCAACTCCTGCTTGCGCATGCGGCCCGTGTTTTCGATTTCGAGTTCTTCGGCCTGCTTCAGGACTTCAGACACATGCAGTGCCTTGAGTTCGTTTAAGTGCATGGATTGACTCCTTGGCGGAGTAGGTATGAATCTTGGGGGAGATGGGCTGGTGCCGGATGGGCTGCTGTTTGCAGGTCCGGCTCGCCGGGGATCTTGGTCCGGCTGCCAATGCGTGCAGTCCGGTGATCTGGTGGAATTATGACAGGAAAAAAAGAGAGGGCTTCAAGGGGGCGTGATTGGGGTGGTCACTGCCGCCAGCCCTGGGTATTTGTGCGAGCTGCATACCCTTCAAGAAAAGCCCCGGAGGTGGCAAAACCAACGGGGCATTTGTTTGTGAATCAGGCCAGTTGCTGATCAATGAAGGCGGTCAATTGCGCCTTGCTCATGGCTCCGACCTTGGTGGCGGCCAGCTGGCCATCCTTGAACAGCATCAGCGTGGGGATGCCGCGAATGCCAAACTTGGCGGGGATCTCGCGGTTTTCGTCCACATTCATCTTGGCGATCTGCAGCTTGCCTTGGTAGGTGCCTGCCACTTCGTCCAGGATGGGAGCAATCATTTTGCAGGGGCCGCACCATTCGGCCCAGTAGTCCACCAGCACGGCGGAGCCGGGTTGGAGCACGTCGGCTTCAAAGCTGGCGTCAGAGACATGTTTGATGAGTTCGCTGGCCATGGCGGATTCCTTGATTTTGATCGGGTGGTGACCGGTGTACGTTTAAAGTCAGGGCATTGTGACAGAAACCAATCCCACGTTCACCGGTGTGGCCGGGTCTTACGACGCTATGACTGTCATAGCGAAAAGCGATCAGTGCGCCGCGTTGTGGCAACGCGTGTTGGCCCAGGTGGAGGCGCACATGCAGGGGCTGAGGGCCCATCCCGCGCGCACGGTGGTGCTGGTTCCCTATGCCCAGCTCATGCCCTGGGCGCAGCGCTACTGGGCCTTGCTCCATGCCGACGGATTTGCCCCCCGGTTTGAAACCACGCGCAACTGGGCCCGCCAGCTGTCTGCCTTTGTGCCACAGGGTGACGATCTGGCCGGGGACGTGGCGCGCGACACCCTCACGGCGCGCGCCTTGCTCGATCGCGCGGGTTTGACCGCGCAGCGGGACGTGCTGGCGGTGCCGTTGCAAGAGGCGGCGGCCCAGCTGGCGGTGGTGGTGGCTGCCATGGCCCCGGCGCAGCGCGAGGCCTGGGGGCTCCAGGCGCGCAGCCTCTTGCCAGAGCCTGAAGAAGGTTCAGCTTTGCGGTTCGAAGCCGTGGTGTCCCGCATTGCACTCGAATGGGTGCTGGCCTCGCGCCATGCTACGGATGTCTTGTTTGAGCCTGGCGTGCGCCAGTCGGTGGACGCCCTGGTGCTGCTGCAAGGTTTTCAGGTCGAGGCCCTTGCCCAGGCCTTGCACGCCCATTGGGGCGACAAGGCCGTGGCCCTGGTCTTGCCGCCTGAGGAGGTGGCTGTCGGGGCCTGCGGCCGCCTGGCGCTGCACGCTGCGCAGGATGCCGAAGACGAGGCCCAACGCGCTGCGGCCTGTGTGTGGGCCCACGTGGTGGCCGGCCGCACACCGGTGGCGCTGGCGGCCAACGATCGCGCCCTCACACGCCGCATTGGCGCGCACTTGGCCAGCTGCGGTGTGGCGGTGCGCGATGAAAACGGCTGGACGCTTTCCACCACACGGGCTGCTGCACAGCTGATGGCCGCGCTCACGGCCTGCGCCTGGAATGCCACCGCCGATGCGGTGCTGGACTGGCTCAAACATGCACCGGTCGTGCAGCCTGCGGTCCTCAATGCCCTGGAGCGTGCGCTGCGCAAGGCCCAGGTGGCGACGTGGTCGGGTGCCGCCGCGCGTGACTGGGAGGCGCAGCCCGCCTTGGCCGTCTGTGTGGCCCAGGCGCAGGAATGGCGCGAAGGGCTGCGTGCCGCACGCCCGCTGGCGCAGTGGCTGCAGGCCTTGCGTGCCCTGCTGGAGGGCAATGGCCAGTGGACGGTTCTGGAGGATGACCCCGCAGGCGCCCGCGTGCTGACAGCGCTGCGTCTGCAGGCAGGCCAGGAGGTCGAGCTGGACGGCTGGGACAGCGCAGGCCGCCGCATGGCACTGGCCGAGTTCACGCGCTGGGCCAACGAGGTGCTGGAAGCCGCACGTTATGTGCCCAGCCAGATGGGCGACGCGCCCGTTGTCGTTCTGCCCCTGCCGCAGTTGCTGGCACGACCGTTTGCCGCGCTGGTGCTGCCCGGCTGTGATGAAAAACGCCTGCAGCCATCGCCCGAGCCTGTGGGCGACTGGACCCCGGCGCAGCGCGA
The DNA here is from genome assembly GCF_002797445.1 of Acidovorax sp. 69. Lineage (NCBI taxonomy): Bacteria > Pseudomonadati > Pseudomonadota > Betaproteobacteria > Burkholderiales > Comamonadaceae > Acidovorax > Acidovorax sp. 69. The sequence continues at coordinate 3,083,898 of NZ_PGEP01000001.1, read as the reverse complement.
GGCCTGGGGTCTGCCCACGCGCGAATCGCTGGAAGCCGCGCAGCGCGCCGCGTGGCAACATGCTTTGCAGACACCGGCCGTGGATGTGCTCTGGCGCACGGGCGACGAAGGCGGCGAGCCCTTGCTGGCCAGTGCACTGGTGCTGGCGCTGCACCTGGACGGAGCGGGCATCGAAGGGGCGGACGACCGCAGCCAGCGCACCGTGGTGGCTACGCCTACGGCCAGGCCCTTGCCTGACGGGCGGGCGTTGCCGGTCGTGCGGCTGTCGTCCACGGCGTACTCCGACCTGAGGCACTGCCCCTACCGTTTTTTTGCGCTGCGCCAACTGGGTCTGCAAGAGGCTGACGAGCTGGCCGCCGAGGTGGACAAGCGCGACTTTGGCAACTGGCTGCATGCGGTGTTGCAGCACTTTCATGAGGGCTTGCTGGCCGAGCCGACAGACGACGCAGACACGCGCATCGCCCGCATGGACAGCGCCGCGCAGGCCGTCACGCTGCAGCAGGGCCTGGGCGAGGGCGACTTTCTGCCGTTCGCGGCAGGCTGGGCCCAGGTGCGCGATGGTTACCTGCGCTGGTTAGTGCAGCATGAACAGGCTGGAGGGCATTTTCGGCAGGCCGAGGTGCAAACCAGCCAGCCGCTGGGTGCCTTGCAACTGGTGGGCACCATCGACCGCATCGATGCCATCTCATCCACGGGCGAGCCCACGCCGTTGGTCATTGACTACAAGACCGAAAACGACACCGTCACGCGCAAACGCATCGGGGCGGGGGCCGAAGACACCCAGCTTGCTTTCTATGCGGCCTTGCTGAGCCACGACACGCTGCGCGCCGCCTACGTGAACGTGGGCGAGCGGGGTGAGACACAGATGCACGAACAGGACGAGGTGGTGCACCTGCGCGACCTGCTGGTGGAGGGCATCCAGCACGACTTCGCCCGCATCGCCGCAGGCGCACCGATGCCCGCCTTGGGCGAGGGCGCCGTGTGTGACTACTGCGCTGCGCGTGGCCTGTGCCGAAAAGATTTCTGGAATGACTGAGGCCCCGCCGGTGACCGAACCAACCCACACGACTGCGGCCTACGAACACAACGGCCACCCCGTTTCGCGCGAGGCGTTCTACACCATCGCCTGCGACCCCGCGCGCAGCGTGGCCGTGGAGGCCTGCGCGGGCGCAGGTAAGACCTGGATGCTGGTCTCGCGCATGCTGCGTGCGCTGCTCGACGGTGCCGCACCCCACGAGATTCTCGCCATCACCTTCACCAAAAAGGCGGCGGGCGAAATGCGCCAGCGTTTGCAGGAATGGCTGGAGGCGTTTTCCCACGCGCCGCTGGACGTGCTGACCGCAGAATTGGTTGCAAGGGGAATCAGCCCGGAGCGCGCTCTGGATCAGCGCGAGGCGCTACAGAATTTATACCGAAAGATGCTGGCCAGTGGCCGCCCGGCGCAGATCCGCACCTTCCACAGCTGGTTTGCAGCGCTGCTGGGTACGGCCCCGCTGGCGCTGTTGCAGGCGCAGGGTTTGCCGGCCCATTTTGAATTGCTCGAAGACGATGCCGAGGCCGTGCGCGAGGTCTGGGGCCCTTTCCTGCAGGCAGTGGCCACCAGCGCCAGCCTGCGGGCCGACTATGAGGCCGTCGTGGCCCGCCATGGTCGATCCCAGACGCACAAGGCGTTGGCGGCGGCGCTCTCCAAACGGGTCGAGTTTGACCTGGCCGACACGGCCGGCGTGGTCGATGCCTCGGTGCCGCCGTTTCAGTTGCAGTACCCGGAGCTGGCTGCTTTCGACGAGCCTGCCGATGCTGTGCATGGCGACGTCTGCCACCAGCGCTGGCTGGCCCGCGCCAAGGCGCTGGGTACCGAATCCAACAAGACCCCGCAGAAGGCGGCCGACGCCATCATCGACGCACTCGCCTGCAACGACCTCAACCTGCGCCTGGACATGCTGCGCAAGGCCTTGTTCGTGGCCAAGGAAGACCGGCTCTCCAAGAACCTCGAAAAGTTCGCCGCCGCGCAGGAGGCCGAGCCCGAACTGCAACGCCTGCTCACGGCCCGCCGCCAGCACGACGCCTGGCAGCACCAGCAGCGCATGGCCCGGCTGGCGCGCTGCCTGATCGCGGAGTTTGCCGCCGTCAAGCACCAACACGGCTGGGTCGACATGAACGATGTGGAGCGCACGGCGCTGGTCATGCTGGCCGACCCCATCCTTTCTGGCTGGGTGCAAGAGCGCCTGGATGCGCGCATCCGCCACCTGTTGGTGGATGAGTTCCAGGACACCAACCCGCTGCAGTGGCAGGCGCTGCATGCCTGGCTGTCGGGCTACGCGGGCTCGGGCGGCGGCGCGCAGCCGCCCAGCGTGTTCATCGTGGGCGATCCCAAGCAGAGCATTTACCGCTTTCGCCGCGCCGAGCCGCAGGTGTTCATCGCCGCGCGGGCCTTTGTGCGCGATGGCCTGGGGGGCGACTTGCTCAGCTGCGACCACACGCGCCGCAACGCCACGGGTGTGATCGCCGCCGTGAACCAGGTGATGGGCACTGCCCAGGCGCAGCACGAAACCAGCGGCTTTCGCGACCACACCACCGAATCGAAAGACCCCGGCGTGCTGCTGCGCCTGCCCGCTATCCTGCCGCCCGATGCTGACGGTGGCGGAGGCTCCGACCCGTTGGTCTGGCGCGACAGCCTGACCGAGCCGCGCCACGAAGCCGAAGAAACCCAGCGCATGCGCGAATCCACGCAGGCCGCCGCCTGGGTGGCGGCGCAGATCGCCGCAGGCACGCCCCCCAATGAGGTGCTGGTGCTGGCCCGCAAGCGCGACCGGCTGGCCGCCATGCAGGACGCCCTGCGCGCGTTGCACCTGCCGTGTGTGCAGCCCGAAAAGGCCGACCTGTTTGACGCGCCCGAGGTGCAGGACATCGTGGCGCTGCTGGATGTGCTGGTGTCCACCGGGCACGACCTCTCGCTGGCGCGCGCGCTCAAGTCGCCGCTGTTCGGCGTGGGTGACGATGGCCTCGTTGCGCTGGCGGCATTGCGCCGTCAAGGTGAGCATGTGGGCAGCAGTTGGTTTGATTTGCTACAAAAAAGTGAGCTGCTACCGCTTGATTTACAAGCGCTAGGCACCAGTTTGATTCAATACAAGGCCTGGGTGGACACCTTGCCGCCACACGATGCGCTGCATGCCATCTACCAGCAGGCCGATGTGCTGGCCCGCTTTGCTGCCGCAGCCCCGGCCGCGCAGCGCATTGCCGTCCAAGCCAATTTGCGCGCCTTGCTCTCGGCCGCGCTGCAGCACGATGGTGGCCGCTACCTCACGCCCTATGCCTTTGTGCGGGCCATGAAAAAAGGCGGCGTGCGCGCGCCGGGCCGGGTGGACGCGCAGGCGGTGCGCCTGCTCACCGTGCACGGCGCCAAGGGGCTGGAGGCGCGCTGCGTGCTGCTGCTCGATACCGACACCCGTCCGCAAAAGGCCGAGACCATGGGCGTGCTGGTGGATTGGCCCGGCGAAAAAGCCGAACCTGCGGGCTTTGTTTTTCTCGCCAGCGAATCCAGTCCGCCCCCCAGCGCCGAAGCCGCCCTGGCGGTCGAACAGCAGGCCCGCCAGCGTGAAGAACTCAACATGCTGTACGTGGCCATGACACGCGCCAAGCACTGCCTGGCGCTGTCGTCGGTGTTGCCCAGCGTTTCGGCCCTGGGGAGCTGGTGGAACCGGCTGGCGCCACTGCTGGCGGATGCGGATGTACAGGGTGGGGCGGGTGAGGCCGAGGCGGGCTTGGTGACGGCTGGGCCTGACAGCGCGCATGACCATTTCACCGTGGCCGAGCTGGCGATGCTCCCTGTCCACTTGCGCGCCGCGCCGCGTGCCGTGGCCGACGACACCGATCCGGCAGACCCGGAGGCATCGCAGTCCACCCCCGCATCGCGCCTGGGCGAGGCCATGCACCAGTTGCTGGAGCAGGCCGGGGTGGCGGGCGCGCCGCTGGCCGACCTGCGCGCCCAGGGCTGGCCAGCGGCCCGCGTAGCGCGCTTGGCGCAGGACTTTGATGTCAGCGTGGGCGCAGCGCACATCGCCGCCCAGACGGCCCAGCGCATCCTGGCGGGCGAGGGCGCCTGGGCCTGGGATGCAGCGGTGGTGGACACCACGATCAACGAAGTGCCGCTGCGCTACCGGGGTCAAAGCCTGCGCATCGACCGTCTGGTGCACTGCCACCAGCCAGCCGAGCGCGCGGGTTGGTGGGTGCTGGACTACAAAAGCGCGGCCCAGCCCGAGCGCCAGCCTGCGCTGATGGCCCAGCTGCAGCGCTACCGCGCGGCCGTGAGGGAGCAGGCGCCCGGCGAGAGTGTGTGGGCAGCCTTCCTGACGGGCGACGGGCGCATGGTGCCGGTGCCCGATGCGGGGCCCCCGGCCATCGATGATGTTTTGCGGGCGGGTGCGGTCCCAGGGAGCGGTGCCGTGCGGCATACTCTCGCCCCCGCAGCGCCTGCGTCTGCCGCAGTGCCGGGGTCGGCCGATGACGCCCCCCTGGGTTCGGTCCAGGGCACCCTGTTCTGACGCTGAATGTTTTCGATGGATCCAAAGGTTTTTCCCATGAATGCACCCACTCCCCTGGCCACTGAGGCAGCCACTTTTCTGCGCTGCGATGCCGTCATCGTGGGCGGAGGGCCTGCGGGGCTGATGGCCGCCGAGGTGCTGGCACAGGCGGGGGTGGCAGTGCATCTGCTGGATGCCATGCCCTCGGTAGGGCGCAAATTCTTGCTGGCGGGCAAGGGCGGCCTCAACCTCACGCATTCCGAGCCCCACGCGCCCTTTGTCAGCCGCTACGCCGGGCGCCAACCGCAGGTCGAACCCCTGATCGCCGCATTTGGCGGCCCGGAGGTCCGCGCCTGGGCGCAGGGGCTGGGTGTCGAGACCTTTGTGGGCACCTCCGGCCGTGTGTTTCCGGCTGACATGAAAGCCGCGCCCCTGCTGCGCGCATGGCTGCAGCGCCTGCGCGCGCAGGGCGTGCAGTTCCACATGCGCCACCGCTGGCTGGGCTGGACCGATGGCGGCGCACTGCGTTTTGCCGCGCCTGCGGGTGAAGTGCAGGTCACTGCCAAGGCGGTGGTGTTGGCGCTGGGGGGCGGCAGCTGGGCGCGCCTGGGGTCCGACGGTGCCTGGGTGCCGCTGCTGGCGCAGCGCGGCGTGGCCGTGGCGCCTCTGCGCCCGTCCAACTGTGGCTTTGATGTGCTGCGTGCCGACGCCCCTGTCGGGGAAACGCGCCGCGCTTTCCTGCAGGAGCTGATCGGCCGCACGCCCACCCCGGCCGTGGGCTGGACACCGCATTTTGCCGAGCGATTTGCGGGTCAGCCTTTCAAGACGGTGGCGCTCAGTGCCACCGACAGCCAGGGCCGCAGTTTCAGCCGCCGGGGCGAGTTCGTGGTGACGGCCACGGGCGTGGAGGGTAGCCTGGTCTATGCGGCTTCGCAACTATTGCGCGACGAGATCGATGCCCATGGCCATGCCACATTCGAGCTGGACCTGCTTCCAGACCACAGCCCCGAGCGTGTGCTGGTGGAGGTGCGCCACCCGCGCGGTTCGCGCTCCCTGTCGAGCCACCTCAAAAGCCGCCTTGGTCTGGATGGCATCAAGGCAGGCATCCTGTACGAGCACCTGGGCAAGGACGGCATGAACGACCCCGTGGCCCTGGCCCGTGCCATCAAGGCGCTGCCCCTCACCGTGGTGGCCGCCCGCCCGCTGGATGAGGCCATCAGCACGGCCGGTGGCGTGGCTTTTGAGGCGTTGGATGAGCACCTCATGGCCACTGCCATGCCGGGCGTTTTTTGCGCGGGCGAAATGCTGGACTGGGAAGCCCCCACGGGCGGCTACCTGCTCACGGCCAGTCTGGCCAGCGGCGTGCGGGCCGGGCAGGGTGTTTTGCGTTTTTTGGGGCGCTAACGCTTATGGGATAAGCGCTGGTAGCTATCGAAAATATAGCTATCAGTGCGGTGTGCAAGGTGCAGGAAGTTGGGGGTCTCTGCGCGAACGCGCAGAAAAAAAGAAGTTGACGAGCCTTACCCCCGGCACTGGCTCCACAGTTAGGGCTGCTTGGTTCCCCACCTGACCCGGTTGGCCGCTTCACCATGCGGGGAGGCCCGTCAGGATGGGATTCTACCTCGTGAACGACGACGCCGTTTCGCTCTTGCCGAATTGCAGCGCAATTCGGCAGGAGGGGCGATGCCCGCACAGCGGGGCGGCCCTTGTGTGGCGTTTCTCGCTTGGGGCATGCCTGTGCAAGGCGGTGGAGGGTGCGCGGGCAGGCGCACCCAAAACCAGGGGCGGCGTGGGCCCTAGAATCACCCCCCATGTCTTACCTCGTGCTCGCCCGCAAGTACCGCCCCCGCAATTTCACCGAAATGGTGGGGCAGGAGCATGTGGTGCAGGCTTTGACCAATGCGCTCACCCAGCAGCGTCTGCACCATGCCTACCTGTTCACAGGTACACGGGGTGTGGGCAAGACCACGGTGTCGCGCATCCTCGCCAAGTCACTCAATTGCCAGGGGGCTGACGGGCAGGGTGGCATCACGGCCACGCCTTGCGGCGTATGTCAGGCCTGCACCGACATCGACAGCGGTCGTTTTGTCGATTACACCGAGCTGGATGCCGCATCGAACCGGGGCGTGGACGAGGTGCAAAGCCTGCTGGAGCAGGCGGTGTACAAGCCGGTGCAGGGGCGCTTCAAGGTCTTCATGATCGACGAAGTGCACATGCTGACGAACACGGCGTTCAACGCCATGCTCAAGACGCTGGAAGAGCCGCCCGAATACCTCAAGTTCGTGCTGGCCACGACCGATCCGCAAAAGGTGCCTGTCACGGTGCTGAGCCGCTGCCTGCAGTTCAACCTGCGCCCCATGGCGCCTGAAACCGTGCTCTCACACCTCACGCAGGTGCTGGCGGCCGAGAATGTGCCGGCCGAGCCCCAGGCACTGCGCCTGCTGTCACGCGCCGCACGCGGCTCGATGCGCGATGCGCTGTCGCTCACCGACCAGGCGATCGCTTTTGGCAGCGGTCAATTGCAGGAAGGCGCCGTGCGCCAGATGTTGGGTGCTGTGGACCGCTCTTACGTGTTCCGCCTCATCGATGCATTGGCCCAGGGCGACGGCAAGACGGTGGTGGAAACCTCGGACACGCTGCGCATCAATGGCCTGTCGGCTGCGTCCACGCTGGAAGAAATGAGCGCTGTGCTGCAGCGCATGGCCGTGTTTCAGGCGGTGCCCCAGATGGCGGGTGCCGTGGATGCCGATGACCCCGAGGCGGCGGAAACGGCGCGTCTGGCCGCCCTGATGCCTGCCGACGAAACCCAGCTGCTTTACAGCCTGTGCCTGCACGGGCGTGGTGAATTGGGCCTGGCGCCGGACGAATATGCGGCGCTGACCATGGTGTTGCTGCGCCTGCTGGCCTTCAAGCCCCAGGGCGAATCGGCGGAAAAAAAAACTCTGACGCGGCCTGAAACGGCGTCCTCGGGCCCGGTGGATACGGGCTCTACGGGGTTTCGCGCGTCTTCGGCACCTTCTGCGCCCGCTGCCATCGCGGTATCGGCACCTATGGAGCGTCCCGGAGCTGCCGCTGTGGAAGCGCCCGCCGCGGCGCCCGCTGCTCCGGTGCCGTTGGTGCAATCGACGCCATCGGTTTCGGTGCCCCTGCAAGACGCGTCTTCTGATGTCTCCGGGGCTTGCGAACCGCCTCCGTGGCCGGGTTCGGACGAGCCGGACGCCGTGGGGGCGGCCACACCCACCACCACGCTGCCAATACGGACCACCGAAGGATTTGTGCGAAATCAGCCCCCGGTGCAGGCAGGTAGAGCGCAAGTTGCTCCTGAATACGTAGCAATTCCAGTGCGTGAGACGCCGGAACCCGGCGAGCGACTGCAACCTTTGCCGCTGTCTGCACCAACCCCTGTTTCTGCGCGCTATACGCCGACCGAGGAGGGGGATGTCTGGCACCGCACGGTGCAACAGATGGTGCTGGCAGAGTCCATTACCGCCCTGGTGCGAGAGCTGGCACTGCAGTCCCAACTGGTGGCGCGCGATGGCGGCCACTGGCTGCTGCGCGTCGAGCGCGAATCGCTCAACCAACCGACGGCGCGCGAGCGCCTGCGTGCCGCGCTGGAGACTGCGGGCCATGCGACCCAGATCACGGTGGAAGTGGGTGTTGTCATCGACAGCCCCGCCCGCCGCAACGCCGCTGCGGCCGCCGAGCGGCAACGCCGTGCCGAAGAAATCGTGAACAACGACCCCTTTGTGCAATCGCTGATGCGTGACTACGGCGCGAGAATCGTGCCGGGCAGCATCAAGCCTGCATGACGGTCCACCGCCTTTTATCCAATATCTAACCGAAACTGCAACTGAAAAGGAAACGACACCATGTTCAACAAGGGACAACTCGCCGGTCTGATGAAGCAAGCCCAGGCCATGCAGGACAACCTCAAGAAGGCCCAGGATGAACTGGCCTTTGTGGAGGTGGAGGGCGAATCGGGCGCGGGCCTGGTGAAGGTGGTGATGACCTGCAAACACGATGTGAAACGCATCACCATCGACCCCAGCCTGCTGGCCGAAGACAAAGACATGCTGGAAGACCTGGTGGCGGCTGCGTTCAATGCGGCGGTGCGCAAGGCCGAAGAAACTTCGTCGGAGAAGATGGGCAAGCTCACTCAAGGCATGCCAGGCCTCCCAGGCGGCATGAAATTCCCCTTCTGAGGTTGGCTACCGGGCGGGCCATCTGCGTCTTTGGGCGGTGCTCGCCATCCTCACGCACTGCAAGTGCGTTCCGGTGGCTGCGCTCCGTCCACCGAGCAGCTCATCCCGCTCGCTACGCCCTTGAGGGCGGGATGGAAGACCAAGGTGCAGGGCCCGCTGGCCCTTCCCACGGTTCGGGCGGAGCTTGTCGAAGCCTGGTTTACGCGTCACCCCTACTTCCCTCGGATTGTTTTCCAACCCATGTCCTCCCCATCCACCAACTCCCTTGATGTCCTGATCCAGGCGCTGCGCCGCTTGCCGGGGGTGGGGGTGAAGTCTGCGCAGCGGATGGCGTTTCATCTGCTGCAACATGACCGGGAGGGTGCGTTGGCGTTGTCGCGGGCGCTGGGGGAGGCGGTTGGGACGGTGCACCATTGCACGCGTTGCCACACCTTTACCGAGGCCGAGGTATGCAGCACCTGCCTGGACCCGGAGCGGGATGCCACGCGGCTCTGTGTGGTGGAGACCCCGGCCGATCAGTCGGCGCTGGAGCGTACGGGGGCGTTCAAGGGCTTGTATTTCGTGTTGATGGGGCGGCTCAGTCCGCTGGATGGGGTGGGCCCCAAGGAAATCGGGCTGCACAAACTGATGGATCGCGCCACCGATGGCACGGTGCAGGAGGTCATTCTGGCCACCAACTTCAATGCCGAAGGCGAGGCCACGGCCCATGTGATCAGCGAGGCTCTCAAGAGCCGAGGCCTGCATGTCACACGGCTGGCACGCGGCGTGCCTGTGGGAAGTGAGCTGGAGTATGTGGACCTGGGCACGATTGCCCATGCGCTGGTGGATCGCCGGTAACACTTTGGTGTCGAAAACGCACAACGGCTTCCACCGCTGTGGGTAAAATACTCCCAAATTAATAGCTGCTAGCGCTTGTGTATCAAGCGCTGGAGCCCTAAAAGGCTTGAAATATGAATACCACCATGCATGTTGCACGGTTCACAGTGGCCTACTGGTGCGTGCTGATCGCCGTGCTGCTGCCCATGGGTTGTGCCTGGCTGGCCAAGAGTGGCAACCTGGGCAAGTCGCGCAAGGATGGCGGCTTTGACAACCACGATCCGCGCGCCTGGATGGCTCGGCAGACCGACTGGCGTGCGCGGGCCAATGCGGCCCAGGCCAATAGCTTCGAGGCACTGCCGTTTTTCATCGGCGCGGTCATCATCGCGCACATGCTGGGTGCGGGGCAGACGCTGCTTGATATGCTGGCGCTGCTGTTCGTCATGCTGCGCATCTTCTACGTGATGATGTATGTCTCCGACATGCCCACGGCCCGCAGTGCGGTGTGGGCTGCGGGCTTTCTGGTCAACGTGGCGATCCTCTTCATCGGCTATCGTTGAGCGCGCTAAGGCTTCCATCGGGCGGCTGCTGGCCCCCGGGGGACTGCATTTTGTGGGCCGAGGCGCCACTTTCCCCCTCTGTACGTAGAAACCCTCAGGGAATCTCCCTGATGCGGCGCTGATTGCTCTGAGGCACAATTGTTGCAATGCAGCATTGCCCGCTTTTTTGATTCCATGACCCCACGCCTGCTCACCCGCCGCGCCTTTGGCTCCGTCTCTGCCTTGTCGGCGGCTGCGGTGTTTGCGCCTGCGTTGGTGCGGGCACAAACCGATGGTGCCATGCTGGGGCGCGTCACCGTCGCGGTGGGAGGGCAAGGGGTTCTCTATCACTTGCCGCTGGCGCTGGCGGATGCTCTGGGGTACTTCCGTACCGAAGGCCTGGAGGTGGTGGTGCGTGATTTTTCTGCGGGCGCGCTGGCCATGCAGGCGGTGCAGGACGGCGCTGCCGATGTTTGCTCCGGGGCCTTTGAACATGTGCTGCGTGCGCAAATGCGGGGCCAGGCCTACCGTTCGCTGGTATTGCAGGGGCGGGCGCCCCAGCTGGCTCTGGGGGTGTCGCTGCGGTCACTGCCGGCCTACAAGGACCTGGGTGATCTGTCGGGTCGCAAGATCGGGGTGTCTTCGGTCGGTTCCTCGACCCACCTGGCGGCCAGCCTGATGTTGGTACGCGCGGGTGTGTCCCTCCGCGATATCACGTTTGTGGGTGTCGGTTCTGGCACCAGCGCGATGAACGCGTTGCGTTCGGGTCAGGTGCATGCGTTGTGCCATGCCGACCCGATCATGACGCTGCTGGAGCAGAAGGCCGATACCCGCGTGGTGGGTGATTTGCGTTCGCTGAAAGCGGCGCAGGACATGTTCGGCGGCCCCATGCCAGCGGGCAGCCTCTATGCGCCCCAGGCCTTCTTCCAGAAACAGCCTGGGCAGGCCCAGGCGTTGGTCAACGGCATTGTGCATGCGCTCAAGTGGCTGCAGACAGCGGCTCCGGCCGATCTGGTCAAGGCGGTGCCTCCGGCTTATTTGATGGGCGACCGGGGCCTGTACCTGGCGGCCTTTGGCCGCGTGCGCGAAACCTTTTCGCCCAATGGCCTGATGCCGGACGACGGCCCGGCCACTGCGCTGCGAGTGCTTTCTCGTGTGCAGCCTGAACTCGCCGAAACCAAGGTCGAACTGGCGCGTACCTACACCAATGATCTGGTGCGCAAGGCACGCCAGAAATACAGCGTCTGATCTCGAAGCCGGCGGTGTCGCACAGCCATTCTGTGGTGCGTGGTGCGGCTGCTTTGGCCGAGGGGCGCCAGCCTGGAGCAGGGGCTGGTTTGGGCTACAGTGCGGGAGCCCATCGCTGGCGTTACATGCTTTTGCCACGGCGCATCCGTCGGCAGGTAGCGTGGCCTTTATCCCTTTGCTCCCCGGTATTTATCTTTCCAAGGACTGTCCCATGTCGCTGAGCCTCAGCATCGGCCCGCTTGTTTCTCTGATCGCGGGCATCCTCATCCTGGTCATGCCCCGCCTGCTCAGCACCATTGTGGCGCTGTACCTCATCATCATGGGCATTCTCGGGCTGTTGGGCATGCACACCCTCAGGCTCTGAGCGGAGGCCCGGTAGGCCCGGGCGCGGCTGGAGTGAGCGCGCCCGCCCAGGGGGTCAGCGTCGCTTGACCTTGGCCGGCGTGCCGCCACGACGCGCTGGTGCCGCCGCCTGGCGCTTTCCTGTGTTGGTGTGTGATGCGTTGCTGCTGCGTGCCTGTGCCTGGCGCATGGGCAGGTACACGACCACCTGCTGGCCCAGCTTGAAGGCTGCATTGGCACGCACATCGTTCCAGTCGGCCACGCTGGAGGCCGCCAGCTTGTAGCGCCGCGCAATGCTCGCCACGGTTTCGCCCTTGCCTGCACGCACGGTGGTACGGCGGGTGACGATCTCAGGGGTGAGCGCCAGTTGTCCGTTGTCAGCCAGGTGGGAAGACACGTCCTGGCGTGTGGTGGTGGACCGGGGGATCATGAGCGCCGATCCCGCCTTGATCAGCATGCGTGGCGGGATGTTGTTCATGCTGCGCAGGTCGTTCTCGCTCATGCCTGCACGCTGGGCGGCCTCGGCCACACTCATGGTGGTAGGGACGGACCACACGGTCCAGCTCGCATATTGGCCTTCGCGACGGGCTTCGAGATTGCGCTGGAACACCTTGGCGTTGTCCCACGGCAGCAGGACCTGGGGTGTGCCTGCAGCCAGGATCACGGGCCGCTTGTAGGCGGGGTTGAGCGCGCGAAAGTCTTCCTCGCGGATGCCGGCCAATGTGGCCACCAGGGCCACGTCGATGTCGTGTGTGATGTCTACCGTCTGGAAGTACGGATGGTTTTCAATCAGCGGCAACTCGGTGCGGAAGGCGTCCGGGTTGGCCACAATGTTTTTGACCGCCTGCAACTTGGGGACGTACATGCGGGTTTCTGCCGGCATGTTGAGGTCGGTGTAGCTGGTGCCCAGGCCCAGCTTCTGGTTGCGGGCAATGGCCCGGCCTACGCTGCCTTCGCCCCAGTTGTAGGCCGCCAGCGCCAGGTGCCAGTCGCCGAACATGCCATAGAGCTTTTGCAGGTAGTCGAGTGCGGCGCGCGTGGACGCCAGTACGTCGCGGCGGTCATCGCGGAAGGCGTTTTGCTTGAGGTCGAAATAATTGCCCGTGGCCGGCATGAACTGCCACATGCCGGCGGCCTTGGCGCTGGAGACGGCCTGGGGATTGAACGCGCTCTCAATGTAGGGCAGCAGCGCCAGTTCGGTGGGCATACCTCGGCGTTCCAGCTCTTCAACAACGTGAAACAGGTACTTGCTGGAGCGTTCGGTCATGCGCTGCATGTAGTCTGGGCGCGTGGCATACCACTGCTCGCGGTCTTGCACCAGTTCGTGCTGCAGATCGGGCATCGCAAAACCCCTGCGAATGCGGTCCCACAGGTCGGCGGGGGCCGACAGCGAGGCCACTTCGCCGCTGGTGGCCCGGGCCGCCGTGATGGGTTTGAGCGGCCCGTTGGGGATGACGGGCGTGTGCGAGGAGGCGTTGGTTGTGTTTTGCGGTTTACCGCCGATGGTCCCTTCCTCTGGCGAGGAGGGCCCCGTGGTGGCGCAGCCTGTGAGCCAAAGAAGCCCTGCCAGGCAGGCGATATGCAAAATTTTCATCGGAACTCGTTTTTCCATTGACGCAGTGCGGCCAGTACCGCCACCGCATCGTCGTGAGGCACCTGCGCGTTATAGCCCTGGGCCGCTTGGGCCACCGTGGTCTGTCGCACGCGCAGGAAGGGGTTGATGTTTCGCTCCAGCGCCATGTGGGAGGGCAGTGTGGGCTCGTGTTGAGCCCGCAACGCCTCGCAATGGCTGCTGTAGTGGAGCAATGCGGCGTTGCCAGGTTCCACGGCACGCGCAAATTTCAGGTTGGATAACGTGTACTCATGGGTGCAGCACACGCGCGTGTTGTCGGGCAAGGCGGCCAGTCGGTCCAGCGAATCGAGCATCTGCGCAGGGGTTCCCTCGAAAAGGCGCCCGCACCCGCCTGAAAACAAGGTGTCGCCGCAAAACAGCAGCGGGGCCCCGTCCATGGCTGCACAGTAGTAGGCGATGTGGCCCGCAGTATGGCCGGGCACATCGATCACCTCGAAGCGCAGGCCGAGCACGTCGATCCCTTCGACCCTATCGCCCTGCTGCAGGCGGACCAGTGGCTCGGGAATGTGCTCACGGGCCGGGCCGTAGACCCTGGCGCCGGTTGCGTCGCGCAGGGCATCCACCCCGCCGACATGATCGGCATGGTGGTGCGTGACTAGAATGGCCTGCAAACTCAGCCCCAGTTGGTGCAGTGCCTGGGCCACGGGCGCGGCGTCACCCGGGTCGACCACGATAGCCTGGCGGCCGTCGTGCAGCATCCAGATGTAGTTGTCGGTAAAGGCGGGCAGCGGTAGCAAGTTCATGAGCGATCAAATTATAGGTTTGCACCACTGGTTTGACTCACCTCCCGGCCAGTACCTGCTGGCATGGGAGCAGGCACGCTTTGACGAAGCAGTGGCCGATATTTTTGGCTACCACAGCCTGCAACTGGGTATGCCGCTGCTCGATGGTCTTCGGGCCAACCGCATGCCGCACCAATGGCTGGCGCTGGGGCAGGAAGGGATGAATAAGGGCACTTTGGGCTTCATGGAGGCAGCGAGTGGCGCCGATGTGCCGCTGCAGCGCCGCACGGTGGACTTGCTCGCCGAGCCGGTGTCTCTGCCATTTGCCGAGGCCAGCCTGGATCTTCTTGTGTTGCCTCACACGCTGGAGTTGAGCGTGGACCCTCATGCTGCATTGCGAGAGGTGGAGCGGGTTCTGGTCCCCGAGGGGCGTGTGGTCATCAGTGGTCTGAACCCTGCCAGCCTGTGGGGCCTGCGCCAGCGGCGCGCGCGTCTTTACCAGCGCATGGGGCGCGGTACGCTGTACCTGCCGGATGTGGGTGAATTCATCGGGTACCGGCGCCTGCGAGACTGGCTCAGGCTTTTGAGCTTTGAGGTCGAATCGGCCCGTTTTGGCTGTTATCGTCCTGCCGTGCGCAGCGCCCAATGGCTGGAGCGTTTTGGCTGGATGGATCCGTTGGGCGAAAAGTGGTGGCCTATTTTGGGTGCTGCCTATTTCCTCGTCGCGGTCAAGCGGGTCCATGGCATGCGACTTTTGGAGCCCGCCTGGCGTACCAATCGTCAGCGCTCTGCGGCCACGGTGCCTATCGCCAACCGCGCAACCCATCGCGCACCCACAAGCCCCGCCGCGAAGGCAGGGCGCAAACCCTAAATGGGCTGTCACGGGGCTCCCGCTCCCGCGATGACAGCCTTGAATCACCACACCAGGAACACAGTTTGAATCAGGTAGAGATATATACAGATGGTGCCTGCAAGGGCAATCCGGGCCCTGGCGGATGGGGCGTGCTGCTGCGCTCCGGTCCGACGGAAAAAGAGCTGTTTGGCGGCGAGCTGGGCACCACCAACAACCGCATGGAACTGATGGCGGTGATCGAGGCACTGGCGGCCCTCAAGCGCCCTTGCGCCGTGACGCTGTTTCTGGACAGCGAATATGTGCGCAAGGGCATCACCGAATGGATTCATGGCTGGAAGGCCAGGGGCTGGCGCACCGCGTCGAAGCAGCCGGTCAAAAACGTGGAGCTGTGGCAGCGTCTGGATGCCCTGGTCAGTACCGGTGGCCATCGCATCGAGTGGCGCTGGGTGAAGGGTCACTCGGGTGACCCCGGCAATGAACGCGCGGATGCGCTCGCCAACCGGGGTGTGGACAAGGCCCTCGGCCGCGGGTGACACGCTGGAGATCCCGCGCATCAGGCACCGAAAGCGTGCGGTTCGGCGCCACCCGCCCCTTCGGGGCTTTTTTGTTGGGTGGCGTGTAAAGCCTGCGTAAATCTGCCGAATTTGTCCTTGGGGTCTTGCCAGGGTTTGCTGCAGCGCAAGACACGCACTGATACATTGTTCGATTGCGCTCCCCACTTCACCTGGTTTCACTGATCCATGGCGTCCAAGAACAAATACATCGTTTTCGCGGCTATCGGCATTGCTGTTGCGTCTGGGGCCGCCTGGTGGCTCCAAAAACCAGCGCCCGCTGCGCGCAGTGAGGCGCCCGCCGCCAAAGGTGGGGCGCCTGGGGGGGCAAATCGCCCGGTGGCAGTGGAAGTGGTCTCCGTGAGACAAATGGTATTGCGTGACGATGCCGAGGCCGTGGGTAGCCTGCGGTCACGCCAGAGCGTGATGCTGCGGCCCGAGGTGGGCGGCCGTATCACGCAGCTCAATTTCCGTGATGGCCAGCGCGTGCGGCGTGGGCAGGTCTTGGTGCAGTTCGACGACCAATTGCCCCGAGCCCAGGTTCAGCAAAGCCAGGCAGAGCTGTCGATTGCACAGGCCAACCACAAGCGCAACCAGG
Organism: Acidovorax sp. 69; assembly: GCF_002797445.1. Classification (NCBI taxonomy): domain Bacteria; kingdom Pseudomonadati; phylum Pseudomonadota; class Betaproteobacteria; order Burkholderiales; family Comamonadaceae; genus Acidovorax; species Acidovorax sp. 69. Next base: position 3,067,874 of record NZ_PGEP01000001.1, on the reverse strand, counting down.
AACTGGTGGCCCAGGGCTTCATCAGCCAGCGCTCCGTGGATGAAAGTGCCGCCAACCTCGAAGTGGCGCAGGCCAAGCTGGCGCTGGCCCAGGCCACGGCCCAGCGTTTGAAGGTCATGGCACCCTTCGATGGCATCGCGGGTATTCGCGGTGTGAACGTGGGCGATTACCTCAAGGATGGGGCCGACATCGTCAACATCGAAGATTTGGATGCCGTGTACGTGGACTTCCGCCTGCCTGAGCGGCTTCAGAGCAAGGTGCGCCCCGGCCAGACGGCGCAGGTGGCGTTCGATGCGCTGCCGGGTGTGCGCTACGCCGCCGTGGTGCAGGCCATCAGCCCGCAGATTGATACCGACGGACGGGCCATTGCCGTGCGCGGCTGCATTGACAACCGCCGCTTGCAACTGCGGCCGGGCATGTTCGCGCGTGTGACAGCTGTGTTCTCGGAGCGCAGCGATGCGCGCGTGATTCCGGAAGAAGCGATCGTGCCGGATGGCACCAGTCCTTACGTGCTCAAGGTCGTGGAAGGCAAGGAGCCTGGCACCCGTGTCACCAGCCGCACCCCTGTCAAGCTGGGTGCGCGCTCCCCGGGCTGGGTTGAGGTGGTGGAAGGTCTGAACGCCGGGGACCTGGTGGTTAGCGCAGGCCAGCAACGTATTCGCAAGGATGGCACCGAAGTGCGGGTGGTGGAACTGGGCAAACCAGGCAACGGCACGGCTCCTTCACCCGCGCGTGCAGCCTCCGGGCAGCGAGGCAATGCCCCGGGCGTGGCCGATGCGCCAGCGTCTGGTGCATCGGGAGTTGTCAGCGGCGGCACGCCTGCGGCCCCCGCGCCAGCAACGCCCACTTCGCCCATCGCACCGGCTTCGGTGGCTGCTATGGCCAGCGCTGCCATGGCACCCCTGCCAGGGCCCAACCCCTGCCAGCTCGCAGGTACTCCTGGTCCATCCGCCCGCAGCGGCCATCGTCCTCCCGTCTGACGGGTTGCTCATCGCTCTACCCTGACGCCCCTGGACTGCCATGCAACTCGCTGAAATCTCGATCCGCCGACCGGTCTTTGCCACTGTGTTGTCGCTGCTGGTGCTGCTGATTGGCGCCGTGAGCTTCACGCGCCTTTCGGTGCGCGAATACCCCAAGATCGACGAGCCTGTGGTCACCGTCAGCGTGCGCTACGCGGGCGCCTCGGCCGAGGTGATCGAATCACAGGTCACGAAGCCACTGGAAGACTCCATCGCCGGTATCGATGCGGTGGATGTGATCACTTCCATCAGCCGGGCTGAACAAAGCCAGATCAGCGTGCGCTTTCGCCTTGAAAAGGATGCTGACAACGCCGCCGCCGAAGTCCGTGACCGCACCGCACGCGTGCGCAACCGCCTGCCCGACGCCGTCGATGAGCCCGTGATTGCGAAAGTCGAGGCCGATGCGTCCCCCGTGATGTGGCTGGCCTTCAGCAGCGACACGCGCAGCCCGCTGGAGATCAATGACCTGGTCAACCGCATCGTCAAGCCGCGCCTGCAGACCGTGACGGGCGTGGCCGACGTGCCGATCTACGGGGAGCGCAAATACGCCATGCGTGTGTGGCTGGACCCTGAGCGTTTGGCGGGCTACCGGCTCACCACCCAGGATGTGGAAGACGCCATCCGGCGCAACAACCTGGAGCTGCCTGCGGGCCGCATTGAATCGCAGCAGCGTGAGTTCAGCGTGACCTCGCAGACCGATCTGAAAACCCCTGCGCAGTTTTCCAACATCGTGATTCGCACCGTCAACGGCTTTCCGGTGCGCATACTGGATGTGGCCCGGGTGGAGGAGGGCCCGGCCAGCGACCGCAGCCGGGTGCGGCTCAATGGCCGCGATGCGATCTCGGTGGGCGTGATCCGCCAGGCCACTGCCAACCCGCTGGAACTGGCAAAAGGCGTGCGCGCCATGATGCCCCTGCTCAAGGCCGACCTGCCTGCCGATATCGGCATTGACGTGGCCAACGACAACTCCCTGTTCATCGACCGTTCCATCAAGAGCGTGTACTCCACCATCATTGAAGCCGTGGTGCTGGTGGCGTTGGTCATCTTCGTGTTTCTGCGCACCTTGCGCGCGTCCATCATTCCCATCATCACCATCCCGGTGAGCCTGGTGGGCAGTTTCGCACTGATGTCTTTGGCAGGTTTTTCCATCAACACGCTCACGCTGCTGGCGCTGGTGCTGGCCATCGGGCTGGTGGTGGACGATGCCATCGTGATGCTGGAGAACATCTACCGCCACATCGAGGAGGGGCTGGACCCGTTCTCGGCGGCCATCAAGGGTGCTCGCGAGATCGGTTTTGCCATCGTGGCCATGACACTCACGCTCGTGGCGGTGTACGCGCCGCTCGCGTTCACACCGGGCCGCACGGGGCGCTTGTTTGTCGAGTTTGCGTTGGCGTTGGCCGGTGCCGTGGTGGTGTCGGGCTTTGTGGCGCTGACGCTGTCGCCCATGATGTGTTCGCTGCTGCTCAAGCACAACCCCCAACCCAATTGGTTTGACCGTTCCATGGAACGCTGGCTCACCGCACTTTCGGACGCCTATGGTCGGCTGCTGCGCTGGATCGTCACGGCGCGCTGGGGTGGCAAGGGTGCAGAGCGCGGCGGGGTGCGTGGGGCCATTTTCCAGGCCCGCTGGATCGTACTGGGCGTCATGGTCCTCAGTGGTGTGGCCCTGGTGCTGGTGTTTCCGACCATGCGCCAGGAGCTCTCGCCGCTGGAAGATCGCGGCACCATCCTGGCCAGCGTCACCGCGCCCGATGGCGCTACGCTGGATTACACCAACCGCTACGCGCTGGAGCTGGAAAAGATCGGCAATTCCTACGCCGAGTTCGACCGTGTGTTTGCCAACATTGGCAACCCCACGGTGGCCCAGGGCAGCGTGATCTACCGCACGGTGGATTGGGAGAGCCGCGACCGCACCACGCTCGACCTGGCCAAGGAGCTGCAACCCAAGGTGGCGGGCCTGCCGGGCGTGAATGCGTTTCTGATCACGCCGCCATCGCTGGGCCAGGGCTTTCGTTCGAGGCCGCTCACCTACGTGATCCAGACGTCTGACAGCTACGAGAATCTGAGCAAGGTGGTGGCCGCGTTCATGGCCGAGATTGCGCAGAACCCTGGCATCGTGTCGCCCGACGTTGACCTGCGCCTGAACAAGCCCGAGCTGCGCATCGAGGTCAACCGCGAGCGCGCGGCCGACCTGGGTGTGAGCGTCGAAGTGGTGGCTAAGGCCATCGAAACCATGTTGGGTGGCCGCACGGTCACGCGCTACAAGCGCGACGCAGAGCAGTATGACGTGATCGTGCAGACCGAGGCGCGGGGCCGTAGCACCCCTGAGAACATCGACACCATCTATGTCAGGGGCCGCAACGACTCCATGATTCCCTTGTCCAGTTTGGTCAAGGTGCGCGAGAGCGTCAGCCCGCGCGAGCTGAACCACTTCGGCCAGCGCCGCTCGGCCACCATCACGGCCAACCTGTCGTCCGAATACTCGCTGGGCCAGGCCATCACGTTCATGAACGAGACCGCCACCAAGGTTCTCAAGCCCGGCTACACCACAGACCTCAACGACACATCGCGGGAGTTCAAGAACTCGCAAGGGGCGTTGGGCGTGGTGTTTGTGCTGGCGCTCGTGTTCATCTTCCTGGTGCTGGCCGCGCAGTTCGAGAGTTTTATCGATCCGCTGGTGATCATGGTGTCGGTGCCGTTGTCGATGATTGGTGCGCTGCTGGCCCTCAAGTGGAGTGGCGGCTCGCTCAACGTGTATTCGCAGATCGGCCTGATCACCCTGGTGGGGCTGATCACCAAACACGGCATCTTGATTGTGGAGTTCACCAACCAGCTGCGTGAGCAGGGCATGGAGATGGTGGATGCGCTCGTCAAGGCCTCGGCGCAACGCCTGCGACCCATTCTGATGACCACCGGTGCCATGGTGCTCGGCGCCATCCCTCTGGCCCTGGCCAAAGGGGCGGGCGCCGAAACCCGCATGCAGATTGGCTGGGTGATCGTGGGCGGCATGTCGTTGGGCACCTTGCTCACCATTTTTGTGGTGCCGACCATGTACACCCTGTTTGCGCGCAAGGCCGTGCCGGGTGCCAATACTGCGGTGGCAGTGGACGAACCCGCCGATGCGGCACACCACGCCCCCGAGTACGTGGCCAAGTAGCGTTGCCAGCCGCTGGCGCTGGGCCCGTCGCCGCCAATCCTCTAGGCCATGGCTGGTGGTGAAGACGGCGGGCACTCAGTGTGGCGGGCAAGTCGCTGCGGCGCGTTTTTTGACATGTCCCCATTCCATCTCTGACGGCCATGGCGTCTGGCGCTTTTTCTTTTCTGTATGACTGGTTCGGCGTGAACCTGCAGATGTTTTACTGGCTCAACGGCTTGCAAGCCCCAGGATGGGATGCCGCTATGGTGGCGGGCAGCCGCTTGGGCAGTTTCTTCAATGCGGCATGGATTTTTGCTGCGCTGCTGGGTGTGCAGGCCTGGCACCGCTGGACACCCCCGGGGCATCCTGCAGCTTGGCTGCCCCATCAGCGTGTGGTGGGGCGGTGGTTGCTGTCATTGGGCCTGGCCTATGGCCTGGCTGCGGTGCTGGTGTCGCTGCTCAAGTGGGGCTTTGACATGCCACGGCCCTTCATGGTGCTGCCGCCCGAGCGCATGCACCGCCTGATGGAGCCAGAGTCTCTGCACAGTTTCCCCAGTGGCCACGCCACGTTTGCCATGTTGGTTGCCGTGGTGTTCTGGCCCGCGCCGCAGGTGCGCTGGCGGGGGCTGTATCGGGCGCTACTGGTTCTAGGGGTGGTGTGGGTGGGGTTGTCGCGCGTGGGCGTAGGGGTGCATTTCCCGGCCGATGTGCTTGCAGGCTACCTGTGCGGTCTGCTGTGCGGCGGGGTGGCACGGCACATGGTGCCGCCTTTACCGGCGGTGGGTGTGGCGGTGGAGGGCCGGGGGCAATGGGCACCATTCACCAAGCGGCACCACCGGCGGCTGCGCTGACCGCACCGCGTCACCGGAGCGCCGTGGCGGCGGCGATCAGCTCATGCTCCTGGCAGTTGCTCCAACGCCTGCTCCAGTTCGCCACGGCCTTGCGGACGCACCAGCCGTGCCACCTCTTGCCCTTCCTTCAGGAACACCAGCGTGGGCCAGAGCTTGACGCCGAAGCTGCGACCCAGGCGCTGGCCGGGGCCATCCTCGACCTTGATATGGGCCACCCCGGCGCGGTCCTTCAAGACGGTTTCGATCAAGGGCTGCGCGCGCTGGCAGTGACCACACCAGGGCGTGCCGAATTCGAGAACCGTGGCGCCGGGCAGGCGGTCTATTTCATCGCGGGTTGGTGATTGGGCGAGATGTTGGGCTGCGTAGGGCATGGGCTTCCTCAGATCACACCGTCAAACACCATCACATCCAACGCATCGCCCACCGCCACATTGCCCTGGCCGTGGTGCAGCACGATGAGCCCGTTGGCTTGCACCATGGAGCTGAGCACGCCTGAGCCCTGGTTGCCCGTGGTGCGCACCTGCAGCGTGCCGTCGGCAGCGGTGGTCACCGTGCCGCGCTGATATTCGGTGCGGCCGGGCTTCTTGCGGATGGCCTCGGTGCTGATGGCGCGCAGCAGTGGCGGGGCGGTGTGCGTGCTGCCCATCATGCGCAGCAGGGCGGGGCGTACAAAGGCGAGAAACGTCACCATCACGGCCACGGGGTTGCCGGGCAGTCCGAACAGCACGGCGCCGTCTGAAGATGGATTGCTATTATTTTGATAGCTTTTAGCGCTTGATGAATGTGCGCTGGAGGCCGTTTTGGCTTGAATTTCTGTGCTTGCAATGCTGCCTACGGCCATGGGGCGTCCGGGGCGCATGGCGATACGCCAGAAGGCCACGTCACCCAGTTTTTTCATCATGGTGCGGGTGTGATCGGCCTCGCCCACGCTCACACCGCCACTGGTGATGATGGCGTCGGCGCGCTGTGCCGCATTGCGAAACGCAGCTTCCAGCAAGGTGGGTTCATCGCGCACCACGCCCAGGTCGATCACCTCCACGCCCAGGCGGGTAAGCAGACCGAAGACGGTGTAGCGGTTGCTGTCGTACACCGCGCCTTCGCGTGGAGGCTCGCCCAGGCTCAGGATCTCGTCGCCGGTAGAGAAATACGCCACGCGCAGGCGGCGGAACACGGTCACGGTGGGCAGCCCCAGGCTGGCGACCAGGCCCAGCGCAGCAGGCGCCAGCAGCGCGCCCTTGGCCAGCGCCACGCTACCCTCCATCAGGTCTTCGCCCTTGAAGCGGCGGTTGTCGCCGGTCTTGAGCACATCGGCCGCGATGGTGATGTGCCCGTCAGCTGCGGCGGCCGTGGTGAACTCCTGCGGCACCACGGTGTCCAGGCCCGTGGGCATGATCGCGCCGGTCATGATCTTCACGCATTCGCCCTCGGCCACCGTGCCCACCCAGGCCTTGCCCGCCAGCGCCGTGCCCACCACGCGCAGCGTGAGGGGCTGGCCTGCGACCAGTTGCGCGCCTGCAAAGGCATAGCCGTCCATGGCAGAGTTGTCGTGCGGCGGTACGCTGACGGGCGAGATCACGTCATGGGCCAGCACGCGGCCCAGGGCGTCGAAGATACCCAGCTCTTCGGTCGCGGTGACGGGTTCTACCAGCCGTCCAAGAAACGCGTTGACATCGGCGGCGCTCAGGGCCTGCGGGTCGTAGCCTTGCAGTTCGGCGGCGATCTGGGCAATGGTTTTCATGGGTTTCAATGTGTTTGAATCAATCGGGTAGCCGGCGCACCATGTGCAGCTTGTCGAAACCCACGCCATTCACCACGACAGCGTGGGGCAGCAGGCCCCAGGCGCGGAATCCGGCCTGTTCATACAGGCGCACAACGTGGGGGTTGGTGGCCGTGACCGTCAGCACGAGCTGGGTCAGCCCAGGTACGTGGCTGGCTGCTTGCACACAGGCGGCCACCAGTTGCTGGCCAATACCCTGGCGCTGCGCACGGGGCGACACCATCATGCCCACCACCACGGCGCAGTGCCGTTGCTGGATGCGCTGCTCGCGTTCACAGCCGACACAGCCGAGCAATGTCCCTGCGGCATCGAATGCACCCAGAAAAAACTGCCCTGACGCCAGCGTGCCAAAGCGCTCCACATACTCGCTCGCATCGCGGCCCACCGAGGATTCGTAGTCGGACGTGAAAGCATCCGGCGCGGTGCGCAGCGCCTCGTCGCGCAAGGCTTTGTAGGCGACGGCGTCCGTGGCAACCAGGGGGCGGATCTGTACTGCGCCCGTGACCGCGTGCGTGCTGGTATTCATGCGGGTAGTGAGACCGATCAGGCCTGTGGCGTGTTGCTGCTGCTCTCCAGCGCGTGCAACTCGGCCAGCGTATTGGCGTTGAAAAACGCCTTGGGGTCATCGCCCGGTTGGTCAAACGGCACGATGGCGCAGCGGTGCTGGCCCGTCCACGCGTCGATTTTGCGGCCGCCCGCCTGGGTGAAGGCGACCAGGCTTTCAAGCAGATCCACACGCAACAGGCAGAACACGGGCTGGGTGCGCACGGTGGTGCTGCCCGTGCCATCGTCTTCGGGCGCTGCGGCCATGGCGATGTCGGCGCCTTGTGCGTCTGCGGCAGCCGCCAGGCGCGTGGCCAGGTCTAGCGGGAACAGCGGGGTGTCGCAGGGGACCGTCAGCAGCCAGGGTGTTTCGCAACGCTCCAGCCCCGTCAGAAAACCCGCGAGGGGCCCAGCGTAGTCGGCCAGCACGTCGGGCCACACCGGGGCGCCAAACGCTTCGTAGGCCGCGAGGTTGCGATTGGCGTTGACCATGCTGGCGCCGGTCTGCATCTGCAGCCGCATCAGCGTGTGCAGTGCCAGCGGCAGGCCCCGAAAGTTCTGCAGGCCTTTATCGACGCCGCCCATGCGGGAGCCTCGGCCACCGGCGAGGACCAGGCCGGTGATGTCTTGGGTTTGGGTCATAGGGATTGTTCTGAAAGTTGGTGGCGACACTGACGCCGATGGAGCGATACCTCGTACCAAGCCTCAGGGGCTGGGGGCAAGAGGCGCGTCGGCTACCCGCCGATGTAGCTCATCTCCACCCGGCGCGCGCCGCCTGGTGTGGTGTCGGCAGGCAGGCTGCTGCGCAGCTCCGAATAGCGGTCGGCGCGCTGCTGCCAGATGGGCGCAATGGCCGAGGCAATCGCTTCGTCACTGGCGCCGCCGCGCAGCAGGGTGCGCAGGTCGTAACCTTCCGAGGCAAACAGGCACAGGTAGAGCTTGCCCTCGGTGGACAGCCGCGCACGGTTGCAATCATGGCAAAAAGCCTGGGTCACGCTGCTGATGACACCCACCTCGCCCAGAGCGGGGTCGTACTGGCCAGCGGCGTCGGCATAGCCCCAGCGCTCGGCGGTTTCGCCGGGGCTGCTGGGGTCGAGTTGCACCAGCGGCAGATCGGCGCGCAGGCGCGCGATCAGCTCGGCCGACGGCAGCACCTCGTCCATGCGCCAGCCGTTGGTGGCGCCCACGTCCATGTATTCGATGAAACGCAGCGTCGTGCCCGTGCCGCGAAAGTGGCGCGCCATGGGCAAAATTTCGTGGTCGTTGGTGCCACGCTTGACCACCATGTTCACCTTGATGTGCGACAGCCCCGCCGCGTGCGCGGCCTCGATGCCTGCCAGCACATCGGCCACCGGAAAGTCCACATCGTTCATGCGGCGAAACACCGCGTCGTCCAGGCCATCGAGGCTCACGGTCACGCGGTTCAGGCCGGCGTCCTTCAAGGCCTGGGCCTTGCGCGCCAGCAGCGATCCGTTGGTGGTGAGTGTGAGGTCGGGCGCCAGGCCATCCACCGTGCGCAACTGGGCCAGTTGCGCCACCAGTTCTTCGAGGTTCTTGCGCAGCAGAGGCTCGCCGCCGGTCAGTCGGATCTTGCGCACGCCGTGGGCGAGGAACAGGCGCGCCAGACGGGTGATTTCTTCAAAACTCAGCAGTGCGCCATGGGGCAGGTAAGGGTAGTCCTTGTCGAACACTTCCTTGGGCATGCAGTAGTTGCAGCGGAAGTTGCAGCGGTCTGTCACGCTGATGCGCAGGTCGCGCAGCGGGCGGCCGCGGGTGTCGGTCAACAGGCCTGTGGGGGCCACGGGGTGCGTGGGTACCCGCGCCGCCAGAGCGGCGATGCGTTGGTCCACCAGAGGAATCACACGTTCTGCCATGGCGTGATTTTGCCGCATGCACCTGCGTGATGGGGCCAAACCCCTGCAACCGGAGTTGATCGCGGTCAAGTCTTGCCCCGGATGGAGCTGACCGATCTTTGACATGGCGCATGGGTGCCAGGTTGCTGCGTTGCAACAATCGGGGGATCCGATTTCAGGGGATTCCCATGCCAGTTCGTGAATTTATTGCCGATGCCGTGCCGTGCCAGCGCCGGGTGGCCGTTCAATGGGTGGCGGCAGGCATTCTGCTGCCCACCTGGGCAACGTGGGCGACAGGTGCCCAGGCGCAGATGGGGTTGTCGGGGGCCATCAACTATGCGGGTTGGTTTCGGGCCCTCTCACAGCGCATGGCCAAGGCCTATTGCCAGCAGTACCTGCAGGTGTTGCCTGGCGCTGCGGTGGATGTGATGGGGCTGGCGCGCAAGATGGTGCAGTCGGGTGCGGGGGAGCTGGCCCGGGGCACCCAGTCGGGGCAGTGGCCGGCCGATGTGGGGCGCCAGTTGGCGGAGGTGCAAAAGCAGTTTGCCTTGCTCAACCAGCTGACCGCAGCGCCTGCAACCCAGACCACGCTGGTTGTGGCGGCTTCTGAGCAGGCAGACCGCACGCTGCTGATTGCGCAGGCCGTGACCGAGTCCATCGAGAAGATGGCGCAGGCCCCGAGTGCGCGGCTGGTCAATTTGGCGGGCCGCCAGCGCATGTTGTCGCAGCGTCTGGCCAAGAACTATTTCTTGAACGCGGCCAAAGTGGACTCTAAGGTGGTGCAGGCGCAACTGGTATCAGATGCGGCGGATTTCCGTCAGGCCCTGCAGACGCTCAAGGCGGCGCCTGTGTCCACCCCCGCCATCCGCAACGAGCTGGAACTGGCCGATTCGCAGTGGCTGTTTTTTGAATCGGCCTTGCGCCGCCCCGCCGATGATGCGGGGCTGAACGCCGTGGCCACCACCAGCGAACGCCTGCTGGGGGTGATGGACAAGCTCACCGGCCTGTACGACACAGCCCTGCGCGAGGTGCTGGGCTAGGCGGCCCTCGGCCGGACCGTGCGCTGGCGCAGTAGCGTTGCGCGCCAGTTGCCAGTTGCCAGTTGCGTGACGACTACACGCAGCGGCCGCCGTCCACTTCAATACACACGCCGCTGATGAACGCAGCCTCGTCGCTGGCCAGGTACAGCGCTGCGTTGGCCACGTCGAGTGCCGTGGAGAATCGGCCCAGCGGGATGGTGGCCAAGAACTTGGCGCGGCGCGCGTCGTCCACCGGGCCACCGGCAAATTCGGCCGCCAGACCGGTGTCGGGGTTGAACACGGGGTTGATGCAGTTCACGCGGATGTTGTCCGGGCCCAGCTCGGCCGCCATGGACTTGCTGGTGATGATGACGGCGCCCTTGGAGCCGTTGTACCAGGTCAGGCCCGGGCGCGGGCGCAGGCCGGCCGTGGAGGCGATGTTGATGAAGCTGCCGCCACCGGCTGCGCGCATGGCGGGCACGGCGTGGATGGCCGACAGGTAAATGCTCTTCATGTTGATGGCGTACACCTTGTCGAACTCGTCCTCGCTCACTTCGAGCATGGGGCGGTTACGGTGGGTCCAGCCTGCGTTGTTGACCACCACGTCGAGCTGACCGTACAGGCGCACAGCTTCATCGACCATGGCCTTCACGTCGGCGGACTTCGTCACGTCGGCCTTGAAGAAGGCGGCGACGCCGCCTGCGGCCGTGATCTCGGCCACCACGCGCTGGCCTCCGGCTTCGTTGATGTCATTGACGATGACCTTGCCGCCTTCAGCGGCCAGGCGCTTGGCAATGCCTTCGCCAATGCCGTTGCCGGCACCGGTGACGATGATGGATTTGTTCTTTGCGCGCATGGGGTCTCCGGTATGGTGTGTGTGGCTTATTAAATTTGATAGCTGCTAGCGCTTATCTATCAATCGCTAGAGGTCGATTTGACTGATATTTCTGGGTTTTGTGGTGGTGGCGGCGTGCCCGTGGCTCCGGTTGCCGAAGCAGCCACGGGCGCCTGCGGCACCCGGCCATAGAACTGCGGGAAGTATTCCTTCACGCCGTTGCCATTGAAGTCCCACCCGGTGCATTGGCCCAGGTGGCGGGGCGGCTCGTCCGGGTTGGCCGCTGAAAAAACGGCTGGCACAGACTGGAAGGCCGCCGTGGCCAGGTTGAACAGCAGCTCGCGCAGGTGGGTGCAACTGGCCACGCCGCCCAGGTGCTTCTGGATGGCATGGCGCCAGCCGCGCGCCATGCTGCAGCCCACCATCTGTTGCAGTGCCTGCTGTGCCTGCGTGCAACCTTTGAGCGGGTGCGAGTCCATGGCGACATCGATCGCCTGCACCACCAATTGGCGGTTGACCGTGACCCGCAGCCACATGTGGTGGATGGCCTCACCCGCCAGGCGTTGTTGGGTGGGGTCGCGAAAAGAGGTGGCGTCGTAGGCCTTGCTGTCGTGCAGTTCGCCTTCGATGTCCCACAGGCCATCGTCGCGTTCAAAACCCTGGTAATTCACCTTGCGGACATGTTTCAGGGTGCGGGGGGCGGGGGGGCTCAGGGGCATGGAAAAAAAAGAGGCGTCGTGCAGAAGAATCAGAGGTTAGCGGTGCATGGCCGCGCCGTCGCGCGCGGGCGTGACACCACCGAGGCACGATCAGCCGTACTTGATGGCGACGGTCTTGAGCGTGGTGAACCCGTACAGCGCCTCAAAGCCTTTTTCGCGGCCATAGCCGCTCGACTTCACGCCGCCAAACGGCAACTCCACACCGCCCGCAGCGCCGTAGTTGTTGATGAACACCTGGCCACTGTGCACGCGCTTGGCCATGCGGAACTGGCGCGCGCCGTCGCGCGTCCAGATGCCCGCCACCAGGCCAAACTGCGTGGCGTTGGCCAGCTCCACGGCGTGGTCCTCGTCCTGAAACGCCATCGCGCACAGCACGGGGCCAAACACTTCTTCTTGCGCCAGGCGGTGGTTCACCGGCACGTCGCGCAGCAGGGTGGGTGCCTGGTAGTAGCCCGTTTCGGGCGCTTCATCCACCACCACACCTTGGCCCACCATCGGGATACCTGCGACTTGAGCGTCCGACAAAAAGTCCCACACGCGCTGCTGCTGCGTCTGGCGGATCAGCGGGCCCACGTCCAGGTCCATGGCAGCGGGGCCGACGCGCAGCTTGTCAAAGGCCTTGCCCAGGCGCTCCAGCAGCGGTTCGTAAATCAGCGAGTCGATCAGCACACGCGAGCCGGCCGAGCAGGTCTGCCCGGCGTTCTGCACGATGGCGTTGATGACCACGGGGATCGCGGCGTCCAGATCGGCATCGGCAAAGATGATCTGGGGGCTTTTGCCGCCCAGTTCCAGCGTCACGGGGCAGTGGCGCTCGGCCGCCACCTGCTGAATCAGCGTGCCGATCGTGGGGCTGCCGGTGAAGCTGATGTGGTCGATGCCAGGGTGGCGCGCCAGCGCGTCGCCCACCTCGTGGCCGTAACCGGTGACGATGTTCAGGGCGCCGGAGGGGAACCCCACCTCGGCCGCGAGTTGCGCCACGCGGATGAGCGACAGGCAGGCGTCTTCAGCCGGTTTGACCACGCACACATTGCCCGCCGCCAGGGCACCGCCCACGCTGCGGCCAAAGATCTGCATGGGGTAGTTCCAGGGAATCACATGGCCTGTGACGCCGTGCGGCTCGCGCCAGGTGAGCACGCTGTAGCCATCGGGGTAGGGGATGGTCTCGCCGTGGAACTTGTCGCAGGCCCCCGCGTAGAACTCGAAGTATCGCGCCAGCGCGATGGCGTCGGCCCGCGCCTGTTTGGTGGGCTTGCCGCAGTCGCGCTGCTCCAGCGCGGTCAGCTCATCGGCATGCTCCAGAATTTTTGCGGAGAGTTTTTGCAGCAACCGGCCGCGCTCTACCGGTGCCAGCTTCTGCCACACCGCGTGGTAGCACTGGCGTGCCGCATGCACCGCCGCGTCGATATCGTCGGCGTTGCTGCGCTGGATCTCGTCGAAGGGCTGGCCGTCGGACGGGTCGATCACGGGGATCGTGCGGCCCGATGAAGATGGCACCGAGGCGTTGGCGATGTAGTTCAGTTGCATGGTCGTTATTTTGCCCGGAAATGAAATGTGTGCTTAGTATTTAAGTAAAAAGTGCCTATGGCGCTTATTGAACATGCGCTAGTAGCTATTAATATAGTAGCAATTTAGTGGCAGGTGGCACGCAGCGCAGCCAGGTCCAGAATCTCCACCTCGCCGCGCTGCACGCGCAGCAGGTGGCGCGATTCCAGGTCCTTGAGGATCTGGTTGGTGGTCTGGCGCGAGATCGCCAGCATCAGTGACAGCTGCTCTTGCGAGATGGACAGCACGCGGCGCGACTGCCCCTCGGCCGTCCATTGGCCGTAGCCCTCGGCCATCATCACCAGGCGGCGTGCCAGGCGCTGCGGGGCGGGCAGCAGGGCGAGTTCTTCCATGGCCACAAAGGCCGAGCGCAGCTTGTCGGTGAGCAACAGGGCCAGCGCATGCCAGTGCTGCGGGTGGGCCTGCAGCCAGTGCTGCAACCGCTCGTGCGGGATGTGCACCAGCGTGGTCGCCTCGGTGGCCTGCGCGTCGTGCGTGCGCGCCGAGTTGTCAAACACCGAAATCTCGCCAAACCAGTGCGGTGGCTCCAGCCGGATCAGCAGCGCCGCCCGCGCCTCGTCGGCCCGCCCGCCGGTGCCCGAGATGCTGACCGCGCCGCGCACCACGGCATACAGGCCACAAGGGGCATCACCGCGACGAAACAGCACCTCGCCCGCCTGCAGGTGGCGCAATTGCGCCATCGCAATCAGCGGCTCGGCCAAGTCGGGCGGCAGGTGGGCAAACCAGCGGCCGGACTGGAGGACAGGCAGATAGGTGGTAGGAGTGGTCATGCGATGCGAGTGGACGGGGCGAGGTGTGCGGCTGGGTTTTTGTCGTGTGCACGACAGACGCTGGCGCACCCCTGGAGCGAGTATTGATGCTGCGCAAAACAAATACAGGAGACACCCATGAAAACCCTGATCGACCACCTGGCCCAGTACGCGGCCTACCACCGCGACCCGCGCAACATCCATACCCATTTTGTGGGCGTTCCCATGATCATGTTTGCCGTCGTCATCCTGTTGTCGCGCCCGACCTGGACGGTGGGGGCGCTGTGGGTGAGTCCGGCACTGTTCGGCGCGCTGGCGGCCAGCGTCTTTTACTTCCGGCTGGACGTGCGTTTTGGCTTGGCCATGGTGACTCTGCTGGCAGCCATGCTGGTGGGCGGGCAGTGGGTGGCGATGCAGAGCCTGGCGGTGTGGCTGGCCACCGGCATCGGCCTCTTTGCCGTGGGCTGGGTGATCCAGTTTGTGGGCCATTACTACGAGGGCCGCAAGCCCGCGTTCGTGGACGACCTGGTGGGTCTGATCGTGGGCCCGCTGTTTGTGGTGGCTGAATGGGCCTTTGCCCTGGGCCTGCGCAAGGAGGTGCAGGCGGCCATCGAGGCGCGCAGCGGCCCGGTCAGCCTGCGCACCAGGCAACAGGCGGCGGCCCACCCTCAGTGAGTGAGAGGCGCGCGCGACGGTGCGCGCGCAGGGCCTGCCTTGGCCATTACTGCGACTGTGCACGTTGTACCCAGCGCCACCAGTGCACACAGATATGGCAACGCGGCTGACAGCGGCGCACCCAACTGGTTGAGCCGCAGCGACGCCTGCACGCCCGAGGTGCTGGGCAGCAGCCAGCGCAGCCACTGCAGCGGCTCGGGCAGCGCCTCCACCGGCCACGAGAAGCCTGCGACGAACGCGATGGGCAGTGTGGTGAACAGCAGCACCTGCAGTGCGCGTTCACGGTTGCCGAACCACAGCCCCAGCAACGCGCCGAGCGAAGCGATGGCTGGGATATAGCAGGCCAGCAGCGCCAGCGCGCCCAGCGGGTTGCCGCCGCGCGGGTAGTCGTGCAGCACAAAGATCCAGCCAAAATAAAACAGCCCGCTGGCCCAGCCCAGCGTGCACAACGCCAGCAGCCGTCCCAGCCAGGTGGTGGCACTGGCGCGGTGTTCACCGGCTTCCACCCAGGTGCCGGTCAGCATGGCTGCGCCCATCAGCAAGGTCTGTTGCAGGATGAGCAGCGCCACGGCGGGCACTACAAAACTGCCGTAGCCCTCGGTGGGGTTGAACAGCGCCACCATTTGCAGCTGCACCGGGGCCCGGCTGGCACGGGCCTGCTGGGCGCTTTGGCCGCTGGCCTGCAGCTTGCGAATCTCGACGCCGGCCGAGACGGTGCCCACCGCTTCCGCAAAGCCGTACTGCACGGCCTTGTTGAGCAGCGCGTAGGCGCCGTTGGCCTGGATGCTGACCACGGCGCTTTCGCCGCGCACCACGTTGCGCTTGAGGTTCGCGGGGATGAGTGCATAGCCCTCGATCTCGCCGCGCCACAGGGCCTCTTGTGCTTCGCGTTCGCTGCCGGTGACCAAAAGCACTTCGATGCGCGGGTCGGCGTCGGCAAAGCGGGTGATCTGGCGCGACAGGCTGGTGTGGTCCATGTCCACCACGGCCACGGGCACGCGGGTGAGCACCTCATCGGCGTAGAACCAGGGGTAAAAAAAGCCGTAGAGCACGGGCGCACCGATCAGCAGCAGCAGCACGCCCTTGTCGCGCACCACCGCGGCCAGTGCTTGCAGCCATGCCCGCACCAGGCCCGGGTGAGAGTGTGTCAACACCGGCATGGGTTTTTCAATGGTGTTCATCAGCGGGCTCCCCAGGTGTCAGGGCGACGGTGGGCCAGGGTAAGGGCCACTGCACCGACCAGGCACAGCACGGCGGTAGCGATGATCAGCGCAGCCATGGTGGGTGCGCTAGTGGCCAGCGGCGCACCCATCTGCAGTTGTTCGATCTGCAGGCGGATGTAGTGGGTGTAGGGCATGGCTTCGGCCCAGGCGCGCGCACTGCCGGGCATGCCCGCCAGCGGAAACGCCACGCCGCTGAATGCAAACGCAGGGGCCGCAAAAAAGCCTGCACCCGACAGCGCCGTGCGCAGCGACCGGGTCAGGGCCGCCAATACAGCGCCTGCTACCAGCGACACGGCGATCAGCAGCGCCAACGCTGCAGCCACCCAGCCCAGGTGGCCCGGCGGATACCAGCCACGCCCCCAGGTAATGCCCACCAGCGCCAGCAGCCCCACCAGCGTGAGCGAAACCCATGGCGCGGCCAGCTTGCCCAGCAGTGCGCCACCATTGCGCAGGAGACCCCCTGCGCCCAGCCATTCGCCCAGCGTGCGGTCGCGCAACTCGCGCCCCACAGCCCAGGCGCCGGCTGTCATGGCCAGGATGTGCAGCAGCGCCGGGATCAGCGCCGCGCCCAGAAACTGCTCGTAGTTGGTGGACACGTTGAACAGCGCCACCATCTGCGTGTGGATGGGTTCCATGCTCACATGCACGGCCTGTGCGTTTTCGCCGCGTTTGTTGCGTGCGGCCATCTCGATGCCTGCCGACAGGGTGCCCACCACGGCGCGCACGTCGCGCTGCAGCACGCCCGAATGGGTGCCCAGCTGTGCGTTGTGCAACAACGTGACCTGTGCGGCGCGGCCTTCCTTCACAGTGCGCGCGAAGTCGCGCGGGATGGTGACCACGGCGTAGACCTCGACGCCGCGCAACGCGCGCTCGGCCTCGGCGGCGTTGGCGTAGTGCTGCGTGATTTGCAGGCCGGGCGTGGCGTCAAGCATGCGCACCAGTTGGCGCGACAGGCTGGAGTGGTCGTCGTCCACCACGCCCACGGGCAGGTGGCGCGGCAGGCCGGCCGAGAAGATCCACCACAGCAGTGCCACGGCCAGAAGTGGCACCCAGGTGACCATGGCCAGGTCCCAGGGGCTGCTGCGCAGGCGGCGGGTTTCGCGGCAGAGGCTGTTTACTATTGAATTCATAGCTGTCAGCGCTTATGGATAAAGCGCTATTGGCACTTTTGATTCAAATTTCCATGGGGCGCATGCAATCACTGCACCAGCACCGTCATGCCGGGGCGGGCTCCCTCGATGGGCGCGGCCGGGCGCGCACGGACCTCGAAGGTGCGGGCGTCAAAGCCCTGGCCTGCGCGGGTGGCGCGCCAGGTGGCAAAGTCGGGCAGCGCGGCCGTGTGATAGACCTTGAACTTGACCGCCTTGTGGCCCAGCGCGGGCAGCGTGGCGTCGAATTCGCTGCCGATCGCAAAGCGTTGCAGGCGGTCTTCGCGCACGTTCAAAACCACCCATTGGTCCTTGAGATCCACGACGGTGACCACGGCCACCCCTTGGGGCGACAGCTCGCCGGTGCGGGCCAGGACTTTGGCCACTTCGCCGGCCACGGGGCTCTTGAGTTCGGTCTCGGCCTGGGCGGCTTCGACCTCGGCCACCACGCCTGCCACCTGACGCGCCTGGGCGCTGGCGGCCGAGCGGTCTTCGGTGCGGGCGCCGGCACGGGCCAGGTCGTACTGCGCCTTGGCAGCCAGGGCCTGGTCGCGCGATGCCTTGTGGTTGGCCTCGGCTTCGTCGCGTTTTTGCGCCGCCACCAGACCTTCACGGGCCAGTCCGTCCACGCGCTTGAACGATGATTCGGCCAGGTCGGCCGCCGCCACGGCACGCTGCCAGTTCAAGCGGGCCATTTCGATTTCTTGTGGGCGCGCGCCATGCTGGGCCTTGTCGGCCACGGCCTGCGCGGCCTCCTGGGCGGCCGTGGCCTGGGCGAGCTTGGCCTTGACCTCGGGGCTGTCCATGCGGATCAGGGGCGCACCCACGGCAATCTGGTCGCCTTCCTTGACCAGAATCTGCGCAATGCGGGCGGTGACCTTGGGTGCGATGTCGGCCTCCTGGGCCTCGATCTGGCCCTGGAACACTTCGGGCGCGGGCTGCGAAGCCTTCCACAGACCAAAGCCCACGAAGCCCGCCACGGCGACCAGGGCCACGGTGCCGATCACGGCTGTTTTTTTGCTGCTATGGCTGCTATTACTGTTGTTGCTCATGTTCATTTCACCTTCATTCGACCCGCGTCGCATCGGCGCGTGCCATGTATTTGCCAAACTCTTCCGAGAGCCCGCAGCTTTCCAGCAGATCGGCCAGGGCCTTTACGTAGTCGTGCGCGGCCTGGGTGCGTTCGGTTTGCGCCTTGGCCTGATTGACCTGGGCGTCGATCAGATCGAGCGTGGTGCTGGTGCCAGCACGCAGGCCTGAGGTACGCAGGCGCAGCACTTCGTCGGCCAGTTCCAGGCCGGGGGCCAGCGCGAAATACTGGCGCCTGGCTTGTTCCAGCGCCAACCAGCGCTTTTCGACCAGCAGGGCGATGTCGCTTTGCGCCTGGGCCCCGGTGCGTTCGGCCTGTTCAATCTGGCGGTTGGAGGATTCGGCAAGCGCGTTGCGGTCGATGGAGTCCCACAGCGTCCAGCGTACGCCTACGCCGGCCACCCAGTCGGCCTCCTTGCCGGTCTTGAGCTGGCGTTGGCCAAAGGCAAACAGCTGGGGCTTGCGCAATGCCTCCTGCGCCGCGTGCAGTTGTGTGGCCTGTTCTTTTTTTGCGGCTACCTTGTCGAGACCCGGGTGGCGGGCCAACGCGGTGTCAATAAAGTGGGGCAGGGGTTCGACGGGCTGGCTCAGCACAAACAGCGGGCTGGTGGGGGTGACGGCTTCTGTGGCCTTGAGCGTGCGGGTCAGCGCGGTAGCGGCCAGGTCGGCATCGTCGCGGGCCTTGCGGGCGTTGCGGCGGGCTTCTTCGAGTGCTGAGCGGGCCTGCAGGCGCTCTACGCGGGCAATCACCCCCGCATCCAGCATCTTCTGCGCGGCTGCATCGTGCTGTTCGATGGTGGCCAGTGCAGATTCGCGCAGCACTGCGGCACGTTGGGCCAGCTGGGCGCCAAAGTAGCGCTGTACCAGCATGGTGGTGGCTTCGTGGCCGGTCTTGGCGGCATCCGCCTCGGCCTCTTGCGTCTGGGCATCCAGCAGACCGCGAGCTGCCTGGCTAGCGCCACCCATGTAGATGGGCCAGATGGCCGACACGGAGGCCGTGGTGTCCGATTGGCTGCGGTTCAGCGTGTAGCTGGAGGGCAGGTGCGGCAGTTGGGCCAGAGAGCCTGCCAGCGCCGGGGGCAGCTGAGAGAGTACGCCGGGCAGCGCCCGGTTCAGCGGGTTCAGGTCCACGTCCAGGTTGGCGTTGTAGGTGTAGGCCGCACCGCTGAGGTTGACCACTGGGCCGCCCAGGCGCTGCATGGCATCTCGGCGCAGTTGGGCGGTTTCTACGGCAGACCGCGACGCGGCCAGTTGATCGGAGCGCTGCTGCAACTGCTGTAGCGCAGCGTCGAATGCCAGGGGCGCCGCCTGTGTCAGCGCAGGCAGCAGGGCCAGGGGGGCTGTGGCGAGCAGGCGCAGCAATGCTTCGCCTGCCCGACGATGGCGCCGGTGCGGTGGAGTGAGGGTCATGGTTCAGCTCGTGGGTGTCTGCGCCTTTTTGCCTTGGCGGGGGCAGAAGGCGCAAAAGGAAAAGGCAAAAGGACAAAAGGGCAGGGCGATTCAGACGGGTTTTAGCAGCACCGGGCGGGCAGGTCAAAGATGTCATTCGCAAAAAGCAAAAGCCGTGACTCAGCGTGCGCCCACGGGGGTGTAGGCATCGCTGTGCTCGGCCAGCCAGCGCTCTGACAGGCCGGTGCCGTGTTGGGTCGGATGAAAGTCACGCCGAAGGTATTCACGCCAGGGTTTCCAGCTTTCGCGCACCAGGCCGCCCTTGCCCAGCAGCGTGCGGGCGGCGCTGGCCCAGGTGCTCCACTTCCACAGCGTGCCATCGCGGCGCAGGTTCAGTACCGTTTGGCGCAGCGCATCGGAGAGGAACACCAGCGTGATGCGGCGAAACCAGGTGATGCGCCAGTCGTGGTTGCCGCCCAGGGCCTGGTAGAGGTCAAAGGCCGTGCTTTTGTGCTCGGCTTCTTCGGCGCAGTGCCATTGCCACATCGTGGCCAGTCGGGGTTCGGCACCTTGTACGGCCTCGGGGTGGGCCAGCAGCCATTCGGCCAGCAGGGCTGTGAAGTGTTCGTTGGCGGCGGTGACTGCCAGTGGGTGGCGCGGGTCGGCGTTGGCGAAGAGCTTCATGCGCTCGGCCGCGCGCGGCGCCCAGTCGTTGGTGAGGCCCTGCTTTTCGAGGTGGCCGTTGAACAGTGCGTGGATGCGGCGGTGTGTGGCCTCTTGCCCGATGAAGCCGCGCACTTCGTCGGCGAACCGGGCGTGCTGCTCGGGTGGCATGGCCTTGTGCCCATCACGCACGGCGTCGATGAAAAATTGCTCGCCCACGGGAAAGCTCATCGACAGCGCATTGAAGAACGCGGTGCGAAACGCATCGCCACCACACCAGTGGCGCGCAATAGGCGTCTCCAGGTCAATCAGCAATCGGCGGACGACAAGTTCGGTCATGGACGATCTCCGGGAGCGGGTTTCGTGGGGCAAGGGGTTTGGTACGTTGTAGTACCGATGGCTTTGCATGATGCAGATCAACTATGGTACTGTCAAGTACCTTGTCCAAATTTCTGCCTTGAGCGCAATCCATGACCGAAGCTTCCGCCCCTGTCACCGGCACTGAACATCGGGCCCGCCTGCTCGAAGGCATGGCCCGCACCGTGGCAGCCAAGGGCTATGCCGACACCACCATTGCCGACATCGTGCGCGAGGCCAGCGTGTCGCGCCGCACGTTCTACGAAAACTTCGCGGACAAGGCCGAATGCCTGACGGCGTTGTACGAGGCAGCCAGCGGCAACGCGATTGCTGTGCTGCGCGCGGCTATCGACCCGCACAGCGAGTGGCAAAACCAGGTGGAGCAGGCCATGGCCGCCTACTTTGGTGTGCTGGCGCGCAACCCGGTATTGCTGCGCACTCTGTTCATCGACATCCTGGGCCTGGGCACGCCGGGCCTGGCCGCGCGCCGCCGTGCGAACCAGCAGTTGGCCGACCTGATGCTGGACCTGGTGAACAACCGCCCCGGAGAGCGCAGGCGCAAAGCACCGCTTCAGCCCATGATGGCCATGGCGGTGGTGGGCGGGATCAATGAGATGGTGCTGCAATCCATCGAGCAGGATCGGGCCGGGCAACTGCAAGAGTTGGTAGAGCCCGCCGCAACGTTGTTGCGGGTGGCGATTTCGGCAGAGTTCTAGAGGCCGCGAGGCGGAGCGGAAGCGCCCATCCAGCGCTTGTTGCCCTGAAACACCACCACCAGCGCCAGCCCGGTACCCATGGCGGTCAGCCACTGAGCAGGCGACAGTGGCGCAAATTTGAACATGCCGGCAAGCCAAGGCACGGTGGTGATGGCGGTCAATGCTGCCAGTGTGCCGCCCAGTACCCACAGGCTGACGGGGGTAAGGCCTGCCCACAGGCTGCGCCACCCGGCGCGGCTGCTTCGGCTGGGCAGGATGAGCGCGGCGTTGGCAGTCACCAGCACCACAAAAGCGGCGGTGCTGGCTGTGGCGGCATGTGCGGCCTGATTCAGCAACCACGCATACAAGCCCACCACGGCGGCGGTGACCACACCGCCCTGCGCCAGGCTCAGCAGGATATGGCGGGCACCTAGCAGAGGCTCGTCAGCCCCGCGTGGCGGTTGTAGCATGAGGTCGGCCGCGCCTTCCTCGGCCTCGAAGACGATGGAGCAGGCCGGGTCGATGACCAGCTCCAGAAATGCGATGTGCAGCGGCGCCAGCACCAACGGCAGCCCAAACAGCACCGGCAGCACTGCCAGGCCCACGATGGGAATGTGCACTGCCAGCGTGTAGACCATGGCCTGGCGCAAGTTGGCAAAGGTCTGGCGTCCCCGATGGATGGCTTGCACGATGGCCGCGAAATCGTCGTGCAGCAGCACCAGTGCTGCGGCTTCACGCGCCACGTCGGTGCCCCGCTGGCCCATGGCGATACCAATGTGGGCGGCCTTGAGGGCAGGGGCGTCGTTCACGCCGTCGCCCGTCATGGCCACCACCTCGCCCTGGGTTTTGAGGGCTTCGACCAGCGCCAGCTTCTGGTGCGGTTTGATGCGCGCAAATACGCTGGCCTGTTGGACCTTGTCGGCCAGCATCTGCGGTGGCATGGGGGCCAGCTCATCGCCGGTGACCACACTGTCGTGTGATATGCCCGCCTGGGCCGCGATGGCGCGAGCAGTGCGGGGGTGGTCGCCCGTGATCATGACCACGCGGATGCCTGCCCGGCGGCATTGCGCAATGGCCTGGGGCACCTCGGGGCGCAGCGGATCGGCCAGGGCTACCAGCCCCAGCCATTCAAAGTCAAAGGCGTGCTGAATGTCAGGCCAGGTATCTTGCGCGCGGTGCCGGGCCTTGGCCACGCCCAGCACCCGCAGGCCTCGGTCGGCCAGGCGGGCGGCCTGGGCGCTCACGGCGGCGCGTTTGGCGTCGGGCAGGTGGCAGAGGTCGGCCACGGCTTCGGGGGCGCCCTTGGTGGCCACAGTGTCGTGCGCAGAGGTGCCGTCTCGCCACAGGTGGCTCATGGCCAGCAGCTGGGGGGATAGCTCGTATTCCCGAGCCAGCGACCACGCGGGGTGCAGGTGCTCGGTGTCCACCAGGTGGTCTGCCGCCATGCGGTGAAAGGCCTGTTCCATGGGGTCGTGCGGTTCGATCTCGCTGGCCAGCACGGCGTATTCCAGCAGTTCGTGAAAGGCTTCTGGCAGCGCCGTGCCGCCGCAGGCGACTGGCAGGCTCTGTACATCCAGCTCCTCACCTGCAATGCACAGCGCCGCCACCGCCATGCGGTTTTGTGTGAGGGTGCCGGTCTTGTCCACGCACAGCACGGTGGTCTGTCCCAGCGTCTCGATGGCGTTGAGTCGCCGCGTCAGCACTTGCTGCGCCGCCAGCCGCCGCGCCGCCAAGGCCAGGAAGATGATCATGATCACGGGCAGCTCTTGCGGCAGGATACCCATGGCCAGCGTGATGCCCGCCAGCACGGCCTGCAGCCAGTCGCCGCGCAGCGCCCAGAACAGGGCCACCAGCAGCGCGCACAGCGACAAGCCGATGAGCACCAGTTTGTGGGTGAGCCGTGCCATCTCTTCACGCAGCGGGGAGGCTTGCAGTGCAATGGTGTCGAGGGACTGGCCAATACGCCCAAGTTCGGTGTGGCGCCCCACGACGGTCACTTGCACCAAGCCCTGGCCGCTGACCACCAGCGTGCCTGCAAACACCTGGTCCCCGGGTTGCTTGGCCACGGGCTCGGACTCGCCCGTCAGCATCGATTCGTTGTTGGCCAACTCGTGCGCCTGTAGCAGCGTGCCGTCGGCGGGTATGCGGTCGCCCTCGGCAATCATCAGCAGGTCTTCGCGCACCACCTCGCGGCCAGGGATGCGCACGGCGGTTCCTCCTCGCAGCGCCAGCGCTCTGGGGCTGGAGAGGTCGCGCAGGGCGTTCAGCGCGTTGTCAGTGCGGCGTTCTTGCAGCACGGTGATGGCCATGATGATCACCACAAAGCCCAGCAGGATCAGCGCCTCGTGCGCATCGCCCATCGCCAGGTAGATGCCGCCTGCACCCAGCAGCAGCAAGAACATGGGCTCGCGCACCACGTCCCAGGCCATGTCACGCAGCGTGCGGCGCTGGCTGATGCCCAGTTCGTTGGGGCCTTCTTCACGCAGGCGTTGAGCGGCTATTGCAGGGTCGAGGCCGGTGGGAGAGTCGGTGGTTGGCATGTGGGACGTCGGGCAGCGTTGCACGGAGGGGCGCAGTGGTTATACCGCGCACGGGTGTCTGCACCCCTGACGCAGAGCAGGGCGCCACACCCGGTCTCCCTCCATCACACCTCGCACATCACAAAGTCCGCCTTGCCCACATTGCACTCGGGGCAGCGCCAGCCGTCGGGGACATCGGTCCAGCGGGTGCCTGGCGCTATCCCGTCGTCGGGCAGACCCGCGGCTTCGTCATAGATCCAGCCGCAGAGGGCACACATATAGATTTTCATGGGATGGGTTCCTTCGGTGGTGTTGCCGTGGCTCAGTCGTCATCGTGGTGCCGGCTGCGCTCTGCAGATGCGCCGCTGGCGATCCAGCCGCTGGGTGATTGCTGCCATTGCCAGGCACCGAAGGCCAGCGCCGCGATCAGCAGCAGGGCCGCCAGCCACGTGCGGTTTTTGGGGACCAGGTCCGGCCCCTTGCCTTCGACCCGGCCCGTCAGCATGGGCAGTGCCTGGTTCTTGCGGCGCAGCACGCTCAGGCCTGCAATCAGCGCGACGTGGGCCAGCACCACAAAGAGCAGCGCGTTTCCAAAGAACTCATGCACTTCTTCCATCCAGTCGCCACCCAGGGCGTCACCCCAGTCGTTGTAAGTGGCATAGCCGCTGAGTGTGAGCGGCACCACCAGCGCCAGCAGCAACACAATGGCCAGCGCCATCAGCAGGTTCTGGCCTTGGCGCCAGGGGATCTGTGTGATCGATGTGGTTGAGGGCAGGGTGCGTAGCCAGGCCGGCGCCCCCCCCAGCTTGCGCCACAGCAGGCCCAGGCCCGAGGTGCGCGGCCCCAAGATGCCGTACAGCAAGCGAAAGCCCAGCAGGCCTGCCATGGTGTAGCCCAGCGTGACGTGCAGCAGCCTCCAGTGTTCACCATCGGCCGTGGCGTAAGCGCCCACAAAGCACAGTGCAAACAGCCAGTGGAACATGCGCGTGGGTGCGTCGGTCACCCGGCGGCTGGGGGCCTTTGACGGGGCTGGTGGCGCTGTGGTGGCGCTGGCGGGGTGGAGGGAGGGGGTGTTGTTCATCGTGTTCTCCTTGGGGGGACGCCAGAGGTTTTTTTGTCGCTATCAGTCGTTCCAGGCACGGCGCGATCGGGCATCCAGCCCCGCTGGCATGCGCAGGTTGTGTTCGTCAAACTGCCCCTGGTCCGCGCCCGTGTGGCAGGCCGCGCAGTTGGCTGCGCTTTTCACGCTCGCGAGCTTCCAGGTGGCGGGCTCGATTTTTCGGTGCTTGCGTTCAAACCAGGCTGAGCGGGTGAGGCGGTCCTCGGGCGGCTCTTCGTTCACGCGCTTGTAGGTGCCTGCGTGGGCCTGCAGCCACTGATTGAGCTGGCGCACGGTGGTGGCGTCCAGCGAGGCATCGGTGCCGTAGTGTTTGTCCAGGCCCGTCATCACGCGGTTCCAGGACGCAGCGGGCAGCAGGCCGGGCGGATAGGCCGTGTGGCACGCGGCGCATTCCTGCGTGTAGGCGCTGGGCATGTTGCGAGGCATGGCGCGCCCGCTGTCTGCATGGGCGCTGGAGAGCACCACCATGCAGACGGCGGCAGCCATGGTGGCCATGGCGGCGGGGCGGAGGGAGGCGGTCTTTTTCATGATGCGATGGGCTTCAGGGTTTGAGAGCGTTGAGGTAGGCCAGCACATCGGCCTTCTCAACGGCCGTGCATTCGCGGCTCAGCACGTCGTTGCAGTTGCGGCGGAACCACTTGTCCACCTTGGCGGTGTCGGTGAACGCCTTGGGGTTGAAGGCAGGGGCCAGGGGCGCGATTGATTTGCCGGTGCTGGCATGTTTGCCCTGGGCGGTAGGCGGCGTACCGTGGCACGAGGCGCATGACCATTCACCACCGTGGCGGGAGGTAAAGAAGACCTTGCCTTTGTCTGCTTGGCCCGGGCTGCCTGCCTGTGCGTTCCAATGCGCGAGTTGCTGGGCTGCGGTGGTGTCTGCTGCCTGACTGTGGCTGCTGGTTGCCAAGGTGCACAGCGCTGCCATGGCCAGGGTGAAAAATTTTGTCATCGTGGTGTCCTTGCGAGGTGGAGCCAGGGGCTCTCTGTGTGGTCGTTGGTGGTCATTGTGGAAATCCCTGCCTGAACGGTGCGTGAAAGGGCTGTTCATCCGCCATTCAGAAATCCCGCAGGACAATCTCCCCATGTCCTTCATGACCTGCCGCACGCCGCCAAGTCGCCCCGCCATGCGCCGCGTGGTGCTGGCGTGTGTGCTGTGGGCTGCGGCGGTGTCGGCATTCGCCGGTGGCAAGGACGATCACGACCGCGCCCGGCAGGCCGTACAAGCTGGGCAGGTGCTGCCACTGCCTGTCGTTCTGCAGCGCCTGCAGAGCGAGGTGCCGGGCCAGGTGCTTGACGTGGAGCTGGAGCAGGAGCGGGGCATGTGGGTCTACGAGATCAAGCTGCTGACCCCCGCCGGGCAGTTGACCAAGGTCAAGCTCGATGCGCGCACTGCGGAGGTGCTGCGCATCAAATCACGCGAAGATAGAAACCCAAGTAGCGAAGGTCGCCAAGATCGGCGCCGTAACTGACCCATTCATGCGCATCCTCCTGGTCGAAGACGACGCGCTGCTGCGCACCCAATTGCGTACCGCCCTGCAAGAGGCGGGCTACACCGTGGACGAAGCCGACAATGGCCACGACGCGCAGTTCCTGGGCGACACCGAGACGGTGGATGCCGTGGTGCTGGACCTCGGCCTGCCGATGGTGGATGGGCTCACGGTGCTCAAGCGCTGGCGCGGCCAGGGCCGCAACATGCCGGTACTGATCCTCACTGCGCGCGACAACTGGCATGAGAAGGTGGCGGGCATTGATGCGGGAGCCGATGACTACCTCACCAAGCCGTTTCACCTGGAAGAACTGCTGGCGCGCCTGCGCGCGCTGATCCGCCGTGCGAGCGGCCAGGCGTCGGCGGTGCTGCAGTGCGGCGACCTGTTGCTGGACACCCGCAGTGGCCGCGTGACCTGCGCGGGTCAGCCAGTGATGCTCACGTCGCATGAGTACAAGGTGTTGGCCTACTTCATGCATCGGCCCGGCGTGCTGGTCTCGCGCACGGAACTGACCGAACACATCTACGCGCAGGACTTTGACCGGGACTCCAACACCATCGAAGTGTTTGTGGGGCGCCTGCGCAAAAAGCTGCAGTCTTCTGCGGACCACCCTGCACGCATCGAAACCGTGCGTGGCATGGGCTACCGCCTGGTGCCACCATGAGTGGCCCACTTCTGCCTGCCGCGCTAGTTCGCTGGTTGCGGTCATTGCGGTTTCGGCTGCTGGCCGTGACATTGGCGGGAGTGGCGGTGGCCATGGTGCTGGCCGGTGTGGTGCTCAGTGGCTTTTTTCGCGAGCATGTGCAGCGGCAGTTCGAGGCGGCGCTCATGCTGCAACTCGACCAGGTCACAGCGCGCCTGGATTTTGATGCCCTGGGGCAGCCGGTGATTGCTGCACAGGCGTTGTCCGACCCGCGCTGGCTCACACCCTATTCGGGGCTGTATTGGCAAGTGGATGCCATGGCACCCGATGGGCAGGGCCGGTTAGGGGTATTGCGCTCGCGCTCCTTGTGGGACGCCAGTCTGGCTTTGCAGGTGGACGCGTTAGCGGACGGCGCGGTGCATGCGCATGAGGTCGCAGGCCCACAGGGTGCTCCTTTGCTCGTGCTGGAGCGCACGGTGCGCGCTGCGGGTGCGGATGCTGCCCGCTGGCGCCTTATCGTTGCGGCCGATTTGCAAGGCACGCAGGCGGCCATTGCCCAGTTCACGCGCGTTCTGTCGTTGTCGCTGGCGGTGTTGCTGGCGTTGCTCGCTGCGGCCGCCTGGGCCCAGGTGGCGGTGGGGCTCAAGCCTTTGAAGGCGCTGCAGCGTGGCCTTCAGGATGTGCGGCAGGCGCGTGCCACACAGATCTCGGGCGCATTCCCCGACGAGGTGCAGCCGTTGGTGGATGATTTCAACGCCGTGCTGGGCCGCAATGCCGATGTGGTGGAGCGTGCACGCACCCAGGCGGGCAACCTGGCGCACGCGTTGAAAACACCGCTCACGGTGCTGGAGCAAGCTGCTTGTGCGCAGGCAGGCCGTGATGGGGTGACTGAGCTAGCCACCTTGGTGCGTGAGCAGGTCCAGGTGGCACGTCGGCACATCGACTGGCACCTCGCGCGGTCTCGCGTGGCGGCCTCAGCCCACCTGCCCGGGCAGCGAACGCCGCTGGAGCCCGTGGTGGCGGGCTTGGTGCGGGTGATGAACAAGGTGCATGCCGGGCGCGGCGTGGACATCACCCTCGCGTTGCCAGAGGCCCCTCTGCTTTTTGCGGGAGAGTCGCAAGACCTGCAGGAAATGCTGGGCAACCTGCTGGACAACGCCTGCAAATGGGCGCGGACCACGGTGCGGTTGCAGGCACAGGCGCATGAGGCAAGTGGGCAACCCGGCCAGATCTGGATCAAGGTGGAAGATGACGGCCCCGGTATCGGGGCGACCCAGCGCGCTCACGCAGTGGAGCGTGGCGTTCGGCTGGATGAGTCGGTGCCTGGCTCGGGTCTGGGCCTGGCCATCGTGCAGGACCTGGCGGTTTTGTATGGGGGGCGGCTGGAACTGGAGCCCGCCGACCTGGGGGGCTTGCGCGTGGTGCTGGTGCTGCCCTTGGTGGATGGTGCCGCGTAGAAAACCCACCACGCTGGCCCCATGAAAAAAGCCCGCCTGAGCGGGCTAAGGCCCTGACAAATCCGAAGAAATCCTGCCAAGCCTTGGAGGTAACAGCTTCAGGGTATCACCCGCCGCAGTATTTGACTACCCGTGGCACTAGACACAACGCATGAATGAGTCCCCGCAGAGGCCCCAGATCGGTGGTGAGGTCTTCTGTGGCGCCACCAACGCTTGTGTAGAAAGCGCTGGATGCTCCCGATTCAGGCGCAATTCACACCGGTTGTCCACGCTGTAGCGCATGGCGGCTGAGGCCACGGCGTCCCGGGTTTCCTCCACCACGGTCTGTGGCGCAATCACAGGTTTGTCGCCAGCAGTTGGACCCATTGCCAGGGGCCCAAGGCCAGCGGGGTGGGTTGCGGGCGACGCTCTGGTGCAACCACGTGGTGCTGTTTGCGGCGGGTGCGTTGGCAGACGGCGCAACACGTTTCAACCCCATCTTTTCCGAGGGACACCTGTGCCCGCGATGGCACGCAGCAAAAAGGGGCCGAAGCCCCTTTGTATTCATGCATTCCGACGGTCTTATCCCCCGTGGAACTTGACCACCAGCGGCACGATGAGCAACGCCACGATGTTGATGATCTTGATCAGGGGGTTGATGGCAGGGCCGGCGGTGTCTTTGTAGGGGTCGCCCACGGTGTCGCCCGTCACGGCGGCCTTGTGCGCATCGCTGCCCTTGCCGCCATGGTGACCGTCTTCGATGTACTTTTTGGCGTTGTCCCAGGCACCGCCGCCGGTGCACATGGAGATGGCCACAAACAGGCCGGTGACGATGGTGCCCATCAGCAGCCCGCCAAGGGCTTTGGGACCTAGCAGCAGGCCCACCACAATCGGGGCTACCACAGGCAGCAGGCTGGGTACC
The DNA here is from genome assembly GCF_002797445.1 of Acidovorax sp. 69. NCBI lineage: Bacteria > Pseudomonadati > Pseudomonadota > Betaproteobacteria > Burkholderiales > Comamonadaceae > Acidovorax > Acidovorax sp. 69. Next base: position 3,038,444 of record NZ_PGEP01000001.1, on the reverse strand, counting down.
ACCATCTCCTTGATGGCAGCGGTGGTCAGCATGTCAACGGCCTTGCCGTATTCCGGCTTGCCTGTGCCGTCCATGATGCCGGGGATGGTGCTGAACTGGCGGCGCACTTCCACCACCACGGCCCCTGCGGCACGGCCCACGGCTTCCATGGCCATGGCGCCAAACAGATAGGGAATCAGGCCACCAATAAAAAGGCCCACGATGACCAGGGGGTCCGACAGATCAAAGCTGATGGCTTTGCCATAGCTTTCAAGCTTGTGGGTGTAGTCGGCAAACAGCACCAACGCAGCCAGCCCCGCCGAACCGATGGCATAGCCCTTGGTCACGGCCTTGGTGGTGTTACCCACAGCGTCCAGTGGGTCGGTGATGTCGCGCACGCTACTGGGTAGCTCGGCCATTTCGGCGATGCCGCCTGCGTTGTCGGTGATGGGGCCATAGGCGTCCAGTGCCACCACGATACCGGCCATGCTCAGCATGGCGGTGGCTGCCACTGCGATGCCGTACAAGCCCGCGAGGCCGTACGAAACGATGATCGCGGTGCAGACAAACACCACAGGCCAGGCCGTGGACCGCATGGAGACGCCCAGGCCCGCAATGATGTTGGTGCCGTGGCCCGTGGTGGACGCCTGTGCAATGTGCTGCACGGGTGAATACTGCGTGCCGGTGTAGAACTCGGTGATCCACACCAGCACGGCGGTGAGCACCAGCCCCGTAGCGCACGCACCAAACAGCCGGATCTGGCTACCGGTGGCGGTGACCGCGTTGTCCGGCATGATCCACAGCGTGACGAAGTAGAAAGCGACCAGCGACAGCACCCCGGCGATGGCCAGGCCCTTGTAAAGCGCGGGCATCACGTTCTTCATGCCCGGCGATGCCTTGACGAAGAAGCAACCGATGATGGATGCCACGATGGACACTGCCCCCAAAGCCAGCGGATACACCGCAGCGTTGACTGGTGCAGTGGCGATGAGCAATGCGCCCAGCACCATGGTGGCGATCAGCGTGACGGCATAGGTCTCGAACAGGTCGGCCGCCATGCCGGCGCAATCGCCCACGTTGTCGCCCACGTTGTCGGCGATCACAGCGGGGTTGCGGGGGTCGTCCTCGGGGATGCCGGCCTCGACCTTGCCCACCAGGTCAGCACCCACGTCGGCGCCCTTGGTGAAGATGCCGCCGCCCAGGCGCGCAAAGATGGAAATCAGCGATGAACCGAACGCAAACCCGATCAGTGGGTTGAGCAGCGCGGCCAGGTTGGCGGTAGGCGTGAGGTTGCCATTGCCCGCCAGAAACCAGTAAAAGCCCGTAACGCCCAGCAGGCCCAGGCCCACCACCAGCATGCCAGTAATGGCGCCGCCCCGAAATGCGACATCGAGCGCGGGGCCAATGCCTTGCGTGGCCGCCTGGGCCGTACGCACGTTGGCCCGCACCGACACGTTCATGCCGATGAAGCCGCAGGCACCCGAGAGCACCGCGCCCACCACAAAGCCCACGGCCGTGGTGCCGTCGAGAAAGATGCCGATAAGAACCGCCAGCACCACGCCGACGATGGCGATGGTCTTGTATTGGCGGGCGAGGTAGGCGGCGGCACCGGCCTGTATGGCGGCGGCGATTTCCTGCATGCGGGCGTTGCCGGGGTCTTTGGCAAGAATCCATCCCCGGGCCCAGATGCCATAGGCCACCGCAATCAATCCGCAAACAAGAGCCAGTATCAGAGGGGCAGTCAGCGCTGTATTTCCAGCCATTCGTCACTCCTTGAAAATTCAGTTGCACGGAAGGAAACACAACGCAGGTCGGTGGTGCTTCCGCTGCGTTGCTTCCTCGTGCTCCCCGGGCTTTCGCGGCAGGAGTCGATTGGCCAACGGGCCCAATTTACAGGCAAACGGTGGTTTGCAAGCGGGCAGAAAGGGGCGTGCGCCTAAAATCAGGGTTAATCCCGACGCTTCATTGCGCTGCATCAGCGCCAAGTGCATCGCGGGTTATCGTTTCAAACCACTATCCAAAGACATGTCCCTCAACAACGTCCCCCCAGGCAAGAACGTCCCCGACAGCTTCAACGTCGTCATCGAAATCCCGATGAACGCCGACCCGATCAAGTACGAAGTGGACAAGGAATCGGGCGCCATTTTTGTGGACCGTTTCATGACCACGGCCATGCACTACCCCACCAACTACGGTTACGTGCCACAGACGCTGTCGGGCGACGGCGACCCGGTGGATGTGCTGGTGATCACGCCTTACCCTCTGCACCCCGGTGTGGTCGTGACCTGCCGCCCGCTGGGCATCCTGATGATGGAAGACGAGGCCGGTGTGGACGGCAAGGTGATTGCCGTGCCCACCTCCAAGATCTTGCCCATGTACGACCACTGGAAGACCATCGACGATGTGAACGCCATGCGCCGCAATGCCATTGCCCACTTCTTTGAGCATTACAAGGACCTGGAAAAGGGCAAGTGGGTCAAGGTGCTGGGCTGGGAAGGCCTGGACGCCGCCAAGAAGGAAATCACGGATGGCATCGCGAACTACCAGAAATCGCAGGCCTGAAATGGCCGCTAGTGCCCGTGCTTAAAGCACGAGACGCTATCAAAATAAAAGCGCGCTACCCGGATGGGAGCGCGCTTTTTTTATGGCCTGGTGGTTTGCAATGAGGCGGCGGTCTGCGCGATGTGAGGAGTTGCACTGCTAGACTGCATTTTGTTACATGGCCGCGCCGCTGGGGGCCATTCTGTGGGGCGCAGGTCCCTCGCACGATTTTTCGGGGGGTGATTCATCATGAAGATTTCTGATCTACGCATCGGCATCAAGTTGGGGGCCGGCTTTTTGGTGGTGGTGTTGTTGACCATGCTGCTGGGCGCCATTGCGCTGGTGCAGATGTCGCGCATTCACGCCAATGCCGAAGAGATTGCGACCAACCTGCTGCCCAGTGTGACGCAGACGGGGGAGCTGCGGGTGTTGCTCAATCGCATGCGCCGGGCCGAGGCCGGCATGGTCACCGCGCGCAGCGCGGCAGAGGTCAAGGCGTTTGCTGAGCAAGTGGCGTTGCGCCACAAAGACCTGGACCGCGTCGAGGCCATGTATGAAACACTCATCGACATGCCCAAGGAGCGTGAGGTCTTTCAGACCTACAAGACACGCAAGGCCGCTTATGTGGCGCTCCAGAACAAACTGGCGGACATCACCAAGGGCGTGGATTTCAGCACGGCAGAGACCCTGGAACTCACGGCCGATGCGGTGAATATGCTGTATGCGGGTGAATCCGAGGGGGCCTTCGTGGCCACGGCCGAGACATTGGGCGAGCTGCAGAAAATCAACGCCGACGCCGCTCTGCAGGCGAATGCCGAGGCGCAACAGGTCTTCACCATGGCCCGTATCTGGGTGCTGGGCACGTTGGCGCTGTGTGTGGTGCTCGCCGCAATCCTTGGAATGGGCATTACCCGTGCTGTGACCGGGCCTGCGCACCATGCGGTGCAGGCGGCCCGGGCGATTGCGGGGGGTGACCTTGCTACCGAGGTACCGGCCGGTGGCAAAGACGAGATGGGCCAGTTGCTTGCGGCCTTGGGCGATATGCGGGCCAATCTGGCGCGGGTGGTGTCGGGGGTGCGCAGCAACGCGGAGGGTGTGGCGTCAGCCAGCTCACAGATAGCGTCGGGCAACAACGACCTGTCGGCGCGCACAGAGCAACAAGCGAGCGCACTGGAAGAAACGGCCGCCTCGATGGAAGAACTGGGCTCCACAGTGCGCCAGAACGCCGACAACGCACGGGGGCCGCCAACCAACTGGCCGTGAGCGCCTCCACCGTAGCGGTGCAAGGCGGCGACGTTGTCGCCGAAGTGGTGGAGACCATGAAAGGCATCAACACCAGTAGCAACAAGATTGCCGACATCATCAGCGTGATCGACGGCATCGCGTTCCAGACCAACATCCTGGCGCTGAACGCGGCAGTGGAAGCTGCGCGGGCAGGCGAACAAGGCAGAGGCTTTGCCGTGGTGGCCGGAGAAGTGCGCAGCCTGGCCGGGCGCAGCGCAGAAGCGGCCAAGGAAATCAAGACCCTGATCACCGACAGCGTAGAGCGCGTGGAACAAGGCACCCAACTGGTAGACAAAGCCGGAGCGACCATGACAGAAGTCGTCAACGCCATCCGGCGCGTGACCGACATCATGGGAGAAATCAGCGCCGCCAGCAGCGAACAAAGCGCAGGCGTAGGCCAAGTGGGAGAAGCCGTCACACAGATGGACCAGGCCACCCAACAAAACGCGGCCTTGGTAGAAGAAATGGCCGCAGCCGCCAGCGCACTGAACGCGCAGGCAGGAGAACTGGTCAACGCCGTGGCCGTGTTCAAACTCGATGCGAACGCCACCCGCAGCGCCCCCCCAGCCAGCCACAGGGCCCCGATCCCGGCCCCGGCCTACAGTGCCCCACGCAGCACGGCGGGCAAAAGTGGCGGCGCCAGCAGCCTAGGCAACGGCAAAAAGCCGACCACCAAACCCCAGGCCAGCCTGACAGCCCCCAAAGCCAGCGCAGCCCCTGCGGCCAGCAAACCCGCAGCGCCAGCACAGGCCAAGGGTGGGGGCGGAAACGACGAAGAATGGGAGAGCTTCTGAGCCGAGGCGTGCAGAGCGGCAGCCAGAATATGATGAAAACAGCCGCTAGCGCAGACAGATAAAGCGCTGGTAGCTATCAAAAGAGAAGCGCGTAGAGGGTGGTCCCTTCTGCGTGCTTTTTTGTGGACCAGGCTGGTGCGCGACCCCGCTCGCCCCAGGTTTCAGCGGTGCGGATCGGGGTACACCAGGTGCAGTCCAGGCAGCTTGGGGCGCTGGAAGGGTTGCCACACCACCCCGGGGCCTTGCGGCTGGCCCAGTCGGTCGGCCACGGCCCACCAGGCGCTGGGGTTCAGTCCGATGCCGAAATGGCTGGCCACCACTTCGATGTTTTCGGTGTGCGGATTGTGCGGGGCGGGGGCCTGGAAGCTGCCACGCCAGGCCACGACGCCGTCAGTGCGTGAGTAGATGCTGGTAGTGGGCACGGGGGGGGCTTCGGGCAGGTTGTAGTTCTCGGTCTCCCGTTCAATGCTGCGGCCGCTGGCAAACTGGTAGATGCGCCAGGCGTTGGTGGATGTGTGGGGGCCGGCAAAGGGTGTGCCCAGTGTCACCACACAACGCACAAGGTCAGGCATTTCCTTGGCCAGCTCACGGGCGTAGATACCACCCAGGCTCCAGCCCACCAGGCTGACCTTGCTGCCGCTGGCGTCGCAGGCGGCTTGCAACTGGCGCTTGGCGTTTTCCAGCACGCCCTCGCGCGGGCCCAGGTTCAGGCCCTGACCCCAGCCCAGGGTGTCGTAGTTGCGCGATTCCAGGTAGCGGCGCAGCGGCACGGTGGTGGCGTCGCCCGCCGTGAGCCCGGGAAAAACGATGACCGAATGCCCGTCACCAAGCGGGGCACGTTGCAACACGGGCCATGCTGGCAGCACCGCGCCAAACTCCCAGGGGGCCCGCAATTCAAGCGCCAACAGCGGCAGGCCCGGCGGTGGGATGTGGGCGGGGTCGGTTTCTTTCTTTCGGAAGAGAGGCATCAATTCGTCGTTTCAAAGCGGGGGCACACAGGGGGTTGTGGCTCTGGGCGACGGTAGCATTTTTTCTGCGGATGGCAGGGGGCTGAAATGGAGCTAGCTCTCCAATTCAAACGCGGCACACAGGCTGTGTGGAGGCTTTATCCATGTGAGGATGGGTGCGAAGCCGGTCAGCGGAAAAGGGCTATTTGTTATTAAATGCAACCACCCGCTGCTATGCTTTCAGTACACCCGCGCGGGCTTGGGTTTCTGGTAGACCGCGTGACTTGCTTAACGCCTCCCCTGACTTTGAAAGCCCGCGCCATGATGACTGCATCTGCCACCGCATCTTCTGCCTCACGCCCTGCCGCGACGGCCGCCGCACCTGCGGGCGAGTACCTGACCTTTCGCCTGGGGGCGGAGGAGTACGGCATCGACATCCTGCGGGTGCAGGAAATCCGTTCGTATGAGCGGCCCACGCACCTGGCGCATTCGCCAGACTTCATCAAGGGTGTGATCGACCTGCGCGGGCGCATTGTCCCTATCCTGGACCTGCGCGTGAAGCTTCAGTGCCCCGAGGCGAACTACACCGACTTCACGGTGGTCATCATTCTGGACATCGGCTCCACGGTGATCGGTGTGGTCGTGGATGCGGTGGCCGACGTGGTCACGCTCACGCCGGATGTCATCAAACCCACGCCCCAGTTTGAGCGCCAGGGCAACGTAGACCCCACTTTCGTCACCGGCATCGCCAGCCTGGGCGACCGCATGCTGATCGTGATGGACATCGAGGCCTTGCTCAGCAGTGACGAAATAGGTCTGGTGACAAAAGCCGCGCACGGGTAACGTAGACGCTGGTCACCACAACATATCAACCCCCGAGGAGAAGCAGGATGAATCAATGGAAGATTTCAACCCGACTCACCGCAGCGTTTGCAGCCATGGTGCTGCTGCTGGTTGCCCTGGGGGCGGTGGCCCTGGTCCAGTCTGCGAGCCAGCGTGCTTCACTCAATGACATTACCGAGATGCGGATACCCATCACCAAGGCGATGGGGGTGCTGGCCGATGGGGTGAATGTTCAGGCCATTCAATTTCGGAACCTTGCGATTTTCAGCTCTGAAAACATCACCAAGTCGTCCTTGGAGCGCGTGGCTGCTGCGCGCAGTGCCATCGCCGAGCAGATGAAAACGCTCACTGCGCTCATCCAGTCGGAAAAAGGCAAGGAAATTCTGGCGCGGGTGCAGCAGAACCGGGCCGCCTTCCTCAAGCTGGGCGACGAGTACCTGGCGCTGATCAAGCAGGCGCAACGGGAAGAAGCCCTCAAGCTGTTGGAAGAAAAGGTGCGCCCCGTTCAGCTGGAGTACCAAAAGACGATTCAGGAACAGGTGGACTACCAGGCCCAGGTGACCGCCGATGCCGGCCAGCGGGCGGAGGCGGCTGCCAACGCTCTCAAGCGGGACGTGCTGATCGCGGGCGCCCTGGCCATTGCGGCTGCCATTTTCCTGGCCATCAGCATCATCCGGTCGATCACCCGGCCGCTGGCGCAGGCCGTGGTGGCTGCCGATCGGGTGGCGGCGGGCGACCTGAGTGGCCAGATCGTCGTGCAGTCCAAAGACGAAACCGGGCAACTGCTGGGCGCCTTGCAGCGCATGCAGCAGAGCCTGGTGAACACGGTGGCCTCGGTGCGCAGCAACGCGGAGGGTGTGGCGTCAGCCAGCTCACAGATAGCGTCGGGCAACAACGACCTGTCGGCGCGCACAGAGCAACAAGCGAGCGCACTGGAAGAAACGGCCGCCTCGATGGAAGAGCTGGGCTCCACAGTGCGCCAGAACGCCGACAACGCACGGGCCGCCAACCAACTGGCCGTGAGCGCCTCCACCGTAGCGGTGCAAGGCGGCGACGTTGTCGCCGAAGTGGTGGAGACCATGAAAGGCATCAACACCAGCAGCAACAAGATTGCCGACATCATCAGCGTGATCGACGGCATCGCGTTCCAGACCAACATCCTGGCGCTGAACGCGGCAGTGGAAGCTGCGCGGGCAGGCGAACAAGGCAGAGGCTTTGCCGTGGTGGCCGGAGAAGTGCGCAGCCTGGCCGGGCGCAGCGCAGAAGCGGCCAAGGAAATCAAGACCTTGATCACCGACAGCGTAGAGCGCGTGGAACAAGGCACCCAACTGGTAGACAAAGCCGGAGCGACCATGACAGAAGTCGTCAACGCCATCCGGCGCGTGACCGACATCATGGGAGAAATCAGCGCCGCCAGCAGCGAACAAAGCGCAGGCGTAGGCCAAGTGGGAGAAGCCGTCACACAGATGGACCAGGCCACCCAACAAAACGCGGCCTTGGTAGAAGAAATGGCCGCAGCCGCCAGCGCACTGAACGCGCAGGCAGGAGAACTGGTCAACGCCGTGGCCGTGTTCAAACTCGATGCGAACGCCACCCGCAGCGCCCCTCCAGCCGCCCACAGGGCCCCGATCCCGGCCCCGGCCTACAGTGCCCCACGCAGCACGGCGGGCAAAAGTGTCGGCGCCAGCAGCCTAGGCAACGGCAAAAAGCCCACCACCAAACCCCAGGCCAGCCTGACAGCCCCCAAAGCCAGCGCAGCCCCTGCGGCCAGCAGACCCGCAGCGCCAGCGCAGGCCAAGGGTGGGGGCGGAAACGACGAAGAATGGGAGAGCTTCTGAGCCGGGGCGCGCAGAGCGGCAGCCAGAATATGCTGAAAACAGCCGCTAGCGTAGACAGATAAAGCGCTGGTAGCTATCAAAAGAGAAGCGCGCAGAGGGGTGATCCCTTCTGCGTGCTTTTTTGTGGGCCAGGCTGGTATGCGCTGCGTGTGGGCCTTTGCCGTCCCGCCGGTTGGCGTGTTTGCCCGCTTGCAGCGTGGTTCTGTGGCTTCTCCCGGTTGTACGCAAACGTAACGGAAAGCGCTATGCTGCCACTGTCCGTCTGCAGACAGCTCTGCAGAGGAATCGCCAGTCTCTTTGTGCGCGGGTCGTCTGCAAGGAGTTCGCTCATGGTCTGTGGTTTCACCGCTCTGGCGGGGTGGTTTGCCCGCTGTCAGACCCGCCGTGCTGAGGGCCTGGTGCCCGCTCACTCCTTCGCCGCCCCGGCTTCTTCCCCGTCGGGATGTTTTGGCGCACATCACCCTGTCTCCCTTTGGCCCCGCTGCTTTCACGCTGTCGGGGTGTCCTGCCTATCCCGTTCACTCACACCAGGAGAGTTGCCATGAGCCAGTTCAAGATATCCACACGCCTCGCTGGATTGCTCACGGCCCTGTGCCTGCTGGTGCTGCTGGTGGGCGGGGCAGGGCTGTTTGGCATGGGTCAGTCCAACGCGGGGCTCAAGTCGGTGTACGACGACCGAGTGGTCCCCCTCAAGCAGATCAAGGTGGTGGCAGACATGTATGCCGTCAACGTGGTGGACGCCGCGCACAAGGTGCGCGACGGCGCGATGACGCCTGCGCAAGGACTGCAATCGGTGGTGGATGCGCGCAAGTCCATTGACACCAACTGGAAGGCTTACCTGGCGACGCAGCTGGTGGCAGAGGAGGTTCAGCTCGTCGAACGCTTCAAGCCCTTGCAGGCAAAGGCCGATGCGGCCACCGATGCGCTGGTGGGACATTTCAAATCTGGCGATGTGGCTGCGCTGACCCGCTTTGCCGCCAAGGAGATGTACCCGGCCATTGACCCACTGCAGGAAGTGCTGGGCCAGCTCATGCAAGTGCAGCTCGATTACGCCAAGGCCGAGTACGACGGTGCGGCAGCGAGCTTTCAGACCATCCGCGCGCTGGCGCTCTCGGCCGTGGTGTTGGGCATTTTGCTGGCGGTGCTGATGGGTGGCGCCATGATCCGGCAGATCTCGCGCGCTCTGGGCAACGCGGTGCAGATTACCGACTCGGTGGCACAGGGCGACCTCACGGTGCCCATCCACGCGCGCGGCAAGGACGAGATCGCCCAGCTGCTCGGCGGCCTGACCACCATGCGCGACAACCTGGCGCATGTGGTGTCGGGTGTGCGGGGCAATGCCCAGGGTGTGGCATCGGCGAGCGCCGAGATCGCCTCGGGCAACAACGACCTGTCGATCCGCACTGAGCAGCAGGCTAGCGCGTTGCAGGAGACCGCTGCGTCGATGGAGGAGTTGAGTTCCACCGTCAAGCAGAACGCAGACAACGCGCGCCAAGCCAATCAGCTCGCCATGAGTGCATCTACCGTGGCCGGGCAGGGTGGGGATGTGGTGGCCGAGGTGGTCACGACGATGAAGGGCATCAACGACAGCAGCAAGAAGATTGCCGACATCATCAGCGTGATTGATGGCATTGCTTTCCAGACCAACATTCTGGCCCTGAATGCGGCGGTAGAAGCCGCCCGCGCGGGTGAGCAAGGGCGCGGCTTTGCCGTGGTGGCAGGCGAGGTGCGCAACCTCGCCCAGCGCAGCGCCGAGGCCGCCAAGGAGATCAAGTCGCTCATCACGGCCAGCGTGGAGCGGGTGGAGCAAGGCACGCAGTTGGTGGACAAGGCGGGCACCACGATGACCGAGGTGGTGGGGGCCATCCGCCGTGTCACAGACATCATGGGCGAGATCAGCGCCGCCAGCAGCGAGCAGAGCACGGGTGTCTCGCAGGTGGGTGAGGCGGTCACGCAAATGGACCAGGTCACTCAGCAAAACGCCGCGCTGGTGGAGGAAATGGCCGCTGCTGCTGGCAGCCTGAGCCACCAGGCCCAGGCTTTGGTGGGCGCTGTGGCCGTGTTCAAGCTGTCGGCAGACCAGGCAAGGGCGTCGCAACCGGGCGGGTTGTCCGGGGTGGGGGCTGCTGCGCCATCGACCGCACCTGCTGCAGCGCGTGCAAATACCCCCGCAGGCGGCACGCCGTCGAAGAAGACCGCGCTCGCCGTGCGCTCGGGGCCTGCAGGCCCTGTCAAAAAGGCGGCTTCGGCTCCTGCCGCAGCGGCCAAGACCGCCCAGCCGGTTGCTGCGGGTGCAGAAGATGAATGGGAGAGCTTTTAAGTCTGGTTTGTCCCGGGAATGCACCAAATTAGGGCGTAGACTGCAGGCCATTGCCAGCAGATCTTGCCCACCAGGCCGATAGACAAGCCCTGGGACCGCCTCCGTTTCGCCGCACCAATACAAGCACGTGGGATGACCGCGTGCTTTTTTTATGCCCTGTCCCCCGTGACGGTGTGTCGCAGAGCGTATGACCGGTGGGCAAGCGGTGCAGATCAGATACGCCCACTTCGAAGTTGTTCAATATAAAATCATTTTTATCAAAATAATGATAAAATCGGCAAATCACCAGAAATAAACAGCCTTGTTGGCACCGTGCCCTGAAGCGCCCCAGGGCGCTGGGCGACCGACGGCCAATCGGCTGGCTTCCCCCCAATAACACCCACGAAAGAGTCCATGAACAACCTCAAAATCGGAGCACGCCTGAGCCTGGCCTTTGGCCTTGTCTTGCTGATCACGGCGGCCATCGCGGCCATCGGCGTCTGGCGGCTGGCTGTCCTCAAGGACGCCAGCATTCGCATCGCCAACGTCGAGATGGAGCGCAATGCCTTGGCGCAGGAGTGGAAAGCCGCCATTGACCTGAACTGGGTGCGCGCCTCGGCATCGCTCAAAGCCACCGATGGGGGTTATATCGAGTCGCTTTCTTCCGACATGGCTGCAACGTCCCTGCGGGCCAGCGAGGTCCAGAAGAAGCTGGAAGCGTTGATTGACGATGCCACCGAGAAGGCGCTGATGGACCGCGTGGCCACTGCGCGCGCTGCCTATGTGGGGGCACGCGCCAAGCTGCTGGAGCGCAAGAAGGCCGGTGAAGATGTGTTTGCACTGGTGGATCGCGACCTCAAGCCCCTGGCAAGCGCCTACCTCCAATCACTGGCCGATGTGGCTGACAACACGCGCAAGCAGCTCGACGAGTTTGAGGCCAGCATCCTCAAGACGGCGGGTGTGAGCCAGTGGGCCCTGGCGCTGGGTGCCGTGGCGTCGGTGGTGCTGGGTGCGTTGTTTGCGCTGTGGACGACGCGCACCATCGTGGGCCCTGTGCACCGGGCGGTACAGGCGGCCGATGAAATCAGTCAAGGCAATCTGTCGGTGGATATTCGCCACGAGGGCCGCGATGAAATGGCCCATTTGCTGCGGTCGCTGGGCGAGATGCAGCAGAACCTGTCGCGCATCGTGGGCCATGTGCGGTCGGGCTCCGAGAACGTGGCCACGGCATCGTCAGAGATCTCGCAGGGTAACAACGACCTGAGTGCGCGCACTGAGCAGCAGGCTAGTGCCTTGCAGCAGACGGCAGCTTCGATGGAGGAGTTGAACTCCACCGTTCGCCAGAATGCAGAAAACGCCCGCCAGGCCAACCAGTTGGCCCTGAGCGCATCCACGGTGGCGGAGCACGGTGGCGAGGTGGTGAGCCAGGTGGTGGGCACCATGAAGGGCATCCATGACAGCAGCAACAAGATCGCCGACATCATTGGCGTGATTGACAGCATTGCTTTTCAGACCAATATTCTTGCGCTGAATGCAGCCGTCGAGGCGGCGCGTGCTGGTGAACAGGGCCGTGGTTTTGCGGTAGTGGCCTCGGAAGTGCGCAGCCTGGCGGGTCGCTCGGCCGATGCGGCCAAACAGATCAAGGCCCTGATCAACGACAGCGTGGAGCGTGTGAGCATGGGCACCACGCTGGTCGATCAGGCCGGCGCGACGATGGCGGAAGTGGTGGGCGCCATCAAGCGCGTGACCGACCTGATGGGCGAAATCAGTGCCGCCAGTTCTGAGCAAAGCCAGGGCGTTGCCCAGGTGGGCGAGGCCGTGACGCAGATGGATCAGGTCACGCAGCAAAACGCCGCGCTGGTTGAGGAGATGGCTGCTGCCGCCAGCAGCCTGAACAACCAGGCGCAGGACCTGGTGAGCACCGTGGCGTTTTTCAAGCTGTCGACAGGGCACACATCGGGGGGTGTCTCGACAGTGCCTCCGATGACGGCCAGGGTCAGCGCTGGCCGGCCCGCTGCGGCACCTGGCGGTGCAGCGCGGTTCACGCCAGCAGCCAAGCACAAAGCATTACCGAAAGCATTGCCCTCCAAGCCAGCCAAGGCCCCTGCCCAGCTGATCGCTGCCCGCGCAGGTGCAGGTAACGACACCGACTGGGAGAGTTTCTGACGTTTTTTGCACCCGCACCCCCTCACCATCCCTGGTGGTGATGCGGGGGCTTGCGTGGGGGCCTTTCGGGCTGTGCCGTTGTTGCTGCCGTAGCCGTCCTATGGCGCGGGCTATTTCTCTGCTTCGCTGCAAGCATCCGCTGTGACGCGGTCCCGGGTTCAGGCGCTTGTCTTGAAGGGGCTGCGTGCCTGCAACTCGCTGAGATAGTTTTTCACCCCGGAACCTTCGCGCTCCAAAAACCGTTCCACTGCGTCCGCGAACGCCGGATGCGCCAGCCAGTGGGCGCTGGTGGCCTGCACGGGCAGCAGCGCGCGGGCCATTTTGTGTTCGCCCTGGGCGCCCCCTTCAAAGCGCCGTACACCCTGCTCGATACACCACTGCAGGGGCTGGTAATAGCAGGCCTCGAAATGCAGGCAGTCCACGCGCTCCAGCGCACCCCAGTAGCGGCCGTAGGCCACCAGGTCATGGTCTTTTTGGCTGCTAGCGCTTGATGCTGAATCACTGACAGCTATCAAAATGCTAGCAATTGGCTGGCCGTCGCGCTCGGCCACAAAGAGCAGCCAAGCCTCGGGTATGTGCGTCGCCATGCGGGCAAAAAAATCCCGCGTGAGGTAGGGGGGGTTGCCGTGCTCCAGATAGGTGCGTTCGTAGCATCGGTAGAAAAAATCCCAGTCGGCCGCACGGATATCGGCGCCACGCGACCAGCGAAAGCTGACCCCTGCATCGGCCACGCGACGGCGCTCCTGGCGGATTTTCTTGCGTTTGTCCTGGGACAGGCTGCCAAGAAAGTGGTCGAAGCTTGCAAAGGGTTGGCTCAAGCCGCCAACGGGTTGGGCCGAGGCGGTGGGGGATCCAAGCGCCGGTGAAGCCGGAGCCCCTTCCCCGTCAGGTGGGTGCATGACACCGGCTGTTGTGAGCAGGGGGGCGTCGTTCTTCCAGTGAAATTGCACCGTGTGCCGCAGCATCAGGTCTTGTTGGGTGCTGGCCTGCACATCGTCATCGCTGGCAAACAGCACATGTGCCGACGACACCCCCTCTTGCTCGCACCATTGGCACACCGCCTGGATGAGGAGTTGGCGTGTGGCTGCGTCGCGGGCCAGCAGGCGGCTGCCAGGCACGGGAGTGAACGGCACGGCCACCACGGCCTTGGGGTAGTAGGGCACACCGTGCTGCTCATAGGCGCTCGCCCAGGCCCAGTCGAAGACATATTCGCCGTAGGAATGGCTCTTGAGGTACAGCGGGCAGGCGGCAACCAGCGTATCGCTCTCCCAGAGCGTCATGAAGCGGGGCGTCCAGCCGGTGCGTGGTGTGGCGCTGCCGCTCTCTTGCAAGGCCGCCAGGTATTCGTGCCGCATGAAGGGCGTGGGGTGGTTTTGTTGCGCCAAGAGCGCGTTCCACGCCAAGGCGTCCACGTCGAGCGCAGAAGCGAGTACGCGGGCGATAATGGCGGTTTCAGCCATGCAGGTCCCCGTGATGCTCCATCCATAGCGGGCCTGCGCTGGCGATATTCAACCTGGCCGCAGGGGCCGATTCCAGTTCCATGACGCTCTCCATTTGCACTGCGCAGCTCAACTTTGTGGTGGGCGATATGCCCGGCAACGCGCAAAAGATCATTGCGGCCGCCCGCGAGGCCTATGCCCAGGGCACCCGGCTGCTGCTCACGCCCGAACTGGCGATTTGCGGCTATGCGGCCGAAGACCTTTTTCTGCGGCCCGCTTTCATCGCGGCCTGTGATGATGCCGTGAAAACCGTGGCCCGCGAGACTGCGGGGTTGAAAGGCCTGGCCATCGTGTTGGGCCATCCCCAGGCGGTGGTGTCCAACGCGCCTGCCTTCAGTGCCTGCTTCAATGCTGCCAGCGTGGTGCGTGACGGGCAGGTCGAGCAGACCTACGCCAAGCGCGAGCTGCCCAACTACCAGGTGTTTGACGAGCGTCGCTACTTTGTCGCGGGCAGTGCGCCCTGCGTGTTCGAGGTGGAAGGCGTGCATGTGGGCGTGCTGGTCTGTGAAGACGCGTGGTTTGCCGCCCCGGCCCGTGATGCCGCTGCAGCGGGTGCTCAGCTGCTGGCGGTCATCAACGCTTCGCCCTTCCATCTGGGCAAAAGCGCGGAGCGCGAGGCCACCATGCGCGAGCGCGTGGCCGAGACAGGTCTGCCGCTGGTGTACGCGCACTTGGTGGGGGGGCAGGACGAGGTGGTGTTTGAGGGCCGCTCGTTCGCGCTTAACGCAGACGGCTCCGTGGCCTGCCGGGGACCTGGTTTTGAAGAAAAACTGGTGTATGCGCAGGTGCATCAAGCACAAGCAGCTATCAAAATTGAAGCAGATATTGCCCCTGAAAAAAGCCTGGAGGCCGACCTGTGGGACGCGCTGGTGCTGGGGGTGCGCGACTACGTGGGCAAGAACGGCTTTCCGGGCGCGCTGCTGGGGTTGTCAGGTGGCATTGATTCGGCCTTGGTGCTGGCGATTGCTGTAGACGCGTTGGGGGCCGACAAGGTGCGCACCGTGATGATGCCGTCTCCCTACACGGCCGACATCAGCTGGATCGACGCGCGTGACATGGCGACCCGCATGGGTGTGCGTTATGACGAGATATCGATCAAGCCGCAGTTCGAAGCCTTCAAGGCCGCGCTGGCCAGCGACTTTGCGGGTCTGGCAGAAGACACGACCGAAGAAAACCTGCAGGCACGCATCCGGGGCACGCTGCTCATGGCGCTGTCCAACAAGTTCGGCGCCATCGTGCTCACCACGGGCAACAAAAGCGAGATGGCCACGGGCTACTGCACGCTGTATGGGGACATGGCGGGCGGGTTTGCCGTGATCAAGGACGTGGCCAAGACGCGGGTGTTTGATCTGGCCCGCTGGCGCAATGCCAACGATCCGTATGGCACGGGCGCCAGCCCCATCCCCGAGCGCATCATCACCCGTCCGCCCAGTGCCGAGCTGCGCCCGGACCAGAAGGATCAGGACAGCCTGCCGCCTTACGAGGTGCTCGACGCCATCGTGGCGCGCTACATGGAAAATGACGAGCCCATCGAGTCCATCATTGCCAGTGGTTTTGCACGTGCTGATGTGGAGCGTGTCACGCGCCTCATCAAACTCAACGAATACAAACGCCGCCAGGCCGCCGTAGGGATAAGGGTGACCCGCCGCAGCTTCGGCAAGGACTGGCGTTACCCTATCACCAGCAAATTCAGGGCTTGACGGTTGCACAGACCGCCACGCCACCCGCTTTTTTCACATCCCCGAGGAGACCCGCCATGAAAATGATCACCGCTGTCATCAAGCCCTTCAAGCTCGAAGAAGTCCGCGAAGCCCTGGCCGAATGTGGTGTGACCGGCCTCACCGTGACCGAGGTGAAGGGTTTTGGTCGCCAGAAAGGCCATACCGAGCTGTACCGGGGGGCCGAGTACGTGGTGGACTTCTTGCCCAAGGTGAAGGTCGAGGTCGTGGTCAAGACCGAAGACGTGGACCGCTGTGTGGATGCCATCGTGAATGTCGCGCGCACCGGCAAGATTGGCGACGGCAAGATTTTTGTGACTGCCGTGGAGCGTGTGGTGCGGATCCGCACGGGCGATCTGGACGACGCGGCGGTATAGGGCCCCTGAGCTTGAGCGGCGCTTTGCCGCTCCCCTCTCTCTCGCGGCGCTGCATGGGCCGGGGGCAACCCAGCCGCTGCGGCACGTCTCTCGCCTGGGCCACGCCAGGCTCGGCGGGCAGAGGCTCTGGTTTTGAGTTAAATCACCGAACGCAGGGCTACCGGGGCCTGATCAGGCGCCGCATCCTGCACCAGCGTGCGCAGCAAGGCTTCGGCATCGGTGGATGTGTGCAGCAAGCCCATCTGCCACTCCCCCATGAAGCCGCTGGCCACGCTGGTCTGCAAAAAGCCCAGCAAGCCGTCGTAGTAGCCTGCCACGTTCAGCAAGCCCAGGGGCTTGCTGTGGTAACCCAACTGGCGCCAGGTCCACACTTCAAACAGTTCTTCAAAGGTGCCGATGCCGCCCGGCAGGGCCAAGAAGGCATCGCTGCGCTCAGCCATCAGGGCTTTGCGTTCGTGCATGGTCTGCACGATGTGCAGTTCGTCACATTGCCTGTTGGCCAGTTCCTTGTCGACCAGCGCCTGGGGAATCACCCCCACCACGCGCCCGCCCGCCAGGCGTGTGGCCTCGGCCACCGTGCCCATCAGTCCGCTGCGGCCGCCGCCATAGACCAGTTGGCCACCGTGGGCCCCGATCCACTGACCGACTGCCTGAGCAGCCTGGGCAAAAGCCGGGTTCTCGCCGGAGCGCGAGCCGCAGTAGACGCACACAGAAAATGCGGGTTCAGCCATGCAAAAGCCTCTGGTAAAGAGCCGCTGCCCAGATGCCCATGCACAGCAGCAAGGCGAGCAGCACCGCTGCGCTGCCCATGTCCTTGGCGCGCTTGGACAGGTCATGCCATTCTGGCCCGATGCGGTCGATGGCGGTTTCAATGCCTGTGTTGAGCAGCTCCACAATCATCACGATCACGACGGAGCCCGCCAGCAGGGCGACTTCGACCCAGCTGCGCCCCAGCCAGAGCGACAGTGGCAGCAGCACCATGGCGGCAATGGCCTCCTGGCGGAAGGCTTTTTCGTTCCAGCCTGCCCGCAGGCCTTCCATGGAATAACCGGCGGCGTGCCAGATACGGTTGAGGCCGGTGCGCGCTTTTTGGAGGTTGGCTGGAGCCGCCGTCGGCGGGGTAGATGTAGACATGGGACTATTTTTTGGGAAGTTCAAAGTGCACCAGTCGCGTGCCTGCGAGTGCGTCATGCCAAAACTGTTGCTCAGGGTGAAAGCGGCTCAAAAGGGCCCAAACAGCCACCCAGCCCAGCACGATGACCGCAGATTCGCCCCCAGAGAGCGAAAACGGAGCCACGGCTGCAAGCGGGGGCAGGAACCAGAGCCAGCTCAACACGTAGCGCAATAGTGCGCGTCCCTGGGTGATCGGCTGACCGGACTTGCCGACCACGCGGATGTGCCAGGTTTTTTGTGCGAGGGTCTGTCCTTTGGCCCAGAACCAGGTGAAGTAGATGCCAAACACGACGAACAGGAAGGCCTGCAGTGCGTGCCGGTTGTCCATGGCGTTGCGGGTCTGGCTCAGGGTGCCAAACAGATAGCCTGCAATGAAGACCACGCCGAACATCAGCATGCCTTCATAGAGCCAGCAGGCCATGCGTCTCCCCAGGTTGGGTGTTGTTACACCGGGCCATGCCGATGGGGTGGTGCTGGCGTCGACCGGCGGAGTAGGGGAGGGAGGAGAAGCGGACATTCCAGGTCAGGCCCTTGGGGGCTGGGGGCAGGTTACAAACCTACTGAGGATACAGGCCTGAGGTGTCTGGGGTCACGGACTGGGGCGTGGTGGTGGCGGGACCCTCGGCCGAGCCTGCACCCAAAGGCGGCAGCGGTGCCGGCACCGCCGTAGGAATCGCCACCGGTGCGGTTTCCACGCCAGAGGCGGTGGATGCCGCCGCAGCGCTCGGGCTTTGTGGTGTGGTGTTACCCCCCGTGGCGGGTGGCATGGGTGTGACCGGCGCTGCCACGCGGGGCGTGTGTTCAACGACCGGTGGAATCTTGGGCGCGTTGGGCCGGCTGGGGTTGGCTTCTGTGGCAGCGGGCACTTGCGCCAGTTTTCTGGGAGAAACAGGGCGCAGTGCCGTGGCCGCCCCCGTGGGCTTGGGCACGGCCCGGGCTGCCAGCGCACGGCGTTCTTCGTCGGACAAGGCCTGGTAGGCCTCCCACTGGGCGCGCTTGTCGTCACGCGCCAAGCGATTGGTGACCGCGTAGTTCAGCCGTGCCTGGTTGCGTTGTTGTGCACTCAGGCTGGCCCAGTCAGTAATTCGGTCATGGAACTTGTTCTGTTCCTCTTCCGACAGTGTGGGGTAGTTGGAGGCCAGCGTCAGCCACCGGCGCTTTTGTGCTTCGCTGACAAGTGACCAGCGCTCAGCCAGTGGATACAGGGCCATTTTTTGCGGGGTAGTCAATGTCTCCCAGCCAGGGCCTGATTCGGCCTGGGGTTGATGCATTGCGCCCGGTGCCAGGGGCGTTCGGGCGTTGTTGGGGCTGGCGACCGCCGCTTCAGCACCCGCTTGCAGCAGTGTGCCGGGGGCCATGCGCATCTGCATCCACACCTGGCCCCCCCCGATCGTGAGCACGCCCAAGAGCGCCAAAGCCAGCACGAAGGCTGGCAGGGCGGGGGAGGCGTCGGAAGGGCTTGGGTGCATGCAGGCAGTTGTCAGGCAGTTCAGTTTGACGGCGCGGATGTCTTGAGGAATTGTACGAAGCCGGGATCCGCGTAGGCGGCTGGTGGCAGATCATCGGTCAACAAAGCGGCATCCACTTCGGCGACATCGTTGGCGCTGCGCTCATCCTGTGCAATGTTGATGACCACAAGGCCTACCACCAGTGCCAGCAAAGGAACTGCCGAAACCAGCGCATTCCACCAGCTAACACCTTCACCGCCTCGGCCCAGTGTGGCTGCATTGCCTGTGCCAATGACCACGGCAGCAGGTGCTGTGCGCCGAACCGGTGCAGTGACCTTGCGTTTGCTCAGTGCCTGCACGCGGGACGCGCGCAGACGCTCAGAAATGTCGTAAGGCAATTCGTTCGTCCCACTGGACAACCGCGCCGTGACGCGCAGCGCAAAGCGCTCAGCGGCAGCTTCTGCTTGTGTCGATGGGGTCTGTACAGTGTTTTTCATGGCTCGATTCCTTTGGCCTTCAGTGCCTTGCTGAGGGTTTGTATGGCGCGAAAGCAGTGTGTTTTCACGCTGCCTTCAGAGCAACCCATGGCGGCTGCTGTCTCTGCGACATCCATTTCCTCCCAGTAACGCATCAGGAACGCTTCCCGTTGACGTGGTGGCAGTTCTGCAATCTCTGCTTCGATGCCGTGGAATATCTGAGCCCGGCGGGTGAGGTCTTCCGCACTCTCTGCTCTGTCACCGTCATCTGGCCCTGAATAGGCTTCCAACAGATCAAAATCCATGCCATCTTCACCAGGGCCTTCAAAGTCGCTCATGCTCGAAAACAGTGCATTGCGGGTCTTTTGGCGCCGAAACCAGTCTAAAGTGCAATTGGACAGGATGCGCTGGTAGAGCATCGGAAGCTCTGCTGCAGGCTTGTCTCCGTAGTGTTCGGCCAGCTTGAGCATGCTGTCTTGCACGATGTCAAGCGCCGCTTCCTCATTGCGAACGTGGTAGACCGAGCGCTTGAAGGCGCGCTTTTCTACACTTTTGAGGAAATCGGAGAGTTCTTGTTCGGTTGCCAAGAGGGATCAGCCCGGGAGGGAGTGGTACAGAGGCGCTGCAAAAATACGGCGGTCTGACGCTGTAAAGCATTTGATTATCGCATCCGCTGGGGTTTTTTTCGGCCATGGCGGGTTTTGCGTGTGTTGCAGTGCGATAATTGATGTTGCAATTCAAAAGGCAAACGGGTCACGGTCCGGCGCGGTAATCATCCCGCCAATGTCCTTGGCCTCAAGTTCCAAGCCGCCTCCACAAGAGTGCGTGCGAGGAGCACCCAAGGTTTTTCGTCAGAGAAATTCACAAAGGTTGATCGATCATGGAAATCTCCAAGGCTGAACTTTCAGCGGCTGCTGCTTCGCAGGGCAACAATATCTCCCCCGTTTCCGGTGCTCAGGACCTCATGGGTTCCGAGATCCTCATCAAGTCGCTTCAGGCGGAGAACGTTCAGTACATCTGGGGCTATCCCGGCGGTGCGGTTCTCTACATCTACGACGCGCTCTACAAGCAAGACACCATTCAGCACGTGCTGGTGCGCCATGAGCAGGCTGCAGTGCACGCCGCTGACGGCTACGCCCGTGCTACCGGCGAAGTCGGCGTGGCGCTGGTCACTTCCGGCCCCGGCCTCACCAACGCTGTCACCGGTATTGCCACGGCCTACATGGACAGCATCCCGATGGTGATCATCTCCGGTCAGGTGCCCACGGCGGCCATCGGACTGGACGCCTTCCAGGAATGTGACACGGTCGGTATCACCCGCCCCATCGTCAAGCACAATTTCCTCGTCAAGGATCCGCGTGATCTGGCCATGACGATGAAGAAGGCTTTCCACATCGCCCGCTCCGGCCGCCCTGGCCCCGTGGTGGTAGACGTGCCAAAGGACGTATCCTTTAAGAAGGTGCCCTACAGCGGCTATCCACAAAGCGTGGAAATGCGTTCGTACAACCCTGTGCGCAAGGGCCATGGCGGACAGATTCGCAAGGCGCTCCAGTTGTTGCTGGCGGCCAAACGCCCCTACATCTACACCGGCGGCGGCGTACTGCTGGGCAATGCCACCAATGAGTTGCGCACGCTGGTGGACATGCTGGGCTACCCCGTCACCAACACGCTGATGGGCTTGGGTGCCTATCCGGCGTCGGACCGCAAGTTCCTGGGCATGCTGGGCATGCACGGCACCATCGAAGCCAACAACGCCATGCAGAACTGCGACGTGCTGCTGGCCGTGGGTGCTCGCTTTGATGATCGAGTGATTGGCAATCCCAAGCACTTCGCTCAGAACGACCGCAAGATCATTCATGTGGACATCGACCCGTCGAGCATCTCCAAGCGTGTGAAAGTCGACATCCCGATTGTTGGTGATGTGAAGGATGTGCTGACCGAGCTGATCTCCATGATCCGCGAGAGCAGCACCCGCCCCGATGCCGGTGCGCTTGCTGCGTGGTGGGACACCATCGAAGGCTGGCGCAGCCGCGATTGTCTGAAGTACAGCATGGGCAGCCCCGACGTCATCAAGCCCCAGTACGTGGTGGAAACGCTGTGGAACATGACCAAGGACGTCGATACCTACATCACGTCCGACGTGGGTCAGCACCAGATGTGGGCTGCCCAGTATTACCGCTTTGATGAACCCCGCCGCTGGATCAACTCCGGTGGCCTGGGCACCATGGGTGTGGGCATTCCCTACGCGATGGGTATCAAACTGGCCAAGCCCCAATCCGAGGTGTTCTGTATTACCGGAGAAGGCTCTGTGCAGATGAACATCCAGGAGCTGTCCACTTGCCTGCAGTACAACACGCCGATCAAGATCTGCTCGCTCAACAACCGCTACCTGGGCATGGTGCGGCAGTGGCAAGAGGTTGAGTACGAGGGCCGCTACAGCCACAGCTACATGGATGCGCTGCCCAATTTCGTGAAATTGGCCGAGGCCTATGGCCATGTGGGCATGTTGATCGAGCACCCCAAGGACGTGGAGCCGGCGCTGCGCGAAGCACGCAAGCTCAAGGACCGGACGGTGTTCATGGACTTTCGCACCGACCCCACCGAGAACGTGTTCCCGATGGTGCAGGCCGGCAAAGGTATTACCGAAATGTTGCTGGGATCGGAAGATCTTTAAGCATAATCGGTCCCCAGCGCTTGTCCATCAAGCGCTATAAGCTATTAAAGTAATAGCAATCACTTTTTTGACGAATCTATTGCCTGCCAAGCCCGAGCATTACCGTGCACGGGGGAGGGCAGCGAAAAGAGGAATCTGCACTTATGAAACACATCATTGCTGTCTTGCTGGAAAACGAACCCGGTGCGCTGTCGCGCGTCGTGGGACTGTTCTCCGCCCGTGGTTACAACATCGAATCTCTCACCGTGGCGCCCACCGAGGATCCATCGCTGTCGCGCATGACCATCCAGACCACGGGTTCCGACGACGTGATCGAGCAGATCACCAAGCATCTGAACCGCCTCATCGAAGTGGTCAAGGTGGTGGATCTCACCGAAGGCGCCTACACCGAGCGCGAGCTCATGATGGTGAAGGTGCGCGCGGTGGGCAAAGAGCGCGAAGAGATGAAGCGCATGGCCGACATCTTCCGTGGCCGCATCATCGACGTGACCGAGAAGAGCTACACCATCGAGCTGACGGGTGACCAGTCGAAGAACGACGCTTTTTTGCAAGCGATTGATCGCACGGCGATCCTGGAAACCGTCCGCACTGGAGCCAGCGGTATCGGTCGCGGCGAGCGCATCTTGCGCGTGTAAGACAATTCTTCGTTTTTAATTTTTCAACCCAACAACGTATTTCAACCGGAGCGACCCATGAAAG
The DNA here is from genome assembly GCF_002797445.1 of Acidovorax sp. 69. Taxonomy (NCBI): domain Bacteria; kingdom Pseudomonadati; phylum Pseudomonadota; class Betaproteobacteria; order Burkholderiales; family Comamonadaceae; genus Acidovorax; species Acidovorax sp. 69. The sequence continues at coordinate 3,015,689 of NZ_PGEP01000001.1, read as the reverse complement.
TTTTCTACGACAAAGACACCGACCTGAGCCTGATCAAGGGCAAAACCGTGGCCATCATTGGCTACGGCAGCCAAGGCCACGCCCACGCACAAAACCTGAACGACAGTGGCGTGAAGGTCGTGGTTGGTCTGCGCAAGGGTGGTGCATCGTGGGACAAGGTCGGCAAAGCCGGCCTGAACGTGCTGGAAGTGAACGACGCGGTCAAGGCCGCTGACGTGGTCATGATTCTTCTGCCTGACGAAGACATCGCAGCGGTCTACAAGAACAACGTCGAACCCAACATCAAGCCAGGCGCTTCGCTGGCATTCGCCCACGGCTTCAACGTGCACTACAACCAGGTCGTGCCCCGTGCTGACCTGGACGTGTGGATGGTGGCGCCCAAGGCACCCGGCCACACCGTGCGCAACACCTACACCCAGGGTGGCGGCGTGCCACACCTGGTGGCCGTGCACCAGGACAAGTCTGGCAAGGCCCGTGACCTGGCCCTGAGCTACGCAGCTGCCAACGGTGGCGGCAAGGCCGGCATCATCGAGACCAATTTCAAGGAAGAAACCGAGACCGACCTGTTCGGCGAGCAGGCCGTTCTGTGCGGTGGTGCTGTCGAGCTGATCAAGATGGGTTACGAAACCCTGGTCGAAGCCGGCTACGCGCCTGAAATGGCCTACTTCGAATGCCTGCACGAGCTCAAGCTCATCGTGGACCTGATCTACGAAGGCGGCATTGCCAACATGAACTACTCGATCTCGAACAACGCCGAGTATGGCGAGTACGTGACCGGTCCTGAAGTCATCAACGAAGAGTCGCGCAAGGCCATGCGCAACGCTCTGAAGCGCATCCAGAATGGCGACTACGCCAAGATGTTCATCCAGGAAGGCCGCCTGAACTACCCATCGATGACGGCCCGCCGCCGCAACACGGCCGACCACAGCATCGAAGTGGTGGGTGCCCAGCTGCGCGCCATGATGCCTTGGATCGCCAAGAACAAGCTGGTCGACCAGACCCGCAACTGATACTTCCCTGTGAAGCATCCAAAGGCCACTTCGGTGGCCTTTTTTGTTGCCGGGCGTCCCGGTTTGCAGGCGCTACACTGCGGCCTTCGCCTTTTGCGCGTGCGGCGATCTGGCTGTCCTGCGGGAAATTGTTGAGAACTATAAATTTAATAGCTGCTTGCGCAACGCAGGTAAGCGCTGGAGGTCTTTTTGATGCATGACGGCAATGAACCTACCGACAATCCCGGTGTGATGGTGCGCAAACGGCGCAAGGGCATCTATATCTTGCCTAACCTGTTCACGCTGGCGGCATTGTTCGGTGGTTTTTATTCCATCGTGATGGCCATGAATGGTCGATTTGACCTGGCTGCTGTGGGCGTGTTCTGCGCCATGGTGCTTGATAGCCTGGACGGGCGGGTGGCCCGCATGACCAACACCCAAAGCGCCTTTGGTGAACAAATGGACTCGTTGTCCGACATGGTTTCCTTTGGGGCAGCGCCTGCACTTATCGCCTACGAATGGGCGCTGCAGGGATTGGGGCGCTGGGGTTGGTTTGCGGCGTTTGTTTACTGCGCATGTGCAGCCTTGCGTCTTGCACGTTTCAATGTGAATACCGGTGTGGTGGATAAGCGCTATTTCCAGGGCTTGCCTTCGCCCGCTGCGGCAGCCCTTGTTGCTGGCTTCATTTGGCTCATGACCGAGTTGGGTGTGCATCCGGGCGAAGACCTCTGGCTGACCTGGGCTCAGATCATGTGGACCATGTTTGCCTTCACGCTGTATGCGGGCCTGACGATGGTGACCAATGTCCCGTTCTACAGCTTCAAGGACATCCAGATGAAGAAGAGCGTGCCATTCGCTGCGATTGTGCTGATTGCGCTGGGCATTGCCATCATCAACATCCACCCACCGATTGTGTTGTTCGGTGTGTTCGTGTTTTATGGGGTGAGCGGCTACGGTGTGTACGCATGGCGCAAGGCCAAGGGGCAGCACAGCAGCGTGATCAGCACCTCGACCGATGAACCCGATGAGCGCGGACTTCATAAGTGACTGCGATAGCGCCGGACCACTTGTGCTACATTGCTCAACATGAACAAGTTTGCACTGGCTCTACTGCTAATCCCCCACGGGCGGAGACAGTAGGCGCACGCGCACACTTTTCCACAAAGGCCCGTATGCACCCGCAACGGGCCTTTTGTTTTGGGCGCCAGATTTTTTGCGTTGCGGGCTGACCCCACCACCCACCAGTACCAGGAGAAACCACATGGCTGACAAACTGATCATTTTCGATACCACCTTGCGCGACGGAGAGCAGTCCCCTGGCGCCTCGATGACCAAGGACGAAAAACTCCGTATTGCCCGGCAGCTGGAGCGCCTGAAGGTGGATGTGATTGAGGCAGGGTTTGCTGCCAGCTCGAATGGTGATTTTGAGGCGGTTCAGGCCATTGCCAATGCGATTCGGGAGTCCACCATCTGCTCTCTGTCACGTGCGAATGACCGTGATATTTCGCGTGCTGCCGAGGCCCTCAAGGGGGCGGCCAGCGCCCGTATTCACACTTTTATTGCCACTTCTGCCCTTCACATGGAAAAGAAGCTGCGCATGACGCCCGACCAGGTGCTGGAGCAGGCAAAGCAGTCGGTCCGCTTTGCGCGCAATCTGGTGGGAGATATTGAATTCAGCCCGGAAGACGGCTATCGCAGTGATCCTGATTTTCTGTGTCGCGTGCTGGAAGCCGTGATTGCAGAGGGTGCGACGACGATCAATGTGCCCGATACCGTGGGTTATGCCATTCCTGAGTTGTATGGCCACTTCATCAAGACGCTGCGTGAACGTATCCCAAACAGTGACAAGGCGATTTGGTCTGTGCATTGCCACAACGATCTGGGCATGGCTGTGGCGAACTCGCTGGCTGGCGTGAAGATTGGCGGTGCTCGTCAGGTGGAGTGCACCATCAACGGTCTGGGCGAGCGTGCTGGCAATTGCTCGCTCGAAGAGGTGGTTATGGCCATCAAGACCCGCCGCGACTACTTTGATCTGGATCTCAACATTGATGCCAAGCACATCGTGGCGGCCAGCCGCATGGTCAGCCAGACCACCGGCTTCGTGGTGCAGCCCAACAAGGCCGTGGTGGGGGCCAACGCCTTCGCCCACGCCAGTGGCATCCACCAGGACGGCGTTCTCAAGGCACGCGACACCTACGAGATCATGCGAGCCGAGGACGTGGGCTGGAGCGCCAACAAGATCGTGCTGGGCAAGCTCAGCGGCCGCAATGCTTTCAAGCAGCGCCTGCAGGAACTGGGCGTGAGTCTGGACAGCGAGACCGAAATCAACAGCGCTTTCACCCGCTTCAAGGAACTGGCCGACCGCAAGAGCGAGATCTTCGATGAGGATATTCTGGCCTTGGTCAGCGACGAAAGCGTGACGGCCGAAAAAGAGCAGTACGGCTTTGTGTCGTTGTTTCAGCAAAGTGAAACGGGCGAGCAGCCCCGTGCGCGCATCGTCTTCACGGTGGATGGCCAGGAAGTGCGCGGCGAGTCCGAAGGCAATGGCCCCGTTGATGCTTCGCTCAAGGCCATCGAGTCGCACGTCAAGAGCGGCGCCGAGATGGTGCTGTATTCGGTGAATGCCATCAGTGGCTCGACAGAGAGCCAGGGGGAGGTCACCGTGCGTTTGCAGAACAGCGGCCGGGTCGTCAACGGTGTGGGCGCGGACCCTGACATCGTGGTTGCGTCAGCCAAGGCCTACCTTAGCGCGTTGAACAAGTTACAAAGTAAAGCCGATCGGGTTGCTGCCCAGGGTTGAACGATCAATTTATAATTTCACTCACTTTCTTGGAAAGTCGCGCAAGGTATTGATCTTGCGTGACTTTTTTTGATTCTGTACACTGCTCAACACTTATTACCGTTTGGAGCACTTTGATGCACCATCGCCACCGCGCTGCAGTGAATCGTTTTTTTAAGCTTTTGGGCTTTGCTGTCGTCAGCGCCGCCCTTGTTGGGCCGCTCGCACATGCGGGTGAACAAAAGAAAGCCGCTGCTAAAAAGCAGCAGGTGAGTTCTGCGAATACCAAGCGGACCGTGGCGCCACGCAAGGCGGCTGCAAACACCAAGGCGGTGCGGGTTTCCGCCAAAACGGCGAAGGCCCCCGTCCGGGTGGCGTTCGTTCCTGCCAAGCAGTCCTTCGGGCAGATGGCCGGTCTCCACGAAGTCAATGATCCCCTGGATCTCAAATCCAGCGTTGCGCTCGTGGTGGATCAGGACACACATGAAGTTTTGCTCAGCAAGAACGATCATGCTGTGCTGCCGATTGCATCTCTGACCAAGTTGATGACGGGCATGCTGATTTCTCAGGCCAAGCTCCCCATGGATGAGCCTTTGACGATCACTCAGGACGATGTTGATACCGAAAAAGGCAGTCGCTCTCGCCTGACCGTTGGATCCACATTGACGCGCGGTGAAATGCTGCATCTGGCTCTCATGTCCAGTGAGAACCGTGCAGCACATGCACTTGGAAGAACCTATCCAGGTGGTTTGGATGTTTTTGTGGCCCAGATGAACGCCAAGGCCCGTTTGCTGGGGATGACCGATACGCGCTATGTGGAGCCGACCGGGTTGTCGAGCCACAACCAATCGAGTGCTCGCGATCTCGCCACGTTGGTGAATGTGGCACATGGTGACCCGTTGCTGCGCGAACTCTCCACCTCGCCAGGTTACGAGGTCGCTGTGGGGCGGAAAACTTTGCAGTACAACAATACCAATGGCTTGGTGAAGAATCCGACCTGGGATATTGGGCTGCAGAAAACAGGCTATATCTCCGAAGCCGGGCGTTGTCTCGTTATGCAGGTGCAGGTGGCTGGTCGTAAGCTGATCATGGTGTTTCTGGACTCTGCGGGCAAGTTCAGTCGACTTGGAGATGCTGAGCGGGTTCGCCACTGGGTCGAGTCCACGCCCGCACTGGCGGCGCCTTTGCAGGCGGCCCGTGGCACCAACGGTTGACGAGGGATAACAAAAAAAGCCCGATAGACCAGATTGGCGGTCTATCGGGCTTTCTTTTTTTGTCCGACCTTGGATGCTCTGGCGGGGCGGGGCGGGGCGGGGCGGTTGTGGTTCGGAGGTCGGTGCGCGCCAGTTGTTGATGATGTGCGCTTTCTGGCGCATTCTCCTAGCGCAAGGCTGTGCGACCCATTGCGGCTGTTTCGCTATTGATGTCGGTGCTGGTGGGCACATAACCCAGTGCCAAAGATATCTCATTGGCGGTGGCTTGCAGCTTGGGCAACCAGCCCTCATCCAGCCGGTCGGCGGGTGCTGAGATGGACAGGCCTGCCACTAATTTGCCTTGGTCGTCATACACGCCTGCGGCCATGCAGCGTACACCCAGCTCCAACTCTTCGTTGTCGCGGGCCATGCCGTATTGGCGTGCCTTCGCTAGTTCTCGTTCCAGAATGGGTAGCTGCGTGATGCTATTGCGTGTGTGGCCAGCAAGCCCGGTGCGTGTGGCATAGGCGCGAACACGTTGGGGGTCGTCCAAGGCCAGAAAGAGCTTACCTGTAGAGGTCAGGTGCAAAGGGGCGCGACCACCGATGGCACGTACCACCTGCATGCCTGAGCGCTCGCTGTAGGCACGCTCGACATACACAATTTCGTCGCCCTGGCGCATGCTCAGATTCACAGGCTGCTGGATCAGTTTGTGCAAGTTGCGCATCGGAGTCAGTGCGGCATCGCGCACACTCAAGCGGGCCTTGACGAGGTTGCCCAGTTCCAGCAGTCGCATACCAAGCCGATAGCTACCCGACTCGGGGCGATCAACGAAGCGACCAATGGTCAGGTCATTCAGGATTCGGTGCGTGGTAGACGGGTGCAAACCCGTTTTTTCACTGATTTCTTTGAGGGAAATCGCTTCTTCGCGGGATGCCAGGACATCGATCAGCGTAAACATGCGCTCAAGCACTTGAACGCTGGGTTTGACGGGGATGCTAGGATCGATTTTTTTCATGGGCGGCAATAGGCGGGAGCCGCTGCATCTTACCTTGTGAAATGTTGCTGGGTGTTCATGTGCTCTGTGGCGGGTGGGTGTGCGCCCGATGCCACTGTCCCTCCGTGCGAATCTCATGCGGATGAAATCGCGCCTTGTAGTTCATCTTGGGGCTGGCCTCGATCCAGTAGCCAAGGTACACATGGGGTAGCCCCAGAGAGTGGGCTTGCGCAAGTTGCCACATCACGTTGTAGGTGCCATAGCTGCAATGGGGCTCTGGTTCGTAGAAGGTGTAAACCGCCGAGAGGCCGTCATCCAGCACGTCAAGAATGGAGACCATCTTCAGGGGGCCTGGCTCACCCATTTCATCGGCCTCCCGAAACTCCACCAGCCGCGAGTTGACTCGGCTTTGAAGTAGAAACTGTGTGTACTGATCGATGCTGTCATGGTCCATGCCACCGCCCGCGTGGCGCCCATTCTGATAGCGCAGGTACAGCTGGTAGTGCTCTGGCACAAAACACAGGCGCAGAACTCTCGCCTGCAACCCGCCATGGCGGGCAACGGCGCGTTTCTGGCTTCGATCGGGCTTGAAATCGTTGACGAGTACCCGCAGTGGCGTGCAGGCTTGGCAACCGTCGCAATACGGTCGGTAGGTAAACATTCCGCTGCGACGAAACCCCCTGGCGACCAGATCGGAGTAAAGGTCGCTCTGGATCAAATGGCTGGGCGTGGCGACCTGCGACCGCGCTTGCCGGTCCGGCAGATAGCTGCAGGGGTAAGGGGCTGTCGCATAGAACTGCAGGGTCTGCAGCGGGAGATCGTTGAGTTGCGTCATGCCTTGGGGGTCTTGGTGGGCAGCAGCTCGTCCCAGTATACGGGGTCAAACACCCAGGGAATCGGCGGTTGACTGCGCGCTTTTTCAACGTGCACGAGGAATTCGGCGCGCGGGATTTCGCGCGCGCCCAAGGAGGCCAGGTGCCTCGTGTTTTGCTGGCAATCGATCAGGCGGATGCCGTGGTGGCTGCACAGGGCCACCAGCGCAGCGAGCGCAATCTTGGATGCGTCTGTGGTGTGGGCGAACATGGATTCGCCAAAGACGGCGTGGCCAAGTGCTACGCAATAGAGGCCGCCGACCAGCTCGCCATGCACCCAGGTTTCCACGCTGTGCGCGTAGCCTGCTTCGTGCAGGCGGGTATATGCCTCGACCATCTCGGGCACGATCCAGGTACCCGCCTGGCCATCGCGCTCCTTGGTCGCGCATGCCGTGATGACAGCCCTGAATGCGTGGTCTACACGGATCTCGCAATGCGCGTTGGCGTGGAAGGCTTGCAGGGTCTTGCGCAGGGATCGGTGCAACCGGAACTGCGAGACCGGCAGCACCATCCGGGGATCTGGAGCCCACCAGAGGATAGGCTGGCCGGGGCCGTACCAAGGGAATGTGCCTTGTCCGTACGCGGCGCACAAATGGCTCGCATCCAGCGCGCCTCCAGCTGCCAACAGGCCGGGCGCGGGATCGCTGGGTCCCCAGGCTGTGGTCGGCGAGGGGAGGGGGTCTTCGGGTTCCAGCCAAGGCAGTTGCGGGGGCATGGTCGTGGTGGGCAAAGACACCATTGTCCGGCATGCACCATCTGCGGACAGCTTGCGTTGCAGGCAACAAAAAAGCCCTGCACTAGAATGTAGTGCAGGGCTTTTTGAGTGGCTCCTCGACCTGGGCTCGAACCAGGGACCTACGGATTAACAGTCCGGCGCTCTACCGACTGAGCTATCGAGGAATGATCGGTATGTAAAAGGCCCCGCTTTACTCATGCAGGGCCTGCAAATTTTTGGCTCCTCGACCTGGGCTCGAACCAGGGACCTACGGATTAACAGTCCGGCGCTCTACCAACTGAGCTATCGAGGAACAAGACTTAGATTATATACACAAAAAAATCGCCAAAACCGTTGGAACAGCGTGTTTGTACCTTCACATGGATTTTCTCAACGAGCTTGCTCTGGCCTGTATCCGGAAGGCAGCTTTACGACGGCTCCGGGCGGCGCCATAACCAGACCAGAACGCAGGCCATGCTTCCGATGGCAAAGGCCGCGATCCATGGACGCGATACGGTAAAGAGCAGCACGACGGCACTCAAGGACATCATGAGGGCCGCGCTCCATTTGGCGCGGCGGCTGACCTTGCCGCCCTGGGCCCAGTTGCGCAGCGAAGGACCGAACAGCCGGTGGTTCCAGAGCCATCGGTACAGTCGTGGGGAGCTGCGCGCGGCGGCCCAGGCCGCCATGAGAATGAAGACCGTGGTCGGCAGGCCCGGAACAATCACACCCATGGCGCCCATCACCAGACAGAGCACCGCAAAAGCTTGCAGCAGCCAGCGCACAGGCCAAGGCAGAGGCTGTGGAGTGGGCTCGGTCGGGGGTGGGACGACGGTGGAATCGTCTGGGGGCGTCAAAGCCATGGAGCGTATTGTGAATGGGCTCGCTGCGGCAGATGCTCGTGTGAGCAGCTATGCTGCGTGCGCCCCGCATGCATCTGCATCCGCTTTTGTAGAGACTTCTAATCCATGACCATTCACACCATCCTGAAGATGGGCGACCCGCGCCTGCTGCGTGTGGCCCAGCCTGTGACCGAGTTCGACACCGATACCTTGCATCGCCTTGTGCTGGATATGTTTGACACCATGCGCTCTGTCAATGGAGCCGGTCTTGCAGCCCCGCAAATCGGTGTGGATCTGCAACTGGTGATCTTCGGCTCCCAAGAGCGCAATCCCCGCTATCCCGACCGTCCCCTGGTTCCTCCTACCGTGCTGCTGAATCCGGTGATCATGCCGTTGGGTGAGCAAGAGGATGAGGATTGGGAGGGATGCCTGTCGGTGCCAGGACTGCGCGGCAAAGTACCTCGCTGGTCCTGCATCCGCTACACCGGCTTTGATCCATATGGCGACCCCATCGACCGCACGGTAGAGGGCTTTCATGCCCGCGTGGTGCAGCACGAGTGTGATCACCTCATTGGCAAGCTGTATCCGATGCGGGTGCGGGATTTCGCGCAGTTCGGCTTCACCGATGTTCTGTTTCCTGACATCAGTGCCACAGAAGACGACTGACGTGCGGGGCGCAGCGAAGGGAGGTCATCGGTGGGCACTGCTGCCGCTGCGGCCCAGCGTCAGGACGACAACTCGCGCAGCAGCTCGGTTTCGATCTGGATCTGGCGGGCATTGTTTTGCAGCTCGGGGCCTTGGATGAGGAAAGTGTCTTCCACGCGTTCGCCGAGGGTGCTGACCTTGGCCAGTTGCACGCTCAGATGGTGCTGCGCGAGGATGCGCGCCACCAGATAAAGCAGGCCCGCGCGGTCGCTGGCCGAGATGGCCAGCAACCAACGCTGTGCCTTCTCGTCGGGCCGCAGCGTGACGCGTGGCGCCACAGGAAAACTCTTGACCCGGCGCGAGACCCGTTTGCGGGCAGGTTCTGGAAGAGGTCCGCCTTCTTCGATCACGCGCATCAGGTCGCTTTCGACCATGTGCGTCAGCTCGCGGTAGTGCCCTGGCTGTGACGATGCCACCACCTGAAAAGTATCCAGCGCATAGCCGTTGTTGGCGGTGTGCACGCGTGCATCGAGAATGCTGAATCCGACGCGGTCAAAGTAGCCGCAGATGCGCGCAAAGAGATCCTCCTGGTCAGCGGCATACACCATCACCTGAAGCCCGTCGCCTGCCAGCGACTGTCGCGCACGCACTACGGGTCGGGTAGCGCCCACATGGCGCGACAGGTGGCGCGTGTGCCAGGCAATGTCGGCAGCATCGTGGCGCATGAAATAGCTCACATCCAGCGTGGCCCACAGCGCCTTGTGAACATCGAATGGCAACGCGTTGAGCGCCAGCAAAACCAGTGCCTCGCGCTTGCGGGCCTCGATCTCGGCGGCCGCGTCGGGTGCGCGGCCGCCCAGGGTGCGCAAGGTGGCTCGGTAGAGGTCTTCGAGCAGCTTGCCTTTCCAGGCGTTCCAGACCTTGGGGCTGGTGCCACGAATATCGGCCACCGTGAGCAGGTACATGGCAGTAAGGTTGCGCTCATTGCCCACGCGGCGTGCAAAGGCCGCGATCACGTCCGGGTCGCTCAGGTCCTGCTTTTGCGCCACGGTGCTCATGGTCAGGTGCTCACGCACCAGAAACTCGATGAGTCGGCCATCGTCGCGGTCCACAGCGTGTTGGCGGCAAAAGCGCCGCACCTCTTCGGCGCCGATCTGTGAGTGATCGCCGCCTCGGCCCTTGCCGATGTCGTGAAACAGGGCTGCTATATACAAAATCCAGGGCTTGTCCCAGCCCCCGGCAAGCTGCGAGCAAAACGGGTACTCGTGGGCATGCTCGGCCATGAAGAAGCGGCGCACATTGCGCAGCACCATCAGGATGTGCTGGTCTACCGTGTAAACGTGGAACAGGTCATGCTGCATCTGCCCCACGATGCGGCGAAACGGCCACAGATAGCGCCCCAGCACCGACGTCTGATTCATCAGCCGCATGGCATGGGTGATGCCGGAGGGCTGCTGCAGGATGCGCATGAAGGCATCGCGGTTGACCGGATCGCGCCGGAAGGCGCTGTCCATCACCCCGCGTGCGTTGTACAGCGCGCGCAGCGTGCGCGCCGACAGGTCCTTGAGCCCCACGGTGGTCTGGTAGAGCAGAAAGGTCTCCAGGATGGCGTGGGGGTCGCGTGTGTACAGGTCGTCGCTGGCCACTTCGATGAGTCCGGCCTTTTCGAAGAAGCGTTCGTTGATCGGCCTTGGCTCATGCGTTGATGGACTCAGGCGCTCTTCGATGTTGAGCAGCAAGATCTGGCTGAGCTGTGATACCGCCTTGGCGGCCCAGTAGTACCTTCGCATCAGGGTTTCGCTGGCGCGCATGGGCAGCCGCGAACCGTCGGGCGCCTGCGAGCGGTAGCCAAACGATTCGGCCACGGCCGTCTGCAGGTCAAACACCAGCCGGTCTTCGTGCCGGCCCGCCGCAGCATGCAGGCGCGCACGAACAAGGCAGAGCACTGCTTCATTGCGCTCGATCTGGCGTACCTCGAAGGCCGTGGCCATGCCGCTGGCGGCCAGTTCCTTCCAGTTGCTGCCCAGGCCTGCAGCCTGCGCCACCCAGAGGATCATCTGCAGGTCACGCAGGCCGCCCGGGGATTCCTTGCAATTGGGTTCCAGCGAGTAGGGCGTGTTCTCGTACTTGGTGTGGCGCTGGCGCATCTCCAGCGTTTTGGCCACGAGGAAAGCCTCGGTGTTCATCTGTGCACGGTACTGTTGCTGAAACTCGGCAAACAATGCCACGTTGCCACACACCAGTCGCGATTCAAGCAGCGAGGTCTGCACGGTGACATCGCCCGCGCTCTCGGCCAGGCACTCAGCCACGGTGCGCACGCTGGATCCGATCTCCAATCCTGTATCCCAGCAACTGCCGATAAATCCCTCCAGTTGCGCGCGCAACGCGCTGCCTGCCTCGGGTGTCGCTCCGTTGGGCAGGAGCAGCAGGACATCAACATCAGAGTAGGGGAAGAGCTGATCACGGCCAAAACCACCCACCGCCACCAAGGCCATGTTGTCGGGTAACTGGGCGCGTTGCCACAGCGTGTGCAGCAGGTTGCCCGCCAGGGACGACAACTTGCGCAGCAGCACGCGGATACCGCGCGTGGATGCGCCCGTGGCCTGCATGGCAACCAGCAAGGCGGCTTTGTCGCTGCGGTAGGTGTCCCGCAGTGCATGGAGTTCAGTCATGGTCGGTGTGTGCGCTGGTTTGAACAGGTTTTCGGGCCATGAAAAAGCCATGCAAGAGTTGTGCGCGCCGGTGTGCAGGTCTGTCCGCCACGCCGGCGTGCCAGGCGCGCGTCAAGTCGCCGTAGCCGTCACAAAGGCGGGCAATGGCGGTGATCCCGCTGACAAGGTCATCACTTCATACCCCGTTTGTGTGACCAGAACGGTGTGCTCCCATTGAGCAGACAGGCTGTGGTCCTTGGTCACGATGGTCCATCCGTCGTTGCCAAATTCCTTCACCTCGCGGCGGCCCGCATTGATCATGGGCTCGATGGTGAACACCATTCCGGGCTGGAGTTCGTCCAGCGAACCCGGGCGGCCGTAGTGCAGCACCTGGGGTTCTTCGTGAAACTTCTGTCCAATGCCGTGGCCACAGAATTCACGCACGATGGAAAACCCATGGCCTTCGGCAAACTTCTGAATCGCGTGGCCGATGTCACCCAGGTGGGCGCCTGGCTTGACCTGCACGATGCCATGCCACATGGCTTCAAAGGTGAGTGCCGACAGGCGCTTGGCAGCGATCGAGCACTCACCGATCAGGTACATGCGGCTGTTGTCGCCATACCAGCCATCCTTGGTGATAACAGTCACGTCCACGTTGACAATATCGCCCTTCTTGAGCGGTTTGTCGTTGGGGATACCGTGGCACACCACATGGTTGACCGAGGTGCACAGCGAAGCCGGGTAGGGCGGGTAACCGGGCGGCTGGTAGCCCACGGTGGCCGAAATCGTGCCCTGCTGAGCCATACATTCGGCGCCCAGGCGGTCGATTTCTTTGGTCGTGATACCGGGCTTGATGTGCGGCGCAATGTAGTCCAGCACTTCGGAGGCCAGGCGGCAGGCCAGGCGCATGCCCTCAATGTCTTCAGCGCTTTTGATGGTGATGCTCATGCTGCAATTATCCCATTGCACCCCGGCGGCTGCAGCGGGCCATGGACAGCCCGGTAAAATGCCGGGTTGTCCTCCCGCCCAGGCCCATCGGCCTGGACCCCGGGCCGGCGCCATCACTGACCCCTCACACCCCCAACAGGCCGCTACCGTGACCTTGCACATGACCACGCTGGCGGGCGGCAACGCCCTCAGCACCTTCCGCGCCCAGCAACTTCAACCCGCCCTGGAGGCCATTCACCCCAAGATCAGTGGCATTGCAGCGCGCTTTGTGCACCTGGTGGCCACCGATGCGGCCCCCACGGCCGGAGAGCAAGAACGACTGGCTGCATTGCTGACCTACGGCGATCCGTATGCTGGGCCGGCCGATGGCGCTGCCCTGATCGTCACGCCGCGCTTGGGCACGCTGTCGCCCTGGGCCTCCAAGGCCACTGACATCGCTCGCAACTGCGGCATCGCCATCCGCCGGGTAGAGCGCATCACCGAGTTCCGCATCAGCCTCAAGGCCGGCCTGCTGGGCAAAACGCCCGAGTTGACGCCTGAGCAACTGGCCCAGGTCGCTGCCTTGCTGCACGACCGCATGACCGAATCGGTGGTGGCCGACCGCAGTGCTGCCGCTGCGCTGTTCACAGAGCTGCAGCCTGCGCCCATGGAGCATGTGGACGTGCTGGCCGGTGGTCGCGCTGCCCTGGAGGCCGCCAACACCCGCTTTGGCCTGGCGCTGGCCGACGATGAAATCGACTACCTGGTGACCGCCTTCACGGGCCTGAAGCGCAACCCCACCGACGTGGAGTTGATGATGTTCGCGCAGGCCAACAGCGAACACTGCCGCCACAAGATCTTCAACGCCGAGTTCACCATCGACGGCGTGGCGCAAAGCAAGAGCCTGTTCGGCATGATCCGCAACACGCACCAGCTGGCGCCGCAGCACACGGTGATCGCGTATTCGGACAACGCCTCGGTCATGGAAGGCCACCAGGTCGAGCGATTTGTGGCAAAAATGGCCTCCAGCGCTTATCCATCAAGCGTCAATAGCTATCAAAAAAGTAGTGCCACCCAGCATGTGCTGATGAAGGTGGAAACCCACAACCATCCCACGGCCATCTCCCCATTCCCGGGGGCATCGACCGGTGCAGGCGGCGAGATCCGTGATGAAGGCGCCACCGGCCGGGGCTCCAAGCCCAAGGCGGGCCTGACCGGCTTCACCGTGGGCAAGCTGTGGGGCAGCAACGTGGGCAAGCCCGAGCACATTGCCAGCCCGCTGCAGATCATGGTGGAAGGGCCTCTGGGGGGCGCTGCGTTCAACAACGAGTTCGGTCGCCCCAACCTGACTGGCTACTTCCGCGAGTACGAGCAGGAAGTCGCAGGCGTGCAGCGCGGCTATCACAAGCCCATCATGATCGCGGGCGGTGTGGGTGTGATCGACGCCGAATTGACGACGAAGATCGAATTCCCCGCCGGTTCGCTGCTGATCCAGCTGGGTGGCCCCGGCATGCGCATTGGCATGGGCGGCAGTGCGGCCAGCTCCATGGCCACCGGCACCAACGCGGCCGAGCTGGACTTTGACTCGGTACAGCGCGGCAACCCCGAGATCGAGCGCCGTGCGCAAGAAGTCATCAACCACTGCTGGGCGCAGGGCGCGGCCAACCCCATCCTCGCCATCCACGACGTGGGCGCGGGCGGCCTCTCGAACGCATTCCCCGAGCTGACCAACGATGCAGGCCGTGGCGCACGCTTTGACCTGCGCGCCGTGCAGCTCGAAGAATCGGGCATGGCCCCCAAGGAAATCTGGAGCAACGAGAGCCAGGAGCGCTACGTGCTGGCCATCGCGCCCGAATCGCTGGCGCAGTTCCAGGCCTTTTGCGAGCGCGAGCGCTGCCCGTTTGCCGTGATTGGCTCGGCCACGGAAGAGCGCCAGCTGGTGCTCCACGATCCTGCCGCCACGGCCGCAGACCAGAAGCTGCCCGTGGACATGCCCATGAACGTGCTGCTGGGCAAGCCGCCCAAGATGCACCGTGACGTGAAGACCGTGGTGCGTGAATTCGCGCCCATGGATTTGACCGGCGTGCCGCTGCAAAAGGCCGTGATCGACGTGCTGGCCCACCCCACGGTGGCGTCCAAGCGCTTCCTCATCACCATTGGCGACCGCACCGTGGGGGGGCTGACCCACCGCGACCAGATGGTTGGCCCCTGGCAAGTGCCTGTGGCCGATTGCGCCGTGACGCTGGCCGATTACAAAGGCTTTGCTGGCGAAGCCATGAGCATGGGCGAGCGCACGCCGCTGGCCGCCATCAATGCGCCCGCATCCGGCCGCATGGCCGTGGCCGAGGCGCTGACCAACCTGCTGGCCGCGCCCATCGAGCTGCCGCGTGTGAAGCTGTCGGCGAACTGGATGGCCGCCTGCGGCGAGCCCGGCGAAGACGCTGCGCTGTACGAAACCGTGAAGGCTGTGGGTATGGAGCTGTGCCCCGCGCTGGGCATCAGCATCCCGGTCGGCAAGGATTCGCTCTCCATGCGCACGCAGTGGAACGAAGGCAGTGACAAGAAGAAAGTCACCTCGCCTGTCAGCTTGATCGTGAGCGCCTTCGCCTCGCTGTCGGATGTGCGCGGCACGCTCACGCCTCAGCTGGATGCCGCCGAGGCAGACACCACCCTTGTGTTGGTCGACCTGGGCAAGGGCCAGAACCGCATGGGCGGCAGTATTTTGGGCCAGACGCTGGATCAAAGCGGCGACGTGGTGCCGGATGTGGACGATCCGCAAGACCTGATCAACCTTGTCAACGCGGTGAACGCACTGCGTGCCAAGGGCCAGATCCTGGCCTACCACGATCGCAGCGACGGTGGCCTGCTGGCTGCAGCGGCCGAGATGGCGTTTGCGGGGCATGTGGGCGTATCCCTTAACGTGGACCTGTTGGTGACCGAAGGCGATGGCGTGAGTGACAGCCGCATGGACACGGGCGACGCCAAGAACTGGGCGGGCCAGGTGGGCGCGCGCCGCGACGAACTGACGCTGAAGGCGTTGTTCAATGAAGAACTGGGGGTGCTGCTGCAGGTCAAGACCAGTGAGCGCAACGAGGTGATGCAGACCCTGCGTGAACACGGCCTGTCCAGGTTCAGCCACTTTGTGGGCAAGACGCGTCCTGCGTCGTCCGAGATCGATGCCGGCAAGGGCGAGTTGCAGGTCTGGCGCGATGCCAAGGCCGTGTTCAGCGCGCCGTTGGCTGACCTGCACCAGGTGTGGGATGCCGTGAGCTGGAAGATCTGCCAGCAGCGGGACAACCCCGCCAATGCCGATGCCGAACACGCCGCAGCGGGCGAGCCCACAGATCCCGGCATGCACGTGCACCTCACGTTCGATGCGGCCGACAACGTGGCCGCGCCCTACTTGAATCTGTCCCGCCCCAAGGTCGCCATCCTGCGCGAGCAGGGCGTGAACTCGCATGTGGAAATGGCCTATGCCTTCACCGAAGCGGGCTTTGAGGCGTTCGACGTGCACATGACCGACTTGCAGACCGGCCGCGTCAAGCTCGAAGACTTCAAGGGCGTGGTCGCCTGTGGCGGCTTCAGCTATGGTGATACGCTGGGCGCGGGCATCGGCTGGGCGCGTTCCATCACCTTCAACCCGGTGCTGGCTGCGCAGTTCCAGGGCTTCTTTGGCCGCGCGGACACGTTTGGCCTGGGGGTGTGCAATGGCTGCCAGATGTTTGCCGAACTGGCCGACATCATCCCCGGCGCGCAAGACTGGCCGCGTTTCACCACCAACCAGAGCGAGCGTTTTGAAGCCCGTCTGTCCATGGTTGAAGTGCTGGAGTCGCCCAGCCTGTTCCTGCAAGGCATGGCGGGCAGCCGCCTGCCCATCGCCGTGGCGCACGGTGAAGGCTATGCCAACTTCAAGTTCCGCGGCAACGCGGACAAGGCCGTCGCCGCCATGCGCTTTGTGGACAACCACGGCCGCGCCACCGAGCAGTACCCGTTCAACCCCAACGGCAGCGCCAGCGGCTTGACGGCGGTAACCACGGCGGACGGCCGCTTCACGGCCATGATGCCGCACCCCGAACGCGTGTTCCGCAATGTGCAAACCAGCTGGACGAGCGAAGACCCGTCGCAGTACAGCGGCTGGATGCGCATCTGGCGCAATGCGCGCCAGTGGGTGGGTTGAAGAGACCCCTCCGCCAGCCCTGAGTCGCTTCAAGCCCCTGGGCCTGCACATTGGCAGGCCCAGGGGCTTTTTGTTTTGTGCAGGCGGGGGTGAGGCGCTCAGGGCGTCATCACATCGTCTGCGTCTGCGTCTGAGTCACCACCCACGTCGTTGTCCAGGCGCTTCATGTTGTTCAGGATCTTGAGCAGGTAGTGCAGCGTGTGCGAGATGTCGCTGATGGAGAAGTCCCCCAGCACGTCCTCGTAGTAAGCGTGGATCTGCGGTGTTGCCTGCTCCTCCCACACCTGGCGCCCAGCCTCGGTCATGCTGACGAGGCGAGAACGCCGGTCGCGCCCGTCTGGGGCGCTTCGCACGCGTCCGTCGCGTTCCATGCGGCTGATCAGCCCTGAAAGATTCTGGCGGCTCACCATCAGGTAGCGGGCGAGGTCGCCCACGCTCATCCCGCCCGCAGCCTTGGGGTGCGACAGCGCGCCCAGCACCGCCCACTGCTGCGTCGTCAGGCCCTCTGCAGCCACGGCGCGCGACCCTGTTTTATGCAACATATTTGCACATTGGTACATCCTGAAGAAAACCCGGTTGGCGAGTTCCATGCGTGTCACAAGCTGACGATCATCAGGGTTATCCATGAATTAATCCTTGGTTTTTTTCTTGCGCAGCGTCCTTCTGCTGCTTAATATACGACAACATATTGACTTAAATACTTCTCTTGGTGGCTCAGGCCCCTTAAATTGACGGAGAGCTTCATGCAACGATTTGACGGAAAAACAGTGATCGTGACCGGCGGCGGCGGCGGCATCGGTGGTGCCACTTGCCAGCGCTTTGCCCAAGAGGGAGCCAATGTAGCGGTGTTCGACATGAATCCCGATGCCGCGCAGGCCGTAGTGGACCGCATCACGCAGTCCGGCGGCACGGCGCAGGCGTTTCGCTGCGACATCACGGTGCGCGCCGAGGTGGACGCTGCTGTGGCCGCCGTGCAGCAGGTTTGGGGCGGTATCGATGTGCTGGTCAACAACGCGGGCTGGGACGTGTTCAAGCCATTCACCAAGACCGAGCCCGCGCAGTGGGACAAGCTGATCGCCATCAACCTCACTGGCGCGCTGCACATGCACCACGCGGTGCTGCCGGTGATGGTGGCTGGCGCGAAGGGCGGGCGCATCGTGAACATCTCGTCGGACGCGGCACGCGTCGGCTCGTCGGGCGAGGCGGTGTATGCCGCATGTAAGGGCGGGCTGGTGTCCTTTTCCAAGACCATTGCCCGCGAGCATGCACGTCACGGCATCACGGTGAATGTGGTGTGCCCCGGGCCCACCGACACCGCGCTGTTCGCGGACTACAAGGTCGGCGCGGGCAACCCCGAGAAGCTCGAAGAGGCCTTCAAACGATCGATTCCGCTGGGCCGCATTGGCCAGCCGGGCGACCTTCCGGGCGCGATTCTTTTCTTTGCCAGCGACGACGGGGCGTATGTCACCGGCCAGGTGCTCAGCGTCTCGGGCGGCCTGAGCATGGTGGGCTGACGGCGCAGCCGATGCCCGCATTTTTCTCAACGAACACGGAGTACCTGCCATGAATTTCGAAGACATCCTTTATGAAGTGCGCAATGGCGTGGCCTGGATCACCATCAATCGGCCCGACAAGATGAATGCCTTTCGCGGGCAGACCTGCGACGAGATCATTCGCGCGCTGAACAAGGCGGGCTATGACAAACAGGTTGGCGCCATCGTGCTGGCAGGCGCGGGCGACCGGGCGTTCTGCACGGGTGGCGACCAGTCGGCCCACAACGGCAACTACGACGGGCGCGGCACCATTGGCCTGCCGATGGAAGAGCTGCACACGGCCATCCGCGACGTGCCCAAGCCGGTCATCGCGCGGGTACAGGGCTACGCGATTGGCGGCGGCAATGTGCTGGCCACCATTTGCGACCTGACCATCTGCTCGGACAAGGCCCAGTTCGGCCAGGTGGGCCCCAAGATGGGCTCGGTCGATCCGGGCTATGGCACGGCTTTCCTGGCCCGCGTGGTGGGCGAGAAGAAGGCGCGCGAGATCTGGTACCTCAACCGCCGCTACAGCGGTGCCGAGGCCGTGGCCATGGGCCTGGCCAACTTCTGCTTCCCGCACGACCAGCTCGATGCGGAGGTGCAGAAGATTGGCGAGGAACTGTGCGAGCGCAGCCCCACGGCGCTGGCCATCGCCAAGCGCAGCTTCAATGCCGACACGGCGCACCAGGCCGGCATCGCGGGCCTGGGCATGTACGCGCTCAAGCTGTACTACGACACGGAAGAGTCGCGCGAAGGCGTTGCAGCCCTCACCGAAAAGCGCAAGCCCGAGTTCCGCAAGTACGTCAAGTAAGCAGGACGCCGCGATGAACCCGAACCCCTACCTTGGTGAAGACCTGCAGGCCCTGGCCGCCACGGTGCGCCGTTTTGCGCAGGAGCGTGTGGCGCCCGGCTTTCTGGAGCGTGACCAATCCCGCGTGTTCGATCGGGCGCTGATGCGCGAGATGGGGCAGCTGGGCTTCATCGCCCCCGAGCTGCCCGAGGCGTTTGGCGGCCTGGGCATGGGCAGCTTGGCCGCTGGCGTGATCCATGAAGAAATCGCGCGGGCCGACCTGAGTTTCTCGTACATCAACCTCCTGGCCTCGCTCAACAGCCAGATCCTGTCGCAATACGGCCAGCCCGACGTGGTCGCGCCCTGGCTGCAGAAGATCGTGCAGGGCGAGGCGATCTGTGCCATTGCGCTGACCGAACCCCGGGGTGGCTCGGACGCGGCCAACCTGCGCCTGCGCATCGAGCGTGTGGGGGATGACTATGTGATCAACGGCGAGAAGACCTCCATCTCGGCGGCCGACCAGGCGGACATCACGGTCGTTTTCGGCCGCACCGGCACGCCGGAGTCGGGCGCGCATGGCGTCACGGCCCTGCTGGTACCGATGGACACAGCGGGCGTCACCACCAGCCGGTTCGACTGCCATGGCCAGCGCGCCATCGGTCGCGGCTCGATCTTTTTCGAGAACGTGCGCGTGCCGGCCAGCCACCGGCTGGGCGATGAGAACAAGGGTTTCGTGCAGGTGATGCAGGGCTTTGATTTCTCGCGCTCGCTCATCGGGCTGCAATGCCTGGCGGTGGCCCGGGTGTCGCTGGAAGAAGCCTGGGCCTACATCACCGAGCGCCAGGCTTTTGGCCAGCCACTCTCGGCTTTCCAGGGGGTGACACACCCGCTGGCGCAGTTCGACACCGAGGTGGAAGGCGCGCGCCTGCTGTGCCTGCAGGGCCTGTGGCTCAAGGACCAGGGCCTGCCGCACAGCGCGGAGGCCGGCATGGCCAAGTGGTGGGGCCCCAAGCTGGCCTATGACGTGGTCCACCAGTGCCTGCTGTGCTTTGGCCATGGCGGTTACGACCGCGGGCCGATGGAGCAGCGGATGCGCGACGTGCTGGGCTTCCAGATCGGCGACGGCACGGCGCAGATCATGAAAACCGTCATTGCGCGCGTGCGTGCGGGGCGCAAATTCGTGCCCGCCTAGCCGGGGCATCGCGCCCCTTTTCACCCATCACCCCATAAAAACTGATCCACACCAGGAGACAAACCATGGAATTCGACGCCGTACTGCTGCCACCGCGCCGCGCGCGCATGATCGCCCAGGGGTTCTGGCACGACCGCACCATCAACGACGAACTCGACGCCTGCCTGGCGCAATGCCCTGACAAGCTGGCGTTGACGGCGGTGCAGGTGGAGTCCGGCGAGGTGACGCAGTTCACCTACCGCGAACTGGCCCGCCTCGCCGACCGCATTGCCGTGGGCCTGGCGCGGCTGGGCGTGCAAAAGAACGACATCGTGGCCTGCCAGCTGCCCAACTGGTGGCAGTTCACGCTGACCTACCTGGCCTGCTCGCGCATCGGCGCGGTCATGAACCCGCTGATGCACATCTTTCGCGAGCGCGAGCTGTCGTTCATGCTCAAGCACGGCGAGGCGAAGGTGCTGATTGCACCCCGAAGTTTCCGCGGCTTTGACTTTGAGGCCATGGCCACCGGCCTTCAGGCCAGCCTGCCCGACCTGAAACACCTGGTCATCGTGGGCGGCACCGGCGCCAACAGTTTCGACGCGCTGCTAAGTGGCCCCCGCTGGGAAGACGAGCCCGACGCGCAGGACATCCTCACACGCCACCGGCCCGGCCCGGACGAAGCCACGCAGCTCATCTACACCTCGGGCACCACCGGCGAGCCCAAGGGCGTGATGCATTCGGCCAATACCCTGATGGCCAACATCGTTCCCTATGCGCAGCGGCTGCGCCTGGGGTCGGACGACACGGTGCTGATGGCCTCGCCCATGGCGCACCAGACGGGGTTCATGTACGGACTGATGATGCCCATCATGCTGCGCACGGGCGTGGTGCTGCAGGACGTGTGGGAGCCGAAGAAGGCGATTGCGCTCATCCAGCAGCACAAGGTCAGCTTCACCATGGCCTCGACGCCGTTCCTGACCGACCTGGCCAAGACCGTGGCCGAGACCGGGCAGGTCGTGCCCAGCCTGCGCACTTTTCTGTGTGCCGGGGCGCCGATCCCCGGCCCGCTGGTCGAGCAGGCGCGGGCTGCACTGGGCGCCAAGATCGTTTCCGCCTGGGGCATGACGGAAAACGGCGCAGTCACCACCACCCAGCTCGACGATGACGACGAGCGTTCGGTGGCTACGGATGGCTGCCCGCTGCCGGGCGTCGAGATCAAGGTGGTCGATGTGGACGGCACGGCGCTGCCTGCGGGCGAGACGGGCAAGCTGATGCTGCGCTCGTGCTCCAACTTTGGCGGCTACCTGCACCGACCCCACCTCAACGGCACGGACGCCGACGACTGGTTCGACACCGGCGACCTGGCGCGCATCGACGAGCGGGGTTATGTGCGCATCACCGGCCGCAGCAAGGACGTGATCATCCGCGGCGGTGAGAACATTCCGGTGGTCGAGATCGAATCGCTGCTGTACCGCCACCCTGGCGTCGCGATGGCGGCCATCGTGGCCTACCCCGATGAACGCCTGGGCGAGCGGGCCTGCGCCGTGGTGGTGCCCAAGCCGGGGCAGACGCTGGACCTGGCGGCCATCCAGGACTTCCTGAAGGCGCAGAAGGTGGCGGTGCAGTACATCCCCGAGCGGCTGGTGGTGTCCGAAACGATGCCCACGACTCCATCCGGAAAGATCCAGAAGTTCAAGCTGCGCGAAATGATGCGCAGCAAGGATTGAGTGCGATGCAAGCCTCCGACACAGCAGGGCACGCATCCCCTGCGGCAGCGGCGCTGGTCCGCCAGGAGCGGCACGGCCGCGTGGCGCTCATCACCCTCAACCGCCCGGCGCAGTTCAACGCGCTGAGCGATGCACTGATGGACGCATTGGGTGCAGCGCTGCTGGCCGCCGATGCCGATGCCTCCGTGGGCGCCATCGTGATCACCGGCAACGACAAGGCCTTTGCCGCGGGCGCCGACATTGACGCCATGGTGGACTGGGGCCACGCCGAGGTGGTGGAGCGCGCCTTCATCACCCGCAACTGGGAAACCATTCGCCAGGTGAAGAAGCCCGTGCTGGCGGCGGTGGCAGGTTTTGCCCTGGGCGGAGGCTGTGAGCTGGCGCTGGCCTGCGACATCATCGTCGCGGCCGAGTCGGCACGCTTTGGACTGCCCGAGATCAAGCTGGCAATGCTGCCCGGCGCGGGCGGCACACAGCGCCTGCCGCGTGCCATCGGCAAGGCCAAGGCGATGGACATGGCGCTGTCGGCGCGGTTGCTGGGCGCCGAAGAGGCCGACCGCTACGGCCTGGTCTCGCGCGTGGTGCCCGATGCGCAGCTGCTCGACGCCACGCTGGCGCTGGCCACGCAGATCTCCGCCTATTCCACACCGGCGCTGGCGGCCATCAAGGAGTCGGTCAACCGCGCCTGGGAGAGCTCGCTCAGCGAGGGGATTCTTTTCGAGCGCAGGGCGCTGTACGCGCGTTTTGCCAGCCACGACGCCCACGAAGGCATGCGTGCGTTTCTTGACAAACGGGCGCCGCAGTTCGAGCACCGCTGACCCGCAGGAGGATAGGACACCGATTTTCAAGGCTTTTAGGCCTCTAGCGCTTATCAATAAAGCGCTGATAGCTATTAAAAATATAGCGCGCGGGCGTGTTTGCGCCGCAGCCCGCCGCAAGGAGACAACAACATGCTGGCGATCAACCTCTTCAACGGACTGGTGTACGGGGCCTTGCTCATCGTGATGAGCTCGGGCCTGGCGCTGATCTATGGCCTGCGGCGCGTGGTGAACTTCGCGCACGGGGCGCTGTACATGCTGGGCGCCTACATCGGTTATTCGGTGGCCATCCACAGCAACTTCTGGGTGGCGCTGGTGGCCGCGCCGCTGGTGATGGCGGTGGTGGGCGTACTGCTCGACCGCTACGCGTTTCGCCTGCTGCAGGACCAGGAGCCGCTCAACGTGATGCTGGTCACCTTCGGCCTGCTGCTCATTTTGGAAGACCTGGTGGCCTTCATCTGGGGCAAGGGCAACTACTCGCTGTTCACCCCCGAGCTGCTGGCGTTTTCCGTGAAGTTCATGGGGCATGACCTGCCCGCCTACCGCATCGGTGTGATGGTGGTGGGCGCGGCCGTGGCGGTGGGGCTCACGCTGTGGCTGCGCTGGTCCAAGGTGGGCCTCTTTGTGCGCGCGGCCAGCACCGACCCGGTCACCACCGCCATGCAGGGCGTCAACACCGACCGGCTCAGTGCGGCGGTGGTGGGGCTGGGCAGCGCGCTGGCCGGCCTGGCGGGCGTGGTCGCGGCGCCGTTTCTGTCGCTGTCGCCGCACATGAGTTCAGACGTGCTGATCGACTCTTTTGTGGTGGTGGTTATTGGCGGCCTGGGCTCGCTGGCCGGGGCCTTTGTGGCGGCGCTGCTGCTGGGCATGATGCAGGCGCTGGGCGCGGTCTACCTGCCCGAGGTGTCGGTGCTGCTGCCGTTCATCTTCATGATCGCGGTGCTGATCTGGAAGCCCTCGGGTCTGGCCGGGAGCCGCACATGACCGGTGTTGCGCGCGTTTCGGACGGTGGCCTGGGCCGCCTGCTGGCCCTGTCGCTGCTGGCCTTGCTGGCGGGGGGCGCTATTTTGCTGCTGACCCGCTCGACCAGCCTGCTGGGCATGTTCACCCAGGCGGTGATCTACGCCATCTTTGCCCTGGGCGTGGGCGTGCTGCTCAAGCAAAACGGGCTGGTGAGCTTTGGCCACGCGCTGTACTTCGGCGCGGCAGGCTACGGCATGGGCGTGGTGCTCACGCTCGGCTGGATGCCCGCCGAATGGGCGCTGCTGTCGGTGCTGGTGGCCCTGGGCGTGGCCGCCTTTGTGGTGGGCCTGGTCATCGTGCGCGTGCCGGGCATTGCCTTTGGCATGTTGACGCTGGCGATCGGGCAGATGGCTTATCTGCTCGCCGCCCGGGCGCGGGGGATCACGGGCGGGGCGGACGGAATGAACATTCCGTGGCCGTCCACGCTGTTCGGTGTGCCGCAGTCGCTGTTGCTCAAGCCGGGCAACCTGTTCATGCTGTCGTGGGTGCTGCTTGTGGTGGTGACCTTCGTGCTGCTGTGCATCCTGCGCACCCGCTTCGGCGCGGTGACTGAAGCCATCCGCGACAACGAGGAACGCGCCCGCTTCATCGGCATCCGCACCACGGTGCCGCGTGCGCTGGTGTATGCGCTGTCGGCGGTGGTGACCGGCATTGCGGGCCTGCTGTCGTCGCTCAACACCGGCTTTGTCTCGCCGGAGAGCCTGCACTGGAGTGTGTCGGCCATCACGCTCTTGATGGTGGTGGTGGGCGGCTTCAAGCGGCCTATCGGCCCCATCGTCGGCGCCATCCTCTATTTCCTGTTCAAGGACCTATTGGGCGAATACGCCACGCATTCCATGGCGATCTTCGGCGCGGCCCTGATTGCCGTGATCGTGTTCTCGCCCGACGGCATCACCGGCGCGGTGGAGCGCCTGTTGCGGCGCGGGTTTTCGCGCGGCGGCAGTGTGGGTGGTGCGGGCGGTGCCAGCGACCCGGCTGCAGCACAGGGGGGCAAGCCATGAGCGCTTATGTACTGGAAGTGGTGGATGTCGCCATCCACTACGGCGGGGTGAAGGCGCTCGATGGCGTGGCGCTGACACTGGAAAAAGGCCAGATCCGGGGCCTCATCGGGCCCAACGGCGCGGGCAAATCCACCGTGATCGACGCCATCACCGGCCGCCGCCCGCTCACGCGCGGCAGCGTCCGCCTGGCGGGCGAGGACGTGAGCCATCTCGGCGCGGTCGAGCGGCGCAAGCGGGGGCTGTCGCGCAGTTTCCAGCGCACCAGCATCTTTGGTGGCATGGGGGTGCGCAAGCAGGTCGAACTGGCCTCACACCTGATGGGCGTGGCCGATTCGGCAGCGGACGCCGATGCCGTTTTGCAGGAGCTGGACCTGGCCCAGTTCGGCGACATGCTGGCCGAAGACCTGGGCTATGGCGAGCAACGCCGGCTGGACCTGGCGCTGGCGCTGGTGGGCCGCCCCCAGCTGCTGATGCTGGACGAACCCATGGCCGGCCTGTCCGTCAAGGAGTCACATGACCTGGCCCGGCACCTGCAGGCGCTGACCGCGCGCTGGGAGGTGTCGGTGCTGCTGGTGGAGCACGACATGGATGTGGTGTTCGGCATCTCCGACGCGGTCACCGTGTTCGAGCTGGGCCGTGTGATTGCTGACGGCGCGCCCGCCCAGGTGCGCGCCGACCCGCGCGTGCGCGAAGCCTACCTGGGGAGTGCCGCGTGAGCGCTTTATTGACACTGGACGGCGTGCACGCCTACTACGGCACGGCCCACATCCTGCACGGGCTCAGCCTGGCGGTGCACCCGGGCGAGCGTGTGGCCCTCATCGGGCGCAACGGCGTGGGCAAGACCACGGTGGTCAACACCGTTTTGGGCCTGGCCCAGATGAAAAGCGGCCAGCTGGCCGTAGGGGGCAAGCCGGTGAAAAAACCCCGCCCCTATGTGGCCGCAGCCCACGGCGTGGCCGTGGTGCCGCAGGGCCGGCGCATCGTGGCCAACCTGACGGTGCAGGAGAACCTGCAACTGGGCGCCGCCGTGGGCCGCAAGGGGCCCTGGGGCCTGGCGCAGGTTTACCAGCTGTTCCCCATCCTGCAAGAGCGCGCCCTGACGCCGGGCACGGCGCTGTCGGGCGGGCAGCAGCAGATGCTGGCCGTGGGCCGCGCGCTGATGGCCAACCCGGACCTCATCCTGCTCGACGAACCGACCGAAGGCCTGGCCCCGGTCATCGTCGACCAGCTCGCCGACATCTTCAACCAGGTGGCCGCGCAGGGCACCGCGTTGCTGCTGATCGAGCAGAACCTGAGCCTGGTGGTGCGCGTGGCGCACCGCTACCTGGCCATGGCCAAAGGTTCGGTGGTGGCGTCGGGCACGGTGGAGCAGGGCGCTGAGGGCCTGAGGGCGCTGGAAGAACACGTGATGGTGTAGCGCGCGCACCGCAAGTGCGCAGGGAGTGTTTGTGGCGATGGTGTGGCAGCCGGGCCTTTCCGGCCAATTCAAGGAGACAAAAATGTTCAAGACCTCGCGGATTCAACAACTGCTGGCGGGCGTGGTGCTCGTGGCTGCACTGCCCCTGACGGCGGCGGCGCAAGACAAAGAGCCGCTCAAAATCGGTCTGGTGACGTCCAAGTCCGGGCCGTTTGCGACCATGGGCGCCGATGTGCTCAACGGCATCCGCTTTGCGGTGGAAGAAGCCAACGCCAAGGGGGGGTGGACGGCCGCAAGATCGTGGCGGCCGAAGGCGACGACGAGAGCAACCCCGATGCCGGCCGCCGCGCCGCCGAGAAGCTGGCCCGCGATGGCCACAACCTGCTGATCGGCCCCATCACCTCGTCGATCTCGCTCGCGATCAGCGCCAACCTGGCGCGTTGGGATGCTGCCTTCATCGGCACCATCAGCAAGGCAGACAAGCTCACGCAGGATGCTTGCAGCCCGCGCTTCATTCGCACCAACCATTCGGATGCGATGGACCTGGCCATGATCAACGAATGGGTCAAGGGCATCCCGGGCAACAACTTCGCCATCATGGCGGCCGACTATGTGTGGGGCCAGGATTCGGCCAAGTCGTTCGAGGCGGCAGTGACGGCACAGGGCAAGAAGGTAACGACCAAGCTGTTCGTTCCGCTGGGCACCAAGGACTACGCGCCCTACATCCAGCAGATCAAGGCCGCCAATGTGGATGCGATCTGGGTGGCAGACGTCTCCGGCGCCATTGCCTTTACCAAGCAGGCGGCGGACTTCGCCCTGATTCCCAAGACACCGCTCATCGGCCACGCGCTGCTGTCGAACTTCGTGGTCAATGCCACCGGTCAGTCCTTGACCAACGTGCCCGGCAACGTGGGTTACACGCCAGACATTGACACGCCCCAGAGCAAGGCGTTCGCTGCCGCGTTCAAAACCAAGCACAACCGGCTGCCGTCCGACACCGAAGGCCAGGCCTACAACGGTGCCATGGTGTTGTTCCAGGGTGTCACGCTGGCCAAGAGCGTGCAGCCCGAAGCCGTGACCAAGGCACTGCGCGGAGCCACGGTGGACACGCTGTATGGCAAGGCGACCATCCGCCCTGCGGACAACCAGCTGCTGATTCCCAACTACGTGGCACGCGTCAAGATGGCGGACGGCACGCTGCGCCCGGTGATCGAACAGAGCTACCCCGCCAGCATCACACCGCCGGCATCGCCGCTGTGCAAGATGTGATCGTGGCCCAGGCCGGGCCGACCCCATAATCGGCGCTCCTATCCTTTCGGAGCCCTCTTATGGCCGGTGCCAGCCTTCTGACTCTGCTCGACGATATCGCCACCATCCTCGACGATGTGGCCTTGATGACGAAAGTGGCCGCCAAAAAGAGCGCGGCCATGGCCGACGATGTGTCTGTCATGACCAAGGTGGCTGCGCAGAAGACGGCTGGCGTACTGGGCGATGACCTGGCACTCAACGCCCAGCAAGTCACCGGGGTGCGCGCCGAGCGCGAGATTCCTGTGGTCTGGGCAGTGGCCAAGGGCTCGTTCATCAACAAGGTGATCCTAGTGCCCGCGGCGCTGCTGATCAGTGCCTTTGCGCCCTGGGCAGTCACGCCGCTGTTGATGATTGGCGGTGCTTTTCTGTGTTTTGAGGGCTTTGAGAAGGTGGCGCACAAGTTGTTGCATGCGCAACACGAAGATGAGGCCGAACACGAAAGCCATGCCAAGGCCAACGCCAACCCGGCGGTGGATCTGGTGGCCTTCGAAAACGACAAGATCAAGGGCGCTGTGCGCACCGACTTCATCCTGTCGGCTGAAATCATCGCCATCACCCTGGGTACCGTGGCCGCTGCGCCCTTTGTGCAGCAGCTGACCGTGCTGTCGGGCATCGCGATCATCATGACCATCGGTGTGTATGGGCTGGTAGCGGGCATCGTCAAGCTCGACGACTTGGGCCTGTGGCTCAACAACAAGGCCAGCAGCGCAGCGCGCGCTCTGGGCTCTGGCATCCTGCGTGCGGCACCCTGGCTGATGAAGGGCCTCTCTATTGCGGGCACTGCGGCGATGTTTCTGGTGGGCGGCGGCATTCTGGTGCACGGCGTACCTGTGTTGCACCATGCGGTTGAGGCTGCGGGCGCGGCGGCGGCGCAATGGCCCGTGGGCGGGCTGTGGGCGGTGCTGGTGCCCAACCTGATCAATGCCGTGGTGGGGATTGTGGCCGGTGGCCTGGTGCTCGTGGGGGTTACGCTGGTACAGCGTCTGCGCGGCAAGTCCACAGATCAATAGTGGGTACTCCTTGATGTATGTCTAAGGGTTAGTACGGAGGCCTTGATGTAAGGCAAGGCCGGGTGGGGGCTGCAGCGGTTCAATGCATGCACGGGGGTCGTCCCCGTCCAACCGATGCGAAATACCATGAAAAAAAACCTGCTGGCTGTCGCCGTTCTCTGTGCCCTGTCTTCTGGCGCTGCCTTCGCGCAACAGGCTGAAGGCCCCTGGATGGTCCGTGCACGCGTGGTGCACCTGGACAGCGCCAACAAGGACAGCACGCCCCTGGGCCTGTCGGTCAACGACAAGACCATCCCTGAAGTGGATGTCACGTACTTTTTCAACAAGAACGTTGCGGCCGAACTGATTCTCACCGTGCCCCAAAAGCACACCCTCAGCGCTGCCGGCACTGCCATCGGTACGCTCAAGCACCTGCCACCCACACTGTTGCTGCAATACCACTTTGAAGCCGCCGGCTTCAAGCCCTATGTGGGCGCGGGTTTGAACTACACGCGTTTCTCCAGCGTGAACCTGCCCGCTGGCGTGGACATTGACCGCAACAGCTTCGGCCCCGCGCTGCAAGTGGGTGTGGACATCCCGCTGGCCAAGAACCTGTACCTCAACTTCGACGTGAAGAAGGTTTTCATCAAGACCGACGTGAGCGCAGGTGGTGCCAAGCTGGGCACCTTCAAGGTAGACCCCGTTCTGGTGGGCGTGGGTCTGGGCTGGCGCTTCTAAGGAGGGTGGGGGCCATATGGCCCCCACATTCCTGACAGCGAGAGTTCTCCAAGGGAAAAAGGGCTGGCGCACAGGCGCCAGCCCTTTTTTTGTGGGTGGGGAAATGACCTACACACAGGCATTGGTGAGGCAACGCACAATGGAACATTGGTATGGGGGGCGTGCATGGTGCGCGCGCCCCTGGTGCCTCTGCCTTTGTTGACTACCCGGCGGCGCTGCCGCACCCAACGTTTCCCTGAATCATGCTCATGCCTCGCCACGCCGACATCACGCACGGTCTGACCCAGCGGCCCGCGCGCATCTCTCCCAAATACTTCTACGACCAGCACGGCTCTCAGCTCTTTGAGGCCATTACACGGCTGCCAGAGTATTACCCCACGCGTACCGAAGTGGGGTTGATGCAGGCGCATGCGGCCAGCATTGCGGGCGCGGTGGGCCCTGGCCGCACCCTGATCGAACTGGGCGCGGGCAACTGCCAGAAGGCCCGCACCCTGTGCCGTCTGGTGCAGCCGGCCTGTTTTGTGGGGGTTGATATCTCGGCAGACTTTCTGGAGGCGGCCGTGCAGGGGCTTCGTGATGACTTCCCTGCGCTGGACGCACGCGCCGTGGGTGGCGACATGACCCTGGGCGTGGCGCTGCCCAATGACATTCCCCGCACCGGACGGCTGGTGTTTTACCCGGGCTCCTCCATCGGCAACTTCGATCCGCCGCATGCGCTGGAGCTGCTAACCCATATGCGTGAGCTGATTGAGGACGACGGCGGGTTGCTCATCGGTATCGATCTGCCCAAGGATGTGGCGGTGCTGGAGGCTGCGTACGACGATGCTGCCGGTGTAACGGCGGAGTTCAACCGCAACGTGCTGCGCCATGTGAACCGCTTGATCGGCAGCGACTTCGACCTAGAACAGTGGCAGCACCGGGCGTTCTTCAATACCGAGGCGTCGCGCATTGAAATGCACCTGGAGGCCGTGTCCGATACCGAGGTGCGCTGGCCCGGCGGCGGTCGAAGGTTTGACCAGGGGGAGCGCATCCACACTGAAAACAGCTACAAATACCCATTGCCCGTGTTCACCGACATGCTGGCGCGTGCAGGTTTCGCGCAGGCCCAGGCATGGACGGACGAGCGGGGATGGTTTGCGGTGGTGCATGCCCGCCCCTAACGGTTTTCTCAAATGACCATGACCTCCTGCGCGCTGCCATTCCGCTATGTCGACGTGCGCAACCGTTCGGTGGCTTTGGCTGCCCCCCTTTCTGCCGAGGACTGTGGCGCGCAGTCCATGCCGGACGCCAGTCCCACCAAATGGCACCTGGCCCACACCACCTGGTTTTTTGAAACCTTTGTGCTCGAATCTCATGAGCCGGGGTTTGCACCGTTTGCGCCCGCGTTCCGGGTGCTGTTCAACTCCTATTACAACGGTGTGGGTGCCAAGCACCCGCGCCCCCAGCGCGGGCTGCTCACGCGCCCTTCTCTGGATGAAGTGCTGGCCTACCGGGCCGACGTGGATGCCCGCATGGCGTGCCTGTGGCCCACGGTGGCGCACGATGCTGCGCTGTGCGCCCTGGTCGGGCTGGGCCTGCAGCATGAGCAGCAGCACCAGGAGCTGATGCTCACCGACATCCTGCACCTGCTGTCTTGCAACCCCTTGTTTCCGGCCTATGCCGATGCTTCAGCGGCTGTGATGCCAGAGGCTGCCGAAGCGATGGCGTGGCAACCCTTTGAGGGGGGGCTGACTGAGATCGGCCACGCGGGCAGCGGTTTTGCCTTTGACAACGAGGGCCCGCGCCACCGGGTGTATCTGCGCCCCTACGTGCTGGCCTCGCGGCTGGTGACGCAAGCCGAGTACCTGGCGTTTGTGGAAGGTGGCGGCTACCGCAATCCGCTGCTCTGGCTGGCCGAAGGCTGGGACTGGCGGGCGGCGCTGGGGCTGGAGCAGCCGCTGTACTGGCATCGCATCGATGGGGCCTGGCACCAATTCACGCTGGCCGGCCTGCAGCCGTTGCAGGGCAACCAGCCGGTGCTGCATCTGTCGTACTACGAAGCCGATGCCTACGCGCGCTGGGTGGGCGCGCGCCTGCCCACCGAGGCTGAATGGGAGCATGCGGCCGCGCAGGCTACCTCTGGCATGGCGCAGTGGCAAGGCGCTGCCTGGCAGTGGACGCAGTCCAGCTATGCGCCATACCCAGGCTTTCGGGTGGCCGAAGGCGCAGTGGGTGAGTACAACGGCAAGTTCATGGTCAACCAGTACGTGCTGCGGGGCTCGTCCAGCGCCACACCCCCGGGACACGAGCGGCTGACCTACCGCAATTTCTTCCCGGCCACGGCGCGCTGGCAGTTCACCGGCATCCGGTTGGCACGCGACCTTGGCTGAATGTGGCCAGCGCCCGGCGCGGGTTGCCATAGCCCCGCCTCGCGTCGGCAGGCTCGGCAACGCCTTTGTGCGTTTTTGCTATTGAATATATAGCTGGTGGCGCATATTCCACAAGCGCTTGGGTGCAAAAAGCCTCAAAAATGGGATGAAGGGTGCCTGGCCATGCGCTTTGGAGGCGCATGGCCATTCGCACATCACACCTTGTCGAGTGCCTGCGCCAGGTCGGCCTGCAGGTCGCTGATGTGCTCAATGCCCACCGACAGCCGCACCATGCCCTCGCTCACGCCCGCCTTGGCCAGCTCTTCAGGGTTGAGCTGGCGGTGGGTGGTCGATGCGGGGTGCGTGGCGAGGGACTTCGCATCGCCGATGTTGACCAGGCGCGTGAAGAGCTGCAGTGCGTCCAGGAAGCGGGCGCCTGCGGCGCGCGGGTCGGCATCGCTGTTCTTCACGCCAAAGCTCAAAATGCCCGAGGCCTTGCCGCCCGACTGGCGTTGCACCAGCGCGTGGTCCGGGTGGTCGGGCAGACCGGCGTAGCGCACCCATTCCACCTTGGAGTGGCTTTGCAGGTACTTGGCAATGGCCAGCGTGTTGTCGCAGATGCGGTCCATGCGCAGCGCCAGGGTTTCGATGCCTTGCAGGATCAAGAACGCGTTGAGCGGTGCCAGCGCGGCACCCGTGTTGCGCAGTGGCACCACGCGCGCCCGGCCGATGAAGGCGGCTGGGCCCAGGGCCTCGGTGTAGACCACGCCGTGGTAGCTCACATCGGGCTCATTCAGGCGCGGGAAGCGTGCCTTGTGCTCGGCCCACGGGAACTTGCCGCTGTCCACGATGGCGCCGCCCACGCTGTTGCCGTGGCCGCCCAGGTACTTGGTGAGCGAGTGCACCACGATGTCGGCGCCGTGCTCGATGGGGCGCAGCAGGTAGGGGCTGGGCACGGTGTTGTCGACGATCAGCGGAATGCCGTGCGCATGGGCCACGTCGGCCAGGGCGCGGATGTCCGTCACGTTGCCCAGCGGGTTGCCGATGGACTCGATGAAGATGGCCTTGGTGCGCGCATCGATGTGCTGCGCAAAACTGGCCGGGTCGCGCGGGTCGGCAAAGCGCGTGGTAATGCCCTGCTGGGGCAGCGTGTGGGCAAACAGGTTGTAGGTGCCGCCATACAGCGTGCTGGCCGACACGATGTTGTCGCCCGCCTCGGCAATGGTCTGAATGGCATAGGTGATGGCTGCCATGCCCGAGGCTACTGCCAACGCGGCGATGCCGCCTTCGAGCGCCGCGACGCGCTTTTCAAGCACGTCGGTGGTGGGGTTCATGATGCGGGTGTAGATGTTGCCCGGCACCTTCAAATCGAACAGGTCCGCACCGTGCTGGGCGCTGTCAAACGCGTAGGCCACGGTCTGGTAGATGGGCACGGCCGCGGCCTTGGTGGTGGGGTCGGGGCTGTAGCCTGCGTGGACGGCCAGGGTTTCGATGTGCATGGGTGCTGTCTCTTTCGTTGAAGGAATGGAAGTGGAACAACGGGGCTCAGCCCATTGCTGGACGAGGCTCGATGTGCCGATGGCGCGGGCCATTCTGGCACCCTGGACCCGTGGCGTCATCGAATCGTTGGCTATGTGCTTATGACGCTCTTGTGCGCCCTGGACTCTTTCAGGCAGCCGGCTCGTCCATGGCGCTGTCGGTGGGCTCTGGGCTGGTGCGCCGCGCGTGCTGGCTGCGGCGCCAGGCCTTCTCGATTTCCACGACCACGAGCACCACCAGCGCGGCACCAATGCACAGCGCCAGCTCGCCCAGGCTCAGCGGCTCGGTGCGGAAGATGGGGTTGAGCCAGGGCACATAGATGGTGGCCATCTGCAGCGCAAAGGTGAGCAGCACGGCGCCCAGCAGCGGGCGGTTGCTCAGCAGGCCCAGGCGCCAGAGGGGTTCGGATTCGGAACGGATGGCGATGACATGCGCCATCTGCGCCAGCGTGAGCACGGTGAACACCATGGTCTGCCAGTGCGCGTGGCCGGTGTGCAGCGCCCAGGCCTGCACCGCCAGGCACAGCCCACCAATGAGCAGGCCCACGCCCAAAATGTGCTGCCACATGCCGTGGGCAAACAGGCTCTCGCGCGGTGCGCGGGGCGGGCGTTGCATGATGCCTCGCTCCGCCGGTTCTGCCGCCAGCGCCAGGCCCGGCAGGCCGTCGGTCACCAGGTTGACCCACAGGATGTGGATGGGCAACAGCGGAATGGGCAAGAGGAGCAGTGGAGCGAGGAAGATGGTCCAGATCTCGCCCGAGTTGCCCGTCATCGCGTAGCGCACAAACTTGCGGATGTTGTCGTAGATGCGGCGGCCTTCGCGCACGGCGGCAACGATGGTGGCGAAGTTGTCGTCCAGCAGCACCAGGCTGGATGCCTCGCGCGCCACGTCGGTGCCGCCCTGGCCCATGGCAATGCCGATGTCGGCGCGCTTGAGGGCGGGTGCGTCGTTCACGCCGTCGCCCGTCATGGCCACGAAGTGGCCCTGGGCCTGCAAGGCTTCTACGATGCGGATTTTTTGCGCCGGGTCCACGCGGGCATACACCTGCACCTGCTCAACGCGGGCTCGCAGCGCGGCATCGTCGAGCGTGGCCAGGTCGGCGCCGGTGAGCACAGGGGCATCGCTACTCTTCACAATGCCCAGGCGGTGTGCAATGGCGCGGGCGGTGGCGGGGTGGTCGCCGGTGATCATCACCGGGGTGATGCCTGCGCTGATGCAGTCGCGCACTGCGGCCTGGGCCTCGGGGCGGGGTGGGTCGATGAGGGCGATCAGGCCTAGCAGCTCCAGCTGGTTTTCCACCGCGTCGATGTCGTTGGTGTCGGGCAGGCGCGCGTGGCTGCGGCGGGCCAGGGCCAGCACGCGCAGGCCCTGGGCGGCGAGTTGCTGGGCGGTGGAGAGGACCTTGGCGGTGTCGAGTGCAGCAGTGCCCTCGGGCGTCCAGTGGGCGGTGCAGCGGGGCAATACCGATTCCGGCGCGCCCTTGGTGTAGGCCATAAAACCGTGGGCATCGCGATGAAACGTGGTCATGCGCTTGCGGTCGGAGTCAAACGGCTGCTCCTGCACGCGGGGGCTGGCGGTGTCGAGCTGGGCCTTGTCCAGGCCCCCTGCGTGGGCGGCCAGCACCAGCGCGGTTTCGGTTGGGTCGCCTTGCCAGTGGGTGCCCGACTGGCCCTCTTCGTTCTGCGCCTGGAGCGTGGCGTCGTTGCACAGCGCGGCGGCGCGCAAGGCCTCGGCGTGGGCCGGGCCGGGCAGGGGGTCGCCAGGCACCCAGCGGACGCCGTGGGCCATCAGCAGCTCGGCGTGCATGCGGTTTTGCGTCAGGGTGCCCGTTTTGTCCGAGCAGATGGTGGTGACCGAGCCCAAGGTCTCCACCGACGGCAGTCGCCGCACCAGCGCATGCACTGCCACCATGCGGCGTGCGCCCAGGGCCAGCAACACTGTGACCACGGCAGGCAGGGCCTCGGGGATGGCTGCCACGGCCAGGCTGATGGCCGTGAGTGCCATGAGCAGAGGCGCTTCGCCGCGCAGCACGCCCACCACAAAAATCACCGCGCAGATGCCCAGCACCGCCAGCGCCAGCCGTTTGCCAAAGGCCGCCAGGCGCAACTGCAGCGGGGTGCTGCGGTCGCCGGTGTCGAGCAGTGTGGCCACCTTGCCCAGCTCGGTGTGCATGCCGGTGGCCACCACCAGCCCACGCGCCCGCCCGTGGGTGGCGGTGGTGCCCTTGAAGGCCATGTTGGTACGGTCGCCCAGTGCGCCCACGTCCTCGGCGGCCAGGGCTTCGGTCTGTTTGGCGACGGTGACGGATTCGCCCGTGAGGGCCGATTCATCCACCTGCAGCTGTGCAATCTCGATCAGCCGCAGGTCTGCCGGGATCTGGTTGCCAGCCTCCAGCAGCACGATATCGCCGGGCACCAGCACCGTGGCGGGCACCACCTGCACGGCACCGCTGCGCAGCACCGTGGCGTGCGCTGCAGCCAGCTGGCGCAGCGCTGCCATGGCCTGGTCGGCGCGCCAGGCCTGCACAAAGCCGATGACGGCGTTGAGCACCACGATGACCAGGATCACCAGCGTGTCGGTGACTTCACCCACCAGCCCTGAGATAACGGCCGCGCCCAGCAGCACCAGCACCATGAAGTCCTTGAACTGGTCGGCCAACAAGCGCCACCAGGGGCGGTCTTGCGATGCGGCCAATTCGTTGGCGCCGTGGGTGGCGCTACGGCGCAGGGCCTCGTCGGCATGCAGGCCTGCGTCAGGGTCGACGCCGTGGGCCTGGGCGACTGCCTCTGGTGGGTGGAGGTGGGGGGCGTTGGAAGGGGGCATGCGGCAGTCGGAAAGAAACGGCCGCACGCCGGTGCGTCAGTGCGCGCTCTGCGGCCGGGCTTTGTAGAAGGTCAGCGGGATGTCTTTGGCCTGGTTCAGCACCTGGCGCTTGATCTTGCCCACCACGTGCATTTCACAGGGCTTGCAGTCAAAGCGCAAGGTCAGCTTCTCCTTGCCATTGATCAACATCAAGGGTTCGGCCTTGATGGTGCCCTGCACGCCCGTCACGCCCTTGGCCTGCTTGGGGCACAGGCTCATCGAAAAGCGCACGCAGTGTTTGGTGATCATGAGGCTGACTTCGCCTTCTTCCTCATGCGCCTCGTAGGCCGCATCGATCACCTTGACGCCGTGGCGCACGTAAAAATCGTGCGCCTTGTGGTTGAACACGTTGCCCAGAAAGCTCAGCGTGTCGTCGGGGTAGGGGGCGGGCGGCTCGACCGGTGTGGCGCGCGGAAGGCGCACAAAGTTGCTTGCGCGCTGGGTTTCCAGGTCGGCCAGCGCGTCGCGCCGCAGCGCGTTGAGCACCGAGGCCGGCACAAACCAGGGCTGCGACAGCGAGAGCGCGATGTCGTGCACTGCAAAGATGGTGGCGCCAAAGCGGCCCAACTGCTCGCGCAGGCTGGCTTCGGCCTTGGCGGCATCGCTGGCGGCCTGGTGGGCGTGCTTCACTGCAGAGCAGCCCACGTTGCCGTCTTCGTCGGTCAGCATCAGGCTGAAGCCCGCAGGGGTTTCGCTCAGGTGCGCCCACAGGCCGATGCGGCGGTCGCTGGACTTTTTCTCCAGCGTGCGCACCCAGTCCATGTCGCGGTTGCGGTTGACCTCGGTGCCCTTGCGCAGGTCCTTGAATCCCTCCATCGGGTCTTTCGGATAGACGCGCCAGTGCCCCACGCTGCGCGCGGACACCGGCTCGGCCACGTTGATGGCCATGCCCACCAGTTCCTTGTGCAGGTCGTAGTAGCACAGGCCGTCGCCGTTGTGCAGCACGGTGGCCGGGTCGCTCACTTCCAGCTCCACGAAGTCGGGGCCGACTTTGGTCACCCAGCCAATGGCCTGGCCGGGGTTCTTGGGGGTGTCGAAGGCGCCGATGTCTTCCTTTCGGCCGGTCACGAAGTAGTCGGTGAACTCGCGGTTGAAATTCTGCAGCGGGTTGGGCGTGAAGGTGAAGCGGGTGCTGCCGCTGGACGAGCGCGACAGTGGGTGGCCCGAGGTTTCGCGTTCTTCCAGAATCTCGTCAATGAGCGTGCGGTAGTGGGCGGTGATGTTCTTCACATAGCCCATGTCCTTGTAGCGCCCTTCGATCTTGAAGCTGCGCACGCCCGCATCAATGAGGGCGCGAAGGTTGTCGCTCTGGTTGTTGTCCTTCATCGAGAGCACATGCTTGTCATGCGCAATGAAGCGGCCCTGCGCGTCAGTCACCTGGTAGGGCAGGCGGCAGGCTTGGCTGCAGTCGCCCCGGTTGGCGCTGCGCCCGGTCTGCGCGTGGCTGATGTTGCACTGGCCGCTGTAGGCCACGCACAGCGCACCGTGGACGAAGAACTCGATGTTGGCGCGGCCGGGGGCATCCACCGGGCCCAGAGCTTTGTGCACGGCTGCGATCTGCTGCACCGTCAACTCGCGCGCCAGCACGATCTGCGACAGGCCTGCGTCCTGCAAAAAGCGCGCCTTCTCGGGCGTGCGTATGTCGGTCTGGGTGCTGGCGTGCAGCTGGATGGGCGGCATGTCGTCGATGGCAAGCAGGCCCATGTCCTGGATGATGAGGGCGTCGGCCCCGGCCTCGTACACCTGCCAGGCCATCTGGCGCGCGGCTTCCAGTTCATCATCGCGCAGGATGGTGTTGAGCGTGATGAAGATGCGGCTGTTGAAGCGGTGCGCGTGCTTGACCAGGCGCTCGATGTCCCGGATGTCGTTGCCCGCACTGGCACGCGCGCCGAACGCGGGGCCGCCGATATAAACGGCATCTGCGCCGTGGTTGATGGCTTCGATGCCAATGTCTGCGTCGCGCGCGGGCGAGAGCAGTTCGAGCTGGTGGGGCAGGAGGGACATGGGGCGTGATTATCCCAGCGCGCACGGCCAGATGGGTAGGGCGCCCCTGAGGTCGTGCACAGGGCAGGGAACTCCCCGGGGCTCCATTAGCCACGTTAATGCTTGAGCAAATTGCTAAGTTTGCTTAGCGATTGGCGGTTGTGGGCGGGGAGGGTGGCTACGATGCGGGGCTTCGCTGCGCCCCATGTTGGTGCGGCGGGGTCTGCTTTTTTCGATTCTGGAGACATTCACCGTGCTGCGTTCCTCTTCTTCGCCCTTTTTCTCGCTTTCCGCGCTGGCCACCCTGGTGGCCTGTTCGCTGGCCTCGGCTGGCGCTGTCGCCCAGGATGTGCAGACCGTCAAGATCGCCCACGCTGGCCCTGTGTCTGGCGGCATTGCCCACATCGGCAAGGACACTGAAAACGGTGTGCGATTGGCCATTGACGATCTCAACGCCCAGAACCTCGTGATCGGTGGCAAGAAGATCAAGTTCGAAATTGCGGCGGAAGACGACGCGGGCGACCCACGCCAGGCCACCGCTGTGGCGCAAAAACTGTGCGACCAGAAGGTGGCGGGCGTGGTCGGCCATCTGCAGTCGGGTACCTCCATCCCGGCCTCGTCGGTGTACGACAAGTGCGGCCTGCCGCACATCACGGCATCGGCCTCCAACCCCGATCTGACCAAGCCCGGCTACAAGACGTCCTTCCGCCTGATTGCCAACGACAACGCCCTGGGCGCTGCGTTGGCGCTGTTTGGTGCCGACCACCTCAAGCTCAAGTCGGTGGCCATCATTGACGACCGCACGGCCTACGGCCAAGGTGTTGCGTCCGTCTTCAAGGCCACTGCGCTGCAGAAGGGCCTGAAGGTGGTGGGTGAGGAGTTCACCAACGACAAGGCCACTGATTTCATGGCCATCCTCACGGCCATCAAGAACAAGAAGCCGGACGCGATTTTCTACGGCGGCCTGGATGCGCAGGCGGGCCCCATGCTGCGCCAGATGGAGCAACTGGGCCTGGGCAACGTGAAGTTCTTCGGTGGCGATGCGCTGTGTACCGAGAAGCTGCCTGAACTGTCGGGCAAGACCCCGGCCTTGAAGAACGTGACCTGCGCCACCGGCGGCGCGTCGGTGGACAAGATGCAGGGCGGTGCAGAGTGGAAGAAGCGCTACGACGCCAAGTTCCCCGGCCAGTTCCAGATCTACAGCCCCTACGCGTACGACGCCGCCATGGTGCTGGCCGACGCGATGAAGCGTGCCAACTCGGTGGACCCCAAGGTGTTTGCCGCTTTCATTGCGAAGGCCGAGTACAAGGGCGTGACCGCCAACATCGCTTTCACGGCCAAGGGTGAACTGACCACGCCCGCCGTGACGCTCTACACCTTCAAGGACGGCAGCCGCGTGGCATTGAACTGACGCTGTCTGCCTTCCCGGCAGATGCCAAAGGCCGCTGCGTGCGGCCTTTTTTGCGCCCTGCGTTTGGCTTTACAGTCAGGCCGGTAGCAAGCGGGCCGCCTGAGCCCGACAAGGAGCAAGGCTATGCGTGCACTATTTGGAGTGGTCGGGCTGGTGGTGGCGCTGGCCATCGTGGGCTTGGTGGCCAAGAAGCAATTGTCTGCCACACGCACCACGGTGCCCGCTTTGCAGACTGCGACAGGTGTTGGGACCCCGGCCTCGGCACCCACGGGCACGGTGCGCGAACAAAGTCAGCAGGTGCAGCAACAGGTCAAGCAGCAGATGGAAGGCTTGATGCAGCAGGCACGGCCGATGCCCGAGGATGCTGCAAAGTAAGTGAAAGTGACTGCTGGCGCTTGTTCTCATTGCGCTAGCAGCTATTGATTTAATAGCTATGACCCCAGACAACGATGCACACTGGATGCGCCTGGCACTGGCTGAGGCGCTGGAGGCTGCACGCGCTGGCGAGGTGCCCGTGGGCGCCATTGTGGTCAAGGACGGCGAGGTTGTTGCCTCGGGCCGCAATGCCCCCGTGGAAGGGCACGACCCCACGGCCCATGCCGAGATCGTGGCCCTGCGTGGCGCCGCGCAGAGGCTGGGCAACTACCGGCTCGATGGTTGCAGCCTGTACGTCACGCTGGAGCCCTGTGCCATGTGCAGTGGTGCCATGCTGCATGCCCGGCTCGCGCGTGTGGTCTATGGCGCGGGGGACCCCAAGACGGGGGCTGCTGGCTCGGTGCTCAACCTGTTCGGCCATACCGAGTTGAACCACCAGACCGAGGTGCAAGGCGGGGTGCTGGCTGAAGAATGTGGCGGCCTGCTCAGCGGCTTCTTCCGCGAGCGCCGCCAGCAGCAGCGCTCCGAAGCGCTGGCTCGCCACCCCCTGCGTGACGATGCGCTGCGCACGCCCGAGGCCGCGTTTGCCCAACTGCCTGCCTATCCCTGGGCCCCCCACTACGTGAGCGATTTGCCCAGCCTGGCCGGGCTGCGTTTGCACTATCTGGATGAAGGCCCCCGCGACGCGCGCCGCACCTGGCTGTGCCTGCATGGCAATCCTGCCTGGAGCTATCTGTATCGGCGCATGTTGCCCACGTTTTTGGCGGCAGGCGACCGTGTGGTGGCGCCGGATCTGATCGGTTTTGGCAAAAGCGATAAGCCCAAGAAAGAGGGCCTGCACCAGTTTGATTGGCACCGGCAGGTGCTGTTGGAGTTGATCGCACGGCTGGACTTGCGAACCACCGTGTTGGTGGTACAGGACTGGGGGGGGATTCTGGGCTTGACCTTGCCCATGGCGATGCCGGATCGCTTTGACGGCTTGCTGGTGATGAACACACTGTTGGCCACGGGCGATGCGCCGCTGCCTGCCGGCTTTGTCGATTGGCGTGCGATGTGCCGCGACAAACCTTTGTACGGCGTGGGCCGCCTGCTGGCGCGTGGCAACCCGCAACTGACGGACGCCGAATGTGCCGCCTACGACGCTCCGTTCCCTGATCGCGGCTATCGGGCGGCGTTGCGGGCTTTTCCCGAGCGTGTGCCCACCACCATCGATGACCCCGGTGCCGCTTTGTCGCGCGAGGCCCGCCAGTTCTGGCAACAGCGGTGGCAGGGCCGCAGCCTGATGGTGGTGGGGGCTCAAGACCCGGTGCTGGGTTTGCCCGTAATGCGGGTGTTGCAGCAGCTCATCCACGGCTGCCCTGAGCCCGTAGTGCTGCCGCAGGCGGGCCACTTTGTGCAGGAGCATGGCGAAGCCATTGCCGCACAGGCTGTGGAATACTTCGCGCATTGACATCCGGCCTGGTGCTTCCGCCTCCAGCGTCGGTCATCCCCCTGTTTATGGAGCAGGCCCCGGTGGGCCTGAGCGCTTTGCACGACCATCACCACGACCACTCACATTGCGACCATGACCACGGTCCCAAGCGCATCTACATCTACTCGCCCTCCAGCGCCGTGCGTGACAAGGTCGCCTTCAAGCGCGGCATTGCCAGGCTCAAGGCCCTGGGCCATGAGGTGGAAGTGGACGAAGACGCGCTGGCCACACACACCCGCTTTGCGGGCGACGATGCCACGCGTTTGGCCGCCATTCACCGCGCTGCTGCCAGTGGCGCCGATGTGGCGCTGATCTCGCGCGGCGGCTATGGGCTCACGCGCATCTTGCCGGGTATCCGCTACAAGGCCGTGGCCAAGGCCATCGAAAAGGGCATGCACTTTGTCGGCGTGAGCGACTTCACCGCCTTTCAGCTGGCCATGCTGGCCAAAACGGGTGCGACCACCTGGGCGGGGCCGTCACTGGGGGCGGACTTTGGTGTGGCGGGCGAGCCCGATGACATCATGGAAGCCTGCTTTGACGACCTGCTGACCGGCCACGGCGAAGGTACGGGCTGGCGCATGCACAAGGAAAAGCCCCATGCCACCACGGGCAAGCCCGCCGTGCCCAATGTCTATGTGAAAAGCGCCACGCTGTGGGGCGGCAACCTGGCGGTGCTGGCCTCGCTGGTGGGAACGCCGTATTTCCCGCAGGTCAAAGGCGGGGTGCTGTTTGTGGAGGATGTGCACGAGCACCCGTACCGCATCGAGCGCATGCTGACCCAATTGCTGCACGCGGGCGTGCTGGCCCAGCAAAAGGCCGTGGTGCTGGGGCAGTTCACCCACTTCAAGCTGGCACCGCATGACAAGGGCTACAAGCTGCAGTCGGTGGTGGACTGGCTGCGTACCCAGATCAAGGCGCCGGTGCTGACGAACCTGCCGTTTGGCCATGTGGAGACCAAGGTGCTGCTGCCAGTCGGCGCAACGGTGTCGCTGTCGGTGGAAGAGCGCGATGCGCTGATTTACTGGGGCCACCAGCACTGACAGACATCTCGGTCGAGATGTTGGCGGGCGCGGGCAGTAGTAGCGGGTCAGGCTTGGGTAGACGCCGCAGCACCTTCACGCGCTGGTTCACCGCCCGCTTCGGCCAGGCACGCGAAGCACGGCGGAACCAGCACAGCGGGCTTGGCAGGCAACAGCTTGACCAGGGTGTTGTTGCTGGTGGGCGCAGCAGTGTCGTTGTCGGGGAAGGAGTGCGATCAGCTGATCTGCCGGAGACACTCCAGCGCAGAGTGCCCGGTGATCCCCGTGGCCTGCATTGCAGGCATTGCCCGGTAGGCCTAGAACGGCCGGGCGTGGGGTGATGGGGGTATTTGTGGCGCGCGCAGGGACCGGGGCAACTGTCCCTGGAACAACAGGGTGACCTGGTCCAGCACCGTCTGCGCAACGGCCTGTCCGCGCAAGGACAACAGGGTGGCAAACAGGTCGGTGCGCAGATACCAGAGAGCCTCAATGTCCCCTGCATAGCGCAAGCGCATGCTCATGCGTGCGACTTCGCAACCCGTCAGGCCCATCAGACCCTGCAGCATCGCCCGGCGCACGTCTTCCAGACCCTGGTCGCGCACCCATGCCGTCGAAGATGGCTTGTCACGGCCCAGCAGGTCGTGCAGGTTGTTGCGAAGATTAGGCTTGTTCCAGCGCATGGGTGGATCGGCAAACGATTTGTGTAACAGGGTCGATCAAAGTAAGCGGGCGCGAGGATTGACGCAAGGGTGGTGCTCCTGTTTTTGTATAAAGACAACACGCGGGGAGTGTTTGTTGCGAATTTTTACGTGTTATGAGTGCTTCTTTGGGGACCACCCTGCGTGGTCTGCGATGGGCGTAGACCCTCGGATTTCCTTGTTCCGCCGTTCTGTGAGCGGCTAAAAAAACGGGGAATGTGGCAGTGCACTTGTTGCAGATGAGCCGACCAAGCCCTTCAGTCAAGGATTGTTGACGCTTTGAAGAGTGCGTCTTCATTCGGCTTGCACTAAACTGATTCACATGATGTTACTGATAGGCCGTCGTTCATGAGTGTGTTATCCACGGTGGTCTTCGCAGATATCTCCGGCAGCACCTCTTTGTATGAAACGCTGGGCAACGAGCGGGCCACGGAGGCCGTGACGCAGATGACCCAGTGGATTGGCGACACCATCGAAACCCACGGGGGGAGGCTGGTCAAGAAGCTGGGTGACGGCGTGCTGTGCATTTTTGGCGATGCCGCCGGCGCCGTATCAGCGACAAGCGCCATGCTCCGTCAGCACAAGCTGCGACTGGATCGCTGGCCGCAACCGCTGCGCATGGACATTCGTGTGGGTGTGGCCAGTGGCGAGGTCGTGGATGTGGATGGCGACTGCTATGGCGATGCCGTCAACGTGGCGTCTCGCCTGTGCGAGCGGGCCGGGCCTGCTGAGATATGGGCCACGGAGACCACTGTGCTGCTGGCGGGGGCTGCGGCTGATGTCTGGTACCGCAAGCTAGGCATGATGGAAATTCGTGGGAAAGCAGAGTTGCTCATGCTGTACCAGGTGGAGTGGCGTGAGAACGAGGAGCCTGACTCTCTCACCATGCAGGCCGCACTGGTCAGCAGTTTTGCGCCAGTGGACTCCATCCTCGGGCAGATTCAGTTTTCGTGGCATGGTGTTGACATGTCCTTCACTTCGTCGGATGCGCCTGTTCATGTGGGGCG
Organism: Acidovorax sp. 69; assembly: GCF_002797445.1. Lineage (NCBI taxonomy): Bacteria > Pseudomonadati > Pseudomonadota > Betaproteobacteria > Burkholderiales > Comamonadaceae > Acidovorax > Acidovorax sp. 69. The sequence continues at coordinate 2,971,672 of NZ_PGEP01000001.1, read as the reverse complement.
CGCAACCCATGCGCAACTGTGCATCAATGACCCACGGGTCTCCCGTTTGCATGCACGCATCGACTGGCGCAACAGCGGTTTTGTGCTCACTGACATGAGCAGCTTCGGAACCTGGGTGCGATTTGATGGAAGCGAATCGCCGGTGCGGCTGCGTCGCGACGCATGCATCCTGCATGGCACGGGGCAGATCGCGCTGGGCGTTCCTTTTTCTGAGTCCAGTGCGCCGGTGATGAATTTTCACGTGGCTGGCGCCAGCGTGCACCTGGGCTGATGTGTTGGTGGGCAGGCGTGCTGCAATAGTGCCCGATACCTTGTCAGTGTTGCCTGAGAGCCTTGATGCAACCCCCTGGCAATGGCCCAGCAGACAACGATAGGAGGCCACCCCGCCACCGCGATATGAGTGCCATTTGGGCTGAGACGGGCTACCGGGCCCTGCAGCGCCAGCCCCCCGCTGGGTGCATGGACTGACACTGCCCCCGCAACCGCCACGCAGCGATGGGGCCCGTAAGGAGCATCATGGGATTTGTCCCTCTGATTCTGGCCCCGGGGCTACGCGCGACTGGCAGGCGGTGCACCAGACACTGATTGTGGTGTGCTGCCATCGTTGCTTGGTGCGAGAAATTTTGATGGAAATGGCTTCCAGCGCTTTAAGGATAAGTGCTGGCAGCTTCGAAAATAGTAGCAAAATCCTCCGTGTCTGGCAGCACATACACCACACCGGGTGACTGTCCAAACAACGGGGCGATGAACTGGTTGTAGAACCCTTCGGGCGCGTTCACGCAACCGTAGCTGATGCGTTTGTCACCTACTCCCTGGCTGCGCAGGCGTTGGTGTCGGCGTTCTGAGGCCCGCACACTGCGCACCCGGTGCAGTGACACGGCCGATTCGTAGTCGATCCACACGATGTCTTCGCCCCGCAGATTGCGACCGGGTTCCGTGACGAACCGGCCAGCAGGCGTGGTGCGCTCCTCCGGGCGAATCTGCGACAGCGGCCGCTGCCCAATGTCGGGCGCAGACCTGTCGCCCAGCGCCGCGCCCAGCAGCACCGGCGAGCTGCCCAGCCATTGCCCCTGGGCTGAGAACACATGGATACGGGCTGCAGGCTTGTCGATCACGGCAAAAGGCAGGCCCTGGTGGTCGCCGTTTTCGGTGGCCCAGCGTACCAGCTGGCGGGCCGTGGCCGAGGCGTCCTTGGGGGGCTCCACAGCGGCCGTAGGCATGGTCGCCAATGCGCAAGCGGCAGCCACGGCGGCAAAGACATAACGGCGGTTCATGAGCAAAAAAGCATGCTATCTATCCAAAACGCCGTGCACTGCGCACAGCCGTTGAAACCGGCGCGGCCCCAGGCCAGTGCACCCGTGGATCTGGCTTCGCCAGTCCACCGGGTGCGTCTCCCTCAGTGGAAGGCGCCACCAAGCGACTCAGGGGGCTTTCTATACGAGGCAATGCCCTCAATAATGCCTGCATCCGTGACTTCCGCGAAGCGCACTGCTTCGAACCGCCATGTTTGATCGCCTCCGCAAAGCACTCAGTCCGTCGGGCGGCTCGTCTTCGACCCGGCCCGTGTCCAACCAGGAGGTGGTCCGTTGGGCTGCTACCCAGCGTCTGGCAATCGTGCCGCAGGCGGTGGAGGGGCATTTCGACCTGGGTGGGGATCTGAATGGTCACCCTTGGCGGTTGGAGTGCGGAAACCCCACGCGGGACTATGTGCACGGCCTGGAGTTGCGAGGCCGCGCGGATGTGGGCGCCGACCCCGATGCCGCAGTCATGGTGCTCAACCGGCCGTTGCAAGAGGCGCTGGAGGGCAATGCCTACAACGCGATCACGGACACCTTGCAGACCACGGTGAATGCCAGCCTGCCCGAAGAGATGCGCTGGCTGGCGATGTATGAAGAGGTTGCCTGGCCAGGTTTGCCCGCATCGTTCCGGCAGCACTTTGCGGTAGTGGCTGAGCGCATCGAAACCGCCCAGCGCTGGATTCATGCCCCGTTGGTGTCTCAGTTGCTCAATATCGTGGAAGGCGAGGGTGGCGCAGAGCGGGCGCAATCTCCCCTGCTTTTGATGCTGGTGCGTGGCAAGGTCTATTTGCGCATGGCACATGCCCAGCGTAGCCTGTCCGAAATCGCCCAGGCCACGCAGTTACTGCTGGCGGCGGCCCAGGGAGCCTTGCAGAACCTGCCTCCTGTACCACCGGCCGTGTCGGCCAGCGATACGCTGGAGCCGTCGCCATAGACCGCAGGCGAAGGAGGCAAGCTGTGGAGCCGGCGAAATGAATGGCGCGAAAGGCGCTGGCAAGCGAACGCTGGCAAGCGAGCCAGCGCATCCTTTAGACTAGATCAGCCGCCGCGTGTGACCGGCACTGCCGCATCGCGACCATAGGTGCCGTACTTGCCCAACTCCCACTTGGCAATGGCGTTGCGGTGCACTTCGTCAGGGCCGTCGGCAAACCGCAGGGTGCGGGCTTGCGCATAGGCGTAGGCCAGCGGGAAATCATCACACATGCCACCGCCGCCATGCGCCTGCATGGCCCAGTCGATGACTTGGCAGGCCATGCTGGGAGCCACCACCTTGATCATGGCGATTTCGGACTTGGCGACTTTGTTGCCAGCCACGTCCATCAGCCAGGCCGCCTTGAGCGTGAGCAGGCGGGCCATGTCGATCTTGCAACGCGCTTCGGCGATGCGCTCTTGTGTCACAGTCTGCTGGGCCACGGTCTTGCCGAAGGCTGTGCGCGACGAGGCGCGTTTGCACATCAGTTCCAGTGCGCGCTCGGCCAAGCCAATCAAGCGCATACAGTGGTGAATGCGTCCGGGGCCAAGGCGCCCTTGGGCGATCTCGAAGCCACGACCTTCGCCGAGCAGGATGTTGGACACGGGCACGCGCACGTTATCGAACGTCATCTCCACATGGCCGTGGGGCGCATCGTCATAGCCCAGCACGTTCAGAGGACGGACGATGGTGATGCCCTTGGCGTCTGCGGGCACCAGCACCATGCTTTGCTGGGAGTGGCGGGGCGCCTCAGGGTCGGTTTTGCCCATGGTCACAAACACGGCACAGCGGGGATCGGCCGCGCCGGATATCCACCACTTGCGGCCGTTGATGACGTATTCGTCTCCCTGGCGTTCGATGCGCGTGGCGATGTTGGTGGCATCGCTCGATGCCACCTCGGGTTCCGTCATGGCAAAGGCCGAGCGGATCTTGCCTTCCAGCAGGGGCTTGAGCCAGCGCGCCTTGTTGGCATCGTCGCCATAGCGGGCGATGGTTTCCATGTTGCCCGTATCGGGTGCCGAGCAGTTGAAGACTTCGCTCGCCCATGGCACGCGGCCCATGATTTCGGCCAGCGGCGCGTATTCCTGGTTGGTCAGGCCTGCTCCGGCATAGCCCGATGCAGCAGCGCTGTCGACGGGCAGGAACAGGTTCCACAGGCCTGCGGCCTGGGCTTTTGGTTTGAGATTTTCGATGGTGGTAAGTGCCGACCAGCGCTTGCCCGCTGCCGTGTTGGCGGCCAACTCTGTGGAGTAGGCGGCTTCTGCGGGGTAGATGTAGTCGTCCATGAACTGGAGCAGTCTTGCCTGCAGTTCCTTGGTCTTGGGGGAGTAATCAAAGTCCATGGGGGTCTCCGTCAAAAAATCTCGGGTGCGGGGCGCTGCGAGCGGCGCAGGTCAACCGCGCTGCGCAAACGACCAAGCGAGCTGGGCCATGGGCCGTGCGGTATCGCCAGAGGCCTTGGCCTGCGCGCTGGAAGCCGTGCCGGCCTCCACGCGCTTGGCAATGCCTTGCAGAATGGCCGCAATGCGGAACATGTTGTAGGCCAGGTAAAAGTTCCAGTCCGCACGCAGCGACTCTGGGGTGGCGATGCCGGTGCGCTCGCAGTACAGGCGGATGTAGCTCTCCTCGCTGGGGATGCCCAATGCGGCAAGGTCCTGACCTGCGATACCACGGCCCATCGCGGCGGGGATGTGCCAGCTCATGCAGTGGTAGCTGAAATCCGCCAGCGGATGGCCCAGTGTGGACAGCTCCCAGTCGAGCACGGCAATCACACGGGGCTCGGTGGGGTGGAACATCAGGTTGTCGAGCCGGTAGTCGCCATGCACGATGGACACTTGGCTCTCGTCACGTGCACTCGCAGGCATGTGGGCCGGCAGCCATTCCATGAGCTTGTCCATCTCAGGGATGGGCTGCGTGACGGAGGCCACGTACTGCTTGCTCCAGCGGCCTATCTGGCGGTCAAAGTAGTTGCCTGGCTTGCCGTAGTTGGCCAACCCTCGGTCGGCAAACTTCACGGTGTGCAGCGCGGCAATCACGCGGTTCATCTCGTTGTAGATGTCGCCACGCTCTGTGGGTGTCATGCCAGGCAGCGACTGGTCCCACAACACGCGGCCCTGCATGCACTCCATCACGTAAAAGGCGCGGCCAATCACCGCTTCATCCTCGCACAACACAAACATGCGGGGCACGGGCACGTCGGTGCCGTACAGGCCACTCATCACCGCAAATTCGCGCTCGATGGCGTGAGCCGATGGTAACAATTTAGCCACCGGGCCAGGCTTGGCCCGCATCACATAGCTGGCACCGGGGGTGATGAGTTTGTAGGTGGGGTTGGACTGCCCGCCCTTGAACATCTCCACGGTCACCGGGCCCGCAAAGCTCTCCATGTTCTTGGTGAGCCACGCAGTCAGTGTTTCGATATCAAAAGCGTGCTGATCGGAAACGGGGCGGGTGCCGACGAAATGGTCAAAGTTGCTCATGGAGGGATGAAGAAAGGTTCGGTCTGTCAGTTGTCTGTTTCAGCGATGCGCATGAGCGCTTCACGATCGCGCACCACGAGGCCGCCCGGTTCGATGCGTATGGCGTCCTCCCGCTCCATCGCCTTGAGTTCCTGGTTCACCCGTTGGCGCGACGCGCCCAGCAACTGCGCCAGTTCTTCCTGCGCAAGTTGCAGGCCGATGCGCATCTCGCTGCCATCTGACAGGCTGGGAATGCCATAGCTGCGCACCAGGTGGACGAGCTGCTTGGCCAGCCGAGCGCGCAGAGGCAGGGTGTTGAGGTCTTCCACCAGGCCATAAAGCTGGCGGATGCGCCGCGCATGCAGGCGCAGCATGGCTTCGTAGAACTCGGTGTGCGCCGCAAGGATTTTCTTGAAGTCGGCTTTGGCCACACACAGGATCGTGGTGTCTCCATGTGCATACGCATCGTGTGTGCGCCGGTCCCCGTCGAAGATCGCCACGTCGCCGAACCAGATGCCTGGCTCCACGTAGGTCAGCGTGATCTGTTTGCCCGAGATGGATGTGGAACTGACCCGCACTGCACCGCGCGCGCAGGCAATCCATTCCTCGGGCGGGTCGCCGCGTGCGGCAATGAGGCCGCCGTCCTTGAAGCGTTTGACGTATGCACATCGGAGGATGTCGTGGCGTAGCGAAGGTGAAAGGGATGAAAACCAGCGACCTGAGTTGATCGCTTCACGTTCTTCGATGGTAAGAATCGGGTCGTCCATGGCCTGTCTTTTGCGTGACTAGAAACAGCCCCATTGTCGCGTCAGGGACCGGCGAGATGCGTCAGGGTTGTCACCTGCGTGTCTGTGCGTATGCCAAAAGAAAACCCCCGGCGCTGTGTGGCAGCGTGCTGGGGGCGATGTGTGGTTGACGGGTGGGCGTTGTCGGGCACCCGCTGTTTTGTGCTATTCGTAGCGCGGCACACGTTTTTCGAGGAATGCCGAGATGCCTGCGCCACCGTTGGCGTGGTGCAGGTTCTTTACGAAGTGGTCACGCTCCTGGTCCAGGTGGTGCGTCAGCTGGGCGTGGGGTGCTTCGTTCAGCAGCTCTTTGATGCTGGCCAGTGCATTCGGCGCGCGCGCATTGAGCTGTTCGGCCAGCGCCAGGGCTGTATCGAGTGCGCTGCCTGCTTCGGCAATGCGGTTGATGACACCGAGTGCGTGCAGGCGCTCCGTGCCGATGCGGTCACCGCACATGAGGATTTCGGTGGCGATCTGGCGGGGCAGGGCGTGCGAGAGGCTCCAGCTGGCGCCGCCATCGGGTGACAGCGCCACATTGCTGTAGGCCATTACAAATACGGCGTTTCGGGCGGCCACGATGAAGTCACAGGCCAGCGCCAGCGAAAAGCCGGCGCCCGCCGCTGCGCCTTCCACCGCCGCAATGATCGGCTTGGGGTAGGTGCGGATGGTCTCTATCCAGTTGTGCAGGCCTTCAATGCTCTGGGCCTGCACCTCGGGCGGCTGCTGTCGGTTGGCGAGCAGCCGCTGCAGGTTGCCACCCGAGCAGAACATGCCGTCGGCACCGGTGATGACCACGCTGCGGATGTCGGGGCTTCTTTCTGCCACGCCCAGCGCCTCCACGCCTGCTGCGTACATCACCGGGTCGATGGCGTTGCGCCGCTCCGGGTTGCGAAGGGTCAGGATCAGGGTTTGGCCCTGGCTGGTGCTTTGTAGTTCTGCGGGCATGGGTGCTCAGGTTTGGCGGCAGGGCTGTGGGTTAGTCTTCTTCGACGTGTGAGAGGCTCAGTCCGATGGCGCCGCGCCGGCGCAGCCAGGGGCTGGGCCGGTAGCGGGTGTCGCCGTACACCGTCTGCATGTTGAACAACACTTCAAGAATATTGGTGGGCCCCCAGCGATCGCCCATGGCCAATGGGCCCAACGGGTAACCCAGACCCAGGGTCACAGCGGTTTCCAGGTCCTTGGGTGAGCAGATGCCCTGCTGGCAGATATCTGCCGCAATGTTGACGATGGTGGCCACCACACGCTGCGTGACAAATCCACCGCTGTCGCGAATTACGCTCACAGCCTTACCGTCGCGTGCAAACAGCGCATGCGCAGCGTTGCGGATGTCCACGCGCGTCGCCGGGTTGGTGGCCAGCACACGGCGCTTGGTGGCAGCATCGTCGATCAGCATGTCGATGCCGATGGTGCGGGCCGGGTCCAGCCGTTCGACCACGGCGACCGTGGTCACGTCAAAGCCCAGGGGAGCCACCAGCGTGATGGCGTGGGGCGAGGGCGATGTCCCTGTTTCGATGGTGGCACCCAGGTCTTTGAGCAACTGGTACAGCTCGGCGCGCCGTGCCGCTCGGGGGGATACCCACACGGGGGGAATGTCGTTGACCACGGGGGCCGGGGTTTCGGCGCGCATCTGTGCCACGCCATCTATGTAGCGGTAGAAGCCTTCACCCACCTTCTTGCCCACGATGCCCCCGGCCAGGCGTTGCGCGGTGATCACACTGGGGCGAAAGCGGGGTTCGTCGTAATACTGGCGGTAGATGGATTCCATGACGGGGTGCGACACATCCAGTGCCGTGAGGTCCATCAGCTCGAAGGGCCCAAGCTTGAAGCCCACCTGGTCGCGCAAGATGCGGTCGATGGTGGCGAAATCGGCCACGCCCTCACCGACGATGCGCAAGGCTTCTGTTCCAAAACCGCGCCCCGCATGGTTGACGATGAAACCTGGCGTGTCTTGCGCCTGCACGGGGGTGTGCCCCATTTCCCGGGCATAGGTTGCCAGCGCTGTGCAAATGGCCGGGTCTGTCTTCAGACCTGCAATCACCTCCACCACTTTCATGAGGGGGACAGGGTTGAAGAAGTGAAAGCCTGCGAGACGATCAGGGCGCTTGAGTGCTGCCCCACTGATGTGACCGACAAGGAGGAGGTGTTGGTGGCCAGGATGGCATCGCTGCGAACCACGGCTTCCAGCTCCACAAACAGGGCTTGTTTGGCGTCCAGGCGTTCGACGATGGCTTCGATCACCAGGTCACAGGTGGCCAGGTCGGCCACGCTCTTCACCGGGTGCAGCCGGGCTGCCAATGTGTTGGCTTGTTCTGCCTCAATGCGGCCTTTGGCAACCAGTTTGCTCCATTGCTCCTGGAGCGCTGCCTTGGCGGTATCCGCAGCGCCGGGGTTCGCATCAAGCAAGAAAACTTGGCTGCCAGCCTGTGCCGCGATCTGTGCGATGCCTCGGCCCATGGCGCCGGTGCCCACAATGGCTATGTTGGGAAACTGAATTTTCATAGCGTCATTATGGCTGTGGCCTTATCTTGGACTTATGTGCAAGAATCCTTCGGACCAGAAACAGAAATTATTGTGAAAATCCGTAACACTTTTTTTGGGCCAGGGCTGTGGGTGTTTGCAGCCGGTGCCTCGGCGCTGTCCTTGGGTGGTGGCAGTGGCACGGTTGTGTTGGGGGCTCCCGTTGATCTGGCGTTTGAATTGCAACCTGATCCCGGGACTGATGTCGCATCGTCCTGTGTCACCGCCAAATTGTTGGCAGGCGATAACGCCGTGGGTGAGAGCAAGGTGCGCGTCATCCCCTTGCCCGAGGTGCGCGGTCGTCCCTCGGGGGTTCGAGTTCTGGCATCGATTTCGCTCGACGAACCGGTATTGACGGTCACGTTGTCAGCCGGGTGTGTGGGTAGAACAACACGCACTTACACCTTTCTTTCCGATCTCCCCACGACCGTGACTCGGTCTGCCTCGGCATTGCCCGTTGATCAGTCGCGCCTGCCATTGGCGTCGGGTGCGACGTCGGAGTCATCGCGATCACCCGCGAAGAGCGTAGATAGTCGTCCTTCGCTGCCGTCGGCCTCACGCGAAAATCCGTCCCTCCAGAACCCGCCCGCGCGAGCCCCTGCGGCGGCGCGTCCTGCTCCCAAAAAGTCTGCGCGAGCGGTGGGGCCGCAGGCTCCCGGCAAAGCCGCTGTCGCCGCTAGTGCGACGGCCCTTCGCTCGCGCCTGGTGATTGAGTCTCTCGACAACGGGGCGGATACCCCGGTTTCATTGCGGGTGACCCCCGAACTGTTGAGCACACCATCGGAAGGCATGTCGGAGCAGCGCATGCAAGCGGCCACACTTTGGAGGTCATTGAACGCCCGCCCCGAAGATCTGCAAAAGGACGGTGAGCGTCTAAAAAGCCTGGAGTCCGAAGCGGGCCTTTTGCGAGCGCAGGCAACGAAGGACCGTGCTCTGGTCGCGCAAGTGCAGCAGCAACTGGAGTTGGCAGAGAAGGAGCGGTTCCCCGCTACCGTTGTGTATGCACTGGGCGGTTTGCTGCTTTTGGCGCTGTTGGCTGCGGGCTGGACATGGGCACGGTTGCGCAGTGCATCGGACAAAGCCGTGCGGGCCTGGCGGGATTCGGTGGCCGTGGGCGCACGCGACGCTACCTTGGCCCATGACGAGATGTTGGGCCTGACGCCGCATCCTGGGGATACCTGGTTGCCATCCGAAACCCAGCCAGCGCCAGAAGTCCATGTTGCGGCGGCCGCTTCTCCCAGTGCAGTCCCGGCGCCGGTTCCCTTCGTGGCAACAAGCCCTGCGGTCGGCACACCCGTACCCCTTGCGAAAAAGCCAGCGGTGGCAACCCCACCATCGTCACCACATATCGTCAATCCGGAAGAGCTTTTTGACATCCAACAGCAAGCTGAATTCTTTGTATCGGTGGGGGAGCACCAGCAAGCCATTGAAGTCTTGAAGAACCACATTGCTGATCACCGCGAGACCTCGCCGCTGGCGTATCTGGAGCTTCTGCGTCTGTATCACACGCTCAGTCGGGTGGACGAGTTTGCTCAGTTGCGCGCACAGTTCATGCAATCCTTCAACGCGCAGGTTCCCGAGTTCTCAGGCTTTCACCGCACGGGGCGCATGCTTTACCACTACACCGATGCGCTGGCAGAGATTGAAGCCGAATGGACCATGCCCACGGTGTTGCCGTTGCTGGAGAAGTTCCTGTTTCGGCGTACCGGCGCTGAGGCCGTGGAGCCGTTCGATCTGGCTGCCTATGACGATCTGTTGTTGCTGCTCTCTGTAGCGCAGACGACACCCGCCAGTGCCCGTGGAGCGCCGCCACCTCGCAAGCGTACGACGCCTCTGGCGCCGCCCCGGATCGAAGTGCTCATGGCGCAGCCGCCTGCCACTGTTGCGACGCCGGACGACTTGCCGCTGGACTCTCTGGCTGCCAGTCTGGAGTTCGATTTTGGTGTGCTCCCTCCGCGCGCAGAGCCGGTCGCTCCTGCCACCACGGCGCCTGCAGCCATGGACCAGGATTCCCGTGGCATCCCACTCGACCTGGATCTGTCGGAACCACCCCATCTGACCCTCAGTGATCTGCCGCCTGTGCCTGTTTCTGCACCTCCGTCGCCCGGACAAGCCGTCGGGTTTGGGATGGAGAACGATCTGATGGAGCTGCGGCTGGAGTTGGAACAGATGAAAACGGACCCTCGGACAAAGGGGCCGTAGGCGCGTCAGCAAGCTTGTTTTGCCATGATGCGGGTGCACAGGATCGCGACCCCCGGTAGCCTGGGGGCGGTTCTGTAAGGCTGCGACGGACCCGGCGGTGTGTGGCACCGAGGGCCCGTAGTCAACACCTGGCAGGTGTTGTGAGCCCCGGTGATTTATCCCACGGCCTTCAATAGTTGCTTTGCGGCGGCTTCGGGGTCTGGTGCGTTGACAAGGGCTCTCACCACCGCGATGGACCCTACGCCAGTGGCGCGCACTTGTGCAAACTGTTCGGCGCCAATGCCTCCGATCGCAACCTGGGGGTAGTTCCGCATCAGGCGCGCGTACATGCCCAGCCTGCCCACTCCCTGAGGGGCCGTAGCCATTTTCTTGAGGGTGGTGGGGAACACCGCCCCCATCGCGATGTAGCTGGGGCCCACGGCATCGGCACGTACCATTTCTGCGTAGCCATGCGTGCTGACCCCCAGCCGCAGGCCTGAGCTGCGCAGCGCCTGCAGTTCATGGGCGTTCAGTGCGTCCAGATCTTCCTGGCCCAGATGGATGCCGTAGGCACCGGCATTGATGGCCAACTGCCAATGGTCGTTGATGAACAGGAGCGCGTCAGTGCCTTGCACTGCCTGAACCGCTGCTTGCACTTCCCGTTGGATAGCCGCGGCGTCGGTGGATTTGAAGCGCAGTTGTACTGTGGGCACGCCCGCACGTGCCATGCGCCCCACCCAGTTGGCGTCGGGCAGCACGGCATACAGGCCCAATTCGTTGGGACAGGGTCTGAATTGCTGCGCGCGCGGCAGGGCTTGTAGACCGAAATCCTGGGGCTCATCTGGCCATTGTTGCGCGTGAACGGCTCCTGTGCGCTGCGTGCGCGCCAGCCATGCGAGAGCCAGGCACTCTGCATCCTGCGCGATGAATCCCAGTGCACTGCATGCCTGCAGGGCTGCCATATAGACCGGCTCCTGCGAGGTGGGTACGGGAGTTGGTTCGGGGGAAAAGCCCGCGAAAGTGGTTGCGTGGTGTTCCAAAATGGCTTGCGCCAAGGTTGCGGTGTCATGCATGGGCGTGGTGCCAGAAAGGGGTGCCCAACACGGGGGTGCTGGGTTGGGCTGCGTCTTGTGCCGCCATGGCTCCGGCCTGGCGCGCTGCGCGCCCGGCGTTCACCGCATCGGCGAATGCACCAGCCATCGCAACGGGGTCTTGGGCCAGTGCGACGGCGGTGTTGAGCAACACACCGTCATAGCCCCATTCCATGACCTGGCATGCGTGCGAGGGAAGGCCCAGGCCCGCATCGACCAGTAGCGGCACGCTCAGGCGTTCGCGCAATGTCTGCAGCGCGTAAGGGTTGACCGGTCCGCGCCCTGTGCCGATAGGCGCTGCCCAGGGCATCACGGCCTGGCAGCCCACATCGACCAGGCGCTGGCACAGCACCAAGTCCTCAGTGCAGTACGGCAGGACCTGAAAACCTTCCTTGATGAGGTGTTCGGCCACCCCCACCAGGTTCAGCGTGTCGGGTTGTAGCGTGTAGTCGTCGCCAATCAGCTCCAGCTTGATCCAGGGGGTGTTGAAAACCTCGCGCGCCATCTGTGCCGTGGTGATGGCCTCTTGCGCGCTGTGGCAACCGGCGGTGTTGGGCAGCACTGGCACGTTGAGCTTGCGCAGCAGCTCCCAGAAGCTGCTGCCGCTCTCGGCTGGATTGCTGCCCTGGCGCCGCAGCGACGCGGTCACCATGGCGGGCTGTGCGCGCAACACGGCAGCCTCCAGCACGGCGGGGGAGGGGTAGCGGGAGGTGCCCAGCAACAGGCGGCTCGCAAAATGCTGGCCGTAGAGTACCAAGGCGTCGGGTGTAGGGTTCTGTGTCATGGCGTGTGTCTCGGGTAGCTCAGCCGCCGGTCACGGGAGAGATGATTTCTACGCGATCGCCGGGCTGAAGGGCCTGCTCGGCGTAGCGGGTGCTGGGCACAAAGTTGGTGTTGACAGCCACGGCGAAGGGGGGGCGGGCTGCAATGGCGGCCACGGCGTCGGCCACGGTAGAGCCGTTGGGCAGTTCGTGCGAGATCTGATTGATCGAAATGTTCATGCCAAGGCTCGGGCGGTGGCACTGGGCGCGGCCGATGGGCTGGGCTCCAGTGTCAACGCCAGATCAAAACGTTGCGAAAGTGCTGATTGTCCTGTGTTCAGCACCTCCAGTGTCACATCCAGCAATGCGGGGGCAATCATGAAGCCGTGGCGGTACAGGCCATTGATCTCCAGCACGCCCTGGCGGGTTTTGCGGATGGCGGGCAGGTTGTCGGGCAGCGTAGGGCGGCACTGGGTTGCCAGCTCCAGAATGCGGCCTTCTGCAAAACCCGGGTGTACGGCATAGGCGGCGCTCAGCAGTTCCAGTGTGGAGCGCACGCTGGCGGGCGAGAGGTCATCCGACTCGATCTCGGTGGCGCCGATCACGAAAAGGTGGTTTTCCTTCGGCGCGATGTAGATGGGGTAGCGTGGGTGCACGAGCCGTGTGGGGCGTTGCAGCGTGACGTCGGGTGCATGGATACGCACCACCTCGCCGCGCACGCCGCGCAGCGCGCTCCACTGGCCTTTGGCGCCCAGCCCGCGGCAGTCCAGCACCCAGTCTGGCTGTCCTGGAGTGCCGGGTGTGAAGGTGTCAGGTGATTGGGGGCTGTGCCAGTGCATACGCACCGAGAGTGTTTCCATTTCCACCCCCAATGCCGCGAGCAACTGGCGGTTATCCAGCTGGCCTTCGCCGGGCAGGTAGAGGCCCTGTGAGAACCGGTGGGCCAGTGTGGGCTCTGCCTGCGCGAGGGCATCGCTGCTGAGTTTTTGCAGGCGGGGTAACTCGGGCACCCGATGTTGGTTGGTCTCCAATTGGCGGGTCAGCCGTTGGGCGTCGGCGGCGTCTTGCCGATGCCATACGATCAAGGTCCCAGCCTGCTGGAAGAACACCGGTTCAGCCAAAGAGGCCAGCAGTTGGGGCCAGCGGGTCAGGGCGTGGTGCCCCATGCGCACCACGCCGGGCTCCGTGATGGCGGATTCGGCCAATGGGGCCAACATGGCGGCCGCCACCGTGGCGGCAGATCCTTCGGCAGCCGGGCTGCCAGCGTCGTAGAGGTCGATCTGATGCCCTTGGCGAGCCAGTTCCACGGCAAGCATCCGGCCCATGAGGCCCGCGCCCAAAATGGCAAAAGAAGAGGGTTGAAGTGGCATAAGTCCGTCTGTGTGTCCGTGTGTTGGCTGGCAACAATGGACAAAACGGGGCTGTGCCGTTGGTGGAAACTCCCCACGCCAGCATGACCTGGATCGGGTAGCGGGGCAATTGGCAAGCGGAATGCTGTGCGGCCCCAGGGTATTTCTCAGTCCCACGCGATCCTTGACCGTGCTGGCGGGACACCCCTGTTTCGTCCGTAAAAATCAATTACAGCATATCCCTTGCGGCAGCGATTTGATGTGGCGCATAGGCCATAATTTTTGCCATGACTTCATCGATTTCCCAGCCCTTCGCAGCGCGCCGCTACGCGCGCGTTCTTTCCATCGCCGGTTCCGACAGCGGCGGCGGGGCGGGCATTCAGGCGGACCTCAAGACCTTCAGCGCCCTGGGCTGCTACGGCATGACGGCCATCACGGCCATCACGGCCCAGAACACCTGTGGCGTGACGGGCATCCATGGCATTCCGCCCGAGATGCTCAAGGCCCAGATTGACGCCGTGGTGCAGGACATTGGTGTGGACGCGGTCAAGATCGGTATGCTGCATTCGCCCGAAGTGGTGCGCGTGGTGGCTGACGCCATTCGCACCTATCAGTTGCCCCACGTGGTGCTTGACCCGGTGATGGTGGCCACCAGTGGTGACCGGCTGATTGCCCAGGAGACCGTGGCCGTATTGGTGCGCGAACTCTTTCCGTTGGCCGAGGTGATCACGCCCAATCTGGACGAAGCAGGCTGGTTGCTGGGGTGGCCCGTCGAAGGTGTTGAGACGCTGGACGAGGCCGCACAAGCGCTGCGGGCCCTGGGCGCCCGTGCGGCGCTGCTCAAAGGCGGGCACTTGCCGGGTGACTGGGTGGTGGATGTGCTGGCATTGCCGGACGGAACGTGCCAGCGACTCGCGTCCGAGCGAATTGCCACCCACAACGGGCACGGCACGGGCTGCACCTTGTCGTCTGCCATTGCTGCACACCTTGCCTTGGGCGCAACGTTGCAGCAAGCTGTGCAGCGTGCCCGCGCCTACATTCTGGGCGCCATCGCCGCAGGGGCGGATGTGCACACGGGCCGCGGCCAAGGGCCCCTCAACCACGGTTATGCGCCCTTGGCACAGCGGGTGTTGCCCGTCTGATTGGCGTGACTGCGCTACCCGTTGCAGGGGCGCTTCAGGCCACCTGCGCGAAATGGCTGCGCAAGTAGGTGATGATTTTTTCTGAATCGTAGAGCCAGTGGCTCTTGCCCGATTCGTCCGTGATCTTCAGACACGGCACTTTGGCGTGGCCACCTTGCTGCACCAACGCGGCCCTGGCGGGGCCTTCCGGTTGCGCGTCCACCTGGGTTATCGGCAATGACAGGCGACGCATTTCCTGGCGCACCTTGATGCAAAAAGGGCAGGTCTTGTATTGGTACAGCGCAAGTGCGTTGCACGCTTGATTGACGGCTTGCTGTCCTGCCTCCGAGCGCACCACACCTTGGGGCCGGGTCAAGGCCTCTTTGAGCAGCATCGCAGGGCCCAGGACGGTGCGCAGGGTCTTGAAAAAGAATCGAACTAAAAATTTCATGGGCCATTTTAGGCAGTGCAAGACACTGCCCCTTTGCGCGCAGACCCTGGTCTGCCCTTGTTGGGACTCGCTCAGCGGCGCGGGCGGGTTGCGAACGCCAGCACAAAACACAGCACTAATGTGGGTAATGCGGCGCCAAGCAGCGTGGAGACGAGGGGCAGAAGGTGGTAGAAAGCCACGCCTCCCAACCAGATGGCCACTGGCGCTGGGTTGACCTTGCGTGCCTGCGCCAGCAATGCCGACGCGTCGACGCCAAACGCCAACCGTCCCAGAATCACGCCAAACAGCGGCACAAACACCGAACTGAGCAGCAGCAAAAACGGCTCCAGGCTGTGCATTGGCAGCACCAGGGCCAACCCTGTGCACAGCGCGGCCACCAGCAGGCCCCAGGCGCGCACACCCCAGCCTGGCAGCAGGCTGTGGGCCGACACCGCACCCGAATACGTGTCGCCATAGGCGTTGTCCACCTCATCGATCAGGATCAGCGACAGCGCAATCAGCCCGCCCTGCGCCAGCAGCAGCGCCTGCACCAGGTCCTTGCTGGGCAAGGTCAGCGCCACCAGCACACCCAGGCTGTAGCACCACATATTGGCCAGCGCGTAGCCCAGCCAGGTGCCGCGCAAGGCCGAGCCGCCGTTCTTGCCGTGGCGCGCATAGTCTGCCACCAGCGGAAGCCACGAAATCGGCATGGCGATCACCAGGTCCAGCGCCGGAAACACGCCCATCCCGCCTTCGCCCTTGCGCGTCCACAGCGCTTCAAAGCCCTGGGCCTGCGCCAGCGACAGGAACTGCCACGACAGCCACAGCAGCGACAGCACCACCAGCGGCAGCGCCACGCGTGCGATCACTTTGCGCACCAGCTGCACCATCGATCCGCTGATCAGCAGCATCACCACCCCGCCCCACAGCAATGTGGCCAAGACAGGCCAGTGAGCGCCAGCCATGCTGCCCGATTGCTGGCCAATGGCTACGGTGGCGTCGCGCATCACCACCAGTTCAAACGTGCCCCAGCCCACCAGCTGCACGATGTTGAGAATGATGGGCAGGCTGGCAAACGTGCGGCCATACACGGCGTGCATCAGCCCCGCGCTGGCCAGGCCGCTGTCGCAACCGAGCTTGGCCACCCAGCCCAGCAGGCCTGCGCCCACGATGGAGCCGGCCACGATGGCAATGAGTGCCTCATTGGTGCCCAGCGCGGGCATCAGGTACGCGCCCACCTGCATGACCAGCAGGCCCACGCCCAGGCTGAACCAAAGCGAGGCGTGGTCATGCCACTGGAAGACGCGGCGGTCGGAGGAAACAGGGGCCAGCGCTTCGTTGGTGGCGGGCGCGGCGGGCGATGAGGACATGGATGGCTCCGTAGAAGTACAGAGCAGGGGCGGCCCGCCAGCGCGCCCCAAAGTCATTTCATTCAGGGCTATGCCAAAGCGGACTTGCTTCCCTGCGCGAGGATGATCTCAATCAGGTTTGGGGGAACGCGTTAAGGATTGCGTTTAGTGTTTCCTTGGCTTGTTTTTGCCATTGGTCGTTCTCGTCTAGTTGGTCGGCCAGTCCTTCCAATACTGCTGTCGTCGGGTCGAGTCCGGCTATCTGTGCGAGCTTTATTCGCTTGTCGATCGTGCACGTTCTGCTGCCTTGTTTCCAGTTTGAGATATGCGGCCTTGCTACCCCTAGGAGCTCGGCTAGCTTCGTCTGGCTGCCTGCTATCTCTGCGGCTTTATTGATAGTTAAATTCAACGGCATGGTGTATCTTTCTTCTGGTACATGTATCAAATAATTGGTACAATGTGGGCATGTACTAAAAAATGGTACATGTACCCCACCGGGGTAATTATCCACTCATGGAGCTACCCATGTCAGCCACGCAGATTTCTTTCGCCTCGTTTGCCGCGTCCCTTCTGGCCTCTGCTCAATCTGAGATTGATTTTGAGGCTTCCCCTTGCACTCCCCCTGTCATTGATGCTGCCTCTGCGGTGGTAGCTCACCCATTGGTGGCTGACGGTGGGGAGTGCATTCACATCGATCTCCGTCGCGTCCATGTTGAGCGGCCTGCCTTGGACTTCATGCGTGAGGAATTTTGGCTTGATGGCATGCACCCTGGTTGGGCTGGTGTTGGCCTTGACGCCCCTTCTTTTATCCCCTCTGGTTCCGCTGTAGTTCTTGGGCTTGAGGCTGGTTACCCGTTCATCGATAGCAGTGTTTCTCGTCCTGGGTGGTACGCATGACCCGCGCTCCTAATCTCGATCTAAACGACAAGCTCATAAAGCGTGGCCTGCTCGTTTCTTGGGGTGGCTATCGCGCCACTGTCCAGCGTGTTCGGCAGGGTCGCTGCTTGGTCAAGTTCCAGCACGTTGGCCGCATGCCCACTTTTGCCGATGTGGCTACTCGCTGGCTCCCCTGTGCGTCCGTTCAGGTGGTGTCTGCGTGAAAGCCCTCTCTGCTGCTCTGCGTGCACGGCAGTGGGGAGCGCTTTCGCTCTATATCGGCCCTTGTGCCCCTACTGAAAGCCCATCATGGCAATGACTTCAATACTCCAGATTTTCAAAACAAACGATGTGCGCACTGGCTCAAAAGATGGCCGTGCGTGGTCCATGCAGGACTGTGAATGTGCGCTGGTGTCCGATACCGGTGCGATTGAGCAAGTGGGCGTTTTGCAACTGCCTAAAAACATGACCGGTGATGCTGCCCCCCAGCCCGGTATTTACCTCGGCGCGTTCGCAATGCAAGTCGGCATGAAGGATCGCAAGATCGGCGCCGTTCTCACATCGTTGACACCCTACACGGTGCCCAAGCTCCCTGCATCGTCCAAGCCATCATGAATGCGGCCCCCCTCACCCATGCTGAGCTGGTGCACTTTGCACAGCAGCTCGTCATTGCTGCGCTGTGTGCTGGTGCCATAGGCGGCTGTGCATGGACTGTGTGCGCGTCCCTTGTGGGCTCACTGCTTGACTGGTTCGCGGATCGCGCCCAGACCCGCGCAAGGGTCGCCGCTGCTCAAGCCCGCGCTGCTCGGGGTATGGGGCAACGCCCCATGGTGGACCTGTCACGCACAGAGTACCCGCATCAAGGGGCAGGGGGCGGGCTAGTGCGCGTGTCTCAAGTCGGGGCGGTGAGGTCGCAAGTGCAGGGCCATGAAGGGCGCGTGGTCAAGCACAGCGAAGACCCGCGCCTCCAGACTCAAGATCAGGCAAGCCCGCTTTCGTGCTTGAAAGACAAACGCGCCGAAGGCGCCCCCGCCTTGCGATGTGGTCACTGTGCTAATGACGATTCCGGCGAAGTGCACAGCACTTCAGAGGAATTGGCGTTAGTGCCTCCCGCACCTTTGCCCCTCCTGCGGGGTGCTTGATGTACTGCATGCAGGCTGATACGTCTACGGTCACTGAGGTTTCCTGCGACATGCCGGACTCCTTGGTGGTCATGACCCGTACAGAGTTGCAGCAGTACAGCCCGTTTTATTTGGATATTGAATCAGCGGGGGCCATTGGGGGTGCCCTCCTGCTCGTGATGGCCGTGGCGTTCGTGCTACGTGCTGCGCGCAAAACCCTCGGAAGTGAAAGTGAGTAACTCATGAACGCAAACGCAAACGCTGCGAAGCGCCGCGCCCTGTCCGTTATTGCTCGTGCCCCTCTGGCGCGTGCTTTGGCGGTGGCTGCTGCTGCTCTCGTGGCCACTGGCGGCGCTCAAGCTGCCGTTGTCATGCCTGACGTGTCCGAAGTGATTTCGGTCATCACCTCAGGTGTGGCCCTCGTGTCCAGCATTGGTATCGCCATCCTGTCTTTGGTGGTGGTCATCAAGCTGTTCAAGTGGGTGCAGCGCGTCCTGTAAGCAGGGCTTGACCGGGGGGCGCTTCTCGCGTGAGGGGTGCCCCTCTTTTCATTTAAAGGGGGTCGTCGTGGGTCACTGGGTTCTTCTATCGCTCGTGCTCGCGGGCGTCATCATCTTTTGGCCTTGAGGCGTGTATGGCGAATTTTCTCCGCTTGAGTCTGTTCTCTGTGTTGGTCATTTTCTCGGCGGTTGCTTCTGCCTTTACCGCCAACCCTCAATATTCAGTAACTGCTCCTTACGTCAGTTCATCGACTCTCTTTGATTCGGCGTCTGCTGCTTGCTCTGCTGTTGTGGCTTCTTTGCAATCTCGTGCTCCTGCTAATTTGGGTGGTTCATATGCCATCAACTCCGTCACTGAGACTGCCTGCAATGTCGTCTTGAATTACGACAACGGCGGCAAGTCTTATTACACGTATTCCATTGCAAAAGTGCCTGGGGCTTGCCCTCCTTTTTCCACGGGCACCAGTCCAAACTGTCAATGCGTACCTCCCACTGTGCTTGGTGGTGACGGTCTTTGCAAGGTGCCAGCTTGCCCTGTGGGCCAGCATGAAGAGGGCGGCTCATGTGTGCCCGACGCTTGCAAGCCCAACGAAACCCGCGTCAATGGCGTTTGCATCCCTGAGCCTCCTTGTCCTGCTGGTCAAAGTCGCGTCAATGGCAAATGCGTGCCTTTCAAGTGCCCCACGCAGGGCGTTGAATCAGATCAGTGGTACGACCTTGAGGGTCCGGGTTCTGCCGCAACTTGTCTTTACAACCACATCGACAACACCTATTGCACGCTCACTATCAAACCTCAATTTATTGGAATGAGTGGCGGCAAGCCCACGTATTACGGGGGCTATGGCGTTTATACGGGCGGCACCTGTGGCCCATCAGAACCCGGAAAACCAACGCCGGTGGACCCTGACAATCCAAATGGCGACCCCGACAGGGGCACCAAGCCACCGGCACCCGGTGACCCCAAACCGGGCGATAAACCGGGCGGTTCTCCCGGTGGACCCGGCAACACTCCAACACCTCCCGGCCCTGACGGAAAGTGCCCTGACGGAACCTACAAATCAAATGGCGGCTGCTACTCGAAAGACCCGCCAAAGCAGCCGCCAGACAACGATGGCAAATGCCCATCTGGTTACATCAAGGTCAATTCGGAGTGCATCCCCTTGATGCCTCGTCCAGACGATGCAAAAGAGAAAGACCCCAACAGTTTCGGCGGTCAGTGTGAGTCCGTGCAGTGTGATGGTGATGCCATTCAATGTGCCATGGCGCGTGAGCAGTACCGGCGCAACTGTCAGATGCTTGATGCTGACAATGACCCCTCTACCGCCTTCAATCAGGCGAAGGCGGGCACTGACGGATTCAGCATGGACAAGCTGAGGTCTGAGGCACAGCAGGTCAGTGTTAGCACGTTTGATAGTGCTGGTTTTGGCTGGTCCCATACCTGCCCCCCTGATCCTGAGTTCACCCTTGAGTTTGCTGCGGGTCGCTCCTTCGTCATTCCCTTTTCCCGCGTCTGTGGCGTTCTCGGTCTCCTGTCGTTGGCAGGTGTCGGCATCACATTGCTCGGCTCCCTCGTGTGGGTGCTTGGTGGCAAAAACAATAGGGGGTAGGTCATGCCGTGGATCGTCTCTATCTTGCTTTCTGGCTTGTTGCAGATTGCTGGCTCTCTCGTTGGTCGTGTCGTTATTGCCCTCGGCTTTGGCTTTGTTGAGTACGTGGGTGTTAGTACCTTGGTCGATTCAGTCAAGGCTCAAGCTACAGCATTGATCTCATCGTTTGGCGCGTCGATGCTGGCCGATTGGGCTGGGTTTTTTCGCATTGATCAGCACATCTCTATCGTCATAAGTGCCATAGGCGCGAAGGTGCTTTTGAATGCCCTTGGCGGCGACAAGATCAGGCGCTTGGTGCAGAAGTAGGGGTTGCTCGATGCCTATCAATATCGTCACCGGCCTGCCTCGTCAAGGCAAAACGCTGTTCACGTTTATTCAAGTGATGGAGCGTGCGAAGAAGGAGAACCGCCCTGTTTTCTATTGCAACATCCCTGAGGTAACGCTCGATGGTTGGACGCGCATTGATCACCCTGACAAGTGGATGGACTGTCCCAACGACTCCATCATCGTGGTTGATGAATTGCAGCAGTTTTGGGGGATGGCTAGCACTGGCGCTCGCGTGCCTCTGCCTATCCTTGAGCTGTCAATGCACGGCAAACGCGGCATTGATTTCTACTTCATCACCCAGGACCCTACGTTAATACATGCCACACCTCGCAAGCTCTGCGAAACCCATTGGCATGTCGTCCGTGCGTTTGGCAGTGAGAACGCTGTTGCTCATAAATTCAACCGTATGCAAACTGACCCTGAGAAGGTCAAGGCCAAGTCTGAGAAGTATCCATGGCGCTATCCAAAAGAAGCGTTTGGCAAGAAGGACAAGGCGGGCAACTGGATCACAAAGCCTTGGTACAAGAGTGCTGACGTCCACAATATTAAGCGCAGTATTCCGACAAAGCTTTGGGCGATCCCTGTCGGTCTTTTGCTTGCGGGTCTTGCGATCTATGCGGCTTTTTATTTCGCCAGTGGCGCCATCGGTAAAGCGTCTGGTTCTGGCTCTGCGATCGCGGCAAAAGTTGATGGCGCTCGTCCTCCGGTTGCTACCGGCTCCGGTGCTGCTGCCAGCGTCGGCCCCATGACGGCGGCTCAATATCTGGCTTCGCGTACACCTCGCTTTCCTGATTTTCCACAGACTGCGCCGGCATATGACGATGTGACTAAACCCACTGAGGCGCCTTACCCTGCGGCCTGCGTACAGATGGGCAAAACGTGCAAGTGCTACACCCAGCAAGCAACCCTTTTGCAGGTCAGTGCTGCGGCCTGTTTGCAGATAGTTCAGCACGGGTTTTTCATGGATTGGAAGCGCGCCCAGGTGTCCCCTGAAACGATGCGCGAGAAGGCTCTACCGCGTCCATACGCTGAGGGTTCTGCGCCCCTTCCTGTTCGTGCACAGCCATCGGCTATGCCTGCCCCTGCTCCGTCTTCTGAGCCATCCCAAAACACGTATTTGCAGGGCCTTGCTGCTCGCAATGCGCAGGTGCGGAGTTCGTTGCAATGACGGGGCGGCGCTGCGGCGTGGCGAGCTTGCGAGCGGCGCGAAGCGCCGCCTAATTTATTAATAGTTCACTTTCCGACAAAGCATGTCTTTGGCGCTTTTGCATCACGGTCGCAGGCCGCTTGCAAGTCGGTTCCCGGCTGTTGGGGATTGCTCTTTGTTCGTGTGGGAGTTCCCCGATGGGGACTGGTGCTATCTCGATCAGTTGTGGTGCCGTCAATGGCGCCACAAGCAAGGGGCAGTCATGGCCCTCTGGTGGGATGGTGAGTAGCAAAAAAATGGCCCTGCAACCGCGTCAACGGTTCAGAGCCTTGATCAACTAAATGAGGTAGTCGATGGAACGGATTGTATCGATTTGCGGTGAACGCATGTTGTTTCGTGGAACGGTGGTTGAGGATGCTTGGGAGGTCTACACACGCACCGCAAACGGTCATCGTGAGTTGTCTTTCAAGAACGTCGTGGTGTGGGAAGACACTGGTGAACGTGCTCCAGATTCTCATGACGTCTATATGCAAGGCTTTGAAGGTGTTGAGGCTGCGGACAGGCAAGCGCTGTATGAAAAAGAGTTGGAGGAAAAGCGCGAAAAGCAGCGCGAAAAAAACGCCCAGCGTGCCAAGACCAATTGCCGCTGGATCATCAAGGCCCAGGGCCTCAATGAGTTGCTGACGTTGACGTATCGCGAGAATCAGCAAGACCGTAATTTGTGCAAAAAACATTTCGAGATGTGGGTACGGCGCATGAAAGCCGCACTGGGTGGCAAGTTCGTTTATTGCGCCAGTTTTGAGCGTCAAGAACGCGGTGCCATGCATGTGCATGTCGCATGCCATAAGCTGCCCAGTCATGGCACGCGCAAGGGCGAAAAGATCAAGGCTTGGAAACTGGGCACTGAGATATGGCGTTCGATCATCGGTCAAGACAATGGCTTGTGTTTTGTCGGTGGCAAGACAAGGCACGGCGGTCAGCGTCGCAACCTGAGCCTTGCAAAGCTCGCTGCGTATGTGTCCAAGTACATCATGAAGGATTATCACGATGCTCCTCTTGAGTCCAATCGATACAGCAGGTCGAACGGCTTGCAAGTGCCCAAGCCTCAGCGCATGCAGTTCTGTGGCCTTACCTTTGAGCAGATGATTGAGCTTGCTTTTCAGTGTGCCGATGGTGACGTCATCGTGTCACATAGAGTCACTCGGGATAGGTGGTCTGGTGGCCGCTATTGGCTCGTCACTGAGCCTGAACCGAAGGGGGTGCACCATGCCCCTGCCTATTGATCAAAGCGTGGTCGTTACCGGTAACGTCGGCCTGTAAGTGATTCTCAGAGAGTGTCGAAATTTCGCTCTGTTCATGCGCGCCTTGATATCCCTGTTTCTTTACCAATTGGTCAAACCATCGACGATTTAGCCTTGTGCTTCGGCTGCTCTAAAGCGGTCGTTGTGCGGTCGCTGTTGCGCTTCGCGCTCACTAACCGTGATTGGAAAAAACAAGGTTTGTTATGGGGGGATTGAATGGCTCTGATTGGATATGCGCGCGTTTCTACAAGGGATCAGGAAACGCATTTGCAGCTTGACGCGCTCGCAAAAGCTGGCGTTACGCAAATTTGGCAAGAAAAGGGGAGTTCGGTAGGGCCTCGGCCTGAGCTGCAGAAGCTCTTGGCGGCGTTGCAGCCGGGTGATGTCCTTGTGGTCTACAAGATGGACCGCGTGGCACGATCCTTAAAAGACTTGCTTGCCATATTGGATCGAATAAAAGTGGCTGGGGCGGCCATTCGGTCTTTGACAGAGCCGCTAGATACATCCAGCCCGCTAGGGATGTTCATGATCCAGATTCTTGGCGCTGTCGCGCAGCTTGAGCGCTCAATCATTCGGGAACGTGCGATAGCTGGGCAGGTTGCAGCCCGAATGCGGGGCGTTACTTGGGGTGGCAAGCCTTTGGTGATTACTGAGCTGGAGCTTGACCAAATCATGGCTATGTATGCGTCCGGCTGGTACACCTGGGCGCTCCTGGCAGATATGTGGGGAACCACACCCAAATCTATCTATCGGGCAATGGCGAGACGAAAAAAAAGGGCCAATGGCCCGGTGCTTCCGCCTGTGCTGGGCCCGTATCTTCAGGCCGCTCCGAAGTCTGTTCAATGAGGTTCAAAGGGACTCTCTCAGTCGGTTCCGGCAAGCCGGTCTCGACACCCCTAGCGATAGCGCCCCCGAAGGAGCGCGGTAATTATTGTAGAGGGTGGGTCAGCGCCCGGCGTGGGCGATGGGGATGGCGTAGTGCATCACGGAGTCGCCGGAAGTCGGGTGGTATTGAGAACCATAGATTTCCAGATCCGGCCCGAGGCTGTGCGACGGGCTGGCCGACAGCAGCCAGCTGGAGTAGATGTAGTTCACCGTCGCATCGACGTTCTGGGCTGGACCCCGGTGGGTGAAGCGTGCATAGGTCGACGCGGGGATTTCCATGGCCACCATGCCCGGTGGCAGCACACCGGGGCCTCGCACTTCGATGCAGGCCAGATAGCGCAGCTCTTCGGTGTACGGCCCCGCAGGCACCACAACGCCATAGCAGACCCCGGGCACGGTGTTCGCAATTTCGCCCAACCGGGGTAGAAACTTCGCCCACAGGGGCGGCAGCTTCTGGCCCAGGTTGTTCTTTTCAGAGTCGATGCCGTAGTAGTCCGTGGGCAGCCCGACCATCTGCATGGCTTGCTGCTCCTCGATGTCGGGCGCCAGGGAGATGTTGTGGTGCAGGTGCGCGAGGTAGCTTGGGTCAAAACGGATCTTGCGCACGAACAGGGAGCGGTTGCCCATCTTGCGGTACTGCGACGGCGTGAGCCGAAAGCCATCCCGGAACGCGCGCGTGAAGCTCTCCTGCGTCTCGTATCCCGAGGCCAGCGCAATGTCGAGCACGGAAAGCCGCGTGTTGGTCAACTGCTCGAGTGCCTTGGCAAACCGGCGCGAGCGGATGTAGGTCTTCAAGGTTTCATTGGTCAGCGCCTTGAAGATCCGCTGGAAGTGCCATTGGCTCATCCCCGCAGCCCGCGCCACCTCAGCCAGTTCGATATCGGATTCGAGATGGGCCTCGATGAAATCGATGCCCTCCTGGATCTGCTGGAGATAAAGCACGGTGGCGTCCGTTCAAGGGGTTTCAAAGAAACCGGTCATGGCAACCAAGCGATTCTGGTCGTTGTACCGGCCGTAGCTCACGCCTTCTCCGATCACCTGTCCGCTGCCATCCACCATGTTCCATTTGGCGATGCTCTGCCGGTTGTGGCTGGCGAAGTAGTGGGTCACAAAATGGCCGCCGGGCACCTGGTGGTGGAAGTCGTCCATGTAGGCGGTCAGCTGGGTCCAGCCCTGGGCGGTGGCCAGCGGGTCGCTGTAGGTGCAGCCGGGGTCGAGGGACAGGGAAAACAGGGTCTCTCTGTCTGCGACCGAGTCGGTTTTCCACGACGCGGTGTAGGTGTCCCAGACGGATTGAAGATGTTGTTGGCTCATGGTGCGCTCCTGATGGGTGTTGACGGGAGACGCCATCCTGCCGGGCGCCTGCACGCCTTTTGGACATTTTGTGCTTATTTGTGGGCGCGCCGCTGGGGCATGACGCGACGGTGCCCAGACCCGCCGGGACTACACGCTGATGGAAGGCGCTGATGCTGGTGCCACACCCAGCAGCTGGTGCAGACGTGGACTGGTGGTGGTGTATTGCAGCGCCACCTTGTCACCCTTCAATGCCTCGGCCGCGCCAAAGGCGGCCAGTGTGGCCTCGTGGAAACCGCACAGGATGAGCTTGCGTTTGCCGGGGTAGGTGTTGATGTCGCCCACGGCGTAGATGCCGGGTACGCTGGTGCGAAACGCCTCGGTGTCCACCACCAGCTGTTTGCGCTCCATGGCCAGGCCCCAATCGGCGATGGGGCCGAGGCGAGGCGAGATGCCCAGAACGGCGACCAATAGATCCAGTGACAGGCTGCGGGTGCTGCCCTCTGCGTCCACCACCTGCAGCGCCGTCAACCGGTCGCCAGAGGCCTCGATGCCGGTGATCTGCGCGGCCTCGACCACGATGCGCCCCGCGTCACGCAGTTGCTGCAGGCGTTGCAGCAGCGTATCGGGCGCCTGGAAGACGTCGCGGCGGTGCAAGAGGCTGATTCGCGCCGTGCCGTCTAGTTCGGCCAGTTCCACGGCACGCGCCACGGCGGGCTCGTCGCCACCGTGCACGACGATGTTTTGCCCGGATGCATCGACACCAGCGGGAAGTGCCTGGTAGTGCACCTGCGTGCCCACAAAACGCTCGACGCCTTCGATCTTGAGCGTGCGCGGCACAAAGGCGCCCACACCCGCCGCAATGAACACCGAGCGCGCCAGCAACTGCGCTCCGGCACGGGTCTGCAGTAGCAGGCGGCCATCGGGCTGTGGCGCCAGGGACGAGACCAGGGTATTCAGATGCCAGCGGGGCTTGAAAGGCGCGATCTGCTGCAGCAGCAAATCCGCCAGCTCGCGGCCCGTGCAGACGGGAATGCCCGGGATGTCGTAAATGGGTTTGTCGCCATACAGTTCGACGCATTGGCCGCCCGCATGGGGCAGGGCGTCGATCAGGTGGGCGGTGATGCCTTGCAGGCCGAGCTGGAAGACCTGAAACAGTCCTACCGGGCCCGCACCGATGACAACAGCATCGGTTTCTTGAGTCATGTCGGCGCCAACATACAGGCAGCGCTTGAACCTGGCGCAGCCAAAGACCTCTGCCACCGTGGAACTGGCTTTGCCAGGCCACGGGTGGCGTCCCCCCCAGGGGGGAAGACGCGAAGCGGCTCAGGGGGGAGCTCACTTCACCAGTTCGTTGACCTTGCCGGGCTTGCCATTCCACTCGTCGGCGTCGGGCATGGCGGGCTTGCGCTTGGTGATGCTTTTCCAGCCATCGGCAAAAGACAGGTCGGCATTGAGCTTGATGAAAGCAATCTGGTCTGCCGGAAGGTCTTCTTCGGCAAAGATGGCGTTGGCCGGGCACTCGGGGATGCACACGGCGCAATCGATGCATTCATCGGGATCGATGACAAGCATGTTCGGGCCTTCGCGGAAGCAGTCCACGGGGCACACGTCCACACAATCGGTGTACTTGCACTTGATGCAGTTTTCGGAGACGACGTGGGTCATGACGGGAATTGTGTGGGTCGGTGAAAACCCTCGATTTTAGGAGCTTTCACCGGCGTTGTTGACAGGGCCCCTCGCCGGGGAGGGGTGACTCTGGGGTTTTGGCGCTGATCTGGATCAGTTCACCAGCACGGCGCCAGCCGTTTTGTGGCTGGCGGTGTCTACCAGGATCAGCGAACCGAGCACGCGGGCTGTGCCGAATGCGGCGGCCGGAACGGCCTCTTGCAGCAGCAAATCCACATGGCCGATGGCGTTGGGGTCGAGCTGCGTCGCTGCCTCTTCTGCCAGCGTGTTGATGTTGAGCTTGTGCACCACGGCCTTGACCTTGGCCTTGACCCAGCGGTGGCCATGCAGCGCCCAATAAACGCGGCCAGCCACCAGGGGCTCGTCGTCCATCCAGGCGATGGTGGTGCGCAGCTCGCGGTTGGCGGGCCAGGCGGGCGCAGCAGTGGGCGTGTCGCCAAAGTCGTCGTCGGCTGGGGCCGCCGCTGCCGTGGGAGCGGCCAAAATCCAGTCGCCGCGCGAGACATCCACCTCGCGGTCGAGGATGATGCCCGCGCTGGTGCCTGCGGGAACGTCCTTGGGGCGGCGTGCATGGTCCAGCACCTGGGCCACGGTGGCCAGCTGGCCGCTGGGGAAGATCTGCACGGGCGTGCCAGGTGCTACGTTGCCCGCAGCCACACGGCCCCAGAACACGCGGCGGCCTTGGGATGTGTCCGACGACGAGGAGGAGGACTTTTCGACCCACTGCACCGGGAAAGCCAGTGGCAGCGCCGTGTCGGCGGGCGTGTTGGGCAGCGCTTCGAGCACCTGCAGCAGCGTGGGGCCTTCGTAGCCGCACCAGCCCGCGTGGGCGTCCACCACATTCCAGCCCTTGAGGGCGGAGACCGGCACCGTGGCGCGCACGGTGATGCCCGCTGCTTGGGCGAAGGACT
This sequence comes from Acidovorax sp. 69, assembly GCF_002797445.1. Classification (NCBI taxonomy): domain Bacteria; kingdom Pseudomonadati; phylum Pseudomonadota; class Betaproteobacteria; order Burkholderiales; family Comamonadaceae; genus Acidovorax; species Acidovorax sp. 69. The sequence continues at coordinate 2,943,704 of NZ_PGEP01000001.1, read as the reverse complement.
GCAGGGCGCCCTGGATGTGTTTCCACGCCAGAACAGGGTCTTCCACGGCGTCGAGCTTGTTCACAGCAAACACCACGGAGTGCACGCGCAGCAAATGGGCCAGCAGCGAATGGCGGCGTGTCTGCGGCAGCAGGGCCAATTGCGGGTTCTTCCAGTCGAGCTTGGTCGCATCGACCAGCACCACGGCGGCGTCGGCGCTGCTGGCGGCGGTGACCATGTTGCGTGTGTACTGCTCGTGGCCGGGGGCGTCGCCAATGATGAACTTGCGCTCTTCGGTGGCGAAGTAGCGGTAGGCCACGTCGATGGTGATGCCTTGTTCGCGCTCTGCACTGAGGCCGTCGGTCAGCAAGGCCAGGTCGGTTTCGCCCTGGCGCTGTACGCCGGCCAGGTGGTCCTGCAGCACGGCCTTGCTGTCTACCAGCAGGCGTCCGATCAGCGTGCTTTTGCCATCATCGACCGAACCGCAAGTGATGAACTTGAGCGCGGAAATATGGTCATTTTGGCCGCTAGTGCCGGTGTTAATTGCGCTGGCAGCTATTAAATTAGTAGTAGTCATCAGAAATACCCGTCTTTCTTGCGCTTCTCCATGGAAGCATCGGAAGTCTTGTCATCCATGCGGGTCGCACCGCGCTCGCTCACATCTGCGGCCAAGGTCTCGATGACGATCTCGGCGGCGGTGGCTGCCGTGCTTTCCACTGGTGCGGTGCAGGTGATGTCGCCCACGGTGCGAAAGCGCACGTCGCGTGTCTCTACCGTGTCACCATCGCGCGGCGGCGTCAGTTCGGTCACGGGCATCAGCAGGCCCTTGCGGTCCACCACCTGGCGCTTGTGCGTGTAGTAGATGCTGGGCAGGGCGATCTGTTCGCGGTCGATGTACTGCCACACATCGAGTTCAGTCCAGTTGCTGATAGGGAACACGCGGAAGTGCTCGCCGGGTTGCAGGCGGGTGTTGAACAGCGTCCACAGCTCGGGTCGCTGGGCCTTGGGCTGCCATTGGCCAAAGCTGTCGCGGTGGCTGAAGATGCGTTCCTTGGCGCGGGCTTTTTCTTCATCACGGCGGGCGCCGCCAATCAGCGCGTCAAAGCGGAATTCTTCAATCGCCTCCAGCAACGTGACCGATTGGTGCACGTTGCGCGATTCGCCGGGGTGGGCCAGGCGCACGGTGCCGCGCGCCATCGAGTCTTCCACATTGCGCACGATGAGTTCGGCGCCCAGTTCCTTGGCGCGAAAGTCGCGGAAGTCCGTGACTTCGGGGAAGTTGTGACCCGTGTCGATCATCAAGAGCGGGTAAGGAATGCCGCCACCGCTGGCCTTGGTGCCAAAGGCCTTTTCGGCGCACTTGAGCATGACCAGCGAATCCTTGCCGCCCGAGAACAGCAGGGTGGGGCGCTCGAAGGCGGCGGCGACCTCACGCAGGATGAAGATGGTTTCTTCTTCCAGTGCGTCGAGGTGCGAGTTGTTGAGGTGGTGGCTCATGTCGTTGGTTTTCTTCTCAAGCAGCGCGGAGTCGGTGCGGGAATTCATATCGGGTGCTTTCTCTGCGATCAGTTCTTGGCGTGGAGACCGCATTCCTTGGCGGTCTCGTCCTCCCACCACCAGCGGCCTGAACGGAACTCCTCTCCCAGGCTGATGGCCCGCGTGCAGGGTGCGCAGCCGATGCTGGGGAAGAACTGATCGTGCAGCGGGTTGTAGTCCACCCCGTTGGCTGCGATGTAGTGCCACACATCACCCCAGGTCCAGTTGGCCAGGGGGTTGAATTTGGTCAGCCCCTTGGCGGTGACTTCGGTGGTGTCGATCAGAGGGACGTCGGCCCGGGCGTTGGATTGTTCGCGGCGCAAACCGGTGATCCAGGCGCTTTTGCCTGCCAGCGCGCGCGCCAGCGGCTCCATCTTGCGGATGCCACAGCAGGCCTTGCGCAGGTCGATGCTCTGGTACATCGCGTCCTGGCCATTGGTGCGGACGAAGTGGATCACGGCCTCTGCTTCGGGGCGGTACACCGTGACGGGAGCACGCGAATGGGCCTGGGTACGCTCCAGCAGGGCCAGCGTTTCGGTGTGCAGCGCGCCGGTTTCCAACACAAAGACCGGGATATCGAGCTGCAACGCGTTGATGAGGTGGGTGATGACCACATCCTCGGCACCCAGACTGGAGGCTTGCGTCACGGCGTTGGCGCCAAGGGCTGCTGCCTGGCGCAGCAACGCCTGGGTTTCTGTCAGCTTGGCGTCGAACGTGACACTGGCGCGGGCATGCACTTCGGTGGCTTTGGCGGGCGCACCACGCGAGAACAGGCTGGAGTTGCTGGACATCAGGCAGCCTTTGCAAAGTGGGGCTGGGTTTGCACGGCGTCGCCCTGGTAGAACCCGGAGAACCGTTCAAATTGGCGCTGCGCATCGGCCGCGTCCACGCCTTCGCGCAGTACGGCGCTCGAAAACCCCGTGCGCTGCATCTGCACCAGCTGGTCGATCAGCACATCCCCCGTGGCGCGGATTTCACCCGCAAAGCCACGGCGGCGGCGCAACAAAAAGGCCTGGCTGAATGCGCGGCCATCGGTGAAGTTGGGGAAGTGCAGGTCCACACGTTCCACGCCTTCCAGCGGCAGTGCCATGGCGTCGGCATCGTTGGGCAGGGCCACCGTGCGGGCGTCGCCCTCGGCGGGCGGCTGGTGGTCTTGGGCGGCAAGTAGTTTCAACATCTTGTGGGTCAGGCTGTGCGCTCGGCCGGGTCAGGCGGCGGCGGTTTCTGGTTCTTTGTGGCGGGCTTGTTTGGCGGCTTCCTTGAACGGGTCCAGACCCGTGCGGCGCACGGCCGCCTGGAAGGTTTCACCCGATTCGCGCAGGTCGCGGTAGGTGCCCAGCACGGCTTCGATCACGTCCGGCACTTCGGCGGCGGAGAACGAGGGGCCAATCACCTTGCCCGCCACGGCGGCGCCCGACAGGTCGGAACCATCGGAGCCACCCAGCGTGACCTGGTACCACTCCTTGCCGTCCTTATCCACACCCAAAATGCCGATGTGGCCGCTGTGGTGGTGGCCGCAGCTGTTGATGCAGCCGCTGATGTGCAGGTCGATCTCGCCGATGTCGTCGAGCTCGTCCAGGTCTTGGTAGCGCTGGGTGATGGCCTCGGCAATCGGCAGCGAGCGGGCGTTGGCCAGCGCGCAGAAGTCGCCGCCGGGGCAGGCGATCATGTCGGTGAGCAGCTGCACGTTGGCGCTGGCCAGGCCCAGGGCCTTGGCTTCTTGCCACAGGTCGAACAGGCGGCTGGCGTGCACCCAGGGCAGCAGCACGTTCTGGTCATGCGTCACGCGGGCTTCGCCAGCGGAGTATTTGTCCACCAGGTCGGCCAGCGCAATCAGCTGTTCGCTGGTGGCATCGCCCGGCGATTGGCCAGGGCGCTTGAACGACAGCGTGACCGCACGCAGCTGTGCATTTTGGTGTGCATGCACGTTGCGCTTGAGCCAGCGGCCAAAGGCCACTTGCTCGGCCGCCTGTGCATCGAGCGTTGCTTGCAGTGCAGCGGGCGCTACATCGGCAATAGCGGCCAGGGGAGGCGTCACAAAACAGGCCGCCACGCGGTCAAACTCGGCCTGAGGAATGGTGTGGGGGCCACCGTCGATCTCCAGGATCTGGCGGTATTCCTCTTCCACATCGTCGATGTACTGCTGGCCCTCGGCCTTCACCAGGATCTTGATGCGCGCCTTGTACTTGTTGTCGCGGCGGCCGTGTTCGTTGTACACGCGCACGATGGCCTCGATGTAATTCATGATCTGGTTCCAGGGCAGGAACTCGCGGATCACGGTGCCAATCACCGGCGTGCGGCCCATACCACCGCCCACAAACACCTTGAAACCGATCTCGCCCGCGTCGTTCTTGACGAGGTGCAGGCCCACGTCATGCCAGCCCGTGGCGGCGCGGTCGTCCTTGGCGCCACTGATGGCGATCTTGAACTTGCGCGGCAAAAACGCGAACTCGGGGTGCAGCGTGGTCCACTGGCGAATGATTTCTGCATAGGGGCGTGGGTCCACGATTTCATCCACTGCCACGCCGGCCAGCGCGTCGGTGGTGGTGTTGCGGATGCAGTTGCCGCTGGTCTGGATGCCGTGCAGGTTCACGCTGGCCAGAAGGTCCATCACGTCCGCGCTTTTGGACAGTGGAATCCAGTTGAACTGCACATTGGTGCGCGTGGTGAAGTGGGCGCAGTTCTTGGGCAGGAAGGTGGTGCCCAGCAGGCCCTGGCCTTCCATGGCGGCCTTGAACACCGCAGCTTCGGGCTCGTCGTATTCGCGGGCAATCTGTGCAAGCACGCGCAGCTGGCGGCTGGCGATTTCGCCGTAAGGCACGGCCACGCGCAGCATGGGCGCGTAGCGCTGCACATACCAGCCGTTTTGCAGGCGCAGGGGCCGGAAGTCGTCCTCGCTCAGCTTGCCGGTTTGCCAGCGCGTGAGCTGGTCACGGAACTGGTGCGCGCGCTGTTGCACGAACTGTGTGTCGAATGCGGTGTATTGGTACATCGTGGGGCAACTCAGATCAGGATCAGTTTGAAGCCCGCCCAGGCCAGCAAAATGGACAGGGCGGAGCGAATCAGGCGCTCGGGGGTGCGGGTGACCAGGCGCGAGCCCAGCCAGATGCCCGGCAACGAGCCAGCCAGCAATTGTGCAAGCAAAGGCCAGTCCACCGAGCCCAGTGAGGCGTGGCCCAGGCCTGCCACCAGGGTCAGCGGCACGGCATAGGCAATGTCGGCGCCGATGATGCGCGGCAGCGGCAGCAGGGGGTACACCAGCAGCAGCACCGTGACGCCGATGGCGCCCGCACCCACCGAGGTGAAGGTGACAAGGGTGCCGATAACGGCACCCAGCAGTACGGGCAGGCTCCAGTGGCGGGGGCGCGTGGCCTGCTCTGCACCGGCCAGCCGCTTGGCCTGGTCGGCCGCCTGGCGCTGGCGCGAAAAGGCTACCACCTTGTAGAGTGTGGCCGCTGCCGTCAGCAGCAGCGCAAAACCGAGTGTGGTGGTCATGACGCGCTGGGCCACGGCACTGGCTGGTCCCAGGGTGTGCAGCGCCCACAGCGCCAGCAGGGCAGCCGGAATGCTACCGGCGCACAGCTGGCCGACCACGCGCCAGGGCACCAGGCGCTGGCGCGCCATGCTCACGGTGCCGCCCATCTTGGTGAACGCGGCAAACAGCAGGTCGGTGCCGATGGCCAGGTGGGGCTTGATGCCGAAGAAAAAGATAAGCACAGGCGTCATCAGCGAGCCACCGCCCACCCCCGTCAGGCCTACGATCAGACCGACGGCAAAGCCCGCAAAAACAAACGCCAATTCATGCATGGCTGCGAATGTAGGGGGCTCTCTTATGGATGCAAACTATTGTTTTGCTCTTCCAATATGTCAATTTGCTTATAAGCAAGGTTTGGTGCGGGTTTACGAGGGCTTTGGCTGGGTGCAGGCCTCTGCCAGGCGCTCCGTGCCCAGGGCCCTGGCCAGCTTGGTATCCAGTGGCAGGGGTTCGCCCTGCAGGCGGGCGGCCAGCAGTTCGCCACACAGCAGTGCCAGGGTCAGCCCCCGCGCACCCATGGCGGTGTTGACCCACAGCCCCGGGAGGTGGGTGGTATCCACGGGTCCGACGATGGGTAAACGATCTGGCGCCGTGCAGCGCACGGCCGCCCACGATCGAACAGCATGCTCCAACACGGGTGTATCGCCGAAGGCTGCAACTGTGTGAGGGACGGACAGCGCCGTGGCAAATGCGGGTTCCAGCTGCGGGGCGATCCCCGGCAACAGGCCTTGTAATTTGGCCCAATTGGTGGTGTGGGCGGAATGGATGTCAGCAGCGGTGGGCGGCAGAGCTTCCACGTCGCGTTCAAAGGTAGAACCCATGACCCACGCCTGGCCGCTGCCAGGAGCCTCGCCCAAGCGGTTGTCCATCGGAAAGCGGGGCACCAGATTGCCATGGCCATTGGCTGGAAACGGCAGCAGCGGCGCAGCGGGCTCTGCATGAATGCCCCAGGACACTTGTCCGCGCACGGGCTGCAAAGGCCACCGGTGGTTGAGTAGCTCCCGGCTGCCAGCGCCCGCAGCAATGACCAGGGTGGGGGCCTCTGCAATCACGTTGTCTTGGGCGTCCACTGCTTGCCACAACAGGGCGGTTGGTTGGTCATCAGCGGCGGGCCGCTCCAAGCGCCGCAACTGAGCCACCTGAGACCCACCTTGCCAGTGAATCCCGGGCTGCCCCAGCAAGGCCTTGGCCAGACGGGCTGGGCGCACCCATCCTGCCTGATGGTGCCAGCAGGCTGCGGCATCGGGCGGCAACTGGGCCTCTGCCAGGGTGGAGGACGGTGCGGGTTGGCTCCAGGCGGCCCCTGGTCCGTGCATCCAGTCGACCGACAGGCCGGGGGAGCCATCGGTGCGGTGTTCCAGCACGCCGCAGTGGGACCAGTCCACCCCTTCATTCAGCAGCCCCTGGGCCTGCTGCAGCGTGGTGCGGATGCCGCTGCGAGACAGGCGCGACAGCACGCTGTCGTCGGGCGACACATGGGGCGCAAACACGCCAGCGGGCAGGGCCGATGCGCCCGCTGCAGGCTCGGCAGCCTGGTCCAACACCACCACCTGCCAGCCGCGCCGTGCCAGGCTGGCTGCGGTGGCCGCGCCCGCAATGCCGCCGCCGATCACGATACAGGTGCCGGGGACGGCGGGCTGCGTCGTGGTTTGGGGCTGGCGTGTGGTGCGCGTTTCCCAGTGGGGGTTGTAGGTGGCGTGCAGGTTGTCGCGTTTGGGCGGCACGCCCGGCACGCGGCTGACTTCAAAGCCGCATTGGGCCAGCGCGTCACGCACGGCGCGTGCAATGGTCCAGGTGGCCAGCCGCGTGCCACGGCGGCAGCAGCGCGCCACGGCTTTGAGGGTGTGCAGGTCCCAGATCTCGGGGTTGCGCTGTGGGCTGAAGCCGTCCAGGTACACCGCGTCCACCGTCAGGCTCTGCTGGCGAAGCAGGTTCTGGGTGTCGCCCACGCACAGCGTGAGCAACACGCGGCCCTCGTCGAAGCTAAGGCGGTGAACGCCCGGCAACAGGCCCCACCACTGGCGATGCAAGGCTCCGGCCAGCGGTGCCAGTTCGGGGTGTGCCGTGGTGGCCCGCAGCAGGTCGTCTGCGCCCACAGGCCAGGCCTCGGTCGAGACGAAATGCAGCAAGGTGGGGCGCTGCGGGTCGGCCCGCCAGGCCGCCCAGGTGACCAGAAAGTTCAGCCCAAAGCCAAACCCGGTTTCCAGAATGCGCCACTGCGGTTGCCCCGCCCAGGCGCCAGGCAAGCCACAACCGTGCAGAAAAACGCGGCGGGCCTGGTCCAGGCCGCCGTTTTCGCTGTGGTAGCGGTCGCCAAAGCGGGGGCTGTAGGGGGTGCCGTCCGGCAGCCAGTCAATGGGCTCTGAGATGAAACACCCCCTGAGTCGCTTCGCGCCTTCCCCCTGTCTCACGCTTCGCGTGGAAGGGGAACGCAGCCAGCGGCCTGGCAAAGCCAGTTTCGCGGCTCACTGGCATCCACAGCGCCAGTTTCATGGGCCGTGGGTGGCACGCAGCACCATGGAAAGCTGACATGGGGCTCAGGCCGTGGGCGGCACGTAACCCGCTGCAGCGTCTGCGCCGCCGCCAAAGAAATGGTTCTCCATTTGCCGCGCCAGGTACTGGCGGGCGCGGGCGTCGGCGAGGTTCAGGCGGTTTTCATTGACGAGCATGGTCTGGTGTTTCAGCCAGCCCGCCCAGGCTTCCTTGCTCACGCTTTCCCAGATGCGCTTGCCCAGATCGCCCGGGTAGGGGGGGAAGTCAAGGCCTTCCGCTTCTTTTCCGAGCTTGATGCATTGAACCGTGCGTGCCATGGGTTTTCCTTGTGTGGAGCGAGCAAAAACGGGTTGCTCAGATGTTTTGGATATAAAGAACTGAAATCTCAGTAGTTCCGGTTTTAAGGAGTGCCTTCCAGAATGCGTTTCATCGGTGGTTTGCACCGCAACACATTCATAAATCGAGGTCCCTCATGAACTTTCGCCGCGACTTTATCAAGTTTCCTTGGGCTGCCGCCCTCATTGGCAGTTTGGCCCTGACGGCATTGCCGTCGTTTGCACAGTCTGTGACGCTGCTCAATGTCTCGTACGACCCCACCCGCGAGTTGTACGTCGAGTTCAACCAGGCTTTCGCCAAGCACTGGAAGGTCAAAACCGGCCAGGATGTGACCATCAAGCAAAGCCATGGCGGCTCGGGCAAACAGGCGCGCTCCATCATCGATGGCCTGGATGCCGACGTCGCCACCCTGGCGCTGGCCGGTGATACCGACGCGCTGCACACCAACGGTGGCTGGATCCCCAAGGACTGGCAAAAGCGCCTGCCGCACAACAGCTCGCCCTACACATCGACCATCGTGCTGGTGGTGCGCCAGGGCAACCCCAAGGGCATCAAGGACTGGGACGACCTCATCAAGCCAGGCATCAGCGTGATCACGCCCAACCCCAAGACTTCGGGCGGCGCCCGCTGGAACTACCTGGCCGCCTGGGAGTTTGCCAAGCGCAAGCTGGGCAGCGATGCCAAGGCCAAGGACTTTGTCGCCAAGCTGTACGGCAACGTGCCCGTGCTCGACACCGGCGCCCGTGGTTCCACCATCACCTTTGCCCAGCGCAACCAGGGTGATGTACTGATCGCCTGGGAGAACGAGGCCTACCTGCTCGAAAAGGAGTTCGGCGCCAAGTTCGATGTGATTGCCCCCTCAATCTCCATCCTGGCCGAGCCCGCCGTGACGGTGGTGGACAAGAACGTGGACAAAAAAGGCACCCGCGCCGTGGCCGAGGAGTACCTGAAGTTCCTCTACACGGAGGAAGGCCAGGACATCGCAGGCAAAAATTTCTACCGCCCGGCGGTGTCCGACAAAGCCAAGGCCAAGTACGCCAAGCAGTTCCCCAAGCTGAACCTGTTCACCATCAACGACGCGTTCGGTGGCTGGGACAAGGCGGCCAAGGACCACTTTGCGGACAACGCGAGCTTCGACCAGATCTATACGCGCAAGTAGGCTCACCCCGCCTGAGCGGCGGGTAGAGCCCCGGCCCCCAGCCTCGACAAACCTTGCCTGAAACGGCGGGACGGGTGCCGCACATTCGTTTTTATAAGAAATCGGCCTCTAGCGCTTATCCATAAAGCGCTGGAAGCTATCAAAAATGTAGTAAAGGATTCCATCATGTCCGCCTTGCTCATTGCTGGCAGCCCTTCCGAGCGTTCCCGCTCCGCTGCTTTGCTGGATGCCGTGGCCCAGCGCCTGTCGGTGCGTGGTGCGCTGGTGGATCGCATCCACATCCGCGACCTGTCGCCCCAAGCGCTGCTGCTCGCTGACTTTGGGCACCCCACGGTGGTGGGCGCTATCGACCAGGTGGCCCAGGCCCGCGTGCTAGTGGTGGCCACTCCGGTCTACAAGGCGGCCTACAGCGGCGTACTCAAGGTCTTTCTGGACCTGTTGCCGCAGACCGCTCTCAAGGGCAAGGTCGTGTTGCCTCTGGCCACCGGTGGCAGCCCGCACCACATGCTGGCGTTGGACTACGCGCTGCGCCCAGTGCTGCAGTCGCTGGGCGCCAAGAGCATCCTGCCGGGCATCTATGCCACGGACGCGCAGGTCACCTTGACGCCCGAAGGGGCCTACCACCTGAACGATGACATTTCCACGCGGCTGGACGACGCTGTCAACGTGCTCGTGACCGAAACCCTGCGCCCATCGCCGGCCCAGGCCACGCGGTTTGCGCCGGTGCATTTTTCGCAGGTGCGATGTAGCGTCTGACGCAATGGGCGCCCCCAGCCTTGGCGGTTGGTGCCCGCGCTCTTTTCTCGTTTTCCATCCCCGTTTGTTTCCTGGTGTTGCCCGCTGAGTGCGGGCAGGGTGGGCTGTTGCCCGTTCTCTACCCGCAGAAAAAAGGTGTTCTTCATGTCCGGTGACGCAATCCATCTGCCCGCACAGCCAAAGGTGCCAGCGCAAGACCTGTCCGGGGGCCGTCCCCTGGGCCTGCGCGATGCGCTGCGCTGGCTGGGTATCGCCTTGCTGGTGGTGGCGTCGCTCGTGGTGATTGGCGCCTTTTTGCTCATGCCGGTAGCACCTGCCGTGGGCTGAATCCCACGCACTCGGCCCCTTTTGTGACCCGATTTTCAGAAAGACATCTCACCATGCCTACGCATTTCTCCCTTCGCCGCCGCCAGGCACTGCTCTGCGGCCTGGCCACCGCAGCCCTCGGCGCCTCGGCCTTGGCACAAACACCGAACCCGGTGCCCAGCCGTGTGCTGCGCGTGGGCCACCAGAAGGGCTGGCTCTCCATCCTCAAGGGCCGTGGCACGCTCGAAAAGCGCCTGGCACCGCTGGGTGTCAAGGTCAGTTGGACCGAGTTCAACGCAGGTCCCGTGCAGCTCGAAGCGCTCAACGTGGGCTCCATCGACTTCGGCGATGTGGGCGAAGCGCCTCCCATCTTTGCCCAGGCCGCTGGTGCGCCACTGGTGTATGCGGGCGCCACCGTGCCACGCCCTGCGCTGGAGGCCGTGATCGTGCCCAAGGATTCGCCCATCCGCAGCGTGGCCGACCTCAAGGGCAAACGCGTGGCCTACAACAAGGGCTCTAACGTGCAGTATTTCCTGGTCAAGCTGCTGGAGAAAAATGGCCTGAAGTACGGCGATGTGCAGTCCGTCTTTTTGGCGCCGGCCGATGCAAGGGCCGCCTTTGAAAAGGGTGCGGTCGATGCCTGGATCATCTGGGACCCGTTCCTCGCCGCTGCCCAAAAAACGCTCGATGCCCGCCTGCTGGCCGATGCCACAGGGGTGGTCAACAACCGCGCGTATTACTTCACCTCACGCGACTTCGCCACCCAAAACTCCGATGTGTTGCGCATTGCGATTGAAGAGGTCAACGCCATCGACACCTGGGCCTCGAAGAACAAGGCCGCCGCAGCGGCTGAGCTGTCGGCCGTGCTGGGTTTGGACAAGTCCATCACCGAGCTGTACCTGAACCGCGCACGGTTTGGCACCGCCCCGGTCACCCGCGAGATCCTGGCGGAACAGCAAGGCATTGCCGACACCTTTTTCGACCTGAAGCTGATTCCCAAGAAGCTCAACCTGCTGCACGCGGCGCCGGTTGATTTGTTGTAACCCGTACCCCAAGGAGCCCCCATGCCTGCGCCCCTGCCTTTCCCGTTGCACACCCAGCTGCGACGCGTTCTGTGCGTCACGGCCACCGCCTGGGGGCTTAGCGCCCCGCAGCGCCGTGCCACACAACAAGCTCCCCAGTTCGGCTTTGCCATCTCGTACTGAGCTTCTGGCCATTGCCCTCTAAAAAAGACCTGTTCCATGCAAATTTTCTGGTTCATTCCTACCCACGGCGACAGCCGGTATCTGGGCACTGCCCAAGGCGCACGCCAGCTCAGCATTGACTATCTGCAGCAGGTGGCCGTGGCCGCTGACAGCCTGGGCTATGAAGGCGTGCTGATCCCCACCGGCCGCTCTTGCGAAGACCCGTGGGTGGTGGCATCCAGCCTGATTGCTGTCACCAAGAAACTCAAGTTCCTGGTGGCCGTGCGCCCTGGCCTGCACCAGCCCGCGCTGGCCGCGCGCATGGCGGCCACGTTCGACCGCCTCTCTGGGGGCGCTTGCTCATCAACCTCGTGACCGGGGGCGATCAGGCCGAGCTGGAGGGCGATGGCGTGTTCCTGGACCATGCCACGCGCTATGAGCAATCGGCCGAGTTCATCCGCATCTGGCGCGAGATCCTCACGCGCAGCCACCACGGAGAAGCCTTCGACTACGAAGGCAAACATCTCACGGTGAAAGGTGCCAAGCTCTTGTTTCCGCCGCTGCAGCAGCCCCACCCGCCAGTGTTTTTCGGGGGTTCCTCCGATGCTGCACATGACCTGGCGGCCGAGCAGGTAGAGACCTACCTGACCTGGGGCGAGCCGCCCGCTGAGGTGGGAAGGAAGGTCGCCGATGTGCGCGCCCGCGCCGCAAAGCGCGGCCGCACCGTGAAATTCGGCATCCGCCTGCACGTCATCGTGCGCGAAACCGAGGAACAAGCCTGGGCCGCTGCCGAGGAGCTCATCAGCCATGTGGACGACGTCACTGTGGCGCGTGCCCAGGCCGTTTTTGCGCGCATGGATTCCGAGGGCCAGCGCCGCATGGCCGCGCTGCACGCAGGGGGTGTTCGCCGCAGCCGCAAAGACCTGGAGATCAGCCCCAACCTGTGGGCTGGCGTGGGACTGGTGCGTGGCGGCGCTGGCACGGCCCTGGTGGGCGACCAAGCAACGGTGGCAGCGCGCATCCAGGAATATGCCGCCCTGGGGCTCGACCACTTCGTGCTCTCCGGCTATCCGCACCTTGAAGAGGCCTACCGCTTTGCCGAGCTGGTGTTCCCGCTGCTGCCACTCGGTGTGCGCGAGAAGCTCGCGGGCGGCAACCCGCTGGGCCCATTTGGTGAAACCGTGGCCAACGACTTTGTGCCGCGTGCATCGCAAAGCTGAACCGTAGATTGAAAGCGAACCCTCCCATGACCCACATCGCCAGAGAGCTGCAGGTATCCCCTGTGGCCGACTCCGTAGACCTGCCCATCGAGGGGCCGTTGCTCCCCGCGCCGGTGGTCCGCTTTCTTGCCAACGTTGCACAGCGCCTGTTGCCCTGGGCGGTGCCCATGGCGCTCATCGTGTTGTGGCAAATTGCCTCGTCGCAAGGCTGGCTGTCGACCCGCGTGCTGCCCGCGCCTGTTGAGGTCGTCAAGGCCGCGTGGACCCTCGCCGCATCGGGCGAGCTGTGGACACACGTCAAGGTCAGCGCCGGCCGCGCCTTGGCCGGACTGGCCATTGGTGGCGGCCTGGGGCTGCTGCTGGGTCTGCTCACCGGTTCGGTCAGGCTGTTCGAGACGTTGCTGGACTCCACCATCCAGATGGTGCGCAATATCCCGGCGCTGGCACTCATCCCGCTGGTGATCCTGTGGTTTGGCATCGACGAGTCGGCCAAGCTGTTCCTCATCAGCGTGTCGGTGTTCTTCCCCATCTACCTCAATACGTTTCACGGCATTCGCAACGTGGACCCGGGCCTCATCGAGATGGGGCGTACCTACGGACTGGGACGCTGGCAGCTGTACCGCCAGATCATTCTGCCGGGGGCGCTCTCCAGCATTCTGGTGGGGCTGCGCTTCTCGCTGGGCCTGATGTGGGTGATCCTGATCGTGGCCGAGACCATCTCCGCCCAGGCCGGCATCGGCTACCTCACGATGAATGCCCGCGAGTTTTTGCAGACCGACATCGTGCTGGTGGGCATCCTGCTGTACGCGCTGCTGGGCAAGTTGGCCGACGTGTTTGCCAAGGGGCTGGAGCGCTACTGGCTGCGCTGGCATCCCGGCTATCAGTCTGCGTAACCGGCGTTGCATCGCGCTTCATCTCTCCCCATTCCAAACCATTCGCCCCAGAGATCCCGTCACCATGTCTGCAATTTTCTCCATCCACCGGCGCCATGCGCTCAGGGCGCTGGCAGCGTTTTCCGCGCTGTCCAGTGGCCTGACGCGGGCCCAGGGCAGCAAGCCCGAGGTGCTCCGCATCGGCTTGCAAAAGTCGTCCACGCTCACCACCATTTTGCGCACGCGCGGCACGCTGGAGCAGTTGCTCTCACCGCTCAACGTCAAGGTGAGCTGGCACGAGTTCACCAGCGGCCTGCCGCTGCTCGAAGCCCTGAACCTGGGCAACATCGACGTGAGCGCCGACGTGGCAGACACCGTGCCCGTGTTTGCCCAGGCCGCTGGTGCGCAGTTGACCTTTGTGGCCCAGGAGTCGCCGTCTCCCTCCGCCCAGGCCATCGTCGTGCGTGCGGATTCGCCGATCAAGACCGTGGCCGATCTCAAGGGCAAGAAGATCGGCTTTGCCAAGGCCGCTGGCGTGCACTTTCTGTTGATTGCGGTGCTCGAGAAAGCAGGGCTCTCGTTCAAGGACATCGAGCCCGCCTACCTCACACCCGCCGACGGCCGCGCCGCGTTCGAGCGTGGTGCCATCGACGCCTGGGTGGTGTGGGATCCGTTCCTGGCTGCTGTACAAAAACAATCGGCCGTGCGGGTGTTGGCCGATGGGCGCGATCTGGCCGCGTACCAGCGCTACTACCTGGCAGGCACCACGTACGCCCAGGCCCGGCCCGATGTGTTGCGCGTGTTCTTCAACGAGCTGCAAAAGGCGGGTGTCTGGGTCAAGCAAAGCCCCAAGGACGCTGCCGCGCTGCTGGCGCCCGTGTGGGGGCTGGATGCTGATGTGATCGAGCTGGCCAACAGCCGCCGCAGCTATGAAGTGCGGGCGGTAGTGCCTGCCGCGCTGGCCGAGCAGCAGCGCATTGCCGACGCCTTTCTGGCCGAGAAGCTGCTGCCCAAGCGCGTGAATGCGCTGGACGTGCCGTTGTTCAAACCCGGGGCCTGACACCATGACAACAACCAACACCCCATCGGCACAAGGCGTGCGCCTGGAAGTGCGTGGCGTGGACAAGCGCTATGGCACACGTGATGTGCTCAAGAAGACCGAACTTGTCATCGAGCCCGGCCAGTTCGTCGCCATCGTGGGCCGCAGCGGCTGTGGCAAGAGCACCCTGCTGCGCCTGGTGGCGGGGCTGGAATCTGTCTCGGGTGGGGCCATCCGCCTCGACGGCAAGGACATCACCGGCCTGAGTGACGACACCCGCATCATGTTCCAGGACTCGCGCCTCCTGCCCTGGAAGCGTGTGGCCGACAACGTGGCCCTGGGCCTGCCGACTGCGCAGCGCGGTGCAGCGGCCGACGTGCTGGCCCGTGTGGGCCTGGGCGACCGCCTGGGCGAATGGCCCGCGCGCCTGTCCGGCGGCCAGCGCCAGCGTGTGGCCCTGGCCCGTGCCCTGGTGCACAACCCGCGCCTGCTGCTGCTGGATGAACCCCTGGGCGCGCTTGATGCGTTGACGCGCATCGAGATGCACCGACTCATCGAAGGCCTGTGGCGCAGCAGCGGCTTCACGGCACTGCTGGTCACGCACGACGTGCAGGAGGCGGTGGCCCTGGCCGACCGCGTGATCCTGATCGAAGACGGCCAGATCGCGCTGGACCAGCGCATCGACCTGCCACGCCCCCGATCCCACGGCGATGCCGCGTTTGCCGCCATCGAAAAACGCATCCTCGACCGCGTGCTGCAAAAGCCCGATGTGGCACCCGCCCACGAGCCGGTGTGGCCGGGGGTGCCTGCGCATGGCCTGCGCTGGGCGGTCTGATCTTTCTGTTTTTTGTGTTTGTTTTTGCAGATTTCTTTTTTTCAACGGACTTTCAAGGAGAACCCCATGTCCATTCAAGCCATCAACGTTCGCAACCAGTTCAAGGGCAAAGTGCGCGAGATCATTCGCGGTGATGTGGTGTCTGAGGTCGATGTCGAAACCCCTTGGGGCATCGTCACCTCGGTCATTACCACCCGCTCGGTGGACGACCTGGCCCTGGTGGTGGGCTCGGATGTTGTCGCACTGGTCAAGTCCACGGAGGTGTCGATCGCCAAGCTGTGAGAGGGCAGCTGCACTAAAAATCATTAAAAAATGGCTCTGGCGCTTATTCAATAAGCGCTAGTAGCTATCAAAAATAGAGTAACTGACGCCAGCCGCCCTGAAGGCTGGCGCCGTACTGAGGCCCCGCTGTGGGGGCGTGGACCAGCGACGGGCATCTCTCATGAATTTTCAGCAATTGCGCTCCGTGCGTGAAACCGTGCGACGGGGTTTCAACCTCACCGAGGTGGCCCACATGCTGCACACCTCGCAGCCCGGCGTCAGCCGCCAGATCCGCGAATTGGAGGAGGAACTGGGCGTGGAGATTTTTGTGCGCGCAGGCAAACGCCTGACCGGCCTTACACCACCGGGCGAGGCGCTGCTGCCCACGGTAGAGCGCCTGCTGCTGGAGGCCGACAACCTCAAGCGCGCGGGGCAGGACTTCAGCGACAGCGCGCAGGGGCGCCTGTCGGTGGCTGCCACACACTCGCAGGCGCGTTATGCCTTGCCGCAGGTGGTGCGCGACTTTCGTGCATTGTTTCCCCAGGTGTCGCTGCACCTGCATCAGGGCTCGCCGCGCCAGGTGGCAGAGATGCTGTTGTCCGGTGAGGCCGACATCGGCGTGGCCACCGAGGCGCTGGCGGGCTACGACGCGCTGGTCACCCTGCCGTGCTACCGCTGGACGCACAGCATCGTGGTGCCACCGGGCCATCGCCTGCTGGAGCTGGAGGGGCCTGTGACGCTGGAGCAACTGGCGCAATACCCCATCATCACGTACGAGCTGGGCTACACCGGCCGTGCGCACATCGACGAGGCCTTTGCCCGTGCGGGCATCGCGCCCGACATTGTGCTCACTGCCATGGACGCCGATGTGATCAAGACCTATGTAGAGCTGGACATGGGCGTGGGCATCGTGGCCTCGATCGCGGTAGACGCCGAGCGCGACAGGCACCTGCGCCTCATCGATGCCGGGCATCTGTTCGAGGTCAACCTCACGCGCCTGGGCCTGCGCCGGGGCGCTTGGCTGCGCGGGTATGCGTACCACTTTGTCGAGAGCTTTGTGCCGACGCTCACGCGGGAGGCGGTGGAAAAAGCGGTTCAGCAAAGCGCGCCTGGAGCGAGCTGCGAATAGAACGATGCGGTGATGCGCATCGAAATTTTCCTAAAAATGGCTTGTAGCGCCCATGAATCAAGCGCTATATGCTGCAAAATAAATAGCAATATCAGTGCGGCAGGCAGCCCCCAAACCCTGTGCCCGTTGCCGAGACCTCGGCCAGAGTGAGTGCCACCGTGGTGTCGCTCTGCGAAGGTGTTTTGGTGAAAAGAGATCCATTGTTCCAGCGCCACGCCTCGCCATCAAAGCTGTAGACGAAGGTGTGCGTGCGGTTGGACAGCAGGTGGGCAGGCGTGAGGGTGATCGCACGGGCCTCGGCCTCGGTCGTGGCGGTGGCGCGCGCCTCGTTGTCCTTGATGACAATTTTGCCGACATAGGGGGTGATGGGCGATTCGGTGCGGGTGACCTCGCGCTGCACTAGGGCCGGGCTATGACCTACCTTGACCCATTGGCCGTTATCACCGGCGCGCACCGTGGGTGTTCTGTCGGCCACTGACTGCGTGCAGCGGGCGACGATGGCGTCAAAAGCGGCCTCGGTGGCATTGGGTGCAGCGGCTGCCGCAGCGGTTTTGTCGGCGGTGTTGTCACAGCCTGCCAGCGCGAACGCGGAGAGTGCGAGTGCCGTGAACACCGTCCGTGGAAGGTGTGGCCGACGGGGCATGGGGAGGGGGCTGGAGATGCTTTGCACGGGGGGATTGTGACCGTGCGCAGCGG
This sequence comes from Acidovorax sp. 69, assembly GCF_002797445.1. NCBI lineage: Bacteria > Pseudomonadati > Pseudomonadota > Betaproteobacteria > Burkholderiales > Comamonadaceae > Acidovorax > Acidovorax sp. 69. The sequence goes on along the minus strand of NZ_PGEP01000001.1, from coordinate 2,926,368 downwards.
TGGTCTGCCTTGATGTGTGTCAAGCTACGAGAACGGGATCGCTGACGACAGGCCGGGCCAACGGCAGCCAGACACTGGCAACCAACCCGTGGGGGCTGTGCGCTGTTGAGCCCTCGGCATTGGCGAGGGCGAGTCGGCCTCCCAGAAGCTCTGCGTAACGCGCCACGATGGAGAGCCCCAGCCCCGCACCTTGACCCAGGCGCAAGCCCTGTTCGCCCTGTGCCCAGCGCTGATGCAGGTGCTCTGCCAGCGCGGAGTCGATGCCGGGGCCGTTGTCGGTCACCGTGAGCACGGCGTGGTCTTGCGTGGTATGCAGGGCCACTGTGATGCAAGGGGGGCTGCCGCGTCCGTAGCGCAGGGCGTTGTCCAGCAGGTTGTTCAGAATGCCCTCGATCAGTGCGGCGTTGCCATGCACCTCCACGGTCTTGTCCAGGCCCTCGGCGCCCAGGTCCACACTGAGTGCGTCGGCGCGTGGCACAAACCGCAGAACGATGTCTCGAACCAGGGTGTCCAGTGCCATCGTCTGCAGCGTCAGCGCAATACCCCCTTCTGCGGCACGTGCCAGTGCCAGCAACTGATCCACCGTGCGGCTGGCGCGTTGCTCGGCCTGGGCGATTCCTTCGAGTTCGCTGCGCCAGACAGAGGGATCGTTGTGCGCGAGGGCATGGGCGGCTTGTGCGCGGATGCCCGCCAGGGGGGTGCGCAGCTCATGGGCCACGTTGCCTGCAAATTCGCGCTGCGCATGCAGGCTTTGCTGCACGCGCGCCAGCAGGCCATCCAGTGCCTCGCCCAGGTGCTGTACGTCGCGTGTGCCCGCCTGGCGCGTGAGTGCCTCGGGCAACGGCTGCAGGTCGGCGGCGTCGCGGCGGTCCATGGCGTCCTGCAGATCGGTCAGCGGGCGCAGGTCGCGTTCGATGCCGCGCAGCAACCGTGAACCCAGCACCACCAGCAGCCACAACTGCGCAAGGCCTGAATACACCAGCAACCTGCGCAGCAGGTGCGTGCGCTCGGCGGTGGTTTGGGCCATGACCACGGTGAATGTGGGAGGGCCATCGATGTGCAGGCTCACGCGGCGCAGTTCGCGTCCGTCGCGCGCGAGGTTCGAGAACTCATGTGCGGCCCCGGTCGCCACGCTCGCGGTAGCAACGTCACGGTCGCCCGCCACAAAGGCGCCGTCGGGGCCGTACACCGCAAACCATACTGTCTCGCTCTGGTCGAACCGCAGCAGCCCGACCTCGCGCGGTGTCAGGTCCAGCCGCAGCGGATCGCTGTCGCCACTGCGCACATGGGCCGCCAGCGCATGGGCGTCGTCCAGCAGCGCGCGGTCGAAGGCCTCGGTCACAAAATGGTTGCCCACGCCCAGCACTACGGCGCTCCCCAGTGCCCAGATCAGCACCAGCGACAGCAGCACATGGCGCCCGATACGCTGGCGCAACGCGGGGGGGCGCTGGCGGGCCGTGAGGCCTGCATCAGGACCGGCCGGCATCGTCCTCCAGCACATAGCCCAGTCCGCGCAGCGTGCGTATGGCGGCGCCGCTGTCGGCGATCTTGCGCCGCAGCCGCGAGAAGGACGCCTCCAGCGCGTTCTCGCCCAGTGCCTCGCCTGCGTCCGACAGGCGCTGGGACAGATCGCCCTTGCTGAGCACACGGCCCGGTGGCGTCATCAGCTCCCACAGCAGATCGAACTCGCGTGCGGGCAACTCCAGGGGCCGCCCTGCCACGCTGAAGCGGCGTGCCTGTCGGTCAAGCACCAACTGGCCCACGGCCACCAGATCGGCCGTGCCACTGGCGCGACGCAGCAGCGCGCGCAGGCGGGCCTCGACCTCCTTGAGTTCATAGGGCTTGCCCAGGTAGTCGTCGGCGCCCGCGTCCAGCCCGGCGATGCGCTCTTCGGTGCTGTCGCGTGCGCTTAGTACCAGCACGGGGGTTCGGTCGCCGCGTGCACGGGCGCCGCGCAGCGCCGTCAGGCCGCTGCCCAGGCCACTGCGCGCGTGTGCGGCGTGGGGCAGGTTGAGGTCCAGAAGCACGGCATCGAAGGTCTGCACAGCCCACCAGTGCTGGGCCTCCTCCACGGTGCAGGCCCGCTCGACGCGATGGCCTGCGTTTTCAAGGCCCTGGGCCATGGTGCGGCTGAGCACGGGGTCGTCTTCCACCAAAAGGAGTCGCATGGAGGGGGCTGGTTCTACGTGAAATTACGCATGGCCAAGATCAGCCAGCGATCAGGTTGGGTGGGGATAGTCCTCTCGTCAGCATACCCCAGCCCTGTGCGCCACGGGTGCAGCCCAGCGGGGTCGTTCAGCCTTTCAGGAGACACACTTTTCATGATCAACCGCAATCTAGTCAGAGGCTTTGCCCTCATGGCCCTGGCGCTGGGCTTTGGCCTGCCGTCGATGGGCTACTCGCTGGGGTCGCTCGGCCGCGCCGGGCCCGGGATGTTCCCGTTCATCGTCAGCTGCATGCTGTTTGCCATCGGCGCCATCACCGTGGTGCGCGCGCGCTTGGTGGCGCCTGTGCCCATGGACTTCCAAGTGCGCAACATTGCCATCATCCTGGGCAGCCTGTGCGGGTTTGCGGCACTGTCGCACTTTGTGAACATGATTGCCGGCATCGTGTTTCTGGTGTTCTGCTCGGGGTTTGCGGGTGCGTCGTACTCGTGGAAGCGCAACCTCAAGATCGCTGCGGTGCTGGTCGGCATTGCGTTTGCATTCCAAAAGCTGCTGGGCGTGAGCCTGCCGCTGTACTGAGGTCGCTGCCATGGAAGTTCTCAACAACCTCGCGTTTGGCTTCAGCCACGCACTGACCCTGCAGAACCTGATGTTCTGCGCCCTGGGCTGCACCGTGGGCACTCTGGTGGGCCTGCTGCCGGGCCTGGGGCCACTGGCCACCATCAGCCTGCTGCTGCCACTGACGTATTCGATCGACACCACCGGCGCGCTCATCATGCTGGCGGGCATCTACTACGGCGCGCAGTATGGCGATAGCGTGAGCGCGATCACCATGAAGATCCCGCACGCCAGCTCCATCGTGGCGTGTATCGATGGTTACCAGATGACGCTCAAAGGCAAAACGGGCCTTGCCTTGTTCACTGCCGGGGTGTCCAGCTTCATTGGTGGCACGGTGGCCATTGTGGTGCTGGCGTTTCTGGCGCCCAGCCTGGGCGAGGTGGCCTTCCTGTTTGGACCGGCCGACTATTGCGCGCTGATGCTGGTGGGTTTTGTGTGCGTGAGCTTTGTCACCACCGGCAGTTTGCTCAATGGCCTGGCCATGTGCATGGTGGGCGTGCTGCTGGGCTCTATCGGCACCGACGTCAACAGTGGCCTTGCGCGCTTTACCTGGGATGCACCTTTCCTGGCGGATGGCGTGGGCATTGTGAGCATTGCACTGGGTTGCTTCGGTATTGCCGAGATCACCAAGAACCTGGACGCGCGCGAAGAGCGTTCGCCCTTCAACGGCAAGATCAAGCTGATCCCCACCTGGCCTGAGTTCAAGCGCATCATCCCCAGCGCGCTGCGTGGCAGCGTGGTGGGCTCCATCCTGGGCATCTTGCCCGGCGGTGGCCCGGTCATTGCCCAGTTTGCGGCCTACGCGCTGGACAAGAAGGTCAGCAAATACCGCCACGAGATCGGTACAGGCTGCATCGAAGGCGTGGCGGGTCAGGCCGCTGCCGACGAAGCGGCTGCACGCACCAGCTTCATCCCGCTGATGAGTATCGGTATCCCTGAGAACGCGGTGATGGCGCTGATGATGGCGGCCTTCATCATCAAGGGCATCCAGCCCGGCCCCAACATGATTGCCGGTCACCCCGAGCTGTTCTGGGGCCTGGTGGCCAGCATGTGGATCGGCAACTGCTTCCTGCTGATCCTGAACGTGCCGCTGGTGCGCTACTGGCTGTCGGTGTTCAAGATCCCGTACAACGTGTTGTTCCCGGCGATCCTGTTCTTCTGCTGCATCGGCACCTACAGCATCAACAACAACCTCGATGACGTCTTCATCACCGTGGCGTTTGGTGCGCTGGGCTACCTGTTCATGCGGCTGGAGATGGACCCCTCGCCACTCATGCTGGGCTTCATTCTGGGCCCCATGCTGGAAGAGAACTTCCGCCGCGCCATGCTGCTGTCGCGCGGCAGCTTCGACGTGTTCGTGAACCGGCCCATCAGCGGCACGTTGATCAGCCTGATCGCAGCGTTCATCCTGTGGCAGACCTTTGGGTTCTTCCGCCAGCGTGGCAAAGCCAAGGAACTGGTGGTGGCGCCTGCCGCCAGCTAAGGCAACGCTGAACCAGCCCCCGATGTGCTGCACTTCACGCACTGGTGCCAGCAACATCGCGGGGGCGATTCAGCGGTGTTCTGACGATTGACTCTCTGTATGCCACTTCGGTGGCTTTGCAAGGCCGGTCACCCCAGGGTGATCGGCCTTTTTTTACGCCCGCCACCACGCGGGCAGCAGCGCCTGCACCTGTGCCTGCCCAAACCGGTCGTCCATCAGGTGCACCACCCCCTCGTCGCTGGGCGTGCGTATCACCCGCCCGGCGGCCTGCACCACCTTTTGCAGGCCGGGGTACAGGTAGGTGTAGTCATACCCCGCGCCAAACAGTGCCTGCATGCGCTCGCGGATCTGCTCGTTGACCGGGTTGACCTGCGGCAGCCCCAGTGTGGCCAAAAATGCGCCGATCAGCCGATTGCCAGGCAGGTCGATGCCCTCAGCAAACGCGCCGCCCAGCACCGCGAAGGCAATGCCCTGGCTGGTATCCGTCAAACGGCCTAAAAACTCGCGCTGCTCGGCCTCCAGCATGCGGCGCGACTGGCACCAGTGCGGCACATCGGGGTGGTGCTGCGCAAACAGCGCGGCCACCTGCTGCAGGTAGTCATAACTGCTGAAGAACGCCAGGTAGTTGCCGGGGTGCATTTGAAACTGCCGCGCCATCAGCGCCACGATGGGCGCCAGCGAGGCGCTGCGATGCGGGTAGCGCGTAGAGATGTGGCGCGCCACCTGCACCTGCAATTGCGCCGCAGCAAAGGGCGATTCGACATCCACCCACAGATGATCCTCAGGCAAACCTAGCAAATCGGCGTAGTAGCGCGCGGGCTGCAGCGTGGCTGAAAACAATGTGCTGGTGTGTGCAGCCGCCAGCTTGGGTTGCAGAAACGGCGCGGGCACCACGTTGCGAATGCAGACCAGCGAATCGCCCGGTGCAGCCGCTTTGCGGTTGTATCCCGTGGTGGGCTTGGTCGGCTGCGTGACGTCCACCATTGAATGGCTGTCCAGCAGCTCGGCCATGCGCACCATGTGCAGCGCATCAAAGTAAAAGGCCTGCAGCGCTGGGTCGGGCTCGGTGGGGTGCTCTGCAAAGTGTTCGGTCAGCGTGCTGCCGCACTGCTGCAGCGCGGCGAGCAGTTTGTCGGGGAAGGCGTCGTGCACGGCGTAGGCACTGGTTTGTGCCTTGTCCAGCGCTACCCACTGGCGGCGCACCTTGTCCAATGCCTTTTTGACAGGTGCGTGGCGTGTGGCTGTGGGGCTGCGGCGTGCTTCGGCCAATGCGGTGGGGCGCAACTCGGCGGTGTACATCTTGCGGCCGCGTTCCACCAGGTTGTGGGCCTCATCCACCAGCAGTGCGGTGCGCCACTGGTTGGCCTGGGCCAGGCCGTGCAGCAGGCCGCCCATGTCAAAGTAGTAGTTGTAGTCGCCCACCACCACGTCAGCCCAGCGCGCGAGTTCCTGGCTCAGGTAGTAGGGGCAGACCTGGTGTTGCAGGGCCACCTCGCGAACCTGGGCCTGGTGCCAAGGGGCGCCCCCTTGCGCGACCGCAGCAGCGCGGGCAGCGGGCAAGCGGTCGTAAAAGCCTTGGGCCAGAGGGCACGATTCGCCGTGGCAGGCGTTGGCAGGGTATTCACACGCTTTGTCGCGCGCCACCAGCTCCAGCACGCGCAGCGGCAGATGGGGGGCGCTGTGTGCCAGGCGGGTCAGCGCATCCAGCGCCGTTTGCCGCCCCGACGTTTTGGCCGCCAGAAAAAACACCTTGTCGATGCGCTGCGCAGGCGCCGCCTTGAGCAGCGGGAACAGCGTGCCCATGGTCTTGCCAATGCCCGTGGGCGCCTGCGCCAGCAAGCAGCGCCCGGCGGTGGCGGCCTTGTACACCGCCTCGGCCAGCGGGCGCTGCCCGGTGCGAAACCCGCCAAACGGAAACGTCAGTGTGCACAGCGCTGCGTCGCGCGCTGCTCGGTGCGTCATCTGCGCTTCGGCCCAGGTCAGAAAACGCTGGCACTGCGCCTCGAAATGCTGGCAAAGGGCGTCGGCACTGCAGCGTTCGGTGAGCACCGTCTCTTGCTGCGTGCCCACATCCAGGTAGACCAGCGCCACGTCGATGTGCGCCAGCTGCTCTTGCTGGCAAAGCAGCCAGCCATACACCTTGGCCTGCGCCCAGTGCAGGCGGCGGTGCGATGCGGGCTGGCGGTCCAGCCGCCCCTTGAAGGTTTTGACCTCGTCGATGCGCTGCGCCTCAGGGTCGTACCCATCGGCACGGCCGCGCACCTGCAGGGTTTGGTAGCTGCCCGCCAGCGCCACTTCGACCCGGTAGCCTTTACCCCGGCGGGCTGCCGCCACAGCGTGGCCTGCAATGCCTTCCAGCGCCGTCGGTGCGGGCGTAAAACGCAGGTCCAGGTCGCCCTGCTTGGCGGTGAACTCGCACAACTCGCGCACTGCCACGGTGTAGGTCATGGCGCTTGGGTGCCGGGGGGCGGTGTGCCGGCGTCACCCAGTTGGACCTGGGCCTTGTCTTCGTCGCTGCGCAGCGGTGTGGCCTTGCACAGTGCCAGCCACACGGCAAAGGGCAGGGTGCAGGGTGTGTGGCGTGCAGGGCGCAGCAGCTCGAAGTGGCCTGCGTCCAGACCGCCATGCAGTACCCAGATACCGAAGTGTTCAGGGATCTCTTCGGGCTCGGCGATGCCGGCAGGAAAGACGTAGTAGCACTCCTCGCACAGCCACTGGTAGGCCTGGCGCTTGGCGTCGTGGCGCAGGTCCGACAGCAAGTCGGCACGGCTGTACTTGATCTCGTGCACCATGGGCTGCAGGTAGGCAGGCACCGAGGTGTTGCGCACCGAAAACAGATCGGGCCGCGCCATGCGCCACAGGTTGGCTGCGGCGCGGGCGGTGGGGGTGTCCTCGTCGCTCCACAGCGGGGCCATGGCCGGTGCGGTGTGGGGCGCGGTCATTTGCGGGATGGGTGGCGCGGCGGGGCCCTCGATCACGGCGCGCAGCGACAGCTCGGCCCATACGATGCGTCCGCTGGCCAGCAGTTGCGCGGCAAACTTCTGGCCCAGTCGGTCATGGGCGCTCAGTGCACGCACGCTGCGTTGGCGTGCCAGGGCCAGCGTGCGGATGCCATCGTTGGTGAGCTGGAGCGTCTCAAACCCCTCTGGTGTGGAGTGCTGCGCAATCAGCCCGGCGGCCAGCAGATCGATCTCCAGCCCGTCCTTGCACGGCCAGCCCGCCGAGCGCCAGATCTGCATCAGGCGGGTGCGGTGAAACCGGGTGAGCGTGATAGGAAGGGGGGAGGAGGGTTGCGCCGTCATGGGGGTGCGAGGCTGGCAAGGTACTGATTTTAATCACAGTATCTTGCCCGGCCTGGCGCACCGGGAGCGACGCTTCTCGGGTTATTTATGAATGAAAATGGCCCCAGGCGCTTTTAGAATATGCGCTGATAGCTATCAAAAGTAGAGCAAATCAGATCACCCGGAACCCGTGCGTGCCGTCGCGCCCCAGTTGCTCCACCAGCCCAAACTCCCAGTCCAGATAGGCCTGCATGGCCTCGCGCGGGCTCTCGGTGCCCTCGTAGGGGCGGCGGTAGCGGTCGATGCGGGGCGATGCCAGGCGGGTTTCGCCTTGCTCCAGCGGCAGGCCCTGGGCAATCCAGGCCAGGGTGCCGCCCTCCAGCACCAGCACCTCAGCGCCGGTGAGGCGGGCCAGGTCCTGCGCGGCATAGTGCGCCAGCAGGCTGCTGCCGCAGGTCAGCACGTAGCGCTGCGCCTTGGGAATGCTGGCCACGGCCTGCGCCAGTTGCGAGCGGATCACGAACCACGCGCCGGGGATGTGGCGCTGCGTGTAGTGGGCGCTGGTGGTCAGGTCCAGCACGGCGGTGTGGCCGGGGGCTTCTTCCCTGAGCCAGCCTGCCAACTGTGCAGGTGTTGCCCAGGCAATAGGGCCCTCGGGCTCGGGCACGGTGTTGGCCACGGCACCGGTTTCGCTGAAGTCGGCGGCCTGCGCGCCGTCCAGCACCCACACGTCCCAGCCCATCTGCGCCAGCCACGATGCACTCATGTTGGCGCGCACGCCATCGTCATCCATCAGAACGATGCGTGCGCCGCGCACGGCCGCGGTGTGGTCAGTCTCTTGCACCAGCTGGCCGCCGGGTGTGTTGCGAAAGCCCGGCAGGTGGCCCGCGGCAAACTCCTCGGGCGTGCGCACGTCCAGCAGGTAGGTGGTGCGCTGCGCTTCGGCCGCGAAACGCGCCAGGTCGCCCTGCGTTGTGCGTTGTACGCCCGCGCGGTCGGCCACGCTGCGCGCCTGCTGGGGGGCGCGCTCGCGGTCGGCATGCACGGTGGGGTCAAAGCGGCGGGTGGCGCCGCGCTCTAGCGCCTGGCCGGCCAGCAGCCAGCCGATGGTGCCGTTGCGCAGCGCCGCCACGGGGTTGGGGATGCCCGCGTTGACCAGTGATTGCGTGCCGATGATGCTGCGCGTGCGGCCCGCGCAGTTCACGATGATCTGCGTGGCCGGGTGGGGCGCGAGCGCCTGCGCACGCAGCACCAGCTCGGCACCGGGCACGCTCACGCCGGTGGGGATGTTCATGGTGTGGTACTCATCGTAGCGGCGCACATCGAGCACCACCACATCGGCGTTGGCGTCAATCAGGGCCTGCACTTCTTCGGCGCCGAGCGAGGGCGTGTGGCGCACCGATTCGACCAGCTCGCCAAACGATTTGCTGGGCACGTTCACATCGATGAACAGCTCGCCGCCCGCATCGCTCCAGCCCTGCAGGCCACCGGCCAGCAGCGTCACCTGCGTGTAGCCCAGCTTCTGCAGCTTGCGCGCAGCGGGCTCGGCCAGGCCTTCGCCGTTGTCGTACACCACGATGAAAGTGTCGCGGCGTGGAATGCGCGCCCAGGCGTCCAGTTCGATCTTGCTGGCGGGCAGGTTGGCGGCGAACAGCGGGTGGTTTTGGGCAAACGGGTCTTCCTCGCGCACGTCGAGCAGAGCGATTTCGTGGCGAGCGAGCAGGGCCTCGCGGACCTGGTGGAATGAAGTCTGGGGCAGGGGAGTGACGGTCATGTGCGGGGGCGTAAGGGGCTTTGAAAAACAGGGTCAGGCAGCGGTGGCGGGGTTACGAGACAGATCCCACAGGTTGGGTAGCGTTGTATTGCTGTAGCCTGAAATGAAGGGTTTCTTCGCGCCGTCCTCCAGGTACACGCTGCGCTGCACCGCGCCGATGTTGGCGCCATATACGTGGATGCTGATGGAGGTCTGCCCTTCCCAGGCGTTGCTCACGCGGTGCACGTCGCCAATGCTGGGCGATACGGCCTCCACCAGGCCCGGGTGCAGCCGCAGTGGCGCGCCTTGCGGTGCCCAGCGGCCGTCGGGTGTGCGGGCATAGGCCTGCGAATCCTCGGCGCCACGCAGCATGCCGATCAGCCCCCACACCGTGTGGTCGTGGATGGGCGTCGCCTGTCCCGGACCCCACACAAAACTCACCACCGAAAAGCGCCCCAGCGCATCGGCATGCAGCAGGTATTGCTGGTAGCGCTCGGGGTTTGGCTGGGTATAGGCGTCGGGCAGCCAGTCGTCGTGGGCGACCAGCGCAGCCAGCAGTGTGGTGCCTTGGGACAGGGTGTCGGCCTCGGGCAAGCCCCGCTCGACCAGCGTGGCCAGTTGCTGCACAAAGTGGCGCAGGCGTGTGGTGTTGGGGCCCCCTGCTGTGCGGGTGGAGCCGATGGGGTGGGCAATGAACTCATGCCCGGTATTGCACCAGCGTCTGGGCCTCTGGCGTGCTGCGTGTTTTGCATATGCATCCCTGTTTTTCTTCGTTCTGTTGCGGGGCAACTCTCGGTTCAATGCCAATCCATCGTAGCGATTGTGCTGGCCTGCACCCAGGCATTCACATCGCTGGTCGGCATTTGACAACCAAAAGGGCACAACATGAGCAAGGTTCAAGGTCAAGGTGGGGTGGGAGGGCGCTGGACGCGCCGGCAGCTGTTGCAGGCGGCGGGCGCGTCCAGCATGGTGGGGGTGGGCAGTGTGGTGGGCAGCCATGTGCTGGCTGCCGGCAAGCTGCGTGAGGTGAAGCTGGCGTGGAACGCCAATGCCATTTGCCTTTCTGCGGCCCCTGTAGCCATCGAACGGGGTATTTTTGAAAAACATGGCCTCAAGGTCGAGTTGATCAATTTTGCGGGCTCTACCGACCAACTGCTGGAGACCATTGCCACCTCCAAGGCCGATGCGGGCCTGGGCATGGTGCACCGCTGGATCAAGCCGCTGGAGTCGGGCTTTGACGTGAAGCTGGTGGGCAGCTCGCATGGCGGTTGTTCACGCTTGGTGGGCTACGAAGCGGCGGGCGTGACCAGCTTGCAAAAGCTCAAGGGCAAGACCATTGCCGTCTCGGACCTCAACAGTCCTGGCAAGAATTTTTTCTCGGTATTGCTGGCCAAGGCCGGCTTGAACCCCGAGAAAGATGTGGTTTGGCGCCAATTCCCCGGTGACATGCTGGGCCTTGCGGTGGAAAAGGGCGAGGCACAGGCCATTGCCGACGGCGACCCCAACCTGCTGCTCATCCAGCGCCGTACCAAGGGCCTGGTGGACCTGGCGTCGAACCTGTCGGGCGAATACGCCGCCAAAACCTGCTGCGTGCTGGGCGTGAGCGGCGCCATGGTGCGCAACGACAAAGGCACGGCGGCAGCCCTCACGCGCGCCATCATCGAGGCCTCGGACTTCGTTTCCGACAACCCCAACGAAACGGCACGCATCTTCAGCCCATATTCCAAAGTGCCGCAAGAAGACCTGCGCGCGGTGTTGGGCACGCTCACGCACCGCAGCCACCCCGTAGGCACGGCGCTGCGGCAGGAGATCGAGTTCTATGCCCGCGACTTCAAGCTGGTGGGCGTGCTCAAGCCCAGCACCGACCCCGCGCGTTTTGCCGCTCACGTCCACGCGGACGTTCTTGCCTGAGCCCGGCAATCCCTTCATTCATCCATGCAACCCGTGCAAGGACATCATTCATGAGTACCGTCGCTGACAACATTCTGGGCGCGCCGCCTGGCGCCGCGCCCCGGCCCGCCACATCGTCTTCACGCTCACCGAGCCCGCCCCAGGCGGTGCACACGGTCAAGGTGCCTGACTTCAAGGCCGCCGCTGCGTCCGTGGGCTTTTGGTGGACGGGGCTTGCCGCCACCATCGCATGGGCCGCCTTGGCCCTGCTCACGGGTCTGTGGCCCAACAAGCCAGCGGGCTTTAGCGAGTGGGCATTCACCGAAGAGTTTGCCTGGGGCGCGGGTGGGGTGTCGGTGCTGCTGCTGGCGTTGGTGATCCTGGCCCGCCCGTTGGGCGCCACGGTGCACCGCGTGCGCGCGGCCGGTCCGTGGTTGATTGCGATCGCGCTGGGCCTGCTGGTGTGGGAGGTGTTCACCGCCAAGCTGGGCACGCTGCCACCGCCGTTTTTTGCTCCCCCTCAGAGCCTGGTCGAGGTGTATGCCACCGACGCGCCGCGCCTGCTCGAAAGCGCGGTGGCCTCGCTGCGTCTGCTGGCCCTGGGCATTGCCATTGGTGCGGCGGCGGGGTTTGTGACCGGCGTGCTGATCGGCTGGTCGCGCCAGGCCAGCTACTGGATCCACCCGGTGCTGCGCATCCTGGGCCCGGTGCCCACCACGGCGCTGTTGCCGGTCAGCTTCTATTTCTTTCCGTCGAGCTGGTCCACGGCGATCTTTTTGATTGCGCTGGGCACAGCCTTCCCGGTGGCCATCCTGACCTGGTCGGGCGTGGCCGGGGTGCACAAGAACTTTTATGACGTGGCGCGCACCATGGGCGCATCGCCCTGGTTCCTGGTGCTGCGTGTGGCCATCCCTGCCGCTCTGCCGCAGGTGTTTGTGGGCCTGTTCATGGGCCTGGGCGCGGCGTTTTCGACCCTGGTGGTGGCCGAGATGCTGGGCGTGAAGGCGGGCCTGGGCTGGTACCTGACCTGGGCGCAGGGCTGGGCGGCCTACCCCAACATGTATGCCGCGCTCATCGTGATGGCGCTGCTTTTCTCGGGCGTCATCAGCCTGCTGTTCGTGCTGCGCGACCGGGTGCTGTCGTGGCAGAAGGGGGTGGTGAAATGGTGAGCGCTGTTGTGAGTGACGATCCGGGTGTAGCCACACGCGCAACCGGCGCGCGCATCGACGTGCGCCATGTGAGCCACTGGTTCGACCTGCCCGCAGGCCCGTTGCATGTGATTGACGAACTGGATTTGTCCATCGCCCCTGGCGAATTCGTGGCGTTGCTGGGCCCCAGCGGCTGCGGCAAGAGCACGCTGCTGCGCCTGGTAGCGGGGCTGGAGCCCGCCACCACGGGTGAACTGATGCAGGACGGCGCACCCATCACCGAGCCCGATCCCTCGCGCATCGTGGTGTTCCAGGACCCCACGCTCTTCCCCTGGCGCACTGTGTGGGACAACGTGGCCCTGGGCCTGCAGGCGCGCGGCCTCCTGCGCACGCAGCGCCACCGGGTGGACGAAGCGCTGGCCTTGGTCGGCCTGCAAGACTTTGCCAAGGCGTTCCCGCACCAGCTCTCGGGTGGCATGGCGCAGCGCGTGGCGCTGGCGCGTGCACTGGTCAACGACCCCACCTTGCTGGTGCTTGACGAACCGCTGGGTAAGCTCGATTCGCTCACCCGCCTGTCCATGCAGACCGAGCTGGTGCAGCTATGGCAACGCGCGGGCTTTTCGGCGCTGCTGGTCACGCACGATGTGGAAGAGGCGCTCTTCATGGCGCAGCGCGTGGTGGTGTTCTCTGACCGCCCTGCGCGTGTGAAGCAGGTGCTGGTCAACGACCTGCCGTACCCGCGCCACCGGGGTGATCCGCGCCTGGCGGCCTTGCGCCACGAGGCCTTGGCGCTGCTCGGCCTGGCGGCAAGCTGGTAGCTGGGCCGTGGTGCATTGCCTTGTCTTCTGAACTGTTGAACGGCCTGCTCGAAGGCCTGTATGCCGCGCAACAGGGCCTGCGTGCGCTGCTGCATCTGGTCGGCTCGGCGCCCGACCTGCACGGCCAGCCCGCGTGGCCGCTGGGCTACCGCATTGCCGCAGAAATGCTGGTGGTGGATGCCGGCCACGCGCGGCGCGTATTGCTGTCGCTGTTGTGTGCTGGTGTGGCGGTGCTGGCCATGGGGCTGTCGCTGCCCTGGCGGCGTGCCCGAATTCCGTTGTGGGCGGCTGCCATCGCAGTGCTGGTGCTGGCCCCTTGGCCGCAGGCGCATCTGCTGCTGACGCCCGCCGTACCCACCAGCCTGCACCAGTCTCCCACCGGCTTTGAGGCCACTGGCATCGTGCGCGGCCAGGCGGTGTACCGACAGCACTGCGTGCGTTGCCACGGCACGGACGGGCGGGGCGAGGGGGCCGAGGCTGCGCAACTGGCGCAATGGCCACCCAATCTGAACGGAGCGTTGTTGTGGAAGCGGCTCGATGGTGAACTTTTTTGGCGCGTGCGCGAGGGCATGCACAACCGCGTTGGTGTGCAGACCATGCCCGGTGTGGGCAATGCACTGCGCGACCAAGAGATCTGGGAGGTGCTGGACTACCTGCAGGCCCACGCTGCCGGGCAGATGCTGCGCGAATCCGGCACCTGGGACCGCCCCGTGCGCCTGCCCGGAATGGCCGTGCACTGTCGCAGCGGGCGTCCACAGCAGTCTCGCGATCTGCTGGGACAGCGCGTGCGCGTGGCGGTGGCAGGCCCGGGCGTGCCACCGTTGGCCGACGACCCTCGCCTGGTCACGCTGGTGGCGGGGCCTCCGGCCTCCGACGCCGATGTCGAGTGCTGGCCCGACGGTGGGGCCGAAGCCGTGAACCAAACTCTGGCCCTGGTGCTGGGTGTGCCTGTTGCAGAGCTGCCGGGCTACCAGCTCATTGTGGATCGCGCAGGCTGGTTGCGTGCCCGTGGACAGCCGGGCAAGACGGCGTGGTCTGAGGACGACCTGGTCTGCCGCTCGGGCACGGTCCTCACGGCACCCGCTGACGCGTCAGTGGAAAAACGGTCGGCAGCCCAAGGTGATGGGCTGGAGGCATTGATTCGGCGTATGGACGCCGAGCCTGTACGGCTGCTGCGTGGTGGCTTTCCGCACTGAGGGCGTGGCGGCCTGTGGGGCGTTGATGGGCTTCGTCTGCGACCACGTTCGCGCCAACGAGGGCTGTCACGAGCAGTCGCCCACTGTGTTCCAGTGCATCCTCGTCAAAGTCGAAGAACGGATGGCGGTGCGGATGGTCGATGAGCTTGGCTACACGGCATGCGCCGATCAGCGCGTAGGCGCCTTGAACAAGCTGTGAACGGGGCTGAGAAGCGCAGGCCGCTGCGCGGTGGAAACCGCTGCCTCGGCAACCCCCGTCGCTCGCGGCGATTTCGTTCCGGAGAACCTCGTCAACGGCGGGCTGGCCATAGTGGATGCACAGAAGTTCGACCGCCTTGCCTTGGTGTTCCCTTGCGCCTCGACATCGTCAGCCGGTGACCGCTTGCGCGTCATGCGTGTTGGATTTGCTTTGACGATCAGCCGGCCGCCAGCACCTGGGGTGGGGGTCCCACATAGCGTCCGCGCGGCCGGATGACCTGTGCAACATCCAGTTGCTCCAGGCTGTGCGCGAGCAGGCCCACGCTGCGGGCCGTGGCAAACAGGCCAAAGGCAGCGTCGGCAGGCAGCCTGTGATGGGCCACCAGGGCTGCCAATGCCACGTCAATGTTGGGCTGCAGACCCGTCATCGCAATCACTTTCTCGATGAAGCGCGCAATGGCCTGGGGTGGCTCGAACAGCGCCAGCAGCGCTGCGGCACGCGGGTCGCCATCCGGGTAGATGTGGTGCCCGAAACCGGCCAGTGGCAGCCCGGTGGACAGGTAGTGGGCAAGCACAGCATCGTCGCCCAAACGCTCCACTTCGCTGAACAGCGCCTGCACCCGGCCTGATGCATCCCCGTGCAAGGGCCCTGACAGCGTGGTCAGGCCCGCCAGCAGGCAGGCCGGAAGCGATGCCCCTGTAGAGGCCGCGATGCGCGCGGCAAAGGCTGAGCTGGTCAACTCATGGTCGGCCAGTAGCACCATGGCCGTTCGCAACAGTTCGGCCACCCGGTGCGGCTGCTTCCAGCCCAGCGCAAACCGTTGGTGCAGTGGCTGCGGGCACTGCCGTGCGCCGAAGGCGTTGGCCATCTGCCCCACCAGGGCCTGGCCCTCGGTGTGCAGCACCCGCGTGAGCCGTCCGCGTGTCGAAAGCCCCACGGCGGCCAGGCTGGCCAGCGCCGTGAAGGCCGCGTCGCGGCCAGGTTGGCGGCCTGCCTGCAGGGGTGTCGAGGTGGAAAAGTCCACAGCCCGCTCGGCTCCCCACAGCAGCTGCGCTGCATCTTCCAGTGTCGCGGAGCGCGCCAGATCGACGGCATCCCGCCCCTGGTAATACGGCCGACCTTTGAAGAAGGTGCACAGCGCCGTCGGTACGCTGGGCTCTGCGCCGAACAGGGTGTTGGCGGCCAGCGTCTCGTGTTTGCGGCCGGCCTGCTTGCGCTTGGTCAGCACCGCCACGTCTTCAGTGCGGTACAGACTGCGGCGCGAATCCGTGGGGTCGGGGGCCACCTCGAGCTTGCCGCGGCTGACATACGCATACACCGTTTGGGGCCGTACCCCGAGGAGGCTGCACGCCTCATCCATTGATATCCAGGAGGCCATCTTGTGGTGAATGGAAAATATATATGTTGATTTTATACATCAATATTGACCAATCAATCAATGTATTAATACCATGGCTTCATCTTGCAAAAACAGGGGCCGGCAGCAGACAGACCGTCCCGACAAAGCCTTATGACCAAGCCACGCATCCTGCAACTCAACCCCATCCTCATCCCTGAGATCAACCAGCAGCTCGCCGCGCTGTACGACGTGCACAAGCTTTACGAGACGCCGGACCCGGCGGCCTGGTTGCGCGAGAACGGTGCCACGGTGCTTGCAGTGGTCACCGGGGGTCACACCGGCATCACGCGGGCCATGCTGGAGCAGTTGCCTGCGCTCAGGGTCGTGGCCGTCAATGGTGTGGGCACCGATGCGGTAGACCTTGCGTACTGCCGCAGTCGGTCGCTGCCCGTCACCGCCACGCTGGGTGCACTGACCGAAGACGTTGCGGATCTGGCCATTGGCCTGCTGATCGCCGCGTGCCGCAACCTGTGTGCGGGCGACCGTTTCGTGCGCGACGGCCAGTGGGAGCTGCACCCCCAGCCCAGCGCCATCCCGCTGGCTCGGCGGTTCAGCGGCATGCATGTGGGCATCGTGGGTATGGGTCGCGTGGGGCGCGCAGTGGCCGCGCGTGCAGCGGCCTTTGGCTGTGCGATCAGCTACACCGACCTGCGCCCCATGGAGGACGTGCCCTACAGGTTCGTACCGGGCCTGGTGGAACTGGCACGTGACGCCGACGCGTTGGTGTTGTGCGCTGCCGCCGACCAGGCCGAGGGCATCGTCAATGCGGCGGTGCTCGACGCGCTGGGCCCGCGCAGTTTTCTCGTCAACGTGGCGCGGGGTCGTCTGGTCAACGAGGCGGACTTGGCCGATGCCATCGCCGCAGGCCGTATTGCCGGGGCGGGGCTGGATGTGTTCGTCGACGAGCCGCGTGTGCCGCTGGCCCTGCGTCAGTCCGACCGCGTGACCCTGCAGGCCCA
The DNA here is from genome assembly GCF_002797445.1 of Acidovorax sp. 69. NCBI lineage: Bacteria > Pseudomonadati > Pseudomonadota > Betaproteobacteria > Burkholderiales > Comamonadaceae > Acidovorax > Acidovorax sp. 69. The sequence goes on along the minus strand of NZ_PGEP01000001.1, from coordinate 2,909,459 downwards.
TCGCGCCAGCGCCACCTGGGAGACCCGCACGGCCATGGGGCAGATGGTGCTGGACAGCATCGCGCAGGCCCTGGCTGGCCAGCGGCCGGCGTTGAGCCTGACCACCTGACGCATTGGTCACACAGGGCGTGCCCAGTCATCGCAGTCACGGTCGCCGCTGCCAGCGCTGCCACTGCTGCCACTGCTGCAACCGCGTGCAAAGCCTTGCCCCATTCAACGATAACAACGGAGACAACCACCATGTTTTTTCGACGCACTTTTTTACCCCATACCGTCGCCGTTGCGTTGGCGCTCACGGCGGGGGTGTTGGGCCACGGCGGCGTTTCGGCGCAGGCTTTCCCATCGCGGGTGGTCACCCTGGTCGTGCCTTTTCCACCGGGGGGCGGCACTGACACTGGCGGACGCATCATTGCCGAGCAGCTGGGCAGGAAATGGGGCCAGAGCGTGGTGGTCGAGAACAAGGGCGGCGCGGCAGGACAGATTGGTGCCGACTACGTGGCCAAAGCCAAACCAGACGGCTACACCCTGCTGCTGGGCAACATCGGCACGCAGGCCATCAACCCATCGCTGTATGCGCGGCTACCGTACGACCCTGACACTGCGTTTGCCCCCATTTCACTGCTGGCCGAGCTGCCCCTGGCACTGATGGTCAACCCCGCGGTGCTCGCCAAAACACCGGCAGAGCTGATTGCGCTGGCCAAGGCGCAGCCCGGCAAACTCTCGTACAGCAGCGCCGGGGCGGGTGGGGCACCCCACCTGGCGGGTGAGATGTTCAAGGACCAGACCGGCACCTTCATGCTGCACGTGCCCTATCGGGGCGGCGGCCCGGCCATTGCAGACCTGATCGCGGGCCATGTGCAGCTGTCCTTCATGACCGTTCTGGAGGCCTCTGGGCACATCAAGGCCGGCAAGCTGCGGGCGCTGGCCGTGACGGGTGACAAGCGCGTGCCTGCGTTGGGTGACGTGCCCACGCTGGCCGAAACCGTGATCCCCGGCTTCAACGCCATTTCATGGCTGGGCCTGCTGGCACCTGCCGCCACGCCCCCCGACATCGTGGAGAAAATCGCTGCCGATGTGCGCGCCATCATGGCCGAAGAGGCTGTGAAAGCGCGTTTTGCCTCTCTGGGCGGTGTGCCGCGAACCACCTCACCGCACGAGTTCGGCAAGCTCATCAAGGAAGACAAGGTGCGCTACGCCCAGATCATCAAGAGCCGAAAGATCACCGTCGAATGAGTGCCGTTTCCACCCTCAAGGTCGGTACGGACGCTCTCTCCGGCACCGTGATACCCGCACCCGCCATGGCCACCCTGGCCGTGGCAGGCACGGCGGCGCGGTTTCCGGTGGGCCGGGTGTTCTGCATCGGCCGCAATTACCGCTGGCACACCGGCGAGCCACGGCCCGCTGAGATGCCTGGCTGGTTCATGAAACCCTCCAACGCCGTGGTGCCCGCCGGGGGGCGCTTGCGCTACCCACCTGCCACGCAGGACTTCTGCCACGAGGTGGAGCTGGTTGTGGCCTTGCACCAGGGCGGTAGCGACATAGACCCCGCGCAGGTGCTCATGCACCACGTTTGGGGCTATGCCGTCGGGCTGGACATGACGCGGCGCGACCTGCAGCAGCAGGCCAAGCGCACGGGCGGGCCTTGGGAGCCCGCCAAGGCCTTCGACCATTCCGCGCCCTGCACGCCGCTGGTTCCTGCAGCAGCCTGCCGCCATGCACGCCGCGGCGCGATTTGGCTGGCGGTCAACGGTGCCGAGCGGCAGCGGGCTGATGTGGCCGACATGCTCTGGCCCGTGCCAGAGCTGGTGGCCATGTTGTCGCGTTCGGTCGCGCTGCTGCCTGGAGATCTCATCTACACAGGCACGCCGGCCGGGGTTGGCCCGCTGCAGCCTGGCGATACGGTGACAGGCGGTGTCGAAGGCGTCGGCGAGTTTTCCATGACCGTGGAGCGTGGGCCGGTGGGTGCCGCGGCCACGCCATCACCCACCCATTCAGAAGGAGTTTCCCCTTGAACCATCCCAACCCTCTATCCATACCGTCATCCACCCCCTCTGAGCGCATTGCACTGGTCACGGGTGCAGGCAGCGGCATCGGCCGCGCCGTTGCCCTGGGCCTGCTGGCCGATGGCTTCACGGTGGTGCTGGCTGGTCGGCGCACAGAGCCCCTGCAGGCGCTGGAGCAGCAGGCTGCCGCCCAGGGGCAGGCTGCACTGGCGGTGCCCACCGATGTGACCGACCCGGCCAGCGTGCAGGCCCTGTTCGATACCATCGAAGGCCGCTTCGGTCGGCTGGACTTGCTGTTCAACAACGCGGGCGTCAACGCCCCGGCGGTGCCCATGGATGAACTCCCGCTGGACACGTGGTTCAGCGTGATCAATACCAACGTGACCGGCGTGTTCCTGTGCGCGCGTGCCGCGTTCGGGTTGATGCGGCGCCAGGCTCCGCAGGGCGGGCGCATCATCAACAACGGCTCGATCTCGGCGCACACGCCGCGCCCCTTCACTGCGCCGTACACGGCCAGCAAACACGCAGTGAGCGGCCTGACCAAGGCGCTGGCGCTGGACGGCAGGGCCTACCGCATCGTGGCCAGCCAGATCGACATCGGCAATGCGCTGACGGACCTGTCCGAACGCATGACGCGGGGCGTGCTTCAGGCCAACGGCACCACCGCTCCCGAACCCATGATGGACGCCAGCCATGTGGCCCAGGCCGTGCGCCACATCGCCGCCATGCCGTTGGAGGCCAATGTGCTCCACATGACCGTGATGGCCAGCGCCATGCCATTTGTGGGCCGGGGCTGAGCGACTGACCGGCCCCGCGATCTATTTACTTTTCTAGAAAAAACCGGTTCGACCGACCCATCCCTCAAGAGGAGACAAACCATGCGCAAACGCCCGTTCCTGAATCATCTGACTCGCCTTCTGGTCCTGTCGGCCAGCCTGGGCCTGGTGCCCACGCTGGCCTCGGCCCAGGCTGCCTATCCCGCACGGGCCATCAAGATCGTTGTGCCGGCCCCACCGGGCGGCGCCATCGACACCATTGCCCGCGTTGTGGGCGACAAGATGGCGGTGTCGTTGGGCCAACCGGTCATCGTGGACAACCGACCCGGTGCCTCTAACAACCTGGGCACCGATGTATTGGCCAAGTCCGCACCTGACGGATACACCATCGGCATCGTGGGTGGCAGCCACAACATCAACAAATTCCTGTTCAAGAATATGGGCTGGGACCCTGAAAAAAGCTTCGAGCCCATCGTCTACACCCACGAAGTGCCGCTGGTGTTTGCCATCTACCCGCAGATCCCTGCCAAGACGCTGCCCGAGTTCATCGCCTGGATGAAGGCCAATCCCGACCAGGCCAAGGTGGCCACTTCAGGCCGCGGCAGCGCTCAGGAGATGGCCGCTGAGATGTTCCGCATGGCCAGCGGCGTGCAGATGCTGCTGGTGCCCTACAAGGGCTCGTCCGCTGCCCACCCCGACTTGCTGGCCGGGCGCACCGCGCTCTACATCGACACTATCAGCGCCATCCAGCCGCAGGTGAAGGGTGGCAATGTGCGCGCCGTGGCCATCTCCACCCGCAAACGCGCCCAGTCGCTGCCGGATGTGCCCACGGCCGACGAGCAGGGCCTGAAGGGCTACGACGCCAATACCAATGGTGGTTTCCTTGCGCCAGCGGGCACACCCAAGGCGATCATTGCCCGGCTCAATGCCGAGATCAACGCCGCCCTCAAATTGCCTGACGTGCGGGCCAAGCTGGAGGGCGCCGGCATTGAAATCCAGGGCGGTACGCCGCAGGAATACGCCGCCGTCATCAAGTCCGACCTGGTCAAGTGGGGCAGGGTGGTGAAGGAGGCGGGCATCCAGCCCGAATGATGTGGTCGGCCGGGGCACGGTGCTAGGCAGCGAGGTGGGGTTGCCCGACCGTTTTGGCACCTTCCGTGCCGGATCGGACGGCGGATTTCAAGCCAATAGTGCCTCATGCGCCAGTGGAATCAACAGAGTTTGCTCTTGAAAACATAGCTAACTGCTGCGTGCAGCGCCCTCCTTGGTGGGCTTGGCTGCAAGTGCATTCCAGGCCAGGGCTTCCCATCAGCGACTGGAATTGGCGATGGGCTGGTCGAGCCAGGTGGACAGGGGTTGTGCGGTGTCATTGCCGGCGGCGCGGGTTGTCATGCCGCTCGCCGAATCCTGACCCATCCTGGGACGGTTCAGCGGGCCGGTGTCTGCGGTTGGAGCTGCAGGCGCTGAAGCACGCCCCGGCAGGCGTCTTCCACCACGTCCAGCACATGCTCGAAACCATCCTTGCCGCCGTAGTACGGGTCGGGCACCTCATGGGCCTGCAGGGTGGTGCAGAAGTCTGCAAGCCGGTGCAACCGGGCTTTGCTGCCCGGCGGGCACAGCGCGCGGGCGGCGTGTTCGTTGTTGTCGTCCATTACCAGCAACAGGTCGTGGTCGGTGAAGTCGCTCCGGGTGAGTGTGCGTGCGCGCTGCGCCGAGAGGTCATAGCCCCGCCGTGCGGCGTGCGCCTGGGCACGTTCGTCGGGAGGCTCGCCCACGTGGTAGCCGTGGGTGCCGGCGGAGTCCACATGGATGCGGCCGGACAAGCCCGCATCGGCCACCATCTTCTCCAGCACACCCTGTGCTGTGGGGCTGCGACAGATGTTGCCCATGCACACCATCAACACGGAAATCTGTCCGCCCGATGGCAACCTGCTGGCGAGTAGTTCTTGCATAGGTGCTGTCTTCATTCATGTCCTGCCTGTGGGTTGGCGCCCTCACAATCCGGGTCTGGGTTGGATGAACTTCGGGGCGTTTGCCAGATTCTCCACAGCCTGGCCTGAGGGCATTCTGGAGGCTTGCTACATCGAAAATAAATTCGCTGCGGCGGGTTTTATCTGAGAGTGTCTGCACAGGCGGCCCGAGGGGGGCCGACTTGTCCCGGATCGGCGGTTTTGTTAGCGGACGTGGTTGGTATTCAGGGCCCGCAACCGTGGCCCACGGCCATTCCGGCCAGTACGCCGCCAGCCATGAGAGTGGATGCCAGCGCACGCCCGGCCACACATGGCCTCTGTTCAGGCGATTTGCACCTCAAAGTACGCGCCATCCGCCTCACCCAGGTCCCGAAAACCCGCCTGTTTGGCCGCCGCATTGGCTCGACCCCAGTGCTTGAGCAGGCTGAGGTCGCCGGGAGAGACAATTTCGGGCGGGGACTCTTCCAGGCTGGACAGGGTGTCCAGCGCGGCCACCACCTGTTCTGGGCCGCCCAGCTGCTTTTCAAGCTCCCGGGCATAGCGTTTTTCGGCGGCGGATTGTTGCTGGGCTGGCAGTTCTTCAGGGTAGTCGTGCAGGGTAACGGTGTAGGTGGCTTCGATGGTGTCCATGGTTTTCTCCTGGGTAGATAACTGTATAAATATACAGTTTTTTGGAGAAGGATGCATCCGAAAAATCCTCGCATCGGCTGCCATCGGCGCGTGCGACCAAAGCATGGGCGTGCAAGGCTTGGCCAGGCAGGGGAAGAATGGGGCTGCCCCGGTTACCTGGTTCGAGCCAGTTGTCTGGCGGTGGTCTGCGCCGCATTCAGCTCCACGGCGGCGCGAACGAGTGCCTTGAAGGCGCTGGCATCCACCGTTTTGCCCTCATGGATGTCGATGGCCCGCCGCGCGTTGCCGTCCAGACTGGCGTTGAAGAGCTGGGCCGGGTCGGGCAGTGAGGCACCTTTCAGAAAGGTGAGCTTCACTGCCGTCTTGTAGCTCTCGCCCGTGCACAGGATCCCGCCCAGCGACCATACCGGCGTGCCTTTCCACTTCCACTCTTCCACTACATCGGGCGCTGCCTCGTGGATGAGTTGGCGCACGCGGGCCAGTGCCTGCCCGCGCCAGTCGTTGAGGTCGGCAATGCGCTGATCGATCAGGGTGGAGGCGGGCGGCCCTTCAGGAGGGGGCGGTTGAGTCTCGGCGCGTGTGGAGGTCACGCTGCCCCCAATGTGCTCAGCACGGTCTGCAGTCGGTCCAGGTTCTGCTCGTTGGCGGGAACGACCAGCGCGCGCAGCTTGTCGGCCAGCGCGGCACTTTCAAACGCCTGGGCCCAAGCCAGGTGCGTATGGTGCTCCCCATGGGGTGTCAGCCTGACCGTGAGGGTGAACAGCGGTGCCACCACATGATCGATCACGACCAGCGTGTCCTCCTCAATGCGGCGAAAGCGGCTCCCGTTGGGGTAGTTCGCCCCGTCCGGCCCATGCATCACAAACACCCACCTTCCCCCGGGCCGAAAATCGAATTGCTCGAACGTGTTGCTGAAACCTTCCGGCCCCCACCAGCGGGCCAGCAGTTGCGGTTGGCTGAAGGCGGTGAACACCTGGCGCGGGCTGGCAAGCAGCACGCGCTCGGTGGCCAAGGTGGCATCTGAATGCTGTGTCATGAGTACCTCCTTTGGGGTTGCACTGGGATGCGTGTTCTGAACACGGTCACCTCCATCTTTCGAACTGCGCCCATGGGCTCGGCATTTCCCTCGCGGCAGCCGCAGCTTGGCCTGAAGGCATTGGCCAGGCGGCTGCTGCCGTTCGGCTTGGCCCATCTCTTGTGCACCGCGCAAGTACCGCAGCGCGCCGGTCGTTTTCGGTCCTGGAGCCATGGCCAGCAGCCCAGGCAGAGCCAGAGGCTGCCACTCTACCTTGCAACCGGGCTCAAGCGCCACGGTGGGCGTCTGCTGCATTGCCGTGAGGCCCTATGCACAGCCCGAGTTTGCAAACGCGTTTTTCTTCGTTGGCGCGCGCCGGGTGCAGGCAGATCATGGCTGCAGTCCCGCCCGCGTGACGCTGCCAATCATTCATTCAACCGTTTACCCATCGCCCCAGGAGCCCGCAATGTCCGTCCAATTCATCGGCATGATCCAGCCGCACGAAGTCTCCGAAACCATTACCCGCAAGGGCGCCGCCGTAGACCCCGCCTACGTGCGCGCCTTTGCGCAGGTGCATGAGCATGCGGGCTTTGACCGCATCCTCGTTCCCGCCAGCTCGTCCAGCCCCGACACGCTGCTTACCGTCGCATACGCCGCCTCGGTCACCGACAAGATCAACTTCTTGCTGGCCCACCGGCCCGGCTTTGTGGCGCCCACACTGGCTGCACGCCAGCTCGCCACGCTCGATCACTACACGGGCGGCCGCCTGGCCGTGCACTACATCAGCGGTGGCTCGGACGAAGACCAGCAGCGCGATGGCGATTTTCTGAACCACGACGAGCGTTATGCGCGCACGGACGAATACCTTGCCATCCTGCGCCGCGTGTGGGCCGAAGACAAACCCTTCGACCATGAAGGCACCTATTACCGCGTGAAGGGCGCCGTGTCGGAAGTCAAGCCCGTGCGCGGCCAGCGCGTGCCCATCTACTTTGGTGGTGCCTCTGCCCCCGCACTGCAGGTGGCAGGCAAACACGCCGACGTATACGCGCTGTGGGGCGAATCGCTGGCCCAGGCCGGCGACCTGGTGCGCCGCGTGCGCGCCGAGGCCACGCTGCAAGGCCGGCATGTGGACTTCAGCATCTCGTTTCGCCCCATCCTGGGCCAAACCGAAGAAGAAGCCTGGGCCAAGGCCGACCGCATTCTGGACGACACCCGCCGCTTGCGCGTGCAGCAGGGCTACGCACGCGGCGCAGGCCCGCAGCAAAGCGAAGGCGCGCAACGCCTGCTGGCCGACGCCGCCAACGGCGACTGCGTGGACGAACGCCTGTGGACTGCCGTGGCGCGCGAGATCGGTGGCCGCTCCAACTCCACCTCGCTCGTCGGCACGCCCGAACAGGTGGCCGACGCTCTGCTCAAGTATTACGACCTGGGTATCACCACCTTCCTCATCCGGGGCTTCGACCCGCTGGTGGACGCCATCGAATATGGCCGCGAACTGCTGCCCCTGGTGCGTGCCAAGGTGGCCGAGCGTGATGGCCTACAACCCGCAGCGCAGCCCCTGCGCAAGGCGGCGTGATGGACAACCGCAGCAGTAGTCACACAAGCCGCCGCATCTGGCTGCAGCAGGCCGGCGCCTTGTCGCTGGGGGCTACCAGCCTGTCGGGCCTGCTCGGCCCGGGCGGCGTTGCACACGCTCAGCAAGCCCAGGCCACATCGCTGGTGCTGGGCGACCAGGCCGGTGGCCTGCGCGCACTGTTCGAGGCATCGCGCACGCTGGAAGGTGTGGGCTTCAACTGGCATCACGGCGCTGCAAACCGTGGCCGGCCGGTCGGCCCGCGACGGGATCTTGTCCGTGCGGGTGGACGTGGCGGCCATCACGCATGCGCAGGTGTGGCGAGGGGCTGCACGAAGGGGGGAACGCTGTTTTGAATGAAATAGTGCTGTAGCGCTTGATGTGTAAGCGCTGAAAGCTATTGAAATGAGAGCGGTTGGTATACCGCTCCATGTCTTTGGACTTTGAGGGTGTTGATCGAAGATTGGCCGCTACCGACCCAAAGCGGGTCCTGGCAGGCGGTGGTGACAAGCTGGAAAGCAGGCACTGCGAAGGCGCCAATGAAGCCTTGCCTACAGGGATGCATGCGCCAAAAAGTCCCTGAGCAAATCAGCGCATTCGGCCGCGTGCGATGTGATCAAGAAGTGGCCGGCGTTGGCGACGACAGCGGTCGTGACATTTGGCAGGCTCGTCGCAAGCGCGTCAGTGATCGCCACCATGGCGGGGTTGGCGAGGCCGCCGCGCACCAGGAGCACCGGCATGGCCAGCCGGGCATAGTCTGCCGGGCCAGCGTCGAGCGTCATCACGGTGCGCCAGTCGAGCACATTGGCATCGGTGGTCGATCGGCAATAGTCTTGCACCGACAGTGGCATTGCCGCAAAGGAGTCGGTACCGCCCCAAAAGTCGATGATGCGGCTGGCGGCATCGGGCTCGCCAGCACGGTGTGCCGCCTCGAAATCCTGGCTCATGCGACGCGTTTCTTCAAACAGATCGATGTTGCCGACTGCGCGGATCATGGTCACCGGGTTGGCCTCGAACAATGCCAGGCTGGAAACCTCTACGGTGCGGGAGAGGGCCGCAGCCAGCGCCACGGTGCCGCCGAACGAATGGCCCACCAGATGCAACGGCCCATTGCCCATGCGCGCGGCCACGTGCTCCAACACACGCACTTCGTGATCGATATCGAGATCGCCGACGCTGCGCGAATCGGTTGTTGCGCCATAGCCGCAGAGGCTGGTGCCAACCATGCGATATTGGGGCGGCAGCCGCTTCTGTATGCCACGCCAGGCCGCCGGGGTGCTGTACGAGCCGGGCACGAACATCACTACCGGATGCGCGCTGCCTGCAACACCGTTCACACCGTCGGGCTTGCCGCCGTATTCCTGAAAGTCAATTTTGTGGTGGCGGTCGGTCTGCATGGTGGGTGACTCCTTGGTAACGCCAAAAAATGCAGAGGCCTGTGCGGTGCCAGCGTGCAGAGGTGGCTTCTTGCGACCGCGTTGCCGGCGTACGAGGCCGCCAACGGTGGCGGAATTGAGTAGCCTTGCCAAGCCAGCGTTAGCCTATGTCACCGAAACCCTGCCGGTCAAGTCCTCCAACAGGCCACCGACAGGCCCATGGTGAATACGCACAAGGCCGAGGCGGCGGCCACCATGGCCCAGCAGCCGGGCCCGGCCTGTCCCGCCGGGTCGGCCCTGTGGAACCCAGCGCTTTGGGGGAATGCTGCCGAACTTCTTGCCTCTGCACAAACGCCCATGTCCCGGCCACCATCAAACCGTGTGAGGTCGACCCGATCCCGAACCATGCAAGGCGTCTGGCATCGCGGGTCAGTAGTAGGGCACGGCGCGGTCGGGCCGCTCTGCGCGACGGCATGCCGATTGCCATCTGCGTTGCAGCCAGCTCGCCATGCGCTCTAGCCCTGGGTGGCGCGGCGCCACACCGGCCGTTGTGAAGCGGATCGGATTCGGTTTTGTCAGTGGCAACATGTGATCTCCAGTGCTGGGGTGATGCGATGGAGTCCATTCAATAGAAGCGGGGACGATCGCGCGCGAGGCAGTTGTCCCGATTCGGGGCGGATGCTTGCGCAAATGGGTCCCTGGCCGGGACCGCCGTCCTGTGCCACCTCAGGTCGGCAGCGGCTTGGCGCCGAATCCGGCTTCTCGCGCGTGGACGATGGCCTGGGCGCGGGTTGACACGTCCAGTTTGGCGAAGATTGCAGAGACTTTGTTGCGCACTGTCTTCTCGGCCAGGCCGAGATGCGCCGCTATCTGCAAGTTGTCCAGGCCATGCGCCAAAAGCTCCAGCAAGGCTCGCTCGCCAGAACTCAAGTCCGGGAACGCAAGAGGCTCGCCCGGTGCCGCTTGGTGCTCTTCAAGAAAGGTCTGAATTTCACGGAAGCACTGGGCGAATGCGGGCTCGGTCGCCAACAGCGCATGGTTACGGCTGTCCAGCGGAATGAAGCGTGCGCCGGGAATCAGTCCTGCGGTGCGCCGGCCTTCCTCGAAGGGCACGCGGGCATCTCCCCGCGCGTGCAGCACCAGCGTAGGGCAGGTGACACGGGCGGCCAAGTCGGTGACGTCGATCTGTCCAAACGCCGCGATGACGCGTGCCGCATGTTCGGGGCTGGTAGACAGCCGCTCCAGTTCATTGAACCAGTTCACTTGCTCTGGCGACCCATCGGGAATGAACTGCGAGGTGAACACCTGGCGGAAAGCCGGGTTGTCGCGGCCCCATCCGATCTCGATCAGGTCGAGAAGCAGCCTGGCTTCCTTGATCTCGGCCGGCGTCGGGTTGCGCCGCATCAGCCCGCGCGTATATCCGCCCAGCACCACAAGGCAGGAGACCCGTTCCGGGTGGCGCACCGCGTAGGCAATGGAAATGGCACAGCCTTGCGAACATCCCAGCAGCGCAAAACGCTCCAGCCCGGCGGCGTCCACCACGGCTTCAAGATCGGCGACCCAGGCGTCAAGTTGCTGCGGCGCCGAATCCAGGTCCGACAGACCGTAGCCCCTGCCGTCGTACCGAACCAGCGAGCGCTGGCGGCTGAGTTCGAGCAACCATGGATTCCAGACGGGGCTGTGCAGATCGAATTCGAGGTGCGTGAGGAAGTGTGCCGCGCGCACCACCGCCGGCCCCCTACCCATCGTCGCGTAGGCAATGCGTAGGTCGTCATGCGATTTGCAGAAGCGAATCTGTTGTTCCAACCGGGGCTTCACGCAAACATTCTAGAGCGCTGGGGCACAGCCGGTCGAGGTCTATCAGGCCTCGCAGCCCGTCCGCGACGGATGGGCCAAACGCCCTGCCCGATAGGTTCATCCCTCGGCCGGCCGGCCAGCGCGGGGCGGCCCGGAGCCTCCGCAATGGGCCGATGCCTGCCATCCGCTCAAACCTCCACCGCCCGCATCCCCACCAACCCCGGCATCGCCCCCCGCATCGCCTCCAAAAACAACCGTAGCCGCGCCGGATAAAACCGCGCATACGGATAAACCAAGTACACCGGCAGCGGCGCTGCATGCCAGTTGGGCACCAGGTGCAGCAAGTGCCCCTGGCGCACATCGTTGTCCACGATCCATGCCGATGAAATGCACGCCCCCAGCCCGGCCAGAGCGGCGCTGCGCAATGCGTACAGGCTGTCGGTGGCCAAACGCGGTGCGATGCCAAACGTGTGGGCCTCGCCGCCGGGCTCTTGCGTCAGCGTGACCTCGCGGCGGTAGAAGGTGCTCAGGGCCAGCCAGGGCAGGGGTTGCAGGTCTTGTGCGTGCTGGGGCGTGGGGCGCCCGGCCATGAGGGCGGGGGCGGCCAGCACGATGCGAGGCACTTCGGCCAGGCGCACCGCGACCACCGTGGGGTCGTCCACCGCGCCGACCTGGATGGCGCAGTCGATGCCTTCGGCGATGAAGTTGGGGCGGCGGTCGTGCAGCATCCATTCCACATCCACCTCGGGGTAGCGGCGCAGGTAGGCCATCAGCGGGGCGATGAACTGGTCTTGCCCAAAGGCGTGTGGCGCCAGCACGCGCAGGGTGCCGCGCGGGGTGTCGGCCGTGCCGCGCAGGTCGTCTTCCATGGCGCGCCAGTCTTCCAGCAGGGCCTTGGCGTGGGCAAAGCAGCGTTCGCCGTCTTCGGTGAGCTTCATCACATGGGTGGAGCGCTGCAGCAGTTTGATGCCCAGGCTGCGCTCCAGTGCCTGCAGGCGGCGGCTCACGGTGGGCTGGCTGGTGCCCAGTTGCTGGGCAGCGGCTGAGAGGCTGCCGGTTTCGACGATGCGGATGAAGGTCTGCATCAGCTCGATGCGGTCGGCGCCGGGTGGCAGGGCAGTGGTCATGCGTGAAGCGTATAACAAATCTGCAACCCAGACCACTACCCAAGGGTGCAGCGCCTATGAACAATCGCACCTTTCCTTTTGCTGAACAGGTGTTGAGATGTCTTCCATTCAAAATGTGCATGCAATCCCTGTCATTGGCGCGGCGCCAGGGCTGCCGCCTGCCGAGGGGGCGGTGGGCGCGCCGCTGTTGCTGCTGCTGGCCACCACGGCGGGCCTGAGCGTGGCGTCGCTGTACTACAGCCAGCCCATGCTGGGCGTGCTGGGGCCCGACATGCAGGCCGACAGCCGCGTGGTGGGGCTGGTGCCCACGCTCACGCAGCTGGGCTATGCGCTGGGCATCTTGCTGCTGGCTCCGCTGGGCGACCGGTTTGACCGGCGTCGCATCATCGTCATCAAGTCCATCGCGCTGATAGTGGCCTTGCTAATGAGCGGCCTGGCGCCCGGCATGGGCGCACTGCTGGCGGCCAGCCTGGCCGTGGGCCTGGCGGCCACGGTGGCGCAAGATGTGGTGCCCGCCGCCGCCACGCTGGCCCCGGCGGCGCAGCGCGGGCGCATGGTGGGCATTGTGATGACGGGGCTGCTGCTGGGCATTTTGTTGTCGCGTGTGGTCAGCGGCTTTGTGGCGCAGCAATGGGGTTGGCGCACGGTGTATGTGGCGGCGGCGGTGGCCATTGCGCTGCTGACGGTGGCGGTGTGGCGCGGGCTGCCGCGCTTTGCGCCCACCACGCAGCTGGGCTATGGCGCGCTGATTGGCTCGATGGTGGCGCTGTGGCGCCAGCACGCTGCGCTGCGCCGTGCGGCCTGGGCGCAGGGGTTGCTGGCCGTGGGTTTCAGCGCGTTCTGGTCCACGCTGGCGGTGATGCTGCACGGCCAGTTTCAGTTGGGTACGGCGGCAGCGGGTGCGTTTGGCCTGGCCGGGGCGGCAGGTGCGTTGGCCGCACCGCTGGCCGGGCGCCTGGCCGACAAGCGCGGGCCCGAGGTCGTCACCCGTTATGGCGCAGGGCTGGCGGCGGCGTCGTTTGCGGTGATGGCGCTGGCGCCGCTGCTGCCTGCGCAGGCGCAGTTGGCGCTGATCGTGGCCAGTGCGATTGGTTTTGACTTTGGCGTGCAGGCCACGCTGGTGGCGCACCAGACCATCGTGTACGGCATCGACCCTGCGGCGCGCAGCCGGCTCAATGCGTTGCTGTTCACCGGCATGTTCATCGGCATGTCGGCCGGTGCAGCGCTGGGCAGCCTGGTGCTGGCGCAGTGGGGGTGGCTGGGTGTGGTGGCATTGGCCACGGTGGGGTCGCTGGCAGCGCTGGCGGTGCGCATCGGGCGGCGCCGGGGCTGATTTGAGGCGAAATGTGGCTGTAGCGCTAGTGGATCAAGCGCTGGCAGCTATCAAAAAAAGAGCGACCCTGGGGTCGCTCTTTTTGTTGGGTGCGGGGTTGCGGTGCTTTGCTGTGCACTGGCCCGTCGGTGGTGGGCCCGCGCGGGCTCAGGCCTTCTTCACCTCAATGTGGTACAGCCCCCAGGGGCACAAACCAAAGCGTTCCTTCACAGGCTTGTCCTTGAAGGCGGGCAGCACGTCCGCGTCATACACCGCCCACTGCGGGCCCAGGCCGCCCAGGGCCATGGGCTGGCCGTCGATGTGGGTGGCGACGATCATGCGGTGGGCCTGGGCGTCGGCCATGCTGATGGTGACGTTGTAGCCATCCACCGCGCGCAGCACCAGTTGCACGGCGCTGCCTGCGGTGACACCCGCGGCGGCCAGCACGGTGGTGAGCAAGGGGCCTTTGAGCGTGTGCTTTTTGCTGTCGTATTCCAGCGTGGGTTGGATGGTGACGGCGGCCATGCGTTGCAGGGCGGCGGCGTCGAGCGCGTGGGCGTTGGAAAACTGGATGCCGTGTTTGCCCATCATCTGGTCGATGGCAGGGTCCAGTGCTCCCCGGTTGGACCGGGTGATGGCGCCGCTCAGGGTGAGCAGCGTGGGGCCTTGGGACGCTGTGGTCTTGGTCGAGGGGGCGGCGTGGCTGCTGCCGGCCGCGGACCACAGGCTGGCCAGGCCCACGCTGGCGGTGACGAAGTTGCGCTTGTTCATGGTCATGGTTCTGTGCTCCTCGTTGGAATGAGGGGCGCATGGTAAGCGCAAGCGGTGCCCGTGCCACGCAAAAAATGGATCGGGGAAGGAGGGAAGGAGGGAAGGAGGGAGGGCGGACGGCGGACGGCGGGCACGTTGGCCACCGAGCCGCCCCTTGCCTTTATGCCGCCTTGTCCACGGCCAAGGGGCGCAACACGCCCTTGAAGCTGCGATCCCACAGCGGTGCCACTTGTGCAGGCCCGTCCAGCACACCCAGCTGCAAGAAGGTGTCGGCCACGGTTTGGTGGCCTTGCACCACGCTGTCGTCCACGGGGCGCAGGTCGTAGTCGGTGCTGCGGTTGTTCCACAGCTCGATCAGGTCGCCCACGGGCACACGGGTCTCGGCCGATTGGGCCTGTGCGTAGGCCAGGTAGTTGTCGTTGGCCCACAGATAGGCGCGGCGCAGGCGCTGCAAATAGTCGGCAATGGCAGCGTGTTTGAGCGGGTCGTCCACCGAGCGCGGGTTGGCATAAATGGGGAAGTTGCCCGAGAGGTAACCCAGCCCGGTTTTGAGCACGCGCGCCCCGTAGCGCAGGCGGGCGATTTGCCCGTTGTAGCCGTAGATGGCCCAGGCGTCGAGGTCGCCCCGGTCAAAGGCCGAGAGGCCATCGGCGGGGGTAAGGTTGATGGCCTGGATGTCGGCAAACGACAGGCCGGCCTCGGCCAGCTGGCGGCTCAGGTAGTAGTGCGAGGTGGTGGCGCGCACGTAGCCCACACGCTTGCCTTTCAGGTCCGCGATGCGCTGGATGGGCGCATCCTTGCGCGCCAGCGTGACCTGGTTGTTGAGGTCTTCGCGCACCACGGCGATGAAGCGCACCTGCGCCTTTTGGCGTGCAGCAAACAGGGCCGGGATCTCGCTCCCCGAGCCCAGGTCGAGCGCATCGCCGTTCAGCGCCTCGATGTGCAGCACGCCGTTGTTCAGCTCGCGCCATTCGATGCGGTAGGGCGTGTTGCCCTGGCCCGATGCCGCGATCAGTGCGCGCCACAGGCCTTTGTAGGTGCCGACGCGCAGCGTGATTTTGGACAGGTCGGGCGCGGGCGTGGCCGCAAAGGCGGGTGTGCCCGCCGTGGCGGCCCAGGCGGTGGCGGCCAGGCTGGCCTGAAGGAGTTGGCGGCGGTTCAGGAGGTGGGTGAGGGGCTGTGTGGTGTGAGGCATGGGGGCGGGTCCTTGAGGCAGTGGCATACAACGATGGGCCACAAGGTTCCGCCAAGCCCGCCTGCCGCGCAAAGACCGTTGCGTAGCATCGATATGCGGTAAACGCAGCATGGAACGCTGCGTGCTGCCGACTGCTTATGCACAGGGGCAGTGCACCGCGCCGTCGCCGTTCATGCAGAAACCGCATGTGGTCACGCGGAATTCTTCGTTGGCGAAGCGTGGGGGCGCTTTTAAGGTGGGCGCATTGCTTGTTGCAACCCCACCCATTCTTGAAAGCCGCCCATGTCCGCTGTCCTCGCGCCTGTACCCACCACCCCTGCCCGCAACGCCCAACCCCAGCGTAAGGACTGGTTCGATGCGCCCGCAGCGCGCTCCACCGTGCAGGCCGAGCGCCGTCACCGGCAAGAGACGCTGGCCGTGGCGTTCCGGCTGTTTGCGCAGCAGGGTTTTGACTATGGGCTGGCAGGCCACATCACTGCGCGCGACCCAGAGTGGACAGATCACTTCTGGGTGAACCCGCTGGGCGTGCATTTCTCGCAGATCAAGGTGTCTGACCTGCTGCTGGTCAATGCAGCGGGCGAGATCGTGGTGGGCGAGGGGCCGCTGAACCGCGCTGCGTTTGCCATCCACGCCGCACTGCATGAGACACGGCCCGACATCATTGCGGCAGCCCACACGCATTCCACCTACGGCAAGGCCTGGGCCGCGCTGGGCCGCAAGCTCGATCCGCTGACGCAGGACGCGTGCATCTTCTATGAAGACCATGCGCTGTTCGACGACTTCACCGGGGTGGTGTTGGAGACCGATGAGGGTTTCCGTATCGGCAAGGCGCTGGGTGCGCGGAAGGCGGTGATCCTGCAGAACCACGGCATCCTCACGGCTGGGCCCTCGGTGGAGGCCGCTGCGTGGTGGTACATCGCGCTGGAGAACGCCTGCCACGCCCAGTTGCTGGCCGAGGCAGCGGGCACGCCCAAACCCATTCGCCACGAGATCGCGCAGCGCACCCACGCGCAGATCGGCGGGCCGGGCGGCGCGCAGTTTGCCTTCAGAAGCCTGTTCGACATCATCGTGCGGCAGCAGCCTGAGGTGCTGCAATGAATGCGCCGCTGACCTGGGGGCAGGTGGCCCGCACGCTGGCGGTGGAGTTTGCCGAGCGGGCTGTGGTGCATGACCGGGACGGCAGTTTTCCGCATGCCAACTTTGCCGACCTGCAGCAGGCCGGGCTGCTTGCGCTGGCCGCGCCACGCACGCTGGGCGGGCAGGGCGCATCGGCTGCGCAACTGGGCGAGGTGATCGGTGCGGTGGGGCAGGGCTGCCCGGCCACCGCACTGGTGCTGACCATGCAATACATCCAGCAGCGCGGCATGGGACGGCCCGGCTCGCCCTGGCCGCAGGCGCTGGCGCAGCAACTGGTGCAGGAGTCGCAACGCGAGGTATCGCTCATCAACGCGCTGCGGGTGGAGCCCGAGCTGGGCTCGCCCGCGCGCGGCGGCCTGCCCGCCACGGTGGCGCGGCACACGGCCGAGGGCTGGCGCATCAGCGGGCACAAGGTGTATTCGACCGGCGCACCCATCCTGCGTTGGTATGTGGTGTGGGCGCGCACCGATGAGGAGGTGCCGCGCACGGGATCGTTCCTGGTGCGGGCCGATGCGCCCGGAATCCGTATCGAAGAAACCTGGGACCACCTGGGCCTGCGCGCCAGCGGCAGCCACGACGTGCATCTGCAGGGGGTGCTCACGCCGCACGACCACGCGCTGGACCTGCGCCTGCCGCAAGACTGGGCCCGTGGCGAGCCCGCCATGCTGGCCGAGATGACGGTGATGCTGGGCGCGCTCTACACCGGTGTGGCCCGCGCGGCGCGCGACTGGCTGGTGCAGTTTTTGCGCGAGCGCACACCCGCCAACCTCGGCGCGCCGCTGGCCAGCCTGCCCCGCGCACAAGAGGCCTTGGGCCGCATCGAGGCCCAGCTGAGTACCAACGCCCGCCTGATCGCCAGCGTGGCGCAGGACCTGGACAGCGGCATCCTGGTGCCCGCGATAGACAGCGGTTTGGTGAAGACGGTGGCCATGCAGAACGCCATCGAGGCGGTGCAAGCCGCGCTGGCGCTCAGCAGCAACCACGGCCTGGCGCGCAAGAACCCGCTGGAGCGCCACCTGCGCGACGTGTTGTGCGGGCGCGTGCACACGCCGCAGGAGGACAGCGTACACATCGCGGCGGGCCGCCGCGCTCTGGGGTTGTGATCCCTTTCCCCCCCTCCTTTTTTTGTTACCGACCTCTCCCTTTCAAAACTCCCCGACCATGACCCTCCAACGACGCCAGTTTCACCACTTGCTGACCGCCTCGGTCGCCGCCAGTTCGTTCCTCTCGCCTGTGCTGACCCATGCCCAAACACCCGCGCGCGTGCTGTTGCGTGCGGGCGACCAGAAGGGCGGGCTACAGGCCCTGCTCGACGCGGCGGGTGAACTCAAGAATCTGCCCTACGACATCAAATGGAGCGAGTTCCCGGCCGCCGCGCCGCTGGCCGAGGCACTCAATGCCAACGCGGTGGACTTTGGCCCCATCGGCGATGCGCCG
This sequence comes from Acidovorax sp. 69, assembly GCF_002797445.1. NCBI lineage: Bacteria > Pseudomonadati > Pseudomonadota > Betaproteobacteria > Burkholderiales > Comamonadaceae > Acidovorax > Acidovorax sp. 69. The sequence goes on along the minus strand of NZ_PGEP01000001.1, from coordinate 2,891,340 downwards.
CTGCTGTTCACGCTGGCGGCGGGCAGCCGGGTGAAGGCCTTTGCGGCCAGCCGGTCTGACGCGTATGGCACAGCCGTGCTGGTGGCGCCCCATTCGCCGCTCAAGACGGCGGCGGATCTGAAGGGCAAGAGCATTGTCACCAACCGGGGCTCCATCGGCCATCTGGTCACGCTCAAGGCGCTGGAGTCGGCGGGCCTGAAGGTGGACGATGTGCAGCTGCGCTTCATCCCGCCGCCGGACGCCAAGCTCGCCTTGACTCAGGGATCGGTGGACGCCTGGGCGACCTGGGAGCCTTACACGGCACTCGCCGAAACCAGCGGCCATGCGCGGGTTCTGGTCAGTGGCCGGGGTCTGTGGTCCGGCCTGAGTTTTCTGGCCGCCACCGATGCGGCGCTGGCCGAAAAACGCGCTGCACTGCAAGACTTCAAGGAGCGCGTGGCGCGTGCGCAGGTGTGGTCGTACCAGAACGCCAAGCCGTTTGGGCAATCGCTGGCGCGCATCGTGGGCATACCGGCCGATGCCGCACAGCTGCAATTTGAGCGCCGCGCCACCCGCTGGCAGGACATCGACGCCCAGGTGCTGGCGGACCAGCAGAAGACGGCCGACTTTTATCTGGCGGCGGGCCTCATCAAGCAGCGGCTCGATGTGCGGGGCACGTTCGACACCGGGTTCAATGCGGGCAAGGGCTGATCGCGCCCGGGACTGATCGGGCCCCTCTGGCCCCGCGCCATCACGACAACCACACAGAGGGCCTGCGCTGCACGCGCCAGCCCACAGACCCCCCGCTGCCGGGGTGCATGCACCTTGGCGTCAGCACACTGGCCACAGCCCCCGCACAATCGGCGCATGATCCCTTCCCCTTTGATGCTGCGCCTGATTGGCCTGGCGGCCTTTTGCAGCATGGCCTCCATGCGCGTGTGTGACCCGATGCTGGTGTCCCTGGCGCAGGAGTTCTCTGTGACCACGGGCGATGCCTCTGCGGTGATTGCCGCGTTTGCGGTGGCCTACGGCGTGCTTCAGCTTTTTTATGGCCCGCTGGGCGACCGGTTTGGCAAGGTGCGCGTGATCATCAGCGCCACGTCGGCCTGTGCGGTGTTCTGCGGCATGACAGCGATGGCGCCCACGTTGCCGCTGCTGGTGGCCTCGCGCGCGGCCATGGGGGCGGCGGCGGCGGGCATCATCCCGCTGTCGATGGCCTGGATTGGCGACCATGTGCCCTATGCGCAGCGCCAGGAGACGTTGGCCCGCCTGATGGTGGCGACGGTCTCGGGGATGATGGCGGGCCAGTGGTTTGGTGGTTTCGCGGTGGAAGTGCTGGGCTGGCGGGCCGCGTTTGCCGTGCTGTCGCTGTTGTTTATGGTGGCGGCCAGCATGTTGTTCAGGCAGGCACGCATCATGACGGCCTCTGCCCCGGCCCCGGCCGAAGGCGCGCCGGTGCCGCCCGCGTTCTCGTTGTCGGCCTATCTGGCCAGCACAGCGCGCCTGTTGCGCATGCCCCGCGTGCGTTGGGTCTTGGCCGTGGTGGCGGTCGAAGGGGCCCTGGCCTTTGGCACGCTGGCCTTTGTGCCTGCGCGCATGGTGGATGGTTTTGGGCTGTCGGCCTCGGCCGCTGGGGGGTGATGGTGTTGTATGGCGTGGGCGGGCTGGTCTACAGCCTGCTGGCGCGCCGCTGGCTGGCCCTGCTGGGTGAGCGTGGCCTGGCACTGGTGGGCGCTTGCTTCATTGCGGCGGGCCTGCTGCTACTGGCCTGGGGCCCGGCGGCCGCGTGGGCTGTGCTGGGCTGTTTTTTTGCCGGGGTGGGCTTTTACATGCTGCACAACACGCTGCAGGTGCAGGCCACACAGATGGCCCCCGAAGCGCGTGGCACAGCGGTCACGCTGTTTGCCTGTCTGCTGTTTCTGGGCCAGTCCCTGGGGGTGTTGGCGGTGGCCGCCAGCGTGGACCGGGGCTGGATCGCGCCGGTGTTCTCGGTGGCGGCGCTGGGTGTGGTGGTATTGGGGGCCATGGTGTCGCGCCAGGTCAAGGGTCGGGTTGTGCCCATGGCGGCGGGGTAGGCGCCGAACAGTCCAAATAACTTTGATGTCTTATTACTTTATTTTTTGATAGTTGGTTTCTTTATAGCGCTCTAGTACAGTTGCTTATCTTTGTGTTTTCAGGGCCGAGCGCACACACCAGGTGCGTGCCGGCCCTTTGCTTTTCATGATCGACTTACGGGGTATTACCCAAACCTACCAGGGCCCACAAGGTCCGGTCGAGGCCCTGCGCGGCATCGACCTTCACATCGCGCCGGGCGAAGTGTTCGGCATCATCGGCAAGAGCGGCGCGGGAAAAAGCTCGCTGGTGCGCGTGATCAATCTGCTGAACCGGCCCACCACGGGCCAGGTCATCGTGGGTGGGCGCGACCTGACCCAGCTCAACGACGCACAACTGCGCGAGGCCCGCCGCGACATTGGCATGGTGTTCCAGCACTTCAACCTGCTGTCGTCGCGCACGGTGTTCGACAACGCTGCACTGCCACTGGAGCTGGCGGGCATGGACAAGGCAGCCATTCGCGAGCGCGTGAACCCGCTGCTGGAGCTGGTGGGCCTGTCGGCACTGGCAGACCGCTACCCGGCGCAGATCAGCGGCGGTCAAAAGCAGCGCGTGGGCATTGCGCGTGCGCTGGCCAGCCGCCCCAAGGTGCTGCTGTCTGACGAAGCGACCTCGGCGCTCGACCCGGAGACCACCCGCTCCATCCTCGACCTGCTGCGCCAGGTGAACCGCGAGCTGGGCCTGACGGTGGTGCTCATCACCCACCAGATGCAGGTCATCAAACAGGTGGCCGACCGCGTGGCGGTGATCGAGGCCGGGCGCATTGTGGAGCAGGGCCGTGTGCTCGACGTGTTCACGCGGCCGCAGCAGGCCATCACCAAGAGCCTGATCGACGAAATTCTGCCGCAAGAGCTGCCCCCGAGTGTGCTCGACCACGTGCGCAAGCTGACTGGTCAGCTGGCGGCCACGGCCCCCGGCCACGCCGGCCGGTTGTTGCGCCTGTCTTACTCTGGCGACAGCGCCTACCAGCCCATCTTGTCGCAGCTGATCCGCCAGTTTGGGGTGGACATGAGCATCCTGCACGGCCAGGTGGACGAGATCCAGGACGAAACCTTCGGCTCGCTGGCGGTCTATGCCAGCGGTGAACCCGGCCACCTGCGCGGTGCCGTGGAGCATCTGCGCGCAGGCGGCGTGGCCGTCGAAGAAGTCACCATTGAAATCTGAGGGAGGGGCAAGCCATGTTCGATCATTTCACTCCGGCCATGCTGGACCTCTTTGCCTCGTCGCTGTGGGAGACGCTCATCATGGTGGGCATTTCCGGCATCGTCGGGGGCCTTATCGGCGTGCCACTGGGCGTGTTTTTGCGCCTCACGGACGATGGTGGCGTGCTGGAAAACGGGCCGCTGAACAAGCTGGTGGGCTGGCTGGTGAATGCCGTGCGTTCCACGCCGTTCATCATCTTGCTGGTCGCCATCATTCCGTTCACGCGCCTCATCACGGGCTCGTCCATCGGCACGGCGGCCGCCGTGGTGCCGCTGACCATTGCCGCCGCGCCCTTTGTGGCCCGGCTGGTTGAATCGGCCTTGCGCGAAGTGGACCATGGCCTGGTGGAAGCCGCCCAGGCCATGGGCGCCACCACCAGCCAGATCGTGTGGAAGGTCCTGCTGCCCGAGGCGCTGCCCGGCATCGTGGCGGGCCTGACCATCACCTTCGTGAGCCTCACGGGCTACTCGGCCATGGCCGGTGCCATTGGTGGCGGCGGCCTGGGCGACCTGGGCATCCGCTACGGTTACCAGCGCTTTTTGCCAGAGATCATGCTGGCCGTGGTGCTGGTGCTGATCTTCTTTGTGCAGGCCGTGCAAAGCCTGGGCGACTGGGCGGTGCGCAAGCTCGGCCACCGCTAGGGATCGGGTGATTTGCTATTGATTCAATAGCTGTTGGCGCATGATTATCAAGCGCTACCAGCCAATTTGATTCAAATTCTCCGCGAAAACCCTCTGCGGTACCGCTTGCCATCCTCACCACCCGGCGAGCGTGGGCTGTTCAGCCCGGCACCCGGTAGTGGTAGCCATAGGCCGTCTTGAACCCCATCGATTCATACAGCCGCAGCGCAGGCGTGTTCTGCGCGCGCACCTGCAGATAGGCGCTGGTCGCCCCGGCCTCGGTCCCCCAGTGCAGCAGGGCCTGCACCAGCGCGCGCCCGCGCCCGCTGCCCCGGTGTTCGGGCGCCACGGCCAGGTCGTACAGGCCCACGGCGCCGCGCTCCAGCACCGCCAGGCCAAAGCCCACGGCATGGCCCTGGGCGTTGTGTTGCAGCGCATAGCCCACCGGGTGGGCGATCGCGTCGAGGATGCTGCGGTGCAGGTTGCGGTGGTGCGGCGCCACGCCGTTGGCCGCCGCAAAACCTTCCAGCCATGCAGGTGAAGGCGAAGTGCTGACCACGGTGCTGCCGTCGGGCCGGGGCACCGAGCCCTGCACCAGCGGCCGGTGCAGGACCAGCGAGGGGTCGAAGTGCTGGTAGCCCGCGTCCGCCAGCTCTTGGTCGGCCTCGTCCGGGGCCAGGGGGGAGATGCGGAACACGGCGGGCAAACCATGCCGCGCATACAGCGCCGCCGCCGCCTCGCGCACGCCGTCAAACGGCGCGCCGGGCACCAGCGCGTTGACCGAGTTGGCACGCTTGGTGTACCCGCCCGACAGCCGGAACACCCAGCCCCGGTGAAACACCGTCTGGTGCGCGGGCCAGGCGTTGAAGGCGCGCTCTTCCAGCGCGCGGACGAGGGCAGCGGGTGCGGTGTTGGCAACGGGGGCGGCGGTATCGGTCATCGTGGGTTTATACCAACCCACCTTGACCATTCAACTCACCAACCACCCTTGGCGACCACTCTTTGCCACTCGGTCAGTCGGTGGTGATCTTGTTGTCGGCCACCAGCTTGGCAAACCGTGCGGTGTCGGCCGCAATCTGCTCGGCCATCTGCGCGGGGGTGTTGCCGATGGGTTCGGCGCCAATGTCCTGCATGCGTTTTTGAAAGTCCGGCGACTGGATGACCTTGACCATTTCGGTGTTCAGCCGTGCCACCACATCGGCGGGTGTGCGGGCGGGGGCCAGCACACCAAACCAGGTGCCGATGTCAAAGCCCGCAAAGCCGCTTTCTTGCAGCGTGGGCACGTCGGGCAGGGTGGACGAGCGCTTGGCCGTGGTGACCGCCAGGGCGCGCAGTTTGCCCGCCTTAATGTGCGGCAGCACCGGGGTGACGGTGTCGAACGACATCGACACCTGCCCGCCCAGCAGGTCGGTGGTAAGCGGGCCGCTGCCCTTGTAGGGCACATGCAGCAAGGGCTGGCCGATGGACGCGGCGAACTGCGTGCCGATCAGGTGCTGCGCTGTGCCCGCGCCGTTGGAGCCGTAGGAGAACTTGTTGGGCGTGGCCTTGATCAGCGCCACCAGCTCCCTCACGTCCTTGGCGGGCGTGGCCGCACTCACGGCCAGCACGTTGGGCACCAGCGCCACGGTGGTGATGGGTGCAAAACTCTTTTGAAAGTCGTAGTTGAGCTTTTTGTACACGCTGGTGGCAATGGTATGGTGCACCGCGCCCATCAACAGCGTGTAGCCGTCGGCAGGAGCCTTGGCCACGTAGTCGGCCCCGATGGTGGCGCCCGCGCCGCCCCGGTTTTCCACGATCACGGGCTGGCCCAGGGCCGTGCCCAGTTTTTCGCCCAGCGCACGTGCCAGCACATCGGTGGTGCCGCCCGCTGCAAAGGGCACGACGATGGTGACGGGCTTGGCCGGCCAGGCCTGCGCGTGGGCCGGCGCGCTGGGTAGGGCACAGGCAGCGCCAGCCAGGGCTGCCAGCGCCAGCAGGTGGTGGCGGCGCGTGGAGGGCGTTGTGGGCGGCGTTGACGGTGGGTGGTGCGGGGTCGCAATGCGTGTCATGGTTGTCTCCGTTGGGTTGTGGTTCTTGTGGGGGCAGGGCCGGTGGGGACGCGGATGCGTGGCGTCAGCCCGTGGCTGCGATCAGGATCGCGCGGAAGTCGTTGACGTTGGTGCCCGTGGGCCCGGTGACCACGGCGTCGCCCAGCGCGCCAAAAAAGGTGTGGGCGTCGTGCGCGTCCAGCGCGGCGGTGGCGTGTTGGCCCAGTGCAGCGGCGCGCTCCAGCGTGTCGGGCGTGGCGATGGCGCCTGCCACGGGCTCCAGGCCATCGATACCGTCGGTATCCCCGGCCAATGCGTACACGCCGGGCAAGCCCTTGAGCGACAGGGCCAGGGACAGCAGGCATTCCACATTGCGCCCGCCGCGCCCCGGGGTTGGCATGGGTTGCCCTGGGGCCGGTGCACGCAGGGTGACAGTGCTTTCGCCGCCACTCAGCAGCACGCGGTGCCGTGGTGACGGGGCCTTGGCGGCGTAGCGGGCGACACCGGCCAGCACGGTGCCCATGTCGCGGGCTTCGCCCTCCAGTGCATCGCCGAGCAGCGTGGGCTCGATGCCCGCCTGGCGCGCCACCTGGGCTGCTGCCTGCAGGGCCAGGTCGGGCGTAGCAATGACGTGGGTAGTGATGGGGCCCAGCCGGGTGTCGCCGGGCTTGATGCTTTCGCTGGCGGCAGTGTCCAGCGCAGCCAGTACGGCGGGCTGCAGCGCAATGCGGTAGCGCTGCAAGATGGCCAGAGCCTGTGCACGGGTGGTCGGGTCGGCCACGGTGGGGCCCGAGGCCACGTCCAGCGGGTCGTCGCCCGGCACGTCGGACATCACCAGGTTGACCACGCGGGCGGGGCTGCAGGCCAGGGCCAGCCGCCCGCCCTTGATGGCCGAGAGGTGGCGCCGCACACAGTTCATCTCGCCAATGCTGGCGCCGCTGCGCAGCAGGGCCTGGTTGAGCGCCTGCTTGTCAGCCAGCGTGATGCCCGGCAGCGGCAAGGGCAGCAGCGCCGAGCCGCCGCCCGACCACAGGCCGATCACCAGATCGTCCGCAGTGAGCCCGTCCACTGCAGCCAGCATGTGCTGGGCGGCAGCCAGGCCCGCCGCATCGGGCACGGGGTGGGCGGCCTCCAGCACGCGGACGTGCTGGCAGGCGGCCGCATGCCCGTAGCGTGTGACCACCACGCCAGTGAGCGGCATGGGCCAGTGGGCCTCCAGCACCTGCGCCATTTGGGCCGATGCCTTGCCTGCGCCGATCACCACCGTGCGGCCCCGGGGCGGGGCAGGCAGGTGCGGCGGCAGGCATACCGCAGGCTGCGCGGATGCGATGGCGGCATCGAACATGCTGCGCAGCCAGTGGCGGGCCTGGGTGTCGATGTGCGTGCTCATCGGGTAGTGGGGTAGGGCGCAGTGCGTTGGAGTCACGCGGCTCAGGCGGCCTTCTGCAGCGGCGTGCTACCCACCAGTGCGCACACGGCGTCGGTCACCTGCGCCGTGGTGGCTGTGCCTCCCAGGTCGCGGGTGTGCAGTGCGGGGTGGGCGGTGACTTGTTCGATGGCCTGCATCACGGCGCGGGCGGCATCTACCTCGCCCAGGTGCTCCAGCAGCATCACCACCGACCAAAAGGTGCCGATGGGGTTGGCCAGGCCCTTGCCCATGATGTCGAACGCCGAGCCGTGGATAGGCTCGAACATGCTGGGGTAGCGGCGCTCGGGGTCGATGTTGCCGGTGGGGGCAATGCCCAGGCTGCCGGCCAGTGCGGCGGCCAGGTCGCTGAGGATGTCGGCATGCAGGTTGGTGGCGACGATGGTGTCGAGCGTGGCGGGGCGGTTGACCATGCGGGCCGTGGCAGCGTCCACCAGCTCCTTGTCCCACTTCACGTCGGGGAACTCGGTGGCCACCTGCGCGGCAATCTCGTCCCACATCACCATGGCGTGGCGCTGTGCATTGCTCTTGGTGATGACGGTGAGCAACTTGCGGGGGCGGGATTGGGCCAGGCGGAAGGCGTAGCGCAGGATGCGCTCCACACCCACGCGGGTCATGATGGACACATCAGTCGCCGCCTCGATGGGGTGGCCCTGGTGCACGCGGCCGCCCACGCCCGAGTATTCGCCCTCGGAGTTCTCGCGCACGATGACCCAGTCCAAGTCCTTGGGTGTGCAGCGCTTCAGGGGCGCATCAATGCCCGGCAGGATGCGCGTGGGCCGCACGTTGGCGTACTGATCGAACCCCTGGCAGATCTTGAGGCGCAGGCCCCACAGCGTGATGTGGTCGGGGATGTCCGGGTCGCCCGCCGAGCCGAACAGGATGGCGTCCTTGCTGCGCAGGGCGTTCAGGCCATCGGCCGGCATCATCACGCCGTGGGCTCGGTACCAGTCGCCGCCCCAGCCGAAATTCTCGAACTGGAATTGCAAGCCCGTGTGGCGCGCGGCCAGGGCTTCGAGCACGCGCTGGCCGGCGGGAATCACTTCCTTGCCGATGCCGTCTCCGGGGATGGTGGCGATTTGGTAAGTTTTCATGAAGGTCTCTGGGTGTGTGAAAGCGTCGGGGAAGGCCTGTGGGATGCCGGGCCGCGGAAAATGGATGGAACAAAAGCAGTGGAAGCGACTGTAGGCATACGCTCGTTGTAAAAACGGCGACCAAGTGAATCCATCGTTAACCTGCAGTTGATAATGCGGCGATGAGCTCCACCATCCAGCCCGCAGAACTGGGCTTCTTCTCGGCACTGGCGGCCAGCCCCAGCCTGAGCGCCGCCGGGCGCGAAATGGGCGTCTCCACCGCCGCCGTGAGCAAGCACCTTGCGCAGATGGAAAAGCGCCTGGGTGTGGTGCTCATCAACCGCACCACCCGGCGCATGAGCCTCACGCCCGAGGGCGAGCTGCTGCTGGAGCACGCGCGCCGCATCCTGCGCGAGATCGATGCGCTGGATGAACTCATCGTGCAGTCCAAGGCCAGCCCCAAGGGCCTGCTGCGCGTGAACGCCACCCTGGGCTTTGGCCGCATGCACATTGCCCCCGTGATCTCGGACTTTGTGCGCCAGTACCCCGAGGTGGATGTGCAGCTGCAGTTGTCGGTGCACCCACCACCGATCACCGACGATGCCTACGACGTGTGTGTGCGTTTTGGCGAGCCGCCCGATGGCCGCGTGATTGCCCGCCGCATGGCACCCAACCGGCGCGTGCTGTGTGCAGCACCTGTTTACCTGGAGCAGCACGGCAGGCCCCGCGTGCCGCGCGACCTGATGGAGCACCAGTGCATCGGCATCCGCCAGGGCGACGAGGCCTATGGCCTGTGGCGCCTGACCACCGGGCGTGGCAGCAAGGCGCACACCGAGTCGATCAAGATCACCGGCAACCTCACCACCAACGACGGCGAGATTGCCGTGCTGTGGGCGCTGCAGGGCCATGGCATCGTGATGCGCGCCGAGTGGGACGTGAACCGCCACCTTGCCCAGGGCCTGCTGGAGCCCGTGCTGCCGCAATACCACACACCTGCGGCTGACATCTATGCGGTGTACCCGCAGCGGCACCAGTTCTCCACCCGGGTGCAGGCCTTTGTGGGCTTTCTGTCCGATGCGCTGGCTGCATCAGGCATGCTGGCGGGGGTGGGTATCGGTGCCCGTGTGGACAAGAGGCGGGCCGTGCGGGTTTCTTGACCTGGTGGATGGCGCGTGTGCCGCCGCCGGGTTAGGGTGTTGCCGAGGCACCCTATGGTGCTTCGCCGCCCCCGGACCTGTACCTGTCTTTCATTGCCTCTGCTTTGCCCATGAAAATGTTGTTGCAGCTCATCTCCCCGCTGTTTGTTGCCCTGTTTGCCGGGCCTGTGCAGGCCGCCGATTCGCAGGTGGCAGCCGACTGGTCCCTGTCAGCGGATGGCGCCTACGTGCTGGACCAGCGCGCCGGCCTCGCCTGGCCACGCTGTGTGGAGGGCATGCAATGGAACGGCAAAACCTGTACTGGCCAGCCCCTGCTGCTGGACCGCGCCGAAGCCACCGCGCTGGCCTCAGACCGTTGGAAGGCCGAGGGCGTGGGCTGGCGCATTCCCCGTGCGGCCGAGCTGCAGCGGCTGGTGGACAAGTCGCTGTCACCATCAGGCCTCAACCCCATCCTGTTCCCGGCTGCGCCGGGCCAGTGGCACTGGTCGTCCACCGCCAACGTCAGCGCACCCAGCACCAACCAGTACACCTACGGCAACATCGCCCAGGGCCGCGCGGGCGATGGCGCGCGCCAGGCTGCCCTCATCAACGGCTGGGCGGTCAACCTCTCCAGCGGCGAGGCGCGGGGCGATGCCGCGCGGGCCAGCAAGCTGCCTGTGCGGCTGGTGCGGCCGCAGCCGGTGGGGGCGGGCAAGTAGCCCGATAGCCAAACGGGCAGGGCGCTTTACGCCGCCATCGATTGCGCATCGTCCGCCGCAAACACCTCGCGTGCGGCGGTCAGCCCGTTGAGTGCGGCTGGAAAGCCAGCATAGACCGCCATCTGCATCAGCACCTCCACGATCTCTTCGCGGGTGACGCCCACGTTCAGCGCCGCCTGCAGATGCACCTTGAGCTGCGGTGCGGCGTTGCCCAGCGCGGTCAGCGCGGCGATGACCGCAATCTCGCGGCTGCGCAGGTCCAGCCCGGGGCGCGAATAGATGTCGCCAAACGGAAATTCGATCAGGTAGCGCGCAAAGTCGGGCGCAATGTCGGCCAGGCTGGCGACGACGTTTTCACCGGCGTGGCCGTCGATTTCGCGCAGCTTGGCGAGGCCCTGGAGATAGCGTGGTTGGGTTTCAGGGGACATGGGAGCTTCCTTGGTGGGTTGACGACGGGGTGGACCGAAGGGAAGCTTCCAGGCCCTGGTAATGCGCGATCTTGGATTGCAGGGCCTGTGCGGCTTGCTGCATCGTGGTGATCGTGGCCAGCACCTGCGCCAGGTGCTGCTCCAGCAACTGGCGCCGCTCGGGGGCGGTGGCGTTCCCTTCGCTGCGCAGCCGCGCAAAGGCCTGCATCTGCCCGATGGGCATCTGGGTCTCGCGCAGGCGCAGCAAGAATCCGATCCATTCCATGTCCGACGCCGCATAGCGGCGCTGACCACCGGGTGCACGGGCTACCGGCGCAATCAAACCGGCGCGCTCGTAGTAGCGCAGGGTGTGCGCGGTCAGACCGGTGCGTTTGGCGACTTCGGCAATGGTGAGGAGGGATGCCATGGGAACGATTCTGAAAGTTTGAGCGCACTCTAAGTCAAGTGCTGAATCGTTTCGTGATGAAGAGGGGCTGCATCAGGCCGTCGTCTAGCCCTTTCTCGCATCGGCAGCCTGGCGATATTTGTCGATGCGCGTGCTTGCGCCCTGCTTTTTCACCGCAGCTGCAACGCCTGCAGCACCAGCGAGAACGCGGGCGATGGCTGACGCCGGCTGGGGTAGTACAGGTGGTAGCCCGCAAATGGCGGGCACCAGTCTTCCAGCACACGCACCAGGCGGCCGTCGTCGATGTGGGGTGCCAGCTCGTCCTCGGGCAGCAGTGCAATGCCCAGCCCGGCCAATGCGGCATCGACCTGGGGCGGCGCTGTGTTGAAGATCAGAGGCCCATCGACGCGCACGTTGACCTGTTTGCCCTTGCGCGCAAAGTCCCACACGTACAGGCCGCCCGATGTGGGCATGCGCTGGTTGATGCAGCGGTGCGCCGTCAGGTCGTGCGGTGTCTTCGGAATAGGGCGTTTGGCGAAGTAGCCGGGCGATGCCACCACGGCCATGCGCAGCGGCGGGCCGATGGGGATGGCAATCATGTCCTTGTCGATGGTGTTGCCCATGCGCACGCCAGCGTCAAACCGGTCGGCCACGATGTCGCGAAAGCCGTAGTTCATGTCGAATTCGAGCGTGATGTCGGGGTTGTCGTGCAGCAGCGGCATGAGCTTGGGCAGCAGCGTGGTGTGCATGACGTGATCGCCGCAGGTGATGCGCACGGTGCCTGCGGGCTTGTCGCGCAACGCGGTCAGGGCATCCAGCTCGGCCTCGATCTCGTCAAAGCGGTGGCCGATGGCGTGCATCAGGCGCTCGCCCGCTGGTGTGGGCGAGACGCTGCGCGTGGTGCGCGTGAGCAGCCGGATCTGCAGGCGCTCTTCCAGCCCACGGATGGTCTGGCTCAGGGCCGATTGCGTCACGCCCAGGGTGGCTGCGGCCTTGGTAAAGCTGCCCTCGCGCGCCACGGTGACGAAGGCCAGCAGGTCGTTCAGGTTGCGTCGTGCCATGTCACACGGTCCTCCTTGATTGGTTAGCAGGGCTTATTAACCTATTCGGTATTCATTATCTAGTCAGGGCCCGTAAAGGCGCGCAAACTTCTTTCCCATGACCTTGCGCAATCGTCTTCCTCTCTGGCAAAGCCGCTGGCTGGCGGGCTTTGCCGCCGCAGGGGTCGTGGCAGCCAGCATGGTGCCCATGCCCGTTCTTGCACAAACCAATCCCATGAAAATCCGCCTCCAGCTTGACGATGCCGTGGCCACGGCCACTTTGGAAGACTCTGTGGCTGCCCGCGATTTCGCAGCCCTGCTTCCGTTGACCGTGACGCTCAAGGACTACGCAAAGATCGAACGCATCACGGACCTGCCGCGCAAGCTGTCCATCGCGCAGGCATCCATGGGCATGACCCCCGTCACGGGCGATATCGCTTACTACGCGCCGTGGGGCAATCTGGCGATCTATCTGAGCGGCACCGTATCGGACCGCGGCCTGGTGCGCCTGGGCAGGGTGGACAGCGGCCTGTCGGCCTTGCAGCGGCCCGGGCCGTTCACCGTGCGCATCGAACGCGCCAGCGATTGAGCGGCCGCAAGGCAGTAAGAGGGTGGAGGCGGCAGGTCTGCTGCCCGGCTTCGTCCTGCGATGGCCCTGATCGGGCGCATTGCCCTGACCCCCACATTTCCCATCTCCAGGAACATCGACCATGGAAAACACCGTGAACGCATCCCACATATTTCACCCTGTCGGCGCCGAACTTGGCACCGCGGAGCCGTCCTTCCAACGCACCTCGGACCGGCGCGACTTCCTCATCCGTGCGGGCTTCGGTGCGGCGGCCCTCGGCGGGGTGTCTGCGGGCGGTAACGCCATGGCAGCGGGGCCGCAAGCGGTGCCCGGCAAGGTCAGCGGTGCCAACAACTTCTACCAAAGCGACAAGGTGACAGTGCGCAAAGTGACCTTCAAGAACCAGTACCGCATGGCGGTGGCTGGCAACCTGTTTGTGCCCAAGAACCTGGACCGCAGCCACAAGCACCCGGCCATTCTGGTGGGCCACCCCATGGGGGCGGTCAAGGAGCAGAGCGCCAACCTGTATGCCACCAAGATGGCGGAGCAGGGCTTTGTCGCGCTGTCGCTCGACCTGCCTTTCTGGGGCGAGAGCGAGGGCCAGCCGCGCAATGCCGTGGCACCCGATATCTATGCCGAGGCTTTCAGCGCAGCGGTGGATTTTTTGGGCACGCAGGCCATGGTGGACCGCGCGCGCATTGGGGCCATTGGCGTGTGCGGCAGCGGCAGCTTTGTCATCAGCGCCGCCAAGATCGACCCGCGCATGAAGGCCATCGCCACCGTCAGCATGTACGACATGGGTGCTGCCAACCGCGACGCGCTGAACCACTCGCAGACTGTGGTGCAGCGCAAGCAGATCATTGCCGCAGCTGCCGAGCAGCGCTATGCAGAGTTCACCGGCGGTGCGACGCAATACACCGGTGGCACGGTGCACCAGCTGGCTGCAGACACGCACCCCATTCAGCGCGAGTTCTATGACTTCTACCGCACCCCGCGTGGAGAGGTCACGCCCAAGGGCGGCTCCCCCAAAACCACCACCCACCCCACGTTGACAAGCAACGTCAAGTTCATGAACTTCTACCCGTTCAATGACATCGAGACCATTTCTCCGCGCCCCCTGCTGTTCATCACCGGCGACCAGGCGCACTCCAAGGAGTTCAGCGAAGACGCGTACCAACGTGCGGCCGAACCGAAGGCGCTGCACATCGTGCCCGGTGCGGGCCATGTGGACCTGTACGACCGCGTGAACCTGATCCCGTGGGACACGCTGACGGCGTTCTTCAACAAGCACCTGGCCTAGGCGATGGCGACACAGATTTGCGACGCGGCACCCTGCCAAGTTTGCGGCATGCTCGGAACAGAAGCACAACCTGCGCGTTGGGGCGGCGTGTTTGCGATGACGTTGTGTGTGTTTGCGCTGATCGCCTCGGAGTTCATGCCGGTCAGCCTGCTCACACCCATGGCGGTCGACCTGGGCGTCAGCGAAGGCTGGGCCGGGCAGGGCATTGCGGTGTCGGGCGCTTTTGCCGTGCTCACCAGCCTGCGCATTGCTGCCCTGGCCGGCAAGATGGACCGCAAGACCCTGTTGCTGGGGCTCACGGTGCTGATGTGCGTGTCTGGCGCGGTCATTGCGTTGGCGCCGAACTACGCGGTGTACATGGCGGGGCGCGCGCTCATCGGGGTGGTGGTGGGGGGCTTCTGGTCGATGTCGGCAGCCACTGCCATGCGGCTGGTGCCTGCGCAGCAGGTGCCACGGGCGCTGGCCATCTTCAATGGCGGCAACGCGCTGGCTACCGTGGTGGCGGCGCCGCTGGGCAGCTATCTGGGGGCTGCAATCGGTTGGCGCGGGGCCTTTTGGTGCCTGGTGCCAGTGGCGGTGGTGGCCTTTGTCTGGCAATGGGTGAGCTTGCCGGCGATGCCTGCCGAGCGCCAGTCCGCTGGCGAGTCTGGCCGGGTGTTCGGGCTGCTGCGGCGCCGGGCCATCGCCCTGGGCATGTGGGGCGTGGGCAGCTTTTTCATGGGCCAGTTTGTGCTGTTTACCTACTTGCGGCCTTTTTTGGAAACCGTGGCGCATGTGGGTGGGTTTACTTTGTCGTTCATCTTGCTGGTGATCGGGGTGGCGGGCTTTGTGGGCACTGCGCTCGTCAGCGTGGCGCTGGACAAGGGCTTTTACCGGACCCTTTTCATGGCGCCCGTGCTGATGGCGTTCATTGCCATCGCGCTGATCTTTGTCGGTGACCAGTTGACCGTTGTCACTGCCTTGCTGGGCGTGTGGGGCCTGGTAGCTACCGCCGCGCCCGTGGGCTGGTGGACCTGGGTTGCCCGGTCCATGCCGGATGCACCCGAAGCCGGGGGCGGCCTCATGGTGGCGGTGGTGCAGTTGGCCATTGGCCTGGGCGCCACGGTGGGCGGCCTGCTGTTTGACAGCAGCGGCTACCAGACCACCTTTGCCGTGAGCGCCATCTTGCTGCTGGGGGCGGCGCTGCTGGTCTTTCTCACCTGGCGTGCTGGCTTGGCCCATGGCCATGCCGTCACAGGTGTTTGAAAAAAAGGCGGGCTGCCATGCCCTGCAAATGGGCCGTGAGCCGCTGTCATGTTGTGTGGGGGCATACCGCGCGCGGCGGCAACCTGCTTGCACGGTGGGGCGAAAACGTGGGGGACAGTAAAGCCAGGCCGTCTGATCAAAAATGGTGGTTGATGGCAGAGAGGTGCTGGCCCGCTGGGCCCAGTGCCTCCCACCTCACCCTTCGCCAAATGCACGGACCCGGTCCAACGTCACCCACCACGAGTCACCCATGAACCCATCTATACCCGCTACCGCGCTCCAACTGCGCTCACTGGTGCAGGCCGACGGCACCTTGCAGATCAGCCTCGAATCCATTCCCGTTCCCACCCCGGGGCCCGACGAGGTGCTGATCCAGGTGCAGGCCACACCCATCAACCCGTCGGACATCGGCCTGCTGCTGGGTCCTGCCGATTTGTCGACCGTCCAGGTCTCTGGCAGCCCAGACCGGCCCGTCGCCACGGCCCGGATTCCTGAGCGTGCCATGCCCAGCATGGCCGCGCGCATCGGGCAGAGCATGCCCGTGGGCAATGAGGGGGCCGGGCTGGTAGTGGCAGCGGGTGCCTCTGCCGCCGCGCAGGCGCTGCTGGGCCGCACGGTCGCGGTGATTGGCGGCGCCATGTATGCGCAGTACCGCGCCATGCCCGCTGCGCAGTGCCTGGTGCTGCCGTCCGGCACCACGGCGGCCGAAGGCGCTTCGTGTTTTGTCAACCCGCTGACGGCGCTTGGCATGGTCGAGACCATGAAGCGCGAGGGCCACACCGCACTGGTGCACACCGCCGCCGCCAGCAACCTGGGCCAGATGCTCAACAAGGTGTGCCAAAAGGACGGCATTGGCCTCGTCAACATCGTGCGCAAACCCGAACAGGCCGCGTTGCTGCGGGGAATTGGCGCCCAGTACGTGTGCGACAGCAGCGCCCCCACCTTCATGGCCGAGCTGACCGACGCGCTGGCCGCCACGGGCGCCACCATTGCGTTCGACGCCACGGGCGGCGGCACGCTGGCCGGGCAGATCCTGCAGTGCATGGAGGCTGCCATCAACCGCACGGCCAAGGAGTACAGCCGTTACGGCTCGGCCGTGCACAAGCAGGTGTACCTGTATGGCCACCTGGACACCCGCCCCACCGAGATCCAGCGCACCTTTGGCATGGCCTGGGGCGTGGGGGGCTGGTTGCTGTTCCCGTTCCTGAACAAGATCGGTGACGCTGCGGCCCAAGCGCTGCGCGAGCGCGTGGCCGCTGAACTGAAGACCACGTTTGCCAGCCATTACGCACGCACGGTGTCGTTGGCCGGTGCGCTCAGCGCGGATGCCATCGCGTTCTATGGCCCACGCAACACCGGGGCGAAAGTGCTGATCGATCCGTCGATGTGAGCGGCTGCTGCGGGGCTGCGATCACGTTGCGCCCCTGAGCACCTGCGCCTTCCGTCACGGGCGTGATGGAAGGTGTGCTTTTATTTTGATAGCTGCCAGGGCAATACGCACCTGCGCTACCGCACGATTTCATTCAAAAGTACCGGCCCATGCCCATCACGCGCTGGCGTGGGCTGCGCCGATACTGTGTGTACATTGCATTCCTTGCCCCTACCAACGCCGGAGACAAAACACCATGACCCTGCCGCTTCACCCCCTGGACGCTGACCTGTTCGCTCGCGCGCAACCGCTGCTGGACGACGAGTGGCTGGCCCGCGACCCCGAACTGGCCCCGGTGTTGCCCACCGTGCTGGCGCGCAATGTGGGGCAGGACTGGCACAAGGCAGGCACGTTCCGGCACCACCTGGTGGGGGTGACGCGCACCCTGACCGTGTGGCAGCAGCCGCGCGATGTGCGCCTGCTGGGGCTGTTGCACAGCGTGTACGGCAATGCGTTTGTGGACCTGGTGAAGTTCGACCCGGCCAAGGAGCGTGCCCGGGTGCGTGACCTGGTGGGCGAGTCGGCCGAGCATCTGGTGTATCTGTTCTGCACCCAGTCACGCACGCAGTTTGTGCAGAAGGTGCTGGCCCATGCGCTGGAGGCCGATGGCAGCCTGGTACTGCAAAAAGACGGCAAGGACCATGTGCTCACGCCGTATGAGGTGGCCACTTTCATCATTGTGAGCATGGCCGACACCATTGAGCAGTGGTTCAGCTGGCAGGACGACATCTTCTCGCGCTTTCCCGAGGTGCAGCACCGCAATCAGAAGGCCCACTGGGCGGCATCGCTGTGGCCCGGGCCCATGCGGCCCACCGGGCGCATGGTGCACCAGATCAATGGGCTGGCCAAGGCGCTGCAGCACCCGGGTCTGAAGGATGTGTTGCCCATGCCGCCCGTGTTTGCGCACTGCTCGCAGTACCTGTCAGCGGCCAACGAGGCAGCGGCTGCGTCGCTCTACTGGTCGGTGATCCAGCAAGACCAGCCCCTGGTGGATTTGGATGTGGCCACCGGTGTGCTGGAAAGCGCCGTGCGCCACAACCCCTGGGTGGGCGAGCCGCAGATGGTGCTGGCCCAGTTGTACCTGTCGGCGGGCCGCAAAGATGACGCCAAGGCGGCTGCCGAAAGCGCACTGCACCTGTTCAGCGCCTGGGGAAATTCATGGGACAAGCGCGTGCAGTGGGACGCCTGGGTGGCCTGGACGCGCATTTTGCTGCAGGGCGCCACGGTGGAGGGCACCTGGCCGGAGCGGCTGGACAAGCTGAACAACGTGGCGCTGAGGGGCTGACCCCTTGCCCCCTTGACCCCGTGAGGCGCTGTGCGCCTTCTCCGGAGGGGGCAACAAGCCCCCCGCGTGGTGGGGCGGACCCCACACGGGGCCGAGCAGATAGGAGGCCTTTGCAGGCCTTCTTATTCGAATTGGTTGTAAGAACATGAAAACCTATTCGTTTGTGTTTTATCGGGGAAACCCTAGGATGTGAACCATCTCATATCCAAAGGTGCTTTTCGTGAACAAACGCTCGTTGCTGCAAACCACTCTTGCCCTGGCCCTCGCCGCTGGTTTTTCGACCGGTGCCATGGCGCAAGACAAACCCATCAAGGTGGGCGTGACCGGTGGTCCTCACGCGCAGATTTTTGAAGTGGTCAAGAAGGTCGCCGAGAAAGACGGCCTGAAGATCCAGGTGGTTGAATTCAGCGACTACGTGCAGCCCAATGCCGCGCTGTCGGCGGGTGACCTCGATGCCAACAGCTACCAGCACAAGCCGTACCTGGATGCCCAGGTCAAGGACCGTGGCTACAAACTGGTGTCCGTGGGCTACACCGTCAACTTCCCCATTGGCCTGTACTCCAAGAAGGTCAAGAAGCTGGAAGACCTGAAGGAAGGCGCCAAGTTTGGCATCCCCAACGACCCCACCAACGGCGGCCGTGTGTTGCTGGTGCTGCAGGACAAGGGCCTGATCAAGTTGCGTGACGGCGCCGACCTCAAGGCCACGCCGCTCGATGTGGTGAGCAATCCCAAGAAGATCAAGTTTGTAGAACTGGATGCGGCCCAGCTGCCCCGTTCGCTGGATGATCTGGATGCCTCGGCGATCAACACCAACTTTGCGCTGTCGGCCGGCCTGAACCCTGGCAAGGACGCGATTGCACAAGAAAACGCCAAGAGCCCCTATGTCAACCTGATCGCCGTGCGCGAAGCCGACAAGGACAAGCCCTGGGTGGCCAAGCTGGTCAAGGCCTACCACTCGGAAGAAGTGCGCAAGTTCATCCAGACCGAGTTCAAGGGTTCGGTGTTGCCAGGCTTTTGAGGTGGCCGCGCGCTGTGGCGCGCTGTATGAAATTTAAATAAAAAGGCACCTGGCGCTTGCCAATCAAGCGCCAGGTGCTATTTTATTTGTAGCGCATGTTGGCAGCGTTTGTCGGGAGCATGGGATGGAGCGGCGGGGCTGCCGGGGCGCTGCGGGCCTGTATGCCCCGACAGGTTGTGCCCCGGTGGGGCCCGTGGGGATTTGTCAGGCCAGGATCGCGGCCACAATGGAGAGGTTAACGCCCTGTAACACCGTTACCCCGAAACTTTCCTTCGCCCATGCCCCTAGCGGAACAAACCCTCACAGCGGTCTGGATGGGCGCAGCCACGCTGTTGTTTGCTGCGTCGCTGTGGGTGCCAGATGCCGCAGTGAAGGTGTTCCTCGACAACGCCTCCTGGACGCTGGCCTTTGGCCTGTCGGCCTTCTGGGCCTGGCGGGGCCGGGCGCAGGTGCCGCCGGCCGAGCGCTTGTTGCACACGGGGCTGTGGGCGGGCACTTTGCTGGTGGCTGCAGGGCAACTGGTGTGGAACCTGCAGGTGGCGCTGGACTGGAACCCTTTCCCGGCACCGGCGGATCTGTTCTTTGTGAGTGTGGGGCCGCTGTGGGCGGCCACCGTGATCCGTGCCACCTTCGCGCGCCTGTCCAAGGACCGTGTCTATCCCGCTGCGCTGGATTTCGGGGGCGCGGTGCTGGCGCTGGTGGCTTTTACCCTGGTGGTTTACCTGCCCTCGGGCGAGGTGGACTCGCTGGCAGTGGGCACTGTGCTGCTGCTGTATCCGGCGGGCTATCTGACGGCGGCAGGGGTGACGGCGCTGGCCATTCCCACGGTGGGGGTGCGTGTCACGCGTTCGCACCTGCTGGTGTTGGTGGGCATGCTGGGCTACGGCCTGAGCTGGATGCAATGGAACCTGATGCTGCTGGGTGGCTCGGTGCAGCCAGGCATCTGGTTCAACGCCAGCTTCAGCGTGGCCGCGCTGACCCTGGGCTGGGGGGCGCGGTGGCTGCGCTTTGAGGTGTCGGCCGACCCCGGCTACCGGCGCCGGTGCGACCAGGCCATGAACTATGTGCCCCTGGTGGCGATGGCGCTGGCGTCGGTCACGCTGGTGCTGTTGTTCATCGCTCCCAATGGGGGGCACAACGGGTTGCAGGTGCTCATCCTGGTGTGTTGCCTGCTGGTGCTGTTGCTGGCGGCGCTGCGCCAGACCATTGTGGTGGGCCTGCTCAACCGCTTGCGCACGGCTGAAGCTGCGGTGCTGCGCAACGAGGAACAGCTCTACCACGTGGCGCATTTCGATGCGCTCACGGGGCTGCCCAATCGCCGCTATTTCGAGGATGCGTTGGAGCGCGCCGTGGCCGAGGCCGCGCGCTACACGCAGGCGTCTGACCGCCGCGTGGCCCTGCTGCTCATCGACCTGGACCACTTCAAGAGCGTGAACGAAACCTATGGTCACCGGGTTGGCGATGCGCTGCTGAGCGAGGTGGCGCAGCGCATTCACCAGTTGCTGGAGGGGCAGGGGCTGGTGTCGCGGCTGGCCAATGACCAGTTCACGGTGATGCTGCAACGCCCGGCATCGCGCACGGTGCTGGCACAGCTGGCGACCGTGTTGCTGGAGGGGCTTGCGCGGCCCTGGGAGCTGTCGGAGGTGGGCGTGCAGTACATGGGCGCGAGCATTGGCATCAGCCTGTTCCCCGACGATGCGGGCACCAGCGTGGAGCTGGTGCAGCACGCGCATTCGGCGCTGCATGCCACCAAGAGTGGGGGGCGGGGCTCGTACCGTTTTTACATCGAGGAGTTCACGCAGATCACCCGCAGCCGGCTGGAGCTGCGCCGCCGCATGCACAGCGCGCTGCAGGGTGGTGAGTTTTCGCTGGTGTACCAACCGCAGCTCAACCACCTGCGCCAGACGGTGGGGGCCGAGGCCTTGCTGCGCTGGTCGGTGGATGGCAAACCGGTGTCCCCCGATGAGTTCATTCCGCTGGCCGAAGAGAGTGGGCTCATCGTGCCCATTGGCCTGTGGGTTTTCGAGACGGCCTGCCGCCAGGTGGCGCAATGGCGGGCGCAGGGCTGGCAGGTGCCCGTGGTGTCGGTCAACGTCTCCACCATCCAGCTGCGCGAACCCGGCTTCACCGAGAGCCTGCTGGGCATGGCCCGCAGCACCGGGGTGGAGCCTGCGAGCCTGGTGCTGGAGATCACGGAATCGCAGTTGCTGGACGAGTCCCTCTATGCCATTGCGCTGGACCTCAAGAACGCGGGTTTTGTTTTATCGATCGATGATTTTGGCACCGGCCATTCATCGCTCATCAAGCTCAAACGGCTGCCCGTGAGCGAGCTGAAGATCGACAAGGTGTTTGTGCGCGACATCGTGGCGGATGTGAACGACCGAGAGATCTGCGCCACCGTCAACGCCCTGGCCCGGACGCTGGGGCTGGAGGTGGTGGCCGAGGGGGTCGAGACCGAGGAGCAACTGCAGCTTTTGATCAAGATGGGCTGCGAGCGCTTTCAGGGCTGGCTGTTTGCCCCCGCCCTGGCGCCGGAGCAACTGGCCCAGCAATGGCTGCATCGCGTGGAGCGGCTGCAGTCCACAGAGGGTTTTGCCGGTTCGTAGTTCAAAAATGATAGCTTCTGGTGCTTATTGAATAAGCGCTTGAGGCTATTTTTATGGATAATGCACCCAACCCGGCACGGGGCCGGGTTTGAGGAAAACTCCGCAGGGCTTGCGCCCCGTGGCGCAATTTACGCAGCCTGCGACACGCGGGCCTGGTTGGCGGCTTCGCTGGTGCTGGCGGTGATTTCACGCTCGGCCGAGGCCAGTGCGGCCGCCTTGGCGTCCGGGCCCATGGCCACGCCTTCGGCACGCACAAAGCGCACGTCGGTGATGCCGAAGAAGCCGAACACCACCTTCAGATAGCTCTCCTGGTGCTCCATGGACTGGCCGCCTTCGCTGGTCGAGTACACGCCGCCACGGGTGGACGCCACGATCACTGTCTTGCCACCGGCCAGGCCAACGGGGCCCTTGTCGGTGTACTTGAAGGTGCGGCCCGTTTGGGCGATGCGGTCGATCCAGGCCTTGAGCTGGCTGGGGATGGAGAAGTTGTACAGGGGTGCGCCGATCACGATCACGTCGGCCGCCAGGAACTGGCTCACCAGCGCTTCAGACAGTGCGTTTTCATTGCGTTCCACCTCGGTGGCAGCGGCCTGTCCGGTGCGAAAGCCCAGCGATTCCACCGACAGGTGCGAAGGGGCCTGTGCGGCCAGGTCCAGGTAGTCGACTTGGGTACCGGGGTGGCTGGCTTGCCAGGACGCCACGGTGCGGGCGGTCAGTTGGCGGGACACGGATTGTTCACCGGTGATGGCAGAGTCGATGTGAAGCAGTTGCATGGAAAACTCCTGGGGGTCTGTGGGTGGAGCCACAGCGTGTGGCCATGGAATCAATTGTGGTTGTTCATCCAATTGTTGATAAGGTGGGGAACTTGCGATAGATTGTTCTATCCATAGAACGATTGAAGTGTTACGGACCCGTCCATGCAAGACCTCAACGACATGCTGTATTTCGCCGAAGTGGTGGAGCGGGGCGGCTTTGCCGCTGCGGGCCGCGCCCTCGGCATCCCCAAATCGCGCCTGTCCCGGCGGGTGTCTGACCTGGAAACGCAGCTGGGCGTGCGCCTGCTGCAGCGCACCACCCGCAAGCTCTCGCTGACCGAGGTGGGCGAGGCGTATTTGCGCCACTGCCAGGCCATGCGCGAATCGGCCCAGGCGGCGGCCGACACGGTGGCCCAGGTGCAGACCACACCGCGCGGCACCATCCGCGTGAGCTGCCCGGTGACGCTGGCGCAGACCGTGGTGGCCGAGCTGATGCCCCGGTTTCTGGCCCAGTACCCCGAAGTGCGCATCGACATGCTGGTGAGCAACCGCGCGGTGAATCTGGTGGAGGAGGGCATCGACGTGGCGCTGCGCGTGCGCCCTTCGGTGGACGACAGCGGCAGCATGGTCGTCAAGCGACTGGACCACACCACGCAGATCCTGGTCGCCAGCCCCGAGCTGCTGATCCGCCAGGGCACCCCCAAGACGCTGGACGACCTGGCCAAGCTCGACAGCATCGCCATGTCCGCCCCCGATGGCCGATCAACCTGGAACCTGATCGGCCCGGGCGGCGTGCACCAGGTGGTGCAGCACACGCCGCGCTACGTGGCCGACGACCTGCTCACGCTCAAATACGCCGCCGTGGCCGGCACCGGCGTGTGCTGGATGCCCGACTACATGTGCCAGGACGAGATGCGCGAGCGCAAGCTGGTGCGCGTGTTGCCCGACTGGGCGCCAGCGCCCGCCATCGTGCATGCGGTGTTTCCGTCGCGTCGGGGGCTGTCTCCCGCCGTACGGCGGTTTCTGGATTACCTGGGTGAGGCCATGCCCGGGCGCAGCAGCCTGAGTACGCGCCAGGCGCTGCAAGGGGTGGATGGGGCGAATATCTGACGGTATGGGGGAAGCACGGCCCCCAAGCGCTCGCTGGGCGCAGACTGAGCGCTGATTCAGCAGGCTGTGGCAAAGACCACATGCCGCCTGGGCTGCATCGGCACAGCACTTTTTGGCGCCACAATGCAACGAATTGCAACTGTTCGGGCTGCCCCCGTCCGTGTGTTCTGCGCACGCGGCGGCCCGAGGATTTTTCGTGACCGCTCCACACCCCATCGATCAAGACATCCGGCAAGCCCGCGTACACCCTGCGGTGCGCGCGATCGTGATTCCTCCGTGCCCCGAATCGTTGCTGCGCCTGCAGAAGATCGTGGCGGAACCGGAGCTGGACTCCGTGGCGCTGGACCAACTGGCATCGTCGGACGTGGCCCTGGCCGCCGCCGTGATGCGGCTGGCCAACAGCCCGCTGTATGGCCTGGCCCAGCCGGTGCAGACGGTGGGCATGGCGCTCACGGTGCTGGGGCTGCAGCCTGCGGTGGAGCTGCTGTCGGCCTTCATCACCCGCAATGCCTTGCAGGTGCGCTCGCCGCTGCTGGAGCATTTCTGGGAAAGCTCCCAGCGCCGCGCCATTGCCTGCGAACACATTGGCCACCAGCTCTACAGCTTTGATCCGGGCCTGGGCTACAGCTTCGGGCTGTTTTGCCATGTGGGCATGCCCGTGCTGGTGAAGGCCGTGCGCGGCTACGCAGGCACGGTGACCGAGGCCCTGGCCCGCAAGGACCGCACCTTCACCCAGACCGAAAACGCCAGCCACCGCACCGATCACGCCGTGATGGGCGCCATCGTGGCGCGCACCTGGCACCTGCCGGGCGATGTGGCCCAGGCCATCTGGCTGCACCACGACTTTACGTGCCTGAACGACGAGCGTTTCGTGCCCACCGTGCGCCACCTGGTGGCCCTGGGCCTGCTGGCCGAGTTTTTGGTCAACCAGCACGAGGGCCTGGCGCCCACGCGCGAATGGCTGTTGCATGGCGAGGCCTGCATGGCGCACCTGCATGTGACGCAGGACGAGCTGGACCACTGGATCGACGAACTGCATCCGGCGTTTGAAGCGGTGCGGTTTTGAGGCGGGTCGGCGCGGATTTGCACCGGGTCATTGACGTCTGTTCGGGCTGAGCCCGTTGTAGCGGTGCTCAGCGTGCCGCATCCAACAAGTCGGCAATGTGACTGTGCCCCCGCTGCCGGGCCCATTGCGCGGCGCTCAGGCCGTCGCGGTCCACCAGTGCCGGGTTGGCGCCCAGGGTCAGGAGCTTCTGGATGGTTGCGGTGTGGCCGTTCATGGCTGCCAGCATCAGTGCCGTCCTGCTGTGGTTGTCACGGGCATCCACGGAGACGCCCTGGTGAATGAGGTTTTCCACCTGCAAGGTGTTGCCTGCGCGTGCCGCATCCCAAACACTGCCTGGCAACGAATCGCCGAGGCTCTTTGGTAGCGGTGCGGCGGCTGCAGCGCGGTCGTCGCGGGCCATGGTGTCGGACAGCGGGCTGTGGGGGGCTGCGGCTGCAGCCGCTTGGGGCGCTGGCGCTACGTCCTTGAGGGCGGGCTCTGCAGGGACTGCCGGGCGCGCGCGCCTTTCAGCCTCTGGCGCCATGGCAGCGGGCGGTGAAGCGGGAAACCCTGACATCGCCCCGGCGATGCGGGGCGCGGGCAAGGCATCGACAGCAGCAGCGGGAGCGGGGACCGGCGCAGGGGTTGGCGCAGGCGCGGCCTTGGCCAGGGGCTCGGGGGTGGCGGGCTTGGGGGCCATGGCCCCGGCTGCTGTGTTGGTGGTGTTGCGGGCGCGGTCCGGCGGTCCAGCAGGGGCTGGTGGTGTTGCCGATGGGGGTTCTGCTGCAGGCGTTGCCAAGGGGGCAGAGGGGGGTAATTCGGCCGGCGCGGGGGACTCGGCCCGGCGGTGGCTGAAAGCGGTGTCTCTTTCTTCGGGCGTGCCGCGCTCAAACTGCAGCATCAGCAAGCCGGTCAGGCCCACTACGGCCACGGTGGCCAGGGCCGAGATCTTCCAGCGCGTTTGGTTGGCTGCGGTGCGCGCGCCAGTGGGTGCCGCAGGCTCGGGGGCTGCGGCCACCATCTGCGCATGGGCCCGCACGGCGTCGCGCACATGGGCGCCGGGGCGGGCGCCCTCCTGCTCGCTGGCGTCGCGGTATCGGCGGACCCATTCGTCGTCTGGCGCGCTCATGGTGCAAATTCCTTTAGCTGAACACGAAGGCTGGCCCGCGCGTAACGAAGGCGGCTCTTGGCGGTTTCAAAATTGACGCCGGTGGCTTCCGCGATCTCCTGCACGCTGAGGTCGCCCTCGGCCTGCAGCAAGAAAGCCTCTCGCTGCTCCAGTGGCAAGCGCTCCACGGCGGCGATCAGGGCAGCGGCCTGCTCGCGGGATTGCCATTGCCGCACGGGCCCGAAGCCGGAGTCGGCCACCAGCGTGTCGGCCAGACTGCGCGCGTCATCGTCGCTGGCATCCAGGCTGGTGTGGTTTTTGGCGGTGCGCAGATGGTCCACCAGCCGGTGGTGTGCCAGGGTGAACAACCAGGTACGGAACCGGGCCTTGACCTCATATGTGCCAGCGTTGCGCGCCACGGCAAACCACACGTCCTGCAGCAAATCGTCGGCCACGGCCTGCACCTTGACGCTGCGAAACACAAACCGCCAAACCGCCAGTTCGTGCCGGCCGTAGAGCTGGTCGAACGCGCCCAGGTCGCCCCTGGCGTACCGCAGCATCAAGGTCTCGTCGGTATCGTCGGAAGGTGGGGCGGTGGGCACTGGGACATTATGCGAGGCCCCCATGCACTGGCGCGCGACCGGTGACACCTTCTTTGGGCTTACCGTGGGTTGGGCACGTACGACAGGTTGTCGGACTGCGGAAAAGCGCGGGGCATGTGCGGCCGGGCAATGGGTTCGCGGATCACGCCACTGGCGAGCAGGTTCTCGCGGCTGTCGTAGCGGATGCTGATGACTTCGTTGGGCTGCTCTTGCAGGCGTGTGAACGTGGTGTGCGAGACGATGGATGTCTCGCGCTGGCCATGGGCCGTGCCCAGTTTGGCCGATGGCATGGGGGCGGTTTTGGCCATGCTGTCCGCCGACATGGACCGTGCAGAGGACTCGGCCTCCGACTGCGGGGCGGCCGCCGCTGCCGCAGGCGCTGCGGGCGAGGGCAGGATGGGCGCAGGCTCCTCGCGCAGGCGCCCCAGGCTGCTGCCGCTTGCACCGCTGTTGTTGCTGCTGCTGTCGCGGCGTTGGTGGGGGCTGTACGGCTCGGGCGTGATGGCGGGCGCCAGCACGGGCGGCTGTTCGCGAAACAGCGCCACACCAATCACCCCCACATGGGCGGGGCGGCCCGTGCGGCTGGCGTAGGCGTTGGCAATGTGGGCGAACTCAAACGCGGCGACCTCGCTGCTGCTCTTGCGCCAGCCGGTGATCTGGTAGCGCTCGTAGGCCGAGAACACGTAACCGCGCTGGTCCCAGGCGGCGGTCTCGCCGCTGAGCACATTGACCCCGTCGACCGAAGGCACGGCCAGCACCCGTTCACCCGAACGGTTGCGTACCGTGATGGCATAGCGCGCTCCGGGCCGTCCGGCCACCCAGTATTCACCCTGGGCGTAATGCACCGGCAATGTGGCGCCGGTGTCCCGGTCCACGATGGTGACATCGGCCAGGCGGCCAATGGCCTGGGCGGGGACGCTGGTCAGGCCCAGCAGTGCAGTGAGTGCCGTCAGGGCAGAGAGGGTGAGGAAACGGGGTTTCATGGCAGCTCCATCAAAAAAAGTGGTGGTGCTGGGTGAAACGAACGGGGTGGCTGAATGGGGTTAAGCCTTCAGCAAAAAAACCATGTCTGACGTTCATCAGCGGGTTGATGCCCGCCGCAGTCGGTCTGCTGATAGACGATTTGGCGATTAAGTAAGAGCAATATATTCGTTTGGGTTTTAAAGGCCCCATCACACAATGCCTTTCAACCCATTGAAGGAGCATTGACATGGCCACCCTGCGCCTCGGCGATATCGCCCCAGACTTCACCCAGGAATCAACCGTCGGCACCCTCCGTTTTCACGAATGGGCGGGTGACTCGTGGGTGGTGCTGTTCTCGCACCCGGCCGACTTCACGCCCGTGTGCACCACCGAATTGGGCAAGACCGCCGCCCTGGCCGCCGAGTTCGCCAAGCGCAATGTCAAGCCCATCGCCGTGAGCGTGGACCCCGTGGATTCGCACTACCGCTGGGTGGGCGACATCAACGAGACGCAAAACACCACCGTCAACTTCCCCATACTCGCCGACGCGGACAAGAAGGTGGCCGACCTGTACGACATGATCCACCCCAACGCATCGACCACGGTCACGGTCACGGTGCGCAGCGTGTTCATCATCGACCCCAAAAAAACGATCCGTACCACCTTCACCTACCCGGCCAGCACGGGCCGCAATTTCGACGAGATCCTGCGCGTGATCGACTCGCTGCAGCTCACCGACAGCCACAAGGTGGCCACGCCTGCCAACTGGAAGGATGGCGACGACGTGATCATCGTGCCGAGCCTTCAAGACCCGGCCGAAATCGCCCAGCGTTTCCCCAAGGGCTTCAAGGCCGTGCGCCCTTATCTGCGCATCACGCCGCAGCCCAACAAGTAACCCAGCCATCCTCCAAAGACCAGGGGCTCGCCAAGGCGGGCCCGGCCTGATTTGCCTTGTGACCACCATCTCCATCATCATCGTTCCCGGCTGGCGCGACTCGGGCCCCGGCCACTGGCAAAGCCTGTGGGCCGAGCGCCTGCCGCACGCCCGCCGCGTGGTGCAGGACGACTGGATCACGCCCACCCGCTCCGCCTGGGTGGGGCAACTGGAGAAGACCGTGCTCGCCGCGCCGAACCCCGTGGTCATCGTGGCGCACAGCCTGGGCTGCATCGCTACCACCCACATGGGCCCAGAGGCTGCCGCCCGGGTGTGCGGTGCGCTGCTGGTGGCCCCGGCCGACCCCGAACGCCGCGCCATCCTGAGCGACTTTGCCCCTGTGCCGTATGCCGCGCTGCCCTATCGCAGCATTGTGGTGGCCAGCAGCAACGACCCGTACTGCCCCATCCGCCTGGCGGGTGCCTATGCGCGGGCCTGGGGCAGCGAGTTTGTGCGCATGCAGAACGCGGGGCATATCAACATTGATTCCGGCCACGGCGAATGGCCCCTGGGTTGGGCGCTGCTGCAGTCGCTGGAAGGCGACCATGCCGCTGTGCCGAAGCGGCCCGCAGCGTCAGTGCACCTGTCCTCCGCAGTCATTTGATTGCTATATTATTTATAGCTGTTGGCGCTTTATTTATAGGCGCTAACGGCTGATTTGGCTCATAGTTTGGCGTGCTGGGCGATCATCCGGGCAGGTCTGTCTGCAGTCGCCCTCATGGGACGATGAAAAATCTATATGCCAATATACGATTAATTAACAAGAATATATTCTTTTGAGTTTTAAAGAGGCCTCCGCACAATGCGGTATCTCCAGCAATTTTTGGGCGACAACACCATGACTTCTTTGAAACTCAAGACCCTTCTGGCCTCCCTGGCCCTGGCTGCCAGCGGCATGGCTGCCGCGCAAAATTCGCTGTTGAACGTTTCGTATGACGTGGCCCGCGAGTTCTACAAGGACTACAACGTTGCCTTTGCCGCGCACTACAAGAAGACCACCGGTCAGGATGTGAAGATCGATCAGTCGCACGCGGGCTCCAGCGCCCAGGCGCGCGCCGTGAATGACGGCCTGGCGGCCGATGTGGTGACCATGAACACCACCACCGACGTGCAGTTTCTAGCCGACAGCGGTGTGGTCGCCAAGGACTGGGCCAAGAAGTTTCCGCACGACGCATCGCCCACCACCTCGACCATGCTGTTCCTGGTGCGCAACGGCAACCCCAAGGGCATCAAGGACTGGGACGATCTGATCAAGCCGGGTGTGCAGGTCATCGTGGTGAACCCCAAGACCGGTGGCAACGGCCGCTACGCGTATCTGGCCGCCTGGGGCGCTGTGCGCGAAAAGGGTGGCACGGAGGCGCAGGCTGCCGAGTTCGTGGGCAAGCTCTACAAGAACGTCCCCATCCTGGCCAAGGGCGGGCGCGATGCCACGGCGACCTTCCTGCAGCGCAACCAGGGCGATGTGCTCATCACGTTTGAATCCGAAGTGGTCTCCATCGACCGCGAGTTTGGTGCGGGCAAGGTCGATGCGATCTACCCGTCGGTGAGTGTGGTGGCTGAGAACCCCGTGGCCGTGGTGGAGCGTACTGTCGCCAAGAAGGGCACAGCCCAGCTGGCCAAGGCCTATCTGGATTACCTGTACTCCGAAGAAGCCCAGGAAATCGCTGCCAAGCATGCGATTCGCCCCCGTTCGGAAACCGTGCTCAAGAAGTACGCCGCCACCTTCAAGCCGCTCAAACAGTTCACCGTGGCCAAGTATTTTGGCTCGCTGACCGAAGCGCAGAAGGTGCACTTCAATGACGGCGGCCAGTTCGACAAGCTCTACACGCCCGGCGCCAAGTAAGCCAGCGCGTTTCGTCTCTACCTCACTTATGACCACCGCGACTGCAGTGGCCGCAGCCCCGGCCGGACGGCGCACGCCCCAACGCGTGCTTCCCGGCTTTGGGCTCACGCTGGGCTACACGCTTTTCTATCTGAGCATCATTGTGCTGATCCCGTTGTCGGCACTGATCTTCAAGACCTTCACCCTCACCTGGGAGCAGTTCTGGGTCGCCATCAGTGCGCCGCGCGTGATGGCTTCGTACCGCCTCACCTTTGGCGCGTCGTTGCTGGCGGCGCTGGTCAACCTGGTGTTTGGCCTGCTGATCGCCTGGGTGCTGGTGCGCTACAAGTTTCCGGGCAAAAAGATGGTGGACGCGCTGGTGGATCTGCCATTTGCGCTGCCCACCGCCGTGGCAGGCATCTCGCTGACCGCGCTGCTGGCGGGCAATGGCTGGGTCGGGAGCATCCTGGAGCCCATGGGCATTCAGCTCGCGTTCAAGCCCGCAGGCATCGTGATCGCACTCATCTTCATCGGCTTGCCATTTGTGGTGCGCACCGTGCAACCCGTGCTGGAAGACGCCGAGAAGGAGCTGGAAGAAGCCGCCACCTGCCTGGGCGCCACGCGCCTGCAGACCTTCACCAAGGTCATCCTGCCTTCCATTGCCCCCGCGCTGCTGACCGGTTTTGCCATGGCGTTTGCGCGCGCGGTGGGCGAATACGGCTCGGTGATCTTCATCGCGGGCAACATGCCCATGGTGTCTGAGATCACGCCCCTCATCATCATCGGCAAGCTGGAGCAGTACGACTACGCCGGTGCCACCGCCGTGGCCGTGGTGATGCTGGTCATTTCCTTCATCCTGCTGCTCATCATCAACGCGCTGCAAGCCTGGCAGCGCCGCCACGCGGGGGCTCCGGCATGAGTGGCAGCAACTCTAGAACCGTTCGGCGCGCCCAAGCGGGAACGACCGAGGCGCCTTGGGTGCGCTACACGCTCATTACGCTGGCCTTGGCGTTCATGCTGCTGTTCCTGGTGCTGCCACTGGCCGCCGTGTTTGCCGAGGCACTGCGCAAGGGCTTTGGTGCCTACCTCGAAGGCCTGCGCGAGCCCGATGCCTGGTCGGCCATCCAGCTCACACTGATCACGGCGCTGATTGCGGTCCCGCTGAATCTGGTGTTTGGCGTGGCGGCGGCCTGGTGTATCGCCAAGTATGAGTTCAGGGGCAAAGCCTTTCTGACCACACTGGTAGACCTGCCGTTTTCGGTGTCGCCTGTGGTGGCGGGCCTGATCTACGTGCTGATGTTTGGTGCGCAGGGCTGGTTCGGCCCGTGGCTGCAAGAGCACGACATCAAGATCATCTTCGCCGTGCCGGGCATCGTGCTGGCCACTGTGTTCGTGACCTTCCCGTTCATCGCCCGCGAGCTGATCCCGCTGATGCAGGCTCAGGGCAACGACGAGGAGCAGGCCGCCATCGTGCTGGGTGCCACCGGCTGGCAGACCTTCTGGTACGTGACGCTGCCCAACATCAAGTGGGGCCTGCTGTATGGCGTGATCCTGTGCAATGCGCGCGCCATGGGTGAGTTTGGCGCGGTGTCTGTCGTGTCGGGCCACATCCGGGGCCAGACCAACACCATTCCGCTGCATGTCGAGATTCTCTACAACGAGTACCAGTCCGTGGCCGCATTCGCCGCTGCATCGCTGCTGGCCCTGCTGGCCCTGGTCACGCTGGTCATCAAGACCATTGCCGAACATCGCAACGAGCAGGCGTTGAAGGCTGCCGCCGAGTTACCGCCGGAACGACCGACAACCCCCTGAGCCGCTTCTCTCGGCTTCGCCGGGAAGGGGGACGACGCCAGCGCGGCCCTTGCCCGGCGTCCGCTGACTCGGGCCGCGTCAGTTGCAAAGGCAGCTGTGCATGTGCAGCGGAATGGATCACTGAAGGACAGACACAAATGAGCATTGAAATCCGTAACGTCAGCAAGCAGTTCGGTGACTTCCAGGCGCTGCGCGATGTGAGCCTGGACATCGCATCGGGCGAACTCATCGCGTTGCTGGGCCCCTCGGGCTGCGGCAAGACCACGCTGCTGCGCATCATTGCTGGGCTGGAAACGGCCGATGTGGGCACGATTCACTTCAGTGGCGAAGACACGACCGACGTGCATGTGCGCGAGCGCAACGTGGGCTTTGTGTTCCAGCATTACGCGCTGTTTCGCCACATGACGGTGTTTGAGAACGTGGCATTTGGCCTGCGCGTCAAACCCCGCAAAGAGCGGCCCAGTGAGGCGCAGATCAAGCAGAAAGTGACCGATCTGCTGAAGCTGGTGCAACTTGACTGGTTGGCGGAGCGGTTCCCCTCGCAACTGTCTGGCGGCCAGCGCCAGCGTATTGCGCTGGCCCGCGCCCTGGCCGTGGAGCCCAAGGTGCTGCTGCTGGACGAGCCTTTTGGCGCGCTGGATGCCAAGGTACGCAAGGAACTGCGCCGCTGGCTGCGCCGCCTGCACGATGAGTTGCATGTGACCAGCATCTTCGTGACCCATGACCAGGAGGAAGCGCTGGAGGTGGCCGACCGTGTGGTGGTCATCAACCAGGGCCGCATCGAACAAAGCGGCTCACCCCAGCAGGTGTGGGACCAGCCCGCCAGCCCGTTTGTCTATGGTTTTTTGGGCGATGTGAATCTTTTCCACGGCCGCGCGCACGAAGGGCTGGTGCATCTGGATGGCATGCAGATCGACTCGCCCGAGCACAGCCAGGCGCAAAACGCCAAGGCCTTCGCCTATGTTCGTCCCCATGACCTGGATGTGGAGCGCTATTCGCCCGGTGCGGGCCTGGACGCTGAAGGCCGTCCACGCGGTATCGTGGCGCAACTGAGCCGCGCCATTGTGGTGGGGCCGATTGCCCGGCTGGAACTTATTCCATCCCAGGACCACAAACCAGCGGACAATGCGTCCCCAGACTCCCTGATCGAAGCGCAGATCCCTGCGCAGCAGTTCAAGGAGCAGGGCTTCAAAGAGGGCGAAACGCTGGTGGTGACACCACGCCGCGCCCGGGTTTTTCTGGATCACGCCGCTGGGATCTGACTCCCCCTGAGCCGCTTCGCGTCTTCCCCCTGGGGGGGCGCACCCGGTGGACTGGCGGAGCCAGATCCTCGGGTGCACTGGCATGGGCGGCGCCCGTTCGGGAGTCGGCGCCGCGTGAAATGGCTATTGGATAAGGGATAAAAATGATGGTGTTGAACTGGATCGATCAGGCCCCGCGCCGAGTGCTTGCGCTCATCAGCGTGGCCTGCGTGGCCATGCTGGCCTTTGGCATGTACCTGCAGCATGTGGTGGGTCTGGAGCCATGCCCCATGTGTATCGTGCAGCGATATGCTCTTATGGGTGTAGCAATCTTTGCAGGACTGGCAAGCGCCAGAGGACAAAAAGGCTGGTGGATGAGCTGGGGGGCGCTGGCGGTACTCACGGCCGGTTTCGGTGCCTTTGTGGCGGCCCGCCAGAGCTGGTTGCAGTGGTATCCGCCCGAAATCGCCACCTGTGGCCGTGACTTCTATGGAATGATCGAAAACTACCCCATCAGCCGCGCCATTCCCATGATCTTCCGGGGCTCGGGCGATTGCACGGCCATTGACTGGACGTTCCTGGGGGGCTCGATTGCCAACTGGTCGTTCATCTGCTTCGTCGGTTTTGGCCTGGTGATACTGGCCGTGCTGGTGCGCGGCTTCAAGGGCGGGCGCCGCAGTGGTTCGGGCTACTCGATGGCCTGATGCAGGTGATGCACAAAAGCTCGTGAAAAAGGCGCTCCCCGGAGCGCCTTTTTAATGGCTGACGGACAGATCCTGGCTAGCTGAATACAACGTCGCCAGCATCCAGGGATGGCGGACGCAATAGGTCCTCATTGATCCCCATGGTCTGACTGGCGCGCTCCACAGCCTGCCAAAGCGGAGGAGGCATTTCCAGTATCTCTTCCGGCGAGGAAGAGCGCGCTATCCATGCGCTGATTTGCAGGTGCTGCTCGTGGGTGAGCAGGTCAAGGTTCAGCATCTCGTCGATGATCTTCATCTTTATCGGGTCAAACAGTGGTTCTTTGATGGGGCTTTGCGGTAGCGAAGCCTAGGAACTGATGCCAGCGCACGCAGCGTATGCGTGAAAGAGGCTGCGCCATCGCGAAAATGGATGTCGCTCGCATGGGGGCTCATCTGGAACATGGTGCCTGAAACACCGATCTCAAGCGGGGCCTCATGGCTGGAGTCCGTCTGCGGCCTCAGCGAGGGGCGGAAACAGCACACCTTCGGTGCCGTCTACCCAGGCGGGCAGTTTGTGCATCACGCTCTCGAACAGGCGGCTCGCCTGCCATTGCGCCAGCCAGGCCTGCAGGCGCGGCCAGGGCTGGGCGTCCCACCAAGGAGTATCGATGCCTGCAAACTGCCGCACGAAGGGCGCAATTGCCATGTCTGCGAGGGCCGTGTGGACCCCAAACAGAAAGGGGCGCTGGGTCAAACGCTCATCCAGTGCCTGCAGCCATTCCACGGCTTGCGTGCGGGCCAGCACGGCGTCGGCTTCGGGGTAGCGGCCGGGGTATTTGCAGCGGTCCAGTGCCTGCTTGAAGGGGCCGTCGCACTCGGTGATCAGTGCCAGCATGTCGGCCTCGGTGCCTTCGCTGGGCACCAGCCAGTGTGCGGGGTCATGCTGCCCCAAGGCCCACCGCATGATGGCGAGGCTCTGGTCCAGCACCTGTCCGTCCTCCATCACCAGGACGGGCACCGTGGCTTTGGGCGATGCCTGCAGCAGGCCCTGGGGTTTGTTGCGCAGCACCACCTCGCGCAGCTCACACACCTGGCCGCTCACGGCCAGTGCCAGCCGGGCGCGCATGGCATACGGGCAGCGGCGAAAGGAATAGAGAACAGGCAGCGCGCTCACGCTGAATCGTCCTCGCTTCCACCCTCGTTGCTGGGAACGGTTCGTGCAGCAGGGCTGCCCGGTTGCCGCGCGCCCAGGTGCG
This sequence comes from Acidovorax sp. 69, assembly GCF_002797445.1. Taxonomy (NCBI): domain Bacteria; kingdom Pseudomonadati; phylum Pseudomonadota; class Betaproteobacteria; order Burkholderiales; family Comamonadaceae; genus Acidovorax; species Acidovorax sp. 69. Next base: position 2,856,410 of record NZ_PGEP01000001.1, on the reverse strand, counting down.
CTTGCCCCCGTTGGTCTGCCAGGTCCATCTGGCGTTGGCGCTCGGCCAGTGCGCGTTCTTGTTCGGGCGTGCGCGTGCCGTGGCAGTAAGGGCAACTCACACCGCGCACATAGTGGGGCGACGCAAGCTCTGCCTCGCCCAGCGGCATGCGGCACGACCGGCACAGCTGGTGGTGGCCCGGCGCAAGGCCGTGCCCCACGGATACCCGCTCGTCAAACACAAAACAGTCGCCCTGCCAGCGGCTCTCTTCTTTTTGCACGGTTTCCAGGTATTTAAGGATGCCGCCTTCGAGGTGGAACACCTCTTCAAACCCCTGCGACTTGAGCAGGGCAGTGGATTTTTCGCAGCGGATGCCCCCGGTGCAGAACATGGCCACGCGGGGTTTGCCCGCCAGCACTCCGCCGGGTTGCGATTGCGCGGCCACCCAGGCTGGAAACTCTGCAAAGGTTTGGGTGTGCGGGTTGACCGCGCGCTCGAACGTGCCGATGCCCACCTCGTAGTCATTGCGCGTGTCCACCACCACCACGGCAGGGTCGTCGATCAGCGCGTTCCAGTCTTGCGGCTTCACATAGGTGCCCGCATTGCGTGCCGGGTTCAGGCCGGGCACGCCCAGCGTCACGATCTCGCGCTTGAGCCGCACGCGCATGCGGTAAAACGGCTGGCGATCGGTGGGGGCCTCCTTGTGCTGCAGATTGGCAAAGCGGGCATCGCTGCGCAACCAGGCCAGCACCGCGCGGACATCAGTGGGTGCGCCCGCGATGGTGCCGTTGATGCCCTCGGGCGCCAGCAGCAGCATGCCACGCACGCTGCGCTCGTCGCACAGGGCCTGCAGGGGCACGCGCAGCATGGCGCAGTCGGGCAGGTCGACAAACTGATAGAGAGCAACGGTGAGGAATGGGGGAGTGACCGAGTCCACGAAATGGGGAGAGGGGAGAAAAGAAGGGTGATGATAGCGGTCACTTTTCGTTACGATGTGGGAGTCCCCACCGCGCACCCAAGGTGTTTTATGGCCCAGGAATCCACTGTCAACCTGTTTCGCCGCCTGGAGCAGCTCAATGGCATCGGGGCTGCGCTATCGCGTGAGCGCGATATTGACCGCTTGCTGGAGAACATTCTGGAGGCCGCCAAGGCCATTACCGGGGCCGACGGCGGCACGCTGTACAGCGTGACCGAGGACGAATCTGCCCTGAAATTCGAGATTCTGCGCACCGATTCGCTGAACATCCGCCTGGGCGGCACCACGGGCAAGCCGATTGATTTTCCGCACCTGCCGCTGCGCAATGCCGACGGCACGCCCAACGATTCACTGGTGGCAGCCCACGCCGCCATTCACGACCGCACGGTGAACATTGCCGATGCCTACAGTGCCGAGGGCTTCGATTTTTCTGGCACCCGCACGTTTGATGTGCGCACAGGTTACCGGTCGAAGTCGTTCCTCACGGTGCCAATGAAGAACCACGACCATGAGCTGATTGGCGTGCTGCAACTCATCAACGCACGCGACTGGGAAACGGGCGAGGTCACCACGTTCTCCGAGGCCGACCAAGGTTTGGCCGAGTCGCTGGCGTCTCAGGCGGCCATCGCGCTGACCAACCGCTTGCTCATCACGCAGCTCGAACGCCTGTTCGAGTCGTTTGTGAACCTCATCAACCTGGCCATTGACGAAAAATCGCCCTACACCGGCGGCCACTGCCAGCGTGTGCCGGCCCTCACCATGATGCTGGCCGAGGCGGTGGACGGTACCGATCAAGGCCCGCTGGCGGGCTTCAAGATGAGCGACCGCGACCGGTACGAGCTCAAGATGGCGGGCCTGCTGCACGACTGCGGCAAGATCACCACGCCCGTGCATGTGGTGGACAAGGCCACCAAGCTGCAGACCATCTACGACCGCATTGGGCTGGTAGACACGCGGTTTGAGGTGCTCAAGCGTGATGCCGAGCTGGCGGCGCTGCGCCGCCAGTTGGCGCTGCGGCCGGTGGTGGATGCCCGCGCCGAAGGGCAGGAGCTGCAGGCGTTGCACCATGAAATCCATGCGCTGGAAAAGGACCGCGAGTTTCTGCGCCGTTGCAACACCGGCACCGAGTCCATGAGATCTGAAGACCAGCAGCGTGTGCGGGACATCGCCGCCATGCGCCACTGGCGCAACCCGCAGGGCGTGCAGACCAGCTTTTTGAGTGCCGAAGAGGTGGAGAACCTGACCATCCGTGCCGGCACGCTGACGCAGGCCGAGCGCGACACCATCAACTATCACATCGTCGCCACCATCAAGATGCTGGAGACACTGCCCTGGCCGCGCCACCTGAAGAACGTGCCTGAATACGCGGGAGGCCACCACGAGCGCATGGATGGCAAGGGCTACCCGCGCGGACTCACCCGCGACCAGATGTCGCTGCAGGCCCGCATGATGGGCATTGCCGACATCTTTGAGGCGCTGACAGCGGCCGATCGGCCCTACAAGAGTGGAATGACCCTGTCAGAGGCCCTGGCCATCATGTGCAGGATGCGCGACAACGGGCACATCGACCCGGACTTGTTCGAGGTGTTCGTGCGCGAAGGGGTGCATCTGCGGTATGGGCAGGAGTTTTTGGATGTGGGGCAGGTGGATGCGGTGGATATTGCGGCGCTGGGGTTTGTGTAGGGCTGGGGTTCCGGTGATTGGGTGCTGACCTTGTGGTTCTGTCACCAGTTCGGATTGCGGTGCTTGGCGCCAGGCCTTCAACAAGGCTGAAATATCAAAAAAGATAGCTGCTAGCGCAAGCGGGAAAGGCGCTCAAGGGTGATTTTTCTTCAATGAAACTACCCCGTTCCAGGTCATCCCGCAGACAGCGCCTGCCGTTCCCGTTGGCCGCGGTCCATCAACTCCACCACGCGATACCCCACCCGCAAAATTCCCTCTTCCTCCCACAGCTTCAGCGGCCGGTGCACGCTCTGCCGCGACACGCCCAGCATGAAGGCGAGGTCTTCCTGCGATGCCGCCAGCACGGTCACGCCATCCGATGCGTCGGGCCGCGCATCCAGTGTGAGCAGGCGATGCGCCAGCCTTAGGGGAAGCGGCTGCAGGATGGCGTCGTCAATCCAGGCCAGCGCCTGGCGCAGGCGCATGCACACCCGCCGTGTATGCCGCCGCCATGGGCATTGCGCTGATCATCAACACTGGGCGGAACGGCGGGGGTGGCGGCGCTGGTGATGGCGGGGGCGATCAACATGGCCACGGGTGGGTTCAGACTGAGCCTTTACATCCTGAGCGGGGCCCCGGCGGCGTGCTGCAACCGCATGACCGCAGATACTGTGGATACTTCTGAATTGATAGCTGTCTGCGCTTGATAGATAAGCGCTAGAGGCTATTTTGACTCAAATTTCAGCCTGACCAATGCGGGCCTCTGCCATGAGCCAGGTACTGAACGCAGTCATGGCCCCAGTGGGCGGGCGCGTCTGCAGGCGGGTGAGCCAGTACGCGCCCCGGTGCAGCGCCTGCACAAACGGCTGGACCAGGCGGCCCTGCTGCAATTCGCGCTCGAACATGCTCACCGGAAGCAACGCCATGCCCGCGCCCTGGGCGGCGGCCTCGGCCAGGGTGAGGGATGAGTCAAACACTGCGCCCCGCACCACGGGGCAGGGCGTACCGGCGGCGTCAAACCAGGCGGTCCATTCATCGGTTCGGTAGCTGCGCAACAAGGGCTGGCGCGCCAGGTCGGCGGCAGTGCGCAGGCCGTGGGCCAGCGCGGGCGAGCACATCACGGACATGGGCGCGTCCATGATGCGTTCGGCATGGGTGCCATGCCAGGCGCCGTCGCCAAAGCGGATGGCGCAGTCCAGCCCTTCGCCGGCCATGTCCACGCGGTTGTTGTTGGTGAGCAGGCGCAGGTCCACGAACGGGCAGGCCTGCTGGAAGTCACGCAAACGCGGCAGCAGCCAGCCCACGGCGAAAGTGCCCACGGCGCCTACCGTCAGCACCTCGCGCGGACGGGTGTCGCCCAGCGTCTCCAGCGCGCGCTCCAGGTTGGCGAACGATTCCGCCACCACCGGCAGCAGCGCCTGCCCCTCATCCGTCAACGCCAGGCCACGCGGCAGGCGGCGGAACAGCGGTTTGCCCAGGCGGTCTTCCAGTTTGCGGATGTGCTGGCTCACGGCGGTCTGGGTCACATGCAGCTCTGCCGCTGCCCGCGTGAGGTTCAGGTGGCGTGCCGAGGCTTCGAACGCGCGCAGGGCATTGAGCGGTAGATGCATAAGTTTTTCTGGGGGCTGACGGCAATTATTGTCGATGGTGATGGGGAGTCGAAGCCCGTATCGTTCAGGCCTTGTTTCAACCAATCGCTCCATTTCTTATGCAAAGACGACAGTTTTCCTTGGGTGTGATCGCCGGTGCCGCCGTTCCTTTGTGGGGTTGCGCCGCTGCCAGCCATCCGGCAAACCAGGACGCAACGGCCCGCCAATGGGGTGAAACGCTCGCCCAGATCGAACGCAGCGCACAGAGCCGGTTGGGCGTGGCGATGCTGGACACCGGCTCGGGCCTGGCGCTGGGCTGGCGGCAGGATGAACGTTTTGCCATGGCCAGCACCTTCAAGGCATTGCTCGCGGGCTGGATGCTGGCGCTGGTGGACCAGGGCAAGGAGCGGCTGGATGCGCGCGTGTTGTATGGCCGCGATGCTGTTGTGGACTACTCGCCCGTGAGTGGCCCGCGCGCGGGTGACGGCGGCGGTCTGACGGTGGCGGAACTTTGCTCTGCCACCGTGAGCCTGAGCGACAACACCGCCGCCAACGTACTGCTGGCCCGCCATGGTGGGCCGGCTGGGTTCACAGCTTTTGTACGCTCACTGGGCGACGGCACCACGCGGCTGGACCGCACAGAGCCCACGCTCAACGAAGCAGCCGTGGGCGACCCGCGCGACACCACCACGCCACAGGCCATGCTGCAGACGCTGCAGAAGTTGGTGTTGGGCGATGGGCTGACCCCGCCGTCCCGAGCGTGGCTGCAGCGCTGGCTGCGAGAGACGAGCACCGGGGACAAGCGTCTGCGTGCGGGCATGCCTGGCTGGAAGGTCGGGGACAAGACAGGCACCACCAACAGCGGGACGTCCAACGACATCGGCGTGATGTGGCCTGCGGGCGGCGGTGCCCCCGTGCTGGTGACCTGCTATCTGACGGAGTCCACCGCCAAGCCGGAGCAGCGCGATGCCGCCATCGCCCAGGTAGCGCGTGCAGTGGTTGCAGCGCGCGAGACTTTCAGAGCTTCTTGACCAGCACCTGGCTCTTGCGGTCCCAGTTGTACTTGCGCTTGCGTGCATCGGGAAGCCAGTCCGGGTCCACGGGCGAAAAGCCGCGTTTGATGAACCAGTGCATGGTGCGCGTGGTCAGCACAAAAATGCTGTCCAGGCCTGCGGCGCGGGCGCGCTGCTCGATGCGCTTGAGCAGCTTTTCGCCGTCGCCCGTGCCCTGGCTTTGTGGCGACACGGTCACGGCGGCCATCTCGGCCGTCTTGGCCTCGGGGTAGGGGTAGAGCGCCGCACAGCCAAAGATCACACCGTCGTGTTCGATGATGGTGTAGGCGGCAATGTCGCGTTCGATCTCGGTGCGGTCGCGCTTGACCAGCGTGCCGTCCTTCTCAAACGGCTCAATGAGCTGCAGGATACCGCCCACGTCGTCGACCGTGGCCTCGCGCAGTTCTTCGAGCTTTTCGTCGATCACCATGGTGCCGATGCCGTCGTGCACATACACCTCCAGCAGCAGCGATCCATCCACCGCAAACGGCAGGATGTGACTGCGCTCCACGCCCGCCTTGCAGGCCTTCACGCAGTGCTGCAGGTAAAAGCCCGTGTCGGTGGGGGTCTGCGCCGTGGGCAGCGTCGCCAGCAATGCCTGGGCGGCGGCCAGCGGCAGCTCGGTGTCGATGGGGTTGTCTTCGCTCTCGGGCTCGGTGGGCGACATGCGGATGCCTTGCACCTCGCTCAGGAAGATCAGCTTGTCCGCCCGCATCTCGATGGCCACACTGGTCGCCACTTCTTCCATGCTCAGGTTGAAGGCTTCGCCAGTGGGCGAAAACCCAAAGGGCGACAGCAGCACCAGCGCACCCATGTCCAGCGTGCGCTGGATGCCCGCCACGTCCACCTTGCGCACCAGGCCCGAGTGCTGAAAGTCCACGCCGTCCACAATGCCGACGGGCCGTGCGGTCAGGAAGTTGCCCGAAATCACCCGCACGGTGGCGCCTGCCATGGGGGTGTTGGGCAGGCCCTGGCTGAAAGCCGCCTCAATCTCATAACGCAGTTGGCCCGCAGCTTCCTGAGCACAGTCCAGCGCGACCGAGTCGGTAATGCGGATGCCATGCGAATACTTGGCGGCGTGCCCCTTGGCTGCCAGTTGCTCGTTCACCTGTGGGCGAAAGCCATGCACCAGCACAATGCGCACGCCCATGGCCTGGATGAGGGCCAAGTCCTGCGCAATGTTGTGCAGCTTGCCCGCCGCAATGGCTTCACCCGTGAGTCCAATCACAAAGGTCTGGTTGCGGAACTTGTGGATGTACGGCGCCACAGAGCGAAACCAGGGGACGAAGGTGAAATTGAAGACAGCGGACATGAAGGAGGGTGGTGTGTAGAGCGGTGGTGGAAACGCGTGAGCAGCGAATGATAAGTGTCCTTAGAACCACGCCTCCCGACAGGTTCTCAAAGTGTGTTTTGTTGCCATTGCGCGGCAACGCGGCTGCGCCAGTGTTCCGCATCATCTCTGCGGTCAAAACTGGCCAGGTGCATGGGGCGCTCACCTTGCACCGTCAGTCGAACCACATAGTACGGACCGTCTTCTGAGGCCCGTTCCAGAACGTCAGGAAGGCCCAAACGATCAAAATCGATGGGCGTGTGGCGTGCACCCAAGGGCCAGCGCGAAGTGCGCAGTACACGGCGCTGCGCGGTGTCGAACTGCAGGGTTCGCACCCGACAGAGTGCCAGGGTGATGAAGAGCAGCCCCATGGCAGTGGCCGCCAGCACACACGCTACGGCCAGCAGCAGGTGCCACCAGGGCGTGTGGACACTGGCGTGCAGAACAAAAGGCACCGGAATCAGAAACATGCAAAGGCCAATCACGCCCGCAAAAAGCCGCATTGGCACCGATATGTATTCGGCGTAGCGCAGGCCCTCGACGGTTTCAGTAAAGCCGTTGGCCATGGGGTTCCTGGGGGCGGAGGCTTCTCATGCGGCGATTGTGTGACGGATGGATGGCGTTTGTGTGTCCATTCGCTGGCATTTAGGCAGGCCCTTGCACACGCAAGGCCGTGATTTTGGCCCTGAACGGCTCCTGCGGCAGGTCTTCTTCTGCCGGAGTAGCGCTTTGGTGATGGGTGCATTTCAATCGCTCGCAAAGGGATTCTGGATCGCCTTGCGCAAAGCGACGTCGTCCGCGCGGCGCTGGGCCCCACGGGTTCGGATGTGTTTGCCTGCCGCACTCGACAGGCTGCGTTGGGCCAGCGCAGCGGCCACAGGGTTTCGGGGCGGGCCCGAGGCTTCCAGCTGCAAGACCAGGGGCGCCTTCATGCGACGCAGCTTTTTCAGCGCACCCTGGGCGTAGGCCCGAGACAATTTTTTGGCACTCATGGTGTGCACGTACTCCACAAACAAAAAACCCCGGCAACAGAGCCAGGGCTTGCGGAGCGCGTGAATGGGTGCGCGGGTGCTTTCGCTATGGCTGAACTGGGTGTGCACTGTCCAGCCGGGGCGGTGGACTGCGGTCAGACGGGTGCGGTGTCAAAGGCGGACATGTCGGGGGACCTCCAGGGGTTCGTTCGGGCCATGCGCCAGGGGTGCGCTGTATGTTGGCTTCCGAAGAATGGCTGTGATATTGGCGGCCCTTGTGGGCTTTGGCAACGAAAAGCGCTGAAAGCGCAGCGAAATGTCGCACCAAAAGTACAGATGCAGCCCAGGGGGCAGGGCGCCGCTACGGATAATGCAGGCCTATGTCTTCTTCTGATTCGCGTTTGCCTGAGCCTTCCCGCGCCCCCACACCGACACCCGCCTCACCACCCGCGATCTCCGCGCCGCTGCGCATCACGTTCCCCGAGTCGCTGCCCGTGTCGGGCAAGCGCGAAGAGATCATGGAGGCCATCGAAAAGCACCAGGTGATCATCGTGTGTGGTGAAACCGGCTCCGGCAAAACCACGCAGCTCCCCAAGATTGCCCTGGCCCTGGGCCGCGGCAAGTGCAACGCCAAGCCCGGTACCAAGGGCCAGCTCATCGGCCACACCCAGCCGCGCCGCATTGCGGCCAGCAGCGTGGCCAAGCGCATTGCCGAAGAGCTGAACACGCCGCTGGGGGATGTGGTGGGCTTCAAGGTGCGTTTTCAGGACCGCTTGAGTCGCGATGCCTCCGTCAAGCTCATGACCGACGGCATCTTGCTGGCCGAGACACAGACCGACCCGCTGCTGAAAAACTACGACACCATCATCATTGACGAGGCGCACGAACGCAGCCTCAACATTGACTTTCTGCTGGGCTACATCCGCCAGATCCTGCCGCGTCGGCCGGACCTGAAGGTCATCGTCACATCCGCCACGATCGATGCCGACCGCTTTGCCAAGCACTTTGAGTCGGCCAAGGGCCCGGCGCCGGTCATCATGGTGTCGGGCCGCACCTTCCCGGTCGAGCAGCGCTACCGCCCGTTTGAAGAAAGCCGCGACTACGGACTGAACGAGGCCATTGCCGATGGCGTGGACGAGCTTTGGCAGGGCAACGCGGCGGGCGACATCCTCGTCTTTCTGCCTGGCGAGCGCGAAATCCGCGAGGCCGCTGACCACCTGCGCAAGCATCTGGCGCACCAGCCGGTGATGCGCAACGCCGAGGTGCTCCCGTTGTTTGCCCGCCTGTCGCAGGCCGAGCAGGACCGCATCTTTGACGGCCACACGGGCCGCCGCATCGTGCTGGCCACCAACGTGGCCGAGACCTCGCTCACCGTGCCTGGGGTTCGTTACGTCATCGACGCAGGCACAGCGCGCGTCAAGCGCTACAGTTTTAGAAGCAAGGTAGAGCAGCTGCTGGTCGAGCCCATCAGCCAGGCGGCCGCCAACCAGCGCGCCGGGCGCTGCGGGCGTGTGGCCAACGGCATCTGCATTCGCCTGTATGACGAGCCCGGCTTTAACGGCCGCCCGCGTTTTACCGACCCTGAAATTCTGCGCAGCTCGCTGGCTGGCGTCATCCTGCGCATGAAGTCGCTGCACCTGGGCGATGTGACGCAGTTTCCGTTCATCGAGGCCCCCTCGGGCCGCGCCATTGCCGACGGCTATCAACTGTTGGGCGAGCTGGGTGCGGTGGACGACGCCAACGAGCTGACCCCCATGGGCGTGGCCCTGTCGCGCCTGCCGCTGGACCCGCGCGTGGGCCGCATGATTTTGGAGGCACGCGACCGCAAGGCGTTGGACGAAGTGCTGATCATTGCCAGCGCATTGAGCGTGCAGGACGTGCGCGACCGCCCGATGGAGGCGCAACAGCAGGCCGACCAGGCGCATGCCAAGTTCGACGACGACAAGAGTGAGTTCAGCGGGTATCTGAAGCTGTGGAAGTGGATCAACGAGGCCCGCGGCGGTGCGCCCAGCCTGCCATCGGCCCGCGCTCAAAAGGCCATGGCCGCGCAGAAAGCGCCTTCGCAAGCGTTTTTGCCGGTGGCGCAGCGCAGCAGTGGCCGAAGTGCTGTGGAGGCAACGCCGAGCGCTCCTGCAGCCTCAGCCACTGCACCTGCCGCCACCCACAAGCTCAGCAACCGCCAGTACGAGCAGCAGCTGCGCCAAAACTTCATCAGCATTCGCCGCCTGCGCGAATGGCGCGACATCCACACCCAGCTGCTCACCGTGGTGACCGAGCACAAGTGGCAGATCAACACCCAGCCCGCCAGCTACGAGCAACTGCACCTGTCCATGCTGGCGGGTCTGCTCGGCAACGTGGGTTTCAAAAGCGAAGAAGAAGACTGGTACCTGGGCGCGCGTGGCATCAAGTTTTATAAACACCCTGGCGCGCACCTGAACAAGAAGCCCGGCCGCTGGATCATTGCGTCTGAACTGGTCGAAACCACACGTCTTTTTGGGCGCGGCATTGCCGCCATCGAGCCACAGTGGCTCGAACAAATGGGTGGGCACCTGCTGCGCAAGCAACTGCTCGACCCGCACTGGGAAAAGAAGTCGGCCGAGGTGACTGCGCTGGAGCGCGCCACGCTGTACGGCATCGTGGTTTACAACAATCGCCGCATCAACTTCGGCAAGATCGACCCGCACGCTGCCCGTGAAATTTTCATCCGAGAAGCGCTGGTGGGTGGCAACTGGGAGACCAAGCTGCCATTTCTGGCCGCCAACCAGAAGCTGATCGCCAAGGTAGAAGAGCTGGAGCACAAGTCGCGCCGCCAGGATGTGCTGGTGGACGATGAACTGATCTACGCCTTCTACGACCAGCAACTGCCGCCCGAGGTGTGCAGCGGCCACAGCTTTGAGGCGTGGTACCGCGACGAAAGCAAGAAGAACTCGGAACTGCTCAAGCTCACCCGCGACGAGCTGATGCGCCACGAGGCCGCAGGCATCACCACCAACGCGTTTCCCAAAACCGTGCGATTGGGCGGCGTGGACTGCGCCGCCAGCTACCTGCACGAGCCCGGCGACGCACGCGACGGCATCACCGTGACCATCCCGCTGTTTGTGCTCAACCAGGTGAACGACGAGCGCTGCGAATGGCTGGTGCCCGGCATGCTCAAGGACAAGATCCAGGCGCTGCTCAAAAGCCTGCACCAGCGCCCACGCAGCCGTTTTGTGCCCTTGCCCGAAAACGCCACGCGCCTTGCCGCGTTGCTGGGCGCACCTGAGAGTTTTGGCACGGGCAGCCTGACCGACGTGCTGCTCAAGCAGGTGCGCGACGAAACCTCGCTGGACGTGAAGCGTGCCGACTTCAAGCTCGACATGCTCAGCCCGCACCTGTTCATGAACTTCCGCGTGGTGGACGAACACGGCCGCCAGCTGGGCCACGGCCGCAACCTGGGTGCGCTCAAGGCCGAGTGGGGCGCCAAGGCGCGCGGGGCGTTCCAGGCGCTGGCAGGGTTGAAGTTAGCCGGTACGACAGTATCGGCCGAAAATTCAGAGCCAAAAGTGCCTCCAGTGCTGGATGGTCAAGCACCATCAGCTATTAAATCAGGAGCAAAATGCGCAGCACCAGCCACCAAAACTGTGGCGCCCGCCAGCACCACACCATCGGCCCCCGCTGGCCAGCGCTACGTCAGCTGGACGTTTGGCGAGCTTCCCGAACTCATGGAGATCAAGAAGGCGGGCCAAACGCTGATCGGCTTCCCGGCGCTCATCGACGGCGGCGACGCCGTCACCATCGAAGTGTTCGACGAGCCCGAAGTAGCCGCCGCCAAACACCGCGCGGGCCTGCGCCGCTTGTTTGCGCTGCAGATAAAGGACGCGCTGAAGTACCTGGAGAAGAACATCCCCGACCTGCAAAAAATGGCCGTGGCCTACATGCAGGTGGGCCGCAACGCCGATGGCACCGGCGGCGGCACGCAGGAAGAGCTGCGCAACCAAATCATCGATGTGGCGCTGGACCGCGCGTTTTTGCTCGACCCGCTGCCCACCGACGAGTTCGCCTTCAAGCGCCGCATGGACGAGGGGCGAGGCCGCCTCACGCTGATCGCTAACGAAGTGGCGCGGCTGGCCAGCACCATCCTGCTCGAATACGCCGTAGCGGCCCGCAAGATCAAGGACACCAAAAACGCGCCCGAGGCCACGCAAGACGCGCAGCAGCAACTGGCCCGCCTCATGCCCAAGAACTTCATCGCCGTGGCGCCGTGGACGCAACTGGCGCACTACGCCCGCTACCTCAAGGCCATCACCCTGCGCCTGGACAAATACCGCGCCGACCCCGCCCGCGACGCCGCCAAACTGGCCGAGCTGCGCCCGCAAGAGCAGCGCTACTGGCGCCTGGTGGCCGAGCGCAAGGGCGCCGTGGATGCCCGCATGCAAGAGCTGCGCTGGCTGCTGGAGGAACTGCGCGTGAGCTTCTTCGCGCAAGAACTGCGCACCCCGCAGCCGGTGAGCGTGAAGCGGCTGGACAAGCTGTGGGCGCAGGTCAATAGTTGACTGAAGTTGTCTTCGGCAGTGAGACGGTTGGCCTTACCGACAAGGATCGGCATTTAGTGCGTTATGCCAAGCGGGGCGGTCATGTGAAGCCGTTTTTGCATCAGTGCACCGGTATGTTTGGTTTGACCTAAACCCATCATCTCCTGAAGACCGCCCACCGTGACGAAGCCGTTGCTTTTCCAAAATGCAATCAGGCCGGGGTTGGGGGGTGAAACATGGAGCAAGATCGTGTCAGAAAACTGGGCCAGTTCCTTGTCGAGGAGAAGATTAACCTCATGCCCCAGACCGCGCCCGCGAAAGTCCACATCAATGAGCAAGAGGGAAATATAGGCAGGCGATCCCTTCGTAACGGGTTTTTGGATCGCCACGATTCCGACTACGCGGGTCATCGCTTCTTTTAGCAACACTTCGTAAAACACAGCAGAACCTAGCGTTCCTTGGGTGAGGCCCTGGAGCGCAACGCGACTATTCACTTTTCTCTCATCCTGAAAAAACAGCGGAATCTTTCGATGTGTCAGCTGATTCAGCATAGCTTCAATGTAGGCTGGTCCGGTTTGAATAGAGGCAAGAGAGATATGGCTTGTCTTATGCAATTTGCTCCTTTAACGACAGGGAGTCTATTGCCGGTACGCAAGGCAAATATAAGGACTTATCGCAACGACGGACTCGGTGTCCAAAATGAATCGTCGGAATCAATATGACTGACTGATTCAAAAAATGCAAGAGCTTGCTGGCGCCCTGATAGCCAAGGTGTGATGGGGTGGCAACAGGGCAGAGTCGATGTACAAGGGGCTATCGGTCGCATTGGCGACGCCAGCCAAGGGGCACCCCCATTGTAGTTCGGGGGACGGCGAACTAGGCTTGCAGGCCAAAGGAGACTGTCTGCCCTATGCGTTCCCACCACAAGTTCTGGCCCCGCCGTTTACCGCACTCCATCACCTTGCCCGCTACATCGCTGTGGGACAACCTGGCCACGAACGCCCGGCGCTATCCTGACAAGGCAGCCCTGGTGTTCTTCGGCCGTTCGGTGACTTACCAGGCGTTGGCAGAAGGCGCAGAGCGGTTGGCTGCACGGCTGGTGCAATTGGGCGTGAAGCGCGGGGACCGCGTGGTGCTGTGCATGCAAAACTGCCCGCAGCTCGTGATGGCGCACTTTGCCATCCTGCGGGCGAATGCGGTGGTGGTTCCCGTCAACCCCATGAACCGGGCCGAGGAACTCAAGCACTACATCACCGACCCGGACACCAAGGTGGCTTTCACCACGGGGGATCTGGCGGCCGAGATGGCCAAGGCCAGCAACGCGCTGCCGCTGGGCGAGCGTCTGGCGCATTTGGTGGTGACGCAATTCACCGACGCTTTCGACCCCTCTGTGACGGGCGCCGATGCCCCGCCGGAGGCCTGGATGGAGTGGTTGGGCACCCGGCATCCGCTGCCAGCGCTGGAGGGCGGGCGCACCTATGCGTGGACGGATGCGGTGGCGTGTTCTGACATGCCGCCCGCCCTGGTGGTGGGGCCGGACGACCTGGCCTTGTTGCCGTACACCAGCGGCACCACGGGCCTGCCCAAGGGCTGCATGCACCTGCACAAAAGCATCATGCACAACGCAGTGTCGGGCTGCCTGTGGGGCAATGGGTCGGCCGACAACGTGACGCTGGCGGTGGTGCCCATGTTCCACATCACCGGCATGGTGAGCGTGATGCACACGGCCATCTACAGCGGCGCCACGCTGGTCATCATGCCCCGATGGGACCGCGACCTGGCGGGGCGCCTTATCTCGCGCTACCAGGTCACGACGTGGACGAACATCCCCACCATGGTCATTGACCTGCTGGGCAGTCCGAACTTTGCTAGCTACGACCTGTCGAGCCTGGTCTACATCGGCGGTGGCGGCGCAGCCATGCCGCAGGCTGTGGCACAGCGCCTGCTGGAGCAATACGGCCTGCGTTATTCCGAAGGGTATGGTTTGACCGAGACAGCGGCTCCGTCGCACTCGAACCCGCCCGACCACCCCAAACAGCAGTGCCTGGGTATCCCGTTCATGAGCACCGATGCGCGTGTGGTTGACCCTGACACTTTGAAGGAAATGCCCCAGGGCGAGCAGGGCGAGATCGTCATCCATGGCCCCGAGGTGTTTGACGGTTACTGGAAACGGCCTGACGCCACCGAGGCCACATTCATCGAGTTCGAGGGCAAGCGTTTCTTCCGCTCGGGCGATTTGGGGCATATGGATGAGGACGGCTATTTCTTCCTGACCGACCGGCTCAAGCGCATGATCAACGCCAGCGGTTTCAAGGTCTGGCCCGCTGAGGTCGAGGCGCTGATGTTCCGCCACCCCGCCATCCAGGAGGCCTGCATCATCGCCGCCAAGGACAGCTACCGGGGTGAAACGGTGAAGGCTGTGGTGGTGGTGCGCGCCACGCACAAAGACAGCACGACCGAGCAGCAAATCATTGACTGGTGCCGCGAGAACATGGCCGTGTACAAGGTGCCGCGCATCGTGCAGTTCGTGAATGCATTGCCCAAGAGTGGGAGCGGCAAGGTCATGTGGCGCGCGCTGCAGGAGCAGGAAGCGCAGTAGCCAAGGGCGCCAGCAATCTTCAAGACGGCACGAGACAAGGGCTGCCGGGGGCGGCCCTTGTGTGTTGTGGGCTTACTGGGGTTGGGTGGCGGTCGTCAGCTCACCCAAGTCGCGCTCCAGCAGGGCGGGGTCGCCCAGTTGCAGCTCGATCAGTCTGCGCAGATGGGTCACGCTGTCCAGGTCGATACCGCAGCACAGTAGCCCGGTGTGCAGACCTTGTACATGCGCCACTTCGGTTGACATGGCGATGTGGTTGCCCGTTTCGGCCAGAGGGATGGTGATCTGGCACAGCATGCCGGGTTTCAGCTCGGCTTGGGCGGGGACCGTGATGAGCGCGCCCTTGAGGGAGAGGTCCAGCACATGCACGCTGAATGCGTCGGTAGAGGTTGTCAGCAGGGCCGGCGCATCAAAACTGACGCGAACGAAGTGGCGGCGTTCATGGGGCATTGCTGTCTCCTGGGCGGGGCATGGTTTTGGCACATGCTACTCCAACGCCCCGTGGGTCAGATTGTCTTTGGAGGTTTTTGACACCTGTCGTTAATATGGGACTTCCGCTGTTTGTGGAGGCAGTCTGTGGGTCCAGACGTGTACCGGTTCAGACGCCGATGTATCGGCTGGCTGCGATGGATCGTGGTCTTGCCCCTGCTGTGGGTGAGCATGAGCGTGCCTGCGGCGCCCCGTGAGTTGCGCGTGGGCGTGTACTCCAACGAACCCAAGGTGTTTGTGGATGCCGATGGCAAGGCCTCTGGCATTTTTGTGGACCTGTTGCAACTGGTGGCGGCGCGTGAGCAGTGGACGCTGAAATTCGTGCCCTGCGACTGGCAGGACTGTCTGGAGGCGTTGCGTGCTGGGCGTCTCGATTTGATGCCCGATGTGGCCCGGTCTGCAGAGCGTGAGGCCTTGTATGACTTTCATGCCCTGCCGGTGCTGCACAGCTGGTCACAGATCTATCGCACACCCGGCAGTGCCATTCAGTCACTGTTCGACCTGCAGGGCAAGCGGGTGGCCGTGCTGAAGGGCTCGGTGCAACGCGCCACGTTTGTCAACATGATGGACAGCTTTGGGATCCAGGTCTCGCTGGTGGATGCCGCCAGCCTCATCGATGCCTTTGCGATGGTGCAGCGCGGGGATGCCGATGCGGTGATCTCCAATCATTTGTTCGGCAATTTCCATTCGGCCCGGTACGGTCTGGTGGATTCGGGCATCGTGTTTCAGCCCGCTGCGCTGTTTTTTGCAACCGGCCCCCGGCGCAATGCGGATTTGCTGGCGGCGATTGACAGGTCGGTGCAGGACTGGCGCAGTGGGGCAGACCCCGCGTACAGCCAGGTCTTGCGCCACTGGGGCGCGCAGGACCCTGGGGGCCGCATATCGCCCCTGCTGTGGTGGAGTCTGGGCGGTCTGCTGGCGTTCAGTTTGCTGGCGGCGCTGACGGCTGTGTTCTTGCGCCGCCAGGTACAAGAGCGCACCCGCCACCTGAAAGACAGCGAGCAAAAGCTGGCCACCATTTTGGACAGCGTGGGCGCCTTCATCTACATCAAGGGCCGGGACTACCGCTACCAGTACGCCAACCATCACACACTCATGCTCTTTGGCAAGTCGTCCGAAGAGGTGGTGGGCCACGATGACGCCTTCATTTTTGATGCGGCCACGGCCGCGCAATTGCGCGCCAATGACCGGCGCGTGCTGGAGGATGGCGAAACGCTGGAGGCCGAGGAGGTGAACACGCAGCGGGTGACCGGCGAGACCCGGGCGTACCTGTCCGTCAAGATACCGCTGCGCCACGCTGATGGCAGCATCCATGCGCTGTGCGGTATTTCCACCGACATTACCGAGCGGCGCAAGGCCGAGGAGTCATTGCAGATTGCCGCGACGGTGTTCGAGTCGTTCGAGGGCATGATCGTGACGGGCCCAGACCAGCGCATCCTGAAGGCCAATCAGGCGTATGCACGCTTGACGGGTTACACGGTGGAGGAGCTGGTGGGGCAGACGCCCCGGCTGCTGCGATCGGGGCGGCAGGACGCCACGTTCTACGCCAGCATGAAAAGCGCGCTGTCCACCACCGGTATATGGCAGGGCGAGGTATGGAACCGGCGCAAGGATGGCTCGGAGTACCCGGCCTGGATCACCATCACGGCCGTGCGCTCTGCCGAGGGCGACATCACGCACTATGTGGGCACGCAAACCGATATCTCCAGTCGCAAGGCAGCCGAAGAAGAGATCCGCTTGCTGGCGTTTTATGACCCACTCACGGGCTTGCCCAACCGCCGTCTCATGACCGACCGCCTGCAGCACAGCCTGGCTACCACGGCGCGCTCTGGCAGCGGGGGGGCGTTGCTGTTTGTGGATCTGGACAACTTCAAGGACCTCAATGACACCAAGGGCCATGAGCTGGGCGACCAGCTTTTGCGCCAGGTGGCGGCCCGTCTGGAAGGCTGCGTTCGCATGGGCGATACGGTGGCGCGCCTGGGCGGGGATGAATTTGTGGTGCTGCTGGAAGGACTGAGCCCGCACCCGCACGAAGCGGCCGCCCAGTCGGAGGCTGTGGCGCGTACGGTGTTGCAGGCCCTGAGTCAGAGCTACCAGCTTGAAGGCCATGCCCACCACAGCGCATGCAGTATCGGCATCGCGCTGTATGCCGACGCGCGTGGTTCGGTGGACGAGTTGCTCAAGCACGGCGACATGGCCATGTACCAGGCCAAGGGGGCAGGCCGAAACACCTTGCGTTTCTTCGACCCGCGCACGCAAGCCGATGTGACGGCACGCACGTTGCTGGAGTCTGGGTTGCGTGAAGGCCTGCGCGACGGTCAGTTCCTGCTGCACTACCAGGCCCAGATCAGTCAGGACCACGGCATGCTGGGGGCCGAGGCGCTGGTGCGCTGGCAGCACCCGCAGCGCGGGCTGGTGTCGCCGGCTGAGTTCATTCCGGTGGCCGAGGCATCGGGCCTCATTGTTCCGCTGGGTGCGTGGATTTTGCGCACGGCCTGCGTGCAATTGGTTGATTGGGCGCGTGACCCGCTGACGGCACACTGGACGCTGGCAGTGAATGTGAGCGCGCGACAGTTCCGCCACAGCCACTTTGTCGATGAGGTGCTGTGCGTTCTGGAGGAGACTGGGGCCAACCCCCATCGCCTGAAACTGGAACTGACGGAGACCCTGTTGCTCGACGATGTGGAAGACACGATTGAGCGCATGGCCACATTGCGTGCAGCGGGCCTGGGTTTTTCGCTGGACGACTTTGGTACCGGGTATTCCAGCCTGAGCTACCTCAAGCGGCTGCCACTGGACCAGCTCAAGATCGACCAGAGTTTTGTGCGCGACCTGCTCACCGACGCCAATGACGCCAGCATCGCCCGCACCATCGTGACTCTTGCGCAAAGCATGGATCTGGGCGTGATCGCTGAAGGTGTGGAAACCCTGGAGCAGCGCGACATGCTGGCCAGCCTGGGCTGCCACACCTGGCAGGGCTACCTGTTCGGGCGCCCCGGCCCCGCTGCCGCACTGCACGCTGTGGCAACGGCCGCTGCGGCAGGGGCATCATGATCTTCGCGCTGAAACGGGCTTGTGGAGCGATGAATCGCAGGGGGTGTTCGTTCGGTGGAGATGGTTTTGCTATTTTTATGATAGCTTAAGAGGCATGAATATCAAGCGCATCAACAGTCATGGGTTTGTAGAATGACTCGAAATGCCTGGATCGGAGGGGAAGTATCTGTCGCCATTGGCTGACATTATTTCTGCACCCGCCCAGTTAAGCTACGACAGGCTTTGTTCAAAGACGGGCCGGCCCACCGGCATTCGCATGTCCTTTGTGCATTCGGTGGGCAAGTCATCAGGAGTCTCCATGAAAAACACGACCATCACCACGATTCGCCTTTTTGTTTCCGGGGCAGCTGCCACGTTGCTGCTTGCCGCCGCTGGCGGTGCCTATGCGCAGGCCTACGTCAACGCCACCGTAGGGGGCGAACTGGCTCCCGGCGTGTATGGCCGCATCAACATCGGCAATGCGCCACCGCCGCCATTGCTCTACGCCGAGCCCGTCATCATTCACCGCCCTGCGGTGGTTGTGCCGCGTGCACCCATTTACCTGTATGTGCCACCGGGTCACGCCAAGAACTGGGGCAAGCATTGCTCCCGCTACAACGCCTGTAATCAGCCCGTGTATTTTGTGCAAGAGCCACCACCGCGCCGTGGCAACGCCTACCAGGGCCCCAGGGGCCGGGATGACCATCGCTGGGATGACGATCGTCGTCATGGCGGCGGCAAGCATGACCGCGACCACGGGCGTGGGAATGGCAGAGGGGATGACCGGGGCGACAGAGGCGAAGGCCGTGGCAAGGGCAATGGTCACGGCCACCGGGACTGACCTCGGGGCTGATTGAGGTTTGGGAGCGCGTGGGAAGGCGTGGGGGTGGGGCCAGCGGTTAAGCTCGGGCTCCTATGGCCCAAGTCACCTTTTCCCCTCCGTTCACCGTCCCTTCCGACGTCTCCAGCCAGTTGCGCGAGGGCGGCTACGCTGTGCTCTCCCCGGCGGCCGTGGCCCAGTGGTTGGGTTGTGATCTGTCAGCGCTGATGGGCCTGAATGGCGATTGGGCCACGTTGCCGCCGGACGATTTTCTGAAAGACGGTGGCCGCTATCGCCGCCGTCGCCATGCCTGCTTTGTGGTGCAGGGTGGGCAGATGCAGCAGGCGCCGCACAGGGCGCATTGGCAGCCCGTGGAGTACAACGCATTGCACGGTGGCATGGAGCGCTGGTTTGCGCCCATGGAGCCCGCCACCGTGGCCAAACCCGTGTGGCAGCAGTTGCTCGTGGCCCTGGCAAGGGTGTCCGACGCTGTTTTTGCGGGCCCCGACGCACCTGCGTCCTGGTTTGTGGAAGCCCACCAGTTCCGCATCGACACCACCGATGGCATCGGACGCCCGACACCCGAAGGAGCGCACCGCGATGGCGTTGATCTGGTGGCGGTATTTTTGGTGGGGCGAGAGGGCGTCAAGGGCGGCGAGACGCGCGTGTTCGAGGCTTCCGGCCCCAACGGCCTGCGTTTCACGCTCACCGAGCCGTGGTCGCTGTTGCTGCTGGACGATGCACGCATGATCCACGAGTCCACGCCCATCCAGCCCGTGGCCGAGGGTGGGTATCGTGACACCCTGGTGGTGACCTGCCGACGCGGTAACTTCCAGGGCGCTGATGTGGTGGGGCACAGCCCCACCTGAGCGCGGGTGCCTGAGTGCATCCAATTTGATGCGAATCAAGATGCGCGGTATGGTGGGCGTTCACACTGAGGCCCATGGCCAGGTCACAAGCTTGGTTCAACACCTGACTTACTAATCCAAGGAGAAGCACCATGTTCAAGCACATTCTGGTTCCCGTCGATGGCTCCAAGACCTCGATGCTGGCCGTGTCCAAGGCCGCAGGCCTTGCCAAGACCTTTGGCAGCACCGTGACAGCGGTGTATGTGATCGACCCCTATCCTTTCACGGGTGTGGGCGCTGATTTCGCCTACGGTCAGGCGCAGTACATCAGCGCCGCCACCGCAGAAGCCAACGCTGCGCTGGATGCCACCAAAAAGGCCATGGCAGAAGCGGGTGTGGACGTGACCGGCGTGGTGGGCGAAGGCCATGCGGTGCATGACGGCATTTTGCGGGCACTCGAAAGCACTGGGGCTGATCTCATCGTGATGGGCTCGCACGGCCGCCGGGGCCTCGAAAAGCTGGTGCTGGGCAGCGTCACCCAGCGCGTGTTGGGCGTGGTGCACATCCCTGTGCTGGTGGTGAGGGACTGAGCGTCCTTTTCCCCATGAAAAACGGCTCCGAAAGGAGCCGTTTTTCATTTCAGTTCTCGATGATGTCGCGCATCACCGGCAACCCACCCCACCGTTCGTGGAACAGGCACGCCCCCCGCCAGTGCACCCGTGGATCTGGCTCTGCCAGGCCACCGGGTGCGTCCCCCTTGGGGGAAGGCGCCGCAGGCGACTCAGGGGGCTACTCAATCTTTGCGCCCGAGGCTTCCACAATGCCCTTCCACTTGGCGTAGTCGGCTTTGAGCAGGGTGTTGAACTGGGCGGCCGACAGGGCTTCAGGCTCGGCGCCCTGGGCGTGGATGGCGGCCTTCATGTCGGCCGTGGCCAGCAGCTTGTTGATTTCGGCGTTGAGGGTGTTCACCACGGCGGCAGGGGTGCCTGCGGGGGCGAACACGCCGTACCAGGTGCTCACGTCAAAGTCCTTGAAACCGGATTCGGCCACGGTAGGCACATCGGGCATCGATGAGCTGCGTTTGGCCGAGGTCACGGCCAGGGGGCGCAGCTTGCCCGACTTGATCTGGCCCATGGCCGAGGGCACCGAGGACATGAGCAGGTCCACATTGCCGGCCAGGGCATCCATCATCGCGGGGTTCGAGCCTTTGTAGGGAATGTGGCTCAGCTTCACACCGGCCGCCTTCTCGAACAGATCACCCGCCAGGTGGATGGAGGTGCCGTTGCCGGGCGAGCCATAGGTGATGGTGCCGGGTGCTGCCTTGGCGGCGGCCACCACATCGGCCAGGGTTTTGAATTTGGAGTTGGCGCTGGTGGCAATGACCACGGGCGTGTAGGCCACATGGGCCACGGCGGTCAGGTCCTTGGTGGGGTCCCAAGGCAGGTTCTTGTAGAGCCAGGGGCCGATCACGAGGTTGTCCTTCTGGCCCATCACGATGTCGTAGCCCATGGGCGCGGCCTTGACAGCCTCGCCAATGCCGATGGTGCCGCCCGCACCGGCCTTGTTGTCGGCCACCACGGTCCACTTGGCGGTTTCGGTGAGCTTGGTGGCCACCAGGCGCGAGAGGATGTCGGTGCCGCCGCCGGGTGGGAAGGGCACGATCAGGCGGATGGGCTTGTTGGGGTAGGCCGCTGCGGGTGCGGGCGCTTGGGCGTGGGCGGTGGCGCCCACGACGAAGGCGAGCGTAGCGAAGGAAAACAGGGTGCGAATCATGGTGAGAGATGTCTCCGTCGGTTCAATGGTGTGCGGGCAGCCACCAGGCGGGGGCTGCTCGGCTGATCTGGGTCAGCGGGCGTCAATGATCGTTGATCACCCGCGGCGCTGACCTTGCCAATAGCGGGTGGCAGCATCGCGGGTGGCGATGGCGGCCTGCACACGCCGCAAGCAGATCAGATGCGTTCAAAAATCGCCGCAATGCCCTGGCCGCCGCCAATGCACATGGTCACCAGCGCGTAGCGGCCCTGAATGCGTTGCAGCTCGTGAATGGCTTTCACGGTGATGAGCGCACCGGTGGCACCGATGGGGTGGCCCAGCGAAATGCCCGAGCCGTTGGGGTTGACCTTGGCCGGGTCGAGGCCCAGGTCCTTGGTCACCGCGCAGGCCTGGGCGGCAAAGGCTTCGTTGGCTTCGATCACGTCGAGGTCGTTGACGGTAAGGCCCGCCTTCTTCAGCGCCAGTTGCGTGGCGGGCACCGGGCCGATGCCCATGTACTTGGGGTCCACACCCGCATGGGCATAGGCCACCAGGCGGGCCAGGGGCTTGGCGCCGCGGGCCTTGGCGGCACCGGCTTCCATCAGCACCACCGCTGCAGCGGCGTCGTTGATGCCGGAGGCATTCCCCGCGGTCACGGTGCCGTTTTCCTTGATGAACACGGGCTTGAGCTTGGCTAGGTCTTCCATCGTGGCGCCGGGGCGGAAGTGCTCGTCGGTGGCGTATTGCACATCGCCCTTCTTGCTCTTCAGGGTGACGGGCACGATCTGGTCTTTGAACACCCCGCTTTGCGTGGCGCGCTCGGCGCGGTTGTGGCTTTCAACGGCCAGCTTGTCCTGGTCTTCACGGCTGATGCCCCACTTCGCGGCAATGTTCTCGGCCGTCACACCCATGTGGATGTTGTGAAAGGGGTCGTGCAGCGCGCCGATCATCATGTCCACCATCTTGGTGTCACCCATGCGGGCGCCCCAGCGCATGTTCAGGCTGGCAAAGGGCACGCGGCTCATGTTCTCGGCACCGGCGCCAATGGCTACGTCGGTGTCGCCCAGCAATATGGACTGACTGGCGTTGAGGATGGCCTGCAGGCCCGAACCGCACAGGCGGTTGACGTTATAGGCGGGCGTGCCTTCGCCGCAGCCGCCGTTGATGGCGGCCACGCGCGACAGGTACATGTCCTTAGGCTCGGTGTTCACCACGTGGCCGAACACCACATGGCCCACGTCCTTGCCTTCCACGTTGGCACGCGCGAGCGATTCACGCACCACCAGGGCGCCCAGCTCGGTGGGGGGCACATCCTTGAGGCTGCCGCCAAAGGTGCCAATGGCGGTGCGCACTGCGCTGACGACGACGACTTCACGGGTCATGGGGAGGTCCTTTCAGATGAATTTCAGGTCAAATGGGGCGGTGGCGCTTATCCATAAAGCGCTAGCAGCTATAAAAACAGGAGTTTTCAGGCCTTATGCGTCTCGGACGTCGGCCACCGGGTGGGTGCCGAAGTCCGCGCGTTCCAGCCAGCCGAGCACGCGGGTAGCGGCGTCGGTGGGCGATGTGAGCTGGCCACCCGTCTTGAGGTTGGCAAAATTCTGGCGGTCCGGGAAGGCGGCCGGGTCGGCGCCGCGCAGCTGGACCTGCATGTCGGTGTCGATCACGCCCGGAGCCAACGAGCATACCTTGGCGCCATGGGGCTTGATGGCTTCGTCCAGCGCCACGCAGCGGGTGAAATGGTCCATGCCCGCCTTGGCGGCGCAGTAGGCGGCTTGCGAGGCCATGGCCCGGCGGCCCAGGCCCGATGAAATGTTGAGCACCTTGCGGGGCACGGTCCAGCTGTCCGTAGCGCCCAGGAAGGCGGCGGTCAGCTGCATCGGCGCTTCCAGGCCCACGCGCAGGGCGGTGGCCAGGTCGTCGGCGTCGCTGCCTGACAGCGGCGCAATGCGCGGGATCATGCCCGCGTTGTTGATCAGGGTGGCGCTGGCAAATGCCTGCGGGCCCTGGGCGGCCAGCCAGGCTTGCAGCTTGTGTGCAGCTTGTTCGCCTTGTGACAGGTCCTGCTGCCACTGTTCAATGGTGACGCCTGCGGCTTTGGCTTCGGTCGTCAGGTCGGCGTTGGCGCTGCGCGCAATGCAGATCAAGGTGTTGCCGCTGCGCAGAAGTTGCTGGGCCATGGCCAGCCCCATGCCGCGCGATGCGCCGGTGAGGATGTAGAGGTGGTTTTGAGGCATCCCGCCATCGTACTGCGGGATGTGGGGCGGCCGCTGTCTCCCGTGGGTGCCAGGGCGGCGAGCCCTGTGCGATGTCGCAGCCAGCGGCCCCGGGCAACTTGCCGGTTCGCACAATGACCCGGGACCGGTTGCTATCAGGGTAATAGCTGCTAGCGCTTATAGGATAAGCGCTGCAGACCATTTTGACTAAAAATCTGGCGCTGAATCGAGCGTGATCGGCTCACCCGTCGCCGGATGGGTGAAGGCCAGGTGGCAAGCGTGCAGCAGCAGGCGCGGCGCCTGGGCGTGTGTGGTGGCATCGGCATACAACGCATCGCCCAGAATGGCGTGGCCCACCGCCGCCAGGTGCACGCGCAGCTGGTGGGTGCGGCCCGTGAAGGGCTCCAGTTCGAGGCGCGTGGTGTGCGTTGTGCGGTCATGGCCCAGCGCGCGCCAGCGGGTGAGGCTGGGTTTGCCTGCGACGGGGTCGATGATGCGCAGGGGGCGGCGTTCCCAGTCTGCGGCAATGGGAAGATCGATTTCGCCCCAAGCGCTTTCACTGCCACCTTCACCTTTGTCCGCCAGTCCCATCTGCCCCTGCACCACGGCCTGGTAGCGTTTGTGCACCTGCCGTTCTGCAAAGGCGTGGCTCAGGGCCCGTTGCGCGTCGATGTGGCGGGCCATCAGCACCAGGCCGGATGTCGCCTGGTCGAGGCGGTGCACGATCAATGCGCCAGGCCAGCGCTGCTGCGCGCGCGCGCTCATGCAATCCTGCTTGTCGGGGCCCCGGCCCGGCACACACAGCAGGCCCGAGGGCTTTTGCAGCACCAGCAGGTCGGCGTCTTCGTACACCGCCTGCACACTGCCCACCAGCGGCTCAGGCAGGGTCATTGCCTGCGATCAGCCGCTGCACGGTGGCGCACAGTTCTTCCACATCGTTGGGTTTGTGGATGAGGGCACGCGCCCCTTCGGCCAGCGCAGCCTGTTCGATCTCGGCCGTCACATAGCCCGAGGCCAGGGCCACGGGCAGGTCGGGGCGGATCAGGCGGGCCTCGCGCACCAGGTCCACGCCACAAAAGCCGGGCATGTTGTAGTCGGTCACCAGCAGATCGTAGGCTTGGGGTGCAGCGCGCAGCGCGGCCGTGGCCTCGTGCGGGTCGGTGTAGCCGCTGACCTCGTAGCCCCGGCGGCGCAGCAGGCGCTGCACCAGGAAGACCAGGGCCTGGTCGTCGTCCACGTACATCACATGGTGCTTCTTGCCCGGCGTGCCGCTGAGGGTGTCTGCAGACGATGGTGAAGATGCCGTGGCGGCCAGCGGCGCGGACTGCGCGACAGGACCGGCCTGCGCACCCTGCGCGGCGTTGGTGGCTACCGGAAAGTACAGCGTAAAACGGCTGCCTTGGCCCGGTGTGCTTTGCACGTCCACACCGCCTTCGTGCGTGCGCATCACACCATGCACTACGGCCAGGCCCAGCCCTGTGCCTTGGCCCACGGGCTTGGTGGTGAAGAACGGCTCGAAGATCCGCTCCAAGGTGGTGGCCTCCATGCCGGGGCCCGTGTCGCGTACGGTCAAGGCGACATAGTCGATGGGTGCCAGGCCCAGGCGTTCGGAGAGGCGCTGATCGGGCTGCACTGCGGCGGCCTCTACATGAATGCTGCCGCGTTCCGCACCAATGGCATGGACCGCATTGGTGCACAGGTTGAGCAGGGCTTGCTCGACCTGCGTGGCGTCGGCCAGCACGGGCGGCAGGCCCGCCTGCAATTGCATGTGCAGCTCGATGGCGGGGGGCAGGGTCACGCGCAGGAGGCGCTCAGTGTCGTGCGCCACTTCGGCCAGCGACACGGCCGAGCGCTGTGGAGGCTCGTTGCGGCTGAAGGTGAGGATCTGGCGCACCAGGTCGCGCGCGCGCCGACCGGCCTTGTCGATCTCCAGCAGGCTTTCCAGCACGGGTGACCCGGGGCTGCAGTCGGCCTTGGCCAGCTCCACGTTGCCCAGGATGGCACCCAGGATGTTGTTGAAGTCGTGCGCAATGCCTCCGGCCATGGTGCCCACGGCCTGCATCTTGTGCGACTCGCGCAACTGGGCTTCGAGCTCGCTCCTGTGCGCCTCGGCCTTTTTGCGGCCCGTGAGGTCGCGTGCGAACACGGTGGTGGTCTCGCCCTCGGCATGGCGCTCGAACGACACGCTGACTTCCACGGCCAGTTCCTTGCCGCTGGCCGTGAGCGCCGTCATTTCGCCCAGCAGAGCCTGGGTGGTGAGCTGGGCAAACGCCAGGGCCTGGGTTGCATCGGGCAAAAAACGGTCGAGCGTGCTGCCCAGTGCATCACTGGCGCTGCACTGGAACAGTGCCGCCGCCGTGGGGTTAAACACGGTAACGCGCTGGTGCTGGTCCACGCAGATGATCGCGTCCAGCGCTGAATTGATGACGGCTTCGAGCCGCTTTTCGCTGGCGTGCAGTTGTTCGTTGCGTTGCTGCAGGGTGCGCGCGCTGTGCTGCAGCGCCTGGCGCTCGGCCAGCAGCGGACCCTGGTCGATCACGGCGCACAAATACTGCGACTGCGGTAGGCCGTTGGTTTGAGGGGCCTCGATGTGTGCGATGTGCAGGTCGCCGGTGATGTGCGCGTCTTCGCTGATCGAGAACACCACCTCCTTGACCTCACTGCGGCCCAGGTCCTGCGCCAGCGCAAACGCCTCGCGCACGCGCCGGGCGTCTTGCGGGCGCACAAAGGGCATCAGCGCGGTGAGCGGGCGGTCACGTTCTGTGGGCTGGAATGAGCGGTGCGCCATCGAGTTGGCCTGCACCACCATGTCGTGCTCGTCCACCACCATCAGGGCCAAGGGCACGCTGGCAAACAGGGTTTCAAAACGCTCGTAGGCGCTTTCTGCCACGGCCTGGCTGTAGCGCAGCACCTTGTTTTGGCTTTCCAGCTCTCCCTGGTAGGCGCGCAACTCGGCCACCAGACCTTCGGCTGGGCTGCCACCGGGGGCACTGGCGGCACGGGCGTGTGCGGCGAAGATGCCGGGCGGGCGCTCTGCGGGGGTGGGCTGCCGCCCCTCGGGGTCCAGAAACGACAGGTCAGGTTCACTCATGGGAGGGGCGCGGCCAGGGGTTTGGGCGCGTAGAAAGTTCGAGCGTCGCGCAATGCTGTGGGCCAGAACGCATGGCCGGGAGTGTACGCCCGCAATCTTTGGTCCCTGCGGTGCCGCAGGGGCGCTGTTGCCAGTCAATGTGGCGTTTGGGGGCCTTGGGCCGTGTTTCAAGCGGGGATTGTTGATCAATTGCGAACAATCCTTTTCCCTGGCAGGGCTTACCGAAAGGGATTCGGCTCTCTACAGTTCCACCATCCCCTCGTTTTTCGACCCACCTTTCTCGTTACCTTCAGGAATTCTTGCCATGAACCCCATCGACACCGCGGCCTCCCAACCCCTGCTGAACCAATTGCAATGGCGCTACGCTGCCAAGAAGATGAACCCCGCCAAGGTGGTTCCTCAGGACAAGGTCGAGCGCATTCTGGAAGCCGCGCGCCTGGCGCCCACTTCGAGCGGTCTGCAGCCTTTTGAAATTTTTGTGGTCACTGACCCCGCCGTGCGCGCCAAGATTCAACCGATCGCCTGGAACCAGGCGCAGATCACGGACGGCTCGCACCTGCTGGTGTTTGCGGCCTGGGACAACTACACGGCCGAGCGCATCAACATGATGTTTGACCTGACCAACGACCAGCGCGGCTTCAAGAACGAAGGCTGGGAGAACTACCGCCAGATGCTGCTGTCCAGCTACCCCCAGCGCGATGCCGAAGTGAACTTCCAGCACGCTGCCCGCCAGGCCTACATCGGCATGAGCGCCGCGCTGATTGCTGCCGCGTTTGAAGAAGTGGACTCGACTCCCATGGAGGGCTTCGACCCCAATGCGCTGGACGAGATTCTGGACCTGCGGGCCCGTGGCCTGCGCAGCGTCGCCATCTTGCCCCTGGGCTACCGTGCCGATGAAGGCGACTGGCTGGTGAACCTGAAGAAGGTGCGCCGCCCCCGCGAGCAGTTCGTCACCGAAGTCTGAGCCGGATCGAGGCTGCGCGACCTCGATCCACCCCATCAAGGCCGGGCTTGTGCCCGGCTTTTTTCATGGGTGCGAGGTTGTCAGCGCGTGGCGGGCGCCGTGTCCGTCACGCGGCGCATGGGTGTCAGCACAAAGGCCAGCGCGGCCAGCACCACCAGCGTGCCGCCGCTGGCAGCAAACAGCTGCGTGAGTGTGGTGCTTTTCATCACCCACCCTGTCACCGCCGCAGAGATGGGCGCCAGGCCCATGAAGATGAACATGAACAGGCTCATCGCGCGGCCCAGCAGTGCAGGAGGCACGCGCTGCTGGATCCAGGTGAACACGCTCACCTGCATGAAGCCGCCCAAGAGGCCAATGGCGAGCATCAGCAGTGCGCCCTGCCACACGGCAGTGATCAGGCCCATGGGCATGAACAAGGCGCCAATGATCGCGTCAAACACCAGGATGGTCATGCCCAGGCTGCCAAAACGCAGCCGGGGCACCATGCCTGACACCACCATGCCCAGCAGCGTGCCGGCGCCATGGGCGCCCACGATGATGCCAAAGGCGGCTGCGCCCAGCGCGGGCGTGCTGCTGGCCAGCACGGGAATCGCGATGTGGATGGGCCCCATGATGAAGAGGGCGACCGCGCTCCAGTAGAGAAAGCAGGTGCGCAGTTCGCTGTCGTGCCAGAAATGCACCAGGCCCTGGGCCACCGAGGCCAGCACGGCCTGCGAAGGTGCTGTTGGCGCGACAGGCACGGAGGCAGAGAACGGCGCACTGCCGCCGTTCGTCTGGACCTTCGCCAGCGTCCAGGCAGAGATTGCAAAGCTCAGCGCGTCGAGCGCAAACGCAAGGCCGATGCCGGTGGCATTGGCGCGCGCACCGCCCTCGCTGCCAGCAGAGGCCGCCGTGGCATCGCCAAACAGAGCAATCAGCAGACCCGCCAGCAGCGGCCCGAGGAACATCGTGAGCTGGCGCAAACCCAGGTTCACGCCATTGGCCGCCTGCAGCTGGTGTCGTGCCACCACGTGCGGCATCATGGCGGTGCCGGCCGGGATGCTGAAGGCGGTGGCCAGGCCAATGCCCAGCGACAACATGTACACCATCGAGAGCGTCAGATGGCCCGTCAGCACCAGCCCTGCGAGCACGGCCAGCAGCACGAAGTTGACGTACTTGGTGATCATCAGCACCCGCTTGGGCGAGTGCCGGTCCACCAGCGCGCCGCCAATCAGGATGAACAGCGCACGCGGCACGCTGACCAGGGCCAACACGGTGCCGAGCACCAGGGTGTCTCCGGTCATCTGCAGCACCAGCCAGGGCAGCGCGATCAGCGTGAACTGGTCACCCAGCATCGACAGGAAGGCGCCGCTGGTGAGCCAACGGAAGTTGCGGTCCTTGAACAGCGCAGCGCGTGGGTTGGCCGCTGGGGCCGGTGATGGCGCGGATGCGGAGTGTGGTGAGGTGTCAGGTCGCATGGGCAGGGTCTCCAGAAAAATTGCGGGTGTGGCGGTGGCCGTTGAGCAACTGGCCCACGGCAGTGAACCGCACGCCCAGGTGATAAGTGGCCAGGCACAGGGCGGTGGTGGCCAGCACGTTGAGAATCATCTTGGCCAGCACGGGAATTGGCAGGCCGTACATCAGCGCGCCCAACCCGATCGTCATGGGCAGGTGCACCAGATACACCCAGTACGAGCTGTCCGCCAGGTAGGTCAGCCAGGGGCGGGTGTGTCCCACATGCCGTAGAAAGAAGCCGATCAGGGCAAAGCTCCACAGCCAGGAGGCACTGTTGTAGGCCAGCGCCATCCAGAACTGCAGGTGCCGTGTGGCCGACACGGGCGCGGCCAGGATGTCCGAAAAGGTCCCGGTGATCAGCACCAGCGCGAAGGCCGATGCCTCCGGCTGCGCCAGTACCTCCGACAGCACGGCCGTGATCACAAAACTGGCCAGTCCCAGGCCTGCCAGCATCGGCCAGTGTTTTTGGTAGCGCATCATCAGTTCCTTTTGTTGTGCATACAGGCACAGCCCGAACGCGTAGAACAGCCCGTTGTGCAGCCATTCCGCCAGCGGTGGCAGGAAAGACCCGCTGGGGGTAACGACGCCGTGGTCGTAACCCGCACCCATCCACGCCAGCGGCAGCGTGAGAGCGATGAGACCCAGGGGTGTGCCGCCCAGCCAGGTAACGGTGTGCCCCAGGGTGCGCTGCAGGCCGGTGGGCAGCGCGCAGACGGTGGCCCACAGCACGGGCGTCAAGGCGGCCAGCCACAAGAGCATCCACAGGAACCACAGGTGCATGGTGCTCGGGCCCTTGGGCACGTTGGGGCTTGGGGGCAGCAGGCTGCGGTCCAGGCCCCAGGTGCCATCGGCCATGCGGTGCAGGAACGCCAGGCCCAGCATGGCGCAGAGCACAAACAGGGGCGGCCAGAACACTACAAAGGGCAGGCCCAGGCGGCGCAGCCGGTGGCGCACCATGCCCGCCAGACCACGGCGGTGCACCAGCAACGACACAAAAAAGCCCGCCAGGATAAAAAACACGGGCATGCGGAACGCGTGGATCACGGCGACCAGCAGATCGGCCACCGGGGTGGACAGGTTGTCGTGCCATGGCAGGGGCGACGGCCGGCTCATGTAAATCACCGAGACATGCAGCACGATGCCCAGCCACATCATGGTGGCGCGCAGGTTGTCCAACGCATAAACCCGCAGGCGCGGGGCGGCAGGCCCGGGGGAAGGTGTCGATCCATTCATGGGGACCGACTGTGGAGCCTCACGTTGCGTGAGGGTCAAGCGCTTTTCAGAACTTTTTCAACAAAGGGTGGGCTGAGGGGGCGCAGCGGGGGTTGCACAGGCCAGCGCCGCGTGCAGGTAAGCGCGCACGGGGGCGCTCAGGGGTGAGCCGACCTGCAGCAGCGGTTCGTTGGCCGATGCCGTGATCAATTTCTTGCGCAGTGCGGGGTTCTGGCCGGTCAGTTGGTCGAACAGTGCATTCCAGTGCTGCGCTGCAGCTATCGCATCGGGGTGGTGCGGGGGCAGCGCATGGGCCAGAAGCTGCTGCACATCGGCTTCCAGTGCGGCCCATCGGGTGTGGGGCACATGGCCCAATCTGCGCAGGTCGTCGGGGGTCAGGTACTTTTCCAGCAATGCCATGCGCAGCTTGATGGCCGTTTCGATGTACGCAATCATGTCGCCCGGCGGCGCGTGGTTGCGCCCCTGTGTGCTGGGCTCCGTGCGGAACATATGGCCCCAGCGCTCCAGCAAATCGAGGTCGCCGCCCATCCAGTACAGCATGAGCGCCATCCAGCGGTAGGCCAGTGCCTGGACTTCGGGGGCATCGGGCGGCAGTTGACGGTCCATGGCATCGCGCACCAGGTCCTTGACGATCATCCAGTCCGCCTCGATGAGGCTCCAGCTGGTGAAGATCTGCTTGAGTTCGGCCGAGCTGAAATACTTGCCGTAGGTGGTCATTAGCGCCAGGGCTTCCAGCCAGTTGCCCATGTCGGGCTCGGCGCCTGCCATGAGTCCGTCGCGCAGCATGGTCAGGCGCGCGCGCAGTTCGGTGGCCTGGTTGATTTGCTGTTCCAGCGCGCGGATCTGCTGCCCGATGATGCGCTCGGGCGCCATGACGTCATCTGCCAGCAGGCTGCCGATATCGCTGAGCGCCAGCCCCATCTGGCGCATGGTCTGAATACCATGCAGGCGCTGCACATCGGCCTGGCTATAGAGCCGGTAACCGGCCTCCGAGCGGCCCGAAGGCGTGAGCAGGCCAATCTCGTCGTAGTGGTGCAGTGTGCGCACCGTGAGGCCGGTGCGCCGCGCGAGGTCTCCGACCTTCAGCAGCATGGTGGGCGGTTTTCGATGGGGATCAGGCAGGTGCAGCGTTAGCGGCGAACCGACACCAGCTCGACCTCAAAATTGAGCGTGGCATTGGGTGGGATAACACCGCCTGCACCTGCGGTGCCATAGGCGATGCCTGGCGGGCAGGTCAGCTTGGCCTTGCCACCGGGCTTCATGCGCTGCACGCCTTCGGTCCAGCAAGGGATCACGCGGTTGAGCGGGAACTCGGTGGGCTCGCCACGCTTGTAGGAGCTGTCGAACTCCTTGCCGTCCAGGAACATGCCTTTGTAGTGCACCTTGACGGTGTCGGTGGCCTTGGGCGATTCGCCTGTGCCGTCTTTCAGCGATTCATAGACCAGGCCGCTGGCCGTGGTGACGGGCTTGGAAGACTGGGCCATGGCGGCGGGGGTAATCACGGCGCTGGCGAGCAGAAGGCACAAGAGGTTTCGCAAAGGGGGCTCCTAGAAGGGTGAATCACAACGCAGCCCGCGATCTTATGCGTGTTCATGCACCTGTCAGTACGGGCCTTCAACGAAAAAAGCCCTGGACGAGCGGGCTCCAGGGCTTGCAAGAGCAAGGGCTGTGGCGGCAGACCGTGCCGCCGTGGCCTTCGCTGCAGGGTCAGGCGTAATCGCTGACCGGGATGCAGCTGCAGCTCAGGTTGCGGTCGCCCCACACGTTGTCCACGCGGCCTACGGGGGACCAGTATTTGGCCTGGCGCAGTGCAGCCACGGGGTAGGCAGCGGCTTCACGGGTGTAGGGGCGGTTCCATTCGCCGGTGAGCAGGTTCTCGGCCGTGTGCGGCGCATTCTTTAGTGGGTTGTTGTCCTGCGGGAAGGCGCCTGCCTCGATCTGGCGGATCTCCTCGCGGATGGCGATCATCGCGTCGATGAAACGGTCGATTTCGGACAGCGTCTCGCTCTCGGTGGGCTCCACCATCAGCGTGTTGGGCACGGGGAAACTCAGCGTGGGGGCGTGGAAGCCGTAGTCGATGAGGCGCTTGGCCACGTCTTCGGCCATCACGCCACTGGTGTCCTTGAGGCCACGCAGATCCAGGATGCACTCGTGCGCTACATGTCCGTTGGCGCTTGAATACAGCGTGGGGTAGTGGTCCTTCAGGCGCGCGCTGATGTAGTTGGCGCTCAGGATGGCGGTTTCGGTCGCCGCCTGCAGGCCCACCGCACCCATCATGCGGATGTACATCCAGCTGATGGGCAGCACGGCGGCGTTGCCGAGCGGGGCAGCGCTGACGGCACCCACGCCACCGGGCACGCCCGCCGTGGCATGGCCGGGCAGGAACGGCACCAGGTCTTCCACCACGCACACGGGGCCCACGCCGGGGCCGCCGCCGCCGTGGGGGATGCAGAAGGTCTTGTGCAGGTTCAGGTGGCTTACATCGCCGCCGAATTCGCCGGGAGCGGCCACGCCCACCAGGGCGTTCATGTTGGCACCGTCCACATACACGCGGCCGCCGTGGCTGTGCACCAGGGCGCACAGTTCTTTCACGCTGGTCTCGAACACGCCGTGGGTGCTGGGGTAGGTGATCATCACGCAGGCGATGTTGCCGCTGTGTTGTTCGCACTTGGCCTGCAAGTCGGCCAGGTCCACGTTGCCGTTGGCATCGCAGGCCGTCACCACCACCTGCATGCCCACCATCTGGGCGCTGGCGGGGTTGGTGCCATGCGCGCTGCTGGGGATGAGGCAGATGTTGCGGTGGCCTTCGCTACGCGACTCGTGGTAGCCCTTGATGGCCAGCAAGCCCGCGTATTCACCTTGTGATCCAGCGTTGGGTTGCAGGCTGATGCCCGCGTAGCCCGTGGCCTGGCACAGCCAGGCGCGTAGCTGTTCATCCAGCTCCTTGTAGCCCTGTTGCTGGTTTGCGGGGGCAAAGGGGTGCACGTTGGCAAACTCGGGCCAGGTGATGGGGATCATCTCGCTGGTGGCGTTGAGCTTCATGGTGCACGAGCCCAGCGGGATCATGCTGCGGTCCAGCGCCAGGTCTTTGTCGGACAGCTGGCGGATATAGCGCAGCATGCCGGTTTCGGAATGGTGGGTGTTGAACACCGGGTGCGTGAGGTAGGCGCTGGTGCGGCGCAGCGCGGCAGGAATCAGTGGCTCGACGCCGTTCTCGAACGCATCGAAGGTGGGCAGTGGCTGCCCGTCCTTGGCGAAGACCTTCCACAGCAGCGCGATGTCGGCGCGGGTGGTGGTCTCGTCCAGCGAGATGCACAGATACTCTTCAAAGTAAATGCGCAGGTTGGCGCCCATCTGGACGGCGCGGGCAGCTATTGATTTGGTAGCATCCCCGGTGTGCAGGCTGAGGGTGTCAAACGTGGCTTGGGGGCGCACGGGCGCGCCCAGTTGTGTGAGACCCCTGGCCAGGATGGCCGTATAGCTTGCCACGCGCTGGGCGATGCGCTTGAGGCCTTCGGGGCCGTGGTACACAGCGTACATGCTGGCGATCACGGCGGGCAGCACCTGGGCCGTGCAGATGTTGGACGTGGCCTTTTCGCGGCGGATGTGCTGTTCGCGCGTCTGCAGCGCCAGGCGGTAGGCGGGCTTGCCGTGCACGTCCACACTCACGCCCACCAGGCGACCGGGCAGGCTGCGCTTGAACTCGTCACGGCAGGCCATGAACGCGGCGTGCGGGCCGCCAGCGCCCATGGGCATGCCAAAACGCTGCGTGGTGCCCACGACGATGTCTGCCCCGTATTCGCCGGGCGGCGTGATCAGGGTCAGGGCCAGCAGGTCGGCGGCCACGATGAAGGCGGCTTGCTTGGCGTGGGCTTTGGCTGCATCGGCGCGCAGGTCGTCAATGCGGCCGCTGGTGGCGGGGTACTGGGCCAGCACGGCAAAGTAGTCGCCGGCCAGCAAGGTGTTCCATTCTTCGGCCGAATTGGCCAGGCGCACTTCCAGGCCCAGGGGCTTGGCGCGGGTCTGGATCACTTCGATGGTCTGGGGGTGCGCGTCACCGGCCACCACAAACACATTGCTTTTGCTCTTGACCGAACGTTTGGCCAGCGTCATCGCCTCGGCGGCGGCGGTGGCTTCGTCAAGCATCGACGCATTGGCAATCGGCATGCCCGTCAGGTCACACACCATGGTCTGGAAGTTGACCAGCGCCTCCATGCGGCCTTGCGAAATTTCGGCCTGGTAGGGTGTGTAGGCGGTGTACCAGGCGGGGTTTTCGAGGATGTTGCGCAGGATGACGCCTGGCGTGTGGGTGCCGTGGTAGCCCTGGCCGATGAAGCTCTTGAGCACCTGATTCTTGCCCGCAATCGCCCTGAGTTCAGCCAGCGCCGCCGCTTCGGTGGTGGCGGGCGGCAGGTCCATGGCGCTGGCGCGTGCGATGGAGCGCGGCACGATGGAGTCGATGAGTGCGCGGCGCGAGGCTTCGCCGATCACGGACAGCATGTGGGCTTCGTCTGCCGCGTCGATACCGATGTGGCGGGGCAGGAATTCGGCGGCGTTTTCCAGCGCGGACAACGGCAAGGAGGTGGGCAGAGCGGCGGTCATGGCGGGCGGTTGAATTGCTATTAAAAAAGAAGCTGCTAGCGCTTGATATTCATTGATTTCAATGAATTTTTATATTGAAAACCAATCAAATAAAGCGCTGGCAGCTATGGTTTTTGAAACCTGAGATTGACCAGTCGCCCATCAGGCGTTGGCTGCGAAGGCGCTATAAGCCGTCTCGTCCATCAGGCCGTCGAGCTGGGCGACATCCGCCAGCTTGACCTTGAAGAACCAGCCAGCGCCCAGCGGATCGCTGTTGGCCAGGGAGGGGTCGGCGCGCAGGGCTTCGTTCACTTCGACGATCTCGCCGGTGACGGGCATGTACACGTCGGCGGCGGCCTTCACGGACTCGACCACGCCCGCCACGTCACCCAGGTTGAAGCTCGCGCCCACCTCGGGCAGGTCCACAAACACCACATCGCCCAGGGCATCCTGCGCGTGCACGGTGATGCCCACCACAGCAGCGGCCGTGTCGGTGGTGTTGATCCATTCGTGTTCTTTGGAAAATTTGACGGTCATGGGGAAGCTCCTCAAGCAACGGGTAAATAAAGGAATCAGCAATGTAGCGGGCGCGGGCCGTGCCTGTGCGCGCCCGCTGGCGAAATCAGCCGCGAAAGTAGTTGGCGGGCACAAAGGGCAGGGCGCGCACTTCCATGGGCACCGGCTTGCCACGCACGATGGCGTTGACGCGCGTGCCCATGGCCGCGAAGGCGGGCGCCACATAGCCCATGGCCACGGGCTCGTTCACCGTGGGGCCCAGCAGGCCACTGGTCACTTCGCCGATCTTCTGGCCGTCGGTGCTCTGCAGTTCGGTGTGTTCACGCACGGGTACGCGCTCCAGCGCTACCAGGCCTACGCGTTTGCGCTGAAGGCTGGCGGGGTTGTCGATCTGCGCCAGCACCTTGTCGGCACCGGGGAAGCCGCCCGCGCGCGCGCCACCGGTGCGGCGCACCTTCTGGATGGCCCAGTTCAGAGCGGCCTCAGGCGGCGTGGTGGTGGTGTCGATGTCGTTGCCGTACAGGCAAAGGCCCGCCTCCAGGCGCAGCGAGTTGCGGGCCCCCAGGCCAATGGGCTTGACCTCGGGCTGGGCCAGCAGGGCGCGCGCCAGGGTGTCGGCCTGGGCGGCAGGCACCGAGATTTCAAAGCCGTCTTCGCCGGTGTAGCCACTGCGCGTCACAAAACAGTCGCAGCCTGCAATGTCAAACGCGCCGCCGGTCATGAACACCAGCTTTTCCACACCGGGTGACAGGCGGGCGAGGGCGGTGACGGCCTGCGGGCCTTGCAGTGCGAGCAGGGCGTGGTCGGGCATGGGCACCACTTTGCAACGCTGGCCGATGCGGGCCTGGATGTGGGCGATGTCGCCCACCTTGCAGGCGCCATTCACGATGACAAACAGGGTCGGCTCGCCATCCACTACGCCCTGGTTGAAGAACATCAGGTCGTCGATGACCGTGCCCTCGTCGGTGAGCAACAGGCCGTAACGCTGCTTGCCCACAGGCAGGTCTATCACGTCCACAGGCATCAGCGATTCAAAAGCGGTGGCGGCATCGGCGCCGATGAGCCTGAGCTGGCCCATGTGCGACACGTCAAACAAGCCCGCCGCAGTGCGGGTGTGCACATGCTCTGCCATCAGGCCTGCAGGGTACTGCACGGGCATGGAATAGCCAGCAAACGGCACCATGCGGGCGCCCAGCTCCATGTGCAGGGCGTTCAGGGGCGTGGTGAGCAGGGGGGCATTGGTGGCTGACATGGCGGACTCCGGGCAAATGGGGGCCGCGACCATAAAACATGATCACGGGATTTGCCCTGCTGTCCGCTTTACCTGAGAGATTCACCGCAGCGCCCTGGCTGGCCGTGCGGTTTGCTCCTTCGGTGGATGGCCTCGCGCACAGTTGTCGTGTGGGGGTCATCTCTCTCCAGCAAGGGAACGCCCGCATCACTGCGGGCGGTTGTCAGTCCTTTTGCCTGAGCGTTTGGCTGCTGCCTGCGCCTTCGGCGGCGCCATGGCCTATGGGGGCCTGGCGCTCTCTCCTGACCGGGCGATTCTAGCTACTTCGCGTAGACCAGATCACGAAGTGCCAGTGAAATCGAGGGAATGTAGGTGATGATCAACAAGCAAACCAAGATCACGCCCACAAAGGGCAGCAGGTGCTTGATGATCCGGTCCAGCGAAATTTTGGCCACCGTGCAGGCTGCGAACAGGTTCACACCGAAGGGCGGCGTGATCATGCCCAGTGCCAGGTTCACCACCATGATGAGACCGAAGTGCACAGGATCAATACCGAAGTGCATGGCCACGGGCGCCAGGATGGGGGCCAGCACGATGATGGCCGCGCTGGTCTCGATGAACATGCCGATCACGAACAGCGCAGCATTGACACCGAGCAAAAACAGGGCGGGTGACTGCAGCACGGATTCCAGCCAGCGGCCAATGGCATCTGGCACGCCGGCACGGGTGATCAGGAACGCAAACAAGCCAGCGTTGGCGATGATGAACATGATCACGGCCGACGAGAGGGCCGACTTGCGCAGAATGGCGAACAGGTCCTTGATCTTGATCTCGCGGTAGATCACGACGCCTACCACCAACGCGTAGAACACGGCCACGGCCGATGCTTCGGTGGGGGTGAAAACGCCGCCATAGATGCCGCCCAGGATGATCACGGGCATGAGCAGCGCCCAGCCGGCCTGCAGCGTGGCCTTGCCAAAGGGCATGCGGCCATCGCCGTCGTTCTTGCCCCAACCCTTGTATTTGCAATACGCCCAGACAAAGAACATCAGCGCTCCGCTGATCAGCAGGCCCGGGCCGAAGCCTGCGATGAACAGCTCACCAATCGACACCTCGGCGCTCACGCCGTACAGGATCATGGGGATGGAGGGCGGAATGATCACGCCCAGTTCAGCGCTGGTAGCCTGAAGCGCAGCCGCATAGCTGGTGGGGTAGCCGTGCTTGATGAGCGCGGGAATCAGGATGGCGCCAATCGCAAACGTGGTGGCGACCGAAGAGCCCGACACGGCGGCAAAGATCATGCAGGTGAGCACGCAGGTCATGGGTAGGCCCCCTTGCACCCCACCCACAATGCTCTTGGCAAATTCGACCAGACGGCGCGAGATGCCGCCGGTTTCCATCAGGTTACCTGCCAGGATGAAGAACGGGATGGCGGCCAGCGGAAACTTGTTGATCGCGCCAAACATCTCTTTGACCGAAATGAGCATGTTGGCGTTGGACGCCTGGATACCCAGGATGGAGGCGAGTCCGATGGAAACAGCCACCGAGACGGTGAGTGCAAAGCACAGCACCATCGTTGAAATCATCACTGCGGTCATTGGGCCGTCTCCAGTTCCATGCGCAAAGGATCAATGAGGTTGCCAATGATTCCGACAATACAAAAAAGCCCGCCCACAGGCATGGCCAGATAGGCCCAGAACATGGACACGGATTCCAGCCCCGCCATGCTCTGCACGCCGCCGCGTTGGGCGTAATCCCAGCCCCACCAGATGATGATGCCGATCAGCGACAGTGCCGCCAGCGAAACCACCCAGTCCAGCACGCGCCGTATCTTGGGCGGGCTCCAGCGGTACAGCACGTCCACGCTCACCATCGCGCCCTGGCGGAAGGCGGCGGGGATGGCCAGGAACACCATCCAGATCAGGCTGAAGCGGATCAGCACTTCGGTCCATTCGGCGGGTTGTTCGAGCACAAAACGCGTGATGATCTGGAACATGCCCAGCGAGGCCGACACGGCCAGCATGGCGCAGGCGCCCAGCATGGCGATGAACGTGGTCCAACGCTCAAAGGTGAGAAAGGCGTTTTTCATGGGGCAGTGGCAACCATGGGCGGTCGGTGGTTCAAAATTAAAAATGAGAAAACGCCCGGTAGCGCTTTGGCTACGGGCGTTATTTGCTACCAAATGGATAGTAGCGGTGGGCGGCTTTACTTGACGTCGCGGATCTTGTCGAGTGCCGCCTTGCCGAACTGCTTTTCAAACTCGGCATTCACGGGTGCCAGGGCTGCCACAAACTTGGCCTTGTCCGGGTTGTCGATCACCGTCATGCCCTTGGCGCGCAGGTCGGCCACGCCCTTGGCATCGTCTTCGTCCACGCGGGCACGGTTGGCCTTGGTGCCTTCCTTGGCGGCATCGACGAAAGCCTGCTTGTCGGCGGCGCTGAGCTTGTCAAACGATGCCTTGTTCATCACAAAAATGCAGGGCGAGTAGACGTGGCCGGTGAGCGTCAGGTGCTTTTGCACCTGGTCGAACTTGGCCGAGATGATCACGGGCAGGGGGTTCTCCTGGCCGTCCACGGTGCCTTGCTGCAGGGCTGTGAACACTTCAGGGAAGGCCATGGGCGTGGTGATGATGCCAAAGCCCTTGTACGCAGCGATGTGCACGGGGTTCTCCATCGTGCGCATCTTCAGGCCCTTCAAGTCGCCGGGCTCCTTCACGTCGCGCTTGCTGTTGGTCATGTGGCGAAAGCCGTTCTCAGCCCAGGCCAGCGCCTTGAAGCCCTTCGCGTCGAACTTGGTGAGCATCTCCTGGCCGATGGGGCCGTCGAGCACGGCACGGGCATGGGCCTTATCGCGGAACAGGAAGGGCACGTCCAGGATCTTGGTTTCGGGCACAAAGTTGGGGATAGGACCGGTGGAGCTGAACGCCAGCTCTTGGGTGCCCAGTTGCACCGCTTCAATCGACTCACGCTCACCGCCGAGAGCGCCGTTGTAGAAGGTCTGAACCTTGTAGCGGCCACCCGTGCGCTTTTCGACTTCCTTGGCAAACGTGTCGATGGCCACGCCCTGGTGAGAATTCTGGGCAGTAGAAATGCTGATGCGCATGGTGGTTTGCGCGGCAGCGGTGGCCACAAAGCCGAGCGCAAGGCTCAGGCCGACGACGAGTTTGGTCAATTGCATGGTGTCTCCTGTTGATTCGGGCCAGGCGTGGTCTTCGCGCACCGCTTGGAGATGGGTGTCTGCGGGCCACAGCCTCCCCCAAATTATCGCGGTGCAGCATGCTTGCAGGCATCGGGGTTTGTGCTGGTAAGCGTGCTTATTAACTGTGCAGAAGTGCCGCCACAGTTGCATTGGTGACACCCGTGATGCCTTGGGTGCTGCTGGGCACACGCTGTGCGTCCTCGTCTGATGAGCCGCAAGTCCTGCTTGGGGCGTGAAAAATGCCAAGGGCCCCGTGCTGGCGGTAACCAGCCGGGGCCTTGTCAGTTCGTTCGCTCCGGTAAGAGCGCCTTGATGTGAGAAGTATGCGCCGCAGGGTGGAGATGGATTTGCTGAAATTGACGCAATTTCCGTAAATTGCAGAATAATTTTCTGTCAATCGATATTGTTGTGAATAATCAGGCCAATGGATCGATTGGATAGAAAAATTCTCGCTGTGCTGCAAGGTAATGCACGGGCCAGCCTGCAAGAGATTGGCCAAGCGGTCGGCCTGAGCCCTTCTCCGTGCTGGGGGCGTATCAAGAAGATGGAAGAGGCAGGGGTGATCCAGGGTTACACCGTGCGTATCAACCCACAGGCGCTGGACCTCGCCGATACCGTGCTGGTG
Source organism: Acidovorax sp. 69 (assembly GCF_002797445.1). Taxonomy (NCBI): domain Bacteria; kingdom Pseudomonadati; phylum Pseudomonadota; class Betaproteobacteria; order Burkholderiales; family Comamonadaceae; genus Acidovorax; species Acidovorax sp. 69. The sequence goes on along the minus strand of NZ_PGEP01000001.1, from coordinate 2,815,653 downwards.
CAGGTCACGCTCGACAGCCACTCTGACAACACGCTCGAAAAGTTTGGCGAAACCCTGGCCAGCATTCCCGAGGTGATCGAGGCGCATCTGGTCTCTGGCGACTATGACTACCTGCTGCGTATCGTGGTGAAAGACACGCGCGATTACGAGCGCCTGTTGCGCGAGAAGCTCTACAAGATCAAGGGCATACGGCACAGCCGTTCCAGCTTTGTGCTGCGCACGCTCAAGAAGGCCGACTTGCCGCTGTTCGCGGGCTAGCTTGCGCCTGGGTTTTCAATAAAAAAGGGCCTGCAGTGCAGGCCCTTCCAACGCTACGCGCTATGATTTTTGATGTTTACATGCCCGCGTAGTTCGGGCCACCGCCGCCCTCGGGTGTGACCCACACGATGTTTTGCGTCGGGTCCTTGATGTCGCAGGTCTTGCAGTGCACGCAGTTCTGCGCATTGATCTGCAGGCGCTGGGCATCGCCGCCCTGGGTGGTGTCTGGCACAAACTCGTACACGCCTGCTGGGCAATAGCGCGCCTCGGGGCCCGCGTACTTCGCCAGGTTGATGTTCACCGGCACGCTCGCGTCCTTGAGCGTCAGATGCGCTGGCTGGTTCTCTTCGTGGTTGGTGTTGCTGATGAACACGCTGGAGAGGCGGTCAAACGTGAGCTTGCCATCGGGCTTGGGATAGACGATGGGCTTGCACTCGGCCGCAGGCTTCAGATACGCGTGGTCGGGCTTGTCGCGGTGCAGCGTCCAGGGAATGTGGCCGCGCAACACGAACTGCTCAAAACCGTTCATGAGCGTGGCGGTGGTCAGACCGTACTTGAACCAGTTCTTGAAGTTGCGGTCCTTGTTCAGCTCGGTGTGCAGCCAGCTCTTTTCAAAGGCTTCGGGGTAGGCCTTGAGTTCGTCATGCTGGCGTCCGGCCACGATCGCGTCATACGCTGCTTCAGCAGCCAGCATGCCGGTCTTGATGGCGGCGTGGCTGCCCTTGATGCGGCCCACGTTCAGGTAGCCGGCGTTGCAGCCCACCAGTGCACCGCCTGGGAACACGGTTTTGGGCAGCGCGTTGATGCCGCTGGCGTTGATGGCGCGCGCGCCGTACGACAGGCGCTTGGCCGTGATCTCGCCTTTTTCGTTTTCGAAGTAGTAGCGGACGTTCGGGTGCGTCTTCCAGCGCTGGAATTCTTCAAACGGGCTGAGGTAAGGGTTGGTGTAGCCCAGGCCGGTCACGAAGCCGACGGCCACCTTGTTGTCTTCCAGGTGGTACAGGAAGGCGCCGCCGTAGGTGTCGTTCTCCATGGGCCAGCCAGCGGTGTGCATCACAAAGCCGGGCTGGTGCTTCTTGGGGTCGATCTCCCACAGCTCTTTCACGCCGATGCCAAAACTCTGCGGGTCGCGGTCTTGGTCAAGTTTGTAGCGTGCGATCAGCTGCTTGCCCAGGTGGCCGCGTGCGCCTTCGGCGAACACGGTGTACTTGCCCAGCAGCTCCATGCCGAGCTGGAAGTTCTCGGTGGGCTCGCCATCCTTGCCGATGCCCATGTTGCCGGTGGCGACACCCTTGACCGAGCCATCGTCGTTGTAGAGCACTTCGGCGGCCGTGAAGCCCGGGAAAATCTCTACACCCAGTGCCTCGGCCTGTTCCCCCAGCCATTTGGTCAGGTTGCCCAGGCTGATGATGTAGTTGCCGTGGTTGTGCGCAAACGGTGGCAGGAACATGTTGGGCACACGGACGCCCGATTTTTCCGACAGGAAGATGTACGCATCGTCGGTGACGGGCTGGTTCAGCGGCGCGCCGCGTTTTTTCCAGTCTGGGATCAGTTCCGTCAGTGCCTTGGGGTCCATGATGGCGCCCGAGAGGACATGTGCGCCGGGTTCAGAGCCTTTTTCGAGCACCACGACCGAGACATCCTGGCCTTTTTCTGCCGCCAGCTGCTTCAAGCGGATGGCGGTGGACAGGCCGCCAGGGCCACCGCCGACGACCACCACGTCGTATTCCATGGATTCGCGGGGGCCATATTGGGCGAGGATTTCTTCGTGGGTCATGAGCGTCTCGTCGGGCGTTTGATAATGGGTGATTGTCTACAGAGCCGGGTGCAATGCCCTGTCTGTCTGGCGACTGATTGTATTCACGGAATATAGACAATCGAACGACCGTTCTATTTTGATCAGTAGGGAGACTCTAAATGGCATACAGCATCGACTTGTCCGGCCGCGTGGCTTTCATCACCGGCGCCTCCAGCGGCCTGGGCGCCCAGTTCGCGCGCACTCTGGCGCGTGCAGGTGCCGGGGTGGTGCTGGCCAGTCGCCGGATCGAGAAACTCAAGGAACTGCGCGCGCGCATCGAAGGCGAGGGCGGGGACGCCCATGTGATTGAACTCGACGTGACAGACCACGACTCCATCAAGTCCGCCGTGGCACATGCCGAGACCGAGATGGGCTCCATTGACATCCTGGTCAACAACTCGGGCGTGAGCACCACGCAGCGCATCCAGGACGTGACGCCCGAGGACTATGACTTCATCTTCGACACCAACGTCAAGGGCGCATTTTTTGTGGCGCAAGAGGTGGGCAAGCGCATGCTGGCCCGCTCGCGCGGTGCGGCGCCGGGCAGCTTCACAGGCGGGCGCATCATCAACATTGCCTCGATGGCGGGGCTCAAGGTGCTGCCGCAGATCGGTGCCTACTGCATGAGCAAGGCGGCGGTGGTGCAGATGACCAAGGCGATGGCGATGGAGTGGGGCAAGTTCGGCATCAATGTGAATGCGATCTGCCCCGGCTACATTGATACCGAGATCAACCACCACCACTGGCAGACCGAACAGGGCCAGAAGCTGGTAGCCATGCTGCCCCGCAAGCGCGTGGGCAGTCCCGAGGACCTCGATGCGCTGTTGATCATGTTGGCCAGTGACCAGAGCCATTTCATCAATGGTGCAGTGATTGCAGCCGACGATGGTTTTGCAGTCTGATCCTCGCGGTGCGACGCACGTATGAAGATCGAAATCCCTGAGATCAAGACGCTGGTCTATGAAATGCGCTTTCCGGTACGCTGGGGCGACATGGATGCGATGGGCCATGTCAACAACACGGTGTACTTCCGTTACCTGGAAACCGCGCGCATTGATTGGATGGTGTCGGTGGGCTGCAACCCCGATCCCACCGGCCAAGGGCCTGTCATCGTCAACGCGTTCTGCAACTTCTACAAGCAGCTCGAATACCCGGCCGATGTGTTGCTCAAGCTCTATGTGAGTGACCCGGGCCGTACCACGTTCGAGACCTGGGGCACGATGGAACGTGCGGACCAACCGGGCGTCATCTGCGCTGCTGGAGGCGCCACCACCATCTGGGTGGACTTTCCGCAGCAAAAGGCTGTGGCGTTGCCCGACTGGATGCGGGCGCTGGTGACTGCCGGCTGACCCTCCGCACTGGCTCCTGAGCCCTTTGGCGGGGGGCGGATTATTGGGGGTATTTGGCCGGTAGCGCCAGTGTCATATGTCTTTATTGCTATCAAAAATATAGTATTTTTTAGTTGACCCCAGCAGTTTTACGGCAGGGTAAAAGGCGATCCCCGGCCAGCGCACAGCACCCGCGCCACTTCGCTGCTTTCCCAGAGGCCCGGCGGTAGCCGACGATCCTGCCCGCCCCTGCACCGCGGCATGGAGCCGTGCGCGCACATCACCGGCCCAATGCAACGCCTTCTCTTTCACCCCCTCGTTCTTTTTGTTACCTGTTAGGATGGTTTGGGTGAGGAAAGAAGAACACGAATAAAGCCGGGGAGGGGGTTTCCAACACCGCACCGACGTGCTGTTTTGTGCTTTCTGAATGAATTCAACCATCCAAGCAAGCGCGGCTGCCAGCAGCATCAACAAGGTGATCAATCTGGTCATTGCGTCGGTTCTCTTCATGGTTGGCCTGTACGCCTTTGACGAATGGGGACAGGTCAAAGATCGTGAAGAACAGCACATGCAGTCCAACCTGGTGCTCCTGACGCGGACGCTGGACACCTTCTTTCTCTCCAAACGCGCGGGCATGCTCGGCCTGGCCGAGACCATCGCGATTTCGCCTGGTGGCATCGACAACCTGGCCCAGGTGCAGCAACTGCTGGCGGACTACCGTCAGCACCGCCCTGAAGTCAGCCAAATCTACGTGAGCGACATGAATGGCCAGTTGCTGGCCTCATCCCACACGCCAAGTCTGCGTGGGTTGCCCAGCCTGGCGGACCAACCCAGCTTTCAGGATTTTTTGCGTGATGCTCAGGCCGCACGCGACATCTACCTGGGCCGCCCGCAGCGGGATGCGCTGAACCCGGATTGGGTGTTCACCCTGCGCTATGTACTGCGCGACCCGCAGGGCCAGGCCCGGGCGGTGTTGACCGATGTGTTCCCCGTCGATTTTCTGGAGTCGCTCTGGAAAGACGCGCCGCTGGTGCAGCAGCTGACGGTGGGCGTGCTGCGTGACGATGGCTACCTGATGACCCGGTACCCCGTGCCCGCCGCAGTCACCAAGGATGAGGTGTACGGCACGCGCCGCGCCGGGGCACTCAGCCGGTATCTGACCGAGCAACAGTTCCCGGTGCAAGGGCGGGTGGAAGGGCCTAATGCACTGCTGAATGGGCAGAACTTCATCAATCTGTTCCATCGGCTCGACAAGTTTCCGGTGACGGTGTTTGTGGGGCAGTCCGAGCGCCGGTTCTGGCAGGTGTGGGCCCGCAGCATCGACACCCCCCTGGCGCTGACCGCGCTGCTGCTGGCGTTCATCAAGTTTGTGTCTCTGCGCTTGGCCCGTCGCGAGAGCGAAGCCGAAGAGCAAAGGCGGGTGGTGGAACAAGTGCTGCGCGACAGCGAAACCGAGCAGCGCTCGCTCATCGACAACCTGATGACCGGCCTGGTCATCCACGATGCGACGGGCGCCGTGGTGCGGTGCAACGCCGAGGCCAGCAACCTCCTGGGTCTGAGCTTTGAGCAGATGACCGGCAAGCAGCTGATTGACCCGGCCTGGTCCTTTGTGAGTGAGGAGGGGGCTGTCATGCCGGTCTCCGACTACCCCGCCTCGCGGGTGCTTGCGACCCGTGAACCCGTCAAGGGGTCGGTCGTGGGCATCGTCCACTCCAAAGATGCGGATATCTGCTGGGTGCTGTGCCGAGCAGACCCCTGGCTCAAGCCAGGTGGAGAGATTGACAAGATCGTGGTCACGTTTGTCGATATCACCATGCGGCGCAAGCTGACATACCAGTTGCAGGACCGCGAACTCAAGTTCAAGGCGCTGTTTGATAACAGCATGGATGCCGTGTTGCTGACCTCGCCCGACGGCACGGTGCTGGCTGTGAATCAGGCAGCTTGCCGACTGTTCGGATTGAGCGAGGCGGAAATCATCACCCGTGGACGCACCGGTCTGGCGGACCCCACCGACTCCAGGTTGCAGGAGTTGTTGATTCAGCGCGCAAGACAGGGTCAGGCCGCTGGGTTGCTGACCATGGTGCGTGGCGATGGCAGCCACTTCACCGCCGAGATCAGCTCCAGCATCTATGGGGACAGTGAGGGCCGCCAATACAGCAGCATGATCGTGCGCGACATCACAGAGCGCTTGCGCAGCCAGGCCGAGCTGGAGGCCGCCAACGCGCAAATGCGCCGCATCAACGAGCAGTTGGCCGAGGTGGCGCACTTTGACATGCTGACGCGTCTGCCCAACCGCGTGCTGCTGGCTGACCGGCTGCAGCAGGCCATGGCACATTGCGTGCGCCGCAACAAGTCGCTGGCGGTGGCCTTTCTGGACCTGGACGGCTTCAAGGACATCAACGACCGCTACGGCCATGCGGCGGGCGACGAGTTTCTGGTGGCGATTGCCAAGCGTCTGCGGTCGGCGCTGCGCGATGGCGACACGCTGGCGCGCATTGGCGGGGACGAGTTTGTAGCCGTCATGACCGACCTGACGGCCGAGCACGACTGCGAGCCCTTGCTGTTGCGGCTGTTGCAGCTGGCGGCCGAGCCGTTGCAGATAAGCGGGCAGTCCCTGCAGGTGTCTGCCAGCATCGGCGTCACCATCTACCCGCAGGATGGTTCCAGTTCGGAGCAGCTCATCCGCCATGCCGATCAGGCCATGTACCTGGCCAAGCAGGCGGGCAAGAACCGGTTCCACCTGTTTGATGTGGCCAGCGATGCGGCCATCCGGATCAAGCGCGAGAGCCTGGAGCAGATTGCCACCGCCATTGCGCAGCGGGAGCTGGTGCTGTACTACCAGCCGCAGGTCAACATGCAGACAGGCGAGGTGGTGGGCATGGAGGCGCTGATCCGATGGCTGCATCCGCAGCGCGGCCTGCTGGCGCCCAGCCAGTTTTTGCCGGTCATCGAAGACCACGACATGGCGATTGCGATTGGCGAGCGGGTGCTGGACATGGCCTTGTCGCAAATGGCGCAGTGGCTGGAGGCGGGGCTGCGCATGCCAGTCAGCGTCAACGTGTTCTCCAGGCAGCTGCAGCAGGATGACTTTGTCCACAAGCTGCGCCAGGCGCTGGAGGCGCACCCCTCGGTGCCTTCGTCGGCGCTGGAGCTGGAGATTGTGGAGACCAGCGCATTGCAGGACATGGCCCAGGTGTCAGGCCTGATGCATGCGTGCGCTGAACTGGGCGTGCGCTTTGCCCTGGACGATTTCGGGACGGGCTATTCATCGCTGACCTACCTGAAAAAACTGCCCGCCGAGCTGCTCAAGATCGACCAGAGCTTTGTGCGCGACATGCTCGAAGACCGCGATGACCTGGCCATTGTGCAAGGCGTGGTGGGCCTGTCCAAGGCGTTCAACCGCAAGGTGATTGCCGAGGGCGTGGAGACCGTGGCCCACGGCCGCAAGCTGCTGGCCATGGGCTGTGTGCTGGGCCAGGGCTATGGCATTGCGCGGCCCATGCCTGCGCAGCAGGTGCCGGGCTGGCTGGACCAGTGGCGAGCGCAGCAACCCTGGGTGCCACAAGACGATGCCGGCTTGCCAGTCTGAGGCGCCGCGGCTTGTCGGCCAGGCGTTGTGCCATGTCCATGGACAGATCAAGCACCCGGTCAACGTGATACCCCGTTCTGCGTGAGCAACGCGGGCCTCGCCAGGTCCTCGACCGCAGGGTCACTCCCGTCAACCGGGGGGCAGGGCCACACAGTGCGTCAGCGGCATTCCACGCGCCTCGGAGGCGCCGAGCAGCAGCAGGCGCTGCAGCTCTGGCAAGTAGCGGATGGCTGTCTGCGGCGCGCTGTAGCCGTTGGCGTTGTTCAGGCGTTCTTGCATGCGCAGCACAAGACGGCTGGGCAGGTGTTCGATGCTGAGCGTGCGCACACCCGTGTAGAACGTGGTGTCGATCGTGCCTTCGGTGCCAAAGAAGCCGCCACCCACCCGCGCTGCGCGGCGACGGCCGTCGAAGGCCGTGGTGATGCGCAGTTTTCCGTCACGGCTGGTACAGCTGCCCTCGAAGGCGGCAGCGCATTCCATAGGAAGAGGATTCTTTTGCACCAGCACTGCCTGCACCGCAGGGGTGTGCAGAAGTGCGGTGGGTACTGGCTCCAGACGCACGCAATCTGCGGTAGTTACCACTTGCCAGGCCGTAGCACCCGGCGAGTCGGGGATTGGCAGGCGTGAGCCCACAACGCCTGCACCCAGGTAGTAAGTGGGCGTCGCCCCAGTGCTGGGCTCTTCGCGAAAGAGGGAGGCGTACCACAACGGCGACAACGCGCCAGCGGGTACGGTCACAGGCAAAGGGTGAATGGGCAGTGTGCCCTCCGGCGGCCCAAACCCTGCGGCCTGCACCACAGGGGCGGCCAGCACCCAAAGCCAGATCGTTGCTGCGGCGTGCATGGTATCGATCAGGCCGCAGGCTTGGCCTTGGGTACACGCCCCATCAGATAGAACTCTGGATTGGGCTGCATGCCTGCAAAGCTGGCCATGCGGTTGGACAGGCCGAAAAACGCCGTGATGGCAGCGATGTCCCAGATGTCCTCGTCATCGAAACCATGGGGGTGCAGGGCCTCGAAATCCGCGTCGTCGATCTCGTGGGCGTTCTGGCACACCTTCATCGCGAAGTCGAGCATGGCCCGCTCTCTCGGGCTGATATCCGCCTTAAGGTAGTTCACTGCCACCTGGTCGGCTATGAACGGCTTCTTCTCGTAGATGCGCAAGATGGCGCCATGTGCCACCACGCAATACAGGCACTGATTGGCCGCGCTGGTGGTGGTGACGATCATCTCGCGCTCGCCCTTGGTCAGGCTGCCATCCTCCTTGAGCATGAGCGCATCGTGGTACGCAAAGAAGGCGCGCCATTCGGCTGGGCGGCGGGCAAATGCGAGGAACACGTTGGGGATGAAACCCGCTTTTTCTTGCACTTCCACAATTCGCGTGCGGATGTCGTCGGGCAGGGTGTTGAGGTCTGGAAAAGGGTAGCGGCTCACTTCGGTCTCCTGGGGCTTGTGGTTGTCTGACGGCTTGTGGGTATGCCAGTGGTGTTGCGATGTATCACGGATGCCATTGGGTGGCGCGCACCGGGCTCTGTGGTGGTGCGCCGGTGTTGCCTGCCAGCGCGTAGGACAGGCGGGTGGCTGCGGCCACCACCGTCTGCGCGAGCGCCTCCAGCTTGTCGGCGGGCAGGCGCGATGCGGGCCCTGAGATACATACCGACCCCATCAGCCGCCAGTGCATCCCGAACACTGGCGCCGACACGGTGGCTACGCCCTGTTCGCGCTCGCCAATGGACCAGTGGTAACCCTTCTTGCGAATCTCTTCGTACGCCTTGCCCGGCTCGCCGGAGAAAGCCAGGATCACGCGGCCCGGCGAGCCTTTGTCCAACGGCAGGCCTTCGCCCATGCGCGCATGGTGGCGCAGGGCCTGCGGGCCTTCCACGCGCACGAGGCAGGTGCGCACCTGGCCCTCGCGCACATAGAAAGCGGCGCTCTCGCCGGTGGCGTGCGTGAGTTCGCGCAGCGCGGGTTCCAGCACGTTCTGCACGTCAAACCCTGCCTGGTAGCGCGCGCCCAGCCAGCCCGCAGCGGGGCCCAGGCGCCAGTCACCGTCCTCGCGCTGCACCATGAAGCCCGACTGCGCGAGCGTGCGCGCGAGCCGCAGCACGGTGGTCTTGTGCAGGCCGCAGCGGCGGCTCAGCTCGGCCAGCGGCAGACTTGATTCGCCCAGTGCAAAGGCCTCCAGCACCTGCAGTGCGCGTGTGACGGCGATCACCCCACCGGTGTCCTTGGTGGCCGTTGCGGCGGCAGCGCCGGGGGGCTCCGGGGCCTTGGGCAGGGCGGGATGCAGGGTTTGGGCGGGGCGGTTGCTCATGGTGCAATTCGTTTCATTGTGTGCAACTGCATTGTATGGGTTGAAACGGTTGCGTAAAGTCGCTCCCACGGCGCCGGGCTTGAACACTCTTGCACAACGGCGTGACGAACCACCATAACGGAGACAAATCCATGCCAGTGCTTTCATCGTTTTCGCGTTCAATGGGCGCACAGCTGTGCGCTGCCCTCCTGGGCCTTGCCTCGGCGGCCCTGCCCATCGGCGCCGCCCTGGCGCAGGCCGCATACCCCCACAAACCCATCCGGCTCATCGTGCCGTTCCCGCCCGGCGGCGGTACCGACATGATTGCGCGCACGGTGGCGCAAAAGCTCACCGACCAGCACAAGTGGAGCGTGATCGTGGACAACCGGCCTGGCGCGGGTGGCAACCTGGGCGTGGATGCGGCGGCCAAGTCGGCCCCCGACGGCTACACGCTGGTGATGGGCCAGACCAGCAACCTGGCCATCAACCCCTCGCTCTACGCCAAGCTGCCCTACGACCCTATCAAGGACCTGGTGCCCGTGGCGCTGGTGTCGTCCTCGCCCATCGTGATGGCGGCACCCGCGAACTCGCGCTTCAACACCTTTGCCGATGTGGTGGCTGCGTCCAAGGGCAAGCCCGACGCCCTCACGCTGGGCTATTCAGGCAACGGCACTGTGGCCCATTTGGCGGGCGAGCTGGCCGAAAACGCCGCAGGCATCCAGCTGCGCCACATCCCCTACAAGGGCGCGGCGCAAGCCATGACGGACCTCGTGGGTGGGCAGATCGATTTGTACATGTCTTCGGTGCCCACGCTGCTGGGGCAGGTGCGTAACGGCAAGCTCAAAGTGCTGGCCATCACCTCGGCCAAACGCTCATCGCAATTGCCTGACGTGCCCACATTGGCGGAATCGGGCTACAAGGGCTTTGAGGCCGTGACCTGGTTTGGCATCCTGGCTCCGGCCGGCACGCCCGCGCCCATCGTGGCGCAGCTCAACAAGGCCATCAACCAGGCGTTGCAGCAGGCCGATGTGGCCGACAAGCTCAAGTCGGAAGGTGGCGATGTGCTGGGCGGCACGCCCGAGCAGTTCGGCACGCTGCTGCGCGCCGAGGTGCCGCGCTGGGCCAAGATCGTCAAGGACTCGGGCGCCAGCCTGGACTGACACAGCCGCCAGGGGGGGCGGCTCGCTCGGCGCGCTTGCCTCCGCCTTTTTTCATCCACCGCGTTCTTTGCCGCTTTTTGGGGCCGGCAGCGCCGCTGCATGGGCCCTTTGGAAGCCCCCGTCCATTCGTTGGCATCGATCTGGTGCGCCGTCTCCCGCTTTCTTTATCAAGGATTCCCCCATGAGCCAACTCCCCGAAATCATCCGCAGCATCGACCGTGTGAGTGCCGACGTGGTGCAAAAAGCCGCCACCTACCAGGCCGCCATCCTGGCCGACGTGGCAGGCCGCCGCGGCACCATGCATGGCCGCGTGGCGCCTGTGCACCAGAGCATGAAGGTGGCCGGCCCCGCCTTCACCGTGGAAGTGCGCCCCGGCGACAACCTCATGATCCACGCCGCCATCGCTCTGGCCCAGCCGGGCGATGTGCTGGTGATTGACGGCAAGGGCGACCAGACTGCCGCGCTGATGGGCACGCTGATGCTCAGCGCCTGCAAGAAGCGCGGTCTGGCGGGTGTGATCGTGGACGCCGCCATCCGCGACAAGCTGGAAATTCTGGAGCTGGACTTCCCCGTGTTCAGCGCGGGCTTCAACCCCGCAGGGCCCACCAAGTACGTGCCCGGCCGCATCAACCACCCCATCAGCGCCGGTGGCGCCGTGGTGAATGCGGGTGACCTGGTGGTGGGCGACGCCGATGGCGTGGTCGTCATCGAGCGCGAAAAAGCCCCCGCGCTGCTGGTCCTGGCCGACAAGAAGGTGGCCGACGAAGCCGCCCGCATCGAAGCCATTGCCCGTGGTGACACTGCATCGAAATGGCTGCCCGCCGCCTTGCGCGCTGCGGGCGTACTGAAGGAAGGGGAATCGCTGTGACCCCAACCATCATCGTGACGGGCGCCGACCTGGCGCAACAAGCCCTCGACTTGCTCACAGGCTACGAGATCGTCTACGCAGGCAAGACACCCACCGAAGACGACATGGTGGCCCTGTGCCAGCGCCACAACCCGGTGGCCATCATCGTGCGCTACGGCAAGGTGGGCGCTGCGGTGATGGACGCGGCCCCCGCGCTCCGAGTCATCTCCAAGCATGGCAGCGGCACTGACACCATCGACAAGGTGGCCGCCCAGGCCCGTGGCATTGAGGTGGTGGCCGCCGTGGGCGCCAACGCCGCCGCCGTGGCCGAGCAGGCCCTGGCGCTGCTGCTGGCCTGCGCCAAGTCGGTGGTGCAACTCGATGCGCGCATGCACGCTGGCCACTGGGACAAGGCCACGCACAAGAGCCTGGAGCTGGGCGGCCGCACTGTGGGCCTGGTAGGCCTGGGCGCCATTGGCCTGCGCTTTGCCAAGATGGCCGACGCCCTGGGCATGCGCGTCATCGGCTTCGATCCGTTTGCCAAAAACCTGCCCGCGTACGTGCAGGCGGTGGACCTGGAAACGATATGGCGCGAATCCGATGCTGTGTCTTTGCACTGCCCGCTGACCGACGACAACCGCAACCTGCTGAACGCCGCCACGCTGGCGCAATGCAAGCGCGGCGTGATCGTGGTGAACACGGCACGCGGCGGCCTGATCGACGAGGCCGCGCTGCTGGCCGCCGTGCGCTCGGGCCAGGTCATGGCGGCCGGGCTCGACAGCTTTGCGGTGGAGCCCATGGCGGCGGGCCACCCCTTCCAGGGCGAGAAGCACTTCGTCCTTAGCCCCCACATCGGCGGCGTGACGAGCGATGCCTACGTGAACATGGGCGTGGGCGCTGCCCAGAACCTGCTGGCCGTGCTGGCGCGCGTTCCGGTCGCCGCTGTCGCGGCTGAAACGGCGGGAGCCTAGGTAGCGCGATACCGAGTGAACGAACACATGAAGCAGGGCAGGGCACACCAGCGTTGTGTGCCCGCCTTGCCGGGCCTGGTGTCCGCACCGACCTGTGCCAGAACCAACGGCTGCGGCCCCCGCAGCCCCTATCAGGAGACAATCCCCATGAACAGAGGTTTCAAGCCAAAACGGCCTGCAGCGCTTTTTGGAAAAGCGCTGACAGCTATATTTATGATAGCAATAGGTGTGGCGACTGCAATGCCCGCGCAGGCGCAGGCGACCTGGCCCGACAAGCCCCTCAAGCTCGTCGTGCCCTACCCGGCCGGTGGCAATGCCGACAACACTGCACGCCTGCTGGCCACGCAACTGGGCCAGCGCCTGGGCCAGCCGGTGGTGGTGGACAACCGCCCCGGTGGCAGCGGCACCATTGGCGCGGCGGCAGTGGCCAAGGCCCCGGCTGATGGCTACACGCTGCTGCTCGATGCCACGGCCTTCACCGTCAACCCCAGCCTGTTCCCCAAGCTGCCGTTTGATGCGGTCAAGGACTTTGCACCCATCTCGCTGGTGCTGCAGGTGCCGCTGCTCATGGTCGTGCCCGCTAACTCGCCCTTCCAGTCGGTGGCTGATTTGGCCAAGGCCGCCAGGGCACGGCCCGGCCACCTCACCTACGCATCGGCGGGCAACGGCGGCGCGCAGCACCTGGCGGGCGAGCTGTTCAAGCAGGGGCAGAAGGTGGCGATCACCCACATCCCCTACCGGGGCGGCGCCCCGGCGCTCACCGACTTGATCGGCGGGCAGGTGGACGTGATGTTCAGCGCCACCACAGCCAGCGGCCCGTTTGTGAAAAGCGGCAAGCTGCGCGCACTGGCAGTGACCTCGCCGCGCCGTGTGGAAGGCTGGGAGCAGGTGCCTACCGTGGCTGAATCAGGACTGCCGCATTTTCAGGTGAGCGAGTGGAACGGCTTGCTGGCTCCCGCTGGCACGCCACGCCCAGTGCTGGAGCGGCTGGAGGCAGAAACCCGCGCCATCGTCGCCAGCCCCGAGATGAAAAAGCGCTTTGCCGAACTGGGCGTGCAGGGTGTGGGCTCCAGCGCGCAGGAGTTCAGCGCTTTCTTGAAAACCGAAACCGCCAAGTGGGCCGAGGTGATTCGCACCAGCGGTATCCGCGTGGACTGAAGGAGTTGACGATGTTTCAACAAAAACCGCCTGTAGCGCATATTTTTAAAGCGCTGACAGCTATTGCATTGATAGCGTCTGGTGCGGGTTGGGCACAAACCAACGCCATGGCCTACCCCCACAAGCCCGTGAAGCTGGTCGTTGGCTTTGCCGCCGGTGGCCCCACCGATGTAGTGGCGCGCGCCTTTGCCGACCATGCCAGCAAGGCGCTGGGCCAGCCCTTCATCATCGACAACAAGCCGGGCGCGGGCACCATCATTGCTGCCCAGGCCGTGGCCAGCGCCCCGGCCGATGGCTACACGCTGCTGTTTGGTGCCACCAACCACACCATGATTCCGGCGCTGTACCAGGGCCGCGTCAAGTTCGATGCGGTGAAGTCCTTCCGCCCCCTGTGCACGGTGGCCAGCAGCCCCACGGTGCTGGTGGTGGCCCCCAGCCTGCCTGTGAAGACGCTGGCCGACTACCTGGGCAAAGCCCGCGCAGAGCCCGGCCGCGTGACGGCGGGCACCGCCGGGGTGGGCAGCTCGGGCCACTTTGCGACCGAGGTGTTTGCCCGCGCCCAGGGCCTGCAGCTCAACCATGTGCCCTACAAGGGCGCCGCGCCGGTGGTGACGGACCTGATGGGCGGCCAGCTCGACAGCTCCTTCGCCACTTTGGGTTCGGTGCTGCCGCAGATCCGCAGTGGCAAGCTGCGCGCGCTGGCAGTGGGCGCGCCCCAGCGCTCGGCCCTGGTGCCCGATGTACCCACGTTTGCCGAAGCGGGTGGTGGCAACTACGCTGCCGACGTGTGGTACGGCGTGCTGGCCCCTGCGGGCTTGCCCGAGCCCATCGCCCAGGCGCTGGAGCGTGCCGCCGCCGACTTTGCCAAGAGCGAATCGGCCGCCGACAAGCTGCGCGGCCTGGGGATGGATGCCGAATCGGTGTGTGGCAATACCTTTGCGACCCGTGTGGCCCGCGAAGCTGCGACGTATAGCCAGATTGCCAAAGCGCTCGATCTCAAAGCAGATTGAGCCGCCCTGTTGTAGAACCTAGAACTGATTGGAGACACGCATGTTTCGCTTCCTCAAACCCCTGATCGCCGCCTGCGCCCTGGCCGCTGGCGTGGCCCACGCCGCCTTCCCCGAGCGGCCCATCACCATCGTCGTGCCCTACGCCCCCGGTGGCGCGGCCGATGCCGTGGCCCGTGTGGTCGCCACCCGCCTGGGCGCCAAGCTCGGCGGCAGCGTGATCGTGGACAACAAGGCCGGGGCCAGCGGCACCATCGGTGCGAGCTTTGTGGCCAAGGCATCGGCGGACGGCTACACCCTGCTGTACGACGCCACGCCGTATTCCATCAACCCCCACCTGTTCCCCAAGATGCCGTATGCCGCCAACGCGCTGCAGCCGCTGTCGCTGGTGCTGCTGGCGCCCAATGTGCTCATCGTGAAGGCCGATGCACCCTACAAAAACGTGGGCGAGCTGATTGCCAAGGCCAAGGCGCAGCCGGGCAAGATCAACTTTGCCTCGGGCGGAAGCGGCACGGTGCAGCGCCTGGCCGCCGAGCTGATGGCCCAGAGGCTGGGCCTGGACATGGTGCACGTGCCCTACAAGAGCGGCGGCCCGGCCATCACCGACGTGATCGCGGGCCAGGTGGACTTCATGTTCGGCACCGTGGCCGCCACTTACCCGCATGTGGCGGGCGGCAAGCTGCGTGCGTTGGCCGTGTCGGCGCCTGAGCGCTCCAAGCGCCTGCCCGATGTGCCCACCGTGGCCGAGGCGGCCATTCCGGGCTACGAAGCGTATGAATGGAACGGTATTTTTCTGCCTGCGGGCGTACCTGCCGACGTGGCCACCAAACTGCAGCAGGCCCTGCAAGAGGTGCTGAAGGAGGACGAAGTGAAGCAGCGCCTGGCCGACCTGGGGGCCCAGCCCATCGGATCCGCACCCGCTGAATTTGCTACGTTTCTCAAAAAGGAAGACGCGAAGTGGGGCGAGGTGGTGCGCAAGGGCCATATCAAACTGGACTGAGCCATGCCCTTACCAGCGCTGATCACGCCCGTGCCGCACTCGGTGGGCCTGAACCGCCCGCAGCGCCTGTTGCCGCCCGGTGCATGCGACAGCCACATGCACATCTTTGACCCGCGCTTTGCGCCGTCAGCCCACTGGCCGCGCACGCCACCGGTGGCGCCCGTGGCGGTGTACCGGCAGCTGCAGGTGCGCCTGGGCACCACACGCACGGTGGTGGTCACGCCATCGACCTACGGCACCGACAACGCCTGCACGCTCGATGCGCTGGACCAGTTGGGCGACGCTGCGCGCGGCGTCGCCGTGGTGGGTGACGACGTGAGTGCCGAAGAGCTGAGCCGCCTGGCCGCACGCCGTGTGCGCGGGCTGCGCGTCAATTTCGTCTCGCCCCAATCGTGGGGCACCACCACGCCCGCCATGCTGGCCACGCTGGCGCGCAAGGTGGCGGAGCACCCGGCGTGCGCGGGCTGGCATATCCAGATCTTTGCGCACCCTGAGCAACTCATCGCGCTCGCCCCCCAGTTGCACACCCTGCCTGTGCCCCTGGTCATCGACCACCTGGGCCGCATCGACCCGGCCGAAGGCCCGGCTGCAAAGGCTTACCGCGTGGTGCGTGGCCTGCTGGATGGGGGCAATACCTGGGTCAAGCTCTCGGGCGCGTACATGCGCTCGACGGTGCATGGCCCGAGTTTTGCGGATACGTTGCCGCTGGGCCAGGCCTTGGTGCAGGCCGCACCCGACCGGCTGGTGTGGGGCAGCGACTGGCCGCACACCACCGAGGCACCCGGCACCGTGAACGATGCAGCGCTGGTGGACTTGCTACAAGCCTGGGCTGGCAGCGACGCCGCCATGAACCACATCCTGGTCGACAACCCGGAGCGGCTGTATGGTTTCGATGCCGCCCCCACCGCCTCCAGGCTATTTTGAGCAAGCATCTTTGCACTTGAAACATCCGTTTGGGCTGAGCTTGTCGAAGCCTTGCGCGGCGCTTCGACAAGCTCAGCGTGAACGGTTTGCTAATGAAAGAATGACCATGTTTTTGCTGCAAGCCCCTGAGGTCCGTGACCTCGATGTCTTTACCTCCATGCCCGAGCGCTTTCGCCGCCGCGAGCGCAGCGATTGGGCCGACGCCAACCGGGGCGGCACCATCACCGATTCGTTCCTGGAAGGCCCGGTGTTCGACGACGCCGGCAACCTGTATGTGAGCGACATCCCCTGGGGCCGTGTCTTTTGCATCAATCCGCAAGGGGAGTGGGCGCTGGTGGCCGAGTACGACGGCGAGCCCAATGGCATGAAGTTCATGGATGCTGGCACGCTGCTCATCACTGACTACAAAAACGGGCTGATGCAGCTCGATGTGGCCAGCGGCAAAGTCACTCCGTACCTGGAGCGCCGCAACAGCGAGCGTTTCAAGGGCGTGAACGACCTGATCTTTGACGCCGAAGGCAATCTTTATTTCACGGACCAGGGCCAGAGCGGCCTGCACGACCCGAGTGGTCGCCTGTACCGCCTGCGGCCCAATGGTCAGCTCGATTTGCTGCTGCACAACGTGCCCAGTCCCAACGGTGTGGCCCTGTCGCCCGATGGCCGCGTGCTGTATCTGGCCGTGACGCGTGGCAACTGCGTGTGGCGCGTACCGCTGCTGCCCGATGGCAGCGTGGCCAAGGTGGGGCAGTTCTTCACTTCATACGGCCCCAGCGGCCCCGATGGGCTGGCGGTGGACGGGGCAGGGCGCCTGCTGGTGGCCAACCCGGGCCTGGGCTATGTGTGGGTGCTGAACCACCGGGCCGAGCCGGAATATGTGCTGCGCGGCCCCGCTGGGTCCTCCACCACCAACCTGGCTTTCGGCGGAGAAGCGCGCCGAGAGGTGTATGTGACCGACTCGACGCACGGCCAGATCCTGTGCGCGGACCTGGACACGCCCGGCCTGGCGTTGGCACGGCCGCGCTGAGTGGCTGCGGCTGCATTTTGAGAAAAGGCGTGCAGATGACATGCCCATTGCGCTTGAAGTGCATATGGATAAAGCGCTGAGTGCTATCAAAATGATGAATTGGAGGTGCTGCACATTCTCCTTTCTGGCTATCCTTTGAACTGTTTTGTTAATAAAAAACTATCAATGTATTTGTATTAATTGACTTTTTGTTTCAGGTGCGGCTCCCTATCATTTGGGCTGTATCCCGCCACAACGGCCCCCTATGCAATCCAAGGAGCGCTCCATGACCCAAGAAGCTAAATGCCCATTCCATGCCGCTGGTGCCAGCAACAGCACCACCACCCGGGACTGGTGGCCGAACCAGTTGCGCGTGGACTTGCTGAACCAGCATTCCGAGCGCTCCAATCCCCTGGGCCAGAAGTTCAGCTACGCCCAGGAGTTCAAGAAGCTTGACTACGCTGCGCTCAAGGGCGACCTCAAGGCGCTGTTGACAGATTCGCAGGACTGGTGGCCAGCGGACTGGGGCAGCTATGCCGGTCTGTTTATTCGCATGGCCTGGCACAGCGCCGGCACCTACCGCACGGTGGACGGCCGTGGTGGTGCCGGGCGTGGTCAGCAGCGTTTTGCCCCGCTCAACAGCTGGCCCGACAACGTGAGCCTGGACAAGGCGCGCCGCCTGTTGTGGCCGATCAAGCAGAAGTACGGGCAAAAAATCTCCTGGGCCGACCTGATGATCCTGGCAGGCAACGTGGCGCTCGAAAACTCCGGCTTTCGCACCTTTGGTTTTGCCGCTGGCCGCGAGGACGTGTGGGAGCCCGACATGGACGTGAACTGGGGCGACGAGAAAGCCTGGCTGACACACCGCAGCCCTGAGGCCCTGGCCCAGAACCCGCTGGCGGCCACCGAGATGGGCCTTATCTACGTGAACCCCGAAGGCCCCAATGCCAGTGGCGACCCGCGCTCTGCGGCTGCAGCCATCCGTGCCACCTTTGGCAACATGGCCATGGACGATGAAGAAATTGTGGCGTTGATCGCCGGTGGCCACACGTTGGGCAAGACCCATGGCGCCAGCGCCGCCAGCCATGTGGGCGTTGACCCAGAGGGCGCGTCCATGGAGCAGATGGGCCTGGGTTGGACCAGCAGCCATGGCAGCGGCAGTGGAAGCGACGCCATCACATCGGGCCTGGAGGTGGTGTGGACCCAGACGCCTACCCAGTGGAGCAACCATTTCTTCGAAAACCTGTTCAAGTACGAATGGGTGCAGACGCGCAGCCCTGCTGGCGCCATCCAGTTCGAGGCCAAGGATGCGCCCGAGATCATTCCCGACCCCTTCGACCCGGCCAAGAAGCGCAAGCCCACGATGCTGGTCACCGATCTCACGCTGCGCTTCGACCCTGAGTTCGAGAAGATCTCGCGCCGTTTCCTGAACGACCCACAGGCGTTCAACGAGGCTTTTGCCCGCGCCTGGTTCAAGCTGACCCACCGCGACATGGGCCCCAAGGCGCGCTACATGGGCCCCGAAGTGCCGAAGGAAGAGCTGGTCTGGCAAGACCCGCTGCCCGCACAGCAACACAAGCCCACGGCGGCGGACATCGCCGAGCTGAAGTCAAAGATCGCGGCCTCGGGTCTCTCGGTGAGCGATCTGGTGTCGGTGGCCTGGGCCTCTGCCTCCACCTTCCGGGGTGGGGACAAGCGCGGTGGCGCCAACGGTGCACGCCTGGCACTGGCACCACAAAAGGATTGGGCGGTGAACACCATTGCCGTGGGTGTGCTGCCCAGGTTGCAGGCCATTCAGCAGGCGTCTGGCAAGGCCTCGCTGGCCGATGTGATCGTGTTGGCCGGTGTGGTGGGCGTGGAGCAGGCCGCACAGGCTGCCGGTGTGGCGGTGGATGTTCCCTTTGCCCCGGGCCGGGTGGATGCCCGCCAGGACCAGACCGATGTGGCGTCTTTTGCCGTGATGGAACCGGTGGCCGATGGTTTCCGAAACTACCGGCGCGTGGCTGGCAGCACGAGGGCGGAGGAGTTGCTGATCGACAAGGCCCAGCAACTCACGCTGACGGCGCCGGAGTTGACGGCCCTGGTGGGCGGCCTGCGGGTGCTGGGGGCCAATTACGACGGTAGCCAGCACGGCGTGTTGACCGACAAGGTGGGGGTGCTCAGCAACGACTTCTTTGCCAATGTGTTGGACATGGGCACTGTCTGGAAGCCCGTGGATGCCACAGCCCAGGTGTTCGAGGGCCGGGACCGCCAGACCGGTGCGGTGAAATTCACGGCGACCCGCAACGATCTGGTGTTTGGCTCCAACTCCGTCCTGCGCGCCGTCGCCGAGGTTTATGCCAGCGTGGATGCCCAACAGAAGTTTGTTCAGGACTTCGTGGCGGCCTGGACCAAGGTGATGAACCTGGACCGTTTTGACCTGTCCTGACACGGCCACGAACGCCTGAGTGCGCTTCGAGCGCTGGGAGAACGCCACCTGCCTGTTGCCCCGCTGGGTCTCCGTCAGGTGGCGTTCTGTTTTCCAAGGCATCGCCTGGGGTAGGGCGGCTAACATGGCGGCCCTGTTCCTCAACGCTGTAATGGAGAGCCCGCATGACGCAACCCCCATCCACCAAGGATTTCGACAAAGGCCTGTCTACGCGCAAGCAGGTCATGGGTGAGGACTTTGTGGCCAATGCCTTTGGCAATGCCACGGAGTTCACCCAGCCGATCCAGGAGTTCATCACCCGCAATGCGTGGGGCGATGTGTGGCAACGTCCGGGGCTGGACATGAAGACGCGCAGCCTGATCACTGTGGCTTTTCTCACGGCGCTGGGAAAGCAGCACGAACTCAAAGGCCATGTGCGCGGTGCGCTCAACAACGGCGCGACCGCGGCAGAGATCCAGGAGGTGCTGCTGCACGCGAGCATTTACTGTGGCCTGCCTACGGCGGTGGAGGCCTTCCGCACGGCGGCCGAGGTGATCGACGGGCCCAAGAAGGGCTGAAGCCGACCGCTGTTTTCAGCCTCCCGCCAACAGCTTGTGCACCAGGTCGGCAGCGGTGGAGGCGTTGTACTTGCGCATGAGGCGCGCGCGGTAGATCTCCACTGTGCGGTGGCTGATCTCCAGCGCTTTGCCAATCTCCTTGGAGGTCAGGCCTTCCAGCAGGCGCGCAGCCACCTCGCGTTCGCGGCCTGTCAGCTCAGCCTTCACGGCACGCTGCGAGCTGAGGTCTTCAAAGCTCCAGATGCCGGATTCATGCGGTGTTTCGCGGTTGAGTGCACGGCCCGATACATGGCACCAGAAGACCTCGCCGTTGGCGCGTTTCATGATGCGGTTGTCGGCATAGTGCCCCTTCGCGTTCAGGATAGGCTCCATGTGCGCGCCCAGGCGCTCGTATTCGTCCACGCTCGGATAAAGGACCTGGAACGACTGGCCAATGAGCACTTCGCGCGAGGCACCAAACATCTCGCAGACATGGCGATTGCAATCGACCATGGTGCGATTGCGTGACAGCACCAGCCCCACGGGGGCCATGTCGAAAGCAAGTCTGTAATCAACGTCCATAGTGCAAATCTTTACGGAAAACTACTTATTCTGGTACGTAGTATCGTAGCGCATCCAAATTCACAAGGAGATCGTGGTGAACAAGTTATTCCCCTCCGCAGCCGAGGCCCTCAAGGGCGTGGTTGCAGACGGCCAGCTCATGGCCGTGGGTGGCTTCGGGCTGTGCGGCATTCCGGAAGCCCTGATCGACGCTTTGCGCGACTCGGGGGTCAAAAACCTCACCGTAATCTCCAACAACGCCGGGGTGGACGGCTTTGGTTTGGGCAAGCTGCTCGAAACCCGCCAGATCAAGAAAATGATCTCGTCTTACGTGGGCGAGAACAAAGAGTTTGAACGCCAGTACCTGGCAGGCGAACTGGAGCTGGAGTTCACGCCCCAGGGCACGCTGGCAGAAAAGCTGCGCGCCGGCGGTGCCGGCATTCCGGCGTTTTTCACCAAAACCGGCGTGGGCACCATCGTGGCCGATGGCAAGGAGCTGCGTGACTTTGATGGCGAAACCTATGTGATGGAGCGCTCGCTGGTGCCCGAGGTGGCGCTGGTCAAAGCCCACCGCGCTGACAAATCGGGCAACCTGCAGTTCCGCCTGACGGCCCGCAATTTCAACCCCGCTGCCGCCATGGCTGGCAAGGTCTGCATCGTTGAAGTGGAAGAAATTGTGGAGACCGGCGCGATGGTGCCTGACCAGATTCATCTGCCGGGCATCTATGTGCACCGCATCGTGCACAACCCAACCCCAGAAAAACGCATCGAAAAGCGCACGATCACTGAAAAGGCGGGCGTTTAAGCCTGCGTTTATCGAAAAGGCGGGCGTGCAAGCCTGCCGTCACCGAACAAGCTGGAGAAATACATATGTCGTGGAGTCAAGACCAAATGGCGGCCCGTGCCGCCCATGAGCTCGAAGACGGCTTTTACGTGAATCTGGGTATTGGCATCCCCACCCTGGTGGCCAATTTTGTGCCTGCTGACAAAGAAGTGTGGCTGCAGTCAGAAAACGGCATGCTCGGCATCGGCCCTTTCCCCAACGAAGACGAGGTGGATGCCGACCTGATCAATGCTGGCAAGCAGACCGTGACCACCATCAAGGGATCGTCCATCTTTGGCAGCCATGACAGCTTCGCCATGATCCGTGGCGGCAAGATCAACCTGTCCATCCTGGGTGCCATGCAGGTCAGCGAAAAGGGTGACCTGGCCAACTGGATGATCCCTGGCAAGATGGTCAAGGGCATGGGCGGGGCGATGGATCTGGTGGCTGGCGTCAAGCGCGTGATCGTGCTCATGGAGCATGTCGCCCGCAAGAAGGATGGCACTGAAGACATGAAGATATTGCCCCAGTGCACGCTGCCTTTGACAGGCGTGGGTGTGGTGGATCGCATCATCACCGACCTGGCCGTCATGGACGTGACGCCAGAGGGTCTGAAGGTGGTGGAGCTGGCGCCGGGTGTTACGTTTGATGCCCTTCAGGCCAAGACAGGCGTGACGCTGATCCAGTAATCATTCATACCTGCCCGCCGGTGTCGGCGCAGTAAAAAAGGCCGGGGCCCCTTGTGGGGCCCCGGCCTTTTGCATTTGCACTTCGCCAGCCCCCATGCATCGCATGCGGGCCCTGGAAATTACATGGCGCTGAATTCGCCCGAAGGGATCTGGCCGGTGCGCAGAGCTTCAGCAGCCTGTGCACGCACAGCAGCGCGGTCAGCCGTGGACTTGTAAGTCACGACACGCGAGCCAGCAGGCTCGATGGAACGGGTCTGGGCGACCGTAGCGGCTTCAGCAGCCACTTCAGCGCGGGTGCGGCTGGTTTCAAACTTGGTGGCAAATTGCGAAGCATCGGCTTCGTCGGCTTGTGCACCAAAAGAAGCGAAAGCGGCCACAGCGGCGATAGACAGGAAACGTGCAGTCTTGTTCATGGTGAAACTCCAGTGAAATTCAAAAAACAGGGGTGAGGTACTGACAAATACGCAAACAGGGGAACTGCGGATTCAAAAAGAATCAACCGCGCTCGCCCGAAGGGATCTGGCCAGTACGCACAGCGTCAGCAGCCTGGGCACGCACCGCAGCGCGGTCAGCCGTGGACTTGTAAGTCACGACACGCGAGCCAGCGGGCTCGATGGAACGGGTCTGGGCCACGGTAGCGGCTTCAGCAGCCACTTCAGCGCGGGTGCGGTTCGTTTCAAACTTGGTGGAAAATTGCGAAGCATCGGCTTCGTCGGCTTGTGCACCAAAAGAAGCGAAAGCGGCCACAGCGGCGATGGAGAGGAAACGTGCGGTGTTGTTCATGATGAAAATCCTTGAAGTTAAAAAAGCGGCTCAATCAAACCGGAACGGCTGCAAAACAAAGAAGGGCTGCTGAACCGGGTTCGGTGAGTCGCCTTGCGGGTTCGGCTCATCGATGGGTTGAACTGTACGCCGATGGTGTTCAGAGAAAAACCACTGGGTCGCGAACTAACTGTTCCAGTATTGGAAACAATCAATGAGGAACTTTTCAGGGTTTACCCATGCCTGAGTGCCAATGGCCATCAAAAAGATGGCTTCAGACCCCAGCGTTCCATGCAAACCCTGATTCAGATTTGGGACAGTCCAAAGGGGCGCCTCGTGCCGACTTCCTGCCCTTCGCCTTTGGGCTGCAGGCCTATCTGGCCGTAGTTCCAAAGCAACGCTTGATGTGCATCAAGGCCGTTCGGAGCCACGCAGTGTTTTGTGTCAGTGCCTTGCAAGAGAACGGCATATAGTCCGAGGTAACGATTTGTGTTCCTCGCATGACAGATACCCTTTTCCCTGCGGATATCGACACTACTGACAGCCCCCACTATCTGCGCGCGCTGACCGATATGGCTGACCGGCGTACGGTGGTTGCCGACGCAGCCATCTACACCGACAACGGCATCAAGTTGGTGGAAAAGGGGACCCGCATCGACAGCCGGCTTTATGACCGCCTGGTGCAGCACAAACTGCGCGAGCCCATCGACCGCCACCTGTCCATCGAGAACCCCGTGGACGTGCCCGCTTTGCTGGTGGCGGGCCAGACGCTCATTGAGCAGGAAGTGCTGCCGGGCATGCTGGTCGAGGCATTGGGGTCGGCGGCCCGGCTTTTGGCGCCGCTGCGCTCCCTGCCATTGCCGACCTCCATGGCCTGCAAGCTCACGGTGATGCGTGACCAGCGGCCCCAGCTGTTTCAGCACAGCTTGCAGATGATGACTGTGGCCGTTTTTCTGGGGATCAAGAGTGGCCTCACTGAGCGCGATTGCGGCGCGCTGGCCGCTGCCGCCTTGCTGCATGACCTGGGTGTGCTGCACATGGACCCGGCCTGGAGCGACCCTGACCACAAGGTGGTCGGTGCGCAGCGCAAGCATCTGGTGGCGCACCCGATCACCGCCATGCTGATGATTCGCGATACCCAGTCCTATTCCCGTGCCACTGAAGTGGCCGTGTTAGAGCACCATGAGCGCATGGACGGGAGCGGCTACCCCCGCGCACTGGCCGGTGCTGACATCACGCCCATGGGCCGCATTCTGCTGTTGGCCGAGGTGGTGACTGCGTTTTACGAAAAATACGACGATATGCCAGCGCAGCGTCTGTCGTTGGTGCTGCGGCTCAACCACCGTAAATTCCCGTCGGCATTGGTCGCGCATGTCCTGCCTTTGCTGCAGGAAGAGGTGACTCGCGAATCGGCCCTCATGCCCTTGGGCAATGATGCTTCGCGCCAGATTGACTTGCTGGCCGAGGCTTTTTCTTACTGGGACCAGCTCAAGGCAGCCTTGCCCCCTGCCACTGGAACTGGCACCAAGGCCCTTGAAGGTAGCGCCTTTGCATTTGCCGACTCGCGCTTGCTTGCCCTTCAAAAAGCCTTGGTGGAAGCGGGGTCACACCCTCAGCAGCAGGGCGATTTGATGGCGCAATTGCAGGGTGATGCCATCGGCATGGCCGAGGTGGCCTTGGTGGGGCGAGAGGCACTGTGGCAGTTGCAAAGCATTCTGAACGCCAGCCATCGTCGCTGGCCCAAGTTATCGGACCGTGCGACCCCTGCGGACGCTGCTGTGGCCGACTGGTGTGATTGGGCGCTGCGGAGACTGTGAAGGATGGATTGCACGTAGCCAGCCGTTTGGCGCTTCTGTGTGATCCACCCCCGGTGACAGGGTGCGTCTGGATCTTGAAATCACCGTAGGCTTTGGCGCGAAAGAGCCCATGAGCAGCGATGGTCCGGGCGGAAGTTTCTGGATGTCACTGGGTGAGCGATTCCGTCCAGGCTGCCATACCGCCTTGGGGGCAGCCCTCGCTGCGCGGAGCGCGAGACAGTGGTGCCCTTTGGCTTTTTCTCTCAATGCGGCCATCGCAACTGCGCGCATTCGTTTCGATCCGGATGCTTGCAACAGTGCGTGGGGTCCGGGTGCCGCTGACTGACCCTGTGGGGTAGTGCTTTGCGACAGGCATTCATAGCCCCATAGTCGTTCTTTTTCAGCGTCTCCCTCATGGGGTGCACATGCTTCAAAATACTGTGTATATTCACAGTATTCTTGTTTTTGAAGCCATTTCGCCACCATGTCTGCATTGCGCCTTTCCCTGCGGGTTGCGTCTGATCTTCCCGCTGTCGTGCCGGGTGTCTGGCATGCAGATACCCTGGGCATGGGCCTGCACCCAGCGCAGCCCACAGGGTATGCGCTGCTGGACACCCAGTTGCCCGGCGGAGGCTGGCCGGTGGGGGCTTTGAGCGAGGTACTGCAACCCTCGGCAGGCCTGCATGAATGGCAACTGGTGCTGCCAGCGCTGGCACAGGCTACCGCCCAGCGGGCGGGTACTGTGGTGGCTGTGGCCCCCCCCTGTGAGCCTTTTGGCCCGGCACTCACGGCGAAGGGGCTGTCGGCACAGCGGTTGTGCATGGTGCGGGCCGATAACGCCAAGGCGGCACTCTGGGCTGCCGAGCAGGCACTGCGGTGCCGCGATGTGCTGGCCGTCATGGCCTGGCTGCCGCAGGCGCAACCGGCGGCCTTGCGCAGGCTGCAATTGGCGGCGGCGCAACAACAGCAGTTGTTGTGGGTGTTTCGCCCGGCCAGCGCTGCGCTGCAGGCGTCGCCCGCCTTGCTGCGGCTGCAGGTACAAGGGCTGGCACTGCCGGGTGACGCCTCGGCATCGCCAGGGATGCAGGTGCATATCCTCAAACGCCGGGGGCCGCATCTTGCGCAGGGGCTTGATCTGCCGGCTTGTCACCCTCAGTTGGCGCAGGCGCTGACAGCGCAGGCAGAGCGCCGGCGTGCCGCACAGATGGCGGTCCATGCAACGGTAATGCATCGCAACACGGCAGTCCTTGGGGATACACGGGAGCTGTGTCAGCGCTCTGTGCCCGTGCCTGCGATGGTTGGGCCGGAGGGGAGGGAGCATGCACTGGATCGCACTGCCATTGCCATGGCTGGATGAGTCCGTAGCAAGGCGCGAAGGCGCCGGAGCAGTGGGCCCTGCGCCAGCAGCAGCTGGCAGCGGGGCGGCCCCAATGTCGCCCAGCCCGCTGGTGGCCGCTGCGGCGGGGTGGTGGGCCTTGCGTTTCACTCCGCGCGTGGCGCTGGTGGATGGTGACACCGTGTTGCTGGAGGTCTCCAGCACCGAACGGCTGTGGGGCGGGCCCGATGTTTTGTTGGCGCTGGTATTGCAGGCTTGGTCCGATGCCTGCGTTGGTTTGGCGGATGCAGCGGCAGGCGATGACGTTGGTGGACAAACAGCTGACCCGCCAACCACCGTCTGGGGCTGTGGGCCGACAGCCCTGGTGGCGCAGGCTTTGTTGCGCATGGCACAGGCGGCGGAGAGCCGGCGGCCCCACGGTCCCAGAGCCTCGGAAGGCAGCCACAAAAAGACCGCACTGGTTGATTGGCCGCAGGCGATCTCGCCGTTGTCTGACAGCGCCCTGAAGGGCTTGCCTTTGCACACTTTGACGGCCTTGCGCCCGCATGTGGCCAGCCTGGAGCACATGGGCTGCCGCACGTGGGGGTCGCTGCATGCGCTGCCGCGTGCCGGGGTGGCAAGGCGTTTTGGTGCCGGCGTGTTGCGGGTGCTGGACCAGGCGTTGGGCGATGCCCCGGAGGCGCACCGCTGGCTGGAATTGCCCGAGCAGTTTGTGCTTGCCACCGAGCTGCCTGCATTGGCAGAGTCGGCCGATGCGCTGCTGTGGAGCGCCAACCGCACCCTGTTGTCGGCCCTGCAGGGCTGGCTGCAGGGCCGACAACAGGGTGCGCTGGCGCTGGAGCTGGCCTGGCGCCACGACCTGCGGCGCATCGATGGGGTGCTGATCGCCCCTGCGCAGGCCCTGCAGGTACGCACCGCCCAGGCCACGCAAGACATGGCGCACTTGCGGCGCCTGTTGTCTGAAAACCTGGCACGCACGGCCCTGGCGGCACCGGTCAACCAGATCACGCTGCGCCTGCTGGAGTCGGCACTGTTGCCACACCGCAGCGCGAGCCTGCTGCCACCCGGTGATCGGGGTGCGGCCCATGACCATTCATCAGACGTGCAGGGCGAGGCCTTGCACCAGTTGCTGGAGCGCCTGTCAGCCCGCCTGGGGGCGGACCATGTGCTGGCCCCCGTGCTGCAGGCCGACCATCGGCCCGAGCGCATGCAGCAGTGGCGACCTGCGGCCGAGGTGTTATGCCTTGTCACGGCAGCCCGCCCTGCAATGCGTCCTGCCGTCCGGCATGTGCCCGCCAGCGTTTCGGGTGCCGCGCTGGATATGCACCCCCATGCCTTGCTGCTGCCCACCTGGCTGCTCAATCCGCCCCGCCGCTTGCTTGTGCAGGGCAACCGCCCCTGTCACCACGGTCTGCTGCGCCTGTTGGCCGGTCCCCATCGGTTCGAGGCGGGTTGGTGGTCTGCCATGGAGGACGGCGAAGATCCGGCCCGCCCCGGTGCGGGCCTGGCCTTGCGTGACTATTTTGTGGCGCACAACGATGTGGCGGGGCTGGTGTGGGTGTTCCGCGAGCGGCTGGCGCCTGTTTCTGAGGGCACACAGGCCCTGGCGCGCCCCCATCGCTGGTTTTTGCAGGGAGTTTTTGGGTGATGGCGCGCAGTGCCGCTGGGGTGGTGCCTTCGCCCCTTGCTCTGACTTCGGCCAGGGACTCCTCCGTGGCGCCGTCCGTGCCAGCCGTTGCAGCGGGGCTGCCGGGTTATGCAGAGCTGCACTGCCTGTCCAACTTCAGCTTTCAGCGCGGTGCATCCCACCCGCAAGAGCTTGTGGAGCGTGCCTTGGCGCTGGGTTATCAGGCGCTGGCACTGACGGATGAATGCTCGGTGGCGGGGGTGGTGCGGGCACATGAAGCGGCTGAAAAATCAGGCCTGCATCTCATCGTGGGCAGTGAGTTCTTGTGGGGCGATCTGCGGCTGGTGGCGCTGGCGCGCGACGCCGAGGGCTGGGGAAACCTGTGCGAGTTCATCACCGCCGCCCGCGCGGCAGCGCCCAAGGGCGAGTATCGCGTGGGGCCGGGCAGCCCGTTGGCGCTGCTGCGCGGGTGCGAGCTGCTGCTGGCCCCATGCCGCCAGCGTTTGAATGCTTCTGATTTTGTAGCTGTCAGCGCTTGTATATCAAGCGCTACAAGCCATTTTGACTCATATTTTGACGGCCATATCTGGCTGGCCGTAGAGTTGCATCTGGCGCCGGACGATGGTTTGTGGCTGGCCACGTTGCAGCGCGTGGGGGCTGTGCTCAGTCTGCCGCTGGTGGCCGCTGGCGACGTGCACATGCATGGGCGCGGGCGCAAGCCGCTGCAGGACGTCGTCACCGCCGTGCAACGGGGCTGCAGCGTGGCGGAATGCGGCTTTGCCCTGCAACCGAATGCCGAACGCCACCTGCGCCGGCGTGTGCGGCTGGCAGGCCTTTATCCGCCCGAGTTGCTGGCAGCCACGCTCACGGTGGCAGCGCGTTGCTCCTTCAATCTCAAGGAAATCAAGTACCAATATCCGCTGGAGACCGTTCCGGCTGGCATGACGCCTGCCCAGGCACTTGCCTGGCTGGCCGAGGAGGGGGCCAGGGGCCGCTATCCCCAAGGGGTGCCCGACTGGATTGCTGCGCAGATCCGCAAAGAGCTGGTGTTGATTGCACATTGCAAGTACGAGATGTATTTCCTCACCGTGCACGACATCGTGCGCTTTGCGCGCAGCGTGGGCATCCTGTGCCAGGGGCGCGGTTCGGCTGCCAATTCGGTCGTTTGTTATGTGCTGGGCATCACGGCAGTGAACCCCGCAGATTCACATCTTTTGTTCGAGCGCTTTATCAGCAAAGAGCGCAGCGAGCCGCCCGATATCGATGTGGACTTTGAGCACGACCGGCGCGAAGAAGTCATCCAGTACATCTATGAAAAATACGGCCGCGAGCGCGCCGCCATTACCGCTGTGGTCACGACCTATCGCACACGCAGCGCCTTGCGCGATGTGGGCAAGGCCCTGGGGGTGGCGCCTGCCTTGGTGGATGCCTTTGCCAAGGACCATCACTGGTTCGACGAAGAGTTTGCGACCGACCGCCTGCAGGAGCTGGCACAAGGCCTGGGTATGCCACTGCATCGGCACACGGCCACGCTGTGGCTGGAGCTGGCCGCGCAACTCAAGGGCTTTCCGCGCCATCTGAGCCAGCATGTGGGCGGATTTGTGCTCACGCAGGGCAAGCTCACGCGCCTGGTGCCGGTGGAGCCCGCGAGCATGCCAGGCCGCTCCGTCATTCAATGGGACAAGGACGACCTCGACATCATGGGGCTGCTCAAGGTCGATGTGCTGGCCTTGGGCATGCTCAGCGCGTTGCGCCGTTGCCTGGACTTGCGCTCCGCGCTGCGGGGCGAAGGCTGGCTGCTGCACGACATCCCGCGCGAAGACCCCGCCACCTACGACATGATCTGCGCGGCCGACACCGTGGGCGTGTTCCAGATCGAGAGTCGCGCTCAGATGAGCATGCTGCCCCGCCTGCAGCCGCGCGTGTTCTATGACCTGGTGGTGGAAGTCGCCATTGTGCGGCCCGGGCCCATCCAAGGTGGCATGGTGCACCCGTACTTGCAAGCGCGTGAACGCAGGCGCAGGGGCGAACCGCTGGTGCTGGAGAAAGCGGAGTTGGAAACAGCCCTGGCGCGGACGCTGGGTGTGCCCATCTTTCAGGAGCAGGTGATGCAAATCGCCATGATCGCTGCGGATTTCACGCCGGGCATGGCCGATGACCTGCGCCGCTCTATGGCGGCATGGAAGCGCAAGGGCGGCGTGCACCGTTTTGAAGAACCCCTGATGAAAGGCATGCTGGCCAAGGGCTACCGCCCTGAGTTTGCCCAGGCCATCTTCCAGCAGATGCTGGGTTTTGGTGAATACGGCTTTCCTGAGAGCCACGCCCACAGCTTTGCCTTGCTGGCCTATGCCAGCAGCTGGTTCAAGTGCCATGAGCCCGCGTGTTTTCTGGCAGCGTTGCTCAACTCGCTGCCCATGGGTTTTTACACCGCCTCGCAGCTGGTGCAGGATGCACGCCGCCACGGCCTGCGCATTCTGCCCATCGACGTGACCTGCAGTGACATCGACTGCACGCTGGAAGGCCCCGCAGAACAGCTGCGGCCCGCACGCGGACTGGGGGCACCGCCACTGCCGCAGCCCGCTGTGCGCCTGGGCCTGCGGCTGGTGGGCGGTTTGCGTGCAGATGCTGCCGAACGCCTGGCACAAGCCCGTGCCACAGGCCCCGCATTCGCCAATACCGAAGATATGGCCCTGCGCGCGCAGCTGAGCCAGCAGGATCTGCAGGTCCTGGCTGCAGCCGATGCGCTGGCGCGCCTTTCCGGCCATCGGCGCCAGCAGATGTGGGATGCTGCAGCGCAGCACACCGCGCCGGCCTTGTTGCGCGATGCACCGGTGCATGAAGCGCCGCTTCAGTTGCCCGCAGCCCCCGAGGGCGAAGAAATCCTGTTTGACTACGCCGCCACCGGTCTCACGCTGCGCCGCCATCCGCTGGCCTTGCTGCGCCCGCGCCTGGACCGCTGGCGGCTGCTGACCGCACTGCAGCTGAACACCGTGCCCCACGGCCGCAAGGTGCGCGCCTGCGGCATCGTCACCGTGCGCCAGCGCCCTGGCACAGCCAAGGGCACGATGTTCGTCACACTGGAGGATGAAACCGGCCCCGTCAACGTGATCGTGTGGCCTGCATTGGTCGAGACCTGGCGCAATGCGCTGCTGCGCTCGCAACTGCTGGCGGTAGAGGGGGTGTGGCAGTGCAGCGTGCCGGACGGCGCCGCGCCATCGTCTTCCGGCCCGGAGCCCACCGTGGTGCGCCACTTGGTGGCCCAGCGATTCAAAGACATGACGCCACTGCTTGGGCGCATGGCCCAGGCGCTGCAAGGCAGCCGGGATTTTCATTGAGGGGAAGCGCAGTTCTTTGAGCGACCAGCGCATTGGTGTTGTGCAAGGGGCCTTGTACTGTCTGGTTCGAGGTTCATTCGCCTTGGCCGTGGCGGTTTGATGCAGAGTGCGCGAGCAGGGCGTTGGGGTGTATTGAGGTCAGTGTCTGACCCCGGCAGTCACCGTTCGAGTAGATAAGCGTGAGGATCGATAGAAAAAACCGTTTTTTGTGGCCCTGCGTAGCGCCATCCACCTTCCACGGTGCGGGCAGTATTCGCCCGATGGAATGGCGCAGGTGCGGTGGCTTGCCCAGTGCGTTGCCGTTGGCGGCCAGCGTACCGATGGTCTCGCCAGACACCACGAACGACAAGGCGCCTGTTCGGATCGAGTCCAGATGCACAAAACAATGCAGCCGCCAGCGGGGTCCGAGCATGAGCACAAGCACAAGCACCACCTTGCCGTCTTTGGCGGTCTCTCCCGCGAGAAGCGAGATGCCATCCGTGGCGCTTGGCACCGGCGTGCCGGTCTTGCCAAAGATGTCGATGTCCTTGCGCACACCAGATGTTGGTAAATTTCATGCAGAGGGCCGGCGCCATGGTGCAAGAGGGCATTCTTTCGCGTCTTGTCCGCCATGAGGGGCGAGGGAGCAGGGCAATGCCTCCCCCGTTGCCGTCTGCCCAGGAGGCCATCAACGTGCAGGATCTGCCATGCCGCTGGCAGCCCGCCGCGCAGGCTGTGATGCCGTGCCCGCAGCGCCTTGGTATCCGGGCTTGACGGGTTCCTGGGCCAGGTCGAGCAACGGTTTGCAAGGGGTGTTGTCTTCCGCCGCCGGCACGGTGACCGGCACCAGTGCCAGTGCGGCGGGGGCCACCAGGGCGGCCGCGACTGCGGCGCCCGCGCGCAGCAGCAGCGGGCCGGGTTCCACGCCGACATCGGGGTTCGCAAAGGTGCCTTTGACATACAGGGGTGAGCGCAGCGAGAAGAATTTCCATTGCAACGACTCGGGCTTGATGCGCAGGTTCATGGCCTCGGTACCCAGGTCGATGGTGCCTGTGGCCTCCACCACCGCGTCGTCGGTGCTCATCTTCACGATGCGTGTGGTGGCCAGGCCATCCACCACCGTGAAGTCAGCCACGGCGCAGCGCAGGCGCACCTCTTTGTTTTCGCCAAAGAGCTTGCCTACAACAATACTGCCCACATTGAGCGCCGCCAGGTCCAGCATCTGCTTGCTCAACGTGCCGTCGCGCACATACAAACGCATTTCGCCGGTGCCATGGCCCAGCAATCCGGCCATGCTGTTGCCTGAGCTCTTCAGGGCAATGGCCCCGTCCATGTGGCCCAAGCTTTTTTTCATGAGCTGTACCTTGGGGAACAGGGCCGAGAGCTGCAAGCCCTGCACGGTGCCGCGTATCTGGGCCGTCAAAGGAGCGGTACGCCCGTCAATGCTCACCTGCGAATCGATTTTCCCCTCTGCCACGCCGAACGTGAGCGGTGCCAGCTTGAGCTGCGCGTTTTCCATCACGGCGTGCACGCTCAAGTCCTGCAGGGGCAGACTCTCGGGGCGGATGATGTGACGGCCCTTGAACACCATGTCCATGTCCATGGCATTCCACCGCTCGGCCGCAAATTGCGAGTCTGGCAGTACCTTGCCGCCCTGGCTGCGGCTGCGTGGGGTGTTGCCGGACTGGCGGGTGCCAATCGTCGGTCCCAGGTCTGCCAGGCGCAACTGGTTGGAGGTCATGGTGCCGGTGAGCCGGGGACGTGGTTTGCCGGAGGTGTATTTCAGCGACCCTTGCAGATCGCTCTGGCCCACCTTGCCGCGAAAATCGTTGTACTCCCACACGGCGCGTTCGGGTTCCAGGCTGCCGGTCAGCCGCCCGCGCGTGGCAAACGCAGGGGTGTTGGGCAGCACCAGCCCTGTCAGGTCGTACAGGTCGGCCATGCTGCCACCCTTGAGAGACACTTGGAAGTCCAGCCCCGAGAGGGCTCCCGGGTTGGCCAGCACCCCCTCGGCCGACAGGGCCACGCTGCCTGCACTGGCGTCGACCTGTAGCGGGTAGTTCACCACCTTGTTGCGCAGGCTAATGACCTGGCCCGCACGTCCTCGGCCCTCGATCTGTGCCTTGGCATAGCGGCCCCGGATCTCGAAGCGCAAGCCATAAGGTGTGGTCGCTGCACTTTGGTTTTGTATGCCGGGTGCAGCCTTTGCTGCAGGTGTTGTCGTCGGGTCGGCTGCGCTGGCCAAGGCCTGGGTCGCTGCGTCTGTGGGGGCCAAGGGCGCCGTGGTATCAATGTGCGCCCGCAGGTCCAGGTCTTTCACGCCATCGGCATAAGCGAGTACGCCCTCATTCACCACCAACTGGTCGATATCAAAGCTCCAACCGCTCTTGGGACCATCCTTGCGATCAAAGTGCCAGTTATCGACGCCATCGGCGCTCCGGGCCAAAGTCACCTGGGGCCCGGTGAGTTTGAGCGTGTCAATCGACAGATGTTTTACCAACAATGGCAACAGGCGCACGGTAGCGGTGGCGCCGCCAATACGGGCCAAGGTGGTTGCATGGGTGTCGGCCTCTTTGGATGCCAGCGGAGCGCGGAGTTGGCCTTTGGGCGGCGTTTTGCCTGCAGCATGCGGAAAAGGGAGTGTGAACCCGGCGGGGTTTCCCATCACCAGGCGTTCGGCAGTCACCGTGACACCAGGTACCCAGCGCTGCCATCCCTCTTCCAGGGGCTGGGGCCAGTGCCATGCCGCAGACAAATCGCCTTGAATGGCAAAGTGCCGTCCTGTGACTTTGCTCACGGTGTCATTGACCCAAGGCTTCGCGCGGTTCCAGTCGATCCATGCCAGCAAGACACCCAGCGCCACCAGCAGCGCAGCCAGCAGCCCTGCAGCCCACAGGGCCCCGTGCGTGATACGCCGCCAAATACCCGGTGCAGGCAACGGGAAGGCGGTGGTGGTGACAGGGCCAGGTTGAGCAGCAGGAGGATTGGGAGATGCGGGTATGGGTGACATGAACGATGGTGGGTCTTGGCCGTATTCCACTGGGCACTTGCTGCGCATGAATGTGTGGGGCACAGCGCCTGCCAGCTCGGCATTGCGGCTTGGTTGTTGGATGCTAGCCCGCATCGGCGCGCCATGTGGCTGTGTCGGCGCAACTGGCGCTCATGTCCTACAGCCGATGAACCGTGCTGGCGCGCCCTAGAATTCGCGCACCATGCACAACCCCCGCCACCCCCAGGTCATGCCCGTGCGCGATGGGGTGAGCCCCAGTTGTGTTGCCCTGCCCACACACGGGCAGGGCAACATGCTGGACTTTCTGTCGCAGCGGCTGCCAGTGGTGGGCCGCGAGGAATGGTGCCAGCGCATGCTGGCGGGCGAGGTGGTGGATGAGCGCGGGCAGGTTGTGGCGCCCGAGCGGCCGTTTGAAGGCAGCCTGCGCCTGTACTACTACCGAAGCCTGTCGGCAGAGCCAGCGCTGCCCTTCAGCGAGACGGTGGTGTACCGCGACGAACATCTTGTGGTGGCCGACAAGCCGCACTTCATGCCCGTCACGCCGTCAGGCCACTACCTGCACAACACGCTGCTGGTGCGGCTCAAACGCCAACTGGGATTGCCAGAACTATCACCACTGCACCGCATTGACCGCGACACGGCCGGACTGGTCATGCTCTCTGTGCAGCAGCGCACGCGCGGCGTGTACCAGGCGTTGTTCCGTGATCGGGAGATCACCAAGCACTACGACGCGATTGCCCCTTGGCGGGCGGATGTGCGCTTCCCACGCGAACACACCAGTCGCATGGAAGAAAGTCCCCAGTTCTTTCGTATGCAGGAAGCGCCCGGAGAGCCCAACAGCCATACCCACATGCAGGTTGTGGAGGTGGCAGGGGGCTGGGCACGCTACCGTCTGTCTCCCATCACGGGCAAGCGCCATCAGCTGCGGGTGCACATGGCTGCCCTGGGCTTGCCGTTGCGCAATGATCCGTTTTATCCGGTCGTCAACGACCCGCCCGAAGGTGATTACTCGCGGCCACTCCAACTGTTGGCACGGTCGCTGGAGTTCATGGATCCGCTCACGGGGGAGCACCGGGTCTTTGAGAGTAGGCAGTCGTTGAACCTCCCCTGAGCGCCCTGTCGGCCCAGCGCGCAGACAGTCGCGGGCGGCCCATGCCGGGGCAGTGCCGCATTGGAATGCTTTTTACAAGGGTTTTCCCTATGTATTCAAAGGCCATAGAGCTGGCCTTGGTTTGGTCTTCCTACCCATATAGGGTAACTTGACTGCTTTTTTATGCACAGCGATGCATAAGTTACAGAAAAGCACCAGATGACTCCCTCAAAAAACCAACATTCAGTGGCCTTCAAGCTCTCCTTCACCGCTTTGGTCAGTCTGTTGGTGGTCTTGCTGGTCACGATGGGCAGCGTCAGTGGCCTGCTCTGGAAAGACTTTGGCCGCCTGGCGCGTGGCGATGCCATGCAATATGCCGCCCAGGTGAGCACCCTGGTGCAGACCTTCGACGAAACGGCGCAAGACCAGGCCAAGAGGGACTTCACCCTGTTCAAGGCGAATTTTCCGGGCCAGTTCACCGTGGCCGAGGCGCCAGGGGCCGATGGCAAACCCGAAGCCTTGCTGTCGTTCCAGGGGGCTGCCGTCAACGGTGATTTTGAAGTGGTGGACCGTTTTTCCAAGGACAGCGTAGGTGCCGTGGCTACGATTTTTGCGCGCACGGGAGACGACTTCATCCGTGTGACCACGTCCCTGAAAAAGCAGGATGGCGAGCGCGCCTACAAGACCCTGCTGGACCGCAAACACCCCGCCTACGCGCTGATGAACGAGGGCAAAACCTATATCGGCCGTGCCAGCCTGTTTGGCCGCGAGTACATGACCGTGTACGAGCCCATTCGCGACGGCAATCGCACCATCGGAATCTTGTTCATTGGCTCTGACATGGGGGCTATTTTGGGCAAGCTAGACACCGTGATGGCGGGACAGAAGCTGTTCACCACAGGTGCGGTCTATGCCGTCAATCTCTCATCGGGCCCCGCGCGGGGCAGTGTTTTCGGGCTGCCGGGTGTTGGTAAATCCCTGAAGGTGGATGACAAGGACGACAACGCCAAGGCCTGGCTGGCTTCGTTGGCTGCGGTTGGGCAGTCTGGCGATCTGGAGTCGGGCTGGTCGCCGCGACGCAGTGGCGAAGGCGACACTGCCACGCGTTATGTGGCCGTGCAGCACTACAAACCCTGGAATTGGGCCATTGTTGCCGAGGCCCCTTTGGGGGAAATGATGAGCGAAGCGCGCAGTGTGCTCACTTGGCTCTGGTTGGGTGTGGCGGTGGCACTGGTACTGCTTACCGTGGTGCTGGTGGCGGCCACACGTCGATTGGTGGGCGCACCGGTACAGCAGCTGAGCACGGCCCTTGGCTACCTGGCACAGGGTGATCTGAGCCACACCGTGTCGATCCGCTCCAGCGACGAAATTGGAGCCTTGGCCCAGGCCATGGAGGGTTTTCGGGTTCGCCTGGTCGAAAGCCTGAGCACGGTTCGCGCCAGTGCTGATAGCGTGTCGGCCGCCAGCACGGAGATCGCGCAAGGCAACCAGGACTTGTCGGGCCGCACCGAAAGTCAGGCCAGTGCTTTGGAGCAAACGGCGGCCAGCATGGAGCAACTGGGCGCCACCATCCGCCATAACGCGGGCAGTGCCGGCCAAGCCAACCAGCTCGCAGTCGGGGCCAGCCGCGTCGCGCAGCAGGGTGGCGAGGTGGTGTCCAAAGTAGTCCACACCATGCAGGAGATCAATAGCAGCAGCCAGAAGATTGCCGACATCATTGGTGTGATTGACGGTATTGCTTTTCAGACCAACATCCTGGCGCTCAACGCTGCAGTTGAGGCGGCCCGCGCGGGTGAGCAAGGCCGCGGTTTTGCGGTGGTAGCCGCCGAAGTGCGCAACCTGGCTCAGCGCACGGCCGCAGAAGCCAAGGCCATCAAGGAGCTGATAGGGGCGAGCAGCGCTATGGTGCAGCAGGGCTCGGTGCTTGCCGATCAGGCGGGCAGTACGATGCAGGAGGTGGTCAGCTCCATCCAGCGCGTGGCAGACATGGTCTCGGAGATCAGCGCCGCCAGCAATGAGCAAACCGCCGGCGTGGGCCAGGTGGGCGAGGCGGTTACCCAGTTGGATCAGACCACGCAGCAAAATGCTGCCCTGGTGGAGGAAATGGCTGCCGCAGCCAGCAGCTTGCAGGTGCAGGCAGAGCAGATGGTGACGGCAATCGCACGCTTCAACCTGGGGCAGGATGCTGCAACTTCTCCGGCATATGCCGCCCAGCTGTCTAGCACAGCCAGGCTTTCCGCAACGGCCGCCCCACAGCTCAAAGGCTGAGTGGCCCCGGCGAGTGCCATAAAAAAACCTGCCAGACATTTTTGCAAGGCAGGTTCTGTATTTGGAGCGGGTGAAGGGAATCGAACCCTCGTATGAAGCTTGGGAAGCTGCCGTTCTACCATTGAACTACACCCGCGACGCTGTGGATTATAGGCAGCATCCGCCGGCCGTCTGGAGCGCGCTTGGTGCAAGTACGCAAAATGCATATTCATTGCTGAACTGGTTGGCTGGGCTGATTGGCGTCGGGCCCCAAATTCCTTTCACCAGCTGCGCTGGGCAGGCGCTTTAAAGACATCGAAAGGACGCCAATGACAAGTCCAAGCAACCTATCTCTACAGCCTGCTTGGAGCCACTGGGTGCGCGTTTCTGTGGCATGCATGCAGCATCGCGTTGTTCTGCGGGGCCTTGCTGGCCCCCCTGGTCACCACCACTGAATGGCTGGGGCAGGACCTCGACAACCAGCAGGTGCGCATTGTCGAAGTGAGTGTGAATCCGGGCCTGTGGGTGTCGCTGACGATGTTGATTTTTTGAAGCGTTTTTGGCTGCTAGCGCTTATTCAATAAGCGCTAGCAGCTATCAAAAACATATCAAATAGAAGCTGCCCACGCGCCGGTCACTTCTGGATGTCGCCCAGGCACAAGTACTTGATCTCCACGTAGTCGTCCATGCCGTAGTGCGAGCCCTCGCGGCCCAAGCCCGACTGCTTGACGCCGCCAAAGGGCACGTGCTCGGTGGCCAGGATGCCCACGTTGGCGCCCACCATGCCGTATTCCAGCGCCTCGGTCACGCGGAAGATGCGGCCCACGTCGCGGCTGTAGAAGTAGCTGGCCAGGCCGAACTCGGTGTTGTTGGCGGCGTCGATGGCTTCTTGTTCGGTCTTGAACTTGAACACGGGGGCGAAGGGGCCGAAGGTTTCCTCGCGTGCGCACAGCATGTCGGCCGAGGCGTTGGCGATGACGGTGGGCTCAAAGAACTGCCCCGAGCCCAGGCTTTTCAGGCGCTGGCCACCCGCCACCACCTGGCCGCCCTTGGCAATGGCGTCGTCCACATGGCGCTGCACCTTGGCCAGGGCGGCTTCCTCGATCAGCGGGCCCTGGTTCACGCCAGTTTCAAAGCCATTGCCCACCTTGGCGGTTTTGACCTTGGCGGCAAACTTGGCCACGAACTCTTCGTACACGCCTTCTTGCACATAAAAGCGGTTGGTGCACACGCAGGTCTGGCCCGCGTTGCGGTATTTGCTGGCGAATGCGCCTTCCACGGCGCTGTCGATGTCGGCGTCGTCGAACACGATGAAGGGCGCATTGCCGCCCAGCTCCAGCGACATCTTCTTGACCGTGGGGGCCGACTGTGCCATCAGGATGCGACCCACTTCGGTGCTGCCCGTGAAGCTGATGTGGCGCACCACATCGCTCGCGCACAGCACCTTGCCGATGGCGATCGAGTTGTCGCTGTCAGCGGGCAGGATGTTGAACACACCCGCGGGGATACCAGCGCGCAGGGCCAGCTCGGCCGCAGCCAGGGCTGTGAGCGGTGTGAGCTCGGCGGGCTTGATGACCACTGGGCAGCCAGCGGCCAGGGCGGGTGCCACCTTGCGCGTGATCATGGCCAGCGGGAAGTTCCACGGTGTGATGGCCGCGCATACGCCGATGGGCTGCTTGAGGACCAGCAGGCGGCGGCTGTTGTCGAACTGCGGCAGGGTCTCGCCGTTGATGCGCTTGGCCTCTTCGGCAAACCATTCCACAAAGCTTGCGCCGTAGGCGACTTCGCCCTTGGCTTCGGCCAGCGGCTTGCCTTGCTCGGCCGTCATGATGCGGCCCAGGTCGTCCTGGTGCGCCATGAGCAGGTCGAACCATTTGCGCAGGATGATGCTGCGCTCCTTGGCCGTCTTGGTCTTCCAGGGGCCCCAGGCTGCATTGGCGGCGGCGATGGCGGCCTCCGCATCGGCCGGGCCCAGGTTGGCCACGTCGGCCAGCTTCAAGCCTGTGGCCGGGTCGTTCACGTCAAAGCGGCTGCTGCCTGCCACCCACTGGCCGTTGATGAGGCCGTCGGTCTTGAGCAGGGTGGGGTCGTTGAGTTGGGCGAGGGGGGAGGTCTTCATGTCCATGGGAATGCTTCCAGAAGAGGTGGCGTGACGAGGGAAAAGACGAACAGAAAAGAGAGGGGCTTGCCGATGGGCAGGCATCTAGCCAAAGGCTAGCACGGGTGGTGCCGCAGTGCCGGTCGCCAAGGTGGCACCTGCTGCGGCTCCGTCAGGCACGGCGGCCGCGCAACCATTCCAACGCCAGCAGCAGGCTGGTGGTGAACAGAATGAGCAGCGTGGCCACCGCCGCTATGGTGGGGGAAATGTTCTCGCGAATGCCGTTGAACATCTGTCGTGGCAGCGTGGACTGATCGGCGCCGGCCAGAAACAGGGTGACAACCACTTCATCGAACGAGGTGGCAAACGCAAACAGCGCCCCCGAGATCACGCCTGGCGCAATCACCGGCAGGGTGATGCGAAAGAAGGTGTGGAAGGGTGTCTCGCCCAGGCTGAGCGAGGCGCGCACCAGGTTGTGGTTGAAGCCTGCCAGGGTAGCCAGCACCGTGGTCAGCACAAACGGTGCACCCAGCGCGGCGTGCACGATGATGAGTCCGAAGTAGCTGTCGGCCAGCCCCAGCGGTGCAAAGTACAGGTAGGTGGCCACGCCCACCACGATGATGGGCACCACCATGGGCGCAATCAAGATGCCCATTAGCAGGCCCTTGAAGCGGAAGTCTGCCCGCGACAGCCCCACTGCTGCCAGCGTGCCCAGCACGGTGGCAATGAAAGTGGCCGCAGGTGCCACGATGAAGCTGTTGCGTGTGGCGCGTGCCCATTCAGGCGACTCAAACAGGTGCTGGTACCACTTGAGCGACCAGCCATGGATGGGATAGGCCAGGAAAGAACTCTCGGAGAACGACAGCGGCACCATCACCAGGATGGGGGCCAGCAGGAACACCAGCACGGACACGCAAAGCGCGCGCACGGCCCACCAGCCGAGCTTGTCGGCCAAGGTGGCGTACAGGGGGAATTGGGGCAGGCGAAACATGGTGAGCGACTTTCAGCTTTGGAGGGAGTGATCAGCCCAGACTCAATTCGGCTTTGCCAATGCGGCGGTAAACGCCGTACAAGACCAGCGTGGCGGTGAGCAGCAGTGCGCCCAGTGCGCAGGCCATGCCCCAGTTCACTTCCACATTGGTGTAGCGGGCGATGTAGTAGCTGAGCATCTGGTCATCGGCCCCGCCCAGCAGCGCGGGCGTCACGTAGTAGCCGATTGACAGGATGAATACCAGCAGCGCGCCTGCACCAATGCCAGGGTAGGTTTGCGGCACATACACCCGAAAGAACGCGGCCAGCGGCGAGCTACCCAGTGACACGGCGGCGCGCAGGTAAGTGGGTGGCACGCTTTTCATCACGCTGTACAGCGGCAGGATCATGAACGGCAGCAGGATGTGGACCATGGCGATCACCACGCCTGTGCGATTGAACAGCAGCGCCAGCGGCTCGCTGATAACACCCAGGCCCATCAGGCCCCGGTTGACCAGGCCCTCGGATTGCAGCAGCACGATCCAGGCAGCCACCCGCACCAGGATGGATGTCCAGAACGGGACCAAGACCAGAATCATCAGCACATTGGCCGTGCGTGCGGGCAGCGTCGCCAGCCACCAGGCCAGCGGGTAGGCCAGCAGCAGGCATACCAGCGTGACGACCAGGCTGATGTGAAAGGTGCGCAGCAAGATGCCGCCAAACGCACGCTGCTCCTCGGGCATGCGCTCCACGTGGCCCTGTGCATCACGCTGCAGGTCGACGGATGCCAGCAGGTAGTCGGGGGTCCAGCGGGCGCCGTTTTTGGCAATGGTTTGCCACAGCGGGGCCTCGGCCCAACGGGCGTCTTTCTCCAGAAGCTGCGCGCGGATCGCCTCTGGCGTTCCTTCGATGGGCAGGGCGCGGTAGGCGCCCATGATGAGCGAACGCGCGCCGGGCACTTCGGTGTTGAGCCTGCGGGCCAGGGCACCGGCGTCCGAGTTGTCGGGCAAGCGGCCCAGGTCTTGCACCAGGGCAGCGTAGGCACTGGCAGCTGGGGCGTCCTTGCGGTCCCAGCCGTCCAGCGCGCGTATCGTGGCCGGCAGGGCGTTGGCCACTTCGGGGTTTTCTACAGCGCGCTGCAGCAGTGCCACGATGGGCACCAGCAGGGTGAGCAGCAAAAACACCAGCAAGGGCAAGGTCAACGCAAAGGCCCGCCATTTGCGCCGGGATTCGGCGAGAGAGAGGGCCTTGCGCAGTGCGCCAGGTGCGCTGTCTTGCGTGGCGCTGGCGTCAGGGGCGACCAGGGTGGCTTGCATGGTGTTTTGCTCTCAACGGTTCACAAAATTACTGTGTTGCCCAGGCAGCAAAGCGCTTTTCGAGTGCCTCGCCCTGGTCAGCCCAGAAGCCCACGCTGAACTGCAGTGCCTCTTTCGCATTGGCGGCCGAGGTGGGCAGGTCGTCCAGCACCTTTTTGTCCAGCGACGCCAGGGCCTTCGTGTTGGCAGGGCCGTACGC
The DNA here is from genome assembly GCF_002797445.1 of Acidovorax sp. 69. Classification (NCBI taxonomy): domain Bacteria; kingdom Pseudomonadati; phylum Pseudomonadota; class Betaproteobacteria; order Burkholderiales; family Comamonadaceae; genus Acidovorax; species Acidovorax sp. 69. Next base: position 2,773,517 of record NZ_PGEP01000001.1, on the reverse strand, counting down.
AATGTTTTGTGCGTAGGCAGCCTGGTTTTGCGCCTGCATCGTGAAGGCGATGAACTTCACAGCCGCATCCTTGTTGGGCGAGCCCTTGGGGATGGCCCAGGAGTCCAGGTCATAGATGCCACCGGGCCAGTAGATCTTGAGGTTGCGGCCTTCGCGGTTGGCGGCGTCGATGCGGCCGTTGAACACGGTGGTCAGCGTCACATCACCGGCCACCAGGAACTGGGGCGCTTGCGCACCGGCTTCCCACCATTGGATATTCGGCTTGAGTTCGGTCAGCTTCTTGAAGGCACGGTCAGCGCCTTCCTTGGTGACGAGCACCTTGTAAACGTCAGCGGGCTTTACGCCGTCAGCGAGCAGGGCAAATTCGAGGTTATAGCGGGCGCCCTTGCGCATGCCGCGCTTGCCGGGGATCTTCTTCGTGTCCCAGAAATCAGCCCAGCTGGTGGGGGGCGTCTTGAGTTTGTCGCCGTTGTAGGCCATGACGGTGGACCATACGAAGATGCCGACGGCGCACTCGTTCACCGCAGCGGGCAGCAGGTCGGCCTTGGGGATGATCTTGCTGTAGTCCAGCTTTTCGTACAGGCCTTCGTCGCAGCCACGGGCCGCGTCGGGGGATTCGACTTCCACCACGTCCCAGGTCACTTTTTTCGTCTCTACCATGGCCTTGACCTTGGCCTGCTCACCGTTGTACTCCACGGCCACGATCTTGTTGCCCAGCTTCTCGTAGGGCTCGTAGAACGCCTTTTTCTGCGCATTGGCGTTGGCGCCGCCAAAGTTCACAACGGTGAGTTGTTGCTGTGCAAAGCTGGGCAGGGCCAGGCAGGCAGCCAGGGATGCGCAGGCGATAAGGCTCTTTTTCATGGTGCAGGTTTTCCTAGGGTTGGGGTAACGAAAGCGCGGACGGGAAAGCGGACAAAAAGATGGAAAGAGAAGAAGAGGACGGCAACGGCGAAATGATGCGAACCGGTGAAGCCAAGGGCTCAGACCGCGTAGATGCGGGTGGCAGCGGGTGGAAACTCCAGCAGCACGGCATTGCCTGGTTCGAGCTGGGGACCGGTGCCCGAAGGCGCCAGGGCGAGCTTCACACTGGCTTGCTCCTGGCCATGGCCCAGGTCGCACATCAGGCGCAGGTGGTCACCGTAGTAAATGACGCGGGCCACAGTGGCGGGCACCGCCGAGGTCTTGGGGTATTGCGCGGGCGAGTGCAGCACGATGCGCTCGGGGCGTACGCAGGCCTGCACAGGGGCTCCCCGGGCTGCGGCGTTCACGTTCACGCCTGGTAGCAGGTAGCCGCCGGGCAGCTGAATGGCTGCGTCTGCGCCGGCACCTTGCAAGGTGCCGGTCAGCACGGTACTGTCGCCCACAAACCCGGCTACAAACCGGTTGCTGGGGGTTTCGTAGAGGCTTTCTACGTCGGCCAGCTGCTGAATGATGCCCTCGTTGAATACCGCCACGCGGTCGCTCATGGTCAGCGCCTCGCCCTGGTCGTGCGTCACGTAGACAAAGGTCACGCCCAGCTGGCGGTGCAGTTCTTTCAGCTCGATCTGCATGTGCTCGCGCAATTGCTTGTCCAGGGCGCCCAAGGGTTCGTCCATCAGCACCAGCTGGGGGTTGAACACCAAGGCGCGGGCCAGGGCCACGCGCTGCTGCTGGCCACCCGACAGCCGTGTGGGCAGGCGGTCTGCCATGCCGGTGAGGCGCACCATGTCCAGGGCCTTCTTCACGCGCTCAGCCTGCTCGCCTTTGGGCACCTTGCGCACGGTGAGCGGGTAGGCCACGTTCTCGCCCACGGTGAGGTGGGGGAACAGCGCGTAGTTCTGGAACACCATGCCGAAGTTGCGCTTGTGCGGTGGGGTGCGCGTGATCTGTTTGCCATCGAGCAGAATGTCGCCCGCGGTAGGGGATTCAAACCCCGCCAGCATCATCAGCGTGGTCGTCTTGCCCGAGCCTGAAGGCCCCAGCAGGCTCAGGAACTCACCGCGCTGGATGTCCAGGTCCAGCGCGCGCACGACCAGTTGTTCGCCGTCGTACGTCTTTTGCACGCCGCTGAAGCGGACCAAGGGTTCGGTGGCCAGGGTCATGGCGGGGGTGGCCTTGTAGGCAGAGGGGAGTTCGGGGCGCATATCAGCCTACCGCAGCAAAGCTGTCGGCCAGGATGGCCAGGCCCTCCGCCAGAAGTTCGTCAGAGGCTGTCAGCGGCACCAGGATGCGGATGACGTTGCCGTAGGTGCCGCACGACAGGAGGATGAGCCCGCGCTTGGCGGCCTCGGTGACGACCTTTTTGGTCAGTGCGGCATCGGGGCGGTGCACGTCGCCGTTTTCGAACAGCTCAATGGCCACCATGGCGCCCAGGCCGCGCACGTCGCCGATGGCAGGTACTTTGGCGGCCATTGCCTTCAGGGCACTGACCAGCAGGGCGCCCATGTCCTGGCTGCGGGCCAGCAGGTTTTCTTTTTCAAAGGCGTCGATCACGGCCAGTGCTGCAGCACAGGCGACGGGGCTGCCGGCATAGGTGCCGCCCAGGCCACCAGCGGCTGGGGCGTCGATCACGTCGGCACGGCCCACCACGCCCGACAGCGGAAATCCGCCCGCCAGCGATTTGGCGGTGGTGATGAGGTCGGGCGCCACCGGCCATTGCTCGCAGGCAAACCAGGTGCCGGTGCGGCCCGCGCCGGTCTGCACCTCGTCGGCAATGAGCAGAATGCCGTAACGGTCGGCCAGGGCCTTCAGGCCGGTGATGAATTCGGGTGGGGCGACGTAGAAGCCACCTTCTCCCTGCACAGGCTCGACGATGAAGGCCGCCACGCGCTCCGGCTCGATGTCGTTCTTGAAGATCAGCTCGACCGAGTGCAGCGCCTGCTCCACGCTCACGCCGTGCAGCGCGTTGGGGAAGAGTGCGTGGAACACCTCTCCAGGGAAGGGGCCAAAGCCCGTCTTGTAGGGAGCGACCTTGCCCGTCAGGCCCAGCGTGAGATTGGTGCGGCCGTGGTAGCCGCCAGTGAATGCGATGACGCCGGCGCGCTTGGTGTAAGCGCGGGCGATCTTGATGGCGTTCTCCACCGCCTCGGCACCGGTGGTCAGCAGCAGGCTCTTTTTGGCAAACGCACCCGGGGCCAGCGTGTTCAGGCGTTCGCACACTTCCACATAGGGTTCATACGCCACCACCTGAAAGCAGGTGTGGGTGTACAGCTCCAGCTGCGCCTTCACGGCGGCGATCACACCGGCGTGCAGGTGGCCGGTATTGAGCACGGCGATGCCGCCGGCAAAGTCGATGAAGCGGCGACCTTCCACGTCCCACAGTTCGGCATTGCGGGCCTTCTGGATGAAGAGGTCGTGGGCCTGGCCTACGCCCCGGGCCACAGCGGCGTGGCGGCGGGTGATGAGGGCGGCGTTGGTGAAGTGGCGGTCTTGCTGCATGGCGGTGGGCAGGTGGAGTGGGTGATGAAAAGAAGGAATGGAGCGAATTCTGAAAGTCGCGCCACGGTCCGTCCATGTACACCGGCATGCTGTTTGGCGCGCACTGTGCAGGTCTAGAATCCTGTACAGGCAATCCCTGATCTGGTGTGCGCCAACCCGGTGCACAATTCGCCTCCTTTTTTGCCCTCCTGATGCTCACTCTCAGCCCGGACCTCCAGACACCTCTGGTCAGCCAGATCGTCGATGGGCTGCGAGGCCTCATTGCCGGACAGGTTCTTAAACCCGGCAGCAAACTCCCGTCCATCCGTGCTTTTGCTGCGGCCCACGGCGTAAGCGTATTCACCGTGGTCGAGGCTTACGACCGTCTGGTGGCGCAGGGTTGGCTGGTGTCGCGGTCCAATGCGGGCTTTTTTGTGAAACGAAGGGGCGACGAAGGCGCTGTGCCCGGTGCTGGTGCGCCAGAGCGGCCTGTGCCCCGTTTTGATGCGCGCTGGTACCTCAAACAAATTTTTGAAAATCGCAACCTGCCCATGAAACCGGGCTGTGGCTGGCTGCCACATGACTGGCTGTTTAGCGATGCGGTCAAACGCAGCATGCGCCAGCTTTCGTCCGACGGCCCCGAGCTGGACGGCTACGGACTGCCCCACGGCCACATGGCGCTGCGCATGGTGGTGGCCGAGTCGTTGGCGGAGCACCATTTGGCGGTGGATGCCGACCAAGTGCTGCTCACGCAAGGCTCCAGCCAGGCGCTGGATCTGGTGGCTCGTCGCCTGGTGAAGCCGGGCGATGTGGTGCTGGTGGACGACCCTGGCTATCCCAACTTGTTGTTCATGCTGCGTTTTGCAGGTGCTCACCCTGTGGGGGTTCCGCGCACGGCCACGGGCTATGACCTGGTGGCGCTGGAGGCCCTGCTGGCAGAGCACCGGCCCACGGTGTTCTTCACCCAGCCGCGCCTGCAAAGCCCCACGTGCTCGGTGGCGTCGGTGGCGCAGCTGCACCGCCTGCTGCAGCTGGCAGAGCAGCACGGCTTCATGCTGGTGGAGAACGACATTTACGCCGACATGGACACGGGTGTGCGCCCCTCGCTGGCCAGCCTGGACCAGCTCAACCGCGTGATTTACCTGGGCAGTTTCTCCAAGACGATTTCGCCCAACCTGCGCACCGGCTTTCTGGCGGCGCGGCGCGATCTGCTGGATGAGCTGGTGCAGCTCAAGATGATTTCGGGTCTGACCTCGTCAGAGATCACCGAGCGCATCACCTTTGGCGTGGTGACCGATGGCCGCTGGCGCAAGCACCTCAAGTCGCTGCGCGAGCGCCTGGCCGAGGCACACCGCTCGGTGGGGCGGCGCCTGCTGAACCTCGGGTTCGAGCTGTTCCACGAGCCCGAAGCGGGCATGTACCTGTGGGCGCGCCACCCCGACCTGCCCGACAGCGCCGAGCTGTCGAAGGAGGCCACGGGTGCGGGCATCATGCTCGGGCCGGGTCAGCTGTTTCTGGTGGAGCCGCGCCCCACGGGCTGGCTGCGCTTTAACGTGGCTTTCAGCCAGGACGAGCGCATGTGGCATTTTCTGGAGCAGCGCATCGTGCTGGGCCAGCAGGTGGTGGAATAGGCTCCGATCTCCGAGGCGGGGGATTTTGGGTGTTTTTGGGCGGTAGTGCAGGTAGATAAAGCGCTGGTAGCTATAAAAATAATAGCAAATTTACCCCAAAGGCAACGACCTTACACGCCGCAGTGGCCCCTTTACCGGTCAATGATGCGCCGTGCAAACCGCTCGAGGTATTCCATCAATTGTTCTGCGCCCGCCATGGCCTGGGCCTCGTCACCGCTGGCGATGCCCTGCGCCAGTTGCATGTGCGCGCGGGCGCCTTCCGACACTTCGCCTTCGTGCTGGTAGGCGTACCAAAAGCGCCTGCATTGCACGATGAGCGGCGCCACGCACTTCACGGCCGAGTGGTTCTGGCTGGCCTGGTGGGTGACGAGGTCCAGCGCGTGGTCTGCCAGCATGTAGTCGTCCAGGTGGCCGCGCGCTGCAGCCTCCACCATGTTTTCAGCGCAGCGCACGATGGCCTGGCGCTGCGGTGCGGTGGCGCGGCGTGCGGCGTTGGAGGCCAGCAGGCGCTCCAGCACGCGGCGGGTCTGGATGACATCCAGGTGGTCTGCCAGGTCGATGTGTGACACCAGCAAGCCGCGCCGGGGCTGCTGCACGATGAGGCCGATGGACACCATGCGCAGCAGCGCCTCGCGCACCGGCGTGCGGCCCAGGCCCGTGCTGTCAGCGATTTCGGCCTCCACCACGGGGCTGCCCGGCAGCAGCTGCAGCGTGGAGATCATGGTCTCGATGGCGTCGTAGGCCACGTCCGCCGCGCGCCGCTTGGGCGCTGGTTCTCGCTGGGGGGAGGGGCTGCGGAGTGTCATCGGGCGTGGAGGGCGGGGCGTGGCGGGAGGCCGCATCTTAGGCGAACGCCCTTTGATGCAGCCTTCGCGGGTCTGCCGTGTTCCTGTCAGAGGGTTGCGCCCGCCTTGCGCAGCTCGGCAATCTGCGGCGCCTTGGGCAGCCAGAGTTTGTCGAACTCCTGAATGATGCCGTCGGGGTTGAACGATGACGCCGTCTTGAAGGCGATGGACGTGCCCTTGAACTTCTCGATCAGGCCGGCTTCGGTGGTCACGATGTCATTGATCTGCGCATCCAGCGATTGGGCCACCAGCTTGCGGATCAGGTCCTTGTCCTTGGCGTCCAGCCCTTGCCAGATGCGGCCCGATACCAGCGGCGCAAACGGCATGAACAGGGCGTTCATCTGCAGCAGGGTCTTGGCCACCTTGTCAAAACGCTGGTTCCACGAGAACTCGATGTCGGCCTCCAGCCCATCGACCTGGCCGTTGCTCATGGCGTCAAACACCTGGGGCGTGGGGATGGGCGTGGGGGCGGCGCCCAGCATTTGATAAAAGTCGCGGTAAACGGGCGTGGGGTTGATGCGCAGCTTCATGCCCTTGATGTCGGTGGGCACGTTGATGTCCTTGGTGGAGAACACCGCGCGCATGCCGGTGATGCCCCAGCCCAGGCCGATGGTGCCTGTCTCGCGCGGCAGCACTTCGAGCAGTTTGGTGGCGGCCGGGTGCTTGACCAGCTTGGCCACGGCCGGTGTGGAGCGCACCAGGTACGGCGCGTTGATGGAGGCAATGCTGGCCACCCGTGAGCCCAGTTCGGCCGCCTGGATCCAGCCCATGTCAAGCGCGCCGGACTGCAGCTGCTGCATCATGGCCGCCTCGTTGCCCAACTGGCCCGAGTGGAAAACCGTGGCGCTCAGGCGGCCGTCGGTTTCCTTCTTCAGCGCCTCGCCAAACTGCAGTGCGGCGCGGTTCCATGAGTGGCCGGCGGGCGTGATCAGGCCCAGTCGAAACTCTTTGGCGTCAGCGGCGCGCACCAGTGCCGGAAAGCCCAGCCCCGTGACGGTGGCCGCGGCTACGGCGTGGCGCTGGATGAAATGGCGGCGGGTGAGGGTACTGGTGTCGGCGGGCGTGGTCGTCATGGTGAACTCCGTGTGAAGAAACGTGGGGAGGGGACGGGGGATTTGCCGGGCGGCTGGCTACTTGAGCAAACCGAGCGACAGGCTGGGGAACAGCGACAACATCACCAGCGCCACGCAGCTGATGATGAAAAATGGCAAGGTCACGATGAACATCTTTCCGGGCTTGGCTCCGGTGACGGCCGACGCGACAAAGAAGCTCAGACCCACGGGTGGGGTCATCAGCCCCAGCACCAGGTTGACGACGATCACCACGCCAAAATGGCGCGGGTCGATGTGATAGACCTCAGTGGCGATCGGCAGCAGGATCGGTGCCGTCATGATGAGACCGGGGATGCCGTCGATCACCGTGCCGATCACCAGCAGGATGACGTTGGTGAGCAGCAAAAAGGTGACTGGGTCGTGCGCTACGGTCTGCACCCAGGCTGCCACCATCTGCGGCACCTTGCCGTAGATCAGCAGCCACGAGAACACGGCGGCTGCCGCCACCAGAAACAGCACGATGGCCGAGTAGATGGCCGAGCGCAGCAAGATGGCTGGCATGGCACTGAAGCGGAACTCTTTGGTCACGTAGCGGCCCACCAGGGCCGAGACCAGTGCGCCCACTGCGGCGGACTCGGTGGGGTTGGCCAGGCCGCTCAGGATGGAGCCCACGATGATGATCGGGATCAGCAACGTGGGGCTGGCCTGCACCACGGTGCGTGCGCGCTGGGCCAGCGTGCGCTTCTCGCTGCGCGGGTAGTTGTAGACCAGGCCCATGAGCGCGATCACGACAAAGAACATGGCCGTGAGCAGTACGCCGGGCAGGATGCCCGCAATCAGCATGTCGCCTACGGCCACCTGGGCCAGCACGCTATAGACCACGAACATCACCGAGGGCGGGATGATCGGCCCCAACATGCCGCCATACACCGTGAGGCCGGCCGCAAAGGTCTTGTCGTAGCCCTGCTTTTCCATCTCGGGCACCATGACCTGCGACATGATCGCCACTTGCGCGGTGGCCGAGCCGATGATGGACGACACCAGCATGTTGGCCAAAATGTTCACATAGGCCAGGCCGCCCTTGACCGAGCCGATGAAGGCCATCGACAGGTCCACCAGCCGCCGCGTGATGCCCCCGCTGTTCATGATCTCGCCGATCAGGATGAACAAGGGGATGGCGATGAGGCCGTAGCTGTCCACCCCCCGAACATCTGCATGGGGAACGACTGGAACAGCACCGGGCTGCCAATGCTGAGGATGTACACCGCACCCGACAGGCACAGGCACACCCCGATGGGCACGCCCACCATCAATGCGGCGAGAAAGAACAGGGTGGTGATCATGGTGGCGCTCTGGTGGGGCGTTGGTGGGGTGATTGGCGTGCGTGGCGTGCTTGGTGGTCAATTCACGGCGTCGGCGTTGAGCACGTCGAAGCCCGCGTGTTTCACGCGCTCGGCCGCGCCCATGTCTTCGAGCAGGTTGGCCAGGGCATGCACGCTGAACGTGGCGGAGAAGATCGGCAGGATGAGCTGCAGCACCCAGGTCGGCCAGTTCAGCGTCTGGGTGCGTTCGGTGTAGAGAAAGTTGAAGCTCTCGGCCGCAAACTCCTTGGCGTCAAAGCCATAACGCGCAATGCCCACCGGGTCCATCCACACCCAGCACATCGCCAGCATCGCCAGGCCAAACAGCAGCACGCCCGATGTCGCCACCCCCTTGAACACCTTGGCGCCCCGTGCGCCGAGGTGGTCGGTGAGCATGGTCACGGCAAAGTCCATGCGCAGCCGCGTCATGACCGAGGCGCCCACAAAGGTCAGCCAGACCACGGTGTACACCGCCGCCTCGTCCACCCAGTAGAGGGGTACGCCGGTGTATCGCGTCACCACGTTGAGCAGGATCAGCCCCACCAGCAGCGTCATGAGGGCGGTGAGCACCAGCCGTTCGATGCGCAGCACCTGCGTGGACAGTGCTTGCACCCAGCGAACGGGTGCGCGTGGCGTGTGTGGCACGCGGGCTGGTGGGGCAGGGGGACTGTGGAGGGTGGACATGGTGTGGGGCGGAGGAAAAGTGCTTGCCGGTGGACGTTGAAGAAGCGCGCGCCTGTCTAATATCTAATTAATATATTTAAAAGCAAGATAGATGCCTGCGGGGTGCGGGTAAGCCCTGAAGAAGCGTGTGCGCGAGGGGTTGGCGGGGCGCTTGTCAGCTATCAGCCCGTCAGGCCAAAGTGGCCTTGGCGGGCGCAGGCTCGGGCACGGGAGTGCAAGTGGCCAGCGTGCCAATGCGCGCTGGCGCCAGCAGATGGCGGGGCGCGGTAGGGGCCCAGCCAAACAGGTGCTGTGCCGCGGCGCCGCAAATGCGCCCCTGGCAGGCGCCCATGCCGCAGCGGGTGTGGAGCTTGGCGTCGATCCAGCCCTGGCGCCCTGTCAATTGCGCAAAGGGAACGTCCTCGCAGCGGCACACCAGGGTGTCGGGCTGTGCCAGTGTCTTGAGTGCTTCGTTCAGCGAAAAAGAGGCCTGCAGCGCCTGCGCAAAGCCCTCCCAGCGTGCCAGTTGCGGGCGGAGGGCCAGCGCCTGTTGCACCTGCCCTGCGGCTGCATGGCCCGCCATGGCACCCTGAACCAGTGCGCGTTCGCTGCCGCCAAAGCCGGTGCTTTCACCCGCAGCAAACACCCCGGGCACGCTGGTGCGCATGTGGGCATCCACCGCCAGCCCAAGGCCATCGCTCAGGGGCCCGCCCAGTGCGCAGCCCAGCATTTGACCCAGCTGGGTGTTGGGCACCAGGCCAAAACCGCAGGCCAGGCGGTCGCAGGCCATGGTTTCTTCTGCGTGCTGACCTGTGCGCAGGCGCACGGTCTGCACCTGGTCGGTGCCTTGCGCCTCCAGCACGTGGGTGCTGGCCCGCAGCGATGGGTTCAGCAGGGTGAAGGCCTGCATTGCCTTGGCGGGCCAGCGCGCCAGCTGCGCTGCAAAGCCAGCGAGGGCGCTCCATGGTGCCTGCTCTGCCACGCGCACCACTGTGGCGCCCGCTTGGGTGGCGGTGGCCGCGGCGGCCAGCAGCAGCGGGCCCGTGCCAGCGATGACGATGCGCTGGCCGCGCACATCCAGGCCCGCTTTGATGAGCGCCTGTAAACCGCCTGCACCGGTCACGCCGGGCAGCATCCAACCGGGGAAGGGCAGCAACAATTCGCGCGCGCCGGTGCACAGCACGATGCGGTGGCTGTGCTGGGTCCAGCCCTGTTCGGCATCCTCCAGTAGCAGGGCGGGGGCTTTGTCTTGCGGGTGCGGGTCTCCCAGGCCCACTACCCGAGTCGCGTTCAGCAGGCGCACACTGGCGTGTTGTGCCAGGGCAGAGCGATGGTGCTGTGCGATGGCGGGCAGTGCCACCGCCGGGCCGTCGCGCCAGATCTGGCCTCCCGCCTGGGGGTTGTCGTCCACGATGGTGATTGACGCACCGCTGGGCGCTGCGGCCAGTGCTGCAGCCATGCCCGCAGGGCCAGCGCCGATGATGAGGATGTCGCAGTGTTCGTGCACTGTGGGGGACTGAGTCATGGCGTTGCACTCCCAGGGGCCGTGCCGACATCGGTGTGGATCAACATACCGTCGGCGCAGACCGTCTGACACGCCAGGCGGGTACGGCCGTTGATGCGCACCCGGCATTCGTGGCACACACCCATGCCGCACAGCGGTGCCCTGGGCGCGCCAGTGATTGATGTGCGAGCGGTGCCTGGTGCTTGCTGCGCCAGCGCGGCGGCGACGCTGGTGCCCGCGCGCGCCTGCAGAGGCACGCCGTTCACCACGATCTGTACAACGGTTGAATGGGATGGGTTCATGGCCTGCCCGAGCCAGCAAAACGTGCGGGCGCATACGGTGCGGTGTCGATCAGCGGAGTGCTCCCGGTGATCTGTGCCGCCAGCAGCTGTGCGGTAGCAGGGGCCGTGGTCACCCCCAGCCCTTCATGGCCCACGGCCAGCCACAGGTGCGGGTGTTCGGGGTGCGGGCCAATCAGGGGCAGGCTGTCGGGTGTGGCGGCACGAAACCCGGTCCAGGTGCGGATGGCGTTGAGCTCGGCCAGGCCCGGCAGGTAGTCGAGCGCACGTTGCAGCATGCGCGCCAGCACGGCGTTGTTGACGGTGGGGTCTGTGGTGTCGAATTCGCGCGACGAGCCGATCAGCAATTGCCCGGTGGGCCGGGGCTGCACATTGAAGGCCACCGAGGTTCCATCGCTGTGGTGGGCGCTGGTGATGTAGCCCAGTTCCACCAACTGGTGGTGCACGGTGCCGGGGTAGCGGTCGGTGATGACGAGGTGGCCCTTTTTGGGGCGCAGCGGCAGGCCGGGGCACAGTTGTGGGGCGTGCATGCCGCTGGCAAGCACGACGGCGCCTGCGCTGCGCCGGCTGCCATCGCGCAGGGTGACTGTATGGCCGTCAATGTGCGTGGCTTGGGCTTGCTCAAACACGACCTGGCCGTGCGCTGCGGCCTGGTCCAGCAGCCACTGGGCCGCGCGCGGGGCATAGACCACGCTGTCGCCCTGCACCCTGAGTGCGCCCGCCATACCGGGGCGCAGCGCGGGCTCTGCCCGGGCCAGGGCGGCGGCGTCGAGCATCTCGCAGGCGATGCCATGCGCTTGCAATGTGGTGCGCTTGTCGTATGCGGCCTGCAGTTCGGCGTCGTTGGCGGCCAGCCACAGCGTGCCGCAGGCGGTGAAGGCACAGCCCGCATCCATGTGGGGCGCCCAGGCGTGCCAGAGGTCCAGCGATGTCTGGCTCAGTGCCAGTTCGGCCGGGTTGTCGTCCATCACCACCAGGTGGCCCATGCCTGCAGCCGTGGCCCCGCCGAGGCGCGCATCGATGACATGCACCGACAGCCCGGCCCGCGCCAGCGCATGGGCACAGGCCGCGCCCACGATGCCAGCGCCAATCACAAGGACATCGGTGTGTTGCATGGGGAGAAACGACAAGGCGCGACGGGTTGCGGTGGTTGGCCCTGAAACATCAGTCTGTGTATTGCCTGCAATCGCTGAAACGGGCGCAGGGCCATCGCGCGGACGGCCAGCAAGGGCCGCCCCGCAGCAAAGGCCGTCGTCCCCCTGGGGGGAAGGCGCGAAGCGACACAGGGGGGCTTCACAGCCGGATTCCCCAACCGAAAGGGTCGCTGTCTTCGATGAGCAGTGTGGCCTCGGCGCTCATGTGGGCGCGGCCGCGCAGGGTGGGGATGACCTTGCCATCGTCCTGCAGCGTGTAACTGGCCTCGAACTGGCTGCCAATGATGCTGGCTTGGCGCCAGACGGCGCCCGGTGCCAGCTTGCCGTCTGCGGCCAGGCAGGCCACCTTGGCGCTGGTGCCCGTGCCGCAGGGCGATCGGTCATACGCCTTGCCGGGGCACAGCACGTAGTTGCGGCTGTCCGCTTGGTCGTCATCGGCGAACAGCTCAATGTGGTCGATCTCGCCGCCGTTGTCGCCGCGAATGCCCTGGTCTTTGAGAGCCTGCTGCACGGCGCAGCTGTAGTCCATCAAGGCCTCCAGGTTGTTGCTGGCCACGCGCTGGCCGTGTTCAGAGATCAAGAAGAACCAGTTGCCGCCCCAGGCCACATCGCCCACCACGCGCCCGTAGCCGGGCACATCGATGGCCAATGCATGGTGCAGCCGGTAGGCGGGCACGTTGCGCACGCTGACGGAGCCATCGGTGTGCAGTGTGGTGGTCACGGTGCCCACCGGTGTTTCAATGCGGTGCTCGCCGGGCGTGATGCGGCCCAGGTAGGCCAGTGATGCAATGAGCCCGATGGTGCCGTGGCCACACATGCCCAGGTAGCCGCTGTTGTTGAAGAAGATCACGCCCGCTGCGTTGGCCGGGTCTTGCGGTGCACAGAGCAGGGCGCCCACCACCACGTCGCTGCCTCGCGGCTCCAGCACGGTGGCGGCCCGCCAGGCATCGTGGCGCTCCGCCAGCAGCGCACGCCGTTCGGACATGGTGCCGGTGCCCAGGTCAGGAAAACCGTCGATGACAAGCCGGGTGGGCTCGCCGCCGGTGTGGGAGTCGATCACTTGGATGCGTTGCATGGTGTTGGGCTGCGTTGCTGCTGAGAAGCGGTGTGGGGTCGTCGTGAGTTTTCGCTATTTTGGGTGTTTCCACGCCAGTTCGTCCTGAGCCTGTCGATGGGCTTTTATCGACATGCGTGCACTGGCCCCGACAGGCTCTGTCCGGACGGCTGGTGGCTGGTGAGGAGCGCGGTGAGCAACACCCGCCTGCGCTTTAAGCCACAGACTGGTATTTTGTGGGGCGCGTGGCCAGTGCCTTGCTCACCACACTCTCCACAAACGCGCGCTCCTCACCCACCAGCGGCAGGCGCGGGCGGCGCATGTGCTCGGTGCCCACGCCCACCAGTGCATCGATGAGCTTGAGGTTCTGCACCAGCTTGTTCGAAACATCCAGGTGCAGCATGGGCGTCATCCACTGGTACAGCGGCAACGCTTCGGCAAATTTGCCGGCCTTCATCAGGTCGTACAAAGCCACCGTTTCACGTGGGAACGCGCAGCCCACGCCCGCCAGCAGGCCGTCGCAGCCCAGGGCCAGGCCTTCGTAGGCCAGATCATCCACGCCCAAAAAGAGCTGGTAGCGGTCGCCCAAGGTGTTGCGCAGGTCGGTGATGCGGCGGATGTCGCCCGTGCTCTCCTTGATGGCGGCGATCCATTCGCAGTCGGCCAGCTCCACCATGTGCTCGGGCTTCAGGTCCACGCGGTAGGCCACGGGGTTGTTGTAGACCATGAGGGGGCGCTGGGCAGCGCCCGCCATGGCGCGCACGTTGGCCATGGCCTCACGGGCGTCTGCCACGTAGATGACCGAAGGCATCACCATGTAGCCCGCCACGCCCAGTTGGTTGCCGCCATCTATGTAGCGCAGGGCGTCGCGGGTGCTGGTTTCGGACACATTGGCCAGCACGGGCACGCGGCCGTCGGCGGCTTCGAGAGCGATCTTCGCGACCTGGAGCTTCTCTTCGAGAGACAGCGTACTGGCCTCACCCAGCGAGCCGCAGGTGACCAGGCCATGGATACCGTTGCGGATCTGGAAGTCGATGTGCCGCGCCGTGCCTTCGGCGTCGATGGATTCATCGGCGTGGAACTTGGTGGTGATGGCGGGGAAGATGCCTTGCCAGCGGGGTTGGTGGTTCACGGGGGCTCCTTGGGGGCGGATGAAGCAGTTCGCTTCGGTTGAGTTATTAATATATTAACAAGATATTTAATCGGCGCAAGCGGTTTTTGGAGCGGTTGCGAACGATCCACCCCACCCGTTGCCTGCCGAATGCATCTTTTGTTCCCAATGGCGCAAGCTCCTGTTGCGGTACTCCGCAGCCTGCACACCCGCGCTGTCGCCATACCGCCACGGGCCTGCAGGTCGCAAACCTATAATGAAAGGTTGGTCCCCATAGGGGCAGCGACAGGCCACGCACAGGCGCGGGTCCTGCGCCCTGCCTGCTCCGTGCAACCACTCCACAACACCATGAGCAATCCCACTTTTTCTGTCGCTGACATCCGCAAGTCCTTCCTGGATTTCTTCGTCTCCAAGGGCCACACCATCGTCCCATCGAGCCCGCTGGTGCCCGGCAACGACCCCACGCTGATGTTCACCAACTCGGGCATGGTGCAGTTCAAGGACGTGTTCCTGGGCACCGACAAGCGCTCGTACAACCGCGCGGTGTCAGTGCAGGCCTGCCTGCGTGCGGGTGGCAAGCACAACGACCTGGAGAACGTGGGCTACACCGCGCGCCACCACACGTTTTTTGAAATGCTGGGCAACTGGTCGTTTGGCGACTACTTCAAGCGCGAATCGCTCAAGTGGGCGTGGGAGCTGCTGACCGAGGTCTACAAGCTGCCGCCCGAGCGCCTGCTGGCCACGGTCTATCAGGAAGACGACGAGGCCTACGACATCTGGACCAAGGAAATCGGCCTGCCGCCCGAGCGCGTGATCCGTATCGGCGACAACAAGGGTGGCCGCTACAAGTCCGACAACTTCTGGATGATGGCCGACACCGGCCCCTGCGGCCCGTGCAGCGAAATCTTCTACGACCACGGTGACCACATCCCCGGCGGCCCCCCAGGCAGCCCCGATGAAGACGGCGACCGTTTCATCGAGATCTGGAACAACGTGTTCATGCAGTTCGACATGGACGAGAGCGGCAAGGTCACGCCGCTGCCCGCGCCTTGCGTGGACACTGGCATGGGCCTGGAGCGACTGGCTGCCATCCTGCAGCACGTGCACAGCAACTACGAGATCGACCTGTTCGATGCCCTCATCAAGGCCGCTGGCCGCGAGACCGGCGTGGCCGACCTCAACCACAAGAGCCTGCGCGTGATCGCCGACCACATCCGCGCCACCGCGTTTTTGGTGAGCGACGGCGTGATCCCCAGCAACGAAGGCCGCGGCTACGTGCAGCGTCGCATCGTGCGGCGCGCTATCCGCCATGGCTACAAGCTGGGCAAGAAGACCCCGTTCTTCCACAAGCTGGTGGCCGACCTGGTGCGCCTGATGGGTGACGCCTACCCATCGCTGCGCGAGCAAGAGCAGCGCATCACCGAAGTGCTGAAGGTGGAAGAAGAGCGCTTCTTTGAAACGCTGGCCAATGGCATGGAAATCCTGGACGCCACCCTGGATGGCGGTGCCAAGGTGCTGCCCGGCGACGTGGCGTTCAAGCTGCACGACACCTACGGCTTCCCGCTCGACCTGACCAACGATGTGTGCCGCGAGCGCGACGTGGAAGTGGACGAAGCTGGCTTCAAGACCGCCATGGAAAAGCAGAAGGCCCAGGCCCGCGCTGCAGGCAAGTTCAAGATGGACAAGGCGCTGGATTACACCGGTGATGTCAACCGCTTCACGGGCTACGAAAATCTTGCAGAGACTGCAAAAATCGTAGCTATCTACGTAAATGGGACAAGCGCTGCGGCCCTAAAAAATGGTCAAACCGGGGTGGTCGTACTCGACACAACCCCCTTCTACGCCGAAAGCGGCGGACAGGTGGGTGACGAAGGCGTCATCACCAGCGGCTCGGCCCGTTTTGCGGTGGGCGACACGCTCAAGATCAAGGCCGATGTGTTTGGCCACCACGGCACGCTCGAAGAGGGCACGCTGAACGTGGGCGACACGGTGCTGGCCCAGGTGAACACCGCAGTGCGCGCCGCCACCGTGCGCAACCACTCGGTCACGCACATCATGCACAAGGCCCTGCGCGAAGTGCTGGGCAGCCATGTGCAGCAAAAGGGCAGCCTGGTCAACGCCGACCGCACGCGTTTTGACTTCACACACAACGGCGCCGTCACGGCGGCCGAGATCCGCGAGATCGAGCGCCGCGTGAACGAGGAAATCCTGGCCAACCAGCCTACGCAGGCCCGCGTGATGGACATCGAGTCGGCCCAGAAGACCGGCGCCATGATGCTGTTTGGCGAGAAGTACGGCGAAACCGTGCGCGTGCTCGACATCGGCACCAGCCGCGAGCTTTGCGGCGGCACCCACGTGCAGCGCACGGGCGATATCGGCCTGTTCAAGGTGGTGGGCGAGGGCGGCGTGGCCGCTGGCATCCGCCGCATTGAGGCTGTGACCGGTGTCAACGCTCTGGCCTACTTGCAGAACCTGGAAGACACCGTGAACCAGGCTGCCAGCACCCTGAAGGCGCCGGTGGCTGAGCTGAACGGTCGTATCACCCAAGCGCTGGACAACGCCCGTGTGCTGGAGAAGGAAGTGGCTGCGCTCAAGGGCAAGCTCGCCTCCAACCAGGGCGATGAGCTGGTCAACCAGGCCGTGGAGATCAAAGGTATCAAGGTGCTGGCCGCTGCGCTGCCGGGGGCTGATGCCAAGACACTGCGCGACACCATGGACAAGCTCAAGGACAAGCTCAAGACCGCTGCCATCGTGTTGGCGGCCGTGGACGGCGACAAGGTGCAGATCGCAGCCGGTATCACAGCCGACAGCGTGGGCAAGGTCAAGGCGGGCGAACTGGTGAACTTTGTAGCCCAGCAAGTCGGCGGCAAGGGCGGCGGTAAGCCCGACATGGCGATGGCGGGTGGCACGGATGCCTCCAAGCTGCCTGCCGCACTGGCTTCGGTGACGGGCTGGGTGACGCAACAACTGGGCTGATGCCCTCGGCTACCACGGCGGCGCGGGCCGCTGTGGTTTGTCGGACTTGCTTGCCAAATAGGGGTGACGGAAAACCGGCTTTCCCCCTACATTCGAGCGCATGGACAGCCTGCGCAACAGCCCGCAAGAACCACCCTCTGTCGCCAGCCATGGCGGTGCCTCGGCCTTCCAGCCGCGGGCTGACGATGGTTCCTGGTGGCGCCGCATCACGATTCCTTTTGAGGTGTTGATTGCCACGGTGGTGGTCACGGCCATGCTGCTGCTGACCGTGCTGCTGGTCTACCAGGTCAGTACCAGCGCCCGCCAGGCCATCATTGCTGCGTCGGACGACAGTGCGCTGCGCATCAGCCAGTTGATTACCGAACGGGTGCACCGTATCGTGGACCCGGCGGACGCCACCATCCGCCTTTTGGCGTTTGACCCGGTGACTACCGCAGGGACACTGCCGGCGCGGCTGCGCCGCCTGCCGATGCTGGCGCGGCTGGTGGAGCAAAACCAGCTGCTGTCGGCGGTTTTCATTGGTTATCCCGACGGGCAGTTTCTGCTTGTGCGTCCCCTGCGGAACGACGCCTTGCGCGTGCGTCTGGATGCGCCACCGAAGACAGCGTACCTGGTGCAGTCCATGTCCCGTGAGCGCGCAGGCGAGGGCCTGGTGGGGCGCTGGAGCTACTACGACACCCAATTGCGCCTGATCCATTCGTCCGTCCGCCCCGAATACCGTTACGACCCTCGCACCCGGCCCTGGTACGCCGAGGCTGCCGAAAGGAACACCCAGATACTCACCGCACCCTATGTGTTTTTCACCACACAGGAAGTGGGTGTCACGCTGAGCCAGCCCAACGAAGATGGGCGCGCCGTGATCGGACTGGATGTGGCGCTGACGGATCTGGGACGCGAGATTGGGGAGCTGCGCTTGTTGCCCCGCACTGAAGTCGCGGTGGTGGACCAGGATCTCCGTGTCCTGGCTTATCCGGACATGGCGCGTGTGCTTGTGAAGGACGGAGATGCACCCACGCTGCGGTTGCGTGAGCTTGCGGACTTGGGCGTCGATAGTCTTCTTGCCGCGCAAACGCTGGGACTGAAAGAAGGCGAGTCTCGGCGGCTGGAGGCCGGTGGTGAGGAGTGGTTGGCCCGTGCCTTGCCTTTGGAGTCGATGCGCTGGCGGGGGCTTCAGATGCTGATCACCATTCCTACGAAGGAGCTGTTGGCCGGGGTGAACGAGAACCTGCGGCGCCAGGTGTGGCTGTCGGTGTCGCTCATCGGTCTCATGCTGCCCTTCGGGTGGTTGGCGGGACGGCGGGTGGGGCGCAGTCTGTTTGGGCTGGCTTCGCAGGCGCGGGCGCTGGCCCGGTTTGATTTTCGGCGTCCCGAGCGGCGGGTGTCGCCCGTGCGCGAGGTGCGTGATCTGGGGCTCGTGATGGACCGCATGTCGGACACCATCCAGGAGTTTCTGCACATCACGCACCACATCAGCGCCGAGTCGCGCACGGACCTGATGCTGTCCAGCGTGTTGTATGAACTGGTGCGTGCCACCAGTTGTACGGGCGGTGCCGTTTATCTGGTGGAACCCCAACGCACCGGGCTGCTGCGTGCCGCCCGCTATTGCGAAGACCCGGAACAGCAGTCGCGCTACCCGGATCACCTGGGAATGGTGCACTTCATCAACCATGCCGAGGTGCAGGCGGGGGATCAGCACGAGGATGACGATGAGACCTTGCACCCGCGTGTACTGCGCGTGCAGTTGCGCACAAGGGATGGGCATCCCTTGGGGCTGCTGGTGCTGCGCTACGGGGCGGACCAGCTGCAGGACGACGTGCATTTTCGTGCGTTTGTCGAGAAACTGTCAGGCACCCTGTCTGTGGCCATTGAAACGCGTAGCCTGATTGAGGGGCAGAAAAAGTTGCTCGACGCGGTCATCCGCCTGCTGGCAGACGCGATCGACGCCAAGAGCCCTTATACGGGCGGGCACTGCGAGCGGGTGCCGCAATTGGCCGAGTCGCTGATGCAGCGCATGTGCGAGGCCAAGGAGGGACCCTTTGCGCAGGTCGCCATGACCGATGCGGAGCGCTACGAGTTCCGCCTGGGTGCCTGGCTGCATGACTGCGGCAAGGTCACCAGCCCGGAGCACATCATCGACAAGGCGACCAAGTTGGAGACGCTGTACAACCGCATCCACGAGGTGCGTATGCGGTTTGAAGTGCTGTGGCGCGATGCCGAACTGGACTATTGGAAGCAGCAGGTGGCGGGTGTCGATCCGGTACGCCTGCAGCGTGAGTTGCTGCAGCTGCGTGAGCGCCTGCAAGAAGACTTTGCGTTTGTAGCCCGCAGCAATGTGGGCGGTGAGTTCATGGCCGGTGCAGATATGCAGCGATTGGCCGCCATCGGCAGGCAGGTGTGGCAACGGCATTTTGATGACCGGCTGGGCCTGTCGGCGGCAGAGTTGTTGCGGCTGGCCTCGGTGCCGGTGCGCCCCCTGCCCGCCAACGAGCCGCTGCTGGCCGACCGGCCTGAGCACATCGTGCCTTGGGGCGCCCGCAAGCCGCCGGTGGAGGTGGGCAATCCGGCCAACCATTGGGGCTTTGACATGGTGCTGCCGCCGCAGGAGGCGCACCTGGGCGAGCTGCATAACCTGTCGATCCAGCGCGGCACGCTCACGGCGGAGGATCGTTTCAAGATCAACGACCATATCGTGCAGACCATCATCATGCTCAGTGGCTTGCCGTTTCCACCGCATCTGGCGCGTGTGCCTCACATTGCGGGCTCGCACCATGAAAAGCTGGATGGCACGGGTTATCCGCGCAGATTGAAAGCCGCAGACCTTACCCTGGCAGACCGTGTGATGACGCTGGCCGACATCTTTGAGGCATTGACGGCCGCAGACCGCCCTTACAAACCACCCAAAACCTTGTCCGAGTCGCTCAAGATCATGACCCACATGGTGCGTGATCGGCACATCGATGCCGATGTGTTTCGCTTCTTCTTGACCAGCGGAGTCTGGCGCGAGTATGCCGAGCGCTTTCTGGCGCCTGCGCAACACGATGGGGTGGATGTGGACACCATTCTGGCGTCGCTGGCCTGAGCCACAGGGGTTGTTCAACGCCCGGCAGCGGGATGTCGGCATGCATGCGCTTGCGCGCCTAGTGCAACGCGCGCGTCAGAACAGTTCGACGTCGTCGTTGGCGACCTTGGGCGTGAGTTGGCCGCTGGCCACCAGGTCATCGTAGAAGCAGACCTGGTTGCGGCCATGTTCTTTGGCGTAGTAGAGCGCCTGGTCAGCCTGCCCGAGGATTTCTACCGGCGAGCCTTTGGTGGTGCCGACAAACCCCAGGCTCACGGTAACCTGGCCCACTTGAGGAAAGGGGTACTCCTGCACGGCCAGGCGAAAACGGTTGAACACTTTGTGGGCCGTGCTCAGTGTGGTCGAGCGCAATAGCACCACGAACTCCTCGCCGCCAAAGCGGAAGATGCGGTCGTGGCTGCGGAACGAACTGCGCAAAATGTTGGCGATCAGGATCAGTACCTCGTCGCCATAGAGGTGACCAAAGCGGTCGTTGACCTGCTTGAAGTGGTCAATGTCCACAACGGCCAGCCACTGCTGTACGGGCTTGTGTTCGCTGGCTGCAGGGCTTTCATCGGTGACAAAAGATTCGTTGGCTGCGCTTGCGCGACTGGCCAGCCCGCTCATCGTGTGGCGTGAGAACTGTTCGTCGAAGGTCTTGCGGTTAAAGAGCCCTGTGAGTGCATCGCGCTCGCTGTAGTCGAGCAGGCTCTGGTAGTTTTGGTACACCTGAAACACACCCATGAGCACGTCGAGCTTGTGGGCTGAGAAGGGTCGCGACTGCGTGATCTCCAGGCAGGTGCTGACCTTGTCGTGCATCCACACCGGCAGCCACAGCACATAGCGGCCCTTGCGGGGTGAGGCCAGCGCGCTTTCGCCGTGGGTGTCCACGCAGCCGCGCAGCGCGGGGTAGTTGTCCAGCGGTTCGCGGCGCGGGTCTGCTGCAGCCTCCGAATCGGTGGAGACCAGCTGGCCGTTGTCCACCCAGGTGCGCGGGCGCACAAAGGGCACCCCTGCGTCGGAGAAAAGCTCCAGGGCCCGCACTTCGGTGATGCTGCTGAGCTTTTGCAGCGTGGACAACACCGACACCTCCAGCCGCAGGTGATCGCGGTGACCGGTCATCTCCACCAGGTTTTGCAGGATGGGTTTCATGGGCGGTGTTTGGCGGGCCGGTCGGGGCATATGGGTGGTCAGTTGCGGCGAACGAACACCACATCCCACACCCCGTGTCCCAACCGCAGGCCGCGATTTTCGAACTTGGTCAGGGGGCGGTAGTCGGGTTGTGGGGCAAAGCCGGTGGCGGTGTTTTGAAGCAATGGCTCGGCGCTGAGCACTTGCAGCATTTGTTCTGCGTAAGGTTGCCAGTCGGTGGCGCAATGCAGGTAGCCGCCGGGTTTGAGGCGGGCGGCCAGCTTGGCCACCAGCGGAGACTGGATCAGGCGACGCTTGTTGTGTTTGGTCTTGTGCCAGGGGTCCGGGAAGAAGATGTGAACGCCATCCAGGCTGCCCTCGGGCAGCATGTGGTCAATGACCTCCACCGCGTCGTGCTGCAGGATGCGGATATTGGTCAGGTTCTGCTCGCCAATGCGCTTGAGCAAGGCACCCACGCCAGGTTCATGCACTTCGCAGCACAGGAAATTGTCGCCAGGACGCACGCCAGCGATGTGGGCCGTGGCCTCGCCCATGCCAAAGCCGATTTCAAGCACCAGCGGGGCATTGCGGGCAAAGGCGGCTACTGCGTCAAGCGGGGCCGGGGCATAGGGAAGCACAAAACGGGGGCCAAGGTCTTCAAAGGCCTTGGCCTGGCCGGTGGTGGTGCGGCCTGCGCGGCGCACAAAACTCTTGATGGTTTTGGGGTGGGTGACGCCTGCTGGCGCTGCACCAGGAGCGGATGGGGCTGCAGCGGGCGCAGCGCTCGGGAGGGAGGGGGCAATGGTCGGTTCGGTCACGATGAGCCATTGTAGTTTCGTCCCCATGCCGTAACCCATAGCGTGAGGGCCTCCGAGATGCAAATGTGGTGCGGATGCTCCAGTGGTGGCAACCCCAGCACGCGGGCCGCTTGTGACAATGCCGATACCGGATGGCGCAGGTCCAGGGCCTGGGCACCGTTTTGCTTGGACAGCTTCTCCCCGTTGTCGCCGCAGACCAGTGGCGTGTGCAGATAGCGGGGCGTGGACAGCCCCAGGGCCTGTTGCAGCAGGATCTGGCGCGGTGTGTTGTCTGCCAGGTCTGCGCCTCGCACCACATCGGTGATGCCCTGGTCTGCGTCGTCCACCACCACGGCGAGCTGATAAGCCCAGAGCCCATCGGCACGGTGCAGCACAAAGTCGCCCACGGTGCGGGCCACGTCTTGCTGCTGCAGGCCCAGGCGGCGGTCACGCCACTGCAGTTCATCCGCGTTGTTTGCTATTGAATATGTAGCTGCTTGTGCTTGTGCAACATGCGCTACAGGCTGTTTTTTCTTAAATTCGGTGGCATTGAAGCGCCAGGAGCGCCCGGTGCGGCCCTGCAGTCCGTGGCGACAGGTGCCGGGGTAGGGGAGCGCTGCGTGGCGCTCACGGGCATGGCCCAGCGCGGCCTGGGCGTCTTCAATGTCCTTGCGCGAACAGGCGCAGGGGTAGGCGTTGCCCTGCGCCATCAACTGCTCCAGCGCTCGCTGGTAGAGCGTTCCACGGACTGACTGCCATTGGGGCGGGGCATCCGGAATCAGGCCGCAGGTGGCCAGTTGTTGCAGGATGAAGGCGTCGGCGCCGGGCACGCAGCGGGGCTGGTCTACATCTTCAATGCGCACCAGCCATCGGCCATGGTGCGCCCGCGCATCCAGCCAGCTGGCAAGCGCGGCCACCAGCGAGCCCGCATGCAGCGGGCCCGTGGGCGAGGGG
Organism: Acidovorax sp. 69; assembly: GCF_002797445.1. NCBI lineage: Bacteria > Pseudomonadati > Pseudomonadota > Betaproteobacteria > Burkholderiales > Comamonadaceae > Acidovorax > Acidovorax sp. 69. The sequence continues at coordinate 2,750,531 of NZ_PGEP01000001.1, read as the reverse complement.
GCAAACCGGCCCACGTAGCGCTGACCAGCGCCCGCGTCCACGGTCATGCCACGGCGAGTGCCAGCTCCAGGCCCGACACAAAGGCGTCTTCCACCCGGTGCCCCAGGCACCAGTCGCCACAGGCGCCCAGGCCCATGGTGGCATCCCACAAATGGCTGCGGCCCAGTGCGTGTGTGGTCTGGGCATAGCGCCAGCGGCGGGTGTCGGCGTGGGCCGGCGTGGCGCGGATGCCGGTGACTTCGGCAAACGCCTTGATCAGTTTGGCCTGCACACGGGCTTCGTCGTCTTCCAGGTGCTCGGCCGACCAAGCGGGGCTGGCCTGTACCGTCCAGCGTTCGACCATGTTGCGGCCGGGTTTGGAGGACTCGCGCGCCAGCCAGGCAATGCGGTGGTGGGTGCTGCGTGCGGCATTCCACTGGGGGCCGAGCGTGGTCAGGCCTGGGCGCACGGCCTGCGGGTAGGCGAGCATCAGTGTCCAGCAGGGGGCAATGGCTACTGTGGACAGGGCATCGGTCAGCGAGGTGTCCACGGCTGAGCTGGCCAGCAGGGCCTGGGCGGGCACCGAAGGCTGGGCCAGCAGCACGGCGTCAAAGCCGGCATAGACATGCTGGCTGCCCGCAGGCCCCTCGGTGCGCAGTTGCCAGCCGGGGGCATTCAGGGAATCGGGTTCGATGGCGGTGACGCGGGTGTGGGTGATCAGCTGGCCGGCCTTGAGCAGCGGCTCGGCCCAGGCGCCCACCAGGGACTGCATGCCCGGGCTCGCCACCCAGTGCGCTTCGCGGTGGGGCAGGCCGGCTGCGGCCACGCGCCCTGCGGCGTCGAGCACCTGCACAGAATTGGCGCTCCAGCGCTTGCAGATGCCAGGCACGGTGTCGATGGCGCGGGCAAAACGTGGATCGCGCACCGTGAAATATTGGGCGCCCGCATCAAAGTTGCCAAAAGGGGTGTCGATGGTGGCGGTGCGGCCGCCCGCCTGGGAGGACTTCTCGAACACGGTCACGCGGTGCCCGGCTTGCACCAGCGTGCGTGCGCAGGCAATGCCGGCCATGCCTGCGCCGATGATGGCGAAATGGCGCTGGGGTTTGCCGGATGGGGTGGTGGGCGCCGCAGCAGGGGTTGCTTGGACAGGGGCGCTGGTGCGTCGGAGCCGTTTGGCGGGGAGAGGATCAGGTTTGCTCATGGAAGGCCTTTCGGTGACGGTCGGCAGGTGAAATGCTATGCAAAACCAACAGGAACCACTCTACACGCGCCACAGGGGGCTGTGAGCTTGATCCGCATCAGAAATGATGGTGGTTTTCCAGCAGAGCGCGGCGTGTGGCGGGGCTTTGCAACTGGTTCAGCCACCATTGCAGCGCCCGACCGGGTGCCGTGAAGCCGGGGCCGCCCCAGGCGTAATGCACGCGCACATTGCGCTCAGGGCGGGCCACGCGGCGCTCTACCAGGCGGCCGGTCTCCAGATAGGGGCGCACCATGGGCTCGGGCAAAAAGCCACCGGCCAGGCCGCGCAGTTGTACCCGTACCTTGGCTTGCATGGTGTCGACGGTCAGCACATCTTGCCCACCCAGCAGGCCCATCGTGACACCACCGCGCGTGGCCGAATCGGCCACGGCCACGGCGCGGTGTTCCAGCAAAGTGGCGTCTGCAATGGGCTCGGGAGCAGTGGCCAAGGGATGGTGGGGCGCCACCACGTAAATGAACAACATGTCGCCCAGCGTGGCCTGCTGCAGGCCCGCCACGTTGTTGCCTGCCACTGAGACACCAATGGCCAGATCGGCACGGCCCGATGTCAGCGCCTCCAGCGTGCCCGTCATGATGCCGTCGCGCAGCTTGAGGCGGGTGGGGGGTTGCATGGCGTAGAACGCATCCACCAGCTCCAGCATGGTGTGCGGTGAGATGATTCCGTCGATGGACAGCGTGAGCTGCGGCTCCCAGCCGGTGGCCACGCGGCGCACGCGGTTGGCCACGGCGTCGATGTCCTGCAACAGGCGGGCACCTTCGCGCAGCAGCTCCACGCCCGCCTCGGTGGGGCGGGCCTGGCGCGCGCTGCGGTCGAACAGCAGCACATCGAGCGCATCTTCGATCTGGCGTACGCGGTAGGTGAGGGCGCTGGGCACCAGGCCCAGCTGCCGGGCGGCGGCGGCAAAGCTACCGGCCTCGGCAATCACCTGCAGCATGGTCAGCGCATCTGGGGTGAGGACATCGCGTGCGTTTTGCATGGTGGTGCCATGTTAATTCAGATTATTTGAATAGTGCCATCAATTCATCTGCCCCTGCCGGGCGCTGCGCAGTCCTACAGTGGAGTCTTGAAAGGAGCACTCACATGCTGACTGTTCGTAAATCGCAAGACCGGGGCCATGCCGACCATGGCTGGCTCAATTCGTTTCACAGCTTTTCGTTTGCGGGTTATTACGACCCGGCCCACATGGGTTTTGGCAACCTGCGGGTCATCAACGAAGACCGCATCGCGCCGGGCACCGGGTTTGGCACCCATGGCCACCGCGACATGGAAATCATCAGCTACGTGCTGTCGGGCGAACTGGCCCACAAGGACAGCATGGGCAACATCAAAGGCATCCCGCCCGGCGATGTGCAGCGCATGAGCGCTGGCACTGGCGTGCAGCACAGCGAGTTCAACCATGCAGCGGGCCAGACCACCCATTTCCTGCAGATCTGGATCGAGCCCAACGTGGGCGGTATCCCTCCGAGCTATGAGCAAAAGACCTTTGCCGAGGCAGAAAAACGGGGTGCACTGCGCCTGGTGGCCTCGCCCGACGGCGCCCAAGGGTCGGTGAAGATCCATGCCGATGCCGCTTTGTACGCCGGCCTGCTCGATGGTGCGGAGACTGTCACGCTGGCTCTCCAAGCGGCGCGCAAGACCTATGTGCACTTGGTGCGCGGCACGTTGCGGGTCAACGGCAATGCTTTGTCGGGCGGTGATGCCGTGCTGATGGAGCAAGAAACCACCTTGTCGTTGACCGATGGCCACGACGCCGAGGTGCTCGTGTTTGACCTGGCCGCCTGACGTTCGACTTTGTTTTTCAACCCCCCATCACTCAGGAGTTACTCACCATGTTCACATCCCTGCAAAATCCTTTAGCTTTGGCATCCCGGCTGCTGCTGGCTGCACTGTTCCTGCCCGCCGGTATCGGCAAACTGACCGGCTTCGCTGGCACTGTCGGCTACATCAGCTCGGTCGGGCTGCCCATGCCCACCGTGGCAGCCGCCATCGCAGCAGCCGTCGAAGTGCTGGGCGGTCTGGCCCTTATTTTTGGCTTGGGTACGCGCTTTGCAGCCCTGGCGTTGGCGTTCTTCACGCTGGTGGCGAGCTTCTTCTTTCACGCCTACTGGAGCCTGCCGGTCGACAAGCAAATGATGCAGCAGCTGATGTTCTTCAAGAACGTGGGCGTGACGGGCGGCCTGCTGGCCCTGGCGGCCTTCGGCGCTGGTGCCTGGAGTCTGGATGCGCGCCAGTCGGCCCGCTGAGACAGGTTGTTGATCTCTCTCTATAGTGGGGCGCAGACTGCCATTTAGCGCGCTGCGCGCGCGCAGCAGGCAATCGCCGCTTCACTGTGGCCCTTCGGTGGGTTCTTTGTTCCCTCGGTCCCTTGGTTTTATCCATCCCTCAGGAGTTTTCTCATGGCACACATTGCAGTTGTTTACCACTCGGGTTACGGTCATACGCAGCGTCTGGCGCAGGCCGTGGCCGAGGGCGCTGGCGCCCAGTTGATCGCTATTGATGCCGAGGGCAATCTTCCCGAAGGCGGCTGGGAAACCCTGGCGGGCGCCAGTGCCATCATCTTCGGCACACCCACCTACATGGCGGGCCCGAGCTGGCAGTTCAAGAAGTTTGCCGACGCGTCGTCCAAGCCCTGGTTCAGCCAGGCTTGGAAAAACAAGCTGTTCGCAGGCTTCACCAACAGCGCCAGCACCAATGGCGACAAGCAAATCACGCTGGACTATCTGTTCCACCTGGCCATGCAGCATGGCGGCGTGTGGGTGGGCAACGGCATGATGCCTGCCAACTCCAAGGCCGCCACACGCAACGATGTGAACTGGATCGGCTCCTTCAGCGGCGCCATGTCGCAATCGCCATCGGATGCCTCGGCCGCCGAGATGTTCCCTGGCGATCTGGAAACCGGCAAGCAGTTCGGCCAGCGCGTTGCGGCCATGGCTGCCAAGTTGGGCAGCTGAAGCTGGTAGGCTGGCGACGTTGTTGCCCAGCCTTCAAGGAGTCGCCCGATGAATCACCGCTTTTGCCTTGCCTTTGCCTTCGCCAGGGACTTTATGGGAGTGTTGTCATGAGCGCACCTCTGCGTCTGTCAGGCCACGCCAAGGATCTGGGCGGTGGGTTCACGGTGCGGCGCCTGTTGCCCGCGGTGCAGCGCCAGTCCGTGGGGCCTTTCCTGTTTTTTGATCACTTTGGTCCGGTGACGGTAGAGCCCGACGCAGGCCACGATGTGCGACCCCATCCCCACATTGGCCTGGCCACCGTGACCTACTTGTTCTCCGGCGCCATCATGCACCGCGACAGCCTGGGTTATGTGCAGCAGATCGAGCCCGGCGCCATCAACTGGATGACGGCGGGACGCGGCATCGTGCATTCCGAGCGCCGCCCGCAGAATCTCGCCAACCAGTCCTATGTGAACCATGGCATCCAGCTGTGGGCCGCGCTGCCGCTGGCCCATGAAGAGGCCGATCCTTCGTTCGTGCACACACCCTCTGCTGCCATCCCGCAGGTGCAGGTGGGAGAGGCCACTGTGCGGGTGCTGATTGGGGACGCCTTTGGGCAGACCTCCCCTGTCGCCACCTATTCGCGCACTCTGTACTTGGACGTGCAGTTGCCTGCGGGCGCCACGCTGGAGATCCCCGCACTGGTACCGGAGATGGCGGTTTACCCCGTGGATGCCCCTGTAGTGCTCAACGGGGACACGGTGGCTGCGCAGCTACTGGCGGTGGTCGAGCCGGGGCAGGTCACACAGCTTGCTGCGGGTGACAGCGCGGTGCAGTTGATGGTGATTGGTGGCGACGCGCTGGATGCACCGCGCCACATGTGGTGGAACTTTGTCTCCAGCCGCAAGGACCGTATCGTGCAAGCCGCGACAGACTGGGATGCCCAGGCCATGGGGCAGGTGCCGGGCGAGGTGGAGTGGATTCCCCTGCCGGAACACCGGTTCAAAGGGTGATTTTTTGAGTCAAAATGGGCTGTAGCGCAGGTGCTTAAAGCGCTGGATGCTCATTATTTGATAGCAAATTCGCCGCTAGCTGTGAGGGTGTCGGTAGCAAGCCCGGTGTCCAGCACCCGGCGTTCGTCGAACACAAAACATCCTCCGTGGTAGTGCGCGCCATCCGTCAGCTCAAAGTATTTCAGGATGCCACCCTCCAGTTGGTAAACATGCGAAAGGCCTTCTTCGCGCATGAGGATGGCGGCTTTTTCGCAGCGGATACCTCCGGTGCAAAAACTCACCACGGTCTTGTCCTGCAGCTCCCCTTTGTGGGCCCGCAGTGCGGGTGGAAACTCGGTGAATTTGTCGATACGCCAGTCGATGGCATTGTCGAAGGTGCCTGCATCCACTTCAAAAGCGTTGCGGGTGTCCAGTGTCACCACCTCGCGGCCATCATCGTCATGCCCCTGGGCCAGCCAGCGGTGCAGCGTGGCGGGGTCCACCGAGGGGGCGCGGCCTTGGGCGGGCTGGATGGTGGGGTGGTCCATGCGGATGATCTCGCGCTTGACCTTGGCCAGCATCTTGCGAAACGGAAGGGTGTCCGACCAGCTCTCCTTGGGCTCCAGATCGGCAAACCGTGCATCGTTGCGTAGTGCCTCTACAAAGCCGCGCACCGCAGTGGCCGGGCCTGCCAGAAAGAAGTTGATGCCTTCCTCGGCCAGCAGGATGGTGCCTTTGAGTTCGGCGGCAGTGGCCCGCGCCTGCAGCAACTCGCGCAATGCTGCGGCATCGGGCAGGGGCACGAACTTGTAGCAGGAGATGTTGAGGACGTTGTGGTTCACGGCTATTTGACGAACAAGGGCCCGGTCATGGGCTTGTGAATCACCTGCGCCGCCGAAGGCCCATGGGCCTATCGGGGCTTGCGGGCATTGTTACGCTGCTGGCGACAGCAGTGTGGTTTCTATCTTGTTGGCCAGCTGGGCAATCGCCAGCGCAGCAGGGCAACCTGGGGTTTGCAGCAGCAAAAGTTGGCGGCGCATCACCGCATCGCGCACGGAGGGGTCGGCCGGAATGTCACCCATGTGGATCAGCCGCATAGGGCGGCCTGAATCGGTGCTGACAAAGCGGTCCAGCACCTGCTGCAACTGGCTGGTGATGGCGCGGCCATCGCCCGGGCGTGCCGCCTGGTTGATGACCATGCGCACATGCTGGCGTTTTTGCTGCATGGCCAGCACCTTTATGGCGGCGTAGGCGTCGGTCAGCGACGTGGGCTCGGGCGTGGCCACGATCAGGACTTCTGATGCCAGCGACACAGAAAACAGCACCACATCAGAAATGCCGGCGCCGGTGTCGAGCAGCACCACGTCGTAGCGTGGAGTCAGTGCCTGAATCACGCTCAGAAACTGGTTGCGTACCTCGGGTGTCAGGCGCGAATACTCCACCATGCCGGAGCCCGCCAGCAGCACATCAAAACCACCGGGGGCGGCGATGACGGCATCGTCCAGTGCGGCTTTGCCCGTGAACACATCGTGCAGGGTGATCTTGGGGTGCAGGTTCAGCACCACATCCAGATTGGCCAGGCCCAGGTCGGCATCCAGCACCAGCACCCGCTGCCCGCGGCGGGTGAGTGCCGCAGCCAGATTGGCCGATACAAAGGTTTTTCCCACCCCGCCTTTGCCGCTGGTGACCGCAATGATGCGGGCGCCTTGCGCGGCTGGTGCTGGAGGGGTGGCGGGGCCCGCAGGAACTGCGGGCGAAGTGGGTTGGGGGGACAGCGCGTCGCTCATCATCTAACTTTCAGTAGGCGCTGCCTGTTGGGTTGGGGTCCAGCGGGGGCAGGTCGCCCCAACCCGAGGGGGTGTAGAGCGGGCCAAACAACAGGCTTTTCTCTTCGGCACTGACGGTGCTGTCGGGTTGCTCCTCAATGCTGACGCAGTTGCGGCCTGACGATTTGGCCTGATAGAGCTGGTGATCGGCGCGGTCGGTCCACAGCAGTGTGGTTGATCGGATCCACTGCATGGCAAAGGCGCCGCCAATGCTGATCGTGACATTCAGCTCCACCGAGGGGGATATCTGGATGGGCGTGTTGGCCACAGCCCGACGTATGCGCTCGGCCACTACGCGCCCAAAAGCGGCCTGGCAGGCGGGTAGCACCACGGCAAACTCTTCGCCGCCATAACGTGCCAGGGTGTCCATGGGGCGCACGCAGGCACTGAGCGTGCGTGCTACGGCCTGCAACACCACATCGCCAGCCAGATGGCCATGCGTGTCGTTCACTTTTTTGAAGTGATCGATGTCGAGCATGAGTAGCAAGGCGGCTTCACCCGAACGTGTCACACGGTCGATTTCACGCTCCAGCACCGCGCGGAAATGCCTGCGGTTGGCCAGGCCGGTGAGGGGGTCTTTGAGGGACAGCTCGCACAGGCCGTCAATCAGGCCCTGCAAGTAGCGCGAGGGAACCTCGCGGTGCAATGCTGCTTCACTGCCGCCGGCCTGAACCACCAGCGAGTGCGCAGTATCCAGGCGAAGTTCGCGCAGATCTACAAGATGAGAGGCCGCAGAGTCAGACACAAATGGAGCAAAAAAGAGTTCAGGGAGTGTACCAGTGCGTCAGCAAGAAGAAGGCCCGCCCATGGCGTGGACTAACCCTCGTCATCAAACCCTTGCGATGGGTTCCGGGAGCTGCTGCAGCGCCACCAACGCTTCTGCGTCGGTTCGGTACATGGCCAAGCCAATACAAGGCTCCAGGAGCCCCGCTTGCCGAAGCACCTGCTCTGCGGGAAGCTTCAAGCCGCTCAGGTGCAGCGTTCCGCCTCTGGATTGCATCAGGGCCAGCAACTGCGCAAAAGTTTCCACACCGGTCACGTCGATGCGATTGATGGGTTGGGCCAGCAGGCACAGGTGCACGACATCGGGGTGTTCCGCCAGGTGCTCCGTCACCCGTCGCTCCAGTGCGCTTGCCGAGGCAAAGTCCAGCTCGGCGTCCATCCGCAGTGCCAAAAGCCGTGGTGCCAGCGGTGGCAGGCTCCACAGGTGGCGGTCACGCATGCTACCGTCTGGATGCAGCCCCACTTCGATGATCCGGGGGTGCAAGCGCTGGTACAGAAAGTGGCTCAGGTTGATCAGCAACCCCACCAGCACGCCCCAGTACATGCGTGGGGCCGTTGCCAAGGTCAGGGCGAAGGTGATGCCTCCGATCACCGCCTCGACACGTGATACCCGCCACAGCCTCAACAGCGTGCCAGGCTTGATCAAGCTGGTCACCGCTGTGACCACCACGGCGGCCAGTACCGACTGCGGCACGTGATAGAGCGCCGGGGTTAGCCACAGCAACACTACCAGCACCAGGCCGATGGCAAACAGCGTGGCCCAGCCGCTCTTGGCGCCCGCATAGAGGTTGATGGCAGAGCGCGAAAACGAAGCGCTGGTGGCAAAACTGCCGCACAGACCGCTGCTGATCTTGGCGAGCCCCTGGCCAATCAGGTCCTGGTTTTCGTTCCACTGTTCGCTGGAGCGTTGGCTTTCTACCTTGGCACTGGACGCTGTTTCGAGAAAGCTCACCAGGGTGACCACCAGCACGGGCATTACCAGCGCCGTGAAACTTGACCAGGGCAGGGCGCCGGGCCAATAGGGCGCCGGCAGGCCCGAAGGAAGCGACCCCACCACGGCGCCTCCGGCGTCGGCATAGTTCAGCGCCCAACTCAATGCGCCTGCCGCACCTACGATGATGATGGCGGCCGGGAAGTTGGGTCTCCAGCGGCGTGCCACCATCAGCAGCGCCAGGCTGCCCAGTCCAAAGGCCGCCGCCGTCAGGTCAAACAGGCCCGGTGACGGCGTGGACAGCAAGGCACCCCAGTCGGCGGCTCTGAGGCCCGTGAGGGCGCCCAGTTGAGATCCCAGAATCAACAGTGCCGCTGCTTGCGTGAACCCGCTGAGTACCGGCGACGTGACCAGGTTGAGCAGCCAGCCAAATCGCGCCAACCCCATGACCAGCTGCAGCAAGCCCGAGAGCAGCGCCATCCATGCGGCCATAGCCACCCATTGGGCGCTGCCTGGCTCGGCCAGACCGGTGAGCGACGCCCCAATCAACAAACTGGTCAGCGCCGTCGGCCCCACGCCCAGCCGGGTGGACGAGCTGAACAGCACCGCGATCAGTGCAGGGATCAGCGAAGCGTAGATCCCGGTCACCAGCGGCATACCGGCCAGTGCGGCATAGGCCACGCCCTGCGGCACCAGCATGAGGCCCACCGTCATGCCTGCCCAGAACTCCCCTTTGAGCAAGTGGCGGTCAGGGCGGGGCCATTTCAGAAAAGGAAGCCAGCGGGCCAGCGAAGACGACATCATGGGGTGATTGTCGCGCGCGGCAGCCTGTTTTGCCGCGTCGTTGGCGGACTGACTGGTGATACCGTCCTACAAGCACTTCAGTGGCGTCCGACCCGTTGACCGAGTGTGGCTGCCTACAGTGGACCCCTGTTTCACTCGCAAGGAGTCACTGCATGAACACACTGAAAATGATCGATCGTCCCGCACATCGGGTTGCCACCATTCTGGCTGTGAGCGCACTCGCCCTGGGTCTCTCAGCCTGCGGCAAGAAGGAAGAGCCCACGGTGGGCCAGCGTCTGGACTCTGCCGTAGAAAAGACCGAGCAGGCTGCTGCCGATGCGCGCGTGAAGGCCGAAGGGGCTATGCAAAGCGCCGAAACCAAGATGGAGCAGGGCGCAGCGAATGCTGAAACCACGGCCAAGCAGGCCGCCAACAATGCCAAGGGCATGATTGACGACGCAACCATCACCGCCCAGATCAGTGCAGGTCTGGCCAAAGACCCTGATCTGAGTGCCGTCAAAATCAATGTAGATACCGTGAATGGCAAGGTCACGCTGAATGGCCCCGCACCCTCTACCGTGGCCCGTGAGCGCGCAGAAACCATTGCCAAGGCAGTGACGGGCGTGACCTCGGTGAACAACCAGCTGGTTGTCACCGCAAGCTAAAAAATCGCCGATGCGTGCGTGGAGCGGAGCCGTTGTTGCGGCATCCCTCCAGGCCACGCGCCGTGCGGGTTCGCCCCTTGCGGCGCGCTACCATGGTTGTCATGAACGACCATGACACCGATCCAGCAACCCGCATCGTCCACCACGACTACATTCCACCCGCCGGTTTTTTAGCGCCCCAGCCTGGCGTCTTCAAGGCTTCGACGGTCATCTTCCCCAACGTGGCTGCCATGCGCTCGCGGGAATGGAAAGACAAGAGCGGCTATACCTACGGCCTCCACGGCACGCCCACCACCTTCATCCTCGAAGAGCGCCTGTGCACCCTGGAGGGTGGTCTTCAGTGCGTATTGGTACCCAGCGGCCTGGCCGCTATCGCCAATGTGTCGTTGGCCCTGCTCAAACCCGGCGACGAGGTACTGATTCCGGACAACGCATACGGCCCTGGCAAAGACCTCGCCAACGGCGAGCTGGCCCGGTTTGGCATCTCCCATGTGTTCTATGACCCCCTGGACCTGTCCGACCTGGCGGCCCGCATCACACCCGCCACCCGGCTGGTGTGGCTGGAGGCGCCAGGTTCGGTCAGCATGGAATTTCCGGACCTGTGTGAGCAGGTGCGCATCTGCCGCGCTCGCGGCGTGATCACCGCGCTGGACAACACCTGGGGCGCTGGGCTGGCGTTTGCACCGTTTGATCTGACGGGGGACGGCAGCCTTGGTGTGGATATTTCTGCCCACGCGCTGACCAAATACCCCAGTGGTGGCGGTGATGTGCTCATGGGCAGTGTCATCACGCGCGACCTCGGGTTGCACATGAAAATCAAGCTCACCCACATGCGCCTGGGCCTGGGTGTGGGGGCCAACGACGCAGAGGCCGTGCTGCGCGCGCTGCCCAGTATTGGCCTGCGCTACCGCGCCCATGACGAGGCCGCTCGCAGTCTGGCGCGTTGGTTGCAGCTGCAGCCTGCCATTGCGCAGGTATTGCATCCCGCGCTGGAAGACGCGCCCGGCCACGCGCACTGGAAGGCTCTATGTGGCGCTGGGCGGGGCGGGCCGGGGTTGGCGGCAGGCCTGTTCAGCGTGATGATCGATGCCCGATACACGCAGCAGCAGGTCGATGCTTTCTGCGACGGCTTGCGCCTGTTCCGGCTGGGTTACAGCTGGGGCGGCCCCATGAGCCTGGTTGTGCCCTACAACATCGCCAGCATGCGCAGCCGCGCGCCCACGCACCTCAAACCAGGCACGTTGGTGCGGTTTTCTATCGGCCTGGAGGCTGTGGAAGACCTGCGGCAGGATCTGTGGCAGGCCCTGGAGCATGCCTTCCCGGCGGGGTAGCCTTTTCTCTCTTTTTTACCGGGGGTGGTAGTTTCCTCAGTGGCGCGTGACAAGGGCCTGGCTTAGGGTGAGGGTTCGCGGGTTTCCCGCTGCCCAACTCCCACAGCCTGCCTGTTTGCATGACCGCCACGCCCACCCATCCCGCTGATCCCGTTCCTGACCCCATTGACCCCATTGACCCAGCGCCGCGTGTCGCGCTGGATGCCCAGGCAGCCCAGCCGGTCATCTTGCAGCGCCTGACGCTCGCCGATCCGTTTCGGTGGCTTGCCAGGGGGGTGCAGGATGTGCGCGCTGCCCCCGGTATTTCGGTGTTCTATGGCGTGTGTTTCTGCTGCATGGCGTTGGTGCTGGGCTGGGTCTTCCGCACGCGGCCCGAATACACGATGTCTCTGGCCAGCGGCTGTCTGCTGGTGGGGCCCTTTTTGGCCATGGGGCTGTACGACACCAGCCGCAGGCGCGAGGCGGGGCTCCGACCCGAGCTGAGCGAGTCGCTCACCTGCTGGGACCGCCATATGGGCAGCATGGGCATGCTGGTGCTGGTGCTGGTGGTGCTGGAGTTGCTCTGGGGGCGCGCGTCGCTGGTGGTGTTTGCAGTGTTTTTCAACACCGGCATGCCATCGACCACCGGCGTATTGCAGGCGGTGTTCAACCCGCAAAACTGGAGTTTTGTGGCCGTGTACACCGTGGTGGGTGGTGTGTTTGCGGCGCTGGTGTTCTCCACCTCGGTGGTGTCTATCCCCATGATTCTGGATCGCGACACCGATGCTTTGACCGCCGGTATCACCAGCATGCGGGTGGTTTTGGAGAACACCCTCGTCATGCTGCTCTGGGGGGCGCTCATCACTGCCATCGTGACACTTTCGCTCTGGTTCTGGGGCGTGGGGCTGCTTTTGGCAGGCCCGGTGCTGGGCTTTGCCAGTTGGCATGCGTATCGTGCATCAGTAACCCCACCCCAGTTGCCGCCCGCAGCCGCGTGAAAAAAGTCCATGCTGTTACAGTGAGCCTCTACTTCAGGAAGCAATTACCTTGGCAACACCCAACTACGGATACGAAAAACGCCAGCGCGAACTCGCCAAAAAGAAAAAAAAGGAAGAGAAGCTGAGGTCCAAAACACAGCGCAGGCCGGACGATCCGCAGGGCGATGACCAGCCCGCTGATGGTCAGCCCATGGGCGATGCCGGTACTCCCGAGCAGCCTGCAGGCGCCACCGGCGCTTAAGGCGCCAGGCGCATCTCAGCGCATCAGTTTCTTGAGTTCCGGCCAGACATTGGCCAGCATCTGCGGATGCGCTTCGGCGCGTGGGTGGATGCGGTCTGGCTGGAACAGGCGGGTTGGATCAGGCCCGTCGGCCACTCCCTTCAGCAGGAAGGGCACTACCGCAGCCCTCTGCGCCTGCGCCACGGTGGTGAACAAACCCGCAAACCGGTTTGCGTAGTCGGTGCCATAGTTGGGTGGCACCTGCATTCCCACCAGCAGGACCTTGGCACCCGTTTTCTGCGCCGTCTGCGTCATCCAGGCCAGGTTCTCTTCGGTATTTTTCAGTGGCAACCCGCGCAGCGCGTCGTTGCCGCCCAACTCGATCACCACATGACTGGGTTTGTGCTGCGCCAGCAGTGCTGCCAGGCGCGAGCGTCCACCCGAGGTGGTGTCGCCGCTCACACTGGCGTTGACCACCGTGGCCGCCCATTTCTCCTGAACCAACTGCTTTTCGAGCAATGCCACCCAGCCGGTGCCACGTGCAAGACCGTACTCCGCGCTCAGTGAGTCACCGAGCACGAGGATCACCGGCTGCCGAGCGGGCGTGGTCGCCGCCTTGCTGTTCGCTTGCGCCAACACGGCAGGGGCACAAAGCCCCACCATCGCGGCGGTCGCTGTGCTCAGGATAAAGTGGCGTCGTTGCAGATATCGAATCAAAGTAAAGTGCCTTTCATGTCCGAATCCTCCCCACTGCCCGCGACGTCGTCTGCCACACCCATCATTGCCATCGAGCATGTCTTCAAGTCGGTGACGGATTCCACCGGAACACTCGACATTCTGCGGGATATCGATTTCCGCCTGGCCGCCAGGGAAACCGCTGCCATCGTGGGTGCATCGGGGTCGGGCAAGAGTACCTTGTTGTCCATCATCGCAGGGCTGGACACACCCACGCGTGGCACGGTACGGCTTGACGGCCAGGACCTTTTTGCCATCGACGAAGACGCGCGTGCTGCCCTGCGTGCGCAAAAGGTGGGCTTTGTGTTTCAGAGCTTTCAGCTCATGGGCAACCTCACGGCGCTGGAGAACGTGATGCTGCCACTGGAGCTGGCCGACCGCCGCGATGCGCGCAAGGCCGCCACCGAGATGCTGGCGCGCGTGGGATTAGGCCAGCGCCTGTCGCACTACCCCAAGGTGCTTTCGGGCGGCGAGCAGCAGCGCGTGGCCCTGGCCCGCGCCTTTGTCGTGCAGCCCGCCGTGCTGCTGGCCGACGAGCCCACCGGCAGCCTCGATTTTGCGACTGGCGAAACCATCATGAAGCTCATGTTCGATCTCAACCGCGAGCAGGGCACCACCCTTGTGCTGGTCACACACGACCGTGCCATTGCTGCGCAGTGCGAGCGGCGCATCACCATCGATGCGGGACGGGTGGTCTGAGTCGCGAAGCAATTTGGAGTGTTTTTGGCCGCTGGTGCAGGTAGTTCATGCGCTGGCAGCTATGAAATTGATAGTTGCCATGCAGCGCAGTCTGTAGCCAGCGGATAATCCCCCCATGTCCAGCCCCAAAGTTCTCTTCGGCTTTCACGCCGTGGGTGTGCGTCTGAAGACCGCACCAAAGTCCGTCATCGAGATTTACTACGAAGTCACGCGGCGCGATGCCCGCATGCGCCAGTTTCTCGACCGCGCCCGCGAGGCCGGCGCCCGCCTGATCGAAGCCGACAGCGAGCGCATTGCCAAACTGGCCGGCAGCCATGGCCACCAGGGCGTGGCCGCCCGCGTGGAGCCCGTGGCCCAGATCACCTCGCTCGATGAGCTTTTGGAGAACCTGGAAGCCGCTGGCATTGAAAATCCGCTGCTGCTGGTGCTCGACGGCGTGACCGACCCGCACAACCTGGGCGCTTGCCTGCGCGTGGCCGATGGCGCGGGCGCCCACGCGGTGATCGCCCCCAAGGACCATGCCGTGGGCATCAACGCCACCGTGGCCAAGGTGGCCAGTGGCGCGGCCGAGACCATGCCGTACTTCATGGTGACCAACCTGTCGCGCACGCTCAATGAACTCAAGGAGCGCAATATCTGGTGTATCGGCACCAGCGACGACGCACCCAAGACCGTGTACCAGGTGGACCTGAAAGGCCCCGTCGCTCTGGTGCTGGGCGCGGAGGGCGACGGCATGCGCCAGCTCACCCGCAAGACCTGCGATGAGCTGGTCAGCATCCCCATGAAAGGGGCTGTGGAAAGCCTGAACGTGTCGGTAGCCAGCGGTGTGTGCCTTTACGAGGCACTGCGTCAGCGGACCTGAACCGCCCCGCCCCATGCCGGGTGCCCCGCTTGACGACGCCAGAACCTGGGTTCAGCAGGCGCGGCACCTTGCCGTACTGACCGGGGCCGGTGTCAGTGCCGAATCGGGCGTGCCCACCTTCCGCGATGCGCAGACCGGCTATTGGGCGCAGTTTCGGCCCGAGGACATGGCGACCGAAGAGGGCTTTCGCAGCCATCCGCAGCGCGTGTGGGACTGGTACCAGTACCGGCGCGAGCTGCTGGCTGAGGTGTCACCCAACGCTGGGCACCTTGCACTGGCTACCTTTGGGCAATAACACCCGGGCGGGCTCACGCTGATCACCCAGAACGTCGACGGCCTGCACCAGTGTGCGGGCAGCACCGGCGTGTTGTGCCTGCACGGTGACATCTTTGAATACCAATGGCTTGACACGCCACGCAGCTGTTGCCTTGCCGGGCACGCCGTCGCGGGCCACCCACCGCATTGCGGGGGCTGTGGCAACCTGCTGCGGCCGGGGGTGGTGTGGTTTGGCGAGCCCTTGCCTCCGGATGTGCTGGATGCCGCCCACAACGCTGCGGGGCGGTGTGATCTGATGCTGGTGGTGGGCACGGCGGGCGCGGTTTATCCGGCGGCGGGCCTGGCGCACCAGGCCCGGGCCACTGGCGCACGCGTGGTCGTACTCAATCCCGCCCACAGCGAACTGGACGGTGTGGCACACCTGTTGCTGCGCGGCACGGCCGCCACCCTGTTGCCGCAGTTGTTGGGCCGCTGAGGCTACCGGGGCAAGGCGCGGGCGTACTTTGTCTGCGCTGTTTGTCCTGGCTCAGTGAAAACCCCCTATTTCTGGTCGGCACAGCGGCTTGTGTCGCACAGCGGACAGTGGCGGGGCGCAGCGGCCGGTAGCCTGCGCCACCTTTGCTTTTTCAGTCACACACCACCATGAGCCGTCGTCACTTTCTTTTGCGCGCCACCCAGGCTGTCGCTGCCACTGGCCTGCCCGTATGGGCCCAGACTTCCATGGCGGCTGAAGAGGCGCTGACCGCACGGTCGATCAACCTCGGCTGCTCCATCGCACTGACCGGCCCCTTGGGTCAGGCGGGCATTGAGCAGGTGGCGGGCATGAAAGCCGCGTTTGCCGAGGTCAATGCCGCAGGCGGCGTGCACGGCCGCGAAATTCGCATGGAGGTGAAGGACGATGGCTACGTAGCCAGCCGCACCCTCAAGAATGTGACGGACATGGTAGAGGCGCAGTCGGTGTTTGCGCTGATTTCGCCATTGGGCACCGCCAACACGGCGTCCATCTTGCCGCTGATCGAGTCGAAGGGCATTCCCACTGTGGGCCCGGTCACGGGCGCCACCTCGCTGCGCGCGCCGGAAAATCGCCATGTGTTTTTCTTGCGCCCGAGCTACCGCGAGGAGACACAGCGCCTGGTCAAGCAGATCGTGGACATGGGTCTCAAGCGCATTGCCGTGGTTTATCTGGACAACCCCTTCGGCAAGGAAGTGCTCAAGGACATGTCCCGGGCGCTGGACGAGATCAAGGTCGAGCGCGGGGGCGAATTTGCGCTGGCTGTGGATGGCAAGAACGGTGCTGAGTTGGCCGACAAGGTGGCCGCTGAGCGCCCCGGCGCGGTGTTGCTGGCCACCACGGGCACCGCCAACACGGCGTTTGTGCAGGCGTTCCGCGCCAAGGCGCAGGGTGTGCCGTTGGCGGGGCTGTCGGTCACCGTGATCTCGTCCGAGCTGCCCAAGCTGGCCGCATCCACGCGTGGCCTTGCGCTGGTGCAGGTGTTCCCGGACGCCAATTCGCAGAAGTCGGTGGTGGTGCGCAAGTTCCAGAGCACCATGAAGGCCACCGGCGCAGATGCCGCGTTCTTGAACAGCGGCAGCGCGCTCGAAGGCTGGCTCAATGCCCAGATCATGATCGAAGGCCTGAAGAACGCGGGCAAAGAACCTACGCGTGAGCGCCTGCGCGCCGGGCTGACGAGCATCCGTGCACTGTCGTTTGGTGACTTCAATATCGGCTTTGGCAACAAGGCGCCGTACATTGGTTCGGACGCCATTTACCTGGCGATCTACGCAGAAAACGGGCGCCGGATCAGTTAAGAAATGCTCGACCGCGCGTCTGGCGCGTAAGCCACCCCTGCCGGCTGCCGGGGGTGGGCACGGGCTCTGGGGTGCGTTTTGGTGCGTTCAGGGCTTGGTCACACCCAGCCCAGCGCGCCCAGCAGCGCCCCTGCGCCCAGCATCCACAGCAGATGCAGCTTGGTGCGCCACACCAGCACCACGGTCACGGCGCTCAGCAGCCACAGCGGCCAGGCCGCAGTGGGGCTGCCATGCGCGCGGGCCAGCACCCATGAGGTAGCCAGCAGCAGGCCGATCACCACCGGTGCCATGCCCTGCTTGAAGGCCCGCACCCCCCGGCGCTCGCGATTGCGGTGACCCCAGCGCGTGGCCAGCCAAGTCAGCAGGCTGCTGGGCAGCATCACCCCCAGCATGCACACCGCCATGCCCAGCGTCCCGAGCAGCCAGCCATTCATGCCTGGGCCACCGGCGTTGATGCCCACGTTCCAGCCCAGCAGGGCGATGAACAACACATTGGGGCCTGGTGCGGCCTGTGCGATGGCGATCGACGCGTTGAACTGCGGATCGGTCAGCCAGGCCTGGCGCTCGACGAGGAAACGGTGCATATCGGGCGCGGTGGCAATGGCGCCACCCACGGCCAGCAGCGACAGCGACAGGTAGTACAGAAACAGGTTGAACCAGTCGCCTGCGCTCAGGGCCAGAAGAGGGGCGGTCACAGTGGCGGCAGCGTTCATGGCGCGAGCTTTCTCCATGTCAGCACGCAGGCTGCGCCGCCGATCACCGGCAATATCCAGAACAAAGGCCAGCGCAACCACGCCATGGCCACGATGGTCAGTGCCGTCACGGCCATGCACAGCGGCCGGCTCAGCGGGTGGTTCTTGATCGAGACAAAGAGCTTGATCCCCACGCCCGCGATCAGCCCGGCCGCCACGGCGCCCATGCCACGCAGCGCACCGGCCACGGCGGGGTGGCTGGCAAATTGTGCGTACACCACGGCCAGTGCCAGCACCAGCATGAGCGGAAACGTCAGCATACCCGCGAGGGCCGCAAACGCCCCGCGCAGCCCAAAGTAGCGGTCGCCAATCATGATGCTGAGGTTGACCACGTTGGGGCCCGGCATGATCTGCGCCACGGCCCAGTCCTCGACAAACTCCTCGTTGGTCATCCAGCGTTTTTTCTCCACCAGTTCGCGCTGCACCACCGCCAGCACGCCGCCAAAGCCCTGCAGGGCCAGCCAGGTGAAGGACCAGAACAGGTCGGCCGGGTTGCGGGGTTGGGGCCTTGGAGAAGGCTCGGGGAGGGGGTGGGTAGATCGGTGGCAGCGGCCATGGCGAGGGTGGGGTCAAAATAGCCACCGGTGCTTGTTCAGTATGCCTTGGTAGCTATCAAATCAGGATTTTTACATGGAGTCGTGGGGGGAGCAGCGCCCCCCGCGCCATGTTACGCGTGCTGCGCCCGGTGCAAGACCCTGCGGCCTCGTGTTGTGGCATGGGCGTGTTTGTCATTCACGTTCGCACAATGACCTGGGTGCCGGTACGTTGCGTGACCGCTGCAGCAAGCGAGCCTATCTTCTTGTCCACCGTGCCTCACAAGAGGCACTGACGCCCGGATTGCCTCTGGCTGAGAACCCGCTCCAAGGGCTTGTGGCCGTTGCCCGGCAGAGGTCACCCCAGCTTGCCGCGCAGCAGATGGTCTTTGGTGCGCCAGCCCGCTTCCTCGGGGGTGGCCACTTTGAAGAGTTTGAGGTCTGCCTGGCTGGCATGTTTGACGCGGTAAACCTTGAAGCTCGCCTGGTTCGCATAGGCCACCAGGAACCAGACCGCATCGCCCGTGGCTTGCGTAGGGTAGGCGACTTCGTGCCAGCACAGATCGGCCAGGCTTTTTTGGGCCACCTCGCACACGCGGGCGTCGGCCTGGTGCTCGTACTTCACTTCCAGGATCTTGGCCATGGGCATCCTTGAGGGAGGGTGATTGGAGGCTTGCGAGGCCCAGTATCCACGGTGGCATCACATTTGGGTCATGTAACCGGCAAGGAATTTGTATAAAAACGGGTGGTGCGCTTGATGAATAAGCGCA
Source organism: Acidovorax sp. 69 (assembly GCF_002797445.1). Classification (NCBI taxonomy): domain Bacteria; kingdom Pseudomonadati; phylum Pseudomonadota; class Betaproteobacteria; order Burkholderiales; family Comamonadaceae; genus Acidovorax; species Acidovorax sp. 69. The sequence goes on along the minus strand of NZ_PGEP01000001.1, from coordinate 2,731,417 downwards.
ATGCGCTATTCATTCAATAGCACATTTGGCTGTATGGGAAGCGCTTCAGATGCTGGGTGCCTGACGCCGCTGCGCCATGCGCCATGGTCACGCTGTCAGCTTCACCCCGCCCGCCAGGCGCTGCAATACCGTGGTGCGCACGGTCGGCGGCGTGGTGGTGGCTTGCAACAAGGCGGGCCAGTCTGCCTGGGCCTGTTTCACTGTTTCGCGCAGCAGCGCCAGGTGCCGGGGCACACGCAGCAGCCCGGCAGATTTCATCAGGCCTTCCAGATCGCCCCAGGTCAGCGCCCGCAGGGTGTGGTCGATGGCACGGTTCACCGCGTATTGGTGGTCGGGTACGCCGTCAAAAAACGCAGCCACGCACACGGGGTCGTACACCGGCGCCAGCTGCGGCACGCGGCCATCGGGGTAGACCAGCGCCCAGTTTTTCAGGTGGGCATCGGTGTTGCCCATCAGGATGAACGCCACCATGCGCGCCAGAAACTCGCGTGTGTCCAACACCGGCTGGCGGCTCAGGCGGTTGAGCACGCGCAACATGGTGGCCCAGTCCTGCAGTGCGCCCTTGCCATGGGTTTTGCCGTACTTTTGGCGCGGGGTGTAGCCCAGCACCTGATTGAACTCCTCCATGTGCACGCGCGCGCCGCCGGGCAGGTGGTCAAAACGCTGCACGGCCAAAATTTCGTTGAAGGGCACGGCATCGGGCAGGTCAGCCTCAGCGCGGGTGATGACGCGCACATCGGCGCAATGCAAGCCCAGCGCCTTGCACAGCTGGTAGCCCGTGTATTCGTTGGCCACCAGGTCGGGGTGGGCGGTGGTGGGCAGCTTCAAGATCACGCTGCCCGCCGCGCCCTGGCGGTGCACGGTGTAGCGGCGGCCGTCCTGCACCGCGCTGAACTTGGTCACCACGCCGGGCAGCGATGCCGCGTCTTCCACCGGAAACTCCACAAACCCCGGCTCCAGCACATCCAGCCCCTGCGTGGTGTGCCAGTGCCGCACCACGTCCGGGATGCCGTCTTGCGCGGGCACGGGCTCCACCTCCAGCGCGCCCATCAGGTCATGGCCTGCGGCGGCCAGCAGCTCGAACTCGTCATCGGGGCTGCAACCGCGCTCGCGCGCCAGCCGCTCGCGGTTGTGGCCCTCGGGCAGCAGGTTCTGAAAATAGGCAGGCCAGCGCCCATCGGTGCGCACCAGCCGCGCATCGCGTGCCGACGCCAGAATCTGCTGCGTGGCCGCCTCGTTTGCACCCTGAAAGCTCAGCGACAGGGTGGGGCGCTGCGGGTTGCGGATGTAGCTCTCGTCGAATGACACGCGCAGGATGTCGCCGTATTGCGAGAGGTAGCCGATGGGCTCCCGCCCACCGGGGTGGCCATCCGCCTGCGCGGGGCGGTGCAGGTACAGGCGCAGGTAGCGGATGGAGGTGCTCATGGGGCGTTGCTACGGTCAGCGGCGCAGGCCATCCACCACCGAGGGCGGGGCATCCACACCCTCCGGCTGGCCCAGAAACTTGCCTCCCGACTGGATGAACGCCTCCAGGCTGGGCCGCAGGCTGCTGGGCACGGCAATGATGTCCATGCCCAGCACGCGGGCCATTTCGGCCAGGGTGGAATAGCGCGGGTCCAGGTCGCCCCCTTCGGTGCGCTGCACCGTCATGCGGGAAAGGCCTGCGCTTTCGGCGAGCTGGGCCTGGGTCATTTGGTGGGCCTTGCGGGCGGCGGCGAGGGTGGGGATGAGGTCGGTAGACATGATCGTATTTATACTCATTTTAAATTAAAAGAGTATTTAATAATTCATTTGTCCCGCCAAGATTCCAGCTTATCTGATGGGCACCGTTCTCCTCAGCACGACGCCTTCCGCAGTATTGAGCGGTATTAACCGCGCGAATCACTCACGACGGCGCACGCATCGGCTTGAGCGCCTGTGCCCAGCGAGACAACTCGTCGAACATGGCCGCTGCCGAGCTGGTGTGGAAATCATTCGGTGCAAAGGTTTTGTCGATATCGAGGTGCTGGCCCACGTTTGGTATGGCCACCGCTTCGAGCAGAGGCATCACCTTGAGTGTGGTCAGCAGCTGCTTTGTGACCTGCACTGCGCGCACCCCGCCCGACATGCCTCCGTAGCTGACGAAAGCTGCTGGTTTGTACTGCCATTCGCGCACGAGGTAGTTCATGGCATTGAGCAGAGCCGAAGGGGGGCCGAAGTTGTACTCTGGCAGTACGAACACGAAGGCATCGGCCGCGTGGACGCTGGCACTCCAGGCTTTGGTGTGGGCGTGTTGGTACTTCTGCAGGCGCGGGTGCTCAGGCTCATCAAAAACCGGCAGATTGAACGACGCCAGGTCCACCACTTGCGCATCGAATTTGTCGTTGGCCAGGGCTTCTTGCTGCGCCCACTGTGCGACGGCGGGGCCGACGCGGCCAGGGCGGGTGCTGCAAACGACGATGTGAAGAATCGGTTTCATGAAGTGCGTAGGTTTGAGGTTTGGGTTGAGATTGCGGCGTGGCACACTGCTGTCGCAGCGGGTCATCGGTGAAAGCCCGCTCCAGGCTTGGCGCATTCAATGAGCATCCGGGCCATGAGGTTTGAGTCGCTCACACTGAACTGGCCGAAACGCTTCAGCAAGCGCTGCTTGCAAAATTTTCAGTACGTCGCAGGGCCGGATCAGTGAACGATCCCACTTTGAGGGGACTACTCGGTTTCAATGCGTCGGTCTGCAACCACCTGGCGCAAACTCTGGATGTCGCGCTCAACCCGGGCCTGGAACTCCTGGGGTGAACCAGTCTGTGGTGTGCCGCCCCAATCGATGAGTTGTTGCCGTATTTCTGGCTGGGCAACAACGGCACGTAACTCCTTGTTGATCCGCGCAACGATGGCAGGGGGTGTGCCTGCCGGTGCGGCGATTCCCAGCCAGGATTCGAAAACCACTGTGGGGTAAAACTCCGCCACGCTGGGCACGCCGGGGGGATTGCTGGCCCCCTTGGGGCTGGTCACGGCCAGCACGCGCAAACGTTTGTCCTTGAGGAGCGGGGCCGTGCTGGTCATGGTGTCGATCATGACGTCTACGCGACCTGCCAGTAGCTCGGTAAGCGGGGCGGCGCCGCCCTTGAAGGGCACATGGGTTGCCACGCCCCCACCTTCGGCCATGATCCACTCGCCAACCAGATGCATGGCGGTACCTACCCCCACGGATGTATAGGTGTAGCGGCCAGGCTCGGCCTTGGCCCGTTGCATGAAGTCGGGGAATGACTTGATGGGCGAATTGGGCGTTACCGCGAGGGTCAGCGGGTAGGTGGTGACCGTGGAAATCCAGGAGAAATCGTTCACCGGGTGGAAAGGCAGACTTTTCTTCATGGCCGCATTGCTGGAGTGACCACTGGGCAGCAGCACCAGTGTGTAGCCATCCGGTGGGGCCTTTGCCGCCAAGTCTGCTGCGATGTTGCCACCGGCACCAGGCTTGTTGTCCACGACCACGCCCTGGCCCAGCCGCTCCCCCAGCGGTTTGGCAATGAGGCGAGCCACCATGTCACTGCCCCCTCCGGGCGCGTATCCCAGCAAAAGGCGGATCGGCTTGCTGGGGTAGCTGTCTTGCGCCAACGCTGGTGCGGCTGCGGCAAAGGCGCAGGCAACGCCCAACAGGGTCACGCTGCGACCGAATGTAAGGGGGATGAAATGCATGATGTCCTCATGAAAATTAAATGGCGCAGGCACATCGACCGCTGTCGCTGCTTCGTGCCGGCCATCGATTGATCCGGCCCGATGAGGTCTGATCCGTTCGCTCTGAACGCTATGTCAGGCACCAACGGGCCCCATCCACAAGCCTTTGCCACGCACCGAGGAAGCGGGCCGATCCAGCCAGCGCTCCGCAAGCTGAATGGCTACCTGAACGATTACTCGTCGCGGATGCCGTTTCTCAGCGTGCCGATGACGTCCACCACGATCTCGCAGACGTCGCCGGGCTTCATGAATATCTGCGGCGTGCGCTTGTTGCCTACGCCGCCTGGGGTACCGGTCACGATCACGTCGCCAGGCGACAGCGGAATGAAGGTGGAGATGTAGGCGATCTGGCGCGGAATGTTGTGGATCATCTTGTCAGTGGTGGTGTCCTGCAGGACTTGGCCGTTCAGGACCGTTTGCAGGCGCATCACCTTGCCCGCAGGGATCTCGTCAGACGTCACCATCCAGGGGCCAAAGCCGCCGGTCTTGTAGAAGTTCTTGCCGGGCGTCCACTGGGAGGTGGCCACCTGCCAGTCGCGGATCGAGCCGTCGTTGTAGCAGGCGTAACCGGCGATGTGGTCCCAGGCGTCCTCTTCCTTGATGCGGCGACCGGGCTTGCCAATCACGAGGGCGATCTCTGCCTCGTAGTCAAGCCGATGCGATTCAGCCGGGCGCACGATGTCCTGGCCATGGGCCACCTGCGATTCGGGCAGGCGCAGAAAGATCACGGGTGTTTCGGTGATCTCCTTGCCGGTCTCGCGCACATGCTCGCCGTAGTTCAGACCGATACAGAAGATCTGGCCGGGGTTGGGGATGACGGGTAGCAAGGTGAGCTGCCCGTACTTGAGGGTGAAGGGATGCTTCTTGGCCGCCTCGGCAGCGGCGCCCAGCAGGTCCTTGGCGATAAGGGTCTTGAGGTCGGGTGCTTGTGCGCCCAGGATGGGCGTGAGGTCGAGCACGTCGTCGCCGTTGACGATGCCGTAGGACGGCGTGCCCTGGTTCAAGAAGCTGATGAGTTTCATGGGAAAGGCCTTTCAAAATGAACGGAGGAGGAAAGCGGGAAGGGAAGAGGACGAATGCGGGAAGTCAGGGAATGCGGGCCGTGATTTCCTGCGCTGTGCGGGTGAGACGTTGCGTCAGCTTGGGCAGATCGATCACGGCCATGCGTGGCACGGTGGTTACCAGCGAGATGGCGCCCAGCAAAGTGCCATCAGGTTTTTGCAGGGGAACACCCACCGCCGCCAGGTTGGGTTCGAGTTCGCCATTCGAGAAGTAGGACCCGGCTTTGCGAATGGCGCTGTAGTACTTGCGGAAATCGCTCCAGTCGGTGGGCAGGCCAGCCTGCACGATCTCGTCCAGGTGCTCGTCAAAAACCCGGTGCAACTGTGCCGGGGTAAAGCACGACAGGATGACCTTGGGCGCCGCACCCAGGAACAGCGGACGCGGGCGGCCCCGGCCATAGCTCAGCGTGGCCTCGGTGGTGCCGAACTCCCGGTGGGTGTCGAGTACCTGCTGCCCATACAGACACGAAATGACGCAGTCCAGTCCGGTTTGCTCGACCAGCTCCTGCATTTGCGCCACGCCGTGCTGCAGCACCGGGTCACCCATGCGTATGTAGTGGTCCAGCACGATGATGCGCGGCCCCAGCGTGTAATTCGCGTCGGCCGAGCGCTGCAGCAGGCCCGCTTCGGTCAGCATCTTCACGTAACGGTAGCCTGTGGGTAGCGACACCTGCAGCGCCTCGGTGATGGCTTCGGCAGTCCAGGTCAATTGCTGGTCGGAAAACAGGTCCAGCACGCTGAGCATGCGCGCGAGGCTGGACTCGGACTTTTCGGTCATGGGGCTTTGGCCCTTGAAGGGCTCAGTGGGGTTGAAGTTCCGCCACGGGCAGGCACGCCGTGATGGCATCCAGTTCCCCTGGCGTTTTGGCCAACCCCAGAATGTAGCGGTCGGGCCTGAGCATGGCGGCCCCCACACCGTGGCTGTCGAGCCAATCGAGCAGGGCCGGCTCCTGTGTTGCCATCACCACCACATTGCTGTGTTGCCAGAGCGCTTTGGTCTCTTCGCTCACCGCGCCCAGCAGCGCTGGGCGGCCGATCACCGCAAAGCGATTGCCGATGTGCAGATCCATCAGCCGGCCGTCGTCCAACACCGGCTGCGGGAACGGTTGGCCCACCGGGCCCGTATTGCCGTGCAGCAGGCCTGGTCCCAGGCGTGGCGACGGAAACTCGAAAATCTCCGGCCCACCCGCCCTGAACTTCGCGTCGCGCTCGCGGGCTTTGTCGGCGTCGGTGGCTTGGATGATGTCGCCCAGCTTGACGGCCAGTTCGATGAACGCATGCACATGGGGCGAGCGTTCAGATTCATAGGTATCCAGCAGTGATTCGCTGGCGTGGCCTTGCAGCACCGCTTCGAGCTTCCAGGCCAGGTTGGAGACATCGCGCAGTGCGGCGCACATGCCCTGGCCCAGGAAAGGCGGCGTCTGGTGCGCCGAGTCGCCGGCCAACATCAGCCGACCCTTGCGCCAGCCCTGGGCAATCAAAGAATGGAAGGTGTAGATCGCGGCGCGCTCGATGTCGGCGTGTTCGGGCTTCATCCATCGGCTCACCAGTTGCCACAGGGTGGTGGGCTGCACCAGCTGGGCCGGGTCGTCGCCCGGCATCAGCATGATCTCCCAGCGGCGGCGATTCCCTGTCACGTTGCACCAGGTCATGGGCCGGGCCGGGTCGCAGAACTGGACGGTGTGGTCGGGCAGTGCGGGAGCGTTGTCTTTCAGGATGACGTCAAACACCAGCCATGGCTGGCGCAGGCCCAGGTCTGTCATGGGGCTGCCCAGCACCTTGCGCACCATGGAGCGCGCGCCGTCGCAACCCACCACATACCGTGCCTGCACCTCAGAGGCGCGGCCAACCTGCATGTCGGTAACAGTCAGGTTGATATGGTCGGCGGCTTCGGTGATCTGCGTGACCTCATGGCGCAACCGCACCTGTACGCTGGCAAAGCGAGCAGCGCCATCGCGCAGCACCTGCTCCAGCTCAGGCTGGTGAAAGTAGTGGTTGCTCGCGCAGCCGTGCGGCCCCTGGGCGGCCGTGCCGCCGCGGATCATCAGCGTCTCACCTTCGGCGTTGACAAAGTGCATGCCCTTGAGGCCGGGGCGCGAGATGGCCTCTACCTTCGGGCGCAGGCCCGCCGACTGAAAGATGCGCATCACTTCGCCGTCGAAGTGGATGGCGCGCGGCAGCGGGTAGATGCCAGCTTCTTTTTCCAGCACCACTACAGACAAACCTGCCTGGCCCAGCAGATTGGCCAGCGTGGCGCCAGCGGGGCCGTAGCCGATGATTGCGACGTCGAACATGGCTCAGGCCTCTTGGCTGTCGTCGGCATAGCCCATGCGACGGGCCATATCGGCCTGCCACAACGCCCGCGACTGGAATTTGGGGCGGCTGCGCGCGATGGCCTCGGCGCGCGCCATGATGATCTCGTCAGACTGGTCCAGGTCGATGGGCTCGCGCAGCGGCTGCTCACAGTACCAGGGCATGTCCATGAACACCTCCAGCCGGTTGCCTTCGGGGTCGCGGAAATAGATCGATACCGCGTTGCCATGGGTCGCACACAGCATCTCCGTGACATCGGCATCGGCCGCAACGCGGTCCCGCACCAGGCGCAGCGTGGCCAGGTCGGGTACGCGCAGGGAGATCTGGTTGATCACGCTGAACGTCAGATCCGCTGGGCGGCCGCTGGCCAGCACCACCTGGTGATGCTCTGCTGGGTCGCGGCTCAGAAACACCAGCTGAACCGCTCCCAGGTCACCCCGGTCGGTCTCGGTGAAGCACAGAACGTCTTTGTAAAAGTGCGCCATGCGTTCTAGGTCACGCACGTAAAAGCCCATGTGGCTGAACACCAATGAGCCGCGCTCGCGCAGTGCCGAGATAGGTGGGGTCATATCGTCTCCTGGGGAGTTTGAGTGAACATGTAAAGATGTTTTGTCGCTTGATTTAGATAAAATTATGCATCAATTCTCATAATTTGACAAAATCTTGTTTTTTATCAAGAATTCAACCCAGGCGATCCAGCGCGGTTGTCACGCGTCCATTCAACGACCCCTTCAGGAGACAAAACATGACCCCCTTCATCACCCGGCGCACCGGCCTCGCAGCAATCACGCTGGCCCTGCTGGCCGCCAGCGGCGCACAAGCGCAGGACTACCCCACCAAGCCCATCCGGCTGCTGGCGCCTTTTCCGGCCGGCTCGGGGCCCGATGCCAATGCGCGGGAAATTGCGGGCGAGCTGACCAAGATCCTGGGCCAGACCGTGATCGTCGAAAACAAGCCCGGTGCCTCGGGAATCATCGGCACAGAGGCCGCCGCCAAGGCCGCGCCCGATGGCTACACGCTGGTGGTGGGCACCACCAGCACCATGTCGGTGCTACACCACCTGTACACCAAGCTGCCCTTCAACGCCGAGAAAGACTTCGCTCCCGTCAGCCTGCTGGGCGTACTCAATACCGGGCTGATTGCCACGCCTTCAGCACCCTTCAAGACAGCGGCTGAAATGGTGGCCTATGCCAAGACCAATCCAGACACCGTGACCGCAGCCACGTTGGGCGCTGGTAGCTACTTTCATCTGGCCGGCGAATGGTTTGCGTCGAACGCGGGGGTCAAACTGCGCTTTGTGCCCTACAGCACCACGAGCCCCTACACCGATCTGATGGCTGGCCAGGTGCAAGTGATGTTTGACGCCTTGCCCGTGGCGGCCGGCGGTATCCGTGGCGGCAAGCTCAAGCTGCTGGCGCTGACCGGGAAAACCCGCCACCCGGCCTTCCCCGATGTGCCTACCTTTGCCGAAGCTGGCATTGCAGACTACGCGCCTGTGGCCTGGCAAGGCATCCTGGCGCCTGCAGCCACCCCCAAGGCCATCGTCGAAAAGCTCAGTGCGGCCATGCAAAAAGCTGCGCAAAACCCGCAACTGGCCGAGAAATGGCGCCAGTACGGCGGCGAACTCAAGGCCACCACCCCGGCAGAATTTGCCGCCTTCATCAAGGCCGACTCTGCCCAATGGGGCAAGGTGGTGCGCCAGGCCGACGTCAAGCTCGACTGAAGCGCTGCGCCATGAGTTCGCTCATCACCGCCGAGGCCGTGCTGCACTGCGAGCAACTGCGGCGTAACGCCATGCTGGCGGGCGACAGTGCGGCCCTCCAGGCCCTGCTGTCGCCAGACATCGTGTACGTGCATTCCACCGGCGTGCGTGACACCCGGGACAGCTACCTGGGCAAGATCCGCGACGGTGCCATGCGCTACTTGCTCCTGGAGTGGAGCGATCTTCAGGTGCAGGTGCTGCCCGGCGGCACTGCACTGGTCACCGGCCGCATGGACGCCTCCGTGCTCAAGGACGGACAGGAAAAGCAGGTTCGCAGCCAGTTCCTCACCGTCTGGGTGGCCGGACCAGGGGGCGAGGGCGGCACCTGGCAGCTGCGTGCACACCAAGGCACGCCGCTGCCGTGAGGCCAGCCGCACGGACTGCATGAAGCGCACGAACCACTCACCCGTCGGCCCTTTGGCCCACGGCGTGCGCAAGATCGAGTTTTTGGAGACTAGCCCCGCCAGGCCATGCCGCCTTCAATTTGCACCGCCTGCGCGCGACCTAGCGCCTCCAGCGTTTGCAGCAGCGTGGGCAGGCCTTTCTTCCACGGGCCACGGCCTTTGAAGCGGGCCTCAATGGCGGGCAAGGTGAGCGGGACGGGGCTGGCGGCCAACGCATCGGCCACGGCGCGCACCTGCTCGGGCAGGGTGGGGGGCCATGGGTGTTGGGTGGGTTTTGCTTGCTCTGGTTTTGATAGCGATTTTTCACTATCCAGATCGGCCTCTGGCGCTTTATCCTCTTGCGCTAGCAGCTCTTGTTTTTGCAGTGAATTTTGCGGATTTTGAAAGTCCGGGCGCAGCCAGCGCACGCGGCCCTGGGCTTCTTCGGCTGCGCGCTGGGCGTTGAGCTGCACCAGGTGGGCGAGGATGTCGTCGGTGCTCGCGTTGGCGGGCAAGCCATACGCTGCCAGCACCGCCGCATCCAGCTCGTCGTGCAGTTCGCGCAGCACTCCGACCAGGCCCTGGGCGTACTGGGTTTTCTCTTTGGCGGTGAGCGCCCGGCCTTCGCGCAAGGCGGCCAGCACGTTGTACATGCCGGTGAGGGTGAGGCCGGTGTTGCCTGCCTCGGGCGCCAGCACGCGCTTGCGGTGGGCGTCGATCTGCTCGGCAAGGTCGGCGATGCGCTCTCGCAGGGCGGGGGTCAGGCCGGTGTCTTCGTCGGGGAGGGCGAAGGTTTCGAAGCAAGTGGTTTTTATGTACCGAGGACGATCTTCCAGAGTGCTGCCTGTGGCTAAAGCCCATTCGATGTGCAACTGACTGGACAGCACGCCGAGCGTGTATCCATCGTCCTGAGCGATTGCAATAAGAGCATCGTCGGCCAGTATTCCAGCGTCGAGGAATTGGAATACGCGATGTTTGGCGGTAACTACGGTGGCGATGTAGCGGGATAGCCCAGCAAGAGCGGGCCGTAACTCCTTGCGAGGTTCACCAAAAATCCACCAGTTGTCGCGATAGACCGCCCGATTGTTCAGGTCGCGTTCTGGTTTGACCCGTTCCGCTAACCATTGGTAAACCGCCGGGTATTGCTTGCGCAGGGTTTCCGCATCCAGACCGAAGGCGTCGATCACCATAACGCCGCGCGGCTTGTCGGCGAGGTCTCGGCCGTTGCGATAGTCACGAATCAGCGGCGCGTGGCCCAGTGCATCGGCTTCTTGTGGCGTGACGATGAAACCAGCGCCATGCAGTTTGACGCCGGGTGACGAAATGCCCGCCATTGCTTGTAATGGCTTCGCAGCCGCCACATTGGCGCCCACGCTCAAATCAGCGTGAATCAGCCCGCGTCGTTCATTCAGCGTTACTGCTACTTCACCAAATTCACCGGCGTGCTCGGTGGTCACGCTCTGTAAGCCGCCTTCGCCTGCATCAGGTGCCAGCACCGTCATCGCAATGCGCACGGCGGCGCCGTTCGCGCCGTCCACCCATGGGTGATCGGCAATCGCCATTTCCAAATGAGTGCCTTTGTCCAGCGCCGCCTGCACGACGCGACGGTTGAAGGTCGTGGTCAGGCTATTGGTGGTGATCAGTCCCAGCCGCCGGGAGTGGCCTGCGGCCACCTGCGCGGCTGCGTGGTGCCACCAGAACATCACAAAGTCTGCACTCTCTGGCACCTCGGGCCACGCGGCGCGCAGAGCGTCCGCGTAGCCGTCGCCCAAGGCTGAGCGCAAATATTTGGCACCAATAAACGGCGGGTTCCCCACAATGAAATCCGCCTGCGGCCACGCTGCCTGCCGAGCGCCCACGTAGCGCCATTGCGGCACTTGGGCGGCTTCGTCGGGCACTGGCTCGCCCGTCACAGGGTGCGTCTTGAACGTGGTGCCGTCCCAGCGGCTGAGCAGCTTTCCGGCGGCATCGTAAGCCACTTCTTGCGCGTCCCAGGCCAGCACGGCGTCGCGGCATTCGATGTTGCCGTAGTTGTGCACCACGGGCTCGGCCACTGCGGCTTTGCCACGGGTGCGGATGTGCCATTGCAGGTAGCCAATCCACAGCACCAGCTCGGCCAGGGCGGCTGCGCGTTCGTTCAGTTCGATGCCGCGCAGTTGCTGCAGGGTGACGGTTTCGCCTTCAAAGCCGAGTTGGTCTTGCGTGTGGCCCAGGGACTCCAACTGGTTGACAACCTCACCCTCCAGGCGCTTCAAGTGTTCCAGCGTCACGTACAAGAAGTTGGCACTGCCGCAGGCGGGGTCCAGCACGCGGGTGGTGCACAGCTGGTGGTGGAATTTTTTGACCTCAGCACGCGCTTCGGCCAGTTTGGCGTCCATCGCCTTGCCTTGCAGCGCAGCGGCTTCGTGCGCCAGCACCAGGGCGGCGGCCTGGGCATTGGCCCAGTCTGCGCGCAGGGGCTCGATCACGGTGGGCAGCACCAGGCGCTCTACGTAGGCGCGGGGCGTGTAGTGCGCGCCCAGCGCGTGGCGCTCGGTGGGGTCGAGGGCGCGCTCCAGCAGGGTGCCGAAGATGGCGGGCTCCACCTCGCGCCAATTGCAGCGGGCGGCCTGGATGAGCAAATCGACCTGCTCGGGGGTGAGCAGCAGGCTGTAGCCGTCTTGTGCCGCGCCTTTGAAGAGCTTGCCGTTGAAGTGCAGCACGGGCTTGACCAGCGCGGCGCTGAAGCCGCCCCGATCCATGTCGGCCCACAGAATGCGCAGCATTTGCTGCAGTGTGGCGGGGTCGTCGCAGCGGGTTTGCAGCAGGCCCAGAAACGCGCCTTTGGGCAGTAGTTCGACGTCTTCGGCGAACATCGAAAAGAGGCAGCGGGTGAGAAAGTTTGCTACTATTTCAGGAGCTATAAACGCTTTGCTATATTGCGTTAATCCGGAATTTTGCGAAAATTCTGGTCGGCTGGTCGGCTGGTCGGCTGGTTTCGAGCGATCTGGCGAGGCGCGCCAGCAGCGCGGCCACATCGCGCGTCACTTGGGCGCTGATGCGCGCGGGGTTCAGGCTGTCGGGGTCCTGCCAGACGCGGCGCAGGCGGTCTTGCACCTCGGGCCGGGCCAGGTCGGCCAGCGCGATGCGGTGGCTGCGCGGGTCGGGGTAGGGGGTGTAGGTGCCGCCGGTTTTGCTGAACTCGGCATACACCTCGATGACGGTGCCCACATCCACCACCAGCACAAAAGGCGGGCGGCCTTCCGCGCTGGGCAGGGCGCGGGCATAGCCTTCACCCTGGCTGCGGGCGCGCAGCAGGCCGTCGTCAAAACCTTTGGTGTGGCTACCGGCCTTGAGCTTTTTGGCCTCCAGCACAAAGTGGCCGCGCCGGTAGCAGTCAATGCGCCCGGCACTGGTGCTGCCGTCGCCGTGGGCAAAGGTGATGGGCCGCTCGAACATGTAGTCCTGCTCTGGCGTGGGGTGGGGCTTGGCAACGTCCAGCAGCTCGCACAGCTCCATCACAAAACTCTGCGCCGTGGCCAGCTCGCTGGCGGTGTTGTGTTGCCAGCGCTGAATGAAGGCATGGGCGGCGTTGGCGTTGGCGGCGGTGATGTCGGGGGTGGCAGAGGTCATGCGTGGGGGTGGGGATTGCCGTGACGGGGTGCGCTGGGGAGATCAGGCGTTGTCACGCCCGTGGCTTGGCGTGCTGGCGCAGCCAGGCGGCAAAGTCGTCCTCAGAGAGGTCGCCTGCGGCGACGGAGAGCATGGTGAGTGTGGTTTCGGCCTGGCTGGCGGTGAGCTTGTAGCGGTTGACGTACAGGAAAAGACCAGTAGCCAGCAGTGCAGCGCGCTTGTTGCCGTCCACAAACGGGTGGTTTTTGGCCACCCCAACGCCATAGCTGGCGGCAAGGGCCGCAAAATCAGGATCGCCGTAAGCGCACAGGTTCAGTGGGCGCGCCAGGGCGGAGTCCAGCAGCCCTTCGTCGCGCATGCCAGCGCCGCCACCGTGTTCGGCAAGGCTTTCGGTATGCAGCAGCAGCAGCGCCTGTTTGCTGATCCAGCGCCAGCTCATTTGGCCAACTGGTGAAAGGTGTCGCGGTACTCGCGCATGAACTCTCTGCCTGCAGTGATTTCTTCTTCCAGCGCCGGATCGTAGGGCGTGAGAATGAAGCCTTCAGCACATTCGGTCAGAAAAACGGACTCGCCTTTTTGCAGCTTCAGGCGGGCCAAGGCCTCTTTGGGCAGGACAACGCCCACGGAATTGCCGATCTGGGTGAGCTTGAGGGTGTGCATGGCGGCTCCGTATGTTATTACGGTTGTAATACTAACATTCGAGATGGCCGAGGGCCAGTAGCGCGTTTACCAGGGTGCCCGATGCTTTGGTAACGTCGGTACCTTCCCTGTGGTGTGGGCGGCGCGCCAGCGGGCATTACGTTGGGCCTGCGGCAGTTGCTGGGGCCGCATGTGCACTGTTTCTTTGCCGAGCCGGTGCCGTCGCCGTGGGCAAAGGTGATGGGCCGCTCGAACATGTAGTCCTGGTCGGGCGTGGGGTGCGGCTTGGTCACACCCAGCAGCTCGCACAGGTCCATCACAAAACTCTGCGCCGTGGCCAGCTCGCTGGCGGTGTTGTGCTGCCAGCGCTGGATGAAGGCCTGGGCGGCGGCGATGGTGGCGGTGATGTCGGGGCTGGCAGAGGCCATGCGTGGGGGTAGGCGATTGCCGTGGCGGGGATGCGCTGTGAAGTCTAATGAGGCGGTATGTGGTGTAACTCGGAGGGGGAGGCGTCATGCAAGCCCGGTCAGCCAGTAGGGTGTGACCCTACAGATTGATGGCTGGCCGCAAATCAAAAAGAATAGCTGCCAACGCTTATTCATCAAGCGCTAGAGGCTTAAAAGACTAAAAACTCTGTGCTGGGCACGATGCGCGGCGGCATGTCACCCCGCCGGGCTTGGCAGCACCTGCCCCCGCTCCCCACAAAACCGCAACGCCTCATCCCCCAACCAATCCCGCACCAACTGCATGGCCGGGCTGGGGTGGGTCGTGGTCACAAACGAATACACCGCACGCGACGCCACGCTGTGGCCCAGCAGTGGCACCAAACGCCCGGCCTTCACGTCCTGCAGCACCAGCGCGGCGCGGCCCATGGCGATTCCTTGGCCCGCCAATGCTGCGCCGAGGGCCAGTTGTGACAGGTTGAACTGCTGGCCGCCGGCCCAGGGTGGTGGTGTGGCACCCACCTGGGCAAACCAGTGCTGCCATTCTTCATATGTGTCGGCGCCGTCCCAGGGGCTGCCGTCGTGCAGCAGCCAGTCGCCGTGCAGGTCTTGCGGCTGGGTAATGGGCGGGTGGCGGGCCAGGAACTCGGGGCTGGCCACGGGGATGAGCCATTCGTCCAGAAACACGGTGGCGTTCAAGTCGCGGTAGCCGCCCAGGTCGAAGCGCACGGCGGCCTCGATGCCGCCCTGCACCATGCGGGTGCGGTCCAGGGTGTGGAATTCGCCAAACACGCGCAGGCCGGTGTGGGGGTGCTGGCGAAAGAAGTCGCCCAGCCGGGGGGTGAGCCAGCTCATGGCAAACGATGGCGAGCAGCTCAGGGTGGCGGTGGCGGCCTCGGGCGGCTGGCGCATCTGGGCCAGGGTGCTTTCGATGGCGTCAAAACTCTCGCGCAGCACCACGGCCAGCCATTTGCCCTCGGGCGTGGGTACCAGGGCGCGCGGGGTGCGCAAGAACAGCGGGCGGCGCAGCCAGTCTTCGAGCTGCTTGACCTGCTGGCTGACAGCGCCCTGGGTGATGCACAGCTCGGCTGCGGCCTTGGTAAAGCTGCCGTGGCGGGCAGCCGCATCAAAACTGCGCAGCCAGGCCAGTAGAGAAGGGGAGAGGCGAATATCCATTATTAATACTAATGCTTCGCGCAATATAAATGGTTTGTGACGATGGCGTGACCGGCGAAGAATGCAGGCAAGACTTCTTGTGATGAATGTGCCATGACGCTTGCAGAAACCCACCCCGCTATGGATGCCTTGCTGGCCAACCGCCTGCGCAACGCCCAGCCCGCCCTGTGGATCAATCCGGCCCGGCAGGCGCAGCCCGCCGTCGCACTGCCCGCACTAGGGAGAACCATTAGTCTGGATGATACGCAGGCTGCTGCGGCGCGGCTGGCCCGTTTTGCAGGTTTGCTGGCGCAGGTGTTCCCGGAGCTGGCCGCCACGGGGGGCGTGGTGGAGTCTCCCCTGCTGCCCGCCACCGCGCTACAAGCTGCGCTGGGTTGGGCCCCAGAGCAGGGGCGTTTGTTCATCAAGGCGGACCACGGCCTGCCCGTGGCGGGATCCATCAAGGCCCGGGGTGGCATGCACGAGGTGCTGGAGTTTGCCGAGCGGTTGGCGCTGGAGCACGGGCTGGTGCAGCCTGGTGGCGACTACCGAGCGCTGGCCAGCCCGGCGGCGCGCGAGGTGCTGGGCCGCTACCAGGTGGCGGTGGGCTCCACGGGCAACCTGGGGCTGAGCATTGGCGTGGTGGCGTCTGCCCTGGGTTTCAAGGCGGCGGTGCACATGTCGGCCGATGCCAAGGAATGGAAAAAAGACCGCTTGCGCCTGCGCGGCGTAGAGGTGGTGGAGCACGCGGGTGACTACGAGCGCGCCGTGGCTGCGGGCCGTGCCCAGGCCAGCAGCAACCCGCTGTGCCACTTTGTGGACGACGAACAATCGTTTTCTCTGCTGCTGGGCTACAGCGCAGCAGCGCTGCACCTGCAACAGCAGCTGGCAGAGCAGGGCGTGGCGGTGGACGCCGAGCACCCGCTCATCGTGTACCTGCCCTGTGGTGTGGGTGGTGCGCCAGCGGGCATCGCGTTTGGCCTGCGGCAGTTGCTGGGGCCGCATGTGCACTGTTTCTTTGCCGAGCCGGTGCAGTCGCCGTGTTTCCTGGTTCAGATGCTGGCCGATGCCACACAGGGCGCTGGGCAGCACCCGTCGGTGTACGACTGGGGCCTGACCAACCGCACCGAGGCCGATGGCCTGGCCGTGCCGCGTGCCTCGCTGCTGGCCGCCGAGCTGATGCAGCCGCTGCTGTCGGGCGTGTTTACCGTGGCCGACGACACCTTATTTGTGCAGCTGGTGCAAGTGCTGGATGCGCTGGGCGAGCGCATCGAGCCCTCGGCCGCCGCGGGCTTCAGTGGCCCGGCCATGCTGACGGGCACCACCGCCGGGCAAGCGTGGCTGCAAAACACCGGCGTGGATGCCGTGCTGCACAACGCCACGCACCTGGTGTGGACCACGGGCGGCCTCTTGGTGCCCGATGCGCAGTACCAAGGCTTTGTACAGCGCGGGCGGGCCGTGCTGGCTGCGCAAGGCTGATCTTCTCGTCCCCCTGTCCCTTTATTCCCCAACTTCCGTCATCTTTGGAGAGCACCCCATGAACCGCAAGCAACTGCTTTTGTCGTCCGCCGTACTCTGTGCTTTGGGGGCCGCTGCATGGGGCCCCGCCGCGGCGCAAGAAGCGGTGTTCCCCACCAAGCCCATCACTTTGGTGATTCCTTTCCCACCCGGTGGCGCCACCGACGTGCTCGGCCGCCTGATCGGCAAGAAGCTGGGCGACAAGCTGGGCCAAAGTGTGGTGATCGACAACCGCGCAGGCGCGGGCACGGTGATTGGCGCCACCTATGTAGCGCGGGCGGCGCCCGACGGCTACACGCTGCTGATGAGTTCGGGCACCACCTTCACGGTGAACCCGGCCGTGCGCCCCAAGCTGCCGTATGACCCGGTCAAAAGTTTTGAGCCCATTGGCATTACCGGGCGCACCAGCCTGATCTTGCTGGCGAACAAGGATGTGCCCGTCAGTGACGTGAAGCAGTTTGTGGCCATGGTCAAGGCGGCGCCCGACAAGCATTCGTACGGCTCGTTTGGCGCGGGCACCACCTCGCAGTTTGCAGGCGAGATGTTCTTCAACGCGGCGGGTCTCAAAATCCAGCATGTGCCCTACAAGGGCAGCGCCCCGGCCATGACCGACCTGCTGGGCGGGCAGATTCCGTTCTCCGTTGATACCGTATCGGCCGCGTTGCCACAGCTCAAGGACGGCAAGATCAAAGCCATTGCGGTCACGGCGGGCAAGCGCTCGGCCCTGCTGCCCAAGGTGCCCACGCTGGCCGAAAGCGGTTTCCCGGGCCTGGAGATGGACACCTGGCTGGCCATGGTGGCGCCGCGTGGTTTGCCGCCCGCCGTGAAGTCACGCCTGGAGCTGGCGCTGGCCCAGGTGGTGTCAGACCCCGAAACGCGCGACAAGATGATCGCCACGGGGTTTGAACCGTCCTATGCTTCATCCAAAGCCTTGGCCGAACTGATCGACAAAGAGCTGCCGCTGATGCGCGCCATTGCGCAGCGGGCCAACATCACGGTCGATTGACCCTGACCGAACACCCGGTAAAAAAAGGAGACAAACCCAACATGACAACACCCGGCACCCTGGTCGAGCTGACCGCCAACGAACTGCGCCACCGCATCGGTACGCGCGAAATTTCTCCGGTGGAGCTGCTCGACGCCTGCATCGAACGCATCGAGGCCGTGAACCCGCAGGTGAACGCCATCACCGCTACCTGCTACGACCGCGCCCGCACAGAGGCACAGGCGGCCGAGCAGGCCGTGCTGCGTGGTGAGCCACTGGGCCTGCTGCACGGCCTGCCGATGGGGGTGAAAGACCTGGAGGCCACGGCCGGGCTGCTGACCACCTATGGCTCGGAAATCTACCGCAGCAACATCCCGGCGGAGGACAACGTGCTGGTGGCGCGGTTGCGTGCGGCGGGCGCCATCGTCACGGGCAAGACCAATATCCCCGAGATGGGCGCAGGCGCCAATTCGCGCAACACGGTGTGGGGCGCCACGGGCAATCCGTTCAACCCGAACCTGAATGCGGGCGGCTCGTCGGGCGGGTCGGCCGCTGCGCTGGCGTGCGACATGCTGCCGGTGTGTACGGGGTCGGACACGGGCGGGTCGCTGCGCATTCCGGCATCCATCTGCGGGGTGGTGGGCTTCAGGCCCTCGCCCGGCGTGGTGCCCAGCTCGCGCAAGCTGCTGGCCTGGACCCCGATTTCGGTGGTGGGCCCCATGGGCCGCACGGTGGAAGAAGCGTGCCTGCAACTGGCTGCCACGGCGGGCATGTCGGCGGGCGACCCGCTCAGCTATCCGCTGGACCCGATGAGTTTCTTACTGCCCGAGACCGTGGACCTGAGCCGCCTGCGCGTGGCCTACACCGAAGACTTTGGTGCCTGTGCGGTCGATAACGGCATCCGCACCGTGTTCCGCAACAAGGTGCAGGCCATGAAGCACCTGTTTGCCAGCTGCGACGCCATCGACATCGACCTGGGCGACGTGCACCGCTGCTTTGATGTGCTGCGTGCCGAAGCCTTTGTGGCCAGCACCCGCGAAGCGTATGAACGCGACCCCGCCAGCCTGGGGCCCAACACCCGCGCCAACTATGAGCTGGGCGCCACCATGAGTTTGCTGGACAGCGCCTGGGCGCAGGCCGAGCAGACGCGCATCCTGGCGCGGTTCCAAAAGCTGTATGCACACTACGACGTGATCCTGGCGCCCACCACGCCCGTGTCGCCCTTTGCGTGGACGCAACTGTTCGCCAGCCACATCAATGGCGAGCCGCAGGCCAACTACTACCGCTGGCTGGCGCTGACCTATGTGACCACGCTGACCACGCACCCCGCGCTCAGTCTGCCCTGCGGGCTGGACGATGCGGGCCTGCCGTTTGGGTTGCAGATCGTGGGCCGCTTCCGCGCCGACCGCCACACGCTGGGCGTGGGCCATGCGATGGAGCAGGCGTTCAAGGGCATCGCCGGGCTGGCGCGTCCACGGCCTGACATCGCCAAACTCATGCAAACCAGCGCGGACCCTGCGCTGACCTCCATCGTGACGGGCGCCCCTGATTTGCGCGATGCCCGCAGCCTGCCGCGCGACGACCGGGCGGCATCCACAGCACAAGTGTCGGCGGTGTAATTCGAGCCAGGAGTCAAAACCATGCAAACAGCGGACACCATTGTCATTGGCGCGGGCATAGCAGGGGCCTCGGTGGCCTGGCAGTTGGTGCAGGAGAGCGCCGGGGGTACGGGCACCAGCGTGATGCTGCTGGAGCGCGAGTCGCAGCCCGGCTACCACACCACCGGCCGCTCGGCAGCGCTGTACATGGCCACCTACGGCACGCCCAACATCCAGGCGCTGACGCGGGCGAGCCGAGCGTTTTATGACGCACCGCCGCCGGAGTTTGGGGCGGACCCCATCCTCTTGCCGCGTGGCGTGGTCTATGTGGCCGGGCCGGATCAGCTCGACATGCTGAAACAGGCGTATACGCAAGCCCATGCGATCTCGCCCAATGTGGAATGGGTGGAGAAGGACGCGTTGCTGGCCCAGTTACCCTGCCTGAAACCCGAGGCCGTGGCCGCAGGCATGAGCGAGCCCGAGGCGGCCGATATCGACGTGAATGCATTGCACCAGGGCTACCTGCGCGGCTTGCGCCAGCGTGGCGGCCAGGTGCTGACCCACGCGGAGGTGACGTCTCTGCAGCGCCAGGGCGATGTGTGGTGCGTGACCCTGGCCGATGGCCGAGAACTTCTGGCCAAAACCATCGTGAACGCCGCTGGCGCCTGGGCCGATGTAGTGGCAGGCCTGGCGGGCGTTCCGCCCATTGGCCTGGAGCCGCGCCGCCGCACGGCCTTCACGTTTGCCGTGCCCGAGGGCATGGACGCCACCCACTGGCCCGCCGTGATCGGCATCGACGAGAGCTTTTACTTCAAGCCCGACGCGGGCCAGTTGTTGGGCTCACCGGCCAACGCCGACCTGACCCATCCCCACGATGTGGTGCCTGAAGAACTGGATGTGGCCACCGGCATTTATCACATTGAGGAAAAAACCACTTTCCAGATTCGCCGCCCTTCGCACACCTGGGCGGGTCTGCGTTCGTTTGTGCCAGACGGTGACATGGTGATTGGCTGGGACAACCATGTGCCCGGCTTCTTCTGGCTGGCCGGGCAGGGCGGCTATGGAATTCAGAGCGCGGCGGGCGCCTCTTTGTTGGCCCGGCAGTTGTTGTCCGGCGAGCCGCTGTCTGACGCGCTGGTGCGCGAATGCGTGATGCTGGAAGGGCTATCGCCAGCGAGGTTGCGATAGCCGCGGTTTGTTTGGAGGCTCAGGCGAACGTGTTGACCTGGGTGCCCAGCGTGCCCGATGTGGCCAGCGATGGCTGGGGCATGGATTGCTGCATGGCGTCGATCATGGTGGCCGCCGATGCGGCCTGAATGTTGAGTGCTTTCTTCAGCACCACCATGTTCAGCGCATCCGATGTCTTGGCGCTGGCCAGTGAGGTGGCTGTGTTGACGATGCTGTTGGTCAGGGCGACGTCCATGGCGATTCCTTGGGGTAATGGCGGTTTTTCGGCATGCTGGCGACAGACTTGAGCGTTGTTACAACTCAAAAGGCTGCCTGCCAGAGCCTTCGCTAGTCCAGCGCGGGTACACCGATCGCCATGCAGGTGGCCAGATCGGAGGTGCGGGCGTGTGGCAGTTGGCGCGCGGCGTCGCGCAGCGCGGTGCGCAGGCCTTCTTCCAGCGTGGGGTGATAAAACGGCATGCCCAGCAAGTCGTGCACGGTCATTTGTTGCTGCACCGCCAGTGCCAGCAGGTGTGCCGTGTGTTCGCCCTGCGGTGCACATAGCTCGGCACCCAGCAGGCAGCCGGTGGTCTTGTCGGCATACACACACAAGCGCCCGTGGTTGTGCTGGGCGGTGCGGGCACGGCCTTGATTTTCAAAACCTGCGGTGCCAGTGGCGGTGTGCCGTGGATCCAGGCTGGCCATGCGCTGGCCTACGATGGCGATGTTCGGATCTGCAAAAACGATGGACAGCGGTGTGCGACGCCTGAACCGTGCGGGCACGGCGGCGAGTGCGTTCATGCCGGCAATATGGCCTTCATCTGCGGTCTCGTGCAGCACTGTCGCGTGGGCATTCGCGTCCCCAGCCAGGAACACCGGCAGGTTGCCAATTTGCTGCGTTTGCGTGTCCACGGCGGGCATGCCGCGCGAGTCCAGCGGCACGCCCAGGGTGTCCAGGCCCAGGTGTTCGATGTTGGGCACCCGGCCCATGGCCGCAATGACCTGGTCCACGACCACACGGTGCGTGCCGCTGCACACTTCGATGCCGCCCGGCACTTCGCGCAGCTCGGCTTTGGCGCCCGTGTGCAGCACCATCTCCTGCTTGAGCAGCGCCGTCAACACGTCATTGAGCGCCGGATCGCTCAGTCCTGCCAAGGTATGGCCCGAGGTGAAGGCTGCCACCTGTAAGCCCAGCCGGGCCAGGGCCTGCGAAATCTCCACGCCAATGGCGCCCAGGCCAATCACCGCGATGCGCGGGCCCAGCGTGGGTTGTTCGAACAGGGTGTCAGTGGTCAGCATGCGGTCGCCAAAAGCGAGCCATTCGTCGGGAAGGCTGGGGCGCGAGCCCGTGGCGATGATGATGCTGCGGGTCGTGTACGGTATGCCGTCAATGTCCACTGTGTGGGGGTTCAGCACAGTGGCTCGGCCACTGAGGCAGGCCTTGCCCAGGTCACCGGTGGCTTGCAGGGCCCCCGCCACAAATTGATCGCGCAGCGCCCGCACGCGTTGCAGCACGGCCGGGATGTCTGCTGTCAGCCCGCTGGCACCACGCAAGCCGAACGCCTCAAAGGTGTGGCGGCGGTGAAAAGCGTTGGCTGCCTCGATGAGGGTCTTGGACGGCATGCAGCCTACGCGTGCACAAGTGGTCCCCCAGGGGCCTTCATTGACGATGAGGTACCGGTCGGTGCGCTGACGCACCTCGCGCAATGCCGCGAGGCCAGCGGTGCCTGCGCCGATGATGATGGTGTCGAGCGGTTGTTGGCTCACGGAGCGTCCTCAGAGTCCAGAAACCGGCAGTGTGAAGCGCTGGCCGCAGGACGCTTGTAGGCGCAGAGGCCTTTTCAGCGAAGCCTTGCACCACCACGGCAACTCCCCCGTTGAGCTGCCTGTAAGGATCAGGGCTCAGGCCTCATCCACCCCACGCGGCCCTGCCCGTTGTCGTTGATGCGCTGCACAAAGGCAGGCGCCTGTGTCTCCGGCAACCGCCATTGCAGGCACACCAGCGAACCATGCTGCACCTCAATCAGCTCAGCGCCTGCAGCCTCGATCTCTCGGCGCAACAGGCCTTCGAGCGCGTAGGGCACCTGGCATTGCAGCGTTTTCATGCGTTGCAGGGTCACCTTGGGTGCGGTGAGAAGGGCCTGGGCGATGGTGTCGGTGTAAGCCCGCACCAGACCACCGGCGCCCAGCTTCACGCCCCCGAAATATCGGACCACCGTCGCCAGCACACCTTCCAGGTCTTGGTGGCGTAGCACTTCGAGCATGGGGCGCCCGGCTGTGCCACCGGGTTCGCCATCATCCACCGCCGCCGACTGGCCACCGGCCAACAACGCCCAGCAGACGTGGGCGGCACCTGGGTGCTGCTTCCATAGCGCATCGACAGCGGACTGGGCGCTGGCGCGGTCGGCCATGGGTTGTACGCAGCCGATGAAACGGCTTTTTTTGATGATGAGTTCGCTGTGCGCGGGCGTAGCCAGGGTGTGGGACATGGGGCCGTGAGTTTACGGCGCCGCTGCGGGGTGCTCGGTTGTGACGGATGTCACGTCTTGAGCCAGTCTGTAGCGATGAAACCCACAACAGACTGTTGTTTGTGCGTTCTGTCACACACGGATCTGGCCTGTGTTCCTACACTGATTGCTTATTGCCGTGGCCTACGCTGGTGCGCTGTATTGGAAAGCACTCAGGTCATCAGAAAAGGAACTGCCATGTTTGCATCTACCCCGGTCCCCGCCCCATTGCCTGCATCCCTTGCCAGCCATCTCTTTGGACGGTATCTGGGGCGGTCCAGCTTGCCTGGCGCCCATGAATCCGTGGTGGTGCCCGCTCCGCAGGCATTGGCTGCGGACGACGATGCGACGCCTGATCTGGCGCAGCGTGTGCGCAATGTGGGGGAGTGGTAGGCCGACCCGGCCTTGGCGCGTGTTTCCGGCGTTGCTCATATGGGCCCCTGGGGGCCATTCTTTTGGGTGTTCTTGCGGTTATTAGCTGGCAGAGTTCGCCCCCGCGCTGCCGGTAAGACTGCGTGACATGAGCACGCTGGTGTAGTTGGTCAGCGGCCGCCAGTCGCACTCGCCCACCACCTGGTAGCCCCAGGATTCATACATCGCGATCAAGGCCTTGGCGGGTTGTGCTGTGTCCAAGGCCATCATCCGGGCGCCCGCCCTGCGGGCAAAATCGGTCGCGTAGGCGTGCAACTGCGTGCCATAGCCCCGGCCCTTGGCCTGGGGTGAAATACAAAACTGGCACAGCGACCACACCACCGGGTCGCGGTACAAAGCCACCGCAGAATCCGGTTGTGGCGGGCGCAGGGTCAACGTGCCCACATAGTCGCCAGCCCCATTCACCATCACCAATCCTGTGCCAGATGCAAAGCGCTTGGCGGTGTCTTCCACCGACTGGTGGGTGCCCCAATACCGCAGGCCGAGGCGTGCGTGCGGGGCATAGGCGCTATGGATCAGCGCCGTGAGACGAGAGAGATCATCGTCAACGTCGACCAGCCGGATGGTGGGGCGATGGCTCTCGGTCATGGTGCTATCAAGGCTGAGTGGTGCGGCATGGATCGGATCGTAGGTCGTGAGAGCGGTCTCTGCACGGAGTGGGTCGGGTGGGCTGCTACAGCTTCAGCTCCCAGGTTTCCCCCACCAGGTGCTGCCCAAACCCCTCGTAGGGCTCAGATTTGCATAGCTTGAAGCCTCTTTGGCTGTAGATGCCACGCGCTGCGGTCAGGCAACTGTTGGTCCACAGCACCATCTTCTTGTAGCCCTTGGCACGGGCAAACGCAAGGCATTCGTCGGTCAGTCGCGCGCCCAGGCCGAGTCCGCGTGCCTTGGGGGTCAGGATCAACATGCGCAATTGCGCCGTGGTGGGGGATTTGCGCACAACAAAGACGGCGCCTACCCGCTCGCCGTCCAACTCTGCGATCCAGGCCTTTTCCCAGGCGGGCTGGAACTTGTGCACGAACTGCGCGGCAATGTCGGCGACCAGGGCCTCAAATCGACGGTCCCAGCCGTATTCACGCCAGTAGATTTCGCCGTGCTGCTGTACCACCCAGCCCATGTCTCCAGGCACGGGGTCGCGCAGCACAGCCATGCGGGGGGGGCTGGTGCCGGCACCGGAGGCTGGGTCGAGCAGGGTCTCGATGCGTTCCATGGCGTCCACCACCTCCTGGCGGCGCGCGGGGGGCAGGGGGGCCAGCAGAGCCGCGACTTCATCGCGTGAGCGCTGCTGCAGCGGCTCGAACACCTCCCGCCCCGCCGCCGTGAGGGTCAGCACGCTTTGCCGGGCGTCTGCCTGGCTCGCGCTGCGGCTGATCCAGCCCGCCAGCTCGAACCGCCGCAGGATTCGGCTCATGTAGCCGCCGTCCAGTCCCAGCTCACGCGCCAGTTCGCTGGCCACTGGCGTCTCGCGGTGGGCCAGCTCATAGAGCACGCGCACGTCCGTCAGCGAGAGCTTGCTGCCCAGGTAAGGGTCAAGCACGCCCATGCGGCGGGTGAAAAAACGGTTGAAGCGACGCACCGCCTTGACGGCATTTGCCGAGACGGCGGTGGCGGGTGGAGAGTCTGGCGTTGCACGGCGCATAGATGCCTTTGTCATTTAATTAATTGACAAAAGCAAGTATATGTTGGATCTCTATCAAGCCTGCAGGAGTGAGGGACAAGTGACCTCAAGGCGACAAAAATCGCCTGCCAACGTAAAATCACGGGTTAATCACCACAGCCGCGCCCCACGAGACCCCATCGCACACGGGGTGGCCGCGACCCCCATTGCATGAACGCCCCCGTTGACGTCTCCTTTTTTGCGCGCGCCGCAAAGCCTTTGACCAGCTACCGTCCGTACTGGGCCAAACGCTTTGGCACGGCCCCGTTCTTGCCGATGAGCCGCGCCGAGATGGAGAAACTGGGCTGGGACAGCTGCGACATCATCCTGGTGACTGGCGATGCGTATGTGGATCACCCAAGCTTCGGCATGGCGGTGATCGGCCGCACGCTGGAGGCGCAGGGCTTTCGCGTGGGCATCATCGCCCAGCCTGACTGGCAAAGCGCCGACCCGTTCAAGGTGCTGGGCAAGCCCAACCTATTCTGGGGCGTGACGGCGGGCAACATGGACTCGATGATCAACCGGTACACCGCTGACCGCAAGATCCGCAGCGACGATGCCTACACCCCGGGCGACATCGGTGGCAAGCGCCCTGACCGTGCCGCCATCGTTTACAGCCAGCGCTGCCGCGAGGCCTTCAAGGACGTGCCCATCATCCTGGGCGGCATTGAGGGCAGCTTGCGCCGTATCGCGCATTACGACTACTGGAGTGACAAGGTACGCCGCAGCATTGTGGTGGACGCCAAGTGCGACCTGCTGCTGTACGGTAACGCCGAGCGAGCCCTGGTCGAGGTGGCCCACCGCCTGGCTGCACGCGAGCCGGTGGAAAAAATCACCGATGTGCGCGGCACGGCTTTTGTGCGTCGCCCAGACGATGAGAGCGGCAAAGACTGGTTTGAGATCGACTCCACCAGCGTGGACGAACCCGGCCGTGTTGAGGCCCACATCAACCCCTACATGACGACCAGTGAGCAGGCTGCAGCCCAAGGCAGCACCTGCAGCAAGGATGATGCTCCTGATTTTGTAGCTGGTAGCAAAGGCGGCTCAAGCGCTGGTGGCCAAAAAGACCTTAAGACAGCTGAGCCCAACCCTGCCATTCAGCCCATGCTGTTTGTCGCCAACCCGGCACTCAAGGCCAAGCTCAAGGTGCCCCCGCGCGACAAAACGGTGATCCGCCTGCCTAGCTACGAGCAGGTCAAAAGCGACCCAGTGCTTTATGCCCACGCCAACCGCGTGATGCATCTGGAGACCAACCCTGGCAACGCCCGCGCCATGGTGCAGGCGCATGGCGAGGGTGTGACCGCGCGCGATGTGTGGCTCAATCCGCCCCCCATTCCGCTCACCACGGCCGAGATGGACTATGTGTTCGACCTGCCGTATGCGCGCGGCCCGCACCCCAGCTACGCCGACGAGAACGGCAGCCACGACGGTGTCACCAAGATCCCTGCGTGGGAGATGATTCGCTTCTCCATCAACATCATGCGTGGGTGTTTTGGTGGCTGTACCTTCTGCTCCATCACCGAACATGAAGGGCGCATCATCCAGAGCCGCTCCGAGGATTCGATCATCCAGGAGATCGAGGACATCCGCGACAAGGTCAAGGGCTTCACCGGCACCATCAGCGACCTGGGTGGCCCCACGGCCAATATGTACCGCCTGGGCTGCCGCTCGCCAGAGATCGAAGCCGCCTGCCGCAAACCGAGCTGCGTGTACCCCGGCATTTGCCAGAACCTGACCACTGACCACGGCCCGCTCATCAAGATCTACCGCCGTGGACGTGCCTTGAAGGGCATCAAGAAAATCCTGATCGGATCGGGTCTGCGCTACGACCTGGCCATCAAGAGCCCCGAATACGTCAAGGAGCTGGTCCAGCACCATGTCGGCGGTTATCTCAAGATTGCCCCCGAGCACACCGAATCAGGCCCGCTCACCAAGATGATGAAGCCGGGCATCGGCAACTACGACAAGTTCAAGCAACTGTTTGAGAAGTTCAGCGAAGAGGCGGGCAAGAAGCAGTTCCTGATCCCGTACTTCATCGCAGCACACCCTGGGACCAGCGACGAGGACATGATGAACCTCGCCATCTGGCTCAAGAAGAATGGCTTTCGGGCCGACCAGGTGCAGACCTTCTACCCGAGCCCCATGGCCACGGCCACGGCCATGTACCACTCGGGCCGCAACACGCTGACCCGCGTGCGCCGCGAGATGCGCGACACGGATGAGGAGTCGGTAGACATCGTGCGCGGTGAAAAGCGCCGCCGCCTGCACAAGGCCTTCTTGCGCTACCACGACCCCAACAACTGGCCGTTGCTGCGTGATGCGCTCAAGGCCATGGGCCGGGCCGATTTGATCGGCAATGGCAAGCACCACCTGATACCGACCTTCCAGCCCCTGACGGACGGCGGTTATCAGAGCGCGCGGCGCAAAAACTCCACCCCCGTGGGGGCGAGCAAGCCGGTTGCGGCTGCGCCGATCAAGTCGTCCCAGCCGCAAAAGGGCCGCATTCTGACGCAGCACACGGGTTTGCCACCGAGAGTCACCGGGGCATCCGCCAAGCCCGCAGCGGGCAAGGGTTTCAAGAAGGCGCGCTAGGGCTTTCCTGTGTAACCCTTGTGAGCCGGTGGTAGCGCGGATCGGGAGGGGCTAGAAGGCGTCTTTTGCAGCCATCAGCCGCGCTATTGGCAAAAAAAGCAACGCAGTAGACCGCCCGGGTCCGGGCTACCAAAGACCACAGGGCGTTATGCAGGGCATCCCTATGGGGGGCCGTCGCCGGTTTCAGGGCCGGCGCCACGTTGGCCGGCGCGAGGAGGCGCCTGCACCGAGTCCGCACTCCCCGGAGGCCCCGGTTGTGGTGTGCGCTGCATGGCCAAATAGTCATCCAGCGGTATCGGCCGTGCCAGCGCATAGCCTTGCGCGTAGTTCACGCCAATGCCCCGCAATGCGTCCACGATGGCCTGCGATTCTGCAAACTCTGCAATGGTCTGTTTGCCCGTCACTTGCCCAATGTGGTGAATCATCTCCACCATGGCGCGGTTGCCGGCATCTTGCAGCATGTCTTTGACGAAGCTGCCGTCGATCTTGAGGTAGTCCACCGGCAGGTGCTTGAGGTAGTTGAACGACGACATCCCCGCGCCAAAATCGTCCAGTGCAAAGCGGCAACCGAGTTGCTGCAGTTCTTTCATCAACCGCACGGCATTGGGCAGGTGAGATATGGCACTGGTTTCCGTGATCTCGAAGCACAGTACTCGGGGGTCGACCCCGGACTCTGTCAGCGCGCTGCGGATGAGTTTGAGCAGGCTGTCGTCGCCCAGACTGGTGCCCGAGAGGTTGATGGCGCAGCTGTGCACCGGTGTATTAACGCCTGGCAGGTTCTGGCGCTGCGCCAGGGCCTCCAGTGTGTGCCGGATGACCCACCGGTCGATGGAGGGCATCATCCCGTAGTGTTCGGCCGCCGGGATAAAGCAGCCGGGTGCAATCAGCTGTCCGTCGTCTTCAGGCAGTCGCAGCAACACTTCCATGTGCAGACCGGTTTCGCCCTCGGGTTGCAAGGGGGCAATGGCCTGGGCGTACAGCTGAAACTGGTTGTGCTCAAGAGCCAGGCGCAGCCGCCGTACCCAGTCCATGTCGCCTTCGCGGCGGCTCATTTCAATGTCTTCCGTCTGGTAGATGAACACCCGGTTGCGCCCACTCTCCTTGGCGCGGTAGCAGGCCATGTCGGCCACGCGCATGGCCTCCTGGATGGAGGTGAGTGCCGGGATGAGCTGCACCATACCGATGGAGAGACCGGTGCGCAGCTGCTGGTCACCCCAGTTCAGGCGCAGCTCCTGGCCCGCCTGCCGCAATTGCTCTGCAATGCGGGCCGAGGGGCCTGCGGGGCAGTCCTTGAGCAGGATGCCGAATTCGTCGCCGCCCAGGCGGGCGAGGGTGTCGCCCTCGCGCAGGTGGCTTTGCAGCATGCGGCAGACCTCGCGCAGCATCTCATCGCCCGCCTGGTGGCCGCAGGTGTCGTTGATGAGCTTGAACTGGTCCATGTCCACATACAGCAGCGAACCTTCGCGGCCCACGGGGCGGGGCTGTGCGAGCAGCGCTTCCAGCCGATGCTCGAACTCGCGCCGGTTGACCAGGCCCGTCAGCGCGTCGTGGCTGGCCTGCCATGACAGCTGCTCCACATAGTGCTGCTCGCGCGTGACGTCGTGCAGTACGAGCACCGCGCCGGTGAGTGCCCCCTGATGCCGGATGGGCGAACCTACGAGTTTGACTGGAACGATGGTCTGGTCTGCGCGCACCAGGGTGCGATGGATGTTGCCTGTCGTAGCGCTGCCGCTGTGCAGGATGGTTTGCACCAGCGCATTCGCAGACAAGGGAGGTGCCTCGCCGTCAAAAACCAGCAGTTGCGCCAGTGGCAACCCGGCGGCCTGCGTGGCGCTGCGGGCCAGCAGCGCCTCTGCCGCAGGGTTCATGTAGAGGATCTCTCCGTGCATATTGGTTGTTACCACGGCGTCGCCAATGGCTGTCAGTGTGGTGCGCGCCTGCTCGCGCTCGGCCTCCAGGTTCAGCTCGGCACGGCGGCGTTGTGCGAGCAGCCCGTGGGTGTGCCACAAGGTCAGCATGATCAATATCACGGCCATGCCCATGTTGGTCCACATCAGCAGCAGCACGATGTGGCGCGAGCTTTCGCCCAGGGCGTCGCTGAAGTTTCGGGCAGCCGGGGTGACGCCTGCATTGATCTCGCGGATGGTTGTTTGCCAGCGCTCGCGTGCTTGGGCATCTGCCGTGCCTGCGGTGTTGTGCTGGTGGATTTCGTGCGACAGCTCGCGCAGCGCATTGATGTATTCGTCGCCTACCAGCCATTGGTCTACGGGCTTTTTGACCAGGTCAAAGCGGTCGAAATAGCGCAACAACCAGATCAGGCCGTCAATGTCATCGGGGTGATTGCCGCCCCGCAGAAAGCCGTCGCGTGCCACATCGGTCTGAACCTGACCGGGTTGCAGGGCCAGTCGTGCGGCGTGGTCGCCCAGCGGAATCTCCATGGCACGGGTGAAACCGGCAAAGGCCTGTGGCGACCCGGTGGTGGCGTATTGATCCAGGAAGTAGATGGCGTCTTTCTGGCCCTTGGTCCAGAGGCTTTCGCCAGCGACAAAGGCACGCACCGTCGATAAGACATACAAGCTGGCAGAGGCACACGCCACCAGCAGCAACACCATCGTGATGAATGGCCAAGTCACCCGCAGCGTCAGTGAGACGGGTCTTCGCTCGACTGTCTGCAACACATCCATGAATGGGCCCTCCGCGTCATGCCAAGCCGCCATGCGCTCTGGATGCCCCTGATGGCTTCGCCTGGCGCCTCTTCGTTGGTGTGCCCGCACCCAGTGTCCATGCGGGCCTTCCAGAGTGGCTCTGGAATTGGCGGCTGATTCTGTGGTGCGACGCGTTCGAGCCACTATATAGGGATCAATTCGCCCGCGCATGCAAAGTTTGGCAGTCCCTGCGCCCGGGTGGGGGATGGCCTTCGTGGGGGGACGCAAAAGGCTGGACAGAGCCGTGGACCTATCTTTTTTTCTGGTTTGTCAGGTCTTAGCGCAGCTGGCAGTCATCCATCAGAACGTGCCATGCAGGGCAAGACTGCCAAACCTGCTAGGGCAAATCCGCCCGCTCAGAGAGGGGCTGCGTGGGTGCCCACCACGACGGACTGTAGTGGGCCATCAGCGGGCTCGCTGATCAGGTCTTCGATGATGAACGTGCGGTAGTAGAAGGCGGCCACTGCACCCTCGGGGCCAATGGTGGCGACAAGGGTGTCCGTGGTGGTGTCCTTGTCGTTCATCTCGATCAGTACGCCGTGGTGCCCGGTGCCTGCCAGGTCTGCAATGCGGCGCACCATGTCGCCCTCGGCACCGACGGATGGCAAGGGAGCATCGGCGGTGCCCAGGGTGTGCACGATCTCTTGCAGGATGACTTCGGGGCTGGCGTAAGCCGTTTCGCCCTGGTGGCCTGCTGCGTGGAGTGCAGTGGCTGCCTGCCGCACGCAGTCTTCGTCGGGGAAGAGGGCGAAGACATGGCCCGTGGGGTAGAAAACGCCGCCCAGGTTGGTCATGGTGGAGTCAAGAACGAGGGGCTTCATGCCATCTCCTGAGGTGTTTCAGAACGGTCTATTGAAACGCCTCTTCTGCATCCCCGGTGTAGGTCGGCGGGCCTTGTCCGCGTCAGTACATGGATTCGTTTGAATTCACCCTGAAATTTCCATAAAAATGCTGAAAGCGCTTGTTTTTAATGGGTTTGTAGCTATCAAACTTGAATAAAAAGGCCGCAAACTGCTATGCCAGCCACCGCGCGAGCCATCCGGTCAGCCAGGCCCCGAGCAACGTGCAATGCGCTACCACGGTGACCCAGTAGACCGCGCGAAACTCCACCTTGCGGGACTTGTGCCGCAGCCACTGCTGGGCAAACCAGGCGCCCGGCCAGCCACCTGCCAGGCTCAGCAAATGCAGGTGGCTTTCTTTGGTGCGCCATTGGCCGTTTTGCGCAGCGCTTTTGTCGATGGCGTACACCACAAAGGTGAGCAGGTTGACCCCCACTGCGGCCCCGAGCACCCAAGGCGGAAGTCGGCCAGCCCACAGACCCCAAGCCAGCAGCGCCACCCAGCCCAGCATCAGCGCCAGTGCGGGGCCCGCAGGGGTTGGTGGGCCGCTGGAGTCTGCGGGGCGGCGGCTGCGGTGCGCCTGTGGCAGGGTCTTCTGTGTGGCGGCGCCGCGCGCTGGTGAGCCCGACGCAGGGGCGGTTCTTGGGGCTGATCGCGGCTGCGCACGGGGCTGCGAGGTGACGCCTTGCTGCGCTGTGGGTTGCACGGCCATCGCCCGGGGGCCTTTGCCGCCGACATGAATTTCTTCATACATCACGGCCAGACCTTCGCGGGGCGCCGCAGCGCCCTGGTAGTCCCGCACATGAAAGAACACATCGGCCGATGTGCCGGGGCTACGGATAAAACCGAAGGCGCGGGTGGCGTCCCAGCGGATGACGGTGCCTTGTTTCTGCATCGGTGAAAGGGGGTTCTCAGGCCAGAGTGTGCAAGGGAATGTCCTGCGCCATGGCCAGCGCATCGAGCTGTGCGCGCGTCTGCGTGCGCAAGAACGCCGCCACGGCCGCGTGGGTGGCGGGGGTGCGCAGCACCTGTGGGTCGCCTGAAGCGGGCAGGCCTGCAGCGGCGCACAGGCTGGCGGCAAAGTGCGGCTCCAGCGCGGCCACGGCTACGCGGCCATCGGCGCAGGGGTAGATGCGGTAGCCTGCATGGTTGCCACCCACATCGCCTTCGGGCGTGGTCAGGCCCCAGTCGCGTGGCTGGGCCAGCCACGCAGCGGCATCGGCCAGAGCGACTTCGATGCACACGCCGCTGCCCGTGTGGGCGCGTTCCAGCAGGGCTTGCAGCACCGCTTCACTCGCCATCAGCGCGCCGCCCATGTCGGCATACAAGGTGGGAGGCATGTCGGTGCCGGTGACCAGGCCCGCGTCGGCCAAATAGGTCAGGTCGTGGCCGGGTTCTTCGGCCCGTTCGGCGGCAGCCCCCACGATGCGCACCAGCGAAAGGCGCGGGTATTTCGATTGCAGGGCCTCCCAGCCCAGGCCCAGTTTGTTCAGGGCTGACGGACGGAACGACGTAATCAGCACATCGGTGCGGACCAACTCCTCGTGCAGCGCGGCCTGGCCTTCGGCGGTCTTGAGGTGGGCATGCACCACACGCACGCCGTGGTGCAGCGTGGCGTAGGCGGCCGGGCTGTAGACGCCCATGGGATCGGCGCTGGGGTAGCCGGCGGGCGGTGGGGGTTCGAGCTTGGTGCATTCGGCGCCCATGCGTGCACAGCGCATCAGGGCGGCGGGGCCGGGCAGGTTGAGAGCGAGGCTCAGAACGCGGACATTGCGCAGGGGCTGGGGCAGGGTGGTCGTCATGGGTGTGGGGTTGTCTCGGCGTTGTGGTTTTGACGGGAGCGCGTGGCGCCGGAACTTCACGGGGCGCGCGGGCTCATTCCCTGCGTTATACATAATTTGTTACGCTACCTGACCCATGCAACGCAGAACCTCTTTGGCCGCACTCACGGGCCTGGCCGCCTTCCCGGGAGCCTTCATGACCTCGTCTTTGAGCAGTGCCGCCACTGTGCCCGCGTTGCAGGCGCTGAAAGCATCGCCCCGCATGCCGGTGCTGTTTGTAGGCCACGGCAGCCCCATGAACGCCATTGAGGACAACGCCTGGCGCCGCAGTTGGCAAGCCTTGGGGGCCGAGTTGACAGCCCGCACCGCGCAACCGCAGCTCATCCTGTGCGTATCGGCCCATTGGCTGACACGTGACGGCTGGCAGCTGACGGGCATGGCCAACCCCAAGACGATCCACGACTTTGGCGGTTTTCCGCAGGCGCTGTTTGACCAGCAGTACCCGGCACCCGGCGCGCCCCTGGTAGCCAGCAGCCTGGCCAAGGAACTCAAATCGCCCGCCACCGGAAGTGCGCTGGGCGTGGACGAGGGCGAGTGGGGCCTGGACCACGGCACCTGGTCGGTGCTCAAACCCATGTTCCCCAAGGCGCATATCCCCGTGATGCAGCTGAGCATGGACTACAGCCGTGCCCCGGCGGAGCATTACGCGCTGGGTCAGCAGCTCAAAGGGCTGCGCGAACGCGGTGTGCTCATCGTGGGCAGCGGGAATGTGGTGCACAACCTTCGGCTCACCCGCCGTGGCACGGCCGCCAACGAGGCGTATGACTGGGCCACAGAGTTCGACACGGTGGTGCAAGAGCAGATCAAGAAAGGGCAGTTGGGCGCGTTGCAGAACCTCCTGCAACTGGGCGCGGTGGCCAAACAGGCACACCCCACGCATGAGCACTATTTGCCGCTGCTCTACGCGGCGGGCGCGGTGCACGCCAGTGAGATGCCGCGTTTCTTCAATACGGGCTACCAGTCGGCTTCGATCTCGATGCGGTCCGTACTGTGGGGGTGAGGGGGTCGCACTGGCTGCAGCCATTGCTTCTGATTTGATAGCTGTTAGCGCTTATCCATCAAGCGCTAGAGACCAAAAGCACCTAAAAACCATCTGCAACGCTGATCAATGCGGCAGATGGCCCGCCTGGATTGTCAGCCACGGCCAGCGTTCGCGGTAGCTTTCCGCCTTGGCCTGGAACAGCGGCAGATGGGGGCACGCCGGGTTGGGGCGCAGTAGCCCGGCATACAGTTCGTCAAGCCCATAGGGCGCATAGAGCGTGGGCTCATCAACGCTGAGGTCAGCCGCAGGTTGCAGACCGACGCAGGTGCAGGGCACCAGAAATCGCTCGATGCCGTTGCGCGCCGATTGCAAGGGCGCATAGGGGTAACCAAACCAGCGCTCGTACCAGAGGTGCACGCGGGCCTGGTTCTTGGCTTCCACCGTGATCGGCAGGTCAGCGAAGAGGGCGGTGACACGTGCTTGCACCGCCTGTTCGGCGGTTTCGGACAGGTCTGATGCATCGAAATAGAACAGGTCGTAGTCCTTGATGTTTGCTGTGGGCGCCAGGCCGGTGCGCAGGTTCCACACTGTTTGAAACAGGCAACCTGCCACCAGCCACACATCAGGCAAGCCCAGAAACGGCAAACGCCCCAGAAGGGCCGCGTTGTGCGGGTTCTGGAGCGTTTCGCTCACAAAGCGGCGCGCAAGCGCCGCTTTGTCATCAAGCTCAGACGACCTTTGCGATGGCTTGGCAAACGTAGTCAATGTTCTTGCTATTCAAGGCCGCCACACACATGCGGCCGGTGTCGGTGCCGTACACGCCGAACTCGTTCCGCAGGCGCACCATCTGGTCCTTGTTCAGGCCCGAGTAGCTGAACATGCCGATCTGCGTGGTGATGAACGACATGTCCTGCTTGACGCCAGCGGCTTTCAGGCCGTCGACCAGTTTCTGGCGCATGGCCTTGATGCGCACGCGCATCTCGCCCAGCTCTTTTTCCCACATCGCGCGCAGCTCGGGGTTGTTCAGCACGGCGGCCACCACGGCACCACCGTGGATGGGTGGGTTGGAGTAGTTGGTGCGGATGACGATCTTGAGCTGGCTCAACACGCGCGATGCTTCTTCCTTGTCGGCGCACAGCACCGACAGGCCGCCCACGCGCTCGCCGTACAGGCTGAAGCTCTTGGAGAACGAGGTCGAGACAAAGAAGTTCAGGCCAGCGGCCACGAACTTGCCGATCACGGCGCCGTCTTCGGCGATACCGTGGCCAAAGCCCTGGTAGGCCATGTCGAGGAAGGGCGTCAGGCCCTTGGCCTTGACGGCGGCGATGACCTGGTCCCACTGGGCGGCCGTGATGTCATAGCCGGTGGGGTTATGGCAGCAGGCGTGCAGCACGACGATGGTGCCGGGGACGGCGGCGTTCAGGCTGGCCAGAAAACCTTCAAAGTTCACGCCGCGTTTTTCAGCGTCGTAGTACGCGTAGGTGTCCACAACGAAGCCGGCGCTGGTGAACAGCGCACGGTGGTTTTCCCAGCTGGGGTCGGAGATCAGGACCTTGGCGTTGGGGCTGACCTTCTTCAAGAAGTCGGCGCCGATCTTCAGCCCGCCGGTGCCGCCAATGGCCTGCACGGTGGCCACGCGGCCGGAGGTGACGGGTTCGCTGTCGGCACCGAACACCAGGCCCTTGACGGCGTTGTCATAGGCCACGATGCCGTCGATGGGCAGGTAGCCACGGGCCGTGGGGGTGGACATCATGGTCTTTTCGGCGGCCTGCACGCATTGCAGCAGGGGCAGCTTGCCGTTGTCGTCGAAATAAACGCCAACGCCCAGGTTGACCTTGTTGGGGTTGGTGTCGGCGTTGAATTGCTCGTTGAGACCCAGGATGGGGTCGCGGGGGGCCATTTCGACGGCGGTGAACAGAGACATGAAAATCCTTGAAAGGTTGTCAGTAGCGAAGAATCCGGGCGTGGTGTACTGTGCCAGGTTAAGCCGATTTTAACGGCCCGCCCAACCCACCCGTTGACCGCCCCATGCCGGATATCTCAGAAGTCATTCCCGAACAGCAAGACGGCAAGTTCGTCCAATTTCCTGGTTCGCCCTTTGAACTCTTCCAGCCATACCCGCCCGCTGGCGACCAGCCCGAGGCCATCAACAAGCTGGTGGAAGGGTTGAACGACGGGGAAACCTTTCAGACCCTGCTGGGTGTGACGGGCTCAGGCAAGACCTTCACCATGGCCAACGTGATCGCCCGAATGGGGCGCCCGGCGATCATCTTTGCGCCCAACAAGACGCTGGCCGCCCAGCTGTACAGCGAGTTCCGCGAGTTCTTTCCGAAGAACGCCGTCGAGTACTTTGTCAGCTACTACGACTACTACCAGCCCGAAGCGTATGTGCCGCAGCGCGACCTGTTCATCGAAAAGGACAGCGCCATCAACGAGCACATCGAGCAGATGCGTCTGTCATGCACCAAAAGCCTGATGGAGCGCACCGATGTGGTCATCGTGGCCACGGTGTCTGCCATCTACGGCATTGGTGAGCCCGAGAGCTACCACCGCATGGTGATGACACTGCGCACCGGCGACAAACTGGGTCAGCGCGACGTGATCGCCCAGCTCATCCGCATGCAGTACCAGCGCAACGAGGCCGACTTCTCGCGCGGCAAGTTCCGGGTGCGCGGCGACACGATTGATGTGTTCCCGGCCGAACATTCCGAGTTGGCAATGCGCATCGAGCTGTTTGACGACGAGATCGAGAGCCTGCAACTGTTCGACCCGCTCACGGGCCGCGTCAAGCAGAAGATTCCGCGTTTTACCGTGTACCCCAGCAGCCACTACGTGACACCGCGTGACAAGGTGCTGGCGGCGGTGGAGACGATCAAGCTGGAGCTGGCTGATCGTCTGAAGCAGTTGGCGGCCGACGGCAAGCTGGTGGAAGCGCAGCGCCTGGAGCAGCGCACGCGATTTGATCTGGAGATGCTCAGCGAAGTGGGGCATTGCAAGGGCATCGAGAATTACACGCGCCACCTGTCGGGTGCAGCGCCGGGCGACCCGCCCAGCACGCTGACCGACTACATGCCGAAGAACGCGCTGATGTTTTTGGACGAGAGCCACCAGATGATTGGCCAGCTCAACGCCATGTACAGCGGGGACCGCTCGCGCAAGACGACGCTGGTGGAGTATGGGTTTCGGCTGCCGTCCGCGCTGGACAACCGGCCGCTCAAGTTCGAGGAGTTCGAGCAGCGCATGCGGCAGGTGATTTTTGTGTCGGCCACACCCGCTGACTATGAAAAAACCCATTCCGGCCAGGTCGTGGACCAGGTGGTGCGGCCGACCGGCCTGGTAGATCCTGAAGTCGAAGTGCGCCCCGCCACCCATCAGGTGGATGATGTGCTGCAAGAAATACGCATTCGCTCTGAAAAGCATGAACGTGTACTCATTACGACGCTGACCAAACGCATGGCGGAGCAGTTGACCGACTACCTGACCGACAACGGCGTCAAGGTGCGCTACCTGCACAGCGATGTCGACACGGTGGAGCGGGTGGAGATCATCCGGGATCTGCGGCTGGGCGCCTTTGACGTGCTGGTGGGTATCAACCTGCTGCGGGAAGGGCTGGATATCCCCGAGGTGTCCTTGGTGGCCATCCTGGATGCTGACAAGGAAGGCTTCTTGCGGGCCGAGCGAAGCCTGATTCAGACGATTGGCCGCGCAGCGCGCAATCTGAATGGCCGCGCCATCCTGTATGCCGACCGCATCACCGACTCCATGAAAAAAGCCATGGGTGAAACGGAACGCCGGCGCATCAAGCAGATCGCACACAACGAGGAACACGGAATTACGCCGCGCAGCATTGTCAAGCGGGTAAGAGACCTGATTGACGGCGTCTACAGCGAGAAAGCCGGAAAAGACGCTGAACGGCTGGAGCAGGAAGCCATGCAGCGCGCCAAGGTCGAGGACATGTCCGAAAAAGACGTGGCACGCGAGATCAAGCGGCTGGAAAAGCTCATGCTGGAACATGCGCGCAACCTGGAGTTTGAGCAGGCCGCCCGGGTGCGGGACCAGCTCACGCGGCTCAAAGACCAGGCGTTTGGTGCACACGGTAACGATTCCGTGGCGGCTTAGTGGCGGGGTGCGGGAGGGAATACGCCATAGGTCAAACGGTGACTGTTTGGTTTTTTAACCCGACAAATTCAATAGGGATTTGTGTTATACTTGCACAAAATACTCAAGAAAAAAGCCCAGCGATGAAGGGCTCCGTGCAAGTAACTGTGCGGAGTAAGGGGCGGAGACGGTGCTTTTGCTGACCAACAGCCAGCAAAAGCAGTTTCTACAACGAACAAGCCTTAGCACAAGGAGCTTGCGATGCGTCTCACAACCAAAGGCCGTTTTGCGGTCACCGCCATGATTGACCTGGCCCTGCGCCAGAACAATGGCCCTGTCACGCTGGCCGCGATCAGCCAACGCCAGCAAATCTCGCTGTCGTATCTGGAGCAGCTCTTTGGCAAGCTTCGCCGTCACGAACTGGTGGAGTCCACCCGTGGCCCGGGTGGGGGTTACACGCTGGCCCGCAAGGCAGGCGACATCACGGTGGCAGACATCATCGTGTCGGTCGATGAGCCCATTGATGCCACGCAGTGTGGCGGCAAGGAAAACTGCCTGGGTGAAGCGGGGCGCTGCATGACCCATGAATTGTGGGCATCGCTCAACCAGCGCATGGTGGAGTTTCTTGACTCCGTCACCTTGCAAAAGCTGGTGGACGAACAACTCGCCAAGGGTGTTCAGATTGAAGACAAACCTGTGGTGCGTCGCGCCATTTCGACAACCCCGGTGGTCAAGCCGATTCGCGTGAACGCACCCAACTCGGTGTTTGCGCTGGGCAACGTCTTCGCGAAATCCTGACATTTGGGGCGGTGAATTGGGCCTTAGGGTCGGCGCTGCCCTGAACGTGTTTTCGAATATCGACCTTCCTTCTTCCCAAGTTTTGCCAGCCAGAAACTTTTACTGAGCCAGCCATGGACATGACACCGCACTTTCCCATCTATCTCGACTATGGCGCTACGACGCCGGTGGATCCCCGCGTTGTGGATGCCATGATTCCCTGGTTGCGCGAGCACTTCGGCAACCCGGCATCGCGCAGCCATGCCTGGGGTTGGGAGGCGGAAGAGGCGGTCGAAAAAGCGCGTGTGCAAGTGGCTGACTTGATCCATGCCGACCCGCGCGAGATCGTCTGGACCAGCGGTGCCACAGAGTCCATCAACCTGGCCCTCAAAGGCGCCGCCCAGTTCTACAAGGGCAAGGGCAAGCACCTCATCACGCTCAAGACCGAACACAAGGCCGTGCTGGACACCATGCGTGAGCTGGAGCGCCAGGGGTTTGAAGCCACATACCTGGATGTGCAGGAAGACGGCTTGGTCAACATGGACGCCCTCAAGGCCGCCATCCGCCCTGACACGGTGTTGATCAGCATCCTGTTCGTGAACAACGAGATTGGTGTGATTCAGGACATCCCTGCCATCGGTGCACTGTGCCGCGAAAAGGGCATCCTGCTGCATGTGGATGCAGCCCAGGCAACGGGCCGGGTTGAGATTGACATGAACGTATTGCCCATCGATCTGATGAGCATGACGGCACACAAGACTTATGGGCCCAAGGGTATCGGCGCACTGTACGTGCGCCGCAAGCCCAGAGTGCGCTTGGAAGCGCAAATGCACGGTGGCGGCCACGAGCGCGGCATGCGTTCTGGCACTTTGCCCACGCACCAGATCGTGGGCATGGGCGAGGCATTC
The DNA here is from genome assembly GCF_002797445.1 of Acidovorax sp. 69. Classification (NCBI taxonomy): domain Bacteria; kingdom Pseudomonadati; phylum Pseudomonadota; class Betaproteobacteria; order Burkholderiales; family Comamonadaceae; genus Acidovorax; species Acidovorax sp. 69. The sequence goes on along the minus strand of NZ_PGEP01000001.1, from coordinate 2,691,732 downwards.
CGCATCGCCAAGGAAGAAATGGTCGAGAGCAATGCCAAGGCCAATGCACTGCAGCAGCGCCTTCTGGACGGTTTGAAGGACATTGAACAGGTCTTCATCAACGGCAGCATGGAGCGCCGCGTGCCACAGAACCTGAACATGAGCTTCAACTTCGTCGAAGGCGAGTCGCTCATCATGGGCATCAAGGGCTTGGCGGTGTCATCGGGTTCGGCCTGCACCTCTGCCAGTCTGGAGCCCAGCTATGTGCTGCGCGCCCTGGGCCGCAGTGACGAACTGGCGCACAGCAGCCTGCGCATGACCATCGGCCGTTTCACGACCGAGGAAGAGATCGACTACGCCATCTCCACCATCCGCGAGAACGTGGCCCGCCTGCGCGAGCTGAGCCCGCTGTGGGAGATGTACAAAGACGGCATCGACATCAGCACCATTCAGTGGGCTGCGCACTGATTCCGCGAAGATTTTGGACGTATTGAAGAGGTAAACATCATGGCTTACTCAGACAAAGTGGTTGACCATTACGAAAACCCCCGCAACGTGGGTTCGTTCGACAAGGGTGACGATTCGGTGGGCACCGGCATGGTGGGTGCACCGGCTTGCGGCGATGTGATGAAGCTGCAAATCAAGGTGAACCCTGAAACCGGTGTGATCGAAGATGCGCGTTTCAAGACCTACGGCTGCGGCTCGGCCATTGCGTCATCGTCGCTTGTGACCGAATGGGTCAAGGGCAAGACGCTGGATGAGGCCGCGGCCCTCAAGAACAGCGAGATCGCTGAAGAGCTGGCACTGCCGCCTGTGAAGATTCACTGCTCCATCCTGGCCGAAGATGCCATCAAGGCGGCCGTGCTCGACTACAAGACCAAGCACGCAGCCACTGCCGCAGCCTGAGCGACCGAGAGAGACATGGCCATTACGCTGACAGAAGCCGCTGCCCGGCACGTCAACCGCTACCTTTCTCGCCGTGGCAAGGGCTTGGGTGTGCGCCTGGGGGTCAAGACGACCGGTTGTTCAGGGCTTGCCTACAAGCTGGAATATGTGGATGACAGCGAGCCCGAAGACATCGTGTTTGAAAATCACGGGGTCAAGGTGCTGATCGATCCGAAAAGCCTGGCCTACATTGATGGCACCGAGCTGGACTTTGTCCGCGAAGGCCTCAACGAAGGCTTCAAGTTCAACAACCCCAACGAGCGTGACCGCTGCGGTTGTGGAGAGAGCTTTCGCGTTTGAGCGCCCGCTGCTGCTGCACCGTGAAACCGCCAACGCGCTCCGTGCTGGCGGTTTTTTCTTGGATTTTTCGCATCGATTCTCCTGCGCATGAACCTGCAATCTGATGACTTTGAACTGTTTGGCCTCGCACGCTGCTTTGCGCAGGAGCGCAGCGCCATCGATGCCCGCTGGAAAGAGTTGCAGCGCGAAGCCCACCCCGACAAATTTGCGGCGCAAGGCGCAGCAGCGCAGCGCGTGGCCATGCAATGGTCGGTGCGTATCAACGAGGCCTACCAGCGCTTGAAGGACCCCATGCGCCGTGCTGCGTACCTGTGCGAGTTGCACGGTGCTGCCATTCGCGCCGAGGACAACACCGCCATGCCCGCAGCGTTCCTCATGCAGCAGATGGAGTGGCGGGAGGCGTTGGAGGACGCCCGTGCAGAGAGTGAGCTCGATGCCCTGGATGATGGCGTCGAGCGGGCCCGCCGTACTGCGCTGGCACAGTGTGGTCAGCTCATCGACCAGCAGCAAGATTACGCGGGCGCAGCCCGTGAGGTCAGAGCCCTCATGTTCATTGCGCGATTTGCCGACGATATTGAACGTCGCCGAGAGCAACTGGGACAATAGAGCGGTTTTGCTTTTCCCTTGAGGGCCCGGTCGTTGTGATGGCGGGCTCCACCACGTTGAGACCCGAAATTTCATGGCGCTTTTGCAGATTTCCGAACCCGGGCAATCCCCCGACCCGCACCAGCGACGCATCGCTGTCGGCATTGATCTGGGAACCACCCATTCCCTCGTTGCCGCTGTCCGCAATGGTGTGTCAGAGTGCCTGCCCGATGCGCAGGGCAGGGTGTTGCTGCCATCGGTGGTGCGCTACCTCGCCAACGGTGGGCGCCAGATTGGCTATGACGCCGTGGCTTCGCAAGCCCAGGATGCGCGCAACACCATCGCCTCGGCCAAGCGTTTCATGGGGCGCGGCCTGAAAGACGTGGCGGACGCGGGCAAGCTGCCCTATGACTTTGTTCCCGCCATCGACGTCGAGGCGGGTGGCATGGTCAGCCTAGCGACGGTAGATGGCAACAAGTCGCCTGTTGAGGTCAGCGCCGAAATTCTGGCCACGCTGCGCTACCGGGCTGAAGACACCTTCAATGATGATCTCTATGGCGCGGTCATCACCGTGCCCGCGTACTTCGACGACGCCCAGCGCCAAGCCACCAAGGATGCGGCCAAGCTCGCCGGCATTCATCTGCTGCGCCTCATCAATGAGCCTACGGCAGCGGCGATTGCCTACGGGCTGGACAACGCCAGCGAAGGTGTTTACGCTGTGTATGACCTGGGCGGAGGCACTTTTGACATCTCCATCCTGCGCCTTACGCAAGGCGTATTTGAGGTCATTGCCACGGGCGGTGACTCGGCTTTGGGCGGGGATGACTACGATGCGGCGCTGGCTGACTGGGTCCTGCAGCAACTAGGGCTGCAAGCGGTCACCGCCACCGATAAATCCGCAGTACGCATCGCGGCGCGTGCTTGCAAGGAGGCGTTAACCGCTATTGATTCAGTAGCATTCAGCGCTTTATTGTCAGGCGCTGAAGCCCATTTTGACGTTAAACGCTCGGATTTTGAGGCCATCACGGCTGACTTGACGGCACGCTCCATGGCCGCCGTGCGCCGTGCGCTGCGTGACGCACACCTGGCCCGCGATGAGGTGCAAGGCGTGGTAATGGTGGGCGGCTCCACCCGCATGCCGCAGGTGCAGAGCGCGGTGGCAGAGTTTTTTGGCAAAGAGCCACTGACCAATCTCAACCCTGACGAGGTAGTGGCGCTGGGCGCTGCCATTCAGGCCAATCAGCTGGCAGGGAACAATACGTCGGGTGACTTGTTACTGCTGGATGTGATTCCGCTGTCGCTGGGCATCGAAACCATGGGGGGGCTGGTCGAGCGCATCGTGGCGCGCAACGAGACCATCCCCACGGCCAAGGCGCAGGATTTCACGACCTACAAAGACGGCCAAACAGCACTGGCGATCCATGTAGTTCAGGGCGAGCGCGACCTGGTGCAGGACTGTCGCAGCCTGGCGCGTTTTGAGCTGCGCGGCATCCCCCCCATGGCCGCAGGCGCTGCGCGCATCCGCGTGACCTTCACCGTCGATGCCGACGGCTTGCTGAGCGTGAGCGCGCGGGAGCAGGGCAGTGGGGTGGAGGCGCGCATCGACGTGAAGCCGTCGTATGGCCTCTCTGACGACCAGATTGCACACATGCTGCAGGACGGTTTTGCCACGGCCGCACAGGACATGAAGGCCCGTGCCGTGGTCGAGGCCCGTGTGGATGCCGACCGCATGCTGATCGCCACCCAGAGTGCACTGGATGCAGATGGCGATGTGCTCAGTTCGCGCGAGCGCGCAGCCATCGATGGCCTGATGGTCGCATTGCGCCACCAGCGCGATGTCGACGATGCGGCCGTCATTGAAGCCGCCACCGACGCCTTGGCCAAGGGTACCGAGGCCTTTGCGGCCCAGCGTATGAACCGGGGTATCCAGCAGGCGCTGGCCGGCAAGAACGTTCAGACCCTCTGAGTCCATCCTTTCGAGCAAGAAAAAGACCGCCCCATGCCCGTCATCAAAATTCTTCCCCATCCCGAATACTGCCCCGCAGGGACTGAAATCACGGCCCCTGCAGGCACCTCGATCTGCGAGGCGCTGCTGGACAACCACATCAACATCGAACATGCCTGCGACATGAGTTGCGCCTGCACCACCTGCCATGTCATCGTGCGCCAGGGGCTGAACTCGCTGAATGACGCAGAGGAAGAGGAAGAAGACCTGCTGGACCGCGCCTGGGGCCTGGAGCCGCAGTCGCGCCTGTCGTGCCAGGCGATCCTTGCGCAAACTGACCTGACGGTGGAGATTCCCAAGTACACGATCAACCACGCCAAGGAAAACCACTGATGTCGCGCCAGATCGTTCTCGACACCGAAACCACTGGCCTGTCGGCCGAAGGCGGGGACCGCATCATTGAACTGGGCTGTGTGGAACTGCTCAACCGCAAGCTCACCGGCAATAACCTGCACCTGTATTTCAATCCCGGGCGCGATAGCCATGAAGATGCTTTGAAGGTGCACGGCATCAGCAACGAGTTTTTGAAAGACAAGCCCAAGTTTGTGGAGGTGGTCGACGAGATCCTGCAGTACCTGCAGGGCGCCGAGATCATCATTCACAACGCCGCATTCGACGTGGGCTTCTTGAACAAGGAGCTGGAGCTGACCGGGCGCCCCACGTTTCGCACCTTTGTGGAGAGTGTGACCGACACACTCGCCATGGCCAAGGAGATGTACCCGGGCAAGCGCAACTCTCTCGACGCCTTGTGTGACCGCCTGGGCGTGGACAACTCGGGCCGGACCTTGCACGGTGCCTTGCTTGATGCCGAGCTGTTGGCCGATGTGTATATCAACCTCACGCGCGGGCAGGATGCTTTGCTCATTGCTGATGACGCGCAGGACGGTTCTGACGGTACGAAGGCGGCGGCCATTGATTTGCGCGGCCTGGCGTTGCCAGTGTTGCGGGCCAGCGAGCCAGAGCTTGCAGCCCATGCCGACGTGCTGACTCAGATTGACAAGGCCAGTGGTGGTAAAACAATTTGGCGAACTTCTCAGGCGGCTTGAAAAGCTGTGACATAATCGAAGGCTGTCACAGAGACGCGGGTGATTAGCTCAGCGGTAGAGCACTGCCTTCACACGGCAGGGGTCACATGTTCGATCCATGTATCACCCACCACGTTTCTCGGCCTTTTACGAAAGCACCCCGGTTAGGGATGCCTCGTCGGGTGATTAGCTCAGCGGTAGAGCACTGCCTTCACACGGCAGGGGTCACATGTTCGATCCATGTATCACCCACCAATTTGAAACCCCTGTAGATTTTTGATCTGCAGGGGTTTTTTCATGGGCTCGCACGTTCTTGTGCCGCCGGTCTGAGGGTTCCCAGAAGCCGCTACAGTGTCGGGCACTGGTTCCATGACCCATGTGTGCTGCTTGCTGCACTTGCAGTCCCGCCCCATTGTCTTCAGACGCTGAATCCATGATCACCTTCCACAACCCCTTGCACCTAGGCCATGCGCCTGTCCATGAGTTCTTCCGTGGTGAACGCGTGCCCTGTTTCGAAAAGCCCGCGCGGGTTGACTATGTGGAGGAGGCGCTGCGTTTGCGCGGCCATGGCATGGAGGCGCCCGACGTCGACAGCAGCGCCGTACTCAGTCAGGTGCATGCGCAACGCTACCTGAATTTCGTGCAAACCGCATGGCAGCAATGGCTTGCGCTGGACCCTGCCAATGCGACGGCACAGCCTTTTCCCTCTGTGTGGCCGGTGCGCACGCTGCGCAGCGACGTCGAGCCGGACAACTTTGTGGCGCGCCTTGGTCTCTATTCCATGGACAACGGTACACCGATGGCTGCGGGCACCTGGGCGGCCGCCAAGGCAGGGGCCGATGCGGCAGCCAGTGCGGGGGTGCGCGTTGCACAGGGCGCTCGCGCAGCTTTCTGCTGCACGCGCCCACCTGGCCACCACGCGGGCCCTGATTTCATGGGGGGTTATTGTTTTCTGAACAACGCCGCAGTGGCTGCTCAGACGTTGCGCAACCACGGGGCGCAGCGCGTGGCCTTGCTGGATGTGGACTACCACCATGGCAACGGTACACAAAGCATCTTCTACGACCGGGCCGATGTGCTGTTCATCAGCATTCATGGCGATCCACGCACCGAGTACCCTTTTTATCTGGGCCATGCGGACGAAACCGGGGTCAGTGAGGGAGCGGGTTTCAACCTGAACCTGCCGCTGCCTGCAGGCACCAGCGCCGCCACCTGGTTCGATGCGCTCGAAAGCGCCTGTGCGCGGATTGTCCGTCAGGGGGCTGATGCCCTGGTGATTTCTCTCGGGCTCGATGCCTTTGAGGGCGACCCCATCTCCAAGTTTGCGCTGACGTCCGCCGATTTCACGCGGCTGGGTGAGCGCCTCGCGGGGCTTGGCTTGCCTACGGTCTTTGTGCTGGAGGGCGGTTATGCGGCCGCAGAGTTGGGGACCAACGCCGTCAATGTGCTCGACGGTTTTGAACAGGCAAAATTCTCGTGAGTGCCTCCCACCGGCTCTTGTCGGGTGCTGGTACGGGTTCTCGTGACGGTGGCGGTGCTGGGAAATGGAACTCTAAAAGGGAAAACGAATGACCGATGTGGTGGACTGCGTGGTGGTGGGGGCGGGCGTGGTGGGGCTTGCCGTGGCCCGTGCGATGGCGTTGCGAGGGCGCGAGGTGATGGTGCTGGAGTCGGCAGACGCCATTGGCACCGGCACCAGTTCGCGCAACAGTGAGGTGATCCATGCCGGGCTTTACTATTCCACCGGTTCCTTGAAGGCGCGTCTGTGTGTGCAGGGCAAGGAGATGCTTTATGCCTATTGTGCAGAGCGCGGCGTGCCACATCGCCGCTGTGGGAAGTTACTGGTAGCAACATCGGCGGCTCAGTTGGCCAGTCTGGAGTCCATTCAGGAACGGGCGCAGGCCAACGGTGTGCTGGACCTGCAATGGCTCAGTCGTGACGCAGCGCTGGCGCTGGAGCCTGCCCTTGAGTGTGTGGGAGCATTGCATTCGCCCAGCACCGGCATTGTCGATAGCCATGCGCTGATGCTGGCGCTGCAAGGTGACTTGGAGCACGCTGGTGGGATCGTGGCATTGAATTCGCCGCTTGCGCTTGCGGAGTATGCGCAAGATGCTATAAATTTAGAAGCAAAAGATGGAACCCGGCTGCAGGCCCGTACCGTCATCAACGCGGCGGGACTCTCTGCGCCCGCTTTGGCGGCCTGTTTTGCAGGCCTAGCTCCTGCGCATGTTCCTGCAGCCCACTATGCCAAGGGCAGCTATTTCACGTTGGCGGGCAAGGCGCCTTTCAGCCATCTGATCTACCCTGTGCCTGAAGCGGCTGGTCTGGGCGTGCACCTGACGCTGGATCTGGGTGGGCAGGCCAAGTTTGGACCCGACGTGCAATGGGTGGAGTCTGCGGACGACTTGCTGGTGGACCCTGCCCGTGGTGATGCTTTTTATGCTGAGGTACGCAAGTACTGGCCCGCTCTGCAGGACGGTGCGTTGGCCCCTGGGTACGCGGGCATTCGCCCCAAGATCCACGGCGCCAATGCGCCTGCAGCAGATTTTGTGATCCAGGGCCCTGCGGTCCACGGAGTCCCCGGGTTGGTGAACCTGTTTGGCATCGAATCACCCGGGTTGACAAGTGCCCTTGCTATTGCTGAGCATGTGGCTGCACTTGTTTGATCTGTGGCAAGTCAGTTGCAATCGGTAACCTCTTGCGCCCCCGTCCTACGAGGGGTCTCTGGGCAGATGGCTAAGATGAACTGTGGTCCCTATCAGGGGTTCTTTTTCCAATACGCATGTTGATCGACAGAAAGGTTTTTATGACTGCTTCCGATACCACCACCACCCAGGGCGAACTGGAAAAGCTGGTTTCCGATCTGCGCGGGCTGTTGTCCAGCAAGGACCTGGACGCGGTTCCGGAAATCAGGCTGCTGCGCCAGCGCCTGGACGACGGTATGCACAATGTGCGCGAGTCTGCCGTGCGTGCTGCCCAGGACGCAGCCCGCCAGGCCAAGGATGCGGCACTGGCGGCTGACCGCTACGCACACGACGAACCATGGCGCGTGGCTGGTGCTGCTTTGGCTGTGGGTGCCTTGGTGGGGTTTTTGCTCGCACGCCGCTAACCGCCATCCCGCATGAACTGGTTTTCGCTTCTGGGTCTTGAGGGCTTGGTCGCGCGCTGGCGTGCCCATGTGATCGAGGGCGCCATTGCCGCCGAAGATCGCATGGATCTCGCCCGCTCGGAGTGGACAGACCTCAAGCAGCGCCTTCAGCAATTGCTGGTCCTGACCATTGTGGTGGCAGGGCTCACGGTGGTTGCATTGATCATGCTGTCGCTGGCGGTACTGGTGCACTTCTGGGATTCGCCGCAGCGGGGCCTGGTGGCTTGGCTTGTGGCGGGTGTCTGGATGGCAGGATGGGCGGGCACCTTGGTGGCACTTGTGTCTGTAGGCCAGCGGGCCGGCAACGGCTTTGCCTTGACGCGCCGTGAATTGGCCCACGATTGGCGCGACATCAAGGAGCGGCTGTGAACACGTCCACCTCGTCCACCCTCACTTCAGTGGTGCCACCATCGCCTGTGGCCACGGTAGAGCAGCAACGTATCCTGGATCGCATCGCCATGCAGCGTGAGCGTCTGCGCACGCGGCGGGCAGCAAGGGCTCAGGCCATGGGCTCAAACGGCACTGCGACGGAAGATACGGAAGAGTCGCTGGCGCTGCGCGCAGCGGGCTTTGCCCGTGAGCATCCTTTGGCCGTTGCCGCCATGGCGGGAGTGGCTGTGGTCGCAGGGCCGCGCAGGTTGATTCGTTGGGCGGGGGTTCTGTTGCCCATGCTGCTGCGCCTGCGGCGATGACAATCCCTTTGCGGGGGGTGTATGGGTGCTGATGGCGCCCGCTCACCGAAAAGCGAAACGGAGCCCTGTTGCCAGTGGCTCCGTTTCTTTTTGTACAGGGGGTGAGCGACCAATACTCAGGCCAAGGCCTTGATGGCTTTGGCCGCTTTGGCGACCAAGGCCGGGCCTTCATAGATCAGACCGGTGTAGATCTGGACAACGTCGGCGCCTGCGCGGATCTTGCTCACGGCATCGTCAGCGCTCAGGATGCCGCCCACGCCGATGATGGGAAAGCGGCTTCCCAGGGCAGCACGCAGTTGCCGAATGACCTGATTGCTGGCCTCCAGCACGGGTGCCCCACTGAGTCCGCCAGTTTCCTCGGCATGGCGCATGCCCTGCACTGCGGCGCGACTGATGGTTGTGTTCGTAGCAATCACTCCGTCCATGCCGTGCCGCTGCAGCGTAGCGGCAATGACCGATACCTGGCCCTCGTCAAGATCGGGCGCAATCTTGACGAAAACCGGGACACGCCGACCGTGTTGCACAACCAGTGCTTCGCGCCGCCCTGCAATCGCGCCGAGCAAGGCGTCTAAAGCGGCGTCGCTCTGAAGTGCACGCAGGTTTTGTGTATTGGGAGAGCTGATATTGACCGTGACGTAGTCCGCATGGGGATACACGCCCTCTAGGCAGGTCAGATAGTCGCTGGTGGCGTTTTCGATGGGGGTTGTGGCGTTTTTACCGATGTTCAAACCCAGCAGCAAGGGGCGTTTGCGGTTGTGTGAGCGAAACCGCGCCTGTTGCACGTTGTGCAGGAAGGCATCCAAACCCTCGTTGTTGAAACCCAGGCGGTTAATCAGGGCACGGGCCTCGGGCAGGCGGAACATGCGCGGCTTGGGGTTGCCGGGCTGCGCCTTGGGGGTGACCGTACCGACCTCCACAAAACCGAAACCCATGGCCCCCAGTGCATCAATGCAGCGTGCATTCTTGTCCAGGCCCGCAGCCATGCCGACGCGGTTAGGAAACGTCAGGCCCGCCAACTGCACCGGGTCGTCCACGGTTTCATTGCACCAGGCCCATTGCAGTGGCGTGCGTTGTCCACGCGCCAGCATGTCCATGGTGAGTTCGTGGGCGACTTCGGCGTCCATGCTGAAGAGAAAGGGGCGTGTGAGTGCGTAGGGGATCAGGGACATGGGGGGATAATTCAAGGATTACCCCTGATTTTCTCCCATGACGACCATTCCTTCCCTGACCCAAGACGAACTCAAGACCCTGGTAGGCCAAGCCGCATTGCAATACGTGGTGCCTGGCGAGATTGTGGGGGTGGGCACAGGCTCCACCGTCAACAAGTTCATCGACGCCCTGGCGGGCATGAAGGACATGATCAAGGGCGCTGTTTCCAGCTCGGTGGCGAGCACCGAGCGCCTGAAGGCGCTGGGCATTGTCGTGTTCGATGCCAACGCAGTGCAGTCTTTGTCCGTCTATATTGACGGCGCCGATGAAATCGACGGCCAGGGCCATATGGTCAAGGGCGGCGGCGCAGCCCTGACGCGCGAGAAGATTGTGGCGGCGTTGGCTGACAGGTTCGTTTGCATCGCCGATGAGTCCAAGCTGGTACAAGCCCTGGGTCAATTTCCTTTGCCTGTGGAAGTGATTCCCATGGCAGCCAATCACGTCGCCCGCCGTTTTTCGGCCATGGGCGGGCAGGCGAACTTGCGGCTCAAGGATGGTCTGCCGCTGGTCACGGACAACGGACAACACATTCTGGATGTCAGGGGACTGTCGATCACAGATCCGCTGGCGTTTGAGTCGCAAATCAACCAATGGCCCGGTGTGGTGACCGTGGGCGTGTTTGCCCACCAGAAGGCTTCCGTGTGTCTGCTGGGAACGGCCCAAGGGGTAAAGACCCTGACCTACTGACGAATCAATGGCTGGCCAATGAGTCAGTGAGTCCCCAGCACAAGGCGGTGGGGAGCGGACCGCCAGTCAAAAATAAGGGGCCCATGAGGGCCTCTTGTTTTTTAGAGCGATATCACGGCCCGGCGTTGCGCCGTGGACGTGATGGCTCCAATGTCAGAAACGGATGCCCGCAGGATTGCTGGGAGTAGGCCCTTCATTGACGGGCGCTGCAGGTGCGGGGCGTGCCGGGGGAGTTGCCCGTGACTCGGCGGCGGGAGCCGCCTCCACGGGCTTCACTGCCACCAACGGGGTGGGCGCGGGCTGGCGGTAGTTGCCCGGCAGCTGAGATTGTTTGGGGTAGCCTGCCGCATCCAGGTACTGAGCCCATTCCCCATCCGAGTAACCTGTTAATTGCTGCCCACCAATCGTGCCAAAAGGCAAACTGGTGCTTCCGCTGAGGCGTTGCAGCGCTGAAATATCCTCATTGGTCGCAATGGTGCGCTCAGTAAAAGGCACACCGCGCGATGACAACATGATCCGGAGACTGCCACACGGAGCGCAATCGTTGCCCGTATAGATCGTCACGGGAAAGCGGCTGGCGATTTGTCGCAGCTCGTAGGGCAACGCGGCACCACTGGCGGCTGTGGGCGCCGCACCATTAGCTCGGGTAGATGGTGGCGGTGCCTTGTCATCTGCGGGCGGCCGGTCGGAGAACGTCACTTTGCCGTCGGGTCCTACGATGCGGTATACGCCTTGCGCTTGAGCGCCAGCCACAACCAGCAGCAAAGAAGCCAACAGGGGGGCCAACATGGTTTTTTGCATGGTCATTCTCCTCATTCCAATAGGTGATCGGCGGATGCAGCGTGCGTTCAGGGGGTCACGTGCAGCGCTCAGGCGCTCAACTCTTCGTTCATGCCCTGGTGGCGTAACAAGGCATCCAGGCTGGGCTCACGGCCACGGAATGCCTTGAACGAATCCATCGCAGGGCGGCTACCACCGGCCTCCAGGATGGCTTCGCGATAGCGCCTGCCGGTCTCTGTGCTCGGCAAGCCATCACTGCCAGCGGTTTCCTCAAAGGCTGCATAGGCATCGGCGCTGAGCACCTCGGCCCACTTGTAGCTGTAGTAGCCTGCCGCATAGCCGCCAGCAAAGATGTGGCTGAACGTGTGGGCAGTGCGGCTGAAGGCGGGTGGGGCAAGGACTGAGACCTCGCTGCGCACCTGCTGGAGCAGCGGCATGAAATCCTGGGCGGGGTCGTGCTCGGTGTGCAGCAACATGTCGAACAGCGCGAACTCGATCTGGCGCAAGGTTTGCATGCCGCTCTGAAAGTTCTTGGCAGCGATCATTTTGTCGAACAGCTCGCGAGGCAGTGCTGCACCCGTGTCCACATGGGCTGTCATGTGACTCAGCACATCCCATTCCCAGCAGAAATTTTCCATGAATTGGCTGGGAAGCTCCACCGCATCCCATTCCACGCCGCCAATGCCAGAGACATCGCGTTCGTTCACCTGCGTCAGCATGTGGTGCAGGCCATGGCCAAACTCATGGAACAGCGTGATCACATCGTCGTGGGTCAGCAGGGGTGGCTTGCCATCAACACCCTCTGCAAAATTACAGACAAGATGTGCCACCGGAGTTTGCAGCACGCCAGTGTCGGGGCGCTGCCAGCGGGTGCGCACATCGTCCATCCAGGCGCCGCCCCGCTTGCCGGTGCGGGCGGGTTGGTCGAGGTAGAACTGGCCCACCAAGCTTCCATTGCGCTCGATGCGGTAGAACTCCACTGCGGGGTGCCATACGGAGGCCGAGTCGCGACGGATGGAGACTTCAAACAGCGTCTCGATGATCTTGAACAGCCCCGCCAGCACCTTGGGCGCGGTGAAGTATTCCTTGAGTTCCTGCTCGCTGAACGCGTAGCGGGCTTCCTTGAGCTTCTCTGAAATGTAGGGCCAGTCCCAGGCCTGCGGATCACTCAAGCCCAGGTGTTCGGCGGCAAAGGTGCGCAGGTCGGCAACGTCTTTTTCCGCGTACGGACGTGCGCGGCGGCCCAGGTCTCGCAGGAATCGGACAACCTCCGCGGGCGACTGCGCCATCTTGGGCACCACGGACACTTCGCCAAAGTTGGCATAACCCAGCAACTGGGCCTCTTCGCGGCGCAGTGCGAGGATCTCGCTGATGAGTGCGGTGTTGTCGAACTTGTGGGCATCGCCTTCGGCCTGGTCAGAGGCGCGGGTGACATAGGCGCGGTAGAGCTTGGCCCGCAGGTCGCTGCGCGCGGCAAATTGCATCACCGGCAGATAGCACGGCATCTTCAGCGTGAGCTTGTAACCCGCCTTGCCTTCGGCCTGCGCTGCAGCCCATGCTGCTTGCTGCACATCGGAGGGGATGCCTTCCAGTTCATCGGCAGACGCGAAGTAGGCGTAGGCGTCGGTGGCATCCAGTGCGTTTTCGCTGAATTTCTGGCTCAACTCGGCCTGGCGCTCCTGGATTTGCGCGAACCGTTCCTTCGCGGCTCCAACCAACTCGGCACCACTGAGCACGAAGTTGCGCACTGCGTTCAGGTGGGCCTGACGCTGCTCGGGTGTGAGCGTGGCGGGGTCGATGGCTTTGTACTTGGCATACAGACGCTCATCGGCGCCCAGGCGGGTCCAGAATTCGGTGACTCGCGGCAAGGCGGCGTTGTACGCGGCGCGCAGTTCCGGGGTGTCTGCCACGCTGTTGAGGTGACTGACCGCTCCCCAGGCGCGCCCCAGCTGCTCTGTCGCCACATCCAACACCTTGGCAATTGCATCCCAGCGGGCGGGGAAATCCGGGGCCGTGACGGTCTCCAGCGCCTGATTGGAATGCTCCAGAAGCACATCCATCGCAGGCGCAACATCCTCAGGCGCAATGCGGTCAAAAGGAGGGAGGTCGGAGAAGTCGAGAAGGGCGTTGCTCATGCGAAATCAGATGGCGCCAGGTGGCGCAGGTTCAAGTTGCAAAGCGGCCGGTGTCTCCCCCAGGCGCATTCATTCAGTGCGCTGCGGTGCGCTCGGCGGCTTCGATGGTGTTTACGAGCAGCATGGTAATGGTCATGGGCCCAACCCCGCCAGGAACGGGGGTGATCCAACCGGCGACTTCCTTGACGCCCTCAAAATCCACATCGCCGCAGAGCTTGCCTTCGTCGTTGCGGTTCATGCCCACATCAATCACCACCGCGCCAGGCTTGACCATGTCGGCGGTCAGTACATTGCGTTTGCCCACAGCGGCCACGATCACGTCGGCCTGAAGCGTTTGGGCCTTCAGGTCCTGGGTCGCGCTGTGGCAGATGGTGACGGTGGCGTTCTGGCCCAGCAGCATGAGTGCCATGGGCTTGCCGACGATGTTGCTGCGGCCAATGACCACAGCGTGTTTGCCCTTGAGGTCATAGCCGATGGATTCGAGCATCTTCATGCAGCCGTAAGGTGTGCAGGGCCAGAAGCCTGGCATCCCCGTCATCAGGGCGCCAGCACTGGCGATGTGGAATCCGTCCACATCCTTGGCGGGCGAGATGGCCTCGATCACCTTTTGCGCATCGATGTGCTTGGGCAACGGCAATTGCACCAGAATGCCATGGATGGCCGGATCGTTGTTGAGCGCTTCGACACGCGCCAGCAGCGCTGACTCGGTCATGTCGGCGTCGTACTTTTCGAGCACTGAGTGCAGGCCGCCATCCTCGCAGGCCTTGACCTTGTTGCGCACATAGACCTGGCTGGCCGGGTTGTCGCCCACCAGGACGACAGCCAGCCCGGGCGTGACGCCACGGGTTTTCAATACGGCGGCGCGCTGCGCCACGTCAGCGCGCAGTTGGCGGGAGAGGGCATTGCCGTCGATGAGCTGTGCAGTCATATCAAAAATACTGGTCAAAAATGCTGCGAGCGCTTGTTGTATATGCGCAAGCAGCTATCAAAAAGTGATCAAGGCCTTAGACCTTGGGCGCGTTCTGGCCGAGGGCAATCTTGAGCAGGTCGGCCACGGTGTTGGCGTTGAGTTTTTCCATGATGTTGGCGCGGTGCGCCTCCACGGTCTTGATGCTGATGCCCAGGTCGTCGGCAATCTGCTTGTTCAAGCGGCCGGCCACGATGCGTTCAAGCACCTGGGCTTCACGGCTGGTGAGCTTGGACAGCAGGGCATCGCGGCTGGCGGCCTGTTGGTAGCCCGCGAAGCTTTCGCGGGCGTGGTCCAGCATGCGTTCGACCAGACCCACCAGTTCTTCTTCGTCGAACGGCTTCTGGATGAAGTCCAGTGCGCCCTTTTTCATGGTGTTCACGGCCATGGGCACATCGCCGTGGCCGGTGATGAACACGATGGGCAATGGTGATTTGCGCTCGATCAGGCGGTCCTGCAGTTCCAGGCCGGTCATGCCGCCCATGCGGATGTCCACAATCAGGCAGGCAACTTCGCGGGGGTCGTAACGCGAAAGAAAGGTTTCGGCCGAATCAAAGCAGCGCACCCGGTAGTCCTTGCCTTCCAGCAGCCACTGAAGGGAGTCGCGAACTGCTTCGTCGTCGTCTACAACGTAAACAGTGCCTTTTTTCGGAATCAAGCTCATGCAACAGTCCTTGGGTTTTGTACGTTTGCTACAGAATTTGTAGTGGCATCAGCAGGCTTGGCAAGCGGCAGCCAGAAGGAGAACCTGCAGCCTGTGACCTCTGATCCATTGTAGAGGTTCTCCGCCTGCATCCGGCCCTGGTGCGACTCGACGATGCTGCGGCACAGGTTCAGCCCCATGCCCATGCCTTCGGCCTTGGTCGAGAAGAAGGCTTCGAACAGGCGCTCCAGCACCTCGGGTGCGAGTCCCTTGCCGGTGTCCTGCACCGAAAACTCCACCACCTGACGTTCTTCGATCTGTTTGGGCACCACGCGCAGTTCCACGCTGCGGTTGGGAGCCGGGCGGTCGGCGTGCTGAATGGCTTCGGCGCCGTTTTTCATGAGGTTCACCAGCACCTGCTCGATCAGGATGGTGTCGGCCATCACGGGGGGCAAGCGTGCGGCCACATAGTGCGTAAGCCGCACGTTGTGGCGGCGCAGTTCGATGTCGGCCAGCTCCACAGCCTCGTTCACCATGGAGTGCACATCGGCCAGCGTGCGGTTGGGTTCGCTCTTTTTCACGAAGGAGCGGATGCGCTGGATGATCTGTCCTGCGCGCTGGGCCTGGTGGGCGGTTTTTTGCAGCGCGGTCAGCAGGGCCTCTTCGGTGAGCTGACCGCTCTGGATGCGCGAAACCATGCCGCTGCAGTAGTTGTTGATGGCGGTGAGTGGCTGGTTCAGTTCGTGCGCCACGCTCGATGCCATCTCCCCCATGGTGATAAGGCGGCTGACCGACTGGGCGCGCTCGGCCTGCCGCTCGGCCTGTTCTTCGGCCAGGCGGCGGGGCGTGATGTCGGTGGCGATCACCATCTGCGCCAGACGCCCGTCCACCCAGTTCAGATAGCGCGAGCGCACTTCCAGCCATTTGCCCAGGTCGGGCAGGTAGATTTCGGCATTCTCGGTGCGGGCGCTGGTGAGGGTGTCAGTGGGCAGGCCCATGAGTCCGTCCTCGTCGTCCATGCCGCTTTGCTCCTTGCCCGCAATGGGCACCACGCCGGCCTGTGCCACCAACTGCAAGTGCCCACTGGTCTGTGATCCAAACCACTGTCGGTAGAGCTTGTTGGCAAACAGCAGCTCTTCGCTGCCCAGGGGCGCCACTGAGACCGACGCGTCCAGCGACTCCAGCACGATGGTGAAGCGCTCGTGCGAGGCCGATAGCTGCTCGCGGATGCGGTTGGGCTCGGTGATGTCGGTCATCGACGTCATCCAGCCGGTCTGCTGGCCATGCGCGTCGATCAATGGAGACACGTACAGCCGCGCATCGAACAGCGTGCCGCTCTTGCGTTTGACGCGCACCTGAAAGCCGCCCGCCATGGTGTGGCCGCGCAGTTCATCGCGCAACTTGGCCTGAAGCGTCTCGTGGTCGGCCTCGGGCCAGTAGGGGAAGGGCGCCTTCAGGCCCACCAACTCTTCGGCGCTCCAGCCCGTCATCTGGCAGAAGGCGGCATTCACATAACTGATGCGACCCTCCAGATCCAGAGCCCGCATGCCCGTGAGGATGGAGTTTTCCATCGCCCGGCGGAAATTGGTTTCAGCCACCAAGGCCTCCTGGGCCCGCATACGGCGCCGGGTGTGACGCCAGGTGGCGATCAGCATCCAGGCGGTCATGGCGCTCAAGGTGCCTACCAGCCAGAACAGGCCGCTGCCCACCACCCCCAGCGAGGTGCGGTAGGCCTGCGCGCGCAGTACCAGGCCATTGCCCACGGGCGAAACAGGCACCTCGTACTCATTGGCCTTGGGGGTCCACGGCAGCAACTGGGTCGCCTTGTTGCGCGGCCCTAGGGGCGTGCCCGCCAACACCTGGCTCTTGCTGTCCAGCAGCGTGACGGCATAACGTGCGAGCACTTCGGTGGGGGTTCCGTAACGCAGCAAACTGTCGACGGAATATTCGCCCAGCACCACGCCGCTGAACTTGCCCTGGTTATTGAGCGGCACCTGCAACTGCAGCAGCGGGGTGGCATCGCCCGAGGTGACTGCGGGCTGCGCGTAGACCGGTTGTTGCAGGTCCCGCGCCAGGCCAAAGGTGTCGGCGGTGTCGCCTGGCTTGAGCACCTCGCCGCCAATCCGCAACTCACCGCTGGCGAGGGTCGGTGCCGCCTGGCTGGCGCGGATGCGGCGGCGCTCATCGATCCAGGTGATGGCCTGCAGTTCGGGGTATTGGCTGATCAGGGCTTCAGCACGGCCCACGAACTCCGCGCGGCCGAGATCCTGGTTGGACAGGTCGCGCGCGATGCGCATCAACTGCTCCTGCCGCTCCAGCAGGCGCAGGCGCACGCGCTGCTGGGCGTATTCCACATCGCGCCGCAAGGCTTCTTGTTCGCGCTCGGCCTCTTCGGCACGCAGATACCAGAACGCGGCCACGATGGCCGCCAGAAACATCAGCACTGCAGCCAGGGGGGCCAGTGCGGCAAAACGGTCCTGGCGGGTGGGTGACAAACCGCGCCACCACATGCGCCACCAGCGTATTGGCGCAGCCACGGTCACTGCTGCAGGGGTGGGGGCAGGGGGCATCGAATCCATCCTCCAAGTGTAGGGGAGCCGTGCCCGGCATGGCGCCATTCCGGATATGTGCGTTTGCAGCAAATTCTTGCAATGTGAAATGCATGGGCACCATTTGAAATTGAAGAAAAATATGCGAAACTAGAGCCAACGTACTAAATTGCTGCCACACCTACAGGAGACAAAGCATGTCAGCTCAGCCCGACCCACAGGCCGGTTTCGGCATCGGTTCCGATACCGACCAGCAAGAAACCCGTGAATGGATGGACGCGCTGTCCGCCGTCATCGACAAGGAGGGCCCTGAGCGGGCCCACTACCTGCTGGAACAGCTCCTTGAGCATGCCCGCCAGAGCAGCATCGACATGCCGTTCTCGGCCAACACGGGCTACGTGAACACCATCGAGGCCGACAAGGAAGCCCATTGCCCCGGCAATATCGCGCTGGAAAAGCGCCTGCGCGCCTACATGCGCTGGAATGCGATGGCCATGGTGGTGCGTGCCAACCGCCTGGACCCCGCCGACGGCGGTGACCTGGGCGGCCACATTGGCTCTTTTGCCTCGGTGGCCAGCATGTTTGGTGCGGGCTTCAACCATTTCTGGCATGCCGCCAGTGAAGACCATGGCGGCGACCTGCTGTACATCCAGGGCCACAGCGCGCCCGGCATCTACGCCCGCGCCTACCTGGAAGGTCGCCTGACCGAGGCGCAGCTCGACAGCTTCCGCCAGGAAGTCGACGGCAAGGGCCTGTCCAGCTACCCGCACCCCAAGCTGATGCCCGAGTTTTGGCAGTTCCCCACCGTGTCGATGGGCCTGGGCCCGCTGATGGCCATCTACCAGGCGCGCTTCCTCAAATACCTGCATGCCCGTGGCATTGCCAACACCGAAAACCGCAAGGTCTGGGTGTTCTGCGGCGACGGCGAGATGGACGAGCCCGAATCGCTGGGTGCCATCGGCCTGGCTGCGCGCGAGAACCTCGACAACCTGGTGTTCGTGGTCAATTGCAACCTGCAGCGTCTTGACGGCCCGGTGCGTGGCAATGGCAAGATCGTGCAGGAACTGGAAGGCGAGTTCCGTGGCAGCGGCTGGAACGTCATCAAACTGCTTTGGGGCGCTGGCTGGGACGCCCTGCTGGCCCGCGACAAGACGGGCAAGCTAAAAGCACTGATGATGGAGACGCTGGACGGCGACTACCAGGCCATGAAGGCCAACGACGGCGCCTTTGTGCGCAAGAACTTCTTTGGCAAATACCCCGAGACGCTCAAGCTCGTCGAGCACATGACCGACGAGGAAGTGTTCGAGCTGCGCCGCGGCGGCCATGAGCCCGCCAAGGTCTACGCCGCTTTCCACGCTGCCAACGCGCACAAGAACCAGCCCACCGTGCTGTTGGTCAAGACCGTCAAGGGCTATGGCATGGGCAAGGCCGGTGAAGGCAAGAACACCGTGCACCAGACCAAGAAGCTGTCGGACGAAGACATCAAGTACATCCGCGATCGCTTCAACATCCCGATCCCCGACAGCGAGCTGGCCAACATCCCTTACTACAAGCCCGCTGACGACACGCCGGAAATGCGCTACCTGCAAGAGCGCCGCAAAGCCTTGGGCGGCTATCTGCCCAAGCGCTTGCCCAAGGCGGAAGAGAGCTTTACGGTCCCGTCGATCGACACCTTCAAGGCGGTGCTGGAGCCCACAGCCGAAGGCCGTGAAATCTCGACCACCCAGGCGTATGTGCGCTTTCTCACACAGTTGCTGCGTGACCAGGCACTGGGCCCACGCGTGGTGCCCATCCTGGTGGATGAAGCCCGTACCTTCGGCATGGAAGGCCTGTTCCGCCAGATTGGTATCTACAACCCCAAGGGCCAGCTGTACACCCCGGTGGACCGCGACCAGGTGATGTACTACCGCGAAGACAAGGCTGGCCAGATCCTGCAAGAAGGCATCAACGAAGCCGGCGGCATGGCCAGCTGGATTGCGGCGGCCACCAGCTACAGCACGAACAACCGGATCATGATCCCGTTCTACGTGTACTACTCCATGTTCGGCTTCCAGCGCATTGGCGACCTCGCCTGGGCGGCGGGCGACATGCAGGCACGTGGCTTTTTGCTCGGCGGCACTTCGGGCCGTACCACGCTCAACGGCGAAGGCCTGCAGCACGAAGATGGCCACAGCCACATTCTGGCCAACACCATCCCCAACTGCGTCAGCTACGACCCGACGTTTGCGCATGAAGTGGCTGTGATCATGCACAGGGGCCTCAAGCGCATGGTCGAGTTGCAGGAGAACGTCTTCTACTACATCACGCTGCTCAACGAAAACTACCCCATGCCCGGCCTCACGGCGGGCACCGAAGAGCAGATCATCAAGGGCATGTACCTGTGCAAGCCCGGTGCTGAGGGCGACAAGCGCGTGCAACTGCTGGGCTCGGGCACCATCCTGCGTGAGTCGCTGGCTGCGCAGACCCTGCTGGCGGCCGACTGGGGCGTGCAAGCCGACGTGTGGAGCTGCCCCAGCTTCAACGAACTCACCCGCGAAGGCCAGGACGCTGACCGTTGGAACCTGCTGCACCCGCTGGAAACACCGCGTGTGCCCTTCGTGGCGCAGCAACTGGGCAGCAGCACCGGCCCTGTGGTGGCATCCACCGACTACATGAAGGCCTATGCCGAGCAGATCCGCCCCTTTGTGCCCAAGGGCCGTACCTACAAGGTGCTGGGCACCGACGGTTTTGGCCGCAGCGACTTCCGCAGCAAGCTGCGCGAGCACTTCGAAGTGGATCGCCATTACATCGTCGTGGCCGCCCTCAAGGCGCTGAGCGAAGACGGCGTGCTGCCCGCCGCCAAGGTGGCCGAGGCGATTGCCAAGTACAACATCCAGGCCGATAAGGTCAACCCGCTCTACGCGTAAACCGAACGGAGACAACAATGGCATTGGTCAACATTCAAGTCCCGGACATCGGGGACTTCGACGAAGTGGGCGTGATCGAATTGCTGGTCAAGGTGGGCGACACCGTGAAGGCCGAGCAGTCGCTCATCACCGTCGAATCGGACAAAGCATCGATGGAAATCCCGTCCAGTCACGCAGGCGTGGTCAAGGAAATCAAGATCGCGCTGGGCGACAAGGTCAAGCAGGGCTCGGTGATTGCCGTGGTGGAATCTGCTGACGCGGCCACCCCATCGGCACCTGCCGCGGCCCCAACACCCGCTCCTGCTCCCGTGGCTGTCGCCGCACCTGCAGCAGCAGCCGTGGCACCCGCTACAGCCCCTGCTGCTGCAGGCCCTGTCGAAGTGCGCGTGCCTGACATTGGTGACTTCAAGGACGTGGCCGTCATCGAAATGCTGGTCAAGGTCGGCGACACCATCAAGGTTGAGCAGTCGCTGTTCACCGTCGAATCCGACAAGGCCTCCATGGAGATCCCTTCGCCCGCCGCTGGTGTGCTCAAGGAACTCAAAGTCAAGATTGGCGACACCGTCAACATTGGCGACCTCATTGCCCTGCTCGAAGGCGTGGTAGGCATGGCTGCCCCCGTCGTTGCTGCCCCTGCGCCCGCTGCGGTATCGGCACCAGCAGCGGTTGCCGCTGCAGTGGCACCCGTTGCGGCTACAGCATCTGCGCCAGCCCACCAGCCTGGTGCGTCCCCTCTCGGCCTGCCACACGCCAGCCCATCGGTGCGCAAGTTCGCCCGCGAACTGGGTGTGCCCATCGACGAAGTCAAGGGCAATGGCCCCAAGGGCCGTATCACGCAGGACGACGTAGCCGCCTTTACCAAGCAGGTGATGAGCGGTGCCACACAAACCAAAGCCCAGGCCGCCAAGGCGCCTGCCGCGACGGGCGGTTCTGGCGTGGGCCTGGACTTGCTACCCTGGCCCAAGGTCGATTTCACCAAGTTCGGCCCCGTGGAGCGCAAGGACCTCTCCCGCATCAAGAAGATCAGCGGTGCCAACCTGCACCGCAACTGGGTCGTCATCCCGCACGTCACCAACCACGACGACGCGGACATCACCGACCTCGAAGCCTTCCGCGTGCAGTTCAACAAAGAGAACGAGAAGAGTGGCGTCAAGGTCACCATGCTCGCCTTCATGATCAAGGCCGCCGTGGCCGCGCTCAAGAAGTTCCCCGAGTTCAACAGCTCGCTCGACGGCGACCAGCTGGTGCTGAAGAACTACTTCCACATCGGCTTTGCGGCCGACACGCCCAACGGCCTCGTCGTGCCCGTCATTCGTGACGCCGACAAGAAGGGCATCGTGCAGATCTCGCAAGAGATGGGCGACCTGGCCAAGAAGGCGCGCGACGGCAAGCTCGGCCCGGCCGACATGACCGGCGGCTGCTTCTCCATCAGCTCGCTGGGCGGCATTGGTGGTCGTTACTTCACGCCCATCATCAATGCGCCTGAAGTCGCCATCATGGGTGTGTGCAAGAGCAGCCTGGAGCCCAAGTGGGACGGCAAGCAGTTCGCTCCTCGCCTGATGCTGCCGCTGTCGCTCAGCTGGGACCACCGCGTGATCGACGGTGCGTCCGCCGCACGCTTCAACGTGTACTTTGCCTCGCTGCTGGCGGATTTCCGCCGCATCGTGATGTAACGCGAGGGCAATACCCATGGCAATCATTGACATCAAGGTGCCCGACATCGGCGACGTCGCCGAAGTGGCCATCATCGAACTGCTGGTCAAACCCGGCGACACCATCAAGGCCGAGCAGAGCCTGATCACCGTGGAGTCCGACAAGGCCTCCATGGAGATCCCCTCCAGCCACGCTGGCGTGGTCAAGGAACTCAAGGTCCAACTCGGTGACAAGGTCGCCGAGGGCTCGGTGGTGCTGACCCTGGAGGTCGAAGGCGCAGCTGCCACCGCGCCTGCTGCGGCCCCGGCATCAGCGGTTCCTGAGCAAAAACAGGTGGTAGCGCAAGTAAATAAAGCGCCTCCAGCTATTGATTCAGTAGCATCAAGCTTTGCAGGCACGGCCGATCTGGAGTGCGATGTGCTCGTGCTCGGCGGTGGCCCCGGCGGCTACAGCGCAGCCTTCCGTGCGGCCGACCTGGGCCTCAAGGTCGTCATCGTCGAGCGCTATGCCACCCTGGGTGGCGTGTGCCTGAACGTGGGCTGCATCCCCTCCAAGGCGCTGCTGCACGTCGCAGCCGTCATGGACGAAGTCAGCCACATGGCCGACCTGGGCGTGGACTACGGCGCCCCGGCGCTCAATATCGACAAGCTGCGCGGCCACAAAGAAAAAGTCATCGGCAAGCTCACCGGCGGCCTGGCCGCCATGGCCAAGATGCGCAAGGTCACGACCGTGCGCGGTTATGGTGCCTTTGTGGGGGCCAACCACCTCGAAGTGGAAGAGACCACCGGTACGTCGCAAGACAAGACCGGCGTCAAGAAGGTCATCGCCTTCAAGAACGCCATCATTGCGGCGGGCTCGCAAGCCGTGCGCCTCCCCTTCATGCCCGAAGACCCGCGCGTGGTGGACAGCACCGGTGCCCTGGCACTGAAAGAAGTCCCCAAGCGCATGCTCATCCTGGGCGGCGGCATCATCGGCCTGGAAATGGGCACTGTGTACAGCACGCTGGGCGCGCGCCTGGATGTGGTCGAAATGATGGACGGCCTGATGCAGGGCGCCGACCGCGACCTGGTCAAGATCTGGCAGAAGATGAACGCCAAGCGGTTTGACAACATCATGCTCAAGACCAAGACGGTGGGCGCCAAAGCCACACCCGAGGGCATTGAAGTGACGTTTGCACCTGCGGAAGAGGGCGGCACCGCCCCCGCGCCGCAGGTGTATGACCTGGTGCTGCAGGCTGTGGGCCGCACGCCCAACGGCAAGAAGATCGCCGCCGACAAGGCCGGCGTGACCGTCACCGACCGTGGCTTCATCAACGTCGACATCCAGATGCGCACCAACGTGCCCCACATCTTCGCCATCGGCGACATCGTGGGCCAGCCCATGCTGGCGCACAAGGCGGTGCATGAAGCGCACGTGGCGGCCGAAGTGATCGCCGGTGAACTGCAGGGCAACAAAGAGCTGGCAGCGGCCGCCTTCAACGCCCGCGTGATCCCATCCGTGGCCTACACAGACCCCGAGGTGGCATGGGTGGGCCTGACCGAAGACCAGGCCAAGGCGCAAGGCATCAAGGTCAAGAAGGGCCTGTTCCCCTGGACGGCCTCCGGCCGCGCGATTGCCAACGGCCGCGACGAGGGCGTGACCAAGCTGCTGTTCGACGATTCGCCCGAAGCCCATGGCCACGGCAAGATCCTGGGCGGCGGCATGGTCGGCACCCATGCAGGCGACATGATCGGCGAGATCGCGCTTGCCATCGAGATGGGCGCGGATGCGGTGGACATCGGCAAGACCATACACCCGCACCCCACGCTGGGCGAAAGCATCGGCATGGCGGCGGAGATTGCGCACGGCAGTTGCACAGACGTGCCGCCCGCACGCAAGTAAGGCGCCGGTACAGCGCAGGTTTGGCGGGAGCCCGGTACCCAAAGTCTGAAGACAAGCCATGGCGGTCAAGAAGTTCCCCAAGGCCCCCGCCCACCCCGAGCGGGTGTGCTGGGGTTGTGACCTGTACTGCCCCGCCAAAGACATGCGCTGTGGCAACGGATCGGACCGCACCCAGCATCCTGCGGAGCTGTTTGGCGAGGACTGGGAGCAGTGGGGCCTGGGGGCTGAAGAGGCAGCCGCTGCGGTCAAAACCGCTGCTGGATCTTGATGCGGGTCTGGATGCATGGTCCTGTGCACACCACGCCAGCCCATCCCATCTGCACAGACGCCGCGCCAGCTCGCAACGGAGTGCGCCCCCATTCACGAGGTATGCGTCCAAGCACCCCGCCAAAAGTCGTGGAAAATAGAGGGTTTGCTGCCGCTGAGTCCCTTGGCAGAACACCCGTCCGGCTTTCCAACTTTTTTGCTCCCCTGAGCCTGTCCATGCAAGACGTTCAAAACTCCAAGATCTCTGTCGAGAAAATCGGCGGCACATCCATGACCGCCTTTGGCGATGTGCTGCGCCACATCGTGCTGCACGATCCCAATCGCATTTACGGCCGTATCTATGTGGTGTCTGCCTACTCTGGCGTGACGAACCAGTTGCTGGAGCACAAGAAAACGGGCGAGCGCGGGATTTACGCGCTGTTTGCAGAGGGCCAGGGCTACCAGGACGCCCTGACGGATTTGGCCGTCAGCCTGAAGAAGCTCAACGCGGGCTATGCCGACATTGGCCTGCCGCTGCCCGTGGCAGACGCTTTCATCGACCAGCGCATTGGACAGGCGCATGAATACCTGAATGCCATGCAGCACGTGCTGGCCAGCGGCTATCTGAGCCGCAAGGACGTATTGCTGGCCGCGCGCGAAGTGCTGGCCTCGATTGGCGAATCGCACAGCGCCTTCAACTCCGTCGAAATTCTCAAGGCCAATGGCGTCAACGCCATCCTGATGGACCTGGCCGGTTTTGACGACAACGAGGCATGGACGATTGACGAGCGCATTGCCCACAGCTTCAAGGGCCTGGACCTGAGCGACAAGGTGGTGGTGGCCACCGGCTACACCAAGGGCACCGAAGGCATCATGCGCGAGTTCGACCGGGGCTACTCCGAGGTCACCTTCAGCAAGATCGCGGTGGAAGTGCGGCCCGCCGAGGCCGTGATCCACAAGGAATTCCACCTGTCTTCCGCCGACCCCAACCTGGTGGGCCTGGAAAACGCCATCGTGGTGGGCGCCACCAACTACGACGTGGCCGACCAGCTGGCCGACGTGGGCATGGAAGCCATCCACCCCAAAGCCGCCAAGCCCATGGAACTGGCGGGCATCCCCATCCGCCTGAAGAACACCTTCGAGCCCGACCACCCCGGCACGCTGATCACCAAAGACTTCGTGGGCGAGCGCGCTCGCGTCGAGATCGTTACCGGCACCGACAAGGTCACGCTGATTGAGATCCACGACCCCAGCATGGTGGGCACCGTGGGCTTTGATGCGGGCCTGATGAACGTGTTTTGCAAGCACGGTGTGAGCTACATCCTGAAGGCCACCAACGCCAACTCCATTGCCCACCTGGTGTGGGACAACCAGGTCACACCCGAGTTCGTGGCCGAGTTGCAGGAGGGCTACCAGATCGTGACGATCAAGCCCAGCGCCATCGTTTGCACCATTGGCTCCAACATCGGCATTCCCGGTGTGCTGGCCAAGGCGGCGCAGGCGCTGGCCGATGCGCGGGTCAATGTGAACTGCGTGTCCCAAACGTTGCGGCAGGTGAACATGCAGTTTGTGATCGAGCGTGAGGACTACAAAACCGCCGTCAAGGCGCTGAACCTGGCGCTGTGCGTGAACTCCGGCACGCCGGTTCCATGCGTGTGACGGGGTTGCGGCGGGTGCACCTGCCGCAATGCCTCTCCCCAATTGCCCGTTGCCCGTTGCCCATTGCCTTGATGCAGGGCCAGCCCGCCCTGTGCGGGCTTTTTTGTCGCTTGAAATGGACTGGATGCCTCTGTCAGGCGGTGCCGAGCAGCTTTTGGAACAAATCCGTTCCGCCCATCTGCCCGCCCTTCAGCATCAACTCCAGCCCGTGGCGTGACGGGTCTGCGCTGTGCGCGCTGCTCAGCGTGACGCCCGCGCAGACTGTGGTCTTGTACGACAGCCCCCACAACTGCAGCGCCTGGACTGCGTGGCTTGACGTGTCACCGCCAGCGATGCCGATGCGGCGCAGTGGCGCACCGCGTTCTGCGCGGGCTTGCACCACGCGGGCGATCAGATGGGCGCTGGCCTGGGCGATGTCGGTGGACGAGGCCGCAGCGGCCAGCGGCGCGCCGTCCGTGGGGCCGGTGAAGGCCAGTACGTTCTGCAGGCTCTGCAGCCCCTCGCAGATGGCGTCTCGCAGATCCTGAGCGTAGGCCGTGTCGCTGCACAGCCGCTGGGCGTCCACGGCAATGCGGTGGTATGCGGTAGCGGCCTGCACCTGCGCCGCGGTCAGGGGCGACAAGCTGCCTGCCCAGGCAAACACCGGACCGTCGGCGGGCGCCAGCGGTGCAGCGGCCTTGGAAGTCGGCTTGCCCCAGTGGGCGACCAGCGCCTGGGCCACCGCGCTGGAGCCCACGGCCAGCAAGCGGGCGTGTTGGGCTTGGTCCCACAGCAAACGTCCGACGACGGCCAATTGGGAGGATGTGGTCAGGTCCAGCAGGGTTGGGATCAAGGCTGCATCGGCGCTCAGCAACGCGCGCAGTGCGTCGTCCAGCGCGTCGGCGTCGGTGTCGTATTGCGGGTAGTGCAGGGCGGTGATGTTCTCAAGCCCCTGATGCGCCAGGTGCAGCCGCAGGTCGGCCTCGCCCATCGGCGTGACCGGGTGCTGGCGCATGGTGGGGTGGCGGTCGATGCGGTGCACGAGCCCGCCTGTGCCTGCGGCTGCGAACAAGTTGCTGAAGGCGCAGTAACGCCCCAGGCTCGGTTGCCCGCCAATGATGGGTACCCATCGGTTACTCACCGAGGGGTGCAGCGCCTGGATGGCGCAGGCGATGTTGCCGACATGCGGCGCGCTGTCGAAGGTGGAGCACACCTTGTAGTGCAGCACTGGTGGCGCCACTTTTTCAAAGAAACGGCCCACGCCTGACAACTCTGTGCGCATGGCATCGGGCGCCATCGCTCGGGCTGCGCCTGCAATGCCAACGGCATCCAGCGGGCCTGCAGCGGCCAGGGCTTCGGGGCTGGGCACGCCCATGAACAACATGGCGCGCAAACCGGCCTGCGCCAGTACCGCCAGCGTGTCGGTAGCGCCCGTAAAGTCGTCGCCGTACCAGCCAAACAAAGGGGCCGTTGTGGTCATGGTGGGTCTGTTTGTGTGTGTGGTGGTCTATTTATTTCTTGCCGAAAAAGTCGATGGCGCGGCGCAGCTCGGGCGCGTGCACGGCACGTTCTGCCAGCGTCTCGCCCTTTTGCACCGCGTCCCACGCCTGCTGCAGGCTGGCCACGCCTGCAGCGGCACCGTCTGGGTGGGCCAGAATGCCGCCGCCAGACATGAACAGCAGGTCGTTGGACTGGATGCTGTCCCATGTGGCGGGCACAGTGCCCGCCCATTGGCCGTTGGAGAACGCGGGCAGCACCCGGTCGTCCAGGCCTTCGCACAGCGGCGCCAGGGTGTCGTGGGCCGACGCTATCACTTCTTCGTCGGTCTGCGAGAACTTGCCCTGCAGCCCGTGCACATGCATGTGGTCGACACCCGCCAGTCGCCACAGCGTCTGCCAGGCGTTGAACGAAAAGCCCAGCAACGGGTGGCGCGACAGCGCGCCGTAGCCGTTGCGGTGGCCGTGCAGCGCCAGCGGGCTGTGGCGGCGCAGGGTTTGCACGGCGGAGTAACCAGCCCAGTTCAGGCTGACCATGATGCAGCTGCCGCCCTCGGCCGCAATCAGGTCCGCATGGCGGCGCATGGCGTCGGTTTCGTCGGTGATGTTGAAGGCCACCATCACCAACTTGCCGGTTTTGTCCTGGTGGGCGCGCACCCGGCGCATCACCGAGCGCACCCGGTCGGCCAGCGGCGCGTGCACCGGGTTCGCGCACACCTCGTCGTCCTTGATGAAATCCACCCCGGCGGCGCACAGGCGGCCCGCCAAGTCGCCCGTTTCTTCGGCCGACAGGCCCACATTGGGTTTGATGATGGTGCCGATGAGCGGGCGGCCCTGCACACCCGTCACCGCGCGCGTGCCGGTGATGCCGTGGCGGGGCATGTCGAACTGGCGTCGGTATTCGGCCGGCAGCTTCATAGACTCCAGCCGCAGGCCGGTGACTTCGCCCAGGTCGTACAGGTTGCCTGACACCGTGGCCGCCAGCGTGGGCAGGTTGGGGCCGATGTTGTCGCACGGAAAACTCACGCGCAGCCGGGCGCGCTGCCAGGTTTGCGGCGTATCGAACATGCCGCGCCGCTGCATCCAGCCGTTGGGCAGCGAGGGGGCCGGTGCCACGTCCAGCAGCTCCACCGATTCCACCGTGGCGCGGGCGCGTTCGCGCAGCGCGTCGGTCTCGCCCTCTACCCGGGTGAAGGTGCCGCACGATTGCTCGCCTGCCAGCACTTCGGCCACGTGGGCAGGGTCCAGCGGGGTTTCGATCAGGTAGGTGGCTTCAAAGCGGTTGGGGGACATGGTTAAGGCTTTACTACTGTTTTGATAGCTGCTAGCGCTTATAGGATAAGCGCTAGATGCCAATTTGGCTTAAAAATCGTGAATGCTCGGCTGGCTGGCCCCCCGTTCGCCTTGAGCCTGTCGAAAGGCCGGATGAAGCTCCAACAGGCTTCGACAAGCTCAGCCCGAACGGTTGGGGGTTGAGATGATCGGCACCTAAAAATCAAATCTTCGACAGATCAGGAAAAGGCCGCACCGGGTCGGTCGTCCCGTCCCAGGTTTCCGATTCCGCACGGATCAAATCGAACATGCGGCCCTTGGGGCCCGCCACTTCCGACAGCTCGATCACCGTGCCCGGGTGGTACTCGGTGTCGAAATAGACGAACCGGCCTTTTTCGCCCACCTCGCCGCTCATCACCGTCTTGAAGCCCTGGGCCGTCAGCCGTGCCAAGTCGGCGTCGTAGTCGCTGGTCCAGTACGCCACGTGCTGCAGCCCGGTGCGCCCGGCCTGCAAAAAATCGCGGTACATCGACGGCACATCGTTGCGGGTCTGGATCAGCTCGACCTGCACGTAGCCCGAGTTGGCCAGCGCCACCGAGTTGTGCGGCTCGTACGACTCGCCCTGGTACACGTAGTTCTTGATCGGAACCTTGGGGTTGTAAAACCACGGTCCCACGCCCAGGGTCTTGCTCCAATAGTCCATGGCGGCTTCGATGTCGTGGACCACGTAGCCAAGTTGGCGGATGGCGCCGAAATGACGGCTCATAAAAATTCCTTTGGTATTGATGCGTGAGGGCAGGGCGCAGCCGGGCGGGGCCCACAGGCGCCGCCCAGGTTGCAGGCTTGGTTTGCTTATTGGCTTACTTCGCGCCGTCGATGATTTCTTTGGGGATGGGCACGCCCGCGTACTTCACATGGATGTCGTTCAGCTTGCCGTTGGCCAGGTTGGTCTTGATCCAGCTGTTCACGGCGGCCATCAGCTCGGGCTGGCCTTTGCGCATGGCCACGCCCAGCTGGTACGACTGCAGAATGAACTTGGTCTCAAAGTCGCGCGACGGGTTCTTCTTGGCGATGGCCGCGATGATGGGCGGCGTGATCGCCACGATGTCGGCCTGGCCGGTGGCGGCGGCGGTGATGGAGGCCGATTCGTCATCAAACCGCACCACCTTGGCCTGCGGCGCGCGCTCGGTCACGATCTTGTCTTGCGGGCCACCGCGCGTCACGGCCACGGTCTTGCCCGCCAGGTCTTCAATGCTGGTGAGCTTCATGCTCTTGGGCGCGCCCACCGCAGCCTGAATAGCGCCGTAGGGGATAGAAAAATCCACCGCCTTCTGGCGATCTGGCGTGATCGACAGCGACGAGATGATCAGGTCCACCTTGTTCGACAGCAGGTTGGGGATGCGCGACGAGTTGGTGGTGTTCACGATCTCCAGCGTCAGGCCCAGGTCCTTGGCCAGCAGCTCGGCGGCTTCCACGTCCGAGCCCACGGGCTTCATCTTTTCGTCCACATAGCCGTAAAACGGCGCGCCAAAGTCAATGCCCACGCGCAGCTTGCCAGCGGACTTGATGTCGGCCAGCTCGGCCATCGCGGGCACGCACAGGGCGGCGGCGCTGACGGCCAACAGGGTGCGGCGGAGGAGGGTGAGGGAAGTGGTCATGGTGTTGTCTCCTGGTCGTTTTTGCTAGTGAATCGAAAGGGGCAGGGCTCGGGTGGTCGGGCGCGTAGAAATCTCAAATTCCGTTCGGGCTGAGCTTGTCGAAGCCTCGCGCAGCGCTTCGACAAGCTCAGCGTGAACGGCTCTTGTGGGTTCTAGTGGGTTCATGTCGTCTCGATAAGCGGCGCATCAACAGTCAAAGCCCGTGCGACAGAAAATCGCGCAGCTCGGCGGTTTGCGGGTTTTTGAGCATCGCGCCCGGGCCCGTCTCCCACACCTTGCCTTCGTGCATGTAGATGATGGTGTCGGCCACGCGGGCGGCAAACTCCATCTCGTGCGTGACCAGCACCATGGTCATGCCGCCCTGGGCCAGGGCTTCGATCACGCGCAGCACCTCGCCGGTCAGTTGCGGGTCTAGCGCCGAGGTCACCTCGTCAAACAGCATCACCTGCGGCTCCATCGCCAGCGACCGGGCAATGGCCACGCGCTGCTGCTGCCCGCCCGACAGTTGCTCGGGGTATGCCTGCGCCTTGTCGGCCAGGCCCACCTGCTGCAGGGTGCGCGCGGCAATCTCGCGCGCCTTGGCGGCGGGCATGTTCTTGACGGCCTTGGGCGCCAGGGTCACGTTCTGCTCCACCGTCAGGTGCGGGAAGAGGTTGTAGCTCTGGAACACAATGCCCACGTCCTGGCGCAGCTGGCGCAGGTCGATGGCGGGGTCGTGCACCGCGTGGCCGCAGACGTTGATGGTGCCGCTGTCGATGATCTCCAGCCGGTCAATACAACGCAGCGCCGTGCTCTTGCCCGACCCGCTCTTGCCGATGATGGCCACCACCTGCCCCTTGGGAATGGCAAACGACACGCCCTTGAGCACCTGGTTGCTGCCAAAGCTTTTGTGCACGTCTTTCAGTTCGACCACGCGCTGTTGCTGTCGATGTTGTTGTGGTTGTTGTGCAGACAAAGCAGCGTGCGCAACAGATTGCACAGCAGCGTCTTGGGCGAGGTTCATGGTGTCTTCTCGTTTCATGCGGTGGTCACAGGCACAGTGGCTGGGCCACGGTTTCCAAACTGCTGGCGCTGCTCCAGCTTGCGGCTCCACACCGACAGCGGGTAGCACATCGCAAAGTAGACGATGGCGATCAGCAGGTACACGGTAAAGGGCTGAAAAATGGAGTTGTTGATGAGCTGCCCCGCACGCACCAGCTCGATAAACCCCACGATGGACGCCAGCGAGGTGTTCTTCACGATCTGCACCATGAAGCCCACCGTGGGCGGCGTGGCAATGCGCACCGCCTGCGGCAGCACCACCAGCCGCATGCGCTGGGTGCGCGACAGCGCCAAGCACTCGGCCGCCTCCCACTGCGTGCGCGGCACCGATTCAATGCAACCGCGCCATATCTCGCCCAGATAGGCGCTGACATAGACAATCATCGCAATGCTGGCCGCCACGATGGCGGGCAGCTCCAGCCCCGCAATGCTCAGGCCGAAGTAGCACAAGAACAGCACCACCAGCAGCGGCGTGCCCTGGATGATCTGAATCCACGCAATCGTGGCCCAGCGCACCGCCTTGATAGGGCTGACGCGGCACAGCGCAATCACGCCCCCGGCCAGGCCGCCGCCTACAAACGCAATCAGCGACAGCCCCACCGTCCACAGCGCGCCAAACAACAGGTACTGCAGGTGATACGAGTTCAGTCCACCGTCGATCATTTGGCGCTCCCCAATTTGCGCTGGCGCGTGAACACGATCTGCCCGAACACCCACAGCCCCAGCCGCATCAGCAGCGACAACGCTAGGTACGCCACCGCCACCAGGATGTAAGCCTCAAACGGGCGGAAGGTCTCTGACTGCACCCGCGCTGCCACGGCGGTCAGCTCTTCCACCGAGATTTGCGAGGTGATGGACGAGGCCAGCATCAGCAGCACAAACTGGCTCGTCAGCGCGGGGTACACCTTCTCCATCGCCGGGCGAATCACCACATGCCAGTACACCTGCCGGCGCGTCAGCCCCAGGCACTCGGCCGCTTCTATCTGCCCCTTGTGGATGGAATCCATACCGGCCCGCATGATTTCGCAGGTGTAGGCCGCCACGTTGATCACCAGCGTCAGCAGCGCCGCAGCAAACGCCGACACCTTGAAGCCCAGGCTGGCCAGGCCAAAGAACACCAAAAAAACCTGCACCAGCAGCGGCGTGTTGCGCAGCACTTCCACATACACACCGCAGGCCTTGGCCAGCCAGCGCGTGTCGCCGCGCCGCCCAATGGCCAGCAGCGTGCCACCCACAAAACCAATCACCGTGGCCGGGAAGGACAGCAAGATGGTCATCCACGCCCCTTCCAGAAACTGGGGCCAGTTGGCCAGCACGCTGGCAAAGTCAAACTCGTATTGCATGGGCGCGGCGGCGATGCTTCAGCGCACGCAGGCGGGGCGCCTGGTCGCGAACGGCACAAACGGCACGAACGGCACGGGCAAGCCCGGGGCGCGGCACGCGGCAAGGGTGGGGGTATCAGGCATGTCTTGTCTCCTGCGCAATCGGTCTTGGCCGTTGCAACCTAGGGTTTTTACTGATGGTTTCTGATGCCTTTCAGCATCGAACGCCCAGTGATACTATCCGCGGAACCCATCAAATACCAGCAAAATAGATGATGGTTTTTGATGGAATTGAATCATGGCCCAATCACCCACCTCATTACCTGTTCAGGCCCCTCGCAGCCCGCGCATCCCCGATATTGCCCAGCTGTCCGGCGTCTCCACAGCCACGGTCGACCGGGTGCTGAACCAGCGCTCGGGCGTGCGCAACGCCACCGCGCAGCGGGTGCTGCAGGCCGCTGCCACCCTGGGCTACCTGCCGCAGGCTGAGGTGCACGCAGCGCTGCAACCCCAGCCCCTGCGCCTGATGGTGCTGATCCCCGAGGGCAGCAACCGCTTTCTGCAAATGCTGGGCGACGTGATCGGCTACGCGCAAGACCACTGGGCACCGTTCAACGTGCGCTGCCAGGCGGCGTACATCGAAAGCTTTAACCCCGACGCCTTGGCCAAAGCACTGCTGCACTACGGCAAACGCTGCGACGGCATCGCCTTCATGGCGCTGGAGCACCCCGTGGTGCGCGAGGCCGTGGCCCAGCTGGCAGAGCAGGGCGTGCCCACCGTCACTTTGATTTCAGACCTATCCAACTCGCGCCGCGTGGCCTACGTGGGCCTGGACAACCGCGCCGCAGGCCGCACCGCCGCCTACCTGATCGCCCGCTTCATGGGCCCGCTGGCCCACAGCCGCAAGGCGCATGTGGCGATGATTGTTGGCTCATTGCGCTACCGCGCCCACGAGGAGCGCGAGGCGGGCTTTTTGCACCTGTTTGAAGAACAGTTCCCCCTGGTGCAGGTGGTGGGCGTGCGCGAAGGCCAGGACGACGCCGAACGCAATTACCGCCAAGCCCGCGCGCTGCTGGAGCAGCACGACGACCTGGCAGGCATCTACAACATCGGCGGCGGGGCCGAAGGCATTGGCCGGGCGCTGAAAGAGGCGGGCGCAGACCGCAAGATCGTGTTCATCGGCCACGGCCTCACGCCGGATACGCGGGCGCTGCTGATCGACGGAACGATGGATGCAGTGATCACCCAGAACCCGCAGGGCGCGGTGATGAACTGCGTGCGGATTTTTGCGAATGTGCGGGATGGGCGGGAGCCGACGAGTGGGGTGGAGACGACGCGGAGCCAGGTGATTTTTCGGGAGAATTTGCCTTAGAGGTGGGTTCCGCAGAACGGCGACTCCGCCGTCATCGCGGATGGCGCCTTCAAGGGCGCGAGGGAGGCCGCCCGAGGCGTCACAATCTCCGGTGCTCTACATCTATCGAATAGCCCAAAGTTAGTCGGTACCGCTTTCGCAAAACCATGCCTCCATCTACGCCCACCTACGCCCCCGCGCCCGGCGCTCCGATTCATGCCGTCAAGGAACAGCAGATTGAATACGGCTTCATCGGCAAGCTGCAGGGCCTGAAATACGAATACCGCGCCGACATTCGCGACCGTGCCTCGCTTGAGAAAAATTTCCGTGAGAAGTTTGAAGCCCTGAACCGAGTCAACCTGTCAGACGGCGAGTTCGCCCGCCTGCTGGACGAAATCGTCACCCCCGACGTTTTCACCGCCGCCAAGACCCTGCGCAGCATCAATTCGTTCACCCGCGAAGACGGCACGCCGCTGAACTACACCCTGGTCAACATTAAAGACTGGTGCAAAAACACCTTTGAGGTGGTCAACCAGCTGCGCATTAATACCGACAACAGCCACCATCGGTTTGACGTTCTGATCCTCATTAACGGCGTGCCGTGCGTGCAGGTAGAGCTGAAAACGCTCACCATCAACCCTCGCAGGGCCATGGAGCAGATCGTTGACTATAAAAACGACCCCGGCAATGGCTACAGCAAAACGCTGCTGTGCTTTTTGCAGCTGTTTATCGTCAGCAACAGGGCCAGCACCTACTACTTTGCCAACAACAACGCGCGCCACTTCGCGTTCAACGCCGACGAGCGCTTTTTGCCCATCTACCAGTTTGCCGATGAGGCGAATAAAAAGATCACCCACCTGGACGACTTTGCCGACAGCTTCCTCGTCAAATGCACGCTAGGCCAAACGCTCGCCCGCTACATGGTGCTGGTGGCCTCTGAGCAAAAGCTGCTGATGATGCGGCCCTACCAGGTGTACGCCGTCAAACACATCGTGGACTGTATCCACCACAACAGCGGCAACGGCTACATCTGGCACACCACCGGCAGCGGCAAAACGCTCACGTCCTTCAAGGCATCCACCCTGCTCAAGGACAACCCCGACGTGGAGAAATGCCTGTTTGTGGTGGACCGCAAAGACCTGGACCGCCAGACCCGCGAAGAGTTCAACCGCTTTCAAGAAGGCTGCGTAGAGGAAAACACCAACACCGCCAGCCTGGTGCGCCGCCTGCTGTCTGACGACTATGCCGACAAGGTCATCGTCACCACCATCCAAAAGCTGGGCCTGGCGCTGGATGAAACCAGCCACCGCAACCAGCAGCAAAAAAGGGATGGCCGCGCCACCTACAAAGAGCAGTTGGAGCCGCTGCGCGAGAAGCGCGTGGTCTTCATCTTTGACGAATGCCACCGCTCCCAGTTTGGTGCCAACCACGACGCCATCAAAGAGTTCTTCCCCAAGGCTCAGCTCTTTGGCTTTACCGGCACCCCCATCTTTGAGGCCAACGCCACCCGCACTCAGATCGTGGACGAACAGGCCAGCCTGCGCACCACCGAAGACATCTTCCAAAAGCAGCTGCACGCCTACACCATCACCCACGCCATTGAAGACGCCAACGTGCTGCGCTTCCATGTGGACTACTTCAAGCCCAAGGAAGAAGAAGGCAAGGCAGAAGCTAAGACCAAGAAGGCCACGGCCCCCAAGCCCGGCGAGCCGCTGGCAAAGCGGGCCGTCATAGAGGCAATCCTCGCCAAGCACGACACGGCTACTGCCAATCGCCGCTTCAATGCCGTGCTGGCCACCGCCAGCATTAACGATGCTATTGAGTACCACAGCCTGTTTGCCGAGCTGCAAAAAGCCAAACAAGAAGCCGACCCCGACTTTGTGCCGCTCAACATCGCCTGCGTGTTCTCGCCCCCCGCCGAGGGCGATGCCGATGTCAAGCAACTGCAGCAAGACCTGCCGCAAGAAAAGCAGGACAACGAAGAAGACCCCGAGGGCAAAAAAGCCGCCCTCAAAGCCATCCTGGCCAGCTACAACACCCGCTACAACACCAGTCACAGCATCAGCGAGTTCGACTTGTACTACCAGGACGTGCAAAAACGCATCAAAGACCAGCAGTGGCCCAATGCCGACCTGCCCGCCGCCCAAAAGATCGACATCACCATCGTGGTGGACATGCTGCTCACCGGCTTTGACAGCAAATACCTCAACACCCTGTATGTAGACAAAAACCTCAAGCACCATGGCTTGATACAGGCCTTCTCGCGCACCAACCGCGTGCTTAACGGCACCAAGCCCTACGGCAACATCCTCGACTTCCGCAACCAGCAAGACAACGTAGATGCCGCCATTGCCCTGTTCTCGGGCGAGAAGACCAGCGAACAGGCCCGCGAAATCTGGCTGGTGGACAAAGCCCCTGTGGTGATTGAAAAGCTAGACGCTGCGGTCACCAAGCTGGCTGACTTCATGCAAAGTCAGGGCCTCAACTGCGCGCCCGAGGCCGTGCACAACCTCAAGGGCGACGATGCCCGCGCTGCGTTTATCAGCCACTTCAAAGAAGTGCAGCGCCTGAAAACCCAGCTAGACCAATACACCGACCTCACGGCTGACAACACTACAGCCATCGAACAGATATTGCCCGCAGAAAACCTGCAAGCATTTCGCGGGGCCTACTTGGAGACAGCACAGCGCCTCAAAGCGCAACAGGCCCAGCAAGGCAAGGGCGACACCGGCGCAGCCAGCGCCGAGGTAGACCAGCTCGACTTTGAATTTGTGCTATTTGCCAGCGCGGTGATCGACTACGACTACATCATGGGCCTGATGCACCGCTTCTCTAGCCAAGGGCCGGGCAAGCAGAAGATGACCCGCGAGCAGCTCATTGGCCTCATCCAGAGTGATGCCAAGTTCATGAACGAGCGCTACGACATTGCCGCCTACATCAACACCCTGAAGGCCGGCGAAGGCCTGAGCGAACAAACCATCCGCGACGGCTACACCCGGTTTAAAAAGGAAAAAGACAGCGCGGAGCTGGCCAGCATCGCCACCCGGCACGGCTTGATCCCCGCCGCTCTGCAAGCCTTTGTGGAGGGCATCTTGCAGCGCATGATTTTTGATGGCGAGGCCTTGAGCGACCTCATGGCCCCGCTGGAGCTGGGCTGGAAAGCCCGTGCCCAGGCGGAAACCGCGCTGATGACAGAGCTGGTGGCGCTGCTGACCAAGCGCGCGCAGGGGCGGGATATTTCTGGGCTGAGTGCGTATGAGCAATAAGAACAAAGCACTGCTGGTGCCTAAACTGCGGTTTCCGGAGTTTCGGGGGGCGGAGGGGTGGTCTCGGAAGAGGCTGAAGGATGCCTGCGAAGTAAATCCTTCGAGTTCTGCGCTGCCCGCGATGTTTGTGTATATCGACCTTGAATCAGTGGAAGCGGGTAAATTGACTGCGCGCAAGGTTATTGCTATAGATGATGCGCCGAGCAGAGCGCAAAGACTGTTGCATCCCGATGATGTGATTTTTCAGATTGTTCGACCATATCAACGCAACAACTTTCATTTCAAAGCCAGCGACGGCTTGGAATACGTTGCCTCTACTGGATACGCACAACTCAGGGCGAAAGATTCGGCAGACTTTCTATATCAGGCCGTTCATGTTGATGGTTTCGTTGATCGCGTAATAGCGAAATGCACGGGTTCAAGCTACCCCGCAATCAATTCATCTGATTTGGCAGAAGTACCGCTTGCTCTTTCGAAGCCAGACGAACAGAAAAAAATCGCCGATTGCCTGCGTTCCTTGGACGAACTGATCGCCGCGCAAGCCCGCAAAGTGGACGCGCTCAAGACCCACAAAAAAGGGCTGATGCAGCAGCTTTTCCCCCGCGAAGGCGAAACCCAACCCCGCCTGCGGTTTCCTGAGTTTCGGGATTCGGGGAAGTGGAAAAAAATGACCCTTGGTTCTGCCGCGAATTTTTACAACGGGCGAGCTTACAAACAGGAAGAGCTTCTCGAAGCCGGAAAATATAAAGTACTGCGTGTTGGGAATTTTTTCACTAACAATAATTGGTATCACTCCAATCTTGAACTGGATGAAACGAAATATTGCGAAGATGGCGACCTTCTTTATGCGTGGTCTGCATCATTCGGGCCACGTGTCTGGCGTGGCGAGAAAACTATTTATCACTACCACATTTGGAAGGTCGTCGAGCAGCCGAGTATCGATAAACAGTTTCTCTTCATCGTGCTTGAGCATGAGACCGAGAGAATGAAAGCCAAGACCACAAACGGACTTGGAATCATGCACATCACAAAGGGGGCGATCGAGAGCTGGGAAAGCGCTTTTCCGGACGTAGCGGAACAAAGAAAGATTGCGGAGCGGCTAGTGAATCTGGATATCTCGATCAGTAGTGAAGCTCGAAAACTTGAATTTCTTGCCGAACACAAAAAAGGACTGATGCAGCAACTTTTCCCGTCCATTGATGACATCGAAGTATGAGTAAGGCATCCACCATCACCAGATTCAGGTCTTTGGAATCTTTAGCACGGAAGTTCCGCAAAGACTTAAAAGGAATTCAGAAGCGCAAGAAGACACTTCAGCGCAAAGGTACTACTGCGGTTGCTGAAAATGACTTCGTTCTGGTGTTCGCACACAACGGTGTGGGCAAAACCCGATTGTCGATGGAGTTTAAGAATCTCGGTAAGAACGAAGAGAAACGAGATACGCTTTACTTCAATGCCTTTACGGAAGATCTCTTCGATTGGGACAATGATCTCGATGAAGACAAGGATCGCAGGATTAAGTTCAAGGCTGAGTCTCATTTCTTCGATGGACTGGATGGTATGGGTATTGAAGATCAGGTCCGACCTCTTCTGCATCAATATGTAGACTTTGATTTCAGAATCAATTACGCCGCAGCAGAGATACGCTTCTTTCGCAACGTGACGACTTCAGGTATTCGCAGACGTCTTGAGGACATCAAGATTTCACGAGGTGAAGAGAATATCTTTATTTGGTGCTTCTTTTTGGCCATTCTGCAGTTGGCCATTGAAGCGGATAAGGGGCAACCCTACGATTGGGTGAAGTATGTCTATATTGACGATCCCATCTCTTCCTTAGACGAGCAAAACACCATTGCTGTTGCTGCTGGCCTCGGTAGCTTACTGAAGCGTGAAGACAACAAACTTAAGGTCGTTGTATCTACGCACCACGGTCTATTTTTCAATGTAATGTTTAATGAACTCAAAGGAAAAAGGTCACCTGAGAGCAACGTCGACATAAAGAAGAAGGCATACATTCTTCACCGGTTGAATGAAGCCCAGACATACACGCTTGAAGATACAAGCGAATCGCCATTTCTACATCATGTTGCAGCGTTAGAGGAACTGCGTGCGGTTGCGAAATCTGGAAAGATCTCGCAATACCATTTCAATTCACTGCGAAGTATTCTTGAGAAGACGGCTATTTTTTTTGGCCGCCAACACATTTCAACTTGCTTTGAAGGTCTTCCGAAGAAGGCACTTTATGCGCGTTTTCTGAACGTGCGAAGTCACGCGAAATATTCAGTATTCGAGTCGGAATCCATTACAGCAACTGATAAAAAAATGTTTCGGGAAATTCTCCATGTTTTCCTTAACCGCTATGCATTCCGCCTTACCGCAGTTGCGGGTTCGCAAAAACCCACTGTCGCACCATTACCGGCAACAGTATGAGCGGCCTTATTCTTTACACCTCTGACGATGGTAAGAGCCAGATTCAGCTGCGAGTTGATTTGGGCACTGTGTGGCTCAGTCAGTTGGAGATGGCGGAGTTGTTCCAGACCAGCAAGCAGAACATTGCCAAGCACCTCAAAGCTATCTTCGTTGAGCAAGAGTTGGCCCAAGATTCAGTTGTCAACCAACGGTTGATAACTGCCGCAGACGGCAAGAACTACCACGTGGCGCACTACAACCTCGACGCCATCCTGTCCGTGGGCTACCGCGTGCGCTCGCCGCGCGGGGTGCAGTTCCGCCGCTGGGCGTCCACTGTGCTCAAGGAGTATCTGGTCAAGGGTTTTGTGATGGACGATGAGCGGCTAAAGAACCCCGACGGCCGCCCGGACTACTTTGACGAGATGCTGGCGCGCATCCGGGACATTCGGGCCTCGGAAAAGCGCTTTTACCAAAAGGTCCGCGACCTGTTTGCGCTCTCCAGTGACTACGACAAGACCGACCAGGCCACGCAGACCTTTTTTGCCACCGTGCAAAACCAGCTGCTCTACGCGGTCACGCAAAAGACGGCAGC
The DNA here is from genome assembly GCF_002797445.1 of Acidovorax sp. 69. Taxonomy (NCBI): domain Bacteria; kingdom Pseudomonadati; phylum Pseudomonadota; class Betaproteobacteria; order Burkholderiales; family Comamonadaceae; genus Acidovorax; species Acidovorax sp. 69. The sequence continues at coordinate 2,651,352 of NZ_PGEP01000001.1, read as the reverse complement.
CGAACTGGTCACCGCCCGGGCCGACCGCAACGATCCCAACTTTGGCCTGCAGCATTGGAAGGGCGCGCAGGTGCGCAAGCAGGACATTCTGGTGGCCAAAAATTACCTGTCCGAGGACGAGATTGACACCTTGAACCGACTGGTGGTGATCTTTTTGGAAACAGCAGAGCTGCGCACCAAGAGCCGCCAGGAGATCCGCATGGTATTTTGGCGGCAAAACGTGGACCAGATCATCAGCACCAACGGTTTCCCCCTGCTCGCGCACGCGGGCGCCATCAGCCACGCGCAGATGGAATCCAAAACCGAGGCGCTGTACCAAGACTTTGACCAGCGCCGCAAACAGCAAGAAGCCATGCAAACTGACCGGCAGGACGAGGCTGAACTCAAGGCACTGGAAAACAGCATCAAACGCCGTCCGAAAAAATGATCGAACCGCTCTCAATTCTCACCACGTTGTGTAGAGAAAACGTCTTCATTGGGTGCAACTCGTCGGAAATACCGACAAGTTGCCGCCTCAGATCTGGCGTTGCAAGTAGTCACTAAAACCAACCCAGCATGACCGAACAAAACCAAAAACAACTGGGCAAGACCCTGTGGGCCATTGCCGACCAACTGCGCGGGGCGATGGATGCGGATGATTTCCGCGACTACATGTTGTCCTTCCTGTTTCTTCGTTATCTGTCTGACAACTACGAGACGGCGGCGAAAAAGGAGCTGGGCAAGGACTACCCGGCGCATATCGATAGCTCTGTATCTACGCCCTTGCAGCTTTGGTACGAGGGCAACCTAGAAGACGTGCCGGAGTTTGAGAAGCAAATGCGCCGCAAGGTGCACTACGTGATTGAGCCGCAGCACCTGTGGAGCAGCATTGCCAGCATGGCGCGCACGCAAGACCCTGAATTGCTGCGCACGCTGCAAGAGGGCTTCAAGTACATCGAGACTGAGTCGTTTGAAAGTACCTTTGCCGGTTTGTTCTCCGAGATTGACCTGGGCTCGCCTAAGCTGGGGAAAACCTACACCGAACGTAATGCCAAGCTGTGCACCATCATTCAGAAGATCGCAGAAGGGCTAGCGGCCGAATTGTCGAAGGATGCGGATGATCTAGGAAATGCCTATGAATACTTGATTGGCCAGTTTGCCGCTGGCTCGGGCAAGAAGGCGGGCGAGTTTTACACGCCGCAGCAAATCTCGGACATCCTCTCCACCATCGTGACGCTTGACAGCCAGGAGCCCAAGACAGGCGTAAAGCAGCGGCTGGAGAGCGTGATGGACTTTGCGTGTGGCTCGGGTTCGCTGCTGCTCAATGTGCGCAAGCGCATGGGGCCGCATGGCATTGGCAAGATCTACGGCCAAGAGAAAAACATCACCACTTACAACCTGGCGCGCATGAACATGCTGCTGCACGGGGTGAAAGATACCGAGTTTGAGATCTACCACGGCGACACGCTGACCAACGACTGGGACATTCTGCGTGAGCTGAACCCAGCCAAGAAGCCGGCGTTTGACGCCATCGTGGCCAACCCGCCTTTCAGTTACCGGTGGGACGTCACTGAAGCGCTGGCCGATGACGTGCGCTTCAAGAACCATGGGCTGGCGCCCAAGTCAGCAGCCGACTTTGCTTTTTTGCTGCACGGCTTTCACTTCTTGAAGGATGAAGGCGTAATGGCCATCATCCTGCCGCACGGGGTGCTGTTTCGGGGCGGGGCGGAGGAGCGCATCCGCACCAAGCTGCTCAGGGACGGGCATATCGACACGGTGATTGGCTTGCCGTCCAACCTGTTCTATTCCACCGGCATTCCGGTGTGCATTTTGGTGCTGAAGAAGTGCAAGAAGCCGGATGACGTGTTGTTCATCAACGCCGCCGAGCACTTTGTCAAAGGCAAACGCCAGAACCAGCTGACCGAAGAACACATCGCCAAGATCATCAGCACCTACCAGTTCCGCACCGAAGATGCGCGTTACTCACGCAGGGTGGGGATGGAAGAAATTCAGAAGAACGATTTCAACCTGAATATCTCGCGCTACATCAGCACGGCGGTGGGCGAGGCAGAGATTGACCTGGCCGCCACGCATGGCGAGTTGGTAGAAATTGAAAAGGCGATTGCGGCAGCCAAGGACAAGCACAACAGCTTTTTGAAAGAACTGGATTTGCAGCTGTTGCCGTAGGTGCTTGATTTGCGGGTTGCACGTCTGGACTGGACATGAGCGACAGCAGTGCTGTGTCCACGGAAGACTACGGTTTTGATAGCGGCTAGCGCCTATCCAGTGAGCTCTAGCGCCTGTTTTTATTCACATCTTGTGAGGGTGTGGATTTGGAGGTTCCGGGTTGAATGCTGCGCCAAGTTGTCCAAAGCTCCATCCAGGTGCGGTCGCGCAAACCCGCATCCCTGAGCCACAGCGGCGATTGGCACTACGTTTTGTCCGGCCAGCAACAGGGTGGAAACCCACACGCCGGGGCCAAAGCTGGCGCGGGCCTGCAGGGCGTCGCGGGTTAACACGATCACCCGCTGGCCGTCGCGCACCAGGTCGGCCACCAGGGCGCTGCCCACGAATCCGGTGGCGCCGGTGACCAGGGTGGCGGGCTGGGGCAGGCAGCTGTGCGCTCGGTTATTCCGCCTTGATCAGCCGGACCCCCGACGCCTGAAGCTGCTTGCGCATCGCAGCGGGCGTGGCCGCAGGTACCACCAGCGCTGTCAGTTCGTTGAGCGCCGCAATGCCGAAAGGGGAGGCCGCCCCGAGCTTGTCGATGGTGGCCAGCACGACGGTTTCTGCGGCGCGCGCATGCAGCGTGCGCTTGACGGCGGCCTCTTCAAAATCGCCGGTGGTCAAGCCGGCGTCGGCGTGCACGCCGGTCACGCCCATCAAATACAGGTCTGCGCGCAGCTGCAAAGCGGCCTCGACCACGCTGGCGCCCACGTTCACCATCGAATGCCGGAACAGGCGGCCGCCCAGCATCAGCACCTCGATCTGTGTGTGCGCAGCCAACGCCACGGCCACGGCGGGGCTGTGCGTGACCACGGTGGCGCGCAGGTGCAGGGGCAGGTGCTGCACCACCTGCAGCGATGTGGTGCCGCCATCGAGGATGACCACTTGCCCCGGCTGCACCAGTGCCGCACCGGCCTTGCCCAGTGCGCGCTTGTCGTCGGTGGCAAGGTGTTCGCGCACCTGCAGGCTGCCTACGGCGTGGGATGCGGGCAGGGCGCCGCCGTGCACGCGCTGCAACTGGCCTTCGGCAGCCAGCTCGCGCAGGTCGCGCCGGATGGTGTCTTCCGAGATCGCCAGTTCTTCGCTGAGGGCTTTGGCCACAAGGTGGCCGTCTTGCCGAAGCCGGTCAAGAATGAGTTGTTTGCGTTGTGTGGTGAGCATGGCGACGAAAGCAGGGCAGCGGTTGCGGCCGACGCGGTTGATGCCGACGCGTTTGCATGAAATTGCGTGTTTGTGCATGATATCGCACGAATTACCATTTGCACACCATGCCCATCACGCCCAACTCCCACCCTCCGATGTTGGTGCTGATCGCCGGCCCGTATTTGTCCGGCACGGATGGAGATCCTGAAAAGATCGCCGCCAACCGCGCACGGCTGGAGGCCGCCGCGCTGCCCATTTACGAGCGCGGCCACCTGCCCCTTCTGGGCGAGTGGCTGGCACTGCCCATCATCCACGCGGCGGGTGGGCGTGAGACAAGCGATGACATCTTTCACGCGTACCAGTACCCCGTGGCCGAGCGCTTGCTGTCGCGCTGCGACGCCGTGCTGCGCCTGCCGGGCGAATCGCGCGGCGCAGACATGGGTGTGGCAAGGGCCCGCGCTCGGGGCCTGCCAGTGGTGCACCATGTGGACGAATTGCCGCTGCGGCTGTCCCAGGCCCAGGCCCAGGCCCAGGCCCCGGTTGCGCCGGAGCCCGCCCGATGAGCCGCCCTGTGCCCGCGCCCCTGCCAGCCAGCACAGAGCAGGTCAAGCTGCTGGCCGTGGATGTGCTGTCAGACCACTGGTACACCTTGCGCAAGGTGACGTTTGAACTGCGCCGCCGCGACGGCCAGTGGCAAACGCTGAGCCGCGAAGCCTACGACCGGGGCAACGGCGCCGCGCTGCTGCTGTTTGACCCGCAGCGCCGCACCGTGGTGCTGACGCGCCAGTTCCGGTTGCCCGCGTTCCTGAACGGCAGTGCTAGCGGCATGCTGGTGGAGGCCTGCGCCGGTTTGCTCGATGGCGACGACCCCGAGACCTGCATCCGCCGCGAAGCCGAGGAGGAAACCGGCTACCGCGTGCGCCAGCCGCGCAAGGTGTTCGAGGCCTACATGAGCCCTGGTTCGGTCACCGAAAAGCTCCACTTCTTTGTTGCCGAATACGCACCGCACGACCGCATCCAAAGCGGTGGCGGGCTGGCGCATGAGGGTGAAGACATCGAAGTGATCGAGATGCCGTTGGCGCAAGCCCTGGCCGGCATTGGCAGCGGGGCGATTCAGGACGGCAAGACGGTGATGCTGCTGCAGCATGTGGCGCTGATGCTGCAGGGCGCGGCGGGCTAGAGATCGTCTGCACGAATCAAGTGGCAAGGGTGCGCTGCGGATCGGGATGGGCTGCAAGGCGCAGAACGCAAGGCGCAAAACGCAGCCGTAGCCATAGCTATGGCGAGTATTTGCAACACGGCAGACCGCCCGGGGCCGCAGATGCACACGGCACGCTGATTTGTGCAGAGGGTCCCCAGGGATTTCCTGCACCCAGGCGCCTTTGTTTGCGCGGCTCTAAGGCCGCGCGCCCGCGCTTACGCCTTCTTCTTGATCAGCCCGTAGATCACCAGCAACACCATGGCGCCGACGATCGATGCGATCCAGCCCACTGGCGCTTCGGGCCCGTACCAGCCCATGGCCACACCCACATAGCGCGCCAGCAGCGACCCGGCAACGCCGAGAACGGTGGTCATGATCAGGCCCAATTTATCGTCGCCCGGCTTCAGGGCGCGCGCAAGCAGTCCGACGATGAAGCCGACAACGATGGTTCCGAGAATGGAGAACATGGAATTCCTTGTGATGAGGTTCAGGCCGTCAGGTGGCCCTGGCAGCGACTGTAATTGCATTTGAAGTCACAGTCGTTAACGGGAGACGGCGGGCTGTGCAGGGGGCGTGCGCACACCGGCAGACGTGCCGCCATCGCATTGCTCGCTGACCATGCCGACCACCCGCCCGCCCAAGGGTTCGCGTGCAGATGGCAAATGGCCGCAGGCCTCATTCCAATACCCCATGTGGTGCGACGCGGCGGCCGCCACCCGCCCATCGCAGGCGCGATAATGGCTGTTGCTATGGTTTCGGTAGCTGTCGGCGCTTTTACCTCCGGCACCAGAGGCTGTTTTTACCCCTATTTTCGTTCTCTCCACTTTCGTTCTTCCATGCAAGCCCTGCTCGACGCCATCGCCACCATGCCCCTGCCCACAGACGCGCAGCGCGTCTTTCATGGCCGGGGCGGGCTGCACCCGGGTTCGGAGCAGTGGTCGCTCGACGCCTACCCGCCGGTGTGGGTGCTGACCAGTTTCGCGCCCGCCACCGAGGAAGCGCTGGCCGCCATTGGCGCTGCATTGGCCGTGCGCTGGGCCCAGATCGCGCCCAGTGGCGAACCACTGAACTGGGTGTTCCAGCATCGCGGCGAGGCCCTGCGCATGGAAGGCCGCAGCGAAACGCGCCTGATGACCGGCGCCGTGCCCGACCCGCACACGGTCACCGAGGCCGGTGCGCGCTACCGGGTGCATGTGCTGCGCGGGCAAAACCACGGGTTGTTTCTGGACATGGCCGAAGGCCGCCGCTGGGTGCGCGACCACGCCGCCGCGCGCAGCGATGACCGCTATGGGCTCAAGGTGCTGAACCTGTTTGCCTACACCTGCGCGTTTTCGGTGGTGGCGCTGCAGGCGGGTGCCCGGCACGTGGTCAATGTGGACATGAGCCACGGCGCCATCGCCGTGGGCCAACAAAACCACCAGCTCAACGGCCTGACCACCGGCGCTGCATTTTTGCCGCACGACATTTTCAGCAGCTGGGGCAAGATCAATCGCAGCGGCCCCTATGGCCTGGTCATTGTCGACCCGCCCAGCTACCAAAAGGGCAGCTTTGTGGCCACCAAGGATTACGCCCGCCTGATGCGGCGCCTGCCCGACCTGCTGGCGCCCGGCGGCCACGCGCTGCTGTGCCTGAACGCGCCGGAGCTGGGCCTGGCGTTTTTGCAGGACCAGATGCGTGAGCTGGCTCCCGACCTGCAGTTTGTCGAGCGGGTGGCCAACCCGGCGGTGTTTGCCGATGTGGACGGGGAGCGGGCGTTGAAGGTGCTGGTGTATCGGGCGCCGGAGCTGGCAGCGCAGAGCTAAAACACCCCCAGCCCCAACCCCGCTGCCATGGCCTCACCCAGCGCCCTGCAGCGCAGCAGGTCATCGGGGCCAATGTGCTTGGGCGCCAGGATGGCTTCGGTGGTTTGCGCGCGGGTGCACACGATCAAGGGTTCTGCCACCGCTTTGAGGCGCCATCCGGTGGCAATGCGTGCGATCTGGCGGGCTGCGTTGGTTCCGTCGCTGCCCGCGCAGACCAAGGTGGCATAGGGGCGGCCGTTGATCTGGTCGAGCACGCCGTAGTAACTGCGGTCAAAAAAGTCCTTGAGCAGGCCGCTGACGGCCGCCAGGTTTTCTGGGGTGGCAAACAGATAGCCGTCGGCACCCAGCACATCGGCGGGTTGGGCCTGCGTTGCGTGCAGCAAGCGCACTGCCACGCTGCTGTCGGCCGCTGCGGCCCCGGCGCACGCGGCGTCCACCATCTGGCGGGTTCCGCCGGTGTGGGAGTGGTAGACGATCAGCAGGGTTTTGGCAGAGGTCATGGGGGCAGCATAGACCGGGCGGCACGGGCGGCGAGGCAAGTAGGCGAAGCAGGGGGCGTGAACGAACGGGTTTCTACCACCCCGTTGTGCGGCCAGGCCGTAACTTGCACCGAGCTTTCAATGACAGAATTGGCCGTTGTCAAACACTGAAATACCCGACTCCCCATGCCTCTGATGCCCGCTGTGTCTTCATGGCTGCAGACCACGCGCTCGCGGCTGACCTTGCTTTTTGGCGGCACGGCGGTGCTCACGGGTCTGGCCATTGGGTTTGTGGCCGACGAAGTGCTGAGCCGGCATCTCACAGAGGTCAGCGGCCAGTCGCTGATGAATGCCAGCCAGCCCATTGCGCTGGCGTTGTCCCAAGGCATGCAAGAGCGTGAGCGCGAAATTTCGCTGCTCAGCTACCTGCCCATGCTGACCAGCGAAAGCGGTTATGCCCCCCAGTTGCAGGCCCACCTGGAGCAGATCCGGCAGTCCTACCCGTTTTACTCCTGGATCGGCGTGACCGACGCGCAGGGTGTGGTGCAAGTGGCCACCGGCAATTTGCTGCTGGGTCAAGACGTGTCGCAACGGCCCTGGTTCGGTGCCGGCAAGACCGGCCCCTATGTGGGCGACGCACACGATGCTGTGCTGCTGGACAAGCACCTGCGTGACCCGGGCAGCCAGGTGCCTTTGCGCTTCATGGACTACGCCTCTCCGGTGCGTGGTCAGGACTCGGCGCTCAGGGGGGTGATTTCAGCCCATGTGAACTGGGCCTGGGTGCAGGACATCATTCGCCGCGCCAGCCCTGATTCGGCGGCGGCGAGTGGGCTGGACGTCCTGCTGGTCAACAAGGATGGCGTGCTCAATGCGGCAGGGAAGGTGGAGCTGCCCCGGTCTGCGCTGCCGATTCTTCCGCCGCTGGGCACGTTTCATGTGATGTCTTGGGGTGATTCACCCAAGGATCGCTACCTCACGGCCGTGGTGCCGGTGAAGGCGCAAACGGTGACCGATCTGGGGTGGCAACTGGTGACCCGGCAGCCGCTGGACATGGCGTTGCAGCCCATCAGCCGGTTGCACAGCGTGGTGGCCTTGTTGCTGGTGGTGATGACGGCCATGCTGGTGGGGCTTGCCTATTGGGCGGCGCGGCGCTTCAGCCAGCCGGTGGAGCGCCTGGCCGAGGCGGCCCGGCAGGTGGAAACCACCGGACAGGTGGCGGCCCTGGACTTCAAGATGGAGACAGTGGAGTTCCAGCACCTGCGGTCTGCGCTGCAGAACATGACCCAGGGCCTGATAGATGGCAGGGCCGCACTGCAGAAAGCCAACGCCGAGCTGGAGCACCGGGTGATTGAGCGCACCCTGGCCTTGCAGCAAAGCGAGCAGCGCTATCTGTCGATTCTGGAAGACCAGACCGAGATCATTTGCCGCTTTGACGCCAGCAACCGCATGACCTTTGTGAACGATGCGTTCTGCAGGCTGTTCCATCTGCGCCGTGACGACGTGGTGGGACAGGTGTGGGCGCCCATCGTCTATCCCGACGACCTGCCGCTGGTCACGCAAAAACTCGCGGCCATCCACCCCGGCAACCCGGTGGTGGTGATCGAAAACCGCGTGGTGGCGGGTGATGGGGCCATCCGCTGGTGCCAGTTCAGCAACCGTGCGCTGTTTGATGGCGCCGGGCAATTGGTGGAATGGCAGTCGGTGGGGCGCGACATCACCGACCAGCGAGGGCTGGAGGCCGAACTGGCCCAGGCCTCCGAGCAGTTTCAAGACCTGTACGACCATGCGCCCTGCGGGTATTACGCGCTGGACTGGCAGGGGCGGTATGTGCACCTCAATTTGCTCATCGAGCAATGGCTGGGCCTTCCGCGCGAGGAGGTGATTGGCAAGCTGGGCCCTGCGGACTTTTTTGACGAGGAAGGCAAGGCGCTGTTTGCCCAGAGTTTTCCGGTGTTTCTGGCGAACGGAAAGATCGGGCCCGTCGAGTTCAACCTGCAGGGCCAGGGCCAGCCGCCCCGGCGGGTGAGCGTATCGTCCACCGCCATCCTGGACGCCAAGGGCGGGTTTGCGATGAGCCGCTCCATCATGTACGACGTGACCGAGCTGCACGCGGCCCGGCAAGCGTTGCACACGCTGAACCGGGAGCAGCAGGCCATGCTGGACAACGACCTGATCGGCATCGCCAAGATCAAGGACCGCGTCATCGTGTGGCGCAATCAGGCGTTGGAGCGCATTTTTGGCTATGCGCCGGGCATGCTGCAGGGCCGGTTGACCGAAGAGATGTATATGGACCGCGAGGACTACCTGGCGTTTGGGCGTGATGCCTATGCCATCCTGGCCTCGGGCCGACACTACCGGCAGCAGCGCCGGATGCGCAAAGCGACGGGCGAAACGGTGTGGATCGATGTCAATGGCGTGGCGCTGAGTGCCGATGGCGAATCCCTGTGGCTCATGCAGGACATCACGGCCATGAAGCAGTACCAGGAGCAAATGGAGCACATCGCCTTTCACGACGGCCTCACGCACCTGCCCAACCGCTTGCTGCTGGCCGACCGCCTGACCCAGGCGTTTGCGCTGTGCGACCGCACCCACTCCCTGGCAGCGGTGTGCTACATGGATCTCAATGGCTTCAAGCCCATCAACGACCAGTATGGCCACGACATGGGCGACCAGGTGCTGCGGGTCATTGGCCGCCGCCTGCTGGAGCAGGTGCGCGGCAACGACACTGCAGCCCGCATCGGTGGTGACGAGTTTGTGCTGTTGCTCACCGCGGTCAACGACCGCGCTGAAATCACCACAGCCCTGGAGCGCGTGCGCAAGGCCATCGAACAACCCATCGACCTGGGCGCTGGCCGCGTGGTGAGCGTGTCTGCCGCCGTGGGCACAGCGATCTACCCGCAAGACGGCGCTACCGCATTCGAGCTGCTGCGCGTGGCCGACCAGGCGATGTATGCCAACAAGGGGCATGTGTCGGCAGAGCGCAGCCAGTGAGGCCGGCGGTGCGGCACCCGTGGATGGGCATTGGCCGGGGGTAGGTGGTCAGGCGCCCGCCATCAGCACCCCGGTGATGTACGCCCACTCACCGGGCTCTACCGGCGTGATGGACAGGCGGCTGCCCTTTTGCAGCACCCGCATGTCGGCCAACGCCGGGTGTGCCCGCAACTCGGCCAGGCTGATCAGGCGTGTTTTGCGCAAGGCCTGCACCTCCAGCAACAACCAGCGCGGGGTATCGGTGGGTGATTTCGGGTCGTGGTAGGGCGAGGCGGCGTCGAACTGCGTGGGGTCGGTGCGTGTACCGCTGGCCACGCGGGCCAGGCCTGCAATGCCGGGCTCGGGGCAACTGGAGTGATAGAACAGCACGCCGTCACCCACCTGCATCGCATCGCGCATGAAGTTGCGCGCCTGGTAGTTGCGCACGCCAGTCCAGGGCACCGTGGCCTCGGGCGCGTGCAGGGCGTCGTCGATGGAGCATTCGTCAGGCTCCGACTTCATGAGCCAGTAGCGGGCGGGGTGCTCAGCGGTGTGGGGTAGGGCCATGGCAATATTCTGGCAAAGACGGGGGGCGGACGGACACCGGGCCCGCACAAAATAACCGGCGTGTTGTTTTGCTATATTTTGTATAGCTGCCAGTGCTTGCCAATCAAGCGCTAGCGGCCTGAAAGACCTGCAAAACCACTTGCGAGCGTGCCGCTGTCTCTGCCGTGGCATTGCGCAGCCACCGGGCGCGCAGCAAAATCGCAGAGCTTATTTGCCCGCACTAACGGCACCCTACCAGCACATTAACGGCAGCCTAACGGCACACCAACGGCGCGCCACCGGCACAGTGCCGCAATCTCGCAGTCTCGGGCTCAACACCACCTCAACAATGCCCCAACGCCTTTCCAACCGTGCAGACCGTGGCACACGCAGCGCCGCCAAGCCGGGCCAAAAGCGCGGTGGGCGCTGGCTGCTCGCCCTGTTTGCACTGCCCTTTGCCGCCGTGGGCGTGGGCATGCTGCTGCTGGGCGTGTTGCCCACCTTGTACGACTGGTCGCGCATGCAGTTCTGGCAACCGGCGCAGGCCACCCTGGTGTCTGCGCAGCTCAACGCCAGCCGCAGCAGCAAGTCCACCACGTACCACGTCACGGCGCGCTACCGGTATCAGGTGGCGGGCCGCGAGTACGAGGGCGACCGCGTGGCCATCGGCAGTGGTGGGGACAACGTGGGGGATTTTCAGGAAGCGCTGGGCGAGCGGCTGGAGCATGCGCTGCAAAGCGCACAGCCGGTGCCCATCTGGGTGAGTGCCACCAACCCCGCTGAGGCCGTGATCGACCGCAGCCTGCGGCCCGGCTTGCTGGCCCTCAAGATGGTGTTTGTGGTGGTGTTTGGTGGCGTTGGCCTGGGCATGCTGGTGCACCTGGTGCGCACACCGTCGCAGGCAGGGCGCCAAACGTCGCCGCAACGCGCTGTGGCAGCGGGCACCCCCGGCAAGGTGGAGCGCATTCCGGGGGGAGTGCAGATGTATTTTCCGGCGGGGCGGTGGTGGGGCCTCAAGCTGGCCCTGGGGTTGGTCGGGTGCGTGTTTTTGGCAGTGGGCCTGCTGGTGCCTTGGGAACAGGAAGCCCGGGTGGATGTGGCGCCCTGGCTGTTTCGCCTGCTTTTTGGAGGCATCGGCGGGGCAGTGCTGATCAGCAGCTTTTATGCGCTGGCCAACAGCCTGCGGGTGCAGCTGGACCACGACGGCCTGCTTACCGAGCGGCGCCTGCTGGGCCTGATGCTGCAGTGGCACCAGGTGCCCGCACACGACATTGCCCGCCTTCACGTGGTGGAGAGCTACACGGTGGAAACCAATGGCCAGCGCCAGGTGTATTTCCGCATCGAGGCCGCACTGCGCAGCGGCAAAAAAATCACCATCGCCCAAGACCTGCAAGGGCGCGCAGAAGCCGATCGCATGCTCTCATCCATCGGTGGCTGGACGGGCTACCCCACACGCTGAGGCGGGCTGCGCGCCACCCCATTGCAAGCGGATCATTGGCCGGATTGCTGGCCGATCACCGCCCTCAACCCGCCTTGCGAAACGTGAGGTTGATGCGGTGCGCGCCCGTCAGCGGGTGCACGCCCTCGGGCAACGGCAGCACCCCGTGAAACCGCAGCCGCGCTGGCCCGCCCCACACCACCACATCGCCGTGCACCAGCCCCAGGCGCCGAGCCTTGTCGGCCCGCTGGGCGCCACCCCACAAAAAAACGGCCGGTATGCCCAGCGACACCGACACGATGGGGTGCGCGTAGTGGCCCTCGTCCCGGTCCTGGTGCAACGACAGCCGCGTGCCGGGGGCATAGCGGTTGATGAGGCAAGCATCGGGCGCAAAGCCGGGGAAGCCCGCTGCCTGCGCAGCGTCGAGCGCCAACTGGCGAAACAGCGGTGGCATGGCGGGCCAGGGCTGGCCGCTGTCGGGGTCGGTGGGGTCGTAGCGGTAGCCGCTGCGGTCACTCACCCAGCCCAGCGCGCCGCAGTTGGTCATGGCCACCGACATGCGCAGGCCGCCGCGCGTGATGAGGTGTCTGAAAGGCGCTTGCGCCGTGATCTGCTGCACGGCAGCCAGCAAATCAGCGGCCTGCGCCACCGCAAAGCCGCGCAATACAAGGGCGCCGGGCTCCAGCACCTCGGGTGGCTGAGGCGCGACAGGCATGTCATCAAAAAGACCAAGGTTCATGGATGTGTGAATCTAACGTGGCTACAGCCCGTGGCAGCGGGCACGATCTGAGCGAGTGCACCCGTGGAACTGGCTTCGCCAGGCCACCGGATGCGTCCCCCTCCCGCACAGCGAGAAAGGGGTGAAGGCGCCGAACGCGACACAGGGGTGCAGTCCTATTCAGCGTCGTGAAAGATCACGCCCAGCGTGTGCCGCTGCCCACTGCGCAAGCGGCTCACCCCATGGCGCATCTGCACGCGGTACGGCCCGCGCGTGCCCTGCACAGGGCGGTGGTGCACGGCAAACACCACGGCATCGCCGCGCAAAAGGGGCACCACCTCGGCCCGCGACTGCATGCGAGGGCGCTGCTCGGTCAGCACAAATTCGCCGCCCGTGAAGTCGTGGCCGGGCTCTGACAGCAGGATGGCCACTTGCAGCGGGAACACATGCTCGCCGTACAGGTCCTGGTGCAGGCAGTTGTAGTCGCCCGGTGCGTATTGCAGCAGCAGCGGCGTGGGGCGCAACTGGCCCGCCGCATGGCAGCGCGCGATGAAGTCGGCGTGCCGCGCGGGGTAGCGCACGTCGATGCCCATGGCGGTGTTCCACTGGTTGGCAATGGGCGCCAGGTGCGGGTACAGCGCCTCGCGCAAACCTGCCACCACGCGGGGCAGGGGGTAGCTGAAATACCGGTATTCACCCTGGCCAAAACCGTGGCGCTGCATCACCACGCGGCTGCGAAAGGTCGATTCGCTGGCACCGCTGTACAGGCCGGCCAGTGCGCTGCATTCCGGCGCGCTCAGCAGTTGGGGCAGCACGGCGCTGCCTTGCTGGTGCAGGGCCTCAGTGGCTGTGGGCCAGTCGATGGCGGCGGCGCGGGGGGCCCAGTCGGGCGGTGGCGCGGAGAGGGTGGTTCTGGCGAGCGCGCTCATGCCGCGTTCTCCACAGTGCTGGATGCACTCGGGGCGTGCGATGGCGGCGACGGCAACGATTCAAGGTCCAGCAGCTTGCGTTTGCGCTCCACGCCCCAGCGGTAGCCCGACAAGGCGCCATCGCTTTTGACCACCCGGTGGCACGGAATGGCCACCGCCAGCGCGTTGGCCGCACAGGCCTGCGCCACGGCGCGCACTGCGGTGGGCGCGCCAATGCGCTCGGCCACCTCGGCATAGCTGGCGGTCTGCCCGGCGGGGATCGCCTGCAGCGCCCGCCACACGCGTTGCTGAAACGCCGTGCCGCGCACGTCCAGTGGCAGGTTCAACCCCAGGCCAGGGGCCTCGACAAACGCCACCACCTGTGCCACCAGGGCTTCAAATGCGGTGTCGCCGCCGATCAGGTGGGCCTGCACAAACCGGTCCTGCAGGTCGCGCGCCAGGGTGTCGGCATCGTCGCCCAGCAAGATCGCGCAGATGCCCTGGTCGCTTTGCGCCACCAGAATGGCGCCCAGCGCGCACTGGCCAATGGCAAAACGAATGTTCAGCGCGTTGCCGCCCGCACGGTAGCGGCTGGGTGTCATGCCCAGCACCTGGGCCGATTGTTCGTAAAACCGGCTGCTGGACTGGTAGCCCGCGCTGTAAATGGCGTCTGTGACCGAGGCGGTGGGCGATTCATTGAGCGCATTGCGAAGGCGCTGCGCGCGGTGGGCCGCGGCATAGGCTTTGGGCGTGAGCCCCGTGGCCTGTTTGAAGATGCGGTGGAAATGCGATGCGCTCAGGCCCGCCCGTGCGGCCAGTGCCTCCAGGGTGGCGGCTTTGTCGTTGTCTGCCGTTTCGATGCTGCGGCAGGCCTCGGTGACCAGCGCAGCGTGGTGCGACAGCGCGGTAGGCTGCCGGGGTTTGCAGCGCTGGCACGGCCGAAACCCGGCGGCTTCCGCCTCTGCACCACTGGCATGAAACCGCACGTTCTCGGGGCGGGGCGCGCGCGCCGCGCAGCTGGGGCGGCAGTACACGCCGGTGGTCTGCACCGAATACCAGAAGGTTCCGTCTGCCGCAGCGCTGCGCGCCACCACCGCCGCCCAGCGCGGGTCGGCCTGGGTGGCAGCGGCCTGTGCGGCTTTGTTGGACGTTGGGGCGGTGCGGGGCATCGGGGTGGTCTGCGAACAATGCGATGTAACAAGGGCGAAGGCGGCAGCGTTCATGGTGGATGGCTCACAAGTCGGTTGCGATGCCATGCACTTTAGGGACGGGGCGCGGCGCGCGCACTCCGAAGCTTGCTTTTGAATTCTGCGCCTGGTTGCAGAGGCCTGCGCAATGGGGGTATTACTCTCTATTTGATAGCTACCAGTGCATACCGCATAAGCGCCAGAGGCCAAAAACACTCTGATTCGTTCGTTGCCAAGCGGCCACCTACGGCTCGTTGAGAGTGTGCACGCCGCCGCGCTGCCTCCATTCCCCAGGCTCTGGGGCGCAACGCATCAAGGCTGCGGCAAGTTACCGAGCATCCCATGTCAGCTGCTGCGCCAGTGCAGAGCCCGCAGCGCAATGTTGCTGCGCCTGCTCGTCGTTCGTTCGCTTGCGGGCCCACCGTGACCTGCCTAGTTGGCGAAGCCTTCCATGATGAAAACGCGCGATTGGGCCGATCGGTGGCGGATTGGCATGATCTCCCGGTAGCGCGGGGAGTCGTACCAGGCCTGTGCCTGCTCCAGGCTGGGGAAGACGATCATGATCACGCGCTTGTTGGGCTCGCCCTCCAGCGACACCGCTTTGCCGCCGCGCACGGCGTACTTGCCGCCAAACGGGGTGAAGGTGGACTCGACGGCCGCGCTGTAGGGTCGAATGCCTTCGGGGTCGGTCAGTTCAAATTCAGAGAGGTAGTACGCGGGCGGCTTCGCCGCCGGGCCGGTCGTCTGCGCTTGCGCGCTGTGGCTGGCCAGGGCGCAGGTGGCTGCGGCGGTCACCGCGAGTGCAGCGCGGAGCAGGGTGAGTTTCAGGTTCATGGCAGTTCCTCGGTGGGGTTTGGGTGGGCGATCCGGGGGTGATCAACAGGTGATCAGTGGGCGTTTTTGATGCCAAGCACGGGCGAGTCCATTTCGAACAACTTTCGCGCGGCGATCATGGATTGGGTGGTCTCCACATATTTCTTGAAATGCGGGGACACGATGTGCGCGCGGTACGCGGCTTCATCGGCATAAATTTCGAAAAATCTCAGGTGCGTGGGTTGGTCTTTCAACGCCACGGAATAGATCGCCAGCACACCGGGCTCGACGGCAATGGAATCCTCGATCTCTTGCCTCACGGCCGCTTTGTAGGCGTCCAGCTGGTTGGCATGGATCTCCAGCTCGGCCACGCGCACATGGGGTGCTGGCGAGGTGATGCCCGGTTTGGCCCCCAGCAGAATGGGCACGGTGTCGTACACGCGGCGCGCTACCAGCACCGGCTGCGACGCCTGTGCAAAACGCTGGAAGTGCGGCGACTGCAAGTGAGTGCCGTATGCCGCAGCGTCTGCGTAAACCTCCAGCACGCGGACTTGGGTGGGATTGCCTTTTTCAGCTGCCGAGTGAAAAGCCACCACCCCGGGCTCCTGCAGCGTGGGGGCGGCGATATCGCGGCTGGCTTCACGAAACTCTGCTAATTTTGCGGGCGAGATCTCCAGCTCAGCCCAGCGCACGTAGGGCCCGGCGGGTGCTTGCGCGGCTGTGGTTGCGTTTGCATTTGTTTTTACCAGCAGCGTGCTGAAGATCAAGGATGCGGCTGTGGCCACCGCGGCGCGTTTTGTCATCATCGAATGGACTCCTGAAGGGCTGGCTTCATTGTTCGCGCGCAGCCGCCCGGAGCGGTAGGCTGATTCCATCAAGTTCTTGCCCATTGCTCCCACACCCGGCTATTTTTGGCCAATGCCATCGAGCGGCGCAGTACCATGCGGCCCATGCCCAGCCCCGATGCCTTGCCCCCCAGCCCGTCCGATGCTTTTGAAGTGGTTCGCGCACGCCTGGCGGCGCGCATTGACCGATGGACGGCGGGCGTGGAGCAGTTCCCCACCGCGAACACCAGCCTGACCTTGTACCGCCACGAGGCGCCCACCGAGGCCACCAGCTGCATGGTGGAGCCCGCCATCGCGCTCACTGTTCAGGGCGCCAAGCGGGCCTTGCTGGGCGACGATGTTTATGCCTACAACCCGCACCGGTTTCTTTTGACGACCCTGGATTTGCCAGTTGTTCTGCAGGCGGTAGAAGCCAGCCAGGCCACGCCCTACCTGAGCCTGGTTCTGAAACTGGACGAGCGGGCCATTGCTGAACTGGTGATGCAAGGCCAGATGCACCCACCCACCCGAGAGGCCTCGGCCGCGCGCGGCATTGCCATCGGCGACACGTCGGCAGGCATGCTGGAGCGCTTTGACCGACTGGTGCAGTTGCTGGATGAGCCCGAAGCCATGGGCGTGCTGGCACCCCTGATACACAAGGAAATTTTTTACCGCCTGCTGGTGGGGCCGCAGGGTGCGCTGTTGTGGCAGCTGGTTTCTACGGGCAGCCAGGGGAACCGGGTGGCCCGTGCCATTGGCTGGTTGAAGGCGCACTTTGCGCAGCCGCTGCTGGTGGACGAGCTGGCCGCACTGGTGCAGATGAGTCCATCGCGGTTTCATCACCACTTTCGGCAGCTCACCGCCATGAGCCCGCTGCAGTTTCAAAAACACCTGCGCCTGAACGAGGCGCGCCGGCTCATGTTCACCGAACAGGCAGACGCCTCGACTGCCGCGTTCACGGTGGGCTATGAAAGCCCATCGCAGTTCAGCCGCGAGTACAGCCGACTGTTCGGCGCGCCCCCTCGGCGGGATGTGGAGCGGCTGCTTTTATCAGCGGCACCCGTGGCATTGCCCAAGCGCAACCCAAGCGGCGCTGCGCTACCCGCTTGATAGAGAGGTGGCAACCGGCAGAACCGGCACCCTTGGGTTTTGCCTACCCGCCGCCGAGGGTGGCCACGTGCCGCGCCAGCGCCTCCCGCGCCCTCACGGCGTTGTCAGCACCCACACGGTCATGCAGCACCTGCGCCAGCTGGCCCAACTGGCTGGCGGTAAGGCCTACGTTCATGCTGATGCGCATGTGGGCCTGTATTTGCGAATCGGCGCCAGGCA
This sequence comes from Acidovorax sp. 69, assembly GCF_002797445.1. Classification (NCBI taxonomy): domain Bacteria; kingdom Pseudomonadati; phylum Pseudomonadota; class Betaproteobacteria; order Burkholderiales; family Comamonadaceae; genus Acidovorax; species Acidovorax sp. 69. The sequence continues at coordinate 2,633,789 of NZ_PGEP01000001.1, read as the reverse complement.
GTGCCGACAACATGCCGACGGTGGCCAGCTCGCGGCTTTGCCAGTCCAGGTTGTCGCGCTCGAAGATGTCGCCGAACAGATGGGTTTTAAGGTACTCGTCGATGGCGGGCGCGAACGCGAACAACGGCCCTGACACGGGCCCGCCACTCAGGCGCGTCTGGTTGGCAGTGCCCGCTGCCAGCAGCGCGTCACCTTGGGGCACCACACGGCCGGGCGTGCGGCCAGGGGGGTCTTGAATGCCGCGCTGCTTGCGCGCATCGAGCACCTTCATCAGCTCGCCCAGCGCGTTCAGGCTGCGCGGAAACCCGGCGTAGGCGTAGACCTGGACCAACACCTCTTTCAGATCGTTCACGCTCAGGCCGCTGTCCAACCCGTGATTCAGGGCCGTGTTCAGCCTGGCAATGTCTCCAGCCGCTGCAAGCGCTGCGACAGGGATGATGGCTTGCTGTGGGGCCGATAGTGTGTCTGACGAGGGCGCTGGTTGGGTCATGGTGTTGGCAGGCTGAGCATGGACGGAGGGTGGATTAAGTGCGCTGAAGACGCAAAGCCCCGCAAGCCCCAGGACGGCGGGTTGCAGAACAGCCCGGCGGAATTTAGCGGTGGTGGTATTGCGCATCACTGACTTTCTCCATCCATTCCACGTTTTTTCCGTCCAGCGTGCCGGTCACGGCCAGGTGGGTCATGGCGGTGGTGGGCGCGGCACCATGCCAATGTTTCACGCCGGGTGGGCACCAGACCACGTCACCGGGCCGGATTTCCTGGATGGGTTTGCCCCATTCCTGGGTCAGGCCCACCCCCGCCATGACCACCAATCGCTGGCCCTTGGGGTGGGTATGCCAGGCCGAACGCGCGCCGGGCTCGAAGGTCACCAGGCCGCCAGATGCATGGATGTCACCGTCTGCGGGCCAGACCGGATCGATGCGCGCCTGGCCGGTGAAAAACGCTGCGGGGCCGGGGACAGAAGCTTGTGTGCCCGCTCGCTGGATTTGTTGGGCGGCTGCTGCTTCAGCGGCGGGCTGCACCTGCGCCCGTGCTTCGCTCATCGTGGCGGCCAGGGCCGCTGTGAGGCACAACGCGATTTTCGAATGGGATGGGGTCATGGCCGTGATGGATTCCTGTGTGGTAGCGGTCAAACCCGCCTGCTGTGAACTTTAGGGCGGGGTGCGCGCGGTGACTAGCTGGCACAATTTGCATGCACTTATGAATGGCATTCAGCAATGGCGCGCAACACCATCACCGACGTACTCGCGTTTCTTGCCGTGGCCCAAGAGTGCAGCTTTACGAAAGCAGCGGCCCAGCTGGGGCTGACGCCGTCGGCGGTGAGCCACACCGTGAGCGCCCTGGAACAGCGCATGGGCGTGCGCTTGCTGAACCGCACCACCCGCAGCGTCACGCCCACCGAAGCGGGAGAGCGCCTTTTGCTCAGGGTGGGGCCCCGCTTTGACCACATTGCGGCAGAGATGTCAGCGCTGAGCGCGTTGGCCGACACCCCAACGGGCACCGTCCGTATCACCGCCATCGATGTCGTGGCAGACACCATCTTGTGGCCCAAACTGGCGCCGTTGCTGCTGCAATACCCTGGGCTGCGTATCGAAATCAGCACCAGTTACAAGATGATTGACATTGCGGCAGAGCGCTTTGACTTCGGGGTGCGTGCGGGCGCCCAGGTTGCCAAAGACATGGTGGCGCTGCGCATCTCTCCCGACTATCGGCGCGTGATTGTGGGCACTCCCGGCTACCTGCAAGAGCACGGCACGCCGCAGCACCCTGATGATCTGTCCGATCACAACTGCATCACCATGCGGCTGGCAACGCGCAGCGCGCTGTTCCCCTGGGAGCTGAAGAAAGGCGCCCAGGTGCGCGAGGTCCGCGCGTCGGGCCAGCTCACCTTCAACAACACGTACCAGATCCTTCGGTCCGCGTTGTCGGGGTCTGGCCTGGCATTTACGCCCGAGCCCATAGCGCAGCCGCATGTGGCTGCCGGGCGCCTGCGCATGGTGCTGGAGGACTGGTATCCCACGGCAGCGGGTTTTTACATTTACTACCCCAGCAACCGCCAGCAATCACGCGCGCAGGCGCTGGTGTTGGACGCATTGCGCCACCGCAGCTGAAACCCGATGGCCCGCAACCCTTTGCATGACATTCTGGCGTTCCTGGCCGTTGCGCGGGAGCAGAGCTTTACGCGCGCAGCAGGCAAGCTGGGCGTTTCTCAGTCGGCCCTCAGCCACACCATTCGCACGCTGGAAGCGCGAATGGGCGTGCGGCTGCTCATTCGCACCACGCGCAGCGTGTCGCCCACGGAGGCGGGTGAACGGTTGCTACAGGCCGTGGGCCCCGAACTGGAGGCCATCGAGGCCGAAATTGCCGCAGTGAGTGACCTGCAAGGCAAGCCAGGTGGAAGCCTTCGCATCACGGCCACAGACTACGCGGCTGACCAGGTGCTTCGCCCACGCCTTGCGCCGCTGTTGCGCCGTTATCCCGACATCCACATTGAAATTCACGTGGATTACGCGCTCACCGACATCGTCGCGCAGCGCTACGACCTGGGTGTGCGGTGGGGAGACCAGGTCGCCAAAGACATGGTTGCGGTGCGTGTGGGCCCCGATGTGCGCAGCGTCATCGTGGGTGCTCCCGCCTATTTCGCACATCGCAATCCGCCTGCGTCGCCCCAGGACCTGGTCCACCACAACTGCATTGGGTTGCGACTGGCCAGTGGCGAGATGCATGCGTGGGAGCTGAATGACGGGCAGCGCGAACTCCGGGTGCAGGTGCAGGGGCAGGCGGTGTTCAACGGGGTTTACCAAATCCTCGCGGCGGCGCTGGACGGATGCGGGTTGGCTTTTTTGCCCGAAGACCTGGTGCAGCAGCACGTGGAAGCCGGGCGACTTTGCGCCGTGTTGTGCCATTGGGCCCCGGTGATTCCGGGCTTGCACGTCTATTACTCCCAGCTTCGGCCCGGTTCCAGGGCCCTGGAACTCGTCATCGACGCGTTGCGCTACCGCCCGACCGATGGACGGCCGGCTTGAAGGGCCTGGGTTGCGCGGGCCTTTGCTACTATTAACATAGCTACTAGTGCTTAACAGACAAGCACCAGAGGCCAAAAACACTCACATTTCTGGTGGCTGCAACGGGCGGGGCCTGCGTTTGCCCGTGCCGCCCCAGCGCAGCGCGTCTTCGCCCGGAATGCCCAGCGGGTTGTTGGCCGGTTCGGCCAGCGGCGCCAGCAGCGCGTGCAGGTCGGCCTCGCTGAATTTGACCGCACCCTCGGCGTCGTGGCCCAGCACACCCTGGGCCAGCGCCGCCTTGCGGGCCTGCAGCTCCAGCATGCGTTCTTCGATGCTGCCTTCCACCACCAGTTTGTAGACAAACACGGGCTGGTCTTGCCCGATGCGGTGCGCGCGGGCGGTGGCTTGCTCTTCCACGGCGGGGTTCCACCACGGGTCGAGGTGGATCACGGTGTCGGCAGCGGTGAGGTTCAAGCCCAGGCCCCCGGCCTTGAGGCTCACCAGCAGGATGGGCGCGCTGGCCTCGTCCTTCGCCTGAAACTGCCGCACCACCGCGCCGCGCTGGCGGGGAGGCGTCTGGCCCGTGAGGGTGAGGTAGGGCAGGGCCAGGGTGTCGAGCAGCTCGGCCGCCAGGCCCAGCATTTCGGTGAACTGCGAGAACACCAGCACGCGGCGGCCTTCATCGACCAGTGCGGGCAGCATGTCGGCCAGCAGTTCGAGCTTGGCGCGCTCCATCGTCAGAGCGGTCTTTGTGGTGCCCTTTACCAAGCGTGGGTCACAACACACTTGGCGCAGCTTCAGCAGTGCATCCAGAATGGTGATCTGCGCGCCGTCAAAGCTCTGACGCTCCAGCGCGCGGCGCACCTGTTTGTCGGCGGTGGTGCGCACGGCCTCGTACAGCTCACGCTGTTTGCCTTGCAGCTGCACGCGCTGAATGACTTCGGTGCGCGGCGGCAGCTCGGTGGCCACGTCCTGCTTGCGGCGGCGCAGGATGAAGGGGCGCACGCGCTGGGACAGCAGCTGCGCGCGCAGGGTTTCACCGTTTTCCTCGATGGGCTTGCGCCAGCGGGCGTTGAAGCTGCGCACATCGCCCAGAAAGCCGGGCATCAAAAAGTCAAACTGAGCCCACAGCTCGCCCAGGTGGTTTTCTAGCGGCGTGCCCGTCAGGCACAGCAGGTGGGGCGCCTGCAGCTTGCGCAGGGCGCGGGCGCTGCGGCTGCCCGCGTTTTTCACCATCTGCGCTTCGTCCAGGATCAGCAGGTGAAAAGGCTGTGCGGCCAGCGCTTCCACGTCGCGCCACAGCAGGGGGTAGGTGGTCAGCACCAGGTCATGGTCGGCAATGTGCAGGTAGCGCTGGCCCCGGTCAGGCCCGTGCAAGGCCAGCACGCGCAGGTCGGGCGCCATGCGCGCGGCCTCGGCCTGCCAGTTGAACAGCAGCGAGGTGGGCAGCACGACCAATGCGGGGCGCGTCAGCCGCCCGGCTTCTTTTTCAACCAGCACATGGGCCAGCGCCTGCGCGGTCTTGCCCAGGCCCATGTCGTCGGCCAGGATGCCGCCCAGGCCTTGGGCGCGCAGGTATTGCAACCAAGCCAGGCCTTCGAGCTGGTAGGTGCGCAGCTGCACCTGCAGTCCTTGTGGCGCCGCCACGGGTTGCAGGGCGCCGATGGATTTGAGGCGTTTGGTCAGCTGGGCCAAGCCAATGTCGCCTTGCAATTGCCAGTCGTTGTTCCAGCCGTTGACCGTGCCCACGCGGTGGGCCTGCACCAGCCCGGCGCGCAGGGCCTCGATGCGGCGGGCTTCCCAGGCGCCCAGGTGCAGGGGGTCGCCATCCTTGCGCTGATTCCTTGTCGGGTCGGTCAGCAGGTCCACCATGGCGCCCACGATGGCCTTGAGCGGGCCAGCGGGCGCGTCGATGCGTTTACCCCCAGGTGCGCGCAGCGAAATGATGGCGATGTCGTCAATGGCCGCCATCTGCCGGGCGTTGAGCCAGCGCGCGTCGCGGCGCAGCAGGTCGGCCAGCATGGGGGCGAGATCCAGCGTTTCACCGTCGATCTCGATGCCCAGGCTGAGCAACCAGGCGCCTTCGCGCTCGGGCAGCATGAGCTTTTGCACGGGGCGTTCGCGCAGGGCCAGTGGGCCGTCTACTTCCTTGCCCAGCAGCTCACCGGTGTCGGGGGCGATCAGCAGCTTCCAGCGCTGTACGGGTACGCTTTCGTGCGCAAAGCCGGGGTGCACCACCACGCTCCAGCCCTCGGCGCGCAACCGAGGGATTTGCTCGGCCCAGAAGTCGCCAAAATGCGCCTCCTGCGCCAGCGTCCACACGGGCCCCAGCGGGGTGGCAGCGGCGCGGTGGCGCCATTGCAGCTTGTTCGCATCCACAGGAATGAGGCCCAGGTCCCACACGCGGTCCATGGCGTCGGATTCAGCCGCCAGGTTGCGCTGCATGCGCACCACGGGGCCGCCGGTGTCAAACAGGTCTTGCACCGGGGCAGGGCGGGCGTTGAGGATGGACGTGGGGGCGGGCGTCTGCCAGGTGGCGCCATCGTCGGTGCGATACGTCCAGTCGATTTGTGCCAGCGTCACGCTGTCGCCGCGCGGTCCCAGTTTGCCCTGCGGCTGCAGGCCCAGCAGGCCGTCGCCCCGGCCCAGCGTCATGAGGGTGATGCGGGGGCGAAACTGCGCAGAGGTGATGCCCTCAGGCAGATCTGGCACCGAGTCTTGGGTGGTTAATCCCATGGCGCCGCTTTCGCCCCGCAACTGGGCCATCACCTGTGCGGCCTCAGCGTCGCTCAGCGGAGGCAGTTGCTGCAAGGCCGCGCTGCCCGCCTGGTTGCGCAGTGCCTGTGCCCATTGCGCCACCACGCGGGCGCGGCCCGCCGAGGGCGTGGGGGGGCGGGTGGCAAAGATGGGCTGGACATGGGCTGGCATTGTGCCCACGCGCAGTGCGCATTTGGGCTATGCGCTGCGTTGCGTGCCCAGCGCCAGTGCAAACAGTTCGTTGCGAAAGTGAATACCCAGGCGGCCAAAGGCGCGGTTGCGGTAGGTCTTGACGGTGGGCAGACTCAAACCCAGGTCGCAGGCAATGCCCTCCTGGGTCATGCCCTGCAGAAGGCGGGCGCACACGTCCAGCTCGCGCTCGGTCAGGCCGTGATGGGCGCGCAGCAGTCGCTCACGCAGGGCGGGCAGGCTGTGGGACCGCTGTGGTTGCTCTGCGAACGTCGTTGCCGGCAGGGTGGGCTGCAACGCGCCAGGGCGCAGGGCCAACGCAATGTGCTTGCGCGTCAGGGCCAGCAACACAGGCGCCATGTCTTCGAAGTCGCTGATCTGCCGATCCTGGAACGGCCTTTGATGCTGGTGGCGATAGAAGTTGACGGCAAAGACCGAGCCATCGTTTTCATGCTCCACGATGGACACCCGCTCTGCCATGCCGTGGGCCTCGTAGACGCGGCTTTGGTGCTCGCCACCCACATCGCTGGCGGCGAGATGGCACAGCCGTGTGCTGGGCGCGACGGTGGCCGCATCGCCCCAGGTGCGGTCGGTGCGGTAGGGCCCCGACAGGTACGCCCACCAGCAGTCCTGCGTGGTGTCGGGAATGCCGTGGCTGGCCGACATGAACAGCGTGGGTTTGCAGTGGCGCCCCGTGCGATACACCGACCACGATGCGGCGGGCAGCACGGGCGCCAGCTCTTGCAGCATGCCGCAGGCAAATCCGGTGTCACCCAGCTGGTGGACCATGGCGCCCATGGCCGAGCCGGTGAGGTTGGGGGCGGGCGCTGCGCCACGGCCCAAGGTGCTTGCCGGGAGCCAGTGCCTCATGGGGTGTGGTGCCGGGTGTGTCGGGTCATGTTGTCATCTTCAGGGATGACATGGGTCAGGCACCACGGGATTTACGCTAGGTGCAAGCAAAACCAGCTGGTGGGCGCAACCCTTGCGCTCGCCGGACCTCGCGAATCACCGGAAAGCCAGAACCCATGAATGAACCTGTGTCACTGACGGAACCCCGTTTGCGATTTTTTGCCGATCTGCGCGTGGAAGTGGGGGCACCGCAGGAGGTGGGCCGCACGGCGCATGGCCTGCGCCGGCTGATTCCCATCACCGGAGGCCAGGCCACCGGTGATGGCTGGCAGGCCAAAGTGCTGCCGGGTGGGGCCGATTTTCAGCTCATCGTGAGTGAAACCCTCGCCGAGCTGGACGCCCGCTACACGCTGGAGACCGACGGTGGTGACCTCGTCTATGTGCAAAACCGCGCGGTGCGCTCTGGCCCGCCGGAGCTGATGGCCCGGCTGGTGCGGGGCGAGCCGGTCGACCCGGCGCAGATTTACTTTCGCTGCAGCCCGCAGTTCGAGACGGCGTCGCCGGCCCTGCGCTGGATTGGCGAGCGCATGTTCACGGGCACCGGGGCGCGGTTTCCCGACGCCGTGGCCATGCGGTTCTGGGAGCTGATGTAGCCGCGCAACCTTGTTCCCGCTTTTTTTGATCACCGACAGCACACAACAACACCCTGGAGACCTTGTCATGACCTCTTTTTCCACGTTCACACGCACCCAGTCCCGCAGATTCTCTCGTCGCCACGCCCTGCGCAGCGTCTGCCTTGCGGCCACGGTGGTGGCAGGCCTTGTGCCTGCGTCTGGCGCACTGGCGCAGACTGCGGGCTACCCGAACAAGCCGGTGCGCATCATCGTCGGCTTCCCGGCGGGCACAGGGCCAGACATTGTGGCGCGGCTGCTGGCCCAAAAGCTGTCGGAAGGGTGGGGCAACCTGGGCGTGATCGTGGACAACAAGCCCGGCGCTGGCGGACTGATTGCCGCCGCAGAGGCTGCGCGCGCCATTCCCGATGGCTATACGCTGATGCTGGGCGAAACGGGTCAGCTCAGCATTGCACCGAGCAGCTACAACAAGCTGCCCTATGACCCACAAAAAGACTTCGCCCCCGTCAGCCAGGTGGTGACGGCCGACTTTGCTCTGCTGGTGAACCCACAAAAGGTGCCCGCGCGCAACGTCAAGGATTTTGTGACCTGGACACAGCAGCAAAAGGGCCTGTTCCTGGCCACCTTTGGTGCGGGGACACCAGGGCATTTTGGTGCCTTCATGTTTGGAGAGGCCGTCAAGCTCAAACCCGAACCCGTGCACTACAAAAATACCACCGATGCGCTGGGCGGCTTGTTCAGTGGCGACGTGCAGGGGGTATTTGCCAGCGTCGGTCTGGCCGCGCCCAACGTGAAAGCGGGCAAGCTGGTGGCGCTGGGCACGACGGGCGGAACCCGATCGAATGCATTGCCCGATGTGCCCACCATCAAGGAGCAGGGCTATCCGAGTCTCGAATTCAACTCGTGGTTTGGCATCGTGGCGCCAAGCAAGACCCCCCCTGAGATCGTGGCGCGCCTGCAGGCAGACATTGTGAAGGCCGTGCAATCCCCAGAAGGCAAGACGAGGCTCGAAGAGGCAGGCTTTCGTGTGACGGGCACAAGCCGTGAGGAGTTTGCCCGCGTCATTGCCGCCGACACGGTGACCTGGGGCAAGGCTGTGGCAGCCACCGGCTTCAAAGCCGACTGAGCCGCGCCACGGATCACCCACAGCCCACAACAACAGGAAAGATCGCTATGCCCATGGTTCGCACGATTGCATCACCATCCCTCCTTCCACACCTTGATCGTCGGGCATGGTGGCCTGCCGCGTTGCTGGTACCTTTGGCGCTCAGTGCCTGCGGCGGCGGCAATGCCGTGCTGGTGACAGAGAGCGCCAGTCCGTCGACGGCCTGCACGGACCTGGCGACCCAGAACCCGCTGAACGGCACCACGTTGACCACGAACTACGTTCCCGCCAACACCCGCCGCCCCGGCGGCGCCACCAGCGGCACATTTTTGCCGGGACACTGCGTGGTGGCTGGCAGCATCAATCCGCGCGTGGGTGTGGATGGAAAAAACTACGCGATTGGCTTTCAGTTGAGCCTGCCTGACAGTTGGAACGGGCGTTTCTTGTTCATCGGGGGTGGCGGCAATGACGGCATCCTGCGCGATACTTCGCTCAGCTCCAGCATCTCGGGTGGTACCCCTTCGCCGCTGGCGCAAGGCTTTGCGGTGGTGTCTACCGATGCAGGCCACAGTGGCACCAGCGCCAGCTTTGGAGCGGACCCACAGGCCCGCCTTGACCACGCCTACAACGCTTACGACAAGACGGCTGTGGCCTCCAAGTCACTCATCAATACACGTTACGGCCGCAAGCCCGACTATTCGTACTTCTCGGGCTGCTCTGGCGGGGGACGCCAGGGCATGGTGTTTTCACAGCGGTTCCCCGACTACTTTGACGGCATCACGGCGGGGGCCCCAGCCATGCGGGTGTCGAGTGGCGCGACGGTGGCTGCGATGTGGAACACCATCCAGTTCAACGCCATTGCGCCGCAGGATGCCAGTGGCAACCGCATCCTGTCGCGGGCCTTCAGCAACACAGATCTGAAACTGGTGGCCAATGCCGTCAATGCCACCTGTGACGCCGCAGATGGCGTGGTGGATGGCCTGGCCCAGAACATCAACGCCTGCAAGGCCTTCGACCCAGCGGCGCTGCAATGCAGTGGCGGCAAAACCGATAGTTGCCTGTCATCGGTCCAGGCGGGTGCGCTCAAGAGCGTATTCGCAGGGCCCCGCAACTCTGCCGGCAAGGCGCTGTACGCAGGTCAACCCTGGGATGCCGGGCTGGCCGCACCCGGTTGGCGTACCTGGACGCTGGGCAACTCGACCACCGCCACACCCGATGCGCGCTACATCACGTTGATGGTCGATGCCCTCATCAACGAGTTCTTTACGCCCCCCGACCTTTCGTTCAACCCGTTGGCCTTCAATTTCGACACGGATCCAGCGCGCATGGCGGCGTATTCGGCCATCTACGACACCTATGCCGACGACAAACTCGCGGCCTACCGGCAGCGCGGCGGCAAGCTGTTGTTCATCCACGGCATGTCCGACCCGATCTTCTCGGCGTTTGACACCATTGACTACTACGAGCGTCTGGCCGCCAACAACGGCGGTATGGCGGCCACGCAAAACTTTGCGCGCACCTTCCTGGTGCCGGGCATGAACCACTGTTCGGGCGGGCCTGCCACAGACAACTTCGACTCGATACAAACCATGGTGGACTGGGTTGAAAAAGGCGTTGCCCCTCAGAGCATTGCCGCCAAGGCACTGCCAACCAGCGCTGACTTCCCCCTGCGCACGCGCCCTTTGTGCCCCTATCCGCAGTTCGCCAAGTACAAGGGAACAGGCAGCATGGAAGATGCCAGCAATTTCGTTTGCACAGCAGGCTGATCACAACAGAATGGATGCGTCGTCACATCCTCAATAAAGAATGGGCCCTGGAGGCCCTTTCTTTCTTTATTTCTTTCTTTGGAACGGTCAGTGTGCTCCGCCGCACACGGGCCCTTTAGCGCGGGGGCCCTGAACGGGTGGGTGGGTGCGGAAGCCTCAGCTGAGACGCCTGCACCACCCGGATGCAGTCGCGCAGATGCTGCTCGCCCAGGTAGCGCAGCGTGGCGTAGCCCATGGTGGCCGCAACGGCCTGACCCGCCAGCGGAACATATTTGGCGATCTGGCGGGTGGTCAGTCGCAGGCCCACCGCCTGGGTCGCACGAATGACCAGCTCGCGGGTGATCAATTTGCCGATCAGTACCGACCCGACCAACCCTGCTGCTTTTTGTACCTGTTCGCGTTTTTGCGGGTCCAGCTGGTCAATCTGCTCGGCAGACAAGCCGAACTCGGCACTGAGCTGCGGAATCAGCCGTGAGAGCAGGGCGGCATCCACCGCCCAGTCAAGGCCAGGCACGGGCACCACGCTGGCCGCTGCCGCCACCAGCGCACGCCGATGCAGCAGTTTGCGTGCGCGTTGCACTGCTGCGGTCAGGTCCGGGTCGCCATTGGCCATGTGCAAAGAACTGGGCATGGTGTGTGTGAGTACATGAGAGGGTTGGGTGTGCCAAGGTGCGCACAACGCGCTATGGCTGCTTGCGGCTCAGGACTTGCCCTTGATGAGACTGTACAAAACCAGCAAAACCGTGGCACCCAACACCGATGCGATCCATCCGGCTGAATCTCCTTGTGCATACCAGCCCATGGCCGTGCCCACATAGCTGGCCAGAAACGACCCCGCAACACCCAGCAGCGCGGTCATGATCCAGCCCAGTTTGTCGTCCCCGGGTTTGATGGCGCGGGCAATCAGTCCAACCACCAAACCGATCAATAACGTTCCCAGAAGTGACAGCATTTTTTCCCTTGGTGTGTGGTTGAGACGGTGGAGGTACTTTACCGACAGATCGGTCAAAGCGGTGTCAGACAACGCCCCCCGTCAGCGCACTGAACTGGTAGGGGTGCCAGAAGAAGTGCGGCCCAAAGGGTGCAACGGACGGTCGAAAAGGCATTGTTCGAACTGGTACGCATGCAGGTCCAGACCTGAGATCTGGTGGTCTGTTCTTGCGCAGACATATCGACCTTCTGGCAGGCGGGTGTAGGCCGCTTCCGTGAGCAGAATCTCATTGGCACCCGCGATGTCCTCACCCAATTTGCAGGCGCAGTTCATTTCGGGGCCGAAGAGGTCTTCGCTCGCAATGACGAGCGTCGGACCGAAGCCAATGCCCGCGCTCACATGAAGGGCACGTTCAGGCGGCAGCACCGTGTTCATGGCCTCCAGTGCGCGCAGCGTGTCCAGCGCAGCCTCCAGGGCCTGTTCCGGTGAAGCGAATACCGCGAACAGGTTGTCGGCTTCCTGTTTGATGACTTCCCCGCCATTTCCCTGGATGGCAGGGCGGGCTGCCTGTTCCATCTGATGAATCATTGCCAGAAAATGAATGATGCCGTGCCGCTGGGTGATGCGTGAAAAGCCGCACATGTCCAGCACCAGAATGGCCACATGGCGCACAAAGGCTTGCTCAATGGCCGTGTCAATGGCTGGCGCGTTGGCCGGTGTCTGGTTGCGCTCCGACAGCAGGCGGCGCAGATAGCCCTTGTCGTGTGGGATGTGGGCCTCTACGGGTAGCGCGGGAGGAGGGGTCATGGCGATAGCCTGTGGGCAATGTCTGACATGGTAGCGCGGCACCTGCTGTCGGCACAGTGGCGTTTGGCGGGCCTACAGTGGCCTGTCCACAAACGTGGCAATGCCCACGGCGCCAAGACACACCGCACGGCGCGCGTATTGCCATCTTCCCCACTCAAAGAGAAAGGCACTTTCATGATCACTATTCAATGGACCCGTTCTGGAGCGCAACTGGCGGTTGCAATGGCCTTGGGCAGCATGCTGGCCTTGCCCACCAGCGCAATGGCGCAAAACGACGACGCTTCGCTGGCGCGGGGGGCGATGCCTGACACCACGCCTCAGCAGCGGTACCAGTCCGCCATCCGCGAGGCGGGGGGTGGGCTCAAGGTCAGTCTTGAAGAATGTCGCGCCATGGTTGCAGCGCAGCGCAAGGGATGTGAATCAGAGGCCCGCGCCCGCTACCAGTCTGATATGACGGCGGCGAAAGCACTCTTGAAGGACCCTGCTGCAGGGCCTGTCAATGTCGTGGGCGGGCCGATCCGGAGCACCGAGACGGTGTACCAAGTCAAGCCTTGATCGGATCTGCTGCGCGCAAACCGGGGTCGCTTACCGTCAGCAAACGGCCTATTCAGTTCTGTGCAGAGGCTTGGGCGCTCTCGACGCCATCGGTGGGGGTGACACGGCGTGCACCATTGAACCGACGGGCCCAATAGGCGATGCCCATGTCTTCCACCCGGATTTCCGAGCCACTGCGCGGAGAGTGGATGAACTTGCCGTCACCCACGTAAATCCCGACATGGCTGAAATTGCGGCGCATGGTGTTGAAGAACACCAGATCGCCCGGTTGAAGCTCTTTTTTGTCGATGATCTGGGTAGCTGCCGCTTGCTGGTCAGCGCGACGGGGCAGCAACAGGCCTACGGTTTGTTCGTACATGGCGCGAACAAAGCCACTGCAGTCAAAGCCTGTCTCTGCGCTGTTGCCTCCCCGTTTGTAGGGGACGCCCAGAAAACCCATGGCATTGACCACGAGATCCGAGGCCCGGCCAGCCACCGTCTGGGCCTTGTCGGCCATCTTGTGGCTCACGTTCTCAAGCCGGTTCAGAAGCCCTTTGTCCGCGAGCAAACGGTCCATATCGTCAGAATTTGCCGCTGGGGGCGCAGCCTGCGCGGAGCTGGCGCAGACCAAGAGGAGGATACAAAACCATCTGGACATGGGGGCGAAGGGTAACACGGTATGGTTAATTATCAAAAATAAGCGATTTTGCAAGCCATTGATTTGATTGAGATAAATCAGCTTCCGCCCTGCGCCGCTCTATAGTTTTGGGCGTGCGTGGTGCCTCAAAGTTGCCCGCCCGCATGGGGTGGCACACCATTCACACCGCCCATTTTTTCCAGGAGCCTTGAGCCATGGGTTTGATGCAAAAACTGCTGCTGGCGCCGATTGGAAAAGCACATGTGGCTACTGTTTTGATAGTGCTTTCATACAGTGGCCCAGGCGTTGCCCAGAATGCGGCATCTCCGGTATCGCTCGTGCCTGTGGCCACGGGGCTCGTTCATCCATGGGCACTGGCCTTTTTGCCGGACGGGCAGTTTCTGGTGACCGAGCGCCCTGGGCGTATGCGGGTTGTCAGCGCCAGTGGCCAGGTGAGCCCTGCATTGGCGGGTGTGCCTACCGTGGCCGCTGGCGGCCAGGGGGGGCTGCTGGATGTGATGACCGACACCGACTTCGCGCGCAGTCGCCGCATCTATTTCTGCTTTTCCGAGCCGGCAGCTGCGGGGGGTGGGGCGGGCAACAGCACGGCGCTGGCACGCGCGACCCTTGCGCCCGACGCGCGCAGCCTGCAGGACGTGAAGGTCATTTTCAGCCAGCGCCCCAAGGTGGAAAGCGGGTTGCATTTTGGCTGCCGTATCGTGCAGTCGGGTGACGGCCATCTGTTTTTGGCTTTGGGCGAACGCTACGTGCGCAAGGACGATGCGCAAAAGCTGGACAACCACCATGGCAAGATCGTGCGCATCACCCCCGACGGAGCTGTGCCAGCCGACAACCCATTTGCCAAGCAACCCGGTGCCTTGCCAGAAATCTGGAGCTACGGCCACCGCAATCCCCAGGGCGCCACCCTGGGGCCAGACGGCAAGCTGTGGATGCACGAACACGGCCCCCAGGGCGGCGACGAGATCAATCTGCCCCAGCCCGGACGCAACTACGGCTGGCCGGTGATCACCTATGGCGAGAACTACGGCGGCGGCAAGATGGGCGAAGGTACTGCCAAGGCGGGCATGGAGCAGCCACTGCACTACTGGGTGCCTTCGATTGCGCCGTCGGGCATGGCGTTCCTGACCAGCACACGTTATGGCGCCGCCTGGCAAGGGAGCCTGTTTGTGGGCTCACTCAAATTGGGCACGCTGCACCGGCTGGAATTGGCCGGTGGCAAGGTGCAGCGCGAGGAAAAATGGCTCCAAGGCAATGGCGAGCGAATCCGCGACGTGCGACAGGGGCCGGATGGCTTGCTCTACATGCTGACCGACAGCCCGCAAGGTCGGTTGCTACGGCTCCAGCCGAACTGAGAGGCCGCTCAACGCAGCTTGGGGTCGGCGGGCAGACAGCGCGTCGGTCTTGACTTGGGTCATGTCGCATGAAAGATCTGCGCGGCAAACGCCGCCGCGCGGGGAGTTCCCGGGGTCATTGCGTGCACTTTCGGTATAGGCTGGCGTGATGCATACCGAGCCATCCTCTTCTCCCTTACCCGCCTCAGCTCCACCTGTGCCCGCCGCCACGGCAGACGCGGCTCCCCGGTCCCAGCTGGCCCTGCGCCGCGTGGCGATCGACACCTGGCGCGAAAACGTAGCCTATCTGCACCGCGATTGCGCCGTATACCGGGCCGAGGGCTTCCAGGCCCTGTCCAAGGTCGAGGTGCGCGCCAACGGCCGCCGCATTCTGGCCATCGTGAACGTGGTCGACGATCCCGCCATCGTGGGCTGCCACGAGCTGGGACTGTCGGAAGACGCGTTTGCCCAGCTGGGCGTGGACAACGGCCACACCGTGTCGGTCGCTCAGGCCGAGCCGCCCGAGTCCATGGGCGCGCTGTTTCGCAAGATTGCCAGCGAGCGGCTCACGCGCGAGGACTTTGGCGCCATCGTGCGCGACATTGCCGACCACCGCTATTCCAAAATCGAACTCACGGCCTTTGTGGTGGCCTGCCACCGCAACGAGCTGGACCGCGAAGAAGTGTTCTTTTTGACCGACGCCATGGTCGCCACCGGCCGACGGCTGGACTGGCATGAGCCGCTGGTGGTCGACAAGCACTGCATCGGCGGCATTCCGGGCAACCGCACCACCATGCTGGTGGTGCCGATTGTGGCCGCGCATGGCATGTTGTGCCCCAAGACCTCCTCGCGCGCCATCACCTCGCCCGCAGGCACTGCCGACACCATGGAGGTGTTGGCCAAGGTGGAGCTTCCTTTTGAGCAACTGGCCGACATCGTGCGCGACTACCGGGGTTGCCTGGCCTGGGGCGGCACGGCCAACCTGTCGCCTGCCGATGATGTGCTGATCTCGGTGGAGCGGCCCTTGTCCATCGACTCGGCCGGGCAGATGGTGGCGTCAATTCTGTCCAAAAAGGTGGCGGCGGGTGCCACGCATCTGGTGCTGGACATCCCCATTGGCCCCACGGCCAAGGTGCGGTCCATGCCGGATGCGCAGCGCCTGCGGCGCCTCTTTGAATATGTGGCGCGGCGCATGGGCCTGTCACTCGACGTGGTGATCACCGATGGCCGCCAGCCTGTGGGCAAAGGTGTGGGCCCGGTGCTGGAGGCCCGCGATGTGATGCGTGTGTTGCAAAACGACCCGCGTGCGCCTGACGACCTGCGGCAAAAATCCTTGCGCCTGGCCGGGCGTCTTATTGAATGCGACCCCGATGTGCGCGGCGGCGACGGTTATGCGATTGCCCGTGACATCCTCGATTCCGGCCGGGCTCTTGCGCGCATGAACGCCATCATTGCCGCCCAGGGCGGCACGGGTTTTGACCACAACCATCCGGCGCTGGGCCTGTTGACCTTCGATGTGGTGGCCCCCGCCAGCGGCGTGGTGGCCAGCATTGACAATTACCAGATCGCCCGCGTGGCCCGACTGGCCGGTGCTCCCAAGGTGTCGGGTGCGGGGGTGGACCTGATGCACAAATTGGGCGACACCGTGGCGGCGGGCGAGGTGCTGTACCGGGTGCATGCCAGCTACCCCGCCGACCTGGAGTTTGCGCGCCACGCCTGCGAGCAGGGCAGCGGGTACCGCCTGGGCACCGCCGACGAAGTGCCGCGCGTTTACGTGGAGTTTTGACGATGGCTCAGATCTTTTCATCCGACCGGGCTTGCCTGCTGTATTTCGCGGACGAGGAAGCTGCTGCCCAACGCTTGGCATCGGCCGCGGGCCTGACAGCCTTGGCCATGGAGCGCCACCGTTTCCCCGATGGGGAACTCAAGCTGCGCCTGCCCGTCGATGCCTCTGGCCGCTTGCCACCCCATGCCGTGCTGCTGCGCAGCCTGCACCAGCCCAACGAAAAACTGGTGGAGTTGCTGCTGGCCGCCCGCACGGCACGCGGCCTGGGCGTGCAGCACCTCACGCTGGTGGCACCGTACCTGGCCTATATGCGGCAGGATATTGCCTTCCACCCCGGCGAGGTCGTCAGCCAGCAGGTGGTGGGCGGGTTCCTGGCCGGGCTGTTTGACGCGGTCATCACGGTGGACCCGCACCTGCACCGCATCGACCGTCTGGAGCAGGCCGTGGCCGTGCCGCAGGCGATGGTGCTCAGCGGCGCCGAGCCGCTGGCCGACCTGATCGCCGAGCGCCGCCCGAACGCACTGTTGGTGGGGCCTGACGGCGAATCCGCCCAATGGATCGCCCAGGCCGCTGCGCGCCACGGCTTTGACCACGCCGTGTGCACCAAGGTGCGCCACGGCGACCGCGATGTCGCCATGGAGTTGCCCACCCTCAACGCCCAAGGCCGGGCCGTGGTGCTGCTGGACGACATGGCCAGCACCGGGCGCACGCTGGCGCTGGCGGCCCAACTGCTGCGTCAGGCGGGCGCCGCCTCGGTGGATGTGGCCGTGACCCACGCGCTGTTTGCGGGCGACGCACTGCAGGCTTTGCACGACGCAGGGGTTGGCGAGGTGTGGAGCACGGACTGCATCCCACACCCCAGCAATGCGGTTGAGATGGCCAAGCCGCTGGCCGTTGCACTGCGGACGGTGCTGGCGGCATAAAAGGGCGCCGCAGGGCTGCGACAATGCGCTATTGCCCAGCGCCCCCGGTCCCGGCGGTCGCATCCCAGAACATACCGACGATCACACCATGCTGCTTGACGCCACCGAATCCCAACTCGTCCTGGTCGATTACCAGGAGCGCCTGATGCCCGCCATCTTTGAAGGCCCCGCCGTGCTGGCCAACGCCCGCCGCCTGGCCGAGATCGCCCGTTTGCTGGAGGTGCCCGTGTGGGGCACCGAGCAGAACCCATCGCGCCTGGGCGCCAATGATGCCGCGCTGCGCGCCCTGTGCGAGAAAACCCTGGCCAAGATGCACTTCAGCGCCGCCGAGGAAGGCCTGGGCGAATGGCTGCGCCCACCGGCCAAGCCCCAGGGCGGTAATGCACGCAGCCTGCCCAAACACCTGCAAAAGCCCGCCGCGGGCCAGGGGGACGAGCGTGGCACCATCGTGATCGCTGGCTGCGAAGCCCATGTCTGCCTGCTGCAGACAGCGCTCGACCTGCTGGAAGACGAATTTGAAGTGTGGGTGGTGACCGATGCCTGCGGCTCGCGCACCGAACGCAACCGCGACGCGGCATTTGATCGCCTGGCCGGCGCGG
The DNA here is from genome assembly GCF_002797445.1 of Acidovorax sp. 69. Taxonomy (NCBI): domain Bacteria; kingdom Pseudomonadati; phylum Pseudomonadota; class Betaproteobacteria; order Burkholderiales; family Comamonadaceae; genus Acidovorax; species Acidovorax sp. 69. The sequence continues at coordinate 2,615,917 of NZ_PGEP01000001.1, read as the reverse complement.
GCGCCGAACTGGTGACCACCGAGATGGTGGCGTTTGAATGGCTGGGCACCTGCGAGCACCCAGTGTTCAAGGATGTGCTGGGGTTGGTCAAATAAGCCCGTTCGGGGACAAATGGGCTTCAAGCGCTTGTAATTAAAGCGCTGGTAGCTATAAAAAACAGAGCAAATCGACTCAGGCAAAGTGGGGCGTTGCAAGCTTCACCGCCAGGCCCACCAGGGCACAGGCACTCAGCAACGGAAACACGCCGAGCTTGAAGCGGAACAGTGCAAAAGCGGCCCCCAGAGCGATCACGGCAGATGCTGCATCAAACCGCCCTCCAAAACCCTGCGGCCACAGCAGGTGGTAGGCAAAAAACAGCGCCAAATTCAGGATCACGCCCACCACGGCGGCAGTGATGGCTGAGAGGGGTGCGGTGAACCCCAGCTTGCCGTGGGTGGCCTCCACCAATGGGCCGCCCGCCAGGATGAAGATGAACGAGGGCAGGAATGTCACAAAGGTCACCACTGTGGCCGCCGCAGCGGCGCCTGCAAACAGCGCATCCGGCCCCCACACCTGCTGCAGCCAGCCGCCCACAAAACCCACAAATGCCACCACCATGATGAGCGGGCCGGGCGTGGTTTCGCCCAGCGCCAGGCCGTCAATCATCTGCGCCCCGCTGAGCCACTGGTAGTGCTCCACGGCGCCCTGGTACACATAGGGCAATACGGCATAGGCGCCGCCAAAGGTCAGCAGGGCGGCCTTGGTGAAGAACCAGCCCATCTGCGTGAGCGTGCCCTGCCAGCCCTGCGTGAGCACCAGTACCGCCATGGCCGCCAGCCACAGCACAAGGCCTGCCGCCAGCACCCTGGCCAGGTGGCTGCGTTTGAAGCGGGCGTGCTCTGGCGTAGGGGTGTCGTCGTCAATCAGCGCAGGGCCATAGCCCTTGTGTGCGGCCGCATGGCCGCCGCCCAAGGCAAACACTGCGGGCCATCGTTGTGCGCCAAAGTAGCCAACCAGCCCGGCTGCCAGCACGATGGCAGGGAAGGGCGTGCGGAACGCGAAAATCGCCACGAACGATGCGGCTGCAATGCCCCACATCCAGCCGTTTTTGAGTGCCCGTGTACCAATACGGTGCGCAGCGTGCAGCACCAATGCCGTGACCGCCGGCTTGATGCCATAGAAAATACCGGCCACCACTGGCACATCGCCAAACCGCAAGTACACCCACGACAGAGCGATCAGAATGAACAGCGAAGGCAGCACAAACAGGGTGCCCGCCACAATGCCGCCCCAGGTGCGGTGCATGAGCCAGCCGATATAGGTCGCCAGTTGCTGTGCCTCGGGCCCGGGCAGCAACATGCAGTAGTTCAGCGCATGCAAAAAGCGGTTTTCGCTGATCCAGCGGCGGCGTTCTACCAGCTCAGCGTGCATGATCGCAATCTGGCCGGCAGGCCCGCCAAAGCTGATGAATCCGAGTTTGAGCCAGAAACGAAAAGCCTCACCAAACGTGACCGGGGCAGGGGGCAGGGCTGAATTCATGGCCCCGGAGTGTGACAGCGGAACATGACGCCTGTGGGAATATCGATATGCCATGCCCCGCTGGGCGCGTTGTTCCTGGCGTTGCGTCAGTTTGCCGCAAGCCCGTTATGAATAATTATGAATTCAAAACCTGCTGTCCTGGCAGGGCGAGAGATGCCGAGGAGACTCCCACAATGACCGCATACGCTGACTTCTACCGCCAGTCCATTGACCACCGCGACGCTTTCTGGAGCGAACAGGCCCAGTTGATCGAATGGAAGACGCCACCCCAGCAGGTCTGCGATTACAGCAACCCGCCGTTTGCCAAATGGTTTGTGGGCGGCACCACCAACCTGTGCCACAACGCAGTCGACCGGCACCTGGCCACGCGCGCCAGCCAGGCCGCGCTGGTGGCCATCTCCACCGAAACCAACACCGAGCGCAGTTACAGCTTTGCCGAGCTGCATGCTGAGGTGCAGCGCATGGCGGCCGTGTTGTTGTCGCTGGGTGTGAAAAAGGGCGACCGCGTGCTCATTTACATGCCCATGATTGCCGAGGCCGCCTTTGCCATGCTGGCGTGTGTGCGCATTGGGGCCCTGCATTCGGTGGTGTTTGGCGGCTTTGCCTCGGGCTCGCTGGCCTCCCGCATTGAAGATGCCGAGCCCGTGGCCGTGGTCAGCGCCGATGCCGGATCGCGCGGTGGCAAGGTGGTGCCCTACAAGCCGCTGCTGGACGAGGCCATTGCACTGTCCCAACACAAGCCCGCTGCGGTGCTGATGGTGAACCGGGGCCTGGCGCCCATGCACCTGCAACCGGGGCGCGACCACGACTGGACTCCGCTGCGTGAACAGCATCTCAACACCGTGGTGCCCTGCGAGTGGGTGGAATCCACCCATCCCAGCTACACGCTCTACACCAGCGGCACCACCGGAAAACCCAAGGGCGTGCAGCGCGACACGGGCGGATACACCGTGGCGCTGGCGGCCAGCATGAAGCACATCTTTGATGCCAAGGCAGGGCAGGTTTACTTTGCCACCAGCGACATTGGCTGGGTGGTGGGCCACAGCTACATCGTTTATGGCCCGTTGATCGCGGGCATGACGACCATCATGTACGAGGGCCTGCCCACGCGGCCCGACGCGGGCGTGTGGTGGAGCATCGTGGAAAAGTACCAGGTCACCCACATGTTCTCGGCCCCCACGGCGGTGCGCGTGCTCAAGAAGCAGGACCCCGCTTACCTAACCCGATACAACGTGAAGAGCCTCAAGGCCCTGTGGCTGGCGGGTGAGCCACTCGATGAGCCCACGGCACAGTGGATCAGTGACGCGCTGCAGGTGCCCATCATCGACAACTACTGGCAGACCGAAACCGGCTGGCCCATTCTGACCCTGGCCAATGGTGTGCAGCAGCAAACCACCCGCTTTGGCAGCCCGGGCAAGGCCATGTATGGCTATGGCGTGAAGCTGATCGACGAAAGCAATGGCGAAGAACTGACCGGTGCCAACCAGAAGGGTGTGGTGGCCATCGAAGGCCCGCTGCCGCCCGGCTGCATGCAGACGGTGTGGCGCGACGACGCACGGTTCGTGAACACCTACTGGAAGAGCATCCCCGGCCGGTTGATCTACAGCACCTTTGATTGGGGCATCCGCGACGCCGACGGATACCACTTCATTCTGGGCCGCACCGACGACGTGATCAACGTGGCGGGCCACCGCCTGGGCACGCGTGAGATCGAAGAGAGCATTTCCTCCCACCCCAATATTGCCGAAGTGGCCGTGGTGGGCGTGGCCGACAGCCTGAAAGGCCAGGTGGCCATGGCGTTCGCGGTAGCGCGTGATGCGTCAGGGCTCGACTCTGAGGCCGCACGGCTCAAGCTGGAAGGCGAGGTCATGAAACAGGTGGACAACCAGCTGGGCGCCGTAGCCCGCCCGTCACGCGTGTTTTTTGTGACCGTGCTGCCCAAGACCCGCAGCGGCAAATTGCTGCGCCGCGCCCTGCAGGCCGTGGCCGAACGGCGCGATCCGGGGGATTTGACGACGATGGAAGACCCAGCAGCGTTGCAGCAGGTGAAGGATCTGGTGGGTTGAGGCCTGAGACAGACCCGCTGCCGAAGTCAGCGCCTGCAAGACGCTATTAAATAAATAGCTGCCAGCGCTTATTGAATAAGCGCTGGCAGCTATTTTTATTCAAAATTCACACGGGCCTGTTTCGCTGCCACCCCGCCGGGGGCTGCCACGCTGACGTCCAGCCGATGAAGTCCTCCAGCGGCATGGGCCGCGCGATGCAGTAACCCTGGGCCTGGGTGCAGCCCAGTTGCAGCAGCATCTGGCCTTGTTCGATGGTTTCCACCCCTTCGGCGATCACGCGGTAGCCGAAGGAGCGGGCCAGGCCGATCACGCCCTGCACGATGGCCAGGTCGCCGGGGTCGCCCATCATGCCGTGCACAAAGCTCTGGTCGATCTTGAGCGTGTCCATGGGCAGGCGGCGCAGGTACGTCAGCGACGAATAACCGGTGCCAAAGTCGTCCAGCGACACACTCACGCCCATGCCGCGCAATTCGGTCAATGTCGCCGCCACGGCCGACAGGTCGTAAAGGGCGGCGCTTTCGGTGATCTCGATCTCCACCAGGTGTGCTGGCACCTTGGGGTGGCGTGCCAGGCATTGCGCCATCCAGCGCGCAAAGCCAGGGTGTTGCAGGTGCTGGGCGGCAATGTTGATGCTCAGGGGCATGGGCAAGCCTCGGTCCTGCAACTGCTCCAGGACGGTGAGCGCGGCTTCGGCCACCCATTCGCCAAAACCGATTTCCAGCTCAGTGCCTTGCAGCAGCGGCAAGAATTCGGCCGGTGACACCAGTCCACGCTCGGGGTGGTTCCAGCGTGAGAGTGCTTCGGCCCCCACCACGGTGCCGCTGCGCATGTCTACCTTGGGTTGCAGGTACAGCGTGAATTGGGCGTCGGCAAGCGCATCGCGCAGGTGGCGCCCCTGTGCTCGCAGCAGTTGTACCGCACGCTCCTGCGCCGCGTCGAACTGGTGAAAACGATTGCGCCCCGCCTGCTTGGCGGCATACATGGCCTGGTCGGCGTGGCGCAGCAGGGTGTCGGCATCGGCATCGTCCTGGGGGAAAACGGTGTAGCCGATGCTGGCCGTGACCACCACGCGCTCGGTGTCGAGCGTGTAGGGAGCCGAGACGCTTTCCATCACTTTCTCAAGCAGGTGCTCGCAGTCACTGACCGATGACAGCCCCGGCATGAGGATCACAAATTCGTCGCCACCCAGACGGGCCACACAGTCGAGGGGCCGCAGGGCGCGGGTGAGGCGGCCAGCCACGACCACCAGCAGGCGGTCGCCAGCGCCATGTCCGAGGCGGTCGTTCACGGGTTTGAAACCGTCCAGGTCCAGGTAGGCAACGCCCAGTTGCGTCCCGTTCTCGCGGGCCAGGGCCATGCTTTCCTGCAGCTTGCGGGCCAGCAGCACACGGTTGGGCAGGCCGGTGAGGGCGTCGTACAGCGCCAAACGCTGCAGCATGACCTCTTGCTCGCGCTGGGGTGTCACGTCGATGGCCACGCCCAGCATGCGGGCAGGGCGCCCATTGCTGTCAAAACCCACGATCTTGCCCAGATTGCGCACCCAGCGTGCGGCGTCTGTGGGCTGGCTCACGCGCCAAGTGGCATCAAACGGTGTGCCGGGATGGGTGGTGTGGCGCTCCAGTTCGGCGGTGATACGGTCGATGTCTTCGGGGGCGATGGCGTGGGTCCACTGCGTGGGCATGGGGGCATTGCCGCCCGATGCCTCCGCACCGCGCATGGCGTGCCAACGACTGTCGCCCGTGACGATACCGGTCTGCAGGTTCCAGTCCCACAGTCCCAGCGACGCGGCAGAGATGGTGAGGGAGAGCAGTTCTTCCCGCTCGCGCACTTGTTCTTCGTTGCGTTTGCGGTCGGTGATGTCGTGCACTGAAAACAGCCAGCAGGGCTCGCCGTCAAACTCTGTGGACCGCATGGATTGCAGCACGGTCCGTGGGGGGCCGCTGCGCAGGTTCAACGTGACTTCATAGTCGCTGAGCTGGCCGGAGCGTTCCACTTCGTGCATCAGCCGCCGACGGTCCTCGGCCGAGAAGATGCCCAGCTCGATCGCCGTGTGGCCAATGGCTTCTTCGCGGGGAATGCCGATCATCTCCACCCAGGCGGGGTTGATGTCTACATACTGCCCGTCGCTGCGGCGTGACAGACCCATCGGGTAGGGCATGAGGTGGAAGATGCGCGAGAACCGTTCCTCCGACTGGCGCAGACGCTGTTCGGCACGCTTGGCCTCGTCGATGTCCTGCATCACGCCGCGCACCTTGACGACGCGGCCGTTCTCGATCACGGGTTCGCCGCGTGCACGCATCCACAGCAGGTGGCCATCGGCATGGCGGACCTCCATCTCCATGCTCCAAGCGGTGCGTGAACGGATGCTTTGGCGGAACTTCTCGCGCAGTGGCTCACGGTAGGCCGGTGCAACATGGCGGTTGATGTAGTCGCTGGGTGGCGGCTGGCTGGAGTCCAGGCCATGGATGTCAAAACACATTTCAGACCAGTACACCAGGCCTTTGCCGCGCTCGTCTTCCCAGGCGCCCAGGCGGGCCAGGCGGCCGGCTTGCTGCAACTGGTTATTGAGCGCCCGAAGTTCGTCGCTGGTGCGTTGGGCTTCGGTCATGTCGTGGAATACGAAAACAAAACAATTTTCGCCATTCACAAGCACGGAGCGTGCCGACATCAGGCCCGGAATGCGCACGCCCTTGCTTTGCGCTACCAGGGGCAGGCGGTCCACCTTGCCTTCGCGACGGAAGGTGTCGACCAGCCGCGCACGCTCTTGTTCGCTGGCCCAGATCTGCAGCTCGGTGGACGTGCGCCCGATCACTTCCTCACGCGGTCGGCCCAGCACCTCACAGAAGGCCGGGTTGATGTCCACATAGCGGCCGTCCGAGATGCGCGAGATGCCCGCCGGGTCGGGCAGCGTCTGGTAGAAGGTGGTGTATTTGGCCTCGGAGGAGCGCAGCGCATCCTCGACCTCGCGGTGCGCCGTGATGTCCACATCCATGCCGATCAGGCTGGCAGGGCGTCCCTGGGCGTCGCGTCGGGCGACCGAGCCACGCGACATCAGCCAGTGCCATTGGCCCGCCGTGTCCATCACGCGGAACTCAGCCTCGTAGCTTTCCTCCAGCCCGTCCATGGCCCGAGCGAGCCGCGCGGCGTTGCGTTCGGCGTCCACCGGATGGCGCCGTGCATACCAACGCTCCCACAGGTCGGGGGCATCGGTATCGGCGCGGGTGATGCCGTAGGCCTCGTAGAAGGCACCACTGCAATGGAACCGGCGGGTTCCGACATCCCATTCCCAACGCCCTCCGCCCAGGGAGTCCAACGCCAGACGCAGTTGCTGCTCGCGTTCTTCCAGCGTGTGGTGGGCATGCTCCAGCGCCGCCACCGATTGCGCCTTGCCCACCAGCAGTTGCCGCCCAGTGCCCAAAATCAGGATGCCAGCGCCGTGGTACCAGGGCAACTGCAGCAGCCATTCCAGCGCCGAGGTCGGCAAGGGCTGAACGCCGCCAGCGACCAGGCAGAGCGCAACCACGGGTGGCAAGGTCACGGCCATGCCCGTCATGCCAAGCCATGGATTGGCACCGGGGCGAGAATCTGCCAGGCGCCACAGCCCCGCCAGTGCGCCAGCCCCTGTCAGTACGGCCAGGGCGGCAAGCCACGCCGCGTCTTCACTCCAGGCCAGCGCCAGCAGGGCCATGGCTGCGGTGATTCCCGCCGAGAGGGGGCCGAAATACAAGCCCATGAAGGCCGTGGCCGTCGGGTAGGCCACCACGCCCAATTCGGGCGCATTCATGCGCAGCACCACAAGAATCAATGCCGACACCACACCGCCCATCACCCCGGTGAGCACTTGCGTGTGACGGGAGGGACGCAGGATTTCGGCCGGCTTCAGATGCGCCAGCACCAGTACCAGCAGGATCAGCAGTCCGCCTGCCAGCAGCGCGTTATGGGCCATGGTGAAGGGCCCGAGAAGACGCCTCGGAAGGGGCGAAAAGAGGGGGGCACGCAGGCTCAGGGCGCCAGGCGCCGAATGTGCCCAACGCGCCAGCACTGGGGGGCACACAAGACCCCAAGCCGGTAACTCGCCGCGAGGAACTCGTGGCGCATAAGCAAGAACCCGGCACAACAACCATGTGCAGAGTTTAGGCGCGTTCTGGGGGTGTCGCGGGCGAGCGGCGCGTCCTGATAAGTCCGGTTGACAACATGGTGCCGCACACGATCACCAGGGCGCAGCCAATCATCCAGGGCGTGACGGTTTCGCCCAGAAACAACGCGCCATAGAGAACCGCGAACACGGGGGTGATGAAAGTCACCGCCAACGCGCGGCTGGGGCCTGCGTGCACGATGAGGCGAAAGTACAGGATGTATGCAATGCCGGTGCAAAACACGGCGATTGCCACAATCGCGGCCCAGGCGCTGGGGCCGGGCATTTGTGTCGGCCACAGCCACAGCGTGGGCAACGCCAGGGCCAATGCGGCACCCAGCTGGCTGCCGGTGGCTGTCGCGAGCGGGGGAATGCCCGTGAGGTGGCGCCGCGCAAAGCTGGCCGACACACCGTAAAAGCTGGACGCCACCAGGCAGGCCGCAATGGCCCAAGCGGTGTGTTCGGTCTTGAGCCCGCTGCCGACCGGGGCCCGCAATGTCAACAATGCCACGCCCACAAAACCCAGGGCCAAACCCAACCAGCGCAAGCGGTTGATGCGGTCACCCAGCCAGATCCAGGCCACCAGCGCACCAAACAGTGGCACGGTGGCATTGAGGATAGAGGTCATGCCCGTGGTGATGTGCATCACCGCCCAGGCAAACAGTGCAAACGGAATGGCCGAATTGAGGACACCTGCCAGCAGGATAGGCCGCCAGTGCTTGCGCAATGCGGGCCAGTGGCCCTGGCGCAGCATGATGGGCCAGAGAAACAGCGTGGCCAGCGTAACGCGCAAACCGGCCATGGGCAGCGGGCCAAATTCGGCAGCGCCCAGCCGCATGAACAAAAAGGACGCGCCCCACAGCGCTGCCAGCAGCACAAACTCACCGATCCAGGTCGATACAGGCTGGGTGCCCTGGCTGTTCATGCATGTCCTTTGGAGTGGGAGGAGTGGGAGTAGGGACCTGAGCCGCCGAGCGTGGCATTTTCCAGGACCAGCAAGGCCCTCTTGCGATCGAGGCCGCCCGCGTAGCCGGTCAGGCGGCCATCGGCACCCACCACCCGGTGGCAGGGCACCACCACGCTCAGGGGGTTGCGGCCTATGGCTGCACCCACGGCCCGCACGGCCCGGGGGTTGCCCAGCTGCTGGCTCAACGCCCCGTAGCTTGTGGTCTGACCGCGCAGGATAGAAAGCAGCGCCCGCCACACGCTTTGCTGGAAAGCGGTGCCACCCGACAGATCCAGCGGCAGATCGAAATGATCGCGCTGGCCACTCAGATACTGCTGCAACTGCGCGGTTGCGGCCTGCAGCAGCGGGTGGTCCGGCGCTGTGGCCCAGGCGGAGGGGCCGTACAGCCAATGGCTGGGCTCGTGGCGCTGGCTTTCAAACCAGATGCCCGACAGACCTGCTGGAGACGCCGAGAGACGCACCCGGCCCAGGGGTGTTGGGGCATGTGCCTGAACGGTAAGGGGGTGGAAACGCATACGGGGAGATTTCGCTCTGAGGGGTGAAAAAATCATCAATATCACGCTATTGTGCTTTTGTGTATTGTGCTGGCAGCTATTATTTTTATAGTGATTTTGTGTCTGTACTGGCGGCTGGCATGGCGCTGCTGCCGCCGGCAGCCCAGGCACGCAGCACCGCGTAACTGCGCCAGGGCCGCCAGGCCTGCGAGGCCGCCGTGGCGGCGCGGGCCGGGTTCTTGAGCGGCTGAACCCCCAGCGCCTTGTGCAACGCCACGTCACCCGCCGGGAAGGCATCGGGCCAGCGCAGCACCCGCATGGCGATGTACTGGGCCGTCCAGTCCCCAATGCCGGGCAAGGCACACAGGGCGGCCGTGGTTTGTTCGACATCAGCGCCCGCATGCAGCGCCAGGGCGCCGCTGTCCACCGCGCGGGCCAGGGCCCCGATAGCAGCCTGGCGTTGGCGCACGATGCCGAGTTGGCCCAGCACATCGCCGTCGGTGGCGGCCAGCAAGGCCGGAGTCGGAAACAAACGATGCAACTCAGGCCAGGGGGTGTTGATGGGTTCACCCAGCCGCTCCACCAGACGCTGACCCAGCGTGCGGGCGGCTGCCACGGTGATTTGTTGGCCCAGCACCGCGCGCACCGCCAGCTCAAAGCCGTCGAAAGCGCCGGGCACACGCAGTCCATCGCCTTGTGGGAAATGCGGGTGCAGCACGGCGTTGATGGCAATGGGGTCCGCATCGAGGTCCAGCATGGCGCGCACGCGCCGGATCACCAGCGGCAGCACGGGGTACAGACTGTCGCTGGTTTGCAGCAGCACCTGGCGGCGTGCCACATCAAAACAGGCACTGAGCCAGCCGGTGGTTTCCTGCGCCAGCCCGGTGCTGGCGCTCGGCAAGCGCACCGTGCGCCGCAAGCAGGGGCCGTCATCGCTGTGTATGACCCATTCCACCCCATGAAACTGCCGTTTTTCAAAGAAGGCCAGCAGGGCGTCCACGTCAAAAGGCGGGCGCCAGGCCAGGCGCAACGCACTGTTGCGGGGGGGGCGGCCCGTGCCTGGCGTTGTGACGTCGCCGCCGCCGCTGCGCCGCAGTTGTGTCGGATTCAGGCCATAGTGCCCCGAAAAAGCGGCATTGAAGCGCCGCACGCTGGCAAACCCACTGGCCAGGGCGACCTGCGTCACCGGCATGGTGGTGTCAGTCAGCAGCTGCTTGGCCGTCAGGAGCCGCCGGGTCTGCAGGTATTGCAGGGGCGAGACGCCCAGGGCGGCTTCAAAGATGCGTCGCAGGTGCCGGTCGCTCACGCCCAGGCGCTGTGCCAAACGGGCCACGGTAGCGCCTTGGGTTTCTTCGGTGCGCGGAGAGCTTGCGGGTGCGGGGGCCCTGTCAGCCCACAGGTCGGGGGCATCCAGCAAACGCACAGCCTGCTGCACCAAGATGCCGCTGGCGTCCTGCACCGACCACACCAGCGACTGGGGTGCCAGCTCAGGCCGGCAGCGCAGGCAAGGGCGAAAGCCCGCGCTCTCTGCCTGGGCCGCCAGCGCAAAGAAACGGCAGTTTTCGCGCCGAGGGGTACGCACGGCGCACACGGGGCGGCAGTAGATACCGGTAGAGGTCACGCCAGTGAAAAAATGCCCGTCAAAACGCGCATCGCGCGTCTGCAGCGCCAGGTAACGGCCCTCGTCCGACGCAGGGGGCGCTGCGTGGGTGGCTGTGGAGGAGGGCGCTGGGGGCAAAGTCATGGGCCCGATCATAGGAGGCCGCCACGCTGGCACTGGCCGTTTTCGGACATGTGCCTCGCACGTCTCGGCCCCTGGCACGGGCTGACAGGCAGTAGAAAGGCCGACGCCTACAATGCGGCCGACTGTTCACCGCCTTGGGGAACAGGTTCTTCGTCCCATTTACCTTTCTCGAAAGGCCCTTCTACGTGCAACCGACGCCCGCTATTTTCAAAGCCTATGACATTCGCGGCATCGTGCCGTCGACCCTGAACGAAGAAGTGGCCTTGGGCCTCGGGCGTGCTTTTGGTACGGCGGCGCGTGCCGAGGGGCAGACCACTGTGGCCGTGGGACGCGATGGGCGACTCTCGGGCCCGGCCATGTCGGCGGCGCTGATCCAGGGGCTGATGGAGGTGGGCATCGAGGTGATCGACGTGGGCCTGGTCACCACACCACTCTTGTACTTTGCGGCCAGCACGCTGTGCCGCAGCGGTATCCAGGTCACCGGCAGCCACAACCCCAAGGACTACAACGGCTTCAAGATGGTGCTCAACGGCCGTGCCATCTATGGTGAAGAGATTCAGGGCCTGCGCCGCACCATGGAGCAGGAAAGCTGGAAGCTGACGCCCGGCGGCTCAGTGCGCCCTGTGGACGTACTGCCCGCCTACACCGAGCGCATCGTGGGCGACATCAAACTCGCCCGCCCACTCAAGATCGTGGTCGACTGCGGCAACGGCATTGCGGGCGCGTCGGCCCCCGACATCTTCCGCGCGCTGGGCTGCGAGGTGATCGAGCTGTTTTCCGAGGTGGACGGCAACTTCCCCAACCACCATCCCGACCCGAGCAAGCCTGAGAACCTGCGCGATTTGATCAACGCCCTGAAGACCAGCGACGCCGAACTGGGCCTGGCTTTTGATGGCGACGGTGACCGCCTGGGCATCGTGACCAAGGAAGGCACCAATATCTTCCCCGACCGCCAGATGATGCTGTTTGCGCAAGACGTGCTCTCGCGCGTGCCCGGCGGCGAGATCATCTTCGACGTGAAGTGCACCCAGCGCCTGGCACCGGCCATTGCGGCCGCAGGCGGCGTGCCCGTGATGTTCAAGACCGGCCACTCGCTCATCAAAGCCCGCATGAAGGAGACCAACTCCCCGCTCGGTGGCGAAATGAGCGGCCATATCTTCTTCAAGGAGCGCTGGTACGGGTTTGACGACGGCACCTATGCGGGCTGCCGTCTGTTGGAGATATTGAGCAAAAGCAGCGACCCGAGCGCCGTGCTCAACGCCTTGCCCACCAGCCACTCCACCCCCGAGCTGAACGTGGCCTGTGCCGAGGGCGAGCCGCACCGCCTCACGGCGCAGCTGCAAGCGCTGGCCGCTGAAACGTTTGCCGCCCCTGCACAGATCAACACCATCGATGGTCTGCGTGTCGATTGGCCCGATGGTTTTGGCCTGATCCGCGCCAGCAACACCACCCCGGTGCTGGTGCTGCGCTTTGAAGGGCACACCACCGAGGCGCTGGCACGCATAGAGGCCACCATGCTCGCGCTGCTCCACCGTGTCAAACCGGATGCCCATGTGGGCGCGGCCAGCCATTGAAACGGTCTGCGCTGGCGAGGGGAAAGGGCCGTCAAAGCCCCGCCTCCTTCGCGTTGTAGTGGCGCACCATCCTCTAACCCCCAGCCCATCGTCTGCCTGCCTGTCTGCCTGTCCTTCGCGTGACCTCCTCCGTACCCCACCCTTTGCACATGGCTGCCGCAATGGCAGATGCCCACCCGCGTGTCGGCAGCGCGTGGATGTTTGAGTTGGACCCGGTGGCAGAACTGGACCAGGCCGTATGAACGCCGCACGCGCCCTGTACTCGCTGCTCACCTGGTGTGCTCAGCCCTTGCTGCTGCGCAAGCTGCGCCGCCGTGCCGTGGTGGAACCCGGTTACGGCCAGGCCATGGGTGAACGGTTTGGGCGCTACCGGAGAACCCTCGACAGCCTGATGCCCCACAGCAGCACCGACCCGCTGGGCCGGTTTGTGTGGGTGCATGCCGTGTCGCTGGGCGAAACCCGTGCGGCAGCCATCTTGTTGGCCGAATTGCGCGAGCAACTGCCTGGAGTGCGTCTGCTGCTCACCCATGGCACAGCCACGGGCCGCGCCGAGGGTGAAAAACTGCTGCAATCCGGGGATGTGCAGGTATGGCAGCCCTGGGACACCCCTGGGACGGTGGCCCGCTTTCTGCGCAAGTTCCGGCCGGCCATCGGCATCCTGATGGAAACCGAAGTCTGGCCCAACCTTGTGGCGGGCTGCCAGAAGCGGGGCATTCCGCTGGTGCTGGCCAATGCGCGCTTCAATGCCAGGTCCTTGCGCAAGGCGCAGCGCGTGATGCCATTGGCGCGGCCCGCTTATGCGGGGCTGACGGCGGTTTGGGCACAAACGCAGGACGACGCGGCCCGCCTGAAAGCTGTGGGCGCCAAGGTGCAGGGTGTTTTTGGCAATCTGAAGTTCGACGTGGTGCCAGATGCAGCCCTGTTGGCTCGGGGCCAGCACTGGCGAGCGCAAGCGGGTCGTCCCGTCGTCATGCTGGCCAGCAGCCGGGAGGGCGAAGAAGCCCTGTGGCTGGCGAACTTCAAGCCAAAACAGCCTCTAGCGCAGGCAGATAATGCGCCGAAAGCTATCGGAAACATAGCATCTGCAACGGTAGCTGCCGGTGTGCAATGGTTGATCGTGCCGCGCCACCCCCAGCGTTTTGATGAGGTGCACCAGCTGCTGCAACGTGCCGGTCTCACCGTGTCTCGCCGCAGTACCTGGGCCACAGGCCCCGACACTGCCGATGTGTGGCTGGGCGACTCGCTGGGCGAAATGGCGTTTTACTACGGCTTGGCGGACGTCGCCCTGCTGGGGGGCAGCTTTGCCCCGCTGGGCGGCCAGAACCTGATCGAGGCCGCAGCCTGCGGCTGTCCGGTGGTGTTGGGCCTCCACACTTTCAATTTTGCCGAGGCGGCCGAACTGGCGTGTGAGGCCGGTGCCGCGCAGCGGGTGTCAGACATCGGTGCTGGAATGGCATTGGCTGCAGAACTGGCCTTGAACCCCGCCGCACAAGCCACTGCCAGCGAGCGCGCCATCCGTTTCGCCACAGCCCACCGGGGAGCGGCACATGCCACCGTGCAGGCCGTTCTGGCCATCGTTCAGCCTCTGCCTGCAGAGGAGGAACCCAGCGGGCTGTAGGCCTGCCTGCATGGGCGAGGCGGCATGGAACCCTTTGGCGGTGTTCCTACTTTTTGCTTACTTGACCAGCAAGGCGTTGAGAGCCTCGATGTCTTGCTGCGCGAGCGTGCCGGCAGCCTGGCGCAGCTTGAGTGCGCCCAGCAGCACGTTGTAGCGCGCCTGGGCCAAGTCGCGTTTCGTCTGGTACAGCTGGCTTTGGGCATTGAGCACATCAATGTTGATGCGCACACCCACCTGGTAGCCGAGCTTGTTGGCGTCCAGCGCGCTTTGGCTGGAGGCTTCTGCGGCCTCCAGCGCCAACACCTGGCCTTGGCCAGACTGCACGCCGAAGAAGGCTGCGCGGGTGGCTTGGGCCACATTGCGGCGGGCGGTTTCCAGGTCGGCCGTGGCTTTCTCTTCCAAGGCCAGCGTTTCCTTGACCCGGTTCTGCACCGCAAAGCCTGCAAACAGCGGCAAATTCAGCGCCACGCCCACGCTGGCCGCATTGCTGCGGGCAGTGACGCCAGGCGAGTTGATGGTGCCATGCAGGTTGCGCGTGACGTTGTAACCCGCCTGCAGGTCGACCGTGGGCAGGTGACCGGTTTCGGCCTTCTTGGTCTCCAGGCGTGCAATATCCAGCGCAATGGCGGCCTGGCGCACACCAGGCTGCTGGTCGCGCGCGGTGTCCACCCACGTGACCACGTTGTCGGGTTGGACGCCAGGCAATTGCAGCGGCAGGGCGAGCGGTTGAGGTTTGGTCCCCGTGATGCCCACGAGTTGGTCCAGCGCCAGGCGTTTGACGCGCAGATCGTTCTCGGCTGCGATCTCCTGTGCAATCACCAGGTCGTACCGGGCCTGCGCTTCGCGGGAGTCCGTCACGGTGGTCGTCCCCACCTCAAAATTGCGTTTGGCTGAGGCCAGCTGCTCGGAAACGGCCGCTTTCTGGGCTTGTACGAAAGTCAGCGTATCTTGCGCTGCCAGCACATCGAAATAGGCCTGACTCACGCGCACCAGCAGGTCCTGCGTCGCGGCATCGAGCTGCGCCTGGGCCACGTCGATACCGCGCTGGCCTTGCTCCAGATTGATGCGGTTGGCCGGCCGGTACAGGGGCTGTGAGGCATTGATGCCCACTGTCTGGGCCGTGCCGGTGTTTTCAATCTTGGGCCTGCTCAGCTCCACGTTAGAGCGGGTCAGCCCGCTGGTCAGCGCGGCGGTGGGCAGCAGGCCGGCGCGGGCCTGATCGGCACGGCGCGAAGCAGCATCCAGCTGGGCCCGGGCAGATTGCCAGGCGGTGTCATACGTGCGGGCCGATTCCACCAGGTCGAGCAGGCTCTGTGCCTGCGCAGGGGCGCTGAGCGCCGCGCCCAGCGCCAGGGACAGTAGTGACAGGGAGAGAGGCCGGAACGGTGTCATGGAGGTCCTTCGGAAGAATCTGCGGTGCGATAGAGGAGGGGGCGGGACGGTCAACGGCGTCATTCCACGTCAATACCGTGGCACACCGGGGTCGTTTTCATGCGACCAGGCGTCAATGCCTCCGGTGATGTTGGCCAACTGCTCAAAACCGTTGCTTTGCAGGAACGCGGCCACCCGCAGGCTGCGTGCACCGTGGTGGCACAGGCATGCAATCGGACGGCCGGGGTTCAGTTCGGCCAGTCGCGTGGGCAAGTCGCCCATGGGGATGGCGACCAGCTCAAACCCGTCAGCGCGCACGCTGGCAGTTTGCAGCTCCCAGGGCTCGCGTACGTCCAGCACCAAGGGTTGGCTGCCCTCGGGTGCCGTGGCGAACCAGGCAGACAGTTGGGCGGGGCGGACGTGATCGATCATGCAGAACTCCGAAGGGGCCAAGGTCAGAACGTGAAGCCGGACGGCTCAGGGAAGTTCACCAAGCGTGGCGCGATGGTGTCCCAGGGCGACGTGGTCTCAAAACGCTCACCGGTGCGGCGGGTCAGGGTGAAACGCATCACAGGCTCGTTGCCCACAATGGCGCCCAGGCGGCCACCGTCGCGCAGCAGGGCGAGCAAGGCACTGGGCACCTCGGCCACGGAGCCGCTGAGCACGATCACGTCGAACGGGCCATCGGGAATGGCATCACGGGCGCCGTCAGCCTGGCGAACGTCGGCATTCTGGATGCCGGCATCACGCAGGTTTTCGCGGGCCATTTCAGCCAGTTCCGCATTGATTTCGAGCGACACCACGCGCTCCGCACGGTGGGCCAGCAGGGCGGCCATGTAGCCCGAACCCGCGCCAATTTCGAGCACGCGGTCGGTGGGCTTGATTTGCAGGTCTTGCAGGATGCGCGCTTCCACACGCGGTTGCAGCATGCTGTGGCCCAGGCGCACAGCTTCTTCAGCGTCGTTGCCCAGCAGGGGGATTTCAATGTCCATGAACGCCATGCCGTGGTAGGCCGGTGGCACAAAATCTTCGCGGCGCACCACGGCGAGCAGTTCCAGCACGTCGAAGTCGAGCACGTTCCAGGGTCGGATCTGCTGCTCGATCATGTTGTAGCGGGCCTGGGCAATAGGATCGCTGATGTTGGCGGACGTGTTCAGGGGCAGGTTCATGGAATTTCTCCGTGGGGGCAGATGTCGGGACGATCAGGACAAACCCTTGATTTTAGAGGCCTCCGCGATCGTCTGGGCACGGCCCATCTTGCGCAGTGCCCAATTGGCCAAATCGTCCATGTAGCAATAGACCACAGGCACCACCACCAGCGTCAGCAGCGACGAGGTAATGACCCCGCCAATCACGGCCTGGCCCATGGGCGCACGCTGTTCCGAGCCTTCGGAGAGCGCAAACGCCAGGGGCACCATGCCGAAAATCATGGCCAGCGTCGTCATGAGGATGGGGCGCAGCCGCACCCGTGCGGCCAGCAACAGCGCGTCGGCCCGGGGCAGGCCTGGCATGGTCTGGCCCTGGTCGTTCACATGTTCTTCGCGGGCGCGGATCGCAAAGTCCACCAGCAGGATGGCGTTTTTGGTGACCAGGCCCATCAGCATCACCACGCCAATGATCGAGAACATCGACAGTGTGGAGCGGAACATCAGCAGCGCCAGCACCACGCCGATCAGCGTGAGCGGCAGCGAAGTCATGAGCGCCAGCGGCTGCAAAAAGCTCTTGAACTGGCTCGCCAGGATCATGTAGATGAAGATGATGGCCATGGCCAACGCCGAGATGGCGTAACCAAACGACTCGGCCATGTTCTTGGTGGAGCCGCCAAACTGGTAGCGGTAGCCGGGCGGGAAGGTCACGGTCTCCAACGCCTTCTTGATGTCGGCAGACACCTCGCCCGCCGAGCGTTTTGCCACGTTGGTATTCACGGCCACCTCGCGTGTCAGGTCGCGCCGGTTGATCTGATTGGCGCCAGTGGATTCGGTCACGCGAGCCACCTGATTCAGCCGCACGATGCGGGTGGTGCCATCCGTACCGGCCATGGCAAAAGGCAGGCGCTCCAGGTCCTGTGGGGCGGTGCGGGCTTCGGGCGCCAGCCGCACGTTCACGTCATAGGTCTGGTCGTCAGGGGCACGCCAGTTACCCACCGTGGTGCCCGCCACCAGCGTGCGCAACGAGGCGGCCATGGGCGCGACGGACAGGCCCAGGTCAGACGCAACATCGCGCCGCACTTCCAGTGCAATCACCGGCTTGTCGGGCTTGGCGCTGGTGTCCAGATCCACCAGGCCTGGGATGTCACGGATTTTTTCGGTGACGATTTTGGTCAGCCGCTCCAGTTCCTGGAGGTCCGGGCCCTGCAGCGAAAACTCCACCTGCTTTTGCCCGCCCACGGCGTCCAGCAGTCCGACATGGGTGACGGTGATGCCGGGAACACTTTTCAGCCGCTCGCGCAGCACATCGGACATCTGGTCGACGCTACGGCTTCGGTCCTTGCGGTCCACGAGGCGCACATAGATACTGGCGTACATCTTGCCCTGGGCGTTGCCGGTGTTGATGGTGGCCAGCGTATAGCGCACCTCGGGCATTTCACGCAGGATGCCTTCCACCTGCCGGGCCTTGGCCTCGGTGGCTTCGAGCGACGAGCCCACAGGTGTGTAGAAATTGAGGGTGGTTTCGGAAAAATCGGCCTTGGGCACGAACTCGGTGCCTAGCAGAGGGACCATGACGATGCTCAGCACAAAAATGGCCAGCGCAATACCCATGGTGGCGAGCTTGTGGACCAGCGACCAGCGCAGGATGCGCTGGTAGCCCTCGGCCAGCGCATCGGTGGCGCGGTCAAACCAGCCCGTGATGCGGCCAATGGTTTTGTCGTAGAACGTGACGGGTTCGGTCTTCTGGCCGTGGCTGTGGATGCTCGGGTCGTGCCAGAGGCTAGACAGCATGGGGTCGAGCGTGAAGCTCACAAACATCGAGATCATCACCGCCGCCACGATGGTGATGCCGAACTCATGGAAGAACTTGCCAATGATGCCGCCCATGAAGCCGATGGGCATGAACACCGCCACGATGGACAAGGTAGTGGCCAGCACGGCAAGGCCAATCTCCTGCGTGCCATCCATGGCCGCGTTGTAGGCGGATTTGCCCATCTGCACATGGCGCACGATGTTCTCGCGCACCACGATGGCGTCGTCGATCAACAGGCCCACGCACAGGGAGAGCGCCATCAACGTGATCATGTTGATGGTGAAGCCGAACATGTTCATAAACAGGAAAGTGCCAATCAGTGCAATCGGCAGGGTCAGCCCGGTGATCACCGTGGAGCGCCAGGAGTTCAAGAACAAAAAGACGATGAGCACCGTGAGGATCGCACCCTCGATCAACGTCTGGCGCACGTTGTTCACCGCCACGCGGATGGGGCGGGCGCTGTCGCCAATGGTCTCCAGCCGCACGCCGGAGGGCAGCTGGCCTTTGAGTTCGGCCACGGCGGCGTTCAGGCCGTCGACCACTTCAATGGTGTTTTCGCCCTGAGATTTCTGCACCGACAGCAGCAGCGTGCGCTGGCCGTTGTACAGCGCCAGGCTCTCGACCTCCTGCGCGCCATCGTTCACACGGGCGACTTGGTCCAGCCGCACAGGCGCGCCGTTTTTGCGCGCCACGATGATCTTGCCAAAGTCCTCGGGCCGTTCCATGCGGGCGTCGATCTGCACCACGCGCTCCTGCGCCCGCGACCGGATGGAGCCCACGGGCAGGTCCTGGTTCTCGTTGCGCACGGCTTGCGCCACCTGGTCGGGCGTCACGCCAAACGCTTCGAGCGTCTGCGGGTTCAGGTAAATGTTGATCTCGCGCTTGGTGGCGCCCACCAGGTTCACCGCGCCCACGCCGCGCACGTTCTCCAGGCGTTTTTTCAGGATCTGCTCGGCCCAGGTGGTCAGCTCCACCGCGCTGCGATTGGAGTTTTCCTCGGGCAGTACGGCCAGCGACCATACGGCGCGGCTGGCCGGATCAAAGCGCAGCACGCGCGGCTCCTTGACCTCGGTGCGCAGGTTGGGGCGCACGGTGGCGACCTTCTCGCGCACGTCCTCGGCGGCCTTGCGCCCATCGATGTGCAGCTGGAACTCGATGATGACAACGGCGGTGCCTTCATAGCTGCGCGAGGTGAGGGCGTTGATGCCCGCAATCGAGTTAACGCCTTCCTCGATCTTCTTGGTGACTTCGCTCTCAACGATTTCAGGTGACGCACCGGGGTAGTCCACCGTCACCACGACCACCGGGAAATCGATGTTGGGAAACTGATCGACCTTGAGGCGCTGGTACGAGAACAGGCCCAGCACGACGATGGCGAGCATCACCATCGTGGCGAACACGGGGTTTTTGAGGCTGACTTTGGTGAACCACATAGCAGGTCTAAGCCCTCAGGGCGCCGCGCGGGACGCTGCAGGCAAAACGACTGCAGCCGCAGCCGTTGACACCGCAGTGCCTTCGCGCAGAGAGCCGATCCGGCCCGCAACCACGGAGGTTCCTGCAGGCACCCCTTCCACGGCTACCAGGGTCTGCCCATTCACCACAGCGCGCGCCCCTGTCTTGACCTGGATATGAGCCACTCGGCCGTTGTTGAGCGTCTGCAAATAGGGCGCAGGCTTGTCGGTACGCACCGCATCCAGCGGCACCGCCAGAACATCGGCACGGCCCGTATCCAGCGTGCCCTGCACAAAAAGGCCCTGGCGCAATGGCGCCTCGGCTTGGGTCTGGTCCACGCGAAGATAGACCGGCACGGTGCGGCTGCCCACCTGGGCGCTGGGGTTGATGCGCACCACGGTGGCCGGCACCGGGGCAGATATGCCCTCCACGACGAGCTGCGCTTTCTGACCCACGCGCACCGCCACAGAATCTGCGGGGCTCAGCAAGGCTTCCAGCTCCAGGCGCGACAAGTCCACGACTTCGATGATGCGGGCATCAATCGCCACCCGCTCTCCCGGCTGAGCCAGTCGCTGCGCCACCAATCCGCTGATAGGGCTCTTCAGCACGGTGTCATCCAGCGCTTTGCGCGCCACGTCAGTCGCCGACACGGCTGCCTGGTAGCTGGACTGCGCCGCCTCCAGACTGGCCTGTGACGTGACGAGCGCGGTGGCCGAGATGAATCCCTGGTCTACCAGGGCGCGGTTGTTGGTGTACTGACGCTGATTGATATCGACCTGGGACTTGGCTGCATCGGCCTGTTGCTGCGCCTGGCGCAGTCGCGCCCTTGCCTCGGTGGGGTCGATGCGCGCGACTTCTTGCCCGGCCTTGACACTGTCGCCCTCGCGCACGGCCAGCCCCTGGAGTTCGCCGCCTACGCGTGCCTTCACCATGGCCGAATCCACGGCCCGCAAAGAACCCGTAACGGGCACTCCGAGCGAAAGCTGGTGCTGCTTGACAAGCAATACTTCGTCTGCGCCCAGCTGCATCGGCGCATCGGCCCGCTGTGCCGTGGCATCGGTCAGTGCTTTTTGCTGCGCCTGCCGTGCAGCCATGGCACGCAAGATACCAACGCCCAGCAGCACAACAACGATGGCCGCAGCCATCCAGGGAATCCAGCGTTTCATGGTCATGCCAAGGGAGGAGGGGGAGGAGAAGCTGCGTCGGGCCGCACACACAGCCCATGCAGTATGTTGTCGATCTGCGTCTCGATATACAGCTCCGGGGTCAGGCCCAGCGCGTCCGGCACACAGGCGCCCACCGAGTGCTTCCACATCATGAGGAAGATCATGGGTGCGAGCACCAGATAAACGGCATAGTCCATGTTCACCGGGCGAAACTCCCCCCGCGCAATGCCGCGCTCCAGGATGCGGCGTATCAGTGCCTGGCCAGGCAAGATGACCTCTTGCTGGTAGAACTGAGCAATCTCTGGGAAATTCTGCGCTTCGCTGAGCATCAGCTTGGTGATGCCCGACGCCTTGGTGCTGCCGACGCGCTCCCACCAGACCTGGTAGCAATAACGCAGAACGTTGCTGGTAGTGCCCGCAAAGGTTTCCAGCTCGTTGTTCCATTCTGCAAATCGCCCAGCGATGTTCTCGCGCACCACCGCCTTGAAAAGCTCTTCCTTGCTGGGAAAGTACAGAAACAGCGTGCCCTTGGACACCCCGGCCCGCGCGGCCACCTCATCAACCCGCGTGGCAGCAAACCCCTTTTCGACAAAGAGATCCAGCGCGGCTTCCAGTAGCTCGCCGGGGCGGGCCTCCTTGCGGCGTTCGCGCTTGGTGCCGGATGCTGCAGAAGAGGGGATGGGCGTAGGGGACAAGGTGCTCATTGTTAATGACTGACCGGTTAGTAATATAGCCAATGCCCGTCAGAGCGTCAATGCAGCCCTGTCGTTTTACTCCCGCAAAGAACTTGGCTTTACACAGCACCCACAGAGTGCGGCCATCGTTGGCATGTTGGTTGCTCGGGTTCGACGTGATGCACCTGCTTATCAAATGTCTGCGCCACGGAAAGTTTTGCCTTCAAATGTCTTATTGACAGGACATTAGAACTTTTCTTAATATGACTGTCATGCCCGCAAACAACCTGCCTCTGCCAAAGTACCACCAGATCTATCTGGTGTTGCGCGAACAGTTGCAGGAAGGCCGTTTTGCCGAGGGCCTGCCCGGTGAGTTGGCGCTGATGCGCCAGTTTGCGGTAGCACGCGTGACCGTGCGCCGCGCGCTGGAGTTGCTGGAAGGCGAGGGCATGATCTCGCGCGAGCCCGGCCGGGGCACACGCCCTGTGCCACCCGCGCTGGGCACTGCCAACGGCACGGCGGGCGAGGGCGAAAGCAACCGTGCGCACCTCACCGGCCTGTTGGAGAACCTGGTCAGCATGGGCCTGCGCACCTCCGTCAAGGTGCTGGATGTGGACACCGTCACCGCATCAAGCGCCGTGGCCTCAGCCCTGCAGATCGGGGTAGGCGACTCCGTACAGAAAGCGGTACGCGTGCGCAGCACACGCGAGGGCCCCTTGTCCCATATCACCACCTATGTGCCCGCGGATATTGCGCGGCAGTTTGGCCGCCGTGAACTGGCGCGCAAGCCCATCCTGGTCTTGCTGGAAGAGTCCGGCGTGAAGGTGGGTCGCGCCCACCAGACGATTTCGGCCAAGCTGGCAGATGCCGTGGTGGCACGGCATCTGGACATTGCCGTGGGCTCTGCGCTGCTGGCAGTGCGCCGCCTGATCTACGACGACCAGGAGCGCCCGGTGCAGTGGCTCCATGGTTTGTACCGGCCCGATCGCTACGAGTATGAAATGCAGCTGTCCCGCGTGGGCAGCATCGACGCCAAGGTCTGGGTGAGCAAAGAGTTGTCCGCCCAGTTCCACTGAAATCATCACGCCCCACTTCACCCCTTCCTACCCTCACATCAGGAGAATGCCCATGAGTACCCGCCGTCATTTCATGTCACAGTCGGCCGCCGCCGCGTCGGCCATGGCGTTTCCTTTGGTGGGAGGCGCGCAGGCCAAAACCGTCAAGGTCGGTGTGCTCCACCCTGTGACCGGGGCGCTGGCGTATTCGGGCCAGCAGTGCCGCGAAGGCGCCATGATGGCCATCGAGGACATCAACAAGGCCGGTGGCATCAAGTCTCTGGGCGGCGCCAAGATCGAGCCCCTATTGGGCGATGCACAGTCGCAGCCCCAGGCCGGTGCGGCCGAGGTCGAAAAAATGAACGAAGCCGGTGTGTCGGCCGTGGTCGGTGCCTTTGCATCGGCCATCTGTCTGGCTACCACCCAGGCCGCTGCCAAATACAACCTGCCACACATCGTGGATGTGGGCGTGGCCGACCAGATTGTCGAGCGGGGCCTGAAAAATACCTTCCGCTTTGGCCCCGGCTACAAAAAATGCGCCGAAACGGCGGTGGCTAACCTGCACGTGTTGAACACGTCAGCCGGCAAGCCCGCCAAGACCGTGATGATCATCCATGAGGAGTCGCTGTTTGGCTCGGGCACGGCGGCATTGCTGGCGCGTGAGCTGCCCGGCTATGGCTACGAGGTCAAGGAAACCGTCAAGCACGCCAACCCCACGCGCGATTTCAACAACATCGTGCTGCGCATGAAGGCGATCAACCCCGACATCGTCATCCCCGCCAACTACTACAACGAATACGCGCTGCTGGTGCGCACCATGCAGCAGCAAAAGGTCACGCCCAAGGCGATTTATTCGGTGCTGGGCGGCGCGGCATCGAGCTACAAGTTCGTCAAGGAGTTTCCGGACGCGGCCAACGGAATCATCGACTGCAACCACTGGTTCAACCCCAAAGACAAGCGCGCGCAGGATCTGAAAAAACGCGTGGAGGCCAAGGGCCTGTTCTTCAGCTACGAGTTGTTCATGACCTACACCTCGATGTGGCTGCTGGCCGATGCGCTGGAGCGCGCCAAGTCGATGGACCGCGCCGCCCTCATCGACGCGCTCGAAAAGAGCACTTTTGCCGACCACATCATGCCGTACGGTGCCACCAAATTCGTCAATGGACAGAACCAGGGTGCCCAGCCGCTCATGACCCAGGTGCTCAACAAAGACATCAAGGTCATCATCCCGCGCGACTACCGCGAAGCCGACCCGCTCTTCCCGCTGAAGGCCTGAAACCACGCAATCACCGGCCGTGCATGCACGGGCCAGCAAGGCGCCAGAAACCCTGGTGCCAGGCCGCGCCTTTGCCTGAACGCCGGACTCCACACCCATGTTTGAGCTCAGCATTCTCTTTCCCTCCATCCTGAACGGCCTGACGACGGGCGCGGTCTATGCCCTGATCGCGCTCGGTCTCACGCTGATCTATGGCGTGCTGCACATCATCAACTTTGCGCACGGCGCATCGCTGATGCTGGCGTTGTATGCGGTGTACCTGCTCAAGCAGCACTTCGGGCTGGACCCTTATCTGGCCTTGCCTATCCTGGTGCCCGGCATGTTCGCACTGGGATATGCGCTGCAGCGGCTGGTCATCAACCGCGCCAGCCACGGCAAGGACGAGAACATTCTTCTTGTCACGCTGGGCATCTCCATCGTGATGGAGAACCTGGCGTTGCTGTTCTTCAAGTCGGACACCCGCACCATCGAAACGTCTTACACCCTGACCACGGTGGCGGTAGGGCCCGCCATGATCGCCTTGCCCAAGCTGGTGGCGTTTGCCGGGGCGTTGGTGGTGTCGGGTGTGTTGCTGTGGATCGTCGGCAAAACAGACCTGGGCCGCGCGATCCGCGCAGTGGCGCGTGAAAAACACGGCGCCAAGCTCATGGGCATCAACGTGGACCATGTGTACGCCATGAGTTTTGGCATTGGCCTGGCCTGCCTGGGGGCCGCCGCGTGTTTTCTGCTCCCAGCCTATTACGTCAACCCGCAGGTGGGCAGCGGCTTTGTTTTGGTGGCCTTCACCATCGTGGTGCTGGGCGGTATGGGCAGCTTTACGGGGGCGCTGGTGGGCGGCCTGTTGATTGGGGTCGTGGAGTCGCTGGGCGGCTTGTATCTGGGCGAATCGTTGGGGCAGATCGGCATTTTTGCCATCTTCATCGCGGTGTTGCTGTTTCGCCCGCAGGGCCTTTTTGGAGCCAAGCCGTGAAGCAACTCTGGACCATTGGATTGTTCGCCGCTGTGGTGGCGGCGATCACCGGCATTTCGGACTCCGGCGTGCTGCTCAACTTCGTGATGATGGCGCTTTACGCCGCCTTGCTGGCCCAGGCCTGGAACATTCTGGGCGGCTTCGGCGGGCAGTTCTCGTTTGGCCACGCGCTGTTTTTTGGCACGGGCGCCTACATTCAGGCCATCGCGCAGATGCAGGGGGCATCAACCCCTGGGTAGCCCTGCCCATGGCCGTGGCGGGCAGTGCGCTGGTGGGGTTGTTTGTAGGCGGGCTGTCGTTCCGCTACGGGCTCAAAGGCTCGTACTTTGCGCTGGTCACGCTGGCGTTTGCCGAGGTGTTCCGCATCCTGGCGCTGTCGGTGCCGTTCACCGGCGCGGGCGTGGGCCTCATGCTGCCTCTCAAGGAATCGCTGGGCAACATGCAGTTCGGCTCGCGCAAGGGCTATGTGTTTTTGATTCTGGCCCTCGTCACCCTGGCGCTGCTGGTGAGCTGGTGGCTCAAGAACTCGCGCTTCGGCGCCTGGCTGCAGGCCGTGCGTGACAACGAAGACGCCGCACGCGCCATTGGCGTCAACCCCTTCAAGGTGAAGATGGGTGCCATCGCGCTCTCGGGTGGCTTCATGGGCGCGGCCGGGGCCTTCTATGTGCAGGTGTTTCAGTACATCGATCCCGGCATTGCCTATGGCTCGGTGACATCGGTCGAGGCCTTGGTGGCCGCCATCGTGGGCGGTATCGGCACCGTGTGGGGCCCGGTGCTGGGAGCACTGGTGCTGCACGTGCTGGCAGACGTTACGCGCAACCTGTTTGGCCAGCTGCCGGGCATCAACATGGTGATTTATGGCGTGGTGCTGGTGCTCATCGTGATGTTTTTGCCGCGCGGTATTGCGGGCATCGGGCAATCGGTGATTGCCGTATGGAAACGCTCGGGAGGCCGCCATGGCGAATGACCTGTTGCAACTCAGTGGCCTGAGCAAGTCGTTTGGAGGGCTCAAGGCCGTGCAAAACGTGAGCCTTACCGTGCCCGAGGGCTCGCTGACCGCGCTGATTGGCCCCAACGGCGCAGGCAAGACCACGCTGTTTGCGTTGATGTCTGGTTTTGTGAGGCCCGATACGGGATCGGTGCGCTTTGCGGGCCACGACATCACCGGCCAGGCACCCCACGTGAACGCCCGCCTGGGCATGACGCGCACTTTCCAGATCGTTCAGCCTTTTGCTGCGCAGACCGTGCGCGAAAACATTGCGGTGGGCGCCCACCTGAAAGAACCCGACCGCCGTGCCGCACTGGCGCTGGCCACCGACGTGGCGGCCCGGGTGGGCCTGCTGCCCCAATTGGACAAGCCCGCTGCCGACCTCACCGTGGCTGGCCGCAAGCGCCTGGAGCTGGCCCGTGCGCTGGCCACCCAACCGCGCCTGCTGCTGCTCGACGAAGTGCTGGCTGGCCTCAACCCCCAGGAGATTGCCGAGATGATTCCCGTGGTGCGCGGCATTGCCGACGGTGGTGTCACTGTGCTGATGATCGAGCACGTGATGCAGGCCGTGATGAACCTGGCCGAGCATGTGTGGGTGCTGGCCCAAGGCCAGTTGATTGCACAGGGCAGCCCGGCGCAAGTTACGGCGGACGAGCGTGTGATCGAGGCCTATCTGGGCCATGGCACCGCCGCACGGCTGCGTGCCGCAGCGCAGGGGGTGGCAGCATGAACGCTACCGATTCCCCTAAGACCACGCCACTCCTGAACATCCAGGGCCTGCGCGGCGGCTACGGCAGGGTCGAGGTGCTGCGGGGGGTAGACCTGCATGTGAACCCCGGCGAAACCGTGGCATTGCTGGGCAGCAATGGTGCGGGCAAATCCACCCTCAACAACGTGGTGTGCGGCATCTACAAAGCCTGGCAGGGCAGGGTGGTGTTTGATGGGGCCGACCTTAGTGGCGCGCACTACACGCAGGTGGTCAAGGCCGGGCTGATCCAGGTACCCGAGGGGCGCAAGGTTTTCCCCAACCTCAGCGTGCTGGAGAACCTGGCATTGGGCAGCTTCACCCGCGCGCGAGAACGCCGGGCAGACAACATCGACAAGGTGTTTGCCACTTTCCCGCGCCTCAAGGAACGCACCACCCAGCTCGCGGGCACCATGAGCGGCGGCGAGCAGCAGATGCTGGCCATTGGCCGAGGCCTGATGGCCGAACCCCGACTGCTGATCCTGGACGAGCCCTCATTGGGCCTGTCGCCCCTGCTGGTGGAAGAGATGTTCGGCCTGATCCGCCAGCTGCGCTCCACCGGGTTGGCAGTGTTGCTGGTCGAGCAGAACGTAGGCCAGTCGCTGGAAATTGCCGACCGCGCCTACGTGATGGAAAACGGCAGCATCCGCTTTTCAGGTGCACCCGATGAGTTGCTGCGCAGCGATGACCTGCGCCGCGCCTATCTGGGCTTGTGACTCGCACCCCATGCCATCTGTCCATGCCATTCCTGCCCAAAGGCACGCCGATGCCTGCGCTGTGACCGAAGGAGACCACACACCATGATCCAACGCCGCCAAATCCTCCAAGCCTTGGCCCCCGCTTGCGCCGCGCTGCTGGGCGGGCGGGCCTGGGCGCAGTCTGCGCCCATCCGCATCCTGGTCGGCGCCCCGGCCGGCGGCTCCACCGACACCCTGGCGCGCACCCTGTCCACTGAAATGGGCCGCCTGCTGGGCCGCACCGTGATCGTCGAGAACCGGCCCGGTGCGGGCGGCAATATCGCCGCCGATGCAGTGGCCAAGGCTGCACCCGACGGCAACACGCTGCTCATGAGCTTCACCAGCCATGCCATCAACGCCAGCCTGTACCCCACACTGCCGTTCGACCCTGTCAAAGACTTCACACCGCTGACCTGCGTGGCCACCTCGCCCTCGGTGCTGGTGGCCCACCCCTCGCTGCCTGCCAAAGATGTGCGTGAGCTGATTGCGCTGGCCAAGGCCCAGCCCGGCAAGCTCAACTTTGCGATTGGTGCGGTGGGCTCGTCGCTGCACCTGGCGGGCGATGCCTTCAAGATGCAGTCGGGCGCCTATATCGTGAACATTCCGTACCGTGGCACGGCCCCGGCGCTACAGGACGTGCTTGCAGGGCAGGTCGACCTGATGTTTGCCGCCGTGGGCAATGCCCAGGCGCAAATCCGCGCAGGCAAGCTCAAGGCACTGGGCGTGACCAGTGCCAAGCGCCTGCCTGCCTTTCCCGATGTGCCCGCCATCGCCGAGGTGCTTCCAGGCTACGAATCGAGCGCCTGGTTCGGCCTGTTTGGCCCGGGGCAGATGAACCCCGAGCTGGCCAAACGCCTCAGCGACGCGGCACGCCAAGCCATTGCCACGCCCGACGTGAAAAAGCGCCTGGAGCTGGAGGGTGCCGTGCCCGTGGGCAACAGCCCGGAAGAGTTCGCGCGCTTTGTACAGGCCGAAATCCCGCGCTGGGCCAAGGTGGTGAAGTTTGCCGGAGCCAAACCCGAATGACTGCCGCCCATCCTGTTGCCGCCAGCACCCTGGCGCAGAAGCTGGTGGCACGCGCCAGCGGCCGCGCCAGCGTCACGCCCGGTGACATCGTCAACTGCCGGGTGGACCTGGCGATGTTCCACGATTCGTCTGGCCCCCGGCGCCTCAAGCCCATGCTTGATGAGCTGGGCGCGCAGATCTGGGACAAATCCCGTGTGGTCCTCGTCATGGACCACTACCTGCCCGAGCGCGACGAAGAATCGCGCCGCATCGTGCGCATTGCGCGCGACTGGGCGAAGGAGCAAAACCTGCCCCATGTGTACGACGGCCAGGGCATCTGCCATGTGGTGGTGCCCCAGCATGGGCACATTCGCCCCGGCATGTTCTGCGTGGGCGGCGACTCGCATTCGCCCACCGGTGGTGCGTTCGGTGCTTACATGTTTGGCATCGGCAGCACCGAGATGCTGGGCGTGGTGGTGACCGGCGATATCTGGCTGCGCGTACCCCACACCCTGCAGATGCACTGGAGCGGCCAGTTGGGCCAAGGTGTGACGGCCAAGGACATGATGCTGCACATGATTGGCCGCTTTGGCATGAATGGCGGCCAGTACCAGGCGGTGGAGTTTGCGGGCCCTGCTGTGCAGGCGCTCAGCATGCAAGAGCGCATGACGCTCTCCAACATGAGCGCCGAGCTGGGCGCGCAGGTGGGCCTGATTGCGCCGGACGCCACCACATGCGAATGGCTTGCTGCCCATGGCGTACCACCCTCCGAAATGCAGAATCTGGACACTTGGCAAACGGACGCAGACGCACCGCTCACCCGCCACTGTTTTGATGCCGCAACGCTCGCCCCCCAGGTCGCTGCGCCCCACAGCCCGGCCAACGCCGCACCAGTGGCCCAGCACGCAGGCCAGGCGATTGATGTGGCTTACATCGGCGCTTGTACCGGCGCCAAGCTCGACGACCTGCGCGCCGTCGCCGCCGTGCTGCGTGGCCAGCGCGTCGCACCCGGCGTGCGCCTGATGGTGGCCCCCGCCAGCCAGCAGGACCAGGCCGCCGCCCGCGACGAGGGCGTGCTGCAGGTACTGCAGGACGCGGGTGCCGAGCTGTTCCCCACCACCTGTGGTGCGTGCGCAGGTTACGGCGACACGGTGGGCGACAACACCACCGTCATCTCCAGCACTGCCCGCAACTTCAAGGGCCGCATGGGCTCGGCCACCGCACAGGTGTACCTGGCATCGCCCTACACCGTGGCAGCGTCGGCCGTGCGCGGTTGCATCACCGACCCCCGGGAGGTACTCGCATGACAAGCACCCACAGGGTCTGGAAACTGGGCGCCGACATCGACACCGATGTGCTCGCCCCCGGCCACGCCATGAAGCACGGTCTGGACGTGCTGGCCCGCCACTGCCTCGAATCCGTGCGCCCCGATTTCGTGGGGGGCGTGCGCAAGGGCGATGTGATCGTTGCAGGCCCCAACTTCGGCATCGGTTCCTCGCGCGAACAGGCGGCTGCCGTGCTGGTGCGCCTGGGCATTGTGGCGGTCATCGCGCCGTCGTTCAGCGGCCTTTACTTTCGCAACGCCTTCAACCTGGGCCTGCTGCTGCTGACCTGCGCCGAGGCCGATGCAGTGGATTCACTGGGTGAAGGTGATGCCATCACGCTCGACTGGCAGGCACCCGCCGTCATCACCCCCCAGGGCCGTGCGCTGGCCTGCGACCCGATTCCCCCGTTTCTCATGGACATGGTGCGCGCTGGCGGCCTGCTGAACCAGCTGCGCACCCGCTTTGGCAAGGAGGCCATCAATGGCTGAACACGACACAAAAACCGCACCGCCCTCGATGGACCCCGTCACCCTGGCCGTCTTGCGCGGCAGGCTGGAGCAGATCGCCGACGAGATGGACGCCACGCTGTACCGCAGCGCGTTCAACCCCATCATTGCCGAGGCGCACGATGCCTGCCACGGCCTGTACGACGCCATCAGTGGCGACACGCTGGTGCAGGGCAAATCGGGCCTGCCTGTGTTTGTGGGCGCCATGGCGTTTGCCGTGCGCGCGGCCATGCGGGCCGCGGGCGAGCGCGGCGGCATCACCGCAGGCGACACCTGGCTGTTCAACGACCCCTACGAAGGCGGCACCCACGCCAACGACTTCAAGCTGGTGCGGCCTTTCTTTCGCCACGGCAAGCTCTACTGCTTTCTGGCCTCGGCCGCGCACTGGCATGACGTGGGCGGTAACGTGCCCGGCAACTACAACCCGGCCGCCACCGAGTGCTGGCAAGAGGCGGTGCAGATTCCGCCCGTGCGCATCGTGCGCGCCGGGGTGTTTGAGGACGACGTGCTCGCCATCCTCAAGGCCAACACCCGCCTGCCCGACAGTCTGTGGGGCGACCTGAACGGCCAGCTCGCGGCGCTGGACCTGGGCGAACGCCGCCTGAACGACCTGCTGGACCAGTATGGCGACGCCGTGGTGCAGCAGGCCATGGGCGAGCTGCGCACCCGCGCCGTGAAGCTCATGCAGTCGCACATTGCCGCGCTGCCCGATGGCCGCTACAGCTTCAGCGACATCCTGGACAACGATGGCGTGAAGGACGAGGCGCTGACGATTGCGCTCGACATGACGGTGCTGGGCGAGCGCCTCACGCTCGACTTCTCGCGCACCTCGCCGCAGTGCGCGGGGCCCGTCAACATCTCGCGCGCCACGGCGATTGCGGCGTGCTATGTGGCGCTCAAGCACCTGTTTCCCGACGTGCCCGCCAACGCGGGCGTGCTGGACGCGGTGGACTTCGTGCTGCCAGATGGCCTCGTCATCAGTGCCGCACGCCCGCGCCCCGTGGGCGGCTACACCGAGACCATCCTGCGCATGATCGATGTGATCTTCAGCGCCACCGCGCAGGCCGACCCCAAGCGTGCCATGGCGCAGGCCTACGGCACCATCAACGCACTGTCCATCGCCGGGCTGCGTACCGACGCCGCGCGCAAGGGCCAGCGCTGGGTGATGTTCAGCTTTTTTGGTGGCGGCCACGGCGGGCACAGCGATGGCGATGGCCTGAGCCACGGCAACGCGCCCATCTCCACCGCCACCATCCCGCCGCTCGAAATTCTGGAGGCTGCCTACCCCGTGCGCTTCACCCAATGGGCGCTGCGACCCGATTCGGGCGGCGACGGCCAGCACCGCGGCGGGCTGGGAGCCATCTACGAGATCGAACTGCTGGAGCAAGACGCCGAGGTGTTCATCTTTGGCGAGCGCGGCAAGGCAGCACCCCAAGGCATTTCGGGCGGTAGTGCAGGTTCCATGAACGTCTTCAGCTATGAAAATAATAGTGAATGGAAGCAGCCACCCATGCGCTCCAAGATGATCGGCATCCGTCTGAAGCAGGGCGAGCGCGTGCAACTGTCAACACCCGGCGGCGGCGGCTACGGGGCCCCGGCCGCACGGGATGCGGTAGCCCGTGACAAGGATTTGGCAATGGGCTATGTGACGGCGCCAACCGCACTGAATGCACTGAAAGGCAAGGAATGAACGGCAAGGTTTCGGATCAGGCTTCGAGCGAGGCGTCGTACGTTGTCGGCGTGGATGTGGGCGGCACCTTCACCGACTTGTTCGTGCTGGACGAGCGCGATGGCAGCGCCCGCATCGTCAAGGTGCCCAGCACCCGGGGCGAGGAGGCGCGCGGTTTCATGAACGGCGTGGCGCGCGTGGCCGATTCGGCCGCGCAGATCGCCACCATCGTGCACGGCACCACTGTGGGCACCAATGCGCTGCTGGAGCGCAAGGTGGCTCGCACCGGCATCATCACCACACGCGGCTTTCGTGATGTACTGGAAATGCGCCGCCGCGACCGGCCGCAGACCTGGGGCCTGCGCGGCAGCTTCGAGCCCATCGTGCCGCGCAACCTGCGGCTGGAGGTGGACGAGCGCGTGCTGGCCGATGGCACGGTGCACACCCCCGTGGACATCGAACAGGTCAAGACCCAGGCCCAGGCCTTGATCGACGCGGGCTGCGAGGCCGTCTGCGTGTTCTTCATCAACACCTACGCCAATCCGGCCAACGAGCAGGCCGCCGTGGCCGCCGTGCGCAGCCTGTGGCCCAACCCGCATGTGACAGCCGCGAGCGAGGTGCTGCCCGAAATCCGCGAGTTCGAGCGCTGCTCCACCGCCACGCTCAATGCCGCCCTGCAGCCCGTGGTGGGCAGCTACCTGGAGCGGCTCGAAGGCGATCTGCGCACGCAGGGCTTTGGCGGCGAGCTGCTCATCGTGCAGAGCAATGGCGGCGTGATGTCGCGCCAAACGGCCTGTGATGTACCGGTGCGCACCGCGCTCTCGGGCCCCGCAGCGGGGGTGATTGCCTGTGCCGCCATTGCGCGGGCGGCAGGGTTCCCCGACGCGATCACGGGCGACATGGGTGGCACCTCGTTCGACGTGTCACTGGTCGCCAAGGGCGAGGCCGCACTGGCCGCGCAGACTGCCATCGAGTTCGGCATGGTCGTGCGCTCGCCCATGATCCAGATCGAGACCATCGGCGCGGGTGGCGGATCGATTGCCTCGGTAGACGCCAGCGGCATGCTGCAGGTGGGCCCCGAGTCGGCCGGCAGCATCCCCGGCCCGGCTTGTTATGGCCGGGGCAACACGCGCCCCACAGTGACGGACGCCAATGTGCTGCTGGGCCGCATCGCTGCCGACCGGCCCCTGGGCGGTGGCCTGCTGGCCGCCATGGACGCGCAAAAGTCGCGTGACGCCATTGAGACCCATGTTGCCCAACCCCTGGGCCTGGACGTGATGGCAGCCGCCGAAGCCATCCTCACGGTGGCCAACGCCAAGATGGCGGGCGCCGTGCGCGTGGTGTCCATCGAGCGCGGGCACGACCCGCGCCAGTTTGCCTACATGCCGTTTGGCGGCGGCGGTGCGCTGCACGTGTGCGCCATGATGCGCGAAGTGGGTGTGGGCACAGGCATCGTGCCGCGCTACCCCGGCGTCACCTCGGCCCTGGGCTGTGTGATGGCTGACATGCGCCACGACGCGGTGCAGACGCTGAACAAACCCCTGGCCGACCTGGACGTGGCCGACCTGCGCCAGCGAGTGGCCACGCTCGCGGCCACCTGCCAGCAGCGCCTGGATTCGGCGGGCGTGAAGTTTGTGAGCGTGCAGGAAGTCATTGCGCTCGACATGCTCTACGCCGGGCAGACGCACACCGTGCAGGTGCCTGTTGCCGCCGATGCGCTGAGCCACGACGGCATCCGCGCCGCGTTCGAGACCGCCTACCGCGCCGCTTTTGGCCGCGTGCTCGACGGCATTGCGGTGCGGGTGATGAACCTGCGCTACGCCCGCGTGGGCGTGCGCCCCAAGTTCGACCTGACGGTGCTGGCACCCCAAACGACCACGGTGAACCCGTCCCTCGGCGTGCAGCGCGTGTTCCATGCCGGCCGCTGGTGGGACGCTGCGCGCCACGCACGGCTGGACCTGCCCGTAGGCACCCGCATCGACGGCCCGGCCATCCTGGAGCAACCCGACACCACGGTGTGGCTGGAACCTGGCTTCAGCGCCACGGTCGATCCGCTGGGCAACCTGCTGGTGCGGGCCGACGCGGAGGGCGCGGCATGAGCCACGGCACCATCGACCCGCGCCATACGGCGCTGGTCATCATCGACCTGCAAAACGACTTTCTGGCCGCCGACGGTGCCTACGCGCGCGGCGGTGCGGTGAGCGCAGCCGCCCAGGCCTTGCCACCCCGCGTGGCAGCGGTGGCCAAGGCGCTCAAGGCGGCAGGCGGCATGGTGGTGGGCAGCCAGTTCACCCTGTGGCCCGATGCGCAGGGCGAACCCATGGTGTCGCCGCACCTCAAGGCCTTGCGCCCCTTTCTGCGGCGCGGCGACTTTGCCCCAGGCAGCGCGGGCCAGGCCCATGTGCCAGAGATCGCGCCGTGGGTGGATGTGTCAGTGTGCAAGGTCGCGTACTCGGCCTTCTTCAACACCCAGCTCGACTGGGTGCTGCGCCGCGCGGGCATCACCACCGTGGCGGTGTGCGGCATCGTCACCAACGGCGGTGTGGCCAGCACGGTGCGCGACGCGCACATGCGCGACTACAACACTCTGGTGCTGTCCGATGGCTGCGCGGCCTTCAAGCAGGAGGTGCACGACACCTCGGTGGCCGACATGGCCAACGTGGCCCGGGTGCTGACCTGTGCCGATTTTGCTGCCGCAGTGGTGGCCGCTTCTGCATGAACACGCGCACAAATACGCGCATCAGCACGCCCCGCATCTGCCACGCCGAGCACATGCCCGGCACCGTCGTGCAGGACGCACATGTGCCTGTGCTCATCGTGGGCGGCGGCGCCTGTGGCCTCACGGCGGCGCTGATGCTGCACGACGCCGGTGTGGACTGCGCTGTGCTGGAGCGCGATGCCACGCCGCAGGGCTCATCCGCTCTGTCATCCGGCTTCATCCCCGCGCCCGGCACACAGGTGCAACGTTCGGCGGGTATCAACGACAGCCCTGCACAATTCGCCGCCGACATCAGCGCCAAGGCCAAGGGCAGGGCTGCGCCGCATCTGGTCGATGCCTATGCCCAGGCCATCGGCCCCGCGCTCGACGCGCTGCAGCAGCGCCACGGGCTGCAGTGGCAGGTGCTCGATGGATTCTTGTACCCCGGCCACAGCGTGCGCCGCATGCACGCCACGCCCGAAAAGACCGGTGTGGGCCTGATGGGACGTCTGGCCAATGCGGTCACAGCAGCCGACATTCCCCTCATCACCGAAGCCACGGTGCGCGAGTTGTGGGTCGACACCCAGCAGCGCGTGATCGGCGTGGGCTACGAGCGGCCTGACGGCACGCTGGAGCACCTAGCTTGCGACGCACTCATCCTGGCCTGCAACGGCTTTGGCGGCAACCCGGCCATGGTGCGCGAGCTGCTGCCCGAGATGGGAGATGCCCTGTTCGCAGGCCACACCGGCAACGACGGCAGCGCCATCGCCTGGGGCCGAGAGCTGGGCGCGCAGCTGGCCGACCTGGGCGGCTACCAAGGCCACGGTTCCTGGGCCATTCCGCAGGGCGCGCTGATCTCATGGGCGCTGATGATGGAAGGCGGCATCCAGGTCAATGCGCTGGGCGAGCGCTTTCACGACGAGACGCAGGGCTACTCCGAGGCTTCGGTGCATGTGCTGGCGCAACCGGGCGGCGTGGCGTGGAACGTGTTCGACGCGCCCATCCTTGCGCTGGCGCGCACTTTCCCTGACTTTGTCGATGCCGAGGCAGCCGGTGCCGTGAAGCACTGCGACAGCGTGCAGGCGCTGGCGGCGGTCATCGGTTGCGAAGAATCAAAATTGATAGCTACTCTGGCAAGTACCACAGGCACCAGCGGCCAAAAAGACTCAAATCGCCGCATGTTTACCCGCCCGCTGCAGGCACCGTTCTGCGCGGTCAAGGTGACCGGCGCGTTGTTCCACACCCAGGGCGGGCTCGACATCGACGCCCAGTGCCGCGTGCTGGGGCAGGGCGGCCAGCCTTTTCCCAATCTGCTGGCCGCAGGCGGCGCGGCACGTGGCGTGTCGGGCGATGCCGTGTGGGGGTATCTCTCCGGCAACGGCCTGCTCAGCGCCGTGGCCGGTGGGTACATCGCCGCGCACACGGCGGCCGAACTGGTGAAGTATTCGGAAGACTGAAACCATGACCACCCCATCCCACCATCCATCGTTGCACCAACGCGTGCGCGAACCCCGCGCCATCCTGGCCCCCGGCGTGTACGACGCCCTGAGCGCCCTGGTGGCCGAGCAGGCGGGCTTCGAGGCGCTGTACCTCTCCGGCGCGTCCATTGCCTACACGCGCCTCGGCCGCTCCGACGTGGGCCTGACCACCTACACCGAGGTCGAAGACACCCTGGCCCGCATCACCGAACGCGTGCGCACGCCGGTCATCGTGGATGCCGACACCGGTTTTGGCAACGCACTGAACACCCAGCGCACCGTGCGCGGCTTTGAGCGCGCGGGTGCGGCCATGGTGCAAATTGAAGACCAGGGCTTTCCCAAACGCTGTGGCCACCTCGACGGCAAAACCGTGGTGCCGGTGGCCGAGATGTGCGGCAAGCTCAAGGCCGCGCTGGACGTACGCCGCAGCACCCACACCTTGATCCTGGCCCGCACCGACGCGCTGGCTGTGGAGGGCATCGACGCCGCATTCGACCGCGCCGAGGCGTATCTGGAGTGCGGTGTGGACGCGCTCTTCATCGAAGCCCTGCGCACCCCCGAGCAGATGGACGCGGCCTGCCAGCGCTTTGCCCACCGCATCCCGCTGCTGGCCAACATGGTCGAAGGCGGCAAGACACCCATTCAGAGCGCGGCCGAGCTGCAGCAGCGCGGCTTTCGCATCGTGATTTTCCCGGGTGGCACGGCCCGCGCCGTGGCGCACACGCTGCAGGGCTATTACGCCAGCCTGCACGCGCACCAAACCACTGCGCCCTTCAAAGACCAGATGCTCGACTTTGACGGATTGAACGCTGTCATTGGCACGCCCGAGCTGATGGCGCAGGGGCGCCGATACGAGTAGCGCTGCCGTGGGGGCCGCGCAATGCCCCCGCTCGCCCGGCGGCGAACGTGGCCGCGTACCATGCTTAGAACTTTCATCGCATGGAGAAATACATGGCCCACAACCTGCAAACCATCACCCTGGGCGGTGGCTGCTTTTGGTGCACCGAAGCGGTTTTTGACCGCGTGCGCGGCGTCACCGACGTGGAAAGTGGCTACACCAACGGCCAAACCATCCAGCCCACGTACGAGCAGATCTGCCAGGGCGACACCGGCCATGCCGAGGTGGTGCGCCTGACTTACGACGCCGACGAGATCAGCCTCGAAGAAGTCCTGGAAATCTTCTTCCACACCCACGACCCGACCACCCTCAACCGCCAAGGCAACGATGTGGGCACGCAGTACCGCAGCGGTATTTACTTCGACAAGCCCGAAGACGGCGAGGCGGCCAGCCACATGATCCGCCAGATGTCGCAAGACAAACTGTTTGGCGCGCCCATCACTACCGAGGTAAAGCCGCTGCAAAACTACAGCACGGCCGAGGCGTATCACCAGGATTACTTTGCAAACCACCCGAACGCGGGGTATTGCGCTTTTGTGGTGGGGCCGAAGGTCGAGAAGTTTCGCAAGACGTTTGCGCGGTATTTGAAGGGGTGAGATAACGCCCCGCGTCCTTCCATACCACTGGGCGACGGCCCGGAGCGGCATTTTTCACCCTACCCTTGGGGTGGTGCCAGAGAGGTCTGTGCAGTAAGGCGATATTATGGGGATTCATCGCCCAAAGAAATGCCACTGCCATTTTGGCTGCTTTGAATGAAGCTCCGCAGGGTTTTCACGCAGACCGGGCAGCGCGGTGGCTTCGTAAAATTTTTGGATCCGCGATGGAGCCTCTTTGTTGATGGAGCATTTGGTCATGAAAAATCAATCTGTTCGGTGGATATTTGCCTTGATGGGCCTTACCCTGGGCGCTGGCGCAATGGCGCAAAGCACAGTGGGCGAGCTGTTGGAAAAGGGCGGAAAACAAAACACAAAAGCCGAAATCATGGCATTAATGCCGATGCGGATTCAGCAAAAATGGCCCAACGGCCAAGGCGAAGAAGAGTTGTTCTTTTCGGTGGACGGCAAAATAACCGGCACTGGATCGCATTATTCAAGCCGAACAGACTCACCGGTAGAAGGCACCTGGACTGTGGAGGAAGACGGAAAATTCTGCGCGCCCAAAAAATTCACCAAATGGGGAAACAGTACGAATCTGTGCTGGTATGGATTCAGGCTGGGGGAAAACGCCTTCAGCGCCTTGAAAACAGATGCGGATACCAAACTGTTCAAAACCAACTCGGTCACCAAGATCGGGGGGTAATCGCTCCGCACCGGGCCCTCAATCACCTGATGGGGTTAAGGACCCTCTGAACGAATCAGCGTGCCGTGTGCATCTGCGGCCCCGGGCGGTCTGCCGTGTTGCAAATACTCGCCATAGCTACGGCTATTGCTGCGTTTTGCGCCTTGCAGCCCCATCCCGATCCGCAGCGCACCCTTACCACCTGATTCGTGCAGAGGATTCCCTAACCGGGCCCGCCAGATGCACGCCACTCTTTGACGGCCTGCGGGGACGCCCCGCGCTTGGGTGCTGCAATGAAGCCACAGGTGGCGGGTGAGGCCAGCCGAATGGGTCTGCCAAACCTGATTAGTAGCTCATTGGGTGTTGAAGCGCCGCACACCGCGCCCCGGCCAGCGCCCTCAGGTTGGCGACCGCAGACAACCCACCCGCACCAGGAAATCGGGTTTGCTTGTGGCAAAACGAGGGCTTTGCCCTGGGTTGCTTGGTCGCTTAGCGGCTGGGTCGCTGCATCACCCTGGGTTGCCTTCATTTTGCTGCTCGCGGCAGTGGAGTCTGTGCGTGCGTTTTGGGCAGGCATAATGCAACCCAATTGCGTTGCGGCCCTTGTCCGCCAACCGTACCTTCCATGCCCACCCCGACCACTTCATCCGAACATGCCCAGCCTTGGTCGCTGCCGCGCGGCCTTCGCGCCACCCGTGCCACGCGGGCACTGGCGGCGCTGTACCAGGCCCGCCCCGAAGCCGCGCTGTCTGAATCCGAAGTAGAAGCCGCACTCGCCAATGCCGGCGCTGCGGTCAACAAGGTCACCGTCTACCGCATGCTCGACCGGTTTGCGGCGGCCGGGCTGCTACACAAACAAGTCGATACCGCCCGCGTTACACGCTACGCACGGGCGCCGCAGGGGAAGAGGGCGCGGCGCCCCGGTTTGAATGCGACGACTGCCACCGCCAGTTCCGACTGTCGCAGGGATCGGCCAAGGTGCAGACCGCGCTCAAGCAGGTGCTGCAGGCGCTGGCCACGGCGGGGCATGAAAGCCTGGCGGTCGATATTGCGGTGCACGGGCGCTGTGCAGACTGCGCGCACCCCGCTGAGGGCGCCGCCGCATGATCCGCACCCGGGGCCTTTCGCATACCTATGCCACGGGCGGCGCCGCTCCGTTGCGCTTCCCCGATGTAGACCTGCGCCAAGGCGGCACGCTGTTGGTGCGGGGGCGCTCGGGCACGGGCAAGTCCACCTGGCTGTCGCTGATGGCGGGGCTGCGCGGTGCCAGCAGCGGCGATTTGTTTGTGGCGGGTACGCAGCTGGGCACGCAGCGCGGGGCCGAGATCGATGCCTGGCGCGCGCGCAGCATTGGCTTCTTGCCGCAAAAGCTGTACCTCAGCAGCGCACTCACCGTGGCGGACAACCTGGCGCTGGCGTACTTTGCGGCCGGGCTGCCGCGTGACGATGCCGCCATCCACCGCGCACTCGCCCAAGTGGGTGTGGCCGAGCTGGCCGCCCGCAAGCCGCACCAGCTCTCCGGCGGGCAGGCGCAGCGCGTTGCGCTGGCGCGGGCGGTGCTGTTGGTGCCGCAGGTGCTGCTGGCCGACGAACCCACCGCCAGCCTGGACGACGAGGCCGCTGCCGATGCGCTGGCCCTGCTGCAGCACAGCGCCGTCGCCTGCGATGCCAGCTTGGTGATTGCCACGCACGACCAGCGTGTGGTGTCCGCCCTGGCGGGTGTCCAGACCCTCGATTTGAATGAAATCGGCACGGAGCGCCGGTTGAATATGCCTGAGCAGCTATGAATTCAGGAGTATTCAAACTGGCCCGCCTGTCCTGGCGCTATCTGTGGTCCCGCCCTCTGGCCGCCGTGCTCAACCTGCTGGTGCTCACGCTGGGCCTGGCTGCCATCACGCTGGTGCTGCTGGTGGCCACGCAGCTCGACGATGCGTTTGAACGCGACCTCGCGGGCATTGATCTGGTGGTGGGTGCCAAGGGCAGCCCGCTGCAGCTCATCCTGGCGGGGGTGTTCCACATCGACGTACCCACCGGCAACATTCCGCTGCAAGAGGTGCAGGCGCTGCAGAAGAACCCGCTAGTGGCGCAGGTCATCCCGCTCAGCCTGGGCGACAGCTACCAGGGCTTTCGCATCGTGGGCACCACACCCGACTACGTGGCGCACTACGAAGCCACATTGGCAGAAGGCGCCCTGTGGCCGCAGCCCATGGATGCTGTGCTGGGTGCCAGCGTAGCGCGCGGCATTGTGAAAGCCAGCCATGCAGACGCGCCGCTGGTGGGCGCCACCTTCATCGGCAGCCACGGGCTGGGTGGAGGAGGGCACGCCCATGGCAACCACCCCTACCGCGTGAGCGGCGTGCTGGCGCCCTGCGGCTGTGTGCTCGACCGGCTCATTCTCACCAGCACCGAATCGGTCTGGATGGTGCACGAGACCGCCACGGCCAACGATGCCGAAGACCTGGAAATATTGAAGGACGAGCGCGAGGTGACCGTGGCGCTGGTGCGCTACCGCACGCCCATGGCCGCCGTCACTTTGCCGCGCCAGATCAACGCAGACACCGCCCTGCAGGCGGCAGCGCCCGCCATCGAGGTCACGCGCCTGCTGCGCCTGCTGGGTGTGGGCGCCGATGTGCTGCGCGCCTTTGGCGGCGTGCTGCTGGCCGTGGCCGCGCTCAGCGTGTTCATCGCGCTGT
Organism: Acidovorax sp. 69; assembly: GCF_002797445.1. Taxonomy (NCBI): domain Bacteria; kingdom Pseudomonadati; phylum Pseudomonadota; class Betaproteobacteria; order Burkholderiales; family Comamonadaceae; genus Acidovorax; species Acidovorax sp. 69. The sequence continues at coordinate 2,574,856 of NZ_PGEP01000001.1, read as the reverse complement.
GGAACGCCGTGCGCGAGCGCCGGGCCGACCTGGCCATGCTGCGCATGCTGGGCGCCCCACCAGGCCGTGTGGCCGGGCTGGTGCTGTGGGAGGCGCTATGGCTGGCCGCGCTGGCTTCGGCGTTGGGCCTGCTGCTGGGCCATGTTTTGGCCCATGGCCTGGGCTGGGCGCTGCAGGCGCAAGGGCTGTTGCCGGTGACCGGCCTGGTGTGGCTGCCTGCCGAGGCGGGCGTGCCGCTGCTGGCAGCGGGTGTGGCAGCGCTGGCGGCGTTGTTGCCCGCCCTGCAGGCCTACAACACCGACGTGGCAGACCTGCTCGGCCAGCCTTGATCAGTCCGTCCGCACATTCCTGTTTTCAAATCAACCGACCTGAAAGGCTCTTCATGAAAAAGCTCCTCACCGCACTCGCCGTGGCCCCCATGCTGCTCGTCGGTGCCCTGGCACACGCCCAGGCCCACAACGACAAAGACACCCAGGAAGATGTCGCGCGCCACCGCGCCATGGCCGTTGCGCACGAGGCCGCGGCCAAATGCCTGGAGTCGGGCAAGGGCCACGAGCCATGCCAGAAAGACCTGCAAGCCGCCTGCAAGAGCCTGGCTATCGGAAAATACTGCGGCATGAAACACGCGCATTGATCGCCTGTTCCCCGCTTTTACCGAGATTGCCCGCCATGCCCCGTGCCTTGACCCCCACACCCACCCACGGCCCAACGCTCCGCCTCATTGGCATGGTGGCCGCACTGGCGTTGGCGGGCGGCACACAGGCCCAGCAAGGCGGTGCCACCAAACCTGCACCCGGCGCCTTCGAGCGTGCCAAAGAGGCGTCGGCGGCCCCACCGATGCTGTCGTCGCCGCTGCCTGCGGGCACAGGCACTGCCGTGCCATCGGGTTCGGGCGCTGGCTACCACAGCCCCAACAGCCCCATCGCGCCATTGCCCCAGCGCAATGATGTGGTGCCATGGTCGGTGCTGACCGATCTGACCAAAAAAACCACGAAGGACGGCATCCTGCCCGTGTTCAACGAGGCACAAAAGGGCATGGACAAGACCGTGCAGCGCATCCAGGGTTTTATGGTGCCACTGGATGCCAAGCCGACGCAGACGCATTTTCTGCTCACGTCCGTGCCGCTGACCTGCTCTTTTTGCACGCCCGGCGGCCCCGAGAGCATGGTCGAGGTCAAGGCCAAGACGCCGGTGCGCTACTCGCTGGAACCCGTGGTGGTAGAGGGCAAATTCACCGTGCTCACCAACGACCAGTACGGCTTGTATTACCGAGTGGTGGAAGCGGTGCCAGTGAAATAATCGAGGACCTTCCCACGCAACGTCGACCCCGGTTTCAGTGATCCGCACTTTTCGCCCACACCCCTTCGCGCTGACCGCTGCCTTGCGCAGCACGGGGCGGGGCGCGCCCTGGCGCAGTGTCGCGCAGCGCCTGGCGTTGGCATGGCTGCTACTGACCCTGGTGGTGGTGCCCACGCTGGGGCGGCTGCACCAAGTGGCGCACGGCAGCACGCTGGGCCGGGTGCATGCGGGGCAACAAGCCCTGGCATGGGCCACAACGTCCCCCACGGAATCTACGGCAAATGCAGCGCCTCCACCGGCGGCACAGAGCCACGGGTATTTGCTGCCATTGCTGCTTCCCCACCACGCTGCTGCAGTGGATTGCCTGTTGCTCGACCAGTTGGCGCTGGGCGATGCAATGCACAGCGCCCCCCTGGCGTTGCCCGAAGCGGTGCCACCGCAGGCACTGCCCATGCCCCCTGCAGGGCGGACAGGCGCTGTGCATGTGGCGCTGTTCCAGGCGCGCGGCCCGCCGATGGCCTGACGCGCCGCGCCCCTGAACCTCCTGCGTTGCTGCGCAATCGCCGTCACGCCAGGCCCTGTGCTGTGCTGTGTGGGCATGGATGGCACATGCGCCTGTGGCGTCGCGTGCACAGGCCGAGCAGGCCTCATTGGGGGCGTACCGGCTGGGCGCCGCTCATTACTCCTGATTTCATAGCTGCCAGCGCTTGTTCATCAAGCGCGATAGGCATTTTTTATTCATAGCCTCGCGCCCTGTGGCGTGAGGCCGCGTGCGTGAGCGCATCTGGCCTGACCTGGCCAGCGCCGCGCATGCCCCTTCTGCAAACAACCACCATGACTCACCCCTCCCTGGCCCCCCGTTGCGCAACCCGCCGCAACCGTCCCACCCTGCACCCCGTGGCGCTCGCCACCCTGCTGGCGCTGTCAGGCGCGGGCACCGCCCATGCACAGACCCCACCAAGCGCAGCGACCCCTGCGGCGGTTGATGCCGCGCCCAGCCTGCCCCCCGTCACCGTGTCCGCCAGCGGCCTGCAACTGGGCGCCAACGACATGACCACTCCCGTCTCCGTGCTGGAGGGCGACGAACTCGTGCGCCGCCGCGAGGGCACGCTGGGCGAAACACTGAACAGCGAACCCGGCATCACCAGCAGCCACTTTGGCGCTGGTGCCAGCCGCCCGATCATTCGCGGCATGGACGGCCCCCGCGTCAAGGTGCTGAGCGACGGCGCCGAGCTGCACGACGCCTCCACCATCAGCCCCGACCACGCCGTGGTGTCCGAGCCCCTGCTGGCCACGCAGATCGAGGTGCTGCGCGGCCCGTCGGCCCTGCTGTACGGCAACGGCGCAGTGGGCGGTGTGGTCAACGTGCTGGACGGAAAAATCCCCACCGCCGTCCCGCAAAAGGGCTACGAAGGCAGCGCCGAGCTGCGCGCCAACACCGGCGCCCGCGAGGGGGCAGGGGCCTTCTCGCTGACCGGTGGCGCTGGCAACCTGGCTGTGCATGTCGAAGGCGTGGCGCGCGATGCAGGCGACTACGGTGTGGGCAAAGGTTGGTCAGGCGGCAACAAGGTGCTGGGCAGCTTCAACCGCACCGACACCGGCAGCGTGGGCTTGTCGTGGGTGGGCGACCAGGGCTACCTGGGCGCCGCCTACACGCGCCAGACTGCCAAATACGGCCTGCCCGGCCACAACCACAGTTTTGAAGGCTGCCACACCCATGGTGACCACCTGCACTGCGGCGCGCATGCGGGCGAAGAGGAAGGCGACGGCCACGACCATGGCGCCGCTGCGGGGGATGTGCCCGTGGTCGACCTGCGCAGTGAACGCTTCGATATCCGGGGCGAGCTGCGCAACCCGTTTGCAGGCTTCTCGGCCCTGCGCCTGCGCGCAGGCGTGACCGACTACGTACACGACGAGGTCGAGGACGGTGCCATCAGCACCACCTTCAAGAACAAGGCCTACGACACCCGCGTCGAGCTGCAACACGAGCCCATTGCTGGGTTCAAGGGCCTGATCGGCCTGCAAACCTCGCAACGCAAGTTCGCCGCAGACGGCGCAGAAGCCTATGTCGAGCCCACCATCACCCGCAAGCTCGGCTTCTTTGCGCTGGAGGAATACCGCCTGGGCGACTGGCGCTTTGAAGCCGCACTGCGCCACGACCGCCAGACGGCCGAGGCCCAGACCAGCAGCATCGAGCGCAGCCACAACGGCACGTCCGCGTCGCTGGGCGCGGTGTGGAAGTTCACGCCTGGCTACCAGGTGGGCACCTCGTTCACCCACGCCAGCCGCGCCCCCACCGCCGAAGAGCTGTACGCCCAAGGCCTGCACATGGCCACCAGCACGTATGAGCGTGGCAACGCCAACCTGAAGTCAGAAATTTCGCAAAACATCGACGTCAGCCTGCGCAAAACCAGCGGCGACACCACCTTTGGCGTCAGTGTGTTCAAGAACCGTATCAACAACTACATCTACGGCCGCACGCTGGATGAAGTGGACGGCCTGCAACTGCTGCAATACAGCCAGGCCGACGCCACCTTCACCGGCATCGAAGGCCAGGTGCGCCAGCGCCTGAACCGCAACTTCGGCATCACCCTGTTTGGCGACACCGTGCGCGCCCGGCTGGCCGACGGCGGTGGCCTGCTGCCGCGCATCCCGGCCACCCGCGCCGGTGTGCGGCTGGACGCCAACTGGCAGGCCTGGGAAGGCCAGGTGGAATGGGTGCAGGTGGCCCGCCAGAACCGCGTGGCCGACTTTGAAACCGCCACGCCCGGCTACGGCATGCTGAACCTGGGCATCAGCTACAACGGCCAGCTGAGCAACGGCTCGCCCTGGCAGGTGTATTTGAAGGCGAACAACCTGACCGACCGCTTGGCGTATGCCCACACCTCGTTCATCAAGAACGCCGCGCCATTGATGGGCCGCAATGTGACGGTGGGGGTGAAGGTAGCGTTCTGACGGGTGATGCCGTCGCGATGCGAGCGAGCCAGTGGCGAGGGAGGGCGTTGCTGGCTCGCACACCTCATGCGGCCTAAAACCATCCAAAGCACCGAGTCCAAAGGCGGCTTGGATGCATGCCATACTCGGTTTTAAGCGGTTGATTTTCCGATCCGTTCAGGCGACGCTGCCTGAGTCCTGGTGATGACGCGCGCCCGATTTAACAATGGGATTGGCACTGCAGCAGGCCGCCCAAAACCGGGTTGCGCGACGCGCGAAGGACTGGTTCAGCGCTGCCCGGTATATATCTGACCCTATCTTGCAATAGCCCTGCATGCCCATCACGCCCACGCCGTCCGCAAACCTGCTGCAACTGCTACCCGAGGCGGTGGTGCAAACCGATGCGCTGTGGGAGATCACTTATCTGAATCCGGCGTGGTGCAAGCTCACCGGCCATTCGGTGGCGGAGGCGCTCGGCAGATCTTTGCTTGAATTCGTGCATGCCGACGATATCGGCACCATGCGCTCGGGCATGCCAGTGTTCCGCTTGCGTTTTGCCAACGCGGACTATCGCTGGGTGCGTCTGCAGCTCCACCCGGAGACGGATGCGGCGGATCGGGTGATCAGCCGCCAGGGTGTCCTGATCGAGATCACCGAGGTCACCGAGCAGGTGCTGGTGGAAATTCGCCAGCGCTTTCTGCGCTTGCTGGAAACCATTGACGGCGTGGTTTGGGAGGCTGAAATCGGCGTGGGCAATACCTTTCTGAGCCCGCAAGTCGAACGCTTGTTCGGTTACTCCGTCGAGGAGTGGCGGGCTGACCCTAACTTCTGGCGGGCGCATGTGCATCCCGATGACCTGGCGCAGGCCCTCGTGATCGACGATGCTGCCTACAACGCCACGCACAGCCGTGCCTATGAGATGAGTTACCGGTTGATTGCCAAGTCTGGCAAGGTCGTGTGGGTGCGCGATCTGTGCCGCGCGGTGGTCGAGCCGGGGCGGCCGAACCGCATGATCGGCCTGATGATCGACGTCACCCAACAGAAGAACACCGAACTCGAGTTGGTGCGGTCCGAAAACCGCTATTCGCTGGCGACCCGCGGATCCAATGACGGCATCTGGTACTGGGACTTGCAAACGGACGCCCTGCATGTGTCCGGGCGTTTTCTCCAGATCGTCGGGCTGGGTAGCGCCGATTTGGTGCATGACGGAGGCTGGCGCTTTTTGGAGCAACTCATCGATCCCGAGGATCGCGGGCGCGTGCAGGAGGCCTATCGCCGGCACCTGTCCGGAAACAGCCCGAACTTTTCGGTGGACTTCCGCGCGTTTCACGGGGCTGGGCGGCCGGTGTGGGTCAATTGGCGCGGGCTCGCCGAGTTGGAAGAGGGCGTTGCGGTGCGCATGGCGGGATCGTTGAGCGATCTGGCCGAGCGTGGCAGCTCCTACGATGCGCTGACCAACTTGCCCGGCCGGCCACTGTTCCGCGATCGCCTCGCGCAACTCATCGCGCTGCATCAGAACGAGGGGGTGAACGGTGGTGGCGTGGCGACACGCGATGGAGCCACGATGTTCGCCGTGCTGCTCCTGGACCTCAACGGGTTCAAGGCCGTCAACGACAGCTACGGACACCATGTGGGTGACCAGCTATTGCAACAGGTGGCGCGGCGGCTCGAATCCTGCGTGCGGGCGGTGGATCTGGTCGCCCGCATGGGTGGCGACGAGTTCAATGTGCTGCTGGAGTCCATTGATCCCGCTGAAGCCCGCCAGCGCGCCCAACAGATTACCGCCGCCCTGGAAGTACCTTACGTGATTGGCGGGCACACCGTGATCAGTGGTGCGAGTATCGGATTGATCAGCAGCGCGTCCAGGCTGGCGACGGTCGACGACTACCTGCGCGCTGCAGACACCGCCATGTACCGCGCCAAAAGCCAGTCATTGGGTGTGTGCGTGTTTCAATAAAGCGTGTCAGGGACAGTTGCCTGCGAGGCTGTCACATAGCTTGCCTTCCTCGTTCCGTTCTGGTTTTCGGTGGTTTCGCTGGGGGACTTCCAGTGCATTTGTCCGCTTTGAGGTACGACGTAGCCCGTTGCGACTCACCGGAACACGCCCCACTTGCCGCACTCATCCGTACGGGTTCCACAACGCCTCAATTCCCCGCACCCGCGCTGTCCTACAATCCGCGCCTTATCGAAAGAACCGTCGTGGCTGAGTTCAGCCCGCCAGGAAGGGCTTTCATTCTTACAGCCAACCGTGGTGAAGATATGACCAAGCCTTTCATTTCTCTGTGTCCCGAGATCACTCGGGCCGACGCGCTCAAGCTCATGGACTGGTTGGAGGACGAGGACGTCACCCGCTACCTGAGCGATTCGCGCCATGTGTCACGCTTTATTGAACAGGTCGTCGGCCGGGTGCAGCTGCCGACGCTGACCCATTTGTTCAACCAGGGTGGCCGTTTCTTCATGGCCTACGACCGGCATGACGTGCCCGTGGGGTTTGTGCGGCTGGTCAAGTCGGGCACCGACTGCGAGATGGTGCTGGTGATTGGCAACCGCGACAACTGGGGGCGCAAGCTGGGGGTCAGCACCCTTCGCGAAGGCATGAAGCTGGCTTTTTTCGACATGCGGGCCGAGAAGCTCATCGCCAAGATCCACGCAGACAACACACGCTCGTTGCGGGCCTTTGAGCACTGTGGGTTTTTGCGGGAGAGCCAGGCCCATGCCCCCCACTCGTTCTCGATCACGTCGAACCGCTATCTCCAGCTTCTGCGCGACAGCCCTGCAGATTACGTCACCGATATCCACATCACCGAAATCGACAAAGCCCGACTCACGAGCTTGCTCGCGGTGGAACGGGCGCCCGATATTTTTGAGCTGGAGCATGAGATCGAGCGGGCCATCGTGGTCGACTCGCGGCAGGTAGCGCCTGACGTCGTCACGATGAACTCCAGGGCCTTGGTGCGGCTGGACGATGAGGACGCAGAAGTGGCGCTGGTCTACCCCGAGGACGCGGACGACCGTGCCGGGAAGCTGTCGATTTGCTCTGGCATTGGCATGGCGATCCTGGGCTACAAAGAGGGCGATGCCTTCGACTGGCGCGTGAACGATCGGACACGCCATATCCGCATTGAGAAAGTCCTGTATCAGCCGGAAGCTGCGGGCGACTTCCACCTGTAAGGTCGCCGCAAACGCTGAGCGGCCGACGACAAGGCCGGTTCAGCTCAGCAGCCCTTCGTCAGGGGATCAGTGCGGCTTTGGCGCTTCGGAGTCGTCAAAACCCAGCGTTGCGGCGGCGTTCTTCAGTTCTGCGAACTGGTAGTCCTGCATGGTCTGCTTGGACGAGATGACGCGGTGGTCGGGCCCTGGGATGAGCAGCCAGGCCGTTGCGCCTTCGTCCTGAGGGTGGGGCATGGCAAACATCAAAAACTCGCAATCGATGCCCCACACGTCATCGACCAACATGTCCTGGCACTGTGATGGAACGTGCAAGAACGTGACGCGGTCGCCGACTGCCTGCAGAAAATCTTCCTCTTGCGGGTCTTGCGCCTCGGGCGCGCCCTGCATCGGGTCAATAAAACGAATGAGGGGCGTGCTGCTGAACGCGCCGTGGCCCCATTCTTCGCTTTCACGCTGGAACATCAGCGTGGCCTTGCCCGTGAAGGCGAAGCCCGATTGGTCATCGCCATAGGTGAAGGCCTTGGCGGCGGCAACCGCCTGCGCATAGCCTTCGTCATCAATGCCTACAAAGCGCAGGTCTTCGGTGATGCTTGTCATGTCTTGTTTTCCCCAAAAATAGGCTCTATCCACCGATTTGGAGTGTGGGCGTCTCTCAAGACACCGACAGCATCAGCGGGGCAAGCCCGTTATTTTAATCACCAGAATTTGATTGTTTTTGGCCTCTAGCGCATATACATCAAGCGCTGGTAGCTATCTTTAATATAGTGGATTGGGCCCAATCCTCAACGTTCACACGGGACGAAAAAAAACCGGCTCCTCAGAGCCGGTTTTTCACCGGGTGGTTACTGGGTCGGATCAGTAACGACCGCCGCCGTAGCCGCCTGTGCCATAACCCACGTCCGAGCGGCCGCTTGCGCGATAGCCGTTCGTGCTGCTGTTACCACCAGCGCCGCCAGTGGCTTCGCGGGGGCGGGCCAGGTTGACCACAATCGAGCGCCCGTCCACGGACACGCCGTGCAGGGCGGTGATGGCAGCCTGGGCCACTTCAGCCGTTGCCATTTCGACAAAACCGAAGCCTTTGGAGCGGCCGGTTTCGCGGTCCATCATGACCTTGGCGGACGAGACGGCGCCAAACTCGGCAAAGTTGCTTTCCAGGCTGGAATCGGTGACGGAGTAGGGCAAGTTGCCCACATAGATTTTGATACTCATGGAAGAAGAGCCTTTCTAAATTGAGGTGTGCAACGCATGGCGCACCATGGGGGTACGAATGTGCGGATCGGGAGCCCGCAGCAACCGGAAATGGGGGTGGATGGGATCTGGTTTGAGCAGATCGTCATTCATCAATCAATTAATCAACCAATCAGCACGCGGGCGGGTGCTGCATGCACGTTTGCAGCCAGCCCTGGGTGACGGCAAAGAGCCGGGCGGCTTCGCGCGAAGCAAAGGCTTTGTCAAAACGGAACACGCGGCAGTAGCTGCCGTTGCTCTGGGAACGCTGGACCGAGAAGGAGGCGCGAAAGCGGCCACAGTCGGTCGGGTGTGTCGAGGGCGAAACGACGTACTGGCCCATGGAAATAGCGGTCTGTGAAATGGAATTCAATCGGGATGGCAGGTTTGTAAACGACCTGCGTGAGCATCAAGGGACGCGGTGGGCTGCAGCTCTACAGACCCACTGGGCAACAAACAAAGGTCGCTAAAGACGGCCTGCGTGGAAAGGATTACGCCTTTTGGCAGGCGTTGCGGTGACTGCACGCGTCAAGAGCCGTGACTGCAACGGGCCGAAGTATAACCCAAGGTGCATTTTGGTGCTGCTTATTATTCGTTTTGGTTTTAAAAGAATGGCGGCGTTCGGCCTTAAAGCCCGAATGGCTGCCCCAAACCCTCGTGATTCAGTGCGATACCCGTGCGCTGATACCATCCGCCCTGTGCGTTTTCAGCCCCCAGCATTTCCCCACCCCGGCCCCATGTGCGGCTGTTGGTGTGTGGGCGGGGGCGCCATGGTGGTGCGTGAGATCTGGCCCTACAAGCCGGTCGCACATTCCTCCGCCCGGCGATAACACTTTCCCCCTCTTTTGCGCACCACATCCATCGCCGGGCACCCACTCAGCGCGATGGCGGCCCACTGATACCCCGATTCGTCGAGCGTTGCATCAGCGCGGGCCGCTCCCTTTCGGAGATGTCTCATGCACCCCATTCATGCACGTGGGCCCACGCCCATCTGGTCGCACCCTGTTCATCCACCGTCCCAACGCCTGCGCCAGGGGTGAGAGCGATGGAGTTCACCAAAAAATTCCTCCGGGCCAAGAACCCTTGCGCCGAAGGGTTTCGGTGGTTCAGCCGCCATGTAGAAGACGGCAGTGGCTACCAGGAGGCGCTGGACACGCTGGTCAACGCCGGGCGGGTGGGTGATGCGTGCTGGCTGCTGTCGCAGTTTGGCCCCACCACCGCTGTGTTGTTGGTAGATCGGCTGGAGGCCGATGCCATTGTGTTTGCCGGCACGGTGGAGGTACGCGGCAGCATTGATGTGTCCACGGTGATTCAGGCCGGCCGCTCCATTCGGGCGGGTGGCGGGCTGCGGGCCGGGTTGTCCATCGCGGCGGGGGAGGACATTCGCGTGGCGGGTGGCGTCGTGAGCCAGGGCCTGCTGCAGGCGGGTGGCGATGTGCGGGCAGCCTGGGGGGTGGAGGCCGAGGGCGACATCATCTGCGGCGGCGACCTGCGGGCCGGGTGGGACGCGGTGTGCCACGGCAAGCTGGCACTGAAGGGCGGTGCCGTTGTGGGGCAAGACCTGATCGGCCACGGCCCAATGGAGTGCGGCAAGGGCCTGCGGGTAGGCGGCCATTTGACCGGCACCCAGAGCCTGCGCGTGGGGCAGGGCATCCTTGTGGGCGGTGCCATTGCCGGGGTGCAGCATCTGGAGGCGGGCTGGGGCATCAAGGCGGGTGAAGGGATCCGCGTCCGCGGATCAATCCGCGCCGGAGAGGGCCTGTGTGCGGGCGGCGAGATCCGCGCAGGCCAGGGCTATGGGGTATTTGCCGGGTTGAATGTGCAGCAGGAAACCTGGGAGTCCAGCGCGCAGGTGTGGTCGCCAGAGCGGCCTGAGGGCCTGCGCAGTGGCCTGTGGCTGGGGCCTAGTCCGCTGGCGGCCGCGCAACGATAGGGACGGACGGGCCCAGTGAAAGCGCCACCCGCGTGCCGGTCAGCTCCAGCGCACGGGTGGGCACGCGGGCCCACCAAAACCAGGGTGGCACACACCACCACAGGCATGACCAACCTGGTCGCTGGAGGTTCGTGGCAGGGCAGCATACGGCAAGGAGACAACAACGTGACCCAGGCACAGAAAAATGCACTTTCGACGGCGACTGCAACTGCAATCAGGCCATCTGAGCGGTGGTGCATGCCCGCTTGAGCGCAACAGCCCACCACCTGCGCCGCAGACTGGCGGGTTGACCACGGCCATTCACCCACCCACGCAGTAGACCCATGGGGGACAATCGGCGCCCATTGTTGTTGCCATGGTGCGCCTTTCTCCGTGAACTCCCCTGTCTTTGCCTCACTGATCCCCGTTATTTTGTTTATCGCCATCGGTTTCTTTGTGGGACGGCGTGGCTGGATACGCGCCGAAGCGGTGAAGGACCTGGCCAACCTGGTCTTCATGGTGCTCACGCCCGCACTCCTGTTTCGCACCATGAGCACGGTGCACATTGAAGACCTCAATTTTGGCCCCGTGGGCATTTATTTCGTGGCCTTTGGCGTGGTGTACGCGGCCACACTGGCAGTGCAGGGCTTTACCAGCCTGGGCGCGGCGCGGGCGTTGGCCAACACCTTCAGCAACACGCTGATGATTGGCGTGCCGCTGGTGGGCCTGGTGTTTGGCGATGCGGGGCTGGTTACGCTGTTCACGCTGATCTCGGTGCACTCGCTCATCCTGCTCACGGCCGCCACCGTGGTGTTTGAGCTGGCCGCTGCGCGTGAGCATGCAGGCCGGGAGGGCGGGGTGCACCAGCCAATGTGGCGCACGGTGCTGCAAGCCATCCGCAATGGCATCGTGCACCCGGTACCGCTGCCCATCATTGCAGGCCTTGTGTTTGCGCAGACCGGCCTGGTGCTGCCCGAGGTGGTGGGCAAGCCGCTGCAACTGCTGGGCCAGGCCCTGGGGCCCATCGCACTGTTGCTGGTGGGCGTGACGCTGGCCTTCACCAAGGTCGGCCACCAGTTCAAGGCAGCGATGCGCATCGCACTCGTCAAATGTGTGGTGCACCCCATCGTGCTGGCTGCCCTGGGCTGGGCGCTGGGCCTGTCGGGCATGCCCCTGGCGGTGATGATCGTAGCGGCCTCACTGCCCGTGGGGGCCAACGTGTTTCTGTTTTCGCAGCGGTATGGGGTGGCTGAAGATGAAGTGACGGCGAGCGTGGCGGTGTCTACGGCACTTGGGCTGGTGACGATGCCAGTGGTGATTGTGGCGGTGACGCGCTGGGTGGTGGCTTGACGTTTTTTTTTTGGCGCGACACGCCTGCGCACCCAACGTATGGACCGGGCGTGCCGGGGGCGCTGGCATGTCGGAGCTGTAGATTCGCCTACTTCACAGCAGTCAGGTAGACAGGGTGGGGTGCCGTCAACCCTTGCTTGACCTGCTGGGTGATCGCGTCGGCCAGCACTTCATCGGAGCCGGCTTCAAGGCCATCGAGTGCACGCTGAACAATGTCTTCGGCGCTGGTTTTGGGTACATCAAAACCCCGCGTCAGATCGGTATCCACATAGCCCATGTGCAAGCCCAGCACCTGGGTCTTTTGGTTCAACAGCTCGTGGCGCAGCGCGTTGGTCAGCGACCATGCTGCCGACTTGCTGGCTGAATATGCCGCCAGATCGCCTGCGTTGACCCAGGACGCGACCGACAGCACATTGAGCAGTGCGCCACCCCCATTGGCCTTGAGCACGGGCGCAAATGTTCTGCTCATGTTCAGCACGCCGAAGAAATTGGTTTCGAAAATCCGGCGTGCGACGGCATCACTGTCCTCTGCCAGAAAGCCCCCGGGCTGGGCGACACCCGCATTGTTGATGACCAGGCTTACGTCCGATGCCTTGCGGGCGGCCGCCTGGATCTGCTCCATCGAAGTCACATCGAGTTGCAAGGCCTCGACGCCTTCCAACATCACTGTGGAAGGGTCTCGAGCGGCTGCATAAACCTTGCGCGCCCCCCGTGCGAGCAACTGGCGGGCAAATGCCAAACCGATTCCACGGTTGGCGCCGGTGACGAGAACAACTGCATTTTGAATATTCATAAAAAGCTCCTGGGTATTGAAAATCCATTCAATATGATGATCATCATATTAAAGTGCATGCCATTGAATGAAGCGGCGGTTTATCAGCGCACCTTGATCACCACCTTTCCTTTGGCGCGTCCACTTTCGACGTAGGCCAAGGCTTCATTGGTCGAATCAAACGGAAATACCTTGTCCACCACAGGGCGGATAGCGCCGGATTCGATGAGCGGCGTGATCTGGCTCAATTGGTGGCCGTTGGCTCGCATGAAGAGAAATGAATACTGCACGTTGTGGCTCTTGGCCTTTTTGCGCACGCCAAAACTCAGGATACGAGTGGCCAGCTTCAGAAACCAGGGGCCCCGGATGGCTTCAGCAAACGCCGGATCGGGCGGGCCGGAGATGGAAATGAGGTGCCCGCCAGGCTTGAGCACATTGATGGACTTGGTGAGCGTCTCGCTGTCCTGGCTGTTCAACACCAGATCGTAGTTGTTGACGATTTGTTCGAAATCGTTCTTGCGATAGTCGATAACGATATCGGCACCCAGATCTTTGACCCAAGCGATGTTGTCGGGCCCGGTGGTGGTCGCCACCGTGGCACCCAGGTATTTGGCCAGTTGAATGGCAAATGTGCCAACGCCACCAGATCCCGCCTGGATGAAAACCTTCTGCCCCTCTTTCAGCTGGGCCGTTTCGACCAGCGCTTGCCACGCGGTCAATCCCGCGAGTGGAACGGAGGCGGCCTCTGCCATGGTGAGATTGCGAGGCTTGATGGCGACTGAATATTCTTTGACCGCCACATACTCTGCAAAGGTGCCGATACGAAAATCGTCGGGCCTAGAATACACCTCGTCTCCGACCTTGAAGCGCTTGACGCTGCGACCCACCCCGGTGACCACTCCGGCAACGTCGTGCCCTAAAACAAAGGGTGTGCGGTAAGGCAATATCAGCTTGAATTCACCGCTGCGAATCTTGGAATCCAGCAGGTTGACACCGGCTGCGTGGACTTCGATCAACACCTCATCATCACGCAGGTCTGGATCAGGAATATCAGTGGCTTTGAGTCGCTGGGTTTTTCCGTAGCGCTCAAGGATGAATGCTTTCATGCGTTCGATGTCCTGTTGAACTGGGCGAAAATTAAAATAATTTGGTGGTAGGACATTATTAATTTCACATGATAATCATCATACATAAAGATTAAAAAAACCGCGTGTGGAATTGAAATCCATCACGCGTCTGCGCAGCCCAGGTTTTTAAGGGTTGCCGCGCAAAATGCATCGGACAACGCCGCCTCGTCCACCGCACGGGCCAGCATCAGCGTACCTACCATCGACGCTACCGTGGCCAGCGCGCGCTCGTGGGCGCCGGGCTGTCCCCAGTCGGGCATCTGCCGCGCAACCAGGTCGATCATTTCTTTGATGCGCAGCGTGGCTGCTCGGCGCACCTCTGGCGATTGCCGAGGCATTTCCGACCCAAGGGCCGACACAGGGCAGCCGTTTTCAACTCCGTGAATGTGCTCTTTGGACAGGTAGGTGTTCAGGAGGACCCGCAGTGATTGTTCCGGCGACACTGCCGCAACGATCTCGGCGGCGGCGGCATTGGCGACGGCGCCTGCTCGGTCGGCGGCCTCCGCCAGCATGGCCTCGCGGGAATCAAAGTGGGCGTAGAAAGCGCCGTGCGTGAGCCCTGCTTCTTTCATGATGTCAGCGACACCCGTACCGCCGTACCCGCTGCGGCGGATGGCACGCGACGCTACATCCACGATGCGCTCGTGCGAGGCCTCTTTGGCGGCCGTGCGTTGGTTAACGGGCGTTTTTCGCATGATGCCCATCATACAACAATGATGTCCTACCTGTAAATGAGGGAGGACCGGGAGTTGCAGCGCAGGTGGTTGGCGCCATGAACGGCAGTTCGAGCGGCCACCACTCCATCGCAGTGGCCGTCATGGGTGACGTGCCCCGGCCAGCACGGCGATCAACCGGCGCGTGGCGGCCGGCGGCAAAAGCCGTTATCTGGCAAGCCCCCAGGGCGTGGGCCGTGAGACAAGGTCGGCCGACGAAGAGCGAGGGAGAGATGCACCCAGCGCTGAGTGGCACCCAAGGTGGGCGTGACGGGCTGGTGGCACATCATGGCGCTGACGAAATCGTTGACGCCCACCAAGATCTGCGAGAGCCCCTCGCTCCTCGTCAACGCTTGTACGCCAGAGGGTAGGTTCAGGGCGCCAGCCGCTCCCGCACCCATTCGCCACCATCCATCCGGTACCGCAACCGGTCATGCAGGCGGCTCTTGCGCCCCTGCCAGAACTCCCACTGGTCAGGCTTTAAGCGATAGCCGCCCCAGTGAGGCGGGCGGGGCGGTTTCAGCATGAACTGCGCGCCGTACTTGGCGGCGTTGGCCACCAGCACACCGCGGCCTGAGATCACCTGGCTTTGTGGGCTGGCCCAGGCGCCGATGCGGGAATCCAGCGGGCGGCTGGAAAAGTATTCGTCGCTTTCTGCGTCGCTGACCTTCTCCACAATGCCTTCGATGCGCACCACGCGCTCCAACTCCACCCAGTGGAACTGCAACGCGGCATAGGGGTTGCCAGCAATCTGGCGGCCCTTGCGGCTGTCGTAGTTGGTAAACCAGACGATGCCACGCTCGTCATAGCCCTTGATGAGCACAATGCGGGTGCTGGGACGCAGGTCACTGCCTACGGTGGCCACGGTCATGGCGTTGGGTTCGGGCACTTCGGCGCTGATGGCTTCTTTCAGCCATTGGTCAAACTGCTGCAGCGGGGCGGCGTGCGAGGCGTCTTCGTTGAGTTCGGCGCGCTCGTAGCTCTTGCGAAGGTCGGCGATGGAGGTGGTCATGGGTGCGATTGTGCACGGCGTGATTCAGCGGGTGGCCACCGTGCTTCAGGGGGCGGCGGTGTCATGGTTGTCGTCGAATGAATATTCGCTTACATTGGCCCGGCGATGAAACCCAAAGACGACGACAAGCAACGTGCCATAGCCCAGGCCACCTTTGATCTGGTGGCCCAGACCGGCCTGAGTGGCCTGACCATGGCCGAGATTGCGCGCACGGCCGGCATGGCCACCAGCACGCTGTACGTGTATTACCCGTCCAAGGATGAACTCATCAGCCAGCTCTATCAGGATGCCAAGACCGTGACAGCGGCCCGCATCATGAATGGCATCGTGCCCGGCATGCCCTACCGTGCACGCGTACGGCGCGCCTGGGGCAACCTGCTGCGGCATCGACTGGATCAGTACGCTGAAGTGGTGTTTCAGGAGCAGTACTACAACTCGCCCTGGTTCACCGATGGCAATCGCGAGTTTTCGACCCGCCTGATGGCCGGATTCTTTGCGTTGATGGAAGAAGGCCAGCGGCAAGAAATTCTGAAAGCGGTGCCCATACCGTTGCTCACTGCCAGCCTGGTCGGGTCGGTGCGCGAGACTGGCAATCTGATCCGCACCCAGGTGCTACCCGACGACGATGCGGTGCACCAAATGGCCTTCGGCTTGTGTTGGGATGCACTCAAGGCCTGACGAGCACGGTTTTGTATTTTGCGGTTTAATCGAATAATTATTCTCTTAAAAAAACCATGCGGCCCAAGCGCAAGCCCAAGCCGCAACTGCTTGCGCTGTGCTTTTGAGCGCTGTCCTTCACCCCAAGGAGTTCCACGATGCCCACCCTCCATATCAACGGCAAAAACACGGCAGTGGATGCCGATGAATCCACCCCCATCCTCTGGGCCCTGCGCGACACGCTGGGCATGACAGGCACCAAGTTTGGCTGTGGCCAGGCCTTGTGTGGCGCCTGCACGGTGCATCTGAACGGAGCACCCATCCGCTCCTGCATCACGCCGATCTCGGCCGCTGTGGGCCAGAAGATCACCACCATTGAGTCCGTCACGGCCAACGACAAGGTGGGCAAGGCGGTGCACGCCGCGTGGGTCAAGCACGACGTGGCGCAGTGCGGCTATTGCCAGAGCGGCCAGATCATGAGCGCCACGGCGCTGCT
This sequence comes from Acidovorax sp. 69, assembly GCF_002797445.1. Lineage (NCBI taxonomy): Bacteria > Pseudomonadati > Pseudomonadota > Betaproteobacteria > Burkholderiales > Comamonadaceae > Acidovorax > Acidovorax sp. 69. The sequence continues at coordinate 2,558,186 of NZ_PGEP01000001.1, read as the reverse complement.
GCAAGGCAAGAAGAAGCCCACCGACGCCGACATTGACGCCGCCATGGCAGGCAATGTGTGCCGCTGCGGCACCTATGTGCGCATTCGCGCGGCCATCCATGACGCTGCCAAAACCTTGGCTTGATTGAAGGAGAACACCATGCACTTCGACTCCAATGCCCTGCAGGGCCAGGCACATCGTTTAATGCCAAAACACCTTCAAGCGCTTATGGATAAAGCGCAAGAAGCTACTAATTCAGGAGCGCCTGACGGGCTAAATGGCGTGGCGCGCCGCACCTTCCTCAAGGTGTCGGCCGCTTCGGGTTTTGCGCTGGGCGCGTTCCCGCTGGTCGCCAGCGCGCAGGGCACCGGTGCCGCCAGCACACCCGCCGGCCTCAAGCCCTTCGAGCAACCCTCGGCCTTTGTGCGCATCGACGCCGATGGCACGGTCACCGTCACCATCAACCGGCTGGATTTTGGCCAGGGCGTGCAAACCGGCCTGCCCATGATCCTGGCCGAAGAGCTGGATGCCGACTGGAGCCGTGTGCGCAGCGTGCACGGCGATGCCAACCAGGCCTATGCCGACCCGATGATGGGCATGCACCTCACGGGTGGCTCCAACTCCATCAAGAACTCGTACACCCAGTACCGCGAACTGGGCGCCCGCACCCGCGCCATGCTGGTGTCTGCCGCTGCGGCACAGTGGGGCGTGGATGCCTCGGCACTGCGCACCAGCAGCGGCTTCGTTGTCGGCCCCGGCGGCAAAAAACTGGGCTACGGCGCGCTGGCCGAAGCGGCCATGAAACAGCCCGTGCCCGAAAAAGTCACCCTGAAAGACCCCAAGCAGTTCCGCCTGATCGGCAAGCCCACCGGGCGGCTGGATGCCAAGGCCAAGTCGAGCGGCCAGCAGGATTACGGCATTGACGTGCGCCTGCCCGGCATGTTGACCGCTGTGGTCGCACGCCCGCCGGTGTTTGGCGCCAAGCTCAAATCGCTGGACGACAGTGCCGCCAAGGCCTTCAAGGGGGTGAAGGCTGTGCTGCGCGTGCCCACCGACCGGGGCGGCGAGGGCGTGGCCATCGTGGCCGACGGCTACTGGCCCGCCAAGCAGGGGCGCGATGCGCTGAAGGTGGAATGGGACACCAGCGCGGTGGGCAAGCCTGACACCACGGCACTGCTGGCGCAGTACCGCGAGCTGGCCACCAAGCCCGGCAACGTGGCCATGCAGGCCGACATGGCGCCGCTGGCCACCGCACCCAAGAAGATCAGCGCTGAATTTGTGTTCCCTTACCTGGCACACGCTCCCATGGAGCCGCTGAACTGCACCGTCAAACTCGACGGCGACAAGGCCGAACTCTGGATGGGCACCCAAATGCCCGGTCTGGACGCCATGGCTGCCGCCAAAACACTGGGCCTGCAGCCGCAGAACATCAAGGTGCACACCCAGATGGCTGGTGGCGGCTTTGGCCGCCGCGCCATTCCCACTAGCGACTACGTGGTGGAAGCCTGTGGCGTCGCCAAGGCGGCACGCACGGCGGGCATTACCGCGCCCGTGCGCACGCTGTGGAGCCGCGAGGACGACGTCAAGGGCGGCTACTACCGCCCCATGCATGTGCACCGCGCAGAAATCGGCTTTGACGCGCAGGGCAAGATCCTGGCGTGGGACCACACCATCGTCGGCCAGTCCATCACCAAGGGCTCACCGTTCGAGTCCTTCATGGTCAAGAACGGTATCGATGCCACGGCTGTGGAGGGCATGAAGGAGCCGTATGACGTGCCCATGAAGCTGTCGGTGCACCACCCGGATGTGAACGTACCGGTGCTGTGGTGGCGCAGTGTGGGTTCTACCCACACCGCCTACGCCATGGAAACGCTGATCGACGAAGTAGCCCGCGCCACCCAGCAAGACCCTGTGGCCTACCGCATGGCCCTGATGGGCGACAAGCACCCGCGCCACAAGGCCGCGCTGCAGCTGGCCGTGGCCCAGTCGGGCTATGGCAAGAAGAAACTGGCAGTCGGCCGTGCCTGGGGCGTGGCGGTGCACGAGTCGTTTGAGTCGGTGGTGGCGTATGTGGTCGAGGCCTCCGTGAAGGATGGCACACCCAAGCTGCACAGCATCACGGCCGGTGTGCACTGCAACCTGGTGGTCAACCCCAAAAGCGTGGAGGCGCAGGTGCAGGGCGCTGCGCTGATGGGCCTGGGCATGTGCCTGACCGGTGGCGCCATCACGCTGAAGGATGGGGTTGTAGAGCAAAGCAACTTTGGCGACTACGCCGTGCCGCGCATCACCGACATGCCGCAAGTGACTGTGCACATCGTGCCCAGCGCCGACCCACCGAAGGGCATGGGCGAGCCCGGCCTGCCACCGCTGGCACCGGCGTTTGCCAACGCCATTGCGAAGATCACGGGCAAAACGCCGCGTGAGCTGCCGTTCAAACTGGCGTGATGGCCACTGAGAGCCGCAGCTCGTCACCCACCCAGCCCGTGGTGCTGGTCCTGGCCTCCGGCCGGGGTGAGCGGTTTGCGGCATCAGGCGGCGCCGTGCACAAGCTGCGCGCGCCCTTGGGCAGCACAACGGTGCTGGAGCACACGCTGGCCGCCGTGCGCGCCAGCGGTTTGCCCTGGCATCTGGAGGATGTGGGGCACCCGGGCATGGGTGATTCGATCGCAGCGGCGGTGCGCACGACAGCGGATGCCGCCGGCTGGTTGGTGCTGCCAGGGGATCTGCCACTGATACAACCTGCAACCCTGCGCACCATCGCAGCCGCCCTGGCGGATTGCGCCGTAGCCATGCCGGTGCACCACGGCGAGCGTGGTCACCCGGTGGGCTTTGCAGCAGAATGCCTGCCGGGGCTTTTGGCCCTGACAGGCGAGCAGGGGGCTGCCAGCGTGGTGCGCGAGCAGGCGCAGCAGGGCAGGGTGCGTTGGGTGGAGGTGGAAGACATGGGCACGGTGACCGATGTAGACACCGTGCAGGACCTGGACCGCGCCGCGCGATTGTTGGCAGACGCACCACGGTGCTCACCTCAGGGGTGACGGCGTTCTGAGGCGCTGTTCACAGTCTTTTCATGGGGGCCACAAGGCGGTCAACACCCGCATTCATGCGCCCTGTTGGCATGAAAGAAGGCCCGCAGTCAACGGCTCCCTTCAGGGAGTCTGTCGGATTTGGCCTGCCGAACGCGAAAATGAACCGCTGCGGCCCCGTTGCCGCTGACGGTTTCCAAGTCCGAAAGGCCGCTGGGGCTACTTGCTTGCGGTGATGACAGCGCAGGCCAGGCGGGGGCCGGCGTTGCCTGTGGGCTGCGTCTTGTAGTCGTCGGGGTCTCGGTGGACGATCAGGCCTTTGCCAATGATGTCGGTGGTGGGGCCCGCCACACTCACGCTGTGCGACACAAAGCTGAACGCGGCCACGCCGTACTTGTCGGCCTTGAGGCTAGGCAAATCACCGGTGTGGTGGTCTCCTGCGCCGTGGTGGCCATGCGCCTTGCCTGTGGGGTTGAAATGCCCACCGGCGCTCATGCCGTCGCCGCTGGAGCAATCGCCCTTTTCATGCACATGAAAACCGTGCTCTGAATCGGGCTTGAGGCCCCGGATTTCTCCAGAAATGCGCACGCCATCGCCGGTCTGGACAAAGGTCACGCTGCCACTCGTGGTGTTGCCACGCGTGGGTTCCAGTTTGGCACTGGCGCGGTTGCTGATGTAGGACGACGCGCAGCCTGCCAGCGCCAATGCAGCAAGCGACGACAGAATCGACAGGGTGAAACGAGCCTTCATGACCCACTCTCCTTAAAACATAGACAGAGGAACACCGCGCAGCACCGCGGTCAGCCGCAAGCGGTGGCCTGCCATCCTATCTGCGCCAGCCGCGAACTACATCTCTTTTTTTGCCAGCGCCATCAAACGGGCCAGGGCCCGGTCGTGAATACCATGCTTGCGCAGCTCGTCAAAGGTGGCCTGGGCGTAGTCGCGCGTGGTGCCATAGCGCCCGCAGGCCTGCTCAAAAATACGGCGGTATTCGTGGTCAGGCAGCTCGCCCGTATGGTTGGGGCTTCTGCGCGACAGGGTAAAGGCCAGGGCACGCACCGGGCCGTGGGGGGTCTGGCAGACCAGCCAGCGCGGGTCGTACACGGCGGTGACCATTTCGCGCTGCCACAGGTTGATCATGACCTGCCGGGCATGGGCCTTGTCCACCCGGAACACCATGCCCCGGCAACTGCCGCCCGAGAGCATGCCAAACACCAGGCCCGGGCATTCGGGGGTGCCCCGGTTGATGCGGCTCCACATCTTCAGGGCCCGGTGCCAGCCATGCACCTTGGCCGGGCGGCGCTCTGCATAGTCAAAATCCGGGCGCCAGATGAGCGAGCCGTAGCCAAAGACCCACAAATCCTCGTGGCCGCCCCAGTCCAGCAGAGCACGCTCCAGCATGGGGGCCGGATCTCGCAAGGGCGCGGGCAGATTCGTCATGGGATCACTCTACAATCGAAAGCTTTGCTACAAGTGGCCAGGGGCTTGTGTTTCGATGGGTTTACCACGGCCACGGCATCCATTTTTTCTTACTCACTACAGGGATCATCCATGTCCAGCTCTGACGACGATAGCCAACAACGTTTTGCCCTCGGTTTTCTGTTTGCACTGATTGCGCTGGTGATCTCTGTGGTCGTGGGCACTGTGGTGGTCCAGCGTGTGGGCGCCAAGGCTTCGGCCAAGCCCGAGGCGGCAGCGGTTGCAAGCAACGCGCCAGCCGCGCCCGCTGCTGCTGAGGCAGCAGATGACACTGCCAGCGTGCGTGTGGAAAACGGCGTGGTGAAGTTCTACTTTGCCAGCGCCAAGGCAGACCTTGCCGCTGGCGCCAACGAAGCCCTGGCCGACGTGGTCAAGGGTGTGGCAGAGGGCAAGAAGGCGGTGGTGTCGGGTTTTCATGACGCCACGGGCGACGCTGCTCTGAACGCAGAATTGGCCAAGCAACGCGCCCTTGCCGTGCGCGATGCGCTCAAGGGCCTGGGCGTGGCCGAAGACAAGGTGGAGCTGAAGAAGCCCGAAGAAACCACGGCTACCGGCAGCAACGCTGAAGCGCGCCGCGTGGAAGTGACGCTGGGCGCCCTGTAAGCGTTGCCTGTGCCTGCAACAAAAAACCCGGCGCTGCCGGGTTTTTTATGGCAAAAATGGCTGCTTGCGCTAGTGAATCATGTGCAAGTAGCTATCGTTTTAGCAGCAATTGATTACCGCAGACCCGCGCCACCCGTGCCCTCGGCGCGTTGGATCAACTCGATCTTGTACCCATCCGGATCGGTCACAAACGCGATCACTGTGGTGCCGCCTTTCACGGGGCCCGCTTCGCGCGTCACGTTGCCACCCGAGGTCTTGATCTTCTCGCACGCGGCATACGCATCGGGCACACCCAAGGCGATGTGCCCATAGGCCGTGCCCATGTCGTAGCTTTCGGTACCCCAGTTGTAGGTCAGCTCGATCTCGGCCTGGCCCGGGTTGCCACCGTCAAAGCCCAAAAAGGCCAGCGAATATTTGTACTCGGGGTTCTCAGACTGGCGCAGCAGTTGCATGCCCAGCACCTGGGTATAGAAGTCAATCGAGCGTTGAAGGTTGCCAACGCGCAGCATCGTGTGGAGGAATTTCATGCCTTTGATTGTGCGGGCAAGTCAAAAACCAGGCAGGTGGTGGTGGCGTGGGCATAGAGCGTGCCGTCTGGCCCCACCAGGCGCGCCTCGGCCGTGGCCAGTTGGCGCCCGCAGTGGATCACACGGCCTTCGGCACGCACGCGCTGCACCTTGGGCGTGATGGCTTTGACCAGGTTGATGCCCAGCTCGGCCGTGGTGTAGCCGCGCCCTGGCTCCATGCGGGTGTGCACGGCACAACCCAGGGCCGAGTCGAGCAGGGTGGCAAACCAGCCGCCGTGCACCGTGCCCATGGGGTTGAGGTGCTCCAGGCGCGGTGTGCCCTGAAAAATGGCCGTGCCTTCGCCCACTTCCACGATCAGAAAATCCAGCGTCTTGGCAATGGCGGCGTAGGGCAGTTCGGCGCGCAGCATGGCCTGCATTTGTTCAAGGCCCGTCATGTGGGCGATCTGCTCACGCCGGGCCACGCCCGGGCCGGGGCCAGCGTCCAGCTGCGCAAGGATGTCGCGCTCTTGCGCAAGCCAGTGTTCAAGGTGGTTGTGTGATGTCATGGGGTGTCCTGGTCAGAAATGGGGTCTTAATCACTAAGTTGCATATGCAATTATTGCAGATACAATTAAATCTATGCAAGCCAACACCTTCACCGTGGACTCTGCCGCACCGCCTGCTCTACAGGTTCTGCCGCAGGGGTGCACCAACTTCAAACTGCGCCAGCTGATGCGTCGCGTGGCCCACCATTACGACGTCGAGATGGCGCAGAGCGGGCTCAAGACGACACAGTATTCCTTGCTGTCGCATGTGCTCAAACTCGGGCCCATCCGGCCGGGAGACTTGGCCGTGGTCATGAAGATGGATGCCTCCACACTGACGCGCAACCTGCGTCCCCTGATCGATGCGGGCTGGGTGACGCTGGAAGCGGGCGCCGATGCCCGCAGCCGCCTGGTGCACATCACCGACACCGGTCGCGACAAGCGCGCCGAAGCCAAGCGCCACTGGAAGGCGGCCCAACTGGCACTGAACGAAACATTGGGCGCAGACCGTGTGATGGCGCTGCACGCGCTGGTGGACGACTCGCTGGCCTTGCTGGCCGCACTGCCCGCGCAGGAGGCGGACCATGGCGAATAACAGCCCCGCAAAAACGACGACCCCGGCCGCCGTGCCGCTGGCCCTGTGGCTGGTGCTGCTGGCCGCCGCCGGGGCCTTCGCGCTCACCATGGGCACACGCCAGACCATGGGCTTGTTCCTCTCGTCCCTCAATACATCCACGGGCTTGGGCATTGGCAGCATCAGCCTGGCGTTTGCGTTTGGCCAGCTTTGGTGGGGCCTGACACAACCTTTTGCCGGAGCCGTGGCCGACCGCATTGGAACGGGACGGGTGATTTTGCTGGGCGTGGCGCTGGTAGCGCTGGGCACCTTCATCACGCCCTACATGACCACCACGGCCGGGTTGATTTTCGCGATTGGCGTGCTGGCCGCAGGCGGCGCGGGCATGGCGGGGCCATCGGTGCTGATGGCCGCCACGGCACGGCTGGTGCCCGCGCACAAACGCGGGCTGGCCAGCGGCATCGTCAATGCAGGCGGCTCTTTTGGCCAGTTCATCATGGCGCCTATCGCCATTGGCCTGACGGCGGCTGTGGGCTGGGCCAGCGCCATGCAGTGGCTGGGTGTGCTGGTGCTGCTGGCGCTGCCAGCGGTGTGGGTGCTCAAGGGCAACTCCAACGCGCTGGCGGCGCAAGCCGCTGCCGCGTCAGGGCAAAAGGCGCTGACTGCGCGCGAGGCGATTGCCCAGGCGCTGGCCACCCCGAGCTACCGGTATCTGGCGGCGGGCTTTTTGGTGTGCGGCTTTCATGTGGCGTTTTTGGCCACGCACCTGCCGGGCGTGATCGCCGCCTGCGGTCTGGCGCCCGAGGTGGGCGGCTGGGCCTTGGCCATGATTGGCCTGTTCAACATCGTGGGCAGCCTCGCCATGGGCTGGGCCGTGGGGCGCTGGCGCATGAAGTCGCTGCTGTCGCTGCTGTACGCCACGCGCGGTTTGGCGGTGCTGATCTTTTTGTTTGCACCCAAGACGCCCGCCGTGGTGCTGATTTTTGCAGCGGTGATGGGCGTCACGTTCCTTTCTACCGTGCCGCCCACGGTCGGCCTGGTCGCCAAGATGTTTGGCACCGCCAACATGGCCATGCTGTTTGGCATCGTGATGCTGGCGCACCAGGTGGGTGGGTTCTTTGGCGCCTACCTGGGCGGCACGGTGTTCCAGGCCACGGGCAGCTATGACTGGGTTTGGTACATCGACATCGTGCTGGCCGTGGGCGCGGCACTGGTCAATCTGCCGATCCGTGAAGCCCGCTTAGCCCGCCCGGCTGCGGCTTGAGCGCGCCATTCACTCACCTCCATCTTCCAATGAAAGCGCCCACGCCATGACGGACACCCAGGCTTCCAACCCCATCGAGCAATCTGCAGCGGCTGCGTTGCAACCCAGGTACCTGGACGACCTGGCTGTCGGCGACCAGTTCAAAAGCGGCGAACACGCCATGGACGAGGCCCAGATCAAAGCCTTTGCTGCGCAGTTTGACCCCCAGCCTTTTCATCTGGACGACACCGCCGCCCGCGCCACGCTCTTCGGCGGCCTGGCCGCCAGCGGTTGGCACACAGCGGCCATCACCATGCGGCTGCAGGTAACCAGTGGACTGCCCATTGCGGGCGGCATCGTGGGGGCAGGGGGCGAACTGAGCTGGCCCCGGCCTACGCGCCCGACCGACGTGCTGCATGTGGTGAGCGAGGTGGTGCAGATTGCCCCGTCCAAGTCCAAACCGGACCGGGGCATGGTCACCGTGCGCAGCGAAACCCGCAACCAGCATGGCGACGTGTTGCAGGTATCCACCGTGCGCATCGTGGTGCCGCGCCAACCTGGCACTGGCGCTGTGGCGGCCGCATGACCACCGAGGCCCTGAACCCGCGCACCCGCATGCTGCTGGAGGCGCCCATTGCGCCCACGCTGCTGCGCCTGGCCGCGCCCAATGTGCTGGTGATGCTGGCGCAGGCGGGTGTCGGCCTGATCGAGACGTACTTTGTCGGCAAGCTGGGCACCGATGCGCTGGCGGGCATGGCGCTGGTGTTCCCGGTGGTCATGCTCATGCAGATGACGTCTGCGGGGGCCATGGGCGGTGGTATTGCGTCGGCCATCGCCCGTGCTTTGGGCGCGCGGCGGCGCGAAGATGCCGATGCGTTGGTGTTGCATGCGTTGGCGATTGCGGCAGCGTTCTCGCTGGTCTTTACCGTGGGCGTGGTGGGAGGAGGGCGCTGGCTCTACACCCGGATGGGGGGCACGGGCGGGGCGCTAGATGCCGCACTGGTCTATTCCAACTGGGTGTTTGCGGGCGCGTTCCTGGTGTGGCTGTTCAACACGCTGTCGGCGGTGATTCGCGGCACGGGCAACATGGCGATGCCGGCCTATGTCACCGTGCTGGGCGCCTTTGTGCTGGTGCCTCTGTCGCCGCTGCTTATTTTTGGCTGGGGACCGGTGCCTGGCCTGGGCATTGCGGGCGGGGCGATTGCGCTGATGGCGTATTACCTGGTCGGCAGCCTGGTGCTGGCAGCGTATCTGTGGTCGCCGCGCAGCCTGCTGCAGCCATCGTTGGCCCACATCCGGTTTCGTTGGGTGTTGTTCAAAGACATTTTGCGGGTGGGTCTGGTGGGCACCGTGTCGACCGTGGCCACCAACGTGGCGATTGGGGTGACCACCGCATTGGTCGGCGGCTTTGGCACGGCGGCCATTGCCGGGTATGGCACCGCGTCACGGCTGGAATATCTGCTGGTGCCCTTGGTGTTCGGCCTGGGCGCGCCGCTGGTGGCCATGGTGGGTACCTGCATTGGCGCAGGCCAGCGTGAACGCGCCCTGCGCGCCACCTGGATCGGTGCAGCCATCGCCTTTGTGATGGCAGAGGCCATCGGCTTATGGGCGGCTGCGTTTCCGGGTGCGTGGTTGTCGTTGTTCAACAGCGACCCCACCATGGTGGAGGCGGGTGCGTTGTATCTGCGTACGGTGGGCCCCGTGTATGGCTTTTTCGGTCTGGGCCTGGTTTTGTACTTTGCCTCGCAAGGGGCAGGGCGCTTGCTCTGGCCTGTGATCGGCAACATCGTCCGGCTGGTGGTGGCCGTGACGGGTGGCTGGTTGGCACTGCGCTGGGGCGGCGGCCTGGCGGCCGTGTTTGCCGCCCAAGCCGTAGCACTGGTGTTGTACGGCGTGGTCAATGCCTGGGCGGTGGCAGGTGGCGCATGGTTTGGCGCGGTGGGCTGGCCGCGCAGGATGGCTGGGTTGTTGCAGCGGATGCCGCAGTCCTGAGAATATGAGTCAAATTGGCCGCTAGCGCTTTTCCATTAAGCGCTAGCAGCTATCAATTCAATAGTATTTCAGTGGGTCAAACCGGTACGGTGTAGTTCAAAGTCATGCGGCCGCCATCCACTGTCACGATCTCGCCGGTCACATAGCTGGCGGCATCGCTGGCCAGCCAGGCCACCACATCGGCAATCTCCGACGGTTCGCCCAGCCGCTTCATGGGCGTGCGGCTCATGATCTTGCTTTTGGCTTCGTCACTGGTCAGCACCGCCTTGGCGGCCAGCTCGGTCGCAATCGTTCCGGGCGCCACAGCGTTTACGCGGATGTTCTTGTCGGCCAATGCCAGAGCCATCACCCGTGTGAGCTGGTTCACACCCCCTTTGCTGACGTTGTAGCTCGCGATATTGGGAATGGTCAGCACGCCATTGACCGAACTCATGTTGACGATAGAACCGCCGCCCGAAGCCACCATGGCCCGCGCCACGGCCTGGCCGACCAGGAACGAACCCCTGAGGTTGACCCTCAGCACGGCATCAAAGTCAGCCTCGGTGACCTCCAGAAAGTCAGCGGCCCGAAAGATGCCCGCGTTGTTCACCAGCACATCGATGCGGCCATAAGCTGCCAGCGTCTGCGCCACCAGCGCATCCACCTGGGCCTTGTCGCCCACATCGCAGCGCACATACAACGCACCCAGCTCCTGCGCCAACGCCTGACCGCGCGCATCGTCCACATCCACAATCACGGCCTTGGCGCCCTCGACAGCAAACCGCCGAGCGCAAGCCTCGCCGATGCCTTGCGCACCGCCAGTGACAATGCAGACGCGACCTTGGTGGCCAAAATGGATAGAGGACTTAGAAGGAGTTTGGGTTGTAAGGGTCATGGACAAGGATGGTAGCGGCTTGGGCCGTCGAGAGGCCTTGGGGTACGCAAAAGGCGCGTGCATGCATTGTGCTTCTGCGCTTACTCTAGTAGATACGATGTATAAGGCATTATCTTGACCCCCCAGGATAATAATCTTCATTCTGTTTTAAAAAAAGGTTGTCCACATAATCGACCGCCGCTGAATTCTGTTTTTCATGGCGCGAATAAGTGCCGTCGTTTGCAGCGGCAGCGCCACGCGGCGGGTCGCCGTGGGCGGGCTCAAGCCCAGCCAGGGCGGGGGAGTGCGGGGGTTGCGCCCCGGACGGGCTCAGGCGCCCTGGGGACGCTGCGCCCTGTGCCGTGGGGTACGTTGGGCGGGGCAGGCTGGACATGGGGCGCGGCCCCATACCCCGGGCATCCCCTGCCGCTGCGCGGCGGGGCGTGCCCTGGCTGTTTTGGCGCAGCCAATGGCGGTAAATGTCGTCGGTGAAGCGGCTCATGGCGCAGGCTCCTCCTGAGCTGGCGCGCAGGCGTTGCCGCGCTGTCCCCACAGGGTCAGGCGCTTGGCTTCGGGGGCGAAGTCTCCCAGGCCGTAGCCGTGGGCCATGGCCTTGATGCGCATGGCGAAGCAGTCGGCCAGATCGTTGGCGAAGGTCTCCCGGCCCGACCATGCCCGGCCCTCACCATCCCTGAATCTCTCACCGGTGGGCGGGAAGCATTCCCGGCGTGCCATCTCAAACGCAGCCAGGACATGGCGGGTAGCGTCCTCCCGGGTGATCCAGTCCCAGCAGTCTGCGGGGAGTTTCTCCGGGGCGAAGGTGTGCGGGGCGCTCATCGGGCACCCCCTGCAAACTGTCGATACGAAGGGTCAGTCCCGACCTGTGCGCTGCTTGGAGCGGTGCTTTTTTGGCGCTGACTGGCCTTGGGTTCCTGGTTGCTCATAGGCAGGGCGTTGCCGTGTGGCCCAGTATTCCCGCTCAAGTGCTTTGGTCCCGGTTTCGACAGCGTCGCCATACCTTTCAAGGATTTCGTCTCTGCGCTTGGCCCATTGGGGGTCTGGATCGACAAAGGGCCAAAGTTCCGGGTCCGGATCAAAGAACCTCCAGTCCGTGCTGTCCTCTCCAGACTGGCCGTTTTCATCGAGCTCGTCGGCAATGGACTGGAACTCAGCTTCGTTACGCCGGTCCTTGAGCTGTTCTCTTTGGCTTGCAGCCCTGGGCGCTCTGGCCTCAATGGCGGGTTTGGCTGCGCCATTGACATAGGCATCGACACAGACACAAAGGAAGGCGTTGAAGCTAATCCCGATGCCTGCGGCCCGCTCTCGGGCTGCTGCTTCAAGGTTCGGAGGAAGGCGGAGGGGGTAGGACATGATATCAATCCGTAATCAATCTGATATGACGGCAAGATCATAGGATCAGCGAGATTTGATGTCAATTTGATATCATCAGTGATATCAACTTTGGCACTCGTACAACTTGTTGATACTGAGACAAGCCCGGACGCTGGCGCGTCCTCCAGACCGTGCCGCCTACGGCTGTCCCGGTCTGGCGCCTGCACCAGCTCCACGAACATGGCAGCCTGACGAACCAACAACGACCACCAGGAGCCATCCTTGCCCGTGAGCTGTCGTCCCTCAGGCGTCCACAGCTTGCCGCCATGAAAGCACCAGCCGTCCCAGGAGTCGCCGGGCAGCTCCATGCGGTTGAGCAGCCGCAGCAGCTTGTAGGCCGCAAACGGGATGTCGTGTTTGCCAGACTCCCAGTTATGCAAAGTGCGCTCAGTGACGTGAAGAAGCTTCGCGCAACCGGGCAGATCCAGGCCCAGGTTGCGGTACATGGCTTTGAACCGAAACGCAAGCTGGGCGCGGGTGTCAGGGTCATGGCGACGATGGCCCTGGCGATATTTAACTAGATACGATGTATATTATGTTAAATTACAAGTTCCAAAAATGGAATCACTTTTCGCCTCACGCTCCTGCATCACCCCAGCGTATGAGCGCAGTCTGCCCAAGGCAACACGTCACAGTCGCACGGGGCCACCACATCCGTGGGTCCCGTCACCAGACTGGCCTTGCCTGCGGTGGCTGCCTTGGTACTGGTCGGCGCAATGGGCGGAACAGATACTCCGTTGGCAGCCTCATCCCTCGCTGCATCCAGATTGGGAATCCAGCGCATGAATGGAGTGAGATCCTGGGGATTCACCACGTACCAGATCTTTCGGGCTGAGTCCCAGCGTGCGCCGAGGGCCTTGGCAGCATCCTTGTCTCCGAAGGGTGTGGTCAGGTTGATGCGCATGGTGGGTAGTCTCTTGCCTGGTCTTGAACAGGGGCGTTGCAGATATTTGGCAGATATTGGAGCACCTGGATACCGGCGCCGCCTCAAAAGGCGGCCCCGTTGGCCCCGGCCTTCGATTATCAGGCCGGAGAGGCAGCTACCGCCTCAAGACGACTGCGTTGCGCGCCAGCATTTTGATGAGCAAACACAAAGCCCTCATGCGTACTCAAGAACACCCGCCCCTGCAGTTGTTGGCCCAAGGCTGTGTGTTCCAAACGATCGAGGACAGGGCCTTTGACTTCGGCCAATAAAAGTACGATGCCCCTTTGCGTCAGGCTGCGTTCCAGATCGGTCAACGTACCCAGCGCGGTGGCATCAATCTGATTGACCGCAGAACACACCAAGAGCACGTGTCGCGTCTCAGGATGGGCGAGCACCAATGCTTCGATGGTGTCTTGCAGTACGTTCGAATTGGCGAAGTACAGGCTTTCATCCACACGCACAGCGATCAAGCCTGGCTCGGTGACCACTTGATGGCGCGCAACATTCCGAAAGTGCTCTGTGCCCGGTACGCGCCCCACCACGGCAATATGGGGATGGCTGCTGCGCCACACCAGCGTGCCCAATGACAAGGCAACTCCCATCAGAATGCCCACCTCCACGCCCCAGCCGACGACGCCACCAGCGGTTGCCAGCAAAGACATGGCATCGGCCTTGTCGTAGCGCCAAGCCTCACGCAGGGTCTGAACATCGATCAGCGACACCACCGCCACAATGATGGTGGCCGCCAGCACCGCGTGGGGCAGGTAATGAAACAAGCTCGTCAAGGCAGCGATCACGACGCCCATCAGCACGGCAGAAATCACGCCCGCCAAGGGCGTGTTGGCTCCAGCAGCGAAGTTGACAACGGATCGCGCAAACCCGCCAGTGACCGGAAAGCCGCCCGACAAGGCACTGGCCACATTGGCCGCGCCCAAACCCAGAAGCTCGCGATTGGGGTCGATGCGCTGTTGGCGCTTGAGGGCCAGAGACTGCGCTACCGACACACTTTCCACAAAACCCACCAAAGAGATGAGCAAGGCCGGTAACCACAGTTGGCCGACAGCCGAGAAGGGCACGCTGGGCCAGGCCAATCCGGGAAGGCCTTGTGGCACGGCACCCACGATGCTCACACCCGCAGTTTGATCCCAGCGCAATGCCGCCACCAGTGCCGTAGAAACAACCACCGCCAGCATGGGCGCGAGCTTGGAGGCGATGTCCGCCAATTTCGGCGTAGCCCCGACACGGACGAGCCAAGGCGCGAGGGACTTACGCGCCAGTACCAGGAACAAGACGCTCGCGGCCCCGATGCCCAGTGTCACTCCATTGGTGCGCGGCACGGCCTGTGCCAACTGAAGCAGGGTTTCCAGAACGTTGGAGCCGCCTGCTTTCACGCCCAGCAGATGCTTGATCTGGCCTGCTGCGATCAGAATCGCTGAACCCGAAATAAACCCGCTGATGACTGGATGGCTCAGAAAGTGGGCCAAAAAACCCAGCCTGAGCGCACCAAACAGCAACAGCATGCCGCCCGATAACAGCGAGAGCAGCATGGCCAGGGCAACGTAGTCCGCCGATCCCGTCGACGCCAAGGGCTGCAGCGCGCTGGCCGTCATCAGCGAGGCAACCGCCACCGGGCCCACCGCAAGCGTCATGCTCGACCCCAACAAGGCGTACGCCATGATGGGAAGAATGCTCGCGTACAACCCCACCTCGGGCGGCAACCCCGCCAGCAAGGCGTAGGCCAGGCTTTGTGGAATGAGCATCACTGTGACAATCACGCCTGCAACCACATCGCCCGAAAACCAGGACTTTTGGTAAGTGCGGACCCAATCAGGCCAAATCTTCATGGTGACCTCTGTGCTTGTCAGGAAAGCTCTTTGTCCTGCGATTGCGCCAGGCCAAACAACTGGGCCGACCGTGCGCCAGATCGGCAGAACGCCAGCATGGGCTTGGCGGATGTCGCCAGCACATCGCGCATGGTCTGTATCTGCGCCGGGGTCATGGCGCCACTCACCACCGGTAGATACACATACTGCAACCCCGCCGCCTTGGCGGCCTTCTCCAGACCACTGCTGAGGGGCTGTGCGCCACCGCCCTCCCCGTCTGGGCGATTGTTGAGGACGGTCTTGAACCCTTGTGCGGACACCCAGGCGAAATCATCTGCCGACAGTTGGGGCGACACGGCAAAGTCCGGAGTCAATGCGACGACTTGCAGTGGCATATCAGTGGACCCCGGCCTCAGTGTTGGAGTCGCGGTGTGCACGACGGCCTTCGGCGAGCTCAAACAGCCACATACCCGCCAACATGGCGATCACAAACACGATGGCTTTGGGCTGGCCTGCACCAGCGGAAACGATGGCAGGACCAGGGCAAAACCCGGCAATGCCCCATCCAACGCCAAAGATCAGGCTGCCAACCAGCAAGCGACGATCAATATCGCGGGCGGCGGGCAAGTGCATGGCGCCGCCCCAAAAGTTGGTCGTGCGTTTCTTGGCCACGGCAAACGCAAAAATGCCCACCGCGATGGCGCCGCCCATGACAAAGGCCAGTGACGGATCCCACAGGCCCGCAAGATCAAGAAAGCCCAAGACCTTGCCAGGGTCTGTCATCCCCGAGACGATAAGACCCAGGCCAAAAATCAGGCCCACCACAAATTCCGAGATTCTGTTTTTCATAGCGATCAATGCTCCGATGAGGGACTGCGTGGCTCAAGCCAACACGTGCCGAATAAGGAAGACGGTGACAAAGCCTGCGCCCATGAAAGCCAGCGTGGCGACCAGAGAGCGGGGCGACATGCGCGATAGCCCGCACACACCGTGGCCACTGGTGCAGCCCGAGCCATAGCGCGTGCCGACCCCCACCAGCAGGCCCGCCAGTACCACCATGCCCCAGCCAGCATCAATGCGCGGCTGCGCAGGGCCGGCAACCAGCCAGTACAAACCAGGGGCCACCAGCATTCCCAGCACAAAGGCCACCCGCCAACCGACATCGCCCACCCTGGGGCGCAGCAAGCCACCCACAATGCCGCTGATGCCCAAAATGCGGCCATTGAGCAAAACAAACAGCGCCGAGGCAAGGCCCAGCATGACGCCACCGGCCATGGCAGCCCAGGGCGTGAAATGGGTCCAGTCGATCAGCATGGGAGGTTCTCCTTGGCGGCACCGAGGGACGGCCCACAGAATTGTTCAAACAGTACATTCATCACGGCCAGGGCCTGCGGGCTGGCGATCTCGTAGTAGATGTTTTTGCCCTCGCGGCGTGTGTTGACGAGGCTTTCCTCTCGCAATACACCCAGTTGCTGCGACAAGGTGGGTTGCGAGATGCCCACCAGCTCTTCCAGCTCCCCCACCCTCTTTTCGCCCTGGCTGAGTTGACACAACAGCAGCAGACGGTCGGGGTTGGAGAGCACCTTCATGAGGCGGCAGGCGCTGTCGGCCGATCGGCGCAGGCTTTCAAGGTCAATAGGTGTCTCTGTGAGCATGGCATTGCGCTCCATTTCGATTAAGTTGTTTATATTCTATTGACAAACAATCTGTAAGTCAATAAATTATCAACATAGAAATTGAAACACGAGGACCAACCAATGAAGCCCCAGATACAAGCCTTCTTTGACGACGCCACCTGGACAGTGAGTTACGTCGTCTTTGATCAGCCCGGCGGCCACTGCGCCTTGGTGGATTCGGTGCTGGATTACGACCCCAAATCGGGCCGTACACGCACGCACTCCGCAGAGCGACTGATCGAGTTTGTGCAAAGCCAGGACTTGACCGTGCAGTGGATTCTGGAAACCCATGCGCACGCAGACCACCTGTCTGCAGCGCACTATTTGCGCAACAAACTGGGCGGTCAGATTGCGATCGGTGCCGCCATCACGCAGGTGCAGGACGTGTTCAAGGCTGTCTTTCATCTGGAGCCAGAGTTCCGCCCGGACGGCAGCCAGTTCGACCGGCTGCTACACGACAACGAGGTGTTCCACATTGGCCCGCTTGAAGCCAAAGCGCTGGCTGTGCCGGGCCATACCCCCGCGTGCATGGCTTACCAGGTGGGAGACGCTGTGTTCGTGGGCGACACCCTGTTCATGCCCGATGTGGGCACCGCGCGCTGCGACTTTCCTGGCGGGAATGCTCACACGCTGTACCAGTCGGTCCGAAAACTACTGCGCCTGCCTGCCGAGACCCGACTCTTCATGTGCCACGACTACCCCCCCGCAGAAAGGGCTGTGGCATGGCAAACCACCGTGGCCGACCAGCGCGAGCGCAACATCCATGTGCACGACGGCGTCACCGAAGAAGCATTTGTGCAGTTGCGCACCCGCAGGGATGACACGCTGGACATGCCGGTTCTGATCCTGCCCTCAGTGCAGGTCAACATCCGGGCCGGGGCCATGCCACCGGCGGAAGAGAACGGCGTGATCTATCTCAAGATTCCGGTGAACGCGCTATGACCCCATCCCGCGCCACCGCCCCCAACGTTAGAACACCCGGAGGTTTTCATGAGTAATGAACAGGTCACCGTAGAACTCACGCAGCAACAAGACTATCGTTTTGACATCCGGTTTGGCGATGCCGTTCCCAACCTGATCGGCGATGAACCGGCGCCGATGGGCTCCGGCACGGGGCCATCGCCCGTACAACTGCTGTGTGCAGCCGTGGGCAACTGCCTGAGCGATTCGCTGCTGTTTGCGTTGCGCAAGTTCAAACAGGCCCCCGAACCATTGCGTGCCACGGTCGTGGCTGAAGTGGGACGCAACCCTGAAGGTCGCTTGCGCGTGTTGCGCATGGACGCCACTTTGCACCTGGGCGTGCCCGCCGCGCAGCTGGAGCACCTGGACCGGGTACTTAGCCAGTTCGAGAGCTATTGCACCGTGACCCAGAGTGTGGGCCAGGGCATCCCCATCGCCCTCAAGGTGGTGGACGCTGACAACCTGGTCCTCAAATGACCTCGCTGGGCCCGCCCTCCTCTTACGCATTGAAAAGACTCCCATGAAAACAGCCCACGATCTGGTGGCCACGGCCAAAACCCAGGTGCATGAAATCCCGATGGACCACGCCGAAGAAGCGATTCGTGGGGCCGATGTGCTGATCGATGTGCGTGAGGCCGATGAATATCAGGCAGGCCACATCCCCGGCGCCATCCACGCCTCTCGCGGGGTGTTGGAGTTCCGGCTCACCAGCACACCCGCACTCACCTCCCGTGATCTGAAGGTGGTGGTGTATTGCAAAACCAGTGGCCGCGCGGCCCTGGCTGCCCGGTCCATGCAGGACATGGGCTACCTGCAGGTGCAATCCATCGCGGGCGGCTTTGACGCCTGGGTTGCCGCCGGCAAGCCTGTGGCGTCACCGACCGCCCCTTCATTCGATTGACCCGGCGATGCATCCTGGATACATCGCCTTTTTGTGCAAAAAAGGCCCCCGTTCGGGGGCCGCTGCGTAACCCGAAGGAATCATCATGAACTTCAACGTTGGAACTCTGGACCGTGTACTGCGCATCGTGGCAGGCCTGGTGCTGATAGCACTGGCTGCCACCGGCACCGTCGGATGGTGGGGCTGGCTGGGCGTAGTCCCCCTGGCCACAGGCCTGTTCCGCTTCTGCCCGGCCTACACGTTGCTGGGCATCAACTCCTGCCCCCTCAAAAAATAGCCGTTCGGCGGGCGCAGAGCAAACCATCGCCTGTGCCCATCGCACTCAGAACAAGGACATATTCCATGAGTACATTCGACCACGCAGGCCTGATCCAGGGCATCAATGAAAGCCTGGGGACCTTCCGCAAGGCACAACCAGACGCCATGCGCGGGTTTGCGCAGTTGGCGCAGGCCTCCATGGCCGAGGGCACCTTGAGCAGCAAGCACAAGGAACTCATTGCCCTGGCGATCGGCGTGACACAGCGCTGCTCTGGCTGCATTGGCTTTCATGTCAAGGCGCTGCAAAAACTCGGCACCACCCGCACCGAACTCGAAGAAATGCTGGCTGTGTGTGTCTATATGGGGGGTGGCCCGGCCCTCATGTACACGGCCGAAGCGCTGAAGGCCTGGGACACCATGGCCGCAGTCGGCAGCAACACCTGACCACACACCCGCAGGCAAGCCATTCGCCCCCTTTCACGCAGCATGGTGCGTGCGCGACACACCTCACATCCCGAAACAGCAACCGGCTGCTGAAAATCGGTTTACATTTTGAGCATCTATCCATGAGACTGTTGCAAATAAGGGGGGATATGCGATGCCTGCAAGTCTTTCCGATGCGCGCTGGGGTGCCGATTGGGTTCGTGGCATTGCTATCAGTGCCTTTGCGCTGCTGGCCTTGGGCGCCCACGCGCTGGACAAACCCGCGGGCCCGGTGGTCCTCACCGTCGACGGAGCGATCAGCCAGACCAACAATGGCTCTCAGGCACAGTTCGACATGAAGATGCTGGAGAAGCTGCCCCAGCACACCTTCTCCACACAAACACCCTGGTATCCCAATGCTGTCACCTTCACTGGCCCGCTGCTGCGCGACGTGCTGGCCGCCGTGGGCGCCAAGGGCAGCAAGATCACCGCGGTGGCGCTGAACGACTACAAGACCGAGATCCCTGCGGATGACGCCACCCGCCACGACGTGATCGTGGCCCGCCTGATGAACAACCGGCCCATGCCCATTCGCGAAAAGGGGCCGCTGTTCATCGTCTACCCTTTTGACACCAAGGCCGAGTTGCGCAGCGAGCTGTATTACAACCGCGCAGCCTGGCAGCTTAACGCCTTGCGGATCCGCTAACCCGGCGCAGCCCGTCCCCAGACACCCCACGCATGCTGCGCAGCAAACACATCCTGCGGCTGATCATTGCGGGCCTCGTGCTGGCGTATGTGGCCATTGCGGCAGTGCAGTACCACCAGTACCGCAGCGTGGAGGCAGTGATGCGGCGCGGCGATGTCAACGCGCTCTGGTCGTTTCTGCAGCTCAATGTGGAATATGAAAAGCTCGACCACGCGTTGCACCAGTTTGAACTGGATCCATCCAGCATCGGCATGGACCGGGTGGAGCTGCGTTATGACCTTTTCCTGAGCCGTTTCAGTGCGCTGGAGACCGGTACCTCGCGCACGCTGATGCAGGACGAACCCATCTATGCAAAGGCCCTGGCCGACTTGCAGAAGTTTGTGGCGGCGGGCGACAACTACTTTGGAGCCAGTGTGGACCCGCCCTCCAGCCGGAAAAACATGCGACTTTTGCGCACCGAGCTGGATACCCTGCGCGATACCGTGCAAGAGGTGTCGCTGAACGCATCCCGCGTGTCTGCGCTACTGGGCGATACCCGCAACGCCGAAGTCAAGCGCCAGACCCTGCTGACCACCGGGCTCACCGCCTTCCAGGCGGTTCTCACGTTTTTGCTTGCGTTTGCCATGGCGCGCCAGTTTCTCAAGCGCGAGAAAGCCAACTCCCTGGCCATGGCGGCCCAGGCCGATCTGGTCGAAGCCCTCCAACGCAACGAAGAGGCGCTGGAGGCCCGAGTCGCACAACGCACGGCTCAATTGCAGCAGCTGAACGTGGCGCTGCGCCAGCATGAGGACGAGCTGGAAATCGCTCGGTCCAAGGCCGAAGATGCCTCCCAGATGAAGTCGGATTTTCTGGCCAACATGAGCCACGAGATCCGCACGCCCATGAATGCGGTCATCGGCATGAGCCATTTGGCGCTGGGGACCGATCTCTCACCTCGCCAAAGAGACTACGTCGAAAAAATCCAGCGGTCTGGCCAGCACCTGCTGGGCCTGATCAATGACATTCTGGATTTCAGCAAGATCGAGGCGGGCAAGCTCGAGGTGGAGGTGGTGGATTTCGAGCTGCGCGGTGTGCTTGACAACGTGGCCAACCTCATCAGTGGCAAATCGGGGAGCAAAGGCCTGGAGCTGCTGTTTGATGTGGGCCCCGCCCTGCCCGATCACCTGCGCGGCGACCCCTTGCGCCTGGGGCAGATCCTGGTGAACTATGCCAACAACGCCGTCAAATTCACCGATGAAGGCGAAATCATCGTGCGGGTGAGCGAAATTTCGCGCGATGCGGACGGCATCCTGATGCGCTTTGAAGTGCAGGACACGGGCATTGGGCTCACTGAAGAGCAGCAGTCGCGGCTGTTCCGCTCGTTCGAGCAGGCCGACACATCCACCACCCGCAAATACGGCGGCACAGGGCTGGGCCTGGCCATCTCCAAAAAACTCGCGGGCCTGATGGGAGGCGACGTGGGGGTGCACAGCACGCCGGGTGAGGGCAGCACGTTCTGGTTCACGGCCCGGCTCGGCCTGGGTGCCGCTCCGCACCAGCCCTTGCTACCCGAGCCCGATCTGCGCGGCCGCCATGTGCTGGTGGTGGACGACAGCGAGCAGGCGCGGCAGATACTGAGTGGCCTGTTGGGCAGCATGAGCTTCGCCGTGACAACGGCCGGCTCGGGCGAAGAGGCTGTGGCAAAAGCGCGCGCCGCTGACCAGGCTGGCCGCCCCTGCCAGATTGCGTTTCTCGACTGGAAAATGCCCGGCATGGACGGATTTGAAACACACCGTCAGCTCGCCCTGTTGCCCCACCCGCCCCACAGCGTCATCGTGACGGCCGCAGGCCGCGACGACATCCAACCCGAGCTGGAGCGCACCGGCATGGCGTGGATGTTGACCAAACCGGTCAGTCCATCCCAGTTGTTTGACACGGCCATGCGGGTTCTTGGTGGCCACGTTGCGCCCCTTGCGCAACCTGCCAGCACCTCCATGCGGGCCCGCGACATGGCCCCGATCCAGGGTGCCCGGGTGCTGCTGGTGGATGACAATGACCTCAACCAGCAGGTCGGTGCCGAGCTGCTGATGGGCGCTGGTTTGGTGGTGGACGTGGCCGACAACGGACAGGTCGCACTCGACATGCTGGCGCGCACACGCTACGACATCGTGCTCATGGACATGCAAATGCCCGTGATGGACGGCCTTACGGCCACGCGCCTGTTGCGCAATAACCCGGCCTGGGCCCAGCTGCCGGTGCTGGCGATGACCGCCAACGCCATGAGTGGCGACCGCGACCGCTGCCTGGAGGCCGGCATGAACGGCCACATCGCCAAACCCATCGACCCCGACGCGTTGTTTTCCAGCCTGCTGCAATGGGTCAGGCCCCGCACAATGGCACCAGGGGATCCGGTCACACAAAACCCCCATCCGAAGGCCCTGCCCGTCGTTGCCACGCCTGAACCCGCCTCGCCGCTGGATGCCTTGCGGCGCATTGAGGGGCTGGACGTTGCGGCCGGCCTGCGGCGTGTGCTCGACAAGCGCCCCGCCTACGAAGGGCTGTTGCGCAAATTTGTGGCAGGACAAGCGTCGGCCGTGGACACCACGCGTGCGGCGCTCGCTGCACATCAGCCCGACGACGCCCAGCGTGCCATGCACACCCTCAAAGGCACTGCCGGCACCATCGGTGCTGCGGCACTGGCAGAACTGGCCCATTCCGTGGAGCAGGCCATTGGCCAGAACGCATCCACCTCCACCATCGAGGCACTGCTTGAACCGGTGGACACCGCATGCCAAGCCTTGATAGCGGCGCTGCAAACCCAACTGCCCCCCCAAGAAGAACCCGGCACCGACGGTGCAGCTGGTGCATCCATCCATGCCGCTGCAGCACAGCAGCTACTGGCGCGACTGGAGACTCTGCTGGCCGACGACGACTCCGATGCCGTTGAGCTGTTTCAGGACGAGACACCTGCCCTGAGGGCTTTGCTCGGCCCTGCATTTAACGACATGAAGCGGGCACTCGACAGCTATGACTTTGTGGATGCGCTGGCCGCCTTGCGCACAGCCCGCGTCCACCCACCCACACAACATGGAGAACCCAGTTCATGAATAGCCCCCTGGATTTGAGCGGTAAGTGCACGGTGCTGGTTGTCGACGACACGCCCGACAACCTGTCGCTGATGAGCAACCTTCTGCGCACAGACTACAAGGTCAAACTGGCCCCCAGCGGCGAACGGGCGCTGCAGATCGTGGCGGGTGACAGCAAACCCGACCTGATCCTGCTGGACATCATGATGCCGGACATGGACGGCTACGAAGTGTTGCGCCGTCTGCAATTCAACCCGGAGACCGAAAACACCCCCGTGATCTTTCTCACGGCCATGAGCGCCTCTGAAGACGAGAGCATCGGCCTGGAACTGGGCGCGGTGGACTACATCACCAAACCCATCAACCCCGCCATCGTGATGGCCCGTGTGCGCAATCACCTGCAGCTCAAGCGCGCGCGGGACTACCTTGCGCAGCACAACCAGTTTCTGGAGCAAGAGGTTGCCAACCGGACACGCGCCATGTCCGAATTGCAGGACGCCACCATACGTGCCATGGCCTCGCTCGCAGAAACGCGTGACAACGAAACGGGCAACCATATCCGCCGCACGCAGCACTACATGGAGGCGCTGGCACGCCATCTGCAAGACCACCCACGGTTCAAGGACGAGCTGACAGACGCCTCCATCGAGACGATCTTCAAGTCTGCCCCGCTGCACGACATCGGCAAAGTGGGCATACCCGACCGGATCCTGCTCAAGCCGGGCAAGCTCACGCCGGAAGAGTTTGAGATCATGAAGACGCACACCACCCTGGGGCGCGACGCCATCATCGCGGCCGAGAGCGGAACCACGCAAGACAACCCCTTCTTTCGCTACGCCAAAGAAATTGCCTACAGCCACCAGGAAAAATGGGACGGCTCTGGCTACCCGGAAGCCCTGGCGGGCAACAACATCCCGCTGTCCGCCCGCCTGATGGCGGTGGCCGATGTGTACGACGCGCTCATTTCCGAGCGCGTCTACAAACCCTCGTATTCGCACGAACAGGCTGTGGAAATCATCCGCGACGGCCGGGGCAGCCACTTCGACCCCGACATGGTCGATGCCTTCCTCACCTTGTCCGAGGAGTTTCGGAACATCGCCCAGCGCTTTGCCGATGCCGAGCCTGCACGGCTCGCTCAAGTGGATCGTCTTGCCGCCGACCTGCCGACAGAACGCATCGAGCTGACCTCACGCGAAGAGCCGCTCTGATCCCCCGTCCTGGGGAGCACACCCGCAGCGGACAAGCCACGGACCGGGGGCATTAACCGGGATGCGACGGTTCTGCGTCGGTGGTTGTAGTGCGGTGGCCATTCAGCCCCAGCTTGGCCAGCAGTTGTACATCGGCATCCACATCGGGGTTGCCTGTTACCAGCAACTTGTCGCCATAAAAGATCGAGTTGGCCCCCGCCATGAAGCACAGCGCCTGCACGGCTTCGCCCATCTGCTGGCGCCCTGCGGACAGGCGCACCCGGGCGTTGGGCATGGTGATGCGGGCCACGGCGATCATGCGCACGAAATCGAACGGTTCGATGGGCTCGCTGTCAGCCAGAGGCGTGCCGGGCACCCGCACTAGGCTGTTGATGGGCACCGACTCGGGGTACGGCTGCAGATTGGCCAGCTGCGCAATCAGGCCTGCACGGTGTACGGGCGCCTCGCCCATGCCCACAATGCCGCCGCAGCACACACTGATACCGGCGCTGCGCACATGCTGCAGCGTGTCCAGCCGGTCCTGATACGCGCGGGTGCTGACCACATCGGTGTAGTACTCGGGAGCGGTGTCCAGGTTGTGGTTGTAGTAGTCGAGCCCCGCATCCTTCAACGCGAGCGCCTGGTGTGATTCGAGCATGCCCAGCGTGGCGCAGGTCTGCAGGCCCAGGCCTTTCACAGCGCCGATCAGGGCGCTGACTTTTTCAATGTCGCGGTCCTTGGGCGCACGCCAGGCGGCGCCCATGCAAAAGCGGGTGGCACCGGCGTCCTTGGCAGCCTGGGCGGCACGCACCACCTCTTCCACCTCCATGAGTTTCTCGGCCTTCACACCGGTGTCGAACTCGGCCGCCTGGGGGCAGTAGCCGCAGTTTTCGGGGCAGCCGCCGGTCTTGACCGACAGCAGCGTGGCCAGCTCGATGTCGCCCGCTGGCCAATGCTGGCGGTGTACGGTCTGGGCTTCAAAAAGGAGGTCCATCAAGGGCTTGTCGAGCAAGGCCTGGATCGCGTCCACCGACCAGGGGCCTTGCTGCGCCACAGAGGCTGCCGGGCGGCGATGCAGTTGTACGGGTTGAGCAGCGGCTGGCGCCAGCGTTGTCGTCATGTGATTGATTCCCTTCAAGACACAACATCTGCCACGCCCGAGTGCGCATTGCGCATTGCGCATTGCGCATTGCGCATTGCGCAGACCTCGGGTGGCGGTCTCACCAGAGGCCGCGCTGGGTCGATGTTGCTGGTAACTAAAACTCAACGCGCCACTTTGACCTGAGTGGGTGACTGGCGGAGCGCTGCTGCGGTGGCCGGATTCTGATGCAGGAATCGGTGCAAATGCACGCCAAAGGGTCACAAAAAGTGCCAACCAAAACGCTGCAATAACACCCACCAATCGCCCGAATTTTTGCCCGCAGAAGCCCGCGCATTGGCCGCAATTGCCGGGCTTTGCGTGCACAAAAGTGGACGGAGTTTCTTGCTGCGGTTAACCACAAGCATTTGTTGGCAAACCGTTGGCAACCCGCAGTCGAAGGCTCAGAAGATCACGGGTATTAGCGACGCAGATGCCTGCAAAAAGACGGCCGGAAGACGAAAATTAACGGGGAATGCCCGATCGCGGCCGCGGCAAGACCCTGACGCACCCAGACAGATGCCACTGCCAGGCAAAGGTTCTGGCGCATCGGCACCAACCCGCAACGACGACAGCCGCAGGCGTCAACAGCGGTGCCCGCGCCGGGCTTTCGCCACAAGGCCCCTAGAGAAGAGAGAGAGAGGAAAAATACGGCCCACAAAAAGCATGTGGCGGCCGTCCAAAAGCATAACGAGGCACATGAGGTCTTGCGCGAGACCCGTGCCAACCGGCAACCGGCGCTATCGGTCCAACAGGGCTTCCAGGGATTGCTGGATGGCGGTGGATTTGTCGCCCGCTTCAAATGCGGCGCAGGTTTCGGCGTACACCCGCTCACGACCCCGCGCACCGACCGTGGCGTAGGCCTTGGCGCAATCGCAACGCAAGGCCGCCAGCGTCTGTCGCGTCTGGCGGTTTTTCACTTGGGCGACCCAGCAGGCATCGGCGCAACCGCAGGATCGGTATTCGAGCACCTCACCGGGGCGCGACCAGCCAAGGGGATAGCTGCCCGTGCCGCCGCCTGCCTGGGCCCCACGGGGCGCGATGGCCCCGGCGCAACCCAATGCGGCGATTACCAGGCCGCAGAAAAGGCGCTGTATGGGCGCTTGCACAGGGGCCTGTTGGGCCGGGCTCAGCCCAATGCCGCAATCACGTCTGCGGGCGCCTGCACCAGTTCAATCAGCACGCCCTCCCCCGCGATCGGAAACTCGTCATTGCTCTTGGGGTGCAAGAAAGTGATGTCAAAACCCGCCGCACCCTTGCGGATGCCACCCGGTGCAAAGCGCACGCCTTTGGCCGTGAGCCACTCGACCGCCTTGGGCAGATCGTCGATCCACAGCCCGATGTGGTTGAGCGGCGTGGTGTGCACGGCGGGTTTTTTGTCGATGTCCAGCGGCTGCATGATGTCCACCTCGACCTTGAAGGCGCCCTTGCCCATGGCCAGGATGTCTTCGTCCACGTTTTCGCGCTCGCTCTGGAAGGTGCCGGTCTGTTCCAGGCCCAGCATGTCCACCCACAAGGTTTTCATGCGCTGTTTGTCGGTGCCGCCAATGGCGACCTGCTGGATGCCCAGGACCCTGAACGGACGATTGTTGCTGGCTGTCATGGAAGTCACTCTCCGCGCTCTACACACTCATTCACTATAAATTTGATAGCTTTAGGCGCACATAGCACCTGCGCTATCGGCCTAAACTACATAAAACACCCCATCGAAGACGAGACAGGGCGCCAGGGCCCTTTAGCGTCCATCGTCCGGGGCGCAAGGTCAGACAAACTCCAGAATCACCTGGTCCACCGCCAGCGACTCGCCCTTGCCCGCCAGCACCTTGCCCACCACACCGTCCTGAGCTGCAAAGAGGATGTTCTCCATCTTCATGGCTTCGATCACGGCCAGCTTTTCACCGGCTTGCACCTTCTGGCCGGGCTGCACCGCCACATCGACCAGCAAGCCAGGCATGGGCGAGAGCAGGAACTTGGACAGATCCGGCGGCGCCTTGAACGGCATGAGCTTGTGCAACTTGGCGCCCAGCGGCGACAGCACCAGCGCATCGATCTGCGTGCCGTTGTGCGCAATGCGCAGCGCCAGCGGGTTCTTGCCCACGCCACGCTCCACCTGGGCCGTGAAGCCCTGGCCGTTGCAAGCGCCCTGCACGCGGATCTGGCCCAGCGTGGCGTTACTACTGATTTGATAGCTGGTACCGCTTACAGATACGGCGCTAGAGCCCGATTTGTCTTCAAAGTCAGACACCGTCACCTCGTGGTGCTGGTTCTGGCCCTCGGCGCCCAGCGTGACCACCACAAACTGCTCGCCCACCTTCACCTCGTGCCCGGCCAGTTGCCCGCTGATGCCCGAAGCGCGGGCGCGGTAGCGGCGGTTCATGTACGCAGCCAGCGCCACCAAAAACATCGGATCGCTGTGCGGCACATCTTCGGCGTGGAAGCCCTTGCCGTAGTTCTCGGCAATGAAGCCGGTGTTGAAGTCGCCCGTCACAAACTTGGGGTGCGCCAGCAGCGCAGCCTGGAACGGGATGTTGCTGCTGATGCCGCGAATCACAAACCCGTTGAGCGCCGCGCGCATCTTGGCAATCGCATCGTTGCGGTCGGTGCCGTGCACGATGAGCTTGGCGATCATCGAGTCGTAATACATGGGGATCTCGCCGCCTTCGTACACACCCGTGTCCACCCGCACGCCCAGCTTCTTGGTCGTATCGGACTGGAACATGGATTCCTCGGGTGGCGCAAAGCGCACCAGGCGGCCGGTGGATGGCAAAAAGTTGCGGAACGGGTCTTCGGCGTTGATGCGGCACTCAATGGCCCAGCCGTCACGCTTCACATCGGCTTGCGTGAGCGGCAGCTTCTCGCCCGCCGCCACGCGGATCATCAGCTCCACCAAATCCAGGCCGGTGATGCATTCCGTCACCGGGTGCTCCACCTGCAGGCGGGTGTTCATCTCCAGAAAGTAGAAGTCCTGGTCCTTGCCGACCACAAACTCCACCGTGCCGGCTGATTGGTACTTCACGGCCTTGGCCAGCTGCACGGCCTGCTCGCCCATCGCCTTACGCGTGGCATCTGAGATGAAAGGCGATGGCGCCTCTTCGATCACCTTCTGGTGACGGCGCTGGATGGAGCACTCGCGCTCGTTCAGATAGATCACGTTGCCATGGCTATCGCCCAGCACCTGGATCTCGATGTGGCGCGGCTCCTGCACAAACTTCTCGATGAAGATGCGGTCGTCGCCAAAGCTGTTGCGGGCTTCGTTCTGGCAGCTGGTGAAACCTTCAAACGCTTCCTTGTCGTTGAACGCCACACGCAGGCCCTTGCCACCACCGCCGGCCGACGCCTTGATCATCACGGGGTAGCCAATGCCCTTGGCGATTTCCACCGCCTGCTCGGGGCCTGCAATCGCGTCGTTGTAGCCGGGGATGGTGTTGACCTTGGCTTCGTTTGCCAGCTTCTTGGACGCAATCTTGTCGCCCATGGCCGCAATCGAAAACGCTTTGGGGCCGATGAAGGCAATGCCTTCGTCTTCGCAGCGCTTGGCAAAGGCTTCGTTTTCGGAGAGGAAGCCATAGCCGGGGTGCACGGCCTGCGCGCCGGTCTGTTTGCAGGCGGCAATGATTTTGTCGGCCAGCAGGTACGACTCGCGGCTGGGCGCAGCGCCAATGTGCACAGCCTCGTCGGCCAGCTTCACGTGGCGGGCTTCCTTGTCGGCGTCCGAGTAGACGGCGACGGTTTGGATGCCCATCTTGCGGGCGGTGGCGATAACGCGGCAAGCAATCTCGCCTCGGTTCGCAATCAAAATTTTGGTGAACATGTTGTGTCTCTTTCCAAGGGCTCTTACCCGAAACGTGTTGGGTTAGGTGCTGGCACAGCCCAGCGAAGCGGTTGGGGCTAGGCGCCGGACCGCAGGCAGTAGCAGCGCTACGACAAGGTCTGGCAACGACGCCCCAAGGGCTGTGGCAGTGCCGCTCAAAGGGGAATGTTGCCGTGCTTGCGCCAGGGGTTCTCCAGCTTCTTGTCCCGCAGCATCACCAGCGAGCGGCAGATGCGCTTGCGTGTCTCGTGCGGCAGGATCACATCGTCGATAAACCCGCGCGCACTGGCCACAAACGGGTTGGCAAAGCGCTCTTTGTATTCCGCCTCACGCGCAGCCAGCTTGACGGGGTCGTTCTTGTCTTCGCGGAAGATGATTTCCACCGCGCCCTTGGCGCCCATCACGGCGATTTCGGCGTTGGGCCAGGCCAGGTTCACGTCGCCGCGCAGGTGCTTGGAGCTCATCACGTCGTACGCGCCGCCGTAGGCCTTGCGGGTAATGACGGTGATCTTGGGCACGGTGCACTCTGCGTACGCGTACAGCAGCTTGGCGCCATGCTTGATGATGCCGCCGTACTCTTGCGAGGTGCCGGGCATGAAGCCGGGCACATCGACAAAGGTGATGACGGGGATGTTGAACGCATCACAAAAGCGCACAAAACGCGCCGCCTTGATGCTGGACTTGATGTCCAGGCAACCCGCCAGCACCAGCGGCTGGTTGGCCACGATGCCCACGGTCTGGCCTTCCATGCGGGCAAAGCCGATGACGATGTTCTTGGCGTATTCGGGCTGCAGCTCAAAGAAGTCGCCGTCGTCCACGGTTTTGACGATCAGCTCCTTCATGTCGTAGGGCTGGTTGGCGTTGGCGGGCACCAGGGTGTCCAGGCTCAGGTCCATGCGGTCGGCCGGGTCGTTGCTGGGGCGCACCGGGGCTTTTTCGCGGTTGTTGAGCGGCAGGTAGTTGTACAGGCGGCGCAGCATCATCAGCGCCTCCACGTCGTTCTCGAAGGCCATGTCGGCCACACCGCTCTTGGTGGTGTGGGTGATGGCGCCGCCCAGCTCCTCGGCCGTGACTTCTTCGTGCGTCACGGTTTTGACCACGTCGGGGCCGGTCACGAACATGTACGAACTGTCCTTCACCATGAAGATGAAGTCCGTCATGGCGGGCGAATACACGGCGCCACCGGCGCTGGGGCCCATGATCATGCTGATCTGGGGGACCACGCCGCTGGCCAGCACGTTCTTCTGGAACACATCGGCATAGCCGCCCAGGCTGGCCACACCTTCCTGAATGCGCGCGCCGCCCGAGTCGTTGAGGCCGATGACCGGTGCGCCCACCTTCATGGCCTGGTCCATCACCTTGCAGATTTTCTCAGCATGGGTTTCGCTCAAGGCACCGCCGAACACCGTGAAGTCCTGGCTGAACACGAACACCAGGCGGCCGTTGATCATGCCGTAGCCTGTGACCACGCCGTCGCCGGGGATCTTGTTGTCCTCCATGCCGAAGTCGGTGCAGCGGTGCTCGACAAACATGTCCCATTCTTCGAACGTGCCGTCGTCCAGCAGCAGCTCAATGCGCTCGCGCGCGGTGAGCTTGCCCTTGGCGTGCTGCGCATCAATGCGCTTTTGCCCGCCGCCCAGGCGTGCCAGGGCACGCTTTTTCTCCAGTTGTTCCAGGATGTCTTGCATGGTCGTCCTTTGGTGAATCGGTTGGTGTTTACTATTTATTTGATAGCTGCTTGCGCTTGACTGGCTTGCGCTAGCAGCAAATTTCTTGCAGCAGTGGACGCCGCGATGCGCCCTGCGGCCACGTCAGCCTGCAACTGGGGCAGCAGTTCCTTGACCTGTGGGTGCTGGCGAAACGCGAGCTTGAGGCCCGCGTCGATGCGCTCCCACATCCAGGCGAGCGACTGCTTTTCGCGGCGCAAGGCCAGCCGGCCGTTGGCGGTCTGCATCTCGCGGAACAGCGTTACAGCGGCCCAGAATGCATCCACGCCCTGTCCCAGAAGCGCACTGATCTGCAGCACGCGCGGCTGCCACAGCGCGCCATGCGTGGCGTGGTCGGGGTTGCCATGCATGCCCAGCAGGCGCAGGCTGGAAGTGATTTGCGCCTCGGCCCGCGTGGCGGCGTTCTTGTCGATGTCGGCCTTGTTGATGACCACCAGGTCGGCAATCTCCATCACGCCCTTCTTGATGGCCTGCAGGTCGTCGCCCGCGTTGGGCAGCTGCATCAACGCGAACATGTCCGTCATACCCGCCACCGCAATCTCGCTCTGGCCTACGCCCACGGTTTCGACGATGACCACGTCGTAGCCTGCGGCCTCGCAGACCAGCATGGCCTCGCGGGTTTTTTCTGCCACGCCGCCCAGCGTGCCGCTCGATGGGCTGGGTCGGATGTAGGCTTTCTCGTGCACCGACAAGTGCTCCATGCGCGTCTTGTCGCCCAGGATGGAGCCACCCGACACCGTACTCGACGGGTCGATGGTGAGCACCGCCACACGATGGCCCAGGCCGATCAGGTGCAGGCCCAGCGCTTCGATGAACGTGGATTTGCCCACGCCCGGCACACCACTGATACCGAGGCGAAACGCCTTGCCGGTGTGCGGCAGCAGCTGCGTGAGCAACGCGTCACCTTGCGCACGGTGGTCCGGCCGCGTCGATTCCAGCAGGGTGATGGCTTTGGATAGGGCGCGGCGCTGCACGGCAGGATTGCCATGCAACATGCCCTCCAACAACGCGCCTGGGGTCACGCCACCGCCTTGCGAATCTGCTCCAGCACGTCCTTGGCGCTGGCCGGAATCGGCGTACCGGGGCCGTAGATGCCCTTCACGCCCGCTTCGTACAGGTGCTCATAGTCCTGCGCCGGAATCACGCCACCCACAAACACAATGATGTCGTCCGCGCCCTGGTCCTTGAGGGACTGGATGATGGCGGGCACCAGCGTCTTGTGGCCGGCGGCCAGCGTGCTCACGCCCACGGCGTGCACGTCGTTCTCAATCGCCTGGCGGGCGCATTCCTCGGGCGTCTGGAACAGCGGGCCCATGTCCACATCAAACCCCAGGTCGGCGAAGGCCGTAGCCACCACTTTGGCGCCCCGGTCGTGGCCGTCCTGGCCCAGTTTGGCGATCATGACCCGGGGGCGTCGGCCCTGGTCTTCGGCAAAGGCGTTGATCTCGGTCTTGAGTTTGTCCCAGCCTTCGGCCGAGTCATAGGCGGCTGCATACACACCGGTCACCTTTTGCGTATCGGCGCGGTGGCGCCCGTAGATTTTTTCGAGCGCATCCGACACTTCACCCACCGTGGCGCGCAGGCGCACGGCCTTGATGGCCAGGTCGAGCAGGTTGCCGCTGCCGTCTTCTGCTGCAGAAGTGAGCGCATCGAGCGCTTGCTGCACAAGCGCTGGGTCGCGTTTCGCCCTGATATTTTTCAGGCGTTCGATCTGGCCGTCGCGCACCTTGACGTTGTCGATCTGCAGGATGTCGACCGGGTCTTCCTTGGCCAGCTTGTACTTATTGACGCCGACGATCACGTCCTTGCCGCTATCGATGCGCGCCTGCTTCTCGGCGGCGGCGGCCTCAATCTTGAGCTTGGCCCAGCCGCTGTCCACGGCCTGGGTCATGCCGCCCATGGCCTCGACTTCTTCGATGATCTTCCAGGCGGCATCCATCATGTCCTGGGTCAGCTTTTCCATCATGTAGCTGCCGGCCCAGGGGTCGACCACGTTGGTGATGTGTGTCTCTTCCTGAATGATGAGCTGTGTGTTGCGCGCAATGCGCGAGCTGAACTCGGTGGGCAGCGCAATGGCTTCATCGAGCGCGTTGGTGTGCAGGCTTTGCGTGCCGCCAAACACAGCCGCCATGGCTTCGATGGTGGTGCGCACGATGTTGTTGTAGGGGTCTTGCTCAGTCAGCGACCAGCCCGAGGTCTGGCAGTGGGTGCGCAGCATCAGGCTCTTGGGGTTTTTGGCCCCGGTTTCCTTCATGATGCGGCACCACAGCAGGCGGGCGGCGCGCATCTTAGCCACTTCAAGATAGAAGTTCATGCCAATCGCCCAGAAGAACGACAGGCGCGGTGCGAACTCGTCCACGTCCAGGCCGGAGGCGATGGCCGTCTTCACATATTCCTTGCCGTCGGCCAGCGTAAAGGCCAGCTCCAGCGCCTGGTTGGCGCCGGCTTCCTGCATGTGGTAGCCCGAGATCGAGATCGAGTTGAACTTGGGCATGTTCCTGGCCGTGTAGCCAATGATGTCGCCAATGATCCGCATCGAGGGCTTGGGCGGGTAGATGTAGGTGTTGCGCACCATGAACTCTTTCAGAATGTCGTTCTGAATCGTTCCGGAGAGCTTGTCCTGGCTCACGCCCTGCTCTTCTGCCGCCACCACGTAGCCGGCCAGCACGGGCAGCACCGCGCCGTTCATGGTCATCGAAACGCTGACCTTGTCGAGCGGGATCTGGTCGAACAGGATCTTCATGTCTTCGACCGAATCGATCGCCACGCCGGCCTTGCCCACGTCGCCCGTCACACGCGGGTGGTCCGAGTCGTAGCCCCGGTGGGTGGCGAGGTCAAACGCCACCGACACGCCCTGCCCACCTGCGGCCAAGGCCTTGCGGTAGAAAGCGTTGGACTCTTCGGCGGTTGAAAAGCCTGCGTATTGGCGAATCGTCCAGGGCCGCACGGCGTACATGGTGGCCTGCGGGCCGCGCAGGTAGGGCTCGAAGCCCGGCAAGGTGTTGGCGTACGGCAGGCTGGCCGTGTCTTCGGCGGTGTACAGCGGCTTGACGGTGATGCCGTCTGGCGTGACCCAGTTCAGGGCATTCACATCGCCACCGGGGGCCGACTTGGCGGCCGCCTTGGCCCATGCTTCCAAGGAAGACGCAGCGAACTCGGGGGCGTTGTTGTGGGGGGTGTCACTCATGGCGAGGGCTTCTCCGAAGATGGCGTTGGACGGTCTCAGGGCATGCCCCGATGTGGTGGCGAGTTTACATCATTTATAATTATTGATTCAAAATATTATTGCCCGCTTACAATCCACCCATGTCTGCCCTCACCCTCACTCCCCGCGCGCTCTATGAAGAAGTGGCCGAGCAATTGCGCCAGCGCATCTTCCGCCGCGAGCTGGAGCCCGGTAGCTGGATCGACGAATTGAAGATTGCCGAGGAGTTCGGTATCAGCCGCACCCCCCTGCGCGAGGCGCTGAAGGTGCTGGCGGCCGAAGGCCTGGTCACGATGAAGGTGCGCCGTGGCGCCTATGTGACCGAAATGAGCGAAAAAGACCTGCGCGACGTGTACCACCTGCTCAGCCTGCTGGAGAGCGACGCGGCAGGCGTGGTGGCCACCACCGCCACCCCACAACAACTGAAAGAGCTGCAGGACCTGCACGCCGAACTGGAAGCCGCCGCAGCCGAGCGCGAGCGGTTTTTTGCGGTGAACGAGCGGTTTCACATGCTGCTGCTGGAGCTGGCCGACAACCGCTGGCGCAGTCAGATGGTGGCCGACCTGCGCAAAGTGATGAAACTCAACCGCCACAACTCGCTACTCAAGCAGGGGCGCATTGAAGACTCGCTGAACGAGCACCGCGCCATCCTGGCTGGCATGGTGGCGCGCGATGGCAAGGCCACCGTGAAGGCCATGCAAGCGCATTTTGCGCAGGGACTGGAAGCGGCGACTCCGGATTGAGCCGCTCGCCAAGGAAGCCTTTTGATTTTGGATCGTTTGCGCTTTGACCCCCAAAGCGCAGCCTGTCAAATAGGCACGTACTTCATTTCCCTGTTTTTAGCGACCCTTCATCCACCCGGTGCAAGGCTCTTTCTCCACTGCGCCCGGTGCGCTTGCGCAGATCAGCGCGAGTCGCTCCTTCATTAGTTTCAAAGTAGCCGGGTCGTTGCCAGCCTTTGTCAGCCATTGAATGCCCTCTGTTCGGTTTTCAGTGACCCCAATCCCGGCCAGTTGCATGAAGCCATAGTCCATCTGGGCTTTGCTGTGATTTTTCTGCGCTGCCTTCAGAACCCACTGGCCCGCAAGAGCAAAATCCTTGGGGACGCCGCCAGTGCCTTGGGCGTAGATGGCTCCCAGGTTGTACTGTGCTGACGCATAGCCCATGTGCGCAGATTTCTCGTACCAGCCAATGGCCTTTTCCATATCTTGGGGAAAGTCATCACGCCCCGTTGCATAGATATGCCCCAGGTTGAATGCAGCCACCGCATCTCTTTCTTTTGCCAGCTCCTCCAGTAGCGCCGTGGCTTTGTGAATATTTCGGGGCACACCCCGTCCTTCTTCGTAAAAATTGGACAAATTAAACTTGGCTGCAGAGACCCCGGCTGCTGACGCTTGCTCAAACCACTTGACTGCCAACCTGTCGTTGCGGCCGCCTCCCCTCCCCTCCGCGTAAAAGCCCGCCAAATTGTTCTGCGCTGCGGCATCCCCGGTGTGAGCAGCAATGAGGTACCACATCTTCGCCAGCACATAGTTTTCGGCTTTTTGGGCACGGTTTCCATAACGTGTCGCATTGCTCCAAGCAAAGAAGACCAGAGCCAGCAACAGTGCGGCCAAAAGAATATTCAGAATTTTTGGACGGTTCATTTTCATAGGCTCCCCTTGTACTTCTGCAATGGTGAATGGCCATCCCGCGCCCCGGCAAAGGCAAGGCCGCATCCCCATGGAGAAAATTCTAAAGGTGGGGTGGTGTTTCGGACTGCGACAGTGCCTGCCAAGTGGCGCGCGCACTCACCATTGCGCAAACAGGAACACACCATTTCTGACAAACCACGCAAACCGCGAGCGTGGGATTGCGCTGGTGCTGGATATGATTCCCAGGCTTTTTCGAGACACTGCGCAAGCTGCTTCGCGCGACCCTTACAGAGTTTGATGACCCCCTCCCCTCCCGATATCGCCAGCGTCCAGACGCTGCCCCAGCTTCTCGCCTACCGCGCCGCCCGCACCCCGGATTCGGAGGCCTATCGCGCCTTTGATCCACACACCCACACCTGGGTCAGCCTGACCTGGGCCGACACTACGCGGCGTGTTGACGCCTGGACACAAGCGCTGCTGGCCCTGCAGTTGCCTGCTGCGGCGCGCGTGGCCATCTTGCTGCCCAACGGGCTCAACGCCATGTGTGCCGACCAGTCCACGCTGGCCACGGGCTGTGTGCCTGTGCCCCTGCATGCGATCGACAACCCTGGCAGCATTGCCTACATCCTGGCCGACTGCGAAGCCTCGATGCTCATCCTGGGCCAGGCCGAGCAGTGGGAGAAGATCCGGGCCGTGGGCACACCGTTCCCGGCCTTGCGCGCAGTGGTCATCACCGACGACGACACATCGACGTTCAAAGCCACGGCAGGTTCTGGCGACGAGCCTGCTGTGGGTTCGCTGGCGCAGTGGCTTGCGGGTGCAGCGCACGCCGGCAGTGCCCCCACGCCCCAGGCGCCGCAGGCGGATGACCTGGCCGCCATCGTCTACACCTCGGGTACCACCGGCAAACCCAAAGGGGTGATGCTGACGCACCGCAATGTGGTCAGCGACGTGAAGGCGTCGCTCGACCGCATCGCGCCCACGCTGGACGATGTGTTCCTGTCATTCCTGCCGCTGTCGCACACCTTTGAGCGCACGGGCGGTTACTACCTGCCCATTGCCGCAGGCAGCTGCGTGGCCTATGCACGGTCGGTCCCTTTGCTGGCCGAAGATCTGAAAACCGTGCGTCCGACGGTGTTGGTGTCGGTGCCCCGCATCTACGAACGCATCCACGCCAAGCTGCTCGAAAAACTATCCCCCACGCCCTGGAAGATGCAGCTGTATGAAGCGGCGCAAAACAAGGGCTGGGCGCGCTTTTGTGCCGCCCAGGGCCTGCCTGCTCCCACACCAGACGACAGCAGCCGGGCCGCCGGCTGGATGGCGGCCCTGCCTTGGCCGGTATTGCGGGCCTTGGTGGCCCAGCCGCTGCTGGCGCAATTTGGTGGCCGCGTACGCGTCGCCGTGAGCGGTGGCGCCCCGCTGTCGCCCACCATCGCCAAGTGCTTTCTGGGCCTGGGCCTGCCCCTGGTGCAAGGCTACGGCATGACCGAGACGGCCCCCGTGGTAGCGGTCAACGCACTGAGCGACAACGATCCCGCTTGCGTGGGCAAGGCCCTGTCGGGCGTGGAGGTGCGCATTGGCGACAACCGCGAGCTGCAGGTGCGCGGCCCCATCGTGATGAAGGGCTACTGGAAACGCCCCGAAGACACCGCCAAGATCCTGAGCGCCGACGGCTGGTTGGGCACGGGTGACCAAGCTGACATCGTGAACGGCCGCATTTACATCCGAGGGCGTATCAAGGAAATCATCGTTACTTCAACCGGTGAAAAGATCCCGCCCGGCGACCTGGAACTGGCCTTGCTGGCCGATCCGCTGTTGGAGCAAGCCTTTGTGGTGGGCGAAAACCGCCCCTTCATCGCCTGTGTGGCGGTTCTCAAGACCGACGAATGGCAGCGCCTGGCCGCTGACCTGGGCCTGAACCCGCAAGCGGCCGACAGCCTGAACCAACCCAGCGTGCACCGCGCCGTGCTGGCCCGCATCGAGAAGAACACCGCCAGCTTTGCCCGTTATGCTGTCCCACGCGCCATTCACCTGACACTCGAACCGTGGACGATTGAAAACACCTTCATGACCCCCACGCTCAAGCTCAAGCGCAACAACCTGATGACGTTTTTTGCGCAGCCCATCGAGGGGATGTACCAAAAGCCTGGGGGCCGCTGAGCCAGGGCCCTGCAGGGGTCGATGCGGCACGGCCCTGTCGTCAATGCACCGACGCTTCGTCCCCGGCGTAGGCCACCCCAAACCGGTTCGCCAGGAAGTCCGCCAGCGCCACGGACTCCTGGCCCACGAAGCCGCGCTGCGGCAAACGCCCGTCAGCCACCAGGTCCAGCGCCGTGCAGATACCCGCCGCTGTGGTGAGCTGAATGGCGCTCAACCGGTGCCCCGCCAGCTCGGTGCCCACGATGTGCGCCGAGTAAGACTCCTGCACCAGCCGTCCGCCTTTCAGACCCGAAGCGGTGGCAAACACCACGATCACATCCTGGTCCGTGGTGGGGATGGCCGTTTCCAGAATGTCCTTGAGCAGATCGCGCCGGTCGCGCAGGCGCAGGTCGTTGAGCAGCAGTTTCAGGATCGCGTTGTGGCCGGGGTAGCGGATGGACTGGTAATCCACCTGCCGCGCCTTGCCCGCCAGCGTTTCGGTGAGCGTGCCCAGGCCGCCCGAGGTA
Organism: Acidovorax sp. 69; assembly: GCF_002797445.1. Classification (NCBI taxonomy): domain Bacteria; kingdom Pseudomonadati; phylum Pseudomonadota; class Betaproteobacteria; order Burkholderiales; family Comamonadaceae; genus Acidovorax; species Acidovorax sp. 69. Next base: position 2,519,888 of record NZ_PGEP01000001.1, on the reverse strand, counting down.
TTGAAGGCCTCGTACTCCACGCCATCGAGCGCAAAGGTCTCCAGCCCCTCCAGCGCGGGCACGGTGGTGCGCACCCCGTCCACTATCGCCTCGCAGGGGTTGCAGTATTCGTTGATGAGGCCTTCGGTGCTCCAGGTCAGGTTGTAGCGCAGCGCGCCTTGCGGATAACGCGGCAGCGCACCCACGCGCATGCGCAGCGAGTGCAGGGTGTCAAAACGCCGGGCCAGGTCGTGGCCCACGATGCCGATGAAGCCCGGTGCCAGGCCACATTGCGGCATGAGCACGCTGCGGGCGTTGGCCGCCAGTGCGCGAATGGCTTGGGTGCTTTGCACATCCTCCGTCAGATCAAAGTAGTGCACGCCTGCCGCCGCGCACAGGGTGGCCACGGGCACGGCGCAGTGAAACGGCAGAGCGTTGAGCACGGCAAAACGGCCACCGATGGCGGCTTGCAGGCTGGCGTTGTCCGTGGCCAGCCGGGTGGATACCCCCAAGGTGGCCACCTCTGCCAATCGCACCGGATCGCGGTCCACCACCAGGGTGTCGTAGTCGCCCGTTTGCTGCAGCAGCAGCGCCATGGCAAAGCCGATGTGGCCCGCGCCCAGGATGGTAATGGCGTGGCGGGTGGTGGTGTTGGAGGGGGTGGAAAGATGGGTCATGGCGGCGCTCCCGGTGGTGGTCACCGCGTGAAGCAGTGACAAGTGGTAGATGCCTTGATGCTAGGCAAGGAAGCTGCCAATGTGTAGCGTGAAAAACGTCAAAAATCACATTTTGTTTTGTCATTACGGCGAATATGATCGTCGCAGTGACTCTTGAGAACCTGCCCATGACCCAGCCCCTGGACGACACCGACCGCCAATTGCTCAGCCTGCTGCAGGCCAACGCCCGCGAGGGCACGGCCACACTGGCCCGCCAACTGGGGCTGGCCCGCACGACCGTGGTGGCGCGCATCGCGCGGCTGGAGCGCTCGGGCGTTGTGGCGGGGTATGGGGTGCGGCTGGGCGCTCGGCTGGATGCCAGCACCGTGCGCGCGTGGTGCTCCATCAGTGTGTTGCCCAAAACAGCGCCCACCGTGCTGCGCGCGCTGGAGGCCATGACCGAAGTTGAAGAGGTGTCCGCCGTGAGCGGGCCGTTTGACTACCTGGTGTTCTTGCGCTGCACCAGCCATGAACAACTCGACGCGCTGCTCGACAAGGTGGGCCAGCTCGACGGCGTGCACCAGACGCAGACCAGCATCGTGCTCAGCCGCAAGATCGATCGCCGGAGTGTGGGCGCGTGAGTGCCGCCCCATATTCACTCCATTTATGATAGCTACTAGCGCTTTATATAAAAGCGCTAGAGGCCAATTTCATCCAATTTTCAACCCCAAACTCAGGCCTCGAACTGCGTCGGATTCTTGCCCTGGATGGGCGCATAAAACGCCTTGATGCGCGCCATGTCGCCGTCCAGATCACCGGTCGGCTCAAACACCGGCCCCAGGCCACCCACCTTGCGGCCGTAGTCCACAAAGGCGAGCACGATGGGCACCCCCGCCTGCTGGGCGATGAAATAGAAACCCGTCTTCCAGTGCCGCGTTTTGCCCCGGGTGCCTTCGGGCGGCACGATGAGCTGCATGGGCCCGACCGCATTGCGCATGGCCTGGGCTGACATAGCGACCAGGTTGCTCGACTGCTCCCGGTTCACCGGAATGCCGCCCAGCCAACGCATCACGCCCCCAAACGGCGCCTTGAACAGGCTCTGCTTACCCATCCAGTACACCCGCAGCCGCAGCGAGAACGCCAGCATCAGCGTGTACGGCAGGTCCCAGTTGCTGGTGTGGGGCGCGGCAATCAACACGCTTTTGGCGGCATGGGCGGGCAAGACGCCCTCCACCCGCCAGCCAGTGATGTGCAAGGTGAAACGCGATAAAGCGCGCAGGAGCGTGTTGACTACCGGCGTGTCAAAAATGGTGTGGTGCATGGGAAGGCGGTGTACAGAACAGCCCGCAGGGCAAGACCGGGCGCTGCGCCAGTCGCCGCGCAGGCATCAAAAGCGCCGCAAGTATCGCCGATGGGGCCTATGCCCCACCTTGAGACAAGGCAAAGGACCTGCGCCGTCACGGCCGCCCAAGGTGGGCGGAAATATTCGCTTCAGATCGCATGTTGTGCAAGCCAGACAGGCGCTCTCCGGCATTTTTATCCATCCCCTGCACACCGTGTCGTCTGCCAAATAAAGCTGGCTTTTACCCGCTGCTTGCTCAGAATCTGTGCACGGCTCCTGTTCTTTTCGTTCAGCGCCGCTCACGACCATGATGCAGCACACAGCCCCCTGTGACGACCCGCCCTACCGTGATCGCAAACGGTACGCGTGGCTGCTGTCGCTGGTGGTGCCCTGCACCGTGGGCGCGGGCCCTGCATTGATGTGGTGGACGGGCGAGCCGCTGGCGCTGTGGACGCCGGTGGCCTTTTTCTACATCGTCGCCCCATTGCTGGACTGGCTGCTGGGTGTGGATCAGAGCAACCCGCCCGAATCCGCAGTGCCCGCGCTGGAGCGCGACCGCTACTACCGCCGCATCACCTACCTGCTGGTGCCTGTGCTGTGGGCGGCCTTCATCTTCAGCGCCTGGTTTGTGGCAACCCATCCTTTGCCCTGGCATGGCGTGCTGGCCATGGTGCTGACCACGGGCACAGTGGGTGGCTTCTGCATCAACCTCGGGCATGAACTGGGCCACAAAAACACCGCGCTAGAGCGCTGGCTGGCCAAGCTGGTGCTGGCCCCCACGGCCTATGGGCATTTTTTCATCGAGCACAACCGGGGCCACCACCGCGATGTAGCCACCCCGACCGACCCGGCATCGTCACGCATGGGCGAGTCCATCTACCGCTTTGTGCTGCGTGAAATGCCAGGCGCCTTGCGTCGCGCCTGGGCACTCGAAAAAGACCGGCTTGTACGGCAACACCAGCCGCTGCTGTCCTGGCACAACGAGATCCTGCAGCCCGCGCTGGTCACAGCGCTGCTGTGGGGCGCGCTCGCCCTGTGGCTGGGTGTGTTCATCCTGCCGTTTTTATGGGTGGCGTCGTTCTGGGCCAACTTTCAGCTCACATCGGCCAACTATGTGGAACACTATGGTCTGCTGCGCGCACGCGATGCCAGTGGCCGCTACGAGCCCTGCCGCCCGCAGCACTCGTGGAACAGCAACCACGCGTTCTCCAACTGGGCGCTGTTCCATCTGCAACGGCATTCGGACCACCACGCCCACCCGCTGCGCCGTTACCAGTCACTGCGGCATTTTGAGCAAGCCCCCCAGTTGCCCATCGGCTACTTCGGCATGTTCACCCTGGCCTACGTGCCGCCTCTGTGGCGCCGCGTGATGGACCCGCGCCTGCTGGCGATGGTGGGCCGCGATGCCAGCCACATCAACATCGACCCGTGCCAACGCGCGCAGGTGGTGGGGCGCTATGGCCTGCGAGATGTCGCGCCGCCAGTGGCGTGACCGGATGACAACCGCAACCGCAAAGCACAGCACACCGGCCCGGGCCCTGCGAATGCTTCATTTTTTATAGCTGCCAGTGCTTTAAGGATATGCGCTAGCGGCCGTTTTTATTCATAACCACACGCTGGTGCTGACCGCAGGGTCGGTGGGATAATCAGCGCTTTCCGGTGACAGCCCTGCTGGCGACCGCTCACCCCACGAGTGCTCCCGCGGCCACCCCCAACCTCTCCGTTTTCTAGTTTGCCCGTGGAACCCACCCTGAGCCCCTGGCGCATGTCCGTCGCCCCGATGATGGACTGGACCGACCGCCACTGCCGTTACTTTCATCGGCTGCTGACCCGCCAGACCCTGCTTTACACCGAGATGGTGAACGCGGGCGCCATCATCCATGGCGGCACCGAACGGCACCTGCGCTTCAACGCCGAAGAGCACCCCGTGGCCCTGCAACTGGGCGGCAACGAGCCCGACAAGCTGGCCGAGGCCGCACGCCTGGGCGCGCAATGGGGCTACGGTGAGATCAACCTCAACTGCGGCTGCCCCAGCGACCGCGTGCAGCGCGGCGCGTTTGGTGCCAGCCTGATGAAATCGCCCCAGCTGGTGGCCGACTGTGTGAAGGCCATGAAGGACGTGGTGGATGTGCCCGTCACCGTCAAGCACCGCATCGGCATCGACAAAATCGAGGACTATGGCTTTGTGCGCGACTTCATCGGCACCGTGGCCGATGCCGGGTGCACCGTGTTCATCGTGCATGCGCGCAACGCCTGGCTGCAGGGCCTGAGTCCCAAGGAAAACCGCGACATCCCACCGCTGCGGTATGGGGTGGTCCACCAGCTCAAGGCCGAGTTTCCGCATTTCACCATCGCCATCAATGGCGGCATCACCGCCGATGCGGTGGTGCAAGAGCAACTGGAGCACCTCGATGGCGTGATGATTGGTCGTGAGGCGTACCACAACCCATGGTGGCTGGCCCGCTGGGACCCTCTCTACTACGGCGGCACCCCCTGCCCTCTGACGCGCGAGGAAGTTGAGCTGGCGATGGTCGAATACATGGAGCGCGAAGCGGCCCTGTACGGCACGCCCTGGGCCCACATCGCCCGCCACATGCTGGGCCTGCGCCACAGCCTGCCCGGCGCCCGCATCTGGCGCCAGGTGTGGAGCAACCATTTGCTCAAGGACCGACCCGCGCGGGAGGTGCATGCATTGGCGATGCAGTCGTATGCGAGCGCTGCGCTGGAGCCAACGCCAGAGGCCCCCATGCAGGCCGCTGCGGCTACGTGACCCGCGCCAGCCACCCGGCCAGCGGCTCCGGCCGCCCAAACAGGTAGCCCTGCAGGCAATCGCACCGGCTGTCCACCAGAAAATCCGCTTGGGCGCGGGTCTCAACCCCCTCTGCCACCACACGCAGGTTCAGGTGGCGGGCCACAGAGATGATGGACTGCACGATGGCCGTGTCGTTGGGGTCGTCCGGGGTATCGTCCACAAAACTCTTGTCGATCTTGAGTTCAAAAAGCGGCAGCCGCTTGAGGTAGGCCAGGCTCGAATAGCCGGTGCCAAAGTCGTCGATGGAAAACCGCACGCCCAGTTGCACGATTTCGGTCATGCGGGCGATGGTGTCTTCCAGGTTCTCGATGAGCAGGCTTTCCGTCACTTCCAGGATCAGGTGGGCCGGGTTGGCGCCGGTGTGGGCCAGCATGTGGCGCACGCGCTCCACAAAATCATCCTGGCGGAACTGCCGTTGGCTCACATTGACCGAGAGCGACAGCTCGCGCCCCGATGCCTGCAGGTGCGCGAGGGTTTCGCAGGCCTGCTGGATCATCCAGTCGCCCATGCGCAAGATGAGGCCCGAGGCTTCAGCGACAGGAATGAAGCGGCTGGGTGGCACATTGCCCCGCGTGGGGTGGTTCCAGCGCATCAGCAGCTCGCCCCCAACCACGTTGCCTGCGGCATCCACCTGGTTTTGCACAAACGCGGCCAGTTCGCCCTGGGCATGGGCTTTCTTCAAGTCCTGTTCCAACGCCAGGCGCTCCTGCACGTCGGCCTGCATGGCCGCCTCGTAAAAGCGGATGCGGTTGCGGCCCAGGTCCTTGGCGCGGTACATGGCGGTGTCGGCTTCGCGCAGCAGGTCTTCCACCCCCTCGCCGCGCTTGGGGAACAGCGTGATGCCAATACTGCCCGTGGTGCTGTAGAGGTGCGTGTCGATGGTGTAGGGCGCTTCCAGCACCACGCGGATCTCTTCGGCCACCAACAGCGCCGCCCGTCCGCCCGACTCCATGTCGGATGCCACGTTGTGTACCAGCACCACAAACTCATCGCCACCCAGGCGCGCCACGGTGTCGCCGGCGCGCAGTTGCTGGGTGAGACGCTGAGCCACCTGCACGATCAAAGCATCGCCCAGTGAGTGCCCCCGCGCATCGTTGATCTGTTTGAAGTTGTCGAGGTCTATGTAGAGCACCGCCCCCACCTGCGCAGCCTTCTGGGCGTTGTGCAATGCATGCTCCATGCGGTCGAGCAGCATGCGCCGATTGGGCAGGCCGGTGAGTGCATCGAAATACGCCAACTGGTGCGTGCGTGCCTCGGCCAGCTTGCGTTCTGTGACGTCGCGAGACAGCGCGATGAACCGGGGCTCATCGCCAGGCGCGGCGCTTTCTTTGCGGGCGATCGACAGCTCAAACCAGTGCGTGATGCCATCCAGCTCCAGGCGGTATTGGTGGCCTGTCGAGTATCCCGTGCGGTGCGCGGCCTCCAGCGCCTCAAGGCAGCCTGCGGCGGCTTCGGCGGGGACCACATCGCTCATCAAGCGGCCCAGAAACATCTCCGGGGGAATGGCCAGCATGTCTGATCGGGCCGAGCGGTAGTGGTGAATACAACCGTCCAGCCCCAATTCGAAGAGCAGATCGGGAATGGCGTTGAGCGTGCTCTCCAGGTCGTCACGCGTGGCACGCAATTCGGCCGTCATGTCGCGTGCCAGGCCCAAGGCCCGCTCGCGCCCAGTGGCCAGCAACCACGTGAACCATGCCAGGATGAGGCTCAGCACCGTGCCCATCAGGGCGACCGGATGATGGCCTTCGTTCTTGAAGCGCAGTGCAAAGGCAGGCTGAGGGGTCATCTGCAGCGTCCAGCGGCGCCCGCCGATCTCCAGCTCGCGGGTAGTCTGAAGACCGCCACCGGGCACCGGGGCGGCCTGTGCGGCGTCGCTGAAGAGCAATGCATCGGCCGCCCGGGTTCCGCTTGTGCTGTCCAGAATCTGCAGACCGATGTCGGTATCGAACTCTCGCGACATCCCGCCGATCACGTCCGCCATGCGAAACGGAGCGGACACCCATCCCGCGATCCCCTTGCGTCGGCCTTCCATGGTCTGGGTGTTTGCGGCTGCGTCGTAGATCGGCAGGTACATCACAAGCCCCGAGTTACCGGTTTGCATGAGCGTCAACCGACCGGACAGCGCCAGCTCACCCGTGTCGCTGGCGCGGTCCAATGCCTCCTTGGCAACCGGGATGGTCAGCACGTCAAACCCCAACGCCTTGAGGTTGCTGTCATCCAGCGGTTCGATATGGGTGATGGGCGCATAGACCTCACGCTCCCCGGGAGGACGCACGGTGTATTGGGCAAAACCGCGCTGGCGCATGTCATTGGTATGTGCCGTCAGCGCGGTACCAGGCAGTCGCAGGATGAGCGTCACGCCTTGCAGGCCGGGCCGCGTCTCGCGCAGCTGCAAGGCACCCACGTAGGCCTGAAACTCCTCCCGGTCAATGCGCTCGGACCCTTCGAAATACCCTTTGACACCACGCAGAACCACTTCGTACGTGGCCATCCGGTCCTTGAGGTTGTAGGCAATCTGGCCGGCGGCCGCCTCAAAATTCTGCTCGCGCCGGTTCCGCGTGCTGTTCTCTTCGCTTTGCCAGTAGAGAAAGGTCAAACCCAGTGTGAGCAGCGCAATCAACGGGGGGAGCACCACCGGCAACCAGCGGTGGCTGGTTGCCCTTTTGACCGCCACAAGGCGTGATGCCGCCTGCGCATTGGCTGCGGATGGGGCATTGCCGTCATGGGGATGTGGTGTCATTGCGTCCTGAAAGGTGTTTGCGCAGTCCAAAGACATGCGTTGCGGCGATTGCCAAGACTGCACCATTATGAGCATCTGTCCCGCACTGCAAAGGGGCATTTGCGCGCACACTCCGCACCGAAACACGGAGCGCATGCCTGAACCTTCCTTCGCGCGGGATATGCTCCCGCCACCTGCACACACAATCCACACAACGCTCCGCCACCCACCTTCCGCAACCCACCAAAGACCCGGTATGGCATCGCTTGACTTCGACCTGGAAGCATCCCAATTTCGCGCCCTGTATGAGCAGCAGGCAGTGACCCTCGACGCCGCCTGTATGGCCATCACGGGCATGGTTGCCACCGCCGTGACTCAGGCGGGCGGCGTAGATATCGCCAAGGTCGAGGGCCGCGTGAAGGATGCCGAGGAATGCATCCGCAAATTTGTCCGCAAGTACCGCCCTGCACTGGAAGAGAGCAACACACCCTACGACATCCGAAGCTATATCACCGACCTCATCGGGGTACGGGTGGTATGCCTGTACGAGGACGAGCTGGAGAAAATTGCCCAGATCGTGCGCGCCCATTTCGCGGTGATCGATGTCACCGACAAGGTGACTGCAGTGGAGAGCACCGAAGCATCGTTCGGCTACAAGGGCTTGCACTTGGATCTCCGGCTCGGCACCGCCGAGCGCGAACTGCCAGAGCATGCGGCGTATGCCCAATGGCCCTTTGAGCTGCAGGTGCGCACCATCATCCAGGACTCGTGGAGCGTGCTGGATCACAAGATCAAATACAAAAAATCGATTCCCGGTCAGCTCAAGCGGCGCATCAATGTGCTGTCCGCCCTGTTTGAACTGGCCGACCGGGAGTTCCGCCAGATTCGGGATGCCACGGAGGCCGAGTTGCTGCAGGCCCCCGACGAAACCGAAGAACCCGCCTTGGGGGCTACCGCAGATGCGCAATCACCCAACAAGACGCAGGGGAGCAGCAGCGAACTCAATGCATTCACTTTCCTGAAGATCGCCACGCATTTTTTCAAGGATTTCGAGTTCGAGCCCTCCAAGGTCGATGGTTTTGTGGATGACATCCAGGGCTGGTCCCCCGCATGACACGCGCGCGCTTCAACGCGCTGATGCGCGAAACCGTGGGCGTTGTCAAACGCTACAAGCAGCATTTCGAAGAGCAGAACCCCCAGGGCAGCTTCAACCCATATACCGTGATCCGCCACTGCCTTTACCTCAACAACAAGACCGTGTTCCGTCCGGCACTGCGCAACTCGGCCCGCGAATCCTTTGAGGCGTGGCTGCTCGAAAATGCCGAGCCCAAGTCCCAATAGCTTGCAGCAAAACCCGCAGCCAGCGCTTCATTGAAAAGCACCTGTTGCTATCAATTTAGCGAACACCAGCTCGGCATATTTGATGAATGTCGCCGCCGAATGCGCCCGAAAACCTGTCGCATAGGCGACTTGGCATTGGTGGTTTTACTCCATGCGCTTGTTACCAAGTGCTGCTATATTGCACTGCAACAAAACGGAGTTTCGCCCCATGCTGTATCACATCTACGAAACCCAACGCTCCTTGATGGAGCCCTTCACGGACTTTGCGCAGGCGGCTTCCAAGTTGTTCAGCAATCCGGTGTCGCCACTGAGCCAGACCTCTGCGGCACAACGCATGGCCGCTGGCTACGATCTGCTCTACCGCTTGGGCAAGGACTACGAAAAGCCGACGTTTGATATTCATACCGTGGACGTTGATGGTGTGGGCGTGGCGATCCACGAGCGCATCGAAGTCAACAAACCGTTTTGCGAGCTGCGCCGCTTCAAGCGGTTTTCGGACGACCCCGCCACGCTGACCAAGCTCAAAACCCAGCCCGTGGTGCTGATCGTGGCGCCGCTGTCAGGGCACTACTCCACCTTGCTGCGTGACACCGTGCGCACCATGCTCAAGGACCACAAGGTCTACATCACCGACTGGAAAAATGCACGTCTGGTGCCTCTGTCCGAAGGTGAGTTTCACCTGGATGACTACGTCAATTACGTGCAGGAGTTCATCCGCCACCTGCAAGGCGAATATGGCAACTGCCATGTGATCAGCGTTTGCCAACCCACCGTGCCTGTGCTGGCTGCTGTGTCGCTGATGGCCAGCCGTGGCGAGAAAACCCCGCTGACCATGACCATGATGGGCGGGCCTATTGATGCCCGCAAGTCCCCCACATCAGTGAACAACCTGGCCACCAACCGCAGCTTCGAGTGGTTCGAGAACAACGTGATCTACCGGGTGCCGGAGAAGTTTCCGGGCGCTGGTCGCCGCGTGTACCCCGGCTTTCTCCAGTACACAGGGTTTGTGGCCATGAACCCAGACCGCCACGCGACAAGCCACTACGACTACTTCAAGGACCTGATCAAGGGCGACGACGCCAGCGTCGAGGCCCACCGCAAGTTCTATGACGAGTACAACGCGGTGCTGGACATGGATGCAGACTACTACCTGGAAACCATCCGGACCGTGTTTCAGGACTACAAATTGGTGCATGGCACCTGGGATGTGCGTTCGCCCGCAGGCAAGATCGAGCGCGTGCGCCCGCAAGACATCACCACCACCGCGCTATTCACCGTGGAAGGCGAGCTGGACGACATCTCAGGCTCCGGTCAAACCGAAGCCGCTCATGACCTGTGCAGCGGCATTGTGCGCAAGGAACAGCGCCACCTGGAGGCCAAGGGAGCCGGCCACTACGGCATCTTCAGCGGCCGCCGCTGGCGCGATCTGGTGTATCCCAAGGTGCGCCAATTCATCCTTGAGCACGAAGTGCCACAGAAAAAGAGCGCCGAGCCTGCAGTAACGACCACGGTCGCAACGGTGGTCGAAACGGCTGCAGCCCCCGTGCGGGCCAAGGCCCCTGCGGCCAAACCCGTGGTGAAGGTGGCAAAAGTAGCCACCAAAGCCCCGACAGCCGTCAAAGTGCCTGCAACTCCCGTCCGGGCCACCGCAAAAAAGACCACAGCAGCCCCTGCAGTGGCAACGCGTTGGGTCAAGCCTGAGGCAGCAACGCAAGCGGCCACGGGTGCCGCAGAGCCTGTCAAGGCCGATCTTGGCACGGCCAAAGCTGCTGCTGTGACGGCAGCACCGGCTGGCCCTCGCAGCCGCACCAGCAGCAAGGCACGCAAGGCTTGATTCGCTCCCAAGAAGCCAGCACGCCACGGACTGCATCGACAGATCTCGCAGCGCGGATTGATGCGGTGTTGCCTCAGACGCAGTGCACGCGCTGCGGTTATCCTGACTGCGCTACCTATGCGCAAGCCATTGCGGATGGGCTGGCGGCCATCAACCAGTGCCCGCCAGGTGGCACAGAGGGCATTGCGCGTGTGGCCGCCATCACCGGCCACACGCCTGTGCCCCTGAGTGAAGAGCACGGTATCGAAGGGCCACGGGCTGTCGCGTTCATTGACGAGGCCTGGTGCATCGGTTGCACGCTGTGTATCAAGGCCTGCCCCACGGATGCCATCGTGGGCTCCAACAAGATGATGCACACAATTATCGAGCCCTATTGCACGGGTTGCGAGCTGTGTATCCCGGTATGCCCTGTGGACTGCATCCAACTGGACAACGTCACCGGGGCGGCTACGGGCTGGGCGGCATGGTCACCCCCACTTGCCCAGCAGGCCCGTGACCGATATCTCCAACACCTTCAGCGTATTCCGCTGGAAGTGGACACGGATGACACGGTGGCAAACGAAGCTGACAACGCAAATGCGCCTGCGGCCATCGTGGCGGCGGAGAGTGCCGATGCGCGCAAAGCGGCCATTGCCGCTGCCATGGAACGCGCAAGACAACGCAGAAACCACGGCCAAATCTGATGCGGACGGCAGAGCACCGCCCGTCGCAGTCACTCATCGCGGCCCGACTACGACACCGGCTTCGCTGTCCTCAGCGCTAACCTGACGCGAACTACCGCGCGGCCAGGGACTTGTAAACCCCGCAGCCCACATACAGATCTCCCACCCGGCTCACGTACGACATCTTGGTCTGGACCGCCCCCGTCGAAGGGTTGTTGATGTCGTATTCCACCCAACCCGGCGCGTGATCTGCCTGCGTAACGATGTCACTCACCAGCCGGTCGCCCGCGATACCGGGAATGTCCTGCACGCGCGTTCCGACTTTGGCCTGATTGCCACCAAACGCCCGATAGGTCCCGGAGGTGTCGAGCACGAACACATACATATCCCGGTCGTAGTAGGGCTGGCTCTTGTCCGTCACGCTGCGCAGGAACTGCTCTTTCGAGGTGGTCTTGTGCAAGGCAACGGCCTTCTGGACCATTGTCACGGCCTCATCGGCCGTACCCTGTTGCAAACGAAACGCCGAAACGGCCTGCGACAAGGTCGATGCCCGGTGTTCCAAGGCCTCGGCCTGGTGAACGGCATGGCCCACCATCTGCGCGTTGTGCTGGGTGATCTGGTCGAGCTGCTGCACGGCCGAACTTACCTCGCTCAGGCCAGTGCTTTGTTCGGCGCTGGAGCCGGATATTTCGGTCATGCTGGCCGCTACGCTGCGGATACCACCCGCCATGTTGGCAATGCCCTCACCCGCTGAACGGATAAGGCCGGCACTGGCCTCGACCTGATTGACGGACGCACCAATCAACTCACGGATCTCGCGCGCCGCGTCGCCTGAACGCTTGGCCAAGGTGCGCACCTCGCCCGCCACCACCGCAAAGCCACGGCCTTGTTCGCCAGCCCGTGCGGCTTCAACGGCAGCATTCAGGGCCAGGATGTTGGTCTGGAAAGCGATGCTGTCGATGACGCCAATGATTTCGGTCATGCGCCGCGCTCCCTGCTGAATCGCCTCAACCGATTGCACGGCGCGCGTCATGGCCTCGGCCCCGGCATCTGCAGCCTTGCGGACCTCTGCAGCACGCGCATCGGCGCTGCGGGCGGTCTGGGCGTTGTTCTGGACAGCAGACGACAACTGTTCCACACTGGCGGCCGTCTGCTCCAGGTTGGCGGCTTGCTGTTCTGTACGTTCTGCCAGCGAGCGGTTGCCCTGCGCCAGGCTCTGCCCTGCGTGTGCCACCAGGGCGGCATTGCTGCGAATGTCGGCAACCATCGACGACAAAGTGAGCACCATCCGGTCCAATGACTGCGCCATCGCACCAATCTCATCTTGGCCATGGGTGGTCACATGCGCGCTCAGATCACCATTGGTGGTCTGCTTCATGGCGTGCGCCAGGCCGGCGAGATCGGACGATAGGCTGAGGTACAACGCCAACAGCGCATACAGCAGGACCAGAACACCCATCACCACAACCCACCCGGGCGCTCCCGCAACAGCCGCCAACAACACAGCCGCCATCAGCAGGCCCAGCGTGAGCAATTTACCCGGCAGGTGCCATCTGCGCATCCACCAGAGTCCTGGGCGCAGTGGTAAAAATCCTGGCATCTTTTGTCTCCCTTGTCTTTTTTTCAGCATCGCGGATGCTATGTCTGCGCTCTTACGCTGGGTTGACAGGCCCATCCCAAGCCATTTTGTGTGCCTCTTCGGCACTGCGGCCCACTCGGATAGTGGTATGAGCGCGGGGCTTCTTCACCAGTGCCATTCGCCCATAATGTCGCTCCATGAACCCCCTGCTTTCCCACCTCCAGCCCTACCCGTTCGAGCGGCTGCGACAGCTCTTTGCGGGGGTGACACCCCCTGCGGCCTACAGCCCCATCAGCCTGGGCATGGGCGAACCGCGCCATCCTACGCCCCCATTCATCAAAGATGCACTTTGTAACAATCTTGGCGGCTTGTCCAGTTACCCCGCCACGGCGGGCGAACCCAAGCTGCGCGAAGCGTTCACCCTCTGGCTGCAACAGCGCTACGCATTGGCGCTAGACCCAGGCACCCAGGTACTGCCAGTGAACGGCTCGCGCGAAGCGCTGTTCTCGTTTGCCCAGACGGTCATCGACCCATCCCGGGGACAAGCGCTGGTGGTGTGCCCCAACCCGTTCTATCAAATCTATGAAGGCGCCGCGCTGCTGGCGGGTGCCCAGCCCTACTACGCCCCCAGTGATCCTGCCCGGAACTTCGCGGTGAACTGGGACACGGTGCCAGACAGTGTGTGGGAGCGCACGCAACTGCTGTTTGTGTGCTCCCCTGGAAACCCCACCGGCGCTGTCATGCCGATGAGCGAATGGCAGAAGCTTTTTGCGCTGAGCGACCGCTTTGGTTTTGTGATCGCCTCGGACGAGTGCTACAGCGAGATCTACTTCCGCGACGAGCCCCCGCTGGGCGGCCTGCAGGCTGCGGCCCAGCTGGGCCGCAGCGACTACAAGAACCTGATGGCCTTTACCAGCCTGTCAAAGCGCAGCAATGTGCCCGGCATGCGCAGCGGCTTTGTGGCCGGCGATGCGGCGCTGATCAAGGCATTTTTGCTGTACCGAACCTACCACGGCAGCGCCATGAGCCCCGTCATCCAGGCCGCCAGCATTGCCGCCTGGGGCGACGAACAGCATGTGGTGGAAAACCGCGCACGCTACCGCAAGAAGTTCGCCCAGGTCACGCCGCTGCTGGCAGGTGTCATGGAAGTCTCCTTGCCGGATGCTGGTTTTTACCTGTGGGCCAAGGTCCCCGAAGCGCTGGGCATGGATGATGCCGAGTTCGCGCGGGCGCTCCTGGCTCAATACAATGTCACCGTGCTCCCCGGCAGCTACCTGGCCCGCGAGGCCCAGGGCAGCAACCCCGGCGCCCAGCGCGTGCGCATGGCCCTGGTGGCCGAAACCGAAGAATGCGTGGAAGCCGCACTGCGCATCGTGCAATTCATCCAATCCCGTACTGCCTGATAGACAGACATAGAGACTGACAACAACATGACCCAACAACTGCAAACCCTCATCGACAACGCCTGGGACAACCGCACCAGCCTCTCGCCCGCAGCCGCCCCCAAGGAAATACAGGACGCTGTCGAGCACGTGATCGCCGAGTTGAACAACGGCAAGCTGCGCGTTGCCACCCGCGAAGGTGTGGGTCAGTGGACGGTGCACCAGTGGATCAAGAAGGCCGTGCTGCTGTCGTTCCGCCTGAAGGACAATGAAGTCGTCAAGGCTGGCGACCTGGGCTTCTACGACAAGGTGCAGACCAAGTTTGCGCACCTGTCCGAAGAAGAAATGAAGGCCACCGGCGTTCGCGTCGTGCCTCCTGCCGTGGCCCGCCGTGGCAGCTTCATCGCCAAGGGCGCGATTCTGATGCCGTCTTACGTGAACATCGGCGCCTATGTGGGCGAGGGCACCATGGTCGATACCTGGGCCACCGTGGGCTCCTGCGCCCAGATCGGCGCCAACGTCCACCTGTCGGGTGGCGTGGGCATCGGCGGCGTGCTGGAACCGCTGCAGGCAGGCCCCACCATCATTGAAGACAACTGCTTCATCGGCGCCCGCTCCGAAGTGGTCGAAGGCGTGGTCGTCGAAGAAAACTCGGTGCTTGGCATGGGCGTGTACCTGGGCCAGAGCACCCCGATCTTCAACCGCGCCACAGGTGAAATCAGCTACGGCCGCGTGCCTTCGGGTTCGGTGGTGGTCAGCGGCAACCTGCCCAAGACCGCGGCCAATGGCGCGCCTTACAGCATGTATGCCGCCATCATCGTCAAGCAGGTAGATGCACAGACGCGCTCCAAGACCAGCATCAACGATCTGCTGCGCGACTGATTGACGCGATAACCGGGGCAGGCACCACCGCCTGTCCCACCGACAGATACCGAGAACAAGAGGGAAACACCATGAGTACGATGGAACGAATTCTTCGCCTGATGGCGGAGAAAAAGGCCTCCGACGTCTATCTGTCGGCCAACGCCCCGGCGCTGATCAAGATCAACGGCGAATGCGTGCCGATCAACAACCAGATCCTGCCGCCCGACGCTCCCCGCAATCTGTTGTCCGAAGTGGTGCCCCCAGACCGCATCGAAGAGCTGGAAGAAACCGGCGAACTCAACATGGGTGTGCCACTGAGCGGCGTAGGCCGCTTCCGTGTCAGCGCCATGCGCCAACGTGGCAGCTATGCGGTGGTGATCCGCTTTATCTCGCAGCAGATTCCGGAGTTCAACTCCCTGGGTTTGCCACCGGTACTGCGCGACCTGATCATGGAAAAGCGTGGGCTCATCCTGGTGGTTGGTGCCACGGGCTCAGGCAAAAGCACCACGCTGGCATCGATGATCGATACCCGCAATGAAGCCCTCACGGGCCACATTCTCACCATTGAAGACCCGGTTGAGTACCAGTTCAAGAACAAGAAATCCATCGTCAACCAGCGCGAGATCGGCAGCGATACACAGTCGCTGCAAACGGCCCTGAAGAACGCGCTGCGCCAGGCCCCTGACGTGATTCTGATCGGCGAAATCCGCGACCGCGAGACCATGTCTGCCGCTATTGCGTATGCCCAGTCGGGCCACCTGTGCCTGGCCACGCTGCACGGCAACAATAGCTACCACGCGCTCAACCGCGTTCTGTCGTTCTACCCCGTCGAAGTGCGCCCCACCATGCTGGGTGACCTGGCCTCCGCACTCAAGGCCGTTGTATCGCAACGGCTGGTTCGCAAATCCGATGGTGGTCGCGTGCCAGCGGTCGAAGTCATGCTCAACTCCAAGCTGGTGTCCGAGCTGGTCGAAAAAGGCGACTTCGGTGGCGTGAAAGAAGCCATGGAAAAATCCATGGCCGAAGGCTCTCAGACCTTCGAAGAGGCGCTGGCCCACCTGATCATGGAATCCAAGATCGACCGCAAGGAAGGCCTGGCCTACGCCGATTCGCCCACCAACCTCATGTGGCGTCTGCAAAACGACTTCTCCCTGGCAGCCAATGCGGCCAAGGCGCAGAAGGAAGCCCGTGATGCGCCCGACGATCAGCCTTCGTTCACCGAGATCGTGCTCGACGTCAAGCCCGCCGCTTGACCTTTTCTCCCCTTTATTCAGACCCGATGTCCCGCACCCTGCACCTGGCCGAACAGCTCATCTCCCTTCCCTCCATCACGCCCGAGGATGCGGGCTGCCTCGATCTGCTGGCCAGTCGACTGGCACCCTTGGGTTTTGTGTGCGAGCGACTGGACAGCGGCCCCGCGGACTTCCGCGTCAGCAATTTGTGGGCAAAACGGCCTGTAGCGCAGGCATCACATGCACAAGCAGCTATCAAAACAGTAGTGTTTGCTGGCCATACCGATGTGGTGCCTACCGGACCGTTGGCGCAATGGAGCAGCGATCCGTTCGTGCCCACCCACAGGGACGGCAAGCTCTACGGCCGTGGCGCAAGCGACATGAAGACCTCGATTGCCGCCTTTGTGGTGGCAGTAGAAGAATTTCTTGCGGCCACGCCCGAGCCGCTGGTTCAGTTGGCTTTTCTTTTGACCAGTGATGAAGAAGGCCCTTCGGTGGATGGCACCAAGGTCGTGATCGAGCAGCTCAAAGCGCGTGGCGAGCAACTCGACTACTG
Organism: Acidovorax sp. 69; assembly: GCF_002797445.1. Lineage (NCBI taxonomy): Bacteria > Pseudomonadati > Pseudomonadota > Betaproteobacteria > Burkholderiales > Comamonadaceae > Acidovorax > Acidovorax sp. 69. The sequence continues at coordinate 2,502,930 of NZ_PGEP01000001.1, read as the reverse complement.
CATCGTGGGCGAGCCCACTTCTGTCGAAAAAACGGGCGACATGATCAAGAACGGCCGGCGCGGCACGCTCAGCGGCAAGCTCACCGTGCGCGGCATCCAGGGCCACATCGCCTACCCGCAGCTGGCACGCAACCCCATTCACCAGGCCCTGCCGGCGCTGGCTGAGCTGGCGACCACGCTGTGGGACAACGGCAATGCCTTCTTCCCGCCCACCAGCTGGCAAATCAGCAACGTGCACGGAGGCACCGGCGCCACCAATGTGATCCCTGGCGAGGTGGTGATTGACTTCAACTTCCGCTTCTCCACGGAATCAACCGCCGAAGGACTGCAGCAGCGTGTTCACGCGCTACTGGACCGTCACGGTCTGGAGTACGACCTGCGCTGGACGCTGGGGGGGCAACCCTTCCTGACCACCCCTGGCGAGCTGGTCAGCGCGGTACAGCAGGCCATCAACGCCGAAACCGGGCTGACCACCGAACTCTCCACCACTGGCGGAACCAGCGATGGCCGCTTCATCGCCCAGGTGTGCCCGCAGGTGATCGAACTGGGCCCCCCCAATGCCAGCATCCACAAGATCGACGAGCATGTGGTGGTGGCGGACATCGAGCCACTCAAAAACATTTACCGCCGCACGCTGGAAAATCTGCAGATGCAGGCCGTCGCGTCGGGCAAGGTGTCGGCATGAGCGCGCAGCAACAGCCCCTCACGCCAACGGGCGACACTGTGCGTGCCCTGGTGGAGTCCGGTGCGCAGTGCCTGACCTCTGCCGGTGTTTCTTTTGGCCATGGCACCACCAACGCGCATGACGAGGCCACCTGGCTTGTCCTGTGGCGTCTGGGTTTGCCGCTGGACAGCGATCTGTCGCAGGCCCCGGACTCAATAGCCAATCAGGCTGTAGCGCCCGCAGATAAAGCGCTGGTTGCTACACTTTTCGAAGAACGAATTCGTACCCGCAAACCTGCCGCATACCTCACACAAGAGGCCTGGCTGCAAGGGGTGCCGTTTTATGTCGATGAGCGAGCCATTGTGCCGCGCAGCTTCATTGCTGAGTTGCTGACCGATGGCGGTGCAGACGAGTACCTGAGCGACCACACGCACCAGGTGCTAGACCTGTGCACGGGCAACGGAAGCCTGGCCGTGCTGGCCGCCATGGCCTGGCCCGAGGTACAGGTGACGGGTGCCGACATCTCTGCAGACGCTCTCGCTGTGGCGCGCATCAACGTGGACAAGCACAGCCTGCAGGATCGCATCCAGTTGCAAATCTCGGATGGCCTCGACGCCCTGCCCGGCCCGTGGGATCTGATCCTGTGCAACCCGCCGTATGTGAATGCGGCCAGCATGGCTGTTTTGCCAGCGGAATACAAAGCCGAGCCCGAGCTTGCGCTGGCGGGCGGCAACGATGGCATGGACTTCGTGCGCCGGTTGTTTGCCGCTGCGCCCACCTGTATGAATGAGGATGCAGTGATCGTGCTGGAGATCGGCAACGAACGCGCCCACTTTGAGGCCGCCTTCCCTCAACTGCCCGTATTCTGGCTCGATACCAGTGCCGGCGAAGACCAGGTTTTACTGGTCACTCGGCAAGCTTTGACCGCCCAATCCCGGCTCACGGCACAATAGAGGGTTTCGCCACAGCCTTTTGCCTCGGCGGCAAAGGCACTGGCTCCAGTTTTTTCCAGCCACCCGCCTCGCGCGGGTGCGCTTTTTTCTGAACTCCGAATGATCACCCTTAAAAACGTCACCTTGCGGCGAGGCGCCAAAGTTGTGCTCGACAATATCTCCGGCACCATCAACCCCGGCGAAAACGTCGGGCTTGTGGGCCGCAACGGTGCGGGCAAATCCAGCCTGTTTGCGCTTTTGAGCGGCAAGCTGCATGAAGACGGTGGAGATTTTTATATCCCCGCAAGCTGGCGCATGGCCGAGGTCGCGCAAAACATGCCGGAAACCGACCAGTCGGCCACCGAGTTTGTGCTCGAAGGTGACACGCGCCTGGCCGAGGTACAGCGTCAGCTGGCAGAAGCGGAGGCCAGCGACGACGGCATGGCCATCGCCCATGCCTATTCGGACCTTCATGACGCCGGTGCCCATGATGCGGTCGCACGTGCACAGGCGCTCATTCTGGGCCTGGGTTTTCGCGTGAGCGAGCTGGAACACCCGGTCAACAGCTTCTCGGGTGGCTGGCGCATGCGCCTGCAACTGGCACGCGCACTGATGTGCCCGAGCGACCTTTTGCTGCTGGACGAGCCCACCAACCACTTGGACTTGGACGCACTGGTGTGGCTCGAAGCCTGGCTTAAGCGGTACGCGGGCACCATGATCGTGATCAGCCATGACCGCGAGTTTCTGGATGCCATCACCAACGTCACCCTGCAAATCCAGCAAGGCGAGTTGAACCGCTATGGTGGCAACTACAGCAAGTTTGAAGAATTGCGCGCCCAGCAGTTGGAGCTGCAACAAGCCAGTTTCTCCAAGCAGCAAGAGAAAATGGCCCACCTGCAGAAGTTCATCGACCGCTTCAAGGCCAAGGCCAGCAAGGCCAAACAGGCACAAAGCCGCGTCAAACAGCTCGATCGCATGGAGAAACTCGCCCCCGTTCTGGCCGAGGCCGATTTCACTTTCGAATTCAAGGAACCCGCCAACCTGCCCAATCCGATGCTGGCGATCAGCGATGCATCGTTTGGCTACGTGGATGACGAGGGCGTGCCCACCACCATCCTCACGGGCGTCAACCGCTCGGTGCTGGCAGGCCAACGCATCGGCATCCTGGGCGCCAACGGTCAGGGCAAGTCCACCCTGGTCAAAACCATTGCGCGCACCATGAAGCCCCTGGGCGGCAATGTGACCGAAGGCAAGGGCTTGAACATCGGCTACTTTGCCCAGCAAGAACTGGACGTGCTGCGCCCGGCCGACAACCCGCTGGAGCACATGATCCGCTTGGCCAAGGAGCTGGGCCCCGACGCCAAACAGCCGAGCCGCGAGCAGGACCTGCGCAGCTACCTGGGTAGCTTCAACTTCACGGGCGACATGGTCAAGCAGGCCGTAGGCACCATGAGTGGCGGCGAAAAGGCCCGCCTGGTGCTCGCCATGATCGTCTGGCAGCGCCCCAACCTGCTGCTGCTGGACGAGCCAACCAACCACTTGGATTTGGCAACACGCGAGGCCCTGGCCATGGCCCTCAACGACTTCGATGGCACCGTCATGCTGGTCAGCCACGACCGCGCGCTGCTGCGTTCGGTCTGCGAGGACTTCTGGATGGTGGGCCGGGGTGTCGTAGGGCCCTTTGATGGCGATCTGGACGATTACCAGCGCTATTTGCTCGAAGAATCCAAGCGCCTGCGTGAAGAAGCGCGCCTCGCCGAGCAGGCCCAGATGTCATCCGGATCGCAAGCGACCGCTGCGCCGGTGCCGGTGGCAGATCCAGCCCCTATCGCCGTTCCAGTGCCCGCGCCCGCTCCTGCGGCATCACCGTCACGGGATGGGCGCGAGCAGCGCAAGGTCGATGCCCAGGCACGCCAGCAACAGGCGGAAAAGACCCGACCCCTCAAGAACGAGCTGGAGCAGATCGACAAGCGTTTGGCGGTTTTGGCGGCCGAGCGGTCCGCGCTGGAGCAAAAGTTGACCGAGCCTCTGCCCTCCGCCGAGATTGCCGAGTGCGGTCGACGCCTGAAGGCAGGCAGTGACGAAACGGCCCGACTGGAGGAGCGCTGGCTGGAAATTTCTTCTGCGCTCGAAGAAATTTCGGTGGCCGTCGCCAGCTAAAGGTGTAAATTCCTGTAAAGGACGCCATCGTTTTTAGGCTTAATCGCTTTGTAGCAAAGCGGTTAATGCTTCTAATTAGATAGCAAATTAGATTGTAAACATAGGGGCACTTGCGGTTGCATTTTTTTGCGAAACGCTGTCAACGGACTGTGTATTGACCGCGTTGTTGGTACATCACAGGAGTTTTTCAGTATGAATACCACCGCAATTTTGTCCGCTTGGCCCGAAGACGAACGCGATCGCAAGCGCTCCCCGGCCCGCTTCTGAAGGCGCGGCAGCCCGTCATCTTCATTCGCAGGTTCACTCAGTGCCCGCCAACACCGTAAAGCACGAAACGTACCAATGTATGTCTAGTATTTTTATCGTATGGCCCATTGCCTGATCTGACCGAAGAAAGGTTCCCGGCAGCCCCTTCCCTCTTGCTCCTCCCAACAAAAAACCCCGCATTGCGGGGTTTTTGTTTTTCCAAAGGCTGATGAGGGCCTGTTTGGCCCAAGGCATCAACCCATGTGCAAGCCGCCGTTGACCGAGAAATCAGCGCCGGTTGCGTAGCCGCCTTCTTCCGAAGCCAGCCAGGCAATGATCGACGCGATTTCACTCGGCTCGCCCAGGCGCTTGACCGGCACCGTGGCCACGATCTTTTCGAGTACATCGGGACGGATCGCCTTGACCATGTCGGTGCCGATGTAGCCGGGGCTCACGGTGTTCACCGTCACGCCTTTGGTGGCCAGTTCTTGCGCCAGGGCCATGGAGAAACCATGCATACCCGCCTTGGCCGCAGAGTAGTTGGTCTGACCCGCCTGGCCTTTTTCACCATTCACCGAGCTGATGTTGACGATGCGGCCCCAGCCCTTTTCCACCATGTCGGACACCACCTGCTTGGTGACATTGAACATGCTGTTGAGGTTGGTTTCAATCACCGCATCCCAGTCTTCACGCGACATTTTGAGGAACATCCTGTCGCGCGTAATGCCGGCGTTGTTCACCAGCACATCGACGGTTCCGTGCTCGGCCTTGGTCTTGCCAAAGGCTTCGACGGTCGAGTCCCAGTCGCCCACATTGCCCACCGATGCATAGAACGTGAAGCCCTGGGCCTTTTGTTCTGCCAGCCACTTGGCGTGATCACGGGTAGGACCGCAGCCAGCGATGACCTTGAAACCCTCCTTGTGCAGGCGCTGGCAAATGGCGGTACCAATACCACCCATACCGCCGGTGACGTACGCGACTTTCTGGCTCATGTGATTTCTCCTTGTTAGTGATTTGCTCAGCACCCACTCTACCGAAGAAATCAAGCCCCGCCTTGAAGGAAAACACTGAAGCCCTTTCCTTTTTGATACATCCACGTGCGTCACACCGCTGACGCAATGGGTGCTTACCGACAGGTCCCCGCATTGGTGCCGTCGCGCGCACTCAGTTCGGGCAGCGGTTCAGCGAAAAGGCGCAGCTGCACCCCGTCAGTACAGTGGGTGCGCTTGGGGTGGCGTAGCCAGTCTTGCGATCTGGCCGTTGAGGATCAAGCGTGGCTTGGTGCCAGCGGCAGCGATTCCCAGCCCGGCTTGGCAAACAGATAGCCTTGCTGATAGCGGATGCCCACCGATCGCAAATAGGCGGACTCCGCTGCGGTTTCGATGCCCTCGGCCACGATGTCAATGGACAAGCGCTGGCAAACCAGTGCAATGCCACACACAATCGCCTGCCGCACGGGGTCCTGGTCAATGTTGCGGATCAGCTCCATGTCGATCTTGAGCACGTGCGGCTGGAATTGCACCAGCATGTTCAACCCCGCGTAACCCGCACCAAAGTCGTCGATGGCCGTGATGAGGCCCTGGCGTCGGTACTCGTTGAAGATGGATTTGAGGTGTGCGCCGTTGGTGACCTGCTCGCCCTCCGTCACCTCGAACATGATGCGGTTGTGCGGAAAGTCGAACTCCTCGGCCGCCTCCATGGTGGCGCGGATGCACGTCTCGGGCCGGTACACCGCATTGGGCAAGAAGTTGATGCTCAGCCTGCAGTCCGGCAGGCTCGCAAGCGCCAGGCGCGACGCCAGTTCAATCGCCTTCACCCGGCACGCCTGGTCAAACCGGTAGCGGTTTGTGTCATCCACCCACGACAGCACCGTCCCGGCCGACTCGCCATCCACGCCGCGCACCAGCGCCTCGTAGGCAAACGGGCGATCCAACCCCAGGTCCATGATGGGCTGGAACGCCATCGTGAAATCGAACGGAAGCTGCGTCTTGTCGCGACAGGATTGGCAGCCTACAGGTTCGAAGGGTTGGGCAAAAATGGTCGCTGTCATGGGAAAACATGGTAACGCATCATTCCAAAGCCGCAGCCTCGGAGTGCTACGGAGCCCATGGCCCTAACGCGGCGTCTGCGCCTGGAGCACAAAGACCGCCACCGCCTCGGCCAGCCGGTCGGCCTGGCCTTTGAGGGTGGCGGCAGCGGCAGCAGACTCCTCGACGAGCGCGGCATTTTGCTGCGTCATCTGGTCGAGCAGGCCGACCGACTGGTTGACCTGGGCTATGCCCGAAGACTGGTCCCTCGCGGCAGTATGGATCTCGCCCATCATCGCGCTGACACGCTGGACCGACCCCACGATCTCGGCCATGGTGCGGCCCGCATCATCAGCCAGTTGCCCGCCCTGCGACGCCTTTTGCACCGATGCGCTGATCAGGCCCGATATCTCGCGCGCAGCCTGCGCCGAGCGCTGGGCAAGCCCGCGTACTTCGGTAGCCACCACCGCAAACCCGCGCCCCTGTTCTCCGGCACGTGCCGCCTCCACCGCAGCGTTAAGCGCAAGGATATTGGTCTGGAACGCGATGGAGTCAATCACGCCCGTGATGTCAGCAATCCTGGCCGAGCCCTCGTTGATATCGCGCATGGTGCGGACCACCTGGCCCACCACCTCACCCCCACGCTGGGCTACGCCCGCAGCCGACACCGCCAGCGTATTGGCCTGGGCCGACGCAGCGGCTGTCTGCCCCACGGTTCCTGTCAACTGCTCCATGCTGGCAGACGTGGCTTGCAAACTACCGGCTGCATGTTCGGTGCGTACAGACAGGTCCTGCGCTCCGCTGGCAATTTCTTCGCACGCCACGGCCATGCCAGCTGCGGCCTGCTGCACGGTGGCTACGGTCTCGTGCATCCGGACCAAAGCCTCCTTGAGCGCTCGCCCGCCTGGCGTGCGCACGGTCATGTGCGACATGTCCAGCATGATGCGGTCGCCATGCGCCAGCGACGCGGTCAGGCGCTGCAGCTCGGCAGATTCCTGCGCCGTACGGCCCATCTTCACGGCCAGGATGACCTCCAGCACCGTCTGGATCACCACGTACAACGCGTGCAACATCACCTGGGCCAGGTCGGGGGTGGTGATGCAGTACAGGCCGACCCCCGCCGCCTGAAGACGGTCAAACACCACATGGTGCACCGCAAACAATGCAGCCGCCCAGACAATGGGCCGCCAGTCCAGGTACACCAACAGCAGCGCCAGCGTCACAAACACACCGAAATGGAACTCCAGCATGCCCCGGGCCAGCTGGATATGCAGCGCCACCAGACTGACCTGCACAAACGACAACACCAGACGCGACGCCAGGGTGCCTGGAGCCACAGCGTAGGCCACAACGGCAATCGCGCCCAGCACCACCACTGCGGTCAACGCGAGCACCGAATCAACAAATTGCAAGCCCAGGGCGATGGCCGCGAGCGAACTCAGCCCAATGGCAGCCAGGATGACGCGGTCACCCAGCAAGGCGCCAGGATTTGGGCCACCGGCGCTCCCTGGAAAATCAGGTGCGGGCGCAGAAAAAATAGACATTGAGATCAAAAATTAACCAGAATGTATAAATTTTAAACCATTGAGTAATTTCACGACCAATTATTCGCAACCTTAAGCTAGGCAAAAAAAAGCCGCATCTTCATGCGGCCTCTTCGCTGTCGCCAGCAACGTCGTCAATCAACAACAACGCGGCAAGGGCATCACTCCAACCATCCCAAAACTGGGCCCTGGCTTAGCGCTCCAGCGCCAACGACACGCCCATGCCGCCGCCAATACACAACGCCGCCAAGCCCTTCTTGGCGTCACGGCGCTGCATCTCATGCAGCAGTGTCACCAGGATGCGGCAGCCAGACGCGCCGATGGGGTGGCCGATGGCGATGGCGCCACCATTCACATTGACCTTGGCGGGGTCGATGGCCAGCTCTTTGTTCACAGCGCAGGCTTGCGCTGCAAAAGCTTCGTTCAACTCGAACAGATCCACATCAGCGGCATTCCAGCCCGCGCGCTGCAGGGCTTTGCGCGATGCAGGCACAGGACCCATGCCCATGGTGGCCGGGTCCAGGCCACTGGTACCGAACGCGGCAATGCGGGCCAGCGGCTTGAGGCCCAGGGCTGCAGCCTTCTTGGCACTCATCACCACCACGGCGGCGGCGCCATCGTTCAGCCCCGATGCGTTGCCTGCTGTGACACTGCCGGCCTTGTCAAATGCGGGGCGTAGCCCTGCCAAGGCCTCTGCACTGGTTTTTCGATTGAGGTATTCATCGGCATTGAAGAGGATCGGGTCACCCTTCTTTTGCGCCAGGCTCACGGCGACGATTTCGTCGGCAAACTTGCCCGCATCCTGCGCGGCAGCGGCTTTTTGCTGGCTGCCCAAGGCCAGAGCGTCCTGCATATCGCGGGTGATGCCGTACTGCTTGGCCACGTTTTCGGCGGTAATGCCCATGTGGTACTGGTTGTACACGTCCCACAGGCCGTCCACGATCATGGTGTCGATGAGCTTCCAGTCGCCCATGCGCTGGCCGTCACGGGAGCCGGGCAGCACGTGGGGGGCCAGGCTCATGCTTTCCTGACCGCCAGCCACGACGATCTCGCTGTCGCCCCAAGCCACTGCCTGGGCTGCAAGCATCACGGCCTTGAGGCCGGAGCCACACACCGCGTTGATGGTGAGCGCCGGGGTTTCCTTGGCCACACCGGCTTTCATGGACGCCTGCCGCGCAGGGTTTTGGCCCACGCCCGCCGCCAGCACCTGGCCCATGATGACTTCGCCGATCTGGTCGGACGACAGGCCTGCGCGCGCGATGGCTTCGCGGATCACGATGGCGCCCAACTCGCTGGCGGGCGTCTTGGCCAACGCACCACCAAACTTGCCCACAGCAGTGCGAGCGGCCGAAACGATGACGATGTCTTCCATGGAATGTCCTTGTGGTTGGGGGTAGTTGCTGAGTAATTCTCGCAGTGCTGAATATCAGGACTTTTGCGTATCAGGATTTCTGCTTGACGTAGCTGCCCGGCGCAGGCTCGATAGCCTTGAACTTTGTGCCTTTGCCATAGCCTTTGGGCGCAGCGATCTGTTTGCCCGCATGGCCCTTGAGCCAGCCCGACCAGTCGGTCCACCAGCTGCCGGGATGCTCGGTGGCGCCCTCCAGCCATTGGTCCAGTGTGGCGGGGAACTTGCCATCGGTGCGCGTCCAGTGGCTGCGTTTGCCCTTTGCAGGCGGGTTGATCACGCCAGCGATATGGCCCGAAGCCCCCATCACGAACCGCTTCTTGCCCGGTAGCACCTGGGTGGACGCATAGGCCGCCGTGGCGGGCACGATATGGTCCTCGCGAGAGCCATAGATGTAGACAGGCAGTGTGAGCCGGTTCAGGTCCAGCTTTTCGCCGCACACGGTCAGCTTGCCCGGCTTGACGAGGTTGTTTTCGAGATAAAAGTTGCGCAGGTACCAGGCGTAGAACGGCCCTGGCAGGTTGGTGCTGTCACTGTTCCAGTAAAGCAGGTCGAACGGCGGCGGTGTTTCGCCCTTGAGGTAGTTACCCACCACGTAGTTCCACACCAGGTCGTTGGGCCGCAGAAAACTGAAGGTGGACGCGAGGTCTTGCCCCTTCATGAGGCCGCCTTGGCCCATCTGCATCTCGCGGAACTTGACGAAGGCTTCATCAATGAACACGTCCAGGATGCCCGTGTCGGTGAAGTCGATCAGCGTGGTGAGGAAGGTGGCACTGGCCACGGGCTCGTCGCCGCGCGCTGCCAACACCGCCAGCGCATTGGAGAGGATGGTGCCGCCGACGCAAAAACCCAGCGCATTAATCTGCTCTGCGCCGGTGATGTTCTGCACCACATCGATGGCCGCCATGGCTCCGTCTTCCACATAGTCGGCCCAGGTTTTGTGGGCCAGGCTGTCGTCCGGGTTGCGCCAGCTCACCACAAAGGTGCGATGGCCTTCGCTGACGGCGTAACGAATGAGAGAGTTCTCGGGCTGCAGGTCGAGAATGTAGAACTTGTTGATGCACGGCGGCACGAGAAGAAAAGGCCGTTCGTACACCTTGGCGGTGAGCGGCTTGTATTCGAGCAGCTGGAACAACTCGTTTTCATAGACCACCATGCCTTCGGTGGTGGCTACATTGCGCCCCACTTCAAACAGGCTCTCATCGGTCATTGATACATGGCCCTGCGTGATGTCGTGCAGCAGGTTCTGCATGCCTTTGGCAATGCTCTCGCCCTTGGTTTCAATGGCTTTTTTCTGCGCTTCGGCATTGAAGGCCAGAAAATTGCTGGGCGCCATGGCGGCCATCCATTGATCGATGCCAAAACGGATACGGGCCTTGGTCTTTTCGTCGGCTTCCACCGCGTCGGCCAGCCCCATCAGGGTGCGGGCATTGAGCAGGTAAGCCGCAGCAGAAAAGGCAGCCACCGGGTTACTGGCCCAGCCTTCGCCAACAAAGCGTTTGTCTTTGACCTCGGGTGCGCCCTGCAGGCCCTGAGCCCATAGCTCCTGGGCCTCTTTCAGATACTGCTGCTGCAAGGCTTGCAGCTTGGGCGGGGAGAGTTTCAAGGCCGGTGCTGCGGGCAGCTGCGCGCCCAGGTCCATCTTCTGAAACGATTGCAGCGCTTGCGACCAGCTTTGCCCGAAAATCTGTTGAAACTGCTGAGCACTCTCAGCCCAGGGTGATTCAGAATTCATGCTCATTCCTCAATGGTTGATCGCTCGCAGGGGCAGGAGACCTTGGCTTACTTATCTCTCGGGTTCATTGTTGCCGACCCATCGGTGCATGGCAACGGACCAGAAGCATGTTCCCTGTTTTTCTGGAACTCCAAAAAAACGTTGAACCAGCGCTCACACTTGCAGTAGACACAAACCAATGTACCTCATCGTCATCGCCTGGACCTACGTCACCCTCATGATGGCGGTGGCCGAAGCCACCAGCCCTCAAGGCACCGTGCTGGGCGCCATCATCACGTTCGCGCTGTATGGCCTCTTGCCCATGGGGATCTTGGTGTACATCCTGGGCACGCCGACACGCAAGCGCAAGATCAAGGCACGCGAAGCTGCTGAGCAAGCCGCTTATGACGTGGAGCCGGCCACGGCCCGCGCACCCGATGGATCAGCCGCGCCAGATACAGGCAGCGAATCGCCCGCTGCTGCCGAGGGAGGCGCTGTCGCGCCGGTGCGAAAAGAACCGTGAGGTGTTGGTCACGGTGCACCACGCCGGCGTGCTGTTGTTGCCGTAGATGCGCGTAATGCCCAGCGCCTGCAGCCGCAGCCGTGCCAAGCCGGCCAGATCGCACAGGAATTTGCCCGGAACACCCACGCGGGCGACAAAGCAAGCCTGTGCTGCCGCGTCTGCATTACAAAAAGCAGCGTACACCTCTGCGCCCACCTCAAAGTTCTGCGGACCAATGCAGGGGCCGAGCCAGGCCAGCATGCCTTCAGCAATGCCACAGGGGTCTCCATCAGCCTGCACATATGGCTGCGCGCCTGAGACTTCATTTGGACTTGCACTTGCTTCCAATTTGATAGCTGACGGCGCAGATGGAACAGGCGCTTGAGCACAAAAATTCTTCAACACAGACTCCAGAACACCCTGCCCCCCGGAACCCGCCAACCCGCGCCAGCCCGCGTGCGCCGCAGCCACCGCCTGGCCAGAGGCATGGGCAAAGAGGACTGGCAGGCAGTCGGCCACCATGATGGTGCAAACGGCGCCAGGGGCCATGGCCATGCAGGCATCTGCCTCGGTGCCATTGGGAGGGTGCCCATCCAGCAGAGCCACACCATCGCCGTGGACCTGGTTCAAAAAAACCGCCCTTGCGCCTGGTGTATGGGCCTGCAGGGCCGACTCCAGGACCTTCCGGTTGGCCATTACAGCGGTGAGGTCGTCCCCCACATGGGTGCCCAGGTTCAGGCTGTCATACGGTGGCAGGCTGACCCCACCGGTGCGGGTAGTGCACAGTGCAAACACGCCCGGCGGCGCGGGCCAGTCTGGCACCAGCCAGTCAGCGCCAGCCGGCATGACCACATCCCTCAAGGGTGCGGAGCGGCCCTGTGGTTCTGTCATCAGACTTCGTTGTCCGGGCAGGCCGATGGCTGAGCCTGCTGGAACGCTGGCAATGCCATACAGGCATCAAACGCCCCCATCGTGAGTGGCAGGCCGTCCAGGCTGACCTTGAAGCGTTGGGCGTTGAAGATTTGTGGCACCAGGCAACAGTCGGCCAGGGTCGGGGTGTCACCCCAGCACAGCACCGACGGCGCGATGCCCTGGGAGGACCGCTCCTGCGCCAGCAGCTCCAGCTGGCGCTCAAAGGCCTCCAGGCCGCTGCGCACCCAGTGGCGGTACCACGCATTCTTGGCCTCTTCATCCACCTTCAGGTCATGTGCCAGGTACTTGAGCACGCGCAGGTTGTTGATGGGATGGATCTCGCAGGCCACCATCTGCGCCAGCGCACGCACGCGGGCACGGGCCAGCGGGGTGGCTGGCAGCAATGCCGGCGTGGGATGGGTTTCGTCCAGATACTCGATGATGGCCATGGACTGAGACAGCGCCGCGCCTCCATCGGTCACAAGCGTGGGCACCAGCGCATCGCCGACACGGCCCAAATACTCGGGTTTTTTGTGTTCGCCTTTGACAAGGTGCACGGGCAGGTAGTCGTAGGCCAGGCCTTTGATCTGCAATGCAATGCGCACTCGGAACGAAGCAGAAGAGCGAAAGTAGTTGTAGAGCTGCATAGAAACCATTCCTTGGTGGGGTGGTGTATGAAACGGTGTGGACGCGGCTGCCGAGCGACCAAAGAGCCCCGCATCCCTGCATCGACGCGTCAAGGCATCAGGCAGCGGGATAGCTGCCGGGCCGCCGACCGAAGTCAGGCGCCCGAAGTGCCCGCTGGATCCTGGTGTTTGTAGACGACCTTGGACAACATGGCCATGAGATCGTCGCGCTCCTGGGCATTGAGTGGCGCCATCAGGCGCTCCTGCACGCGCTGGGCGGCATCCCGCATCTGCAGGGCTGCCACCTCGCCTTCAGGGGTGATCCACAACAACTTGCGGCGGCGGTCGCGGGTGTCGGGCTCGCGGCGAATCCAGCCACGTTTCTCCAGGCGACCGATCACCGACCCGGACGTTGCGGCGTCAAATGCCACGCGTGACGCGAGGGTGACCTGGTCTTCACCCGGCTGGGCCAGTAGCTCGTGCAGGATGGCGAACTGCACTGGTGTCACGTCAAACCCCGCAGTTTCTTCCATGAAAAGCGCCACGGTTCGCTGGTGGGCACGGCGCACCAGGTGGCCTGGCGTGTTGTGGAAATCGAAGCTCTTTGCCATGGGCGCGAGTGTAGCTCCCTACAGCAGGCAGGCCGCGCCCATGGCACACTGCCACGGGGTGCGAACCCCACCGAACAAAGACCAATGAAAGGCAGACATGAGCTACGTGTTTTCTCCCGCGCCGGTGACCAGCGTGCCCGTGGTGGGCAGCAGCGACCGCTTTCCCGTGCACCGCATTTACTGCGTGGGCCGCAACTATGAAGAGCACGCCAAGGAAATGGGCTTCACCGGCCGCGAGCCACCATTCTTCTTCATGAAACCGGCTGACGCCATCGTGGTCGTCAACGCGGGCGAAACCGGACAGCTGCCCTACCCCAGCCTCACGGCCAACCTGCACCATGAGATCGAACTGGTGGTGGCCATCGGCAAAGGTGGCAAGAACATCAAGGCGGCGGATGCGCTGGCACACATCTACGGTTACGCCGTAGGCCTGGACATGACGCGCCGAGACCTGCAAAACGACATGAAGAAACAGGGCCGTCCCTGGTGCATCGGCAAGGGCTTTGACGCCAGCGCCCCCATCGGCCCCATCACCCCAGCCGCCCAGGCGGGCGACGTGGCACAAGCAGCCATCTGGCTGCAGGTCAACGGTGCCGACAAACAACGCAGCACCGTGGCCCAGCTCATCTGGAACATTGCCGAGACCATCGAGCATCTGTCGGCCGCCTGGGAGCTACAGCCCGGCGACCTGATCTACACCGGCACGCCCGAAGGCGTGGGCGCAGTGGTGCGTGGCGACACGCTGGAAGGCGGCGTGGCTGGCCTCACGCCGTTGCGCCTGACGGTGGTGTAGGAACGCGTTGCAATCTCGCAGAGCCGCGGGGTAACCCCCGTTGCACGGCGGATATATTGCTATGTAATTTATAGCTTATGGCGCATATTCCACCTGCGCCTTCAGCCTATTTGATTAAAAACTACTGCATGACCTATCGCAGCCCCATCAAACATTGCCGCGCCTGTGGCACCGCTGTGGTGTACCGCCTGCCCGACGACGGCGACACCAAGCAGCGCGCCGTGTGCCCCACCTGCCACACGGTGCATTACGAAAACCCGCTCAATGTGGTGGGCACAGTGCCCGCGATGGCCGATGGCCGCATCCTGCTGTGCAAGCGCAACATCGAGCCGCGTTGGGGCAAATGGACGCTGCCGGCAGGATTCATGGAGCTGGACGAAACCACGGCCCAGGGCGCCGCGCGCGAGACCGATGAAGAGGCGGGTGCCCAGATTGAAATGGGCCCGCTGTTCAGCCTGCTCAATGTGCGGCGCGTAGGCCAGGTACACCTGTTCTATCAGGCCACGCTGCTGAGCGACCAGTTCAACCCCGGGTATGAAACCATCGAGGCACGGCTGTTCAGCGAAGATGAAGTCCCCTGGGACGAGCTGGCATTCCGTACCGTGAAGGAGACGCTGGAGCGTTACTTTGCCGATCGCAAACTCGGCACCATGGGCATGCACTTCATTGACATTGAATAGCCCGGCGGCGATGGCGGTCCGGGCGCAGTCGGCACCGCTCGTCAGCCTCCCACACGTTCCTCGGCGGGCACGGGGGCGCTGATTGAATTGGCGGGGTCTGTTGTCACAGGGGGCAGCCCCCCCGCACCCGCAGGGCGCTGCAGATTGCCCGGTGATGGCGCTGTTTGTGGATCGCTGCGGAACAGCCCCCGTATCCAGTCCCGCATGCTGCCCAGCGATCCATCGGTCGGTGGCGCAGGTGCATCCACGAACTCATCCACAAAACGGTCGCCGCCATTGATCGCTTTGGTACGAATCGCCTGCTGCATGAAATCGCCCACCATGGGCAAAGCACTGCGCGCGCCCTGCCCCCAGTGGTCGCTGCGCAAGGTGATGCGGCCATCGTTGAAGCCCGCCCAGGCACCCGCCACCACGCGGGCATGCATGAGAATGAACCAGCCGTCGGTGTTGTCCTGCGTTGTGCCGGTCTTACCTGCCACATCGGCCTGGATACCGTAGCGCGAACGGATGGCCGCCCCGGTGCCCCGGTCCACACCGCCACGCATGGTGTTGCGCAGCGTCTGCGCGGCACGGCCGTCGAACACCACCTCGGGCGTGGGCTTGGCAAACGTCTCCAGCACCTTGCCGTGGCGGTCTTCAATGCTGGTAATCATCACGGGCTCCACATAACGGCCCAGATTCACGATGCTGCTGTAGGCCGAAATCATCTCCTTGAGTGTGACCGGGCTGGTGCCCAGTGCGAGCGAGGGCACTTCTTCCAGCGGCGACTGGCGCACACCCAGGGCGCGCGCCACTTCGGCCACACGGGCAGGGCCGACCTGCTGCATGACCTGCGCGGTGATGGTGTTCTTGGAGAATGCCAGGCCATCAGCAAGGCTCATGGGCTGGTCGCTGGGTGCGCCACCGTCGGTGGGGCGCCACACGCGACCGCCACCCAGTGGGATTTCCACGGCCTCGTCCATCAGCGTGTCGTCGGGCGAAGCGCCATTGGCAAATGCAGCGCCATACACAAAGGGCTTGAAGGTGGAGCCCGGTTGGCGCCGCGCCGCTTGCACATGGTCAAACGGGTCTTGGGCAAAATCGCGGCTGCCCACCCAGGCCAGGACATGGCCGGTGACCGGGTCTTGTGCCAGAAAACCAGCCTGCACACGTGTCTTTTCGGAACGCAACCTGGCCATAAAGGCGCTGTCCGCCAGCATGGCCTTGAGGGTCTCGTCGGGCTCCTGACCCTTGTCCACGGCCGCACGGTAGTCAGCGCTCTCGCGCACCAGCGTCTGCACCAGCTCATTGTTGGGCCCCCAGCCGTTGCGCTGGGACCAGGCGATATCAGCCACGCCCTGCAGCTGCCGGCCCTGGCGCGCCACCGCCTGGTTCGCATAGGCCTGCAGGCGCGAGTCGATGGTGGTGCGGATCACCAGGCCATCGGAATACAGGCTGTAGCCTTTGCTATCAGCCCAGTCAATCAGCTGTTTGCGCAACTGGATGGCAAAGTGCGGCGCCGGGCCCATGACCTCGGTCTGGCGCTCAAAGTTGACACGCAAGGGGCGCTTTTGCAGCGTCTCAAACTCCTTGGCGTCGAGCTTGCCACGCTTGACCATCTGCGAAAGCACGGTGTTGCGCCTGGCGCGCGCGCGCTCAGGGTTCAGCACCGGGTTGTAATAGGCCGTGCCCTTGAGCATGCCAATCAGCGTGGCGCTCTCCAACACGTTGAGCTTGTCGGCCGACTTGTCGAAATAGGTGCGCGCTGCCATTTCGATGCCATAGGCGTTGTACAGAAACGGCACGGTGTTGAGGTAGGTCTCCAGGATTTCATCCTTGGAGTACGAAGCCTCGATCTTGAGCGCCGTGATCGCCTCCTTGAGCTTGCGCGTGAGGGTGCGCGAGCGGCCGATCTCTTCGGGGAACAGGTTGCGCGCGAGCTGCTGCGTGATGGTGGAGCCCCCTTGCGGGTCACCCCGCAGCGTCAGCAGCACCGACGAGGCCGTGCGCCGCCAGTCCAGCCCGAAGTGATCGTAGAAACGGTGGTCCTCGGTCGCGATGAGCGCGTTCACCACGTTGGGGGATATCTCGCTCAGCTCCACCCACTCCCGGTTGGCCCAGCGGTATTCGGCCAGGAGCTTGCCATCGGCCGACATGAGCTGTGCGGGCAGCTCGCTTTTGGCCTTGCGGATGTCACTGATGCCAGGCGTAAAAGGCAGGAGTGCCACGGTGAACACCAGCAAGCCGGCGGGTACCGCCACACTGGCCCACAGCAGCAAACGCCGAATGGGCCGGGGAATCCAGGCCAGCAGGCCCGCCATGCGGGCCTGGATGAAAAACAGCCACTTGTGCATCAATAGGTCGCCAGGGGAATTGCTAGGGAGTCGCTTCCAATCCGTCTAACCGGGGACAGATCATGAAGGAAAGGGAATGGAGACGGGGCAATGAGCGAAGGCATGGAGTGCCACGGCCCATCAGATACCCGAACCCGACAACAGTTCCAGCATGCCCGCCTCGTCGAGTACCGGCACGCCCAGCTCCTCGGCCTTGGCCAGCTTGCTGCCGGCCTCCTCGCCGGCCACCACATAGCTGGTTTTTTTGCTGACTGACCCGGCCACTTTGGCGCCTGCGGCTTCGAGCAGGTCTTTGGCTGCATCGCGGCTCAGCGTGGGCAGGGTCCCCGTCAGCACCACGGTCTTGCCTGCAAGGATCTGCGGAGCCCGTTCGGCCGGGGCGCCTTCGGGCCAGGTCACGCCGCAGGCACGCAGCTGCTCCACCACTTCGCGGTTGTGCGGCTGCGCAAAGAATGTGTGCAGGCTTTGGGCGACCACGGGGCCCACATCGTTCACCTCCAGCAGCTGCTCCACGCTGGCGTCCATGATGGCGTCCAGCGTGCCAAAGTGTTTGGCAAGGTCTTTGGCCGTGGCCTCGCCCACATGGCGCAGGCCCAGGCCGAACAGGAATCGCGGCAAGGTGGTCTG
The DNA here is from genome assembly GCF_002797445.1 of Acidovorax sp. 69. Taxonomy (NCBI): domain Bacteria; kingdom Pseudomonadati; phylum Pseudomonadota; class Betaproteobacteria; order Burkholderiales; family Comamonadaceae; genus Acidovorax; species Acidovorax sp. 69. The sequence continues at coordinate 2,485,151 of NZ_PGEP01000001.1, read as the reverse complement.
CTTGGATTTTTCCAGCGCGGCCAGCACGTTCTGGGCGGATTTCTCGGCCATGCGCTCCAGCGCAATGAGCGAGGTCAGACCCAGCCGGTACAGATCGGGCAGCGTGCGGATCACGTTCGCGTCCACCAACTGATCCACCAGCTTGTCACCCAGGCCCTCGATGTCCATGGCGCGGCGTGCGGCAAAGTGCAGGATGGCCTCCTTGCGCTGCGCGGCGCAGAACAGGCCGCCGGTGCAGCGGTGGTTGGCTTCGCCTTTTTCGCGCACTACGTCGCTGCCACACACGGGGCAGGCTTTGGGCATCTGGAAGTTGGGCACATACCCCGTGCGGTTGCCTGGCATCACGCCGACCACTTCGGGAATGACATCGCCTGCGCGGCGCACGATGACAGTATCGCCAAAGCGCACCCCCTTCTTGCGAATCTCGAACAGGTTGTGCAGCGTGGCGTTGGTCACCGTCACCCCGCCCACGAAGACCGGTGCCAGACGCGCCACGGGCGTGAGTTTGCCGGTGCGGCCCACCTGCACGTCGATGCCCTCGATCTTGGTGGCCATCTCTTGCGCGGGGTATTTGTGGGCCACGGCCCAGCGCGGCTCGCGCGTCTTGAAGCCCAGGTCGCGCTGCAGCTGCAGCGCGTTGACCTTGTAGACCACGCCATCAATGTCGTAAGGCAGCGCGTCACGGCTGGCGCCCACCTGCTGGTGAAACGCTACCAATTCCGCAGCACCCACCGCAATCTGCACCTGCGCTGCGACCGGAAAACCCCATGATTTGAGGGTTTGCAGCATTTCGTAGTGCGTGCGGAACACCGGGCCACCGTCAGAAGGCAAGGTGATGGCGCCCAGGCCATAGGCAAAAAAGCTCAGGGGGCGCTGGGCGGTGATGCTGGAGTCGAGTTGGCGCACGGCACCTGCGGCGGCATTGCGCGGGTTCACAAAAGTCTTGCCGCCCTGCTCCCGCTGGCGCTCGTTGAGCGCATCAAAGTCGGCTCGGCGCATGTAGACCTCGCCACGCACTTCGAGCAACGGGGGCACGCCCTGAGGCAAAGTCAGTGGAATCTGCCGGATGGTGCGGATGTTGTGCGTCACGTCCTCGCCCACCTCGCCATCGCCGCGCGTGGCGGCCTGCACCAGGCGGCCGTTTTCGTAGCGCAGGCTCATGGCCAGCCCGTCGAACTTGGGCTCGGCCACATATTCGATCGCGGGGTCGGCATCCGACAGACCCAGTTCACGCCGCACACGGGCATCGAACGCCTGGGCGCCCGTGGCCTCGGTGTCGGTCTCGGTGTGGATGCTGAGCATGGGCACCACGTGGCGCACCGATGCCAAGCCCTCCATCACCGCGCCAATCACACGTTGTGTGGGCGAATCAGGGGTGACCAGGCCGGGGTGCGCGGCCTCCAGCGCCTGCAATTCACGGAACACGCGGTCGTATTCGGCGTCGGGCACCGTGGGTTCGTCCAGCACGTAATACTGGTGCGCCCAGTGGTTCAGCTGGTCGCGCAGCGCTTTGATTTTGATAGCTGGTTGCGCTTTATCCACGGGCGCAGGGGCCGAAAAAAGGTCCAAACTCTCGGTCATGACCGCACCAACGCTCAGCTGAACAGGCGCCGCGCCAATACGGAGCCTGCCGAAAGATCCCGCCCATCGAGCTGGTCATACAGCAGCTCCAGGTCGGCGGCAATCGGGTCCATGGCCATGGCGGGCAGCGGCTGGCCGTTCTGGTCGCACAACACGCCGTCCATGGCTTCGCACAGCGCAGCACCCACGTCGCGCAGGCGGGCAAAGGGCTGCTCGACGCGGTGCACCTGGGACACGTCGAGGCTCAGGGTGACGTCGCGGATGGCGGACTGGTCCGGGTCTTCGGCCAGCGCGGCCTGGGTGTCATAGCCCAGCATGAGCAAAGGCGGCAGGCCCTGGGTGCTGGCGGGCAGCACCAGGCGGCCGGGCATGGCGCCGGGCACCAGCCCCAGGCGGGCGGCGTTTTGCTGCACGTAGCCGGGGCTCCATGCGGCTTGGCGGGCGCGCAGCATGAACATGAGCTGGGCGTCGTGGTCGCTGGCAAACTGGTCCAGCTCCCGGGCGCGGGCCACTTCTTGCAGCATGTCGGGAAAATCGGGGGCGGCGTTGATGGCGTCGGCAAAAGCCTGGGCTTTGACGACGAACTCGGAGAACTCGATCTCGTTGAGCGCGCCCATGCGGTTGGCCAGTTGCACGCCGGCCTGAAAGCTCTGGTAGCGCTGGCCGGGTGCGGGGGTCTCCCACTGCTGGGTGGCCTCGTTCAGGCCTTCAATGGCAAAGGGCTTGCTGCCTGCGCGGCGCGTGGGGGGCAGCGCAGCCAGCGCGGCATCCCCCGACACCACATGCTCGGGCTGCAGAGGGGCGATCACGTCGATCAATGGGTCCAGGCCTGGGCGGCGCTCCATCGAAAATGGCGGCACAGGCAACTGCAGGGCGTCGTCCACATCCACCGCATGCTCCGAGGGCTCTGGCCCCCGGTCCAGGCCATGGAACTCGTTGGACGTCAGGTTCCCCGTGCTCCCATCAAAACCGGGCTCCAGGCGCTGTGCGGGCTCAGCCGCGTGGTCATGCTCAGTCGGCAACGCACGCTTGGGTGCATTGCGGCGCGAGGTCCAGGTGTTGTAGGCCACGATGAGGGCCAACACCAGACCGCCAATGACGGCCAGACTCAGTTGCAATGTGCTCATGGGTTCAGAAAGTTGGGGGGTTTCAGGCGTCGGCCATGGACAAGGCGGACTCCATGTCCACCGCCACGATGCGCGAGACGCCCTGCTCCTGCATGGTCACGCCGATCAGTTGCTCGGCCATCTCCATGGCGATCTTGTTGTGGCTGATGAACAAAAACTGCGTGCTCTTGCTCATGCTGGACACCAGCTTGGCATAGCGCTCGGTGTTGGCGTCGTCCAGCGGCGCGTCCACTTCGTCCAGCAGGCAAAAGGGTGCAGGGTTGAGCTGGAAGATGGCGAACACCAGCGCGATCGCCGTGAGCGCCTTCTCGCCACCCGACAGCAGGTGGATGGTCTGGTTCTTCTTGCCGGGTGGCTGCGCCATCACCTGCACGCCAGAATCCAGAATTTCGTCGCCCGTGATGATGAGCTTGGCCTGACCGCCGCCGAACAGCTCGGGGAACATGCGCCCGAAATGGCCGTTGACGGTGTCAAACGTGCCCGACAGCAGCTGGCGCGTTTCGCCGTCGATCTTGCGGATCGCGTCTTCCAGCGTGTTCATGGCCTCGGTCAGGTCGGCGGTCTGCGCATCAAGGAAGACCTTGCGTTCGCTGGCGAGCTTGAGCTCATCCAGCGCGGCCAGGTTCACAGCGCCCAGCGCGGCGATTTCGCGGTGCAGGCGATCGATCTCGCTTTGCAGGCCGCCCACGCGCACATTGCCGTCGGCAATCGACTGGGCCACGGCTTCCAGGTCGGCCTGGTTGTCGGCCAGCAAGGTGGTGTATTGCTCCAGGCCCAGGCGCGCGGCCTGTTCCTTGAGCTGGAATTCGGTGATGCGTGCGCGAAGCGGATCGAGCGCGCGTTCGAGCTGCATGCGGCGCTCGTCGCTGGCGCGCAGCTTGGTGGTCAGGTCGTCGTATTCGCTGCGCTGGGCGCCCAGGGCCTTTTCGCGCTCCATTTTCACGTCCAGCGCCTGCTGTAGGCCGCCTTGCGCGGCGGCGTCAGACAGGCGGGCGAGTTCGTCGCGGGCGCGCTGTTGTTCGTCGGCAAGGGCCGTGGCCTGCTGCGTGGCGGTTTCGATGGAGCGGTTCAATTCGCCGCGACGCGCCTCCACGCTGCGCTGCGAAAAGGTGGCCTCTTGCGCCTGGCGCTCCAGCGTGCGTTGCTGCTCGCGGCAGGCCGTGAGCTTGCGCTCGGCTTCGATCACCTTGTCGCCCAGTTGTGCTTCGCGCTCCTGGCTGTCGGCCAGTTGCATGTCCAGTTCTTCAAACCGCGCTTCGGCGGACACGCGGCGCTCCTGCAGGTCGGCCAGTTGGGCCTCCACCTCGGCCAGGTCGCCGTCAATTTGTTGGCTGCGCGCGCGCGTCTGCTCGGCCAGTTGGGTGAGGCGCAGGGTTTCGACCTGCAACTCGTGGGCGCGGCTTTGCGACTCGGTGGCCTCGCGGCGGGCAGACACCAGGCGCTGCGAGGCATCTGCGTATGCGGCCTCGGCACGGACCAGGGCGCTGCGCGATTCCTCTGCGATCAATGCCTGCGCGCGCAGTTCTTTTTCAAGGTGCTCAATCTCTTGTGCGCGTGCCAGCATGCCGGACTGCTCGGAATCCTGCGCGTAAAAACTCACGCTGTGCGCGCTGACGGCATGGCCCGAGGGCACAAACACCATCTCGCCCGGCTGCAGCGTGCTGCGGCGGGCTAGGGCTTCGTCCAGCGTGGGCGCGGTAGTGCAGCCCTGCAGCCAGTCGACCAGCACGGCGCGCAAACCCGCGTCATTCAGGCGCAGGAGGTCGGACAGGCGGGCATGTGGTGATGGAGTCTCTGGCAGACCTGCGGACGGGGCGCTATAGAAGGCCAGCCGCGCCGGGGGCGCATCGTTGCCGCCGGAGCCCAGAAAGCCGCGCACCATGTCCAGGCGCCCGACTTCGAGCGCGGCCAGGCGCTCGCGCAGCGCGGCTTCCAGCGCGTTTTCCCAGCCGGGCTCGATGTGAATGCGGCTCCACAGGCCTTGCAGGCCGTCGAGTCCATGCTTAGCCAACCATGGCCGCAGTTTGCCGTCGGTCTTGACCTTTTCCTGCAGCGCCTTGAGCGCCTCCATGCGCGCCGACAGGTCGGCCTGGCGGGCGCTTTCGGTGTTCACGGCCTGCTGGCGGGTGCGGCGGTCGTCGTCGAGCTGGGGCACCGACTCTTGCAGCTCGTGCAGTCGGGCCTGGGTGGTTTCGGCGATCTCCTGGGCTTCGGCCAACTGTTCGCGCAGGTTGTCGAGGCGCGCTTCGTCGGGCGCAGCCAGCGCGTTGCGGTCGGTGCGCAGGCGCTCAAAGCGGCTGTCCAGCTGGCGGCTTTGTTCATCAAAACTGCGCTGCTCGGCGGCCAGCACGCCAATCTGCTGCTGCACCTGCACCACGGTGCTGCGCTGCTCGGACGTGCGGCTTTGCGCCTGGCGCAGGGCGTCTTCCAGGTCGGGCAGCAGCATGGCCTGCTCTTCCACCTGGGCGGCCAGCATTTCTGCACGCTCTTCGGCGTCCACCCCGGCACCGGCGAGGTTTTCCAGTTCGATGTCGGCCTCTTCCTCGCGGGACTGCCACTGTGCAATTTGTTCGGCCAGGGTGACCAGGCGCTGTTCCACGCGCTGGCGGCCCTCGATCACGTAGCGGATCTCGGCTTCAAGCTTGCCGACCTCGGCCGTGGCTTCATACAGCTTGCCCTGGGCCTGGTTGACGTGGTCGCCCGCAGCGTAATGGGCCTGGCGGATGGTTTCGAGGTCGGACTCCACGGCGCGCAGGTCGGCCATGCGGGATTCGAGGTCGTTCACGGCCTGCAGGCCATCCAGGCGCACTTTCGTCTGCTGCTCTTCGGCTTCGGCGCGCTTCAAAAACCACTGCTGGTGCTGCTTGAGCGTGGCGTCGGCCTGCAGCGTGTTGTATTTGGCGGCGACCTCGGCCTGCTTTTCGAGCTTTTCGAGGTTGGCATTCAGCTCGCGCAGGATGTCTTCGACCCGCGTGAGGTTCTCGCGCGTGTCCGACAGGCGGTTTTCGGTCTCGCGGCGGCGCTCTTTGTATTTGGAAACACCTGCAGCCTCTTCGAGGAACAGGCGCAGTTCCTCGGGGCGGCTTTCGATGATGCGGCTGATGGTGCCCTGGCCGATGATGGCGTAGGCCCGAGGGCCCAGGCCCGTGCCCAGGAACACGTCCTGCACGTCGCGGCGGCGCACGGGCTGGTTGTTCAGGTAATAGCTGCTGGTGCCGTCGCGCGTGAGCACGCGACGCACCGCCACCTCGCCGTACTGGCCCCACTGGCCGCCTGCGCGGTGGTCGGAGTTGTCGAACACCAGCTCCACGCTGGCGCGGCTGGCCTGCTTGCGCGTGGTGGTGCCGCTGAAGATCACGTCCTGCATGCTCTCGCCACGCAGCTCGCTGGCCTTGCTCTCGCCCAGCACCCAACGCACCGCATCCATGATGTTCGACTTGCCGCAGCCGTTCGGGCCCACCACGCCAACCAGTTGCCCGGGCAGCATGAAGTTGGTGGGTTCAGCGAATGACTTGAAACCGGAAAGCTTGATCGAGGTAAGACGCACGGGTCAGAGGGCGGTCAAAAATGGACAGGATGCGCAGGGCACAAAGTGACGCCGCAAGGGCATTGCGGGCAAGAAACACGCGGGCTGCGGCAAGGCAGGAATGATACCGCGCCGCCTGCCGGCACCCCGGGCGGCCACGGGGCCTGTGGGCAAATGCGCCAGCAGCGGGCTCAATACACCCCAAAAACCGGCCCAGGCGCTTGTTGGCCGTTCCCTGGTTGCTATGAATTTTGCTTGCCAATCGCCCCCGCCTCAGTGCAGCACACACACCTGGTTACGACCACCCGCCTTCGCCCGGAGCAAGGCCTGGTCGGCCCGGGCGACAGCTTGGGCCAAGTGCTGCAAGGTGGGAATCTCGCTGGCGCCAATAGACACCGTGAGCGGCGCAGGATCAGTGACGCCCTCGACCGCCCGGCGCAATTTTTCGGCCACCTTCAGGGCGTCGGGCAGCGCGGTCTGTGGCAGGCAAACCAGAAATTCCTCACCACCCCAGCGGATGATCTCATCGCCCCGCCGCAGCGTGTCGTTCAGTACCCGTGCCACGGCCTGCAGGACCTTGTCACCCGCATCATGGCCATGGCGGTCATTGATGTTCTTGAAATGGTCAAGGTCCAGCAACAGGATGGACGAAACCGGCTCGAACAAAGACGCGCGGTACACACGACGGTCGATCAAATCCACGGCATGTCGGTTGAGCAGGCCTGTGAGCGCGTCGTGGTAGGCGGCGCGCTGCAACTCCTGGCGCTCGGCAGCCACTGTCATGAGCGAACCAAACAGCTCCGCCAGGCCAGCAAACAGGCTGACACCCACTTCATCGAAATATCCGTCCCGGTCGGCGTACAGCACAAAGATGCCGCTGTAGCCATTGAAGGTGGACGCAATCGGCAGGGCCAGCACATGGCGGATGCCGTGGTGTCGGGCCGCGTCGCGCCAAGGGCCAAACGGCGACAACGGGGACACTGTGAAAGACCCAACGGACTTGCCTTCCAGGGTGGCAAAGGCAGGGCCCAGTTGCGTCAGAAGATTGCGCTCGATCTGCAGCGTTTCTGCATAAGCCGCCGCCGGACCGGCGTACACCTGCGGGCGGATGGTCTGCGTATCGGAGGGGCCAAACCAGGTCCAGGCGAGGCGGACATGGGGCGTCACATCGACGATGGCCTGGCACACGCCGCGAATGATCTCCAGCTCACTGCGCCCAAGGATCAGTTTGGCAGAGCGCCTGAGCAGCATCTCGGCAATGACCGACCTTTCCCGTTGTGGGTCAAAACCCTCGGGGGCGAGCGTTGGAGGTTTCTTGAAGAACATGGAGGAGCAATGAAGGGCGCAGGCATGATAGGCCGCACCACAAGTCCTTGAGGAGAAAGGGCTTCATGGGTCGGGCGGCGAGGCGCTCGGAACAACGCCCGCTGTGGCGGCTGGAGCGCTGCCATTCGTTCGTCGCACCAGTTCCTCAAACTCGGCCACCGGCACGGGCGGGCTCAGCAGATAGCCCTGCCAGGCGTGGCAATGGTGGCGCTCCAGGAATTCGAGTTGCGCGGCAGTCTCTACCCCCTCGGCAATCACACGCAGGCCCAGGCTGGTGCCCAAAGCCACCACCGTGCGGGCAATGGCCGCATCGTTGGGGTCTGTCAGCACATCGCGCACAAAACTCTGGTCGATCTTGAGCTGATCGAGCGGCAGGCGTTTAAGGTAGGACAACGATGAATAGCCGGTACCGAAGTCGTCGAGCGAAAAGCCCACGCCATAGCCCTTGAGCTGGCCCATCTTGTCGATGGTGTCTTCCACGTCCTCCAGCAGCAGGCTTTCGGTCATTTCCAGCTTGAGTTGGTGTCCATTGGCCCCGGAGCCCGCCAGGGACGCCAGCACCTGGGCCACAAAACCACTCTGGTGAAACTGGCGGGGGCTCACATTGACGGCCAGGCTCAGCGTGGCCAGCTCGGGCCGCAGCGCCCATGAGGCCAGGCGCTTGCAGGCGGTCTGGAGTACCCATTCGCCCAGCGGCAGGATGAGCCCGGTTTCCTCGGCCAGCGGGATGAAATGCGCGGGTGAAATGAATCCATCGCGCGGGTGGCGCCAGCGCAGCAAGGCTTCGGCACCGGTGATCCTGCCGTGATCGATCTGTGGCTGGTAGTACAGCTCAAACTGCCCCTGGGCCAGGCCAGCGCGCATGTCCAGCTCCAGCGTGGCCCGCGCGCTCACGGCTGCCTGCATCTGGGGGTCGTAAAAGCGCAGGGTGTCACGGCCCGCATCCTTGGCCTGGTACAGCGCCAGGTCCGCGCGTTTGAGCAGCTCATCCACCGTCTCGCGCATGCCGCTGAAGATGGTCACCCCCATGCTCAGCGAGCTGTGATGGGCGTCGCCATCGAGTTGATAGGGCTCGCGCAGCACCGACAAGATGCGCTGGCCCACCTCTTCGCCGCGCGCTGCCGCCTCCTCAGGGCTGCCCCCCAAGTCTTCAAGCACCACCACAAACTCGTCACCCCCCTGTCGGGCGACGGTGTCATCCTCGTGCACGCAGCCGCGCAGACGGTGCGCCACCTGCAGCAAAAGGGCATCGCCCCGGTCATGGCCCCGGGTCTCGTTGAGGGTCTTGAAATTGTCCAGATCCAGCATCAGCAAGGCGCCGCTGCGTTGGTGGCGTGCACTGGTGGCCAGCGCCTGCTGGAGCCGGTCCATCAGCAGCCGCCGATTCGGCAGGCGGGTGAGCGGGTCGTAGTAGGCCAGGTTGTTGATTTCTTCCTCGGCAGCCTTGTGCTGGCTGAGATCCTGCATGGTGATGAGGCGCCCGCCCTCGACAAAAATGCCGGAAATCTCCACCGGCTTGTGCTTGCCGTCTGCGCAGGTGATGGTGTACTCGGCAGCGGGGATCACGCCCTGCTTTTTGATCTCCGCCAGTTTTTGCAGGATGGCTTCGCGTTCAAGGGTATCCGGGTAGGCACGCAGCCACCAGGTTTTGATATCCGGGACTTCGTCTTGCGTATAGCCGCAGATCTGGACATAGCGTTCATTGCGAAAACTGATGAGGCCGTCGTCCTGCACCAGGCACAGACCCATGGGAAGGCGCTCCAGAATGAGGCGCAAGCGCTGCTCATTGGCGCGCAGGGTTTCCTCCATGCGTTTGCGCGAGGTGATGTCCTGCACCACCGCAATGTGGTGGCCGGGCGCCGAACCCGACGTCCACATGGACGACACGGTGAGATCGCCCCAGACCTCGTGCCCGTCCTTGTGGATGTAGCGTTTTTCGAGACGGTACTCGGGAAGCTCGCCGGTTCTGAGGCGCTGCGCCTGCGCAAAATCGACCGCCACATCGTCCGGGTGGGTGAAGCTCTGGAAGGTTTTGCCCACCATCTCCTCCACGCTGTAACCCAGTATGGCGGCATAGCGCTGGTTGACGCGCAAAAACTGACCGGTGTCAGAGTCCACCTGGGCTACGCCCACCGTGGCCTGGTTGAACAGGGCACGAAACCGCTCCTCGCTTTCGCTTCGCGCATCGTCAGACACCTGGGCACGCACCAGCGCCGTGGTGCGCTGGCGCACCAGCAGGCCCACCGTCGATGCCAGCAGCAGAGATACCAGCGCCCCGGCCAGTCCCGCCAGCAAAGGCAGGCGCGACTCGGACGGCGCAAGGAACGAGCGCGTGGGATGAAAGGTCAGCTGCCAGCGACGGTCGTGCACCACCAGGTCGCGCACCAGGGGCAACGCGCCAGGCACGCCGGGCGCAGTCTGCTCCAGCAGAGGGCGCACCCGGTTGTCGCCCGAATCAACACGCACCGGCCCCTGGTCAGTCATGGCCACCGCAATGCCATTGAGAAAGCCTTGGCTGCCCAACCCCTGCACCAGGTCATACACCCGGATGGTGGACGCCACAGCGCCCAGAAAACGCAGCTCGGCCGTGCCGGCCGTCGGGTCGAACACGGGCACTCGAATAACGATGCCTGCGCGGTGCCTGTCTTCCTGCAACAGGTCAAACGGAGCGGACACCACCGTTTGGCCACTGTCGCGGCTGTAGCGCATGGCCGCCAGGTTGGTGGGCTGCGCGCTGATGTCTAGACCCAGAACACTCTCGTTGCCCACCATGGGCCACAGGTACTCGGCCACAAAGTATTCGGCCCGCTCGCCCGGCGGGTGGATCTTGAAATCGGGGAATCCATCGGGAGACAGCGATTTGTCGGCCCGCACGCGGGCCTCGTAGGCCGCGCGCTCGGGACCCGGCACCCAGCGCGTGAACGACAGGTTGCGCACGCCTGGGTAGCGCTGGCCCACCTCCATTTCACTGGCGGCGCGCTCAAAGTCCAGGCGGGAGAGTCGCGGGTTGGCGGTAAACAGGCCACGCAGGCCATTGACCACTTCGGTATGGCCAGCGATGCGCTGACTGAGGGCTTCAGAAAATGCACGCGCTTCCTGGGTGAAACGGGCTTCTTCGATCTGGGCCATCGAATCTGCCTGGCGCCACCCCAACCAGAGGCTCAGCGCAAGGCCCAGCGCAGCCACACCCAAGCCTGACAACCAGTGCCGGTAGCGGCCTTGCCGTGTCATATCAGCCGGGGAAGGGGAACTCAGGGCAGTCAGAAGTGCGCCTTTGCATCGCCAGCCAGTTGTCCGGCCGGGCCGTGGAGGAAGAGCGCAGGATAGCTGCAATCGCGCACGCGTGGTACCAACATTTTGTTACTGCCGCCTTTTTAATAAAAAAGTGCCTCCAGCGCAACAGCATCCTGCCTGACAAGCTATGAAATGATGAGCATATTTAATGACTGATGGGTCACGGTTTCGATCCACCCGCAGGGAGGGTCGCCACAGGATAAGGCGCAAAGCGGCTGTGGTTTTCATTCACATCCAGCGCCCGCCCGATGGGGGGGAATGCCCGCTGCGGGCAGGCATCGCGCTCGCACACCTTGCATCCCATACCAATGGGCACAGCGGCCTCCGGGCTGGCCAGGTCCAGCCCGCGCGAGTACACCAGTTGCGGTGCATGGCGAATGTCGCAGCCCAGCGCCACCGAGAATTCCTTGCCCGGCGCGCCCCACCCGCCACCGCTGCGCGACACGGTGCGCGCCACCCACAGGTAGGCGCGGCCATCGGGCATGCGCGCCAACTGCGGCACGGTGCGGCCCGGCTGGGCAAAGGCCTCGTACACGTTCCACAGCGGGCAGGTGCCGCCGATCTTGCTGAAGTGAAAGTGTGTGGCCGACTGGCGCTTGCTGATGTTGCCCGCACGGTCCACCCGGATGAAGAAGAACGGCACGCCGCGTGCAGTGGGGCGCTGCAAGGTCGACAGGCGGTGGCACACCGTCTCAAAGCCCACGCCGAACTGGTGGCCCAGCCGGTCGATGTCATAGTGAGCAGCTTCGGCCGCCCGCAGGAAGGCGGTGTACGGCAACACCAGGGCACCTGCAAAGTAGTTGGCCAGGCCAATGCGCGCCAAGGCTCTGGCCTGGTCACCCGACAGGCCCGCAGCATCTGCAATGCGCCGCAACTCAGCGCCCTGCTCCAGAAACGCCAACTGTGTTGCCATCTGGAACGCGCGCTGCCCACGCTCCAGCCCCGCCGACAATTGCAGCACCCCGGCCTCGGCCTGGAACACGCGCTGCGCCTGCCCCGGCAAATCGGCCACGTCCACCACGCGCACGCCATGGGCCTGATGTAGCCGCCGTGCCAGCCCTTCGTCGGCACGGCCAGGCAACAGCCCCCAGTCGGCGGCGCACAACTCGGCAGCGTCATCCAGCTCGGCAATGTGGTTCTGGCGCGCGAAAAAGAAATCGCGCACTTCCTCGTAGGCCATGGGTGGGTGGTGCGACACCGCGCCTGCCCCATTTCGGTCGTTGCCCAGGGCCTCCAGCCGCTCCAGCGCCTGCCGATGGCGCTGGTGCAACGCGAGCAGAACACGCGCCACAGCAGGCATGCCGGCAGCCAGTTCGCGGACCTCGGCCAGCGACACGGCATCACCCTCCCCGCCCACACCTCCCCCCACGCCAACAGGCAGATCGGCCAGCGCCTCGCGCAAGCCGGTAATGAGTCGCGCCTCGTCGTCGTCCGAAAAGCGCTGCACATCCACACCGAACACGGCGTTGATCTTGAGCAGCACGGGCACCGTGAGCGGGCGCTGGTTCTGCTCCAGCTGGTTGAGGTAGCTGGCCGACAAGTCGAGCGCCCGCGCCAGCGCAATCTGGGTCATGCCGCGCTCTTCGCGCAGGCGGCGCAGGCGCACGCCCATGAAGGTTTTTTTCATTGTTTCTTTGGAGTGGTGATTGCCACCGTCATTCGCAAAATTTGCAAATTGCGAGTTTTCCATTCGCAATCATTCGCCAATTCAGCTCTTACCGAGGGGTGCCATTGTGCGTAAATTGCGAAGCATGACAACCCCTCATGGCACCGTAGAGCTGACGGACATCGTCTTTCCAACCCTGGCCAACCACTACGGCACGCTGTTTGGCGGCAACGCCCTGCAGCTCATGGCCAAGGCGGCGTTTCTGGCCGCACGCGGCGCCGCACAGCGCGACGTGGTGATGGCGGGCGTGACGGATGTGTGCTTTCTGGCCCCCGTGCCCGTAGGCCATGTGCTCACGCTGCGCGCCTGGGTCAGCCGCATCGGCCACAGTTCGCTCACTGTGTGTGTGACGGGCCTTGCAGCCACGCTGGGCTCGCCGCAGGACGCGGTACTGAAGGGAGTCTTTGAAATGGTGGCGGTGGATGGCAAGGGCCGCCCCGCACCCATCACCAATGCTTATGTAAACCAGGAGACCGCATGACCACCACCACCTCCAGCGCAGACACCCCGGGCTTCAAGCCCAAGAAATCCGTGGCCCTGTCGGGCGTCACGGCAGGCAACACCGCCCTGTGTACCGTGGGCCGCACGGGCAACGACCTGCATTACCGGGGCTACGACATCCTCGACATTGCCGAGGTCTGCGAGTTTGAAGAAATCGCCCACCTGCTGGTGCACGGCAAGCTGCCCACGCGCGCCGAACTGCGCGCCTACAAGGCCAAGCTCAAGGCCCTGCGTGGCCTGCCCATGAGCGTGAAGCAGGCGCTGGAACAACTGCCCGCCGCCAGCCACCCCATGGACGTGATGCGCACGGGGGTCTCGGCCCTGGGCTGCGCGCTGCCCGAAAAGGACGACCACAACCTGCCCGGGGCGCGCGACATTGCCGACCGGCTCATGGCATCGCTGGGCTCCATGCTGCTGTACTGGTACCACTGGGCCAGTTCGGGCCGCCGCATCGAGGTGGAGACCGATGACGACTCCATTGGCGCACACTTTTTGCACCTGCTGCACGGCACCCCACCCAGCGCGGCCTGGGAGCGTGCCATGCACACCTCGCTCAACCTGTATGCCGAGCACGAGTTCAACGCCAGCACCTTCACCGCCCGCGTGGTGGCAGGCACGGGCAGCGACATGTATTCGGCCATCACCGGCGCCATCGGCGCGCTGCGCGGCCCCAAGCATGGCGGCGCGAACGAGGTGGCCTTCGAGATCCAGAAACGCTATGACAGCCCCGATGACGCCGAGGCCGACATCCGCGGCCGCGTGGAGGCCAAAGAGGTAGTGATTGGCTTCGGTCACCCGGTCTACACCGTGAGCGACCCGCGCAACGTGGTCATCAAGGGCGTGGCGCGCAGCCTGTCGCAAGAGGCGGGCAGCACCAAGATGTTCGACATTGCCGAGCGGCTGGAATCGGTGATGTGGGAGGTGAAAAAAATGTTCCCCAACCTCGACTGGTTCAGCGCCGTGAGCTACCACATGATGGGTGTGCCCACCGCCATGTTCACGCCTTTGTTTGTGATTGCGCGCACCAGCGGCTGGGCGGCGCACATCATTGAGCAGCGCATCGACAACAAGATCATCCGGCCGAGTGCGAACTACACGGGGCCGGAAGACCTGGCGTTCGTGCCGATCCAGGACCGCAAGTAAAACAAGGCACCAGACGCCCCAGCCCCACGTTCATGAACACTCTGTACCGCAAGAAGCTGCCCGGCACGCAGCTCGACTACTTCGACGCCTGCGCCGCCGTCGAAGCCCTGCAACCCGCCGCCTGGGCCACCCTGCCCTACACCGCCCGCGTGTTTGCCGAGAACATCGTGCGCCGCGCCGACCCGGACACCGTCCACGATGGCCTGCGCCAGCTCGTCGAGCGCCGCAGTGACCGCGACTTCCCCTGGTACCCGGCGCGTGTGGTGTGCCACGACATCCTGGGCCAGACGGCGCTGGTGGACCTGGCGGGCCTGCGCGATGCAATCGCCAAAGAGGGCGGCGACCCGGCCCAGGTGAACCCTGTCGTGCCGGTGCAGCTGATCGTGGACCATTCCCTGGCCGTGGAATGTGGCGGATTCGACCCCGATGCCTTCGCCCAGAACCGCGCCATCGAAGACCGCCGCAATGAAGACCGCTTCCACTTCATCGAGTGGACGAAAAAGGCCTTTGCCAACGTGGATGTGATCCCGGCGGGGAACGGGATCATGCACCAGATCAATCTGGAAAAAATGTCGCCCGTGGTGCAAGTGCAAGAGGGTGTGGCCTACCCCGACACCTGCGTGGGCACCGACAGCCACACCCCGCATGTGGATGCGCTGGGCGTGATCGCCATTGGCGTGGGCGGCCTGGAGGCCGAGAACGTGATGCTGGGCCGCGCATCGATGATGCGGCTGCCCGAAATCGTGGGCGTGGAGCTGACCGGCCAGCGCCAGGACGGCATCACCGCCACCGATGTGGTGCTGGCGCTCACCGAGTTTTTGCGCAAGGCCAAGGTGGTGGGTGCCTACCTGGAGTTTTTTGGCGAAGGCGCTGCCAAGCTCACGATTGGCGACCGCGCCACCATCTCGAACATGGCGCCCGAATACGGCGCCACGGCGGCGCTGTTCAGCATCGATCAACAAACGCTGGAGTATCTGACGCTGACAGGCCGGGAAGCGGCGCACGTGAAGCTGGTCGAGACCTATGCCAAAGCGGCGGGATTGTGGTCCGACACACTCCACAGCGCGGTCTATGCGCGCAACCTGGTGTTCGATCTTTCCACCGTGGTTCGCAATCTGGCTGGGCCGTCCAATCCCCATGCCCGTGTTGCCACCAGCGAGTTGGCCGCCAAAGGCATCGCCAGTGCATGGAGCATGCCCACGCCAGAACAAGGCACCCTGCCCGACGGTGCCGTGGTCATCGCCGCCATCACCAGCTGCACCAACACCTCCAACCCGCGCAACGTGATCGCCGCCGCCCTGTTGGCGCGCAACGCCAACCGGCTGGGCCTCACGCGCAAGCCCTGGGTGAAGACGTCGCTGGCGCCCGGCTCCAAGGCGGTGGAGCTGTATTTGAAGGAAGCGGGGCTGCTGGCCGATCTGGAAGCACTGGGCTTTGGCATCGTCGGCTTTGCCTGCACCACCTGCAACGGGATGAGTGGCGCGCTCGACCCCGCCATCCAGCAGGAGATCATCGACCGCGACCTGGTCGCGACCGCCGTGCTGTCGGGCAACCGCAATTTCGACGGGCGCATCCACCCCTATGCCAAGCAGGCGTTTTTGGCATCGCCCCCGCTGGTGGTGGCCTATGCAATGGCAGGCACGGTGCGTTTTGACATCGAAAAGGATGTGCTGGCGGTCGTTGGCGGCAAGAAGATTCGACTCAAAGACCTGTGGCCTGGCGATGAAGAAATCGACGCGGTGGTGAAGGCCGCCGTGAAACCCGCACAGTACCGCGCCGTGTACGAGCCGATGTTCGCCATCCGGCCGGATGATGGCCAGCGCGTGCCGCCGCAGTACGACTGGCGCCCCCAGTCCACCTACATCCGCCGCCCGCCCTATTGGGACACCGAAGGCACCGGCGCGCTGGCCGCCCACCCGCGCACCTTGAAAGGCATGCGCCCCCTGGCGATCCTGCCCGACAACATCACCACCGACCACCTTTCGCCGTCGAACGCCATCCTGCTGGACAGCGCAGCGGGCGAATACCTGGCCCGGATGGGCGTGCCCGAGGAAGACTTCAACTCCTACGCCACGCACCGGGGAGACCACCTTACCGCCATGCGCGCCACGTTTGCCAACCCGCAGCTCGTCAACGAAATGGCCGTGGTGGATGGCCAGGTGAAAAAGGGATCGCTCGCCCGGGTGGAGCCCGAAGGCCAGGTGATGCGCATGTGGGAGGCGATGGAAACCTATCTGAACCGCCGCCAGCCGCTCATCATCATTGCGGGCGCGGACTACGGCCAAGGGTCGAGCCGCGACTGGGCTGCCAAGGGTGTGCGCCTGGCGGGCGTGGAGGTGGTGGCAGCCGAGGGGTTTGAGCGCATTCATCGCACCAACCTGATTGGCATGGGGGTGCTGCCGCTGGAGTTTGAACCCGGCACCAATCGCCACACGTTGGGTCTGAACGGCACCGAGACCTTGGACGTAACGGGCCACCTGCAGCCGCGCACCACGCTCACACTCAGCGTGCGCCGCACGAATGGCGACGTGATCATGGTCCCCATGACCTGTCGCCTCGACACGGCAGAGGAAGTCTCGGTGTATGAAGCGGGCGGCGTTCTGCAACGCTTCGCGCAAGACTTTCTGGCTCGTCATTTACAAACAAAAAGAGGCTCCAGCGCTTATCTAGAAAGCACAAGCAGCTATCAAAATTGACATGACCACCATGAACCACGCGTTGGCACCACAGATCAAAATTGCCGCTACCTACCTGCGCGGCGGCACCAGCAAGGGTGTTTTCTTTCAGCTGCAAGACCTGCCCGCCCCCGCTCAACAGCCCGGCCCCGCACGCGACGCCCTGCTGCTGCGCGTGCTGGGCAGCCCCGACCCGTATGGCAAGCAGATCGACGGCATGGGCAGTGCGTCGTCCAGCACCAGCAAGGCCGTGATCCTGAGCCGCAGCACGCAGCCGGGGCATGACGTGGACTACCTGTTCGGCCAGGTCTCCATCGACCGCCCGTTCGTGGACTGGAGCGGTAACTGCGGCAACCTCTCGGCCGCCGTGGGGCCTTGCGCCATTCACATGGGGTTGGTCGACACAGCGCGCATTCCGCTCAATGGCCATGCCACCGTGCGCATCTGGCAGGCCAATATTGGCAAAACCATCGTGGCGCATGTGCCGATGGCCAACGGGCAGGTGCAGGAGACGGGCGACTTTGAGCTGGATGGCGTGACGTTCGCGGCGGCCGAGGTGGCGCTGGAGTTCATCGACCCCGCCGATGAAGGAGATGGTGGTGGATCGATGTTCCCGACCGGGAACGTGGTGGACACGCTGGAGGTGCCCGGTGTCGGGACGTTTGCCGCCACGCTGATCAACGCGGGCATCCCCACCCTCTTTCTGAACGCGGCCGACCTGGGCTACTCCGGCACCGAACTGCAGGGCGCCATCAACGGCGATGCGGCGGCACTCGCGCGCTTGGAGGCGATACGGGCGCACGGCGCCCTGAAGATGGGGCTGATCCGCAACCTGGCCGAGGCCACCACCCGCCAGCACACCCCCAAGATCGCGTTCGTGGCCCCCCCGGCGGGCTACACGGCCTCCAGCGGCAGGCACATTGAGGCGGGCGACGTGGACCTGCTGGTGCGCGCCCTGTCCATGGGCCAGTTGCACCACGCCATGATGGGCACTGCGGCCGTGGCCATCGGCACCGCTGCGGCCATTCCGGGCACGCTGGTCAACCTGGCGGCTGGCGGCGGCGTGCGCCATGCAGTCCGGTTTGGCCACCCGTCGGGCACTTTGCGCGTGGGCGCCGAGGCCACACAGATCAATGGCCGGTGGACGGTGACCAAAGCCCTGATGAGCCGCAGCGCCCGCATCCTCATGGAAGGCCAGGTGCGTGTTCCCGCGCACAGTTTTTAGACAAAATTGGTCTGTAGCGCATATACACAAAGCGTCGCAAGCTATCAAAAATATAGCGAATTGATTCGACACCCATGAATACCAAACAACAACTCAAGGCCCTGGCCCAGGCCCGCCGTGGCGTCATCGTGCCCGGTGCCTTCAACGCCCTCTCCGCCCGCGTGGTGGCAGACCTGGGGTTTGAAGCGATTTACGTCACCGGCGCAGGCGTCACCAATATGTGGTTTGGCCTGCCCGACCAGGCCTTCATGGGCCTGACCGACATTGCCGACCACACGGCCCGCATCCGCGACGCAGTGGAGCTGCCACTCATCGTCGATGCCGACACGGGCTTTGGCAATGCGCTCAACACCTACCATGCGGTGCGCACTCTGGAGCGTGCAGGCGCCGACTGCATCCAGCTCGAAGACCAGGTCAGCCCCAAGCGCTGCGGGCATTTCAATGGCAAAGAGGTCATCTCCACCGACGAAATGCTGGGCAAGATCAAGGCCGCCGTGGACGCGCGCCGCGACCCCAACACCCTCATCCTGGCCCGCACCGATGCCTGCGCCACCCAGGGCTTTGAGGCGGCTGTAGAACGCGCCCAGCGTTTTCAGGAGGCCGGCGCCGACCTCTTGTTTGTCGAAGCGGTCACCACTGCCGAAGAGATCCGCGCCCTGCCCCAGCGGCTGGCGGCACCACAATTGATGAACATGGTGATCGGCGGCAAAACCCCCATCACCAGCGCCGAAGAACTGGCCGGGCTGGGCTATGGCATCGTGCTGTATGCCAACGCGGCACTGCAGGGCGCCGTGGCGGGCATGCAAAAGGCTCTGACCGTGCTGCGCGACACGCAACGCATAGACGAAGACCCGGCCCTGGTGGCGCCGTTTGCCGAGCGCCAGCGGCTGGTGCGCAAAGCCGACTGGGACTTGCTCGAACAAAAATACGGCTGAGGACTTATCACCCAAGGGGGTATATCCCCGTCGCGTTTTTGCATTCAAGCCCGCGCAAACCACCGGGGCACGGCACAATGGGCCTCCCAAGCACCCTGTGCGCTGCTCCATGCAAAGCCTTCTTTCCCTGAACGTGGTGGACCTGTTGCTCGACGCTGTCTGTGTGGTCAATACAGACAGCTCGATAGTGTTTGTCAGTCCGGCGTTCGAACGCATCTTCGGCTACACCCCCGAGGAGGTCATCGGCAAGCGCATGCTCGACATGGTGCATCCCGAAGACCTCGCCGTCACCCAGCGCCAAGCCCAAAGCGTGACGGCCGGCGCATTGCAGTTGCAGTTTGAAAACCGCTATGTGCGCAAAGACGGCTCCATCGCCCACATCCGCTGGACCGCGCGCTGGCTTCCCGACAAGCAGGTGCGCCTGGCCGTGGCCCACGACATCACCGAACGCAAGTTCACGGAATCGATGCAGGCGATGATCTATGCGATCTCGGAGGCCGCCCACACCACCCACAACCTGCAGGCGCTGTTTCAGCACATCCACCAGATCATCGGGCGGCTGCTGCCTGCCACCAACTTTGCGGTGGCCCTGTACGACGCAGACAGTGATTCGCTGAGCTTCCCCTACCGCGTCGGAGACCATGCGCCCGCCCCGGCACCCATACCCCTGGTGCAAGACAGGCTGTGTGCCGAAGTCATCCGCAGCGGCAGCACCCTGCTGCTGACCCCAGAGACCCGTGCAGCGCTCCTGCCCCCACACACGCCCCAGCAGCGCATGCCGCTGTACTGGCTGGGCGTGCCGTTGCAGACGCAAAAAGGGGCCATTGGCGTACTGGTGCTGCAAAGTGACACTGAGCAGGCCCGGTACACCGAGAAGGACAAGGAACTGCTGCAGTTCGTGTCCACGCAGGTGGCCTCTGCCATCGAGCGCAAACAGATGCACGAGCGCCTGGAGCACATGGCGCAATACGACCAGCTCACGCACCTGCCCAACCGCCAGCTGTTTCTGGACCGCCTCAAGACCGCACTGGCCCGTGCCCGGCGCGACCAGAGCCTGCTGTCGCTGCTGTTCCTCGACCTGGACGACTTCAAGCAGGTCAACGACACCTTAGGCCATGCCATGGGCGACCTGCTGCTGCAGCGGGTGGCCCAGCGGCTGATTGAATCGGTGCGCGGCTCAGACACCGTGGCACGGTTGGGCGGGGACGAGTTTGTGGTGCTGCTGGAGGGGGGCCATGCGCGCGAGCACGCGACAGCGGCCGCCGAAAAGATCCTGGCCGCCTTCAGTCAACCGTTTGATCTGGAAGGCCTTCGGCTGCACATCCAGCCCAGCATCGGCGTGGCCATCTACCCAGAGCATGGGGGTGAAGAACACCATCTGCTAGGCCATGCGGATGAAGCCATGTATGTGTCCAAAAAAAATGGCGGCAACCAGGTGCGTGTGGCCGCCTCCACGCAGCCGTCCGAGCCAGGCTTCGTGGCCCAATAGCTTCGCATCGCGGCAAGCTGCAGCCCCATGCAAGACCCGACAACGCCCATGGCCGCCACAGAGGCAGCCGTCGCCCAGCCAACGCCAGCATGGCGAAAATCCGCCAGGCGCGGGCTGCTGCGGCTGGTGGCCGCTGCGCTCACCTTGCCGGTGGCCATCGTTCTGACCATCGTTGTGCACCCCCTGTGGTCGTGGCTGGAGCGCAGCACCGGCATCGAGAGCATGGGCCGCGAGGGCCCCGCCGCCTGGTGCTACCTCACGGTATGGGGGCTGCTGGCCTTGGCCAGGGTGGTGCCAGCGCTGTGGCGCGCTGCCCGGGGCGCTGGCAGCCATCCGACCAGCGATGCCTGACAGGCTTTTGAGCGCAAGCCCCTCAACACACCCACTCCCCGCAGGGGTACAACATCGGCGCAAAAGACGTTGCCAGGGGGCGTCGCGGCACAATGCGCCCACAACCCTTCACCCCACAACACGGTTCTGCGGGCGCCCCTGGCGCCAGCGCCGCATCCCCATGCTTTACAACGCACTTCAACTCGTCCATGTCCTGTCCATCATTGTCTGGATCGGCGGCATGGTGTTTGCCCATTTCTTCTTGCGCCCTGCTGCGCTGTCGCTGGAGCCCCCGCAGCGCGTGCGCCTGATGCACGAGGTGCTGCAGCGGTTTTTTGCCGCAGTGAGCGTGGCGGTGGTGGTGGTGCTGGGCAGCGGGCTGTGGATGATTGGTCGCGTGGCCAAGCAAACCGTGCAGGCGGGTGGCAGCTTTGCCATGCCGCTGGACTGGACCATCATGGCCACGCTGGGCCTGGTGATGATGGCCCTGTTTGGCCATATCCGGTTTGCGCTGTTCAAGCGCCTGCAGCGCGCGGTGGCCGCGTCGGACTGGGCCGCTGGCGGCAAGGCGCTGGGCAGCATTCGCACGCTGGTGGGCGTCAATCTGGCGCTGGGCGTAGTGATCGTTGTCGTCACGCTGCTGATCTAGGCCTTGGGCGTTGGGCCCTGCGCCGTTCGGTCGCCCAGGCACATGGCAAGTGCAGGGTCTACCCTATTTTTGAAACCCTTGGGCGCGACCCTCGCGCTGCCGCGTGCTTTGGAGCCGGGCACACCGGGTTACCGCAGCGCCACGTAACATCGCGGCCCAAGGAGTTTTGACTTTGTTCCGTTTCTTCGAAAGCCGCCTTCCCCCGTATCCCCCTGCCGAACCCCACCTGCCACCCAAGGACTTCATGGCCTTTGTGTGGGACGGCACCCGTGGCCTGCGCGGCTACGTGGCCGCCATGGCGGGCCTGTCTGCCGCCATTGCCATGTACGAGGCGCTGCTGTTTGCGGTGCTGGGCCACGTGGTCGATTGGCTGTCGACCATTGCCCCGGCCAACCTGTGGGCCGAGCGCCAAGAGGCGCTGATCGGCATCACCGTGCTGCTTCTGGCGTCCATCGTGCTGGTGGCGGTGCAGACCAGCATCAAACACCAGGTGCTGGCCATCAACTTCCCGCTGCGCCTGCGCTGGAACTTTCACCGGCTGATGCTGGGCCAGAGCATGGCGTTCTACGCCGACGAGTTTGCGGGCCGCATCACCACCAAAATCATGCAAACCGCCCTGGCCGTGCGCGACATGATCTTTACGACCACCGACGTGGTGATCGGCATGGGCGTCTACCTGGTCACCATCCTGGTGCTGCTGGCCGGGTTTGACCTGCGGCTGCTGCTGCCGTTTGCCGGGTGGATGGTGGCTTACGGCCTGGCGTGCTGGTACTTTGTGCCGCGCCTGGGCAAGGTGGGCAAGGCACAGGCCGATGCACGCTCGGTGATGACGGGGCGCATCACCGACGCCTACACCAACATCGCCACCGTCAAGCTGTTCTCGCACACCCGGCGCGAGTCTGAATTTGCGCGCGCGGCCATGGACGCCTTCAAGCTCACTGGCTATGCACAGATGCGGCTGGTGAGCCGGTTCGAGATCGTGAACCACATTCTGGTGGTGGCGATGATCCTGTCGGCCTGCGGCACCGCGCTGTGGCTGTGGTCGCTGAGCGAGGTGGGTGCCGGTGCCGTGGCGGCCGTCACGGCCATGACGCTGCGCGTGTCGGGCCACGCCCACTGGGTGATGTGGGAGATGACCACCCTGTTCGAGAGCGTGGGCACCATCCAGGACGGCATCAACACGCTGACCCGGCCGCGCACCGTGGTCGATGCGCCCGATGCCAAGCCGCTGCAGGTCACGCAGGGCGAGGTGCGCTTTGACAACATGACGTTTGCCTACGGCCAGGGGCCCCACGCGCGAACGGTCATCGACCAGCTCAACCTGACCATTCGCCCCGGCGAAAAGATTGGCCTCATCGGCCGCTCGGGCGCGGGCAAGTCCACGCTGGTCAACCTGCTGCTGCGGTTTCACGACGTGCAGTCGGGCCGCATCCTGATCGACGGGCAGGACATTGCCCACGTGACGCAAGACAGCCTGCGCCGCCACATCGGCATGGTCACGCAAGACACGTCGCTGCTGCACCGCTCCATGCGCGACAACATCCTGTATGGCCGCCCCGATGCGAACGAGGAAGACCTCCGCCTTGCGGCCGAACGTGCCGAGGCCTCGGATTTCATCGCCACCCTGACCGACCTGCAGGGCCGCACCGGCTACGAAGCGCATGTGGGCGAGCGCGGCGTGAAGCTGTCGGGCGGCCAGCGCCAGCGCGTGGCCATTGCCCGCGTGATGCTGAAAGACGCGCCCATCTTGCTGCTCGACGAAGCCACCAGCGCGCTCGATTCCGAGGTGGAAGCCGCCATCCAGCAAAGCCTGGACGGGCTGATGCAGGGCAAAACGGTGATCGCCATTGCCCACCGCCTGTCCACCATCGCTGCCATGGACCGCCTGATCGTGATGGACGCAGGCCGCATTGTCGAAGAAGGCACGCATGCCCAGCTGTTGGGCCAAGGCGGTGTGTACGCGCGGCTGTGGGGGCACCAGAGCGGCGGTTTTTTGGGCGAATCGGAAGAGGACTGAGGCGCGGGGCACGCAGTGGCCGCCGCAGCCGATCAATCTGCCGAACCGCGCTCGCGCACCGCTTTGAACAGCAGGCCCAGGCACACCGCCATGCCCAGCATAGGCACAGCGGCCAGCAGAGCCACGGCGGTACGCGCGAGGGGCGACCACAGCCCAAGTCGCGCGCCGTGCGCCAGGCGCCAAAAGCCGCCACCAGGCCCAGGGCCGACATGCCCATGCGAAAACTCGCACCCGGTTTGAAAAAGGCGATGAGCAGCACCATGTTCGCCACGCCAACGGCCAGCGCCACATGCCCCAGGTGCACAGAGAAGCCACCACCGGATCGCCCCGGGTTCCTTGCATCCACCAGGTCGCCATCGTCCTCTTCGGCATCGTTGAGGGTGGGGGTGCGACTGCGACTGCGATTGCGCGTGGAAGCGTTTGCCGCGTTGGGGGAAGACCGAGAAGGCTGCGCGGGCTGTGCAGCTGCACCGCCTGTGCGCCCCCAGTCCGACGCGGAGAGCCCTGCAACAGCTGAAGGCGCCATCACGGCGCCGGCCACGGCCGAAGGTTTACCACCCGCCACCATGTGGGGCACCAGCCCCCTTTCGACCAGCACGGCCTGCAGGCGGCCAGGCTCGCGCAGGGCGGCCACCAGCGCACGCACGGCCGCTTGTTCGTGGGGCGCAATGCGCAGCTTGTCCACCCGCTGCGTGGCGCCGAGGGTGTTGGACAGCATGAACAAAGCCTGGGCCAACGGCACGTCCTTCGGGCCGCCTTGGCCGTCTTCGATGAGCACCCCGAGGTTGTAGGTGGCGTCGGCATGGCCCGCCTCGGCGGCCTGCGCGTACCAGGCACGGGCCTGCACCAGGTTCACCGAGCCGCCATCGCGGCCATGTTGGTCGCACAGACCCAGGTGATAGGCGGCATGCGGGTTGCCCTCGCGCGCGAACCAACCCACCAGGTCGCGCGTGACCGATCCTGTCCAAACCACTGGTACAGCCGCAGACGCGGGTGCGCCGCCCGCATGTGCCCGGGGCGCCAGGGGCGCCAGGGGCGCCAGGGGCGCCAGACTCAAGCCGCCGGGGGAATTGGCTTCTTCTGTCCGCTGCTGATGTTTCTGTGTCTGCAGCCGTTGCTCTTGCGCAGCGGCGTTCCATTTTTGGGCCTGATGCAGGTCCACCGCGCCGCCCCAGCCCCGCTCATGCATCAGGGCCAGCAGGCGCTTGGCGGGCTCATGGTCCCAGTTGGCAGCCAGGCCGCACCATCTGCGGGCGGTTTCATGGTTGGGCTGCTCCCAGCCGATCACGCACTCCAGCGCATGCTGGTAAGCCGCCACCTCGTGGCCCAAATCGGCAATGGCCTGGAGACCATCGCTGGCCTCGATGCGTTTGCGGCTGTAAAGCGCCAGTTGCTGGCAGCGGTTGAACGTGTTTTCCACTGCCTGCCGCTCGTCGTCGATGATTTGCAGCAGCTTGTCGCCAGGGGCTTGCTCCAGGCGCTTGATCAGCGCCTGGATGCGCTCTTTGGCCGCGTCAGGAAAACGCTCGTAAAAAGCTGTGGCGTCTGCCTTGGCCTGAGCGTCCTGGGCACCCATCTGCTGCAGGGCCGCAGCCAGGTCGAAATGCCGGCGTTGGTTCAAAATCCCAAAGCGCATGGCCCGGCCCAGGGTGTACATGGCGTGCGGGTTGCCGCGCGCTGCCCAGCGCCGGTACTCGGCCCACGCCGTGGCATCGTCGCCCGCATTGCGTGCGCGAACGGCTCGCTTGACCTGCAGGTCGGGCTCCCCGGGCACATCGCCGTTGCCCAGGTAATGCACGCCGTTTTGGGGGTCGTACAGGTTCAGGCCGAGCTCGGTCGCCCGCGCCCAGGCATGGTCAAAGCCAGCATCCCAATCGGGCGAGTGGATGTTCAGGCCGAAGGCGAGCGTAGGGTCTTGAGTGGTGCCATCTTTATCGTCGAGCCAAACGTCCAGGGTGTCGGGGAAGCGCTCAAGCATGTCCTTGCCCCACGCCCGATATTGGGGGTTTTGTACGGTCAGGGGGCCTTCAAAAACGCGCTCGAACTGCGCATCTGCCTCGGCCTTGGTGGTGGCCCAGGGCCAGTCGGCAGGCTTTTGCCAAAGCTGCACCGTGTAACTCATGCCATCCATCCCAAGCCAGTGCGTGTGGCCAGTTGTGTGTAGTCGCTGGATTCTAGGGAACCGCTCATCGGGGCGCTTTTCTCCGCAACACGGGGCACACCGATCACGCTGGAACCGGCACATCACAGCGACTGGGGCCGGCAATTTTTGCCTTGCGCGCGACAATGAGCGCCTGCTGCGTCCCCGCCATGCGCTCCGTCCGCCAAAGCCCGGTGCGGGGCGGAGCCTTGCTGCAACCCCAGGCCTGGATGGCCAATTTAGATCAAAACCCGCCCTAGCGCTTGCAGCGATTGCACAAGCAGCTACTATATTTATAGCATTTTCGTTTTCACACGCGCCCCATGACATCCACCGCACCGCTTGCACTCGATATGCCCATCCCCACCGGAGAACAGCTCAAGGCGACCCGTGTTGCTGCAGGGCTGAGCCAGGCCCAGGCGGCCGAACTCATGGGCTACCCGCTGCAAACCGGCAGCCGGGGCGGCGTGCAGTCGCGCACCTGGCAGGCGCTGGAGAGCATGACCGATGAGCGCAATATGCAAGGCCCGGTGTATGCGATGTTTCTGCTGCTCACGGGGCAGCACCCAGATTGGGTGTTGGCCCCGCACACGACATCGGCGGGCACTGCCACAAGCTCCTGACATACGGCACAGGCAAAAAAGGCAGAACCGCCCGAAAGCGGTTCCGCCCAATCTTTACAGGGAGAGAGGGGTCGCCCGAGCGTTCAGTCCACCTTGATGTTGGCCGCCTTGATGACCTGCGCCCATTTGTCCACTTCGGCTTTCTGGAACGTGGCAATCTGGGACACGTTCATGTCGGCGGGTTCCATGCCAAAACCCTTGAGGCGGGTCTGCATGTCGGGCTGGGCCAGGATCTTGCGGATCTCGTCGTGCAAACGGGAGACCACCGGTGTTGGCGTACCGGTGGGTACAAAGATGGCTTGCCACGACTGCACTTCAAAGTCCTTGAGTTCGGCCACACCGGACTCGGCCACCGTGGGGACATCGGGCATAGATGCCAGGCGCTTGGACGACGTAACGGCAATGGCGCGCAGCTTGCCGCTCTGGATGTGCGGTGCCGCCACCACCGTGGTGTCGAACATCATGTCCACCTGCCCACTGATCACATCCTGAATGGCGGGGCCACTGCCCTTGTAGGGGATGTGCGTGAACTTCACACCCGACTTGTAGGCCAGCAGCTCCACTGCCAGATGTTGTGAGCTGCCCGTGCCCGCCGAAGCGGACGACAGCCCCCCCTGCTTGCCCTTGGCCGCAGCCAATATGTCCTTGAGCGTCTTGTAGGGGCTGTTGGCAGACACCACCAGAACCACTGGGTTGGTGCCAATCAGGGTGACGGGGCTGAAGGACTTGATAGGGTCGTAGCCGAGCTTGGGATACAGACTGATGTTGATGGCGTGCGAACTGACGGTGCCGCCCAGCAGCGTATAGCCATCGGGAGCGGAGCGTGCCGCCGCCTCCGAGCCAATACTGCCTGCCGCCCCGCCTTTGTTTTCGACCACCACGGTGGTGCCCAGGGCCGTGCCCAGTTGCTGGCCAATCAGGCGCCCCAGCGTGTCAGTGGTTCCGCCGGCCGCAAAGGGCACCACGTAGCTGATGGTCTTGCCCGTGGGCCAGGCGCTCTGGGCCATGGCGGGCAGCGCAATCAGCGTGCCTGCGGCGACCAGGGCAGCGGATTGAAGAAGGGTTCTGCGTTGCATGGTGCTTGTCTCCTGAGTGTTATGAAAAGTGGTGTGAAAGGTGAGGGCCGGTGCCGCGAAGGTCTGCCAGGTCACTGCAGATCGACGATCTCGACCCAGTTGGGGTTCTTGCCCACGGGCACGCGGGTGGGCACACCCGGCAGACCGGTGGCCGGGTCAATGGGGTGCAGCGCGATGTGGTGCGATTCCTGCCCTGCTGCGATCAGAAAGCGGCCAGAGGCATCCACCGCAAAACCGCGCGGTGATTTTTCGGTGGGCACCTGGCCCAGGGGCTGCAACTGACCGGTAGCCGCATCGACGCGAAAGCTGCTCAGCGTGCTGGAGGTGCGCTCGGACGCATACAGCGTGCGCCCATCAGGCGACAGGTGCAGATCAGCGGCCCAGGGCTTGCCAGCGAACCCTGCAGGCAATGCCGTGGTGCGCTGCACAGAGCGCAGCAAACCACGCTCCTTGTCATAGGCCATCACATGCACGGCTGCGTCCAGCTCATTGAGCACATACATGAAGCGCTGCCCCTGGTCCCAGACAAAATGGCGCGGACCGGATTTTTCAGGGCCTACCGGGGTGAGCGCGGGCTCGTGTGCTGTAAGTTTTCCGGTCTCGGCATCAAACCGCCAGGCGGAAAGGTTGTCGCCGCCCAGGCTGGTGGCAAACACGTAGCGGTTGCTGGCGTCAACATGGATGGCGTGCGCATTGGGCGCCGTGGGGATGAGCTGCTGCACAGCGCCCACTGCGCCGTCTTTGCCAATGCTGTTGACTGTGATCTTGTGGCCGGGGTAAGACGCCGCAAACAGCCAGCGGCCGGTGGCATCGGTATCAATATTGGCCATGCTGTCGGCCAACGAGGCCTCGCCCAGCTTGCGCAGCCTGCCGCTGGCCGGGTCAATGGCCAGGCTCACCACCCGAAAGGGCTGCGAGCGCAGCGCGACATACAACACCTTTTTGTCCGGGCTCACGGCCATGGGCATGGCGGCTCCCGCAACGGGCACGGTTTCTACAGGCCTGAGCATGGCGGCGCTGCGATCCAGCTCCAACACCGTCACATCCTGGCTGTCGGCATTGGAGACGTACACCCAGGTAGCCGCCGACACCCCTTGCGCCGACAGCATGAGGACCCCCATGGAGAGTACCCAGGGAGCGGCTCGGCAGCAGGCGCGAAGTTCAATGGTCATGTGGTGTCCCCAGGTAGTGGCTGCGTTGCAAACGGAAGAAGCGCGGCCAAGCTTGTTGCTGTCGCTGCCTGTAGCCATCAAGGCAAAGGCCTGCTCGTTTCATGTATTGGGTCATTCGTCATATGTTGTCATACAACAAGCGTGCCATTGTGCGACAGAGCTGGTGCTGTGACACAAAGGGATTACCCGAGGTCAATGCGCTTCTCTCCGATGTGATTTCATAGGTGAAATGTCGAATTTCACCGCCAGATTCTCAGTAAAAACCCTGGGATTGAGCCTTCGTTAACGGATTTTTTGGGTTGCCGATTGCATCGGGTTCAACTTTGTTGTACGATGACTAACAACATCAGACCACGGAGACATATCCCATGACCTTGAACCGCCGCGCCATCCTTCTGGCATGCACCGCCGCCTTGGCCGCTGCTTCTGCCACCGCCCAAACCACAGAATGGCCAGCCAAGACCTTGCGCATCGTGGTGCCCTACCCTCCAGGAGGCAGCTCGGACATCATTGCCCGCTCCATCAGCCAGTCGCTGTCCGAAGCGCTCAAGCAAACGGTCATCGTCGAAAACAAACCCGGAGCCAATGGCAACCTGGGTGCCGACTTCGTGGCCAAGGCCGAGCCAGACGGCTACACCATGCTGCTGTGCGATGTGGGCGCGCTGGCGATCAGCCCCTCGGTCTATACCAAGCTGTCGTTCGATCCGTCCAAGGACCTGCGTGGCGTGACCATGCTGGCCTACTCACCCCACCTGTTGGTGGTGCACCCGTCGGTGCCGGTGAACAACCTGCAGGAACTGGTGGCGTACTCCAAAAAGAACGATCTGAATTTTGCCGTGACGGCCACGGGCAGCGCGCCCCACCTGGCCGGTGTGGCGCTGGAGCGCGCCAGCGGCGCTCGCTGGCAATACATCCCCTACAAGGGTGGCGTCACTGCCATCCAGGACACCGTGGCCGGCCAAACCCAGGTGCTCATGAACGGCATGCTGGCCACCCTGCCCCAGGTGCAGAGCGGCAAGCTCAAGGTGCTGGGGGTCTCCAAGGCCACCCGTATGCCACTGCTCGGCAACGTGCCCACCATCGCCGAGCAGGGCGTGGCCGGGTATGAATCCGGTACCTGGCAAGGTGTGTTGCTGCCACGCGGCACGCCCGAGGCTGTGGTGCAAAAGCTCAACAAGGCCCTCATCACGGCAATCCGCGCTCCCGACATCCGCTCGCGCCTGGCCGGCCAGGGCGCCGAGGTGGTGACCATGACTTCCACGGAACAGGACCAGTTCTTTACCAAGGAACGCGCCCGCTGGGCCAGCGTGGTCAAAGCCGCCAACATCAAACTCGACTGAACGCCTGTTTCCCTCCATTTCTTCATTCCTCTAGCTCCGCTCACACCATGAACCCGCAAGAACTCAAATCCATCATGGGCTCCGGCCTGCTCTCGTTCCCCGTCACCGACTTCAATGCCCAGGGCGACTTCAACGCCAAGGGCTATGCCGAGCGCCTGGAGTGGCTGGCCCCTTATGGCGCCACCGCCCTGTTCGCCGCCGGCGGCACGGGCGAGTTCTTCTCGCTCACCGGTGACGAGTACCCCTCCATCATCAAGACGGCTGTGGACACCTGCCGCGGCAAGGTGCCCATCATTGCCGGTGCCGGTGGCCCCACGCGTTTTGCCATCCAGTGCGCCCAGGAGGCCGAGAAGGCCGGTGCCCACGGCGTCCTGCTGTTGCCCCACTACCTGACCGAAGCCGGCCAGGAGGGCCTGATCGAGCATGTGGCGGCCGTTTGCAATAGCGTGAAGTTCGGCGTCATCGTCTACAACCGCGACCGCACCAAGCTGACCGCCAATTCGCTGGCCATCCTGGCCGATCGTTGTCCGAACCTGATCGGTTTCAAGGACGGCGTGGGCAACATCGAGACCATGTCGTCCATCTTCATGAAGATGGGTGACCGTTTTTCGTACCTGGGTGGCCTGCCGACGGCCGAGGTGTATGCAGCGGCCTACAAGGCGCTGGGCACGCCGGTGTATTCGTCGGCGGTGTTCAACTTCATCCCCAAGACGGCGATGGACTTCTACAAGGCGGTGGCCGCTGATGACACTGCGACGCAGCACAAGCTGCTCAAGGAGTTCTTCATGCCCTACCTGGACATCCGCAACAAGGTGGAAGGCTATGGCGTGAGCATCATCAAGGCGGGCGCCACCATCGTGGGCCATGGTGCGGGCCCGGTGCGTGCGCCGCTGACGGACTTGAAGCCCCAAGAGATGGAGGCTCTCAAGGCGCTCATCGACAAGCTCGGCCCGCAGTAAGTCCTCCAAGGGGCCTGGTATCCACCAGGCCCCTTTTTCCATGGCACATCCCGCGACGCGATCGGCCGTGCACGAACGGGCCGTGTCACCGTGGCACGCCCATCCTGGTTCATCAAACACAACAATGGAGACAGACAAGATGTTCAAGCAATTCGTCCTCGCCACGGCAGCCGCCTTGGCCATTGCCACGCTTGCAGGCTGCGCGTCCAGCAGCCCTGCCGGAGGTGTCGCAGCCGAGCAATCGGTGGCCATCGCCGCCGAGCGCCTGCGCGTGGCCATGGTCGACCCGACGCAGGCCGCGCTGGCCCAGCTTGTGGCCGACGACCTGAGCTACGGCCATTCGGGCGGCAAGGTGGACACCAAGTCCAGCTTCATCAGTGACCTGCTCGCAGGCAAGTCCGACTTCGTGACCATCGCCATCAGCGACCAGACCATCAAGGTCGTGGGCAACACCGCCATCGTGCGCCACACCCTGACGGCCGACACCAACGATTCGGGCAAGCCGGGCAAGGTGCAGATCAAGATCCTGGGCGTCTGGCAGCAACAGGGCAGCGACTGGAAGCTGCTGGCCCGCCAGGCAGTGCGTGTAAGCACCTGACCCCCTGAGCCGCTTTGCGCCGCCCCTCTGAAGGGACGCCGCCGGTGGCCTGGCAAAGCCAGCTCCACCGGTGGCACGGGCGCAAGCGCGCGCCAGCCTCGGAAATACAGCCCCTGGTCCACGGCCCCATGGCGGCTCACGTACATTTATCGCCCCCCCCGACCACCTCAACGCCTTCACGCAGCGTCACCTTCCACTCCTTTGCAATGACCACTGCCCCCCAGCCCCGCATCCTGCAGATCGCCCGCCTGCCACTTCCCGCCCTGGAGACCGACTTGGCCGCCCGCTACGACGTGGTCTGCCTGTCCGACCAGGCCAACCCTTCGGCTTTCCTGGCCGAGCATGGCGCCAGCTTCACGGGCGTGGTCACGTCGGCTTCGATCGGGCTCAAGGGCGAAGTGATCGCAGCGCTTGCGAACCTGCAGGTCATCAGCAGCTTCGGCGTGGGCTTCGACTCGCTGGACGTTGCCGCCGCGCATGCGCGCGGCATCCCCGTGGGCTACACCCCCGACGTGCTCAACGATTGCGTGGCCGACATGGCGTTCGCACTGATGCTCGACGTCTCGCGCGGCGTGGCCGCCAGCGACCGTTTTGTGCGCCGTGGTGAATGGCCCAAGGCCCGCTACGCTCCGCTCACGCGCGTGTCGGGCAAGCGCCTCGGGATCGTCGGCATGGGCCGCATCGGCCTGGCGGTGGCCGAGCGCGCCACGGGCTTTCACATGGACGTGGGCTACTACAACCGCAGCATCGCCAAGGGCACCACACTCCCCCGTTTCGACTCGCTTCTGGCACTGGCCGAGTGGGCCGACTACCTGGTTCTGACGGTGGCCGGTGGTGCATCCACCCACCACATGGTCAACCGCGAAGTGCTTGATGCCCTGGGGCCCAAGGGCTACCTGATCAATGTGGCACGCGGTACCGTGGTCGATGAGGCCGCGCTGGTCGAGGCCCTTCAACAAGGCCGTATCGCCGGCGCCGGTCTCGACGTGTTCGAGAACGAGCCGCAAGTGCCCGCCGCACTGATGGAACTCGACAACGCGGTTCTCACCCCACACACCGCTAGCGCCACCCACGAAACCCGCCGCGCGATGGCCGACCTGGTGTTGGAAAACCTGGAATCCTTCTTCGCCACGGGCACCTTGCGCGCACCCGTTCCAACCCACTGAAGCGAAAAATACCGACTGGCATACGCCAGCGGGGACAGAAAAGGGCGCGCCACCGGGAACGCGTCGTCCCGATTACTTCAATACACCTTTGGAGATGTCCATCACCATGCGCGTAGCCAAGTAAAGGCGCGGCACGATGGTGTTGATCTGCACGTACTCGGCATCGTTGGAGTGGGCTCCATAGCCCGACAACCCCATCCCCTCGACCACTGCTCCCTTGGTCTTAAGGGCCGCGAAAGCGGCATCGGTACCGCCGCCTGTGGCTTTTTCCACCACAGAGAGCGGCAGGCCCAGCTCCTGGTAGATGACCTTGCCGTAGCCCGCCAC
Organism: Acidovorax sp. 69; assembly: GCF_002797445.1. Taxonomy (NCBI): domain Bacteria; kingdom Pseudomonadati; phylum Pseudomonadota; class Betaproteobacteria; order Burkholderiales; family Comamonadaceae; genus Acidovorax; species Acidovorax sp. 69. The sequence goes on along the minus strand of NZ_PGEP01000001.1, from coordinate 2,452,266 downwards.
GCGGCGTGATGCCTCGCTGGCCTCCAGCGGCGGACGGCGCACCTCGAACTTCGCATCCACCTTGGAGCCAGGCAGCAACTTGGTCTTGATCTTCTCCTGCAGCGCTTTTTCAAGCCCGTCAAAGTCAGCCACCTTGAGGGCACGCGCATCGGCCTGGGCCGTGGCTTCGGCCGGGATCACGTTGCGGTTGGTGCCAGCTTTGGACACGGTCCAGTTGAGCTTGAGTCCCTCGTCGGTTTTAGACAAGTCCTTCATCTGCAGCAACTGGTGCGACAGCTCGTACAGCGCATTGACGCCGTCTTCTGGTTTGGCACCGGCGTGCGATGCCTTGCCCTGCACCGTGAGGTAGGCCGCGCCGATGCCGCTGGTGGCAAGGCGCAAGGTGCCATCGGTACCGCCGCCTTCAAAGGAAAACACCACATCCTGCTCGGCAGCGACGCGGGTGATGGTGCTGCGCCAGCCGGGCGAGCTGATCTCTTCGTCGCCATTGATCAGCACAGTGAGGGTGCCGTAGTCCTTGAAGTTGAGCTTTTGCAGCACCGCCACAGTGTGGAGGATGAGCGCAATGCCCTGCTTGTCGTCCGAAATGCCCAGGCCATAGGCCCTGTTGCCCTCAATGCGGAACGGCTGGGCCTTGAGCATGCCCTTGAGGTACACCGTGTCCATGTGCGCAATCAGCATGATCTTTTGGCTGCCCGTGCCCTTGAACACCGCCTGCACGGCCGGGCCCACCTTCTCGGGCGTGTCGTCCAGGCGGTAGACATCGCTGGTCTGCAGCACCTCCACCGCACCGCCCAGTTGCTTGAGTTGGCTGGCAATGCGCTCAGCAATCTGATTGAGCCCCTCGATGTCCTTGCTGCCCGACTCGATGTGCACCAGGTCGCGCAGGGTATCGAGCAGCGGCTGCTGCTCTTTCTGGGCCAATGCATGCACATCGGCCACAGGTGCGGCCTGGGCCGTGGCCAGCGTGAAGGCCATGGCCATGGCGACCATGAGGGGACGAATCACAGACGGGGTGGTGGGCTGGTATGGCATGAGGCAATAGTGCAAAAAAGAACAAAGCGAGGGGTGGCGTGCATGGACATTATGGGGTGCATGAAATGCCAATTTCATGAGCCAACCGTTCTACAACATTCACCCCAAACCCGACCACCGTTACAACAGCTCCACGCCCTTCAGCGTCACAAAACTCGTGTCCCGCGTCACCTGCACAAAGTCTTGCAGATACGGCTTGGCCGACAGGCCCGGCAGGCTTGCGGCGTGCAGCTCACCCCGCAAGCCCTTCGAGCCAGGCCCCACAGCAATCGGCCGGGCTGTGACATACCCCCGGTCCAGATAACTCTGCACCGCCCACAGCGGCAGCGCCGCCACGCCGCGCCCGCTGGCCACCAGCTGCAGCATGGCAACCGTGAGCTCGGTGGTGCGGCGCGGGGGGCGCACACCAGCGGGCTCCAGCACCTGGCGGATCAAATCGAGCATCTCGTCGGGCACGGGGTAGGTGATGATGGTCTGGTCGGCAAAGTCATCTGCCGCCAAGTGCGGCTTGGCTACCAGCGGGTGCGTGTTGGCCAGCAACGCGCGGATCTCAAAGCCAAACAGCGCGTGGTAGTCCACGCCCGCCTCGTCCGCATCCACCTCCGACACGATGGCCACGTCGGCCCGGCCCTGGTGCAGCAGGCCCACCGGGTCGGCATGAAAGCCGCTCACGATGTCCAGCTCCACCTCGGGCCAGCGGGTGCGAAAGGCGTCCATCGCGGGCATGAGCCAGTCAAAGCAGGTGTGGCATTCCACCGCAATGCGCATCTGCCCTCCCTGCCCCAGCACAAAGCGGGCGATATCGCGCTCGGCCCCTTCCACCTGGGGCAGCACTCCATCGGCCAGCGCCAGCAGCCGCTCGCCCACGGCGGTGAACTGCGGCGGCACCGATTTGCGCTCGAACAGCGGCTGGCCGTAGCGGTCTTCCAGCAGCTTGATCTGGTGCGACAGCGCCGACTGCGTGAGGTTGAGCAACTGCGCGGCCCGCACCAAGCTGCCGCTGTCGCGCAAGGCCACCAGCGTGCGCAGGTGGCGCACTTCCAGAATGGACTGGTTCATTATTAATTTTCAAGTTGATCATCTAAAACTTTCATTTGAATAATAAACGAGCCCGCGCGACCATCGGTGCCTTCATTGCATTGCTCCATTCAGAAGAAGGAAATCACCATGTCGCTCGCCGCTCCAATCACCCGCCGCCCCGTGCTCACGCACACCCTGGGCTTTCCGCGCATGGGGGCGCAGCGCGCGTTGAAATTCGCGCTCGAATCCTTCTGGCGCGGTGACAGCACTGAGGCCGAGCTGCAGGCCACCGCCGCCCAGCTGCGCCAGTTGCACTGGCAGGCCCAGGCCGAGGCGGGCCTGGGTTTTGTGACGGTGGGCGACTTTGCGCTGTACGACCATGTGGCCAACCACATCCAGCTGCTGGGCTGCGAGCCTGCGCGGTTTGGCTTTGACAGCGGCGCGCCCGAGCTGGCCCGCTACTTTGCGATGGCGCGGGGGGTGTCGGCCCGCGCCACCGAAGACCACGCGGGCTGCAGCGCCGGGTGCAGCACCAAGCACACCACCGAAGGGCAGCCCGCGCTAGAGATGACCAAGTGGTTCGACACCAACTACCACTACCTCGTGCCCGAGTTCGGCGCCCATACCCAGTTCCACCTTGCCAGCGAGCGCTTGTTTGCCGAAGTGGCCGAGGCCCAGGCCCTGGGCCACCGCGTCAAGGCCGTGCTGCTGGGGCCGCTGAGCTTTCTGTGGCTGGGTAAATCCAAAACGGCGGGCTTTGACCGCTTCAGCCTGCTGGAGTCACTGCTGCCGGTGTACGAAACCGTGCTGGCGCGCCTGAAGGCCCAGGGCGTGGAATGGGTGCAGATCGACGAGCCCATCCTGGGCCTGGACCTGCCCGATGCGTGGCGCCATGCGTTTGAGCCCAGCTACTGGCAGCTCGCCCGCAGTGCGCCCAAGCTGCTGCTGGCCACCTATTTTTCGCCGTTGGCCGAAAACCTGCGCCTGGCCTGCCAGCTGCCGGTAGCGGGCCTGCATGTGGATGCCGTGCGCGCACCCGACGAGCTGGTGGGCGTAGCCGACTGGCTGCCCTCGCACAAGGTGTTGTCGGTGGGCGTTGTGGATGGCCGCAACATCTGGCGCACCGACCTAGATGCAGCGCTGCAAAAGCTGCGGCCCGTGGCCGACAAGCACCAGGGCGAGCTGTGGCTGGCGCCGTCGTGCTCGCTGCTGCATGTGCCGTTCAGCCTGCAGGCCGAGACGCAGCTGGACGCCGAGGTGAAGTCCTGGCTGGCATTTGCTGTGGAAAAACTCGATGAGCTGCGTGTGCTGTCTCGCGCACTGGTCGATGGAGAGGCCGCCGTAGATGACGAACTGCACGCCGCCCGCACCGCCCTGGCCGCCCGCCGCGCCAGCCCGCGTGTGCACCGCGCCACCGTGGCGGCCCGCCTGGCCGTAGCGGCACCCGGGGCCGACCAGCGCACCAGCGCCTTCCCTGCCCGACAAAAGGCCCAGCGTGCACGGCTGAAGCTGCCGCTGTTGCCCACCACCACGATTGGCTCGTTTCCACAAACGGCCGAGATCCGTGCGGCGCGTGCTGCCTTCAAACGCGGGGCACTCGATGCCGCGCACTACCAGCAGAAGATGGAAGCCGAAATCACCCTGGCCGTGCGCAAGCAGGAAGCACTGGGCATTGACGTGCTGGTGCACGGCGAGGCCGAGCGCAATGACATGGTCGAATACTTTGGCGAGCAACTCGATGGCTTTGCCTTCACAGCCAACGGTTGGGTGCAAAGCTATGGCTCGCGCTGCGTGAAGCCGCCCATCATTTACGGCGATGTGGCCCGCCCCACGCCCATGACGGTGGCCTGGACGCAGTACGCGCAGAGCCTGACGCCCAAGCCCATGAAGGGCATGCTCACCGGCCCCATCACCATCCTGCAGTGGAGCTTTGTGCGCGACGACCAGCCGCGCGCCACAACGGCCGACCAGATCGCCTGGGCGATCCGCGACGAGGTGTGCGACCTGGAAGCCGCAGACATCGCCATCATCCAGATCGACGAGCCCGCCATCCGCGAAGGGCTGCCGCTGCGCCGCGCCGGGTGGAAGAGCTACCTCGACCGGGCCACGCGCGCCTTCCGCATCAGTGCCAGCGGCGTGCGCTGCGACACGCAGATCCACACCCACATGTGCTACAGCGAGTTCAACGACATCCTGCCCGCGATCGCGGCCATGGATGCCGATGTGATCACCATCGAGACCAGCCGCTCGGACATGGAGCTGCTGCAAGGTTTTGGTGACTTCAAGTACCCGAACGAGATCGGCCCCGGCGTGTACGACATCCACTCGCCCCGCGTGCCCAGCGTGCAAGAGATGGCCGCGCTGCTGGAGAAAGCCGCCGAGGTGGTGCCAGTAGAAAACCTGTGGGTGAACCCCGACTGCGGCCTCAAAACCCGGGGCTGGCCCGAGACGGAAGCCGCGTTGCGCCACATGGTGCAGGCGGCGCAGGTGGTGCGCGAACGGCTGCACGAAGAAGCGTTCAGCTGAAGCGCACACCCCAGGGCATGGTGGCCCCCATTTGCCAGTCCATCCTGATTGGCGCAAAATGCGCCAATCAGGAGATCGCCATGTCCGCCACCCCTTTCTCGTCCGTCAAACTCCCTGCCCACCTGGTGGAGCAAGCCCGCCAGGCCGCGCAGCCCATGCGCCGCTCGGTGGCCAGCCAGATCGAGTACTGGGCCACACTGGGCCAGATCGTGGAGCACACCGGGCTGAGCGTGCAAGAGGCCCGCAGTGCCATTGAGCAATATGAAGCCGCCGCCTCGCGCACCGCTGCAGCGGCAGCCCCCACGTCGGTGGATGCCCTCACCGCCCGCCTGCTGGCCGCACAAACGCGCGGCACCTTGGCGCAGCGGGTGCGTGAGGTGGTGCTGGAGAACCAGGCGAAAGCCACCGCCGCCGTTTGAACCGCATGGTGGCAAGCCCGCAAGCGCCCTCCTCGCTATCCAGCATTCGCAAGCCGCCCCGCTGGTTCCATCTGCTGGCGGGCCCCAACGGCGCGGGCAAATCCACGCTGTACCGCGCCCTGGTGCGCGAAGGCATCCTGGGGCCGCCGCTGGAGTTTGTGAACGCCGATTTGTACGAACAGGCGCACCTGCAGCACATTGCCGATCCTGAAGCGCGATCCGAAGCCGCCCGGCGTTGGGCCGATGAGCGCCGTGCCACCCTGCTGCGCGAGGGCGCCGACTTTGCCAGCGAAACCGTGTTTTCGCACCCCTCCAAACTGGCCCTCATTGAAGAAGCCCAGCGCTGTGGCTACACCGTGGCCTTGTACGTGGTGGCGCTGGACGACCCGAGCCGGCTGCTGGGCCGCGTCGCGCAGCGCGTGCGCGAAGGCGGGCACGCCGTGCCGCCTGAGCGCATTTTGGCCCGCTACCCCCGCACCCTGGAAAACCTGACCCAAGCGATTCGGCTGGCCAACGTGTCGTATCTGTATGACGGCGCCGAGGTCACCGCCACCGGGCCTCAGTTGGTGGCGGTGTGCACGTCGCATGAAACCACGCCACTGGTGCCCCACTTGCCACAGTGGGTGCAGCAGATGGTGGGACGCTGAACCAGGCCGCACCCCAGCCGCGTCAGCGCTGACCCGCCAGCAATCACCCCATCGAAGGCTCGGGCCGCTGACCTTTCATCTCGGCCAGCTTCACCAGCACCTGCAGCGCGTGGTTCAACGGCGTGGGCACCCCAACCGCCGCACCGCGTTTCACCACGTAGCCGTTCAGGTGGTCAATCTCGCTGGGCTTGCCCCGTGCCAGGTCTTGTGCGGTCGATGAAAACTGCCCAGGCATGGTGGTGGCGATGCCGCGCACGGCGGCCTGCACATCGCCCGGAATCGTCACCCCATCGGCCGCCGCCACCGCCAGGCATTCGGCCACGATGTCGGCAATCACCTGCGTCACGCCGGGCACCTGCACCAGCGGGCCATAGGGCTGTTGCGACAGGGCCGAGAGCGCGTTGTAGGCGCTGTTGAGCACCAGCTTGGCCCAGAGCGCGCCGCGCACGTTGTCTGAAATCTGGGTGGGAATACCCGCCGCCGTCAGCTGCCGGGCCACCTCATCGCTGCGCGGCGATGGCGCAATCACCAGCTCGCCCCGGCCGTGGTGCACCACGTGCCCCGGCCCACCCATGGCGGTGGCCACATACACCACCGCAGCGGCCACCGGCGTGCTGGCGTCGAGCACGGCGCGCACGCGCTCGTCGTTGTCTACCCCGTTCTGCAGGGTCAGCACCAGCGCGCCGGGGGCCAGATGCGGACGTATCTGGCGCGCGGCGTCTTCTGAATCCGAGGATTTGACGCAGAACAGCACCACGTCGGCCCCCTGCACAGCGCTGGCCTCGGTGCTGGCCGACATGGGCACCTGCACATCCAGCACCGCCGTCTGCAAGCGCAGCCCCTGCTGTAACACCGCCTGCACATGGGCAGGCCGCCCGATGAGCGTGACGGCATGGCCCGCCCGGGCGAGCAAGGCACCGAAGTAGCAGCCCACGGCGCCCGCGCCCATCACGGCAATGTTCAACAAGGGTTTGGAGGGGGCGGCGGCATGGGTCATGGGGGTCCTTGGTGGGTTGAGCTGACAGTGGCACGAACCATATCAGGCAGCGCCATTGAAGGAAATATTGGTCATTTTGACCTATAGCGCTTATCCATAAAGCGCCAAAAGCTATCAATAGAGTAGCAAAAGGACTAGGAACCTTGTGGGCCGTCGGCATTGGCCCAGCCCTTCCAAACCCCTTACGTGAACTCAGGAATTAAATGATTGCGAAGACAATAATTGTCTAGTCAATTAAATTCGCACCCCATGACTTCCAAGCACGACTCCCCCGCTGCGCCCGGCTTTTACAACGCCGAGCACTACGACCCCAACAAGCTGGTGCCTGAAAACAGCGTGGGCTATCTGTTGCGCAAGGTGATGTCATCCATCCGCACGCAGGCCGATGCCCAGCTCGCTTCGCACGAACTGACGTACGCCCAGTGGTTGCCCCTGTTCAAGCTCTCGTTGTGCACCACCGCCCCCGCCACCGTGGCCAGTCTGGCGCGTGACCTGGAAACCGACCCCGCCTCCACCACCCGCTCGCTGGACCGCATGGAAGCCAAAGGCCTGGTGGTGCGTGAGCGGTCAACGGTGGACCGGCGCGTGGTGCACCTGAAGCTCACCGCTGAAGGCCAGCGCATTGCCGCCTTGGTGCCCCCGGTGCTGGCCGACGTGCTCAACGTGCATCTGAGCGATTTCACGCACGACGAATGGCAACTGCTGCTCTCCATGCTGCGCCGCATGCTGGTGAACGGGAAACCGCCCGTGCCACCTTCGGTGTCCGCGGTGTCTTCCCCCTAAAGGGAGCCAGCACCGGTGGCCCTGCCTTCCTTCGGCCTTGCCAGTTTTCAACGCCCTCGTTTTCCTCCACACAACACCCCAAAAACCATTCTGGAGAACTCCGTGATATCCACAGCCCCCACTCTGCTGTCCACCCGCTCTGCTGTGGTTGCCCACCTGGCGGTGTCGGCCATTGCCCTGGCAGCCGCCCTCTTCCTCGTCGGCTGCGCCAACCCTGGCCCCAGCCACACACCGCTGGCACAAACCACCCCCTCGGCCCTGGGCCTGAACGCCGCGGCCACCGAAACCGCAGCGCCGCCCCAGTGGTGGAAGACGCTGGGTGACGAGCAGCTCAACACCCTGATCGACACCGCCCTGCAAGGCAGCCCGAGTCTGGCCGTCAGCCGTGCCCGGCTGGAGCAGGCCGTGGCCCTGAGTCAAGTGCGCGAGGCGGCCAACGGCCCGCAGGCCACGCTGGGCATAGACGCCACCCGCCAGCGCTACACCGCCAACGGACTGGTGCCCGCGCCTGTGGCAGGCAACACTTACAACAGCGGCACCGTACAAGCCTCTTTGAGCTGGTCGCCCGACTTTTTTGGCCAGCATGCCGCCGAACTACAAGCCGCCCTGGGCCAGGCCCGTGCCGCGCAGGCCGATGCCGCCGCCGCCGCCAACACCCTGGCCGCCCAGGTGGGCCGCAGCTATGTGGCGCTGGCCCGGCTGGTGGCGCAGCGCGATGTGGCCCAGCGGGCCCTGGCCCAGCGGGAGGAACAACGAAAGCTCACGCAAGAGCGCACTGCCGCCGGCCTCGATAGCCAGGTGGAGCTGACCCAGGCCCAGGGCGCAGTGCCCGATGCCCGCACCCAGATCGAAGCGCTCGACGAGCAGATCACCCTGGCGCGCCGCCAACTGGCCGTGCTGACCGGCCAGGCCCCCGACGCGCTGCCCACCGTCATGCCCCAGCTCACCGCACTGCAACCCACGGCTGTGCCCGATGTGCTGGGCGCCGACCTGCTGGGCCGCCGCCCCGATGTGGTGGCCGCGCGCTGGCGCGTCGAGGCGGCCACGCAAGGCGTGAACAGCGCCCGCAGCGAGTTCTATCCCAACATCAACATCGGCGCCTTCATCGGCCTGAACTCGCTGGGGTTGGACAGGTTGTTCAACGGCAGCTCGCGCCAGATGGGCGTGACGCCCGCCCTGCGCCTGCCGATCTTTGACGGCGGCCGCCTGCGCGCCCAGCTGGGCGGCCGCGCTGCCGAGCTGGACGCCGCCATTGCCCAATACAACGGCGCCGTGCTCGACGCCGTGAAGGAAGCGGGCGATGCCATGGCCTCCATCCAGTCGCTCACCCGCCAACAAGCGCTGCAGGACGACACCGTGGCCAGTGCCGAAAAGGCCTACCGCTTTGCCCAAGAGCGCTACCGCGCGGGCTTGGGCAACTACCTGGTGGTGCTAAGCACCGAAAGCCAAGTGTTGGCCCAGCGCCGCCTGGCCGTGGACCTGCGCGCCCGCCAGCTCGATACACGCCTGATGCTGATGAAAGCGCTGGGCGGCGGCTGGACGGATGACACCGCTGTGCTGCACACCGCTGCCAAATAAGCGCAAAAGTCCAACGCAGAAACCCGCAAAACGCCCTTTCATGCACACCCCCAACCGTTCACGATGAGTCTGTCGAAGCGCTGCGCAGGGCGTCAACAGGCTCAGCCCGAACGGTCGGGGGACCGACAAAACCATACAACAACACATTCCTGAAAAATCACTGTCATGAGCGAACCTCTCACCGCCAACGAAGCCAACACAGCCCGCCGCCGGGGCCTCACGATCATTGCCGCCGCCGTGGCCATTGCCGCCTTGGGCTGGGGTGGCTGGCACTGGGCCAATGGCCGCCATGTCGAGACCACCGACAACGCCTACGTGGCGGGCAACGTGGTGCAGATCACGCCGCAAATCGGCGGCACCGTGGTGTCCATCGGCGCGGACGACACCGACTATGTGAAGGCAGGCCAGTTGCTGGTCAAGCTCGACCCCGCCGACGCCCGCGTGGCGCTGGAGCAGGCCGAGGCCCAACTGGCACAAACCGTGCGCGAAGTGCGCACGCTGTACGCCAACAACTCCACGCTCAAGGCCCAGGTCAGCCTGCGCAGCGCCGACCTGGCCCGCGCCCAGGCCGACGCCGCCCGCATGCAAGACGACGTGACCCGCCGCGCCCCGCTCATGGCCAGCGGCGCTGTAGGCAAGGAAGAGTTTCAGCACGCCAATGCCCAACTGACCGCAGCCAAGAGCACCGTGGCCGCAGCCCAGTCGGCCGTGCTGGCTGCGCAAGAACAACTGGTCGCCAGCCAGACGCAGACCGAAGGCACCTCCGTCGAACAGCACCCCAACGTGCTGCGTGCTTCGGCCCGCGTCCGCGAGGCCTATCTGGCCGTGCAGCGCGTGCAACTGGTGGCCCCACTGGATGGCCATGTGGCCAAGCGTGGCGTGCAGGTGGGCCAGCGTGTGCAGGCCGGTGCGCCGCTGATGACGCTGGTGCCGCTGAATGACCTGTGGGTGGACGCCAACTTCAAGGAAAGCCAGCTCAAAACCCTGCGCATCGGCCAGACCGCCGAGCTGGAAGCCGACGTGTACGGCACCAAAGTGGTCTACCACGGCACGGTGACCGGACTGGGTGCAGGCACGGGCGCAGCCTTTGCGCTGCTGCCTGCGCAAAACGCCACGGGCAACTGGATCAAGGTGGTGCAGCGCGTGCCCGTGCGCATTGCGCTCGACCCCAAGGAAGTGGCCGAGCACCCGCTGCGCGTGGGCCTGTCGATGGAGGTCAAGGTGGACACCGCCGACCAAAGCGGCAAGACGCTGGCCGACACACAGCGGACCACGCCTGTGGCCGCCACCGCCGTGTTTGACGCGCAGTTCAAAGCCGCCGATGAGGAAGTGGCGCACATCATTGCGGCCAACCTGGGCCGTGGCAAGGCTGCCGTGCAGGCCCAAAAACACGCATCGGCCCCCGTTCAACCCGCGGTGCCATCTCCAGTGGTGCAGTAAACAGGGTTGACCCAGCATGACTGCCGCCAACCCCACCGCAGACCAGGCGCCCGCCCATTCGGCGCCTGCTGCAACGCAACCCCCTGCCCCGCCCGGGCCGCCCGCCGCCTACCCACCGCTCAAGGGCACAGCCCTGCTGCTGGGCACGCTGTCGCTGTCGCTGGCCACGTTCATGAACGTGCTCGACTCGTCCATCGCCAACGTCTCCATCCCCGCCATTGCCGGTGACCTGGGCGTGAGCCCCGGCCAGGGCACCTGGGTCATCACCAGCTTTGGCGTGGCCAATGCGATCTCGGTGCCGCTCACCGGCTGGCTCACGCAGCGCTTTGGCGCGGTGCGGCTGTTCACCATGAGCGTGCTGCTGTTCGTACTCACGTCCTGGCTGTGCGGCTTTGCCTCGTCGCTGGAGATGCTGGTGTTCTTCCGCGTGCTGCAAGGCCTGGTGGCCGGGCCGATGATTCCACTCAGCCAGACCTTGCTGCTGGCCAGTTACCCACGCGCACTGGCGGGCACCGCCCTGGCGCTCTGGGGGGTGACCACGCTGGTGGCGCCGGTGGTCGGGCCGCTCCTGGGCGGGTGGATCACCGACAACGTCTCGTGGCCTTGGATTTTCTACATCAACGTGCCCGTGGGCCTGCTGGCCGGACTACTGACCTGGGGCATCTATCACAAGCGCGAGACCCCCATCCGCAAGCTGCCCATCGACACCGTGGGCCTGACCCTGCTGGTGCTGTGGGTCGGCGCGCTGCAGCTCATGCTTGACAAGGGCAAAGAGCTGGACTGGTTCGCCTCGGGCGAGATCATCACCATGGCCGTGATTGCCGTGGTGGCGTTCGCCGTGTTTTTGGTGTGGGAGCTGACCGACAAGCACCCCGTGGTGGATTTGAAGCTCTTCAAGGGCCGCAACTTCACCTTTGGCGCGCTGGCGCTGTCAGTGGCCTACGCGCTGTTCTTTGGCAACGTGGTGCTGCTGCCGCTGTGGCTGCAGCAATGGATGGGCTACACCGCCACCTCGGCCGGCATGGCGCTGGCGCCCGTGGGCGTGTTCGCCATTTTGCTCACGCCGCTGGTGGGCAAAAAGGTGGGCCAGTGGGACCCGCGCCGCATGGCAACTGGCGCGTTCATCGTGTTCAGTACGGTGTTGTGGATGCGCTCGCAGTTCACGGTGCAGACGGACTTCATCCACATCCTGATCCCCACCCTGTTGCAGGGCGCGGCCATGGCGTTCTTCTTCATCCCGCTGACCACGCTCACGCTGGCGGGCATTGCGCCCGAGCGCATTCCGGCAGCAGCAGGCCTGTCCAACTTCGTGCGCATCACCGCAGGCGCCATGGGCACGTCGATTGCCACCACGCTGTGGGAGAGCCGGGCCGCCATGCACCACGCGCACCTGACCGAAGGGCTGGTGCAGGGCCAAGGCGTGTTTGCGCAAACGCTCGACGGCCTGGTGGCCTCCGGCCTCACGCAGATGCAGGCACTGGCGCAGATCAACCGATTGATCGACCAGCAGGCCTTCACGCGGGCGGCCAATGACATCTTCCTGGGGTCAGCGGGGCTGTTCCTGCTGCTGATCGGGTTGATCTGGCTGACCAAGCGCCCCGCCAAGGCGGGCGGCGCTGCGGCGGTGGATGCCGCAGGGGCCCATTGACGGCGCGACAGATCGATCACGCATCCACTCACGCCACCAAGAAGAAAACGGCGGTGCTTCCTGAGGAAGCACCGCCGTTTTTTATGACCCGTCTTCGCGCACGCCCTGGCGGCGATGGGCGCGCCCTACATCCCACATCCCACATGGCATGTCGGAAAAGCCTGACTGGCGTGCAGGCCCAGCACCTGCCGAGAACGGGAGAGCGGCCTTCCAGAATGCAGACACCACAACACACCGCAAGGAACTTGTCATGTCGCTCTCACTGATTTTTCTGATTGTTCTGATCCTCGTCCTGGTGGGGGCCCTGCCGAGCTGGCCCCACAGCCGCTCTTGGGGCTATGGGCCCAGCGGAGGGGTGGGACTGGTCGTTCTGATCCTGGTAATCCTGCTGCTCATGGGCCGGATATGACCCATGGTTGGGCGCTGCGGGCAGCAGCGCTGCAAAGGCCCACCTCACCCAGAACGCTTTCAATCGTCAACAAAGGGGACCCTGAGGGTTTCTTTGGCATGGTGCCAGGACGTATTCGGCCCCTGGAAGGCGCGAGCCCCAGGGCCGGTGGGCCGAGCGAAACGGGCCGCACCGAGGCAACAAGAATTGGAGAATGAGAGAAATTTTCAATTGATAAAATCAAAAAATTAGCTCCATTGAACTAAATTTATTAGCATTTATAAAGTTATTTTGATATAAACGATAAATTCGCACAACGACTTCACAGCCTCTCGCCCATGCCGTCCCCAGTCCCGTTTCTAGGCAACATGCGGCAATTTCAGGTGCGGCTTCTCAAGAGCTTTCTGTTGGCAAACACCGGCTTTGGACTTCTGCTGTGTGTAGTCGGTTTCACTGGGACGATATCTACCCCCGAGTCATGGAGCACCATCATTGCAATGGGCTCCCTGGTGATGGGTGCGTTGTGGCTCGCGCTGTGCCGTTGGCCGCGCACCTATGCATTGATTGCCGCCGTTCAGACCCTCCTGGGACTTGCGCTATTCACTTACGCCCTCTGGCAGCCCATGGGTCACGAGCTTCGCGCGGTGTGGTTCGTGATTGGAGTGGGCGCGACATACCTGCTGCTGGGGCGCGTGGCGGGTATCTGTTACACCGTGGTTGTGCTGGCACTGATGATTGGCAGCAGCAACATGCAAAGGGTGCCGTACTCGCACCACGCACTTATCGCCTTTACGCTGGCCCTGTCGCTCTGCAGCTTTGGTTTTTACCTGTTTGTCGGGCATGCACTCAAGCTCTATCAGCACCTGTCTGACCGCGAGCAGCAGTTCACCCTGCTGACCGAAGGCGCAGAAGAAGTGATCTGGAGGATCAATCCCGATATGACAGTGGCCTACGTGAGCCCGTCTGATGAGCGGGTGCGCGGCATTGCCGCACATGAGGTCATCGGGCGCCCCATCTACGAGGCATTGGCGCCGCAGGGCCCGGCGACACTGGACCAGGCCGTAAGCAACCACCAGGCGCTTCTGACGCTGCCGATGCGCTGCAAGAACGGCAAAGTCCGCTGGTTTGAAATGTCCAGCAGGCTGTATCGCGACACGCTCGGCAACCCGGCCGGGTACCACTGCATTGGCCGCGACGTGACCGAGCGCCGGGATCTTGAACAGGCACTGCAGGCCGAACGGCAGCATCTGGAAGCCCGGGTCAGGGAGCGCACGGCAGCACTGTCGATCGCCAAGGAAACTGCAGAGGCCGCACTGCGCACCAAAAGCATCTTTCTGGCCAACATCGGCCATGAACTGCGCACCCCCATGACGCTGATTCTGGGCATGACCGAGATAGCGCACCAGCGCGTGCAGGAGGAGCGCATGAAGCCTGTACTGCACAACGTGATGGATGCCGCCAAAGGCCTGATGCGCTTGCTCAATGACCTGATGGATCTGGCCGCGCTGGAGTCACGCCAAGTAGCGTTCAAGTTTGCGCCACTGTCGATGCCCGAGGTCGCCGCAAACGCGCTGCAACTGCTGCAGCCTCAGGCGCGCCAGAAAGGGCTGCAGTTGGCATTGCTGCCACCAGGCATGGGCAGCGATGCCGTCCATATTGGCGACGCAGACCGGATCCAGCAGGTGCTCATCCATCTTCTGGACAACGCCGTGAAATTCAGCAATACGGGCAGCATTCGGCTGGCGATCGAGGTTGAACAAGACACGGTCGAGGCCACGGTGTGGCGTCTGCAGGTCATTGACCAGGGCATTGGTATTGCTGCTGCCGACCAGCACCGCATCTTCACGCTGTTTGAGCAGGTCGATGGTTCATCCACCCGCAGTTTCGAGGGCGCCGGCCTGGGTCTGGCCCTCAGCAAGCGCCTCGTTGAAGGTATGGGTGGGCGCCTTGGTTTGCAAAGCGCGCCCGGCGAGGGCAGCTGTTTCTGGGTGACACTGCCGCTTCCCAAGGTGGCCTGAAGCGGACCTCACCCCGTGGGTCTGCAGGGGCCGATTAAGCCGCGCGTGTGCGCCGCTCGGCCAGTGCAAACGCGGAGGAAAAAGCCGTGAACTCCGCCTTGCCCACCGTGCCATCCGCGTTGCCTGCTTGGTCCATCACCCGCAGCACGGCCTGCGAAAACGCATCACTGCCGCCCTGCGCACCCTGGGTGCGCGAAAGCCCTTTGAGGAATTCGTCATGGGTGATAACACCGTCCTTGTCAGCATCAAACCCGGCCGTGAGCTGCTGCTTTTGATCGTCGGTCGCTCCAAAACGGGTCAAAAGTGCCTGAAAGTCGTCTTTGGAAACCGCCCCATTCCCTGCAGCACGGCCGCTGGACACGCCAGCGCTGGTCTGGCCCGCATGGCGCCCCACCGCTGTCACAGCGCCTGAAGACGGGGCCTGCGCCACCAACACACCCTGGCCTGCGTACCCCGCCAGCGCCTGCGCCTCTGGGCTGAGACTGACCACCGCCGACGGCTCGGGGGCCGCCGCATCGCCACCACGCCGCGCCGACGCCTTGCCGGCACCACTGGTTGCCGCATTGAAAATCATTGACGCCACCGACGCGAGACCGGAAATGAGAGGGGACATTGCCATGAACTCCTGTGTGGCGACAGTTCCAGTGACTTCAATCTGTCCAAAGCCCTTTGCGTCGCCCAAAGCCCAAGACTACGCATCTACAGATCGCGCGGTGGCTGAATTAACCGGGACTTTGCCGCCGATTTCAACGCGTTGGCAAAACGACCGAACAGCCCAGGCAAGCCTTGGCATGACGCGGCATCGCACGACGATGGGCGTGGCGCCTGCCATGGCAGATGTCATGCAACCGCTTTTGCGCTGGGCCTTGTCGGGGGGGGCGACGCACGGGCGGTCGCAACCACCTCCGGCAACAACAGCCCCTGCTGCGCCGCCACCGCTTCGCGCAAGAACGCCCAGGTGGCCTGTATACGCGCCACATGCTTGTTGTCGGCCGGCATGGACATCCAGAACGTGCGCTGAAACCGCGCCTGCACTGGTAGCACCGGAATTAGCGCAGGGTCTTGCGCCGCCACAAACGCGGGCAGCACCGCCAGCCCAGCCCCAGCGCGTGCGGCCTCGTACTGCGCCAGGATGCTGGTGCTGCGCAGCGCAAAGTGTGCGGTGCGGTGCAGTTCGTCGAGGATCTGCAGTTCTTTGCTGAACAGCAGGTCGTCCACATAGCTGATGAAGGTATGGCCCCGCAGGTCGTCGGCCGTGTGGATGGGTGCGTGGCGGTCCAGGTAGCTGCGCGCGCCGTACAACTGCAGCACGTAGTCGGTGAGCTTGACCACCAGCACTGCGCCACGCGCGGGTCGCTCCAGCGAGATCACGATGTCGGCCTCGCGCCGCGACAGATGCACCAGGCGCGGCAGCGCCAGCAGATCCACCACCAGGCCGGGGTGGTCCAGCGCAAACCGGGCCAGTTGTGGCGCCAGGATCAGGTTGCCAAAACCCTCGGTGGTGCCGATGCGCACCAGGCCGTGCAGGCCCTGGCGCACGCCGGGGGCGGCGTTTTCCACCGCCAAAAACGCCGCCTCCATGGCCTCGACCTGGGGCAGCAGGGCGCGGCCCGCCTCAGTCAGCCGGTGGCCACCCGCCTCGCGCGCGAACAAGGCTGAGCCCACCTGTTTTTCGAGCGCCTGCAGTCGGCGCGCCACAGTGGTGTGGTCCACGGCAAGACGCCGCGCGGCGCCGACCAGCGTGCCAGCGCGGGCCAGTTCCAGAAAGTAGCGCAGGTTGTCCCAGTCCATGGTGTGGTCCTCTGTGTGGATCCGTCGCAGCGATGTGCATTTTTGCAAATCTACTGCGCATCATTGTCTATTGTGCTAACAATTCTGCACAGCTAGGATGGCGAAGTTTTGGGCGCTTTGCCCCAACCCTGCCCACACTTCCCCAGGAGACAAACCCATGAACGCACCCACCAACGTGGCCACGCTGGCCCCCACCGTCAAGCTGCTGATCGGCGGCCAGTTCGTCGAGTCCAAGACCACCGAATGGCGCGACGTGGTGAACCCCGCCACGCAAGAGGTGTTGGCCCGTGTGCCCTTTGCCACCGCTGAAGAAATCGATGCCGCCGTGGCCTCGGCCAAGGAAGCGTTCAAGACCTGGAAGAAGACGCCCATCGGCGCCCGCGCGCGCATCTTCCTGAAGTACCAGCAGCTCATCCGCGAAAACATGACCGAGCTGGCCGCCATCCTCACGGCAGAACAGGGTAAGACCCTGCCCGACGCTGAAGGCGACGTGTTCCGTGGCCTCGAAGTGGTCGAACACGCTGCCAGCATCGGCAACCTGCAACTGGGCGAGCTGGCCAACAACGTGGCCGGTGGCGTGGATACCTACACCCTGCTGCAGCCGCTGGGTGTCTGCGCAGGCATCACGCCGTTCAACTTCCCGGCCATGATCCCGCTGTGGATGTTCCCCATGGCCATTGCCACGGGCAATACCTTCGTGCTCAAGCCCTCCGAGCAAGACCCCATGGTGACCATGCGCCTGGTGGAGCTGGCGCTCGAGGCGGGCATTCCACCCGGCGTGCTCAACGTGATCCACGGGGGTGAAATGGCCGTCAACGCGATCTGCGACCACAAGGACATTAAGGCCGTGTCGTTCGTGGGCTCGACCAAGGTCGGCACCCATGTGTACAACCGCGCCACCCTGGCCGGCAAACGTGCGCAATGCATGATGGGCGCCAAGAACCACGCCATCATCCTGCCCGACGCGAACAAGGAGCAATCGCTTAACGCCATTGCCGGTGCCGCATTTGGCGCCGCAGGCCAGCGCTGCATGGCCCTGCCCGTGGTGGTGCTGGTGGGCGAGGCCCAAAAGTGGATTCCCGACCTGGTGGCCAAGGCCAAGACGCTCAAGGTCAACGGTGGCACCGAAAAAGGCACCGATGTGGGCCCCGTGGTGTCCTGCGCAGCCCTGGCGCGTGTCGAAGGCCTGATCGAACGCGGCATTGCCGACGGCGCCACGCTGGAACTGGACGGCCGCAAGCCGGTGGTGCCCGGCTATGAAAAGGGCAACTTCGTGGGCCCAACGATCTTCTCGAACGTGAAACCCGGCATGGCCATCTATGACCAGGAAATTTTTGGCCCTGTGCTGGCCCTGGTGCCGGCCGCTGACGTCGACGAAGCCATCGAGTTCATCAACAGCAACCCCAACGGCAACGGCACGGCCATCTTCACCCAATCGGGCGCGGCAGCGCGCAAGTTCCAGGAAGACATCGACGTGGGCCAGGTGGGTATCAACGTGCCAATCCCTGTGCCAGTGCCTTTGTTCTCGTTCAGTGGCTCGCGTGCGTCCAAGCTGGGCGATCTGGGCCCTTACGGCAAGCAGGTCATCATGTTCTACACGCAGACCAAGACGGTGACGGCCCGCTGGTTTGATGACAGCACCACGTCGCACGGCGTGAACACGACGATCAGTTTGAAGTAATTCCCGGACGAAGCGCGCCTCCATGCAACCGCCGGAAACGGCAGCCCTTCAGGCAGGTCCAAGCTTGCGCAGGCAGGCTGGGAGCCGCGACCTCCCGCCCCTTTGTCCGCATCGCGCTGCGCGCAGCGCGATGCGGAAGGGGACGCGGCCAGTGCGGCGGGGCGGCCTTTGCGCGGCTTCCGCTGGCCTTGGGCCGCACCGGTTTCGACCGCTGTGGTCGGTGGTAAAAGCGGGGCATGCAAATTTTCAAGACGACAAAGCGGGGATGGGTCATGGTCTTCGGTGCTGCATGCGTGATGCTGATGGGAGCCAGTGCCCAAGCCCAGGCTGGCGCTGCCTGCAAGCCCGATGGCAGCGTGGACGAAACCAATGCCTGTGCAGTGCAGACCTTTCAGGCGGCAGACACGCAGATCGCCATCCTCTATGGCGACGTGATGCGCGCCCTGTCGGCCCATGAACGCCCCCAGTTGCGCCAGGAGCACATGGCCTGGCAACGCGAGCGCACCACACGGTGCAAGCAGGCCACACGCAGCGCTGAATCGCAGCCCCAATGGCCGCGTCTGTACCACGCGTGTTTGACGACCGAAACCGAAGCACGCCGCAAGGGCCTGATGCGCTGGCTGACGCTGGACCACCCGTCCGCCAAGCCCTAGAACAATAAAAACCTACCGAGACGGACACCATGGACTTTGAACTCACCGAAGAACAACGCGCCTTTGCCCAGACGGCCCGCGACTTTGCGCAGGCCGAGTTCGCGCCCCACGCCGCCCACTGGGATGAAGAAGGCATCTTCCCCAAGGACGCCATTGCCAAGGCGGGCGAACTGGGCTTTTGTGGCCTGTACGCCCCCGAAGCCGCGGGCGGCCTCGCCCTGCCCCGGCTGGATGCCACCTTGGTGTTTGAGGAAATGGCGGCCATCGACCCCAGCACCACCGCTTTCATCACCATCCACAACATGGCAACCTGGATGCTGGGCACCTGGGCCACGCCCGCCGTGCGCGACCACTGGGGGCCGCTGCTCACCACGGGTGAAAAGCTCGCCAGCTACTGCCTGACCGAACCCGGTGCGGGCTCGGACGCTGCCTCGCTCAAAACCCGCGCCGAGCTGGTGGGCCATGACTACGTCATCAACGGCAGCAAGGCCTTCATCAGCGGCGCGGGCAGCACCGATGTGCTGGTGCTCATGGCACGCACGGGCGATGCGAACTCGGGCGCCAGCGGCATCAGCGCCTTTGCCGTGCCCGCCGATGCGCCCGGCATCAGCTACGGCAAGAAGGAGCAGAAGATGGGCTGGAACAGCCAGCCCACGCGCACCATCAGTTTTGACAACGTGCACATCCCTGCCGACCACCTGCTGGGCCGCGAGGGCGAAGGCTTCAAGATCGCCATGAAAGGCCTGGACGGCGGCCGCATCAACATAGCCACCTGCTCGGTGGGCGCGGCGCAGGGCGCGCTCAACGCCGCCCAGCAATATATGCAGGACCGCAAGCAGTTCGGCAAGCCCATCGCCAGTTTTCAGGCGCTGCAGTTCAAGCTGGCCGACATGGCGACCGAGCTGGTTGCCGCGCGCCAGATGGTGCGCCTGGCAGCGAGCAAGCTCGACGCCGGTGCGCGGGATGCATCGACCTACTGCGCGATGGCCAAGCGCTTCGCCACCGATGCGGGTTTCACCGTCATCAACGACGCGCTGCAACTGCACGGTGGCTACGGCTACATCCGCGAGTACCCGCTGGAGCGCCTGCTGCGCGACGCACGCGTGCACCAGATTCTGGAAGGCACGAACGAAATCATGCGGGTGATCATTGCGCGCCGCATGCTCGACGGGGATGCGACGGAGGTGATTCGCTAACTGCGGAGACTCCTGTTTTTATAGCTGCCAGCGCATATTCAATATGCGCTAGCAGCCAATTTGACCTAAAAACCCATGCCCGCCCGCCCTCTGTCTGACGAAACGCTGCACCTGATCGACGCCGTGCGCACGGCCCTCGCGCAGCGCAGCGATGTGGACGAGCGCACGATGTTTGGCTGCTACTGCTTCTTTGTCGACGGCAAGCTGTGCATTGGGGTCAAAAACGAAGAGTTGCTGGTGCGCCTGCCGCCCCATCGCCACGGCGAGCTGCAGGAGATGCAGAACACCCGCGAGCTGTCCCCCGGCGGGGGCATGAAGGGCTACTTCTGGGTGGAACCCAACGGCTACACCACGCGGATGCAGTGGAGCTTCTGGCTGGACGAAGCCCTGGCCTACAACCCGCTGGCCAAGGCCACGCCGCCACGCAAGGCCAAATCAACTGCTGCCGCCAAGAAGGCACCCGCCACCACGACCCGGGGAAAGAGACCCACAGCCCGCGCTACCGCCCCCGCTGCGGCACAACCCGCGACCAAAAAGCACAGCATCTTCGAGGCCGACGACTGAGACCTCTGCCCTGCCCCACCTGGAATCCACCCCCATGCCCCTTCGCATCGTCCGCCTTGGCACCCCACGCGCTGTGGGGGAAGGCACCCGCATCGGCACCGTGCGCCGCCCGCCGCGTGGTGTGCCCAAGGCCGAGTTCGCCAGTCGCGACTATTACGACGTGTGGTACCCCCTGCTGTCCCCCAGCGCCGACTTGATGGCCCAGGGCCAGCAGGCGCAAACCGGCAAGGAAGGGGACAAGGAGTGGGATGCTTTTGTGAAGCAATTCCGCAAGGAGCTGGCCCAGCCCGAGGCCAGCCGCACGCTGGACCTGCTGGCCGCGCTGTCGCACCACAGTGCGATGTCGCTGGGCTGCTATTGCGAGGATGAAGCGCGCTGCCACCGCTCGGTGCTTCGCACCGAACTACACACCCGTGGCGCAGACCTCATCGACTGATATTCAAGCCTTTTTGGCCTCTAGCGATTGATGGATAAGCGCTAGCAGCTATCAAATTCATACCACCATTATCCATTCAGCATCACAACGACACCAAGGAGATAGACACCATGAAAATCGCATTCATCGGCCTCGGCAACATGGGCGGCCCCATGGCCCTGAACCTGCACAAGGCAGGCCACACCGTCAGCGCGTTCGACCTCTCGCAACCCGCGCGCGACAAACTCGCTGCCGACGGTGTGCCAGTGGCCGCCGACGCCAAGGCCGCCGTACAAGGCGCCGAGGTGGTCATCAGCATGCTGCCCGCCAGCCAGCATGTGGATTCGCTTTTTCTGGGCCAGGGCGAGCTGCTGGCGCAACTGCCCGCCGGCACGCTGGTGATTGACTGCTCCACCATCGCTGCCGCCACCTCGCGCAAGGTGGCCGAGGCCGCCAAGGCACGGGGTGTGGACTTCATCGACGCCCCCGTCTCGGGCGGCACGGGCGGTGCCATTGCCGGCACGCTGACCTTCATGGTGGGTGGCGAGGTGGCGACACTGGAGCGCGCACGCCCCCTGCTCGAAAAAATGGGCGCCAACATCTTCCACGCCGGTGCCGTAGGGGCAGGCCAGACGGCCAAAATCTGCAACAACATGCTGCTGGGCATCCTGATGGCCGGCACCAGCGAAGCCATCGCCCTGGGCGTGGCCAACGGCCTCGACCCCAAGGTGCTGAGCGAGATCATGCGCCGCAGCTCGGGCGGCAACTGGGCGCTGGAGAAGTACAACCCCATGCCGGGCGTGATGGAAACTGCGCCCGCCAGCAAGGGCTACGCGGGCGGCTTTGGCACGGACCTGATGCTCAAGGACCTGGGCCTGGCGCAAGAGAATGCCGCAGCGGTCAAGGCCAGCACCCCGCTGGGCGGTCTGGCGCGCAACCTGTACGCCGCACACAGCATTGCCGGCCATGGCGCGCTGGACTTCTCCAGCATCATCAAGATGGTGCAGAAGGGGTAAGAGGGGTCAACAGGAAAGCTGAGCGAAACGCATTCGCTCACTGCGGGCATGGACGCCGACCCCCGGGTCGGCGTTGCCTTTTCAGGGTGGCGTCACCCCACCAAGACTTGCAAAAACTGCGCTTCAAACACCTCGGCCGTCACAGGCTTGCTGAACAGATAGCCCTGAATCTCATCGCAACCCAGCAACGCCAAGCGGCGGGATTGCTCATCGGTTTCCACCCCCTCGGCCACCACCTTCACGCCCAGCGAGTGCCCCAGATTGACGATGGTGGACACCAACGCCAGCCCCTGCGGTCCTGTGGCCATGTTCATGATGAAGGAGCGGTCGATCTTGAGCGTGTCCACCGGTAGCTTGGCCAGGTAGCTCAGGGAGGAGAACCCGGTGCCAAAGTCGTCAATGGCGATGGTGATGCCCATCTCGCGCAGAGCGTGCAGGCTTTGCGTACTGCGCTCCACATCGTCCATCACCATGCTTTCGGTGATCTCCAGCTCCAGCCCCATGGCAGCCTCGGCGTCATGGGCCACGGCATCGCGCACCTCGGCAATGAAACCCCTGTGCCGCAACTGCAAGATCGAGACGTTGACCGCCACCCGCAAGGGCGCAAAGCCCGACTGGCGCCAGCGCAGGTTGTCGGCCAGCGCCTGGCGCAGCGCCCAGTGGCCCACGTCGTAGATGAGACCGGTTTCTTCCAGGATCGGGATGAACTGCGCAGGCGGCACCAGGCCCCGGCGGGGGTCGTTCCAGCGGATCAGCGCTTCGGCCCCCGCGATGGTGCCGCTGGCCAGATGCAACTTGGGCTGGTAGTGCAGCACGAACTGGCCTTGCGCCAGGGCCTCGCGCAGACGCCCTTCCAGGCTCAGCGCCTCGGCCACACGGGTGTTCATCTCCGAGGTGTAGAAAAGCAGGCTGTCCGCGGACGCCTTGGCCTTGTTGACGGCCGCTTCGGCATTGCGCAGCAGCGTTTCGGCATCGTGGCCATCCATCGGGTACAGCGCCACACCCGCCTTGGCCGCCATGCGCAGCTCGGTGCCACCCAGCGCAAAGGGGGCATCAAAACAGGCCCGCATGAGGTGGTCCACAGCCACGGCCACGGCACCCGCATCGCGCGCCTCGGTCACCGCGATGCCAAAACTGTTGATGCCAATGCGGGCCACGTCGTACATATCGCCCGCCGCCTGCTGCAGCCGCTGCGCCACCTGCTTGAGCAGCTCATCCCCCACCTGCCGCCCCAGGGTGTCGTTGACAATGCGAAACCGGCTGATGTCCATCAGTGCTATGCCCAGCACGGCCTTGGCGCCTTCGCGGGGCCGCAGGTGCTGGCCACTGCGTTCCAGAAACAGCGTGCGGTTGGGCAGCTCCGTGATCTCGTCGTAGTAGGCCAGGTAGCTCAGCCGGTCTTCTTTGTCGAGGTGGTCCATGGCAAAACCGATGTCCCCGGCCAGCTCGGTCAACAGCCGCATCTCCGCATCGTCAAAAAAGCCCACTTCGTCGGCAAACAGCGCCAGCACCCCCACCACATCATGGGCCACCAGCAGGGGCAACACAGCGATGGAGGCCACGCCCCGCGTCACCAGTTGCTCAGACAGCACAATGCGCGGGTCGTTCACAACGTCATCGCACACCACAGGGCTCTGGGAGCGGATCACACCGGCGCTCAGGCTCTCACCGGGCGTGGGCACGTCGTAAAGCCACAGGCGGTCTTTGATGTCCATGAGGAAATCGGATTCCGAACCCGACAACGCCACCGGTACCACCTGGTTGAGGCCACGGTCCACACGGCCAATCCAGGCGATCTTGAACTGGCCATGCTCGACCGCCACCCGACAAGCTTCGCGGAACAGCTCATCGCGCTGACGCACACGCACGATCAGGGTATTGATGCCACTGAGCATGGCGTACACACGGTTGAGCCGCTTGATCTTGCGCTCGGCCTCGCGGCGTTCGGTGATGTCTTCCCCCAGGGCTGCCACACCGGTCACCTGCCCGCCCACCGAGCGCAGCACGGTGTTGTTCCAGTGCACCAGACGCCGCTCACCCGAGCGGGTGAGTATCTCGTTGTCGTAGTGCCAGGCGGACGGGCGGTCCGCCAGCACATCGGCAAACACGCCGCGCACATTACCCACTTCGGGCGGCAGGAACAGCTCAAACCAGTTGCGCCCAAAGACCTCGTCGCGCTGCCAGCCCGTCTTGCGCAGCAAATAGTCGTTGCAATAGGTGATGCGGCCTTCACAGTCGAGCATCAGCGAAATCATCTCGACCTTGTCGAGCATGTTGTTGAAACGCCGGTCGCTTTCGTTCAGCTCTTCCTCGGCGCGTTTTTCCTTGGTGATGTCCTGAATGGTGTTGAACCAACGGCCCTGCTCGCCCCGGCCCGCCTCGTCCTCCAGGGGTTCCATTACCTGCCGCAGGTGCAACATCTGGCCATCGCCACGCAGCACGCGGTAGGTGAAATCCATGCGTGCCCCCAAGGTCGCTGCCTGCAGCGCATGCTGGCGGAACATGTCGCGGTCGTCAGGGTGCACCAGCGCCAACCAGTCGCGGGCCGATTGGGGCATGGCCTCGGGCTCCAGCCCCAGCATATCCGGCAAGGTGTCCAGCCAACTCTCAAACGCGCCGTCGCGTCCGCTGATCACGTGGGTGATCTTGGCGAGCGCCTGCGCCCTGCGCAGGCTGGCCTTGCTGGCGCGCAGTTCATCCACGGCGCGCTGGCGCTCGAAAACCTCTACCTGCAACTGCTCCGCGTGCTTCTGGATCTCGATGTACAGGCTGCCGTTTTCATAGATGCGCCCCACCTGCGCCCCCAGGATGGCCAGGACTTTTTCATCGTCGGCACTGAAAGCCTCGGCCCCCTGCTTGTTGGCCAGGCAGATCCAGCCATAGGAAAACGACAGCGAAGTGATGGGCGCGATCAGACCGGTGTGCAGCGGCGGGTAGCTGGCGGGCAAGCCAATTTCACTGGGGTTGCCACCGGGGTTGACCAGGCGCTCTGAGCGCCGGTCAGCCCGCAGTTGCCCGAGCCGGCCGTGCGAGACCACGGGCAGTTCCCGGGGCAGATCCTGCGGTCCTGTCAGCGCAGACTCGATGCCACTGGTGCAGGTGATGGTGCTGTCGCTGTGCTTGCGCACCACACACAACACCGCATACTGCGCACCAACCAGGTCGCGGGCGCCCCGGCACACATTGGCCAGCAGCACCTGAGGATCGCGCTCGGAGGCCAGTTGCAGGTTCAGGTCGGTCAATGCCGCCAGGCGCCGGTTCATGGCCTCCAGCTCAGCGATATTGCCGGTGAGCTTGTCCGTCAGGAGCTGCAGATGGCGGGTCTGGAAACCATGCTCCAGCGACACCAAGGCTTGTGGCACCCCCTGCGACAAGGCCTGCTCGATGGCTGCCAGAATGTCCTGTGGCTCGCACGGCTTGACCAACACCTGCGTCACGCCACACGCCAACGCCAGGTTGCGGGCCTCCTGCTCCCGGTAGTGCGCGCTGTAAAAGATCACCTGTGTAGCCGCCAGGCCATAGTCGGCCCGCAACTGCCGCACAAACTCGTACCCGTCCATCGTGGGCATCAGGATGTCGGAGATCACCAGGTCGGGCCGCTCGGCACGCACCAGGGCCAGCGCCTCGGCACCATCGGCCGCCTCCAGCGCCTGGTGGCCGCTGTGCCCGACGAGCGTGACCACCAACGCCCGGTTGGCGGGAAGGTCATCGACGACAAGGATCTTCGCCATGCTGCGCCCGTTGTGATGTCAGCCCCCGGGGGGCGGTTCAGAAAAGACAGTACCCCAAAACGCCTCAATCTGCCGGACAAAGGTCTCTGGCGTGATGGGTTTGGACAGGTGTTCATTGAAACCGACTTCCAGCGCCTTCTCGCGGTCGCCAGGCATCGAAAAGGCCGTGACGGCCACCAGTGGCACCACGCGCCATTGGGGGTTGGTGCGCAGGTTGCGGGCCACCTCGTAGCCATTCATCACCGGCATCTGCAAGTCGCACAGGATGATGTCCGGGCTCTCGGCCAGCGCCATGGCGAGCCCTATGGCGCCGTTCTCGGCGGCCAGCACATCGTGGCCTGCCGCTTCGAGCAAATAGGTGACCAGTTGTCGGCTGGCCTCGTCATCCTCGATGACCAGGATACGGGCTTTGGTCATGCGCTGCCCTCCGGGAGTTCCAGCGTGAACGTGCTGCCCCTCCCCTCATCGCTGTCAAAGCAAAGGGTTCCACCCAGGGCCTCCGCCAGTTTGCGGCTCAGGTGCAAACCCAGGCCCGTGCCTTCATGGTGGCGGCGATCCGCGCTTTCCACGCGGGAAAACGCCTCGAACAAGCGGGGCTGCTCCAAAAGCGGAATGCCCGGCCCGCTGTCCTGCACCTGCAGTCGCACTGCGCGGCCGCCACCGGGTAGCAACAGCTCCTGCAACACCACGTCCACCTGGCCTTGCTGGGTGAACTTGATGGCATTGCCCACCAAGTTGATGAGTATCTGGCTCAACGCCCGCCGGTCGGTCTGCAAGGAAACCGCATCCTGCGGCGTCTGAACCGTGAACACAAGACCCTTGCGCCGCGCCTCGAGCTCAAGGCTGGCGGACACCTCTTCGATGAGGGCCTTGCAGTCCAACCGCTCCAGGTTGAGGGTGACCTTGTTGGCGCTGAGCTTGGCCACATCCAGCAGATCGTTGATGAGGGACAGCAGATGCTTGGCGCCTGTCTGCACGATGCGCAACTGCTTGTCCTGCTCGGCATTGAGGGGGCCTGGCAGCTTCATGAGCAATGTGCCCGTGAAACCGATGATGGCGTTGAGCGGCGTGCGCAGCTCGTGGGACATGCTGGCCAGAAAGCGGTCTTTGACCAACGCGGCGTTCTCCAGCTCCAGGTTCTTGTCGCGCAGCACCTGCTCGATGCGCTTGCGCTCGGTCACATCACGGATGGCGCTGGAGACAAACAGGCCTTCTTCCGTCTCCAGCGGGCTCAGGCTGATCTCCACCGGGAACTCCGACCCGTCCTTGCGCAGGCCGTGCAACTCCAGCCCAGCCCCCATGGAGCGAGCGCGCGGCTCGGCAAAAAACTGGTGGCGGTGCTCGGGGTGCCGGGCACTGAATCGCCCAGGCACCAGCAGCTCTATGGGTTGCCCCAGAAGTTCATCACGGCTCCAGCCAAACAGTTTCACCGCCTGGGAGTTGACCAGCACCATGCGCCCTTCGCGGTTGACGATGACCATGGCATCGGGCGCTGCTTCCAGCAGATCCTTGAACTTCTGGTCTGCCCTTTTGCGATCGGTGATGTCGCGGATAGCGCTCATCACCATCGTGCCTTCTTCGGTGTCGATCGGGCTCAGGCTGATCTCCACCGGAAACTCGCCACCATCCTTGCGCAGACCATGCAGCTCTAGCCCCGCCCCCATCGTTCGCGTGCGTGGTTGTCCAAAAAAACCGCTGCGGTGCCCCAGGTGCGTGCCCCGGTAGCGGTGCGGCAACAGCACCTCTACCGCCTGGCCCAGCAACTCGGCGCGGGGGTAGCCAAAAACACGCTCGGCCTGTGAGTTGACCAGCACAATGCGCCCCGTCACATTGACCATCACGATCGCGTCTGGAGTGGATTCGAGCAGATCCCGAAAGCGCGCCTCCAGCAGCTTGGCATCACGTTGCACCTTGAGCTGGGTGACGTCCTTGGTGCTGGAGAGGAAGTGCAGTAGTTGCCCGCCCCCATCGCGCACCGCCTTGGTAGAAACATTGACATGCACCAGCGATCCATCCCTGCGGCGCCGCACCGATTCATGCACCACCGAACTACCACGCAGTGCCTCGGCCCGCATGAGTGCTTCTTCCTGTGCCCGGTCTGGGGGCACGATCAGCTCCAGCACCGAGCGCCCCAGCACCTCCGCCTGCGGGTAGCCGAAGATCACCTCGGCGGCTGGGTTCCAGTTGAGCACCCTGCCGTCTGGCGACAGCACCAGCAATGCATCGGGGTTTTGCTCCCAGTACGCGACGGAAAAGTCAGACGCCATGCAGCCCTCTTGTTGCGGGTGGAGCATCCCTGCGCTTTGCCTCTGCAGCGCACCAGGAAGCACCACTTTCCGGTATCTATAGCGTTGGAGGGCCGGTCGTAGTACCGAGCCTGCCCCCGTCGATGCATCGCCGCTACCCACGCCACAAAACTGCACGGGCCCGGCCTCACCCTCTTTGGGGCGACGGGCACACCGCACAGCACGCCCACAGATTGAGTCCATGTTAGGCGGGAACCTTCAAAAACACCAACTCTGAAATGCCGACGCGGCCCCGCGCGCGTTCGCGGACGCGGCCACCAGCAAAAAGCCCCTGATCCCGGTATGGAATCAGGGGCCACCAAAGTGCCTGGCTCACTGTGGACACGAAGGGCTCACGCCCCCTGCCCTGCGCAATTTACATGTGATCGATCATGACCTGGCCGAAGCCGGAGCAGCTGACCTGCGTGGCACCGTCCATCAGGCGCGCAAAGTCGTAAGTCACCTTCTTGGAGGCAATCGACTTTTCGAGCGAGCGGATGATCAGGTTCGCCGCTTCGATCCAGCCCATGTGGCGCAACATCATCTCGGCCGACAGGATTTCGGAGCCGGGGTTCACATAGTCTTTGCCCGCGTACTTGGGCGCTGTGCCATGCGTGGCCTCAAAGCAGGCCACCGAGTCGGACATATTGGCGCCGGGCGCAATGCCGATGCCGCCCACCTGGGCTGCCAGAGCGTCCGATATGTAGTCGCCATTGAGGTTGAGAGTGGCCACCACCGAATACTCGGCGGGGCGCAGCAGAATCTGCTGCAGGAAAGCATCGGCGATGCTGTCCTTGATGGTGATCTCTTTGCCCGTCTTGGGGTTTTTCAGACGGCACCAGGGACCGCCGTCGATCAGCTCGGCGCCAAACTCCTTTTGCGCCAGGGCATAGGCCCAGTCACGGAAGCCACCTTCGGTGTACTTCATGATGTTGCCCTTGTGCACGATGGTCACGCTGGGCTTGTCGTTGTCGATGGCGTACTGGATGGCCTTGCGCACCAGGCGCTCAGTGCCCTCGATGGAAACGGGCTTGACGCCGATGCCCGAGGTGTTGGGGAAGCGGATCTTCTTGACGCCCATTTCGTCCTGCAAGAACTTGATGAGCTTCTTGGCCTTGTCAGACTCGGCTTCGAACTCAATGCCCGCGTAGATGTCTTCCGAGTTCTCACGGAAGATCACCATGTTGGTCTTTTCGGGCTCTTTCAACGGCGAAGGCACGCCCTTGAAATACTGCACGGGTCGCAGGCAGACATACAGGTCCAGCTCCTGGCGCAGGGCCACATTGAGCGAGCGGATGCCACCGCCCACAGGCGTTGTCAGCGGCCCCTTGATGGACACCACGTACTCGCGCAGCACCTGCAGGGTTTCTTCAGGGAGCCAGACATCGGGACCATAGACCTTGGTGGATTTTTCACCGGCATAAACCTCCATCCAGTGGATCTTTTTCTTGCCGCCATAGGCCTTGGCCACGGCGGCATCCACCACCTTGATCATCACCGGCGTGATATCCAGCCCCGTCCCGTCGCCTTCGATAAAAGGAATGATCGGCTCGTCCGGCACATTCAGGGACATGTCGGCGTTGACGGTGATTTTCTGGCCTTCCGCGGGCACCACAATGTGCTGGTACGTGGTCATGGGTGGGGTGTCTCCTGTGTGCACCGAAATGGATTCGGCAAATAAGGCAAAGCAGTGTGGTTTCAAACCATTCTAATGACAAAAAATTTCGCCCAAATCCCTGTCAACCCACTGGGCACTGCTATCGTTGCGAGTGGAGCCGTACGGGTTTTCGCACGGCCCTTAACCCTTCGTTCACACTGGAAACGGCATATATGAAAAAACTCCTCGCTGTCCTCGTGGCCGGTCTGTTCACCGCTGGTGCTTTTGCACAGGCGCCCGCAGCCGCTCCTGCCCCTGCCACGACACCCGCAGCGGCGCCCATGGCTGCCCAGGCTCCCGCACCGGTAGCCAAGGCCAAGGCAAGCAAGACCGCCAAGAAGAAGGCGACCCACAAGAAGGTCGCCAAGAAAAAGACTGCCCACAAGGCAGGCTGAAACCACGAATAGCGACCTGACCGAAACACTTACCCGTTTCTCAGGTTCCCGCTGATTCAAAATCGCCCGCATCCGCGGGCGTTTTTGTTGGACGGACCGCCCAGCGAACTTTCCGTGCGTCGAGCAGTCTGCCCCTTGTGTATGTGTTGATCAGAAAGCCTTGCCCATGACCGCCTTTCGCGCCACCCCGACCACGATCACAGGAATCCCAGGTCCCCAGCGTTTTGACCACCTTGCACGCCGCGCCACCTGCGCTTGGGGCATGGCGGTATGGGTCTCCTTGCTCGCATTGCCCACAATGGCGACAGCCCAGGAAGGGCCGCAACTGAACCTGCAACGGGTCGAACTCTCTGCCGGCATGCACCGCATCGATGCCCAGGTAGCCCTGGCGCCGCAGGAGCGCCAGACCGGATTGATGCACCGCAAGGAGATGCCTCAGCACGAAGGCATGCTGTTCGTGTTCGAGCAACCCTCCCAGCAATGCTTCTGGATGAAAAACACCTTGCTCCCACTCACGGCCGCCTTCGTGGCCGATGACGGCACCATCGTCAATCTAGAGGACATGAAGCCCCAGACACTGGACTCGCATTGCTCCGCCAAGCCCGTGCGTTATGTGCTCGAAATGAACCAGGGCTGGTTTGCCAAAAAGGGCATCAAGGCCGGCACCAAGTTGGGAGGTACGCCGTTCAGCCGGAAATGACCCCCAGGCTGCGCT
Organism: Acidovorax sp. 69; assembly: GCF_002797445.1. Lineage (NCBI taxonomy): Bacteria > Pseudomonadati > Pseudomonadota > Betaproteobacteria > Burkholderiales > Comamonadaceae > Acidovorax > Acidovorax sp. 69. The sequence continues at coordinate 2,421,668 of NZ_PGEP01000001.1, read as the reverse complement.
GCCGAATGCTACATTTTTAATAGCTGTTTCCGCTGTATACACGGGCACCATCAGCCAAAATGGCTTAAAAATTTTGACCCCCGTAAAAAACGGCCCTCAGGCCGTTTTTTACGGGGTGCCCGCCTGAAACAACCCAGCGGTCATCCTGCGCTGTGGATCAGGCGAAGTTGGCTTCGGCAAACTTCCAGTTCACCAGCTTGTCGAGGAAGGTCTCGACGAACTTGGGGCGCATGTTGCGGTAGTCGATGTAGTACGCATGCTCCCACACGTCCACCGTCAGCAGGGCCTTGTCGGCGGTGGTCAGCGGCGTGCCGGCAGCGCCGGTGTTGACGATGTCGACGCTGCCGTCGGCCTTCTTCACCAGCCAGGTCCAGCCCGAACCAAAGTTGCCGACGGCGCTCTTCACGAAGGCTTCCTTGAAGGCGGCGTAGCTGCCCCACTTGGCATTGATGGCCGCGGCCAGCGCGCCCGAAGGTTCACCGCCGCCTTGGGGGGCCATGCAGTTCCAGAAGAACGTGTGGTTCCAGATTTGCGCAGCGTTGTTGTAGATGCCGCCGCTGGCCTTCTTGATGATCTCTTCGAGCGTCATGGCCTCGAACTCGGTGCCCTTTTGCAGGTTGTTGAGGTTGACCACATAGGCGTTGTGGTGCTTGCCGTGGTGGTACTCCAGGGTTTCCTGGCTGTAGTTCGGCGCCAGGGCGTCGATGGCATAGGGCAGCGGGGGAAGGGTATGTTCCATGGTGGTGTTTCCTCGTGGTTTGAAATTCTGGAATGCCGTCTGCAACGCGGGTTTTCCTGAGCAAGGCAGTCGGACACAGCGCGAAGGAGGCATTGTAGGAACATCAGGTGACCTGTGCAGCATGGGGCCACACAGACCCGGTCTGCAACGCCACAAACCGCTGCTGTCCTACGCAAGCGCGGCGTCCATCACACCGAGACGCCACCCTGCTACAGCAGTCGCGGCTGCGCCACCGTCACATCCACCACGCCGTCGGCCAGCGTAGCGCGCAGGGCATCGCCGGGTTGGGCCTGGCGCACGCTGGTCACGGCCTGCCCATCCGTGTCGGTGAGCAATGCGTAGCCACGCTGCAGAACCAGGCGCGGGTCCAGCAACTCCAGCCGCAATGCGGCACGGTCCAACCGCTCGGTATGCTGCGCCACACTGCGCTGCAATTTTTGAGGCAAATTGGCCTCCAGCGCTTGTTGATATTGCGCTAGCCGCTGCATTTTCAGGAGCACGCCGTGGCGCATACGCTGCGCCAGGCGGGCCAGTTGCATCTGTTGGCGGGCCACCAGACCCGAAGGGCGGCCCAGGCGCGCGGCGGCCTGATCCACCCGCTGGTGGCGTATGTCGAGCTGGCGCTGCACACCGTCGCCAATGCGGCCGGCCAGCAGGCCCAGCGCACCCAGCCACACATCGCGGGGCTGGGCCACCAATTCGGCCGCCGCCGTGGGCGTCGGGGCGCGCAGGTCGGAGCAAAAGTCGGCGATGGTGAAGTCTGTCTCGTGCCCCACACCGCTGACCAGCGGCACCGGGCTTTGTACGATCATGCGCGCCAGGCGCTCGTCGTTGAAGGCCCACAGGTCTTCGATGGAGCCACCTCCGCGCACCAGCAAAATCACGTCAATGGGCGGAATCAGGGCTCCATCTGCCCCTGGCGCACGACTCTCTTGCGCTAGCAGATACAGTTTTGATAGCGCGGCAACGAGGGACGACGGAGCCGCCACGCCCTGCACCTGGGCGGGCACCAGCACCACGGGGATGTGCGGCACCCGGCGCCTGAGCGCCGTGACCACGTCGTGCAGCGCCGCTGCACCGGTCGATGTGACCAGACCGATGGCCCGGGGCTGCAGGGGCAAGGGGCGCTTGCGGGCGGTATCGAAAAGGCCTTCGGCATCGAGTTGGGCCTTCAGGCGAAGAAACTGCTCGAACAGCGCCCCTTGTCCGGCGCGCTGCATGCTTTCCACAATGAACTGCAAATCCCCGCGTGCCTCATACACCCCAAGACGGCCCCGCACTTCCACCAATTCGCCATCGCGCGGCGAAAAGTCAAGCAGGCTGGCTGCGCGGCGAAACATGGCACAGCGCAACTGCCCGGTCGCATCCTTGATCGAAAAATAGCAATGTCCGCTGGATGCGCGTGAGAAGCCGGTGATCTCGCCGCGCACGGCCACAGGATTGAAGCGCGCCTCCAGGGCATCAGCAATGGCGCGGCATAGCGCGCCAACTTCCCATACACGCGGCGCCACTGCTGGGCCTGTGCGCTCAAACATGAGAAACGGCGCGCGTTTGCGGCGCACACACCCTGCGAGTACTCCACAGCAAAGGAGAAGCAGCAAAGGTCATTTTCAAAGCAACAAAAATCGGCCGCAAAACACCAGTACACGTGCAAGTCATTGATTTATATGTATTTTTCATTGCGCAATTTTTCATCAATCTGTTGCAAGCACGGTGTGGCGCCACTTTGCGGGGTTCTCGACATGGGTTGCCCACAAAGTTATCCACAGATTTTGTGGGTGAACGGTGCGGCGGATCGCGCGCACAACAAGGTAACGGTTTGTGACGCAGCGGCACCCACAAGCTAGGCCATAATCGCCGATTGCTTTCATCTGCGCGGAGAGAGATTTGCTGTCCATCATACAAGCCGCAGGCTGGCCCATCTGGCCCCTGATCGCGTGTTCCGTCCTGGGACTGGCACTGATTTTTGAACGTTTTCTGGCCCTGAAAACGGCCCGCGTCGCCCCCCCCAAATTGCTCGACGAGGCCATCACGGTCTCGTCCAAAGCGCTTCCTACCCCCGACGTGGTCAACCAGCTCGCGCAAAACTCCGCCTTGGGCGAAGTGCTGGCCAGCGGCCTGCGCACCCTCAACAGCAACCCGCAGTGCAGCGAAACCGACCTGCGCGCCGCCATGGAAGGCACTGGGCGCGCCGTGGCACACCGGCTGGAAAAATACCTTCCGGCCCTGGCCACCATCGCATCGGCCGCTCCGCTGCTGGGTCTTTTGGGCACCGTCATCGGCATGATCGAGATCTTCGGCTCGCAGGCGGGCGGCGGTGGCGTGGGTCAGGCCATGGGCGGCGGTAACCCGGCCCAGCTGGCACACGGTATCTCCATCGCCCTGTACAACACGGCCTTTGGCCTGATCGTGGCCATCCCCTCGCTGATCTTCTGGCGCTACTTTCGCGCCCGCGTGGACGCCTACCTGCTCACACTGGAGCTGGCTTCCGAGCAGTTCGTCCGCCACATCCTGCGCCTGCGCAAGATCAAATAATGAATTTCCGCCCCCGCGCCAAGGATGAGCCCGAGATCAACCTGATCCCGTTCATCGACGTGCTGCTGGTGATCCTCATCTTCCTGATGCTGACCACCACCTACAGCAAGTTCACGGAACTGCAGCTCACCCTGCCCGTGGCCGATGCCGAGCAGCAGCGCGACCACCCCAAAGAAGTGATCGTCTCCGTGGCGGCCGATGGCCGCTATGCCGTCAACAAAACCGGTGTGGACGGCAAAAGTGTGGACGCTATCGCCCAGGCGCTGCGCAACGAAGCCAAGGCGGGCCGTGACAGTGTGGTCATCATCAGCGCCGACGCGATGTCGCCCCACCAGTCCGTGGTCACGGTGATGGAAGCCGCGCGCCGCGTCGGCCTCACACAGATCACGTTTGCCACGCAGTCGTCGTCCACGGCGGCACGCGCGGCCAGCCGCTGACGGGCATCATGGCTGCCTCCGGGCCGCAGCTGCCGCCGCCCTCGCCGCCCCCTGCCGCGCGCCCACACCGAGCCACCGCCGAGCGGCGTCTGCACGCCATCTGGCAAACACGGGGTCCAGCTGCCTGGGCCTTATGGCCAGTGTCAATGCTGTATGCCGCCCTGGTGGCAGTGCGCCGGGCGTTGTATCGCAGCGGCCTGCTCCAGGCCGAGCATCCGGGCCGCCCCGTGATAGTGGTCGGCAATGTGATTGCCGGCGGGGCGGGCAAGACCCCGGTGGTCATCGCACTCGTCAGGCACCTGCAGGCCCGTGGCCTGCGTGTTGGCGTGATCTCGCGCGGCTATGGCCGCAGCACCCGGGACTGCCGTGCGGTGCAGCCGGACAGCCTGGCCAGCGAGGTGGGTGACGAGCCCCTGTTGATTGCACGCAGTGGCACGGGCAAAGCTGCCGTGCCAGTCTTCGTGGCCCAGCACCGCATCGCTGCCGCGCGCGCCCTGCTGGCCGCCCACCCCGATACCGACGTACTCATCTGCGACGACGGCTTGCAGCACCTCGCACTGCAGCGGGATCTGGAGATCTGCATCTTCAACGACCAGGGCATCGGCAACGGCTTGCTGCTGCCTGCAGGTCCGCTGCGGGAGGCGTGGCCACGCCCTGTCGATTTTGTGCTGCATGCAGGCGGTGCCCCCCCCACGGTTCACCCGCACCCGCATTTGGCCTGCAACGCGGTCTGGCGCCCCATGCCCTGCGATCGGATGGGCGCCAGGTGCCACTGGCCGACCTGCGAGGCCAACCCCTGCATGCGCTGGCGGCGGTGGCACGGCCGGAGGACTTCTTTGACATGCTGAGGGCGGAGGGCTTGGTGCTGCAACACGCGGAGGCCTTGCCAGATCACTATGATTTCAATAGCTGGCAGCGCTTATCAGACAAGCGCTTGACCGTAGTTTGCACCGAAAAAGATGCTGTCAAGCTGTGGGCTCATCACCCCGATGCGCTGGCCGTGCCCTTGGTGGTGCAGATCGAACCCCGATTTTTTGATGCCCTGGATGGCAGCCTGTCTGCCTTGGTGCCAAGGATCGCAGCCCCCGGGGCGCCGCTATCATCCCCCCCTGCCTGAACGAACCCGCCGTACCCTCCCGGAAAGCTCCCCACTCCATGGACCCCAAATTGCTTGAACTGCTGGTCTGCCCCGTCACCAAAGGCCCCCTGACCTATGACCGCGAGGCCCAGGAACTGGTCTCCCGCAGCGCTCGGCTGGCCTACCCGGTGCGCGACGGCATTCCTGTGTTGCTCGAAAACGAAGCCCGCACACTGACCGACGAGGAACTGGAGCAGTGAGCGCCACGGCCGCTGCGGCAGTTGACAGCCCGTTCACGGTGCTGATCCCGGCCCGCCTCGCGTCAAGCCGCCTGCCGGACAAGCCCCTGGCCGATATCGCCGGTCTGCCCATGGTGGTGCGGGTGGCCCAGCGTGCTGCCCAAAGCGCTGCAACCCGCGTGGTGGTGGCGGCAGACGACGCCCGCATCTTGCAAGCCTGCGCTGCCCATGGCGTGACAGCCATCATGACCCGCGCTGACCACCCCAGCGGTAGCGACCGGCTGGCTGAGGCCTGCACACAACTTGATCTGGATGGTGACGACATTGTCGTCAACGTACAAGGCGACGAGCCGTTGATAGACCCTGGTCTCATCAACGCCGTGGCCGCCCTGCTGCCTGCCCGGCCGGAAGCCAGCATGGGCACAGCCGCACACACCATTGCGTCATTGGGCGACTACGCCAATCCCAACGTGGTGAAGGTGGTCCTGGATGCGCGGGGCCTGGCGCATTATTTCAGCCGTGCACCCATTCCTTTTGCGCGCGACCACACAGACTCTGCCTGGTGGCATGGCGCCGCACAGGCCGCCGCCCCCGGTGTGGCCGCCCTGTCGGGATTTGCGCCGCTGCGACATGTGGGCATTTACAGCTATCGCGCGGGATTTTTGCGGCAGTTTCCGCAACTGGCCCCTGCACCGACCGAAGCGGTCGAGGCATTGGAGCAATTGCGTGCGCTTTGGCATGGACACCGCATCGCCGTGCATCTGGCTGCCACGGCCCCCGGGCCAGGGGTAGATACCCCGCAAGACCTGGAGCGGGTGCGCAGCCTGTTTCGCTGAGCGCCCCGCCCCTCAGCGCTTGACGTTACCCCCTTGCGGGGCACCTATGGGGAAGCGGTCGCTCATGTAAGTCAGCGCAAGGTGGTCACATGCTATCCTCAACTGTAACGAGAGCACCGCATCCCGGGCGCAAAGAACGGCTTCAGGCGCCTTTCGAGCGTCCCCGCCAGCGGCGCCAACCGATTTCTAACCTTCGAGGACATCCATGAGACTGATTTTGTTGGGCGCGCCTGGCGCCGGAAAGGGCACGCAAGCCACGTTCATCTGCCAGAAATACGGCATTCCCCAGATCTCTACCGGCGACATGCTGCGCGCAGCCGTCAAAGCTGGCACACCCCTGGGCCTGCAGGCCAAGGCTGTGATGGATTCGGGTGCCCTGGTCAGTGACGACATCATCATCGGTCTGGTCAAGGAACGCATTACGCAACCCGACTGCGCCAAAGGCTTCCTGTTCGATGGTTTCCCCCGCACCATTCCCCAGGCCGACGCCATGAAGGCGGCGGGGGTCAAGCTGGATTACGTGCTTGAAATCGATGTGCCCTTTGACGCCATCATTGAACGCATGAGTGGCCGCCGCTCGCACCCCGCCAGCGGCCGCACGTACCACGTCAAGTTCAACCCGCCCAAGGTGGCAGGCAAGGACGACGTGACCGGCGAGGAGTTGATCCAGCGCGAAGACGACAAGGAAGACACTGTCCAGAAGCGCCTGCAGGTCTACAGCGACCAGACGCGCCCCCTGGTGGACTACTACAGCAGTTGGGCCCAGGGTGAGCCGGCAGCTGCCCCCAAGTACCGCGCGATCAGCGGCACGGGCAGCGTGGACGAAATCACGGCGCGTGCCTTGCAGGCGCTGGCCAGCTGATACGCGGCCTGGGTCGGCCCCGGCCGGTCAACCAGCCCATGATTCAGATTGAATAGAAGCGGCGCCCTGCAAAGAAGCGTCGCTTTTTTCATGCAGTGCCATAGCGCCACTTGCGGGTGCGGTATCCAACCGGCAGGGCGAGCGAAGCACTCAACAATGCAGGCTATAGGGCAGCCCCCCAGGTCCTCTTGTTCAAGCAGGGCCGGACCGCAGCCCATACGCTTTGCCATCCACGAAAAGGTACTCTGCGCGCAGCACCGCCTCGCCCTTTTCGCCCCGCAAGGTAAACCCCACCACCGACAACAGAGTGCCCGGTTTGATCTCCTGCACCTGCCAGGCCTGCATACGCGTCAGCGGCGCCAATTCGACCGCCCATAGCCGGTCTTTGCGGGTAGGCAACACCACCTTGGCCAGCAGCACCCGCCCGTCCACCGGTGCCGTCTGAGCGGGTATCGGCCGCTGTGCCAAATCCGTCGGCAACTTCAAAAGGTCGGGCAGTTCCAGTTCCAATTCGGCATGCGGGTTTTGCCAGCGCACTTTGCGCACCGTGCCCTCCAGATAAATGGGGCGGTCGGGATCAAAGCTGCTCCAGCCATGGTGTGCATGAACCCCCAGCGGCAAGGCGGTGGCGGCGGCGGCGAGCACATGGCGGCGTTGCAATGTCATAGGGGCTCCTGAAGCAATGAAGATGAGACGGGTCGCGCGACTGCCACCATCACAGATAGGCTATCCAGCGGCCACACACGACCATCGCCAACCAAACCATGGTGGATGCCAGCATCTGAAAGCGGGCCAAGCCGTCCAGCAGCGTGAGCGATCCCCGCGCATGAAACCATGCGGCATTGCAGCCCGCCAGCATTAACAACAGCATCTTCAAGGTGAATGCCCGGCTGCTGAGCAACTCGGCAGGCTGGGTGGCAAACATCAGCAAGCCCGACGCCGCTGCCAATCCAAACCCGCACAGCGCCAGCGAAAGGCTGAGCCGGGCCAGATCTTTCACCGGCAAGGCGGCACCCCACCCAAACACCCGCAGCTCCAGCAAGACCAAATTGCCGAGCAGCAGCGCTATGCCCACAATGTGCGCAACCTCCAGGGCCGGATAGGCCCAGGCATGTGTCTTGAGCACGGCAAACATCGGTGCAGCCCCTTCAATCAGCCCGAAGCAGATCGAGCATCAAAGTCACACGTGCCTTGACAGGCGACAGCCCCTGGGAGTCTGGCAGCAGATCCCCCGGCTTGGGAAGCACCTGCCCCTCTGTACATCGGGTGGAGCGCACCACCCTCACCCCCGTGTTTTGTGCACGCGACAAGGCAGCCTCCAGGCTATGGTGAATGGTTCCGTTGCCAGTGCATGCCACGACCAATCCCTGCACCCCTTCTCGCACCAGCGCATCTACGGCTTTACCCGAAGCCGCCGCGTGGCTCATAACCACCTCAACCCAGGGCCATTCGCCAGGATTTGCTATATTTTCAATAGCATCATGAACATACTTCACTTGCGCCAGAGGCCAGTTTTGCACCAAACGCACGCGTCCTTCCTCCACCCAGCCCAGGGGGCCTGCATCGCCTGAGTTGAATGCATGCACCCGATAGGGATGGATCTTCTGCACATGCCGCGCGCCATGCACCTCGCCAGCAGCAACCACCATCACCCCCGCAGCCCCCGGTGCCAGCACCACTGCCACAGCGTCCAGCATGTTTTGTGGGCCATCGGGGGTGAGGGCTGACGCAGGGCGCATCGCGCAGGTCAGCACTACGGGCTTGGGTGTATCCAGCACTTCCTGCAGAAACCACGCCGTCTCCTCCAAGGTGTCTGTGCCATGGGTGATGACCAGCCCCCGCACCTGCGGGTCCTTCAAATGGTGCGCGCAACGCAAGGCAAGCGCACGCCACACCGCGTAGTCCATGTCCTTGCTGTCAATCTGTGCCACCTGCTCCGCCACCAATGCACCGCCCGCCAACACCTGAAGGCCGGGCACTGCGGCCAGCAACTCGTCCACACCCACCTGGGCAGCGGTATAGCCAATGTTGTCCCCCGCTTGTGCCGAGGTGCCCGCAATCGTGCCTCCGGTGCCCAAAACCACAATTTTTTGCCCACTCACTTGCGTACTCCGAAAAACTGGTGAAAAATACAGTTACTGGATTAAAAAACAGTTGTTCGCCACTGTAACCGCCTGCACCGGAAACCACCATGCTCGACAACCCGAAACTCACCGCCCGCCAGCAGCAGATCCTGGATCTGATCCAGACCGCCATTGCACGCACTGGCGCGCCCCCCACCCGTGCAGAAATCGCGACCGAGCTGGGATTCAAGTCGGCCAACGCCGCCGAAGAGCATCTGCAGGCCCTCGCCCGCAAAGGCGTGATCGAACTGGTGAGCGGCACCTCGCGCGGCATCCGTCTGCGCAGCGACACTGTTCGCTCCATCAACGCGGCGCGCGGCAGCCAGTTCAACCTGCCCATTCCCGGTTTGTCGCAACTGGTGCTACCCTTGGTGGGGCGCGTCGCAGCGGGTTCGCCCATTCTCGCGCAGGAACATGTAGACCAAACCTACAGCGTGGAAAACAGCCTTTTCCAGCACAAACCCGACTACCTGCTCAAGGTGCGCGGCATGTCCATGCGCGATGCCGGCATCATGGACGGCGATCTACTGGCCGTGCAGTCCACGCGTGAAGCACGCAATGGTCAGATCATCGTGGCTCGCCTGGGCGATGATGTCACCGTCAAACGCCTGCGCCGCACCGCCACGGCCATCGAACTCCTGCCCGAAAACCCCGACTATCCGGTCATCGTCGTGCAGCCCGGCGAGCCCTTCGAAATCGAAGGCCTTGCGGTCGGTTTGATCCGCAACACCATGTTGATGTAGGCCCCAGCCTCCTGTCAGGGCCACACCGCAGGTGGCGGGCGTTTGGTGTGCTGGCAACGGCACGCCAGCCCTGCGGTGCCAGGCTCGTTTCATGCCAGTCAGTAAGTAAGTACCAGGCATGAAATCACTTTGCAATCCTGCCTATGTCCAACCCCCGACCTTCGGAGTTTTCACATGGGAATTGCATTGTTCACCCTTCCTGTATTTCGCAACCCGCTGCGCGACCTGATGCGCCGGCTTTCACTCCAAGTGCCGACTGGCGTCGCGCCAACGGGTCATCGTCCAACAACGGCATCGGCTATCCTCGACCGGCCGCAATGGAGCAACGAAGCCGGTCTCAGCAGCCGCAGCGGTGAGGACAGCCGCATCTCCCCGTCTCCCCAGCGCCCGGCGGATGCACAAGGCACACGCCCCATGCGTGGCAATTGGCCATTCACAGTCAAACCGCCAGTTCGCAGTCCCGAAGCCCCCATCCGGCCACCAGCCGCTGCCAGTCGGTCTTTTCTTTCCATCCCATCGATGGGCAGTAATCGCCACACCTTTCTTGCGTCTCTGACAGCGGATGCAAGCACGCACCAAACCACCCGGGTCCTGCGGCGAAAATCAGACTCCGGCACAGGCCGATTGGTGATCGCAGGGCGGATGGCCGATGTGTGCGCAGAACTGGACCGCATCGCCGCTTCAGAGGCCATTCAGGCATAGAACCCATCCCCAAGTCTTGCCGGGGCGCGGGCGGCAGCCTCTTGGCGCCGTTATGCAGCGCGCATTGCCAGCCACGCTGTGCCTGGCAGGAATTGCTTTGACCGAGTCAACACTCGGTCACCAAAAGCTGTGGATTTTGATGAGCAAGGCAGCCACCGGACGCGGTGCGGCTTTCCCTGCCAAGGCACAATGTCGGGATGAACATTGTGATTCTCGACGATTACCAGGATGCAGTGCGCAAACTGCATTGCGCATCTCGGCTCGACGCATACACCGCGAAGGTTTACACCAACACGGTCAAGGGACTGGGCCAGCTCTCTGTGCGACTCAAAGATGCCGACATCATCGTGCTGGTCAGAGAACGCACCCAAATCACACGGCAACTGGTCGAGAAGCTCCCGCGACTCAAGCTCATTGCGCAGACGGGCAAGATAGGGAGCCACATTGATGTGGCCGCCTGCACAGAACGTGGGATTGCCGTGGCTGAAGGCGTGGGCTCCCCGGTGGCCCCTGCAGAGCTGACATGGGCGCTGGTCATGGCATCCATGCGCAGGCTGCCCCAGTACATCTCCAATCTCAAGCATGGAGCCTGGCAACAGTCTGGACTGAAGACGGCATCCATGCCTGCCAACTTCGGTCTTGGCAATGTATTGCGCGGCAAAACGTTGGGCATCTGGGGTTATGGGCGCATCGGACAACTGGTTGCGAGCTACGGCCGGGCCTTCGGCATGAATGTACGTATCTGGGGCCGTGAAGGCTCTCGTGCGCAGGCACTGACAGACGGCTACCAGGCAGCGACCACACGCGAAGAATTTTTCTCGCAGTGCGATGTCATTTCGTTGCACCTTCGACTGAATGACGAAACACGCGGAATCATCTCGCTTGAAGACCTTTCGTGCATGAAACCAACCTCATTGCTCGTCAATACATCGCGCGCAGAGTTGATCGAACCCGATGCTCTGATCGCGGCCCTCAACCGGGGACGCCCTGGCATGGCGGCCATCGACGTGTTCGAGAGCGAGCCTATCCTGCAAGGCCATGCTTTGCTGCGGCTGGAAAACTGCATCTGCACGCCTCACATTGGCTATGTCGAACAGGACAGCTACGAGCTGTACTTTGGTGCTGCCTTTGACAACGTGGTGAACTTCATCAAAGGCACCCCAACCAACATCGTGAACCCAGGCTCACTCCAGGTGCGCCGCTAGTCAGCCAGTCAAGCAAAAGCCTCTACAGGCACCGCCATTCGCTGCGCGGGCAGACGGACCCCAAAAAAGCAAAAAGGCTTCCCGCAGGAAGCCTTTTTGCTTGCACCTGACCCGTCCTACCCAGCGTTGACACGTGGACCTTTCAAAAGGGAGATGTGTCATGGAATCGGGGATCAAACGCACACAGCGCGACTACACGCTCGCCTTTAAATTGGCGGTGGTCGAGCAAGTAGAAAAAGGCCAACTCACTTGCAAAGGGGCGCAGCGCAAGTACGGCATCCAGGGTAACTCGACGGTGTTGGCGTGGCTTCGCAAGCACGGCCGCCTGGGCTGGACGGCTGGGGCATCATCTGCAGCCATGCCAATAGACAAGAGCGAAGAGACGTTCACCCCCGAGCAGCAGATCAAGGCGCTGAAGGTACAGCTTGAGCAGGCGCAGCAGAAGGCCCAGCTGTTCGAGTCCATCATCGACGTGCTGCGCAAGGACTACGGGGTGCGTGTCGTAAAAAAGCCTTCGGGCAAGTCCTCTCGCAAGACCTCATCCAGGGGTTGAGCGTGAAGAGGGCTTGCCAGTACATGGGCCACAGCCGGCAGGCGTATTACCAAAGCAGGCGCCGCGAGGCCGGTCGCCTGGCTACGTCGCAGGCGGTGGTGGGATTGGTTCGTGAGCTGCGTATGCGCCAGCCGCGAATCGGCACGCGCAAGCTACACCATCTGCTGCACGAGCCACTGCAGCGCCAAGGGATCGCCCTGGGCCGCGATGCGATGTTCGACGTACTGCGCAATGCCAAGCTGCTGGTGGCGCCTCGTCGGGCGTACCACAAGACCACAGACAGCCACCATCGTTTCAGGCGCCACCCCAATCTGCTCAAGGCCGGGCCGCAACAAGTACGCGCCAGCGCCAGTGAACAGGTCTGGGTGGCTGATATCACCTACCTGCCCACGCAAGGCAAGTTCGTGTACCTGAGCCTAGTCACGGATGCATACTCCAGAAAGATCGTGGGCTGGCACGTGCATGAGAGCCTGCAGACCGAAGAGGTGGCGCAAGCCATGAAGATGGCGCTGTCAGGGCGGAGCAGTCGTCAGCAACTCGTGCACCATTCAGACCGTGGCATCCAGTACTGCTCGGCGTACTACCAGGCGCTGCACCAGCGGCACGGCGTGACCTGCTCGATGACAGATGGCTATGACTGCTACCAGAATGCACTGGCCGAGCGGGTCAACGGCATACTGAAGACAGAGTTGCTGCTGCAGCGTCCTGCGGATCTTGCCCAGGCCAGACGCATGGTCGAGCAGTCGGTAGGGATCTACAACTGCGAGAGGCCCCATCTGTCGCTGAAAATGAAAACGCCCGATGCGGTGCATCGGGCGTCCTTGGCCGGGTAGTTTGGCTGGAGATTTAACCGGTCCGGGTGTCAACGCTATTCAGGACGGGTCAACCCCAGCAAAATCCGGGGCCAACCACTCCATTTACAGAGGGGTCTTCTTACCGTCCTTGTAGACGTACAGCGTGATGGCGGGGTTCTTCATTTCGCCATTGGGTTCGAAGGCGATCGTGGAAGTCACGCCCTTGAAGCTGGACTTGGCCAGTTCGTTCACATACACCTTGGGATCCACGGAGTTGGCGCGCTTCATGGCGTCAACCAGCAAGAACGTAGCGTCGTAGGTGTAAGGGCTATAAACCTGGAACTGGTTGGGGTACTTGGCATCATACTTGGCCTTCCAGGCCGTACCGCCAGGCATCTTGGCCAGCGAAGAACCGCCTTCCGCGCAGATCACGTTGCCCAGGGTCTTGGCGCCAGCGGCCAGCTTGGCGATTTCCGATGTGCAGATACCGTCACCACCAAAATACTTCACGTTGCCCATGCCCAGTTGTTCCATCTGGCGCAGCATCGGGCCGCCTTGGGGGTCCATGCCGCCGTAGAACACAGCATCAGGGTTCTTGGACTTGATGGCGGTCAGGATGGCCATGAAATCGGTGGCCTTGTCGGTCGTGAACTGCTCGTCCACCACCTTCATGCCCTTGGCTGTGGCCGTCTTCTTGAACACGTCTGCCACGCCTTGGCCGTAAGCGGTACGGTCATCGATGATGGCAACCGTCTTCAGCTTGAGCGTGTCCACAGCGTAGAACGCCAGACCAGCGCCCAGGGCGTTGTCGTTGGCGATGATACGGAACGTGGTCTTGTAGCCAGGCTTTGTCAGGTTGGGGTTGGTCGCAGCGCCCGTCACCATGGGGATACCGCAGTCGTTGTAGACCTTGGATGCGGGGATGGTGGTACCGGAGTTAAGGTGGCCCACAACGCCAGCAACCTTGGAATCGCACAGCTTCTGTGCGGCAGCCGTGCCCTGCTTTGGATCAGCAGCGTCATCTTCAGCCTGCAGCTCGAACTTGATCTTCTTGCCGCCGATGGTGATGCCTTGGGCGTTCAGCTCTTCAATGGCCATGCGGGCGCCATTTTCGTTGTCCTTGCCGTAGTGGGCTTGGGCGCCGGAAACCGGAGCCACATGGCCGATCTTGACCACCTGCTCTTGTGCAGAGGCCACACCAGCAGCAGCCGCGATAGCAGCAACCACGGTCAGTTTCAACTTCAATTGCATATCAATCTCCAGTAAAGATAAACGCTGAGAATGTTCTTGTGTCTCAACGCAGGCGAACATATCGCAATTTACGGGCCAGATCATTAGGGAACACGATTAAACGCGAGAGAAACCACAGGGGAATACCCTGTCATCCCTTGGTCACGGGCGGCCCACCACTGGCCAACTCATCGGCGACAGCCTCATAAACCGCATGGCGAACCACTGATTCGATCTCTTCGCGCAACCTGGGCAGCACGGATCGGGTCTGCTCCTGCACCACGGTGGCGATCGCTTCACGAAGGCGCTGATCCAGCACAACGTCCACACGCTGCATGACACGGTGCACCATGTATTCCTCCATGCCGTCAGGCAAGGGACGGGGCACGGAAGGAACCGCAACGGTGTCGAACGTCGGGTTGTTGCGGGGCGGCACGCCGGTGCCAGATGCGCGCAGCGAATTCGCAAACCCTGGAGCTACGGGGGCCGGCGCTTTTGCAGAACTCCAAGCCGACGGTGATGACACGGGCCGAGACATTGCAGCAGGTGATGGAGCGCCGGCAACGGGCCGAGGAACCCCCGCTGGCATCGGAGATGACATCACGGTGGTGCGCCCGGAAGGGGGCAGCGGGCTCTGAGCCAAAAGCGCATCGGGCACCTGCACCACTTCGGTGAGTGTTGGTACAAAGCGCGGCGGTGTTTTGGGGGGCAGCGCCATCAATCGGCCTTCAGCACCAGATCATGGCGCGTGATGGCATAGCCCCTGGAGGCATAGTGGCGCCAGCGTGTGCGGGCTTCGGTGCGGTCCGCTTCATTTTGGGCGCTCACCACTTCGATCAATCGGTCGAACTGTCCGAAACCCTCAGGAACTTGCGCCGTCAGATTCAGCAGCACTTCGTGGTGCGGTGCAGACCGCGCATCCAGCGTCAGCAGTATCGGAGACGCATGAACCAGTTCCTCATCTGAATCACTGCGGCAATGTGCCACGAAGTCTTGCGGAGCCATCGCCCAAAGCATGCGATCCAGGGCATCCAACGCATCAGCAGGCGCGGCAATAACCAGGCGAGCCCCACTGCGCTGCACCTTGCGCGCGAAGCGGCAGGCATAGGCCAGTTTGTCTGGCGCGTTGAAGTGGAAAGCGACCTCCGTCATGGCGTACTCAAACAGCCTTGACGCGCGGTGCGCGCTTTGCGGCTGGCTTGGCAGCCACGCGGGTTGCCAGCGGAGCCGACTTGGCGTGGACCTGCCCCAACAGGAAATGCACGAGAAGGCCCACAGGTCGCCCTGTAGACCCTTTGGCAGCGCCCCCCCGCCACGCGGTACCGGCGATATCCAGATGCGCCCATGGCATGTCGCCCACAAACTTCTGCAAGAACTTGGCGGCGGTGATGGAACCACCCGCACGACCGGCCACATTGCCCATGTCGGCAAAATTGCTCTTGAGGCCGTCCGCATAGTCGTCATCCAAAGGCATGCGCCAGCAAGGGTCCTGGGCCACCTCGCCAGCGGCCTGAAGGGCAGAGGCCAAGCCATCATTGTTGGCGAACAAGCCACTGCGCACCCCCCGAGCGCGATCACGCAGGCGCCGGTCAGCGTGGCGATATCCACCACAGCGGCGGGCTTGAAGCGGGCGGCATAGGTCAACGCATCGCACAGCACCAGGCGCCCTTCGGCATCGGTGTTCAGTATCTCGATGGTCTGCCCGCTCATGCTGGTGACCACGTCGCCGGGCTTTACAGCGCGCCCGTCCGGCATGTTCTCGCAAGCGGGTATCAATCCGACCACATTGATCGCGGGCTGCAATTCGCCCAAAGCACGGAAAGTGCCCAGCACACTCGCTGCACCGCACATGTCGAACTTCATCTCGTCCATCTCGGGCGCAGGCTTGATTGAAATGCCGCCGGTGTCAAAGGTAATGCCTTTGCCCACCAGCACCACCGGCGCTTTGTCCTTCGCCGCACCGTTGTAACGCAGCTCGATAAAGCGCAATGGCTCTTCGGAGCCACGCGCCACCGCCAAAAAAGCCCCCATTCCGAGGCGGCTCACTTCGGCCGGGCCATGGACCTTGCACTGAATGCGCGGCAGCTTGGCCAGCGTCTTGGCAGCGTCGGCCAATAGGCTGGGGGTCGCATGGTTGGCCGGGCGGTTACCCCATTCGCGGGCAAACTCCACGCCCGCTACCAGCGCCACGCCGCCGTCAAAGCCGTCGCGGACCTCGGCCACATTGGTGACACCCACCACACAGCGGCTCAGGCTACGCACCTCGGCCTTGGACTTGGTGGTGGTGTACACATAACTCGTTTCAGCCACTGCCTGCACGGCTGCGCCCACCACATCGCCCGCCACCCCCGCGGCAAAACACAGCACCACACGCTTGGTTTGGGGAGCCTTGATCGCGCCTCCCAAGGCCAGCAACGCCTGGCGACATGCGCGGGCAGAACCATCACCGGCCCCGACCAGGACCACCCGGCGCGCAGCGACCGCAGGCGCCTGGTACATGGCCAGGTGTTTGCCCGCTTTGAGACTCAGATCTCCATTCTTGAGCGCCAGCGCGGCCAGTGCAGACAGTGCATCCTTGCCCGGCTTGAAGCCCTCAGGGATCAACACGATCAGCAGGTCACATTTCTCCGAAACAGCTGCCGCGAGGTCAAGGGTCTTGAGATCAAAGTTCATAATCGGTGTTTTCCTTCGAGCCAATGTTATTCGATTCATCCATCCGCAAGGAGCTGGCGCGCAGCTTCGGAGCGACACTTGTGGTGCTGGTGACCGTGGTCATGACCATGATGCTCATCCGTACCCTGGGCCAAGCCTCCAAAGGCAGCGTCAGCCCTTCTGACGTGATGCTGGTCATGGGCTTCACCGTTCTGGGGCAATTGCCCACCATTCTCAGTCTGAGCCTTTTCATTGCCGTGGTCGGCACGTTGTCACGCATGTATCGCGACAGCGAAATGGTGATCTGGTTTGCCAGCGGTCGAGGCCTCCTGAGCCTCGTCAAGCCCCTGATCCGGTTTGCCTGGCCGGTGATGGTGGTGATTGCCGTGCTGTCTCTGCTCGTGTGGCCCTGGGCCAATTCGCAGATTCAGGAACTCAAAACCCGGTATGAGCAGCGCAGTGACATCGATCGCGTTGCGCCCGGTGAATTCCAGGAATCCTCCAATGGCAGCCGGGTGTTCTTCATCGACAAGGACAGCCCCGACACCCAGGCGGGCAACAACGTGTTCATTGCAGCCAACGATGGCAAGCGCGAATCCGTCACCTCAGCCCGCAGCGCACGCCTGGAGACCCAGGGCGGCGAGCGCATGGCCATGCTCACCGACGGGCAACGGCTGGAGACTGCGCGAGACAAACCCGGCGTCAAGATCAGCGAGTTTTCTGAGTATGGAACCCGCATCGGCTCTGCCCCTACGGGCTCCGCCGAAGAACTCGCCGTCAAGACGCGCACCACCTACGACCTGCTGATGCAGCCCCTGCCCGCCTACCAGGCCGAACTGGGCTGGCGGCTTGGCTTGGCCTTTGCAGCACTTAATTTTGTGCTCCTCGGGCTGGCTGTGGCCAGCGTCAACCCACGTGCAGCGCGCAGCACCAGCATGGTGTTTGCTCTCTTCGGTTTCATCGTTTATTACAACCTCATGACCCTCGGTCAAAGCTGGGTCGGCGCAGGTCGGCTTGGCCTGCTGAGCTTCATGGTGCTGCTGCATGGTGGCATGCTGGCCATCTCGCTGCTGGTACTGGCGGTGCGCCACAACCAATGGACTGTCCGGCGCCTGTGGCAGCTGCGGCGCGCTGAAGGTTACCCCGCATGAAAACGATTCGCCGCCTCATCCACCGCGAAGCCCTGTCTGCCGTCGCCTTCGTCACTGTGGGCTTTCTCGCCTTGTTCTTTTTCTTCGACCTGGTCGATGAACTGCGCTGGGTCGGTCGTACTGGGGCCGAGGGCTATCAACTGTCACACGCGCTCCTGTTCGTGGTCTTGAGTATTCCCAGCCATCTCTATGAGCTGCTTCCCATCACCGTGCTGATTGGCACCATCTTCGTGATGGCCCGCCTGGCCCAAAGCTCGGAATTCACCATCATGCGCACCAGTGGTATGGGCCCGTGGCGCGCGCTGCGCACCTTGCTCACGCTCGGCGGTTTTTTTGTGTTGCTGACCTTTGCCGTGGGTGACTACCTGGCCCCCCTCACTGACCGCACAGCGCAACTCATCAAGGTCCGCTACCTTGGGCGGCTGACCACAGGCGCCACGGGGGCCTGGCTCAAGGAGCGCCAGGAAGACCACTCCTTCGCGGTCAATGTGCGTGCACTCACGCCCAACGGCGGAATGCTCGACGTGCGCATCTTTGAGTTTGACGAAAAGGGGCGCCTGGCTTCGCAAACGCAAGCGGCGTCGGGCCAGTTCGGATCGGACGGAGCCTGGGCCCTGGAAAAAGTACAACGCAGCCGCTTCGAACAAAAAGGCGACAAGGATGAGGCCCGTGTGGAGCACCTCGACGCCCCCACGTTGCAGTGGCCTACCCGCATCAGTGCGGACATGGTGGCTGCTTCCCTGCTCAAACCTGATCGCATGGCGACGCTGGACCTGTTTCAGTTCATCCGGCACCTGAACGCCAATGGCCAGTCAGCCCAGAAGTACGAAATCGAGTTCTGGCGCAAAGTGTTCTACCCCTTGAGTTGCCTGGTGATGGTGGTACTGGCCCTGCCCTTTGCTTACCTGCATTTTCGGTCGGGCGGCATCGCAGGCTACGTATTTGGCGGCGTCATGGCGGGCATCAGCTTCTTCCTGCTCAACAACGTGTTCGGCTATGCCGGCAACCTGCAGAACTGGTCACCTTGGCTTACCGCTGCAGCACCCGGGCTGATCTATTCGGTGCTGTCGCTGGCGGCCTTTGGTTGGCTGGTGCTTCGCCGTTGATTTGTTGGAGCCTGCACAAAATATGAGCAACGCCATCGTCCTGTTTTCTCATGGGTCCCGCGACCCCCTGTGGCGCGCCCCCATGGAGGCCGTAGCGGCACACATTTCCGCCCAGAACCCTGATCGCCGTGTTCGCTGTGCCTACCTGGAACTGTGCTCTCCATCGCTCGAAGATGCAGTCAGTCAGCTGATTGCAGAGGGCGCCACCAACGTGACCGTGGTCCCCATGTTCCTGGGCACTGGCAAACACGCCCGCGAAGATCTCCCCTTGCTGGTGAAAACCTTGCGCACCACCCACCCCGGCGTACCACTGCATGTTCAAGCCGCTATTGGCGAAGACCCACGCATGACCGCCCTCATGGCCGAAATCGCCTGCGAGGCACCACAGGCCTGAAACTTCTATCGAGTTGGCGCACCACTTAGACAATTGCATCATAATAATGCAATTCTTTAGGCGATATCGGATATGAACCTGCACCAATTCCGCTTTGTTCAGGAGGCCGCCAGGCGGGGCCTGAATCTGACCGAAGCCGCCAAGGCCCTGCACACCTCGCAGCCCGGCGTCTCCAAAGCCATCATCGAGCTGGAAGAAGAACTGGGTGTTGATATCTTTGCCCGTCATGGCAAACGCCTCAAACGCATCACCGAGCCGGGCCAGCACGTACTCAAAAGCATCGAAGTCATCATGCGCGAGGTGGGCAACTTGAAGCGCATTGGCGAGCAGTTCAGCGCGCAAGACAGCGGCACCCTCAGCATTGCTACCACCCACACCCAGGCCCGCTACGTACTGCCCGTGCCCGTGGCCCGCCTGCGCGAGGCTTACCCCAAGGTCAATATCAGCCTGCACCAAGCCACGCCGCACGAAGTGGCCCGCATGATCATCGACGAAGTGGCCGAAATCGGCATGGCCACGGAGTCGCTGGCCGACTACCCCGAACTCGTCACCCTGCCCTGCTACGAATGGCAACATGTGCTGGTGGTGCCCAATGACCACCCGCTGGCCCAGAAAGAGCGCATAGGCATTGACGACCTGGCCCACGAAGCACTCATTACTTACCACCCGTCTTTCACCGGGCGCGGCAAGATCGATCAGGCATTTGCCGCCCGCAAACTGCAACCCCGCATCGTGCTCGAAGCCATTGACTCGGACGTGATCAAGACCTATGTGCGCCTGGGCCTGGGCATCGGCATCGTGGCCGAAATGGCCATGCGCGACGACCCATTGGGCGACCTCGTGGTGCGGCCTGTCGGCCACCTGTTTGGCCAGAGCGTGGCACGCGTGGCCTTCAAACGCGGCGCCTACCTGCGCAACTTCGTGTACAAATTTGCCGAGTTGCTCAGCGACCGCCTCAGCCGAGAACTCATCGCCCGCGCCATGACAGGCCATGTCAACGACTACGAACTGTGAGGGGGTGATCCGTCGCCCGCCAAGCTCCATCCCAACGCGCGCCGTATTCAAGCACGCCTGTTTGATCGCGCACGCGATCTTTACTTTTTTTCAACACCCCGCATTCATCGTTGTTGCGCCATGACCCAAGCCACCAGCCCCGCCCGCACGCCCACATTTCCCAGCAAGCTGCCCCACGTCGGCACCACCATCTTCACTGTGATGTCGGCCCTGGCCGCAGAGCACAAGGCCGTCAACCTGGGCCAGGGTTTCCCGGACTTTGAATGTGCCCCCGAGCTGGTGAACGCCGTCACGCAGGCCATGCAAGCGGGCCACAACCAGTACCCGCCGATGCCCGGAATCCCCGCGCTGCGCGAGGCCGTGGCCCGCAAGATCGAGGCGCTGCACGACCGGGCCTACAACCCCAACACCGAAATCACCATCACCGCTGGCGCCACGCAGGCCATCATCACCGCCATCCTGGCCATCGTGCACCCGGGCGATGAGGTGATCGTGCTCGACCCGTGCTACGACAGCTACGTGCCCAACATCGACCTGGCCGGTGGCAAAGCCGTGCGCGTGCCGCTCACACCCGGCACCTTCCGCCCCGACTTCGCCAAGATCAGCGCCGCCATCACGCCGCGCACCCGCGCCATCCTCATCAACAGCCCGCACAACCCCAGCGCCACCATCTGGACCGCCGAGGAAATGCGCCAGCTCGAAGACCTGCTCGCCCCCACCGACATCCTGCTCATCAGCGACGAGGTGTACGAACACATGGTTTTCGACGGCGCCGAGCACCAGAGCGCCGCACGCTTTCCGGGCCTGGCCGCCCGCGCGTTCATCGTGTCGAGCTTTGGCAAGACCTTCCACGTCACCGGCTGGAAAGTCGGCACCGTCGCGGCCCCAGCCGCCCTGACGGCTGAGTTCCGCAAGGTGCACCAGTTCAACGTGTTCACGGTGAACACGCCCATGCAGCACGGCCTGACCGCCTATCTGCAAGACCCCACACCCTATCTGCAGCTGCCCGCGTTCTACCAGGCCAAGCGCGACCTGTTCCGCCAGGGCCTTGCGGGCTCGCGCTTCAAGCTGCTGCCCAGCACCGGCAGCTACTTCCAGTGCGTGGACATTTCGGCCATCAGTGATCTGAACGAGGCCGACTTCTGCCAGTGGCTGACCCGTGAAGTGGGCGTGGCGGCGATTCCGCTGTCGGCTTTTTATGGTGATGGGTTTGACCAGCGCGTGGTGCGGTTCTGCTTTGCCAAGAAGGATGAGACGCTGCGGGCGGCGCTGGAGCGGCTGCGCAAGCTGTGAGAGATAAGCGGGAATTTGCAACACTCCTTCATAAGGAGCTCACATGACTATAGTCATCTGGCCACATATGACTACACATCAAAGTGCTGTAGTTGGAATGGAGACCAGCGAGTTCGCAGACATTTTTCTATTTCGGCAGCGCGTTGAACAATTTGCACGATCGCTAACAAAAAGTACAAGCCCGCCCATCGCCAAGAAAACGATTGACCGCAACACAGGCGAAGTTATCGCATTTGAGGCCAACACTCCGGAAGTGGATGAAGTGCTCGTTCTAGCAACGAGGTTCCGGCTCATATATGCGCAAAAAGAGCCAACGCACTTCAAGAGAATTTTGAATTCTGTGGGGCGTCGAGTTAACGACGATTGGGCCCAAGGTTACTTGGCCAAGCTGCGCAGTCTGTATCACGATGCAGAGAACGACGCCCAAGTTACAAGAGATCTTGGCCATGCGACATCCAATAAGGACATCATCGATCTTTGGTTCAACTCTGAGTTTTTTCACTCGGAGCACCAAAAGCGAGAAGCACTAGCAAACATACATAACGCTATAGGTGAAGCACCATCACTTTTTCAGCTGTATACGGCTATCAGGCGCTGTGCTGTCCATATTCAAGCCCTCTACACCGTGGTCCACATGCTGGATGTCTCCCACCCATTCATCTACACGCCCAATCATCATTTCGGGCGGCAAAAAGAGGTAAATCTGGCATAAAAATATATGCAGACTACATGGGGTACAGACGGGCGCTTGGAGGGCTCAAGCAAGCTGTAAACAGCTTGGTTATGAGCCATTTGCAACATGAGTCAGCGTTACCTATTTGAGTGCATCAGCGCTCTCTACCGACGCGCCAGCCACACACCCGCCACCGCCAGCACCATCCCCACCAGCGCCCAGCCGCTGAGCGTCTCACCAAACATCGCCCAAGCGATCAGCGCCGTGGTGGGAGGGGTCAGGTAGAACAGGCTGGCCACATTGACGGCGCCGCCCCGGCGGATGAGCAGGTTCAACAGGCTCACGGCCCCCAGTGAGAGCACAAGCACCAGCCAGCCCAGCGCAAACACGAACTCTCCCGTCCACGATATGGCCATGGATTCGGTGGCGTAGGCGACGGCGGCCATGGCCACCGCACAGGGCAGGTACTGAATGACGGAGCCCGTGCGCAAGTCGAACGAGGGGCAAAACCGCTTCTGGTACAGCGTGCCCGCCGTGATGCCGAGTAGCGCGACCACCGCGGGCAGCAGCATGCCCAGCAAAGCACCCGCCGGCACGGTGGCCACCTTGCCGGCCACCACCAGCGCCACACCGGTAAACCCCAGCGCCAGGCCCGCCCGCTGGGCAGGCCGCACTTTCTCGCCCAGCAAAGCCCCGGCCACCAGAGCTGTCAGCAGCGGCTGCAGGCCCACCACCAGCGCGGTGATGCCCGACGGTAGCCCGTGCCCGATGGCCATGAACACCCCGCCCAGGTACACGCCGTGCACCAGCAGGCCCGACACCCCAATGTGCAGCCAGGCCCTGCCTGACGGCGGCCACGGTGCACGCGCCACGGCCACCACCGCGAGCATGAGTACGATGACGATGGCAAAGCGCAGCGCCAGAAAGGTCAGCGGCTCCACATACGGCAACCCCAACTTGGCGCCGATAAAGCCGGTGCTCCAGAGCGCCACAAACAGCAGAGGGACGAGGGAATCGAGCGGACTGGAAGCGCTGGGACGGAGCGGTGTGGCCTGGGTCATGGAGAACAGAAGCGTGATGCAGGGTGGGGATGATCGCAGCTTGCGAGCGCTTTTGCTGCAGGCCAATGTGAGCGTTCTCTAATGACCCGTTGGGAGAACGGATAGACATCAAGGTGCGCCACACCTGCCGAGCGTGCTGACGCCCGAAACCAGTGCGAGAACCGGCAAACCCGCGCTACAAGGCAACACTTTGAATAGAAATGGCCTGTAGCGCTTGAATATCATGCGCATAAAGCTATAAATTCAATAGCAAATTGCCATGAACCTTTCTGCCAGCCAGGCCTGGCGCCCGCGCATCTTGATGCGATCTTGATACCCCACACCGCACTCTTGCGCCCATCTTGATGCGTCCGTTCCTAGCATCGGTCCATGTCTCAAGGAGGACGCTATGGACTGGATATTGATGGCGGTTGGAGGCCTGCTCTGGCTGGCCGTCTATGGCTTGGCAACAGGGTGCGCGCTGCTGCAACGGCAGGCGCAAGGGGGGCGGTCATGACGAGCGGCTGGATGATTTTGGCGGCCGTGCTCGCCGCTGCGCTTTTGGTGTACCTGGTCGCCGTGCTGTTGCGGCCGGAGGACTTTTCATGAGCACCGGTGCCTGGCTGCAATTGGCAGTGTTTTTGGCACTGCTGCTGGCGCTGGCTTGGCCGCTGGCGCGTTACATCGACACCGTAATGGCAGGCCGCTTTGCCTTGGGGCGGCGGCTGGAAGGGCCGCTGTTCCGACTGGCCGGCGTGCGGCCCGACGAAGAGACCGGCTGGCTACGCTACGCGCTGGGCCTGCTGGTATTCAACGGCCTGGGCGTGCTGGCCGTGTATGCGCTGCAGCGCTGGCAGGGCGTGCTGCCGCTCAACCCGCAAGGGATGGCTGCCGTGGCACCCGATTCGGCTTTCAACACGGCCATCAGCTTTGTCACCAACACCAACTGGCAAGGCTATGGCGGCGAGAGCACCATGAGCTACCTCACGCAGATGCTGGCGCTGACGGTGCAGAACTTTCTATCTGCCGCCACGGGCCTGGTCGTTGTCATTGCGCTGGTGCGCGGGTTTGCGCGGCATTCAGCGCAGAGTATTGGCAACGTGTGGGCCGACCTGACCCGCGCCACGCTCTGGGTGCTGCTGCCCCTGTCGCTGGTGCTGGCCGTGGTGTTTGCAGGCCAGGGCGTGATCCAGAACTTGTCGCCCTACACCGAAGTGCAGACGCTGGAGCCTGTGCACTACGACGCGCCCAAGCTCGATGGCACAGGCCAGCCGGTGCTGGACGCTCAGGGCGCCCCTGTGACGGAACCCGCCACGCAAGCCACGCAGACGCTGGCCATGGGCCCCGTGGCCTCGCAGTTGGCCATCAAGATGCTGGGCACCAACGGTGGCGGCTTCTTCAACGCCAACTCGGCCCACCCGTTCGAGAACCCCTCAGCCGCCAGCAACCTGTTGCAGATGCTGGCGATCTTCCTCATCCCAGCCGCGCTGTGCCTGGTGTTTGGCCGCATGGTGGGCGATGAGCGCCAGGGCTGGACGATTTTGGCCACGATGAGCCTGCTGTTTGTGATCGCGGTGGTGGCAGCCACCACCTTTGAGCAGCAGGGCAACCCGCTGTTGGCATCGCTGGGCGTAGACCAGGCTGCCAGCGCCCTGCAGGCAGGCGGCAACATGGAAGGCAAGGAAACGCGCTTTGGGATTGCCACCTCGGCCTTGTTCGCCGTCATCACCACGGCGGCCAGCTGCGGCGCGGTGATTGCGATGCACGACAGCTTCACCCCGCTGGGCGGCATGGTGCCCATGGTGCTGATGCAGATGGGCGAGGTGGTGTTTGGCGGCGTGGGCTCGGGCCTGTACGGCATGCTGGTGTTCGCCATCATGGCGGTGTTCATCGCCGGGCTGATGATTGGCCGCACGCCAGAATACCTGGGCAAGAAGATCGAGACGCATGAGATGAAGCTCGTCTCCATCGCCATCCTGGTGACGCCGTTACTCGTATTGCTCGGCACCGCCGTCGCAGTGATGAGCGAGGCAGGCCGCGCAGGCCTCTCCAACCCTGGCGCACACGGCTTCAGCCAGGTGCTTTATGCGCTGTCATCGGCTGCCAACAACAACGGCAGCGCCTTCGCGGGCCTGTCGGCCAACACCCCCTTCTACAACGTGCTGCTGGCCGTGGCCATGTGGCTGGGGCGCTTTGGTCTGATCGTGCCGGTGCTGGCCATGGCCGGATCTCTGGCCGCCAAGAAGCGCGCCACCGCCACCGACGGCACCTTGCCCACCCACGGCCCGCTGTTTGTGGCGCTGCTGGCGGGCGTCGTGCTGCTGGTGGGGTTGCTGAACTATGTGCCCGCCCTGGCGCTGGGCCCGGTGGTTGAGCATCTCGTGCTCACACCCCGTTAATAAATGGCTGGGAGATTGTGATGACTCGCAAAACATTGACCCTGTTCGACCCTGCCCTGGTGCGCCCCGCGCTGCTGGAGACTTTCAAGAAGCTGGACCCGCGCGTGCAATGGCGCAACCCGGTGATGTTTGTGGTGTACGTGGGCAGCGCCTTCACCACCGCGCTGGCCGCCAGCAAGCCCGAAGGCTTCACCGCTGCCGTAGCGCTGTGGCTGTGGTTTACCGTGCTGTTCGCCAACTTTGCCGAGGCCATGGCCGAAGGCCGCAGCAAGGCCCAGGCAGCCTCACTGCGCAGCCTGAAAAAGCAGACCTGGGCGAAAAAGCTCGACGGCCAGTTTGACCGCACCACCCCACGCACGGCCATGACCTGGCTGCCGCTGGAGGCTGACCAGCTGCGCAAGAGCGACGTGGTACTGGTGGAAGCGGGCGACACTATCCCCGCTGATGGCGAGGTGATCGATGGCGTGGCCTCGGTGGACGAAAGCGCCATCACCGGCGAATCGGCCCCGGTGATCCGCGAATCGGGCGGCGACTTCTCGGCCGTGACGGGCGGCACCCGCGTGCTGTCCGACTGGATGGTGGTGCGCGTGGCGGTGAACCCCGGCGAGACCTTTGTGGACCGCATGATCGCCATGGTGGAAAACGCCAAGCGCCACAAGACACCCAACGAGATCGCGCTGACCATCCTGCTGGTGGCGCTGACCATCGTGTTCCTGGGCGTGGTGGTCACCCTGATGCCGTTCTCGCTGTTCAGCGTGCAGGCCAGCGGCGCGGGCGAGCCCGTGAGCCTGGTGGTGCTGGTGGCCCTGCTGGTGTGCCTGATCCCCACCACCATTGCGGGCCTGCTCAGCGCCATCGGCGTGGCAGGCATGAGCCGCATGATGCAGGCCAATGTGATTGCCACCTCGGGCCGCGCGGTGGAGGCTGCGGGCGACGTGGATGTGCTGCTGCTGGACAAAACCGGCACCATCACCCTGGGTAACCGCCAGGCCAGCCAGTTCGTGTCTGCGCCCGGGGTGACCGATGCCGCATTGGCCGATGCCGCCCAGCTCGCATCGCTGGCCGACGAAACCCCCGAAGGCCGCAGCATCGTGGTGCTGGCCAAGCACAAGTTCAACCTGCGCGAACGCGACCTCTCCAGCCTGCAAGCCGTGTTTGTGCCGTTCACTGCCCAAACCCGCATGAGCGGGGTGGACCTGCCCGGCCCACGCCTGCTGCGCAAGGGTGCGGCCGATGCCATCCGCAAACATGTGGAGGCACTGGGCGGGCGCTTTCCTACCGCCGTGCAGACGGCGGTGGACGATGTATCGCGCCGTGGCAGCACCCCGCTGGTGGTGGCCGATGGTGCCCATGTGCTAGGCGTGGTGGAGCTCAAAGACGTGGTCAAGGGCGGCATCAAGGAGCGTTTTGCCGAGCTGCGCCGCATGGGCATCAAGACCGTGATGGTGACGGGCGACAACCGCCTGACGGCCGCCGCCATTGCCGCCGAAGCGGGTGTGGACGACTTCCTGGCCGAGGCCACACCCGAGGCCAAGCTGCAGCTGATCCGCGGCTACCAGGCCGCCGGGCAGTTGGTGGCGATGACGGGCGATGGCACCAACGACGCGCCCGCCCTCGCCCAGGCCGACGTGGCCGTGGCCATGAACACCGGCACCCAGGCCGCCAAGGAGGCGGGCAACATGGTGGACCTGGACAGCAACCCCACCAAGCTCATCGAGATCGTGGAGACCGGCAAGCAGATGCTGATGACACGTGGCTCGCTCACCACCTTCAGCATTGCCAACGACATCGCCAAGTACTTCGCCATCATCCCTGCGGCGTTTGTCACCACCTACCCGCAGCTGTCGGCGCTGAACTTCATGCACCTGGCCAGCCCCTCGTCGGCCATCCTGTCGGCCGTGGTGTTCAACGCGCTGATCATCATCTTTTTGATCCCGCTGGCCTTGAAGGGCGTGGCCTACCGCGCCGTGGGCGCCGCCGCGCTGCTGCGCCGCAACCTAGCCATTTACGGGCTGGGGGGCATGGTGGTGCCGTTCATTGGCATCAAGTTGATTGACATGGTGCTGGCGGCAGTCGGGTTGAGTTGAATAAGGACCTCCCCCTGTGTCGCTTCGCGCCTTCCCCCTCCTCTCGCTTTGCTGCGCTACGCGGGGAGGGGGACGACACCCTCGCCTGAGCAGCGCCAGTCTGATGTGCAGCTCCCGGAATTTCATTGAAAGGAAAATCGTATGCCTATCCGTATCCCCCGCGACGACGTGCCCGCCAGCCCAGGCGGCCTGCTGCGCCCTGCCCTCACGCTGTTTGTCGTGCTGTCCCTCATCACAGGCCTGCTCTACCCGCTGGCCGTCACCGGCGTGGCACAAACAGCCTTCCCGCAACAGGCCAACGGCAGCCTCATCACCCAGGGTGGCAAGGTGGTGGGCTCTGAATTGATCGGGCAGTCGTTCACCGAGGCCGGCCACTTCTGGGGCCGCCGTTCGGCGACGGCGGCCATGCCCTACAACGCGACGGCATCAGGCGGATCGAACCTAGGCCCCACCAACCCGGCGCTGACAGATGCCGTGAAGGCACGCATCGAAGCCCTGCGCGCTGCCGACCCCGGCAACACCCGCCCCGTGCCCGTGGACCTTGTCACCGCATCGGCCAGCGGGCTCGATCCGCACATCAGCCCTGCAGCCGCCGCCTACCAAGCCGAGCGCGTGGCCCGCGCCCGGGGCCTACCCCTGGCGCAAGTGCAGGAGCTGGTGCAGCAGCACACCCAAAGCCCCTGGCTGGGACTGCTGGGCGAGCCGCGTGTGAACGTTCTGGCCTTGAACCTGGCACTCGATTCGCTACTAAAACAATAGCTTCTTGTGCTTGATGAACAAGCGCCAGAGGCCAATGTGACTCAAATTCGACGGATACACTGTGCCCATGCAGGATCGCCCCGACCCCGACGCGCTGCTGCAGCGCATCCAGCAAGAGCAGGCCCAGCAGCAGCGCGGGCGGCTCAAGGTGTTTTTTGGCGCCTGCGCGGGGGTGGGCAAGACCTTTGCCATGCTGTCTGCCGCCCGGGCGGCACAGGCGCAGGGCCTGCCCGTCACCATCGGCGTGGTCGAGACGCATGGCCGCACCGACACCGAGGCGCTGACCGCACACCTGCCGCGCCTGCCGCTGCGCGCCCTGCCCTACAAAGACCGCACCCTGCCCGAGTTCGACCTGGACGCCGCCCTGGCCTGGGGTGCAGAGCACCCCGAGGGCCTGGTGCTGCTGGACGAACTGGCCCACAGCAACGTGCAAGGCTCGCGCCACCCCAAGCGCTGGCAAGACGCCGAAGAACTGCTGGCCGCAGGCATCGACGTGTGGTCCACCATGAACGTGCAGCACCTGGAGAGCCTGAACGACATCGTGAGCGGCATCACCGGCATCCGCGTGTGGGAGACGGTGCCCGACCAGTTCTTTGACGCCGCCGACGAAGTGGTGGTGGTGGATCTGCCGCCCGACGAGCTGCTGGCGCGCCTCAAAGCTGGCAAGGTCTACCTGCCCCAGCAGGCCGAGCGCGCCGCCGCCAACTTTTTCCGCAAAGGCAACCTGCTGGCCCTGCGTGAGCTGGCCCTGCGCCGCACCGCCGACCGCGTGGACGACGAAATGCGCGCCTACCGCCGCGCCAGCACCACCACCGCCGAGGCCGTGTGGCCCAACCGTGAGGCCCTTTTGGCCTGCGTGGGCACCGGCGACAACGCCGAAAAAGTGGT
This sequence comes from Acidovorax sp. 69, assembly GCF_002797445.1. Classification (NCBI taxonomy): domain Bacteria; kingdom Pseudomonadati; phylum Pseudomonadota; class Betaproteobacteria; order Burkholderiales; family Comamonadaceae; genus Acidovorax; species Acidovorax sp. 69. The sequence continues at coordinate 2,392,136 of NZ_PGEP01000001.1, read as the reverse complement.
GCGCAGCTGCGCCCGCCTGGCCGCCCAGCTCGACCTGCCGTGGCACGCCGTGCATGTGGAAACGCCCGAGCAGCAAGGCCAGTCGGCCACCCTGCACCCGCAGGTGGAGCGCACGCTGAAGATCGCCCAGCAACTGGGCGCCGCCGCCTGCGCCGTGCTGCCTGCCGCGCAGCCCGCACAGGCCCTGGTGCGCTATGCACGCGAACACAACCTGGTGCGCGTGGTGATGGGGCGCAGTGCACGCCGCTGGCCCTGGCAAACCACCCTTGCCGAGCAGATTGCGCAGCGCGCCAGCGACCTGGATCTGCTTCAGGTGGGCACGCTGGCTGGCCGCGCAGACCTCGCGCGCACCTCAACCTCCAAGGCATCGCCTAAAACCACTGGCAAGGGCGCTGCCTTCTGGTCTGGCTACCTGGCGGCGGCCCTGGCCTGCTGCATTGCCGCCGTGGTGGCCACGCCGCTGGCCGATGTGCTGGAGCTGACCAACATCGTCATGCTGTTTTTGCTGGTGGTGGTGGGCGTGGCCTTGCGGTTTGGACGCGGCCCCGCCGTGATGGCCGCCGTTCTGGGGGTGGCGTTCTTCGACCTTTTCTTTGTGCCGCCGCGCTTCACCTTTGCGGTCAGTGACGCGCAGTACCTCGTCACCTTTGCCGTGATGCTGGTGGTGGCCCTGGTGGTGGGCCAGCTCACCGCCGGGCTCAAGGTGCAGGCAGAGTCCGCCACCGAACGCGAACACCGCGTGCGCAGCCTGTACGACATGGCGCGCGACCTGTCTGCCGCGCTGCTGCCCGAACAGGTGGCCGAGATCGGAGCGCGCTTCATGACCGGCGAGTTCGGCGCAGGCAGCACCTTGGTGGTGGCCGACGACGACAACCGCCTTCAGATACTGCCCGGTGGCACCGCCCCCGTGGACATGGCCGTGGCGCAATGGGCATTTGAACGCGGCGAGCCCGCAGGCCGGGGCACGGACACCTTGCACTCCAGCCCCACGCTTGTGCTGCCGCTGAAGGCGCCCATGCGCATCCGTGGCGTGCTAGTGGTGGCCATGCCCCAGGGCCAGGCACCGAGCGGAGTGCCGGGCGTGGAGCCGCGCCGCCTGCTGCAGACCTGCGCCTCGCTGCTGGCCATCTCGCTCGAACGCATCCACTACATCGACGTGGCGCAAAAGAGCACGGTGCAGATCGAATCCGAGCGCCTGCGCAACTCACTTCTCTCGGCCATCTCGCACGACCTGCGCACGCCGCTGGCCTCACTGGTGGGCCTGGCCGAATCGCTGGCCATGGTGCAGCCGCCCCTGCCCCCGCAGCAGCAAGGGCTGACCGACTCCATCCAGCAATCGGCCCAGCGCATGAGCGCGCTGGTCAACAACCTGCTGGACATGGCCCGGCTGGAAGCCGGAGCCGTGCAGCTCAACAAGGCCTGGCAGCCACTGGAAGAAGTGGTGGGCAGCGCGCTGGCCGCCAGCGCCCCGGCCATAGCAACGCACCGGGTCGAAGTGACTCTGCCCGACGACCTGCCGCTGCTGCAGATCGATGCCGTGCTGATGGAGCGCGTGCTGGTCAACCTGCTGGAAAACGCCGCCAAATACACCCCCGCAGACACCACCATCCACATCAGCGCGCAGCCACAAAGCGACGCGGTGGCACTGACCCTCACCGATGAAGGCCCCGGCCTGCCCAAAGGCCGCGAAGAGCTGCTGTTTGAAAAGTTCGAGCGCGGCGCCCGCGAGAGCGCCACACCCGGCGTGGGCCTGGGGCTGGCGATTTGCCGCGCCATCGTGCAGGCGCATGGCGGCAGCATCCGGGGCGATACGATCCACAACGCACAGGGACATCCTTCAGGTGCACGCTTTACGCTGCTGCTGCCACGCGGCACACCACCCACCGACCTGGGCGATGACGCCGACGCCTGATTCTGTTTCCATATCATTCTTGTCTAGGCGCGAAGCCGCAGACAGTGCTGTAGCACGGCAAGGCGAAGCAACAACGACACGGAGAATTTGGAAACGGAATGACACCCTAGCATCCATGCCATGACCGATCTGCCCACCCACATCCTCATCGTCGAAGACGAAGCCGACATCCGCCGCTTTGTGCGCCTGACGCTGGAGACCGAAGGCCACACCGTGCACGAGGCCGCCACCCTGCAGCGCGGCTTGATCGAAGCCGGCACACGCCGCCCCGACCTGGTGGTGCTGGACCTGGGGCTGCCCGATGGGGATGGCGTTGACTTGATCCGCGACCTGCGCACTTGGTCGGCCATGCCTATCATCGTGCTGTCGGCCCGCAGCGCCGAGGCCAGCAAGATCGCGGCGCTGGATGCGGGGGCTGACGACTACCTGGTCAAGCCGTTTGGATCGGGCGAGCTGATGGCCCGCGTGCGCGCCCAGCTGCGGCGCAGCCAGCGGGCATCCGGCGCCGAAGCCACTCCCGTCATCCAGTTCGGCACCATTACCGTGGACCTGGTTCGCCGCACCGTGGAGCGCCACACGGAAGGGCATGGCAGCGAGGCCCTGCACCTCACGCCCATCGAATACAAGCTGCTCACGCACCTGGCGTCCCAGCCCGACCGCGTGATCACCCACCAGCAACTGCTCAAGGCCGTGTGGGGGCCGGGCCACGCGGAGGACACCCACTACGTGCGCGTGCACCTGGCCAACCTGCGCAAGAAGGTGGAGTTGAACGCCTCCATGCCCCGGCACCTGGTGACCGAGGCGGGAATCGGCTATCGGTTTGTGCCGTAGGCCTGAAAGCCCTGTTTTCTCTCAGGGTGCACAGCGCAGGGCCCGCTCGCCAATCGCCTTCAGCCGGTCCTTCAACGCCTGTGGGGCCAGCACCTCAAAATCCAGGTCCAACACCACCAGCCAATACACCAGCGTATCGAGCGAATGGGCGCCGCATTCCAGCACACAGCGCTCGGCATCCAAGGCCTTGAGGACACCGACCGACGGGGGAATGCGGTGCACCGCTTCTGACAAGGGCGCGTGCAACACAATGCGCGCCTGCTCTGCATAGGGGGCCACGGCCAGCGAGCGCGAGACATACCCCTTCAGATCCCCACCATCGGGCGACATTCGGGGCGCGAAATGGGCGCCGACCATGGGGGCTCCGACGATGCGGTCAATGCGGAAAGTGCGCCAATCCTCCCGCAACAAGTCCCACGCCACCAAGTACCAGCGTTGACCGGTGTGGGCTAGACCCTGAGGTTCCACGCTGCGTTCGGCGCTGCGGCCCCGGCTGTCGCCGTATGTGAACGCCAGGCGCACCTGGTCACGGCAGGCCGATGCGAGTGTGGCCAGCAGCGAGGCATCCACCACGGGCCCTGCACGATCCATGGGCAAGATGGCGGAGCGCAGCGCATCTACCTGCTGGCGCAGGCGGGCGGGCATGGCCTGCTCCAGCTTGACCAAGGCGCGCAAGGCCGGTTCTTCGATGCCGCCCACCGCACCCGCCGTGGCGGTGCGCAGCGCAATCGATACGGCCAGCGCCTCGTCGTCATCCAGCAGCAACGGCGGCAACGCCTGTCCGGCCCTGAAGGCATAACCCCCCGCCACCCCGCTGCTGGCCTGCACGGGGTAACCCAGCTGGCGCAGGCGGTCGATGTCGCGCCGCAAGGTGCGCGGGTGCACTTCCAAGCGCTCGGCCAGTTCCGGCCCCATCCAGTGGCTGCGGGTCTGCAGCAACGAGAGCAAACGCAGCAGGCGGGTCGATGACGTGAGCATGGCGCGACTGTAATGCGCATTGAGGGCCAAAACTGTCCGCAATGGTTCTTACAGTGGCACCACCTTTTCTTCCACCACCCCTCGGAGCTTTTTATGTCCATCGTCCTCTACTGGCACCCCATGTCCAGCGCCACCCCCATCGCCTGCGCCCTGGCCGAGCTGGGCGTGCCCCACGAACGCGTCAAGATCGACATTCGCACTGGCGAACAACACCGCCCGGACTATCTGGCCCTCAACCCCAACGGCAAGGTGCCCACCCTGACGGTGGACGGCGCACCCATGTTCGAGGCCCTGGCCATCCATCTGTGGCTGGGTCATCGGTATGGCGTGGAGCGGGGCCTGTGGCCTGCCGCTGGCACACCCGAGGCACTGCAGGCGCTGTCGTGGTGCGCCTGGTCCTATGTGACCTACGGCGCGTTGGTGGGGCGCCTGCATGTGGCGACCCAGGGCGAGACCGTTTGGCGAAGCGCCGCCCAAGCGGAAGCCACCATGCGCGGACTGAACGATCTGTTGGAAGTGCTGGAGGCTCGCCTGGCCGCGCAGCCCTGGATGCTGGGTGCCGACTATTCGCTGGTGGACCTGGTCGTGGGGTCGGTGCTGGGCTACAGCGTGTACCTGGGCGCGCCGGTCAATGCGCACCCGCACGTGCAGGCCTGGCTGGAACGGGTGCAGGCGCGTCCGGCGATGCAGATCGAAGCCTGACGCCTGACTCGCCATGCAGATGGGAAACCAGCTACAGCAGCACGATGTCGTACTGCTCTTGCCCCATCGCACTTTCAGATTGCAGCGAGATCGGTTTGCCGATGAAGTCCGAGAGCCCCGCCAGGTGCTGGCTTTCTTCATCGAGAAACAGCTCCACCACCCGCGGTGAGGCCACCACGCGGAACTCGCGCGGGTTGAACTGGCGGGCTTCGCGCAGGATCTCGCGCAGGACGTCGTAACAGACGCTGCGCGCGGTCTTCACGCTGCCCTTGCCCTGGCACACCTCGCAGGGCTCGCACAGCATGTGGGCCAGGGATTCGCGGGTGCGCTTGCGTGTCATCTCCACCAGGCCCAGTTGCGAGAACGTGCCAGACGACATCGTCTTGACCCGGTCGCGCGCCAGCTGCTTCTTGAACTCCGCCAGCACGGCCTGCTGGTGGTCGTCGCGCACCATGTCGATGAAGTCCACAATGATGATCCCGCCCAGGTTGCGCAAGCGCAGTTGGCGGGCAATGGCCTGCGCGGCCTCCAGGTTGGTCTTGAAGATGGTGTCGTCGAAATTGCGCGCACCCACATAGCCGCCGGTGTTCACGTCGATGGTGGTGAGCGCCTCGGTCTGGTCCACGATGAGGTAGCCGCCCGATTTCAGGTCCACCCTGCGGCCCAGGGCCTTGGCCACTTCTTCGTCGATGGAGTAGAGGTCAAAAATGGGCCGCTCGCCCTTGTAGTGCTGCAGCTTGCCGTAGGCGGCAGGCATGAATTCCTGCCCAAAGGCGCGCAGGCGCTGGAACTGCTCCATCGAATCCAGGCGGATGGTCTGCGTGTGGTCACCCACCAGGTCGCGCAGCACGCGCTGCAGCAGGTCCAGGTCCTGGTGCAGGATCGACATGGCGGGCAGCTTGAGCGAAGCCTCTTTGATGCGGGCCCAGGTTTTGCGCAGGTAGGCAATGTCTTCGGCCAGCTCGGCGTCGGTCGAATCCTCGCCATTGGTGCGCAGGATGAAGCCGCCGCCCCCGCCCGTGGACTTGTCGCCCACCAGCGCCTGGAGCCGCGCACGCAGGGCGTCGCGCTCGGCGGGCGGGATTTTCTGCGACACACCCACATGGTCGTCCTGCGGCAAAAACACCAGCAGCCGCCCCGCCACGCTGATCTGCGTGGACAGGCGCGCGCCCTTGGTGCCAATGGGGTCCTTGATGACCTGCACCATGAGCGCCTGGCCCTCGAACACCTGCTTTTCAATGGGCACCTGGGGCTCGTTCTTGCGGGCAAATGCGGGCGGCTCGCCGTCGGGCTGGCGCTGCCAGACATCGGCCACATGCAAAAACGCCGCGCGCTCAAGGCCAATGTCGATAAAGGCCGATTGCATGCCCGGCAGCACCCGCGACACCTTGCCCAGGTAGACATTGCCCACCAGGCCGCGCTCCAGCGTGCGCTCGATGTGCAGCTCTTGCACCGCACCATGCTCCACCACGGCCACACGGGTTTCCTGGGGCGACCAGTTGATCAGGATGTCTTGTTGCATGGCTTCTTCTTTTCTTGGATCGGTAACGTTCTCGCTGCCTGTCGAAACACCCCAGCGCCAGGCCAGTGCCGCCGGGGAGCTGGCTTTGCCAGGCCCCTGGGGAGGGAAGGCGCCGCAGGCGACTCAGGGGGGATTCATATCTGAAAGCCCGCTGCACGAAGCAGCTGCGCTGTCTCGTACATGGGCAGCCCCATGATGCCCGAATAGCTGCCCGCCAGGTGCTCGACATACGCCGCCGCCCGGCCTTGTATTCCATAGGCCCCCGCCTTGCCGAGCGGCTCGCCGGTGGCGACGTACGCATCGATCTGTGCAGGCGTCATGGCGGCAAAGGTCACACGCGACACCGACAGCGCCGACAGGCGCTTGGGGCCTACCTGCAATGCCACGGCCGTGAGCACGCGGTGTTCGTGCCCCGCCAGCTCGGCCAGCATGCGCGCTGCATGTTCAGTGTCGTCGGGCTTGCCGTAGATGGTGCGGCCCAGGGCCACAGTGGTGTCAGAACAAAGAATGGGCGCATCGGGCAACTGGCGCCGAGCGCGCCGGGCCACGGCAGCGTCGAGCTTGAGGCCCGTCACGCGCTCGACATAAGCCGTGGGCGCTTCGCCAGACAAGATCACCTCTATGGCTTCAGCGTCTTCGGGCTCGTCGCCGTCTGCGTTGGGCAACAGCAGTTCGTGGCGCACGCCCAGCTGTTCAAGCAGTTGGCGACGGCGTGGGCTTTGGGAGGCAAGGTAGATGAAGTCGGGCATGAACGGATTTTGAATCTAAATCGGCGGAGGGAGCCTCTGCACGCATCGAGCGACAAGTGTGCGCTGCGGTTCGGGATGGGCTGCTAGGCGCAAAACACAGCAATAGCCGGTGCTATTGCGAGTATTTGCAACAACGCAGACCGCCAGGGTCCGCAGATGCACACGGCGCGGTGATGCGTTCAGAGGCTCCCTGACGCTTATCCATCAAGCGCTAGTAGCTATAAAAAACTGAGCAAACCATCCACACCGCGCTACCGACCTCACTCACGGTGGTAAGGGTGCCCAGCATTGACCGACCAGGCGCGGTACAGCTGCTCAATGAGCAACACGCGCACCATGGCGTGGGGCAAGGTCAGGTCTGACAGGCGAATGCGTTCGTGCGCGCCCTGGCGGAACGCGGGGTCGAGCCCATCCGGGCCGCCAATGACCAGCGCCACGTCATCACCACCCAGTTGCCAGCCCTTGAGCCGCTCGGCCAGGGCCTTGGTGGTGAGGTTGGTGCCGCGTTCGTCCAGCGCCACCACGCGGGTGCCACGGGGGATGGCGGCTTCAATGCGCTCGCGTTCAGCAGCGAACAGCGTCTCCAGCGTCTTGGAGCCGCGCGGTTCGGTCTTGACGGCTTTCAGCTCGACTTTGAGCTCCGGCGGAAACCGCTTGGCATAGTCGTCGTACGCCGTCTGCGCCCAGTCGGGCACACGCTGGCCCACGGCCACGATCAGCAGCTTCATGGCAGGTCAGGCGCTGTGCGCAGCAAGGCAATAGCGACGGGCCAAGGCTCCGGTCACTTGCGGCCCGGTGCCCTCTTGGCAACAGGCTTGGCGGCGGCAGCACCACCGCGCGCTGCTGGGGCGGGCTTGGCGCCTGTTTTGGCGGCAGCAGCGGTCTTGCTGCGGGGGGCCGATGGCTTGACCACCACGGTCTTGATCGGGGCCTTGGGGGCCGCAGGCTTCTTGGCGGCCGTGGTGGGCTTTGCGGTGGCCTTGGCCGGTGCGGCCTTGGCAGTGCTGCTGCGTTGGACCGGGGCCTTGGCTGGCGCCTTGGCGATGGTTTTGGCCGGCGCTTTGGCTGTGGTCTTGCCAGCAGATTTGGCTGCAGGTTTCGCTGTTGTGGCTGCAGGCTTGGGGGCTGATTTGGCAACAGCCTTGACCGTGGCCTTGCCCGACCGGGCGGCTACCGCAGGTGCAGCTGCCTTCTTGGCAGGGGCCTTGCCAGCAGACTTCGCGTCTGACTTGGCGGCTTTCTGGGCCGACTTCTTTTCAGCCAACGCGGTGGCAGCGCTGGAGACGGGCTTGGCGGCACCAAGCTTCAGGCGCACCGGGGTGTCGCCCCACAGCTCTTCCAGGCGGTAGTACTGGCGGATGGCGGGCTGCATGATGTGCGCCACGGCGGCGCCGCAGTCCACGATGATCCATTCGCCGTTGTCTTCACCTTCGATGCGCGGCTTGTTGAAGCCGGCTTCTTTGACCGCGTCGCGCACGCTGGCGGCCAGGGCCTTGGTCTGGCGGTTGGAAGTGCCCGATGCCACGATCACCCGTTCAAACAGCGGCGAGAGATGCTCGGTGTTGAAGACCTGGATGTCTTGCGCCTTGACGTCCTCCAGCCCATCAACGATGGCGCGCTGGAGTTTGGTGACGTCTTTTTTGGCGGCGGTTTCCGATTTGGTGGAGGTGGTCATCAGGCGGTGAATAGAAAGAGAATGGAATCAATATAGCGTGCAACGCATCGTGCAGCCAGTGGGCTGCGCCTTGGGTGTTGCGCTGGTGTTGAGCTTGGACGCTGCGTCGGTTTGACGTGTTTTAGGCCTCTTGCGCTCGTGTGAAAAGCGCGGGCAGCTATTGAAATTATAGCTTTTGCGCTTTTCAGGGCTTTCAGGATGCAGCGGCAGCCCCATCCACAAGCCAATCGCGGCGCACCAAAAAGCGCTGCAAAAGCGCCGCTTCGGCCGAATCCGAGGCATCAGAACGCTGGTACGACCACGACACCAGTGGCGGCATGGACAACAAAATCGACTCCGTACGCCCACCCGACTGAAGGCCAAAGTGCGTGCCCCGGTCCCACACCAGGTTGAACTCGACATAGCGGCCCCGGCGGTAGAGCTGAAAGTCACGCTCACGTTCCCCAAAAGGCAGGTTCTGGCGCTTTTCCACGATGGGCAGGTAGGCCTTCAGGAAAGCATCGCCCACCGACTGCGTCATCGCCAGACTCTGCTCAAAGCCCAGCTCCGAGAAGTCGTCGTAAAACACGCCACCCACACCACGCTGCTCGGCGCGGTGCTTGAGGTAGAAGTATTCATCGCACCACTGCTTGAAGCGCGGATATTTATCGCCGCCAAACGGCGCCAGCGCATCGCGGCAGGTGCGGTGAAAGTGCACCGCATCTTCCTCAAAGCCGTAGTACGGCGTGAGGTCCATGCCGCCGCCAAACCAGCAGGTCGGCGCCTGCCCCGGATGGCCCGCCGCGATCATGCGCACATTCATGTGCACCGTGGGCACATACGGGTTGCGCGGGTGGAACACCAATGACACGCCCATGGCCTCAAACGGCGCGCCCGCCAACTCGGGCCGGTGCTGCGTGGCCGATGGCGGCAACTGCGGGCCGCGCACATGACTGAAGCCACAGCCTGCGCGCTCGAACACGCGGCCACCTTCCATGATCTTGGTGATGCCGTTGCCCTGCAGGGGCTCGCCGGGCGGTTTGCTCCAGGCGTCGGCCAGGAAACGTGCACCGCCCTCGCCTTCCACGGCCTCCAACGCATCAGTGATGCGCGCCTGCAAGCCCTGCAGATAGCCACGCACTTGGGCCACCGTATCGGCGGGATTCAAGGTCTGAGCGCCTGTCATCAGCTTTTCAGGGCGCGAAAGCCAATGTCACGGCGGTACTGCGCGCCATCAAAATGAATGCCCCGCGCGACGTCGTAGGCGCGTTGCTGCGCCTGCTTGACGCTGTCTGCCAGCACCGTCACGCACAACACACGGCCGCCCGTGACGCTGACCACGCCGTCTTTCAACTGCGTGCCTGCGTGGAACACCACGGCGTCATCCGCGTCTGCTGGCAGGCCGGTGATGGCGTCACCCTTGCGCGGGTTCTCAGGGTATCCATGGGCTGCCATCACCACACCCAGCGCGGTGCGGCGGTCCCATTGCAGTTCCATCTGGTCGAGCTTGCCATCGGCCGCAGCGCCCATCACGTCGCTGAAATCGCTTTTCAGGCGCATCAGGATGGGCTGCGTCTCGGGGTCGCCCATGCGGCAGTTGAATTCCAACGTCTTGGGCTGGCCCTTGGCGTCGATCATCAGGCCCGCATACAGGAAACCCGTGTACGGAATACCGTCTTTTTCCATGCCACGGATGGTGGGCAGGATGATTTCGCGCATGGCGCGGGCGTGTACGTCGGCCGTGACCACGGGCGCGGGCGAGTACGCGCCCATGCCACCGGTGTTGGGGCCTTCGTCGCCGTCTTTCAGGCGCTTGTGGTCCTGGCTGGTGGCCAGGGCCACCACATTTTTGCCATCACACAACACGATGAACGACGCCTCTTCACCTTCCAGGAAGGCTTCGATCACCACGCGCGCACCGCCTTCGTTGTGTGTCACCCCATATTTGTTGTCCACCAGCATGAAGTCCACGGCGTCGTGGGCCTCTTGCAGCGTCATGGCCACCACCACACCCTTGCCCGCAGCCAGGCCGTCGGCCTTGATGACGATGGGGGCGCCCAGCCGTTCCACAAAGGCGTGGGCGGCTGCCGGGTCGGTAAAGGTGTCGTAGTCAGCCGTGGGAATACCATGACGGCGCATGAAGGCTTTGCTGAACGCCTTGGAGCTTTCGAGTTGTGCAGCCGCCTTGGTGGGGCCAAAGATGCGCATACCGTGGGCGCGAAACTCATCCACCACACCCGCTGCCAGCGGGGCCTCGGGGCCCACCACGGTCAGCGCGATTTTCTCGGCCTGGGCCCAGACGCGCAAATCACGCACATCGGAGATGGCGACGTTTTCGAGCTTGGAGTTCAAGGCCGTGCCCCCGTTGCCGGGCGCCACATACACCTTGGTCACCTTGGGGGACTCGCTCAGTTTCCACGCCATCGCGTGTTCACGGCCGCCGCCACCAATCACAAGTACTTTCATAGGAGCCTTTGGTGAACCCCACTCGCAACGCTTCGCTACGGGGAGGAGTTCGGGGAAATATCAGTCGGAAACCAGGTCAACGCAAGAAAAAGCGGTGCGCCCGCGCAAGCTCACAGCGCCGCGTTGTGATACACCTCCTGGGTGTCATCCAGGTCTTCCAGCACATCCAGCAGTTTTTGCATGCGAGCGGCGTCGTCACCCGTCAGTTCGATGGTGTTTTCGGCCCGCATGGTCACGCTGGCCAGTTCGGGGGTCAGGCCTGCGGCCTCCAGAGCGTTCTTCACGGCCTCAAAGTCGGCGGGGGCGGTCAACACTTCCAGTGCGCCGTCGTCATCGGTCACCACGTCTTCGGCGCCCGCCTCCAACGCCACCTCCATGACCTTGTCTTCGCTGGTGCCGGGGGCAAAAATCAGCTGGCCACAGTGCTTGAACTGGAACACCACCGAGCCCTCGGTGCCCATGTTGCCGCCGAGTTTGCTGAAAGCGTGCCGCACTTCGGCCACGGTGCGCACCCGGTTGTCGGTCATGGTGTCGATCATGATGGCCGCGCCACCAATGCCATAGCCTTCGTAGCGGATTTCTTCGTAGGTCAGGCCTTCGGCGTTGCCGGTGGCCTTGTCGATGTTGTACTTGATGCGGTCGGCGGGCATATTGGCCGCCTTGGCCTTGTCCACCGCCAGGCGCAAACGGGGGTTGGCCGACAGATCGCCCCCGCCCGAACGGGCTGCCACAGTGATTTCACGAATGATGCGGGTCCAGATCTTGCCGCGTTTTTCATCCTGCCGCCCCTTGCGGTGCTGGATATTCGCCCATTTACTGTGTCCTGCCACGGGAAGTCCTTTTGTATTGATTTAATCTACTGAGCGCGATTTTACTTTTTGCCTGACACGCACCTCCTAGGAAACCTGAAATGGCCGAACCCATGCTGATTGCCAAGCACGACACGATTGAATGCCACCTCCTGCCGGGCCTGGCCAACCGCCACGGGCTCATCACCGGCGCTACCGGCACCGGCAAGACGGTGACGCTGCAGACCCTGGCCGAAAATTTCTCGCGCATCGGGGTGCCAGTGTTCATGGCCGACGTGAAGGGCGACCTGACCGGCGCCAGCCAACCCGGCAAGATTGGCGACAAGCTGGCTGCTGTGCTCAAGGAGCGCGGCCTGGACCTGCCCGCCCCCTTGGCCTGCCCCACCACGCTGTGGGACGTGTTTGGCGAGCAGGGCCACCCCGTGCGCGCCACGGTGTCGGACATGGGGCCGTTGCTGCTGGGCCGCATGCTCAACCTCAACGAGACCCAGCTGGGCGTGCTCAACCTGGTGTTCAAGATCGCCGACGACAACGGCATGCTGCTGCTGGACCTGAAGGATCTGCGCGCCATGCTCCAGTACGTGGGCGACAACGCCAAGGAGTTCACCACCGAATACGGCAACGTCAGCGCTGCCAGCGTGGGCGCCATCCAGCGCGGGCTGCTGCAGATCGAGCAGCAGGGCGGCACGCAGTTCTTTGGCGAGCCCATGCTCAACATCAACGACTTCATGCAGACGGTGGATGGCCACGGTGTGGTCAACATCCTGGCCGCCGACAAGCTCATGAACTCGCCACGCCTGTATGCCACGTTTTTGTTGTGGATGCTGTCCGAGCTGTTCGAGCAGCTGCCCGAAATCGGCGACCCCGAGCAACCCAAGCTCGTGTTCTTCTTCGACGAGGCCCACCTGCTGTTCAACGAGGCGCCCAAGGTGCTGGTCGAGCGCATCGAACTGGTGGTGCGCCTGGTGCGTTCCAAGGGCGTGGGGGTGTACTTCGTCACGCAGAACCCGCTCGACATCCCCGACAGCGTGCTGGCCCAGCTGGGCAACCGCGTGCAGCATGCGCTGCGCGCCTTCACCCCACGCGACCAGAAGGCCGTCAAGGCCACCGCCACCACCATGCGGCAAAAGCCAGGCCTCGATATCGAAACCGCCATCACCGAACTGGCCGTGGGCGAGGCACTGGTGAGCTTTCTCGATGCCAAGGGTCGCCCCAGCATCACCGAGCGGGTGTTTGTGCTGCCGCCCGGCAGCCAGTTGGGCCCCATCACCCCGCAGCAGCGCCAGGCGCTGATGGCCAGCTCGCTCGTGGCCGGCGTGTATGAAAAGGTGGTGGACCGCGAATCGGCCTACGAAAAACTCAAGGGCCGGGCCGCTGAAGCGGGCGAGCAGGCGGGCAACGCTGCGGGCGGCGGAAATGGCAGCGTCGCTACCGGAGTACCTGCCGAAGAAGGCGGTGGCCTGCTCGGCGGCCTGAACGATGTGTTGTTTGGCACCACCGGCCCACGCGGCGGCAAACGCGACGGCCTGGCGCAAACCATGGCCAAGTCGGCCGTGCGTACCATGGGCACCTCGCTGGGCAAGGAGATTCTGCGCGGCGTACTGGGCGGCATCTTCGGGGGTAACAGCAAGCGGCGCTGAACGTTGCGGCCGTCGCAGGGATGCGCACCACCCCTGCGCCCGCACACGGGCCCTCCTTGATGTGGTGTCAAAAGATGACAGCGTGACGACAATGCCACACGAATGTCATGCATTCGTCACATTGCCGCCGTGCAATGGCTGAACCACATCACAACAACAAGGAGGGACGATGCAACGAGTCGAACACGCCCTGGTGCGCTGGGGCCACAAAGCGGCCCAGGCGGCCATCCTCCTCTGGGTCCTCGCGTTCATCGGCGTGTTTGCCGGCGCATGGCGGCCGAAGTGGACCTGGGTGCTCTATGTATTTGTCACGGTGGCGATCACTGCACTCGTCATCCGCTGGACCACCGCAGTCCGCGAGCGCTACATCCGTGAAGCCCCCCTGCCCCGTTTTCTACAGCGCAAACTGCGCGAAACCTACCCCCACCTGAGCCCCCGCGACTGCGAACTGGTCGAGCGCGGCTTGCGCCAGTTTTTCATGGCCTGCCTGCGTGGCAACCAACAGTTTGTGGCCATGCCCTCCAAGGCGGTCGATGCGCTGTGGCATGAGTTCATTCTGCACACCCAGGCCTACAAAACCTGGTGCCACAACGCCCTGGGTTTCTTTCTGCACCACACCCCCGCCGAAGCGCTGGGCAAAAAGGCGCGCCACAACGATGGCCTGCGCCGCTGCTGGTACTGGGTGTGCAAGGAGGAATCCATCGACCCCAAGGCTCCCAGCCGCTTGCCCCTGCTGTTTGCGCTGGATGCCAAGTTCGCCATCGCTGCAGGCTTCACCTATGTGCCCGACTGCTCCGACATCGCCCGCAAGAGCGACGCGGGCGGCAGTGGTGGTGACAGCTACTGCGGCACCAGCTTCTCAGACGGCAGCTACAGCGGCAGCTCGGGCGACTTCGGCGGCGCCGAAAGTTCGGACGGCGGAGGTGGCGACGGCGGCGGGGATGGTGGTGGAGATGGCGGCGGTGGCTGCGGAGGGGGCGGCGGCGATTGAGCAGCACGCCTCCCGGCGAAACACCTCAAAACCACGGCCCTTGCCACAAAAACTCCTGATTTGATAGCTGTCAGCGCTTTATTTACAAGCGCTGGAGGCCCATTTCACCCATATCCACTTCAAGTCACCCAGGTGACGACCCGCAGTGCGCCGACGGGTCTACAGTGCCAGCCCATGAACACCACCCTCACCTGCTTTTCCCTCAGCATCACTGACCATGTGGCCCATCTGGTACTGAACAAACCCGAGGCCATGAACACCATGCACCCCACCTTCTGGCGCGAGCTGGACGCGGTGCTGGCCCAACTGCACCAGGCGGGCGAGGCGCGGGCACTGGTCATCAGCAGCACCGGCAAGCACTTCAGCGCGGGCATGGCGCTCGAAACCTTTGGCGGCGCCATCACCATGGACGACCAGAGCCCCGAAGGCCGCGCCGCCATTTTTGACCTGCTGACCGACATGCAGGCCACCTTCACCCGCATCGACAACCTGCGCATCCCCGTCATCATGGCCATCCATGGCGGCTGCATCGGTGGCGCAGTGGACATGGTCACGGCAGGCTGCATCCGCTACGCCACGGCCGACGCGTTCTTCTGCATCCAGGAAATCAACATCGGCATGGTGGCCGACGTGGGCACCCTGCAGCGTCTGCCCAAGCTCATCCCGCTGGGCGTGGTCAAAGAGCTGGCCTACACCGGCCGCCGCCTGAGTGCCGCCAAGGCCCTCGGCTACGGTCTGGTCAACGAAGTGTTCGACACCCAGGAAGCCATGGTCGCCGCCGCCTTGCAATGCGCGAAGGAGATCGCGTCCAAACCCCCCGTGGCGATCTGGGGCACCAAACAGGCCGTGAACTACGCGCGCGACCACAGCGTGGAAGACAGCCTGCGCCAGATGGGCTGGCTGCAAGGCGCCATCTGGAGCAACAAGCATGTGCGCGAATCGGTCACAGCCATGAAGCACAAGCGCGCGGGAGAGTTCCCGGCGCTCACACCGCTGAAACGGTTCAGCGAACTGGGCTGAACGATACCGGGCCTGACGCTGCTGCGGTATCAAAATCTATAGCTGCTCAGGCAAACGCTACCGGCGCTTGCGGGTCTTTTTGCTTGAAATGGCAAGGCAACGGGCTATCATCTGATGCACACGGGAGCAGGCCACCGCCCGCCCCCAGCCACAAGGATGCCGTCGCCATGACCTTGCTCAGCCTCACCCCCCCCACCTACGACGACGTGGCAGTCGCCGCGCACCGCCTCAAGGGCATGGCACACCACACGCCCGTGCTGCGCTCCACCACCGCCGACACCCTTCTGGGCGCACAACTGTTCTTCAAGTGCGAGAACCTGCAGCGCACCGGCGCCTTCAAGTTTCGGGGCGCGTTCAATACCTTGGCCCAGTTCACCGACGAGCAGCGCGAGCGCGGTGTGCTGGCTTTCTCGGCGGGTAACCACGCCCAGGCCATTGCACTGTCGGCCCGGCTGCTCGACATGCCAGCCGTCATCGTCATGCCCGAGGACGCCCCCGCCTCCAAAATGGCCGCCACACGCGACTACGGCGCGCAGGTCGTTACCTACAACCGCTACACCGAAGACCGAGAGGTCATCAGCCGCCACCTGGCCCTGGAACGCGGCATGACCCTGGTGCCGCCCTACGACCACCCACAGGTCATTGCCGGTCAGGGTACCGCGGCCAAAGAACTCTTCGAGGAAGTGCCCGACCTGGACTACCTGTTTGTGTGCGTAGGCGGTGGTGGCCTGCTGGCGGGCAGCCTGCTGGCGGCCGAGGCACTGGCCCCTCATTGCCGCGTGGTGGGCGTTGAGCCCGAGGCGGGCAACGACGGGCAGCAGTCGGTACGCGCAGGCCATGTGGTGCAGATCCCCACACCCCACACCATTGCCGATGGAGCGCAGACCCAGGCGCTGGGCCAACTCACCTTCCCCATCATCCAGCGCCTGGCCGACGACATGGTCACCGCCACCGACGAGCAGCTGGTCGAGGCCCTGCGGTTTTTTGCCGAACGCATGAAGATCGTGGTGGAACCCACAGGCGCGCTCGCGTTTGCCGGGGCACAGCACGGCAATGTGGACGTGCATGGGGCGCGTGTGGGCATCCTCATCAGCGGCGGCAACGTGGATTTGTCGCGCTACGCCCGGTTTCTGGCAGACTAGCCCACACTTTTTTTACTGTCTGGTAGAGGTTTGGCTGTGCCAAGGCGCAGGACCCTCGGCCCTCATTTCAGGTTTCCCATGAGTAACGTCACCGTCATCACCCACCCCTTGGTCCAGCACAAGCTCACGCTCATGCGCAAAAAGGACGCCAGCACCAACAGCTTTCGCCGCCTGCTGGGCGAGCTGTCCACGCTGATGGCCTACGAGGTGACGCGCGATATGCCGCTGCAAGACGTGCAGATCGAGACCCCGCTGGAGACCATGACCGGCCAGATGATCGACGGCAAGAAGCTGGTGCTGGTGTCCATCCTGCGCGCGGGCAACGGGTTTCTGGACGGCATGCTCAACGTGGTGCCCGGCGCCCGTGTGGGCCACATCGGCCTGTACCGCGACCCGGCCACGCTGCAGCCCGTGGAGTACTACTTCAAGATGCCCGCCGAAATGGACGAGCGCGACATCATCGTGGTCGACCCCATGCTGGCCACCGGCAACTCTGCCTCTGCCTGCGTGGACCGCCTCAAGAAGCTCAACCCCCGCTCCATCAAGTTCGTGTGCCTGCTGGCTGCACCGGAAGGCATCGCCACCATGCAAAAAGCCCACCCCGATGTGCCGATCTTCACCGCCGCGATCGACCGCGAGCTGAGCGACCATGGCTACATCCTGCCGGGCCTGGGCGATGCGGGCGACCGCATTTTTGGCACCAAATAAGCGCACGGCGCCACGCCACCCACACCAGCCACCGCAAGGCCTCATCGCCTGGAGGTGGCTTTTTGCATGGGGCCTCATCAAGCCGTCACATTTTTTACCACTTGGTGGCTTTCCTCTGGCAGACTTGCCTGCGGTTTGCCCAAGTCCCCGGCCCACTGGCGCGCTCCTTGCTTGGTAATGGCAAATCCCACTTCCTTGTTTGCTTGTCTAAAGGACCCCCACCATGACCACTCGCCGCATCTTCACCGGACGCCTGCTCTGCACTTCCATGGCCCTCTCGGCCGCCATGGCAATGGCACCCTCTTTGGCCACAGCGCAGTCCAAGACCAAGGTCGCGGCGATCTACACGGTGCCCTTTGAGCAGCAATGGGTCAGCCGCATCCACAAGGCGCTGAAGGCCGCCGAAGCCCGTGGCGAGATCGAATACAAGGCCAGCGAAAACGTCAGCAACGCCGACTACGAACGCGTGATGCGCGAGTACGCCACCGGTGGCAACCAGCTCATCGTGGGCGAGGCCTTTGCGGTAGAAGCCGCCGCCCGCAAGGTGGCCAAAGACTTCCCCAAAACATCGTTCCTGCTCGGCTCGTCGGGCAAGCCGCAGGCGCCCAACTTCAGCGTGTTCGACAACTACATCCAGGAGCCCGCTTACCTGTCCGGCATGATTGCGGGCGGCATGACCAAGTCCAACAAGATCGGCATGGTGGGAGGCTTCCCCATCCCCGAGGTCAACCGCCTGATGCACGCCTTCATGGCGGGCGCGAAAGAGACGAATCCCAAGGTCGAGTTCACCATCACCTTCATCAACAGCTGGTTCGACCCACCAAAAGCCAAGGAAGCTACCTTTGCCATGATCGACAAAGGCGCCGACGTGCTCTACGCCGAGCGTTTTGGTGTGTCGGATGCCGCCAAGGAAAAAGGCAAGCTCGCCATCGGCAACGTGATCAACACGCAAGAGCAGTACCCCGACACCGTGGTGGCATCGGCCCTGTGGCACATGGAGCCCAGCATCGAACGCGCATTGAAGCTGGTCAAAGAAGGCAAGTTCACGCCCGAGGACTACGGCCCGTATTCGATGATGAAGCACAAGGGCTCTGAGCTGGCGCCGCTGGGTACCTTCGAGAAAAAAGTGCCCGCCGACATCGTCGCCAAGGTCAAGGCCAAAGAGGCCGACATCCTGGCCGGCAAGTTCACCGTGAAGGTGGACGACAGCCAGCCCAAGTCGACGGCCAAGTAACACTGGGTGTGGCGGGCCCCCGCCCGCTTTCTTCTTGCGAACAGGCCACCTCTACAACGCGGTGGCCTGTTTGTTTTTCCTGTTCTCTGTTTCCTTCTCAAAGCGCCGCCGCATGCTTACAACCTGCCAACCCCAGCCTTCACGGATGACCCGGTACACCCGCCTGCTGGGCGCCATGGCCCTGGCCGCCGTGGTGGCAGGCTGCGCTGCGCCCCCGCCCCCGCCCGCGCCTAGCAAGACTGCTGTGCGGCTGGATGACACACCCCGCATCGCCGTCATCTCCGCCTTTGCGCCCGAGCTGACGGTGCTGCTGCCCAAAGTGCAACAGCCCGTCAAACACAGCGTCAACGGTGTGGACTTCACCACGGGCACGCTCGAAGGCAAGCCTGTCGTCGTCTTCCTGTCGGGCATCAGCATGACCAACGCGGCCATGAACACCCAGCTGGTGCTGGACCGGTTCAATGTGAGCCACATTGTTTTCAGCGGCATTGCCGGCGGCGTGAACCTCCGCCTGCACATTGGCGACGTGACCGTGCCCGCGCAGTGGGGCCAGTACATGGAATGGCTGATGGCGCGTGAAGACACGCCCGGCCAGTACAGCGCCCCCGTCTGGATGAAAAGCGAGCTGACCATGTCCGCCTTCGGCATGATGCACCCACGCCCCGTGGAGGTGCGGTCTGCCGCCAACCCCCAGCTCAACAAGAAGTTCTGGTTCGAGGCCGACCCGAAGATGCTGGCCACCGCCCGCAGCCTGCAGAACGTGGGCCTGGAGCATTGCCTGGCCGCCACCTGCCTGAAGCAGCGCCCACAACTGGTGGTGGGCGGCAGCGGCGTGTCTGGCCAGGCGTTTGTAGACAACAAGGCCTTCCGCGAATACGCATTCAAAACTTTCGAGGCCAACGTGCTCGACATGGAAACCGCCGCCACTGCCATGGTGGCGCACAGCAACGGCGTGCCGTACATCGCCTTTCGCTCGCTGAGCGACCTGGCCGGTGGCGGCGACGGCGAGAACGAAATGGGCACCTTCATGGGCCTGGCAGCGGCCAACTCGGCCAAGGTGCTGCAAGCCTTCTTGGCGAGCTGGAAATAAATGACAGAAGCTGCTGCCCCCGTTCTTCGCCTGTCGGGCATTACCAAGCGTTTTGGCAAGTTGGTGGCCAACGCTGGCATCAGCCTGACTCTGGCACGTGGCGAGGTGCTGGCGCTGCTGGGCGAGAACGGCGCGGGCAAGTCCACGCTGATGTCCATCCTGTTCGGCCATTACGTGGCAGACGAAGGCAGCATTGAAGTCTTTGGCCAGCCCCTGCCGCCTGGCCAGCCGCGCGCGGCGCTGGCGGCGGGCATCGGCATGGTGCACCAGCACTTCACGCTGGCAGACAACCTCACCGTGCTGGACAACGTGCTGCTGGGCACCGAACCGCTGTGGCAACCCTTCTCTCGCCGCAGCGAGGCGCGTGCCAAGCTGCTGGCCGTGTCGCAGCAGTTTGGCCTGCCGGTCAGCCCCGATGCGAAGGTCGGCAGCCTCTCGGTGGGTGAGCGCCAGCGGGTCGAGATCCTCAAAGCGCTCTACCGGGGCGCCCGCATCCTCATCCTGGACGAGCCCACCGCCGTGCTCACCCCGCAGGAGAGCGAGGCCTTGTTCGACACCCTGGCGCAGATGGTGGCGCAGGGCCTGTCCATCATCTTCATCAGCCACAAACTGGGCGAGGTGCTGCGCGTCTCGCACCGCGTGGCCGTGCTGCGCCAGGGCCAACTGGTGGCGGAGGCCCCCGCGCAGGGCACCACGCAGGGGCAGCTGGCGCAATGGATGGTGGGCCACGCGATTGAGGCCGCAGAGCGCCGCCCGGCACAGAACGTGGGCGATCCCATCTGCACCCTGACCAACGTCAGCACATCCCCCCCGGGGCGAGACCGGTTGAACGATGTATCCCTCACCTTGCGCGCGGGCGAGATCGTGGCCATTGCCGGTGTGAGCGGCAACGGCCAGGTGGCACTGGCCGATGTGCTGTCCGGCGTGCGCAGCGCCACCACCGGCCAGGTCACGCTGCGCGGCGCACCGCTGCAAGCCCGGCCCGCGTGGCTGGTCAGCCAGGGCGTGGCCCGCATCCCCGAAGACCGCCACGCCGTGGGCGTAGTGGGCGATTTGCCGGTGTGGGAAAACGCTGTTTCTGAGCGCCTGCGCAGCCACTGGTTCGCGCACCCATGGTTCAAGGCCCTCTGGGTCAAACGCGGCGCAGCCCGCCAGCATGCCCAGAGGGTGGCCCAAACCTTCGATGTGCGCGGCGGCGGGCCCGATGCCCCTGCCCGGTCGCTGTCAGGGGGCAACATGCAGAAACTCATTTTGGGTCGGGCGCTGATGCCACCGCAGGACGCGGCAGGCCACACCGCTGCGGCACCCCAGCTCATCGTCGCCCACCAGCCCACCTGGGGGCTGGACATTGGCGCCGTGATGTTTGTGCAGCAGCAACTCATCAACGCCCGCGACGCCGGCGCGGCGGTGCTGCTCATCTCCGACGACCTGGACGAGGTGCTGGCCCTTGGCGACCGTGTGGCGGTGATGCATGACGGAAAACTGAGCGACGCGCGGCCTGTGGATGCTTGGACGCGCGAGGCGATCGGGCTGGCGATGGCGGGTGCCGCGCACTGACCGAACACACAAGAACAATACCCAACATGAGACTCGAAAAACGCAACCACACCTCCCCCGCCGCCTATGTGCTGGCACCGGTGGGCGCTGTGGTGTTCACGCTGCTCATCAGCGGCCTGCTGGTGCTGTGGGCAGGCGCGCCCGTGGGCCAGACCTATGCGCTGCTGCTGCAAGGCGCGTTCGGCTCCGTGTTTGCGCTGACCGAAACGTTGACCCGCGCCACGCCGCTGATCCTGACCGGGCTGGCGGCTGCCGTGGCGTTTCGTGCCCGGCTGTTCAACATCGGGGCTGAAGGGCAGCTCTACGCCGGGGCGCTGGCCGCCGTGGCCGTGGGCGGCATGCATGGTGGCACTGGGCTGGAGTGGTCGCCTTACGTGCTCTTCCCGCTCATGATGTTGGCGGCAGTCCTCGCCGGGGCGGCACTGCTGCTGGGCCCGGCGCTGATGAAGGCGCGGCTGGGGGTGGACGAGGTGGTGACCACGCTGCTGCTCAACTTCATCATGCTGCTGCTGGTGTCGGCCCTGCTCGACGGGCCGATGAAAGACCCGCTCTCCATGGGCTGGCCGCAGAGCGTGGCGCTGCAAGGCGATATGGAGTTGTCCAAGCTGGTGCCGCAGACGCGGCTGCACACCGGGCTGCTGTGGGCTGTCTCTTTGGCCGTGATGTTGTGGGCGCTGCTGGCACGCACGGTGCCGGGTTTTGATATCCGCGCCGCCGGGGCCAATGCGCGGGCTGCGGCGTTTGCGGGCGTGCCCATCACGCGCACTGTCGTGCTGGTGGCGCTGCTCTCGGGCGGGCTGGCGGGGCTGGCCGGTGCCATTGAGGTGGCGGGCCGCACCAGCTATGTGACGCTCGACATGTCGCCCGGCTATGGCTACAGCGGCATCGTGATTGCCATGCTGGCCGGGCTGCACCCGCTGGGCGTGATTGCGGCAGGCACCTTTGTAGCGGGTGTGCTGGTGGGGGCGGACAGCATGAGCCGCGCGGTGGGCGTGCCCACCTACATTGCCGATGTGATCGTGGCGACTTCGCTGATTGCGGTGCTGGTGGCAGGCTTGCTGACGCAGTACCGCGTGCGCTGGAAGTGAGGGCGCCATGAACAAGCACGTGCACCCACATTTCAAGCAAAATTGGCCTTTGGCGCTTATTTATCAAGCACCACCCGCTATCAAAAAAGAAGTAACTCAGATCGAGGCGGGTACATGACCGAGTTGCTCGACATCCTGGCCAACCCCGCTTTCTGGATCGCCACCCTGCGCGTGGCGACGCCGCTCATCCTGGGCACGCTAGGGGTTTTGCTGTGCGAGCGCGCAGGCGTGCTCAACCTGGGCATTGAAGGGATCATGGTGGCGGGTGCCTTCACCGGCTGGCTGGCGGTGTATGCAGGCTACGGGCTGTGGACGGGGGTGCTGGTGGCAGCGCTGGCTGGTGCAGTGTTTGGGCTGCTGCACGCCTGGCTTACTGTGGGGCTGGCGCTGTCGCAGCATGTGTCGGGCCTGGGCATCACGCTGCTGGCCACGGCGCTCAGCTACTACGGCTACCGCGTGAGCTTTCCGAAGGTCAACACGCCGCCCACCATTGAGCCGTTTGCGGCGATGGACTGGCTGCCCATTCCTATCCTCTCTGCGCAAACCCCGCTCACACTGCTGGCCTTGCTGCTGGTGCCGCTGCTGGCCTGGGTACTGCTGCGCACACCTCTGGGCCTGGCGGTGCGCATGGTGGGTGAGAACCCGCAGGCGGCCGAGGGCCAGGGCATCTCGGTGGCAGCCACGCGCACCGGCGCCATCGTCGCGGGCTCGGCGCTGATGGGGGTGGCGGGATCGTTTCTCACGCTGTCGGCGTTCAACGCGTTCTTCTTCAACATGGTGAACGGGCGCGGCTGGATCTGCGTGGCGCTGGTGGTGTTTGCATCGTGGCGGCCGGGCAAGGCGCTGCTGGGTGCGCTGCTGTTTGCGTTCTTCGATGCGCTGCAGTTGCGGCTGCAGCAGGCGGGCGATGCGTGGTTGCCCTACCAAGTGTATTTGATGCTGCCCTACCTGCTGTCTATCCTGGCGCTGGTGCTGGTGGCGCGCAAGGCGGCGTATCCACAGGCGCTGATGAAACCGTATCGCAAGGGGGAGCGATGAGGTCGGTGCCTCACCTGGTCGCCCGCTGGCTGGCGGCTGCACTGCTGGCCTGCGCAGGCCAGGCCCATGCGCTGGGCATGGACGTTCCCTTTGAATCGTTTGCCACCGCCCCGGATGTGGACTGGATCAAAATCTGCGGCGAATGGCCCGTGCAGCCGCCGAGCGAAGGCCGCGGCGTGTACCGCATCGTGCACGCCACGCGGTATGGGCAATCGTTCGTGTACCTGCAGTGGATCGTGCGTGATGGCAACGACAGCGCGAGGGAAGTGCACACCCAGAGTTTTGAGGCCATCAACAACGACCACGCTGAAATCACCCTGAGCCAGATGAACTGCCAGCCCACGCGCAACGGCATCCGCTGGACCGCGCGGGCGCAGTCGGGCCATGACAACAGCGTGTTTCGCATCACCATCGACGCAGGGCACAAACCGGGCGAGGTGCGCTTTCGCACCCGTCAGAGGCGCTGATGCGCGGGCCCCGTCACTCAGGCAACGGCGGCACCCATGGGCGTGCACAGCTCCACCAGCGCACCGTTGATATCCGCCACATACGCCACAGTCTGGCCCCAGGACATTTGCTCGGGCGCCTGCACCAACCGGGCACCGGCGTCCACCGCGCGTTGCACGGCGGCGGCCACGTCGGCGGTGGTGAAAGCAATCTCGAAACTGGGCGCATCGGCCGACGCGCGCGTCGGGTTTTTGCCCAGCTCGGCCATCAACCGCAGCGACGAGAAAGCCAGCGCCGTAGCACCGGTCTCCAGCTCGCCGAAGTCGCCTGCCTCATGCACGAAGCGGCGCACAAAACCAAAGGCGGCTTCGTAGAAAGCGATGGTTTTGGGGACGTCTTCGACGTAGAGAATCGTGTAGCCAAATTGCATGAAAACTGCCTTTGTAAGAATGAATGGATGCGCTGACACGTTGATGCGCAAAACAAGACACAGAGCTTAGGGACAGAACCTGCCCAGGTCTTGAAAAAACCCGACACCCCGATACGAACTGCCCACCCCATGCTTGACCTGCTCATCACCCACGCCACCCTGCCCGACGGTCGCCAGAACATGTCGATTGCCGTGCAAGACGGCCGCATTGCCGAAGTGACCGAGGGCCTGCAAGCCCCCGCGCACGAAACCTTGGACGCGGGCGGCCTGCTGGTCAGCCCCCCGTTTGTGGACGCGCATTTCCACATGGATTCGACCCTGAGCTACGGCCAGCCGCGCGTGAACGAAAGCGGCACCCTGCTCGAAGGCATTGCGCTGTGGGGCGAACTCAAGCCCACGCTGACGCACGACGCCATCGTAGAGCGCGCCCTGCGGTACTGCGACATGGCTGTGGCACGCGGGCTGCTGGCGATCCGTTCGCACGTTGACACCAGCCACCCGAGCCTTCTGCCGGTGCAGGCCCTGCTGGATGTGAAACAGCGCGTGGCGCCGTATCTGGACCTGCAACTCGTGGCCTTCCCGCAAGACGGCGTGCTGCGTGCGCCCGGCGGGCTCGACAACCTGAAGAGGGCGCTGGACATGGGCGTGGATGTGGTGGGTGGCATCCCACACTTCGAGCGCACCATGGCCCAGGGCGCCGAGAGCGTGAAGATCCTCTGCGAACTGGCCGCGGAGCGAGGCAAGCGCGTGGACATGCACTGCGACGAGTCCGACGACCCGCTGTCACGCCATGTGGAAACTTTGGCCTTTGAAACCCAGCGCCTGGGCCTGCACGGCCGCGTGACGGGCTCGCACCTCACCTCCATGCACAGCATGGACAACTACTACGTGAGCAAACTCATCCCCCTGATGGCCGAGGCCGACCTGGGCGTGGCGGCCAACCCGCTCATCAACATCACGCTGCAGGGCCGCCACGACACCTACCCCAAGCGCCGGGGCATGACCCGCGTGCCCGAGCTGATGGCCGCAGGCCTGACGGTGGCGTTTGGCCACGACTGCGTGCTCGACCCCTGGTACAGCGGCGGCAGCGCCGACATGCTGGAGGCGGCGCACATGGGCCTGCACGTGGGCCAGATGACCAGCCAGACGGCGATGCGGCAGTGTTTTGATGCGGTGACGGTGAACCCCGCGCGCCTGCTGGGGCTGGAGGGCTACGGCATTGCGCCCGGCTGCCATGCCGACTTGGTGCTGCTGCATGCGCGCAACCCCGTGGAGGCCATTCGCCTGCGCGCAGCGCGCCTGGGGGTATGGCGGCGCGGCCAGCGGGTGGCCAGTCAGCCTGCCCCCACGGCGGAGCTGCACTTGCCCGGGCGGCCTGGCAGCGTGAATTTCACGTCAAACTAGCCTCTAGCGCTTATCTACCAAGCGCTAGCAGCTATACATTCAATAGCATTTCCCGCATTTTACGCCATGCGTGCAATCGTCTTGCGAAACCGCGCCAGCGCCAGGCTGAATAGCACAGCCCCAATCCCCAGCAGCCACACCAGCGACGGCCACACCACCGCCCAGCCCGCGCCCCGATAGAGGATGGCCTGGGCCAGTTCGGTGAAGTGCGTGGTGGGCGCCAGGGCCATGCCGTACTGCACCCACAGCGGCATGCTCTCGCGCGGGGTGACGCCGCCCGACAGCATCTGCAGCGGCATCATCACCAGCACCATGAGCAGCCCAAACTGCGGCATGCTGCGCGCCACCGTGGCCATGAAGATGCCCATGGACGTGGTGGCAAACAAGTGCAGCGTGGCCCCCAGCAGAAACAGCGGCACCGAGCCTTCGATGGGCACACCAATCGCCCAGCGAATCACCGCCGTGAGCGACACCCAGGTGGCGACCAGCACCACCAGCGCCATGGCCCAGACCTTGGCCAGCATGATCTCGCCGGGGGTGACAGGCATGACCAGCAGGTGCTCCACCGTGCCATGCTCGCGCTCGCGGATCAGCGCGGCACCGGTGAGGATGATGGAAAGCATGGTCACGATGTTGATCAGCTCCATGAGCGAGCCGAACCACGCGGGGTTCAGCGCCGGGTTGAAGCGCGAACGCACGGTCAGTTCGATGGGCTGGGCGGCCACGGTGCGGTCGCGTTGTACAAACTCAGCCACCTCCAGCTGCACGATCTGCTGCACGGCACCGTTGGCCGCAAACGCCTGCCCCATGCGCGTGGCGTCGATGTTGAGCTGCACCTGCGGCACCCGGCCCGCCAGCACCTCGCGCTGGAAGTGGGCGGGGATGTGCAACACCAGCGTGAAGCGGCCGGCGTCCAGCCCCGGGTCCACCTCGCGCATGTTGATCATGGCCGGGCGCGTGAACTGGGGCGCATAGAACGCGGTGGCGATGCGCTGGGACAGGGCCGAATCGTCTTCGTCCACGATGGCAATGGGCACGTGGTAGAGCGTCTCGGGCTGCGCCATGCCCGCCGAATACACCGCCAGCGTGGTGGTGTAGACGATGAGGAACAGCATGGCCGGGTCGCGCCACAGGCTCCACAGCTCCTTGATGCCCAACCTGAAAATGTTCGACCAGTGAATCATGCCCATCCCCCTGTGGCGCTGCGCGCCTTCCCCCTTCTCTCGCGCTTTGCGCGGGAAGGGGGACGCTGCCAGCGCGGCGGGGCGGCCCTTGCGCGGCAGCCACTGGCCTGTGCCGCGCCAGTTTCTGCGGGCAAAGGCTCGAAGACAGCTATAGCAAGGTTGTGCGTCACTCAGCTCTCCTGCTTTCTAAGGAGTGCGATCGCAGCACCGACGATGACCGGCACCGCCACCAGCATGGGCCAGAACTCGGCCTGCAGGTCTTGCAAAGCGAGTGCCTTGTTGAACACCCCCCGGCTGATGGTGAACATGTGGCTGGCCGGGTACACGTCGCCCACCCAGCGCGCAAAACCCGTCATGGACGACACCGGGTTGATGAGCCCCGCAAACTGCACCGCTGGGATGAGAGTGCCCACCATGGCAAAGAACATCGCCGCAATCTGGCTGCGCGTGACGGTAGAGGCCAAGAGGCCCATGCCCGTGGAGCACAGGCTGAACAGCACGGCGCCCAGCGTCAGGGTTGCAAAGCTGCCGGTGATGGGCACCCCAAACACCGTCACTGCGGCTAGGCACATGAGGCCAAAATTGAACAAGGCCAGCACTACATAGGGCAGCTGCTTGCCCAGCATGAATTCGGTGCGCGTGGTGGGCGTGACATACAGGTTGATGATGGAGCCCAACTCCTTCTCGCGCACCACGGCCAGGGCCGTGAGCATGGCGGGCAGCATCAGCAGCAGCAGCGGGATCACGGCGGGCACCATGGACGGCAGGCTGCGCACATCGGGGTTGTAGCGGTAGCGCGGCTCCACCTCCAGCAGGCCCCGGGGCACCACGCCCGTGCGGCTGCGGCTTTGTTCCACCAGCCACTGCTGGTGCAGGCCCTGGGCGTAGCCGATGACGGTTTCGGCGCGCTGGGGCATGGCGCCGTCCACCCACGCGCCGATCTGCACCGGCTGGCCGCGTGCCACGTCGCGCGCAAAGCCGGGCGGGATCTCCAGCGCCAGCGATATCTCGGCGGAGCGCATGCGCTGGTCCAGCTCAGCGTAGGTGGACAGCGGGGGCTGCTCGGTGAAGTAGCGCGAGCCCGCCAGGTTCAGCGTGTAGGCGCGGCTCAGCGCGGTCTGGTCGCGGTCCAGCACGGCAAAACGCAGGTTCTCCACGTCCATGCTGATGCCGTAGCCCATCACAAACATCAGGATCAAGGAGCCCAGCAGCGCCATGGCGCCGCGCACCGGGTCGCGGCGCAGCTCCAGCGATTCGCGCCACTGGGTGCTGTGGATGCGGGCCAGGCTTTGGCGCAGGCGGGTGGGCCAGGTGGGAGCGGTGGGGATGGGCGCCGGGGGTGGCGCGGGGTGCTCGGAAGCGTCCACGGCTGCCTGGACCGGTGAGGTGCTCGCAGCATCCTCCAGATAGCCGATGAAGGCTTCTTCCAACGTGGCGGCGCCGCGCTTTGCCACGATGTCCTGCGGCGCAGCGCTCTCCAGCACCCGCCCCGCGTGCATCAGCGAGATGCGGTCGCAGCGCTCAGCCTCGTTCATGAAGTGGGTGGAGATGAAAATGGTGACCTTGTCGCGCCGTGCCAGCTCCACCATCAGGCGCCAGAAGTTGTCGCGCGCCATCGGGTCCACGCCCGAGGTGGGCTCGTCCAGGATCAGCAGCTCGGGCTGGTGCACCATGGCCACGGCCAGCGACAGGCGCTGGCGCATGCCCAGGGGCAGCTTCATGGGCAGTGCGCTGCAGGCGGCCTGCAGGTCAAAGCGCTCCAGCATGGCAGACACGCGCGCTGGGACCTCGGGTTCAGGCACATGGAACAACCGGGCATGCAGCACCAGGTTTTGCTCCACCGACAGCTCGCTGTACAGCGAAAACGCCTGCGACATGTAGCCCACACGCCGCCGCGTGGCCATGTCCTTGGGGTCCACCGGCTGGCCGAACAGCCAGGCCTGCCCGTCGCTGGCGGGCAGCAGGCCGGTGAGCATCTTCATGGTGGTGGACTTGCCGCAACCATTGCTGCCCAGAAAGCCAAAGATCTCGCCGCGCTGGATGCGAAAGCTCACATGGTCCACCGCCACGAAATCGCCAAAGCGCATGGTCAGGTCGCGCGCCTCGATGGCGACGTTGGCGGCGTCATGGGCCTGCGCACGGTCCAGCGGCGGGATCTGCACCGCTTGGTGGCCCCGGCGCTTGGCCTCGGGCAACAGGGCTACAAAGGCCTGCTCCAGCGTATCGTGCCCAGTGCGGGCCATCAACTCGGCGGGGGTGCCGGTGGCCAGGATGCGCCCTTCGTCCATCGCCACCAGCCATTCAAAGCGCTGTGCCTCTTCCATGTAGGCCGTGGCCACGATGACGCTCATGCCCGGCCGCGCGGCGCGGATGCGGCCGATCAGGTCCCAGAACTGGGCGCGCGCCAGCGGGTCCACGCCCGTGGTGGGCTCGTCAAGGATCAGCAGGTCCGGGTCGTGGATCAGCGCGCAGCACAGCGCCAGCTTTTGCTTCATGCCGCCCGAGAGTTTGCCCGCGGGCCGCGCCAAAAACGGATACAGGCCGGTACTGCGCGTGAGTTCATCAATCCGGCGGCGCCGCTCGGGCGCGTCGTG
This sequence comes from Acidovorax sp. 69, assembly GCF_002797445.1. Taxonomy (NCBI): domain Bacteria; kingdom Pseudomonadati; phylum Pseudomonadota; class Betaproteobacteria; order Burkholderiales; family Comamonadaceae; genus Acidovorax; species Acidovorax sp. 69. The sequence continues at coordinate 2,362,946 of NZ_PGEP01000001.1, read as the reverse complement.
CCCGAACAGGCGGCCAAAGAACTGCAGGTTCTCTTCCACCGACAGCGTGGGGTACAGGTTCTTGCCCAACCCCTGCGGCATGTAGGCGATGCGGGGGCACACCCGGCTGCGGTGGCGGCTTTGGGCCATGTCGCCGCCCAGAACCTCCACGGTGCCCTGCTGCACCGCGCGTGCGCCCGCCACCAGGGCCAGCAGGCTGGACTTGCCCACGCCATCCGGCCCGATCAGGCCCACCATGCGGCCTGCGGCCAATTCCAGGTCAATCCCATCGAGCGCCACAGTCCGCCCGTAGCGCTGGCCCACGCCACGCAGGCGGGCCACGGGGGCGGCGTCGGTGTCCGGCAGATTCACTGCCCGGCCTTGACGGCCAGCACTGCAGGCCATTCCACCGCGGGGTCCACGCGCAGCCAGGCCACGCCTGGCAGGCCCGTCTTGACCTGCTCCTGGTGGCGCAGCAGCAGCGCCTTGTCGATCTGCGCCCGCACGCGGAACATGAGCTTCTGCCGCTCACTGACAGTCTCTACCGTTTTGGGCGTGAACTGCGCGGTGCTGGCAACAAACGAGACGGCTGCAGGGATGACGAAGTCCGGCGCGGCATCGAGCACGATGCGCACCTCGCTGCCCAGCGCCACGCGGCCCGCCAAGGTCTCGGGCAAAAAGAAAGTCATGTACACATCGGTCAGGTCCACCAGTTGCAGCACGCGTGCACCGGCACCCACCACCTCACCGGGTTGCACCACGCGGAACTGCACACGGCCGTCGCGCGGGGCCTTGAGCTCGCTGTCGGCCAGCTCCACATCGATGCGGGCCAGCGTGGCCTCCAGCGCGCGCACGTTGGCCTGCGAACTCGTCACCTGGGTGCGGGCCGCTCCAATACCTGCTTGCGCCGCCTTGGCCTGTGCCCGTGCAGCCACCACGGCGGCCTGCAGACTGTGCACTTTGGCGCGGTCATCATCGAGCAACTGGCTGGAGAAAAACCCCTCGCGCGCCAACTGCTCGGAGCGCGGCAGGCGGCGACGGGCGGTATCCAGGTCGCTCTCGCGCTGGGCCACCACTGCAAGGGCTGCCTGATGGTCACTTTCGCGTTGCGCCACCTGTACCTCGGTGCTGCTGATGGCCAGCTGGGCCTGCTGCAGGCGCGCCACAGCCTCTTCGCGCTGGGCCTGCAATCCGTCAATCTGCATGTGGGCCACGGGCTGACCGGCCTTCACGAACTCACCTTCGGCCACCAGAATGTCCTGCACCCTGCCCGCCAGCTTGGTGGCTACGGCGATCTCTGTGGCCTCCACGCGACCATTGCCGCTCACAAAGCCGGGGCCCGGTCCGTCCACACGCCAAGGCGCCCACCGCACTACCAGCACGGCACCCAGTAAGAGCAGCGCTGCCGCTGTCGCGTAAATTTTCCACTTGCTGCCCATGGTTTAGATCCTTGTTGGCGTAGCGGCAGGAGGGCACACCAAGCCACGCCTGCCATTGCAGCATCCCGCCCCGAGGCATGGTACGCGCGGCGCACCTGTTCACATTGCGCTGCGAGGCGCCAACGCTTGACCTGCATCAAGCTGCTGACAATTGCCAGGAGCACTGTGGCGCCCTGCAGCGGCACCCACACGGCACCAGTGCGGGAGTGGGTCCCCTCAGCCCTGGGGGCGACCGTCGAAGGCGGACAGGTGATTGGCCAGGTGCATGGCATGCGCCTGCTCGTATTGCACGCGGCTCAACGCCCCATAGGCAAAGTGCGGGTGCAGGGTTCCTGAATAGGCCGCAAAATCCTGCGCAGCTTTGCGCAAGCGCGCCAGGGCAGCCGCAGCATCGGGTGCCGATGCATCCAGCACCGGCGCACCCGGAATAGGCTCTTCCAGGCTGTGACTCATACGGCCGCGCTGTGCAAACACGCTGAACGCGGCGGTGCCCACGGTGTTCTGAAACAGTGCCGACTTGGGTTCCGGGAACCCTTGCAGCGAGTATTCGATGCTCTGCGCGCAGTGCTCCAGCGTCTGCGACCAGTTCCACGCCGTGGCGGGCACGAGTGCATGCACCGAGGCTGCGTTCAAGCGCTCCACCTCGCGCAAGGCCTCGCTGATCGTGCCAAAAACCAGTTGCCGGTCATTCCCGGGCCGATGCAGGAAGTAGCCAGCCCCCGCCACGACCCCGCCCACCGTAGCCAAGCCCACCCCCCACCGTACAAACGACCTGCGCGCGGGGTTTGCAGGCAACGCCGTGGGCCCCTGGGCGACATAGGTATCTGGATGGGGTGGGACGCTCTGGGCGCCACGAGGAGGTGTCACAGCCATGGGTGAAGAAAAATGGGGAAACAATCATTTTGCGACACGGGGCTGAGCCCAGGCCACGCCACATCCTGCGCAGGGTCGGCCAGCCGACACTGCCCCCATTTTTGCCGTGGATGGTTCCTGAGTGCTGGCCAAGCACCGCCCCGGCCCCGTACCTTCGGTAAGTCAGGCGGCCATCGACATCCGGGGTGACATTTCCACGCGGTTGCGCCCCCGCTCCTTGGCCAGGTACATGGCCTCATCGGCTCGCTGCAACGCTGCGTCGGCCGATTCGTCGCCGGTGCACAGGGTGACCCCGACGCTCACGGTGAGCGCAATCGAGCGCTGGCCAGTGACCACCGGGTGCGCCTCGACCAGGGCGCGCAGTCGCTCCGCGACGGCAATGGCGCCGCCCCCACCGGCGTTGGGTAAAAAGATGGCGAACTCCTCGCCCCCCAGGCGACCGATCACGTCCTCCTTGCGCAGGCAGCAATTGGCCAGCACCACAAAATGGCGCAGCACATCATCACCCGCCCGGTGCCCCCAGGTGTCGTTGACCTTCTTGAAATGGTCCAGATCCATCACCAGAACCGGGAGCGCGGTCTGCATGCGCTGCGCATTACTAATGGCTTTGTCCAGCAGCGTGAGGAATGCCCGGCGGTTGAACACGTTGGTAAGCGGGTCTACCTCGGCAAGGTGGCGAAGCTCGCTGGCAATGAACTCGTTGATGAGCATCAGCGCACCAAATGCTGTCAACACCAGCGCCAAAGTGGCTTCCAGCACCACAAACTGCGACAACATTGCCACCATGCTGGATTCGGAGTCCAACACGCCATTGGGTGCTGCCAACCGAAACAGCACAGGCCTGACCAGCAAAAAGATGCCGTGAAAGCCTATCGTGCCCGCAAACAGATACCTCGCGGGTACCTTGTGAAAGCCACCATGGGCCATGGTGCGTGCGGTCAAAAGATAACAAACACCCGACACCAGGCCCGACAGCACAAAACGGGCCCCCAGGTGAGGCTGCACCACCGTGAAATACACAGACAACAGCAGCAGCATGGCCAGGGCGCACGCTGCTATTGCGTGCCGAACAGGCGCCCTGCCCATGTACGCCCGGCTTCCTAAAAAACACAGGTAGGCGCCCATCGCGATGGAGCCCTGTGCCAGGACTACCGACAGCGCTTGCGGAAAATGGTCACGCACCAAGAGATTGATGCAGGCCACCGACGCACAAGAAAACGACAGCATCCACAGCCGCAGGCCGGGTATGTGCTGGTTGAAATACCAGACCGCATAGAGCACGACGGTGACCAGCGCCGAAAGAATGGCCGCAACGATGATGAGTGTGGGGCTGTGCACTGAAGGGCGTGGGCTGGAGAATCGGTTTGAAAGGCGCGGCTACAGCGAAAAATCTGTGGGCACCACAGGCCTCACAAACCTGGCTGGAAAGCGGGCTAAATAGTAACCGGCCGCCGCATCAAAACCGCAGATTCCGTGAGTGTTCTTTGAGGGGCTGAAGGCCTGCACCACAAGCCAACCACCAAAGCCACCGTCAACCGCATGCAGCGGCCCCTCCAAATCGCCGCACTCCGCCACACGAAGCGACTATCTTTGTCACAAAACATACGAAACGCATATGTTTTGTATAATTCAGCCATGGGTATCGTCAAAATTTCCGACCAAATGCATGAAAACCTCCGGGTGACCAGCAATGCGCTGTCTCGCTCCATCAACGCGCAGGCTGAACATTGGATGCGTGTCGGCATGCTCGCCGAACTGCATCCAGACCTCGATCATCGCGAAATCTGTCAGCTGCTGATCCGGGTCGAGCAGGCCGGGGGGTTCGACATGGCGACGGTGGCTGCGTCACTGGCCACCCCGTCCAGTCTCTCCGCACAAAGGGCTCCACAATGAAGCCCCGTATCTCGCTGAAGTCGCCCGCAGAAATTAGCATGGCCCGAGATGCCGGGCAACTGGCGGCCGAGGTGTTGCGCATGATCGGCCCCCACGTGAAGCCCGGCGTGAGCACGGAAGAACTGGACCAGCGCTGTCACGATTTCATCGTGCACGAATTAAAGGTAATCCCCGCCAACGTGGGCTATCTGGGGTTCCCCAAGACGGTGTGCACCTCCGTGAACCATGTGATCTGCCACGGCATCCCAGCGCCCGACAAGGTGCTGAAGGCGGGCGACATCATCAACATCGACGTGGCGATCATCAAGGATGGCTGGTTCGGTGACACAAGCCGCATGTATTTTGTCGGCGAACCCACACCTCTGGCGCGTCGGCTGGTCCACACCACCTACGAAGCCATGCGGGCGGGCATTTTGCAGGTGCGGCCCGGCGCCACGCTGGGTGATGTGGGGCACGCTATTCAGACGGTGGCGCACCGCGAGCGCTTCAGTGTGGTGCGCGAATATTGCGGGCACGGCATCGGGCAGGTTTACCACGACGAACCACAGGTGCTGCACTACGGCCACCGCGGTCAGGGCCTGCGCCTGGAGGAAGGCATGGTCTTCACCATCGAGCCCATGATCAATGCCGGAAAGCGTGAAACCAAAGAATTGGCCGATGGCTGGACCGTGGTCACCCGCGACCACTCGCTGTCTGCGCAGTGGGAACACATGGTGGCGGTGACGGCCGACGGCTTCGAAGTGCTCACGCCCTGGCCCGAAGGCACAGGGGCGTATCCGGCCATCGCCTGAGAGAAAACCGAGACCGAAGGGGCTGCACCGCCCCATCAGTACCAGAGGGGGCAGCCCGAGGCGCCCCACTGCACTCATCCAGCGACGTGGCACTCCCTGCGCAACAAGGCCAGCGCATCGTGCATTTGGTAGTCCATGTCGCTGGTCAACGTCTTTTCAGCTTCCTGCACAAAACCCGCCCATAGCGCCAGATAGTCCTGGTGGTAGGCGCCGGGTGCATGGCCCCGGATGAAGTCGCTGGCCAGTGCGGGCTGAAGACCCGCTTTGCGAATCTTGCGCACCAGGCTGGCAGCAGTCTTCTCGGTCAACAGCGTCTTCTTGGGCGCACCCGCTGCAAGACACAGGAACAGCGTGAGCAGTGAATGCTCATCGTCGTTGCCTCCGGTGGTCTTGATCCAGATCTTGCTGGCAGGCTGCGGAGGCTCATCCCCGCCCTGCTCCAGGTCATCCAGGCTGCGGTGGTAGTCGTCCACCTCTGCCAGAGGGTCGTCCAGCAGGAAGTACCGCGCGCGGAAAGCACCCGTGGCGCGCAGCAGCGTACGCAGGGGCGCCGTGGCATCGAGCAGCTTGGGCAGGTCAGCCAGCACAGTGGCGCACTGGGCCAGCATGGCATCGCGCAGATCTGGAGGCACGCCCCCAGGCAGCCGCAATGGGGCCGAAACGGTCAGCTTCTTCTTGCGCTGCTCGGTGATCCTTTTTTCGAACGCGGTGGCATGGGGCCATTCACCCAGCTCCATGGCCTTGGGGGCCAGGACCTGCATCAACAGCCCGGTGCGAATCACCGCCTCGGCATCAGCACCTGCGGCTTCCAACTCGTCAGTATCCAGGTCGTATTGTTCTGCCAGCCACTGGGCGGCGGAGATAGCCTGCGCTATTTGCGTGCGGCGGGCCAGCTCGGCGCGGTAGTCGGCATGGCTGCGCAGCGACCACATCGCAAGCAGCGGAGTCTCGGCATCTGCATACCCGGCCATGCCAAAGTTGCTGCTTTCGGGCAGGGCAATCAGGCGCTTGAGCATGTCCGAGCCGCCTTTGGAGCGCGACAGGAACGAATGGTCCCGCAGCGACACGGCGGCCTTGTGCAGATCCCCTTCGGTGGTGTCCAGCAGGTACAGGCTGATGAGGTTGACCATGCGGTCTCGTGCCTTTTCCAGCTCGGGGCGCAAAAACTCGCTGCCAAAGTACCGCGCAATCTGCACGATCCCCTTGGGCGCATCGGCATTGATGGCCGCGATCTTGTCCGCACCCAGCACGCCATGCTGCACGCCATAGGCCAACGCCTTTTCTAAAAATGGACGGGCGTCGTGCAGCGACAAGGCTGACGAAAGCGCCTGCTCAGCAAACTCCTGTGGGGTGCTAGGACTGCTACTCATTGCGTCAGATAGCGGATTCTTCGTCGGATGCGCGCGCAGCCGGCGTGGCCTTGCCGCGGTCCGTGTCGCTGGTTTCAAACTTGCCGTCGTCTTCTTCAGCGGCGGGTTCGTCGCCCTCTTCCAGGCCCAACTCAAAGGCGCGGGCCTTGGCGCGCAGCACCAGCAGGGTTTCGATGAACAAGTCACGGCACTCGTAGCGCAGCAACCAGGCCATTTGCATCCAGTCGCGATCGGCCACCTCGTCCTGGTCAATGCGCGGCTGCACATAGCCCGAGGCCAGCAGTTCATCGTCAGTCAGCGTCAGGCCGTAGTCTTCGACCGCGTCAAAAGTGCCGGTGCGGGCGAAGGCCTCGATACGGCTCCACTTTTCGGCAAAGTAGTTGGCCAGCGCCTCGGCGCCCCCGTCGAGGTCGCCAATGGCTGTCAAAAACTCCACGGTATCGGCATCGTCGCGGAAGATGACCGCGTTGACCATGCTGCGCAGGTGGGTGTGCGTGAGGTCTTTGTACTGCTTTTCCAGCACCATGGCGCGGGCAAACTGCGCGGGCGTGACCAGCATGTTGACCACGGAGGCCTTGGACTCGTCGTACTCGCGCATCACGGCCAGGATGTCCTTGGGCGCGAGCTGGTCCAGGACCACCATCAGCGCGCCGTCACCGTCGGTGTCGGCCAGTTCGGCCAACGCCGATTCAGCGCCCACGATGTCACCGGCCGCAATCAGGCTGGTGGTTTTGGTGATCAGCGCGAGATGGGTGTTGTTGCTCATGCGAATTCCTTTTCATTGGTCCGTTGCGCTGTACGCATTGCGCAAGCGGTTGAAACTGACGCTTGCCAAGGCCAGCGCCGCCGTGGAACCGGCTCCACCGGGCCTCCGGAGCCGCCCCCCTCGGCGGATGGAGCGAAGCGACTCAGGGGGGCTAGCGTGGGCTAGTCCTTCCGGTCAAAGCCCACATCAGACAACCAGTTGGAGCTGGCTTCTTCGCGGCTGCGGTTGTTTTTTGGATCCGCCGCGTCATCGGCGCTCAGCGCGTCGTAGCCGTCGTCATGTTCTGCGGCATCTTCGGCGTCATCCGATTCACCATCGCCGTCCGCGTGCGATGCCGCCGCAGGTGCCATGCGGGCGTGTTGCTGCAGGTATTCCAACCCGGCGGCCACGGCCAAGAAACGCGCACCTTGCGGCTCGCGCAGAACGGTTTCCGCCAGGCTGGCGGCCCAGGGCTCCAGCGTGATGGCGTGGGTCAGGCTGTGCCATTCGGGCAAATCGTCCACGGGCAGGCCCAGCAGGTGCTCGACGGCTGCAGGCTTGACGAAACGGAATCCCCGGTGAAACACCACAGCCACCATCTCGGGGGCCAGTTCCATCATCTGCACCAAAAACGCAATCTCATTGCGCTTTTCGGCCAGGCGCTTGCGCAGAACATCGTTGCCCTCGGAATCGGATACCAAGTCATCCAGCTCGGCCTGGTAGGCGGAGCGCAGGTCTTGAAAATAAGGAGAAAGTTTCACGTAGAAGACGAAGAAGAAGAAAAAATGCGCGTGGAATAGGCCTGCCAGATCTCCTGCGCGGTCTGCAGCGGGTCGTCCAGCAGGTTGCGGCGGCGGTTGTCGTCGTAGGCCTGGCGGGCGGTGTCATCAGACAGCACCTCATAGGCCTTTTGCACCGCCTGAAACTGCAGGGCTGCGTCAGGCGCGTCATTGCGGTCCGGGTGGTAGAACGACGCCTTCTGGCGAAACGCCTTCTTGATGTCGGCCAGCGACGCGTTGGCCGCGAGCCCGAGGGCGGCGTAGTGGTCTGCGGTCATGGGCAAAAATTCAAAGCGGCTTCCAGCGGTTGCTGGCAAATGCCACGGCCTGCGGGCAAGGGCCGCATCAACCGCCCAGGCTCACAAACACGTTCTGCACATCGTCGTTGCCGTCAATGGCCGCCAGAAAGCTTTCGACTTCCTCCAGCTGTTCAGCGGTGAGGTTGGCCGGGTTGACGGGGTTCTTGGGCTTGTAGCCCAGCTTGACCGACAGCACGTTGAAACCGTGGGCGGGCAGCGCCCGGCTCACCAGGTCAAGTTCTGCAGGGTCGGTCCAGAAGGTGGTGGTACCGTCTTCGTCGCCCGGTTCGCAGTCTTGTGCACCCGCTTCAATGGCGGCCTCTTCGGGGTCGGCGCCCGCAACGGTCGGTTCGGCTTCGATCATGCCGACATGGTCAAAGTCCCAGGACACCGAACCCGAGGTACCCAGTTGGCCCTTGCGGAACAGCACGCGCATCTCGGGCGCCGTGCGTTTGACGTTGTCAGTCAGGCATTCGACCATCACGGCCACCTGGTGCGGGGCGTAACCCTCGTAGATCACGTGCTCGAAGCTGACGGCCTCACCACCAATGCCAGCGCCTTTTTTAATGGCACGGTCCAGCGTCTCTTTGGGCATAGAAACTTTGCGCGCCTGCTCCACCACCAGCCGCAGCTTGGAATTACCAGCCGGGTCAGCGCCGCCGCGTGCGGCGACCATGATTTCCTTGGCCAGCTTGCCAAACAGCTTGCCTCTGGCATCTGCGGCCTGTGCCTTGCCTTTTGCTTTCCACTGCGCGCCCATGGTGATGTCTTTCTTGGAGTTGCGGCGCGCCACGGCGCCTGTGAATCTGTTTGCGGCCCCTTTGCACCCTGGGAGCCCTTGAAAAAAGGCGCCATGCACATCTGAACCGAACCCTATAGGTTACCACTGACGGCCCCGTTGCCTTGCCGCCACGCCAAACGACCCGCTCGCGCCTAGGGACGGGTAACCTCGGCACCATGCGCCCCCCTCCACCCTTCGCTCCGCAGGACCATTGATGCTCAACACCCTGTGGCTGGGCTTTTTTCTGACCGCTGCCGTCGCCGCGCTGGCGCAGTGGCTGCTGGGCGGCAACGCGCAGATCTTCGCCGCCATGGTCGAGTCGCTGTTCGCCATGGCCAAGCTCTCGGTCGAGGTGATGGTGCTGCTGTTTGGCACCCTCACGCTGTGGCTGGGCTTTTTGCGCATTGCCGAAAAGGCCGGCATTGTGGACGCGCTGGCCCGCTGGCTGGCGCCGCTGTTCCGGCGGCTGATGCCCGAGGTGCCCAGCGGCCACCCTGCCCTGGGCCTGATGACGCTGAACTTTGCCGCCAACGCCCTGGGGCTGGACAACGCCGCCACCCCCATGGGCCTGAAGGCCATGAAGGCCCTGCAAGAGCTGAACCCCCGGCCCGACACGGCCACCAACGCGCAGATCCTGTTTCTGGTACTCAACGCCTCATCACTTACCTTGCTGCCGGTGACGATCTTCATGTACCGCATGCAGCAGGGCGCGGCCGACCCGACGCTCGTCTTCCTGCCCATCCTGCTGGCCACCTCGGCATCCACCCTGGTGGGCCTGCTCAGCGTGGCCGTGGTGCAGCGCCTGCCGCTGTGGAGCCCCGTGGTGCTGGCCTACCTGCTGCCGGTAGCGCTGGGCCTGGGTGGCTTCATGGCGCTGCTGACCACACTGAGCGCCACAGCCCTCGCGCAACTGTCATCGCTGCTGGGCAACCTCACACTTTTCTCGCTCATCGTGCTGTTTGTGGCGGTGGGCGCATGGCGCAAGGTGCCCTTGTACGAGGCGTTCATCGACGGAGCCCGCGAAGGTTTCGACGTGGCCAAAAGCCTGCTGCCCTACCTGGTGGCCATGTTGTGCGCCGTCGGGGTGTTTCGCGCGTCGGGGGCGCTGGGCTATGTGCTGGATGGCATCCGCTGGTGCGTGGAGCTGCTGGGCGCCGACACCCGGTTTGTGGACGCCCTGCCCACCGCCCTGGTCAAACCCTTTTCAGGCAGCGCAGCCCGCGCCATGCTGATCGAAACCATGCAGGCCCAGGGCGTGGACAGCTTCGCCGCGCTGGCCGCCGCCACCATCCAGGGCAGCACCGAGACCACCTTCTACGTGCTGGCCGTGTACTTTGGCGCCGTCGGCATCCAGCGCGCACGCCACGCTGTGGGCTGCGCCTTGCTGGCCGAGTTGGCCGGTGTGGTGGCGGCCATTGGGGTGTGCTACTGGTTCTTTGGCTGATGGAAAAAATTCAAGCCAAATTGGCCTCTAGCGCTTACCCATTAAGCGCAAGCAGCTATTCTTTTGATAGTTCAATGTGCGCCTGTCTGCGTGGAAGACACAAGGTGACCCGCCGCTTATTGCGATCTTGGCCCTTCGACCTCAAGTCTTCTCGTTGCGCGATCCTGCGACGGCTAACGGACAGGCGCAGCCAATAGCAGCAGTGAGGACCAAACGATGCCTCCGCTCAACGTTTGGCATGAGAGGAGCAAGCCAGCTTGCCGGGGAGTGACAACTCGATGGAAGGGTTGGGCATCACCTCGCACCCTTTGCACCCTTCTTCTTCAAGTGATAGGTGAAAGATGCGGCAATGCACATTGCCAGGGAGTCTTTCGGCACCTTGTCTTCCAGTGAGAACACCAATGCCCGGTTTCCTTCGAACGTGAAGTCAGTGGGGAAAATGGTTCGAAAAGTCTCGACCAGATCGGTCTGGCAGTTGAAGTACATCGCGTACTGATTGGGATGCTGATTCTTCCAGTCCATCCGCACCGTGCTGCCATTTTTGTTCTTCGTGGCGTAAGCAGGCTCACCCCATTTCAGCGTCTCTTCGATTTCTCCAGCGCCGTCCGCAGTAGCGGCGGTTTCGAAAACGAGTTCCCTCAGAGCCAAGAGCTTGGCTCGCACGTTGGGCGGATACGCAGCGAACTTCGCGGCAACCTCGGCGCTGGCAAATGGCTTCATGCAAATCTCTCGGTTCAACGGACTGGGGACGCCTGACGTCTAGATTCAGTGGGCAGTGCAGCCGATCCACTGCAGTGCCGGGTTCCGGACACTCATTTCTCCTGAAACTGGCTTGCAGCTGCAGCTTGTAAGCCAGTGGAAACAAGCTCTACTTCGGCCCGTGGGGCAGAAACGCTCAGCACCCACTTTTAATGCCTTTTGGGTCTCTAGCGCTTACCCATAAAGCGCGAGCAGCTATGAATTCAATAGTCAACATCTCACATGAGCCGAGCGGCCTCATCTTTGGCTCTGGGCGGTCATACCCCCTCACTCCGGCTCACTCAACCCCTGCTCCCATTCCGCCAACTGCTCGTTGGTGGCCACCAGCCGCCCCACCAGCAGTTTGATAAAGGCCTTGTCAAAGCGTGACTGCAAGTCTTCGGACGCTTCGCGCAGCGCGGGGTTGCGCACCTTGAGCACCAGCACCTCGGTCTCGGCCACGGCGGAGGCGGTGCGCATTTTGTTCTCGGGGCGCAGGTAGGTCATTTCGCCCAAGGTGACACCGGCGCCCAGGGTGCTCAGGCTCCAGCCTTGGCGGCTGATGGCGACCTGGCCTTCGATGAGGATGCAGAACGAGTCGCCGGGGGTGTTTTCGCGCATCAGCACGGTGCCTGCCTCCAGCCTGCGCCAGTGGCCCAGGCGCATCAACTCCCACAGCGCCACGTCGTGAAAATCGGCAAAGAAGGGCAGCGCACGCAAGCAGGCAAATCGCTCGGCTTCGGTGTCTTGGGATCGTTGGCGAGGCAGGCTCTGGTGGGCGGCCAGCAGGGCTTGGGCAAAGTCGTCCCAGGTGGCAAAGCGGTCGGCAGGCTGCTTGGCCAGGGCGCGCAGCAACACGTCATCCACATGCGCGGGCAGCGAGGCACGCAGCAGGCTGGGCGGTGTGGGCGTTTCGTGGCTGATCTTGTAGAGCGTCGCAAAGTCGGTGTCGCCATCAAACGGGCGACGGCCGGTGAGCAGTTCGTACACCACCACGGCCAGCGAGAACATGTCGCTGTGGTGCGTGAGGTCTTGCTCGCGCACTTGCTCGGGCGACATGTAAGACGGCGAGCCCACCAGGCCCGACAGCTGGGTAGCGTCGCTTCGCAGGGACAGCGCGGCGCCAAAGTCGGTCAGCTTGACGTCGCCATCGCGCGCCAGCATCAGGTTGGCGGGTTTGATGTCGCGGTGCACCAAGCCTTCGCGGCAAGCGTATTCGAGCGCGTTGCAGCACTTGAAGGCAATGTCGAGCACCTGCGGTACGGGCAGCAAGGTATCGGGCGTTGCAAAGTCAGACAGGGCCTGGCCGTCGATGAATTCCAGCACCAGATACGGCGGAAAAGCTTCTTCGTCGGCGTCCAGCAGGCGAACGATGTTGGGGTGCCGCAAGCGGCCCGACAGTGCGGCCTCGTTGCGCAGCAGCTTGCGGTAGCGGTCAGCCAGCTCCGGTTGTTTGAGCAGGTGGGCGTGCGTCTGCTTGATGGCCACCTTGCGGCCCCGAAAGCCGTCCAGCCCCAAATACACGACGCCGCTGGCGCCCCGGCCCAATTCGCGTTCGATGCGGTACTTGCCGATGGTGGCAGGTGGGGCAGAGGTGGCTGTGGCCATGGTGGGGCTCCCGGTCAGGGTGGGCGGTTCGGGAAGGGGTCGGTGTAGATGGGGTCAGGCTTCGGCGAGCGCCTGCTCAAAGTCGGCCAGCAGATCTTCCACTTCTTCGAGCCCTACCGACAGGCGGATCATGCTGTCGGCCATGCCCATGGTGGCGCGCACAGCCGGGCCGGCCTCCCAGAAGATGGTGTGCGCCACCGGGATGATCAGGGTGCGCGTGTCGGCCAGCCCTGTGGCCTTGATGGGCAGCTGCAGCCGGTTGCACACGGGCAGGCATTGCGCAGGGTCGCGCAGCTCAAACGACAGCAGCCAGGAGCCTGCCTTGAGGTGTTTGCGCGCCCTTTCGTGCTGCGGGTGTGATGGCAGCAGGGGGTACAGCACGCGCGACACGGCGGGGTGTTGCTCCAGCCATTGCGCCAGCGCCAGCGCGGTGGCACTGGTGCGGTCCATGCGCAGCGCCAGCGTTTCGGCCCCCAGCGCCAGTTGGTGCGCGGCATGCGACGACAAGGTGCCGCCCATGTCGCGCAGGCCCTTTTTGCGCAGCTGTTGCAGGCCCCAGCCCTTGGCGTCGCCCTTGCGGTAGGCCGCAAAAATGTTGGGGTAGCCCGACCAGTCGAACAAGCCGGTGTCAGTGATGGCGCCGCCCAGCGCGTCGCCATGCCCGCCAATGCTCTTGGTGAGCGAGTTGACCACCAGGCCCGCCCCCACGCTGCTGGCGCGAAACAGGTAGGGCGACGCGACGGTGTTGTCCACCACGTACAGGGCACGATGCGCTTTGCAAAGGGCACCGATGCCTTCGAGGTCGGGGATCTGCGTGCCGGGGTTGGCAATGGTTTCGACAAACACCATGCGGGTGTTGGGGCGCAGCGCGGCGGCCACGTTGGCGGCGCGGGTCACGTCCACCATGGTCACATCAACGCCCAGGTCAGCCAGTGTGCCCAGCACGCTGTTGGTGTTGCCAAACACGAACTGGCTGCACACCAAGTGGTCTCCCGCCTTCAGCAAGGTCAGAAACACCGCGCAGATGCCGGCCATGCCGGTAGAAAACACGATGGAACCGTGCCCGCGCTCCATCTGCGTCAACTTGGCCTCCAGCGCCGCCGTGGTGGGCGTGCCCTGGCGCGCGTAGTTGAAGCCACCCTTGGCGGTGCCCTGAAACACGGCGATCAGGTCTTCGACCTTGTCATAGCCGTACTGCACCGAGGTGTGGATGGGCTGGTGGATGGCACCCTGCTCGGCGCCGCCCAGGCGGTCGGCGTGCACGATCTGGGTGGTGAAGCGGTGGTTTGGTGATGTCATCATAAAAATCTGCGCTGTTTCTGCGGTCTACGTGCAAGGTGGGGCGAACAATACTGGCACGCCCTGGTGCCAGCGCCCCCTTGGAACTGGCTCTGCCAGGCCACCGGGGTGCGTCCCCCCTCTGGGCGGAAGGCGCGCAGCGCCTCAGGGGGCTACCGTTCCGGTGCGATGTGTTCTGCGTAATCGTACAAGGCGCCCAGGATGTCCTGCGTACGGTCGTCGTCCGCCGTCTCAGAGAGTTCGTCGATTTCGGTGAACAGTTGCTCCACCGTGCGCGCCCCGCCCTGCCCGTCAAACAGGCAGACGGCACGGTGGGACTCCCAACGTTCAGTCTCTTCGGGCGACAGCGTTTGCGGAAAGTTGCGCGCCCGGTAGCGCCAGAACAGCTCTGCCAGGCGCGGGTCATCAAAGTTCGCGCGCGCCTTGGCCAACTTGTCGCCGCTCAAGGTGCGCAGGTCATTCAGCAGGCGGCGATCGTTGTTGCCCACAAAACCACCGTACAGGTCCTGGTCCACGTCCGGAGACGCCTCTGGCGGGCACGCAAACACGGCGGGCCAGATGCCACTCATGTCGGGCAGCCCCCGCGCCACATCAGCATGCGCTGCGGCCTGGGCCATGTCGATGCCCCAGCGCTGCGCCAGCGCGGGGGTAAGCGTGTTCACATTGCCCACCACCATGGGGGATTTGTTCAGGTGAATGGTCTTGACCGGCAGGCGCGTCATGCCCTCGGGCAGCGCGTCGGCCTTGCTGAACATTCGCAGGCGGATTTCATCGGGGCCCATGGTGGCGAGCGGCGCCGGGTCGTGGGCCAGGTCCCAGGCGATCAGTTCGTTTTTGTTGGTGGGGTGGCTGGCCAGCGGCCACATCACGGCCAAGCAACCGCGCTCGGTGGGGAACATGCCAGACACATGCAGAAACGGCTTGGCCGTGGTGGTGGTGGCAGGCAGGCGCAACTCGGCGGCAACGCGGTCTTTTTTGTGCAGGCTGAGCGCAAAGTCAAACAGCTTGGTGTTGTGCTGGCGAATCAGCCGCGCCAGCGCAATGGTGGCGCGCACGTCCGACAGCGCATCGTGCGCGGCCTCGTGCAGCAGGCCGTTGGCTTTGGACAGGTGCTCCAGCTTGAAGCTGGGCGTGGTGCCGTCCTCCTTTTTTGGCCAATGAATGCCATCAGGCCGCAGCGCATAGGTCATGCGGACCACGTCCAGCAAATCCCAGCGGCCACACTGGTTCTGCCATTCGCGCGCATAGGGGTCGATGAGGTTGCGCCAGAACATGAAGCGCGTGATCTCGTCGTCAAACCGGATGGTGTTGTAGCCCACGCCGATGGTGCCGGGCTGGGCAAACTCGGCCTCAATGCGGGCGGCGAACTGGTGCTCTGGCACGCCCTGCTCCAGGCACTGCTGGGGCGTGATGCCGGTGATGAGGCACGAGACCGGGTCAGGCAGGTAATCGTTGGCGGGCTGGCAATAGAGCATCAGCGGCTCGCCGATTTCATTGAGCTCGGCATCCGTGCGAATGGCTGCGAACTGCGCGGGCCGGTCACGGCGCGTGTTGGCACCAAAGGTTTCGTAGTCGTGCCAGAGAAAAGTGTGGGGGGCCATGGTCAGTGAGCGCGAGAGTGCAAGACAGGGGCGAGGCAGCAACTGTAACCGGATTTGACGCCATTTTGCCCTCTAGCGCATACAGATAAAGCGCTAGCAGCTATCAAAATAATAGTGAGCAACATCCATCGCCCAGCACGCAGTGATACACCTGCACCGGAAGGGCGTCGCTGCCACGCAGGACAATGGCGCATGCAAAGCAATACCCATCTACCGATTCGGCCACGGCGTAACAAGGCCGCAATGTTCGCATTCGGCCCCACGCTGATGACCGCCCTGGTGCTCACGGGCTGCGCCTCGGCACCCGCGCCCCGGGATCATCCTGCCAGCGCAACTTCTGCAGCATCGCCAACCGCGTCTTCCGCGCCGGTCAGCGCCACCCGCCCCTCTGTGAGCCCCCCACCCGCAGCGGACACCGGCAGCGCAGACCATACCGCCGGGTTTATCGTTTGGCGAACAGCCTTCCTGGACCAGGCCCTGAAAGCAGGAATCCGTCCCGACACGGTGCGCAATGTGCTCGCCAGCGCCCAATGGCAGCCCAGAATTATTGAGCTGGACCGCGCCCAACCCGAGTTCACGCGCACACCCTGGGCCTACCTGGACAGTGCCGTGTCTACGCAGCGCGTAGCGCAGGGGCAGGCCAAGCTGGCCGAGCACGCCGCCCCATTGCAAGCGGCCTCCAGCCGCTTTGGGGTGCCTGCGGCCGTCATCACCGCCATTTGGGGCATGGAAAGCAACTACGGCAGCAATTTCGGCAGCTTCCGTACCGTCGATGCATTGGCCACGCTGGCCTATGAAGGCCGGCGCCGCAGCTGGGCGCAAACCGAGCTGCTGGCGGCCTTGCGCATCATCGACCAGGGGGACATTGCCGCTGACCGCATGATCGGATCCTGGGCGGGCGCCATGGGCCACACCCAGTTCCTGCCATCGGTGTTCCTTGCACACGCGGTGGATGCCGATGGCGATGGCCATCGCGACATCTGGGGCAGCGTGCCGGATGTGGCGGCGTCCACGGCAGCGTTTCTGGCGGGCGAAGGCTGGCGCCGGGGAGAAATGTGGGGCCTGGAGGTCCGGTTGCCTGTGGGGTTTGACTACGCACGCACAGAACTGACGGTACGGCAGTCGTCCCAACAGTGGGCTGCCGAAGGCGTGCAGCCCATGAATGGGCAACCCATGCCGGCGCTGGACAACACCTCCATCCTCACACCAGCAGGCGCACGCGGACCCGCGTTTCTGGTGGGGCACAACTTCCGTACCTTGCTGCGTTACAACAATGCCGTGACGTATGCCCTGGGAGTGGCACAGCTGGCGCAACAGATCGAGGGCGGTGCCCCCATTGCCGCAGCGTGGCCGCGTGACCTGCCGCCCCTGTCACGCGAACAAGTGCAGGCGCTGCAAACCGCGCTGAACCTGCGCGGCTTTGACACGGGAACCCCCGACGGTGTGCAGGGGCCCGCCACCCGAGCAGGTCTGCGGCGCTACCAGCAAAGCGAAGGCCTGGTGGCCGATGGTTACGCCACCCTCGAACTGCTGGATCGGCTCAGAGGAGCCCAATCCCTTGGCCCCTCATCAGCACCCGCGCGCTGAGGCCTGGCCGCACCGATGGCACTTGTTTGTTCAGTTCAGCCCCGAGCTGCGGTGCACCGCGTCGGAATGCAGTGACTCGCTGAACTGGTCCACGATCAGCGCCCATGGCGCATCGGACTTGATCTGCTCCCCCAGAAACTGCCGCTGCGCCTCGCTCCAATAAGGCGCATCACAAAGCGCTACCTCAGTGGCCAACTGGTGGCCCTTGATGAACTCGGCAATTCCCTGCGTGCTGGCATCCAGCCCGAGTTGCTCAAACAGATGGGTCATGGAAGGACTGGTCGTGATCATGGGAAGACTCCTTGAAAAATGGAAAGCAGCTAGCGGCGGTTGCATGCAAGAGCGAAGCGGCCGCGTCGCCAAAACCAGAAACATAGCAGCTTGGAGAGCGATTCAACCGGCACTGACGCAACTCGATGCGCGACCTGTTCAGATTGGGTGTTTGCCGCGCAGTGCCTCTTCGTTTTGCCTCTCACACACCAGCGCCCTCGGCCTACACCCCAGGTGTGGCCGAGACGTGACACGATGGAACGACCAAAGAAAAAGCCAGCCACCTCAATGACGGCTGGCTTTCACTTTCAGGGCGCTACGCACCGGGGCAAAACCACGGTGCCGGCCCGCCCGCCTGACGACTTTCAGTCGGCCGTGGCTTCTTCTGGCTCTGTCGGCTCTGATTTGGCCGAACGTTCTTTTTTGGGCAGCGGCTGGATGTCCAGCAGCACTTCCGAGGTTTCCACACCCTTGTCATCGGTCTTGAGTTCGATGTCGACGGTGAGACGGCCACCTTCCGTGAGGCGGCCGAACAGCAGTTCGTCGGCCAGCGCACGGCGGATCGTGTCCTGAATCAGGCGCTGCATGGGGCGGGCACCCATGAGTGGATCGAAGCCCTTCTTGGCCAGATGCTTGCGCAGCGTGTCGGTAAAGGTGACTTCCACCTTCTTTTCAGCCAGCTGTTGCTCCAGTTGCAGCAAGAACTTGTCCACCACCCGCAGGATGATCTGCTCGTCGAGTGCCTTGAAGTTGACGATGGCATCCAGCCGATTGCGGAACTCGGGCGTGAACAGGCGCTTGATATCGCCCATCTCATCGCCCGCCTGGCGCGGGTTGGTGAAGCCGATGGTCGCCTTGTTCATGGTCTCGGCGCCAGCGTTCGTCGTCATGATGATCAGGACGTTACGGAAGTCGGCCTTGCGGCCGTTGTTGTCCGTCAGCGTGCCATGGTCCATCACTTGCAGCAGCACGTTGAAGATGTCGGGGTGCGCCTTCTCGATTTCGTCGAGCAGCAGCACCGCGTGTGGCTTCTTCGTGATGGCTTCGGTCAGCAGGCCGCCCTGGTCAAAACCGACGTAGCCCGGAGGCGCGCCGATCAGGCGGCTCACGGCATGGCGCTCCATGTACTCCGACATGTCGAAGCGGATCAGCTCGATGCCCATGATGTAGGCCAGTTGCTTGGCCGCTTCGGTCTTGCCCACGCCCGTGGGGCCGCTGAACAAGAAGGAGCCAATCGGCTTGTCGCCCTTGCCCAGGCCCGAGCGCGCCATCTTGACCGACGACGCCAGCACTTCGAGGGCCTTGTCCTGGCCAAACACCACGCTCTTCAAGTCGCGCTCCAGCGTCTGCAGCTTGCCACGGTCGTCGTTGGACACATTGGCGGGCGGAATGCGGGCGATCTTGGCCACGATCTCTTCGATCTCGGCCTTGCCGATGGTCTTCTTGCGCTTGCTCGGCACCATGATGCGCTGGGCAGCGCCGGCTTCATCGATGACGTCAATCGCCTTGTCGGGCAGATGGCGGTCATTGATGTACTTGGCGCTCAGCTCAGCCGCAGCTTGCAGGGCCGCCGCAGCGTACTTCACGCTGTGGTGCTCTTCGAAGCGCGACTTCAGGCCCTTCAGGATGTCGATGGTTTCCTGCACCGTGGGCTCGACCACGTCCACCTTCTGGAAGCGGCGCGACAACGCGGCGTCTTTTTCGAAAATGCCACGGTATTCCGTGAAGGTGGTCGCGCCGATGCACTTGAGCTGGCCGCTTGAGAGCGCTGGCTTGAGCAGGTTGGACGCATCCAGCGTGCCGCCCGAGGCTGCGCCCGCACCGATCAGGGTGTGGATCTCGTCGATGAACAGAATGGCGTTGGGCTTGTCCTTGAGCGACTTGAGCACGCCTTTCAGGCGCTGCTCGAAATCGCCGCGGTACTTGGTGCCCGCCAGCAGCGCGCCCATGTCGAGCGAATACACCACGGCCTCGGCCAGAATCTCGGGCACATCGTTCTGCGTAATACGCCAGGCCAAGCCTTCGGCAATCGCCGTTTTGCCCACGCCCGCTTCACCCACCAGCAGCGGGTTGTTCTTGCGGCGACGGCACAGGATCTGGATGGTGCGCTCCACTTCGTAGTGGCGCCCGATCAGCGGATCGATCTTGCCATCCTTGGCAGCCTGGTTCAGGTTCTGGGTGAACTGCTCCAGGGGCGAGGCTTTTTCATTGCGCTCGCCACCACCGCCCTCTTCGCCCTCAGCCTGGTTCTCGGCCTTGGCGGGTTCTGGGGGCTCGCCCTTTTTGATGCCATGGGCGATGAAGTTGACCACGTCCAGGCGCGTCACGCCCTGCTGGTGCAGGTAGTACACGGCGTGCGAGTCTTTCTCACCAAAGATGGCCACGAGCACGTTGGCGCCAGTGACTTCCTTCTTGCCATTGCCCGTGGACTGCACGTGCATGATGGCGCGCTGGATCACCCGCTGGAAACCCAGCGTGGGTTGTGTATCCACCTCGTCGGTGCCGGCCACCTGCGGGGTATTGTCTTTGATAAAATTCGACAACGATGAGCGCAGATCATCGATGTTGGCCGAACATGCGCGCAGCACCTCCGCTGCGCTGGGGTTATCGAGCAGTGCAAGCAACAGATGCTCCACGGTGATGAACTCGTGGCGCTGCTGGCGGGCCTCAACAAAGGCCATGTGCAAGCTGACTTCCAGTTCCTGGGCAATCATGTGAACTCCTTTGTGCTTGCGTGGAAGGGATAACTGTAGATCGGGATCAAAAACCTGTTATTCAACAGGCTCACTGACACATTGCAGTGGGTGGCCCGCCTTGAGGGCGGCGTCAAGCACTTGTTCAACCTTGGTGGCGGCGACATCACGCGAATAAACGCCGCAGACGCCTTTGCCATCGAGGTGAATCTTCAACATGATCTGGGTGGCTTGTTCGCGGTCCTTGCTGAAAAACTCCTGCAGCACCACGATGACAAACTCCATGGGGGTGTAGTCGTCATTGAGCATGACCACCTGATACATCTGGGGCGGCTGGGTCTTTTGCGTGCGTCTTTCGAGCACGACAGAACCGCCATCATCCCGCGCTGGCCGGGTCACAGGCGGCGCGGTGGGAGGTGAAGGTGGTTTTGTTGCCATGAAAATCATTCTAGCGACCCACGCGAGGGGCTGCCGCAAGAGAAGTTGGTTGTTGACCTTGTTTTTTCAAGCCACAGCGCCATGGATATTTTTGGCGGCCCCGCCTTACTCGTAGACCACCGTGGCAGACCCCGATCCCGCCTGCGCCGTCCAAGCCGCCAAGGCGGCATCCGTCGGGAAAAAGCGTGCGTTCTCGCCCAATTGCAGTTCAGCAACCGCCGCTGCGTCTTCGGCCGCGCAGCGCACGCCCATGCGCACGCGCAGGCCATGCATCAACTCGCCGTCGGCCACCTCTTCACGGCGGGGGGGAACTCTTTCACCAGACGCGGAACATCCGGCACCTTGTCGCCCATCATCACATGCAGGTACTTGCCAAACCGGCAACGCGCCCCTGCCAAGTCCCACACCTGCTGCACCTTCACACGCAGGCCACCACTGAAATGGTCGAGCTGCAGGCGCCCCATCATCACCACGAACTCATCTTCCTTGAGCTGGTTGCGGTACGTAGTGAGCAAGGCCTCGTCGGCTGACGCCTCAATCACGGCCGACTTGTCATCGAGCTTGAACAGGCCCAGCTTGCCACGCTGCCCATTGATGACCCGAAAATCACTGATGATCCCGGCCAGCACCTGGGGTTCGCGGCTGTCCAGCAGCTCATCAATCTGGGTGCGCACAAAACGACGCACCTCGGTGGCCACTTCATCGAACAGATGGCCCGACAGGTAGAAGCCGACCGCCGTTTTTTCCAGCGTAAGTCGCTCCTTGATCCCCCAAGGCACCGCATCCACCAGTTCAGGCTCCTGTGTGCTGGAGCCGTGGGCATCGTCGCCCATCATGTCGAACAGCCCGCCCTGGTTCACGTTGGCCAGCGTAGCGGCCGCAAAGTCAAAGGCCCGGTCGATGGACGCCACCATCGCTGCCCGGTTCATGTTGATCGAATCAAAAGCACCCGCCTTGATCAAGGCCTCCACCGTGCGTTTGTTCATGCGCGCCTTGTCCACACGCAGGCAGAACTCGAACAGGCTCTTGAAGGGCCCGGTGGTAGAGCCATGAGGCCCTTCGCCACGCCCTTCGCGCGATGCCACCATGGCCTCTATGGCCTGCTGTCCGGTGCCTTTGACGGCACCCAGTCCATAGCGAATGATCTTGTCGGTGACAGGCTCAAACCGGTAAAACCCCCGATTAACGTCTGGCGGCTCGAAAGAAAGCCCCATCTTGTTCGCGTCCTCGAACAACACCTTGAGCTTGTCGGTGTCATCCATTTCCACGGTCATGTTGGCGCAGAAGAACTCAGCGGTGAAGTGCACCTTGAGCCAGCCCGTGTGGTATGCCAGCAGGGAGTAGGCAGCCGCATGTGACTTGTTAAAGCCGTAACCCGCAAACTTCTCCATCAGGTCGAACACTTCATCCGCCTTTTGCTGGCTGATGTTCTTTTCTGCGGCACCTTTGCGGAAGATCTCCCGGTGCTCGGCCATTTCCTCGGCCTTCTTTTTACCCATGGCGCGGCGCAGCATATCGGCACCACCCAGGCTGTAGCCCCCCAGCACCTGGGCGGTCTGCATCACCTGTTCCTGGTACACCATGATCCCGTAGGTCTCGGCCAGAACGGGCTCCACCAGCGGGTGCGGGTACTCCACCACCTCCTTGCCGTGTTTGCGGTTCACAAAGCTCGGGATCAGGTCCATGGGGCCCGGGCGATACAGCGCGTTCAACGCAATCAGGTCTTCCAGCCGACTCGGCTTGGCCTCCTTGAGCATGCCCTGCATGCCGCGGCTTTCAAACTGGAACACTGCTTCGGTCTTGCCCTCCGAGAACAAGCGGTACGTCGGCCCATCGTCCAGCGGTATGGTCTCGAAAGCGAAATTCTCTTGCCCCTTGTGGCGCTTGATGATGAACTCGCGCGCGATTTCCAGGATGGTGAGCGTGGCGAGACCCAAAAAGTCAAACTTCACAAGGCCAATGGCCTCCACGTCGTCCTTGTCGTACTGGCTTACCGCCGATTCACTGCCCGGCTGCTGGTACAGCGGGCAAAAATCGGTGAGCTTGCCTGGCGCAATCAGCACACCCCCCGCATGCATGCCGATATTGCGCGTCATGCCTTCGAGTTTTTGCGCCATCTCGATGACAGTCTTGACGTCTTCTTCCTTGCGCACCCGCTCGTAGAGCATGGGCTCCAGCTCAAGCGCGTAGTTGTTCTTGTCACCCTCCTTCTTGGGATCGGGCGGGTACTGCAAGGTGTACGACATTCCGGGTTTTCCGGGAACCAGCTTGGAAATCCCATCGACAAACATGTAACTCATGTCCATCACCCGGCCCACGTCCCGAATAGCCGCTTTGGCGGCCATCGTTCCGAACGTTGCGATCTGGCTGACCGCGTTCTTGCCGTATTTGTCTTTCACATAGTCAATGACGCGGTCGCGGTTCGATTGGCAAAAGTCGATGTCGAAGTCGGGCATCGAAACCCGTTCCGGGTTCAAGAACCGCTCGAACAGCAGGTTGTATTCCAGCGGGTCCAGGTCGGTGATCTTGAGCGCATACGCCACCAGCGAGCCGGCACCCGACCCCCGGCCAGGCCCCACCGGACATCCATTGGCCTTGGCCCACTGGATGAAATCCCCCACGATGAGGAAGTAACCTGGAAAGCCCATCTTGAGGATGGTGCCAATTTCAAATTCCAACCGCTCCTGATAGCGTTGGCGCTGCTGGTCCCGATCGGCCTCTTTAGGAAACAACAGCTTGAGCCGCTCCTCCAGCCCCTCGAATGACGCCACCCGAAAATACTCGTCGATCGGCATGCCGTTGGGGGTCGGAAAATCGGGCAGCTGTGGCTTACCCAACACCAGGGTGAGGTTGCAGCGCTGGGCGATTTCCACCGTGTTCGAGATAGCCGATGGCACATCAGCAAACAAGGCTTCCATCTCCGCAGATGACTTGAAATACTGATCGCGGGTGAACTTGCGCACCCGGCGTGGGTTGGCCAGTATTTCGCCCTCCGAAATGCAGATGCGGGCCTCATGGGCCTCATAGTCGTCCGCCGTGGCGAACTGCACCGGATGCGTGGCCACCACGGGCAGATTCAGACGCGCAGCCAACTGCGCTGCAGCAGCCACATGGACTTCATCGTCCACCCGCCCCGCACGTTGCAACTCGATGTAAAACCGGTGTGGAAAGATCCCCGCCAAACGCAAGGCAAGATCGGCGGCGCCCGATTCATCGCCCTTCAGCAACGCCTGCCCCACGGGGCCGGCCTGG
The DNA here is from genome assembly GCF_002797445.1 of Acidovorax sp. 69. Taxonomy (NCBI): domain Bacteria; kingdom Pseudomonadati; phylum Pseudomonadota; class Betaproteobacteria; order Burkholderiales; family Comamonadaceae; genus Acidovorax; species Acidovorax sp. 69. Next base: position 2,339,067 of record NZ_PGEP01000001.1, on the reverse strand, counting down.
GCTCCAGCAAGGGCGATCAATCCTTCGGAAAGCTCTTCCAGCCAAGCCCAGGTGCACTGCGCCAGGTTCTTGACGATGTTGCGGGTCCACGCACGGGCGAGCAACTCCGACAAGTTGAGGTAACCCTGGCGACTTTGCACCAGAACGATCAGCCGCGACGGCCCAGCCCCGGCCTCGCCCTCCAGATAGATTTCGGCGCCCAAAATGGGCTTGACACCCTTGCCCCGGGCTTCCTTGTAGAACTTGATCGCGCCAAAGAGATTATTGAGATCGGTGATCGCCAGCGCGGGCTGGCCATCCTTGGCAGCCGCTTTGGCCACCTCATCGATTCGGTTGGTACCGTCTACGACGGAAAATTCGGTGTGCAGGCGCAAGTGAACAAACATGCGGTCATTGTAGAAAGCCTCGTGCGCACCCAACCGAAAGCCTGTCGCGCAATGCGCGCTTTGCAGCAACGGCCACCAGTACAATGCCCTTTCTGCCCACGGTGCACCCGGCAGGAGAAAGCCCCTTGCGCACCTGTTTCCTTATTTGCTGAAAGCTGCCTGCGATGCTGCGTGCCCCACTGCCCCTCGTTTCCGCCCTGCTGTTCGCGGGTCTGCTGGCTGGTTGCTCCAGCACCCCCGAAGACAAAACGGCCGGATGGAGCCCCAATCGCATCCACTCCGAAGCACAGGACGAGATGAACAGCGGTGCCTACGACAAGGCGGTTCCGCTGCTCGAAAAACTTGAAGGCCGCGCAGCTGGAACCCCTTTGGCCCAGCAGGCCCAGATCGACAAGGCCTACGCGCACTACAAGGCGGGTGAAAAAGCCCAGGCCGTCGCCACGCTGGACCGCTTCATGAAGCTGCACCCCGCCAGCCCTGCACTGGACTACGCGCTATACCTCAAGGGGCTGGTGAACTTCAACGACAACCTCGGCCTGTTCTCATTCATTTCGCGCCAAGACCTGTCCGAACGTGACCAAAAGGCTGCCAAAGACTCCTTCGAGGCCTTCAGTGAGCTGGTCACCCGTTTCCCGGAGTCCCGCTACGCGCAGGACTCGCGCCAGCGCATGACCTACATCGTCAACTCGCTTGCGCAGTATGAGGTGCATGTGGCGCGTTACTACTTCCAGCGGGGCGCGTATGTGGCGGCCATCAGCCGTGCCCAGGTGGCCGTTGCCGACTACCAGGGCGTTCCAGCACTGGAAGAAGCGCTGTATATCCTCATTCAGTCCTACGACGCCCTGGGCATGACACAACTGCGCGACGATGCGCGCCGCGTCATGGACAAGTCCTACCCACAAAGCACGTACATGAATGGCGGCCTCAAGGGCAAATCGGATCCGTGGTGGAAGGTCTGGTAAGCGCCCGCAAGGCTTCGTCAAATTCGTCCGCCGACTCCAACCGCCGCATTGGCGGCAGCGCAGCCAACAGACGCTTGCCATAACCCATGGTGACAAGGCGAACATCGCCCACCACGAGAATCCCCCGGTCCGACTCCCGCCGGATCAACCGCCCCGCCCCCTGCTTGAGGGCCACGGCCGCCTCGGGCAGCGCATAGGCCTTAAACGCCTTCCCCCCCGCCCTTTCGATACGCTGCGCACGCGCCTCCACCAACGGATCCCCTGGCGGGGGAAATGGCAGTTTGTCGATGACGACCAACTGCAGCGCGTCTCCCGGTACGTCAAACCCCTCCCAAAAAGTGGCAGACGCAACCAGCAGACAACCCGGCTGGCCCCGCTCGGACCCTTCACGGAAACGCTCCATCAGCCGGCGCTTGGGCCACTCGCCCTGCACCAGTACCTCCAGCCCACCCCCAGCGGCAAACCGCGCCTTGAGCGCGTCGCCCACAGCACGCAAGGCCTTGAGCGTGGTGGTAAGCACCAGCGTGCGCCCGCCCAGCTGCTCTGCGGCATCTCCCACCCATTGCGCCAGCATGTGGCTGTGCGAAGGGTCCGCTGGCGAGGGTAGATTGCGCGGCACATACAGTGCGGCCTGCGTGGGGTAATCAAAGGGGCTGGCCACCCGGAGGATTTCTGCATCCTGCAGCCCGGCCCGCTCGGTAAACCAGGTCAGCCGCTCGTCATCACCCAAGGTGGCTGACGTGAAGATCCAGGCGCGGCCAGGGCCGGCTGAGGGCTCGTCGGGCCAGCCATCGACCTCGTCTGCCGACTCGGCGGGCGACACAAGCAGGCGCGTGCGCATGGCCTCTGCGATGTCCAAGGGCGATTCGATCAGGCGAAGCTGGGGGCCTACATCCACCCACCGCACCACATCAGGATCTCCTGGGCCAGAAAACCGGGCCAGGCGCGCCAGCAACTCGGTACCTCGCTCATACAGGCGCACAAAATCTGGAGCGATCTCGCTGACGGTGTCCAGCGCGTCCTGGGCCTGCGCACAGGCCAGTGCTGCATTGCGCATCGCGCTGCGCCAGTCGCTGTCCGAGACACCGTCCGGGGCATCGTCCGTCCAGCGCAACTTGGCCCCACCCGCCGCAGCACCCACGGCCAGACGCAAATCCCGGGCTGACATCTCCACCAGACGAGACAACCCTGCCCAATCCGCCAAGCCCCGGGCATGTTGAAGGCCTGCGGTCAACAGATCCCTGCTGAAATCCATCAGCTGCCCCATGGACAGCTGGGCCCCCAAAAACTGCACTCCGGTTTCGTTGATCTGGTGCGCTTCATCAAACACCACCACGCGCACAGTGGGTAACAGCTCGGCCATGCCCGACTCGCGCACTGCCACATCGGCAAAAAAAAGATGGTGGTTGATGACCACGATGTCGGCCGCCAACGCCTCGCGACGCGCCCGATGCACATGGCATTCACGGAACCGGGGGCACTGCGACCCCAGGCAGTTCTCACGGGTCGAGGTGACCAGGGGAATCACGGGCGAGCGGTCGTCCAGCCCCGTCAGCTCCGCGAGGTCGCCCGACTGGGTGTGGCGCGACCAATCCTCCACCTTGGCCAACACACGCGCAACGCCCCGGTCCTGCGCCTGTACCTCCTGGCGCGCCTGCTCCATGCGGTACAGGCACAAATAGCTGGCCCGCCCTTTGAGCAGCGCCATGCGCACGGGCAGGCCCAGCGTTTGCACCAGCCGGGGCAGATCGCGCGCAAAAAGCTGGTCCTGCAGAGCCTTGGTGGCCGTGGACAGCAGCACCCGCTCACCACTGAGCAGGGCGGGAACCAGGTACGAGAACGTTTTACCCACCCCTGTCCCCGCTTCCACAACGAGGACACCCCCCGCTTCTATGGTCCGCGCCACCGCCATGGCCATCTGGGTCTGCCCCTCCCGGGGCTGGAAGTGCGTGTCTGCCCGCGCCAACACGCCACCGGGAGCGAACACCTCCGGCACCATTTCGATCAACCCCATCAGGCGGGCTCTTGGGGCAGAAGCTCGCGCTCCAGCCGGTCCAGGGCGTCGCGCAACACCAGGCGACGCTTCTTCAGGCGGCGCAACGTCAGCTCATCTGGCGCAGCGCCAGGTGCGCACCGGTCAATCAAAGCATCAATGTCCGCATGTTCCATGCGCAATTCAATCAGCTGTCGGTGGGGGAGTGGAGGCTGGGTTTCAAGGCAGGGGCGGCAATGGCATGGCGAAAATGCCACAGGCGGGCGGATAATACGCGCTTGCCCCGTTTTCCAACACGGCAGTTTGCGCACGCGCCCCCACAATCACCAGCATGACCAAAGCGTTTCGCCTCATCGCGTCCACCGGCATCCACAAGGGCGACCGGGAATACCAGCAAGACCAGGTGGCCCTGATCTCCCACGAGCGGCACAACGGCTGCGTGCTGGGCGTACTGGCAGACGGCATGGGAGGCCGAAGCGGCGGGCGCAAGGCCTCCGACCAGGTCATGATGACCGCACGACAGCTGTTCGAGCGTTACTCGCCCGACACCGATGATGCGGTGTCGATGCTCAAGAACATGGTCGAAGAGGCCCACATTGTCATCCGGCTGACCGCCATCTCGGCCGAGCAGGAACCCCACAGCACGATCGCGGCGTTCCTGATCAACCCCCGAGGGGACTGCCACTGGGTCCATGCAGGGGACTCGCGCATTTACCATTTTCAAGGGTCCCGCATGGTGTTCCGCACCAGCGATCATTCCTATGTCCAGGCGCTGGTGGATCGGGGTGAGTTGACCGAAGCAGAGGCCAACAACCACCCGCACTCCAACATACTGGTCGGCTGCCTGGGCACCGAAAGCGATCCACCGATCACGACGCACATCATTCCGCAGTTGCAGCCCGGCGACGTTCTGATGGCTTGCAGCGATGGCGTATGGCATTACTTTTCGCCCACCGAACTTGCTTCGGTAGTGGACTCCCTGTCCCCGCGCGAAGCCACGGAGTTCCTGATCGAAAAGGCCCGCTCCCGGGCCCGTGGCGGCGGCGACAACCTGTCGCTGGTCATCGTCAAGATCGAAGCGCTGGTGGAAGAGAAAAAAATCGCCCGCCTCACCCCCGTCGATGCGGGCCGAGCCTGATCATTGCCCGGCCCACCGACGTCAGCGCACAGCGAGCCGTCATTACCCCTTTCGGCTGACGCACCCCATTGGCCTGCCGGCCACCAAAAGAACCGTAGGTGCGACGGAGAAACCGTCCCAACCCTGCGGCTTCAGCGTGGGAACACTGGCGCCGATGGTGAGGGTAGTGGTGCTGCAGACTTGTGGCCCTGAGCTGCGGCATCGGCCTGCGATTTTTCAACCCGTGCACGCCGCTCCTCCGCTGCTTTGAGCGACTCTTCATGCCGGGCGCGCGCCTTGGTAGCGCGATCTGCATTGCCTGCGGCGCGGGCAGCCTGCTCGCTGGCTTGCACCTGTGCCCGGCTGCGCTGCTGCTGTGCACGCTGCTCAGCGTCGCGGTCTCGCTGCGCCTTGGAAGCCAAGGGATCGACGTAAGAAGGCTTGCGCACCACGGCATCCGGCCCTTTGTCAGCGGGTAGGACGGCGGGCACGGCTTTCTGCTTCTCCTCAATGGAGCGCAAGCGTTCGGCCGCTTTTTCCTTGCGTTCTGCATCGTTGAGATTCACCTCGCGGGCACGCAGGCGATCTTCAGCCTCACGCGCTTTTGCGCGAACATCCCGCAGACAGTCTTCAACGGCAAAGCGCTGGTAGCAGGCCGCGTCCTCCCTATGGCGTGCCGCAACCAGTGCTTCCCGCTCGTGGCGGATGCGCTCATGCTCTGCCTTACGGTGTGCTGCTGCGGCGGCACGCCCCTCATCCTCCGTGGCTGCAACAGCTTGTGCCCAGACAACGTTCAAAAGCGACGAGAGCAGCGCCCAAACCACCACCGCAGAACGCGCATTGATGATCATGTGAGCCCCGTATCCACGGAGCGCCGCTCCAAGGCCAGGAATTCCTTGGATTGCATCTCGTTGAGCCGGGAGATCGTGCGCGGAAACTCATGGGCCAACGGGCCCTCGGTGTAAAGCTGCTCGGGGGCAACCGCTGCAGACATGATGAGTTTGACCCGCCGGTCATAAAGAACATCCACCAGCCACGTGAAGCGCCGCGCGGGTGATGCCATGCTCACAGGCATGTGGGGAACATCGGACAGAAGAACCGTGTGAAACTGGGTCGCAATCTCCAGATAGTCATTCTGGGAGCGCGGGCCACCACAGAGGGTCTTGAAGTCGAACCACACCACACCACCCGCTTTTCGGCGTGCGCGAATCTCGCGGGCCTCAATGTGCAACACCGGATCCTCGTCGTGTACTTCCGCCAACTGGTCGAACGCCTGGCTCATCTCGGCGTCAGCCTCGGGTCCCAGTGGCGTGTGGTACAGCTTTACGTGCTCCAGGGTCCGCCGCCGGTAGTCGGTACCGTTGTCAACATTGACCACTTCGAGTTTCTCGTTGAGAAGAGCAATCGCCGGCAGGATGCGATCCCGGTGCAGACCGTTTGGGTACAGCCCATCGGGCTCGAAGTTCGAGGTGGTCACGAACCCCACACCGTTGTCGAACAGCGCGGCCAGCAGCCGGTGCAAGATCATGGCGTCGGTGATGTCGGCGACATGAAACTCGTCGAAACAGATGAGCTTGTAGCGCTTGGCAATGCGCTCGCCCAGCACGTCCAACGGGTTCACCGTGCCCTGCAGAGCTGCCAGCTCGCGGTGTACCTCTCGCATGAACTCATGGAAGTGCAGACGGACCTTGCGCTTCAGCGGTATGGCGTCAAAAAAGCACTCCATGAGGAAGCTCTTGCCACGCCCCACCCCGCCGTACATGTACACGCCCCGTGGAATGTCGGGGCGGTTGATGAGCTTCTTGATCGCATTGGAGCGACGTGCCTTGTACGCAGCCCAATCGTCGGCACAGCGCTGAAGGGCATCCACAGCGCGTAGCTGGGCAGGGTCACTTTGGTAGCCTTTGGCGGCCAACTCGGCCAGATAAGCCTGTTTGACAGTCACGTTGTGGATGCTCTGATACTACAAATTTAATAGCACCTAGCGCTTATTAATCAAGCGCTAGAGCCCGTTTTCACCTAAATATCAAAAATTCAGCGTGCGTTTGTCCACCGCAAGGGCTGCTTCCTTGGTGGCTTCGCTCAAGGAAGGGTGAGCGTGGCAAATGCGCGCAATGTCTTCGCTGCTGGCCTTGAACTCCATGGCCACAACGGCTTCAGAGATCAGCTCGCTGGCCATTGGACCTACGATGTGCACGCCCAGAATTTCGTCGGTGTCGGCATCGGCCAGCATCTTCACCATGCCGGTGGTGTCGCCCAGAGCACGCGCGCGGCCATTGGCCAGGAACGGGAAGGTACCGGCCTTGTACTTGACGCCGTCGGCCTTGAGCTGCTGCTCGGTACGGCCGACCCATGCGATTTCGGGGCTGGTGTAGATGACCCAGGGCACGGTGTTGAAGTTGACATGGCCGTGCTGACCAGCGATACGCTCGGCCACGGCAACGCCCTCTTCTTCGGCCTTGTGTGCCAGCATCGGGCCACGCACCACGTCGCCCACCGCCCACACGCCGGGCAGGTTGGTCTTGCAGTCGCCGTCGACCACGATGGCACCACGCTCGTCAAGCGCCAGGCCCACAGCGTCGGTATTCAGGCCGATGGTGTTGGGTACGCGGCCGATGGAGACGATGAGCTTGTCCACATCCAACGCCACGGCTTCGCCCTTGGCGTTGGTGTAGGCGATGCTCACACCCTTCTTGCCGGTCTTGATCTCGCCGACCTTCACGCCCAGTTCGATCTTCAGGCCCTGCTTGTCGAACGCCTTCTTGGCCTCCTTGGCGATCTGCTCGTCCACCGCGCCCAGGAAGGTTGGCAGACCTTCGAGGATGGTGACTTCGGCACCCAGGCGGCGCCACACGGAGCCCATTTCCAGGCCGATCACGCCAGAACCAATGAGACCCAGCTTCTTGGGGACAGCGCCCACACGCAGTGCGCCGTCGTTGGACAGCACGAATTCTTCGTCGAACGGTGTGCCGGGCAGCGCACGGGCGTTGGAGCCGGTAGCGATGATGATCTGCTTGCCCAGGAGCGATTCTTCGGCGGCACCAGCCACCTTGATCTCATAACCGCCTTCGACCGCCTTGGTGAAGGAACCACGGCCATGGAAGAAGCTGACCTTGTTCTTCTTGAACAGGTACAGGATGCCGTCGTTGTTCTGCTTCACGACGGTGTCCTTGCGGGCAATCATCTTGGTCACGTCCATCTTGACGCCAGTGGCCGTGATGCCGTGCTCGGCAAAGTGCTTGTTGGCGTGTTCGAAGTGTTCAGACGATTGCAGCAGCGCCTTGGAAGGAATGCAGCCCACGTTGGTGCAGGTGCCGCCAGGTGCAGGGCCACCCTTCTCGTTCTTCCATTCGTCGATACAGGCCACGTTGAAGCCCAGTTGGGCTGCGCGGATGGCGGCAATGTAGCCACCGGGGCCGCCGCCGATGACGATCACATCAAATTGTTTGCTCATGGGAAATCTCGTTCAGTCTGTTGGAGAAAGACCCACCGGCGGGCAAGACCAGAGGTCAGGCCACGCGGGTGGGTCAATACGGTTCAGGGCTTAGATATCAAACAGCAGGCGCGAAGGATCTTCCAGCGCTTCCTTCATCGCCACCAGGCCCAGCACGGCTTCACGGCCGTCGATGATGCGGTGGTCGTAAGACATCGCCAGGTAGTTCATGGGGCGAACGACAACCTGGCCGTTTTCGACCACGGCGCGGTCCTTGGTAGCGTGCACGCCCAGGATCGCAGACTGGGGCGGGTTGATGATGGGGGTGGACATCATCGAACCAAAGGTGCCGCCATTGGAGATGGAGAAGGTGCCACCGGTCATTTCTTCAATGCCCAGCTTGCCTTCGGCTGCCTTCTTACCGAATTCGGCGATCTTCTTCTCGATGTCGGCAAAGCTCATCTGGTCTGCGTTGCGCAGGATGGGCACCACCAGGCCGCGGGGCGAGCCCACGGCAATACCGATGTCGAAGAAGCCGTGATAGACGATGTCGTTACCATCCACCGATGCGTTGAGCACGGGATACTTCTTCAAGGCATGCACGGCCGCCTTCACGAAAAAGCTCATGAAGCCGATCTTCACGCCGTGTTCCTTGGTGAACGCGTCCTGGAACTTCTTGCGCATGTCCATCACCGGGGCCATGTTCACTTCGTTGAACGTGGTCAGGATGGCGTTGGTCGATTGCGACTGCAGCAGACGCTCGGCCACGCGGGCACGCAGGCGGCTCATGGGAACGCGCTGCTCAGGGCGACCGCTCAGATCTTCCTTGCCTGCGGGGGCCGCCACTTGCGGCAATGCCTTGGTGGGCACACCCGTCGGAATGCTGCTCGGGGCCGCCACCGCCGCCTTCGCTGCACCACCAGCCACTGCGCTGAGCACGTCGCCCTTGGTCACGCGGCCATCCTTGCCACTGCCAGCCACAGCCGACGCAGACAGGTTGTTTTCCGCCAGCAGCTTGGCGGCTGCCGGCATGGCCACATCACCCTTGGAGCCGCCCGTAGCGGCAGGGGCCGATGCCGGGGCCGCAGCCACCGCTGCAGCAGGTGCCGCTGCGGCAGCAGCGGGCGCAGCCGCGCCGACCTTGCCTTCGGTGTCGATCTTGGCGATGAGCTGCTCTGCCACCACCGTGGCGCCGTCCGCCTGAATGATCTCGGCCAACACGCCCGCTGCTGGGGCAGGCACTTCAAGCACTACCTTGTCGGTTTCGATTTCAATGAGGATTTCATCGATCGCCACAGCTTCACCGGCTTTTTTCTTCCAGGTCAGCATGGTGGCTTCAGCCACGGATTCAGACAGCTGGGGGACTTTGACTTCTACGATAGCCATATCAATTCTTTCGGAATGGGTTCTGTTCTGTTCTGTTTTCAGGGTGCAACTGGCCTTACTTGGTCAGGACAAAACCCTTGAGCTTGGCAAACGCGCCATCCACCAGCGCCTTTTGCTGTTCCTGGTGCAGGTGCGAATACCCCACAGCAGGTGACGCGGATGCTGCACGGCCGGAGTAACCCAGCTTCTGGCCTTCCAGCATGTTCTCGTGGATGTAATGCTGCACGAAGAACCATGCGCCCTGGTTTTGCGGCTCATCCTGGCACCACACCACGTCGGTGGCGTTGGGGTACTTTTTGAGTTCAGCCGCAAAAGCCTTGTGCGGGAAGGGGTAGAGCTGCTCCACGCGAAGGATGACCACATCGTCGTCTTCACGCTCCGTGCGCTTCTTCACCAGGTCGTAGTAGACCTTGCCCGAACAGGCGATCACGCGCTTGACCTTGGCCGCCTTCTTGACGATGGCTTCGTTCTGCTCCGGGATCACCGTCTGGAAGCTGCCCTTCGTGAACTCGGACAACGGGGAAGTTGCGTCCTTATTACGCAGCAGCGACTTGGGCGTCATGATGATCAGCGGCTTGCGCAGATCACGCACCATCTGGCGGCGCAGTACGTGGAAGATCTGGCTGGCCGTGGTGGGTTGCACCACCTGCATGTTGGCATCGGCCGACAGCTGCATGAAACGCTCCAGGCGGGCAGAGCTGTGTTCAGGGCCCTGACCTTCGTAGCCGTGTGGCAGCATCAGCGTGATGCCGTTCACACGGCCCCACTTCACTTCACCCGAGGCGATGAACTGGTCGATCACCACCTGTGCACCGTTGGCGAAGTCGCCGAACTGGGCTTCCCAGATCACCAGGGTGTTGGGGTCGTTGGAAGCGTAGCCGTACTCAAAGCCCAGCACAGCCTCTTCGGACAGGATGGAGTCGATGACAACAAACGGCGCCTGGTTCTCGGCCACGTTCTGCAACGGCACATAAGTGCCGATGTCCCACTTCTCGCGCTTTTGGTCATGGATGACCGAATGGCGGTGCGTGAACGTGCCACGGCCGCAGTCTTCGCCCGACAGACGCACCGGGTAGCCGCTGGCCACCAGCGAGGCAAACGCCATGTGCTCGCCCATGCCCCAGTCCACCGGCGTGTCGCCACGGCCCATGGCAGCGCGGTCGTCGTACACCTTCTTGACCAGCTGGTGCGGGGTCACGCTCTCGGGAATGGTCGTGATCTTCTCTGCCAGGCGCTTCCACTCGGCCAGGGGAATCGCGGTGTCGCCTGCGTCGGTCCACTTCTTGCCCAGGAATGGACTCCAGTCCACGGCGTACTTGCTCTTGAAGTTGGTCAGCACCGGGTCAACCGTGTGCTTGCCAGCGTCCATCGCGGCACGGTAGGCCTTGGCCATGTCGTCGCCCAGAGTTTCGCCCATGCCTTGCGCAGCCAATTTGTCGGCATACAGCTTGCGCGTGCCGGGATGCTGGCCAATTTTCTTGTACATCAGCGGCTGGGTCAGGGCAGGCGTGTCCTGCTCGTTGTGGCCCAGTTTGCGGAAGCAGATGATGTCCACGACCACGTCCTTGGCGAATTCCATGCGGAACTCCAGCGCAAGCTGGGTGGCCAGAACCACCGCTTCTGGGTCATCACCATTCACGTGCAGCACGGGCGATTCGATCATCTTCACGATGTCGGTGCAGTACAGCGTGGAACGCGTGTCGCGGGGGTCGGACGTGGTGAAACCGATCTGGTTGTTGATGATGATGTGCACCGTGCCACCCGTGGAGTAACCACGGGTCTGGGCCAGCGCCAGGGTTTCCTGGTTGACGCCCTGGCCTGCAAAAGCCGCGTCACCGTGCACCAGCACAGGCAGCACTTGCTTGCCGTGGGGATCAGCGCGGCGATCCATACGAGCACGCACGGAACCTTCCACCACGGGGTTCACAATTTCCAGATGGGAAGGATTGAACGCCAGCGACAAGTGAACCGGCCCGCCGGGGGTGGTCACATCGGAGCTGAAGCCTTGGTGGTATTTCACGTCGCCAGAGGGCAGCTCTTCGGGGGCCGTGTGATCAAACTCTGCGAACAAGTCCTTGGGCATCTTGCCCATGGAGTTCACCAGCACATTCAGGCGACCACGGTGGGCCATGCCGATCACGATTTCCTGGACGCCCTTGGCGCCAGCAGACTGGATGAGCTCATCCATCGCGGCGATGAAGCTTTCACCGCCTTCAAGGGAGAAACGCTTTTGACCCACATACTTGGTGTGGAGAAAACGCTCCAAGCCTTCTGCAGCCGTCAGGCGGTCCAAAATCTGCTTCTTCTTTTCTGAGCCAAAGCTGGGCTTGCTGCGGATTTTTTCCAGCTTCTCCTGCCACCAGCGTTTCTGGTTTTGGTCAGTGGCATACATGTACTCGGCACCGATGGAGCCGCAGTACGTTTCGCGCAGCGCATTGATCAGCTCCCGCAGCGGCATCGATTCTTTGCCGAAGAAGGTGTTGCTGGTGTTGAACACGGTTTCCTGGTCCGCATCGCTGAAGCCATAGAACGAGGGCTCGAGTTCAGGGATCGCAGGGCGTTCTGTGCGCTTCAGCGGATCGAGGTCGGCCCAGCGTTGGCCAACGTTGCGGTAAGCCGCAATCAGCTGTTGAACGGCAGTGCGCTTGCGGCCCAGTTCCGAATCGGCACCGGTCGCCACCACAACCTTGGTACCACCTTGCTTTGCACGTTCTGCAAACGCATTGATGACCGGCAGGTGGGGCACGTCTTTGGCGTTGCTACCGTCCACAGCAGGAACGTGCTGAAGCGCGTCAAAGTACTCACGCCAGTTGTCTGGCACGCTGCCGGGATTTGCGAGGTAGTTCTCGTACATCTCTTCGACATAGGGCGCATTGCCGCCGAAGAGGTAGGTGTTGCCTTGGTAGGCTTGATAGACAGATGTCGTATCGCTCATATTCCGCTGACCTCCGCTTTCCTTGGGAAAGCATTAGCTGGTTGAGAAACCTTCCGCGGCACGGCTGAACCGGTTGGCGGATGCGACTGTGGCTAGGGAAGGGCCTTGGTACGGCAAGCATTGTGCCACCGAACTGGCAATCACCCAACCCGACGGGGATTGGATCAACGGGCTGCCAGCAGAAATGGGCAGTGCCCGGTGGGGCCTCGCGTACATTCCGGGTATTCCATTGCCACACTAAAACATGACATCCAACAACCTCCAGGACAAAGCCTTTCTGTTGCTGCTGACCCTTGTGACCATCGCATTCGGGCCATCTTGTGGCAGTTTCACGGCGCCGTTTTCTGGGGTGTCATTCTGGCGATCCTGTTTGCCCCCTTGCACCGCAAGTTGCTCAAACGAATGCCCAAACGCCCCACGCTCGCGGCCCTTTGCACACTGGGACTTTGCCTCATTGTTGTCATCCTGCCCATGACGGCCATTACCATTTCACTGATTCAGGAGGCCACCGCGATCTACGAGCGGATGCGCTCCGGTCAGATCAATTTTGGACTGTATCTGCAACAAGTGATTGCCGCCCTGCCCGCCTGGGCCGCCGGGTTGCTGGACCGACTGCACCTCACCAGCGTGGGCGAACTCCAGCAAAAACTCTCGTCTGTGGCCGTGCAGGCCAGCCAATTCGTCGCGACTCAGGCACTGAGCATCGGACAGAACACACTGGAATTCGTCGTGAGCTTCGGCATCATGCTGTATCTGCTTTTTTTCCTGTTGCGCGATGGTTCAAGCCTTGCAGTGCGCATCGGCCAAGCAACGCCTCTGGACGAAGCCCACAAACGGCAGTTGGTCAGCAAATTCACCACCGTGATCCGCGCCACGGTCAAAGGCAATATCGTGGTGGCAGCATCCCAAGGGGCGTTGGGCGGCATGATTTTTTGGGTGCTAGGCATCCAGGGCCCGGTACTCTGGGGCGTGCTGATGGCTTTTCTATCCCTGCTACCCGCCGTCGGTGCGGGACTGATCTGGGTTCCAGTTGCCATCTACTTTCTGGCGACAGGCGCCGTGTGGCAGGGGGCTGTGCTGACCGCCTTCGGGATCGGTGTGATCGGGCTTGTGGACAACATCCTGCGCCCCATACTGGTCGGCAAAGACACCAAGATGCCTGACTACGTGGTGCTTATCTCCACCCTCGGAGGAATGGCGCTATTCGGATTGACGGGGTTCGTGATTGGCCCGGTGATTGCCGCCTTGTTCATGGCAAGCTGGGATCTTTTTGCACCGCATCAGGCGAGCGATACCTCTGCCGATTGACAAACCCGGCTCACTCATGCCGACCGGGACATCTACATCGACGACCACTTTTTCAGCTTCGAGAAAAGCAAAGGCCTCCACTTGGAGGCCTTTGAAATTAAACGCGTACGTTATGAATCGAGTGGCAGGGCGCACAAAACAGGATGATGGGCTTTCAGCCTGCGTTTTGGCTACGCCAAATGAAAAGAGGAACTGACCATGACAGCCAACTCCTCTCAAATTTTGGTGGAACGTGCGGGGGTCGAACCCACGACAAACGGATTAAAAGGGGGCTAAAACCCCATATTTTTCAATAACTTAGCTCGCCTTCGCTCGCTATATTTCGCGCAAGCTTGCCAAGAGTGTCACGTTGGCTTAAGCTTGATCGCAGCGCATACCGGACGACTGCAATCGGCCAGTTGCTGACAGTCGGCCTGATCGGCTGGATGACTGTTTCAGCCTGGTAGCGGTCCATGGATTCGCGAAATGAATGTTCGTGATCTCTCCGTGACCCGCCATTCACTTGTACCGCACCGCTCAATGAAAAGTCGACTGTCGTATGACTCGATGGCGGGTAGCGTCATGATGGGTGAATACCTCACTAGTATTCTCGCTCAGTAAGCCATCTTCTCAGGGCTTCGTGTGGAACTTGTAGATGGCTCCCGATTGATCGCGTCGGCAATGCACTCAAGATCGGTGTACCCAGATAAAAAACAGCGGCCTTTTAGCACTCACGAATTCGAGTTATTAAGGACATCCCTAGCGCCACTGGCTCAAGGTGCGGTGATTAGCTCATTGAAGTATCTGTCCCAATACTCAGACGCCCTGATATAGTGCTTCGGCGGCGCGTGATTCAAAAACGCTGGCGGCTTTTTAGTGGCGGTTCACCTCATCCGGTGGTAATACCTAAAGCTACGACGTTTGCGTCGTAGCTAATAAAAGAAGCCGATGTGACTTCACAATGCCTCCGGTTTTTTCAGCACTGCGCACCAATTTTTAACTAAAAATAAGTAAGAGGGATATATGTCAAAAGCTTTCAGTAGCCAGCGCATAACGTTGTATCAACTCGCTCTGTTTGCGATTACATTGGCCATGCTGCTTTTTGCGCACCCTTCAACGTTAGCTGGGACTCACCCATCCTCAGGCAACGCTCGGCAGGAACTTGTTTTCATAGAAGGCAACGTGGAGGGCCACAGTACACTCGTGCGTGATTTTGGACCCGATGTTCATACCTACGTGCTGGACGCCAAGCAAAACGGGCTCGTGGAAATCGCCCGTGTTCTGAGCGAATACGACAAGGTGGACGCCATACACCTTGTATCGCACGGTGCTTCTGGCGCTCTGCATCTGGGCTCCGTCACTTTGACCGAGAGCAATCTCGGCTTGTATGTGAAAGAGTTGGCTGCAGTACGGCGGGCTTTGAAGCCGGGCGGTGACCTTCTGCTCTATGGGTGCGAAGTTGCTGCGGGTCAAACGGGCCAAAATTTTGTGTCTGCGTTATCCCGCGAAACACAAGTTGCTGTTGCTGCCTCAGTCAATAAAACGGGAGCCAAGAGCCTTGGCGGGGACTGGGTGTTGGAGCAGCGCTCCGGCACGATTCAAACTGCGAGCCTGTCAAGTCCTGGTTATTCCCATCTGTTGGCGAACGGGACAATAACGTTCATCAACAGTACTGGTGGGGTGGGGACCGGTGGCATCGCAACGGACGGACAGGGCGGATCGATCGATTTGCCAGGTATCGTGATTCAGATATCCAACATATCCGATACTGCCGGAACGCAAGCCGGAACCGTGTCGTGGCAAGACAATATTTTCTTGAACAGCAACGACGCCATGTACTCCGCGATCACCTCCAACCAGAATGGCGGTACCAAAGGCATGCGGATCAAATCCATTGGTGGCATCAAATTTAAGCTCACACAGTTCAAGCATTACAACTGGGGGGAATCATCGACCACCACCATGACCGTAAAGGGCTATCGCAACAGCGTGGAGGTTGCATCAACGACTTTTGAAGCCTTCATACCAACCTACCTGCCATTTGATGTTGTTTTGGGCAATGGTTTTGACAATGTTGACGATGTCCGGTTTTACATCACCGCAGGTGGCTATGTGGGCGACCAATCGGCTACCAACATCTCCATCAACAACATCGTGATCGCAGATGCGGTGCCGTCCGCTCCAACCGCCACGACAGACACCGCCACCAGCATCACTACCACTAGCGCAACCCTGAACGGTACCGTCAACGACAAAGGCGCATCCACCACGGTCACATTCGACTACGGCCTGACCAACGCCTACGGCAGCTCCGCAGCCGCCACCACCGGCGGCACCGTGGGCGCAGGCGCTGGTGCCACCGCTGCCTCCGTCGCTATTTCCAGCCTGACCTGCAACACTACGTACCATTTCAGGGTTAAAGGGGTCAACAGCGAGGGCACCACCAACGGCAGTGACGCCACGTTCACTACCAACCAGTGCCCGCAGACCATCACCTTCAACAACCCCGGCACCCAGTCGTTTGGCACCACACCCACGCTGCCTGCGACGTCCACATCGGGCCTGGCGCCCACCTTCACGACCACCACCGCCGGTGTCTGCACCATCTCCACCGGCGGTGTATTGACCACGGTGACCACCGGCACCTGCACCATCAATGCCAACCAGGCCGGTGACGCAACCTACGCCGCGGCACCCCAGGTCCAGCAATCATTCATGATCGCTGCAGTCTCACCCGGCACGCCCACGATCGGCACGGCGACAGCGGGTGATGCCCAAGCTTCGGTCACCTTCACCGCGCCTGCGTCCAACGGTGGCTCACCCATCACCACGTATACGGCAACGGCGATTCCTGACGGAGCGACAGGCAGCTGCGCAGGTCCTGGTGCCTGCACCATCACTGTCCTTGGGCTCACCAACGGCACGGCCTACACGTTCACCGTGACCGCCGCCAACGCTGTAAACACCGGCTCGGCGTCTGCCGCGTCGAATTCCGTGACACCCAAGGCGGCACAGGCCATTAGCTTCAACAACCCTGGCACACAAAACTTTGGCACCCCGCTCACCTTGACGGCCACGGCGACATCGGCCCTGATACCCACCTTCACGACCGCCACTGCCGGTGTCTGCACGATCACGCCCGGCGGCACATTGACCTTCGTGACAGCGGGTAGCTGCACCATCAGCGCAAACCAAGCGGGCAATGGCAGCTTCAATGCCGCTCCGCAGGTCCAGCAAACCTTCACGGTCAACGCTGTCGCACCCGGCACACCGACGATCGGCACGGCGACAGCGGGTGATACCCAAGCCTCGGTCACCTTCACTACGCCGGCGTCCAACGGTGGCTCACCCATCACCACGTATACGGCAACGGCGATTCCTGGCGGAGCGACAGGCAGCTGCGCAGGTCCTGGTGCCTGCACCATCACTGTCCTTGGGCTCACCAACGGCACGGCCTACACGTTCACCGTGACCGCCGCCAACGCTGTAAACACCGGCTCTGCGTCTGCCGCGTCGAATTCCGTGACACCCAAGGCGGCACAGGCCATTAGCTTCAACAACCCTGGCACACAGAACTTTGGCACGATCCCCACGCTGGCTGCCAGCGCAACATCCAGCTTGAGCGTGACCTTCACGTCGACAACAACGGGCGTCTGCACCGTTGCCCCCGGTGGCGCGCTGACCTTTGTCACTGTCGGCCTCTGCACCATCAATGCCGACCAGGCCGGCAATGCCAGCTATCTGGCGGCCCCCCAGGTGTCTCAAAGCTTCACAGTCGCCGCAACGGTTCCAGGCGCACCGACCATCGGTGTGGCTACGGCCGGCAATGCCCAGGTCAGCGTGTCATTCACGGCCCCGGCCGTCAGTGGTGGGGCACCGATCACAAGCTATACGGTGACATCCGCGCCGGGCGGCATCACCGCCACCGGCGCGGCCAGCCCCATCGTAGTGCCCGGCCTGACCAACGGCACGTCGTACACCTTCACGGTAACCGCCAACAATTCCGTAGGCGCCAGCGCTGCATCGGCTGCATCTGCCGCGGTGACACCCCAGTTGCTCACCGTGTCGGGCACGGTGCCTGGCATGGTCGGTACGGCTACGGCGACCCTTTCGGGAGGCGGCTCATCCTGCACGCTGAACCCCACCAGCGGCTTTGCGAGTTTGTCCAACCCTGCTCCTGCGGGCAAAACCCTGCCTTATGGGGAATATGCATTTCAGTCCACCAGCTGCGTCGGGACCGTGACGATGGCGATCACTTACCCTGAAGCCCTTCCGGCCGGCATTCAGTTCTGGAAGTACGGCCCTGCGACACCGGCAGTGGGCGGGGTGGTGGCTGCATCCAGCTGGTTCCAGTTCAGCGGCGCATCACTCAGCGGTGACCGCAAGACTGTGACCTACAGCATTACGGATAACGGCGTGGGTGACTCGGACGGAGCGGTCGGTAGCATCAGCGATCCGTTCGCACCGGTGGTGGGCCCTGTGGCAAGCGATGCCGTGGCGATTCCTGTGGATGCACCGTGGGCGCTGGCGTTGCTGTCGGCCATGATTGGTTTGATGGGCTGGCATAGGCAGCGCCAGCGTGCCCGTAATTAATTTGTATGAAAGGTGGTGTGAACGTCCGAACACCTCCTGATAATTGGCAGCATGCCGGAATTTGTGGGCATGCCCGATCCAGGGCAAGATGCACTTTGCGAACGGTCTCCGCTGCCCGGACTCGCTTTTACAGGTGCGCAAACTTCCGAATGGCCGAATCGATCTGCGTAGTATCGAAAAGAGGTAGGTTTGGTGCGGAGATCGATGCTTTGGTCAATGCAGCCCAGTCGGACTCGGATCTGCGAGTGGTGAATGAGTAGTCATACTGATGGCGCGCGTGACAGATCGGCCAGATTTGTCGAAATTAGCCGATCGATATGTGATCATCTGAAAGCGAGCTAGACCGCTTGCCAGCACTCCATTTGGCGATAGCAACCGATGGTCGATGCAGGATTGGCATTCATGGTCACTTTCACGCTGGCGGCAACACCACGGAACCGCTTGAGCGGCCCTTCGGTACGCAAGCCTACGCTTCAAGTGACCGCTCCTGTCCAACACTACGCGTTCTACGAAAAAAGTCGGAGAGCTGCTGCCTGTTGATTCATCAGCAAAACTGAGCCAGTGATCACGTCGAAGATTGAGCCACTGGGTTGATGGATTCTTTGGCTACTCGATTGTGGATAAGTCTATCGGGTCTGCTGTTTTTCGATCTCCTTTCTGGCCCCTTGAGCGTTGCCTTGGCGGTGCCGCGCCAGCGGCACTGGAATGCTTGAATCGCCAGCTCTCATTGCCCGTCTCGACGATGTGACAGTGGTGCGTGAGGCGGTCGAGCAAGGCAGTGGTCATCTTGGCGTCGCCAAAGACGCTGCTCCATTCCGAGAAGGTCAGGTTGGTAGTGATCACCACGCTCGTTCGCTCGTAGAGTTTGGAGAGCAGGTGGAACAGCATCGCACCGCCCGACTGCGTGAACGGCAGGTAGCCCAGTTCATCCAGGATCACCAGATCGACGTACATCAGGCGGTGCGCCATTTGTCCCGCCTTGTTCTGCGCCTTCTCCAGCTCCAGGGAGTTGACCAGTTCCACCGTGGAGAAGAAGCGCACCCGCTTGCCATGCATGCGGATCGCCTCGATCCCCAGACTGGTGGCCAGGTGGGTCTTCCCCGTGCCGGGGCCACCGACCAGGACCACGTTGTGCGCCGACTCCACGAAGCGCAGGGTGTGCAGCTGGCGCACCAGCGCCTCATCGAGTTGCGCGTGGGCGAAGTCAAAGCCGGCGAGATCGCGGTGCGACGGGAACCGCGCCACGCGCATCTGGTAGGCCATGGAGCGCACCTCTCGCTGAGCAGTCTCGGCCTTGATGAGCTGGTGCAACACGGCCTCATGATCGAGCGACTTCATGCGGGCGGTACCCAGCACCTCCGGCCAGGCACTGGCCATGCCGTACAGGCCCAGCGCCTTGAATGCATCAATGACGTCATGCATGGTCGGACTCCGGTGACGCCTCATGAGGCTGGACGTTGCGCAGTGCGTCGTAGCGCTGCAGGTTGGCCAGTGGCGGCGTGTTGAGCGTGAGCATCGTGGCCACCAGTGACTCGGGCACGCGCTGCTCCTTCAGGCGCGAGAGCACGTTGAGCACGTGCTCGGCACTCACCCGCCCGGACTGCAGGGCCAGCTCCACCGCCACCAACACGGCCTCCAGCCCATGCAGACTCACCCCCATGAGCACCTGCGCCATCACCCTGTCGCCACCGCTGTGGCGCAGCAACTGGCGCTGCAGTTCCTGCAGGGGTTCGGGCATGGTCTTGAACGGCGCGCCATTGCGCAGCGCGCCGGGCTTGCGCTCGATGAGCGCGATGTAGTGCATCCAGTCGTAGAGCGTCTGATCACGCTCGAAGCTGCGCGCCAAGCGCACCTGCCGCCCATCGGGCCCGACCACCAGCAGGCCATCCGCGTAGGCCCGCAGACTGACCACCGCATGGATCCATTCACACGGCACGCTGTAGCGGTTGCGCTGGAAGTGGATCAGCGAGGTGGCAGAGACCCGCACCGGCTGCTCCACATAGCCATCAAACGCACGGGGGCTGGGCATGAGGCGCACACGCTCGTCCTGCCAGACATCGGCCACCGTGAGCTGTGTCCATTCGGGGTGACTCATCTCAGCCCAGACCTTCACACACGCCTGCTCCAGCCAGTCGTTGAGCTCGCCAAGCGATCCCCAGCGCCGCTCGCTGGCCTCGCGCCAGATGTCCTTGCGCCGGTCCTGGACGTTCTTCTCCACGACCCCCTTCTCCCAGCCAGCGGCCCGGTTGCAGAACTCTGGCTCGAACAGGTAGTGCCCGGTCATCGCTTCGAAGCGTGCATTGACGCTGCGCTGCTTGCCTTGGCCGACTTTGTCGACAGCAGTCTTCATGTTGTCGTAGATGCCCCGCCGTGGCACGCCGCCAAAGAGAGTAAACGCCCGTGCGCGTGCATCGAACAGCATCTCGTGCGCCTGGCTGTAGTACGCCACCAGGCAGAAGGCGCGACTGGATGCCAGCTTGGTGTGTGCCACCTCCAGGCGGCGACGCAACCCGCCAATGAAGAGGTACTCGCAGCTCCAGTCGAACTGGAACGCCTCGCCCAACTCGAAGCTCAGCGGCACGAACCCCGCGCCGCGCGCAGCGTTGCCTTGCTCTTGCTGCCAGCGCTGGGCAAATGCGTAGACCGGCCCTCGGCTGCCGCTGTAGCCCTGCGCCCGCAGCGCTTCAAACATCGCCTTGATCCCGCGTCGATCGCGTTTGCTGCGGTGGCTATCGGCCTTGAGCCACTGGCTCAACTGCTCCTTGTACGGATCCAGGATGCTGGGGCCTGACACCCGCTGCGGGTATCTGGGTTCGGCCATCTCCCCGTCCTTGAGCCACTTGGTGGCTGTGTTGCGCCAGATGCCCAGCCACCGGCTGGCCTCTCGCACCGACACGTCCTGCCTCAGCACGAGGCGGCGTAACTTGCTCAATATGCTCACGTTGATCACTCCTGCTCTCCCGTGCTGAAAAATTCAGCAGGATAGAGCGGCAACGTGGCTCAAATGTCAACGTGAATGCGTCCCGAAATGGCACAGTTTTGGAAATGAATCAACACATGGCTGAGTTCGAGCGAAGACTCAAGCCATAGCCCGTCATTTGCGCCCGGCCTTGCGAGCACGCTAGGCGTTCGCCTTTCAAGACTTGTTGGAATTGGTAGGGTTTGTAGGCTTTGAAGGGTTTACCGACCGTCGAAGCGCAAGCAAGTGTTTTGCTCTGACATCTGTGTAGAGAGTGCCTTGCGTCTGATCCGGCGTTCCCCCACAAACGTCTCTTGACAGCCCGTGTTTGGTGGGGTTTGTAGGCTTTGAAGTGTTTACTGACCGTCGAAGCGCGAGCCAGCGTTTTGCCCAACTCACCAGCCTGAACCCTGCTGGAACCCATACCAATTCAAATTTGAGATACCCGAAGAGAACTACCTACAAAGCCTACAAAATGGTCTTCATTGGTGGGTTTGTAGGTAGTTGATTCCAAGTATTTCTAGTTTGAAAAAATCCTCTTCCCGTTACGTCACAGGCTCCGGCGCCACCCAGCACACGGCCTCAAAAGTCCATCGATTCCCGGCAGTGAAAGCGGCCCTGCAGCGCCCCGCAAGTCCGCATCAGGCTTGGCGAAGCACCCATGCGGCACCCCCGACGAAATCAACACACGAAGCGAGCAGGCGCGGCGGGGTCTCGACAGCGCGCCAAGGGTTGCGCTCACCTTGAGGGGCCTGGGCCGCCCTGCCCCGCCCGCCCGTGCAGGGGCCTGGTCATGGCAGGTGGCCACCGGCGCTGTAGATGGATGGTGTGAAGGTTCGGCGCGTGCTGCGGCCGACAGTTCAGTCCTCGGCCGAACCGGCGCGCAGCTCGTCCAGGTAGTCGGCCCAGCGCTGCATCATCTTCGTGCGGTGGGCCATGTACTGCGTGCGGTTGTACGCGCGGCCGTTGGCATCCTTCACGGCATGGGCCAGCTGGGCCTCAATCACCAAGGGGTCCACGTCCAAGCGCTCCGCAAGCATGGTGCGGGCTGTGGCCCGGAAGCCGTGCCATGTATGCACATCCGGCGTGTAGCCCATAGAGATCAACGCGGTACGCACTGAGTTTTCAGAGATGGGGCGGTCGTGGTTGCGCTCGCCTGGGAACACCATGGCACCCCGGCCGGTCAACGGGTGCAACTCCTGCAAGACGGCCACGGCTTGCTTGGGCAAAGGCACCAGATGTGGCTCGCCATGCTCCTTGCCATCCTTGCCGCGCTTCATGCGAGCGGCGGGGATCGTCTACAGAGCGGCATCCGAATTGATTTCGGCCCAGGTGGCGGCGCGCAGTTCACCCGGTCGCTGGAACAAAAGGGGTGCAAGCTGCAATGCAGCGCGCACGACAGGCCCGCCCCGGTACGCCTGTATGGCGCGCAGCAGCTCCCCCAGCTTGGCCGGGTCGGTGATGGCAGCAAAATGCCGCCCCCGGTATGGCGACAGCGCTCCCTTGAGGTCGCCGGTGATGTCCCGCCCTACCCGTCCTGTGGCCACGCCATAGCGCCACACCTGTCTGGCCAGCATCAAACCCCGGTCTGCTGTCTCTATCGCACCACGTTCTTCGATCTTTCGAAGGGTGGCCAACAGCTCGACGGACTTGATATCGAACAGTCTGCGCTCGCCTATCCATGGAAACAGATCGCGTTCGAACTGGCGAAGAGCTCGCGCGGCATGGCCCTCGCTCCAAACCGGGCTCTGTTTGGCATGCCATTCCAGCGCCACCACCTGAAAAGAGTCTCCCTCGGGGTTCGTCGCCTTGAGCTTTTCCACCTTGCGGGCCTGCACCGGATCGACGCCGGTGGCCTTTTGGTGTTTGGCGGCATCCCTGGCCCGGCGGGCAGCCGTCAGCGAAACAGCCGGGTAGCTGCCCAGCGCGAGCTGCTTTTCTTTGTTGTTGACCCGGTATTTGAGAAACCAGCGCTTGGAGCCGTTCGGGCTGACTTGCAGATAGAGCCCACCTGAATCGCTGAAGCGCGCCTGTTTTCGGTGGGCAGGACATACGGCGTTGCGGCATTCAAGGTCAGTCAGCATGGGGGTACAAAACGATGGTGAGGGGTGCACCGTGGGGGTACAACTTTCCCTATGGCGAACCCCCTTCTACAGGGGGAAGTGGGGGTACAAAACTCCGATTTCACCAGATTTCTGGGTCTGTACCCCCACTTGTACCCCCACTTTTGCTTGGCTGGGCATGGACGGCTGTAGACGGCCATGGACTGCAAGTCGTTGATTCACCAAAGAAAAAGGGCGTCCACTGGATTAGTGTGGACGCCCTTGGATGGGGTTATGGTGGAGCTGGCGGGAATTGAACCCGCGTCCGCAAGCCTTTACCGGGCAGATCTACATGTTTAGCGGTCTGATTTGAGTCTCGCCACCGTTGTCGCGCAGTCGCACGCTACACCGGCCGCCAGTACCCTTAAATCTCGCCCCCATCCAAGGTACCCGGATAGGAGCCAGCCCATGTAATTATCCTTGCAGCCGGGAGGCGCTGATTACTCAGAACCCCCTTGCCCAGCCCATCGGCCAACTGTTGCAAGGCTCACTGGCAATTAAGCAGCGAGTGCGAAACGTTCGTCGTTTGCAGTTAGTTTGTTAAATCGAGATTTACGAGCGTGAATCAAGCTCGACATGCACCACACCGGCTCCGAACCCACGTCGAAACCAGGACAGCCCCAAGCACTCTATTTTAGGCGCATGCGAGCAATTGCAAGAGATCCGACGGAGATTTAATTGCAGCATGCGCCCCCCATTCCTTGGGATCCGTAGTGGCACCCAGATACCCATATGTAGCAGCCACCGTCCTCATGCCTGCGGCAAGGCCTGCAACGATATCGCGCTCATCATCTCCCACATAAACGCACTGCTCAGGGGGCAACTTCAGGCGTGCGGCCGCCTCCAACAGGGGGGCGGGATGTGGCTTCGCATGGGGGGTGGTGTCACCACTCACAACCGCTCCTGCAGTGCGAAACAATGGAAGCGCCCTGGTCAACGGCTCTGTAAACCTTGCAGCCTTGTTGGTCACAACCCCCCACGCCAGGTTGTGTTGTAAAAGTTGGCTCACCAGTTCTGGTACACCATCAAAAATCGTGGTGCTTTCGGTCATCCGCGACTCGTAGTTCACAAAAAACTCTTCACGCCAAGCCGCAAACTCGGGGTGGTCCGGGGTCATGCCAAACGCCTCCCCCAACATGCCCCGCGCGCCCGCGCCCGCCATTGGCCGATACCGGGCCAAGGGGAGAGATGGCAAACCCCGATCTGTACGCATTTTGTCGGCAGCAGCACCCAGATCCGGAGCACTGTCGATCAGCGTTCCATCCAGATCAAACAGGACCGCGCGAATGTCATGAAACATGGGAGCCACCTTAAACAACGCGCCGAGTGGCGAACAGGTAATTCACACTCGTGTCGGCGCTGAGCCAATACCGCTTCGTTAGCGGGTTGTATTCAAGACCCTTCGTATGCAAAACATCAAGGTGGGCGCTGCGGCAACTGGCTGCAAGTTCACTGGGGCGAATCATCTTTGCATACTCGTGCGTGCCGCGCGGTAGCATGTTCAATACATATTCCGCACCAACAATGGCCAGCATGAATGCCTTGGCATTGCGATGGATGGTGGAGAAAAATACCCATCCCCCTGGCTTTACCAGTTCCGAGCATGCACGCACCACGGATGCAGAGTCAGGAACATGCTCCAGCATTTCCATGCAGGTCACCACATCAAAGCTCCCTGGCTGCTCCTTGGCCAGTGCTTCCACACTGATCTCCTGATAGCGAATATTCGGAGTACCAGCTTCCAGCGCGTGCAACTGCGCTACACGCAATGCCTTCGACGCCAAATCAATACCCAGCACATTGGCCCCCTTGCGCGCCATGGAGTCGGCCAGAATGCCGCCACCACAACCTACATCAAGTACCCGTTTGCCAGATAAGTCGCCACACAACCCGTTGATCCAATCGAGTCGCAACGGATTAATCTGATGCAAGGGACGGAATTCGCTCTCCGGGTCCCACCAGCGGTGGGCCAATTCTGAAAATTTGGCCAGTTCGGCCGGATCTGCATTGACGGTGTCACTCATGCCGGTAATTGTCCATGAAGGCGATGCAATAAGTACTCCAAACGAAAAAAAGCCCCGGTGACGGGGCTTTTTTTGGAGCAATCTGAAGATTACTGAGCGGCGCGGGTACCAACCACTTCGATTTCCACGCGACGGTTCTTGGCGCGGCCTTCGGCAGTCTTGTTGTCAGCCACAGGTTGCTTTTCGCCCTTGCCTTCGGTGTAAACGCGGTTCTTTTCGATGCCCTTGGACACCAAGTAAGCCTTGACGGCTTCGGAGCGGCGAACCGACAGCTTCTGGTTGTAGGCATCGGAACCCACGGAGTCAGTGTGACCCACGGCGATGATGACTTCCAGATTGATGCCCTTGACCTTGGAAACCAGGTCGTCCAGCTTGGCCTTACCTTCTGGCTTGAGCACCGACTTGTCGAAGTCGAAGAAAGCGTCAGCAGCGTAAGTCACCTTGGTGGCGACAGCTGGAGCTGGAGCAGCTGCAGGAGCTGGAGCAGCTGCGGGGGCAGGCGCGGCAGCAGGAGCAGCGGCAGCAGGAGCAGCAGCAGCGATAGCACCGTCACAACCAGCAGCAGCCGTTGCAGGCGTCCAGTTGGCATCGCGCCAGCAGTATTCGTTGGTACCGTTCTTCCAGACCAGTTGGCCAGAAGCATCTCTCCAGTTGTCAACGGTTTGTGCGCCAGCGGCGGTTGCGAGCGCTGCAGAGGCAAACAACATCGCCACTTTGTTCAGTTTCTTCATGGTTCTCCTCTTGGGGAAAAAGCCGCAGCCGCGCTGCGAATCAGGACGCTTGGGGTGACCACCACCCAAAGCGTTCAAACGATTGTGCCATACGTAACAGGGCAAAAGCAGAGCGGGCAGCTTGTGGCCCGTAGGACAAAACCTGAATTGCTTCGATATGTTGCGTGGTCGCTACACGGTCTTACCCCTAAAATGAGTCTCCTTTGCCGTCCTCGCCGTCCCAATGACCCAGTTTGCCAAAGAAACCCTGCCGATCAGCCTCGAAGAAGAGATGCGGCGCAGTTACCTCGATTACGCGATGAGCGTGATCGTGGGCCGGGCATTGCCCGACGCGCGCGACGGCTTGAAGCCCGTGCACCGCCGCGTGCTTTTTGCGATGCACGAACTCAATAACGACTGGAACCGACCTTACAAAAAATCGGCCCGTATCGTGGGCGATGTGATCGGTAAATATCACCCGCATGGTGATTCTGCTGTCTACGACACCATCGTGCGGATGGCTCAGGATTTCTCGCTGCGCCACATGCTGGTGGACGGTCAGGGCAATTTCGGCTCCGTGGACGGAGATAACGCCGCCGCCATGCGGTACACCGAAATTCGCCTGGCAAAAATCGCGCATGAAATGCTGGGCGATATCGACAAGGAAACCGTCGATTTCGGCCCGAACTACGATGGCAGTGAGAAGGAGCCGCTGGTATTGCCCAGCAAGCTGCCCAACCTGTTGGTCAACGGTTCGGCGGGCATCGCCGTGGGTATGGCCACCAATATTCCGCCGCACAACCTCAATGAGGTGGTGGACGCCTGCCTGCACATGCTGCGCAACCCTGATGTCACCATCGACGAACTGATGGAGATCATCCCTGCGCCCGACTTCCCCACCGCCGGCATCATCTACGGCATCAATGGCGTGAAGGACGGATATCGCACGGGGCGCGGGCGTGTGATCATGCGCGCCAAGTGCCACTTCGAAGACATCGACCGGGGCCAGCGCCAAGCGATCATCGTGGACGAGCTGCCCTACCAGGTCAACAAGAAGACGCTGCAGGAGCGCATGGCCGAGTTGGTGCACGAGAAGAAAATCGAAGGCATCAGTCACATCCAGGACGAGTCCGACAAGTCGGGCATGCGCCTGGTCATCGAACTCAAACGCGGCGAAGTGCCCGAGGTGGTGCTCAACAACCTGTACAAGCAGACGCAGCTGCAGGACACCTTCGGCATGAACATGGTGGCGCTGATCGACGGCCAGCCCCGTTTGTGCAATCTGCGCGATTTGATCAGCGTCTTTTTGCAGCACCGCCGCGAGGTGGTCACCCGCCGCACCGTGTTCGAGCTGCGCAAGGCGCGCGACCGCGGCCATGTGCTCGAAGGCCTTGCCGTGGCGCTGGCCAACATCGACGACTTCATCGCCATCATCCGCAACGCCCCCACCCCACCGGTGGCCAAGGCCGAGCTGATGGCCCGCCCCTGGGACAGCAAGCTGGTTCGCGAGATGCTCACGCGCACGCGTGCCGACGGCGGCGTGATCAATGCCGACGACTACCGCCCCGATGGCCTGGAAAAGGAATTCGGCATGGGACAGGATGGCCTGTACCGCCTGTCGGAAACGCAGGCCCAGGAAATCCTGCAGATGCGCTTGCAGCGCCTCACAGGTCTGGAGCAGGACAAAATCGTGGCCGAGTACAAGGAAGTCATGGCGGTCATCGAAGACCTGCTGGACATCCTGGCCAAGCCCGAGCGCGTCTCCACCATCATTGGCGACGAACTCACATCCATCAAGACAGAGTTTGGTCAACACAAGCTGGGCGCACGCCGCAGCATCGTCGAGTACAGCGCGCAAGATCTGTCCACCGAGGATCTGATCACCCCCACCGACATGGTGGTGACGCTCAGCCACACCGGCTACATCAAGAGCCAGCCTCTGTCTGAATACCGTGCCCAGAAGCGCGGTGGACGCGGCAAGCAGGCCACGGCGACCAAGGAAGACGACTGGATCGACCAGCTCTTCATCGCCAACACGCACGACTACATCCTGTGCTTCTCCAACCGCGGTCGCCTCTACTGGCTCAAGGTCTGGGAAGTGCCTGCAGGTTCACGCGGTTCGCGTGGCCGTCCTATCGTGAACATGTTTCCGCTGCAGGAAGGCGAGAAGATCAACGTGGTGCTGGCGCTGACTGGCGACATGCGCACCTTCCCGGCCGACCGCTATGTGTTCATGGGCACCAGCATGGGCACCGTGAAGAAGACGGCGCTCGACGAATTCAGCAACCCGCGCAAGGGCGGCATCATTGCCGTCAACCTCGATGACGGCGACTACCTGATCGGCGCCGCCCTCACCGATGGCCAGCACGATGTGATGCTGTTCAGCGACGGCGGCAAGGCCGTGCGCTTCGACGAAAACGATGTGCGCCCCTTGGGCCGCCAGGCCCGCGGTGTGCGCGGCATGATGCTGGAAGACGGGCAGAGCGTGATCGCCATGCTGGTGGCCGAAGACGAGACCCAAAGCGTGCTCACGGCCACCGAGAACGGCTACGGCAAGCGCACCAGCATCACCGAATACACGCGCCACGGCCGTGGCACCAAGGGCATGATCGCCATCCAGCAAAGCGAACGCAACGGCAAGGTCGTGGCCGCCACCCTGGTGCATGCCGACGACGAGATCATGCTGATCACCGACAAGGGCGTGCTGGTGCGCACCCGCGTTTCTGAAATCCGTGAACTGGGCCGGGCTACCCAAGGTGTGACGCTGATTGCTCTAGATGAAGGCTCCAAGCTCAGCGGCCTGCAACGCATCGTGGAGAACGATGCCAATGTCGCGGACACAGAGGCTGACAGCGAAGGCAGTACGGACGGCGATCCATCGACAGCATCCGGTACGGAGACGCCTGACGCCTGACCCGACGCATTCGGTGAACTGCCTCGACAATCGCACCTTAAATGCTATCAAAAGTGAAGCTGCTAGCGCTTGCTAAACAAGCACTAGCAGCGTTTTTATCCATACTCCATGACACGCCCCTACAACTTTTCCGCCGGCCCGGCCGCCATTCCCACCGACGTGCTGCAACAAGCTGCAGCCGAGATGCTGGACTGGCATGGCAGTGGCATGGGCGTGATGGAGATGAGTCACCGTGGCAAGGAATTTCTGTCCATCTACCAGCAGGCGGAAGCGGATCTGCGTGAACTGCTCGCAGTCCCGCCGCAGTTCAAGATCCTCTTCATGCAAGGCGGTGGCCTGGCTGAAAACGCCATCGTTCCGCTCAATTTGTCGCGTGCCGGTGGGGTCGATTTCGTGGTGACCGGCAGCTGGAGCCAGAAGTCGCAAAAGGAAGCGCGCAAATATGCCTCCGAAGTCAACATCGTCGCTACGGCCGAAGACACTGGCTTCACCACCGTCCCCGCGCCAGCCTCCTGGACGATCAGCCGGGGGGCCAGCTATCTGCACATTTGCAGCAACGAAACCATCAACGGAACCGAGTTTCACCAATTGCCCGACCTGAAGGCATTGGGCTGCGATGCACCCCTGGTCATCGACTTCTCCTCCCACGTGGCATCACGCCCCGTAGATTGGTCGCGCGTAGGCCTGGCTTTTGGTGGTGCACAAAAAAACCTGGGGCCTGCAGGCCTCACACTGGTGATCGTGCGCGAAGACCTGCTTGGCCACGCCCTGCCTGCCTGCCCCAGCGCCTTCGACTACAAAATCTTGGCCGACAACCAGTCGATGTACAACACGCCCCCCACCTGGGGCATCTACATCGCGGGCCTGACCTTTCAGTGGCTCAAGCGCCAGACTGAAGGCAGCCTGACCGGCGTGGCCGCCATGGAGCAACGCAACATCGCCAAGGCCGCGCTGCTTTACAACGCCATCGACCATTCGCAGCTGTACATCAACAAGGTAGCAGCCAACTGCCGCTCGCGCATGAACATCCCGTTCTTCCTGCGCGACGAAAGCCGCAACGATGCGTTCCTGGCTGGCGCCAAGGAGCGTGGCCTGCTGCAACTCAAGGGCCACAAGTCCGTGGGCGGCATGCGCGCCAGCATCTACAACGCCATGCCGCTCGCGGGTGTGCAGGCGCTGGTGGACTACATGCGAGAATTTGAACAAAAGCACGCCTGAAGATCGCCCGGTACAAGACCGCTTCCTTCAAGAGCCCGCACAGACCCCCACCGTCCATGAACAATCCGCAAGCCTCCCCCGACCTCTCCAGCCTGCGCGTGCAGATCGACAGCATCGACCAGCAACTGCTCACGCTGCTGAACCAGCGGGCTCTGGTGGCCGAGCAAGTGGGTGAAGTCAAGAAACGTGAAGGCACGCCGTTCTTCCGCCCCGACCGCGTGGCTCAGGTCATTGAGAAAATCCAGACCGCCAATCCAGGCCCCCTCAAGGGCCCCCATGTGGCCGCCATCTGGCGCGAGATCATGTCGGCCTGCCTGGCGCTCGAATCGCCCCAGCGCGTGGCCGTGCTCGGCCCTGAAGGCACCTTCTGTGAGCAGGCTGCCATCGAGTTCTTCGGCGGTGCCGCCGACCTGATGTATTGCGCCAACTTCGACGAGGTATTCCACGCCACGGCCGCAGGCAGCGCCCAGTACGGCGTGGTGGGCGTGGAGAACTCCACCGAGGGCGTGGTCACACGCTCGCTCGACCTGTTTCTGCACACCCCCACCCATGTGGTGGGCGAAGTCAGCCTGTTGGTGCGCCACAACCTGCTGCGCACCAGCAACTCGCTCGATGGCATCGAAGTGGTCATGGCCCACCCCCAGGCCCTGGCGCAGTGCCAGGCCTGGCTCACCAAACACCTGCCACACGCCGAGCGCCGCCCGGTGTCGAGCAACGCCGAAGGCGCCCGCCTTGCCACCACCCATCCCGGTTGGGCGGCGCTCTCCAGCGAGCGCGCAGCTACGCAGTTTGGCCTGCACATCGTGGCCCATGCGATCCAGGATGACGCTTACAACCGCACGCGGTTCGCCATCATTTGCCTGCCGCACACGCTGCAAACGCCCCCACCCTCTGGCAAGGATTGCACGAGCCTGGTGGTGTCGGTACCCAACCAACCCGGCGCCGTGCACGACCTGCTTGTGCCGCTCAAGACGCACGGCGTGTCCATGACACGCTTCGAGTCGCGCCCCGCACGCACCGGCCAGTGGGAGTACTACTTCTACATCGACCTCGACGGCCATCCCGCGCAGCCCCACGTGGCGCGGGCGCTGGAAGAATTGCGCAGCCTGTGCGCTTTCTACAAGGTCCTGGGCACTTACCCCGTTTCGTCCTGAGGAGTAGCCGCCATGTTCGAACAATTGGGACTGATCGGCTGCGGGCTCATGGGAGGCTCGTTCGCCTTGGCCATGAAGAAAGCGGGCCTCGTCAAACGCGTGGTGGGCTACAGCAAGTCACCATCTACCACTGACCGCGCGCGCCAACTGGGAGTCATCGACGTCGAGGCGCCTTCCGCCCTGCTGGCGGTGGCCGGTGCCGATGTCGTGCTGGTGGCCGTGCCTGTGGCTGCCACCGAAGCCACCTTGAAGGCCATCAAGCACTTGGTCACGCCCCAGATGCTGATCATGGACGTGGGCTCGACCAAGGCTGACGTGGTCCACGCCGCACAGCGCTCGCTGCGCGACCAGGTGGGCTCGTTCGTGCCAGCGCATCCGATCACGGGGCGCGAAGTATCGGGCGTCGAGCACGCCGAGGCGGATCTCTACAGCGGACGCCAGGTCATCCTGACCCCGACAGAACGCACCCTCACCGTCCAGCTGCAGAATGCAGAAAAGATCTGGAGCGCGCTGGGCTGCCGCGTGACCAGCATGTCACCCGAGTCACATGACGCAGCCTTTGCCGCCGTCAGCCACCTGCCCCACGTGCTGGCTTTTGCGATGATGAACAGCATCACCGGGCAGTCGCAAGGTGACGAGTTCCTGTCCCTTGCAGGCCCCGGATTCCGGGATTTCACCCGCATTGCAGCCAGCGACCCCAAGGTGTGGCGCGATATCCTGCTGTCCAACCGGGAAGAACTCATTGCCCAGTCCCAACTCTTCCAGCAAGCGCTGCGCAACATCGAGCAGGCCATGTCAAAGGGCAATGCCCAGGCCCTGGAAGACATGTTGACCCTGGCCAGCGAAACCCGTGCCCACTGGCGCATGGGCGCGAAGAGAAAGTAACCCCCCGAGTCGCCTGCGGCGCCTTCTCCAAAGGGTGACCCCGCCCGTGGCTTGGCGAAGCCAGTTCCATGGTGGCACTGGCCTGGCACGCGCCAGTTGCGTCGAGCGCTTGCGCTAACGGACAAGAGATAACCATGTACAGCACCGCATTCCTTGACCTTCCCCCCCTGCAAGCCGCTGCGGGCGAAGTCCACCTGCCCGGCTCCAAGAGCATCTCCAACCGCGTGCTTTTGCTGGCGGCCCTGAGCAGCGGCACCACGACCGTGCACGACCTGCTGGCCTCCGACGACACCCGCGTGATGCTGGATGCGCTGCGCCAGATCGGCTGCACCGTGGATGAAACGGCGGGCAGCACCGTGCACATCACAGGCCTGGGCGGCCGTGCGCCCCAGTCGCCCGCCCAACTCTTCATGGGCAATGCCGGCACGGCCATGCGCCCCCTCACGGCCGCGCTGGCACTGCTGGGCGGCGAGTTCGAGCTGGCGGGCGTGCCGCGCATGCACGAACGCCCCATTGGCGATCTGGTCGATGCCCTGCGCCAACTGGGTTGTCAGATCGACTATCTGGGCAACGAGGGCTACCCTCCCCTGCGCATCGCGCATGCACAGGGTGTCCCGGCCCTGGCACTGGCCGAGCCCATCCGCGTGCGCGGCGACGTCTCCAGCCAATTCCTCACTGCCCTGCTCATGGCGCTGCCACTGGCGGCGGGCACGCAGGCCATAGTGATTGAAGTGGTCGGTGAATTGATCTCCAAACCTTACATTGCCATCACGCTGCAGTTGCTGTCGCGCTTTGGCATCGTGGTCGAACACCAGAACTGGCAGCAATTCACCATTGCCGCGGGCAGCCGCTACCAATCGCCTGGCAGCATCCATGTGGAGGCAGACGCCTCATCCGCTAGCTATTTCATAGCGCTTGGTGCAATCACAACCAGCGGTAGCGATCAAAAAGGCATCAAAATCCAAGGTGTGGGCCTGGATTCGATTCAGGGTGACATCCGTTTTGTGGAAGCGGCCCGCGCCATGGGCGCCGTGATCACCGGCGGTCCCAACTGGCTACACATCGAGCGCGGCGCCTGGCCCCTCCAGGCCATTGACCTCGATTGCAACCACATTCCAGATGCGGCCATGACCCTGGCCGTGATGGCTTTGTATGCAAAGGGCACCACCACGCTGACCAACATTGCCAGCTGGCGCGTGAAGGAAACCGACCGCATCGCCGCCATGGCCACCGAACTGCGCAAACTCGGCGCCACGGTGGAGGAAGGCGCGGACTTCATCCGCGTCATCCCCCCCGCCCAGGCCGCAGACTGGAACGCCGCCAGCATTCACACCTACGACGACCACCGAGTGGCCATGTGTTTCTCGCTCGCCGCGTTCAATCCGGCCCGCCTGCCGGTGCGCATCGAAGACCCCAAATGTGTCGCCAAGACCTTCCCGGACTATTTTGAAGCCCTGTTTTCCGTCGCGCAGGTGCAAACTGCGCGCATCCCGGTGATCTGCATCGACGGACCCACAGCTTCAGGCAAGGGGACGGTGGCGGCTGCAGTGGCGCAGCGTCTGGGCTACCGTTTTCTCGACTCGGGCGCAATGTACCGCATCACCGCCCTGGCCGCGCTGCGCGCGGGCCTGGCCATTGATACAGACCACGAGGCGCGCATCGCAACCATGGCCCAAACCTTGCCCGTGCGCTTTGAAGACGGTCGGGTGCTGCTTGGCAGCGACGATGTGACCGACGCCATCCGCACCGAAGAAGCCGGCATGAACGCCTCCCGCGTGTCCGCCCTGCCCGCCGTGCGCACGGCCCTGGTGGACCTGCAGCACAGCTTTCAGCGCCTTCCGGGCCTGGTGGCCGACGGACGCGACATGGGCACCGTGATCTTCCCTGAGGCCCCTTTGAAGGTGTATCTCACGGCCAGCGCCGCCTGCCGCGCCGAGCGCCGTTATAAACAGTTGATTTCAAAGGGTTTTTCAGCTAGTATCGAAGACCTTCGCGCAGATCTGGAAGCGCGCGACGCCCGGGACAGCACCCGCAGCGTTGCACCTCTCAAGCCCGCGCAGGACGCTCTGGTCCTGGACAACTCCACCTTGACGATTGATGAAGCCGTCGAGCAGGTGTTGGCCTGGTGGCAAGAGCGCCAACCTTTCGCAGTGCCTGCGCAAGGTTGAAAAGTGCGGGGCCATTTCTCATCATCTGGCCCCCAGCAAGCCGAAAGGCCTTGCAACAGGCCCATACCGCCCCTCTCGCGCGCCAGCGCCCAGGTGGTCTGGATCTTTTAACCTAACCCGCGGTTTCACCGCAAAAAACCACCGCAAGCAGCTATAAAAACAGTAGCAATAGTGCTACTGGAATCCTGTTTGTGGCAAGGAAACACATGTCCGAATCTTTTGCCGCCCTTTTTGAAGAATCCTTGACGCGTACGGAAATGCGCCCAGGCGAAGTCATCACTGCTGAAGTCGTGCGCGTCGAGCACAACTTCGTCGTGGTCAACGCTGGCCTCAAGTCCGAAGCCTACGTGCCGCTGGAAGAGTTCAAGAACGACAAGGGCGAACTCGAAGTCCAAGTGGGTGACTTCGTGTCGGTGGCCATTGGCTCCATCGAAAACGGCTACGGCGACACCATCCTGTCGCGCGACACGGCCAAGCGTCTGGCTTCGTGGATGAGCCTGGAAAAGGCCCTCGAATCCGGCGAATTCGTCACTGGCACGACCAGCGGCAAGGTCAAGGGCGGTCTGACCGTTCTGGTCAACGGCATCCGCGCTTTCCTGCCCGGTTCGCTGATCGATACCCGTCCGATCAAGGATCTGACGCCGTACGAAAACAAGACCATGGAATTCAAGGTCATCAAGCTGGACCGCAAGCGCAACAACGTGGTGCTGAGCCGCCGCGCTGTGGTGGAAGCTTCCATGGGCGAAGAGCGCGCCAAGCTGATGGAAACCCTGAAGGAAGGCTCCATCGTTCAAGGCGTGGTCAAGAACATCACCGAATACGGTGCGTTCGTGGACCTGGGCGGCATCGACGGCCTGCTGCACATCACCGACATGGCATGGCGCCGTGTCCGTCACCCTTCTGAAGTCGTGACGGCTGGCCAGGAAATCACCGCCAAGATCCTCAAGTTCGACACCGAAAAGAACCGTGTCTCGCTGGGTCTGAAGCAAATGGGCGACGACCCATGGATGGGCGTGAACCGCCGCTATCCACAATCGACCCGCCTGTTCGGCAAGATCACGAACATTGCCGACTACGGCGCGTTCGTCGAACTCGAACCCGGCATCGAAGGCCTGGTGCACGTGTCTGAAATGGACTGGACCAACAAGAACATCGCTCCCGCCAAGCTGGTTTCGCTGGGTGACGAAGTCGAAGTCATGGTTCTGGAAATCGACGAAGACAAGCGCCGCATCAGCCTGGGCATGAAGCAGTGCAAGGCCAACCCATGGCAAGAATTCGCCCAGGACACGAAGCGCGGTGACCGCGTCAAGGGTCCGATCAAGTCGATCACCGACTTCGGCGTGTTCGTGGGCTTGGCTGCCGGCATCGACGGCCTGGTGCACTTGTCCGACCTGTCTTGGAACGAAACCGGCGAAGCCGCTGTTCGCAACTACAAGAAGGGCCAAGAAGTCGAAGCCATCGTGTTGGCTGTGGACGTGGACCGCGAACGCATCTCCCTGGGCATCAAGCAGCTCGACGGCGACCCATTCACGACCTTCGTGACCGTGAACGACAAGGGCCAAACGGTGACCGGCAAGGTCAAGACCGTGGATGCCCGTGGCGCTGAAATCGACCTCGGCGAAGACATCATCGGCTACCTGCGCGCTTCGGAAATCTCCCGCGACCGTGTGGAAGATGCCCGCAACGTGCTCAAGGAAGGCGACGAAGTCACTGCTGTGGTGGTCAATGTGGATCGCAAGACCCGCAACATCCAGTTGTCGATCAAGCAGAAGGACATGGCTGACGAACAAGGCGCCATGGCCAACCTGAGCCAGCAATCGAGCCGCGAAAGCGCCGGCACGACCAGCCTGGGCGCTCTGCTGCGCGCCAAGCTGGACAACTCGGAAAAGTAAAGCACTGACCCGTTAAACGGTCAGACAGCGGGCGCCTTGTGCGCCCGCTCTTCATTTAGAAGCCTATGCCTCAAGACTCCATGACCCGCTCAGACCTCGTTGAAGACCTGGCCGCTCGGTTTGGCCAGCTCACCCACCGCGATGCCGAATACGCCGTCAAGACCATTCTTGACGCCGTGGGTGAAGCCCTGGTGCGCGGGCACCGCATCGAGATCCGGGGTTTTGGCAGCTTCTCGGTCAACCACCGCCCTCCCCGCATGGGCCGCAATCCACGCAGTGGCGAGGCTGTGGCGATTCCTGAAAAACGCGTACCCCACTTCAAGCCTGGCAAGGCTCTGCGCGAAGCCGTAGACAAGCGCACCGCCGAAATGGAAGAAAAGACCCTGGTAACTTCGGCCCCACCAAATCAAAATTGATAGCTGCACGCGCTTGATGAATAAGCGCTTGAAGCCCTTTTGATCAATTCCAGCGCTACACCAGCCTGCGACAGGGCGTGTGCGCAAGCTCTTAGAATCGCCCCACCACTGGGGAGACCGATGAAATACCTCCTGTGGCTGCTCAAGGCAGCCATTTTTTTTACGCTCTTCGCTTTCGCGCTGAATAACCAGCAAGACGCGACCGTGCATTTTTTCTTTGGCACACAGTGGCGCGCCCCGCTGGTGCTGGTGGTGCTGACAGCCTTCTCAGCCGGGCTCGCCGTGGGTGTGCTGGGTATGGTGCCTCGCTGGTGGCGGCACCGCACTGCAGCCCGCCGCGCCCAGGCGGCTGCGGCCGTCGCCAAACCCGCTCCGGTGCAGACAACGGCAGCTACCAGCAACGGCACGCCCTCCGCGCCCCCACCACCTCCTGACCTGCCCTCGATCCATGGAATTTGACCTCAGCTGGATTCTGCTGGGCCTGCCACTGGCCTTCGTGCTGGGCTGGCTGGCATCACGCTTTGACCTGCGCCAGTTGCGCGCAGAAAACCGCCGGGCCCCCAAAGCGTATTTCAAAGGACTGAACTTCCTGCTCAACGAACAGCAGGACCAGGCCATCGACGCCTTCATCGAGGCCGTGCAGAACGACCCCGACACCTCGGAGCTGCACTTCGCCCTGGGCAACCTGTTCCGCCGCCGGGGCGAATATGACCGGGCCGTGCGTGTGCATGAACACCTGCTGTCGCGCGGCGACCTCAGCCGCACAGACCGCGAGCGCGCCCAACACGCGCTGGCGCTGGATTTTCTCAAGGCCGGCCTGCTCGACCGTGCGGAAGATGCCCTGCACCGCCTGGAGGGCACCCCCTTCGAACCCCAGGCCCGCCTGGCCTTGCTGGCGATCTACGAACGCTCGCGCGACTGGCCCCATGCAGCCACCATTGCCCGCAAGATGCACGACGCCGACCAGGGTGACTTCAGCACGCGGCAGGCGCACTACCTGTGCGAGCAGGCTCTGGCGCAGACCGCACAGGGCGATCTGCCCGCCGCCCAGGCGCTGCTGGAGCAGGCCGTGGACGCCGCCCCTGAGGCGGCGCGCGCCCGCATCGAGCTGGCGCGGCTTCAACGCCTGATGGGCCAGCCCGCTGCCGTACTGGCCACGCTCAAGACTCTGGGTGAACGCAACCCTGCGGCGCTGCCCCTGGCTGCACCGCTGATGGTGGAGGCCGCCACGGCCTCCGGGCGCACCAGTGAAGTCCACGCCCTGCTGCAGACACACTATGCGCAGGCTCCCTCGCTGGATGTACTGGAAAGCATGGTCGCCATGGAGACGGCCGACGAAGCCACCCGTGGATCAGCGCGGCAACGCTATGTGGAGCACCTGGACAAGGAACGCTCTCTGGTCGCCGCCGCGAAATGGCTGGCCACCGAAAAGCTGGAACACGAGGAGTTCCACCCCCAGATCCAGCGCGCACTCGACCATGCGGTCAAACCCCTCACACGCTACCGCTGCGCAGCCTGCGGCTTCGAGGCACGCCAGCATTTCTGGCAATGCCCCGGCTGCCAGACCTGGGACAGCTACCCCGCACGCCGCGTCGAAGAACTCTGACCCACCCACTCCAGGCTCCACCGCACCGCCAAGGACCTCCCCCATGTTGAAAAAACTGCTGACCCTCTTGCTCGCCATGCTGCTGGCCACCGCCGCGATCGCCGCCGTAGACGTGAACACTGCCACAGAGGCCGAACTCGACGGCATCAAGGGCATCGGACCCAGCCTGTCGGGCCGCATCCTGGAAGAGCGCAAGGGCGCACCGTTCAAGGATTGGAGCGACTTCATCGGCCGCGTGGGCGGTGTGGGCAACAAAAGCGCCGTGAACTTCTCCAAAGAAGGCTTGACCGTCAACGGAAAGAAGTACAGTGCGGCTGCCGCCGCCAAGGCCGAGGCCAAGAACAACAAGAAGCGCACCAACCCCCAGGCGGCGGATCACAAGACCCGTGGCAGCACGGGCAAGGAAACGGCCACACCGGTGATCGCCCCAACCACTGCAACGGCTGCGTCTGCACCGGCAGCCCCTGCGCCCGCACCGGCCACCAGCGCTAGCAAAAACTAAGCACACTCGGCAAGCTGCAAGCCCGCTCCAGCGGGCTTGTTTTTTGAAGCCATCACCGACGCAACAGCAGGGGCTGGGCAGGGTTTTTAGGGGCTGCCCCTAAAATCGTTTGCGCATGCCCCTGATCACCCTCATCCTCCTCCCCTTCATCGGCAGCCTGCTGGCGGCAGTGTTGCCCGCCAATGCCCGCAACACCGAGTCCACGCTGGCAGGGCTCATCGCGCTGTTCTGCACGGTGCAGGCAGCGCTCTACTTCCCGGACATTGCCGATGGCGGGGTGATTCGGCAGGAGCTGACCTGGCTCCCTGCGCTGGGCCTGAACCTCGTCATTCGCATGGATGGCTTCGCCTGGATGTTCTGCATGCTGGTGCTGGGCGTGGGCAGCCTGGTGGTGCTGTATGCGCGCTACTACATGTCGGCGGCCGACCCGGTGCCGCGCTTCTTCTCGTTTTTCCTGGCGTTCATGGGCGCCATGGCGGGCGTGGTGCTGTCGGGCAACATCATCCAGATTGCTTTCTTCTGGGAGTTGACCAGCCTGTTCTCGTTCTTGCTGATCGGCTACTGGCACCACCGCAAGGATGCGCGGCGCGGCGCGCGCATGGCGCTGACCGTCACGGGCACGGGGGGCCTGGCCATGCTGGCAGGCATGCTGGTGCTGGGCCACATCGTGGGCAGCTATGACCTCGATCACGTGCTGGCCGCAGGGGCGCTCATCAAGGCGCATCCGCTGTACCTGACGGCGCTGGTGCTGATCCTGCTGGGGGCACTGACCAAAAGCGCCCAATTCCCCTTCCACTTCTGGCTGCCCCACGCCATGGCGGCGCCGACACCGGTATCGGCCTACCTGCACTCGGCCACCATGGTCAAGGCGGGCGTGTTTTTGATGGCGCGCCTGTGGCCCGCGCTGGCGGGCACCGAGCAATGGTTCTGGCTGGTGGGCGGTGCCGGTCTGTGCACGCTGCTGGTGGGGGGCTACGCGGCCATGTTCCAGAACGACCTCAAAGGGCTGTTGGCCTACTCCACCATCTCGCACCTGGGCCTCATCACGCTCCTGCTGGGCCTGAACAGCCCGCTGGCTGCCGTGGCCGCCGTGTTCCACATCATGAACCATGCCACTTTCAAGGCATCGCTCTTCATGGCCGTGGGCATCGTGGACCATGAAAGTGGCACGCGCGACATACGGCGCCTGTCCGGGCTGCGCAAGATGATGCCCATCACCGCCACGCTGGCCATGGTGGCCAGTGCGGCCATGGCGGGCGTGCCACTGCTCAACGGGTTTCTGTCCAAGGAAATGTTTTTTGCCGAGACGGTGTATGTGAACACCACGCCGATGCTGGAATGGCTGCTGCCTGTGGCTGCCACTGTGGCAGGCATGTTCAGCGTGGCGTATTCGCTGCGCTTCACCGTGGATGTGTTCTGGGGTCCGCCTGCCACCGACCTGCCGCGCCCACCCCACGAGCCGCCGCATTGGATGCGTGTGCCGGTCGAGCTGCTGGTGCTCGCGTGCCTGGTAGTGGGCACGCTGCCAGCCTGGTCGGTGGGGGCCTTTCTGGCCGCCGCTGCTCGGCCGGTGGTGGGGGGTGAATTGCCCACTTACAGCCTGGCGGTCTGGCACGGATTCAACACGCCGTTTGTCATGAGCCTGGTGGCTTTGGGGGGCGGTATTGTGTTGTATGCCGTGCTGCGCAGACAACGCGCCAAAGGCACGCTGGACGCACCGCCGGTCATGCACCACATCCATGGCCAGCGCCTGTTCGAAGGAATGTTGACGGTTGTCACCCTCGCGGGTCGTAATGGCCGCCGCCTGCTGGGTACGGGCCGGCTGCAGTGGCAGATGCTGTGGCTGCTAAGCGCAGCACTGATAGCAGGCACCCTGCCCCTGTGGGCACGCGGGTTGCCTATTGGCGATCGAGTGCAACTGCCGCTATCGCCCTCCTTTGCACTCCTGTGGTTGCTGGGCGCCCTGTGTGCCGTGGCTGCGGCATGGCAGGCCAAATACCACCGGCTGGCAGCCTTGACCCTGCTGGGTGGGGCGGGCCTGTGCGTGTGCCTGACCTTCCTGTGGTTCTCGGCGCCCGACCTGGCCCTCACGCAGATTGTGGTGGAGGTGGTGACCACCATCCTCATCCTGCTGGGCCTGCGCTGGCTGCCCCGGCGCGACGAAAGCCTGCGCGTACCCACGCTCGCTGAAGAACGGCTCACACAATTGCGCCGCTACCGCGATCTGGCGCTGACGCTGACCGCCGGTGCCGGCATGGCCCTGCTGTCGTTCGCAATGATGAGCCGCCCCTTTCCCGACAGCACCTCCACCTTTTTCCTGGAGCGTGCTTTGACCGAAGGCGGCGGCACCAACGTGGTCAACGTGATGCTGGTGGACTTCCGGGGCTTTGACACCTTTGGCGAGATCGTGGTGCTGGGCATCGTGGCACTCACTGTGTATGCGCTGTTGCGGCGCTTTCGGCCTGCGCGCGAGGTGATGGATTTGCCGCCACAGCAACGCGCCCTGCCGGCGGACGTGGACACCGACCTGTCCAACCCGCGCCAGACCGCCGACACCGCTGTGGGCTACCTCATGGTGCCTGCCGTGCTGGTGCGGCTGATGCTGCCCTTTGCCACGCTGGTGGCGGTGTACATGTTCATGCGCGGCCACAACGAGCCCGGCGGTGGCTTTGTGGCGGGGTTGGTGTTTTCGGTGGCGCTGCTGCTGCAATACATTGTGTCGGGCACTTCGTGGGTCGAGGCCCACCTGCCGCTCTACCCGCGCCGCTGGATCGGCGTGGGGCTTCTGACGGCGCTGGCCACCGGCTTGGGCGCGCTGGCCTGGGGCTATCCGTTCCTGACCAGCCATACGGCGCACTTTTCGCTGCCCTTGGTGGGTGAAATTCATCTGGCCAGCGCGCTGTTTTTTGACATCGGCGTGTTCACCCTGGTGGTGGGTTCCACCATGCTCATCCTCACCGGCATCGCCCACCAGTCGGTGCGCAGCCACCGCTACAACCATGCGCGCGCCTCCGATGAAGCGCAGGCCACCACTGGCGCCGCCACCACACCAGGAGAAAGCCCATGGAACTGATTCTGGCCCTGGCCATCGGCGTGCTCACCGGCTCTGGCGTGTGGCTGCTGCTGCGCCCGCGCACCTTCCAGGTCATCATGGGCCTGTCGCTGCTGTCGTATGCGGTCAACCTTTTCATCTTCAGCATGGGCCGCCTGGGCCTGGCGATTGACAAGGAGCCCGTGCTGCAGCCCGGCGTGCCACAAGACCTGGCCCACTATGCCGACCCCATGCCCCAGGCGCTCACACTCACAGCCATCGTGATCGGCTTTGCCATGACCGCCCTCTTCCTCGTGGTGCTGCTGGCTTCGCGTGGCATGTCAGGCACCGACCATGTGGACGGCACCCGCGCCAAAGATTCGCAGGAAATGCCGTAATGGAGACCAGTTTCACCGCGTCCGTCACGGCACTGCTGATGCCACACCTCATCTTCGCGCCCATCGCAGTGCCGATGGTCGCCGCAGGGTTGATGCTGCTGTTGCGCGAAGAACGCCAGCGCACCAAGGTCACGCTCAAC
The DNA here is from genome assembly GCF_002797445.1 of Acidovorax sp. 69. Taxonomy (NCBI): domain Bacteria; kingdom Pseudomonadati; phylum Pseudomonadota; class Betaproteobacteria; order Burkholderiales; family Comamonadaceae; genus Acidovorax; species Acidovorax sp. 69. The sequence goes on along the minus strand of NZ_PGEP01000001.1, from coordinate 2,296,856 downwards.
ATCGTGGCGACGTTTCTGGGCCTGGTGGTGGCGGTGCTGCTGCTGGTACAGGCCAAGGAGCCCGGTGTGCAAACCAGTCTGGGGGTGTACCTGCCCGGAAACTGGCCCGCGCCCTATGGCATCGTGCTGGCCATCGACCGGCTGTCGGCCATGATGCTGGTGCTGACCAGCACCGTCGCGCTGGCCACGGTACTTTTCTCCGCAGCACGCTGGCACCGGGCGGGGGTGCACTTTCACCCGCTGTTCCAGTTCCAGCTCATGGGGCTGGCTGGAGCCTTTCTCACAGCCGACCTGTTCAACCTGTTCGTGTTCTTCGAGATCATGCTGGCCGCGTCTTACGGCCTGCTGCTGCACGGTTCTGGCCGCCCGCGCGTTTCGGCGGGCCTGCACTACATCGCCATCAACCTCGCTGCCTCGTCGCTGTTTCTCATCGGTGTGTCGATGCTGTATGGCATCACCGGCACGCTGAACATGGCCGACCTTGCGCAGAGCATGGCCGGTGTAGCCGCCGCAGACCGCGGCCTTCTGCATGCCGCCGCCGCCATCCTGGCCGTGGCGTTTCTCATCAAGGCCGCCGTATGGCCGCTGAACTTCTGGCTGGTGCCTGCCTACAGCGCGGCCACGGCGCCCGTGGGTGCGCTGTTTGCGCTGATGACCAAGGTGGGCGTGTACAGCGTGCTGCGGCTGTGGACGCTGCTGTTTGGCCCGGAGGCCGGTGATTCGGCCCAGTTTGGCAGCCAGTGGCTCATTGGCGGTGGCATGCTCACGATGGCTTTTGGGGCCATTGGCATGTTGGGCTCACAGCGCCTGGGGCATCTGGCAGGTTTTGCAGCCATCCTGTCGTCGGGCACGCTGCTGGCCGCCGTGGGCTTTGGGCAGAACCTGCTCACGGGCGGTTTGCTGTATTACCTGCTCAGTTCCACTTTGGCCGTGAGCGCGCTGTTTTTACTCACGGACCTGATCGACCGGTGGCGCAACCACGGCGCCAACCTTGCCCCCTACGAGCAGACCGACGATGCCCCGTTCCTGTCGGCCGATCTGGTGCCCACCACAGGCATGAACCTTGACGACAAGGAACAGGCACTGATCGGCCAGGTCATCCCCGCTGCGGCGGCCTTCCTGGGGCTGGCATTCATCGCCTGTACCTTGGTCATTGCAGGCCTGCCCCCACTGCCCGGTTTCGTGGGCAAGTTCGCCATGATCCATGCGCTGCTCAACCCGCTGGGGCTGGGCGCGTCCCAAGGCTTTCGACTGGGCGCTGCGGGCTGGATGTTGGTGGTGCTGCTGGTCGGTTCCGGTCTGCTGGCGCTGCTGGCGCTGACACGGGCGGGCATACGCCACTTCTGGTCGACCCCAGGCAGGCCATCGCCCCAGTTGCTGGTGCTGGAAGGTCTGCCCATCGCCCTGTTGCTGCTGGCCTGCGCTGCGCTGGTATGGCAGGCCGGTGCCGTGATGCGCTACACGCAGGCAACGGCCGATGCCCTGCACGCACCCGCGATCTACGTGCGTGCCGTGATGACGGCTGCCCCGGTGGCCCCTGCTGCCGCGCCCACTGCACCCTCAGTGCCCGCCATACCTGGGGGAACACCTTGATGACCAAGCCCCGCAACCCTGCTGCCCCGGGTGACCAGGCCCCGCTGCCGCGCCCCCACTGGCTGCGGCGGGTGGTGCCAGCTCCGCTGCTCTCGCTCGCACTGCTGGGCCTGTGGCTGCTGCTCAACCGAAGCCTGAGCGCGGGCCACTTCGTACTGGGCTCCGTGCTGGCGGTGGCCATCCCGCTGCTCACCGCAGGGCTGCGCCCGCTGCCGGTGCGCATCCGCAAACCGGGCACCGTGTTGCGCCTGGCGCTCGCGGTAGTGGCCGACACGGTGCAGTCCAACCTGGCCATAGCGCGGCTGCTGCTGACACCCGGCCACCGGCGGCACCCGGCGGGTTTTGTGCACATTCCGCTCGATGTGCGCGACCCCAATGCGCTGGCCGTGCTGGCGATGATCGTGTGCATCACGCCTGGCACAGCCTGGGCCGAAATATCGCTGGACCGCAGCATGCTGCTGCTGCACGTGCTGGAGCTGGACGACGCCGACGCCATCGCTGCGGCAGTGAAACAGCGCTACGAGCGCCCCCTCATGGAGATATTCGAATGACCCCTGTGCTTGATTGGGCCTTGCCGGTGGCGCTGTTCATGCTCGCACTGGCCATGGGCTGCGCCCTGATCCGTCTGCTCAAAGGGCCCTCGGCGCAGGACCGTGTGCTGGCGCTCGACTGCATGTACCTGAGCGGCATGCTGGTGATGCTGGTGCTGGGCCTGCTGTACGGCAGCAAAAACTATTTCGAGGCCGCACTGCTGCTGGCACTGTTCAGCTTTGTCGGCTCCATGGCCATGGCCAAGTTTCTGCTGCGCGGCGAGGTGATCGAATGACCGAAGCCGCCACCACCGCTGTTCTTCCGCTGTGGCTCGAAATCATCGTGGCCTTGCTAGTGCTGGCGGGTGCTGCGCTTGCTCTGCTCGGCTCCATCGGCTTGCTGCGCTTGCCCACTTTTTTTGAACGCGTGCACGCCCCATCCATCATTGCCACACTGGGCTGCTGGCTGATCATGCATGGCACGGTGCTGTACTTCTCGGTGGCCGATGGTGGCCTGGCGCTGCATGCGCTGCTGATCGCGGTGTTCGTGGCGATCACAGTGCCGGTGATGTCGATCTTCCTGATGCGCGCGGCGCTGTTCCGTGCGCGGCAGGCGGGGCAGGATGTACCGCCCAGCCTGAGTCAACCGCGCGTGAGCACAGAAACCAAAGACTCCTGATTTCATAGCTGCAGGCGCTTATGGAATATGCGCCTGCAGAGGTTTTCTCTATTATTTCTGCCCTGCCACACCAAACCCGCCGCCGCCCGGCGTGTGGATTTCAAACACATCGCCCGGCAGCATCTCGGCCTGCCCGATGTGGTCCAGCAGCTCCACCCGGCCATCGCTGCGCACCACCTTGTTGATGCCCACCGCGCCCGGCTGGCCGCCCGCCATGCCAAACGCGCCATGGTGGCGGCCGTTCGACAAAATGCTGGCCGTCATCGGCTCCAGAAAGCGCACGCGGCGGATGCCACCGTCACCGCCCTTGTACTGCCCGGCGCCGCCCGAGCCCTTGCGAATCTCGTAGCCCTCCAGCCGCACGGGGAAGCGGAACTCCAGCACCTCGGGGTCCGTCAGGCGCGAGTTGGTCATGTGGCATTGCACGACGCTGGTGCCTGCAAAGCCGCCAGTGAGCTGCCCGTTGGCATCCCACACGCCGCCCGCGCCGCTGCCGCCCGAGATCGTCTCGTAATACTGGTAGCGCGTGCTGCCAAAGGTAAAGTTGTTCATGGTGCACTGCCCCGCCGCCATCAGGCCCAAGGCGCCATACAGCGCGTTGGTGATGCAGGTGGACGTTTCCACATTGCCCGCCACCACCGAGGCCGGAGGGTTGGGGTTGAGCATGCTGCCCGGCGGGATGATGACGTTCAGCGGCTTCAGGCACCCCGCGTTCAGTGGAATGTCATCGTCCACCAGCGTGCGGAACACATACAGCACCGCCGCCATGCACACCGCCGTGGGGGCGTTGAAGTTGTTGGTCTGCTGCGGGCTGGTGCCGGTGAAGTCGATGGTGGCGCTGCGGCTCGCTGCATCCACCTTCACGGCTACGCTGATCTGCGCGCCGTTGTCCAGCGGCAAGGTGAACGCACCATCCTTCAGGCGCGTGATGACGCGGCGCACCGACTCTTCTGCGTTGTCCTGCACATGGCGCATGTAGGCCTGCACGACATCGAGCCCAAACTCGCCCACCATGCGGCGCAGCTCCTGCTGCCCTTTTTCGTTGGCGGCAATCTGCGCGCGCAGGTCGGCCATGTTCTGCTGGGGATTGCGACTGGGGTACTCGCCGCTTTCGAGCAGCGCAATCATCTCTGCCTCACGCAGCACACCGCGCTCCACGAGCTTCACGTTGTTGATCTGCACGCCCTCTTCCTCGATGCGCGTGGAGAACGGTGGCATGGAGCCCGGCGTGGTGCCGCCCACGTCCGCGTGGTGGCCCCGACTGCCCACATAGAACGTGGGCTCCGCTTCGTCGGCAATGTAGACCGGGGTGATCACCGTGATGTCCGGCAGATGCGTGCCGCCGTGGTAAGGGTCGTTGAGCACATACACGTCACCGGGTTGCATCTTGCCCGCGTTCTCACGCACCACCGTCTTGATGCTCTCGCCCATCGAGCCCAGGTGCACCGGCATGTGGGGCGCGTTGGCAATCAGGTTGCCCGCGGTGTCAAACAGCGCGCAGCTGAAATCGAGCCGCTCTTTGATGTTGACCGAATACGCGGTGTTCTGCAGCTGCAACCCCATCTGCTCGGCGATGTTCATGAACAGGTTGTTGAACACCTCCAGCAGCACTGGGTCCACCGTGGTGCCCACGGCATGCTGCACGGCGCGCGCCACGCGGCGGTTGAGCAGCAGGTGGTCCAGGTCGGTCAGCGCGGCCTCCCAGCCGGGCTCGACTATTGTTGTGGCGTTCTTCTCCGCAATGATGGCCGGACCGGGGATCACGTCGCCGGGGCGCAGATCTTCGCGCACCACCAGCGCGGCGTCGTGCCATGCAGCAACGCCATCCACGCCGCCGGTGTACATGCGCACCGTGCTGCGGCGCGGCACGTCGCGCGTGGGTTGCAGCGCATGGCGTGGTTCCACGGGCGCATCGCCGGGCACCACGGCCTCGACCGAGACGGCCTCAACCACCAGACCCTTGCCCTGCATGAGGAACGCAAAGCGCTGGCGGTAGGCATTCTCAAACGCAGCGGTGATTTCGGCCAAAGAGCCCAACGGAACGATCAGGGCCGAGTCACTGCCCTCATAGCGCACGTGCACGCGGCGGTGCACCACCGCAGTGCCTGCACCCGCTTGCTGGCGTTCCAGCTCGGTGCGTGCCGCAGTGGCCAACTGCTCCAGCGTCGCCTCAATACCGGCCAGTGCTTCGGGCACGAGTTTGGTTTCTATGGCCTGTTCGCGGATCACGTTCTGGTCGGCCAGGCCCATGCCATAGGCGCTGAGCACGCCCGCCAGCGGATGCACAAACACGCGCGTCATGCCCAATGCATCGGCCACCAGACAAGCATGCTGGCCACCCGCGCCGCCAAAACATTGCAGCGTGTAGCGCGTCACGTCGTAGCCGCGCGCCACGCTAATTTTCTTGATGGCATTGGCCATCTGCTGCACGGCGATCTGGATAAAACCGTGGGCCACATCTTCGCCCACACGCCCCGTCTGTTGGGCCAGGCTGGCAAACTTCTGCGCCACCGCGTCACCATCCAGCGCCTCGTTGGCCGCATGGCCAAACACCTTGGGGAAGTGCGCCGGCTGGATCTTGCCCACCATCACGTTCGCATCCGTCACGGCCAGCGGGCCGCCCCGGCGGTAGCTGGCGGGGCCGGGGTTGGCGCCCGCGCTCTCGGGGCCGACCCGGAACCGCGCGCCGTCAAAACCGAGGATGGAGCCGCCACCCGCTGCCACGGTGTGGATGCTCATCATGGGCGCGCGCATGCGCACGCCAGCCACCTGGGTTTCAAACTCGCGTTCAAACTCACCCGCGTAGTGACTCACGTCAGTGCTGGTGCCGCCCATGTCAAAACCAATGACCTTGTCGTGGCCTGCGAGGCCCGCTGTGCGCGCCATGCCCACAATGCCGCCTGCAGGCCCCGACAGGATCGCGTCCTTGCCCTGGAACACCTGGGCATCCGTCAGCCCGCCCGACGACTGCATGAAGAACAGTTTGACGCCCGGCATCTCGCTGGCCACCTGGTCCACATAGCGGCGCAGGATGGGCGACAGGTAGGCATCCACCACCGTGGTGTCGCCTCGGCTCACGAACTTCATCATGGGGCTGGTGGCGTGGGAGGCACTCACCTGCGTGAAGCCTGCCTCGCGTGCGATGCGCGCTGCGGCTTGCTCGTGCGCCGTGTAGCGGTAGCCGTGCATGAACACAATGGCCGCGCTGCGCAGGCCCGCGTCGTACGCAGCCCACAGGCGCTCCTTGAGGTGCGCCTCGTCGAGCGGCTCGATCACCTCGCCCTGCGCGCCCACACGCTCCTGCGCCTCGATCACGCGCTCGTACAGCAGCTCGGGCAGCACGATGCGGCGGTCAAACAAACGCGGGCGGTTTTGGTAGGCAATGCGCAGCGCGTCCTTGAAGCCCTTGGTGGTGATGAGCAGCGTGGGCTCGCCCTTGCGCTCCAGCAGCGCGTTGGTGGCCACGGTGGTGCCCATCTTCACGCACTCCACCTGCTCGGGCGTCACGGGCTCACCGGGCTTGAGGCCCAGCAGATGGCGAATGCCCGCCACGGCAGCGTCTTTGTATTGCTCGGGGTTTTCGGACAGCAGCTTGTGCGTGACCAGGGTGCCGTCGGGGCGCTTGCCCACCACGTCCGTGAACGTGCCCCCACGGTCGATCCAGAACTGCCAGCGGGACATGGGAGAGGGTTGGTTGGACATGGTAGTGCTATCTAATTAATAGCTGCCAGCGCTTTAAATGATTGCGCTACAGCCAGTTTTTGTTCAAATTTTAAGGACCCAGTGCGCACTGTCACAGTGACGCCGCAGAGCGCGCAGCCTGGTCGTACATGCCCGACAACACACGCAGCAAACGGGCCAGCTCGCCGATGTCGCGGTTGAGCGCGTCGTCGGCGTTCAGGGCGTCGATCAGGCAACTTTCGCGGATCTCGCGGTAGCGCTGCACATACGCGCGGCCCACGTCCGTGGCGGCGTAAGTCACTTCCTTGCCATTCTTTTGCGAGGCCACCACGCCCAAGGTCTGCAGCTTTTTGAGCGAGTAGTTCACCAGGTGTGTGTCTTCCACATTCATGATGAAGCAGATGTCTGCCAGGCGTTTGTCGCGTGCGCGGTGCGTGACATGGTGCAGCACCACCACATCGAGCGGCGTGAGGTCCTTGAGCCCTGCGGCCGACATGCAATGCACCACCCAACGGTGAAAGGCATTGCCCGCCACGATGAGGCCGAACTCGAACTCGCTCATCTCCGCGCTTTGTGCCGACACCAGGTGGGCCGACGACACGATGGGGCCAGAGTCGATCTTGGGGCGCTTGGTTTCAGCTTTCATGGCGATGGCGGTCCTGCGTTGAACGGGCACTGGCACGGGATATGCATGTGGCATTGTAGGCAAGTCGATGATAATTTGTTGGCAATTTGTCAGCGTTTAGGCAAAACACCTATCGCAATTCGATCGACTTCCGATACAGTGATTTGTTACATCCAACCCTGCGGAGCAATATCCATGAAGCGTCGAATCTTCCCCGTCACCGCACTCGCCCTGACCCTGGCTGCGGGCCTGTCCGCCACCTCGGCTTTCGCCCAGACCAAGTGGGACCTGGCTGCGGCCTACCCGGCCACCAACTTCCACACCGAGAACATGGTGCAAATGGCGGGCGATGTGGACAAGGCCACGGGCGGCAAGCTCAAGATCACCGTGCATGCCAACGCGGCGCTGTTCAAGGCGCCAGAAATCAAGCGTGCCGTGCAAGGTGGCCAGGCACAGATGGGCGAGATCCTGCTCGCCAACTTCCAGAACGAATGGCAACTGTTTGGCGTGGACGGCCTGCCTTTCCTGGCCGACAGTTATGACGCCTCCAAGAAACTCTACGCAGCACAAAAACCTTTCCTCGAAAAGAAGCTGGCCGAACAAGGCATGGTGCTGCTGTATGCCGTGGCCTGGCCACCCCAAGGCATCTACACCAAGAAGCCGCTGGCCAGCGCGGCAGACCTGAAGGGCATCAAGTGGCGTGCCTACAGCCCAGCCACGGCGCGCATTGCCGAGCTGGTGGGCGCGCAACCCGTCACCGTGCAAGCGGCAGAGTTCTCGCAGGCCCTGGCCACGGGCGTGGTCGAATCGACCATGACCTCGGGCGCCACCGGCGTGGACAGCAAGCTGTACGAGCACCTCAAGTTCTACTACGACACCCAGGCCTGGTTGCCCAAGAACGCGGTGCTGATGAACAAGAAGGCGTTTGACGCCCTCGACAAGCCCAGCCAGGACGCCCTGCTCAAGGCCGGTGCTGACGCCGAAGCGCGCGGCTGGGCCAACAGCGCCAAGGTCAACACCGACACCGTGGCCAAACTCAAGGCCAACGGCATGAGCGTGGAAGCCCCCTCCGCCGCCCTGAAGGCGGACATGGCCAAGGTGGGTGACACCATGCTCAAAGAGTGGCTGGACAAGGCCGGCCCTGAAGGCAAGGCCTTGATCGACGCCTACCGCAAGTAAACCAGGCACCCACGCCCATGCGTCGTTTGCTTGATTTTCTGTACGACAGCGCCGCCGCTTTGGCGGCGCTTTTTATGGTTGGCCTGCTGGGGATGGTGCTGCTGTCCATCGCCAGCCGCCAGTTCCACTTCCATGTGCCGGGCACCGATGCCTACGCAGGCTACCTGATGGCTGCGGCGGGTTTCCTTGCACTGGCCCACACCTTGAAGCGCGGGGAGCACATCCGCGTCACGCTGCTGCTCAACTTCTTGAAGGGCGGCGCCAAGAAAGCGTTCGAGATCTGGGCACTGGCCATTGCCTCGCTGCTGGCGCTGCTGTTTGCGGTGTACAGCTGCAAGCTGGCTTGGCAGTCGCACGAGTTTCACGACATCTCCACCGGCAGCGACGCCACGCCCCTGTGGATTCCTCAAATCGCCATGGCCCTGGGCACCGTGATTCTCGCCATCGCGTTCATCGATGAACTGGTGCTGGAGATGATGGGCAAACGCGTGGAGCCCAACGCGGGCGAAGCATTGCGCAATGAATAAACCGGGCACCACCTACCATGAGTGATCTCGCCATTACCGGCCTGCTCGTACTGTCGCTGTTCCTTATTCTGGGCAGCGGTGTATGGATCGGGCTCACCCTCTCGGGCGTTGCCTGGATCGCCATGCAGCTGTTTTCCGCGCGCCCCGCCGGGGACGCGATGGCCGTGACGATTTGGGGCTCGGCCTCCAGCTGGACCCTGACCGCTCTGCCTCTGTTCATCTGGATGGGCGAAATCCTGTTTCGCACCCGGCTGTCGCAAGACATGTTCAAGGGCCTGGCCCCCTGGGTGCAGGCACTTCCCGGTCGGCTGCTGCACACCAACGTGGTGGGCTGCACCATCTTTGCTGCCGTGTCGGGCTCCAGCGCTGCCACCTGCGCCACCATCGGCAAGATGACCCTGCCCGAACTGACGCGCCGGGGTTACCCCGAGCACATGGTGGTGGGCACGCTGGCCGGTGCCAGCACGCTGGGCCTGTTGATACCACCGTCGATCATCATGATCGTGTACGGCGTGTCGGCCGAGGTGTCGATCTCGCAGCTCTTCATTGCCGGGGTGTTCCCAGGCATCTTGCTGGCAGCCCTGTTCTCGGGCTACATCATGGTGTGGGCACTGCGCAACCCAGACCAGGTTCCGGCCGCCGACACCCGAATGACCTTCATGGAGAAGCTCTCGGAATCACGCAGCCTGATCCCCGTAGTGCTGCTGATCGCAGCCGTGCTCGGCTCCATTTACACCGGCTTTGCCACCGCCACCGAGGCGGCAGCGGTGGGCGTAGTGGGATCGCTGGTGCTGTCGACCGTGCAGGGCTCGATGAGCTGGAGCACCTTCAAGGAATCGCTGATGGGCGCCACGCGCCTGTACTGCATGATCGCGCTGATCCTGGCGGGGGCGGCATTCCTCACACTGGCCATGGGCTACATCGGCCTGCCGCGCCATCTGGCGGAATGGATATCGTCCCTGGGGCTCAACAAGGCCCAGCTCATTGCTGCGCTGGCAGTGTTTTTCATCATTCTGGGCTGCTTCCTGGACGGCATCTCGATGGTGGTGCTGACCATGGGCGTGCTGATGCCTACGGTGCAGGCCGCCGGCATCGACCCCATCTGGTTCGGCATCTTCATCGTGCTGGTGGTCGAAATGGCGCAGATCACACCGCCCGTGGGCTTCAACCTGTTTGTGCTGCAGGGCATGACAGGCCGCCAGCTCCCCTGGATTGCCAAGGTGGCCATGCCCATGTTTTTGCTCATGTGCGGTGCCGTGGCGTTGCTCTATATCTTCCCAGGCATCGTGACCTGGCTGCCACAGCAGATGTCGGCGCGCTGAAAACAACGCAGCATGCCAGGGCCATAATCGCCCGATGCTGTCTGTTTTTGCCATCTGCATTGGTGCCTGTCTGGGCGCATTGGCGCGCTGGCGCCTGGGCCTGTGGCTCAGCCCCGGAGGCCTGATTCCCTGGGGCACCCTGGCCGCCAATCTGGTGGGGGGCTACCTCATCGGGGTGTGTGTCGCCGTGTTCCACGCCATGCCTGAACTCGATCCCGTGTGGCGGCTGGCGTTGGTCACGGGGTTCCTGGGCGCGCTCACCACGTTCTCCAGTTTCTCGGCCGAAGTGGTCGAGATGCTGATGCTGCAGCGCTACGCCATGGCGCTGGGCACCACGGCGCTGCACCTGCTGGGCTCCCTCGGCCTCACGGTGCTTGGCATGCAAAGTGCTTCGTATTTCATAGCATCACGCGCTTGATACCTGTGCGCCAGCAAGCTATTTCGTCATAAAACCACGCCACACTGCTACAGACGTTCACCGGCCACTGCCGGTGCCGCCATTTCTTCCCCCATTCACTGACCGATACGCGAGCCCCCTATGGAAGCCAACACCCAACTCAACGAACGCCGCCTGGCCGATGCCTGGGCCGAACTGCACAACCACGCGCACAACGGCAACCCCTTGCAGGCCGATGCCAACCGCATGGCCTTTGCCGACCCCGAATTCATGTTCCGCCGTGAAACACGGGGCATCCGCTTTCAGCTCGAAATGCTCAAGCCCGACCTGGGCCAGGCCGAGCAAGGCATTGAAAGCACCGTGGTGGTGTACGGCAGCGCGCGCTTCGTGGCCCCTGACGAGGCCGCCGCCCAGCTGACCGAAGCCGAGGCCAGCGGTGACGCGGAACGTGTGCGCCGCGCACGCCTGGCGGTGCGCAACGCAGGGTATTACGACCTGGCCCGCCAGTTCGCCAAGCTGGTCGCCGACTACAGCGAGCGCCAGCGCCCCGCCGACCGCATCTACATCTGCACGGGCGGCGGCCCCGGCATCATGGAAGCGGCCAATCGGGGCGCGCACGACGCGGGTGCACTGAACGTGGGCCTGAACATCGCCCTGCCCCATGAACAAAGCGGCAACCGGTTCATCTCGCCGTCGCTCTCCTTCAAATTCCACTATTTCGCGCTGCGCAAGATGCATTTCATGATGCGCGCAAAGGCCTTGGTGGCCTTCCCCGGCGGTTTTGGCACGCTGGACGAGCTGTTTGAGGTGCTGACCCTGGTTCAGACCAAAAAGGCCAAGCCTGTGCCCATCGTGCTCTTTGGCACCGACTACTGGAAACGCCTGGTCAACTTTGATGTGCTGGTCGAAGAAGGCACGATCTCGGCACAGGACCTGAAGCTGTTTCACTACACCGACGACCCACAGGAAGCCTGGGACCTGATCCGGGCGTTCTATCAACTGTGAAGGGCCCTACAGCACAGGGATGACCCGCTGTGCTGCACTGGTACGTCCATCCTCATGCGCTGTGGCAGTAATTTCGCAACAGCGTCTGGGAGATCGTCAATAAGCGCTCATCGCCACAACCACTACCGGATCACAGGTGGTGGAGGTGGAGGCACCCGAATAATGATCGGCAACACCGGGATGAACACGAACGGTGGCCTGACCGTTGGCGGCGGTGGTGTGGTAGTCGGAGGCGCCGTGGTTGGTGGCGTGGGCGCTGTGGGCCGCGTGGGCGGCGGCGGTGTGGTGGGAGTGGGTGTGGGCCCAGGCGGTGCGGGTGTTACGGGCTGGGGCGCACCAGTGGGCGGTGGCGGCGCCACGGGCACGGGTGCTGGCGGTGGTGCCGCTTCAGGCGGTGGCACCGGGATGGGTGCTGGCGCCGGGATCATGTACACAAACGCGCGGCGCCCCTGCCGATCGATCTGGTCACCGGCCAGCAGTGGTGTTTGCACGTCAGGCACCGGCAGCAAGGCCCGGGTGTGGGTGTACACCGGCAGCTCCTGGTCCGACACCACCAGCACCGCCTCACCGGCCGTCACGCCCACACAGCCCGCCTGTGTGCACACTTCGATTTCGTCCTGCTCGCCCGACACCAACACCTGGCCATTGGCATCAATGGCCAGCAAGAAGGCAGAGCCCCGGATTCCAACCACTGCGGTGGGCGTGACCACCCGGTAGTTTGCCGGGTTGCGTTTGCCAATCAGGCCCGTGATGGCACGCATGCCACCACGCAGCAGGTTGACCACAAAATGGTCTTCCCCCGTGCCAGCACCATCCGCATAGCGGGCCACGGTGAACTGGGAGTCTGGGTACAAGGCCACCAGGCCCCCATCCGAAAACCGGATCTGCGCCCGCCCCTCATTGCCCGTGACCACCACATCCCCACCATCGAGCGCGGCCCCCTTGGACAGGCGCGACAGGCTCTCGCCCCGCCGCAGCTGCACATCCCCCGCCGTGAACTGAACCAGCCCGGCCGCAGCCAATCCCGTCAGCGGCCAAGCCGCCACCATGCCCATCAGCAGCGCCAGCCGCGCGCGTTTTTGGTCGGACGTCATAGGCACCTCCAAGGTGTGGCCGAAGAACCCCAGGTATGCAGCGGCATTCAGAACTCCCGGCGCACGGTGATGGAAAACACCCGCCGCTCGTAGTCAGTGATCGGCAGCGCGGAGGCATTGCGCGTCACCATCCACTGCGGTGTCACACGCCAGCCCGGTGCGGGGGTCCAGCTCAGTCCCAGTGCCAACTGCGCCTGGCGGTCAGACCGTGTCACGGCAAAGAATGGGTCTTGCCCCCCATAACGTCGGTGCTCCCAGTCGGCACTGGCAAACGCCACCCACTGGGGCGCCAGCGGCCACTGCCCGCCAGCGCGCAGACCCCAAAGACGGTGCCCCAGCGGGTCTGCGCCACTCGCCTGGGGTTGCTCCCGGCCACCGTACAGACCCGCATAAGCCGAAGACCCATTGCGAAAGAGATGCGAGTACGAGGTGCCCACCACGCTGCGCCGCACGTTGCGCAGGGCCTGCATGGGGTATCGAACCTCCAGCACCTGCACAAAACTGCCCCACTGGCGGAACCCGTCCATGCGGTAGATCCACTCTCCCAGCACACCCCCCATGGTGCGCAGGCGCGCACCGTCCAGTGCGTAGTAAGAGCCCTGGGCCGACGCAATCAGCTCGTGGCGCTCGGAGCGCCAAGCCATGCCCAGCGTGCCATCAAGCGCGGTGTGATCAAACCGATCCGCCTGGCCCGCATAGTGGCGGGTGGCGCCAATGGCAGTGCCCACCACAGACCATCGCGAATTGAGCACCGCCCGCCCCCGCAAACCCGCCTGCGCCACCACATAGTTGCCCGATGTCGCCAGCGCCTCGGGCAACAGTGTCCACGGCGGTGTACCGGGAACGGGTGATTGCAAATCACCCACGACCGGGGCCGCATTGGCGTTGGAATCATGCCCCACACCCAGCTCCACGTAACCCTTGAGCGAAGAGCGACCGCCATACTCCTGGCGGTCGTACGAATACAAAAACTGATCGAGTGTGTGCCCCGCATCCACGGGGATCAGCGCGGCTTGCACGTCGGACGGCAAAGCCAGAACCCCCCGGCGGTCACCCACCGCCTGAAGAGACTGCCCCAGCGCCACCTGCGCCTGCTGATTGCCGGGCTGTGCGGCAAGCAACCGCTCGCGCGCCATGATGGCCCGGGTGTACTGCCCCGCCGCATGGGCGGCGTCGCCCATGGCGGCATCAAAGACGGGGTCTCCCGCCCGTTCGGATTCGAGTGGGTCAAGCAACTGAAAGGCCTGCATCGCCTGCCCCTGGCGACCCAGAGCGAGCGCTTGCTGCACCACATCGTCGGCCCATGCGCCACAAGACAGGCAACCCCCCAGCGCCATGCACCATGGCAGCAAACGCTGTGACCAAATTCGCAGGTACATGACGGCCCCCTCTCGGAACCCGCTGGCGGGTGTAGGCAATTTACACCTGTTTACGCTTTTTAGGGTGTTTCGGCGTCGTGCTTTTCACCCATGCGCCACGCCATACGCGCCCCGCTCCCCACGGCGCCCCCCACAACCCAGAATAGTCCGCCAACGCCAATCACTGCCCCAGCCGTGCCAAACAGCATGGGCATGAGCACACTGGATGCATTGATCGCCATGAGCCGCAGGCCCAGCGCCTCACCGTGGCGGGCAGGCGGTGTGATCTGGTGCAGCAGACTCATCACCATGGGCTGCACAGAACCGAGTGCAAAACCCAGCAGCACCGAGCAGACGCCCATGGCCAGTGCGCTGGCCAACAACGGGTAAACGCCAAACAATACCGCTGTGACCACCATGGCCCCGGCCACGACCACCCGCTCGCGCAGGCGCTCGGCCACCAGCGGCATCAGCAAACGGACGAGTGCCGCAGCAATGGCAAAGGCGCCCAGGATGGAGCCGATGACGGATGCCGACAGACCCCGCTCATGCCCCAGCAGCGGCACCACAAAGGTGTGCACATCCCAGCACGATGACAAAATCCAGTTCACCACCAACAGGCGGCGAAACGGCGGATCGTTCATCAAATCCCATGCGCGCTGCGGTGCCGCCCCTGCGGCAGCAATCACCGGGGGTAGCTCGACCGTGTGACGCACCCAGAACCATGTGAGCAAGGGCAACACGGCCATCAACGCAAAAGCGGCGCGGTAGCCTTCCGTACTGCCCGCCACGGCACCTGCGTTGTCGATCATGAGCCCTGCACAGAAAGGCCCAATGAAGTTGGACACTGCGGGCCCGATGGCGAGCCAGCTGAACACCTGCTTGAGCTGCGTGGCGTCGTGTGCGGCACGGCCCACATGGCGCTGCAGTGCGATGGTGGCTGCGCCGGTCGCGCCTCCCGTCATCAGTGCAGCCAGGCACAGCACCGGGAAGATCGGAAACACCAACGCCATCCCAGCGCCCACCGACGCCACCACCACCGCATAACCCACGGGCCGTTTGAGTCCGTGGCGGTCTGCGTAGCGCCCCGCCGGCAACGCCAAAAACACCTGTGTGAGTGCAAACAGCGCCAGCAACACGCCCACCGCTGCAGCGCTGTAGCCCTCGCGCAGTGCCAACAACGGTGCCGCCAGGCGCATCCCCGCCATGCAGGCGTGCACACAGATCTGGCCAGCGATCAACCGGGCCAATGCCCTGTTCACGGCAGGTCGTCCTCAGCATCGAAGCCGGTCAGCGCAGCACTGCCCTCCCCTGCCAATGGCATGGTCACTGGCAACGGCGCTTCCGGCGCGGGCAGGTCCTGCACATCGCGCAGGCGCTTTTGGATGGCGCGGGTGCGCACGCCCACCTCGTCAAACTTCTTGGCGGCGGCGTCGATGGATTTCTTGGTGGCCTCGACGACATCGCCAAACTTGGCGAACTCGGTCTTGACCATGCCCAAGAGGCTCCACACCTCGGACGAACGCTTTTCAATCGCCAGCGTCTTGAAGCCCATCTGCAAGCTGTTGAGCATGGCGGCCAGGTTGGCCGGGCCGGTGATCATCACGCGGCATTCGTTCTGCACCGCTTCGACCAGGCCGGGGCGGCGCATGACCTCGGCAAACAGGCCTTCGGTGGGCAGGTACAGCACGGCAAAGTCCGTGGTGTGCGGGGGTGAGACGTACTTGGCGAAGATCTTCTTCGCTTCGAGCTTGATCGATGTCTCGAACGCATTGCCCGCCGACAGCGTGGCCGCCTTGTCGGCCGCGTCCTGCGCGTCCATCAGGCGCTGGTATTGCTCCACGGGGTACTTGGAGTCGATGGGCAGCCACACCGGGTGCTCATCGTTCTTGCCCGGCAGGCGGATGGCGAACTCCACCAGCTCGTCGCTGCCCGGCACGGTCTTGACGTTGCGGGCGAACTGGTCGGGCGTGAGCACGTTGTCGATGATGGCGCCCAGCTGCATTTCGCCCCAGGTGCCGCGCGACTTCACGTTGGTCATCACACGCTTCAAGTCGCCCACGCTGCCCGCCAAGGTCTGCATCTCGCCCAAACCCTTGTGTACTTGTTCGAGCCGGTCGCTGACCTGCTTGAACGATTCGCCCAGGCGTTGCTCCAGCGTGGCGTGGAGTTTTTCGTCCACCGTGCGGCGCATTTCTTCGAGCTTGGTGGCGTTGTCGGCCTGGATGGCGGCCAGGCGCTCGTTGAGCGCGGTGCGCAGTTGCTCTGCGTTGTGCTGGCTGCCCTGCACCAGCCCGGTGAGCTGCTGCGACACCGCGTCTTGCAGCACCGCAAACTGGTTCTTGATCTGAAAGCTGTTGGCTTCGAGCTGGTCTTTGAGCGCTTGCGACATCACCCCCAGCTGCGACTGGGTGTCGCTCTTGAGCGCATCGAGCGTGAGGCGCGTGGCGGCATCCAGGGCCGTGAGGCGCTGCTCCAGCCGCGCCTCGAACACGCCAAAGGCGGCCAACAGATCGGCACGGCCGTTGCGCGATTCGGCCACCGCCTGCGACAAGCGCTCATCGACCGCGTGGCGCAGCCCCTCCAGCGTGGTCTGCGTGGTTTGCGTGAAGCCGCGCAGCTGCTGGCCCATGCCGTCCAGCGCGCCATCGTTCTTGGCCACGGCCAGCTGGGTGGCCTGGGTGGTGCGCTCCAGCGCCTGCAGACGGGCCAGCCATTCGGGCGGCAAATCCACACGGGGGCGGCGCAGCGCCAGCAGCGCGAGGGCAATGAACACCAGGGCCAGTGCGGCCAGCAGCACGAGGGTATCGGTAGTCAAGGCAGGTTTACTATTATTTTGATAGCTTCTAGCGCTTATCTATCAAGCGCTAGCAGCCTATTTCGCTTAAAGGGAATGCACTACCGCGCCCGCAGGCCGGGTACGGGCTGGTTCACCGGGGTCAGCGGCCCGCGCCCGCCCAAAAAGGCGATCAGGTTGTCTGCCGCCAAATTGGCCATCGCGCGGCGCGTGGGCACCGTGGCGCTGGCGATGTGGGGCGTGAGCACCACGTTGGGCACGGTGAGCAGATCGGGGTGCACGCTGGGCTCGCCTTCAAACACATCCAGGCCCGCTGCGGCAATGCGGCCCTCGCGCAGCGCCACGGCCAGCGCCGCGTCGTCCACAATGCCTCCGCGTGCGATGTTGATAAGCGTGGCCGTGGGTTGCATCAGCGCCAGCTCGGCCGCGGCTATGGTGTGGTGCGATGCAGCTGTGTAGGGCACCACCAGCACCACATGGTCGGCGGTGCGCAGCAGCTCGTCCTTGCCCACATAGGTGGCCTTGCATTCCGCTTCCAGCTCAGGCGATAGGCGCGAGCGGTTGTGATAGATCACCTTCATGCCAAAGCCATACGCGCCGCGCCTGGCAATGCCCTGCCCGATGCGGCCCATGCCGATGATGCCCAGCGTGCTGCCATGAATGTCGCTGCCCGCGAACATGTCGTAGCTCCACTTGGTCCACTTCCCGGCGCGCAGGTAATGCTCGCTCTCGGTCATGCGGCGGGCCGTGGCCATCAACAGCGCAAAGCCAAAGTCGGCCGTGGTCTCGGTCAGCACATCGGGGGTGTTGGTGCCCTGCACGCCCGCGGCGGTCATGGCGTCCACGTCAAAGTTGTTGTAGCCCACGGCCATGTTGGCGCAGATCTTGAGGCGCGGCGCAGCGGCCAGCAGCGCGGCATCCACGCGCTGGCTGCCGGTGGTCAGAACGCCGTCCTTGTCGGCCAGGCGGGCGGCCAGTTCGGCTGGGGTCCAGATCGCGTCGTCGGGGTTGTCCTGCACGTCGAAATGCGCGCGCAGGCGGTCCACGATGTCGGGGAAGATCGCACGGGCGACCAGGATGCGGGGTTTGCTCATAAGGCTTCAATCTCCAAACTATTCGCGAGGCCGACCGGCCTGTGCAACTGGCGTGGTCCAAGCCAGTTGCCGCCGAGCAAAGGCCGCCCTGCAGCGATGGCGGCGTCCTCCTTCCCGCAACGCGCATCGGCACGAAAGAAGGGGGAAGCGACGCAGCCGCTCAGGGGGATGTCCATTACCTGAACCAGATGAAAGTCATCACAACGAACAGCGGCACCAGGATGCCGCCCGACCACAGCATGTAGCCAAAGAAGCTGGGCATCTTCACGCCACGGTCTTCGGCAATGGCCTTGACCATCATGTTGGGCGCGTTGCCGATGTAGCTGTTGGCGCCCATGAACACCGAACCCGCCGAGATGGCCGCCAGCGTAGGGGCCAATGTGGTCATCAGCACGGCCGGGTCACCACCGGCGGTGTTGAAGAACACCAGGTAGGTGGGTGCGTTGTCGAGGAAGGAACTGAGCACGCCCGACGCCCAGAAGTACATGGCCGGGTCGGGCGTGCCGTCGGGACGGGTGACGGCCGCCACCACAGCGCTGAAGGGGCCATTCAAACCCGCCTTGAGCATGGCAATGACCGGGATGATGGTCAGGAAAATGCCCGCAAACAGCTTGGCCACCTCTTGCATGGGCCCCCAGCTGAACTGGTTGTCTTCATGCACCTGCTTGGGCGTGAGGTACAGCGATACCAGCGTGACCAGAATCAGGCCCACGTCGCGCACGATGCCGGGCAGGCCCACGTCGGTGCCCGCCATGCTGAACGACACCGGCGACTTCCAGATGCCGCTGAGCAGCACCAGCACCACCACCACGCCCAACAGCGCAAAGTTGACCTTGCCATCAAAACCAATGGCCTTGGTGTCGGGCGTGGGGTCGGCCCGGAGCACCTCTTCACGGCGGTGGTAGTACCAGGAGTCCAGCGCAAAAAAGAGGGCCAGCAGCGCGCCGACCAGGAACAGGGTCTCGGGGAAGATATGGCCCACCGTCCAGAAGAAGTCCACGCCCTTCAAAAAGCCCAGAAACAGCGGGGGGTCGCCCAGCGGCGTGAGCGAGCCCCCTGCGTTGGAGACGATGAAGATAAAGAACACCACGACATGCGCTGTGTGCTTGCGGTTGTCGTTGGCGCGGATCAGCGGGCGGATCATCAGCATCGACGCACCCGTGGTGCCCATGAAGCTGGCCAGCACCGCGCCAACGGCCAATATGGCGGTGTTCAGCGCGGGGCTGCCATGCAGGTTGCCCCGGATGTAGATACCCCCCGCCACAGTGAACAGCGCCGTGAGCAAGATGACAAAAGGAATGTATTCACCCACCAGCGCATGCACAAAGCTGGCACCCGCAGCACCCGGGCCAAAGACCACGGCAAACGGCAGCAAAAACGCCAGCGCCCAGCCCGCAGCCACTTTGCCAAAGTGGTGGTGCCAGAAGATGGGGGCCAGCAAGGGCATGAGCGCAATCGACAGCAGCAGACCCGCAAACGGCACACCCCACAGCGCGGACAGCGCGCTGCCGTCAATGTCGGCCGCCAGGGCCCAACCCGGCAGGGCAACCAGAAGACTGGCCACCGCCAGCCCACGCGAGAATTTCATGGTTTTTGTCTCCATCACATTGTCAAGAAAACGGGGGGCGCACAGTGGTGCCACCGGGGCGCCGCAAAGGTCAGACCGGCGAGGGAATGTCGAAAACCTGGCGCAGATAGGCCAGGTACTTTTCGTCATCGCACATGCCTTTGCCAGGCGTATCGGACAGCTTGGCCACGGGTTGGTCGTTGCAGCGCGTCATCTTGATGACCACTTGCAAGGGTTCATGCTCAGGGGGGCTGCCCAGGTCGTTGGTCAGGTTGGTACCAATGCCAAAGGCCAACTGACAGCGCCCACGGAACTGCTGGTACAGCTCGATCGTGCGCGGGATGGTGAGTGCATCGCTGAAGATCAGCGTCTTGGTCAGCGGATCGACCCGGTTCTTGCGGTAGTGATCCAACAGGCGCTCGCCCCAGGCAAACGGGTCGCCACTGTCGTGCCGTGCGCCATCAAACAGCTTGCAAAAATACAGGTCGAAGTCGCGCAGAAAGGCGCTCATGCCGTACACATCCGACAGGGCAATACCCAGGTCACCCCGGTATTCCTTGGCCCACATTTCAAAACCAAACACCTGGCTGTCGCGCAACCGGGGCCCCAGCGCCTGGCAGGCCTGCAGGTATTCATGCGCCATGGTGCCCAAGGGGGTAACACCGAGCTTCATCGCATACAGCACGTTGCTGGTGCCCGCAAACTGCCCGGGGCCTGAGGGCGCGCCAGGGCGGCGGTCGCCCGTGCCCAGACGCGCCACCAGCACGCGCAGCACTTCTTCATGCCAGGCGCGGCTAAAGCGCCGGCGGGTGCCGTAGTCAGCGATCTTGAGGTCGGAAAGGCCCTCGCCCTGCAGCAAGGCGATCTTGGCGTCCAGCCGCCTGCGGCCTTCGGGAAAATCGGGCACCTTTTGGGTGTTGCGAAAGTAGACCTCGTTGATGATGGCCAGCACCGGGATCTCAAACAGGATGGTGTGCAGCCAAGGGCCCCGGATGGAGATTTCTATCTCACCGTTGTGCTGGGGCGTGACGGTGATGTATTTTTCGTTGAGCTTGAACAGCCCAAGAAAATCCACAAAATCACTCTTGATAAAGCGCATGGAGCGCAGATAGGCCAGCTCGGCATCCTGGAACTGCAGGCAACACAGCGAACGGATCTCATCGCGGATCTCGTTGGCAAACGGTGCCAGTTGCACGCCGGGGTTGCGGCACTTGAACTTGTATTCGACCTGCGCCCCCGGAAACTGGTGCAGCACCACCTGCATCATGGTGAATTTGTACAGGTCGGTGTCGAGCAGGCTGGTGATGATCATGGGCAGGGCGAGCCTTGGAAACCGCCAATGCGACTCCCAGGCCACAGACCGGGCAACAAAGCCGCAAAGTGTAGGCCATAGCGGCGCAGGGCGCAGGGCAAGGCCTGGGGTGTCAGCCAGTGTTCAGACACCACTGAGCAGCAGGCTGAAATTGAAGGCATTTTGGGCCCTAGCGCTTATTGCACTTACACCTTACGCTATCAAATTCATTGCAGACGATTGGACCGCGCTCAAACCGGCATCACCAGAGCCTGCAGCACCTTGCGCAGCGCTTCGGGCACTGGCACCGGCCGGCGGCTGTCACGGTCTACGTAGACATGGATGAAATGACCGGCTGCAGCGCAGAGCGACTCGCCCTGTGCGAACAGGCCCACCTCGTAGCGCACGCTGGAGCCCCCCAACCGAGCCACGCGGATACCGGCCTCCACGGTCTGGGGGAAAGCCAGCGGCGCAAAGTAGTTGCACTGCGTCTCAATGACCAGACCAATCGTTTCGCCCGCATGGATGTCGAGCACGCCCTGATCGATCAGGTGCGCATTCACCGCCGTATCGAACCAGCTGTAGTACACGACGTTGTTCACATGGCCATACACATCGTTGTCGGCCCAGCGGGTGGTGATGGGACGAAACACGCGGTAAGCGCTGCGTGGTTGAGGCGCCGGGCGTGCCGGCGCGCAAGGAGCATTGGTGGGGGTGCTGGCTGCGGAGGTCATGGCCGCACATTCTGCCAGCGCTGGTGGTACTGCAACGCCACGCGCCAGGTGGTGAGCTGCGCTTGGAGCGTGTCTTCCAGATCGTTGCCATACCCACCGGCCATGGCGAAGACCAACGGAATTCGCCGCTGCCACGCCCAGTCAAACACACGCCGATCACGCGCCTCCAGGCCGTCATGGCTCAAGGCCAGGCGCCCCAAGCGGTCTCCCACATGCGGGTCTGCGCCCGCCAGGTAGAACACCAGATCTGGCGTGCATCGCAGCTCGATCGTGTCCAGGGCCTGGTCCAGGGCCTGCAGGTATTCGTCGTCCGCGCAGCCATCTGGTAGTTCTACATCCAGATCGCTCAGTTCCTTGCGAAAAGGGAAGTTGCGCGCCCCGTGCAACGACAGCGTGAACACGCTGTCATCGTCCCGAAAAATGTGGGCCGTGCCGTTACCCTGGTGCACATCCAGGTCGATCACGGCCACCTGAAGCGGTTTGGCATGTCGTCCCGGCCCCTGCTCCGCCTGCATGAGCCGGGCAGCCACGGCCACATCGTTGAACACGCAGAACCCACTGCCCTTGTCCGCATAAGCGTGGTGGGTGCCGCCGGCCAGATTGCCCGCCACCCCTTGCTGCAGCGCCTGACGGCTGGCCGCCACCGTAGCCCCCACCGAGCGCCGCGCGCGCTCGGCCATGGCGTCGCTCCAAGGGAATCCAATCTCGCGTTGTGCAGCAGGCGGCAAGCTGCCTTGCTCGATGGCGTCGATGTAGCCCACCGCATGTACCAGCGCCAGCTCCTCGTTCGAGGCGGGCAAGGCGACCTGAAGCGCAACGCCTGGCAATTGCTGGGCAATCCGGTCGCGCAGCATGCGGTACTTGGCCATGGGAAAACGGTGGCCTTCCGGCAGGGGCAACACAAAGTGGTCGGCGTAATAGGCGTGCATGACACGATTGTGGCAAGCCAGGGATTTCTGGGGCATCGTCCCTAATTTGCTGCAGCGCAACAAAAAACCCTTGCAATAGCGCACCAAGCCCCTAAAATTCAACCCATGCTGCACTGCAACATGATTTTACCGAGTCAAGGTCAGCGCAGATGTCTGTAAGCCACCCTGGCCCTTTGGGTCCCATTTTTAGGAGATATGACATGACGCTGACCGCTGAACAAATCCTGGCCTCGCACAAAGCCAACATCGAAACCCTGTTTGGTCTGACCACCAAGGCCTTCGAAGGCGTGGAAAAGCTGGTGGAACTGAACGTGACCGCTTCGCGCGCCGCCCTGTCGGAAGCCGCCAACCACACCCAAGCTGTGCTGGGCGTGAAGGACGCACAAGAGCTGCTGGCTCTGCAGGCTGGCCTGTTCCAGCCCCTGGCTGAAAAAACCGCTGCCTACAGCCGTCACCTGTATGACATCGCTTCGGGCACGGGCGCCGAATTCGGCAAGGCTTTCGAAAGCCAGACCACCGACGCTCAAAAGGCATTCACCAATCTGGTGGACAGCGCCGCCAAGAACGCTCCTGCCGGTTCCGAAACCGCCGTGGCTGTCATGAAGAGTGCCGTTTCTGCCGCCAACAACGCATTTGAATCGGTTCAGAAGGCTGTCAAGCAAGCGTCCGACGTGGCTGAAGCCAACTTCAACGCTGTGGCCAGCACCGCTGCCAACGCCGCCAAGACAGCTGCACCCCGCAAGCGCTAAATCAAGCACATGCGGTCTGGAGTGCAAACTCTAGGTCGCGTTCAGGGAATACCCTGATAATTCAACCATGCGCTGCGAACATCGTTCACAGCGCCCCAGTTGTCTCCTTGGATCCTCTCGAAACCCCCGTTTCAGGGATCCTTTTAAAGCCCGGTTTTACGACCGGGCTTTTTTTTGCCCCGATGTTCCGCGCGACCCCTTTGTCGCCAGCCCCCCTGCTGCGCCCTCCTCCTTGCCACGCAGCTGAAGCGCCTACGCACCGCGCTCATTCCCGTTGCGTTGCATCATGAAGCTGCTGAGAATCCGGGTCGCAACCAAGGCGTTTATTAAGAATAGTTCGCGTTTGCTTTATCATTGCCGAAGTACCAACCCCGAAAGACGCATCCCATGTCGAAGACTGTGAAAGCCTTGTTGAGCGCTTGCGCCCTGGCCGCTGCCGCTGGCGCCGTCCATGCCCAGGACCAAGTGGTGAACCTCTACTCGGCCCGCCACTACTCCACCGACGAAGCCTTGTACACCGGCTTCACCAAGGCCACCGGCATCAAGATCAACCGCGTGGACGCTGACGATGCGGGCATCCTGGCCCGCCTGAAGGCCGAGGGCACGGCCTCTCCTGCCGACGTGATCTTGCTGGTGGACGCCGCCCGGCTGTACAAGGGTGAAGTCGATGGCCTGTTCCAACCCATCCAATCCAAGGTGCTTAACGACGCCATCCCCGCCAACCTTCGCAGCAATCCGGCAGCCGACGGGGGGATTTCGTGGTTTGGCTTGTCCACACGTGGCCGGGTGATCGTCTACAACAAGGTCAAAGTGCAAAAGACCGATGTGGACACCTACGAAGAGCTGGGTGATCCCAAAAACAAGGGCAAGCTGTGCATCCGCTCAGGCTCTCACCCCTACAACCTGAGCCTCTTCGGCGCAGTGACCGAGCACATGGGTGAGCAAAAAGCCGAAGCATGGCTCAAGGGCATGGTGGCCAATTTGGCGCGTCCCCCCAAGGGTGGCGACACTGATCAGATCAAAGCCGTGGCTGCTGGCGAGTGCGATATTGCAGTGACCAACACCTACTATCTGGCGCGCATGATGCGTTCGAACAAGCCCGAAGACGTGGCCGTGGTCAACAAAGTGGGCGTGGTGTTCCCCAACCAGGAATCGTGGGGTACGCACCTGAACATTGCAGGCGGCGCTGTGGCCAAACATGCAAAGAACCAGGCCAACGCCATCAAGTTCCTGGAATACCTCTCCAGCCCCGAAGCCCAGAACTACTTTGCCAACGGCAACAACGAATGGCCCGCCGCCAAGGGCGTGACACTGGACAACCCTGCGCTCAAGGCCATGACGGGTGGCAAGCCGTTCAAGAGCGAAACCATTCCGATCAGTGCTGTGGGCGCCAATATGACCAAGGTGCAGCAGATGCTGGACCGCGTGGGCTTCCAATAAAAGAGCCCCGGCGGCGGCGCTTCACCCCAGCAAAAGCCCGGCCTTGTCCGGGCTTTTTTACGCCTGCATGGCGCACGGGAGATGCGCCATAATTGACGTTTACGTTAACGTCACTTAATGGAGACAGAACATGGAAATCAAAGGCAAGGTATTCATCGTCACCGGCGGCGCTTCCGGTCTGGGTGAAGGCACGGCACGCATGCTGGCCGCGCAGGGCGGCAAGGTGGTCATTGCCGACATGCAGGCAGAAAAAGGCGAAGCCGTGGCCAAGGAGATCGGTGGCGCCTTTGTGAAGTGTGATGTGAGCAACGAGGCCGATGGCCAGGCCGTGGTGGCCAAGGCCGTATCGCTTGGCAAACTGATGGGGCTCGTGAACTGCGCCGGCATTGCACCCGCTGAAAAAACGGTCGGAAAGAATGGCGCCCACGCGCTGGCACTGTTCAGCAAGACTGTCACGGTCAACCTGATCGGCAGCTTCAACATGATCCGCCTGGCCTCCGAAGCCATGTGCAAGAACGAGCCCGAATCGACGGGCGAGCGTGGAGCACTGATCTCCACCGCCAGCGTCGCCGCCTACGATGGCCAGATCGGCCAGGCAGCATACGCCGCATCCAAGGGTGGCGTGGTCGGAATGACCCTGCCCATCGCCCGCGACCTGGCCCGCAACGGCATCCGCAACATGACGATTGCCCCCGGCATCTTCGGCACCCCCATGCTGTTTGGCATGCCACAGGAAGTGCAGGATGCTCTGGCCGCTGGCGTTCCCTTCCCCAGCCGTCTGGGCACTCCCCAGGACTACGCCAAGCTGGTGCAACACATCTTCGAGAACGACATGCTCAATGGCGAGGTCATCCGTCTCGATGGCGCCATCCGCCTGGCCCCACGCTGATTGCCTTTGCAACGCGGTCGCACGATCGCCTGAAATGCTCTCTTATTGATAGCATTCACTGCATTTAGAACGTGCGCTAGGGGCCGAAAACCCCCACAAAGGATGTGTGGCGGCCATCACCGGCACTGGGCAACACCCTCGTGGTCCCGCAGCCGCCGCACACTCTGCGTCACCTGCGGTGGGGCTTGCCTCTTCTTCACTCGCGCGACCGGCCCCTGATCAGACCACGATTGAACTGGGCTCCGTCAGCAAACCGTCCAGCTGCGCAGCAGGCACCGGTCGGCTGAAGTAATAACCCTGACCCGTATCGCAACCCAAAGACAACAGGATTGCAGATTGCTGGGCGGTCTCAACCCCTTCGGCAATGGCTTCCAGAGCCAAACTTTGCGCTAGTCCGATGATGGCGTGCACGATGTGCTGGGCACTGGGGTCTTCGCCCAGATGGCGCACGAACGACTGGTCAATCTTGAGTTTGTGCACGCGCAGGCGCTGGATGTAGCTGAATGAGGAATATCCGGTACCAAAGTCGTCGATGGACAGCTGGACGCCAAGATCAAACAACTGCTGAACAATCGCAATCACTTTTTCCGGGGCATCCATGGCAATGCTTTCGGTCAACTCCAGTTCCAGCATCTGGGGTGGCACGCCACTGTCAGCCAGTGCCTGCCGCACCATCTCCACCAGCCCTGGATGGCGAAACTGCACCATCGACAAATTCACCGCCACCGTGAACCCGGTGTGACCTGCAGCGCGCCACTTGCGTGCTTGATCCAACGCCGTGCGCAAGACCCACTCGCCAATGCCCAAAATCTGCCCGCTGCTTTCTGCGACCGGGATGAACTCGGCCGGGCTGACCGCACCGAGATCCGGATGATTCCAGCGCAACAATGCCTCGACCCCGACAAGCCTGCGGTCGCGCAACCGGATCTGGGGCTGGTAGTGCAAGGCCAACTGGTCTTGCACCACCGCACTGCGCAGCGCGTTTTCGATCTGCAACACGCGCAACGAGTGGGCTTGCATGTCAGTAGAGAAAAACCGGTAGCTATCGCGCCCGGTCTCTTTGGCGCGGAACATGGCCGCGTCAGCGCACTGGGCCAGAGTTTCAAACTCATGGCCGTCTTCAGGATAGAGAGCAATACCAATGGATGATGTCACCACGAGTTCATGATGACCCAGCCGGCAAACGCGGCGCACCTCGGATTGCAGGCTTTCGGCCACATGCGCGGCATGCTGTGCATCCGCCAGGGGCAACACGATGATGAATTCATCCCCGCCCGGACGCGAAACGGTATCTTCATCGCGCACCACCAACTGCAATCTGCGCGCGATCTCCACCAGCAACTCATCTCCGACCTGGTGACCCAGGGAGTCGTTGACATTCTTGAAGTGGTCCAAATCCAGGTACAGCAGTGCAAGATGCTGCCCGCTGCGCTGGGTCAGTGCCAACGCTTGACTGAAGCGCGACGCAAACATCGTCCGGTTGGGCAACCCTGTCAGCGCATCGAAGTTGACCAGATTGCGGATCCGCTCTTCATCACGCTTGCGCTCTGTGACATCTTCCTGCACGGCCAGATAGTGGGTGATCCTCCCCTGCTCGTCATGGAGTGGCGAAATGATGGCCGATTCGTAGTATTCGCGGCCGTCCTTGCGGCGGTTGAGAAACTCGCCGCGCCACGCTCGCCCGGATGTCAGATGTGCCCAGAGGTCTGCGTACAACGACGGAGGCGCAGAGCCCGCACTCAGCAGGCGTGGATTGCGCCCCATGACTTCGCTCGCACTGTACCCGGTGGTAACGGAAAACGCCGGGTTCACGTACTCGATATTGCCCTCTGCTCCGGCGATAAAAATCGAATTGGGTGCCTGTTCCACGGCATGGCGCAGTTTGCGCAGCGTATCCAACGTCTGCACACGCTGGGTGATATCGCGAGACAACACCACGAAATGGGCCTGGGACTCTTCGTCCATCACTTTTCGGGCCACAGAAAGCTCAAACCAGTGTTTCCCATCGGGCAAATCCAGTGTGTACTGAAAATCCCGCGCCACACCATGCTCCGCAGCCGTGTCGATAGCCTTTTGCGCCACTGCGGCGGCCTCGGGGGAAGGGTATCGCGAACAGAACGCCCCAGGACCTGGTCTGAGGGCATCAGCAGCAGCTCTGGTTGACGCGTATGAACCTGCACGTAGTGGCCATCGCGCGTCACCTCAAACATCAGATCAGGCACTGCATCAAGCACCGCACGCAGGGCTTTGTCAGACTGCTTGAGGGCACGATAAGGTGCCTCAATGGTGCCCACGAAGATCGCCCGGTACAAATAGTAGTACCCCACCACTTTGTACACATGGCCCAGCAGATTGAAAGGGTCTGTGGCCGTCACATAAAAAGTAAAGAAAAATTCGCTCAGCGCCATCACCCAAACCGCAGCAAACAGTCGGGCCACATCAAAGGACGTGCGCAACCTGGCCAAGCGCAACAACAACACCAGCGAAGTGGCATACAAGGCAATCACACCATATTCAGCCCAAATCTTGAACGGCGTCAGGCCTTCCGGGCCGTAGGTCGCCGGATACCAGTGCGGATACCCCAAAACCAGCAGATGAACAGCAGCAACGACACACAGCACCAGCGCAAGCACCACAAATCGTCGTGGGCTTTCAGATACCGACTCCCCCAGTGCGTGCCAATGCAGGCTCAACGCCCAAACCAGACTCACGGCACCCACGTAGCGAGCGGGCAACCAGAAATTGATGCCTTTGGCCACCGAATTGGGGGTGATGTAGTCGGGCATCCCGGCATATGACAGCATGTGCGAAAAGTCCAGCAGTGCCACACCCAGAAAACCGCAGGCGAGGATGAAGACATTTCGCTGAGGGTTGATGCTGTGCGCCTTCCAGCCGACTGCAAACACCAGTGCTGACACAACAATCGAGAGGGTCTCCAACCCTTGGTGCAACACGAGGTAGTGCTGCACCCGATCAGGGCTCGCGACCGAAAAATAGCCCCATGCGACCACCATCGCCCCCGTCAGCAGCCACAAGATGGGCGCTATGCTCCGGAAACTGGCGATGTGCTGAGGATGGATCTGCCACCTGAAAAGGGTCATGGGCACCTTATTGATGTTTCGCTCGCCCCGCCCTCAGCGCAGCGGGGCTGTTACACATTTTTGCACCGCCGATTTTCAACCCAAAATAGACGCATCCGGCCCCAGAAACAAAAAAACCGCTGCAGCCTTGCGACTGCAGCGGTGGATGACTGGCGGAGTGGACGGGACTCGAACCCGCGACCCCCGGCGTGACAGGCCGGTATTCTAACCAACTGAACTACCACTCCTGGCAGGCAGCTTTTCGCTTGCGTTTCTCAACACAAGCCAAGCGCTACAACTTGGCGACCCCACGGGGATTCGAACCCCGGTACTCACCGTGAAAGGGTGATGTCCTAGGCCTCTAGACGATGGGGTCAAAACCTTGGAACTAACCGATAACAACAAACTGACAAATCTTGGTGGAGGTAAACGGGATCGAACCGATGACCTCTTGCATGCCATGCAAGCGCTCTCCCAGCTGAGCTATACCCCCAAACCTCTTTGACTTAAGCCAAAGAAAAACCCCTGCATGCAAGAAACTTGCAAAGGTTTTTGACTGGCGGAGTGGACGGGACTCGAACCCGCGACCCCCGGCGTGACAGGCCGGTATTCTAACCAACTGAACTACCACTCCTGGCAGGCAGCTTTTCGCTTGCGTTTCTCAACACAAGCCAAGCGCTACAACTTGGCGACCCCACGGGGATTCGAACCCCGGTACTCACCGTGAAAGGGTGATGTCCTAGGCCTCTAGACGATGGGGTCAAAACCTTGGAACTAACCGATAACAACAAACTGACAAATCTTGGTGGAGGTAAACGGGATCGAACCGATGACCTCTTGCATGCCATGCAAGCGCTCTCCCAGCTGAGCTATACCCCCACTTAATGACATCAATCACACTGTGTTTTTTGTCATCACCTGAGCCTTGAATTATAGACAGATTTTTAACGGTTTCGCAAACGCGCTACAACTTTTTCACGTCCGACCAGTTCCAGCACGGCATCAACGGATGGGGTGTGTGCCGTGCCCACGGTCAAGACCCGCGCAGGCATGGCCAACTGGGGCATCTTGAGGCCCTGCGCAGCCAGCACCTGCTTCAACGCAGCACTGATAGATGCCTTGTCCCATTCGCAGGCAGACAGTACATCGGCCAAGGCATCCAGCGCAGGAGCAATAGCTTCCGTGACATGCTGAGCACGTTCGGCATCGACAGGGGTCACCTCGCCATAAAACACATGCGCCCAGTCGGCAAGAGCAACGGTTGTATCGCAGCGGTCTTTGAACAGTGCACAGATACGGGGCAAGCGTCCATCGGCCAGCGCCTCCGCCGAAACACCACGCTGCTGCAATTGCGGCATCACCAGCACCGCCAGCGCATCGTCGGCCATGGCCTTCAGGTGCTGGGCATTCACCCAGCGCAGCTTGGCTTCATCGAACTGCGCCGCGCTGCGGCCCAGGTGGTCCAGGTTGAACCACTGCAGGAACTGCTCACGGCTGAAGATCTCATCGTCGCCGTGGCTCCAGCCCAAGCGCGCCAGGTAGTTCACCATGGCATCGGGCAGATAACCTTCATCACGGTACTGCGTGACAGGCTTGGCGCCGTTGCGCTTACTCATCTTCTCGCCCTGCTCGTTGAGCACTGTGGGCAGATGGGCGTATACCGGGGGTTCCTGGCCCAGTGCACGGAAGATGTTGATCTGGCGCGGCGTGTTGTTCACATGGTCATCACCCCGAATGACATGCGTGATGGCCATATCGATATCGTCTACCACCACGCAGAAGTTGTAGGTGGGCGTTCCGTCAGGCCGCGCAATCACGAGGTCATCGAGTTCATCATTGCTGATTTCAATGCGCCCCTTGACCTTGTCTTCCCAGGCCACGACACCGCCCTGCGGATTCTTGAAACGCAGCACCGGTTGCACCCCCGCAGGAACCGTTGGCAAAACCTTGCCTTCTTCAGGACGCCAAGTGCCGTCATAACGGGGCTTTTCCTTGGCTGCCATCTGCTTTTCACGCAAGGCATCGAGTTCCGCAACGCTCATGTAGCAGGGATACACATGACCGGCAGACTGCAAATCGGCGAGCACTGCTTTGTAGCGGTCCATTCGCTGCATCTGATAGAAAGGACCCTCATCATGATCGAGGCCCAGCCAGGCCATGCCCTCAATGATCACATCCACCGCCGCCTGGCTTGAACGCTCCAGATCGGTGTCTTCAATACGCAAAATGAAATCTCCACCCGTGGCACGCGCAAACGCCCACGGATAGAGCGCCGAGCGAATGTTGCCCAGGTGAATAAAGCCCGTGGGCGATGGTGCAAAACGGGTGCGAATGCGGCCCGTACCGGAGGCAATGTTTTCAGTCATATCAATAAGTTCTGGCCCCTCAAGGGGCCAGTTTCAAGATTCAGTCAATTCGACGGGCACAGGGCGACGCGCCACCCCACCGCACGACAAGCCCTTGAACGGGAGGAGTTCTTCACGCCTCCTGGGCGTTCGGAAGTGCGAGACGGGACGTATCCTCCTCGCCTTCTTCCACCCCTACACGCCCTTCGTTCAGGCGGGCAATGCCTTCGGCGGTAATGTCACCCGTCACATAGACCCCGTCGAAGCAAGACGCATCAAACCCCACGATAGCGCTGTTGAGCGAACCCACAGCCTTCTTCATGCCATCCACGTCTTGATAGATGAGTGCGTCGCAACCAATCGCCTGGCGAATTTCTTCGACTGTGCGGTCATGGGCCACAAGTTCGCTGCTGGTTGGCATATCGATACCGTACACATTGGGGTAACGCACCGGTGGAGCCGCGCTGGCCAGATACACCTTGCGAGCACCTGCGTCGCGCGCCATCTGCACGATTTCACGGCTGGTCGTGCCACGCACGATCGAGTCATCCACCAGCAGCACATTGCGGCCCTTGAATTCACTGGCGATCACGTTGAGCTTCTGACGCACAGACTTCTTGCGGACGCCCTGCCCTGGCATGATGAAGGTACGACCCACGTAGCGGTTCTTGACAAAACCCTCCCGGTAGGGAACGCCCAACAGATGCGCCAGTTGCGTCGCGCTGGGGCGGCTGGACTCAGGGATCGGGATGATCACATCGATTTCGCTGGGTGGCACGGTGGACACCACGCGTTTGGCCAGCGCCTCGCCCAGGTTCAGACGGGCCTGGTAGACAGAAATGCCATCGAGCACCGAGTCTGGACGCGCCAGATAGACGAATTCAAAGATACAGGGGTTGAGCTGCGGGTTGTCCGCGCATTGGCTGGCATGTACCTTGCCGTCCATCGTGATGAAGATCGCCTCACCAGGATTGATATTGCGCTCGAACACATGCGATGTGCCCTCCAGCGCGACCGACTCGCTGCCCACCATCACGGTGCCATCCTGACTGCGCCCCATGGCCAGCGGGCGGATTCCATGCGGGTCGCGGAAAGCCAGCAAACCATGGCCCGCAATCGATGCGATCACGGCATATGAACCTTTGATACGTTTGTGCACAGCGCGCACAGCGGTGAACACCTCTTCGGGCTGCAGAGGCACACCACGGGTGGCACGTTCAAGCTCATGGGCAAACACATTCAACAGGACTTCCGAATCGCTGTCCGTGTTTGTATGGCGATGGTCCGTCTGGAACAACTCAGTGCGCAGCTCG
This sequence comes from Acidovorax sp. 69, assembly GCF_002797445.1. Taxonomy (NCBI): domain Bacteria; kingdom Pseudomonadati; phylum Pseudomonadota; class Betaproteobacteria; order Burkholderiales; family Comamonadaceae; genus Acidovorax; species Acidovorax sp. 69. Next base: position 2,264,638 of record NZ_PGEP01000001.1, on the reverse strand, counting down.
CGGGCATTGGTCAGGTTGCCGTTGTGCACCAGCACGATGCCGAACGGAGCATTGACGTAAAACGGCTGCGCTTCTTCTTCGCTGTAGGCATTGCCTGCCGTGGGGTAACGCACCTGACCCAGGCCCACATTGCCCGGCAGCGCGCGCATGTTGCGGGTGCGGAACACATCGCGCACCATGCCCTTGGCCTTGTGCATGAAGAACTTGCGGCCCTGCTGGGTCACGATGCCCGCTGCGTCCTGACCGCGGTGCTGCAAAAGCAGCAAAGCGTCATAGATCAGCTGATTGACGGGCGCTGGACTGACGACGCCGACGATTCCACACATAGTTGTATTCCATCCGTTTGCGGGAACAGCCCCGCGGCAACCATGCAACAACAGCTTCTGGCCGCTGCCGCAGTGATATCTCAAGAAGGCAGATGCCTACCAAATTCTTCCGGCAATGCCGGTTTCAAGCCCCTGAGCACTTCCGCCAGTACCGGGGCACCCTGCGATTCCTGCCACCAAGCGGCTTCGTGCAGTGAAGTCAAACCCACCACGACGGTCAAGGCCAACAACAGCACCAGCCCCCGCAGCACTCCAAACACAGCCCCCAGCGTGCGATCGGCTGGTCGCAGGCCAATGGCCTCCACGAGCTTCTTGGCCAGCCAGGTCAAAAACCCGCAAACAAAAACCGCCGCTACAAAAACCACCACAAAACCTGCCGCATAACGCAGCGAACCTGCGGAATCACCCATGGGCAGCAGGGCCGCCATATCTGCCGCAAACCACTGCGCAACAAAAAAAGACACCACCCACCCCAAGAGCGACAACACCTCGAACACCAGACCGCGCCACGCCCCGATCAGCATCGAGGCGAGCAGCACCGCGACAAAAATCCAATCCAGCGCAGCCATAGATGCCAGAAACCTGGGCCTTTTACAGCGTGAGCACCGAAGCAGACAGGTCCAGCGCCTTGATGCGCGCAGCCGCCTTGTCGGCCTCGACCCGGTTGGTGAAAGGCCCCACGCGAACCCGCGTGCGCTTTCCGTCCTTGGTATCCACTACCTGGGTGTAGGTCTTGAGACCGGAACGCTCTACTTTGGCGCGCGCTTCGCGGGCTTTGTCCGCATCGGCAAAAGCCCCCACTTGCACAATAAACCGCCCATCTTCGGCCCCGGCTACTGCAGGCGGTGCGGACTCAGCACTGCGGCCCTCCAGCAGCGCTCGTGCGCGCAGGGAGTCGTCGGTGCGTGTCGGCTTTGGTTCGGGCGCAGGTGCAACGGGAGGCTTGGTGTCGTGCTTTACCTCCGGTTTGGGCGCAACCACAGGCGCGGCAGCGACCGAGGCAGGCTTGGACACCGCAGGGCGAGTCCCCTGCACCAGTTCTTCGCCTTCCGACAGCCCGTTGGCAGCCGCGCTGCGCGACGGCGACAAACGCGGGGTCACAGCTGCGGCTTGCGGCACAACAGGGGCCGCAGGTTTCGCGGCAGGCACCTCGGCCACGGGCGCAGGTACCACCAAGGGAGCTACCTTGTTCCGGTCTGGAATCTCAATGGGAATATCCACCGGAATAGGGCGTGGCTGGGTATCAAACAGCAGCGGAAATCCAATCACCCCCAGCAACACCAGCACCGCAGCGCCAATCAGCCGATGTCGGGCACGACGGCGCATGACCTCAATACTCTCGCCCTGTGGGGTTCGCGGGCGCTTGGACGGCTTTTCGGCCTGTTGCTGCTCGCCCTGACCGGGCCACCGAAACTTGAAAAATGCCATGGAGTAACGACTCGTGCGGACCTTATGCGCCCAGATGTTTGGCGTGCAGGCGAGGTGTTCCGTTGATCAGCACACCACCTACCGTGTAAAACGAGCCAAAGACCACGATTCTATCAGCGGGGTCTGCGGCAGCGACCGCTGCCTGCAAGGCCCGCATGGGGTCGGCATGCAAGGTGGACGTGACTTCACGCCGGCCGCCCGCCACCATGTGGACGGCATTCCATTTCTGCTGCAAGGTAGCCGCAGACTCAGCGCGGGGGGTTGGCAGATTGGTGAAGTACCAACGGTCCACCAAGGGGCCCACCTTGGCCAGCATGGGCGCCAGGTCCTTGTCAGCCATGGCGCCAAACACCGCATGCGTGGTGGGAAAGAACCCCATCGCATCCAGATTGGCCGTGAGTGCCGCCACAGAATGGGGGTTGTGTGCCACATCCAACACCAAGGTCGGCTGGCCCGGCACGATCTGGAACCGGCCTGGAAGCTCAACCAAAGCCAAGCCATTGCGCACCGCCTGCGCGGTCACGGGAAGTCGATCCCGCAAGGCCTCCAGCGCAGCCAGCACGCCCGAGGCATTGACCAACTGGTTCGCTCCGCGCAAGGAGGGATATGCGAGCCCCGCATAACGCCGACCGCGCCCCGCCCAGTTCCATTGCTGCTTGTCACCCGAGAAATTGAAATCGCGCCCGAAACTCCAGAGGTCCGCACCAATCTCCCGCGCATGGTCCACCACACTCTGCGGGGCCACGGGATCGCTCACGATCACAGGGCGACCGGTGCGCATGATGCCCGCCTTCTCGCGGCCAATGCTCTCGCGATCGGGCCCAAGATATTCAATGTGATCGATGTCGATGCTGGTGATGATGGCGCAGTCGGCATCAATGATGTTCGTCGCATCGAGACGACCGCCCAGCCCCACCTCAAGAATCGCAACATCCAGCAGCGAGTGGCTCATCAACCGAAGGATAGCCAGGGTAGTGAACTCAAAATAGGTCAGGGATATTTCATTGCCATTTTGCGTTCTCGCGCACTCCACAGCATCAAAGTGCGCTATCAAATCAGATGCAGAAACGCTCTCCCCGTGTACACGGCAGCGCTCCTCAAAGTGCACCAAATGGGGCGATGTGTACACCCCGGTTCGGTAGCCCGACTGCTGGGCCACGGCTTCCAGCATGGCGCAGGTGGAGCCCTTCCCATTGGTGCCCGCCACCGTGATCACAGGACACTCAAAACGCAGCGCCATACGACGCGCAACTTCACTGACCCGGTCCAGGCCCATGTCAATGTTGTGGGGGTGCAACTGCTCGCAGTGGCGCAGCCACCCTTCCAGTGTGTGGGGTTTGATTTGCATACAGCGGGGGATTGTCGCCGAGCTGACTTCACCATTTGAATTTCGAGGATGATGCTCGGCATGAAAAACGTGAGCATGACCCTCTACGGTATTCCGAACTGCGATACCGTCAAAAAATCCCGCCTCTGGTTCACCGAACATGGGCTCGACTACCAGTTTCATGACTTCAAAAAACAAGGCGTCCCCACGGAACATCTCCCCGATTGGATGAACGCCCTGGGCTGGCACAAGCTGGTCAACCGCCAGGGGACCACCTGGAGAAAGCTGGAGGCCGACGTGCAGGCGGCAGTGAAAGACGACGCCAGCGCCAGCGCTCTCATGCAAAGCCAGCCGAGCGTGATCAAACGCCCTGTGGTCGAGTGGCGCAGCGCAGGCCATACCCGGCTTTCTGTGGGCTACGCTCCCGATCAATGGCAAACATGGCTGGACGCAGAACACAAAACCGGACAAACCCGCGGAAGTGGATCTGACTGACAGGGATCTGGCTGAGATTTGCCAGCCAACACGGGAAAATCGCACAAATCTTTACGCAGATTTACGACGGCCAGGCCCCGAATTGACCTTACGGGCCTAAACTTTTCTTCCGTCTGGTGCGTTATGTACCGACCCGAAAAGGAGTTTCTCCATGAAAAAGATCGTCATTTTTTCTGCCATGGCAGCCATCGCCACCATGGCCAGTGCGCAAGAACAGGGCCGCGTGTTGTCTGCGACGCCCATCGTTCAGCAGGTCGGCATCCCTCAGCAGGTATGCGGCAATGAAACCGTTTACAACGGCAACCGCACCACAGGGACTGGCGCCGTGATTGGCGCCATCGCAGGCGGCGCTGTCGGTAACAGCATTGGCAAAGGCAGTGGCCGTGCTGCCGCCACCGCCATTGGCGTGCTGGGTGGGGCCGTCGTGGGCAATCAGATCGAGGGCAACGGTCAGCCGCAGTACCAAAACGTGCAGCGCTGCACCACCGAGACTTACTATGAAAACCGCACCGTAGGCTACAACGTGGTCTACGAATACGCTGGCAGGCAATACACCACGCGGACCCAGAACGATCCGGGTCGTTGGATTCCAGTGAACGTCCAGCCTGCAGGTCAAACCTACTCCACCCAGCCAGACCCATATGCCGCACAAGGTGTCTACAGCCAGCCCGGCGTAGTGACATCCACCTACCCTGCGCAACCGGTCTACCAACAGCCCCCCACTTACGTCACACCGCCCGTCACGGTGATTGAATACGGCTACGACAGCGGGCGGCCTTACTACCCGCACCATCGCAATCCCTATTGGCGCTAGACACGAAGCATCTGCAGCGCAACGCCAGCAGGACATGAAGAAAAGAGCCCCTCGGGGCTCTTTTTGTTGGAGTCAATGGCCCCGCCTGCAGGTTTCGTAGGCCTGCGCAGCAAACGTCACTTTCACCCTGCCCTAAAATCTTGGGTTTCCTTCACCCAAACCTGCGCATCCATGACCACCGAAAAAATCGACGGCGTGTCCGTCACCACCCAGGCCAATGTGTACTTTGACGGCAAGTGTGTGAGCCATGGCATCACCTTTCCTGATGGCACCAAGAAGTCGGTGGGGGTGGTACTGCCCGCTACGCTCACATTCAATACCGGCGCTCCTGAAATCATGGAATGCGTGGCTGGTTCATGCGAATACAAACTGGCTGGCACCGACGCCTGGGTGAAGTCTTCAGCCGGCGACAAGTTCAGCGTGCCCGGCAACTCGAAGTTTGACATCCGCGTCACCGAGGCTTACCACTACGTCTGCCATTTCGGCTAATCGCACCCAGACTGCAACGGACTCCGCACATGGCCACCATTCTCCAAAACCTGCCCCTCGGGCAAAAAGTCGGTATTGCCTTTTCAGGCGGCCTCGATACCAGCGCTGCGCTGCACTGGATGAAGCTCAAGGGCGCCATACCTTACGCCTACACCGCCAACCTAGGCCAGCCCGACGAACCCGACTACGACGCCATCCCCCGCAAGGCGATGGAATACGGTGCAGAACAAGCCCGCCTGGTCGACTGTCGCACGCAGTTGGCCCATGAAGGCATTGCCGCCCTGCAGGCTGGCGCCTTCCACATCTCCACCGGCGGCCTGACCTACTTCAACACCACACCCCTGGGCCGTGCAGTGACCGGCACCATGCTGGTGGCCGCGATGAAGGAAGACGACGTCAACATCTGGGGCGACGGATCGACCTTCAAGGGCAACGACATCGAGCGTTTCTACCGCTACGGCCTGCTGACCAACCCATCCCTCAAGATCTACAAGCCCTGGCTGGACCAGCTGTTCATCGACGAACTGGGCGGCCGCGCCGAGATGTCGGCGTTCATGACGCAGGCCGGTTTTGGCTACAAGATGAGCGCCGAGAAGGCCTACAGCACCGACAGCAACATGCTGGGCGCTACACACGAGGCCAAGGACCTGGAATTCCTGTCCAGCGGCATCCGCATCGTGAACCCCATCATGGGTGTGGCGTTCTGGAAGCCAGAAGTCGAAGTGAAGGCCGAGGAAGTGTCTGTGCGCTTTGAAGAAGGCCAGCCCGTGGCGCTGAACGGCGTGGAGTTCAACGACCCCGTAGAGCTGATCCTGGAAGCCAACCGCATCGGTGGCCGCCACGGCCTGGGCATGAGCGACCAGATCGAGAACCGCATCATCGAGGCCAAGAGCCGCGGCATCTACGAGGCCCCTGGCCTGGCGCTTCTGCACATCGCCTACGAGCGCCTGGTGACCGGCATCCACAACGAAGACACCATCGAGCAGTACCGCATGAACGGCCTGAAGCTGGGCCGCCTGCTGTACCAGGGCCGCTGGTTCGACCCGCAGGCCATCATGCTGCGCGAAACCGCCCAGCGCTGGGTGGCCCGCGCCGTGACCGGCACCGTGTCGCTGGAACTGCGCCGTGGCAACGACTATTCGCTGCTCAACACCGAAAGCCCCAACCTCACGTACCACCCCGAGCGCCTGTCGATGGAGAAGGTGGAGGACGCACCGTTCTCCCCCGCAGACCGTATCGGTCAACTGACCATGCGCAATCTGGATATCGTGGACACGCGCAGCAAGCTCATGACCTATGCCAAGTCTGGGCTGCTGACACTGGGGCACGGCTCGCCGCTGCCGCAGCTGAGCAACGACGACAAATAAAGCGGATACCTCGCTGCAATGATAAAAAAGCGCCTCGGGGCGCTTTTTTATTGCCATTTTTGCCGGCAGCGCACGTCAATAAAGCGCCAGTAGCTACAAATTACATAGCAAAAAGAAGGTCTGTCTCACGACTGCGGTGGCTCATCACACACACGGTCTCGGCCAGTGGTCTTGGCTTGGTACAGGGCACCATCTGCCCGTGCCAGCAGGGTTTCCACCGAGTCACCAGACCGTACCGTGGCCACGCCCGCGCTGATTGTCACCGGTTGCCCATGGGCGAAAGCATGCTGACGCACGCACTGCAACAAGCGCTCGGCCTGCTGCGCAGCCTGCTCGCCCGTGGTTTCATGGCAGACCACCACAAACTCCTCGCCACCCCAGCGGCACACGGTATCCACCTGTCGCACCGTCGCCTGGATCACGCGTGCCAACTCGACCAGCACCTTGTCGCCCATCAGATGGCCCTGGCCGTCGTTGATGCGCTTGAAATGGTCGATGTCGAGCATCAACACCGACAACGGGCGCAAATACCGCTGCGCACGCTCCACGTCGAGTGCAAATGAGCGCGCAAGACCATGGCGATTGAGCAAGCCGGTCAGCAGGTCTGTCTGCGACTGTGTACGCAACTGGGCATTGAGCTGGTGCAGTCGGCGCATCCACACCAGGCTGGTGAGCGCCACGGCGGCCAACAAGGCCAAAAGCCACAGAACCAGGGTGTAGTCGGTATCCACCTGAGTCACCACATTGATCGACACATGGTGATCCACCACACGCGACCGGTCCTCGGCAGTCAGCGTGGCGATTCCCTTGTCGAGCAGATCACGGAGAACCGTTTCGGATTGGAGAACGCCCACACGCAACTGGTTGTCATACCCAGGTATCTGCCCAGATATCTTGAGATTGAACCAGCCGTGCTGTTTGATGGTGTGCGCAGCAACGATGAGAGAGCGCAGCGTCATGTCGGCCTTGCGCTCAGACACCATCTTCAACGCTTCGGCCTCGGACTCCGTGCCCACCAGAATGAGATGGGGGTAGTCCACACGCAACCGCTCCATCATGGCCGTGCCACGCGGCAGGGCCATGGTTTTGCCAGACAGCGTAGACAAATTGGCGATGAAGGGGTGTTCCTCCCGGGTGATCAGCACATTGGGGTCACTGAGCAGGGGTTCCGTGAAAATGAGCCAGCGCTCGCGCTCAGGCGTACGGTTGAGAAAGCTCATGAGACGGCAGTTTCCCGCCTGCGACGCCACCAGGGACTCTTCCCAGGTGCGGGTCTGGTGCAGCTTGAATTGCATTCCCAGACGTTTTGCCACCAGATCCAGCAAATCTGCCGAAATACCCACATGCTGCCCGGAGGTGTTGATCGTCTCAAACGGCCACCAGTCAGGGTCCACACACAGGCTCACGGGATTTTGTGATGCCAGATAGACCGTCTCACTCTCGGAGAGCTGCTGGGCGGCCGACAGCGAGGCCGCGAAGCACAACACCCCAGCCACCAGGCATTGAAAAAAACCGTGCACTGAAAAACTCACACCACCACCGGCTCGGGCTCCAGGCGAATGCCAAAGCGCTCATAAACGCTGGTCTGAATCGCCTTGGCAAGCGTCATGACCTCGCCCCCCGTCACGCTATCTCCACCATGGCCACGGTTGACCAGTACCAGCGCCTGCTTCTCGTAAACGCCCGCCTTGCCGATGGATTTTCCTTTCCAGCCGCACGCATCGATCAGCCATCCAGCGGCCAGCTTGATGCTGCCATCCGGCATGGGGTAATGAACGATCTTGGGCTCGCGCGCAATGATGTCGGCGCACTGGTCGGGCGACACCGTGGGGTTCTTGAAGAAACTGCCCGCGTTGCCCACCACGGCGGGATCGGGCAGTTTGGCGCGGCGGATGTCACAGATCCAGTCGAAGATCTGCTGCGCGCTGGGGTGCTCCACACCCTCCTCCATACGGCGGCGCTCCAGATCAAGATAGCCCAATACGGGCTTCCACGGCTTGGGAAGACGAAACCGCACATGCGTAATCACCGCTCGGCCCGCCAGCCCCATGCCACGCGGCAATTCACCGGCGCCCTGCGCATCCGAGGGGGCATGCTTGAATACCGAATCCCGGTAGCCAAAACCACATTGCGCCGCATCAAGCCTGAATGGCTGGCCCGTGGCCAGATCAATGGCATCCAGCGCTTCAAAACGGTCCTGCAACTCCACACCGTAGGCACCAATGTTCTGCACAGGCGAAGCCCCCACGGTGCCAGGTATCAGCGCCAGGTTCTCCAGCCCAGGAAATCCCTGTTTCAGCGTCCAGGCGACACAATCGCTCCATACTTCTCCCGCGCCCGCCTCCACGATCCAGGCCTTGGGGGTTTCTTCAACCAGGCGCAACCCCTTGATCTCTATCTTGAGCACCAGGGGTTTTACATCCCCCGTCAGGACGATGTTGCTGCCACCACCCAGCACAAACTTTGGCAAGGGGGCCAGCGCTGAATCGGCCAGCACCGCGTGCAAATCTGCTGCGGAGCGCACGCGCACCAGGGTTTGGGCACGTGCAGCGATGCCAAAGGTGTTCCAGGGCTGCAAAGGGACGTTTTTCTCGACTACCATTGGCCCGATTGTCGCATCCGCCCCTCTGAGGGCCGAGCGGACCGCCCCCGTATTCCCGAGATTGAGAGCCACCATGCCATCTTTTGACACCGTCTGCGAAGCCAACCTGGTTGAAGTGAAGAATGCCGTAGAGAACACCGCCAAGGAAATTGGCACCCGCTTTGACTTCAAGGGCACGTCAGCCAGCATCGAGATCAAGGACAAGGACATCACGCTGATCGGAGACGCCGATTTTCAGCTCACGCAGATCGAAGACGTGCTGCGCAACAAGCTCACCAAACGCAACGTGGACGTGCGCTTTCTGGACATGGGCGATGTGCAGAAAATGGGTGGAGACAAGGTCAAGCAAGTCATCAAGGTGCGCAATGGCATCGAGAGCGAGCTGGCCAAGAAGATCCAGAAACTCATGAAGGAAAGCAAGCTGAAGGTGCAAGCAGCCATCCAGGAGGACAAGGTGCGCATCACCGGTGCCAAGCGCGACGACCTGCAGGCCGCCATGGCGCTGATCCGCAAGGACGTGACCGACGTGCCACTGTCTTTTGACAACTTTCGCGACTGAGCGGCAAACGAACGCGCCGCATTCCTCACAGACAACGCCCTTGCCATGTCACGCCTACAGACGCCGCGCCGGCTACCCACTCTGGTAGCCCTTTGTGGGCTGTTGCTGGTGCCGACAGGGGCCCAAGCACAGGCGGTCGCACTGGCGGGCGTTTTGGGCAGCAAGGCTTTGCTGGTGGTGGATGCCAACCCACCCCGTGCTGTGGGTGCCGGAGACGAATACCAGGGCGTGAAAGTGATTGCCGTCACTAAAGAAGAAGCCACCGTGGAGGTCAAAGGTGCGCGGCGCACCCTTCGCCTGGGCGAGGCCCCCGTGAGCGTTGGCGGTCGCAGTGGCGGCAAAAAGGTCACTTTGGTCGCAGACAGCCGCGGGCATTTCGTGAGCAACGGCACCATCAACGGACAGGTGATGCAATACATGGTGGATACAGGTGCCTCCACCGTGGCCATTGGACGGCCCGACGCCGAACGCATGGGACTGAAGTACCAAAACGGCCAGCCAGTGCGGGTGAATACCGCCAACGGCATGGGCCAGGGGTGGCGGATGAAACTCGACTCCGTCCGCATTGGTGATGTAGAGGTGTTTGGGGTGGAAGCCATCATCACCTCTCAATCCATGCCCTATGTGTTGCTGGGCAACAGCTTTTTGACCGAATTTCAGATGACCCGCATCAACGACCAGATGGTGCTGGAAAAACGCAACTGACACGGCCCGCGCAATGTCTGCCCACCCTCCCGTCAGCCACCCGCACTCCGAAGGTGAGTACGAGGATCTTCTGAGCCTCTGGTCTGATCTGGAATCAGCCCTGTCGGTCTTGTTGTCCCGGCCCCTGCAAGTGCAAGACTTTCCGGGGAAGGTGCGGCAGTTCGACAAGTGGTTGCAGGACCTGGTGGCGCACGATAACGATGCCGCCTTGTACCTGATGTTCCAGCTGGCATCCACCTCTACCGTGGGCTACAGCGCGTCCCATGCGCTGGTCTGCGGCACGCTGTGCCACATCATGGCGCTTGAACTCCAACTCCCGCAACGGGAGCGCGACAGTCTGGTGCGGGCTGCGCTCACCATGAACATTGGCATGACGGCCCTGCAGGACGAGCTGGCAGAGCAACGCGAGCGGCCCAACGCCACGCAGCAGGAGGCCATCAAAAGCCATCCGGAAGAAAGCATGATGCTGCTGGAGCGCCTGTTCATCAACGATGCGCTGTGGCTGGACGTGGTAGGGCAGCACCACGCCAACATTGCGGAGCGCATCCCTCTGGCCCAACAGGAACCAGAGGACCGGCTCACACGCATTCTGGGAACCATAGACCGTTATGCAGCCATGATCAGCCCCCGTAAATCGCGCGCCGGCCGCAGCGCCACCGATTCGGTGCGTGCCATCGTGGGGCAAGAAGTGGACCAGCGTGATGAGGTGAGCTACACCCTGGTGCGGTCCATCGGCCTATGCCCTCCGGGCACCTTTGTGAAACTGGACAACGGTGAAACCGCCATCGTGCTGCGCCGCAGCGAAAAGGCCAACCACCCGCTGGTAGCCAGTCTGCTGGACCACACTGGCACGCACCAGGTCCAGCCTAGCCTGTACCAGACTGCCTCTGGAAAACCGCGCATCCAGTCGGCCTTGGCACGCTCTGCGGTGAGCCTGGAACTCAATCACCGCACCATGGTGCGTTTGGGTTTGTATGCAGCCCAGCACAGCACGGGTCTGCGCGGACTGATCACCGGGCCAAGCTCGCTCTGAGCCTCCACAGCAGCCCGATCGGCCAGGCGCGGCCATCGAACTGGCAATAGTTAGCCGCCTATTTCGGGGCCTTGCCCGAACCATTTGCGGCAGCCTTGGCCTTTTTGCTGCCCAGGCGTGATTCTTTGCCCGCAATCAGCCGCTGGATGTTCTCTTTGTGGCGCCCTGCCAGCAGCAGCGCCATGACCACCATCGAGGCAGCGATCGTGCCCTCGGCATACCAAACCACACCATCCACCAGCAGGTAATACACCGGCGCAAAAGCGGCAGCCACCAGAGACGCCAGCGAGGAATAGCGGAAGAAGAACGCAATGATGAGCCAGGTGGCCGCTGTGGCCAGGCCCAGCCAGCCACTGATGCCGAACAGCACACCCAAGGCCGTGGCAACCCCCTTGCCACCCTCAAAACGAAAGAACACCGGCCACAGATGCCCCAGGAAAGCGGCCAATCCGACCATCGCCACAGTACCGTCTTCCAGGCCATAGGGGTGTCCGAACCACATGACCAGGGCCACGGGCAACCAGCCCTTTATGGCATCGAGCAGCAACGTCACGATGGCCGCAGGCTTGCTGCCAGAGCGCAGCACATTGGTGGCCCCGGGGTTCTTGCTGCCGTAGGTGCGGGGATCGCTCAGGCCCATGACACGCGTCACGATGACGGCAAACGACAGCGAGCCCAGCAGGTAGGCGGCCACAGCGGCAAGAACGGGATACACGGCGGTCAAAGCAACTCCTTATGGATGAGATTCATGGCGGGCGGGCTATTCTGCCAGCGCGCAAAGCACAGGTTTTGCGGCCAGCAGCTGCAGGCAGACCTGTGGATCGATCTGCACCAGAAAACCTCTGCGTCCACCGTTGATGGCAATGCGCGGCAGCGCAAGAATGGTCTCCTCAACGTAGACCGGCATCGCTCGCCGTGTGCCAAACGGCGATGTGCCACCCACCAGGTAACCACTGTGCCGATTGGCCACCTCCGGCGCACAAGGCTCCACCGACTTGGCCCCAATCTGGCGCGCGAGGTTCTTGGTAGAGACCTTGCGATTGCCATGCATCAACACCAACAGGGGCTTGGCATCCTGGTCCTGCATGACCAATGTCTTGACCACGGTGTAAGGGTCGAGCCCCAAGACTTGGGCACTGTGCAGCGCACCACCATGCTCCAGATATTCGTAGGGGTGCTCGGTAAAAACCACCTTGTTCGCCTTGAGCAACTGGGTGGCGGGTGTCTCGGAAACGTGATCTCTCTTGGCCATGGTGCAAAGTGCGTGGATCGCCAATGGTATCCATTTGTGCACACCCCAAAACCACAGCAGGATCAGAACACGGCCCCAGCCCTCTTAGTTGCCTCGTTGGTCGCCCCCTTGCGCCGCCCTACCTTGCGCTTGCCATACTCCTCGATGGCCGCCACAAGCGCCTGCGTGAACTGCTGCACCAAGGCTGACGGAGAACGCCCCTGGGCCGCCAACACCTGCAGGCGCCGCTGCTGTAACTGCGCCTCGTCAAAGGGCCGGGCTGCCAGAAGCCCCGCCTCCACCCAGCGCGCCGCCGTCAAATAGCTGGCCAACGCCACATCGTGCCCTTCAAGCAAGGGCAGCAACGCCGACGAAAAATTGCTCTCCACCGCCGGGACATAGCGCACGCCCTGCACGGCACAGCTCAGGTCAAACAATTGCCGCCCAGTCGTGTTGCCAGCCCCCAGAAGCAGCGGGTAACGCACCACATCGGCCACACTCACGCTGTGCTGGCGGGCCAGCGGATGCAGCACCGGCATGATCGCGTAGATCGGGGCAATGGCCGAATGCAGCACCTGGAGCCCTTTCTCGGGTGCGACGCTGTACTTCAGTGCCAGGTCGACCTCGCCCCGCAGCACCAATGTGGACACCTCCTGCGGCACGGCCACCTGCAATTGCAGCTGCACCTGGGGATGGACCTGACGAAAGCCCGACATCACCAGCGGCATGAAGCTGGCCGCAAAACCCTCCGTGCAGGCCAGTCGAACCCGCAGAGCGCCTTGCACCGACAGGTCGTGCAATTGCTCCACCAACTCCAGTGCCTGCGCATCGTGGGCATTGGCATGGGCCAGCAACCGGGTGCCCGCCTCGGTCAGGCTCATGCCACGGGCCTGGCGCTCAAACAGCACCACACCCAGGCTGCCTTCCAATTTGCCCAACTGGCGACTCACAGCCGACCCGGCCACGTGCAGGCGCTGCGCTGCCTGATTGACGGAGCCGGCGCGCGCCACTTCCAGAAAGTAGCGCAAAGGCAGGCTGAGCAGTGAAATGGGCATGGTTTATTGATTCACATAAAGGCAACGGTCAATTGCCAAATCTCTATTCAAAGCAATGGTAAACCAGCATCCATCTTGCATGTCTTGAGGCTCCAATTCATCCATGCCCTTGCGCACCAGCCGCGCCGCTTTTCCGGCGGTGCGACCTGTTGCCAGGGCCTTACCACCGGAGTCCGCATGAAACGCCTTGCTCGAATCTCGTTGTTGTCCGTTGCCCTGGCCGCCCTCGCCAGCACCAGCGGCCTGTCCTTTGCCCAGACAACCCCCTCCTCCGAGGCCTGGCCACAGCGCCCGCTGCGCATGGTCGTACCCTTCCCTCCCGGAGGCGGCACCGATGCCGTGGCCCGCGCCCTGGGCCAGAAGCTGTCTGCGCGCCTGGGCCAACCAGTGGTCATAGACAACAAGCCAGGTGCCTCCACCATCATCGGCACAGATAGCGTGGTGAAAGCAGAACCCGACGGCTACACGCTGCTGGTGTCGGGCTCCACCAGCTACACCGTCAACGCAGCGCTGCGACACAAGCTGCCGTATGACCCGCTCAAGGACCTGGCCCCTGTGGCCATCATTGCGCGCGCACCACTGGTGATCGTGGTCAACGCCAACTCGCCCTACAAAGACCTGGCCGCACTGCTGGCAGCAGCCAAGGCCGCGCCCCAAACCATCCACTACGCCACGTTCGGATCAGGTTCGGCCCCACATCTGGTCGGGGCGCTGATGGAGCAAGCAGCCAATGTGCGCCTGCAGGATGTGCCCTACCGGGGCAGTGCGCAGGCCATGATGGGGCTGATCGGCGGCGAGATCCAGATGGCCATCGATACGGTGGCCAGTGCTGCGCCGCATGTGCGTTCCGGCAAATTGCGGGCACTGGCCATCGCGGGCAACGAGCGCGCCCGTGCCCTGCCCTCGGTGCCCACCGTGGTGGAGCAAAAGCTGCCTGACGCGGCCTTTGATGGCTGGTATGCCGTGGCCGCCCCGGCGCGCACACCCGCACCCGTCGTGGACAAATTGATCAAGGAGGTGGAGGCCGCCATGCGTGACACCCACCTGCAGGAACAGATTCGTGCCCAGGGCATGGAACCCGTGTTTGTGGGCCCCAAGGCCATGCATGCTGCCATGGACAACGAGATTGGTCGCTACCGCGCACTGGCCCACCGCGCCAAGATCGTGGTGGATTGATACACACCAGACAAGGACAAGCACGATGAACCGACAACAACTGATGGAGAGCGTGCAACGCTACTTCGACGATGGCCGCTTTGCCACCGACCTGCGCCGTCGCGTGGCCTGGCGCACTGAAAGCGACACGGGGCAGGTGGTGCCCGCGCTGCGCACCTACCTCACGGACGAGATCGTTCCCTGGCTGGAGCCACTGGGTTTTGACTGCCAGGTGCTGGACAACCCAGCCCCCGATGGCGGCCCGCTGATGCTGGCGCGGCGCGTGGAAGACGCCGCTCTGCCCACGGTACTGACCTATGGTCACGGCGATGTGGTCAACGGTCAGGACAGCGCCTGGCGTGAGGGCCTGTCGCCCTGGGATCTGACCATTGAAGGCGAGCGTTGGTACGGCCGAGGCACCGCCGACAACAAGGGCCAGCACACGGTCAGCCTCTCGGCGCTGGCGCACACGCTGCAAGCCCGCCAAGGCCGCCTGGGCTACAACGTGACGCTGCTGATGGAGATGGGTGAAGAGGCCGGCTCCCCCGGCCTGGCCGCCTTCTGCGAGCAGCACAGCGACGCATTGAAGGCCGACCTGTTTGTGGCCAGCGACGGCCCGCGCGTGAACGCTGCGCGCCCCACCCTCTTCCTGGGTTCACGTGGCGCCATCAACTTTTCGCTCACGGTGCGCAGCCGCGACAAGGCCTACCACTCCGGCAACTGGGGTGGCGTGCTGGCCAACCCGGCGACGGTGCTCACGCACGCCCTGGCCACGCTGATGGATGCCAAGGGCCGCATTCTGGTCAAGGGCCTGCTGCCGCCCGCAGTGCCCGACAAGCTGCGCACTGCCTTGAAAGACGTGGCCATTGGCACGGGTGCCGATGACCCGGCGCTCACGCCCGGCTGGGGCGAACCCGGCCTCACGCCTGCAGAGCAACTGGTGGGCTGGAACACGCTGGAGGTGCTGGCACTGGGCTCGGGCAACGCACAGCGGCCGGTGAATGCCATTCCCTCCCAAGCGGTGGCCCATTGCCAATTGCGCTTTGTGGTGGGCACCGACTGGAAAAACGTGGAAGCCACGCTGCGTGAGCACCTGGACGCACACGGATTCACGGAAGTGACCATCACCATGGGTATGGTGTGCGGCGCCACGCGGCTGGACCTGCACAACCCGTGGGTGGACTGGACGCTGGCATCTCTGGAGGCCAGCGCGGGCCAACCCGCCACGCTGCTGCCCAACCTGGCGGGTTCACTGCCCAACGACATCTTCGCCGACCAGTTGGGCCTGCCCACGCTGTGGGTGCCCCACTCATACCCAGCCTGCGCCCAGCATGCCCCCAATGAGCACCTTCTGGCCCCCGTGGCGCGCGAAGGGCTGGCCGTCATGGCGGGTATTTTCTGGGATCTGGGCGAGGCGCACGGCACGCCATGGCACGAAGGCCGCCTGACCACTGCGGCATAGGCGCCCAGCTCAAGGCCGTACAAAAAAAGGGGCTTTCAGCCCCTTTTTTGCTTCCCCGACAACCACGCGATCACAGCGCCGGGTCGCGCATCTCCCAGCGAATGGCGTCAATGGCCTTGAGCACCTCGGGCGACAGCGTCGTGCCCCAGGCCGCCAGGTCTTCGTCCAGCTGCACCACCGAGGTCACACCGATGATGGTGCTGGCGACTTGCCACTTGGTGTAGCAGAAGGCCAGCGCCATCTGCGTGGGTGTCATGCCGTTGGCACGCGCCAGTGCGTTGTAGCGGCGCGAGGCCTCCAGCGCCTCGGGGCGTCCCCAGCGCTGCTTGCGCACAGACTCATACGATGCAATGCGCGCGCCCTGGGGTGCCGATGGGCCGGTAATGCCACTGTCGTCGTACTTGCCCGTCAGCAGGCCAAAGCCCAACGGCGAGTAGGCCAGCAGCGCCACATTCAGGCGGTGGCAGGTTTCATCCAGCCCGTTTTCCCAGGTGCGGTTGATCAGGCAGTACGGGTTCTGCACCGTCGCTACACGGGGCAAGCCGTGCTGCTCAGCCAGGCGCACGAACTCGTGCACGCCATAGGGCGTTTCGTTTGACAGACCGATGTACCGCACCTTGCCCGCCTTCACCAGCCCCGCCAGCGCTTCGAGCTGCTCGTGGATGGGCGTGGTCGAGGTCTCCTTGGCGGGGTCGTAGTACAGCGTGCCGAAGGCAGGCACATGGCGCTCAGGCCAGTGGATCTGGTACAGGTCGATCACATCGGTCTGCAGGCGGCGCAGGCTGCCTTCGCACGAGGCCACGATGTCTGCGGGGGTCATGCTCTTGCCCTCGCGCACCCAGGGCATGCCGCGCGAAGGGCCCGCCACTTTGGTAGCCACCACCAGCTTCTGACGCGCGCCGGGGTTCTTGGCAAACCAGTTGCCAATGATGGTCTCGGTGGCGCCAAAGGTCTCGGCCTTGGCTGGCACCGAGTACATCTCGGCCGTGTCGATGAAGTTCACGCCCCGCTCCAGCGACCGGCTCAGGATGGCGTGCGAATCGGTTTCCTGGACCTGTTCACCAAACGTCATGGTGCCCAGGCAGATGGGGGTGACAAGCAGGTCACTCTGACCCAAGGGGACTTTGTTCATGCGGAAAAAACTCCAATAGACAAGGAAAGAAATGCTGCAGCACTGACGGAGAACCGCCCGTGACCATCACCTGCACGAGGCGGCCGCCGCCGCAGCCAGTACGGTGGGCTGCCTCGGCTACGGTGGAGGATGGTACAAGCGAACGCCGTTGGGGGTGTGCCAGGGGGCATCGGGCGACCCACCGCTCCGGCAGACGCCGCGCCACACACGCCTGCCGCGCATGAGCCCCCTGCCGACACGCACCCGTATTCCATCGAAAAATTGAACAAAAATGGCTACAAGCGCTTATTCATCAAGCGCTAGCAGCTATCTATTCAGTAGCGCACTACACCTTTGGGTCACGTTGCGCCACAAACGCGTCAGCAAAGAACGCGGTGGACGGCAAGCCTGCATGGGCCACAAAATCCCGCCGCGCTGCATCCACCATGGCAGGGGCGCCACAGGCGTACACCTCATGCTGCGAAAGATCGGGGTGGTCCTGCAGCACTGCCTGGTGAACCCATCCGGTGCGCCCGGTCCAGCCATCAGCGGCCGAGGCTTCAGACAGCACCGGCACATAGCGCAGCCGCCCAGGCCATGCCAGCTCCCACTCCCCACACAGGCCGTGCAGGTACAGGTCAGATCGGGTACGGCCACCCCAATACAGGTGCACCTGGCGCTGGCTACCACTGCGTGCCGATTGTTCGACCAGGGCTTGAATGGGGGCAAAGCCCGTGCCGCTGGCCAACAAAATGGCGGGGGTATCGGTGGCGGTGTGCATGCCAAAGGTACCCAGCGGCCCTTCGATACGCAGCACATCGCGGACCTTGAGTTTGCCGAACACCTGGTCGGTGAACTGGCCGCCCGGCAGGTGACGGATATGCAGTTCCAGCAGTTCAGTCCCCTCGCGCGCCGGGGTGGCCAGCGAATAGCTGCGCCGCCGGTTGCCAGGCAGCAGCACATCCACATACTGGCCTGCCGCGTAGTGCAAGCGCTGGCCAGCAGGCGGTTGCAACTGCACGCGCATCACATCGGTTGCCAGGCGCTCCATGGCCACCACCCGCACCGGCAGCTTGCGCACCTCGATACCCGGAATGTGGGGAATCTCGGCACACTCCAGCTCCAAATCACCCGCCGCTGCCGAGCAGCACAACAGGCGCTGGCCCTGGGCCCGCTCTTCGGTCGTCAATGCGGTGGGTGAAGCCCCTGCCATGCCGTCGACCCGCCCCTTCAGCACCAGCGCCCTGCAGGCGCCACAGGTGCCCGTTTTGCACTGATGGGGCAGGCGGATGCCCGCGTGTGCCGCAGCGTCCAGCAGGCTCTCACCGGCCCGGGCCACAAACACCTTGCCAGCCGGAAGCAACGTGACACGGTGCTCCTGCGCAGAGGGGTCACCAGATACCGGTGCAGATGGCGGGTTCAATCGATCCAAGTCCAAGTCCAAATCAAAGTCTTTCATGACCCAGCCCTTTGCCCGTCACACCGTGAGGTAACGCGACCACAGGCTGCGGTCTGCATTGAGCGCGGCAGAGTCGCCCTGCCATACCACCCGCCCGCGCTCCAGAATCACATGGCGGTCGGCCAGATCCACCAGCCGGTGCACGTATTTGTCCACCACCAGAATGGTCTGCCCTGCCGCCTTGAGCGTGGCCAGGCAGCGCCAGATCTCCTCGCGGATCACCGGGGCCAGGCCTTCAGTGGCCTCGTCCAGAATGAGCAGGCGCGGGTTGGTGGACAGCGCGCGGCCAATGGCCAGCATCTGCTGCTCGCCCCCGAGAGCTGGTTGCCCAGGTTGTTCTGGCGCTCCTTGAGGCGCGGAAACACGCCGTAGATACGCTCCAGGTCCCACGCATCGCGCAGGCCATTGCGATGGTCGGCAAAGGCCACCAGGTGCTCGCGCACGGTAAGGTTGGGAAACACATGGCGTCCCTCGGGCACGATGGCCATGCCCAAGCGGGCAATCGCATCGGACCTGAGCCTGCCGGTCGCCTCCCCCGCAAAGCGGATGCCACCGGCTGTGGGGCGCAGCGCGCCAACCAGGGTCTTGATGGTGGTGCTTTTGCCCATGCCGTTGCGCCCGAGCAGCGAGACCACTTCGCCTGCCGCGATCTGCAGGTCAATGCCGAACAACACCTGGCTCACGCCGTAGCCGGCCTCCAGGGCCTCGCAACTCAACAAGGGCTCTGGCGCGCTCATGCAGTGGTCTCCAACGTTTCGGTGCCGAGGTACACCGCCTGCACCTCGGGGTGGTTGCGAATCTCGTCGGGCGAGCCAGCGGTGAGAACACGGCCATACACCAGCACCGAGATCCGGTCGGCCAGGCGGAACACTGCCTCCATGTCGTGCTCGATCAGCAACACCGCCATGTCCTTGCGCAAGGCCTCGATGAGCTGCACCATCTGCTGCGACTCATCCGGGCCCATGCCAGCCATCGGCTCATCCAGCAGCAGCAACTTGGGGGCCGCCGCCAGTGCCAGCGCCACATCCAGCGTGCGCTGCGCGCCATGCGGCAAGGCACCCGCTGTGTCGGCAAGGCGGTGTTGCAGCCCCACGCGTTCGGCCAGTTGTTCTGCCTTGGCGTACAGGTCAATTGCTTGCGAACGTGGCTGCAAAAAACGAAAGCTGGAACCGCTGTGCGCCTGCACGGCCAGCAGCAGGTTGTCGCGCACCGTCTGCGCAGGAAAGATGCGTGTCACCTGAAAGCAGCGCGACAGCCCGTGCACCACACGGCGGTGCATGGGCAGCGGCGTGATGTCTACGCCATCAAGCAGCACACGCCCCGCATCGGGTTGCAGCAGGCCCGAGATCTGGTGGACCAGCGTGGTCTTGCCCGCGCCGTTGGGGCCAATCAGCGCGTGGATCTCTCCCCGCTCCACCGACAGGCTCACATGGTCTGTGGCCAGCAGGCCGCCAAAACGCTTGACCAGACCTTCGACTTGAAACAGGCTCATCGGGTGCTCCTTGCACGCAGGTCTGCCAGCGCAGCCAGGCCCTTGGGCGCATACAGCGCGGTGGCTATCAACAGCGCCCCCAAGGGCATGTGCCAGTAGTCGGTGTTGAGCTTGAGCACCTCTTCGAGCGTGAGCCACACCGCAGCCCCCACCGGACCGCCCCAGCGCCGGCCCAGGCCACCAATGACCACCATCACGATGAGCGTGGCTGATTGCGTCCAGTGCATCATCGACGGGCTCACAAAGCTATTGCCTGTGGCGAGCAGCGCACCCGCCAGGCCCGCCACGGCGCCCGCCAACACAAACGCAGTGAGCTGCAGCAGATACACCGGGTATCCCAGCGCCCGCATGCGGGACTCGTTGTCGCGAATGCCAGCGAGCGCTGTACCAAACCGCGAGGCCGTGGCCCGGTCAAGCCACCACAGCACCAGAGCCACGAGCGCCAGCACCACCCAATACAGCGGGGACTCATCAGCACTGTTCAGCCCCAGGCCCAGCCCAGGCCGCATCATCAGCGTGTAGCCATCATCGCCCCCATAGCTGCGCAGCGACACAAACACGTAATACAGCATCTGCGCAAAAGCCAGCGTGATCATGATGAAGTACACGCCCTTGGTGCGCAGCGATACCGCGCCGATCAGCAACGCAGCGAATGCAGCAAGAGCCATGGCCCCAGCCCACACCAGCCAGGCCGATGTGACCCCCGCGTCTGAAAGCATGACCACCGCATAGGCCCCTGCGCCCACAAAACCGGCATGCCCCAACGCCACCATGCCGCCAAAACCCATGATGAAGTTCAGACTGGCTGCGGCCAGTGCCACCACCAGCACACGGCGCACAAAGCCAATGTAGAAATCCAGCCCCAGCGCCGCAGCCACCAGGGGGAACAGCGCCAGCGCACCCAGCAGGAACAGAGGCACTAACGCACCGCGCCAACGCGGTGCCACAGCGGGCTGCAGTACGGCAGATGTGGAAGTCAGGGAGGCAGACATCTCAGCCCTTGGCAGAAAACAGCCCCGCAGGGCGGAAAGACAGCACTGCGGCCATCAATGCGTACATGGCCACTTCGGCGCACAGCGGTCCCAGGTCCGCAGCCACGGCCGGCGGCAGTGTGGCGCGCAGCAGCAGCGGCAAGAATGCCCGGCCAATGGTGTCCACCAGGCCCACCAGCAGCGCGGCCACAAAGGCACCCCGCACCGAACCAATGCCGCCAATGACAATGACCACCAGCGCAGGGATCAAAATGGATTCACCCATGCCCACCTGCACGGCCATGATGGGCCCCATCAGCGCACCGGCCAGTGCGGCCAGCGCAGCCCCCAGCAGAAAGATGCCGCTGAACACGCGCTTGACGCGCACGCCCATCAGCTCGGCCATCCACCGGTCGGACGCCCCCGCCCGCACCAGCATGCCCACGCGGCTGTGATTGACCAACAGGTACAAAAGCCCTGCCACCAGCACCCCGGCGCCCAGCACTACCAACCGGTACGAGGGATAAGGCAAGCCGGCGAACAGCTCCACCGGCCCCGCCAATGCGGCGGGCGTGGGCGCCATCACGGGGGACGGGCCCCACACCATCTTCACGGCATCGTCGGCCACCAGAATGACACCGAACGTGGCCAGCACCTGGGCCAGGTGGTCACGTCCATACAGGCGGCGCATCAGCGTCACCTCCAGCAGCACGGCCACCAGCATCGTGGCCGCAATGGCCACTAGCACGGCGCCTGCCAGCGAGCCGCTTTGCACATGCACTGTGGCCGCCACATAGGCCCCCACCATGAACAGCGAGCCATGCGACAGGTTCATCACGTCCATGATGCCGAAGACCAGCGTAAGGCCCGCAGCGATGAGGAACAGCATGAGGCCATAGCCCGCGCCGTTGAGCAGTTGCTCGAAGACAAGTATCGGATTCATGGTGCGCAATGGCCTGTGCAAATGGGCTGCCAACGATCACTTCAAGGGGCACTGGCTGGCATAGGCATCGCCATAGTTCTCCAGCACCGTCTTGATGGTCTTGTTCGTCACGCGGCCTTCGGCGTTTTTACCGATGGTGCGCAGATAGAAGTTCTGTACCGGGTAGTGGTTGTTGGCATAGCGGAACGAGCCGCGCACCGAGGGGAACTGCGCCTTGGCCAAGGCCTTGATGAGGGCCTCTTTGTCGCTCACCTTGCCCCCTGCGGCCTTCACGGCGGCGTCCATGGCTGCGATTACGTCATAGGCCTGGGCTGCGTAAATGGACGGATAGCGGCCGCCGTATTCCTTGCGAAAGGCGGCCACAAAGGCCTTGTTGGCCGCGTTGTCCATGTCGTGCGCCCAATGTGTAGTGTTGAACAGACCCAGCATGGGGTCGCCCACCGCGCCAATGATGTCCTCATCGGCCGAGAAGCCACTGGTGACCAGCGTGATGTCCTTGGACAGGCCTGCGCCCACAAACTGTTTGATGAAGTTGATGCCCATGGCACCGGGCAGGAAGAAATACACCGCATCGGGCTTGGCTGCGCGCAGCTGGGCCAGCTCGGTGGCGTAGTCGATCTGCCCGACCTTGGTGTAGATCTCATCGGCCACCTGGCCTTTGTACTTGCGCTTGAAGCCGGTGATGCCATCTTTGCCCGCAGGGTAGTTGGGCGCCATTACCACCATGCGGCCGAATTTCTGGTCGGCCGCAAACTGGCCTGCGGCCTCATGGAACTGGTCGTTCTGGTAAGCCGTGCCGAAGAAATAGGCATTGCACTGGGCGCCTGCGAGCTGGCTGGGGCCTGCGTTGTTCGACAGGTAGGGCACCTTGGCTGCAAACAACGACGGTGCCACGGCCAGCGCCACATTGGAGGCAATGGGGCCGGTGAACAGATCGATCTTCTCGCGCTGCACAAAGCGGTCTACCAGCTGCTTGGCCTGATCAGGACTGCCCGCCATGTCGGTCTGCACAAACTCGACAGGCTGGCCGCCCAGCTTGCCCCCGAGCTGTTTGATCGCCAGGGCAAAGCCGTCACGCGCCTCGGCCCCAGGGCCTGCAAACGGGCCCGAGATGTCAAGCGCCATACCGACCTTGATAGGGCCGGACTGCGCAATGGCAGACACCGAGGTGCAGGCCACCAGGGCCACCAGGGCTGTCAGGCGCGCCACTGCGTGCACACGGGAGGTTGAGCGAAATGTGAGAGCCATGTTCAGTCCTTGTCTAACAACGTTCAAAAGAAAATCGGTGCGAACCACCTGGTCTGCCAACCGCCCGCTCTGCGGGCGCATGCACCACCAAGGGCGCTACACGCCCACCTCGACCCGCCCCGCCACCACGCGCACCGGGAACGTGCGCACC
The DNA here is from genome assembly GCF_002797445.1 of Acidovorax sp. 69. Taxonomy (NCBI): domain Bacteria; kingdom Pseudomonadati; phylum Pseudomonadota; class Betaproteobacteria; order Burkholderiales; family Comamonadaceae; genus Acidovorax; species Acidovorax sp. 69. Next base: position 2,241,215 of record NZ_PGEP01000001.1, on the reverse strand, counting down.
GCTTCGGTGACCGGCGCCTTGCAAGGGGCGCCCGTGCGGATGTCGAAGGTGCCCTGATGCAAGGGGCATTCCACGCAGCCGTCTTCCACGTAGCCGTCGGACAATTTGGCGGCGCCATGGGTGCACAGGTCGTACAGGGCATACAAGCCCTCACCCTCACGGAACACCGCGACGGGCAGGCCACCGACCACCACGGGCCAGACGGCGCCGTCCGGGAAATCATCGGGTTCGCCCACGTCGTGCCAAGCGGCACAGGTGGGTTCGGTGTTCTGAATGTCTGTGGTTGTTTGCATGGTGGGCCTCAGATGGGAGTGGCCAGCAAGGTCGGCACGCGCAAGGTGTCGTACACCACCCGCTTGCTGCGGTAGCGCCACTCGCCTTCGTGTTGCACCACTTCGTCAAGGTAAGTGCCCGCCTGGTACACGCTGGAATCCCCGGCCTGGCCGGTGATCACCACGATGTAGCTCGACTGCGTGCGCACCACGCCGTCCTCCACGCCGGTGATGACCAGGCCCGACGTGGCGTGGCGATAAGCATGGTCCTCAAAGATGTTGGCGTTGCGCAGCGAGAGCACACGGTCGCGCAACATGCCAGCATTGCGGCAATACACGATGGGCGCCGGAAAGCCCGCATCGAAGTTCTCCTTGGGGATGATTTCGTAGCGGCAGTCCTCCACGAAAAAGCCAGGCCAGTCTTCCAGCCGGTTGGTGTCCAGCGCACTCACATAGCGGTGCTGAAGTTCCAGCAACTCGGTCCACAGTTGCAGTCTTTGTTGTGTTGTCATCTCGGTGGTTCCTCAATAGCCCATCAGCTTCTGGTAGCCCACCCAGAAGCGGCGGATCAGGTTTTCGGTGATGACGGTGTCCTGCTGGTCCGGCGCTTCGCGGGCCATGGCGATGTAGGAATGCTTGTCGCCATCGCGCACGGTGCCGCGCTGCACCAGCTCGGTGGCCTCGGTGTCTTCCATCGAGATGTAGCCCGCAGGCCCCACCAGGTTGGCCTGCAAAAGGCGCAGCTCGCGCATCTCGGGCGTGTCGTCCTCGTAGCCAAAAAAGTGAAACACCAGCTCGAAGTTGCTGGGCCCCTTGGGCAGCAGCTGGCGCGCCACCAGCGTGTTGTGGATCTGCTGCACCACCAGCTGCGGAAAGATAGGCTGGATATGGTTGGTGGTCATCTCATCGAACTCTTTGATCTGCCCCAGCAGCGTCGGGTCTTCGAGCGAGAAGCCTTCGTCCATCGAGCGGATGTTCTGTGCGCTGTAGGCCGCAGCGGTGTCCGTCTCCACCTCGGGCTTGGTCACCGTGATGATGCTGTGCAGGCCGTGTGTGGCGTCGGGAATGGAGCGCGCCTTCATGCCCACGCGGAAGATGTTGAACGTGGTGTGGAACAAATGCAGCAGGCTCGCGTGGTACGGGTCCTTCACGTTCTCGAAGTACAGCTTCCAGTTCGACTTGGAGTACTGGCGCGTGCAGCCCAGGTAGACGATGGGCTTGTGGAAGATGCGGTCGATCCACGGCCGCATCTCGGCGCCCAGGTACTCGGGCAGCGGCGGGGTGTCGTCACTGAAGGTGGCAAACAGCAGGCCCTTGTAGCTGTCCACTCGCAGCTTATGCAGGTTGTGTTCTTCGGGCTTGAAGTCCTTGGGCATGCCGACCATGCCCTTTTGCCCCCGGCGAAATGGCACACCCTGCAGGTCGCCATTGGCCGCAAAGCTCCACTGGTGGTACACGCAGGTGTGGCTCGCTGCATTGCCGCGCTTTTCGCGGCACACCATGGCGCCACGGTGGGCGCAGCGGTTGACCCAGCACGAAAGGCCGTCAGGGGTGCGGGTGACCACCACGGGCGTATCACCAATGAAGGTGGACTTGAAGTCGCCCACGTTGGGTATCTCGGCCTCCAGCCCCAGAAAACTCCAGACGGGGCCCCGGAAGATGCGCTCTTGTTCACGGTCGTAAACCTCTTGCGCACTGAACACGCGGTACGGTACGTTGGAGCCATCAGGCTGCGGGAAAAACACCTGGCGCTGGGCCTTCAGCGAGGCAGGTGGTGCAACTTCAACAACAGGGATTTCGGACATGGGCAGCACCTTTTCGATGGGATGCCTCATGCTAAAAATCGCGGCGCACTCGCGCTATCCAGTATCGGCACGATGCGCGCAATGCCTGTCCGGTTCTTGCAAATCTGCAGACGGCGCCATGATGCAAAGGGCGCAAGCCAGCGCCCTGCAGCGCATGCAAGCGTTGCAAGGGTTGCAGAGCAACATCAGCTCGGTATCAGGAAAAGGGTTCAGACGCCAGCCGTCTGGCTCGGCAGCTCGCCAAAGCGCTCGCGGTAGTAGCTCGAAAAGCGCCCCAGGTGGCCAAAGCCGAATTCCAGGGCGGTGTCCGTCACGCAGTGGCCCGGCTGTGCCAGCAGGCGCGCACGGACGGCGTCCAGGCGGCGATTGCGCAGCAGCGCCATGGGCGATTCGCCATGGTGGCGCTGGCACAGCATGTTCAGCCCGCGCACGCTCATGCCAGCGGCACGCGCCAGGTCGTCCAGCGCCACAGGGGCGCTGAGGCGGCTGCGCAGGTAGTCATCCAGCCGCTCCAGGCGGCGCAGATCACCCGCCGCAGACGTGCTGGACGACACCTCGATCTGCGGCACCGTGGGCGGTGTATGCACCGGCATGCCCTGCGCACACGATGCCAGGAACAGCGCCACATTGCTCTCCATGTGATCCACCCAGCGGGCATGGGCGGCGCTCTCCACCGTTTGCTGGCTCACGTGCAGCAGCGACTGCATCAGAAAATGCCACTGCTGGCCCTGCACTGACGACAGCGCAACGACGGGGTGCACAAAACGGGTGTCGTTCTGCAGGGATTCAGGCGCCAACGCCCGCAGCAACTGGCACGGCACCTTGAGGATGAGCTGGCGCGCGCCCTGCTGCCAGCGCATGTGCAGGTCACGGCGCGGCGCGATGAGTGCAGCGGCCCCGGCCGGCAAACGGATGGGCACACCATCCGACACCATCTCGGCAACGCCCGAGAGCGACAGATGCACCAAAACGAAGTCATCAAAGGGGCGCGGGCGGATCTCCACCTCCGCACCGTATTGCAGCATGAACATCTGCAACTGGCGGATACGCACTTTGGACAGCGCCGTGTCCACCGCGCCGCCGCACCATTTCAGGCCATGGTCCGAGAACTCGCGGGCCACCAGATCATGCGAATCCACCCGCGCGTCCGAGGTGAACACCGGCCGCCTCTGCAGGGCAGACAGGTCCAGAGACAAGGCAGACAGGGACGCCATCAGAAAAAACCTCTTCGTGGGGAGTGGGTGCAGCACATTCGACGTTGCACGGCATTGATATGCATCAAAAGAGCAATTTCCATACCCAGCGGGCTTGATCCGCCTTTTGTCCGCTGCAGACCGCTTGTCCTGACCGGCCGCATGCCGCCGAACTCCATGCTTGTCGCGGCCTGCACTGCCCTTACCACCCCGAGCCACCTAGGCGACAGGCCCCGCCCCACCCTAGGCTGGCGCCCGACGTAACATCACCGCCACACAGGATGCGCGCCGTGCAGCCACCTGCGCCGCCCCAAACGGTTGCCGCAGCGCCCCTCCCTATGCATCACACTGACCGCCCTGCCCTCCATGTACCAAGCCCTCAAACCCTCCCGCAGCAGCACGCTGGCGCTGCGCCACCTGAACTACCACGTCCGCCACTGGGGCCCCGAGCAGAGTGATCTGCCCCCGCTGGTATTGGTGCACGGCTGGATGGACGTGAGCGCCTCCTATCAATTCACGGTGGACGCGCTGCAGCAGGAGCGGCGCATCATCGCGCCCGACTGGCGCGGCTTCGGGCTCACGTCCAGCGCGCAGGCCGATCATTATTTTTTTGCAGACTACCTGGCCGACCTGGACCTGCTGCTAGACCACTACGCGCCAGGCCAGGCCATCGACCTCGTCGGCCACAGCATGGGCGGCAACGTGGCCATGATGTACGCCGGGGTGCGGCCCGAGCGCATCCGCAAGCTGGTCAACCTGGAAGGCTTTGGCATGCCCGCCACGCGCCCGGCGCAAGCGCCCACGCGCTATGCGCAGTGGATCGACGAAATCAAGCAGCTGCACCAGGGCAACAAGGATTTGAAGACCTATGAGAGCGCTGACGGCGTGGCACGCCGCCTGATGAAGACCAACCCCCGCCTGTCCGAGGACAAGGCCCAGTGGCTGGCCCAGCACTGGGCGCGGCCCAACGCCCAGGGCCTGTGGGAGATCCTTGGCGACCCGGCCCACAAGATCACCAGCGCCCAGCTGTATCGCGTGGACGAGGCCCTGGCCATCTACGAGCGCATTTCGGCCCCCGTACTGGCCATCGAAGCCAGCGGAGACAGCCTCACCCAGTGGTGGAAAGGCAAATACACACTGGATGAATACCACCAGCGCCTGACCCATGTGCGCGCCTGCCGCACCGCCATGGTGGAAGAAGCGGGCCACATGCTGCACCACGACCAGCCCGAGCAGGTGGCGCAGCTCATTGAGCAGTTCCTGAACGAGGCGTGATCAGAATTTGAATAAAATCGGCCGCTAGCGCTTATCCCCAAAGCGTCAGCTGCTATCAATTTTAAAAAATTACCCTCCCTGAACGTGGGTGGACCGGGGTCTCTGTGGCGCGATCTGCCCTGCCAGGGGACATTGATAGGGCTCTGGCCCATCCCATGAGAAAATTGCGGGTTATTCCACAGAACACCCAGGACAAGAATCATGGACGCAGAACGTATCAACCTCATTGGCAACACCCTTTCCGACCTGACCGTGCGAACGCAAGAGTTACGGAGGTATCTTTGACTTCGATGCCAAATTTGAACGCCTGCGCACGGTAAACGCGTCGCTGGAAGACCCTTCGGTCTGGAACGATCCAAAGAAGGCCCAGGAGCTGGGCAAAGAAAAGAAGTCGCTTGATGGCGTCGTATTGACGCTGGAAAAGCTCACGCGCGAGCTGGCCGACAACACCGAGCTCTATGACATGAGCAAGGAAGAAGGCGACGAAGATGGCCTGATGACCATCGAGGCCGAGACCGCCAAGCTCAAGCCCGAGATCGAGCAGTTGGAGTTCCGCCGCATGTTCCGCATGGAGGCCGATCCGCTCAACTGCTTTATCGACATCCAGGCTGGCGCCGGTGGCACCGAGGCCTGCGACTGGGCCAGCATGCTGCTGCGCCAGTACCTGAAGTACGCCGAACGCAAGGGCTTCAAGACCACGGTCGAAGAAGAAACCCCAGGCGATGTGGCCGGCCTCAAGAGCGCCACGATCAAGGTCGAGGGCGAATACGCCTACGGCCTGCTGCGCACCGAAACCGGCGTGCACCGCCTGGTGCGCAAGAGCCCGTTCGACTCGTCCGGCGGTCGCCACACCTCGTTTGCCTCGCTGTTCGTCTATCCGGAGATCGACGACTCCATCGAGATCAACATCAACCCGGCTGACGTGCGCACCGACACCTACCGCGCATCGGGCGCGGGCGGGCAGCACATCAACAAGACCGACTCGGCCGTGCGTCTGACCCACATGCCCACCGGCATCGTGGTGCAGTGCCAGGACGGCCGCAGCCAGCACGGCAACCGCGACATCGCATGGCAGCGCCTGCGCTCCAAGCTGTACGACTTTGAGATGCGCAAGCGCCAGGAAGAAGCGCAGAAGCTGGAAGACACCAAGACCGATGTGGGCTGGGGCCACCAGATCCGAAGCTACGTTCTGGACAACAGCCGCATCAAGGACCTGCGCACCAACGTCGAAATTTCGGCCACGCAGAAGGTGCTTGACGGCGACCTGGACGCCTTCATAGAAGCCTCGTTGAAGCAAGGCGTTTAGTCGATGACTGCCCCCACTGCGGCCATCATCTTCGACATGGATGGCACCATGATCGACTCCATGCCCTGGCACGCTAAGGCCTGGGTCGAGTTCGCGCGCCGCAGGGGGATGGACATCGATGTGCCCGACCTCATGGCGCGCACCACCGGCAAGAACGGCAACGAGTGCATCGTCGAACTGCTGGGCCGCGCCGTGCATCAAGATGAGGCGGATGCACTCACGCACGAGAAAGAAACCATCTACCGCGAGCTGTTTGCCCCCCGCTTTGCCGAAGTGGCGGGCTTTCGCCAGTTTGCCGCGCAGGTGCATCGGCGCGGGCTGAAGGTGGCTGTGGGTACTGCGGGGGACATCGGCAACGTGGAATTTGCATTGGGCCACCTGGGCCTGCACCCTGCGCCGCTGGCCATCGTGCGCGGCGACGAGGGCCTGCCTGGCAAGCCCCAGCCCGCCATTTTTCTCGAAGCCGCGCGCCGCATTGCTGCAGCGCCCGAGCACTGCATCGTTTTTGAAGACGCGCCTTTTGGCATCGAAGCCGCACGCCGCGCAGGCATGCGCGCCGTGGCCATTTGCAGCACCCACACGCCCGAGCAATTGGCCGGGCCCCATGTGCTGGCTGCCGTGCGCGACTACACCGAACTCATGAACACCGATTTTCTGGAGAGCATCCATGTTGCAACTGCATAACGCAGACGGAAGCGGAGACGGCACAGGCCCGTCCACAGCCATCCGCCGCGAGGACTACACCGCCCCCGCCTACTGGATCGACAGCGTCGAGCTGACTTTCGACCTGGACCCCAACAAGACCCGTGTGCTCAACCGCATGACACTGCGCCGCAACCCCGATGTGGCCGCGCAACCGCTCAAGCTCGACGGCGACGATTTGAACCTGGCGCGTGTGCTGGTCAACGGCCAGGGCACCTCGTTCAAGATGGAGGGCTCGCGCCTGGTGCTGGAGAACCTGCCCGAGGGCAGCGAGCCCTTTGCATTGGAGATCTTCACGACCTGTTGCCCAGCCAAGAACACGCAGCTCATGGGCCTGTATGTGAGCCAGGGCACGTTCTTCACGCAGTGCGAAGCCGAGGGCTTTCGCCGCATCACGTACTTCCTCGACCGCCCGGACGTGATGGCCAGCTACACCGTCACCCTGCGCGGCGACAAAGCCCACTACCCGGTGCTGCTCAGCAACGGCAACCTGGTGGACAGTGGCGACCTAGAGGACGGCCGCCACTTTGCCAAGTGGGTCGACCCGCACAAGAAGCCCTGCTACCTCTTCGCCCTGGTCGCAGGCAAGCTGGTGGCCCGCGAGCAGAAGATCAAGAGCCGATCGGGCACCGACCACCTGCTGCAGGTGTATGTGCGCCCGGGCGACCTGGGCAAGACCGAACACGCGATGAATTCGCTGATGTACAGCGTGGCCTGGGACGAAGCGCGCTTTGGCCTGCCGCTGGACCTGGAGCGGTTCATGATCGTCGCCACCAGCGACTTCAACATGGGCGCCATGGAGAACAAGGGCCTGAACATCTTCAATACGAAGTACGTTCTGGCCAGCGAAGCCACGGCCACCGACACCGATTTCGGCAACATCGAAAGCGTGGTCGGCCACGAGTACTTTCACAACTGGACGGGCAACCGCGTCACCTGCCGCGACTGGTTTCAGCTGAGCCTGAAGGAAGGCCTCACGGTCTTCCGCGACCAGGAATTCAGCATGGACCTGGCAGGCAGCCCGTCGGCCCGCGCCGTCAAGCGCATCGAAGACGTGCGCGTGCTGCGTACTGCACAGTTCCCGGAAGACGCTGGGCCCATGGCCCACCCCGTGCGGCCCGACAGCTATGTCGAGATCAACAACTTCTACACCGTCACGATCTACGAAAAGGGTGCCGAGGTCGTGCGCATGCAGCACAACCTGGTGGGCCGTGAAGGTTTTGCCAAAGGCATGAAGCTGTACTTCGAGCGCCACGACGGCCAGGCCGTGACCTGTGATGATTTCGTGCAGGCCATCGCCGATGCCAACCCTGGCAGTCCGCTCACACAGCACCTTGCACCATTCAAACGCTGGTACAGCCAGGCGGGCACCCCCCGCGTGCGCGCGGCAGGCCGCTATGACGCCGCCACGCGCTGCTATGCGCTCACACTGTCACAAAGCTGCACCCCCACGCCCGGCCAGAGCGAGAAGCTGCCTTTCGTCATCCCGGTGGACCTGGGACTGATCGACGCCAGCACCGGCGCCACCCTGCCCTTGCACTTGTCAGGCGAAGGCACGGTGGGCAGCAGCGCGCCCACTTCGCGCGTGGTCGTGCTCACCGAAGCATCGCAGACGCTGACCTTCACCAACGTGGATGTTGAGCCTGTGCCCTCGCTGCTGCGTGGTTTCAGTGCGCCCGTGGTGCTGGACATCGACTACACCGATTCGCAACTTCTGGCCCTGCTGGCGTACGATACCGATGCCTTCAACCGCTGGGAAGCGGGCCAGCGCCTGGCGCTGCGCATTGCTATCAATGCAATAGCTGATAGCGAACAAAAGACAAGCGCTGACGGCCGTTTTGACCACCAAATCCTCCCCACAGAGTTTGTGGATGCGATGCGCGCCGTACTACACAACCCCTTGCTCGATGCGGCGTTCAAGGAACTGGTGCTCACCTTGCCGTCTGAAACCTACATCGCCGAGCAATTGGAAGTGGTCGACCCGCAGCGCATTCACGCCGTGCGCGAGGCCATGCGCGAGCAACTGGCCCTGTCGTTACAGGCGGTTTGGGAAGCGGTCTGGGAGCAGAACCAGGACACCGGGGGCTACAGCCCAGACCCCATCTCCTCTGGCCGCCGCGCCCTGAGCGGCCTGGCGCTGCACATGCTATGCATCGCTGCACAGCGCACTGGCGATGTGGTGTGGCCCGGCAAGGCCTACCAGCGCTTCAAGGTGGCCAGCAACATGACCGACCGCTTCAATGCGCTGACCGCCCTGGTGGCCAGTGGCAGCGAGCTGGCCACACCGGCACTGGCACGCTTTCATGCGCTGTTCAAGGATGAACCCCTGGTCATCGACAAGTGGTTCGCGCTGCAGGCCGGCAGTCCCGACCGGGGTGGCAACGTGCTGCCGGCCGTGCGCCAGCTCATGCAGCACCCCGACTTCAGCTTGAAAAACCCCAACCGCGCACGCAGCGTGATCTTCAGCTACTGCAGCGCCAACCCCGGCGCCTTCCATCGTACCGACGCGGCGGGCTACGTGTTCTGGAGCGAACGCGTGATCGAGCTGGATGCCATCAACCCACAGGTCGCCGCCCGCCTGGCGCGTGCGCTTGATCGCTGGAAGAAACTGGCCAATCCCTGGCGCAGTGCCGCACGCGAAGCCATCGCCCGCGTTGCCGCCAAGCCCGACCTCTCCAACGATGTGCGCGAGGTAGTTACCCGTGCACTCGCAGATTGAAATGCGCACCCTGAGCCGCTTCGCGTCTTCCCCCTCACGGGGGGCTCCATTCCTGACCCGGCAAAGCCGGTTCCAAGGTGGCACTTGCGTGGGCCGCGATGGCGTCTAAGGCCGTCGCGGCACCAGCGGCATATCGGATTCATTGAAAGGAATATTTGAGATGGCAAAAAGTATCAGCCTGACCCGCTACCTCGTTGAGCAACAGCGGGTCGACGGCCTCATTCCCTCGCAACTGCGCCTGCTGCTCGAAGTGGTGGCCCGTGCTTGCAAAAGCATCAGCCACGCCGTAAACAAAGGTGCGCTGGGGGGGTTCTGGGCACGGCCAGCAGCGAAAACGTGCAAGGTGAGATCCAGAAGAAACTCGACATCATCGCCAACGAAGTTCTGATCGAAGCCAACGAATGGGGCGGCCACCTGGCCGCCATGGCGTCCGAAGAAATGGATGGCATCTACCTGGTTCCCAACCGCTATCCACAGGGTGAGTACCTGCTGCTGTTCGACCCCCTGGATGGATCCAGCAACATCGACGTGAACGTGAGCATCGGCACCATTTTCAGCGTGCTGAAAAAGCCGGATGGCGACCGTGGCGTGGAGGAAGGCGACTTCCTGCAACCCGGCACCCAGCAAGTGGCAGCAGGTTATTGCATCTACGGCCCGCAGACCACCCTGGTTCTCACCGTGGGCGACGGCGTGGCCATGTTCACCCTTGACCGCGAACAGGGCTCCTTCGTGCTCATCGAAGAAAACGTGCGAATTCCCGAAGACACCAAGGAATTCGCCATCAACATGAGCAACATGCGCCACTGGGACGAGCCCGTGAAGCGCTATATCGACGAATGCCTGCAAGGCAAGGAAGGCCCGCGCGGCAAGGACTTCAACATGCGCTGGATCGCCAGCATGGTGGCCGACGTACACCGCATCCTGACCCGTGGCGGCGTCTTCATGTACCCCTGGGATAAACGCGAGCCCCATAAGCCTGGCAAGCTGCGCCTGATGTACGAAGCCAATCCCATGGGCTGGCTGGTCGAACAAGCTGGCGGCGCGGCCACCAACGGCAAGCAACGCATCCTGGACATCCAGCCTACACAGCTGCATGAGCGCGTCAGCGTGATTCTGGGTTCAAAAAATGAAGTAGAACGCGCAACGAGCTATCATTCCACGCTATAATGCAAGGCTAACGCCGGTGTAGCTCAGTCGGTAGAGCAGCTCATTCGTAATGAGAAGGTCGGGTGTTCGATTCATCTCTCCGGCACCAAATGAAAAGCCCTGATTCGCAAGAGTCAGGGCTTTTTTCATGTAGTCAGAATGTGCCCGCGAGGACATTATCAAGGCGCGAGGCCGCAATCTGCAAGCCTTCCGGCGCCACGTGTGCATAGCGTTCCACCATTTCCAGCGTCTTCCAACCACCTAACCGCTGCAATTCATGGGTGGGCGTGCCCGCCTGCCGGTGCCACGTGGCGAAGGTATGCCGCAGGTCGTGCCATCGGAAATCCTCGATGTCCGCTCGCTTTAGCGCTGCCCGCCATGCCTTGGTGTTGACCTGCACGATGGGTTTGCCTTCGTAGGTAAACACATAGGTCAGGTGATCGCCCTGGCGCTTTTGCAACACTTGCATAGCAGCTTCGTTCAGCGGCACGGAATGGGCCTTGCCATTCTTGTGGTCCTCGCCCGCAACCCAAAGGTGCCGCCGCTCCAAGCTGATCTGACGCCATTGCAACTTGGTCACGTTGCTTTGCCGCAGGCCGGTTGCCACCGAGAAAACAGCCATGTCCCGCAAGTGCTCGGGAAGCTGATCCAGTAAGCGTGCGAACTCTTCCTTTGTGAGCGAGCGGATACGCCCGCCCTTGTCGCGCAACATCCCCACCTTTGGGACTCGGTCCAACCATTCCCAGTCGTAGCAGGCCTTGCGCAAGATCGCTCGGACAAGGGCCATGTACCGATTAACGGTGCCAGCAGCCACGCCCTTTGACCGTTTGGCCTTCACTTCGTCAAGCAAGGCCTTGCTGATCTCGTCCAAGGCTTTCCCCCCTAGATGTGGGTGGAACCAGCGCAGCATGGATTTGTCCCAGGCCTGCGTGCGCTTGTGCGTTGTTTCGATCAAAAAGCGCTCGGCGGCTTCGTCCCAAGTTCGACGTGGCTTTACATCAAGTTTTTCTTGCTCCCAGCGCTCGGACTTGAGTTTGTCGTGGTACTGCTGGGCCTGCCGCTTGTTGGCCGTGCCGCTGGAGATCTGCAGGGGTTTGAGCTCGTTTTTGGTAGGGGGAAGACGTATCCACCAATACGGAGAATTTGCGCGTTTGTAGAGGCTCATGCGGCACCTCCTCGCAACTCCCAATCCAGCATTGCCGGGTCGTTCTTCACGTGGTAGCTATAGGGGTCAATGCGCGCTGGAATGCCAGGGCGCAAGAGCTTGAACCGCCCCGGTTTTTGAGGAGGCTCAACACTCTGAGAGGATTGAGCCATGAAGAAGACAAACAAGTTCTCGCCTGAGGTGCGTGAGCGCGCCGTGAGGATGGTGCAAGAGCAGCGCGGGGAGTACCCGTCACTGTGGGCCGCCATTGAGTCCATCGCCCCCAAGATTGGCTGCGTGCCGCAGACCTTGAACGAGTGGGTCAAGCGCGCTGAAGTGGATGCAGGTACGCGAGAAGGTGTCACCACAGCCGAAGCCCAGCGTGTCAAGGAGCTGGAACGCGAGGTCAAAGAACTGCGCCGGGCCAACGAGATATTGAAGCTGGCCAGCGCGTTTTTCGCCCAGGCGGAGCTCGACCGCCGGTTGAAGTGATGTACCGGCTCGTGGACAAACACCGCGAAGTCCACGGGGTCGAGCCGATGTGCAGGCTGCTGCAGATCGCCCCGTCGGCCTATCGCAGGCATGCAGCCCGGTTGCGCGACACCGGCCTGCTCAGCCACAGGGCCCAGCGCGATGCGGTGTTGATGCCGACCATCGCTCGGGTGTGGAACGCCAACTTGCAGGTCTACGGCGCCGACAAGGTGTGGATGCAGATGAACCGCGAGGGCGAGGTCGTTGCTCGGTGCACGATCGAGCGCCTGATGAAGCGAATGGGGCTGCAGGGTGTCAGACGCGGCAAGGTGATTCGCACAACCATCAGTGACCGTAAGGCACTGTGCCCGCTGGACAAGGTGAATCGGCAGTTCCATGCGCAGCGGCCGAACCAGCTGTGGGTCTCGGACTTCACCTATGTCTCGACCTGGCAGGGCTGGCTCTATGTGGCCTTCGTCGTTGACGTCTTCGCCAGGCGCATCGTGGGTTGGCGCGTGAGCACATCGATGACCACGGACTTCGTTCTCGATGCTCTGGAGCAAGCGCTGTACGACCGGCAACCTGAGCGCGACAGCAGCCTCATTCACCACTCGGATCGCGGGTCGCAGTACGTTTCGATTCGGTACTCGGAACGCTTGGCAGAGGCGGGGGTCGAGCCGTCTGTGGGCAGCAAGGGCGACAGCTACGACAACGCCTTGGCCGAGACGATCAACGGTCTGTACAAGGCCGAGGTGATCCACCGACGGACCTGGAAGACCCGCGAGGCCGTCGAGCTCGCCACGCTGACCTGGGTCTCGTGGTTCAACAACCACCGTCTGATGGGGCCGCTGGGCTACATCCCGCCTGCTGAAGCTGAGGCAAACTACTACCGCCAACTCGTCGAGCAATCGGCTGCAGTGGCATGAGCACTTAAACCAAACAGCCTCCGCAAAACCCGGGGCGGTTCAGATGACCTGCTAGCTCTTACGCCTAGTGCAAGGTTCGACAAGGTGTTTCCTGGAGACTGGGGCGACTACAGCCATTTGTATGAGTTGCCATTCGTCGAACACCTTAGCTGGGTAGTCCTCGCGCTGAACAGACAAGAGGAAGTGAGGGACGTTGCCAGCTCTTCCGATCCGCAGGAAGCCGCCCTCGAAATGCTGAGACAGCGTGATGAAGTCGAGGACAAGCCCCAGCACGAAGCATTCACCGATGAAGAAGTTTTGACGCTGATTTACTCCTTGAACCGGACCATGCAAAGCATGGTGACCTATGGACGGAGTATCTCAAGCCTGCTCCAGGACGTTCGCGAATACAACAATCACGACTCATTGTTCAAGGCGATTCGTATGGTCCGGACAGTCATCGGCTGCTCGACGGCAATGCGGCATCTTGCCAGGGCTCAAATTCGAAGCGACAAGAGGTTCTTCAAGCACTTGCAAGCCGCATTCAAGGGGCCCTCCAAGAAGCCCATGATTGGCTTGGAGCCAATGCGCTATGTCTTGCTGATGCTTCGCGAAATGGGGCTAAATGATCTATCCGAAAAAGACCTGGAACACCTGATGGTGGACCTGCTCAAGGTGTACCCCCGTGCCCCAGGTGCCGCCAAAAACCTCAGCGCCCAATACCAGCGCTCCAAGAAAATAAAAACCATCTGAAATCGCGATTTGAGATGGTCGTCCAGTTGGCAGTAGATGTATTGAATCCATAACCGTTCCAGGAAGCCAGCGTGGCATGCCTGGCGCGGTTAAAGGATGGAATCCATGTCGAAGCGAAACTTTGGTGGCGAGGCCACGAAGCACCCACAAACCCAAAACCAGGCCGCGTCGGATTCGATGGGGGCGCGCGGAGCGCGCACCGGCGAATCCGATGCGGAAGGTATTGCAGGTGCGGCGCCTGGTAACACAGCACCTGATAACAGCAAATTCCACTACCAACCTCTGCGATGGGGCGTCGACAGTTTGTACCTGTCTTACCCCGGCGTCCTCTCGCCGGATCGCGTTTCTCAACTCCGCCACCTCAAATCCATAGCCCAAGGACCAGAGCATGAAGCGGCCAAAGCCCAATTGCAGTTGGGCTCCCATGTCTTCGAAGTCAAAGACAAAAGCTCTGGCCTGTTCGCGTTCACCCTGGTGGACGGCTCGTACATGATCCGCCTGGGCGCTGGCAAATCCAAGCAGTTGCCCATGGCCTATGTCCAGGTCTCCAGCCAACTCTTGAGCCACAAGGGGCCGATGGAGATTGAATCGGAGTTGCGGGACCTGCTGCGCCAACTAGGGGAAGTCCACGCCCCAAAGGTCAGCCGAGTCGATTTGTTCCTCGATTTCGCGTGCGATCTGAGTATGGAAGGCTGGGGCCGGGAGGCCTGGGTCACTCGCGCTTGTGCCGTCAACCAGTACGCGGAAGACAAGACTTTCACTGGCTGGACCATCGGGGCGGGTGGCGCTCTCATGGCGCGCCTGTATCACAAGCTCCTGGAGTGCAAGAAAAGCGGGAAGGAATACCTCCTCGACCTTTGGGCACGAGCGGGTTGGGGTCAAGATATGCCTGTCTGGCGCCTCGAATTCCAATTCAAACGCGAAGTCTTGGTGCAACTGGACCTGGACACCCTGGGCTCTGTGATGGAAAACCGTGCAGGCCTGTGGAGCTATGCCACCACTGATTGGCTGCGTATGTGCCTCCCAACAGAAGCGGACAACACCCGCAGCCGCTGGCCTATCCATCCCCTATGGATGGCTCTGTCGTCGGTAGATTGGGGCGCGCAAGGAGGCCCGTTGCTACGCAGCTACCAGGCGCTACGGGCCCCTTCCCTCGCATGGCTCGGTGCTCGCACTCTCTCGGCCTATGCCTCCATCGGTGCGATCACAGGGATCACGGACTTCGATGCGGCGGCACGTGAGGCCAAGAAACACGCGTACGACGTCCTAGGCAAGCAGAACGGCGGCGGCTTGAGCGGGGTGGGCGATGAGCAGTTCTTTCGCGAGAAAGTCCAGGCCCTCACACGCCTCTACAACACGCGCATGAATCCGCCATTGCCGCCAGCGCCTGAGACCTACCAGCGCAACGAGTACGAACGCCAGTCACGAGGCTAACCATGGAAGAAACCGGCCTGCCTTTGCCTGCGGCCCGCTGTCTGTCCAAGGAACATGCCGCTGCCTATCTGGGTATTGGCGTCACGCTCCTAGCCCAGTTGGACGTGCCTTCTGTTCGTTTTGGACGGCGCTGTGTGTACGACAGGGTTGACCTCGACGCTTGGCTCGAAGACCATAAGGACGAGCGAAGGCGGGCCGGAAAGGAGAAACAGATATGGCCCGTAATGAAGGTGTCTACAAGCGGCCGGATTCCGGCCACTTGTGGATCAATGCAACGCTCCCCAACGGCAAGCGCATACGCCAAAGCTCTGGGACTGCCGACCGAGCCGACGCGGAAGCGTACTTAGCCAAACTCAAGCTGGATGCTTACCGGGAAACCCATTTTGGGATTAAGCCGGAACGCACTTGGCAAGAGGCTGTGATTCGGTACCTTGAACTCAAAAGGACGCTGAAGAGTTTTTCGGATGTGCAACGGATTTGCCGCCACCTGGACCGCTACCTGGGCGATGCTTCACTCAGACAAATCAATGGTGATCTGATCTGGAGCATCGTGCAGGGAGAGCTCAAGAAGGGCAACAAACCCGCCACGGTGAATCGCTATCTGGCCACGGTGCGCAGCCTTCTTCGGATGGCCCGCGACGAATGGCAGTGGATCGACACCATGCCGAAAATCCGTCTGCTGACTGGAGAGGTTGAGCGGGACCGCTGGTTAACACGAGAAGAGGCAGAAAGATTGATTTCCCACTGCCCGGGTCACCTTGCAGCCCTGGTACGGTTTGCCCTGGCAACGGGGTGCCGTGCATCCGAAATCACAGGCTTGGAGTGGAACCGGGTGGACTTGCAACGCAAGACTGCCTGGCTCAACAAAACCAAGAACGGAACGCCTAGGGGAGTACCGTTAAATGAAGATGCGATTGAAGTATTGGAAGAGCAGCAAGGCAAGAACCTGAAGTATTGCTTCACCTTCCGGGGTGCACCAATCCAGCGGGCGATTACAAACACTGCTTGGTACAGCGCGTTAGAGGCTGCTGGCATCGAGGATTTCCGGTTTCACGACCTGCGCCATACGTGGGCCTCGTGGCATCGCCAGGCGGGAACGTCTTGCGACGAGCTCAAGGACTTGGGCGGCTGGAAATCCAGGGTGATGGTGGATCGCTATGCAAAGTACGCCACGGAACATCTGGCTGTCGCTGCAAGCCGCGTCCAGCGCGTCCGTGATGAAAACGTAGTCGACTTGGTCACGTTTTTGTCACGTCCAAAAGTACAAAGGGCCTAGCCATACGGCTAAGCCCTTGAATACCTTGGTGGGACGTGCGGGGGTCGAACCCACGACAAACGGATTAAAAGTCCGCTGCTCTACCAACTGAGCTAACGTCCCGGCCGATTGCAGCAATCAGTTGCCTGCTGCAAAGCCTTGAATTATAGCGTCTTTTTTTCAGCTGATTTTGAAGCTGTCGCAAGTTTGTCGAGCACCCAGCCAGCTGCACATTGACCAAATGTTGCCGTGACCGCGACCACGGATCCGTATCCATGGCAATTCAAGGAACCATCTCCCTCGATATTGCAGGAAGCGTCGGGCGGTGCGACAGCCTCTCGACTGAAGACACAGGTCACTCCAATCCGTTTACCTTCACGTGGTGCCCGGTGGTTCTTGCGCATCTGGTAACGCACCTGAGCCAACAAGGGATCATGGGTTGTATGCGCCAAATCATCCACATCAACCTTGTGTGCCTGCCTTTTGCCACCGGCAGCCCCAACCGTGATGTGCAAAACCCCCGAGGTCTTGGCCCAGACTGCGATGGCCACTTTAGCCTTCACCTGATCACAGGCATCAATGACAGCATCTACGGGTTCCGTCAGAAGTCCCGGCCAATTTCCCGGCTCGACAAACTCCTCGATGCAGTGAACTCTGCAAACAGGGTTGATCTGGGCAATCCGGTCCCGCATCGCCAGCACTTTGGCCTGGCCCACGGTTTCGGTCAAAGCGTGGATCTGCCGATTGATATTGGACTCAGCCACATGGTCGAGGTCAACCAGCGTGATCTGTGCAACCCCGCTGCGAGCCAATGCCTCCGCAGCCCATGAGCCCACGCCCCCGATACCGATCACGACGATGTGAGCGCGGCGAATCTGTGCAGCACCCACAACACCGTACAGCCGCTCAAGCCCGCCAAATCGGCGCTCTAAAGATGCTTCCATGTCATCCAGCAGTGGCACTGCAGGCGAAGGTACTTCGCCTGACATTACTTCAAACGGGAAAGGCGCTCTTTGGCCGCAACCGCCGCCTCAGATTGTGGGTAGGCCCGCACGAGGTCTTCCAGCGTCTTGCGGGCAGTACGCGTGTCTTTCAGTTCGATCTGGCAATTGGCTATTGACAAAGCGGCTTCGGGCGCACGGGCATGTCCTGGGGCGTCAGACAGCATCTGCTTGAAATTGCCAATAGCGTCCTTGTACTCACGGGTCGCATACTGGGCATTGCCGAGCCAGAAACGTGCCGACGGCACAAAACCACTGCGGGGATACTGCTTCACAAAACCAGAAAAAGCGACACTTGCGTCTGGAAACTTGCCAGAGCGGAAGACTGCCAAAGCGGCTTCGAAATCCCGCTTTTCTGCAGGAT
This sequence comes from Acidovorax sp. 69, assembly GCF_002797445.1. NCBI lineage: Bacteria > Pseudomonadati > Pseudomonadota > Betaproteobacteria > Burkholderiales > Comamonadaceae > Acidovorax > Acidovorax sp. 69. The sequence goes on along the minus strand of NZ_PGEP01000001.1, from coordinate 2,223,470 downwards.
CCGCCTGGAATTCTTTCCCATCGACAGTCACTTTGATCGGTTCGAACTGGCGAAGCCGTTCATCGACACCTTGTGCGATGTCTTTCTGGCGACGCTGCAAGTCCCCTACATCACGCAACAATTGCTCGTTCTGGCCGTTGAGCTTCGCCTGCTCGGACCGCAGGGTCTCTATCTGCGTCTGCAGGTCCAAGAGGCTGCGACGCAACTGAGCGTTTTCCTCACCCAACTTACGAAGCTCTTCGGTGGAACGCTGGCTGGACAACTGCATTCCATCAACACGCTGGCGCATCTCCAAGATAGCTCGGCGTGCCTCACCATCTTCAAAAATGGCGGCATTGACGGTGGGCATCAAGACCACCGACAGTGCTGCAGCAGCCAGCACCTTAAAAGGGAAGACCACGGCAGTGGCTCGCATTAACGGTAGGACAGTTCGGCACGGCGGTTTTGCGCGTGCACATCTTCACTATTGCCTTGGGCTGCTGGCTTCTCTTTGCCAAAACTCACCGCTTCCACCTGGCTGTCAGATACGCCCAGCAAGCCCAGTGAACGACGCACGGCTTCTGCACGCTTTTGACCCAGCGCCAGGTTGTACTCGCGGCCACCACGGTCGTCGGTGTGGCCCTCGATCATGACCTTGCGACCGGAGCCCGCCTTGATGAAACGGGAGTGCGCTTCAATCAGCGACTGGAATTCGGGCTTGATGACATAGCTGTCGTAGTCGAAGTACACGATGCGTGCCACGCCCACAGGGCCCGCGCCATCACGCCCGGACTGCCCGAGATCGACACCGGCAACCCCGCTTTGCGAAGTGTTGCCCGAATTGGCGCCACCGTTGGCACCGCCCATGGTGGAGGTTGCATTTTTATCTTCGACGGGAACATCGTCCAGTTTCACGCCGGAACTACAACCCGCCATCAATGCGACAACGGTAAGGGCAAGGGTAATGCGTTTGATCATCCAAATTTCTCCTGAAGACTTGATAACTGAAAGTGCGTGAAAGTTCATTGCTTTTGAAACGGACCCCAATCCGGTTCGCGAAGATCACCCGCTTGTCCTGCCAAACGGGCTTTGATTTTTCCGTCCAGCGTGGTCGTCATGAGTGCTTCACGGCCTTGTTGCTGAGTGGCGTACACGATGAGACGGCTATTGGGTGCAAAGCTGGGATTTTCGTCCGCCGTAGTGTCGGTCAGGGCATTCACGGTACCGGAGGACAGATCCATCACGTGCAATTTGAAGGCGCCTCCCACGCGGGAGATATAGGCCAACCAGCGACCGTCAGGACTCACCGTGGGCGAGATGTTGTACGTGCCGGTGAAGGTCACACGCTCGGCGTTGCCGCCCGATGCACCCACCTTGTAAATCTGCGGTGCGCCACCGCGGTCGCTAACGAAATAGATACTGCGACCATCGCCTGAAAACACCGGCTCCGTGTCAATGCCGGCGCTCTGCATCAGGCGACGCGGCTCACCGCCATTGGCGTCGATGCTGTAGAGCTGAGAGCCACCATCGCGACTCAGCGTCACGGCCAGCGACCGCCCGTCCGGGGCCCAGGCCGGCGCGCTGTTGGAACCCCGAAAGTTGGCAATCAAGCGTCGGCGACCCGATGCCACGTCGTGCACATAGACAACCGGCTTGCGGGATTCAAAAGACACATAGGCCAGTTGCCCGCCGTTGGGCGACCAGGCCGGGGAAATGATGGGTTCAGGGCTCGACAGCGCCGACTGCGCATTCTCGCCATCGGCATCTGCGACCCACAGGCTGTATCGGGGCCCGGTCTTGGTCACATAAGCAATGCGCGTCGAAAAAACGCCGCGCTCGCCTGTGAGCTTTTCGTAGATGAAATCGGCAATGCGGTGCGCCACCAGACGCAAATCGCCCTGCGTGACTACAAAGCTCTGCCCTCCCAGGTCCTGCCCCTTGATCACATCCCACAGACGAAAACGCACATCAAAGCGTCCATCGGCCAAACGAGTGACACTCCCCGTCGCCAGCGAGTCAGCGCTTTTCTGCCGCCACAGCGCCACATCGGGCCGCGCGGTTTCATCCAAGGCCACACCCGCAGCATCGACGGCTCGAAACTGGCCACTGCGCTCCAGATCGGCCTGGACAATGGCAGCGATCTTCTGTGGAGCTTGGGCATCGCCCCGAAAGGGGGCGATGGCAATGGGCAACTGGGTCAGGCCCACACCAACCACTTCGACACGAAACTGCGCCAAAGCCGGTAGAGAAGGTGTAGCGATCAACGCAGCCAGCAATTGGCGACGCAAGGGAAGCGGCAAAGCCGCAGGAGATGGGTGTTTGGAGATTCGATCTGTGGTCATTGGCAGCCAGCGGTAGCCGAACATATGCCGAAAGGCAGGCCCCGAATGTTACACACAGCAGAAAGCCCTCTGTGACAAACTGTGCGCGCCGATCAACTTCTCTCTCACACCTTCCAAGGGGCGCGCGCGTCATTCCATGGCGCGTATAGGTAGTCCGTAGCCACGGAACCTTAGAATCCGGGCCACATGCAAGCCAATGACACGGGCGCCACGCCTGCCAACGCCTCCCTCCCTCCCGCCAGCCTGACCGCGCGCCTCAAGCGGCTGTCCATCTACTTTGGCAACCAGCGGCTGGCCTGGGGCCTGGCTATCGTTGCGACGCTTGTCGGCGCCATCACCGAGCCACTCATTCCGGCCCTGCTGCAACCCCTGCTCGACAGAGGCTTCACCCAAGGCACTCTGCAGCTTTGGATGGTGCCGCTGGCTATTCTCGGAGTCTTCCTGGTTCGGGGCATCTCCCAGTTTGTAGGTCAGTATGCGCTCGCGCGCATCGCCAACGAGGGCATGCTGGCATTGCGGCAAGCCCTGTTTGACCGGGTACTGGCTGCAGAGATGGGCCTGTTTTCACGCCAATCTGCCAGCGCGCTGTCCAACACCGTGGTCTATGAAGTCCAGACCGGCGCCACCTTGCTGGTGCAGGCGCTGCTGGGGCTGTCGCGCGACGGATTCACACTGGTGGCGCTGCTGGTCTACCTGCTGTACCTCAACTGGCAACTCACGCTGATCGTCGCCGTGGTAGTTCCAGGCGTGGCATGGATCATGAAGACCCTGTCGCGAAGGCTGTACCACCTCACCAAGAGCAGCCAGCAGGCGACCGACGAACTGGCGTATGTGGTGGAGGAAAACGTGCTGGCCCACCGCATGGTTCGCCTGCATGGCGCACAGGCAGGACAGGCCCAGCGTTTTGCGGGGCTGAGCCATAGCCTTCGGCGTCTGGCCATCAAGTCCACGATTGCATCAGCGGCCATGACCCCGCTGACCCAACTGCTCGCGGCCGCAGCACTCTCGGTGGTGATCTGTATCGCCCTTTGGCAAAGCAGGGGCACTGTTGATGCAAAGGACGTCACGGTGGGTGGATTCGTCTCGTTCATCACGGCCATGCTCATGCTCATCGCGCCCATCCGACGCCTGGCCGACGTGGCCAGTCCGGTGACACGCGGTGTGGCGGCCCTGGAGCGCGGCCTGGGCCTTCTGGGCGACACCGGTGCAGAAACCGGTGGTCAATACCGAGTCGACCGCGTCCAAGGATCGCTCACCCTCGACAACGTGACCGTGGCCTTTGGCCCGGAGCATGCGCCCGCACTGGACCGCGTGAGCCTGCAGGTTGCACCCGGTGAGATCGTCGCCTTGGTCGGCCCTTCCGGCGCAGGAAAAACCACGCTGGTCAACCTGTTGCCACGGTTCGTAATGCCCGCATCGGGAAGCATCCTGGTCGATGGACACGCCTTGCCTGACTGGGACCTGGGTTCGCTGCGCTCACAATTTGCCATGGTGAGCCAGGACGTGGTGATGTTCAACGACACGATCGCCGCCAATGTTGCGCTCGGCCATACCGTGGATGAAAAGCGCGTGCTCGAATGCCTGGTTGCCGCCAATCTGTCAGAACATGTGACTGCCCTTCCGCAAGGCATTCACACGGTGGTGGGGCACAACGCCACCCAGCTATCGGGCGGGCAACGCCAGCGGCTTGCCATTGCGCGGGCCCTCTACAAAGACGCTCCCATTCTGATCCTGGACGAAGCAACCTCAGCGCTCGATACCGAATCGGAACGCCTGGTACAGGATGCTCTGCAGCGCCTGATGCAAGGGCGCACCACAGTGGTCATTGCACACCGCCTGTCCACCATCGAGCATGCTGACCGGGTGGTTGTCATGGAGCGGGGGCGTATCGCAGAGCAAGGCACGCACAACGAACTGATGGCCCAAGGCGGGCTGTATGCGCGCCTGCAGGCGCGTCCGGTGGCAGGCAACAACGCTGCTGCGTTGGAATAGACCCACCACCGCGCCAGCGCCCGCTGAACCCTCAGTGCGGTTCAACGGCGGAGACGATGCCCCGGCTACCACTTGCCCCGATTTGGCTGCCGCCGCCGTATGGCCGCAGCGATTTTTTCAGCCGAGTCCGTACGGCTCACGCGCATTGCGAAATCCGTGGCCGTCAAACCCAGCTGGTTCTTGAGCGTGGGGTCTGCACCCTCATCCAGCAAAAGCTGCACCGCCTCGATCGATCCATAGTGCGCAGCCATCATGAGAGGGGTGGTGCCATTGGGCGACCCCGCATCGATATACGCATGGTTCTCCAGCAGCAGTGCAATGATCATCGCGTGCTGCGGAGAACCTGCCGATGCCGCGTAATGCAGCGGCGCCCAGCCGGTCTTGTTCACATCGGCATCGCGCACGATGAGCGACTTCACAGCCTCTACGTTGCCCTTGAGCGCCGCCATCATGAGCGGGCTTTCGTCCTGAGCGTTGCGCGCGTCCACATTCACTTTGCGCGATGCCAGCAGTGCTGAAAAAGCCTTGTTCGCGCCGTTTTGCAGCGCAATCGTGAGCCCCACCTGTCCCTTGGGGTCGCGGGTATTGGGGTCGAAACCCCGACGCAGCAATGTGGTGATCGCATCCCCATCGTCGCGCAGGATGGCCACAAAAAAGTCTTCATAGGCTCCCGCCCAAACGCGGACAGAGACCAGCCCCAAACCCACAGCAGCCAAGGCAGAACGTCGGTGCAAGCTCATGCCATCACTCCAGGAAACAAGGTGTCGAAATTGCGACTGGTGGCCTCAGCCACGACCTCCAGCGCAAGGCCCTTGGTCTCGGCCACCTGCCGGGCCACATAGGGCACGTACGATGGGTTATTGGTCTTGCCGCGGTAAGGCACCGGCGCCAGATACGGGCTGTCGGTCTCGATGAGCATGCGGTCAAGTGGAACGAATGCCACCACATCACGCAGGTCTTGCGCGCTCTTGAAGGTCACGATGCCCGAGAACGAGAGGTAGTAGCCCAGATCCAGCGCGGCCCGCGCCACCTGCATCGACTCGGTAAAACAGTGAAACACGCCACCAGCGCGGTTGCCAGCACCGTCCTCGCCCTCTTCCCGCAGGATAGCCAGCGTGTCGTCAGATGCGCTGCGCGTATGGATGATCAGGGGCTTGCTGCAGGCCCGCGCCGCGCGGATGTGGGTACGAAAGCGGTCACGCTGCCATTCCAGGTCGGCAATGCTGCGCCCGCCCTTGCGGTCCTCCATGCCGTAGTAGTCGAGCCCCGTTTCGCCAATGGCCACCACGCGCGGCAGGGCTGCACGGTCCAGCAGGTCTTGCACGCTGGGCTCCGTCACGCCCTCGTTGTCGGGGTGCACGCCCACCGTGCTCCAGAAGTTGTCGTGGGCCGTGGCCAGGGCATGGACGCCCTCAAACTCTTCCATGGTGGTGCAGATGCACAAGGCCCGGGTGACCTGGGCCTCGGCCATGGCCTGGCGGATGGCGGGCAAGTGGCTGACCAGCTCCGGGAAGTTGAGATGGCAATGCGAATCAGTGAACATGCGGTTTCAAAGCAATATGACTTGCGCAAAACGGGCTGGAGAAACAGCTTCTCCCAAAGGGAAACGATTTCTTACATCCTTCTTTGCGCAAGTCCTAAACAAAAAAGCCGACCCGCCAGCGCGGGTCGGCACAGGGCAGCGGCAGAGCCGGTCAGATCGTCTGGGTAGGACGGTCGGAGCCCAGGGCAGTTCCCAGCAGTTCTTCGATCTTGGCCTTGAGCTGGCGCGATTTTTCGTCTTTGGGAAACTGGATGCCCACACCTTGCGTGCGGTTGCCTGCAGCGCGGGCAGGAGTGACCCAGGCCACACGGCCCGCCACAGGGTAGCGCTGCGGGTCGTCGGGCAGCGTGAGCAGCACATACACATCATCACCCAGCTTGTAGTCGCGCTGGGTGGGTACAAAAATGCCCCCTTCGGCAAAAAAAGGAATGTAGGCCGCGTAGAGGGCCGCCTTCTCCTTGATGGCCAGCTGCATGACACTGGGACGGGGCGCGGTGGATGGACTGCTCATGAGTAGGAGATAGCGGCTTAGTGTTTGGAGTGTAGGGTGTTTCGCGCCTGGGCGACAAGCGCCTCCAGCATGAGGCCGGCATTGAACGGATGGTCCGCTGTGCGCGCCTCCTTGGCCAATGCGCGCGACCAGCGTGTGAGTGCACCCAGGGGTGGCACCTTGGGCAGGTCTGCCTGCGCAAAGTAGCGCGGAGCACTGCCCACGCTGGCGGCCAGCAGATCATGGCAAAGCTTTTGCAATGCGTCGATGGCCTGGGCCGGGGCCCAGTCGCCCAGGGCCGTCACGTCACCACGGGCCATGGCCTGTGGCAGGGCGCCCCAAGCCTGCGGGCTGCGACCGGACTGGGCCAGCGCCAGAGCATCCTCGGGCCGCCCGCCCGCGGCGCGCAGGAAGGAGGTCGCCGCATCCCGGGCTACGCCCTGTGCCTGCAACCACGCCAGCATGTCAGCCTCGGCAGGCCAGGCCATGGTATGCCCCAGGCAACGGCTGCGAATGGTGGGCAACAACTGGTGGGCCGCTTCGCTGGACAACACAAAACGCACATCGCCTGGTGGTTCCTCCAAGGTCTTGAGGAGCGCATTGGCCGTGATGTGGTTCATCTGCTCTGCCGGGTAGACCAGCACCGCCTTGCCCCGCCCACGGGCCGAGGTGCGCTGCGAAAACTCCACCGCATCACGCATGGCCTCGACGCGGATCTCGCGGCTGGGTTTGCGCTTCTTGTCGTCGATGTCGGCCTGGGCTTTTTCCGACAGCGGCCAGCCCAGCGCCATCATCTGTACCTCGGGCATGAGCACACACAGGTCGGCATGGGTGCGCACGTCGATGGCGTGACAACTGCCGCACTGGCCGCAAGCGCCGTTGGCCCCAGGGGCCTCACACAGCCATGCGCGGACCAGCTCCAGCCCCAAGGCGTACTGCCCCATCCCTGACGGCCCCTGCAGCAGCCACGCATGGCCACGCTGGGTCAGCAGGCTGGTGCGTTGCGAAGCAATCCAAGGCGCCATGGCGGCGGCGGGCACGCTCATTGGGGCCCTCCCTGCGCGGCCACCATGATGGCCAGCCACCCCTTGCGCACAAACACGCTGGTGAGTTGCTGCCAGACACGGTGGCGCTCCTGCGCCGCATCCAGACGCGCAAAGCGTTGGGGCGCAGCGGCGGCGCGGTCGGCATAACCTTGGGCTACGCGGCGGAAGAACTCCACGGGCTGGGCCTCAAAACGGTCAGGCACACGTGCTCCAGCCAGGCGCTCGGCCGCCACCTCGGGGGCCAGATCAAACCACACCGTCAGGTCCGGTTCACGCATCAAATTGGCATCAGGCGCAAGTCCCGTCTGCGCCAGACGCTCCAAAACTGATAGCACTCTCAGATCAAAGCCCCGCCCCGACCCTTGGTAGGCGAAGGTGGCATCGGTAAACCGGTCGCACAGCACCACATCGCCCCGCGCCAGGGCCGGTTCAATGACGTTAAGCAGGTGGTCGCGGCGGGCAGCAAAAATCAAGAGGGACTCGGTGAGTGCGTCCATGGGGTCGTTCAGCACCATCTCGCGCAGCTTTTCAGCCAGCGGAGTGCCGCCGGGCTCGCGGCTCACGGTGACCGTACGGCCCTGGGTACGGAACGCCGCCGCCAAGCCCTCAATGTGCGAGGACTTGCCCGCACCATCGATGCCTTCAAAGGTAATGAACAGACCGGGTCGTGACATGGGAACCTTGGTTGAATCGGGGCGCTTGACGTTCACAGAGGCCGCTCACTGCCCCCGCTGATAGCGGTTGACGGCGCGGTTGTGCTCGTCCAGCGACGCACTGAAGTGGCTGGTGCCATCGCCTTTGGCCACAAAGTACAGCGCGCGCGTGGCCTGCGGTTGCACGGCAGCCAGCAGCGCCGCCTTGCCGGGCATGGCAATCGGCGTGGGCGGCAGGCCAGCACGGGTGTAGGTGTTCCACGGCGTGTCGGCCTGCAGGTCACGCTTGCGCAGGTTGCCGTCGAATTTCTCGCCCAGGCCATAAATCACCGTAGGGTCGGTCTGTAGCAGCATGCCCACACGCAGCCGGTTCACGAAAACGCCCGCAATTTGACCCCGGTCGCTGGGCTTGCCTGTTTCCTTCTCGACAATGCTGGCCAGGGTCAGCGCTTCGTCGGCCGACTTGAGGGGCGTGTCGGCCGCACGCAGCGCCCAGGCGGCCTCCAGGCGGCGGTCCATCGCATGCAGCGCGCGCCGCAGCAGGGCCATGTCGCTCGACCCCTTGGCATAGGTGTACGTATCCGGGAAAAACCGCCCCTCGGGAGCCACGCCGGGGCGGCCCAGTTGCGCCATCAGCGCCTCGTCGGTGAGTTGGGCCGAATCTGGTTTGATCTGCTCTTCCCGCGCCAGCGCCTGGCGTACCTGGCGCCAATTCCAGCCTTCGACCAGCGTCAATGCACGCAGGGCCTCTTCGCCACGGGCAAGCTTTTGCAGCAGACCCATCGGGGTAATGCCGGGCGGGATTTCATAGTTGCCAGCCTTGATGGCACGGTCCTGCCCCGAGACACGAAACCAGGCGTACAGCAGGCGGGAATCTGTCTTGACCCCTGCGGCCACCACATCGCGGGCCACCCCGCGCGGCGTGGTGCCGGGCTCGATGGCAAGCTCCAGCGGCTCAGGGCCCAGGTCCAGCGGCTGGTGCAGCCACCAATACGCAGCGCCGCCCAGTGCGATCCCAACCAACACGATCAAAGCCAGTAAACGTCGCACAACCCTGCTACCGATATGTATGAATCAGGGCATCATAATTCAGCGATGACCTATCCCTTGAATGGCATTGCCCCCCTCTCCCACCTCGGCGTGATTCGCGTGGAAGGCGAAGACGCGGCCAAGTTCCTGCACGGCCAGCTCACCCAGGACTTCGCCTTGCTCGGCATGGACCAGGCCCGCTTGGCCGCTTTTTTGTCGGCCAAGGGCCGCATGCAGGCCAGCTTCATTGGACTCAAGCGCAGCGCCACCGAGGTGCTGCTGGTCTGCAGCCGCGACCTGCTGCCCCCCACGCTCAAGCGCCTGTCCATGTTTGTGCTGCGCGCCAAGGCCAAGTTGACCGATGCCACGAACGACTTCGCCCTGTACGGCCTGGCCGGAGATGCGGTCCCAGACGGCAGTCAACCCGCCTGGACCAAGTCCGATGCAGGAGCGGCATCTGTGGTCCACCTGTATCCCGCCGACGGCCAGCCCCGCGCGCTGTGGGTGGCCCCCGCGTCTGACCCCGCCCCCGCAGGCCCGGCACTGGATACGGCTCTGTGGCTCTGGAGCGAGGTAAAAAGCGGCGTGGCCACACTGACCACACCCGTGGTGGAAACCTTTGTGCCCCAGATGCTCAATTACGAATCCGTGGGCGGCGTGAACTTCAAGAAAGGCTGCTACCCCGGCCAGGAAGTGGTGGCACGCAGCCAGTTCCGGGGCACGCTCAAGCGCCGTGCCTATGTGGCCCATGTTGCGGCAGAGGTGGCGGTGGGTGCCGAGGTGTTCAGCACCACCGACCTGGAGCAGCCATGCGGCACCGTGGTGCAAGTGGCACCGGCCCCCGCCGGCGGCTTCGATGCCATCGTGTCGCTGCAGATTGCAGCTACGCAGGAAGGCAGCCTGCAGGTGGGTGCGGCGGACGGTGTGGCGCTGTCGCTGGAGCCCCTGCCCTATGCACTGCTCGATGACATTTGAATAAAAATGGGCTGTAGCGCTTGTTGAATATGCGCTGATAGCTCATTTTTTAATAGCAAACCACTACAACCTTCGCGCCATCGCGATGTGCGCAATGCCCGCCTCTTCGTAGGGCTCGCCCACCACGGTGAACCCGGCACGGCGGTAGAAGCCCTCGGCGCTGCGCTGGGCGTGCAGTTGAACCTCGGTGTCGCCCCGCGCCCGCGCGGCATCCACCAGCGCATCCAGCAACTGCCTCCCCCATTGCGCGCCACGCACCGAGCGGTCCACCGCCATGCGGCCAATGCGGCCCACACCCGGTGACTGCTGCAGCAGGCGGCCTGCAGCGATCGGCATGCCCAGCCGGTTGTAGAGCACGGCATGGCGGGCCGAGATGTCCTTCAGGTCCGCCTCCACCTCTGCCGGAATGCCTTGCTCCCGCACGAACACATCCGTGCGCACACGGCCCGCATCGCGGCCCAGGGTGTTCCAGTCGCCAGTGCGCACCTCGGCCATGTCGGTGCCTGCTTCGAATCCCTCGAAGATGGCGCGCAGCGCGGGCGGCACGGGGCGGGAGGTCTGCGTGGCCGGGTCGGCAAACACATAGACCAGCTCAGCCGAGATCAGCGAGCGATCTCCACAAAAAATGCCCGCTGTGAACAGGCACGAAGAGTTGCCGATGCGCGTGCATTGGAGGCCCACATCCAGCGTGTCATCGAGCCGCGCCGAGGCGTGGTATTCGACGGTGGCCTTCTTCACATACATCTCGCCGCCCAGGGCCAGCATGCTCGCCTCGTACGGCAGCGCCAGCGCGCGCCAGTATTCAGACATGGCCGTATCGACGTACATGAGGTAGTGTGCGTTGAACACGATTTTTTGCATGTCCACCTCGGCCCAGCGCACGCGCAGCCGGTGGAAACAACGGAAATCACTGCGTTGCATGGATTCGTTACTCCAGGTGAAAAGCCAGCCGCAGCGCGCGGGCCGCGTCGGCATGGGCCTTGCGCGCCTCGGGGATGGCGCGGCCCATCTTGATGAATTCGTGGGTCACGCCCCGGTAGATGTCGAGGTCCACCGCAACGCCCGCCAGACGCAGCTTGTCGGCGTATTCGATGCCCTCATCCACCAGCGGATCGCATTCGGCCAGCCCGATCCAGGCGGGCGCAACACCCTCCAGGTCCGGGGCCAGCAGGGGTGCAAAACGCCAGTCTTCACGCTCTGCACGGCTTTGCACATAGTTACCAAAAAACCAGCTGATGGCAGGCTCCTCCAGTACCAGGCCGCGTGCAAAGGTGGTGTGGGATGGCGTGTCCTGGTGCGCCGCACAGCCGGGGTAGATCAGCAGTTGCAGTGCCAGTGGCAAGCCTGCCTCACGCGCCAGGATGGCGTTGACGGCGGCCAGTGTGCCGCCAGCGCTGTCGCCGCCCACGGCCAGCCGTTCAGGGTCTGCACCCAGGCTCTTGGCGTTGGCAGCGAGCCACTGCAGCGCATCCCACGCATCGTTGCTGGCCGTAGGGAAGCGGTGCTCTGGCGCCAGCCGGTAGTCCAGCGATACCACCATGCAACCAGCCAGGCGCGCCAGCTCGCGGCACAGGATGTCGTGCGTGGCAATGTTGCCGATGGTGAAGCCGCCGCCGTGCGTGTACAGCAGCACAGGCAGGCCTTTGTCGGTGCTGGGGGCGTACAGCCGCGCGGGCAGCAGGACGCCATCGCGGGCCGGTATCTGCAGATCCTCTACCCGCGCCAGCGCGGCCTTGGGCACCTCCAGAACATCGGCGCCTGCCTGGTAGGCGATGCGTGCATCCTGCGGCGTGCGCGTGTGCAGCGGCGGGTGCCCCGCGCGGGCCATGCGTTCAAGCACGCTGCGCATCTGGGGGGTCAGGCGGGTGTGGTGGATGTGCAGGTCGGTCAACGGTCAGGGTCTCGGCAGCAGAAAGAAAGACCCGCTCTGCGCGGGCCACGGAGGCAAGGTTTACTTGAAGCTCAGCCGCACGGGCGCAGCACCCGGCAGGCCTTCATAGGTCGCCGTCACGGACAGGCCCGGCTTGGGCGGCAACAGCGGCGAGAAAGAGCCCAGACTGATCAGGTCGCCCGGTTGCATGGCCAGGCCTTCTTGCGCCAGCGCGCCGGCCAGCCACACCACGGCGTTGAGCGGGTGCTCCAGGATGTCGCTGCCCTTGCCGCCGCCCAGGCGCACGCCCGCACCGTCGGTCAGCGACACGTTCATGTCGGCCAACGCCTTCAGCATCGCAAACCGCTCGCCGCGATAGGCGGGTACGGCAATAGGCGCACCGGCGACGCCCAGGCGTGCACCCACGTTGATGGCCGTCACGCCCGCACCGTTGAGCTTGGGCGGAGCCTGCACCATGAGGTCGGGCAGCTCGATGAACGGGATGATCTGGTCCACGGCGTCCAGCACGTCCATGGGGGTCTTGGCCTGGTTGATGGCGGCGCTTTTTACACGCACGAGCATGTCGGCTTCGTAAAGGGGGCGGGCACCAAACGCGGGGTCGACCGTGGCGCCGCTCGCCAACACCATGCCCTGGTAGAGCTTGCCCCACACGGGCCTGTCGGTGTTGAAGCGCTTTTGCACCGCCGGGTTGGTCAGACCCGCCTTGTAGCCAATCACCTTGCCCAGGCGCTGGGCCAGCAAGGCATTGACCTTGCCCCGGGTGCAGGCGCCGTCGGCATCCGAGAGGTTCTCGGGGTTGGCCGCCGGGGTCTTGGCGACATAGCTGGCCACCAGCTCGGCGGCCTGCGCGTCCGTCAGGCACTGGGCCTGGGCGCTTGTCACAGAGGCGACGGCTACCAGGGCCACCATCAGGGTTTGCTTCGTGTTCATGTGTGTCTCCTGCCTATAAAGTGGACCGCTACGGCTATCGTAATCGCTGGCAATCCCATTCACACATCCTGTTGCACCATGGCTTTCATCTACTACGTCACCCAGATCCAGTTTGAATTCGGCGCCGTCCGGCTGCTCAAGCAAGAATGCGAGCGCGTCGGCATCACGCGCCCGCTGATCGTGACGGACCCCGGCGTGAAGGCCGCTGGTGTGCTGCAAAAGGCGCTGGACGCCCTGCCCGGTTTGACCGTGGCGGTGTTTGACCAGACCCCCTCCAACCCCACCGAGGCCGCCGTTCGCGCCGCCGTGGAGATGTACAAGGCCCAGGGCTGCGACGGCCTGATCGCGGTGGGCGGCGGCTCGGCCATTGACTGTGCCAAGGGCATCGCGATTGCTGCCACGCACGAAGGGCCACTCACCCACTACGCCACCATCGAAGGCGGCTCGCCACGCATCACCGAGCGCGCTGCGCCGCTGATTGCCGTGCCCACCACCAGCGGCACGGGGAGCGAGGTGGCGCGTGGCGCCATCATCATCGTGGACGACCACCGCAAGCTGGGTTTCCACTCGTGGAACCTGGTGCCCAAGACCGCCATCTGCGACCCCGACCTCACGCTGGGCCTGCCGCCCGGGCTGACGGCCGCCACCGGCATGGACGCGATTGCGCACTGCATGGAAACCTTCATGTCGGCGGCCTTCAACCCGCCCGCCGACGGGATTGCGCTCGACGGCCTCACGCGCGGCTGGGCAAACATCGAACTGGCCACCAAGAACGGCAGCGACCGCGATGCACGCCTGCACATGATGAGCGCCAGCATGCAGGGCGCCATGGCGTTCCAGAAAGGCCTGGGCGCCGTGCACTCGCTCAGCCACAGCCTGGGCGGCGTGAACCCGCGCCTGCACCACGGCACCCTGAACGCCATGTTCCTGCCCGCCGTGATCCGCTTCAACGCGCAGGCCGAATCGGTGCGCAAGGAAAAGCGACTGGAACGCATGGCCCACGCCATGGGCCTCGCCGCTGCGGGCGACATCCCCGAGGCCATCCGCGACATGAATGCCCGCCTGGGCCTGCCCACAGGTCTGGCCGCCATGGGCGTGACCGAGGCCATGTTCGACGACATCATCAAGGGCGCGATGGCAGACCACTGCCACAAGACCAACCCCCGCGTTGCCACGCCCGAGGAATACCGCGACATGCTGGCGCAGTCGCTCTGACCCACCGCCCCCCGTTTCACCCGCCCGTTTGGCCCGCCCGGCAGCGTCAGCCGACTGCGGCTAGGTGGCTGTGCGCGCGGCCGGGGAACACGCGGGGCGCCCTCTGATCTTGGCGTTGTTTACAAACCGTCACACATCTACAACACCGCACAGGATTGCGCTGTCCAGGAATCGGACCGCAACCCCTTCCACGCTAGACTTCCTGCTGTCAACAATTAATTAACCATTCATTACCCCCGGGTTGTGGGAGAGGACCAACGTCAATGCGCACAGGAAATCTCACCACCTGGCTTCTGCGAGGCACCTACCCCCGGCTGTACCTCCCCATCGTGGTGATCATCCTGCTGGTCAGCGGCGTGCGCTACCACTACCTGCTGCAAGCAGAAACCGAGGAAGTCCATCGCCATGCCGCTACCGAGTTCCGGCGCATGAGCGAATACCTCCAGCCGCGCCTGGCCGCCGAGCCCGTCCCGGACAGCACCGCCATCGCTGGCCTTTTGCGCGAGGGCATCACCCACCTGGGCCCCGGTGTTCAGGCGCTCAAATGGGAGTCGGCCGACCACCCCGCCACCGAGGTATCCACACCCTCCCCAATCGCCCTGGCCCCCGGCTGGTTTGCCCGCTGGCTGGACATCGCCCGCCCCCTGCAGCAATCTGGCCAGCGCCTGGCGAACGGCACCCAGGGCCGCCTGACCATCGCCCTGCATGCACAACCGTTGGTAGACCGGGTCTGGAGCACCGTGATCATCCAGGCGCGCATCTCGGCGCTCAATATCTTCACGGTCCTGTTCCTGCTCACGCTGCTGCTGCGCGCCAATGCGCGCATGCTGCGGCGCCTGGCGCAGGCCACCGATGCGTTTCGCCAAGGCTATCTGGGCACCCGCATGGAGGTGACCGGCACCCTCGAATCGCGGGCCATGGCCGACACGTTCAACGACATGGCGGGCAAAGTCCAGTCGCTGGTGCTGTCCCTGCATGAGACCCAGCGCCAGCAAAGCGAGCAGTTGCACTTCACTCGGCAATTGATCGACGCCCTGCCTTTGCCCGTGTTTGTGCGCAATGCCGACGGCACCTACCTCGACACCAACCGCGCATGGCAGCGGCTCTTTCAGGCCCCAGTGGACCCCGCGGGGACCCATACCGGGCTGGCCACCACCGCGACCACCGTGCCGGAAGCCCTGTCGCCCGAACACTCCGCTCAGGTCGCCAACGCGCAGGACAACGTCATCCGCATCCACCCGGCCCACCAGCCCCCGCTGGACATGGCCTACTACGAAGCGCCCTTCACCAGCACCAGCGGTGCCCTGGCGGGCACCATCGGCACCTTGGTGGACGTGACCGAGCGCAAGCGCGCCCAGGAGGCCCTGCACGCCGAAAAGGAGCGCGCAGAGGTCACCCTCGCCTCGATTGGCGACGGCGTCATCACCACCGATCTGGCAGGACGCATCGACACCCTCAACGAGGCCGCCCAGCTCATGACCGGCTTCACAGCCCAGCAGGCCGTAGGTCGGCAGTTGGACGATGTGTTCCGCCTGTACGAAGAGCCCGCCAGCCGCAGCACCAGCACAGCCACCGAGCGCGACAGCCAGCCCGGCGCGCTGCAGCAGGCCACGCAAGAGGTACTGATCCACCGCTCGGGCGAGCGCTACGCCATCGAATACACCGCCTCGCCCATCCGCAAACACGACAGCCTGGCTGTGGGCTGTGTGCTGGTGTTTCGCGACGTGACCGAAGCCCGCAACCTGCGACACCAGATCTCCTGGCACGCCCGGCACGACCCGCTGACGGGGCTCTACAACCGCGCGGCACTGGCCGAGCGCCTCACGCACGCCCTGTTCATGGCCCGCAACAAAGGCCGGCTGCTGGCCGTGTGCATGCTCGACCTGGACCACTTTCAGGCCGTGAACGACGCATTTGGCAACCGCGTGGGCGACCGCCTGCTCAAGGAAACCGCCCGGCGCCTGGGGGCCTTCATCACCCCGGGCGATGCCGTAGCGCGCATGGGGGGTGACGAATTCGTGCTGCTGCTGGGCGAGCAGCCGGACATCCCGGCCATCGAAGCCCGCCTAGCGGTGCTGATGCAGCAGCTGGCGGCCCCATATGCCATCGACAGCCGCGAGGTGAACACCACGGTGAGCATCGGTGTGGCCGTGTTCCCGCACGACGATACCAACCCCGACACCCTGCTGCGCCACGCCGACCAGGCCATGTGCCAGGCCAAGCGCTTTGGCCGCAACCAGCTGCATGTGTTCGACGTGCAGCAAGACCACGCCGTGCAGACCCAGCACACGCGCCAGACCCGCGTCGCGCAAGCCCTGCACGCCGGCGAACTGGTGCTGCACTACCAGCCCAAGGTCAACCTGCGCACGGGCAACATCATCGGGCTGGAAGCCCTGCTCCGCTGGCAGCACCCGCAAGACGGCCTGCTGGGCCCGCAGCATGTGCTGCCGCTCATCGAGGACACGGACCTGGTCGTGGAACTGGGTGAATGGGTGCTTCTGCAGGCATTGACACAGATGCGGCAGTGGGCCGATGCGGGCATGTCATGGGAAATCAGCGTCAACATCGCTGCGCCACATTTCCACCGGCCCAACTTTGTGCAGCGCCTCAAAGACATCCTGCACACCTGCCCAGAAGTGTCTCCCACGCGCCTGGAATTGGAGATCCTCGAATCCGCTGCCCTGGAGGACATGCAGTACATGCGCCAAATGATGCAAAGCTGCCAGGCCCTGGGGGTGCGTTTTGCGCTGGACGACTTCGGCACCGGCTTCTCATCGCTGTCCTACCTCAAACGCCTACCGGCCGAGACGATCAAGATCGACCAGTCGTTCGTACGCGGCATCCTGGAGGATGGCGACGACCTCACCCTGGTCCAAGCCATCGTGGCGCTGGCCGCCGCATTCCACCGCCATGTAGTGGCCGAGGGCGTGGAGACCGCCGAGCACTGCGCCAAGCTGCTGGAGCTGGGTTGCGAACGGGCGCAGGGCTATGGCATTGCACGGCCCATGCCTGCGCACGAAGTGCTGGGCTGGGCCCGTGAGCATTCAGCCCGCCATGCCGTCAGAACAGCACAAGACACTGCCCGACGACCTGCAGCCGCCTGATACGCACACATTGCGCCCGGCAAGTCCCATCGCTTCAGGCGCCAGAGTCTCCTACAACGGTTGCAAAACACCCATGTCTGGCCGCTGCAGCCACTCAGCCCACTCGTCCACCAGTTGCTGGCTCGCTCGCGTGGCAGCGAGCCACGCCCGGGCGCGGGCACGGCTGTCCGTGCCATAGTGGGTGAAGTCTTTGCGGTCCGGCAGCTTGGCGTTGGGAAGCGTGCGCACCCAATCAGGGTTGGGGCAAAGCACCACCATGCTATCCAGCGCAGATGTGGAGCGGTGGCGCCACTTGAGGCCCTTGTCCAGCCAGCCGGGCACCACACTGTGCTGGAAATGGGGGTACAGAACGATACCGGAGGTGGCCGTGTCGGCACCTTCCAGCCCCCGTGCAGTCGACCCCATGTCTTTTTGGCCACCAGCGCTTATTCCGTCTTCACTTGTAGCTATCAACTTTGAAGCGCTATCCCCCTGCCTGCCATAGGCGAGGTGCAGGTGGTAATCGGTGATGCCACCGTCCCAATAGGCACCGGCCGGTGCACCGGGAATGTTATGCACCGCTTGCAGCACAAATGGAATGGAGCAACTCGCCTGTAGCGCCGGCATGAAATTAGCTGCACTCAGCCCCACCTGCCGCGTGCGGTAGTCCGAAGTGCCAAACGGCAAGGCTGCGCAGGCGGCACCTGGCACCGACGCATCGGGTGACGAGAACACCACCCGCTCCAGCCATGCCCCCATCGCCTTGCGGTGCACGGTGTTGGTCAGAAAAGCCCCCAGGTAACCCAGCGGCGTGGCCACACGATGCTCGCGCCCCAGCAGGTGGCGGCCACGCGATGTCACGATGTGCAGGTGAAACCGGGGGTGGCTCAGCACCTCATCCACCCGCCCACCATAAAAGGCTTGCAGGTTACGCCCAAAGCGCTCGCTCACATGCGCGGCCGTCGGGCGCTTCTTGCCCGGTGGCAATTCATAGTCCTGGTGGACGTAGTCGTGCTCCAGGCGCTCGAAGGCTGGCGCCGAGTCCCTCAGGCATGCCGTCGCCATGCGCCATGCGCCAATTGACGCACCTACCAGATGCACGGGCTGGTTAGAGCGCGCCAGCCAATCCCCAAAGATGAACCGGTCCAGCGGCCCCAGGATCAATCCCTTGGGCCCCCCTGCTGCTGCGGGAATGACACTCACGTCCCCGGGCTGCAGGCCATTGTGTTCAATATGTTCGCGGGCGCGGGGGCCGACGTGGATGCGCAGTGCTTTCATGCGCCCTATTGTCGCAAAGCCAGGGATCAATTAGATCGAGGTCCGCGTGCGGCAGCGAACAAATGCAAAACGATTTCAATAGTGCTTCTGAATACTTTATTTCAAAAATAATGAAAGAAATTCAATTATTTATTTATTCAGTAGCAGTTTTGCCTTATTTCGAATTGGCTTTTCAAAGAATTTTTCACTCAACAAAGCCAGTACAGCGGCAATGATCAAAATCAAAAAAACCAATCCCAATCGCGAACCCTGGGTCCACAAAACAGGGTCTGCCCAACCCATTTTTGGAAAAATCACCAACACCACGCCAAAAAAAACTACGGGGTGAATGAGATACAAGCCATAGGTGGCATCTCCCAAAAATTCAGCAGTTTTTGCAAACTTATTCTGAAGCTTCATTCCGCCAATGATCCAGACAAGAAAAAAACACACACAAAAACCAGCAACACCACGCACACCCAGCAATTCGTCTCCTGCCTTCTCAGGACTCAAAGCTGCAATGGCAAAAAACCCACACGCAACCAATAGTCCGATCACACGATTAGATAACAAAGGCTCTGTCTCCTTGTATCGCAGGTAGCCCAAAAAACAGCCGCCAAAAAAATAGGCAACAAAAGCCTGCGGCTGATGAAGTGCAACAATATTATCTTGATAGCCTCCCGGAGAACCGATCTTTTCCGTTATCCACCAAAACTGAATTAAAACCGAAAGAAAAAAAGCCAAGAAAAACCAATTATTTCTCAAAACCCAAAAACCCAGAAGAGGAAATAGCAAGTAATAAATCGCCTCGATCCCCAGCGACCATCCGCCAACCAGCATTGAGTTGGCGGCAGGATCGAAAAATCCAAATATGAAAAATCCATTCAAAAGAAATTTTTTTAAGAGCGCTAGAGTGGGGCCCTCCTTAACAATCTTCCAAGGTAGCACCAGCAGCATCAAAACAACATAAAGTGGTGCTAAACGAAGGTATCGCATCAGAAGGAATTTTTTAAAATCAAAACCCTTTCTTTCCAATTGCGTGCCATAGGTATACATCAAGCTAGCGCCAGACAGCACAAAAAAAAGATAGACACCATAACTACCGACTGCGTGGAAATGCCCTATTTCCAGCCACATCAACAAGTGATAGCCACCAACCGCCAACGCACACAAACCACGAAGAAGGTCCCAGCCCAAAATTCTATTCGTCATTTTTGAAATTTTTTCCACTAAAACCGCGCAAATTTCAAAATTCATGCAGAAAGCATCCAATATTCAAACATATTCTAAATAAGAAAAATATGGGAATAAAAGCATGCCTAAAACCACAAACCCACCAGCGAATGAAACATCCGAAATGGGTGATCAAAATGCATGGCATTTTGCCGATGCAACACCCGAAATTCAGACCACGAAATCCGCCGCCTCAGGCCGAGCGGTCCAGTCAATCGGGTCCTGTTGCAGCACCATGTCGATATCAAGCCCCAAGGTCAGGCCTACTTCACCAGGGAAGGACACCGCCAGCTCTTTCTCGCTCAATTCGGCCTCGCGGGCGCGGGCACGCCATGCAGCCAGGTGGATGACCCCTGCCAGTGGTTCGTAGGCCTTGTTGTCAAATGGCGCGCTCTGGTGCTGCAAGGCGTCAATCACCACCTCAGGCAATTGCCACCGGCGGGCGCAGCCTGCGGTGACATGGCCGTAGCTGAAGCCAAAGATACGCTGCTCAATCTTGTCGCGGCGCAAATCAAACGGTGCCACCAGGGTGTTCACCGACTGGGCCTTTTCCGGGTCTGCCAGGTGAATCACCAGCTCGCCCAAGGCGTGGAGCAAACCTGCGGTGTAGGCCGCGATCTGGTTCTGATGGACGATGCCCGCCAGTGATCGGGCGAGCTTGGCGGTGTTCAGGCTGTAGCGCCAAAACTGCTGCATGTTCACCCCTGGCACGGACCGCGACGTGGTACCCAGCGGCGCCGTAGTGACCAGCGTGCGCAGCTGCGCCGTGCCCAGCAATGCCAGCGCCTCGGGGATACCCGCTATCTGGCGCGGCAGCTGAAAGGTCGCGGAGTTGGCCAGCTCCAGCAACCGGGCCGCCAATGCCGGGTCGGTGCCAAACAGCTGGTTCAAGCGGCGCAGGCTGGGCTCATTGTGGGCCAGCTCGCTCATCAGCAACGCCACAGCGCGCGGAAGACTGGGCAGCGCCACAGGTTGGGCCAGCAGTGCGTTCAACTCCATGGGGTGGTGTGCCGGGGTTGGTTCAGGTGCTGACGATTATGGCCCCCGGGAAGCCTGATCGGCTACCCCGGAGGACCCCAGTCGCTATCGGCCTTTGACCTGTTGCAACTTTGCAAACGCAGACGCCATGGCCGACTGCTGTGCGGGCTCTGAGGCCCGACGCTGCGGTTGCGAATGCCCCCGGCCGGGGCCTTCGAAGCGGTTGTCGCGCGGCGCGCCCCGGTCGCCACCTTGGCGCGGCGGCGCGTCGCCCAGCTTCATCGACAGGCCGATGCGCTTGCGCTCCACGTCCACTTCCATGACCTTGACCTTGACGATGTCGCCGGTCTTGACCACTTCGCGCGCGTCGTTCACGAACTTGTGGGCCAGCTGGCTCACATGCACCAGGCCGTCCTGGTGCACGCCCAGGTCGATGAAGGCGCCGAACTGGGCCACGTTGCTCACCGTGCCCTCCAGAATCATGCCTTCCTTCAGGTCCTTGATGTCTTCCACACCGTCGTTGAAGCGCGCCACCTTGAAGTCGGGGCGCGGGTCGCGGCCGGGCTTTTCCAGCTCGGTGAGGATGTCCTTGACGGTGATGACGCCGAATTTGTCGTTGGCAAACAGCTCGGGCTTGAGGGTCTTGAGCATGTCGGCGCGGCCCATGATCTCGGCCACGGGTTTGCCGGTGGTTTGCATGATCTGCTCGACCACGGGGTAGGTCTCGGGGTGCACGCCGGTCATGTCCAGCGGGTTGTCGCCGCCACGGATGCGCAAGAAGCCCGCGCTCTGCTCAAAGGTCTTGGCGCCCAGGCCCGCCACATCCATCAGTTGCTTGCGGCTTTTGAACGCGCCATTGGCCTCGCGCCAGCGCACCACGGCCTTGGCCACGCTGCCCGACAGGCCCGACACGCGGCTCAAAAGCGGCACGCTGGCCGTGTTCAGGTCCACGCCCACCGAGTTCACGCAGTCTTCTACTACCGTGCCCAACGTGCGGGCCAGTTCGCTCTGGTTCACGTCATGCTGGTACTGGCCCACGCCGATGCTCTTGGGGTCGATCTTGACCAGCTCGGCCAGCGGGTCTTGCAGGCGGCGGGCAATGGATGCGGCGCCGCGCAGGCTCACATCCACATCGGGCATCTCTTGGGATGCGTATTCGCTGGCACTGTAGACGGAGGCACCCGCCTCACTCACCACTACCTTTTCGATAGCTGCTCGTGCTTTTCCTGTCTGCGCTACAGGCACTTTTTCCATTAACTTGATCAGCTCGGCGGCCAGCTTGTCGGTTTCGCGGCTGGCGGTGCCGTTGCCAATGGCGATCAGGTTCACGCCATGTTTTTCGGCCAGCTTGCCCAGCGTGTGCAGCGAGCCTTCCCAGTCGCGGCGCGGCTCGTGCGGGTAGACAGTGGCGGTTTCCACCAGCTTGCCGGTAGCATCCACCACAGCCACCTTCACGCCCGTGCGGATGCCGGGGTCCAGCCCCATCACCACGCGCGGACCGGCGGGGGCGGCCAGCAGCAGGTCGCGCAGGTTGTCGGCAAACACCTTGATGGCGACCTTTTCGGCATCGTCGCGCAGGCGGGCAAACAGGTCGCGCTCGGTCGACAGGCTCAGCTTCACGCGCCAGGTCCAGGCCACGCTTTTGCGGATCAGGTCATCGGCCGGGCGGCTGGCATGGCTCCAGCCCAAGTGCAGGGCGATCTTGCCCTCGGCCAGGCTCGGTTTGCCGGGTTCAGGTTCGACAGGCAACACCAGCTTGGCTTCGAGAATTTCGAGGCCACGGCCCCGGAACACCGCCAGCGCGCGGTGCGAGGGCACGCGGCCGATGGGCTCGTCGTATTCGAAGTAGTCGCGGAACTTGGAGACCTCGGGGTCGTTCTCGTTCTTGCCATCGACCTTCTTGCTGCGCAGAAGCCCTTCCGTCCACAGCCACTCGCGCAGGCTTTGCACCAGCACGGCATCTTCGGCCCAGCGCTCGCTCAGAATGTCGCGCACGCCGTCCAGCACCGCAGGCACGGTCGAAAAGTCAGCGCCTGTTTTGCCATCGTCCAGCACTTCGGCAGGCTTGGTGAAGGCTGCGGCCTCCACGGCTGGGTCGAGCGTGGGGTCGGCAAACAGCTTGTCGGCCAGCGGCTCGATACCAAACTCGCGTGCCATCTGGCCCTTGGTGCGACGCTTTTGCTTGAACGGCAGGTAGATGTCTTCCAGCTCTTGCTTGGTGGGCGCGGCGGCAATGGCAGCCCGCAGGACGTCGGTCAGCTTGCCCTGCTCGTCAATGCTTTTCAGCACGGTAGCGCGGCGGTCGTCCAGCTCGCGCAGGTACGACAGGCGGGCCTCCAGCTCGCGCAGCTGGATATCGTCCAGCCCGTTGGTGACTTCCTTGCGGTAGCGGGCGATGAAGGGCACCGTGGCGCCGCCGTCCAGCAGCTCTACCGCTGCGCGCACCTGCTGTTCACTGACCCTGATTTCTGCGGCCAACTGCCGAATGATCTGCTGCATGTGTGGGCAAACTCTCTGAGACTCAATCAAACGAAAGAAAAGCGAAGCGCGCGAGTTTGCCACAGGCGGTTTGGGCCCCCACGGTGTGATCGTGGTCGCCCATGTGGAAGACCCGTCCACGGCCCTGGGTGGCCGGCGCTCTAATGGGCGGTGTAAGGCGCCTACTGGCTGGACGCATTCAGAAACAGAACGGCGAAGGAGCGCTGCAGTTTGCGCCCCAGGAGATTGACCATGCCCACGTGAGAGCGGCGGCCCAGCCCCGCCAGAAAAGACAGGTCGCAGCCCGAAGCGAAAACTGTGCAGAAGTTGCGGACTGATTGTTCTCAATACTGGAACAGTTAGTTCGTGACCCGGTGGTTTTTCGCTGAACACCATCGGCGTACAGTTCAACCCATCGATGAGCCGAACCCGCAAGGCGACTCACCGAACCCGGTTCAGGAATGGTTTTTGACCCGGCTTTTTTGAGACGCTTTTTTTGCTTTTAAGGATTTCATCATGAACAACACCGCACGTTTCCTCTCTATCGCCGCTGTGGCCGCTTTCGCTTCTTTTGGCGCACAAGCCGACGAAGCCGATGCTTCGCAATTTGCCACCAAGTTTGAAACCAGCCGCACCCGCGCTGAAGTGGCTGCTGAAGCCGCTACCGTGGCACAGACCCGTTCCATCGAGCCAGCAGGTTCGCGCGTGGTGACTTACAAGTCCACGGCTGACCGCGCTGCGGTGCGTGCCCAGGCGGCAGAAGCTCTGCGCACCGGCCAGATCCCTTCGGGCGAATTCAGCGCCATGTAATCGATTGAAGGATTGACGCAGTTGCGGGACTTCCCATGGTGGCGGCACTTCGCGCGGTGCGGGTGCTGCTGCCATGGGAGGTGTTTTGAACCAATCCGCACTGGCCAAGCAAACTGGGCTCCCGTTGGGAGCCCTTTTTGTTGGTGATTTTTTAGCGGTTCCACATTCGCCATGCGCTCGTGGGCCACGACCCATTTGCACATTGGCCAGCGCAGAGCGCCATTTGCATGCCGATGGCGCCTGCAACTGCACCCACACGCCGCAGAACCGCACCCATCGCCGGCTCCTTTGCGCGCCGGGTACTTGCGCAGCAAGGCCCGCCATTCCCTAAAATGCGCGGACCCTTGCCCTGTCGGCCCACACGCTCCATGCCCTCCCCACCCTTCCCGATCCGCACAGAATGCCCTCCTGGCACCTGCGTGTGCGAGCGGGATGCACTGCTTCAGGCACCGAGCGGGGACATGCGCATTCTTCAGCTGACCCGAGCGGAAGAAAAGAAAATGCTAGATCGGCTGGAGAACCTGGATAGCCTGGGCGACCTCCGCAAGATGCAGGAGCGCATGCAACAGCAATTGGGCATTCGGCTGGCCATCACACAAAGCCCCCATGAAGTGCGCAGCCTGCGCGGCATTGCCATTCTGGTGCTGGAGCAACCGGGCTTGTGCCGAAAAACGCGGCAGGCCATTCCCGCAGCCATCAAAAAGAGCATGGATGCGCGGCCCCAGATTACCTACGACCTGCTGGACGAGGGTGGGCTGTTTGCGGACATGTAGCCGTTGCAGGCAAAGCCATACGGCTGTCCTCCACTGACACCCCCATATGCAAGACGATCTGTTTGGCGATGCCGCGCCCAAGCCCGGTCCCACGACGTCTGTGGCCGCAGAGCGCTGCGCCGAAGCCCCAGCCCCCTCGGTGCGGCGCGCACGGTCTGGCCAGGTGGCGGCCTGCGCGCCGGACGACGCTCTTCAATCCTTGGCCACCGCCTTGCCCGAGCGGCTGCGGCTGGGCACCTCGTCGTGGACCTACCCCGGATGGAAGGGACTGGTGTGGGAAGGCGAGCACTCCGATGCGCAACTCTCCAAACAGGGGCTGGCCGTGTATGCCCAGCACCCACTGATGCGCACTGTCAGCATCGACCGCAGCTTTTACCGGCCCCTGACCGCGAGCCAGTACGAGCGTTATGCGTCGCAAGTGCCCGACGACTTTCGTTTTGTGGTGAAGGCGCCCAGCGTGGTGACCGATGCCCTGGTGCGCAGCGAAGACGGCCGGGGCCGTGAGCCCAACGCGGCGTTTTTGAGCCCGGAGCTGGCCCGCAGCGAATGTGTGGAACCCGCTCTGCAGGGACTGGGGCACAAGCTGGGTGCGCTGGTGTTCCAGCTCAGTCCCCTGCCCCTGGCGCAGCTCGATCGCATGCCGGCCCTGTTGGCACGCCTGCGCGCCATGCTGCTGGCCCTGCCCTCGCTGGCCCCATTGGCGCCAGACGGCGTGATCGCCGTGGAAGTGCGTGACCCCGAATGGCTGACCCCCGACTTTGCCGCCGTGCTGCGCGAAGCCGGTGCCACGTACTGCCTGGGCCTGCACGCCAAAATGCCGCCGCTCAAGGACCAGTTGCCGATTCTGCGCGCACTGTGGCCCAGCCCGCTGGTGTGCCGCTGGAACCTGAACCCCGTGCATGGTCCCTACGGCTACGAAGAGGCCGAACGGCTCTACACCCCCTATGACCGGCTGCACCACCCGGACCGGGAGACGCGGGCGGCGCTGGCGGCAGTGATTGCGGGCGTCACGGGCCGAGGGCAGAACGCGCTGGTGACCATCAGCAACCATGCCGAGGGCTGCGCGCCGCTGACGGTGCGGGGCGTCGCGCAAGAAGTCGCAAAGCAGCAGGCCGGCTAGGGCCCCACTGCCCGCTTCAGTCCGGCGCCCGATCGATGCGGTTGCGGCCGCCCTGTTTGGCGCGGTACATCGCGCGATCGGCGCGCCGCACCAGTTCTTGGGCCAACTGGTCGCGTTGCGGCACCATGGTGGCCACACCGAAACTCACGGTCACGATGCCGAACGGCGCGCCTTCGTGAGGCAGGGCCAGCGCATGGATGGCCTGCTGGATGTGTGTGGCCATGTCCATGGCAGCGCGGGCATCGGCACCAGGCAGCAGCACGACAAACTCTTCGCCGCCAAACCGGGACACCAGGTCACCGTCGCGGTGCCCGCCCGTTTGCGCCAGGGTCAGGGCCAACGACTTCAGGCAGGCATCGCCCGCCAAGTGGCCGTAGTGGTCGTTGAAGTGCTTGAACACGTCCACGTCCAGCATGATCAGGGACAGCGGGGCGTTGGCCCGCTGGGCGCGCGCCCATTCGTGGGCCAGGGCCTCATCAAAGAAGCGGCGGTTGGGAATACCCGTCAGGCCATCGGTATTGCTGAGCAGCTGCAACTGGTGGTTGGCCTGGGCCAGCGCCTGGGTGCGCTCGTCCACCATCTCCTGCAACTCATGGTTGCGCTGTTGCAACCGGCTGACGGGGTACACCTCACCGTCCCGGGCAAGTCCATAGGGGATGGAAATACTGCTGTGCGCAATTTTCCAGTCATCACCCTCTTGCCGAAAAATGACCACGAGGCGGGCGATTTCGCGGGAAAACAGCGGATCGGGGCTGGGCAGATGGATATGGAAGAACGCGGTGACAGCCAGCACATCCGCGCCCAGCTCCTGCGGAAAAAGATCCAGCACCTCGATGCGAATGCGCTCAGGCACCTGGGCAAAGTCCAAGAGCGTCACCTCCAGCCAATCGCTGCGGTTCTTGATCAGCTTGTCGCTGCTGCCCGCAAAACCGCTGAAGTTCTCGCTGAAGCGGTCCACCAGCCGGGCATCGCGCGCCGAGTACATCGCGATGTACTCGTCAAACAACATGCGGGCCAGCCGTTGGCGTTCAGGTGACATGGGGGACTTCCTCCTGGGGCTGGGATCGGGATGATGGTGCGGCAGACAAACAACGCCGAAGAGGATGCTGGCGTCGCCAGCCCGGCAGGGGCGCGCACTGCACAAAAAGCAGGCGCCTCAATGAATGTAGCACTCCGTAACATTCTTGTGCAGCCTGCGGCAGGGCGCAGTGTGCAGTGGGTGGCCGGTGCCCCTCACCGCTGTCGCGGAGGGGCCTTAGTCCGCCTCACCAAACAGCGACCGGGTTCCCCCCAGCCATGCGCCTTCGATTTGCAGCATGCGCATCTTGGTCAGCGCGCCACCGCCGGCCGAGAAACCACCGGGCTTGTCGCCCGCTGCCAACACCCGGTGGCAGGGCACCACGGGCGCAAATGGGTTCAGCCCCAGCGCCTGCCCAACCGCCCGCGAAAGGCCCTTGCCACCCAACAGCTCCGCCACCTCACCGTAGGTACGCGTTTGGCCCGGCGGGATGTCACGGGCAACGGCATACACCTGCTGGTGAAATGCCGAGATGCGCGACATATCGAGCGGCAGCTCCTGCAAGTCCAGCGGCTGCCCAGCCAGCAAGGCCTGTATGCCTGCGATGGCATGGCACACCAGGGCGGATGGCATAGCCTGCCCATACGTGCCCGGCGCCAGCCCCCGCAGCAGGCGCGCCTGCGTGGCCTGTGCATTGGCCTCAGGCAGTTGCACCGCCACGATGCCGCCCGGCCCCCACGCAATGCCGCAGGTGCCAAGCGCGGTGGCGAACAGGGTGTGGCCGCATGCGGTCTCCTGCGCGTCCGTTCCTATGGGGGGCTGCAAGGACATATGCTATCTTTTTAATAGCTATCAGCGCTTGATTTACCTGCGCTTTCGGCTATTTTTTTGCCCATTGATGCCGCCAACTGTTCGGAACACGCCAGCGTGGCTCAGTCGGCCCGCAGCGCTGCGCGCAGCTGCGCGCCCACCTCGGGCTTGGCAGCAAAAGGGTCGGTGGGGTTGCGGCCCAGCATCACGTCTTCCATGCGCGTCTGCACCGAGGCCAGCGCCTTGGGGTGGCTGTAGACATAGAACTGGCCCTGCGCGGCTGCATCGAACACTTTTTGCGCCACCTCGGCCGCCGTGACCTTGCCGCTGCCCACCGCCTTGTCGCTCATGGCCTGCCCGATGAGCTGGCTCTTGGTGGGCTTGTCGGCAGGCAGCTCCCCCGGACGGTTGCGGTGGCTCTGGCTGATGCCGGTGGGCACAAAGAAGGGGCACAACACGCTGGCACTGACCTGGTCAGTGACGAGCGATAGATCCTGGTACAGCGTCTCCGACAGGCTCACCACCGCATGCTTGCTCACGTTGTAAATGCCCATGTTGGGCGCATCAAGCAGGCCCGCCATGCTGGCCGTGTTGACGATGTGGCCGCGCCAGGCAGGGTCTGCCTTGGCTGCTGCCAGCATCATGGGGGTGAACAGGCGCACGCCATGCACCACACCCCACAGGTTCACGCCCAGCACCCATTCCCAGTCCTTGACCGAGTTCTCCCACACCAGGCCGCCCGCGCCCACGCCCGCGTTGTTGAACACGAGGTGCGGGGCGCCAAAGCGCTGCTCCACATCCACGGCCAGCTGTTCCATCTGCGCGGCATTCGATACATCGACCTTGCGGGCCAGCACCTGGCAGCCTGCGGACTGCATCTCGGCCGCTGCAGCATCGAGCGCGTCCTGTTGCACGTCCACCAGCACCAGGTTCATGCCCAGGCGGGCTCCAATCCGGGCGCATTCGAGGCCAAAGCCCGAGCCCGCACCGGTGAGAACGGCCGTTTTGCCGTTGAAGTTGTCGATCATTTAAGTCTCCAGCTTTCGCAATGTGTAGCCAATCCGGGGGAAATGCACATGCACCGTACCTGCACGCGGGTCGGTGCGGCGCAGGGTGTAGCGGGTACGGGTCGCCGCAATCAATTCGCCCTCCGTGGGTTCGGTGCCAAAACTCTCGGCGGAAATCGCCACCGAGGTTCCCAGGGGAATGCCATGCTCGTCCTGGAACAGGTCGTCGGCCAGTGGCAGCGGGTCCAGCCCGGCAGCCACGGTGATGGCGTCTTCGGCTTTGAACTTCTCCATGCGGCCGTGACCCAGGCCCGCCACACGGTCCATCCACTCCAGCACGGCCGGGGTAGCAGCAAAAATATCGGCCATGACCGGAACACACTGGCGCGTGAACCACAGCGGGTGGTACGCCGCAAAGTCGGCCAGGCTGGGCTCGGCGCCAAACAGAAAGTCGTGCTCTTCGGCCATGTGCGCAATGCGGCGCAGGTACGAGCGGTAGGCCGCCGTGGCATCGGCCGGGCGCAGGCGCTGCATGCCTGCGCTCATCTCCCGGCGGTCCTCGCCAAAGGCCTGGGCTGCGGCAGGCGGCAGGTTGGCAAACATGGCCGATGCGCCCTTGGGCTGCAAGTTGTACGCCATGGCGGCCCAGAACAGCGTGGTGTCGGCCCACTGCGCAAACACGCGCGCCACGCCTTTGAGGTGGGGCGGGTACAGCACGGGCTCGGGCTGTTCGTGCTCCAACACATCGCAGATCAGGGCCGAGTCGCAATAGATGTCAGCGCCAATCTGCAGAAACGGTGTCTTGCGGTAGCCACCGGTCAGGGCCACCACGTCCGGTTTGGGCATGATGCTGGGGATAACAACCGACTTCCAAGCCAGTTGCTTGAAGCCCAGCACTGCCCGGATCTTTTCGGAGAACGGCGACGAGGGGTAGTGGTGCAGGATGAGGTGGGACATGGGGGTTCTCCACAAAAAATGTGAGGATGGTCAGGTTGGCAGAGCGCGGGCCAGCAGCGCATCCAGATCAGCGCCAGTGCCCAGCGTGCCGAAGCTGTAGCCCCAGTCACCGCCCAGGCGTGAATCGCAGAAGGCGCCGAAGACGCTGGCAGGTGCGCTGCGGACCAGCAGCGCAGCCTGCACGGCCAGGGCCACGTCCTGCGCCAGGCGGCGGGCTTCGGCCTCAGTGGTCATGGCGTCCACACGCAGCGGCAGCGCACTGGCCATGCGGTCCAGCGCGGGGTGGGCGCCGCGTACCGGGGCCAGTTCATCGGCCAGGGCAGCGGCCGTGTCGGCACGGCGCACGGCGCGCAGCAAATCCAGCGCCATGATGTTGCCCGCGCCTTCCCAGATGGAGTTGAGCGGCATCTCGCGATAGATGCGGGCCATCACGCCTTCGCCGCCCTCCTCCACGTAGCCATTGCCGCCCAGGCACTCCATGGCCTCTTGCGCAAACACGCTGCCGCGCTTGCACACCCAGAACTTGGCCACGGGCGTCAACAAACGGGCCATCACGGCCTCGTGTTCGCTTTGGTCTTTATGGTCAAAAGCGTTGGCGAGCCTTATCGATAAAGCGGTAGCCGCTTCACTTTCAAGAGCAAGGTCGGCCAGTACGTTGCGCATGAGCGGCTGGTCGATGAGCTTTTTGCCAAAGGCGGCACGCTGGCGCGTGTGGTGCAGCGCAATGCTGAGCGCCTGGCGCATGAGGCCGCTGGTGCCCAAGGCGCAATCGAGCCGCGTCATAGTGCCCATCTCCAGGATCTGGGCCACGCCGCGCCCCTCCTCCCCCACGCGCCACGCGATGGCGTCGATGAACTCGACTTCGGAACTGGCGTTGGCGTGGTTGCCCAGCTTGTCCTTGAGGCGCTGGATGCGGATGTTGTTGACCGATCCATCGGCCCCGCCCGGCACAACACGCGGCAGGAAGAAACAGGTGAGCCCACCCGGCGCCTGCGCCAGGATCAGGAACGCATCGCACATGGGCGCCGAGAAAAACCATTTGTGGCCGGTGATGCGGTAGCGCGGGCCCCAGGCGTCTTCGCCATCAGCCACCGCTTGCGTGGTGTTGGCCCGCACGTCCGATCCGCCCTGCTTCTCCGTCATGCCCATGCCCATGGTGAGCGCGGATTTCTGCGAGAACAGCGCCAGGCGTGGGTCGTATTGCGTGCTGGCCAGGCCCGCACTCCAGTCGGCCCACACGGCAGGGTTGCCGCCTGCACTACGCAGAGCCGGGGTGACGGCGTAGCTCATCGACACCGGGCACAGCACCGAGGGCTCGGCCTCGGTGAACATCATGAAGCCCGCAGCGCGCTCGGTGTGCGCATGGGCGGTGTCCGTGCGCGACCAGGGCGTGGCATGCAGCCCATGGCGCAGCGCGGCACCTATCAGCGCGTGGTAGCTGGGGTGGAACTCCACCACATCGGTGCGGTGGCCAAAGCGGTCGTGCGTGCGCAGCTGGGGCTTGTGCGTGTTGGCCAGGCGCGCATGGGTCTGCATCTCGGCCGACCCCATCTCGGCCCCCAGTGCCGTCAGGCCCGCCAAAGGCAGGTCCGGCGCATGCAGGCGCAGCGCGTCCTGCAAAGGCAGGTTGGTGGTGAACAGGTTCACATCGGCCCAGGGTGTGCTCTGGTTGAACACGTCATGGGTGTGTGCAAGGCGGGCGGTTGCAGCGGTCATGGGGCGCTCCACAACATTTCGATGTGCGGGATGTCATCTTCCAGGTATTCGTCCGACACCGGCACAAAACCCAGGCTGCCGTAAAAACGCTGCAGGTGCGCCTGGGCGCTGATGCGCACGCTGCGGCCGGGCCACGCCTGCTGGCAACGCGCCATGCCCTCGACCATGAGCGCGCGGCCGGAGCCGTTGCCACGCGCTTCCTTGGCGGTGACCACACGGCCGATGGAGGGCTCGGGGTAGTTCACGCCTGGGTCCACCACGCGCAGGCTGGCCATCAAAGCGCCCGCATCGTCATAACCCAGCAGGTGCCACGATTGTTTGTCGGCACCATCCGGGTCCTGGTAGGGGCCCTGCTCCAGGATGAAGACCTTGCAGCGCAGCGCGAGCGTGTCGTGCAGCGCGTGCACGCCCAGGTCGTCAAAGCGGTCCCACACCCAGCGCATGGCCATCAGATCAGTTTGACAAGTTGCTTGCCGAAATTCTTGCCTTTGAGCAGGCCCAGGAAAGCCTCGGGTGCCGCGGCGATGCCTTCGGCCACCGTCTCGCGCGGGCGCAATTTACCCGTGCCTACCAGCATGCCCAGTTCCTTGAGCGCCTCGGGCCACACTTCCATGTGTTCGCTGACGATGAAGCCTTCGATCTTCATGCGGTTGATGAGGATGAGCGCCGGGTTCTGCAGCGGCAGGGGCTGTCCGTCGTAGCCCGCGATCATTCCGCACACCGCAATGCGCGCAAAGGCGTTGGAGCGCAGCAGCACGGCGTCCAGGATGTAGCCGCCCACGTTTTCGAAATAGCCATCAATGCCGTTCGGGCAGGCTTCCTTCAGCGCCTTGGACATGGACCGCAGATCGCCATGCTCGCGGTGGTCAATGCACGCGTCAAAGCCCAATTCCTCGACCGCGTATTTGCATTTGTCCGGGCCGCCGGCGATACCCACCACGCGGCAGCCGCGGGCCTTGGCCAGGGCAGCAAACGCGCTGCCCACGGCGCCGGTGGCAGCGCTCACCACCACGGTCTCGCCCTCCTTGGGCGCAATGATCTTCACCAGGCCGTACCAGGCGGTCACGCCGGGCATGCCCACGGCGCCCAGGTAGTGCGACAGGGGCACGTGGGTGGTGTCCACCTTGCGCAGTGCGCCCACGGCGTTGCCGTCAATCACGCTGAATTCCTGCCAGCCGCCCATACCCACCACCTTGTCGCCCACGGCGTACTTGGGGTGTTTGCTGTCGGCCACCTCGCCCACGGTGCCGCCAATCATGACTTCGCCCAGGCCTTGCGACGCGGCGTAGCTCTTGCTCTCGTTCATGCGGCCGCGCATGTAGGGGTCCAGGCTCAGGAAGTGGTGGCGCACCAGCACCTCGCCATCCTTGAGCGCAGGCGTGTCCACCGCCACCAGCTTGAAGTTGCTGGCCACGGCTTCGCCCTGGGGGCGGTTGTCGAGAACGATTTGTTGGTTGCGTGGCATGCGAGGCTCCTTCAGAAGGTCTGTCACTATTAATTAAATAGCTACCAGCGCTTATGGATAAAGCGCTAGAGGCCAATATGGTCTAAAAATGGCGCTCAATCGGTGGAAATGACCTTGAGGTCATTCACATTGCGCCCGTCAACGGGCAGGCGCCGCACGTACTTGAACGTGCCCGTGGCGTGGCTGCAAACCTTGCCTTGCGCGTCGTATACCGTGCCTTCGGTAAAAGCCATGGTGGCGGTGCGATGGATGAGCCGCCCCTTGGCCACCAGCGGCCCGCGTGCGGGCTGCATGAAGCTGGTTTTCATCTCGATGGTGACCACCCCCATATCGGGTGTCACGCTGCGCGCCGCCGTGGCCATGGTCACATCCAGCAGCGTCATCGACGCGCCGCCGTGGGTCACTTCAAAGGAATTCAAGTGCTCGGGCTTTGCCTCATAGCGCAACTCAGACTCGCCGCCTTCCATGCGGTGCAGCGTGAAACCGAGGTGGCTGACAAAGGGGATTTCAACGCCAAATTTCAGCAAGGGCAACTCCGGTAGTTAGAACAAAAAGGCGAGCATAGCGAACGCTGCCCGCCCCCGCCGCCGCTGTTGACTAGCCGCCCGTGACAATGCTCACGCCGCCATCCACCGCAAGCCACTGGCCGGTGATGTGCTTGCCCGCGTCGGACGCATATAGGGCACACAGGCCCTTCAGATCTTCATCGTCACCCAGACGGCCCAGGGGCGCATGCGCGGCCAGTGCTTCTTCACCCATGGCCTTGAGCGTGCCCACCGTCATCTTGCTGGGGAAGAAGCCGGGACAAATGGCGTTGACGCGGATGTTGTACGCGCCCCATTCAGCAGCCAGCGCCCGCGTGAAGTTGATCACCGCACCCTTGGAGGTGTTGTAAGCGATGGTGTTCATGCCCTTGGGGTTGCCGCCCAGGCCCGCGATGGACGCCACATTGATGATGCTGCCGCTGCGGCGGCCGATCATGCTGTGCTTGGCGATGTGCTGGCTCAGGATGAAGTAGCCGCGCACGTTGAGGTTCATCACCTTGTCCCAGGCCTCCACGGGATGGTCCTCGGCGGGAGAACCCCAGGCGGCGCCCGCGTTGTTCACCAGGATGTCCACGTGACCCAGGCGCTCCAGCGTCTCGTCGGCCAGGCGGCGGATGTCGGCTTCGTTGGAGCAATCGGCGGCGATCCAGCGGGCATCGATGCCTGCGGCCTGCAGGTCGGCCGTGGCCTCTTCCAGGTCGGACGCCTTGCGCGAACTCAGCACGATCTTGGCGCCCGCCTCGCCCAGCGCATGCGCCAGTTGCAGGCCCAGGCCGCGCGAGCCGCCGGTGACCAGTGCGGTCTTGCCGGTGAGGTCAAACAGTTGTTGGATGGTGCGTGTCATGGTGTCTCCTTCAGAATTTTTGGTGGGATCGGCGAATGCAGGACTCCGACCTCCATCGATCATTGTGCGATGCAACGCGGGGCCATTGTGTCGCCCCCGCGTCGGTCCGGGTCTCGGTGCAAACGGTCAGGTGCCGGTGTCGGCCTTCAGGCGTGCCCGCACGCCGATCAGCACCACACCCGCTGCGGCCACAAGGCCACCCCCCACCATCAGGCTCCAGCCAATAGCGTCGTCGGTGCGTGCCGTGGCGATGCCCAGCACCAGCGCCAGCAGGCCGCCATAAATCAGCGTCCAGATGAGCTTGTGCAGACGCTGCAAGGTCTTTGGTGCGGTCATCAGAAGGCTTCTTCAGGAAACACCGCGCAGGTCGCATCGCGCGCACTCACCACCTGCAGCCAGGCGCCGATCTTGGGCAGCTCGTAGTGGAAGAAAAAGCGCATGGCGCCCATTCTGCCCACACTCGATGCCCGCTCCAGAGTCGCATCGGCGTGCAGCGTAGCCAGCGCCACGTCCAGCCAGACCCAGGCCAGCACCATGTGGCCAAAGGCCTGCATGTAGGGCACGGCATTGGCCAGCGCATCGGAAGGCTGACCCGTGGACCAGGCGGCTTTGGTAGCGGCACCCACCTGCTGCAGTGCGCTGCCCAGGGCATTGGCGTGCGCGGCCAGCGCAGGCACCTGGATGGCGCGCTCGATGGTGGCATTGATGCGCCCGGCCAGCAGTTGCAGGCCGCGCCCACCTTCCATCAGCACCTTGCGGCCCAGCAGGTCCATGGCCTGGATGCCGTGCGTGCCCTCATGAATCATGTTCAGGCGGTTGTCGCGCCAATACTGCTCGACCGGGAAATCGCGCGTGTAGCCGTAGCCGCCATGGATCTGGATGGCCAGGCTGTTGGCCTCCAGGCACCACTCGCTGGGCCAGCTCTTGGCAATGGGGGTCAGCACCTCCAGCAGAAGGCGCGCCTCGTCGGCGGCAGCCGCATCACCGGTCGCCTGTTCGTCCACGAGGCGTGCGCAGAACAGGTTGAGCGCCAGCGCGCCTTCGCCGTACGACTTTTGCGCCAGCAGCATGCGCTTGACGTCGGTGTGTTCGATGATGCGCACCTGCGGCTGCGCCACGTCCTTGACCACGGCGGCGGCTGCGCCCTTGTCCTTTGGGTTTTGCACCGGGCGTCCCTGGGGACGGTTCTTGGCGTAGTCCAGGCTGGCGTAGTAGCCCGCCAGGCCCAGCATGGTGGCGGCCATGCCGATGCCGATGCGCGCCTCGTTCATCATGTGGAACATGCAATGCAGGCCCTTGCCGGCCTGGCCCACGAGGTAGCCCACAGCGCCTGCTTCGCCATCCACGGGGTACTTGCCCTCCCCAAAGTTGAGCAGCGTGTTGGTGGTGCCGCGCCAGCCGAGCTTGTGGTTCAGGCCCGCCAGCGCCACATCGTTGCGCACACCCGTCAGTTGGCCATCGGTGCCCACCAGCTTCTTGGGCACGATGAACAGCGAGATGCCCTTGGTGCCGGGCACCAGCTTGCCGTCGGGGCCAGGGATCTTGGCCAGCACCAGGTGGATGATGTTCTCGGTCAGCTCATGCTCACCGGCCGAGATCCACATCTTGTTGCCCTTGAGGCGGTAGCGCGGGCCCAGCGGGTCGTTCTCAAAACCTTCGCCGTCGGGCACGGCGCGCGTGGCCACGTCGCTGAGCGACGAGCCCGCCTGCGGCTCCGACAGGCACATGGTGCCGGAGAAACGGCCCGAAAATTCGTTGAGCGCAAACACCTTCTGCTGCGCCTCGGTGCCATGCACCATCAACAGGTTGGCATTGCCCACCGTGAGCAGGCCCGAGCCCATGCTGATCGATGCCACGGCAAAGAAGCTGTTGGCCGCGGCCTCTACCGTGTAGGGCAGTTGCATGCCGCCAATGTCGTAGTCCTGCGCGGCGCTGAGCATGCCGGAAGCCGCATAGGCCTTCTGCGCATCGTGCGTGCACTGGGGCAGCGTGACCTTCTCGCCGTCGAAATGCGGCTCTTGCGTATCG
Source organism: Acidovorax sp. 69 (assembly GCF_002797445.1). Classification (NCBI taxonomy): domain Bacteria; kingdom Pseudomonadati; phylum Pseudomonadota; class Betaproteobacteria; order Burkholderiales; family Comamonadaceae; genus Acidovorax; species Acidovorax sp. 69. Next base: position 2,187,263 of record NZ_PGEP01000001.1, on the reverse strand, counting down.
ACCGTGCGGTTGAAGGGTGCGTACTTTTCACGCGCAATGCGTTCGCAGGTGTCGATCACCGCATCGAAAGTTTCGCGAGAGTGGTCGGCAAAGCGGCTGCGCTCCTGCAGATTCTCGGCGTGCAGCCATTGGTACAGCAGGAAGTCGACGGTAGGGCGTAGGCTCATGGCATTCCAAGCAAAAAGTGCCTCTAGCGCTTATCCATCAAGCGCTAGCAGCTATGAAAATATGAGTACCGGTAAACAGATAGTTTTTGCGTAGCCACCGCGCTGCACTCTCAAGCACTGGCTGCAGGCGTGGCTGCATCGGCTTGGCGCGCGGGCAACGCTGCAATAGTGCCCTGCGCCACGGCGCACAGCTTTTCGACCCCCGCCTGAACCACGAAAACATCGCACTGGCACACGGCCTGCGAGCGGCTGTGGTGCACGGCTCGGGCACGTGCAATCAACAAATCACCCACAGCAGGCCGCAGGTAATTGATCTTGAACTCGGACGTCACCACCGGCACCTGCATGGCGGTGCCGCCGGCGTAGGTCAGAGCGTTGTCGGCCACGTAGCTGAGCACGCCGCCGTGGACAAAACCGTGTTGTTGGAGCAGATCGGGCCGGATGGGCAAGTGAAGCTCACAATGCCCTGGCGACAATGCTTGCAGCGTTGCGCCCAGCAGCTGGCTGAACGCCTGGGCCGCGAGCACCTCGCGCCCCATGGCCAGGAAAACCTCTGGCGACACCCCGCCAGCCGGTGGTTGCGCAGAGGTTTCACCCGGCATGTTCAGAACACTTCAAAAATGCCTGCAGCGCCCATGCCGCCGCCAATGCACATCGTCACGCACACCTTCTTGGCGCCACGGCGTTTGCCTTCGATCAGTGCGTGGCCCGTGAGGCGCTGGCCCGACACACCGTAGGGGTGGCCCACGGCAATGGCGCCGCCGTTCACGTTCAGGCGGTCGGCTGGGATGCCCAGCTTGTCGCGGCAGTACAGCACCTGCACCGCGAAGGCTTCGTTCAGCTCCCACAGGTCGATGTCTTGCACCGTGAGTCCCAACTTCTTCAGCACCTTGGGCACGGCAAACACGGGGCCAATGCCCATTTCGTCGGGCTCGCAGCCTGCCACCGCAAAGCCGAGGAAACGGCCCAGGGGCTTCAAGCCCTTCTTGCTGGCGTACTCTTCGCTCACCACCACGCAAGCGCCTGCGCCGTCAGAGAACTGGCTGGCATTGCCGGCCGAGATGAGGCCGCCAGGCAGTGCCGAACGCAAACCGCTGATGGCTTCGACCGTGGTGCCTTCGCGCGTACCTTCGTCCTTGCTGACGGTGACCTGCTTGGTGATCAGACCCAGCGTCTTGTCGGCAATACCGGCTGTCACGGTGATGGGGGCGATTTCGGCATCGAACAGACCGGCCGCTTGCGCAGCGCAAGCCTTTTGCTGGCTGGCGGCGCCGTATTCGTCCATGGCTTCGCGGCCGATGTTATAGCGCTTGGCCACTTGCTCGGCGGTCTGCAGCATGCTCCAGTAGATCTCGGGCTTTTGCTTGGCCAAGGCCAGGTCCTGGATCATGTGCAGGTTCATCTCTTGCTGCACGCAGGAGATGCTCTCGACACCCCCAGCCACATACACATCGGCCTCGCCCGCGATGATGCGCTGGGCAGCCATGGCAATGGTTTGCAGGCCCGACGAGCAAAAGCGGTTGACCGTGACGCCGGAGGCCGTGATGGGCAAACCGGCCTTGAGCGCGATCTGGCGGGCGATGTTGCTGCCGGTGGCGCCTTCGGGCGTGGCGCAACCCATGATGACGTCGTCCACGTCAGCGCCATCAATGCCAGCGCGCAACACGGCGTGCTGAACAGCGTGGCCGCCCAGGGTAGCGCCATGCGTCATGTTGAAAGAACCCTTCCAGCTCTTGGCGAGCGGGGTGCGGGCGGTGGAAACAATCACGGCGGAGGTCATGTGAATTCCTTTGATTCGGTATCTGTGGATGCGGCTTACTGGAAGGACTTGCCTTCTGCGGCCAGCTTGGCCAGCAGCGGAGCGGGCTTCCAGAACTCTGCGTCGTCCAGAGGGTTCTTGGCAAAGCGGTCCATGGCCTGCACCACGTTGAACAAGCCGACCTCGCTGGCGTAGTGCATGGGGCCACCACGGTAGATGGGGAAGCCATAACCCGTGAGGTAGACCATGTCGATATCGCCGGACTTGCTGGCAATGCCGTCTTCCAGGATGTGAGCGCCTTCGTTGACCAGTGCGAACACCAGGCGTTGCACGATCTCTTCATCGGAAATCTTGCGCGGCGTGATACCCAGCTCCTTGCGGTGGTCTTCGATCATCTTGTTGACCAGATCGCTCGGGATCGCGTCGCGCTTGCCGGCCTGGTAGTCGTACCAGCCTGCACCGGTCTTCTGGCCGAAGCGGCCCAGTTCACACAGTTTGTCGGCCGTGCGGCTGTACTTCATGTCAGCGCGCTCCACGGAACGACGCTTGCGGATGGCCCAGCCGATGTCGTTGCCGGCCAGATCGCCCATGCGGAACGGGCCCATGGCAAAGCCGAATTTTTCAACCGCCTTGTCCACCTGCTGGGGCGTGCAGCCTTCGTCCAGCAGAAAGCCGGCCTGGCGGCTGTATTGCTCGATCATGCGGTTGCCGATGAAACCATCGCACACACCCGAGACCACCGAGGTCTTCTTGATCTTTTTGCCAATGGCCATCACGGTGGCCAGCACGTCCTTGGCGGTCTCTTTGCCACGCACCACTTCCAAGAGCTTCATCACGTTGGCAGGGCTGAAGAAGTGCATGCCCACCACGTCCTGCGGACGCTTGGTGAACGCCGCGATCTTGTCCACGTCGAGTGTGGAGGTGTTGGAAGCCAGGATGGCGCCGGGCTTGGCCACGGCGTCCAGCTGCTTGAACACAGCTTCCTTGACGCCCATTTCTTCAAACACGGCCTCGATGATGAGGTCGCAGTCCTTGAAGTCTTCGTAGCTCAGCGTGGTGCTTAGCAGGGCCATGCGCTGCTCGTACTTGTCTTGCTTGAGCTTGCCCTTCTTGACCTGGGCTTCGTAGTTCTTTTGAATCGTGGCGATGCCGCGATCCAGCGCTTCCTGCTTCATCTCCAGGATCTTGACGGGGATGCCCGCGTTCAGGAAGTTCATGGAGATGCCGCCGCCCATGGTGCCAGCACCAATCACGCCGACCAGCTTGATGTCGCGCTTGGGGGTGTCGGAGGCCACATCGGGAATCTTGCTCGCTGCACGCTCGGCCACGAACAAATGGCGCAGGGCGCGGCACTCGGGTGTCCACATCAGGTTGATGAAGATCTCGCGCTCGACCAGCATGCCGTCAGCAAATTTTTTCTTGGTGGCCGCTTCGACCGCATCCACGCACTTGGCGGGCGCAGGGTAGTTCTTGGCCATGCCCTTGACCATGTTGCGCGCGAACTGGAAGTACGCGTCGCCTTCGGGGTGCTTGCAAGGGAAGTTGCGCACCAAGGGCAGTGGGCGTGCATCGGCCACGCTCTGCGCGAACGCCAAGGCCTCAGTGGCCAGCGACTCGGCCGACGCAGCCATCTTGTCAAACAGCTTCTGGCCAGGCACGGCGCCAATCATCTCGCTCTTGATGGGCTCACCGCTCACGATGAGGTTGAGCGCTGCTTCCACGCCAATCACGCGGGGCAGGCGCTGCGTGCCGCCAGCGCCGGGGATCAGACCCAGCTTGACTTCAGGCAGTGCAATCAGGCAACCAGGCGCCGCAATGCGGTAGTGGCAGCCCAGGGCCAGCTCCAGGCCACCGCCCATGGCAACGCTGTGCATGGCAGCCACGACGGGCTTGGCCGAGTTCTCGATGGCCGCAATCACCGACAGCAGGTTGGGTTCTTGCAGCGACTTGTCGGTGCCGAACTCCTTGATGTCGGCACCACCAGAAAACGCACCGCCAGCGCCAGTGATCACGACGGACGTGACCGCTGCATCGGCATTGGCCCGGCTGAGGCCGTCCACGATGCCCTGGCGGGTGGCCAGACCGAGTCCATTGACGGGAGGGTTGGCCATGGTGATCACGGCAACGGAGCCGTGGACTTTGTATTCAGCGGTCATGGTGCTGTTGTTCCTTGGAAAGTGAAAAAGAACGATCGTGCGTTTTTATTGTAGAGACTTCAAACCCATTTGGCGTGTCAATTTGTCCCGGGCGGGACAAGGGGGTTTCAGACATCCCCTGCAGAGCACATTCCGTCGGGCAAAAAAAAAGAGACGCCACCGAAGACCGGGCGCCTCTGTGGACCGATGCAAAAAGGCCTCCTCAGGCCTCAGCCACGCGCTCAGCCCGCGAAACTGGCGCACTCCAGGCCAGCGCCCCCGCGCTAGGGCCGCCCCGCCGCGCTGGGGGCGTCCCCCTCCGGGGGAAGGCGCCGAAGGCGACTCAGGGGGGCTTCTAAACCTCCAGCCACTCCTTGCGGATGTAATTGTCGGCACGCAGGCTGTCCGGCGTGCCCTGGAACACGATAGCGCCATGGCCCATCACCAGCGCCCGGTCGGAGATCTTCATGGCGATGGTCAACTTCTGCTCGATCAGCAGTACCGAGATGCCTCGGGCCTTGATGGTCTGCAGGTACTGGCCCACCAGCTCCACGATCTTGGGGGCCAGCCCCTCGGTGGGCTCGTCGATGATGATGAGGTCGGGGTCGCCCATCAGCGTGCGGCACAGTGTGAGCATCTGCTGCTCGCCACCCGACATCACGCCCGCTTCTGTGTGCTGGCGCTCCTTGAGGCGGGGAAACATCTCGTACATGTCGTCAAATGACCAGCGGCTGTTTTTACCGCTGCCCTTTTGCCCCAGCATCAGGTTTTGGTGCACCGTGAGGTTGGGAAACACGTCACGGCTTTCCGGTACGTAGCCCACGCCCAAGTGGGCGATCTCATAGGCCTTTTTGCCATTGAGGTCTTGCCCTTTCCATTGGAGGGTGCCTTCCCAGTCCACCAGGCCCATGATGGCCTTGGCGGTGGTCGAACGGCCCGAACCGTTACGCCCCAGCAGGGCTACGATTTCACCAGGTTGGACGTCAAAGGTCACGCCATGCAACACATGGCTCTTGCCGTAATAGGCGTGGAGGTTTTCGATTTTCAGCATAGTCAGTGTCCTGCACCCTGCTCGTCGGCCACAGCCGATCCCAGGTAGGCCTCCTGCACACGCGCATTGGCGCGTACCTTGTCAGGGGTATCGAAAGCGATCACTTCGCCATAGACCACCACGGCAATCTTGTCGGCCAGGCCAAACACCACCCCCATGTCGTGCTCTACCGTGAGCAGGGTGCGGCCTTCCGTCACTTCCTTGATGAGATGGATGAAACGCGTGGTCTCGGTCTTGCTCATGCCCGCCGTGGGCTCGTCCAGCAGGATCACGTTGGCACCACCAGCAATGGTGATGCCGATCTCCAGCGCGCGCTGCTCGGCGTATGTGAGGTTCATCGCCAGCGTGTCGCGCTTCTTGTCGAGCTTGATCATCTCCATGAGCTGCTTGGCACGCTCGTTGGCATCGTGCAGGTTCGACAGGAAGCGCAAGAATGTGTACTTGTAGCCCATGCTCCACAGCACGCCGCAGCGCAGGTTCTCAAACACCGACAGCTTGGGGAAGATGTTGGTGATCTGAAAGCTGCGCGAGAGCCCCTTGCGGTTGATCTCGTACGGTGCCAGCCCATTGATGCGCTGGCCGTTGAGGATCACGTCGCCACTGGTAGGCGCAAAACGTCCGCTGATCAAATTGAACAGCGTGGATTTGCCCGCACCATTGGGGCCAATGATGGCCACACGCTCGCCAGGAACCACGCACAGATTGGCACCCCGGATGATTTCAGTCTTGCCAAAACTCTTGCGCAGGTCGCGCAGTTCGAGCGCATAAGTTGCGTTGTCAGCCGCCATGGTCACAAAGCCTCCCCGCGCTTGATTTCATGTTCTATTTCTTCCTGAATCTTGCTCCACTGGCGCACAAACTGGCGCCGGCAAAGTTCGAACAGGGCAAAGCCCGTCACCATCACAAAAACAGCACCAAACCAGCTGGTAAAGCCCTTGGCATCGAGCGTCGCCCCCAGGAACGTCAGCTCAGACCCCAGCGCCGCATTGAGTTGCAGGTGGTAGGTCATTTCGATCATGCAGGCAGCACCCATCACACCAACCAAGGCCGTGCTACCGAGCCCCAGGTAGGAGGTCCACAACTGGCGCAACTTGCCAAACTTGGCCAGGCGCAGATTCATCATGATCAGGCTGGCCACACCGCCGGGCGCGTACATCACCATGAACAGGAAAACAAGGCCCAGGTAAAGCAGCCAAGCCTTGGACAGTTCTGACAGCAGGACCGAGGCGAGCACCAGCAGCACGGCACCAATGATGGGACCAAAGAAGAACGTGGCCCCGCCCAGGAAGGTGAACAGCAGATACCCACCCGAGCGCACTACGTTCAGGCTGTCCGCACCAGTCACGATCTCGAAGTTGATCGTGGCCAGGCCGCCGCCGATGCCTGCGAAAAAGCCCGCGATGATGAAGGCAAAGTAGCGCACTCGCTGCGTGTTGTAGCCGATGAACTCCACGCGCTCGGGGTTGTCGCGCACAGCGTTCAGGATGCGGCCCAAAGGGGTGCCGGTGAATGCAAACATCGCCGCTGTACACACAAAGCAATACGCGGCAATGAGGTAGTACACCTGAATGGCTGGCCCAAAACTGATGCCGAAGAATGACTGGCCATACACGCGATCGGTCGTGATGCCGCCCTCGCCGCCAAAGAACTCAGGGAACATCAGCGCCATCGAGGCCACCAGTTCGCCAATGCCCAGTGTGATCATGGCGAACGTGGTGCCTGACTTCTTGGTGGTCACAAAGCCCAGCAAAATGGCGAAGAACGCACCGGCCAGCCCCCCCACCACGGGAATGAACACCAGCGGAATGCTGAAGCTGCCCTTGGCCGCCATGTTCATCGCATGGATCGCAATGAAAGAACCCAAACCGGTGTAAACAGCGTGGCCAAAGCTCAGCATGCCCCCCTGCCCCAACAGCATGTTGTAGGACAGGCAGATGATGATGAGGTAACCAATCTGCGAGAGCATGGTCAGCGCCAGGCTGCTGCGAAACAGCATGGGAGCGACGATGAGCGCAGCGGCAAACAGCGTCCAGATGACGAACCGCCCGACGTTCCAGGGCTTGAACCGGTAGTGCGACGTAGCACTCGAAACAGTAGTGTTGGTGGAATTCATGGCATCAATCCTCCCGCGTGCCCAGCAAGCCCTTGGGGCGGAAGATCAGGATCAGCACGAGAAACAGGTAAGGCAGGATCGGCGCCACCTGAGAGATCGTGAGTTTGAGCAAAGGGTAGCCAAAGGTCTGGTCGGTCACCGCCACACCCACGGCCTTGAAAACGTGGATCAACGAGTAGTCGAGGGCCACAGCAAAGGTCTGCACCAGTCCGATGAGCAGCGATGCCAGAAAGGCCCCCGCCAAAGAACCCATGCCCCCCACCACCACCACCACAAAGATGATGGAGCCCACCGATCCCGCCATGGCGGGTTCTGTGACATAGGTATTGCCACCAATCACACCCGCCAGACCCGCCAGCGCTGCGCCGCCGCCAAACACCAGCATGAAGACGCGCGGAACGTTGTGCCCCAGAGCCTCGACCATGTCGGGGTATTTGAGCGCCGCCTGGATCACCAGCCCGATGCGCGTGCGTGTCAGCAGCAGCCACACCGATACCAGCATCAGCATAGCCACCAGCATCACGAACGAACGCGACTTGGGGAACTGCGTGCCATACAGCGAGAACAAGGGTCCCTGCAGTTGCTCAGGCAGGCCATAGGGCACCGTGGAGCGGCCCCAAACCAACTGCACCACTTCCAGTATCAGATACGAAAGCCCAAACGTGACCAGGAGTTCAGGCACATGGCCGAACTTGTGCACCCGGCGCAAGCAGTAACGCTCGAATGCAGCCCCCAGCACAAACACCACCAGGGGCGCCAGCACCAGTGCGGGCCAAAAGCCCACCACCCCGGAGATGGTGAACGCAAAATAGGCACCCAGCATGTAGAAGCTGGTGTGTGCAAAGTTGAGCACGCCCATCATGCTGAAGATCAGCGTGAGGCCGGAACTCAGCATGAACAGCAGGAGCCCGTAGCTCACACCGTTCAGCAAAGAGATCACGAAAAACTCAGGATTCATTGGAATTTTTCATCACTGGGTAAAAAAAAGGCCCGAGTAGGTCGGGCCTCGAAGTTCTGGTGCCGAAACACCAGCACCGGATTCAAGGACGCTTCATCTGGCACGAAGTGGGCGTGCTGGCCACATAGGGCTCGTAATACTTCAAAGGCACGAAGGTATAGCCGGTGTTTTCCGAATCGATCGGGAACTTGCCGCCCGCCTTTTCCCACTTGGAGATGAACAGGCCTTGCTGCAACTGGTGGTCGGTCTTGCGCATTTCGACCTCGCCATTGAAGCTCTTGAACTTCATGCCTTCAAACGCAGCGGCAACCTTGACGGGGTCGGTGGACTTGGCCTTGGTAAAACCTTCGGACAGCATCGTGAACGCGTGATAGACAGCGCCCGTGTACATGTCGTCGTTGAACTTCTTCTTGTAGTCCACCACGATCTTGTTGAGTTCACCCGGCAGGTTCATGTGGGCGTAGGCCACCATGTACACACGGCCTGCGGCGGCAGGACCCATGGCCGTGGGGCTGCCCGTGACAGAGCCGTAGTAGGTGTAGAAGTTGACATTGTTCAGGCCCGCATCATTGGCGGCCTTGATCAGCAATGCCAGGTCGGAGCCCCAGTTGCCGGTGATCACACTGTCGGCACCCGACTGTTTGATCTTGGCGATATAGGGGGAGAAGTCACGCACCTGGGCCAGGGGGTGCAGGTCATCGCCGACGAACTGCACGTCAGGGCGCTTGCGCTGCATCATTTCCTTGGCGAACTTCGAGACCTGGTGGCCATGCGAGTAGTTCTGGTTGATCAGGTAGACCTTTTTGACCTCGGGCAAGTCCTTCATATAGGTCGTCAGCGCCTCCATCTTCATGGAGGTGTCAGCGTCCAGACGGAAGTGCCAGTAGCTGCACTTGCTATTCGTGAGGTCTGGGTCGACGGCGGCGTAGTTCAGGAACAGGACTTCCTTGCCGGGATTGCGTGCGTTGTGCTTTTCGAGCGCGTCCATGATGGCAAGCGCCGGACCGGAGCCATTGCCTTGCACCACGTAGCGTGCCCCCTGGTCCATCGCCGAGCGCAGAGCACTGGTGGTTTCCTGGGGACTGAGCTTGTTGTCAATGCCGATGATTTCAAATTTGACGCCAGCCGAGTTCTTCTTGTTGAACTCTTCAGCGATGAACTGGAAGCTCTTGAGCTGGTTCGTTCCTACCGCTGCCATCAGGCCGGAAAGGGGGTCGAGCCAGGCGATTTTCACCGTCTCGCCCTTTTGAGCGAAGGCCCCGCCAGCGCTTGCCAAGATTACCGAGGCTGCTACAGCCTTTATAGCGAACTTCATAGTTTTGTCTCCTAGTAAATCGACACAACGCAGCGTACCGCGTTGCAACAAAGCGATGCTCAGGGATTGCCCCTACCAGCGTCGCACACGTGACTGGCACAGCACTCCCCCGAGCGCGCACCAGCCTGGGGCAATGCCGAGCACAACCCTCACGCACCCGTGCAAGGACCGGCCCGGCATCTCCCCGATCACAGGCTCGGAAGCTTGTAATCCTTGAGCTGCTCGCGCAGTTTGGTTTTGAGCATCTTGCCGGTAGCGCCCAGCGGAATGGCTTCAACAAACACCACATCGTCCGGGATCTGCCACTTGGCCGTTTTGCCTTCGTAGAAGGCCAGCAACTCGTCACGTGTGACCTCGGTACCGGGGCGTTTGACCACTGCCACGATGGGGCGCTCGTCCCACTTCGGATGGGGCATTCCCACACAGGCTGCCATCGCAATCGCGGGGTGCGCCATCGCAATGTTTTCAATGTCGATGGAGCTGATCCACTCGCCTCCGGACTTGATCACGTCCTTGCTGCGGTCAGTGATCTGCATGAAGCCGTCCGCATCAATGGTGGCCACGTCGCCCGTAGGGAACCAGCCCCGGCCCTGACCGTCCTTGATGAGGGGATTGCCGCCCTCGCCCTTGAAGTAGCTGTCCACAATCCACGGGCCCTTGACCAAAAGGTCACCATAGGTTTTTCCGTCCCAGGGCAGTTCTTCGCCGTCGCCGCCGACGATCTTCATGTCCACACCATAGATCGCCCGGCCCTGCTTGAGCAGGACTTTCATCTGGTCTTCCTTGGACATCGCCAGGTGCTTGTTTTTCAGGGTGCACAACGTGCCCAGCGGGCTCATCTCGGTCATGCCCCAGGCATGTAGCACCTCCACGCCGTAGTCTTCCTTGAAGGCGTGGATCATGGCCGGTGGACAGGCCGACCCGCCGATCACGGTGCGGCGCAGCGTAGAAAACTTCAGGCCCGCAGGCTTCATGTGGCCCAGCATCATCTGCCACACGGTGGGCACGCCAGCGGCATACGTGACCTTCTCCGCCTCGATGAGTTCGTAGATGGACTTTCCATCCATCGCGGGGCCCGGAAAAACGAGCTTGCAGCCGGTGAGCGCTGCCGAGTACGGGATGCCCCAGGCGTTGACGTGGAACATGGGCACCACGGGCAGAACCGAGTCGCGGGCCGACAGGCACATCACGTCGGGCAGTGCTGCGGCATAGGCATGCAGCGTGGTGGAGCGGTGGCTGTAGAGCGCAGCCTTGGGGTTGCCCGTGGTGCCACTGGTGTAGCACATGCTCGATGCCGAGTTCTCGTCAAACTCAGGCCAGTCATAGTCAGGCGACTGCGCACCAATCCAGGTCTCGTAGCTGGTGAGGCCTGGAATGCCTGAATCCGCAGGCAGCTTGTCTGCGTCGCACAAGGCCACCCATTTCTTCACAGTAGGGCACCTGGCGTGCACCGCCTGTACCAAGGGCAGGAAAGTGGTGTCAAAACACATGACCTGGTCTTCGGCGTGGTTGACGATCCACGCGATCTGGTCGGGGTGCAGGCGCGGGTTGACCGTGTGCAGCACGCGGCCCGAACCGCTCACGCCAAAGTACATCTCCATGTGGCGGTAGCCGTTCCAGGCCAGCGTGGCCACGCGGTCGCTGAACTGGAGCTTGAGTGCGTCCAGCGCATTGGCAACACGGCGCGCACGCACAGCGAGATCACGGTATGTGTAGCGATGAATGTCACCCTCTACCCGTCGAGACACGATTTCGGCGTCGCCATGGTGGCGTTCGGCGAATTCGATCAACGACGAAATCAGCAACGGTTGACTTTGCATCAGGCCCAGCATGGGTGCTCCTTGAATGTTGTAGTGAAGGGAAAGATCATGGTAGCGTGAGGCGCTTGGCCAAGGTGTCTCCCTGGTCATGAAACGAGACCGGAAAAACCCGAGTCATCCCCAAGCGCGCTGCAGTCTGGCTCCAATGCCATCGCCCGGTCACAGCCCGCGGCGAGCCCGCAGTGTGCGCCGTGCATTGGCGACTGCCAACACCTGTCGTCCCATTGACAAAGGCCGAGGGATTACCCTGAACGTTCCGCCAGGGTGCAGCGACAATTGCGCTCATGCTCAGTACCTCCCTCTTGGCTCCTCGGTTCATTTCAGGCCAGCCCTGGTTTGCCAGCGTGCCGGCCACTCTGCAGGAGCGCCTGCGCAACGAGGTGTTTGCCGTGCAAGGCGAAAAAGGGGAGGTCATGCTGCCCGCAGGCAGTACGGTCGAAGGCTGGCACGCCGTGCTGTCGGGACTGGTGATGCTGCAAAGCCCGGCCAGCAAGGGGAGGTCTTCGGCCTTCATTGGCGCGCCGGATGGCGAGTGGTTTGGCGAGGGCTCTGCCATGAAGCCCGAGCCCCGCCGATACCATGTGGTAGCGCTGCGCCCCACCACCCTGCTGTGCCTGCCGCTGCCACTTTTTTCCACGCTGCGCGAGACCAGCCTGGCGTTCAACCAGTTCCTCGTACTGCACCTGAACATGCGGCTCGGGCAAGCCATGACCATCATTGAGGCCGGGCGCACCCAGTCCACAGAACACCGCGTGGCGCTGTACCTCAGCCGCCTTTTCTGGCGCAGCACCCGGCGGCTCAACCTGACCCAGGACGAGCTGGGCCAGCTGGTGGGCCTGTCGCGGCAAACGGTCAACAAGGTGCTGCGTTCGCTGGAGGGCATGGGCATCGTGTCGCTGGACTTTGGGCGCGTGGCCATCGTGGACGACGAGGCGCTGAACGCATACCTCGCCGCCACAGCGGCGCAGTGACCCTCTGCACTCTGCCAAAACCGACGCAGCGCAGTCAGCATGGGTGTCATTGAACGCTCAGGCGCACCGCCTTCTGGTCAGCGTCCAGCAACAGCTTGCGGGGCCATGGCTGCCAGGTCTGGCCCAGGGTGCCGTTGTTGGGATCGCCGGTGTGCACAAAGGCGCGCATGCTGTCCATCATGGCCCGGGACAGCGCCAGGCGCCCCGGCTGGTTGGCCAGGCTATTGGTGGCCTTGGCAAACACCGAGGGACCGAAGTTGCCGAACACAAACGGCAGGTCAAACGCATGGGCCGCGCCATACACATCGTTCCAGGGCGCGGGCTGCTGGGCCCAGTTGAACTGGTAGTTCCACACACTGCTCTGCTGGCTGCGCAGGGCATTGAGCAGGTTGTCGCGGCTGGCACCGATGAACACATTGCCCAGCAGCTGTGTGCGTGCGTTGTAGCCCGTGCCAGGGGTCGTCACAGGCAGGTAAGACGCATCCAGAATATCTGCCGCTGTGAGGCTCGTGGGTGCATCGGGGTCAAAGCGCTGCATCATCGCAAAGCGCTCGGCATCGCTGATCTTCATGCCGGGCTTGCCACCGAGCAGCACGAGGAAGGGCGCAAACAACTTGCCCTCCTCGGCCGTGTAGCCGGACAGGACCGGCACCTTCTGATAGCGCCCTGCCGCGATCTCGGAAATCGGATCGGCGGGAACCACCACACCGTCAGGGATCGGGCCGGAGCCGGTCAGCCCCTTCGCCAGCACCGTCTGCAAAATCACCCGCGCATCCTTGCCACGCAGGTAGCTGGCCACCTGGGCGGGCGTCCAGCCGGCCACCAGGGTCTGTGCCTCGGGCAAGGCGGGTGCCAGGCCGTCGGCCACCACCAGATGCGCGAGCAGCTGGCTGGCCTGTGTGGCGTAGCGCGAGGCGGGGCTGAGTGTGGGAATGGAGCCCGCAGGCAGGTTGGATGCCAGGGAGATCCCGCCGCTGATCGGCACCATCTTGTGGAACAGGCCAGACGCTTGCGGCGCCGTCAGCAGCGCCAATGCATTGATGGCACCCGCCGACTGACCCATCAGTGTGACGTTGCCCGCATTGCCGCCAAAGCGTGCGATGTTGCCCTGAACGAAGCGCAGCGCTTGCACAATGTCCAGCAGCGCATAGTTGCCGGTGTAGGCACTGCTGCCACTGTTGCCGCCATGCAAGGCGGGCAACTGCAAATAGCCCAGCACGTCCAGCCGGTAGTTGGCCGTGACCACGATGGCATTGGAAGATTTGGCCAGCGCGGCACCGTCGTACACCGGATCGGCGGTGTAGCCCGAGATGGCGCTGCCGCCGTGGATGAAGACCAGCACCGGCAGGTTGTCCTGCGTGGTGGCCGGGCGCCAGATATTGAGGGTCAGGCAGTCCTCGCTGCCCAGCGGCGTGTTCAGCGTCTGGCCGATGGTGTCGTCAAAGCGGTTGTTGGCGCCCGGGCCATAGATGCGTCCCATCTGCAGGCAGGCGCTGCCAAACTGGGCGGCGCTTCGCTCGCCCGTCCAGGCGGCGGGCTCGGCCGGCGGTTGCCAGCGCAAGGCACCTAGCGGCTGCTGGGCGTAGGGCACGCCCTTCCAGGCGTAGGTGCCGCTGGCCGCGCTGTCATCTGTGCCACGCACCACACCGTAGCGGGTTTCGCGCAACTCGGGCGGCGTACCGCCCGAGCCGCCACAGGCGGTCGCCATGACGGCGGCGAGGCAAGCCGCGCTCCAGCGCAGGCACTTTGCAATATAGGCCATGTTGTTTGTCTCCTTCGGGGTTTTCAGGAATGGGTCGAGCCTCTGGAACACATCACACTTGCACCTGGGCACAACCTCGGCGCCGATTGTGGGAACGCCTGGCCCGCAGCCCACTATCGCAACCACACCAAAACAGTGACTTCAGAACACCACCCGCGCGTAAACCCTGAGACAGGGACATGCCCATGAACCCGCTGCCGCAGCGCACCAGCTCTGCCGCCTGGGTACGCGGCATCGCAGAGTTGTTTGCGGCCGAGGGACTTCCGGTGCAGGCGCTGTGCGCGCAGGCCGATATTGACCTGGACAGCCTCCAACACCCCCACACCCGCGTGGATGTGGACCGCGTCAGCCGCTTGTGGGAGGCAGCAGCCCAGCACCACGACCGCCCGGGGCTGGGCCTGGACCGCCAACTCGCCGCGCGCTACGGCAAGCTGGACCTGGTGGGCCATGCGCTGGCCTCGGGGCCAAACCTGCTCGAAGGCTTCAGGCACCTGGACCGGCACATGGCGTTGATCTCGGACGCCACCACGTTTTCGATGGAACGCGACCCGCGTGGGTACTGGATGGTGCTCAACCACATTGGCGCATCGCGCCCCATTCCGCGCCAGCGGGTGGAATTTGCGGTGCTGACCCTGCTGACGCTGTGCGACTGGCTCACGCGGCGTGACCTCACGCCCCTGGCCGTCGAACTGGTCACCCCGCCACCGGCCGACGACGCGCGCCACCGCACCGCCTTTGGCGTGCTGCCCCGCTTTGGCCAGTCGGGCAACCGTTTCCTGATGGCCGAAGCCGACTTGCTGCAGCCCATTCCCACCCACAACCCCAGCCTGTGGGCGCTGCACGAACAACTGGTCGAAACCGAGCTGGGGCAGTTGGGCCCATCGCTGGTGAGCGCCAAGGTACGCGCCGAAATATCGCGCACGCTGCACCTGGGCGAGCCCCGGCGTGAGGACGTGGCAGCGCGCCTGCACCTGACGGACCGCACCCTGCAGCGGCGGCTGCAGACAGAGTCGGTGAGCTACCAGCAACTGCTGGACGACACCCGCAGCGAACTGGCCCGCCAGTACCTGGCCGACCCGCGCCGCAATCTGGCCGAGGTGGCCGATCTGCTCGGTTTTTGCGACCAGAGCAACCTGTTTCGGGCCTGCAAGCGCTGGTTTGGCATGCCCCCAGGCCAGTACCGCCTGCAACTGCTGCCGCCAGCAACAAGCCAGGTCGCCCTGGGAACTGAGGCGCCGGCGTAGCTGCCCGCGCGCAGCCTCATCCGCTCGCCATGGCCCTGTGGGCACCGGGACATCCGGGCTGCGAGACAATCGAACCCATGACCTTGACTGCCGACAGCGACACCCGCACCGACCTCGGCCTGGCCTGGGACCACCGCTTTGCCGCGCTGGGCCCCGACTTTTTCACCGAACTACGCCCCACCCCCTTGCCCACACCCCACTGGGTGGGCACCAGCCCGACCGTGGCGCAACTACTGGGCCTGAATGAAGCCCATCTGCGCAGCGACGATGCCCTGCAGGCATTTACCGGAAACCACCTGTTGGCGGGTTCGCGTCCATTGGCCAGCGTGTACAGCGGACACCAGTTTGGTGTGTGGGCAGGCCAGTTGGGCGACGGCCGGGCCATCCTGCTGGGCGAGACCGCCAGCGGGTGGGAGATCCAACTCAAAGGGGCAGGTCGCACACCCTATTCCCGAATGGGTGACGGGCGCGCGGTACTGCGGTCCAGCATCCGGGAATTTCTGTGCAGCGAAGCCATGCATGGTCTGGGCATTGCTACCTCACGCGCCTTGTGCGTTACCGGATCAACCGGCCCGGTGCGCCGCGAAGAGATCGAAACGGCCGCCGTGGTCACCCGCGTGGCACCGAGTTTTGTGCGCTTTGGGCACTTTGAGCACTTCGCAGCCAACGGCCAAGACTTGCAGCTGAAAGCGCTTGCCGACTACGTGGTTGACCGTCACTACCCGGAATGTCGCGGCACCACCGAGTTTGGAGGCAATGCTTACGCTGCGCTGCTGAAAGCCGTGAGCGAGCGCACCGCCCGCCTCATGGCCCAATGGCAAGCCGTGGGGTTTTGCCACGGGGTGATGAATACCGACAACATGAGCATCCTGGGCTTGACCCTCGACTACGGCCCTTTCCAGTTTCTGGACGCTTTCGTGCCCGGTCACATCTGCAACCACAGTGACACGCAGGGCCGCTACGCCTACAACCGCCAGCCCAACGTGGCGTACTGGAACCTGTTTTGTCTGGCCCAAGCCTTGTTGCCACTGATGGGCGACCCGGAGATCGCCAAAGAGGCGCTGGAATCCTACAAAACCGTCTTTCCCACTGAATTTATGGCCCGGATGCGCGCCAAGCTGGGGTTGACGGACGCAAGCGATGGCGACGCTGAACTCATCGATACTCTTTTGCTGCTGCTGGCCCGCAACGGTGTGGACTACACGATCTTCTGGCGGCGCTTGTCGCACGCCGTTGTTGCGGGCGACTTCGAGCCGGTCCGCGACCTGTGTGCGGACCGTGACGGGTTGGACCAGTGGTTGCTATCGTATTCGGAGCTACTTGCGCATATGGATAAAGCGCCTGTTGCCGATTTGATGCTAAAAACCAATCCCAAATTTGTGTTGAGAAACCACTTGGGCGAGCAGGCCATCCGCGCAGCGAAACTTGGCGACTTCAACGAACTCCAAACCCTTCAGCGGCTGCTGGAGCGCCCCTTTGACGAGCACCCTGGGCACGACGCCTATGCAGCCTTCCCGCCCGACTGGGCGTCCTCCATCGAGATCAGCTGTTCATCATGACCTACCCTGTTCAGAAAACCGATGCCGAATGGCAAGCCGTCTTGCGCGAAAAAGGCGCAGAACCCGTGGCCTTGCAGGTCACGCGCCATGCCGCCACCGAGCGCCCGTTCACCGGCAAGTACGAAGCCCACTGGGCCGACGGCAGCTACCATTGCATCTGCTGTGGCAGCAAGTTATTTGATTCAGTGACAAAGTTTGACGCAGGTTGCGGCTGGCCCAGCTTCTCGGAAGCCCTTCCTGGCTCGATCACGGAAATCGTCGACCGCAGCCATGGCATGGTTCGCACCGAAACGGTATGTGCACAATGCGGGGCGCACCTGGGCCATGTTTTTGAAGACGGTCCTGCCTCCACCGGCCTGCGCTATTGCATGAACTCGGCCTCGCTGGACTTCGAATCCGGCACAACCTGAGCGCCGAGACTCTTTTCTGATCCCATGAAAATTCTGATCGATTTCTTCCCCATCCTGCTGTTCTTCGGGGCTTACAAGTTCTATGGCATCTACGTGGGCACGGCCGTGCTGATGGCCGCCACTGTGGCGCAGATGGCCCTGATTTACTTCATCGACCGGCGCCTTCAGACCATGCACAAGGTCACGCTGGTGCTCATCCTGTTGTTTGGCACCCTTACTTTGGTGTTGCAGGACGACCGCTTCATCAAATGGAAGCCGACGGTTTTATATGGGGCCATGTCCCTCGCACTGGCCGTGGCCCTGTGGGCAATGAAGAAAAATTTCCTCAAGATGCTGCTCGGCAGCCAGCTGGAACTGCCCGACAACGTATGGCTGCGGCTTAACGTGGCCTGGATCATCTACTGCGCCTTCATGTCTGCCATCAACGCCTATGTGGTGCTCAACTTCAGCACCGAGGCCTGGGTGGACTTCAAGCTCTGGGGCTATGCCTTCCCCCTGGTGTTCCTGATTGCACAAGGCATCTACATTGCGCCACACCTCAAGGGTGATGAGCCTGCCGCCTGAGAACGCCGGATATGACAACCCTTGCCCAACAAATGCACCAGGCACTGGTGGAAAAGCTAACCCCCACCCAACTCGAAGTGCTGGACGAAAGCGCAGCCCACGCGGGCCATGCCGGTGCCAATGGCACCGGCTTTGGCACCCATTTCCGGGTCCGCATTGCGTCACCTTTCTTTACAGGACGGCCCCGTGTAGCGCAACACCGCCTTGTGTATGATGCGCTGCAAGAATTTATTGACCAAGGCGTTCACGCCCTCGCCATTGAAGTTCTCTGAGCCGGCCCCAAGTCATCAGTTGCCGGATTTCAGCTGGCAAACAACTCCCTTATTTTTTGGATTCCGCATGAAGAAACAGCTCCTGTCCGGCCTCGTCGCCGCTGCCGTGCTGGGCACGATGGCCCTGCCCGTTTCCGCCCAGAACATTGCCATCGTCAATGGCAAGGCCGTGCCCAAGGAGCGCGTCGAAGCGCTCAAGCAGCAAGTGGAACGCTCCGGCCGTCCGGTGACGCCAGACATCGAAGGCCAGATCAAGGAAGAAGTCATCGCCCGTGAGATCTTCATGCAGGAAGCGCAAAAGCGCGGCTTGGAAGCCTCGGCAGACTACAAAGCCCAGATAGACCTGGCCCGCCAAAGCATCTTGATCCGCGAACTGTTCGCCGACTTCCAGAAGACGAACCCTGTGACCGACGCCGAGATCCAGGCCGAGTACGACAAGTTCGTGGCCGCCAATAGCGGCAAGGAATACAAGGCCAGCCACATCCTGGTGGAAAAAGAAGCTGACGCCAAGGCCATCATCGCGTCCATCAAGAAGGGCGCCAAGTTTGAAGACATCGCCAAGAAGCAGTCCAAGGACGCAGGCTCTGGCGCCAAGGGCGGTGACCTGGATTGGGCCAACCCCGCCAGCTACGTGAGCGAATTCACAGAAGCCCTCATCAAGCTGGAAAAGGGCAAAATGACCGACACCCCCGTCAAGAGCCAATTTGGCTGGCATGTGATCCGTCTGGATGGCGTGCGCCAGGCCGAGTTGCCCAAGCTGGAAGAGGTCAAGCCGCAAGTTTCTCAACAACTGCAACAGCAAAAGCTGGCCAAGTTCCAGGAAGACCTGCGCGCCAAGGCCAAGGTCGAGTAATCGGCTTCCATCGCATCCCATCCGGGATGCCCATAAAAAAACGCGACCAAGGTCGCGTTTTTTTATGGATATTGCGGATTGCACTGCGCCTCTGGTCGCTCAGGCCGTGCCGCCATTCGCTCATGGACGGTTCAGCACCCAGGCCACCATCGTCAGCAGCCCGATCATCACTGGCTGATGAAGCATGTAGTAACTGAGACTCCAGCGCCCTAGCACCGCCAATTGCCGAAAGATTCCAGGCAATGCCCACTGCGCCCACAAAGGCCGCCTGAGCAGTGTCCACTGCCCTGCGGCAAGACCCCACCACATCACACCCAGCCACGGAAAAATCGGCACGTAGTCTTCGGTAAAGGGCTTGCGTGACACCAGTCCCAGCCAATTGAGGGCGCGCCCATTCAGCCAGGGTGCTGCTTCCTCAAAAACTCCGGTCAACGCATGCAGTGCCAGCGACGGCAACACCACTGCCACCAGCCCCGCCAACCACAACCATCGCCCCCAACTGACAGAGCACCGCGCAATCAGAAGCATCACAGCCATACCGTGCAACACACCAAAGTAGATAAAGCTTTGGGGGAACATCACAAAAGAACCTGCTGTGACCAGCAAGGCACAGCCTACAACCTGCACCCATCGGCGTCCAAAACGCAACCAGCCCTGCCCTTGGTGCAATGCAATGGCCTGACCGAGTCCCGCACAAAACAGGAAGAGGCTGACGATGAACGTGCGCTGGGTTGTCCAGAAGGGGTCCGCACGGAAATTCTGTGGCCAAAACCCGAAGTGGCTCAGGTCAAAACAGAAGTGAAAGACCGTCATCCATACCATGGCCAAGCCACGCAGCGCATCCACCGTGTCGTAGCGTCTCGAATGGGCACCTGCATCAACGGCTGCCTCCGAAAAAGAAAGGATTGCCGACGTGGAAAATTTCATCGCATGAATAGCCCATCAGATGCACGGACAACGGCCCATACGGATGCCAGATGGTACGCAATGTTCACACGCCACTTGGTAAGAAATCCCTGCGGCGGCCTTGCCGACCCTGCAGCATCCCCAACGCTTCGAGCAGCTCATTGGCATCCATCGGCGCCCCTCGGTTTCTTTAAACCGAGGGTATCGCCCTGCCCCGCTCAATCTTTGAGCACAACTCCCAGCGAAGCCAGCTTGTCCGCATAGGAGTCCCTGCGCTTCACGGCTTTGCCTGCCGTATCGATAGCTGCTTGAATTGCCTTGGGGCCCTTGGCCGCAACCGCTTTGATCAGCCCCTGTTTGTGGGCGGCCTCTGCCCTCGCCCTTTTGTAAGTGGCGATCAATTCGGCATATGGAGCAGGTTGATTCACAGGAGCCTCATTTTTCTAACGTGCCATTTTCAACGCTGGCGGACATTGAAACCGCGCAATCCACGCCGACACCACACCCAGAATGATCGGGGATTGGCCCCGTAACGTGGGCTGTCGGTACAGCGACAAGCCCCGGACGTACAACGCCCATCCCCCCAACACGTCATTCTGCGACCTGCAAGCCAAAGCCCAGACGGGTGTGAACGAAAAGAGCAGGCCTATCGAGGTCCAGCGGATGGGCGCACACCACGCGAGCTCAGAGGGCAGAAAAAGTGCGGCACAAAAACACATCGAGGCCAGAGCAACCCGTTAGACAAACGCATAACGGAAAACGAAAAGGGCTCCTAACTTGATAGCTAGGAGCCCTTACGATTGATGGTCGGAGCGGCGGGATTCGAACTCGCGACCCTCTGCTCCCAAAGCAGATGCGCTACCAGGCTGCGCTACGCTCCGACAGCTCGTATTCTAACTCGGTATTTCCCTACTTTCTGGTTCGTTGCGTACTTTTTGTGTTTTTTCCAAAAACAGCGAGCAACAAACTAAAACCGGGAATCCACTACCTCTTTCGCAAGGGGGCACATGGATGAGAGAACCACAAGAAACGAGAAACGGATCAGCCCACAGGGCTGAAAAAGACCAAGGACTCAGTGAATTAACGGTTGCTCGACGGTCCGGGACCACGGCCAGCCAGATGGCGGAACGTGATGCGTCCCTTGGACAGGTCATACGGAGACATCTCCAGCGAAACCTTATCGCCCGCCAGGATGCGGATGTGGTGCTTGCGCATTTTGCCGCCCGTGTAGGCGATCAGTTGGTGACCGTTTTCCAGCGTGACGCGAAAGCGCGAGTCGGGCAAAACTTCCGTGACGGAGCCTTGCATTTCAATGAGTTCTTCTTTGGCCATGTTCTCTATCTTTTCAAAACAAATATTCTGTGATCAGCGCCTGAACGCTTTGTGCATCCACCACGGCAGCTACGACGTGGTCGGTACTCGACACACGGTGCATTGCGGGCGGTGGGAGTCGCTGCACCCGGGGCGCAGATCAGGCAGAGGGCCGGGGGAGACGGCGTCAATGGACAGGCTCAAGCGCTGTGCATAGCCTGTCGATTGTACCGCGATGTACCACGTTTTGCCTATTGGCCCGCGTTGGAGGCTGTTGAGGCCGCCCCATGCGCCCTGGTTGCGCTCACAACGTCCCCCTCATCACGCCCCTGAACGGCTGTGGCCAGCGTTCGCACCAGGTCCGTCTGGGTGATCACACCCACCAACCGCTCATCCCCATCCACGATGGGAATATGGTGGTGCCCGCCTTGAGAAAACAGGGGAACAAGATCCATGGCGTGCTGCGCCACGCGGGCCACCTGCACCGGGTGCGACATGATTTCGCCCACATCCTGAGGCTGGCCACTGCGACCCATGACGAGTGTGCGCAGGCGCTGCCCCAGCCCTTCGTGCGTATCAAGGTTGGCGAGCCGCATGAAATCCGCCACTGTCACGATCCCTACAACCCGGCGCAGCGGGTCCACCACCGGCAACGCTTTGATCTGCTGGGCACGCATCAGCGCCCATGCATCCTTGAGGGAGACCTCCGCCTCCACCGCAAACGGAGGCTTGGACATGATGTCCGAACAACGAACCTCACCCAGCGTTCGCTGGAAAGCGGCCCTGCCCGCCAGATGCAAAAGCCCCTCCAGATCCGCACGGCTGACATCCAGCACCTGGTTGTAATGGGACAAAGCAGCATCCACATCTGACGCGGTGAAAGCACCCTGGGCAACATCAGTCCTGACCGCTGCACGCTGGGGGTGCGGGTAACGGCGCCCGGTCAGGCCGTTGTAGACCACCCCAGCCACCAGCAATACGAGCACATTGAAAAGTATGGGAAACGCGGCCAGGTGCCACCCCTCGCCCGCCGTCAGCACCATATAAAGCGCCATCGCTCCACCTGGTGGATGCAGGCAGCGCAGCGGCACCATGAGCGCTATGGCCAACCCCACCGCCACCGCCCCTGCGATCGCGGGATCTGGGATAAAAGCGGCAGCGGCTGCACCAACGAGTGCCGACAAAGTGCTTCCACCCAGAACAGGCCAAGGCTGGGCCAATGGGCTTGATGGCATACCAAATACCAGCACCGCGCTGGCCCCCAGCGACGCCACCATCCAGGGGCCCGTACTGCCACTCCCTGCCCACCAACGGCTGAGCAATGCTGTCAGCAACACGCCAGTCACCGCACCAACGATGAAACGCAGTCTTTCGCGACCATCAATACCCAGCGGGGCTGGCCAAAAATGACGCAGCCACCGGGCCAGACGCACCCGAATGGACGGCGCAGAAGACGAGGACAAGGACGCGGAAGAAGAGCGAGATGGAAGAGACATGAAGCAATGGGTAACACTGCGAACTGGGGGGCCACGGACAGCAAGACCTCCCCTGTGACCAATGACCTCTATTTTGCCGGGTGAAGGCTCCATGTTTTCCGACTGAGCCCACAGGTCGACGGCCCAGGATGATGCAGAGGCCTCTCTATGCTCGAAACTACCAATACCGAGGCATCAAACAGCGCGACACCACCCTGAAAACATGATCTATACTGCATAAAATACAAAAAAATGCAGTTTACTTCATTGATCTATCTTTACCGACGTCAAGAGGTTCTGGCAATCCCTAGCGGTCTTTTTCAGAAGAACCGGTGCCCGGACAGCGTTCAAACCCTGTCAACCCATGAAGCAATAGCGCAGGACGGACAGCCCTCGAATGCATGCACCCAGGCCCGTCGGTACGGGTAACCCATAGGTATTCACCACAGAGTGCTTGGAGTAAATTACTTTAAGCCTAAACAAAGGAGACAAGCCCAATGACCACCCGCCGCCTCGTCATCAGCCGCAGCGCCGCCCTTGTGGGCGCAGCATCCACAGGGCTGTTGCTGCCCTCCATCGTGCGCGCTCAAAGCGGCAAGGTGCGTGTGGGTTTCATGCTGCCCTACACCGGCACGTTCGCTCAGTTGGGGGTGGCCATCGAAAATGGCGTGCGCCTGGCCATCGACCAGCAGGGTGGCAAACTCGGTGGTCGCGAAATCGAGTGGTTCAAGGTGGACGACGAATCCGAGCCCAGCAAGGGCGTCGAGAACGCCAGCAAGCTGGTGCAGCGCGACAAGGTGGATGTGCTGATCGGGACCGTGCATTCAGGTGTGCAGATGGGTATCCAGAAGGTGGCGCGCGACAACACTGGCGTGCTCAGCCTCATCCCCAACGCAGGCGTTCATGCAGCGACACGCGCACTGTGTGCCCCCAACGTGTTCCGCACTTCGTTCAGCAATTCCCAGCCCACACTGGCCCTGGGCAAAGCCATGGTCGAAAAGGGTCACAAGAAAGCCGTGTGGATCACCTGGAAATACGCAGCGGGCGACGAAGCCTTTGAAGGCTTCAAAGAGAGTTACACCAAGGCAGGCGGGACCATCGTCAAGGAACTGGGCCTGCCCTTCCCCAACGTAGAGTTTCAGGCACTGCTCACCGAAATCGCCGCACTCAAGCCCGATGCCGTGGCGTGTTTCTTTGCCGGTGGCGGCGCGGCCAAGTTCATCCGCGACTATGCTGCGGCGGGCCTCAAGGACAAAATTCCACTGTACGGATCAGGCTTCCTCACCGAAGGTGTACTGGACGCCGCAGGCCCTGCAGCCGACGGCATCATCACCACCATGCACTACAGCGACTCGCTGGACACGCCGCGCAACAAGCAGTTCCGCCTGGAATACGCCAAGGCATTCCGCAGCCAGCCCGACGTGTACGCCGTGCAGGGCTACGACACCGGCCTGCTGCTGGTACAAGGCGCCAACGCCGTGAAGGGCGACCTGTCCGCCAAACCCGCGCTGTACAGGGCGCTGGAGAGTGCCGTGATCGATAGCCCACGGGGCAAGTGGACCATGAGCAAGGCCCATAACCCCGTGCAGGACATCTACCTGCGCAGGGTGGAGAACAAGGAAAACAAGGTGATCGGCGTTGCCGCCAAAGCGCTGGCCGACAGCGGTGCCGGGTGCCGCATGGGCTGACCGGCCCATTCGGCCCGCCCCCTCGATCCACCCGCGTGGCTTCCACGCGGGGCTCTCTGCTGCAGGCCGCGCGCCGTGCGGCAAGATTTGTTGCACTCCATTCACAGCCTCATAGCCCCAGCTCTCCATGGATTTCGCCACCTTTTTGATCCAGTTGCTCAACAGCGTGCAGTACGGTCTTTTGCTGTTCATGCTCGCGGCTGGCCTCACGCTGATCTTCGGCATCATGGGCGTGGTGAACCTGGCACATGGCAGCTTCTACATGCTGGGGGCTTACCTGGGGTACTCGCTGTCGGGACAATTCGGCAGCCTGACCCTCGCCATCCTGGGTGGTGCTGTGCTGGCCGTGGTGTTCGGCCTGGCGCTGGAATGGCTGTTGTTTCGCCATTTCTACCACCGTGACCATCTGGACCAGGTGCTACTCACCTTCGGCCTGATTTATATCTTTGAGGAACTGCGTTCCATCCTCTGGGGAGATGATGTGCACGGTGTAGCGATTCCAGCCATGCTGGACTGGTCCATTGCGCTCACCGACACCCTCTCGTATCCGGTCTACCGACTGTTCATCTCCGGCGTCTGCATTGCGCTGGCGCTGGGCCTGTATCTGCTGATCTCCAAGACCCGCCTGGGCATGAAGATCCGTGCCGGTGCCTTCAACCGGGACATGGCTGAATCGCTGGGGGTGAACATCAAGCTCATCCACGCCACCGTCTTTGCGTTGGGGGTTGGCCTCGCGGCCGTCGCGGGCATGGTGGCCGCGCCAGTGTCCAGTGTCTACCCCAACATGGGATCGTCGGTTCTGATCATGTGCTTTGTGGTGGTGGTCATTGGTGGCATCGGCTCTGTGCGCGGCGCGCTGATCTCGGCACTGCTTGTGGGGCTGGTGGACACCTTTGGCAAGGTACTGCTGCCATCGATGTCGGGCATGCTGGTCTACATGCTGATGGCAGCCGTGCTGCTGTGGAAACCCGAAGGTCTTTTCAAACAATGAATGCCTCCTCGCTTGTCACTTTGCACCCTCTGCGCATTTCGCAGCCCGGCGGCCACCCATGAGCACTCCCCGCGCCAATATCGAAGTGCTGCCGCGCAGCGTTCAATTTTCCCTCGCACTGGGGCTGGCGGCGCTGCTGCTGTTCCCCGTCGTCGGCAGCGACTTCTATGTGCAGATGGTCACCCGCATGATGATCATGGCCATCTTTGCGATGAGCCTGGACTTGCTTCAGGGGGTGACCGGCCTGGTGTCGCTAGGCCACGCCGCCTACTTTGGCGTGGCGGGCTATGCGCTTGCTTTTCTCACACCTGCCGACGTGCCGGTGAGCCTGTGGTGGTCACTGCCGCTGGCCGTGGCGGGTTCGGGGTTGGTGGCCCTCATCATCGGGTTCTTCGTGGTTCGCACCCACGGCATCTACTTCATCATGGTCACCATGGCGTTTGCGCAGATGGTGTTCTATCTGTTCTTTGACAACAAATTGCTCGGCGGATCGGATGGGCTGTACATCAACTTCCGGCCCGATGCATCGGTGTTCGGCTGGTTGCCGTTCGACCTGGAAGGCCGTAAAACCTTCTACTACTTCACACTGGCGCTTGTGGTGTTGGTCTACGTGTTGCTGCGTCGTTTGCTCTGGAGCCCTCTGGGCCGTGCACTGTCAGGTATTCGCATCAACGAGCACCGCATGCGTGCCATGGGCTTCGGCACCCGCGGCTACAAGCTCACGGCGTTCTCGGTGGCGGGCGCGCTCGCGGGCCTGGCAGGCTACCTGTGGGGCGCGCAGACCGGCTACGTGAACCCTGAGCTGATGGGTTTCCACATGAGCGCACACGCCATCATGATGGTCATCCTGGGAGGGATGGGTAATTTTGCCGGAGCCATCGTGGGCGCCTTCGCCTTCGAATACCTGCTGCATGTGTTCAAGGACATCACCAAACACTGGCAACTGCTGATGGGTGGCTTCATCGTGCTGGTGGTGGTGGCCGCGCCGCGGGGACTGCTGGGCATGCTGGGGCAACGCCGGGCGGCCAAGACGCAGGAGGACCCACACCATGGCTGACGCCCTGCTCTCTGCCCGCCAGCTCACCAAGCGTTTTGGCGGCCTGGCCGCTGTCAACGGAGTGTCTGTGGATCTGTGGCGTGGCCACATCCATGCTGTCATTGGCCCCAATGGCGCGGGCAAGTCCACGCTGACCAACCTGCTCTCAGGCGACCTGCCCC
This sequence comes from Acidovorax sp. 69, assembly GCF_002797445.1. Classification (NCBI taxonomy): domain Bacteria; kingdom Pseudomonadati; phylum Pseudomonadota; class Betaproteobacteria; order Burkholderiales; family Comamonadaceae; genus Acidovorax; species Acidovorax sp. 69. The sequence continues at coordinate 2,160,721 of NZ_PGEP01000001.1, read as the reverse complement.
CCACCTCGGGCCAGGTGCTGCTGGGTGGCACGGATGTGACCGGCTGGGCTCCCGAACGCATCTCGCGCCAGGGTCTGGGCCGCAGCTACCAAAAAACCAACATCTTTTTGCCACTCACTGTGCACGAAAACGTGCGCCTCGCGGCCCAGTCGCGCGATGCACAGCAGCCCTGGAACCCACTGCGCTGGTGGCAGGACACACGTGCCAACACTATCAAAAACAGAGCTACCAACGCACGAATGGAAAGCGCTATCGAGCTTTCTGGCTTGAAAGACCGGCGAGCCGCGATTGCCGGAGCGATGAGCCACGGCGAACAGCGACAGCTCGAAATCGCCATGACGCTGGCCACAGAACCCCAGGTACTGCTGCTGGACGAGCCTCTGGCCGGAATGGGTGTCGCCGAGGCAGAGCGCATGGTCGAACTGCTGCAGCGTCTCAAACCCGCCCACGCGATCATGCTGGTGGAACACGATATGGACGCCGTGTTCGCGCTCGCCGACCGCCTCACCGTGATGGTCAACGGCGAAGTCATCGCCCATGGCACCCCCGCCGAGGTTCGTGCCGACGTGGGTGTGCAGGCCGCCTATCTGGGCGAGGATCACTGAGATGAAGAACACCCCTTGGATCGATGCCCGGGGCATCCACACCTTCTACGGCAGCAGCCACATCCTGCACGGCATTGATTTCACCGTGGGCCAGGGCGAGACCATCGGCCTCATGGGCCGCAACGGCATGGGCAAGAGCACCCTGCTCAAGTCGCTGATGGGCTTGGTCAAGCCCCGCTCGGGCAGCGTGGCCGTGGCGGGCCGCGACATGACCGGCAAGCCGCCCTACGAAGTGGCCCGGCTGGGCATTGCCTACGTGCCCGAGGGCCGGGGCATCTTCGGCAACCTGAGCGTGGTCGAGAACCTGCAGATGGCCGCCCGCGCCGGCACCCGCGGCCAGCGCGACTGGACCTACGAGCGCGTGCTGGAGACCTTTCCGCGCCTGAAGGAGCGCCTGGGCCACGGCGGCCAGCAGCTCAGCGGTGGCGAACAGCAGATGCTCACCATCGGCCGCGCGCTGATGACGAATCCCGACGTACTCATCCTAGACGAAGCCACCGAGGGCCTGGCCCCGCTGATCGCGCGCGAGATATGGCGCATCTGCAGCCTCATCAAGGAAAGTGGCATCAGCAGTGTCATCGTGGACAAAAACTGGAAGCACGTCACGCAGATCACCGACCGCAACATCATCCTGGTCAAGGGCCAGGTGGTGTTTGAGGGCAGCTCAGACGCGCTGCACGCGCAACCCCAGTTGCTGGACCAGTACCTCGGGGTATGAACCATGCGGGTGACAGCGCCCCGCCGATAGAATCATCCGCTTTCGTCTTCGAGGGATTCGCCCGTGTCTGATCGCCTGGCAGTTCTGCCGCAATACCTCCTGCCCAAGCAGGCACTGACCACCCTGGCTGGCAAGTTCGCGTCGGCGAGGCTGGGGGGCCTGACCACCTCGGTGATCCGCCGGTTTGTCGCCCGCTACAACGTCAACATGGCCGAGGCGGCCAACCCCGACGTTGCCAGCTACGCATCATTCAACGACTTCTTCACGCGCGCCCTCCAACCCGGCGCACGACCGCTGGCCATGGCGGACATGATCTGCCCGGTGGACGGCGCCATCAGCCAGTTTGGCCCCATCGACAAGGACCAGGTCTTCCAGGCCAAGGGCCACACCTACTCCACCACTGCGCTGGTCGGTGGCGATGCCGCGGCAGCAGCCCGTTTTGACAACGGCCATTTCGCTACGCTGTACCTGAGCCCACGCGACTACCACCGCATTCATATGCCCTGCGCGGGCGAGCTGACGCGCATGGTGCATGTGCCCGGCGATCTGTTTTCGGTGAACCCCACCACAGCGCGTGGTGTGCCGGGCCTGTTTGCGCGCAACGAGCGGGTGGTGTGCTTTTTTGAATCGGCCCAGGGCCCATTTGTGCTGGTGCTGGTGGGCGCCACCATCGTGGGCAGTATGGCGACGGTATGGCACGGCCAGATCAACCCCCCTCGCACCGGCACGCTGCGCCAGTGGGACTACGCCAAGGGGCAGATTCAACTGCAGCAAGGCGAGGAAATGGGCCGCTTCTTGCTGGGTTCCACCGTGGTGATGCTGTTCCCCAAGGGACCGCTGCAGTTCAACCCCCAGTGGGCACCAGCGCGGGGGATTCAGCTCGGTGAGGCCATGGCGCAGCGAGTGCCAGTGTAGGCAGTTTCAGCGCTCAGGGCGTTGCAAATAACGGATGTGTGTGGCCAACACCCACACGCTGCACCGGCAGCTCAGACGCGGTCTGGCACGCGGGTCAGGTGAAAGGCGCTGGGCGCTAACTGCAGGGCATCCGGGTACACGGGGCTGTCGACACCCACCAGGTAAACCATCAAGGTGTTGCGGCGAATCACCACATGGCTGACGGTTTCACGCCGCTGATTCCAATGCACGGAAGCGCCGGGCTTGAAATGGGGCATGTAGTAGTAGGCGGTTGGATCCATAGGGTGCGGCTCCTTCCGCTGAAGTGGGCCTTTCCGTGGCCCACTCGCTTTACGAGCTTGGTGCAAGTCGCCACTTCATACTAGCACCGAAGCCCGCCCAGCGGTAAATCTTCTGCCTTGAACGAAGGAACCGGCTCAAGCCGCCAATTTGGAGTTGGCAAACACCAAGGCAGAGGTCAGCATCCGGTGCAGGTGGGGTTGCACACCTGCAGCCGCCTCGGGCACGTAGTCAAACGGCAAGACCTCTTGCATGTAGCTGCACTGGGTCATCTCCAGCTGGATAGCGTGCACGCCCTGCTCGGGCTGGCCATAGTGGCGTGTGATGTACCCCCCCTGAAACCGGCCGTTGAGCACAGCGGTGTACCCCGCCGCAGCCTTTGCGATGGCCAGCAGCTCCTGCGCCAGCGCGGGATCGCAGCTGGCGCCATTGGCAGTGCCCAGGTTCAGGTCGGGCAACTTGCCCTCAAAAAAGCGCGGGAGCACGGAGCGGATCGAATGCGCATCCCACAATATGGCCACCCCATGCTGGGCGCGTATGCGGTCGATCTCTGCACGCAGCTGCGCGTGGTAGGGCTGCCAGACCACAGCGCGGCGTTCCGCAATCTCCGCTTCATCCGGCACATCGCTGTGCGCATAGATGGGGGTGTCGTCAAACGTATCCACCGGGCACAGGCCGGTAACGCTCTGACCGGGGTAGAGGCTCGCACCGTCGGGCGGGCGGTTGAGGTCCACCACATAGCGCGAATGGGTGGCCAACAAGATGGAGGCCCCCATATCGCGGGCAAAGGCATACAGACGGTCCATGTGCCAGTCCGTGTCGGGCACCTGGCGGGCCTCGTCGGTAAAGCGTGCCGCCAGGGCCGGTGGCACATAGGTGCCCGCGTGTGGCATCGACAGCAGCAGTGGTTGTGTGCCCTGGTGAAAAACGAATGGCGGGTGTGTGGTGTCGGTCATGGAGGTTTCCATCAGGGAAAAATAGGTTCGACGCCCTGTGTATCAGTCGGGCGCAATGGTGGCAGAGCGCGCGGCCACAAAGGCCCGCGCGGCAGCCTCGTGCAGCACATGGCGGCCTTTGGATACGCGGCACACGCCCGCAACCCACAGGCTGTCGATGGCTGAAGTGCGGTGGCTGCCAAAGACATGGGCCGAGAGCATGCTGTGAGCCGGCAGATCGCACAGAGCCACATGGCATGCATCCAGCACCACCAGGTCGGCCTGCTGGCCCACGGCCAAGCCTGCAATGGCGCGCCCCGCTGCCTGCGCCCCCCCTGCACAGCCTGCAGCGTCATGGCGGTGGCCACCTCGGCCTGTGCGGCGCTGGCCAGCACATTGCGCTGGCGGCGCGACAGGCGTTGGCTGTATTCGAGCATCAAAAGCTCTTCGGCCGCATTCACGCAGGCATGGCTGTCCGATCCGACGCCCCATCGGCCGCCGTGCTTCAGCCACAGCGGCATGTCGAAAATACCGTCGCCCAGGTTTGCCTCGGTCGTGGGGCAGATGCCAGCCACCGCGCCGGTGCGCGCCGCGGCGGCGTACTCATCCGGCGTCATGTGCGTGGCGTGCACCAGGCACCAGCGTTCGTCCACGGGCGCGTGCTCCAGCAGCCACTGCACGGGGCGCCGGTTGCTCCAGGCCAAGCAGTCGTCCACCTCTTGTGTCTGCTCGGCAATGTGGATGTGGATCGGCGCCTTGGGGTTCAGGGCGGTCAGCCCCTGAACGGCCGCACTCAGACTCTCGGGTGGTACGGCACGCAGCGAATGCGGCGCAAGACCCAAAACGGCCCCTTGTGCTTGTGTGGCGGGCGCGAGGCGCTCTAATAAAGAGAGCATGTTGTCGGTGCTGCGGATAAAACGCGCCTGGTCGGCACGCGGCGGCTTGGCAGCAAATCCGCTGGTCTGGTACAGCACCGGCAGCAGCGTGATGCCCATGCCCGCGTTGCGCGCGGCGCGCAGCAAGGCCTGTGACAACGTTGCATCGTCGGCATAGGGCGTCCCCCCCTGGTCGTGGTGCACATAGTGAAACTCGCACACCGAGGTGTAGCCAGCCTCCAGCATCTCGACATACAGCCAGGTGGCAATGGCCTCCAGCGATTCGGGGGTGATGCGCTGCGCAAAGCGGTACATCAGGTTGCGCCAGCTCCAGAAGCTGTCGTCGGCCTGGCCCCGGTATTCGGTCAAGCCCGCAAACGCGCGCTGGAACGCGTGCGAGTGCAGGTTGGGCATGCCCGGCAACAGCGGGCCTGCAGCCTGCTCGGCGCCTGCAGGCGCCAAAACGCCGGGTGTGACTTCCGTGATACGCCCTGCCTCATCCCATTGCATGAGCACGTCACGCGCCCAGCCGGTAGGCAGCAGCGCGTTGGCTGCAAACAACTGACGATGAAGAGGCTGACTCATGGCATCACTCCGTAGACGCGCCCCTGCCGCACGATGGTGCATGCGGGCTTGTGGCCCAACCAATACGCCAACTCAGCAGGCTGACCCAATGGCCAGAGCACAAAATTGGCAGGCCGGCCCGATGCGATCAGACCATGCGAATCCTGCAGGCCCAGCGCTCGCGCTGCATGAATGGTGATGCCCGCCAGCACCTCAGGCACCGTCATGCGAAACAGCGTGCACGCCATGTGGGCCATGAGCAAGAGGCTGAGCGCGGGTGAGGTGCCCGGGTTGTGGTCAGTAGAGACGGCCATGGGCACACCCGCTTCGCGCAGCTGTGCAATCGGCGGCAGGTGCGTGTCGCGCAACGTGTAGTAGGCCCCCGGTAGTAACACGGCCACGGTGCCCGCTGCGCGCATGGCGGCAATGCCTTCGGCCGACAAATGCTCGATGTGGTCACACGACAGCGCGCCGTAGCGCGCAGCCAGGGCCGACCCGCCCATGTCCGAGAGCTGCTCGGCATGCAGCTTGACCGGTATGCCGAGCTTTTGCGCGGCCTGAAAGACCTGCTCCGTCTCGTTCAGCGTGAAGGCAATGCGCTCGCAGAACACATCCACCGCGTCCACCAGGCCCTCGGCGGCCAGCGCAGGCAGCATCTCGTGGCACACCAGGTCGATGTAGTCCTGGCTGCGCCCAGCGTATTCGGGCGGCAGCGCGTGGGCACCCAAAAAGGTGGTGCGCACCGTCACGCCAAACGCCTCGCCCAGGCGGCGGGCGACGCGCAGTTGCTTGCGCTCATGCTCCAGCGCCAGGCCATAGCCGGATTTGATCTCGATGGCGCACACGCCCTCAGCCAGCAACGCTTGCAGGCGCGGCGCGGCCTGGGCAAAGAGTTCGTCCTCCGTGGCCTCGCGCGTGGCCTGGACCGACGACACAATGCCGCCGCCCGCCCGGGCCACCTCTTCGTACGTGGCCCCCGCCAGGCGCATGGCGAATTCGTTGGCACGCTGACCGCCGTAGACCAGGTGCGTATGGCAGTCCACCAGGCCAGGGGTGGCGATGGCGCCTCGGCCGTCAAAGCGGGGCAAGGCGCTGAAGGCCGATGGCAGCTGGGCCTGGGGCCCCACCCAACACACCGTGCCGCCCTGTACCACCACGCATGCCTGCTCGCCCTCGGGCACCGGCACATCGGCCACCCACAACGACGCCACGGGTCGCAGGCCCGACCACACGCCATCGGCGCTGGGCGCCGGAGACGTCTGAAGAATTGCGCCCTGCATGTCGCTGTCTGCTGCTGTGTTCATGGATTGAATTGCTATGTTTTATATAGCTGCCAGTGCTTATCTCATTTGCGCTAGCGGCCAATTTTATTAATCTTTTGTATCCAGGGCGGGACAGAGCGCCACCCAGGCCAGTACAGGGGAATCGCCTGCCGACCCGGTGCCAGCTGCGGCGCCAAGGGGGTGAAGGGGGACCATGGCCGGTGAGCGCTGATCGCCCTGCCCGCCCTCGGTCTCCTCATCCATCCACCAGATGCCCTGTCCCGTCTTCAGCACGCGGGGTGCCTTGCCGTCTGGCGTCCCACCGAGGTGGACACCATGACCACCACCCCATTGCCATGATCCCTGGAGCACCATGCACAGGCCCGCAACGCCCATTGCAGGCGGCGGCGCACCGCGCACCACCTGCAGCGTGCCGCGCCAGCCCCCGCGACGCACCATGAGGTTGAAGTCGGTGGACACGCCCCCCAGCATGCGGCAATCCACGGGCTCGTCCCCCGAGAACACAAAGGGCTGCCAAGGCTGGGCCAGCACATGCTGCCAGTGCCCGCCCGCGCCCTGCAACGCCACGCCATCGCCCTTGAGCAGCATGATCTGGCGATCCACCCCAGGAAACGCCGAGAACGGCCCCGGGCGCGCAATGGTTGCGACGCTCACACGCCAGTCAAAATGCTCCATGCCTGCGCCCGGCGGCCAGCAGACCAACTCTTGCGTGCTGCCGCCGCCGTTCTTCCACGGCACCTGGGGCGTTGTGGCCATGTCCAGAAACTCCATCACGCCTGGGCACCCCGCAGCACCGGGTTGCCACCCACCAGCAGCGGGAACAGCGGGTGGTTCATCTCGGCCCCGGCGGGCAACACCTCGGCCAGACCCGGAAACTCGGGCGAAGTCTTCCAGGGTCGGGGGGCATGGCGCGTGTCGTCGCCAAGGAACCGCACGGAGAAAACCCGGCGGCGGTTCGCGCCTTCCACCCCACCCGCTGCATGCAGCGTGAGCATGTGAAAACACACCACGTCGCCCGGCTCGATCTCCCAGCCCACGATGGGGAAGGCATCGCGGTCGGCCTCCACATTGGGCAGGTCCTGCAAGCTGCCCTCAGGGAACCACTTGGCCTGGTTGTCCATGAACGTGCGCGGCATGAGCCAGGGGCCCTTGTGCGAACCGGCCACAAATTCGAGCGTGGCTGCGCGCGACACCGGATCGACCGGAATCCACATGCTGATGTTCTGTTTGCCGTCGATGTTGTAGTACGGCTGGTCCTGGTGCCACGGCGTGCGCTGGCGCGTGCCCGGCTCCTTCACCAATACATGGTCGTGGTACAGCCGCACGGTGCGCGACTGCATCAGGCGCTGTGCAGCCAGGGCCAGCGGCGTCTCGTGCACGAACTGACCGAACTGCGGGATGTCCTGCCAGTTGCAGAAGTCCTCAAAAAAGCGCCCCGGGTCATCGGGTCGGCTCGCCACCTTGGCCCGTGGGCTGGGCGCGGCCAGATTCGTGTCAATGCCGCTGCGCAGCAGCGCCACCTCATCGGGCGTGAGCAGTTGCTTGATACACAGCGCACCGTCGCGGTCAAAACGCGCGACGTCTTCTTCGGTCAATCGTTCTTGCAGGCGCTGCAGCAACACGGGGGACATCGGGGGCATGCGGGTTTCCTCCTCGGGGTTTGATGGCGACCGTGCGTGTGCGGATGCTCCACGCCTCAGGCGCGGGTGAGCACGGCCTGCAAAAAGGAACGCGTGCGCTCCTGCGTGGGATGGGTGAAGATGGTGGCGGGCGGCCCCGATTCGATGATGCCGCCGCCGTCCATCACGACGACCACATCGCCCACCTCCCGCGCAAAGTCCATCTCGTGGGTCACGACCATCATGGTCATGCCCTCGCTGGCCAGCAGTTTCATGACCTGCAACACTTCGCCCACCAGCTCGGGGTCGAGCGCCGAGGTGGGCTCGTCGAACAGCATCACGCGCGGCTCCATGGCCAGCGCGCGCGCAATGGCCACACGCTGCTTTTGGCCACCCGACAGGCTGGCGGGCATGGCCGTGGCCTTGTGCGCCAGCCCCACCTTGGTCAGCAGAGCGTTGGCACGCTCCTCGGCCTCCTTGCGCGAGAGGCCGCGCAGCTTGCGCGGACCCAGCGTGACGTTGTCGAGCACCGACAGGTGCGGGAACAGGTTGAACGACTGGAACACCATGCCCACCTCTTCGCGCAGGGCGTTGAGGTCATGGTCGGGCAACATGCGGCCGTCCTGCACCAGCGTGCGGCCACAGATCTCGACCGTGCCGCCCTCAGGCTGCTCCAGCCCGTTGCAGCAGCGCAAGAAGGTGCTTTTGCCCGAGCCGCTGGGCCCGATCACCACCACCACCTGCGATGGCAAGACGTCAAAGTCGATGCCGTTGAGCACCACATGGTTGCCAAACGATTTGCGCAACCCACGAATGCGCACGATGGGCTCGGCGGCCTGGCTCGCTCCGTTCACTACAGACTCTTTCTTCATTGCACCATCCCCCCGGAGCGCAGGCGCAGTTCGATGCGCCGCAGCACCAGCGTGGTGATGCCGGTGAGGATGAAATACACCACCGCAATCGCCAGGTAGACCTCCAGCGACCGGTACGACACACTGATGATTTTCTGTCCCTCGTGCATCACGTCGTGGATGGTGAGCAGCGACACCAATGCCGAATTCTTGATCAGTGCGATGAACTCATTGCCCAGGGGCGGAATCATGCGAACCACCGCCTGTGGCAGCACCACGGTGCGCATGGCCAGGCCCGACGACAAGCCAATGGAGCGCGCCGCCTCCATCTGCCCCTTGTCGATGGACTGGATGGCGCCCCGCACCACCTCGGACACATAGGCGCCCGAGTAGATGCCCAGGCCCATCACGCCACACGCAAAGGCGGGCAGCAAAATGCCGAACTGAGGCAAGCCAAAGAACAGGATGAACAACTGCACCAGCAGCGGAGTGCCACGGATCGCGGCCACATAGGCCGTGCACAGGCCGTAGATCACGCGGCGCTTGGGGTTCAGCCGGCCGATGCCCACCAGCAGGCCCATGACACAGCCCAGCAGCAGCGAGACCGCCGTGATTTCCACAGTGACCAGCGCGCCCGCCAGCAACTGGGGCAATCCGGCCCACACAGGAGAAAAATCGAGTTCCATGGCTTAGCTCAGCTCAAATCGGCAACAGTCAGGGGCTTACTTGGCAGCGCTGTTGCTGAACCACTTCTTGACGATGGCAGCGTAAGTACCGTCGGCCTTGAGCTTGGTGATGGCGCCGTTGACGGCCTTCGTCAGCTCGGGCGTGTCCTTGCGCAGGGCCATGCCGTATTCCTCTGTGGTGAGCTGCTCATCGAGCACGCGCAGGCCGGGGCGGGTGCGCACATACTGGAAGGCGGCGGGCTTGCCGGTCACAGCCGCATCAGCGCGACCGATGTCCACTAGGTTGAACATCTCCTGGTTCTTTTCCACCTCGACACGCTGCACCTTGGGAAATTTTTCGGTCAGGTAGCTCACCGACTTGGTACCCACCTGCACGCTGACTTTTTTGCCGTCCAGATCGGCCAGCTTGTTGATGGTTTTGTTGTCGGCTTTCACCATCACCACCAGGCCCCCTGCGTAGTAAGAGTCGGTGAAGTCCACCACCTTCTTGCGCTCGTCGGTGATGTAGATGGCCGATACCGCCATGTCAAAACGCTTGGAGATCAGGCCGGGAATCAGGCCCTTGAAGTCGATGTCCACCCATTCGACCTGCTTGCCCATCGTCTTGGCAATCGCTTCCACCAGTTCGATGTCAAAGCCCGTGCGTTTGCCGTTGTCGACGAACTCCATGGGCGGGAACGTGGCATCGGTGCCCACACGCAGCACGTTGTCCTGGGCCTGCGCACCGGTGGTGCAAAAGGCTGCGGCGGCCAGGCTGGCCAGAAGAAGATTGCGGCGAAGGTTCATGGGAAAAGCTCCTAAGGAGGGGTGAGGGAATTCAGGGAGGGGTGAGCTGGCGAGAGATGCGCGCTGCGGCGACAACGGCCATGCCAATGAGCGTGGCTTCCTGCCCCTGGGCTCGCAAGATCGGGGCCATCAGCGTGATGGCACCGGCGGCCTGCCGGGGTGAGCCGAACACCGGCACGCTGACGCCCCAGACACCGGCATCCACCTCGCCGTAGCTGACTGCGTAGCCGGCTTTGGCAATGCCCTCCAGGTCGGTCAGCGCAGCCTGGCGCTCCGCCGTGCCTGCGCCGTAGTGCAGGTCGAGAGTCGCATTGCGCGTGGCCGGTGCCACATGGGCGAGCAGGCATTTGGCCGAGGCACCCGCGCGCAAGGGAACGCTGCGCCCTTTTTCAAACGAACAGCGCAGGGCCTGCGTGCTGTCGACCATGTCCAGGCACACCACACTGTCGTTCACGGCCACCACCAGCCCCACGCTCTCGTGGGACTGCCGGGCCAGCGCCTGCATGTCCGGCCGCGCCTGGTGCACCAGGTGCGACGCCATGTCAAAGCCCAGGGCCAGTTGCAGGCTGAGCGGCCCGGGCGCGTAGTGCCCGCTGCTCTCCAGCACAAAGCCCCACAGCTTGAGCCGCGCGAGCTGCCGGTACAGCGTGCTGCGGGCCAGGCCCGTGGCCTCCACCAGCTCGGCGGCTGACATGGGCTGACCGTGCTGCGCCAGCACCGCCAGCACGTGCAAAACACGGTCGGCGGCGGCAACAGAGGTGGGTCCACGGGCGGGCATGGACTCAGTATCAAAGGATTGCAGCGGCATTCAAACCCTGAATTCCCACGGAGTGGGAATTCAGTTCCCTTTTTCACATTTCTGTCACGTCCTCACTTTCGTCGGTTCACTTCACCATGGGTAGCTTCAGGCCCTGCTTCTTGGCGGTTTCCACCGCCAGTTCGTAGCCCGCGTCGGCATGGCGCATCACGCCGCTACCACAGTCGTTGACCAGCACACGCGCCAGGCGCTCGGCGGCGTCATCGGTGCCGTCGGCCACGATGACCATGCCCGAATGCTGCGAGTAGCCCATGCCCACGCCGCCGCCATGGTGCAGGCTGACCCAAGTGGCGCCGCCTGCGGTGTTGAGCAGCGCGTTGAGCAGCGGCCAGTCGCTCACGGCGTCGGTGCCGTCTTTCATGGCTTCGGTCTCGCGGTTGGGGCTGGCCACACTGCCGGTGTCGAGGTGGTCGCGGCCGATGACGATGGGCGCCTTGAGCTCGCCGTTTTTCACCATCTCGTTGAAGGCCAGGCCCGCGATGTGGCGCTCGCCCAGGCCCAGCCAGCAGATGCGTGCGGGCAGGCCCTGGAAGGCGATGCGCTCGCCTGCCATGTCGAGCCAGCGGTGCACGTGCTTGTTCTCGGGGAACAGCTCCTTGATCTTGGCGTCGGTCTTGCGGATGTCTTCGGGGTCGCCCGACAGGGCCACCCAGCGGAACGGGCCCTTGCCCTCGCAGAACAGCGGGCGGATGTAGGCGGGCACGAAGCCGGGGAAGTCGAAGGCGTTCTTCACGCCTTCGTCGAACGCCACCTGGCGGATGTTGTTGCCGTAATCCACCGTGGGGATGCCCATCGATTGGAAGTCGAGCATGGCCTGCACATGGACGGCGCACGATTTCGCCGCGGCCTTCTTCAAGCCTTCATGCTGCGCCACATCCTGCTGCGCTGCGCGCCATTGTTCCACCGTCCAGCCCGTAGGCAGATAGCCATTGACGAGGTCGTGGGCCGAGGTCTGGTCGGTCACGAGGTCGGGCTTGAGGCCACCGGCCTGGGCGCGCTTGGCGAGTTCGGGCAGCACGTCTGCTGCGTTGCCCAGCAGCGCAATCGACACGGCTTCCTTGGCTGCCGTGTGCTGCTGGATCAGTTCAAACGCGTGGTCGATGTCACGCGCCTGCTTGTCCACGTAGCGCGTGCGCAGTCGGAAGTCGATGCTGCTTTGCTGGCACTCGATGTTGAGCGAAACGGCGCCCGCAAACGTGGCGGCCAGCGGCTGCGCGCCGCCCATGCCGCCCAGGCCTGCGGTCAATATCCATTTGCCTTCGAGGGAACCACCGTAGTGCTTTCGCCCCGCCTCGGCAAAGGTTTCGTAGGTGCCCTGCACGATGCCTTGGGTGCCGATGTAGATCCAGCTGCCTGCGGTCATCTGGCCGTACATGAACAGGCCCTTCTGGTCCAGCTCGCTGAAGTGCTCCCAGTTGGCCCACTTGGGCACCAGGTTGGAGTTGGCCAGCAGCACGCGCGGCGCATTGGTGTGCGTCTTGAACACGCCCACAGGCTTGCCGGACTGGATGAGCAGGGTTTCGTCGTCGTTCAGGTCCTTGAGCGACGCGAGGATCTGGTCATAACACTCCCAGTTGCGCGCGGCGCGGCCAATGCCGCCATACACCACCAGGTCCTGCGGGCGCTCGGCCACTTCGGCATCCAGGTTGTTCTGGATCATGCGGTAGGCGGCTTCAGTGAGCCAGCTCTTGCAGGTGAGCTGGCTGCCGCGCGGGGCGCGAATCACACGGGTGGCGTCGTGGCGGGGGTCGGCACTGGGGGAAGCTGCGGCAGCAATGATGGCGTCGTTGGCGTTCATGGTGGGCTCCTGTGAATCAATGGGTGTGAACAGAAATGATCAGGCGTGGCTGGGCAGGCATTGCAGCAGTGGCGCAGGCCATGGCGTCTGTATGGCCCATTCGCGCATGGCTTCGATGTCGGTGGCGAGGAAGCGGTCTTGCTCCAGGTAAGCCACTCGCTGGCGGATGGCGGCGAACTGTTCTTCCACCAAAGGCGATGATTTCAGCGCACGGTCGAATTCCATGCCCTGCGCAGCGGCCATGGCTTCGATGCCGACCATCACGGCCGCATTGCGCACCATGTCGCCCAGGCGGCGTGCGCCGTAGGTGGCCATGGAGACATGGTCCTCCTGATTAGCCGATGTGGGCAGGCTGGTCACACTGCTGGGGTTGGCCAGGCACTGGTTCTCGGCCGCCAGCGCGGCGGCGGTGACCTGCGCGATCATGAAGCCAGAATTCACGCCACTGTCGCGGATCAGGAAGGCTGGCAGGCCCGACAGGCCGGGGTCCAGCAGCAACGACAAGCGGCGCTCGGAGATGGCACCGATCTCGGCCACGGCCAGCGCGATGATGTCGGCCACAAAGGCCACGGGCTCGGCGTGGAAGTTGCCGCCGGAGATCACGTCGCCATTGTCAAAAACGAGCGGGTTGTCCGACGCCGCGTTGGCTTCGATGGTCAAGACGCGTGCGGCGTGGTGCAAGTTGTCCAGGCACGCGCCCATCACCTGCGGCACGCAGCGGATGGAGTATGGATCTTGCACACGACCACAGTGGGGGTGGGACGGGTCAATCGCGCTGCCATCCAGCAACGCCCGCACGGCAGCCGCCACGGCGATCTGCCCGGCCTGGCCACGCGCTTCGTGGATGCGTGCGTCAAAGGGCTTGACCGAGCCCTTGATGGCTTCGAGCGACAGGCAGCCCGCCACCAGCGCAGCAGCAAACACGCTCTCTGCACCGAACAGCCCGGCCAACGCGAGCGAGGTGGACACCTGCGTACCGTTGAGCAGTGCCAGCCCTTCCTTGGGGCCGAGCACGAACGGCGCGAGGCCGATGGAGCGCATCGCATCCGCCCCCGAAACCACCACTCCATTCACCTTGGCCTGCCCTTCCCCAATCAGCACGCAGGCCAAGTGCGCCAGCGGCGCCAGGTCACCCGATGCGCCCACCGAGCCCTTGGCCGGAATCAAAGGCAACACGTTCGCATTGGCCATGGCCAGGAGCGCATCCACAATCTCTGGCCGGATGCCCGAATGCCCGCGCGCCAGGCTGATGGCCTTGGTGGCCAGAATGAGGCGCACCACATCGTCTGCGAGCGCATCGCCGGTGCCCACGCTGTGCGACAGCACCAGGTTGCGCTGCAGCTCGGCCAGGCGCTCGTGGGCGATCTTGGTGCTGGCGAGTTTGCCAAAGCCAGTGTTGATGCCGTAGACCACCTGGTCTTCATCGACGATGCGCTGCACCGTGGCCAGCGACGCCTGCATGAGGGCGCGGGCCGATGGGTCGAGCGACAGTTGCACGGGCGCGGTATAGATGCTGCGCAGCGCGGCCAACGACACATGGCCGGGGACCAGGGTCAGGGAGGAAGTGGTGGCTTTTGTCATGGCGTTGATCCTGTATATACAAGTAGGTACAAGCGAAAGAAATTCTGGGGCTTTTGACCAACAGCCATCAACCAGCGACGGGGTTGCCGTCGGCTCGGAAGCGGCTGCCCAAACGGTAGCGGGTAGCGGGGTGCAGGCAGCGCACCACGGTGATGGGTACGCCGCGCGACCAGGTGCGGCGGGTGAGCAGCAGGCAGGGCTCCTGCGGCGACATCTCCAGCAGCGCGGCCTGCTCGGCAGTGGGCATGACGGCGTCGACCACGTGCTCGATCTGGTCGAAGGGCACGTTGCGCACCAGGTATTCGGAGGGCTGTAGCTGCGCGAAGTCCTGCGCGGCGAACTGGGGCACCTGGCGCGGGTTCACGTAGCGGTCTTCCAGTTGCACGGGCAGGCCATCTTCGCGGTGGATGCACAGTGAATGGAACACCGACTCGCCAGTGCGCAGGTCCAGCGCGGCGGCCACCTCCAGCGTGGCGGAGATGCGTTCCACTGCCAGTACGTCACAGCGGTAGTCGTGCCCGCGCTGGCGAATCTCGCTGGCCAAATTGGCAATCTGCAGCAGCGTGGACTGCGGCTTGTCTTCGGCCACAAAGCTGCCCACACCAGCCACGCGCACGATGCGGCCCTGCTCCACCAGTTCGCGCAGCGCGCGGTTCACCGTCATGCGCGAGATGCCGAACTGGGTGACCAGCTCGTTCTCGGACGGCAGGCGGTCGCCCGCGCGCCAGATGCCTTCCTGGATCTTGCGGGAAATGTGGTCCTTGATCTGCTCGTACAGCGCCATCGCCTGCGCGGGCGCAGCCACGGCTGCCCCGGCCTTGGCGGGCGGGGCACTGCGGGGTGCAGTGGCGGCAGCAGTGCGACGGGAAGGACGGGCGCTCATGGTGGGAAGCAGTCAGTCAGGCTCAATGCAAGTCAGCGGCCATGGACTCGGCGCGGATCTCTTCAGTCAACCGCGCCTTGAGGTCCATGAACTCAGGGCTGGTCTTGATCGTGTAATGGCGCGGGTGGGGCAAGTCCACCGCCAGCTCGGTCTTGATACGGCCGGGCCGGGCGCTGAACACGGCCACACGGTTGGCCATGAAGATGGCTTCGTCGATGTCATGGGTGACGAACAGCACGGTCTTGCGCTCGGCTTCCCAGATGCCCAGTAGCAGCTCTTGCATGAGCACGCGGGTCTGGTTATCGAGGGCTCCAAAGGGTTCGTCCATCAGCAAAATCTTGGGGTCGTTGGCCAGCGCGCGCGCAATGGCGGTGCGCTGTTGCATGCCGCCCGAGAGCTGCTTGGGAAAGTGCTGTTCAAAGCCGCGCAGGCCCACCTTGGCAATGAAGTACGCGGCGCGCTCTTTTTGCTGCGCTTCAGGCATGCCGCGCTCACGCAGGCCGAAGCGAATGTTCTGCTCAATGGTGAGCCAGGGGAACAGCGTATAGCTCTGGAACACCATGCCGCGCTCGGGGCCCGGGCCTTCGACCGGCGCACCATCGAGCAGCACGCGGCCGCTGGTGGCGTGATCCAGCCCCGCCACGATGCGCAACAGGGTGGATTTGCCGCAGCCCGAAGGGCCAAGGATGGTGACAAAGTCGTTGTCGCGCACCTCAAAGTCGACCGGCTGCAAGGCCTGCGTGCGCTGGCCCTTGGCGGTCTCGAAGACGCGCGAAACAGCTTGAATGGATACGCTGCTCATCGCACAAAACTCCAGGCAAACAGACGTTGATTGAGCGCCTTGAAGGCGAAGTCGGACACCAGCCCGATGAGGCCGATGATGATGATGCCGAAGATGATCTGGCCGGTGTTGAGCAGCGACTGGCTGTCGGTGATCATGTGGCCGATGCCGCTCGAGGAACCGATCAGCTCGGCCACGATGACGTACGTCCAAGCCCAGCCCAGCACCAGGCGCAGCGTCTCGGCGATCTCGGGTGCAGCGCCGGGGATGAGCACCCGCGTGACGATGCCCTTGTGGCCCGCCCCCAGCGTGTACGCGGCCTCCACCAGATCGCGCCGCGCGCCGCCCACCGTCACAGCCACCATCAGCGTGATCTGAAAGACTGAGCCGATGAAGATCACCAGGATCTTTTGCGTCTCACCAATGCCCGCCCACAAGATGAGCAACGGAATGAACGCCGACGCAGGCAGGTAGCGGCAGAACGAGACAAAGGGCTCAAAGAACGCCTCGATGCCCTTGTAGGCGCCCATCGCAATACCGAGCGGCACGGCCACCACAGCGGCCAGAATGAAGCCGCCGAAAACGCGCCACACCGTCATGCCGATGTCTTTGTGAAAGCCGTATTCAGTAAAGAGCAACCAGCCTTCCTTGGCCATGGTCACCGGGCTGGCGAGGAAGGTGGGCGACACAAAGCCGCCCAGCGTGAAGAACGCCCACACCAGCACGAACACCACAAAAAAACCAAAGCCCAGCAGCCACCGTGCACGGGCGCTCACAGGCTCCAGTGGAGCCAGGGAACGCCGTCGCACAGTTGCGTGGGGTTCGGTAACGGACAAGGGTTGCACAGCAGACATGGCGCGTTCTTTTTTTGGTGATTGGGAGTGGCCAAGACAACTCAGCGAAGCGGTTATGGCTGGGCGCTTCCTCGCAGGCAGTACGGTTGGTACGACAAGAGGGAGCAGCGATGCCAAAAGCGTTGTGTTGGCCGCTCCTTTTACTTGATGAAGCTCGCGTCGAAGGTCACGGCCAGGTCTTCATTCGCCTTGCGGATGATGCCGGCCTCCAGCAAGATGGCCGTGGCGTCTTTCATGAAGGTCTGCAGTTCGCCCGCAAAGAACTTCTGGTTGGCGGCCTTGTCTTGCCAGCGCAAGAACGACGACGACTTGGCAAACTGCTCGCCCGTCTGCTTGACGGCGGCCCCCATGATCTCGTTGGACTTGGTGGGGTCGGCCTTGATCATGTCGAGCGCCTGGAAGTACGAGTTGGCCAGCGCCTGCGCAGCCTTGCCGTTGGCCTTGAGCCAGGTGGGGTCGCAGCCCACGGTGTCCATCACCATGGGGTAGTCGAGCGTAGTGGCCAAAATTTTGCCTGCGGCAGGGTTGTCGCGCACGGTGGAGAGGTACGGCTCGTACGTCATGGCGGCGTCGTTCTGGCCGGCCACAAAGGCCTGCGCAGCCGCCTGGGGCGACAGGGTGGTGGTCTTCACGTCCTTGAGGCTCATGCCGTTCTTGCTCAGCATCCAGGCCAGGCCGAAGTACGGCGCGGTGCCGGGCGCATCCACGCCAATGGTCTTGCCCTTGAGGTCGGCAAAGCCCTTGATGTCGCCACGCACTGCGATGCCGTCAGCACCAAAAGACTTGTCCATCTGGAAGATCTGCACGATGGGCACGCCATTGGCGTTCCAGGCCACATGCGTCTCGACAGTGGTGGCGGCGCACTGGATGGATTTGGAGGCCAGGGCCAGGTGGCGGTCCTTCTGCGGAATCATCTTGATCTCCACATCCAGGCCGTTCTTCTTGAAGATGCCAGCCTTGTCTGCCAGCGTGAGGGGTGCAAAACCGGTCCAGCCCGACATGCCCAACACTATCTTGGTGTCTTGCGCCTGGGCTGGTGCGGCCAGAACCAATGCACATGCCGCAGCCGCTGCCAGCGACGTCCATTTCACAACCGATCGAGTCATCATCTGCTCCTGTTTGAAGAAAGTACCACCCCAGCCGGTCCGCACCTGCGTTCCGGTCGCCATGATGACATTTGCAGCATACCTGTATATACAGGGTAAACACCTGCAAAGCCTGGTCATTAAGCGAGGTACTCGACAAGAGCAAAAACGAGGCCAGGCATGGAAAGCCGCGATGGCGCCCAGCCTTCGAACCTCAATCGCTTCCATATTGATAGCTGCCCGCGCTTTATCAATAAGCGCTAGAGATCAATTTGGCGTAAAAATTGCCGCCCCATACGCTGGTCGCCCCATTGCGGCCCAAAGCAGCATTTGCACCAAGCCTGTGCATTTGCCAACACGGGGGAGCAGACGCAGCACGGTGCGGCGGCAGCGAGCATCGTGCAACCTGTCTATGCCGCCTGCAGGCGACTCATTCCACAATGGGCAGACGCACGGTGACCGACAGGCCGGGCTCGGCATTGCGCACGTGCAACTGGCCGTCGTGCGCCTGGGCGACCAGGCGACACAAATACAACCCCAGCCCCACGCCGCCGGTGGTGCGCTGGCGCGCGGTGTCTGGGCGGTAGAACGCCTGCGCCAAATGGGGCAGGTGCTCGGGAGGCACCCCCCTGCCGTGATCGCGCACTTCCAGTTCGATCACGCGCCCATCGTCCGCCAGTCGCAGGTGCAACTCGGGGGGAAATGCGCCGGAGTCACTGTGGCGCAGGCTGTTGTCCAGCAAGTTGCGCAGCAGCAGCCGCAGGCGTGAGCGATCAAGCCTGACCGTGGGCAGGCCTTGTGGCACCTGCAGCACAATATCGGCCGCGCCGGGGTGGCGGGAACACAGCTCTGCCACCACCTCCCGCGCCAACTCTGCCATGTCCGTAGGCTCCCGGTGCAAAGCGGCATGGCGCCCGGCCAAGCGTTCGCTCTCCAGCAGGTCGGTGATGAGACCTGCCATCTCGCCCAGATCCCGCATCAGGGCCAGCCGCTGGGTTTGGATGTCGGCGGTCTCGGGCAGTAGTTCGGTGTTCAACCGGGCGCGGGTCAGCGGGCTGCGCAGCTCGTGGCTCATGGCAAGCAACAACGCGCGCTTGGCCTCCAGCATCTGGTGTATGTCATCCCCCATGGTGTTGATGGTGGCCGCGAGTTGCCCCAATTCGTCAGGCCGATGGGCATGCCGCACCGGGATAGATTGGGCAAAGTTACCGTCGCCAAAACGTTGGGCCCCTCGGCGGATATCGTCCAGCGGGCGCAGCAGATGACGCACATACACGTAAGCCAACGCGGTCAGCAGCAGCAACACCGTCAGCGTGCCCCAGGCAATGCGTGGGCGCTTATCCCAGGACAGCGCATTCAAACCGAACTCGATGTGGTGTCCATCCGCCGTGGTGCGCTGCAGCAAGCTGTGCCCGCTCTCATCACCTGCCCAGCGATCCTCCTTGCGAAACTTGTCGCTCATCCAATCCGGGCGCGGTTGGTCAGGATGGGAAGCCCAATGAATCTGCGGGCCGTCGATGCGCAGCGTGACGGGCAAGCGGTTGGCAATGGCCTGCGCACGTTCGATGCTCGGCGGACTGCCAATCTCGGCGGTGAGCCGGTCCACATAGTCCATCAGCAGCGGGCGGGCTGCCTCACGCCACCCCACCGCTACAGCCTTTTGCACCCCGCCCATGAAAGTAACCGCCACCGTCACAGCCAATGCCATGAACACCAGCACCAGGCGGATGCGCAGCGAGTGCCCCACCGCATGCCGCGCACGGCGATGCCACGGGCAGTCTGGATCCTGGGCTGTCGATCCAATCCTCATGGTGCGGCCCGCCGCAAGGCCAACGAATAACCGGCATTGCGCAGCGTCTTGATGCAGTCGAGTGGCTCCAGCTTCTTGCGCAGCCGACTCACCACGATGTCGACAGCACGGGTGTACAGCTCGGCCTCATGGCCACGCAACTGGTTCAGGATGTCGTCGCGGCTGAACACCTTGCCAGGCTCCCGGGCCAATAGGTGCAGCAGGTCAAACTCGGTCCCCGTCAGCTCCACGACCACCCCCTGGCGCAGCACGCTGCGGCGGGCGTGGTCGATGGTCAATCCTTCAAATTCCAGCGAACCTGCGGCGGCGCCCTGCCCTGGCGCCCGCCGCCGGCGCAACACGGTCTGCAAGCGTGCCACCAGCTCGCGCGGTTCAAAGGGCTTGGGCAGATAGTCGTCCGCCCCCAACTCCAGCCCGACAACCCGGTCCATCACTTCGCCGCGTGCTGTGAGCATCACGATGGGCAGGTCACCCTGCTTACGGATGGTGCGGCACAGTTCGAACCCATCCATCTCAGGCAGCATGACATCCAGAATGGCGGCATCAAAGCCCCCTCCACCCAGTTGTGTCAGCCCATCGCTGGGCTTGAGAGCGTGGATCAACTCCAGCTCGAACCGCTGAAAATAGGTGGCCAGCGGCGGGCCCAACTGTGCGTCGTCGTCAATGAGCAGGATGCGATACATGCGCAATTCTCACACCGTCAGGTGCTCATCCCGCCAATGGTCCCGGCGACGCAATCGTCCGCCCCGCACAATGCGCGATGTCTCACGATCAGCCGGCGCAAGCGACCCTGGGCTCCGGCGTGGAGCGTATCGAAATGATCGGCAGCTGCGAGCAAGACCGGCAAGGTATGGACCGCAGCTTCCGGCTGGCGGGCCAGCAGCTCCAGCGCATGCTCACGGTCAAAGCGCGGCCCCCAGACCAGGGACATCAGTTCGTCATGGGGGTCGGGCATACCGGCCAGCAGCGCTAACCCATGCGTGCGCACGCCTTGCGCCAGGCGATGAATAGGTTCCAGCGTGGGTGACATGTGAAGCACCCCGCCATCAGCCGCGCGCCAGCCAGCCCTTGCGCCGCTGCATCAGCTCACGCACCTTGTTCTGCTGCTCGGGGTTGAGGCTGTCATAAAAATCGGCCAGCGCACCAATCACTTCAGGACTGCTTGTCTGCACCGCACGGGTCTTCTCGTCCAGCAAGGTCTCCGCGCGCGCACGGTCAAATTTTTCGCCCGCGACGATGGCCCGCATTTCCGCGCGTGGGTCTGCTGTCGTGCCAATGAATGCTGCACGCTGTGCCTCCATCTTGTCAGCCAAGACGTTGAGCTTGGCCCTTTGCGCGTCGTTCAAATCCAACTTGCTACCGACCCGTTCGACCACCTTGGCACGCATCTCCGCCATCTTCTCAGCACTCACCGGGCCCCGATGCGAGTGACTGCTGGAACAGGCCGTCAAACCACCTACCGCAATGGAAGCGCCAAAAATGCCCATCAGGGTTTTCTTGATCCAGGGTTTCATGATGCAGTCCTTTCGAGGACGGTGTTGAACATGCCCCTGATGGTGCCGAATAGCTCGCTGCGCGTCGTCTCGACGCAGTTTCGGTTTATTTCATTTTGTTTCGCGCAAACAAGCTTGGACTTCACCCGGTTTCGTAGACATATTTCAACTTCCGTTTCGGAGTTGTTCGAATGCCAGCGGACTCAGTTGGTCGAGGTGACTGTGCCGACGGATTCGATTGTAAAAACCTTCGATGTAGTCAAACACATCTGACTTGGCATCTTGCCTGGTGGCATAGATACGGCGTTTGATTCTCTCCTTCTTCAAGCTGCTGAAGAAGGACTCTGCTACCGCGTTGTCCCAACAGTTTCCACGCCGGCTCATGCTTGGCACCAATTGGTTGTCCTTGCACCAGCGGGCGAAGTCGTCACTGCCAAACTGACTTCCTTGGTCGGAGTGGATCATCACGGGGCCCGTTGGGCGCCTGCGCCACACAGCCATCGTGAGCGCATCCAACACCAACTCTGTAGCCATGCTGGAGTTCATCGACCAGCCGACCACCATGCGCGAGTACAGGTCAATAACGGCCGTCAGGTACAACCAGCCCTCATGGGTTCGGATATAGGTAATGTCGGTGACCCAGACTTGGTTCGGTAGCGTGACCGTGAACTCACGTTGCAACCGGTTCGGTGCGGCAGTCGCAGGAAGGCCGACCCGGTAGCGTGGCCGCTTGTAACCACGCACTGAGCGCAGTTGGGCCTGGCGCATCAGGCGTGCTACACGTTTTTGACCGCATGTCACACCGTCCTCTCGCAAGTCCCGCAGGATGCGTGGGCTTCCATAAATTCCATGGCTGTCGTCAAAGGACTGCCGGATGCTGGCCAGCAAGACATCGTCGGCCAAGGCGCGTTTGGACTTTGGATTGGCCTTCCAGGCGTAGTAGCCACTGCGCTGTACGCGCAGAACGCGGCACATGCTGCTGAGTCGGAACTGGCCTTTGTGTTCGGCCATGAATGCGTACTTCACACGGACAGCTTGGCAAAGTACGTTGCGGCCTTTTTTAGGATGTCACGCTCCTCATTGGCCCTTTTGAGCTCCGCTTTTAGCCGGGATACCTCGGCCTTGAGTTGGCTTGTTTCTGCCCCCCTGCACTCGATTGCTCTTTGGCAAGCCGCACCCACAGGTACAGGCTTTTGTCCGACATACCCAATCGCTTGGCTACATCCACTACCCCATGACCACGCTCGGTCACCTGCTTGACGGCTTCCGCCTTGAATTCAGCCGGGTATCTCACTCTCTTCATTTCTCACTCTCCAATTCAATTTCGACCTTGATAGGTGTCTATTGAACCGGGTGAAGTCCAGTTCGATTGGCACTGCTGATCACGATTGCACTGACGCTAACAATCCGCCTTTACAAGGTGTCATCGAAACGGGTAGCGGCCCAACACCCAGCGACAACGCTCCAGATTGGTGCAAATTTTCGCACCAATAGCAGGCACAAATTTTGCTTATATTGGTGCAAATCTGTTGCAAACACTCACAACGCACCAGAATCAATCAATCACAAGCGCGAGGATGTTATGGATGCACTCAAACAGGGCATGGATGCCTTGTTCATTCTGCTCGGGGCCATCATGGTGTTGGCCATGCATGCAGGTTTCGCCTTTCTGGAGCTGGGCACGGTCCGCAAAAAGAACCAGGTGAATGCGCTGGTGAAAATATTGGTGGATTTCTCAGTATCCACCGTCGTTTACTTTGTGGTGGGGTACAGCGTGGCGTATGGCACGCACTTTTTCATGGGGGCGGAATCGCTGGTGCAGCAAAGTGGCTATGCGCTGGTCAAGTTCTTCTTCTTGCTAACGTTTGCAGCCGCGATACCGGCCATCGTGTCGGGCGGAATTGCGGAGAGAGCCAAGTTCTGGCCGCAACTCATGGCCACGGCCGTCATCGTGGGCTTTGTATACCCTTTTTTTGAAGGCATTGCCTGGAACCAGCATTTCGGTGTGCAAGCCTGGATCAAAGCCGTCGCCGGGGAGGAATTTCATGATTTTGCAGGCTCGGTGGTGGTGCACGCCATGGGCGGATGGATCGCACTGCCTGCCGTGATTCTGCTGGGATCGCGCGCCAACCGCTACCGCAAGGACGGCGCGATTTCCGCGCACCCACCGTCAAACATTCCCTTTCTGGCGCTGGGAGCGTGGGTGCTCGTGGTGGGCTGGTTTGGCTTCAACGTGATGAGCGCACAGTCCCTGGACAAGCTCTCAGGCCTGGTGGCGGTCAACTCGCTCATGGCCATGGTGGGAGGCACGCTGGCTGCGTTGCTGCTGGGCAAAAACGATCCTGGCTTCGTGCACAACGGTCCACTGGCCGGACTGGTGGCCGTCTGCGCGGGTTCGGACCTGATGCACCCTTTGGGTGCGCTGGTGGTGGGGGCCGTGGCAGGTGCCATTTTTGTACTGATGTTCACGCTCACCCAGAACAAGTGGAAGATCGACGATGTGCTGGGAGTCTGGCCCCTGCATGGCCTGTGCGGCACCTGGGGCGGGCTGGCCGCGGGCATCTTCGGTAGCAAGGCATTGGGTGGCTTGGGTGGCGTCAGCCTATCGGCACAACTCATCGGCACAGGCCTGGGGGTGGCATGGGCCGTGATGGGCGGCACCATCGTGTACGGCATCCTCAAGAAAACCGTCGGCCTGCGGCTCACGCAAGAAGAAGAGTTCGACGGGGCCGACCTGTCCATTCACAAGATCAGTGCCACACCAGACCGCGAAGTGAGCTGGTGAGGTTGGCCAGCGCCCAGCGCCAAGACCATGTACTCCAAGTGCGTTCATTTCCGCCTGCAACTCCCGCGGATTGGAGCTTCGTCCGACAGGCGAGGACTGTTCACGGATGTACCTTAGCGCCTGTTCAATGTCATTCCATGGTGCTCACTAGGAAGCCAGCCGCTGCGACCTAGGCCCGCGTCAGCGTTCAGGCAAGTGGCCTGGGCAATGTGTACAACACCGGGTGCGGTTACCGGTTGCCGGCTGCCTTGCCCGAAGGGCTGCGCCGAAAAGGCAGTGTCTGCAGCGTCGCAAATCCTCGCTGGGTCGCTGGTCCGACTGCGGCTTGGGCCATGCGCAGCAGTGCACCTGCCGCCGTTCTGGGGGTATCAGACTCCATGAAATGCCTTTGCGCAGGCTCCGAGCACCTGCTCCTGACAACTCCAAGGTCACAATCGCACCATGGCTTACCTGCCCACATCCACCGTCCTTGTATCGGCGGCCACTCGCCGCGCTGGGCTGGCCATCGCCATGGTTGCTGCAATGGCCATGGGGGGCTGCACGGGCTTGCCCAAAGATGTGGACCGACCCGTCACCATCGCCTTGCAAGCCCCCAGCGACACAGCGCTGGGCCAGTTAGTCACGGCGCGCAGAGCGGCCCAGGGGGCGAGACAACCCTCGGGGTTTGTATTGCTGAGTGGGCCGCAAGCGGCATACAGCAGCCGCCTGGCTTTGGTGGACGCAGCGCAGAAGACGCTGGACCTGCAGTACTACGCCATCCACGCCGATGCGAGCAGTGAACGTCTGTTGCTCAGTGTGGTGGCCGCCGCCCAACGGGGGGTGCGCGTGCGCGTGCTGCTGGACGATTTTCACAGCACCGGACGCGACGCGCAGGTGATGCGACTGGCCTTCGTGCCCAACATCGAGATGCGCATGTTCAACCCGCTCACGGGTGCGCGGGGGTCGTCCTTGGGCCGCATGTTCAGCCTGCTGGGCGACTTTGCACGTGTGCAGCAGCGCATGCACAACAAGCTTTTCATTGCCGACAACGCGATGGGCGTGGCAGGGGGACGCAATCTGGGCGATGCCTATTTTGGGAACTCTGATTCCGGCAACTTTGTAGACCTGGACGTGCTGGCCGCAGGGCCCATCGTGCAGGAGCTATCGCGCAGCTTTGACAGCTATTGGAACAACGAACGCGCCTACCCGGTTCAGTCGCTTGTCACGCGCGATGAACTCGATAACCTGCGCAAAAACATTCGCGCCTCTGACGCGGTGCAACGCGAGCGCAGTGCGGGACAGGGGGGTGCCCCAGCGCCAGATACACAACCCCCTCCAGCGACGGGCAACGGACTACGGCCGCTCAGCGTGCACGGATCTGGAACTACGAACCCATGGACCTTGAAAAGGTCCCTTTTGTCTGGGCACCAGCCGCTGTGCTTGTGGACAAGCCCGCCAAGATTCCGCCTGATGGCGCATCCGCTACCGCGCTGCCCCCCAACCTCCCTGCCCAATCCACCCAAGTCGCGGCAACATTGCGGGGGCCTCGGGCACCGACTGCAGGAGCCTCACTGACCCCAGCCCCAGCGGAATCCACCACCGCGCCTGCGCCCTCTTCCTCTGCCAAACCCAGCGGCACGGGCAAGAACATCCGCTCGCAGGCTAGCGAAGCGGTCGACGCCCCAACCGACACGGTGGTGGACGGATTGCTCCAACTCATGGGCCAGGCGCGACGCGACCTGCTCATCATCTCGCCGTACTTTGTACCGGGGCCCGACATGAAGCGCGCCTTTGCCGCAGCGCGTGCACGCGGTGTGCGTGTTCGGGTACTCACCAACTCACTGGCTTCCAACGACGCACCCATTGCGCACGCAGGCTATGCACGGCACCGCCCTGCTCTGCTGACCATGGGTGTTGAACTGTATGAAATGCGCAGTGAGCTCACCGGAATGCTGCGTGGCGCCCTCGGCTCCACCGGCAGCATGGGGGGCACGGGCTCCTCGGGCAGCTCGCGCGCCATGCTGCACTCCAAGCTGCTGATCATGGACGGTCGCCTGCTCGCGGTCGGTTCCATGAATCTGGACATTCGCTCGCAGCGGCAGAACACTGAAGTTGCGCTGTTGATTCACAGTACAGAGCTGTCCCGGCGGGCCACCGCACAAATCGAGGCAGCCTTGCGAGATGCCGCGTGGCAGGTGCAGCTGACCGACAACGGCATCGTGTGGCGCGCACCCCATGGCAGTGGCCTTTCCGACGCCACAAGCGAACCCGATGCCAGCGCCCCTTTGCGCCTGATGCTGCAGTTACTGGGCCCCCTCGCTCCCGACCACCTCTTGTAAGCCTCCCGGGCACACGGAAGCCCGTTGGCAGACCCGGTATGCAGCCCCGCTGCCGCCGCTTCAGGCCTCGGCTTGCAACGCAGCCACCCAGACGGTGATCGCGCGCTGGTCCGTCATCGTGCGCACATGCTGGTAGGCCGCCTCGGCCTCACTAAAGCGTCTGCGCAGCAGGTTGAGCCACTGTTTCAGTCGCCCGGCACGCTGGCGCGGCTCCAGGTCAACACACACCAATTGCCAGAAGGCAACCAGATGGGGGATCAGATCGCGCCATCCCACGGCGTCCGAGCCGGGTTGTCCGGCATCGGCTGATCGGATGGCGCGAGCCAGCCCTGGGTCAGCCACCATGCCGCGCCCCAACATGAGGGCATCACAGCCCGACACCTCCCGGCAACGATGCGCATCGGCCACCGTCCAGATCTCGCCATTGGCCACCACCGGGATGCTCACGGCCGCACGGATCGCGGGGATGTGCTCCCAGTACGCAGGTGCGCGATAGCCATCGGCCTTGGTGCGCGCGTGCACCACCAGTTCGGAGGCACCGCCTGCCTGCATGGCCTGCGCGCATTCACGCATCAGGTGCGTGTCGTTAAACCCCAGTCTCATCTTGGCCGATACCGGCAGGTGCGCTGGCACAGCGCGCCGCACCGCTGCCACCACGGCCACGATGCGCTCGGGCTCCTGCAACAGGGCCGCACCCCCACCATGGCGATTGACCACCTTGGCAGGACAACCGAAGTTCAGATCAATCCCCTCGGGACCTAGCGCGGACAGGCGCGCGGCGTTCTCGGCCATGCAGACCGGGTCCGAGCCCAGCAACTGTGCCCGCACGGGCACGCCCGCCAGCGTGCGGCTGCCATGCTGCAACTCGGGCACATAGCGCAAAAAAACCTTGTCGGGCAACAGCGTGCCAGTGATGCGAATGAACTCAGAGACACAACGGTCCACACCGCCGACACGGGTCAGAACGTCGCGCAGCACAAAATCCAAAAGCCCTTCCATGGGGGCAAGCAGCAGGGTCATCGCAATGGAACGGTCAAAGTGGTGTCTGGGAGCCGGGCGCTGCAGGTCGTTCCCATTCGCAGACGCATGAAGCAAAACAGGTCGAGGCGCTTGTTTTAAAAGCGCCAACAGCTATTAAATATATAGCAATCACAGCCGCACACCGGGGAGCAACCGAACGCCACCCGGCATTGTGCGGCAAAGGGTCATCACGGCGTCATGGCAGCCCGCTGCAATAGCGGGCATTCACCCGTGACCTGAGGCGCCCATGCTGCTGCAAAAAACCGAAAAAGCCCGCCTTGAACTCTCACCGGGTGTCCGCACCCTGAGCCTGCGAGAGCGCTCTCTGCTTCTGTTGGCCGATGGCAAGCCACTGTCCGCCCTGCAAGCCATGTACAACGGTATCGGGGCGCAAATCGTCGAGAACCTCATGCGACAAGGCTACCTGACGGGGCCTGCCGATCTCCCTGTCGATGGCGCAGCAACCGTTACCGATACAGCGTCGCCCACCCGAACATCAAGCCCAGTGCCCGCCTTGCTGCGGCCTGAGCCGGGCGAATCCCTGCGCTCGCTCGCGGGGGCGCGCATGTACCTTTTCGACACTTGCGAGCGGCTTTTTTCACGCCGTGACCCTGTGCTGGCGCAGCACTTTCGAGAAGCCCTGCGCGGAGCCAAGGACCGCACGAGCATGCTGGATGTGGGTGACGCCATGTTCGAGGAAGTCGCCCTGGCCGCAGGAGCCGAGCGTTCCGCCAGCCTGCGTGAACGGCTGGAGCAACTGCTCCCCACCGTATCAGAAGCCACCTATGGCGCTTTCGCACACACCCAGCCAGCCCTGCTTGACTAGGACGCGATCAGGCGGGACAACCACGGCATGGCACTTCCAGAGCGCCGTGGCTCCAGGCACCGCACAAACGTCGGTTGTGGGCCGCTAGGCCGCGGCCAATCGCCACAAAGAAGTCACCTCTGCGGCACGCGCCGCGTGCAGCGCATCCCCGGCATCGGCGGCCTTGGCATGTGCCGGCTTGACATCGTGTCGCCCGCGGACCACCAAGCCTGCATCGGCAATCCAGCCCAGCAACTGCTCGCGGGGGCGCAAACCCAGGTGCTCAGCCAGATCCGAAAGGATCAGCCAACCTTCGCCTCCAGGCTCCAGATGCTCGACCAAACCCGCAATAAACCCACGCAGCATGCGGCTGCCCTCGTCGTACACCGCATGCTCAATGGGCGAGCTGGCACGCGCGGGCACCCAGGGCGGGTTACACACCACCAGCGGCGCGCGACCCGGCGGAAACAGGTTCGCCTGCTGCAGCTCGACCTGAGACAAAACGCCCAGGCGTTGAAGGTTGTCGTGCGCACAGGCCAGGGCCCGTGGGTCTTGGTCGGTGGCAACCACCTGCTGCACACCACGGCGCACAAGCACGGCCGACAATACGCCCGTGCCCACGCCAATGTCAAAAGCCAGCGCTTTGCTGGGCAGATCCGTGGTGGCAACCAGATCCACATACTCACCGCGCACCGGTGAGAAAACGCCGTAGTACGGATGAATCCGGTTGCGCGGGGGGGCGCCCAGCGCGGCCACCTCCACCCCTTTCTTGCGCCACTCGTAGGCACCAACCAAACCCAGCAACTCACGCAGCGTGGCCACGCAAGGCTCACCCGTGGCAGGACCCCAGGCTTGTGTGCAGGCCTCGCGCCAATCCGGCGCACGGCGCAATGGAATGCTGTAGTCGCCTTCCAGCGGAATCAAAACCGCAGCCAGCACGCGTGCCCGCTGAGCCTGCGCCTGTCGATGCAGATGAAACGCTTCGGAGGGCGTGGCCACGGCTGCTTTCTGGACGGCCTTGGCGGCTGCCTTGCGGTGCTTGCCGGTCTTGGCATCGACCCGGCGCATGAGCGCCTGAAGCAGCATGCGCGCATTCTGAAAGTCACCCTGCCACAACAGGCCCGTGCCTTCACAGGCCATGCGGTAAGCCGTATCTGCGGCCAGGGTGTCATCGGCAGTGACGACCCGTCGCGGGGCCGGGGCACCGCTCTCGGAGCGCCACTGGGCTTGTTGTATCTGGCCCTGGCGGCTCCATTCGATCATCGTGTGCCTTATGCGTTGATGGGGCGCTTCAGGCGCACTTCTTCGATCTTCACGCCACCAATCACCGCCGTCTTGGCAGTAGACAGCTCGCGCTTGAAGCCGGCCATTTCATGGAACCGGATGGCGCGTTCATTGCGCAGCGGCACCCACGCAGTGACGTTGGTGCAGCCTTCTTCGTGCAAACCGTCGCGGGCGGCATCCCACAGGGCCAGGCCAACGCCTTGGTTCCAATGGGTGGGGGCTGCATAGATCGCCCAGATTTCACCGGTGGTGGGGCGGGACTTCTCATCGCGCGAGCGGTCGTAGCCCACAAAGCCGACGATCTTTTCACCGTCAATGGCCACCTGGACCTGGGGCTCACAATATTCAATGGCCTCGCGCCAGTAGGCCTGGCGCTTTTCGACTGACATGGATTTCAACTGCTCGTCTGGCACCAGTCCTTTGTAGACCTCTTGGGCAGAGACGGTGTGGATCTGGGCAATGGCTTTGGCATCGCGAAGCGTGGCGGGACGAACCTGGATACTGGACATGGAAAAACTGAACGAAAACAGGGAAAGAAAAACCGAAAGGACCGGCATTGTCGCCGCAAACGGTTTTTCCACCTGCACAGCCGGTTTCCCTGCCCTCCAAAATTGCACACTTCCAGTGCATAAAAAGGCCTTGCGAAGCCCTTGCCAGCCCCCTTCAGGCCATCGCCATCGCGCCCGACAGCGACGCACCGACCGAGGCCGCAGCCCGCTGCACCATGGCCCGCTTGTTGCGCGGGCGGGGCACATGCACAGCAGGCGGCGCGCCGTTGATAGAAGAAAGACTGAGCACCAGCGTCACGGTGCGCGAGCCACCGTCACGCTCGTCGGGGGCATAGGCGCGATAGCTGCCATTGCCCTGCCCATGGCTGCGCTGGACCGTATGAAACGCTACACGGACGCCCGTCACCCGGTGGCCCCCAAACGGCAATACACGCAGTCGTGCATCCCGGTCTAGCGCCAGACCCAGATTGCCCGCACGGTTGATCAGATCGGTGCGGATTGCGCGCCAGTTCTGGCCCTGGTCGGCGGAAAACTGCCAAGTACCGGCCTGAGCGTCCAGGTGCTCAATCACTACGCCCGCAGCAACGAGCATGTCGGGGCAGTTTTCCTCCACGATGTGCGCCAGGGTATTGCCCCCGAGGCCCGAACTTGCCTGGGAGGCCTCCACAGCAGCGGTCGGTCGCCGTTCACTGCGGCGATGGGCATTGTCCGGTGATGTGGCGGCGTGAAGGAGAGCATTGGATGTCATGGGACTACCTTTGAAAACGAAGGGTGAAAACGAAGGTTTGCGCATTGGTGCGCACCCGAAGTGCCTTTCAATGCTTGACGGAAAGTCTAGAAAGTGCACAACCGTGCGTCCATCGCACAAATGGACTAGCCCGCAACACTGCGTTGTGCGCAATACTTGCTCGATGAGTGCCCGACTTTTGCTTGTGGATGACCACACCCTGTTCCGCACGGGGCTGCGCCTGATCGTGCAGGACCATCCTTCGGTGGGTGCGATTGCCGAAGCAGGCTCAATCGCCGACGCCTGCGCGCTGCAGCAGGCGGACATCGATCTGGTACTGCTCGACATCCAGCTGCCCGGCATGAGTGGCCTTGATGGCCTGCGGCTGCTGCGGCAAGCCTGCCCACGGGCCCGCATCGTTCTGGTGTCGGCCAGTGTGGCGCCCGATGCCATTCACGAGGCGCGCGCCCGAGGTGCCGATGGCTTTCTGCCCAAATCTGCGCGGGCAGAGGACATTCTGGAAGCCATTACCTGCGCACTGTCAGGTCACCCCTGTTTTCCCATCAACAGTGGCAACAGTGCCACCACACGGGGGCCCGACGCGCCTTCACTGACCGCGCGACAGCTGGATGTGCTCGCGCTGCTGTGCACCGGCAAGCCCAACAAGGTGATTGCTCGCGACCTGGGCCTGAGCGAGAACACCGTGCGCGTGCATGTTGCCGCCATCTTTGCGCAACTGGGCGTCAATAGCCGCAGCGCCGCCCTGCTGGCAGCGCAGCGCCTGGGCCTGTCTACCCCGCAGCTCCATGACACCCTCTGAGACTGCGCCTCAGCCGCCCTCCGCCACCCCTCCCACACGCTGGGGTTGGCCCGTGTGGGAGCGCGATGAAGTGCTGCGCGAGCAGGTAGCGCTGCTGCGGCAAAATTTCCCGATGACGCTGCTGGCGTCGTTGGCCACCGCGCTGGGCACCTTGTGGGTGATGGCCCGTGTGGCCGACACACAGGCCATCACGGTATGGCTGGTATCACACACCCTCGTGATTGCCGGCGTTTACATCGCGCTGCGCAGCATTGCGCCCTTCGTCGATCCGGCGCCGCGCGCAGCGCGCAAACTGATCGCCTGCATGGCGGCCATGGGTCTGAGCTGGGGCAGCCTGGGCTATGTGGTGCTTTACTGGGGCACGTCCGACAGCGTGATCTATGCCATCGGCATCATCAGCACCGTGTCGTCGGGGGCACTGGGTCTGGGTGCACCGCTCTACCGGGCCTATGTCACCTACCTCACCAGCGCCATTGGGGGGGTGATGATGTCGGTTGCACTGGCAGGGGGGCCCGTAATGTGGCCGGCGCTGTTCCTGACCAGTGTGTACTTCGCGTTGACCTGCCTGCAAGCGCGCACGGCGGACCGG
Source organism: Acidovorax sp. 69 (assembly GCF_002797445.1). Taxonomy (NCBI): domain Bacteria; kingdom Pseudomonadati; phylum Pseudomonadota; class Betaproteobacteria; order Burkholderiales; family Comamonadaceae; genus Acidovorax; species Acidovorax sp. 69. The sequence continues at coordinate 2,128,646 of NZ_PGEP01000001.1, read as the reverse complement.
GCCACAAGGCGCAGCATTGCACTCAAGCTCGAAAACGAGCGCCTGGTCAGCCAACTGCGCGACGAATCGCAGCGCGCCCTGGCCGCCCAGGAGGCCGCAGAGCAAGCCGACCGCGACAAATCCCGTTTTCTGGCAGCCGCCAGCCACGACCTGCGACAACCCCTGCACGCCATGGGGCTATTTCTGGAATCACTGCAGCGCAGCCCGCTCAACGAACACCAGCGCACCGTGCTCAAGCACGCGCATGCAGCGTCTGGCGCTGCGGCGGAAATGCTCACCACCTTGCTGGACTATTCGCGGTTGGAGGCAGGAGTGGTCAAGGTGCGACCAGAGGCCTTCGCCGTGCAACCACTGCTGACCGCTCTGGAGCAGGAGTTTGGCGTGCAGGCCGACACAGCAGGGCTGGTGTACCGCACCCGCGAAACCTCGGCCGCCGCCTTTGCCGACCGCTCACTGGTCGGGCTGGTCATGCACAACTTCATCTCCAACGCCCTGCGCTACACGGCCAAGGGCGGCGTGCTGATTGCCTGCCGTACACGGGGCAAGCGGCTCGCGCTGGAAGTGTGGGACACCGGCGCAGGCATCCCAGAGCACCAATGGGGGACATCTTCAAGGAGTTCCACCAGCTCGGTAACCCCGAGCGCGACCGCCGCAAGGGGCTCGGCCTGGGGCTGGCCATTGTCCAGCGGCTGGCGCGCGAGATGAAGACATCTGTCGAGCTGCGCTCGCACCCCGGCAGAGGTTCCGTTTTTCGGCTGTGGCTGGACTGCTGGCAAGGCGCCCTGGAGGACGATGCCACCCCGGCGCTCGACGCACACAGTCTGGTGGGACTGAAGGTTCTGGCCATCGATGACGACGAAGCGGTACGCATGGGCATGCAATCGCTCCTGCAAAGCTGGGGCTGCCAGTGCATGACGGCGGAGTCGAGCGCCCATGCGCTCGAAGTGCTGGAAGATGTGACACCCGACATCATCATCACGGACTTCCGCCTGCGCCACGAAGAGACCGGCAAACACGTGCTGCAAGCACTGCGCGCCTATCTGGGAGCGCCCGTCCCCGCCATCATCATGACGGGCGATACATCCCCGCAGCGCCTGCGAGATGCACAATCGACCTCTGCGCTGTTGCTGCACAAACCCGTGTCCACCGGCCAACTGCGCGATGCAATGGTGCAGCTCATCACGCGGCCTCAACCCCCGGCCATATCAGCCGAGGAGCCTGAGGCATCAGAAGGTGAATCCGCTACAGCCAGCGCCGCAGCAGTCCCATGACCTGATCAAACCTGGCGCCATAGGGCGGGTAGAACAGTGAGCCCATGGCCCAGCGCGATTGCACCAGCACCGATTTCTGGTGGCAAAAGCGCAAAAAACCCCGCTCACCGTGGTAAGCCCCCCAGCCGCTGTCGCCCACACCACCAAACGGCAGGTTGTCGTGCGCAATGTGCATCAGGGTGTCGTTCACCGTCACGCCACCGCTCACAGTGCGGCGCAGCACATCGTCGCGCACGGCCTCGCTCTGGCCAAACCAATAAAGCGCCAGCGGGCGGGGCCCGCTGTTGATGTGGGCAATGGCATCGTCCAGCCGCTCGTACGAGATCACGGGCAGGATGGGGCCAAAAATTTCCTCCTGCATCAGCTGCATCTGCGACGTCGCACCAAACACCAGCGTGGGCAGCATCTGGCGGCTGGCACCGTCGCCCAGCGTTCCCAAGGTGGGCACCATAGGTTTGCCGTCGGTAGGGTCGATCGTGTGCACCTCTGCCCCTTGCGTTTGCGCCTGCTGCAGCATGGTGCGCAGGCGCGCATGATGGCGTGGCGTGATGATGGAAGCGTAGTCGGCGTTGCCCTCGATGGTGGGGAACAGGCGTGCTACCGCAGCCCGGTAGGCCTGCGCAAACTCACCCTCGCGGCCGCGTGGCAGCAGCACGTAGTCGGGGGCAATGCAGGTCTGCCCCGCGTTGAGCAGCTTGCCGTGCGCAATCTTCAGCGCCGCATCCGCCATGTCACAGTGGCCGTCGATGATGCAGGGAGACTTGCCGCCCAGTTCCAGCGTGGTCGGTGTCAGGTTCTGCGCCGCCGCCTGCGCCACCTTGCGGCCCACCGCTGTGGAACCGGTGAACACCAGATGATCGAACGGCAACGAGGCAAACAAAGCCGACAGATTGGCATCGCCCTGCACCACGCAAAACTCGTCGGGAGCAAAGAACTGCGCCACCAGCAGCGCCAGTTGGGCGGAGGTATGGGGTGTCAGCTCGCTGGGCTTGAGCATCACGCGGTTGCCTGCCGCCAGTGCCGTGATGGCAGGCGCCAGGGCCAGCTGCACCGGGTAGTTCCACGGGGCAATCACACCCACCACGCCCAGAGGCTGGCGCTGAATGAACGCATGGGCCGGCTGCAGGTAGATCGGTGTGTGCACTTTCTGGGGCTTCATCCACTTCGCCAGATGACTCAGCGTGTGCGACAGCAGGGTGCGCAACACAAAGAAGTCGGCCACCTCGGTCAGGCGTGGTGAGCGCATGCCAAAGTCGGCCTGCACGGCCGCTGCCAGCACGGGGCCGTTCTCGTCGAGCATCTTGCGAAGGCGCAGCAGCCGCTCTCGGCGCACGAGCAGCGGCACATCCACATGCGCGCGGCTGGCCTGGCGTTGAAGATCGAAATGGGCGTGGATATCGGCTGGTGTCATGGTCGGATCATAGAAGACACCCCGACAGGCGCGTCACGGACAATGCAGAGGAGACAGCGGCACAAATTCGCGGCACCAGCGGCTCCATGCTGGATGGAAAAAGGCGCAGATCGGCACCCGGTCAGCAGCGCCCCTCAGCGCAGGTCTCGCGCCTCGACGTCCGTGACCTCGGCGGCGCCGGGCAGGATGCCGCCCCGGCGCGATGCGGCGGTCTCGTCGCTGGTGCCATCTGCCGCTGGCGCAGCACCACGGCGGCCCGACGACCAGCGCTCGGTGGAACGAAACACCGTGCTGAAGCCCGTGCGCGGGTCCATGCGCATGACCCAGGGGGTCACCGGCTGGCCCGTGAGGCGTGCCCAGCCTGCGCGCAGCGCCCACACCAGCGCCAGCACCAAGGCCGCCGCCAGCAGGCTGGCGAACAACACCAAGCCCATGGCGATGACCACCATCCGCAGCAGCAGGCGCACAACGCCCGCAACAAATTCATTCAAACGACACCTCTCCTTCACATCTTGGGGAAGGGATTGCAGCCCTGACCAGCGCCGCAACCCCTTCCCGGGCCTGCATCACTCTTGCGAGGCCACGCCAAACTGGAACACACCCGGCTCCAGCACCGGGTTCACGGTGACCGGAATCACGCTCTTGGGCGGGAAACGCCCTTCCAGCAGCAGCTTGGACAGCGGGTTCTCGATGCGCTGCTGAATCGCCCGCTTGAGCGGCCGCGCCCCAAACACCGGATCGAACCCCACCTTGGCCAATTCTGCCAAGGCCGCGTCCGACACCTGCAACTCCAAATCCATCTTCGCCAACCGGGTTTGCAGCAGCTGCAGCTGGATCTTGGCGATCGAGGCGATGTGCTGCGCATCCAGCGCATGGAACACCACGGTCTCGTCGATGCGGTTCAGGAATTCGGGGCGGAAATGGTTTTTGAGTTCCCCCCACACCGCGTCCTTGATGTCCTGAGAGTCCTGGCCCACCATGGCCTGAATCAGGTGCGAGCCGATGTTGCTTGTCATCACGATCACCGTGTTCTTGAAGTCCACGGTGCGGCCCTGGCCATCGGTCAGGCGGCCGTCGTCCAGCACCTGCAGCAGCACGTTGAACACGTCAGGGTGGGCCTTTTCCACCTCGTCGAGCAGCAGCACGCTGTAGGGCTTGCGGCGCACGGCCTCGGTCAGGTAGCCGCCTTCTTCGTAGCCGACGTAGCCCGGCGGCGCGCCGATGAGGCGGGCCACCGAGTGCTTCTCCATGAACTCGCTCATGTCGATGCGGATCAGGTGGTCTTCGCTGTCGAAGAGGAAACCTGCCAGCGCCTTGCACAGCTCCGTCTTGCCCACGCCGGTGGGGCCCAGGAACAGGAACGATCCGGTGGGCCGGTTGGGGTCACTCAGGCCCGAGCGCGAACGGCGAATGGCGTTGGCCACCGCAGCAATCGCCTCTTGCTGGCCCACCACGCGCTCGTGCAGCTTGCCTTCCATCTGCAGCAGCTTGTCCTTCTCGCCCTGCATCATCTTGGCCACCGGGATGCCCGTGGCGCGGCTCACCACCTCGGCGATTTCTTCCGCGCCCACCTGCGTGCGCAGCAGGCGGCGCGGGGCGGGTGCACCATCTTTGCCGGCCTCTTGCGCCTGCGCTTCTTTCAGCTGCTTTTCCAGGTCGGGCAGCTTGCCGTATTGCAGCTCAGCCACCTTGTTGAAGTCGCCCTTGCGGGTGAACTCTTCGATCTGGAACTTGAGCTTGTCGATGGCTTCGCGCACATGGGCACTGCCCTGCGCCTGGGCTTTTTCAGACTGCCAGATTTCGTCGTAGTCGGCGATTTCCTTTTGCAGCTTGACGATCTCTTCCTCGATGAGAGCAAAGCGTTTTTGCGAGGATTCGTCCTTCTCGCGGCGCACGGCTTCACGCTCGATCTGCAGCTGAATCAGGCGGCGATCAAGCTTGTCCATCACCTCGGGCTTGGAGTCCATCTCGATCTTGATTTTGGACGCTGCTTCGTCAATCAGGTCAATCGCCTTGTCGGGCAAGAATCGGTCGGTGATGTAGCGGTGGCTCAACTCGGCCGCGGCCACGATGGCGGGGTCGGTGATGTCCACGCCATGGTGCACTTCGTACTTCTCTTGCAGGCCGCGCAGAATGGCGATGGTGGCCTCCACCGTGGGCTCGCCCACCAGAATCTTCTGAAAGCGCCGCTCCAGCGCTGCGTCTTTTTCGATGTACTTGCGGTACTCGTCGAGCGTGGTGGCACCCACGCAGTGCAGCTCGCCACGGGCCAAAGCGGGCTTGAGCATGTTGCCCGCATCCATCGCGCCTTCGCCCTTGCCAGCGCCCACCATGGTGTGCAGCTCGTCGATGAAAACGATGGTCTGGCCTTCGTCCTTGGCCAGCTCATTGAGCACGGCCTTCAGGCGCTCTTCAAACTCGCCGCGAAACTTGGCACCGGCCAACAAGGCCGCCATGTCCAGCGACAACACGCGTTTGCCTTTGAGCGACTCAGGCACCTCGCCCGCCACGATGCGCTGGGCCAGGCCTTCGACGATGGCGGTCTTGCCCACGCCGGGCTCGCCGATGAGCACGGGGTTGTTCTTGGTACGGCGCTGCAGCACCTGGATGGCGCGGCGGATTTCATCGTCACGGCCAATCACCGGGTCGAGCTTGCCCATGCGGGCGCGCTCGGTCAGGTCCATGCAGTATTTGGCCAGGGCCCCGCGCTGGCCTTCGGCCTCGGCGCTGTCCATCTTCTGGCCGCCGCGCACGGCTTCAATCGCAGCCTCCAGGCTCTTGCGCGTGAGGCCGTTGTCCTTGGCGATCTTGGCGGCCTCGCCCTTGCTGTCGATCACGGCCAGCAAGAACAGCTCGCTCGCAATGAACTGGTCGCCGCGCTTGATGGCCTCTTTCTCGGTGGCCTGCAGCACGCGGCCCAGCTCGGGGCCGCCCTGCACCTGGTCGTTGCCCTGCACTTGCGGCAGCCGCTTCACGGCGGCCTCGGCCGCCGTCAGCAGCCCCGGCACATTGGCGCCCGCACGCTGCAGCAGCGCCTTGGGGCCGTCGTCTTGCTTGAGCATGGCCACGAGCATGTGCACGGGCTCGATGTAGGCGTGGTCATTGCCCAGCGCAATGCTCTGGGCATCGCTCAGGGCTTCCTGGAACTTGGTGGTGAATTTGTCGAGACGCATGGGTTGATGTCCTCCGAATTGCACTGCAGTTGGGGCAAGCACTGCCTCATTTCAAGGCAGCAGGCAAACGAATGAATTGACCCAGGTCAGAGAATCGATGGTGAGCGACCGCACCAGGCCGCTATAGATTCAATAGCTATCGGTGCTTGTTCTGCAAGCGCAGAACGCCATTTTTATGCAAACACCCACCATTTAGGCGTTGGAGGCAGTGATGCCCCAACGCGCCAGCGCCGCGTCGTCACTCACCCGCGCATCCACCCAGCGGGCGCCCTGGGGGGTTTCTTCCTTCTTCCAGAACGGCGCCTGGGTCTTGAGGTAGTCCATCAAAAACTCGCAGGCCTGAAAACTCTGGCCCCGGTGGGCACTGGTCACGGCCACCAGCACGATCTGGTCGAGCGGCTGCAGCAGCCCCACGCGGTGGATCACGCGGGCGCCAAAAATATCGAAGCGCCGAAAGGCCTCGTCCACCATGGCCTCGATGGATCTCTCGGTCATGCCCGGGTAATGCTCCAGCTCCATGGACGACACCTGATCCCCTTCATTGCGGTCGCGCACCGTGCCAATGAAACTGCACACGGCACCGACACCCTTGTTCTCGCGGCGCAGTGCAGCCACTTCCGTGGACAGGTCGAAGTCCTCGGGCTGGACGGAAACACGGGGCAAAGTCATGGCAAAACTCTCAACGGGCTGATAACGAAAAGCAAGAAGGCTGGATCAAGGCGACCGGTGCAGTCGGGGCGCAGCCAGCAAGGCACGCTCTTCCTCGACCACCTTGTGCAGCTGTGCCAGTGACGGCGACGGCGGCAACTGGGCCAGCAGGGTCTGCAGGCGCGTGACATCGCCCACCGTGGGCGCCACCTTGATCTGTGCGATGGCGGCATCCACATTGCCGCCGCGCACCAGCGCCAGCACTTTGGCCGGCCATTCACTTTTGTTACGTGCCATAGATTGGTAAAAAATTTGTCTGTACGATTCGCCCGCACTGTACCCGCACTGCCGCCCCTTGCACCTGAAGCCCATGGCCACACAAACAATTCAAACCGATCTGTACAAGCTCTACCCGTCCCCGCGCAACACGGTGCGCGACGTGTTTGCGCACCAGGTCTTCGTGCCCCACCCCTACGCCATCATTGACCTCGATGTGATGGAGCTGGCGGGCAAAACGACACTGTTTGGCGCCTGCCGCCTGTCGGACATGAAAATGGGCCAGGTCGTGACGTTTGAGCTGCCATCCGACCAAGCCAGGTTCGAGCGGCTGTTCACCCCAGACTGAGCGATGCCCATGGACGATGACAACCAGATCCACGTACCGCCCTCGTTCATGGCGGTGTACACCGACGCCCGGGGGCGCCTCACCGACAAGGCGAACGGTGTGCGCACCCGCTACGAGCTGTGTGAAGACCTGGCGGGCCACTTGGTGGAACATGCGCAGACGCTGTACCACGTGCAGGCACCGTCCGAGACCGAAATCCTGCGGCGCATTCACGCAGGGCTGTGTACGGCCGAATCTGGCGTGTCGGTGCCTGAGGCCACCTGGATCGTCACCCGCCTGGCCGAGCTACTCGCCTGGCAATGCCCCGAGCTGATGGCACCGCAGCCAGAGCCAGCGGACGGCACATCACAACAACCGCACACAGGCTGAACTGCTTTTTTGCACCGCTGGTGCATCGCTATACTGCGACCCATGCCCACGCACGCTCCCCTCGCCATGACCGCCGCTTCTGCGGTGGCCTTGCCGTGCGTGGTCAAAGCCAAAAAACCAAAGCTCATCTGACCGGAGCTGTGGTTCCGTCCGGATGAGCGACGGAACCTCCTGGCAGAAAATCTCTCCTCCCTCTTTTTCCTTCCCGGTATTCCGTGCGCTCTTCAGGGCGGTTCTTCCATCGGTCGAACCCACCCAAGGATGCTACGCATGCCCACCCACACTTCTGTAACGGCCGATATCGCAACGGCCGCCCTCCCCGATCGCTCCGTTTTCAGCGGGCTTTGGATCGCCCTGGTCACCCCGTTCAAAGACGGCGCGGTGGACCATACGGCCCTCTTTGCGCTGACCACCCGGTTGCGCGCCCAGGGCGTGTCGGGCTTTGTGGCCTGCGGATCCACGGGTGAGGCTGCCGCGCTGAACAAGGCCGAACAACTACTGGTTCTGCAAACCGTGCTCGACGCCGCCCAGGGCGTGCCCGTGGTGATGGGCGTGTCGGGCTACCACCTGGGCGAGGTGCTGGCGCAGGTGCAGGCCCTCGCACGCTACCCGCTGGCGGGCCTGCTGGTGTCCGCCCCGCACTACATTCGCCCCTCGCAAGACGGCCTGCTCCACTGGTTCCGCGCCTTGGCCGATGCCAGCACGGTGCCCGTGGTCATCTATGACATTCCGTACCGCACGGGTGCCACACTCAGCACCGAGACACTGCTGGCGCTGGCGGCGCATCCACGCATTCAAGCCATCAAGGACTGCGGCGGTAACACCGGCAAGACACAGGCCCTGATTGCCGATGGCCGCCTTGAGGTGCTGACTGGCGAAGACGCGCAAATCTTCAACACACTGGCACTCGGCGGTGCGGGCGCCATTTCGGCCTGCGCGCATTGGCAGACACCGCGTTTTGTGGACCTGATGGAACAGGTGCGTGCGAGCAACCTGCCCGAAGCCCGACGCGTGTGGCAAGCCTTGTTGCCTTGGGTGGAGGCCTGTTTTGCAGAACCCAACCCCGCGCCGCTCAAGGCCATGCTGGCCCATGCGGGCGAGGTGCGCAATGAGCTGCGGGCACCCATGATGCCCGCGTCTCGGGAGCTGGGGCAGCGCCTGCGGACGCTGCACGAACTCAGCCGCCCGTAACCGGAGGGAAAAACGCCACCTCTGCCCCATCGGCCAGGGCGGCGGATTCATCGCTCAGGGTATGGTTGAGCGCCATGCGCACGGCCCGGCCGCGCGCCAGGCTGCTGGCGTGAGCGCCGCCGCGCGCGATCAACTCGTCACGCAGCGCGCCCAGCGTGGAGGATGTGGTCTCCAAGGCCTCACTGCCTTGCCCAATGGCCTCACGGATGGAGGCGAAGTAGCGTACACCGACTTTCATCTCAGTTCTCCATAACGCGGCGCGTCATTTGCAGCGCATGAAACTGGCACACCCTAAGCCAGCGCCCCCGCGCAAGGGCCGTCCCGCCGCGCTGGGGGCGTCCCCCTCCCGCATTGCGCAGCAATGCGAGAGAGGGGGAAGGCGCGAAGCGACTCAGGGGGTGTTTCATCCCAACAGCTCCGAGAAAGCGATGAACCGAACCGTGTCACCGGGTGCCATCGTCTGGCCCGCCGGGTTGTCCACCACGCCGTCGCCCCACGCGGCCGAGGTGAGCACACCCGAGCTTTGATTGCTGAACAGATCCAGTCCGCCCGCCGCGTTGTGGCGCACGCGCAGAAACTCACGGCGTTTATCGGCCTTGGGCCAGATGAAATCAGCGCGAGCAGCTATGGATTGAGGAGCAACGTCCTGCACGCCCTGCAATCGCAGCACAAACGGCCGCACCAGCAACGCAAAGGTCAGAAAGCTCGATACAGGGTTGCCGGGCAGCCCCATGAAGTGCGCGGCACCATCGGCACGCGGGATCTGGCCGTAAGCGAACGGCTTGCCGGGCTTCATGGCGATCTGCCACAGGTCCAGGCTCCCGAGCGTCTCCACGGCGGGTTTGATGTGGTCTTCTTCGCCCACACTCACACCACCGCTGGTCAGGATCAGGTCGTGCGCAGCACTTGCCTTGCGCAGGGCGTCGATGGTGGCTTCGCGTCGGTCGGGCACGATGCCGAAGTCCGTCACCTCGCAGCCCAGGCGCAGCAACATGGCGCGCAAAAAGAAACGGTTGCTGTTGTAGATGGCGCCAGGCCGCATCTGCTCAGGTGGCACCTCGCCGGGCATAACGAGCTCATCCCCCGTGGAGAACAGCGCCACGCGCGGGCGACGCGCCACCTGTAGCTGGTGTTGCCCGATGCTCGCAGCCAGACCCAGCTCCGCTGGCGTGAGGCGTGTGCCTGCGGCCAGCACTACCGCGTCGCGGGTGATGTCTTCACCCGCATGGCGTATCCATTGGCCCTGCTGGGGCACGGTGTTGATGCGCACTTGGCCCAAGCCATCGCCATCTGTGGCACTGGCCAGGGCCTCGCAGTCTTCCTGCATCAGGACCGCGTCGGCACCTGCGGGTACCGGAGCGCCGGTGAAGATGCGCGCTGCCGTGCCCGGCCGCAGGGGCTCGCCCGCGCTGCCAGCGGCAATGCGCTGTGACACGGTCAACAGCACACCCGCTTCGGCCACGTCGGCGCAACGCACGGCGTAGCCATCCATGGCGCTGTTGTCCTGCGGGGGCACCTGCAGGGCCGAGATGCAGTTTTGCGCCAGCACGCGACCGTCTGCATCAAAGGTGGTGATCGTCTCCGTCCCTGCCAAAGGGGCGGCCCTGGCCAACAGGTCGGCCAACGCTTCATCGAGTGGTTTCAGCGGCTTCATCGGGGGGCGCATGGCAGCAGCCCTCCGTGCAGTTCCCAGTTGTAGTCAAAGCGGTGCTCGTACTGGATGAGCCAATCCACCACCTGGGCGGGCGCATCGAGGTCAAGCAGGGGCAACTGCGTGGGCACGGGCAGGCTCTGCGGTGCATTGGTGGCCACGGCGACCACAAAATCGTCTTCGGGGTAGCGCACCGGCTTGGCCACCTGGCCGGGTTCAGGTGCGCGCCACACCTCGACCTTGAGCAAGTCGCTGTCCTTGAAACCCTCCACCAGCACCCAGTCCACGCCCTGGTACAACTCGGCCAGCAGGTGGTGCACGCTGAGCGTGGCGGGCTGCTCAAACTCACGGACCAGCATCAACCGCTTGTCCGAGGCGGCCACCACCTCGAAAGCACCCGCTTCGCGGTGGCGGTAGGTGTCCTTGCCTGGGTGGTCGATGTCGAAACTATGGTGGGCATGCTTGACCACCGACACACGCAGCCCCCGCAGCCGCAACTCGGGGATCAACTGCTCGACCAACGTGGTCTTGCCACTGCCAGAGAAACCGGCAAAACCGACAACTTTCATCCATTGCTCCTTGGTTAGCTATGCTATTTATAGCTGCTACCGCTTAACAGAAAAGCGCCAGGGGCATCTTTGACCTCAAAACCCAGCCGCACCACATCCAAAGCAGGCCCTAGCCCAACACGGCAGGCGCGCAATGACGCTCGATGTAAGCCTTGACCAGCTCCACGTCGGCGGGCATGACCTGCACACGCTTGGGCAGGTCTTCGATGCCCACAAACTTCTCTGGGCGCTCGGGCGCGTGGCCCAGGGCTTCAACGATGGTCTCGGCAAACTTGATGGGCAGCGCCGTCTCCAGCACGATCATGGGCACCTTGGCATCCTGGTGGTGCTCACGGGCCACCTTCACGCCATCGGCGGTGTGGGTGTCGATGGTGACGCCATGGCGCTCAAAGTTGTCCTTGATGGTGGCCAGGCGGTCTGCGTGGGTGCTCTTGCCGCTTTCAAAGCCGTATTTCTTGGCGGCGTCGGCAAACAGGGGGTCGGCGCTCAGATCGAACCGGCCATAGGTTTGCAGCGCGGCGCTGAACAAGGCCTTGGTGCGCTGGCCGTTGCGGCCCAGCAGGTCAAAAACGAAACGCTCGAAATTGCTGGCCTTGCTGATGTCCATCGAGGGGCTCGATGTCTCATGCGTGTCCGCAGCAGCACGCACGCGGTAGGCACCGGTGCGAAAGAACTCATCGAGCACGTCGTTCTCGTTGGTGGCCACCACCAGCTTGGCAATCGGCAGGCCCATCTGGCGCGCCACATGGCCCGCGCAGACATTGCCGAAGTTGCCGCTGGGCACGGTGAAGCTGACCTTCTGGTCGTTGCTCTCGGTGGCCTGGATGTAGCCCGCAAAGTAGTACACCACCTGCGCCAGCAGGCGCGCCCAGTTGATGGAGTTGACGGTGCCGATCTTGTACTTGCGCTTGAAATCGAGGTCGTTGCTCACGGCCTTGACGATGTCCTGGCAGTCATCAAACACGCCTTCGATGGCGATGTTGTGGATGTTCTCGTCCTGCAGGCTGAACATCTGGGCCTGTTGGAAGGCGCTCATGCGGCCGTGCGGGCTGGTCATGAAAACGCGCACGCCCTCTTTGCCGCGCATGGCGTATTCGGCAGCGCTGCCGGTGTCGCCGCTGGTGGCACCCAGGATGTTGAGTTCTTCGCCACGGCGGTTCAGTTCGTACTCGAACAGGTTGCCCAGCAGCTGCATGGCCATGTCCTTGAAGGCCAGCGTGGGGCCGTTGGACAGGGCTTCGAGCCACAGGCCGTCTTCAAGATGACGCAAGGGCACGATCTCGCCCGTGCCGAAGACTTCGGCGGTGTAGGTCTTGGCACAGATCGCCTTCAGATCGGCGGCCGGGATGTCGTCGATGTACAGCGACAGGATTTGGAACGCCAGCTCGGCGTACCCCTGCTCGTGGTAGGCCTTGCGCAGGCGCGTGAGCATGGCGCGGTTGACCTTCGGGTAGTGCTCGGGCATGTAGAGGCCACCATCGGGGGCCAGGCCTTCGAGCAGGATGTCGCAAAACTGTTTGCGGTCTGCATGGCCGCGGGTGGAGACGTACAGCATCAGTTCAGCTCCTCTTTGCGGATGCGCGTGATGGGCGCCAGCACGGTAGGCAGCGCCTGCATCTGGGCGATCACGGCGTCCATGGTGCCTTCGCGGGTGTCGTGGGTCAGGATGATGAGATCGGTCTGGGTAGAGCCCTCGCCTCCTACCTCGTCCGCCTCGCGCTGCAGCACGGCATCGATGCTCACGCCCGCCTCGGCCAGCAGGCCGGTGACCTTGGCGAGCACGCCCGCCTGGTCGGCCACACGAAGGCGCAGGTAGTAGCTGGTGACCACTTCGCTCATGGGCAGCAGCGGCAGCGTGCCCATGGCATCGGTCAGCGTGTTGGCCTGGAAAGCCAGGTGCGGCACGCGGTGCTCGGGGTCGGCCGTGTGCAGGCGGGCGATGTCCACCAGGTCGGCAATCACGGCACTGGCGGTGGGCTCACTGCCCGCGCCCTTGCCGTAGTACAGCGTGGTGCCTACGGCATCACCCTGCACCACCACGGCGTTCATGGCGCCCTCGACGTTGGCAATCAGGCGCTTGGTGGGCACGAGGCTCGGGTGCACACGCAGCTCGATGCCCTTGTCCGCGCGCTTGGTGATACCCAAGAGCTTGATGCGGTAGCCCAGTTGTTCGGCGTATTTGATGTCGGCAGCGCCCAGCTTGGTGATGCCTTCCACATAGGCCTTGTCAAATTGCACGGGAATACCGAACGCAATCGCGCTCATCAGCGTGACCTTGTGGGCTGCGTCCACGCCTTCGATGTCGAAGGTGGGATCGGCCTCGGCGTAGCCCAGGCGCTGCGCTTCCTTGAGCACCACATCAAAGTCCAGCCCTTTGCTGCGCATCTCAGACAGGATGAAGTTGGTGGTGCCATTGATGATGCCGGCAATCCACTGGATGCGGTTGGCGGTGAGGCCTTCGCGCAGTGCCTTGATGATGGGGATGCCACCGGCCACGGCGGCCTCGAAGGCCACCATCACGCCCTTGGCCGATGCGGCGGCGAAGATCTCGGTGCCGTGCACGGCCAGCAGCGCCTTGTTGGCGGTGACCACATGCTTGCCGGCCGCGATGGCTTCGAGCACCAGCGCCTTGGCGACGCCATAGCCGCCGATCAGCTCAATGACGATGTCGATGTCGGGGTTGGCGATGATGGCCCGGGCGTCATTCACCACCTGCACGTTGGGGCCCACCACGTTCTTGGCGCGCTCTACATCCAGATCGGCCACCATGGTGATCTCGATGCCACAGCCCGCGCGGCGGCTGATTTCGTCCTGGTTGCGTTGCAACACGTTGAACACGCCGCTACCGACAGTGCCAATGCCCAGAAGGCCTACTTGGATGGGTTTCATGGGATTTATACCAGTCAAAATGGGCTCTAGCGCTTATTTATAAAGCGCTAGCAGCTATAAAAAAAGAGCAATCAAACAACAGGGCAACACACTGATCAGGCCGTGGCCGTCTGCATGCGCTTGCGGTACTGCTCCAGGAACCGGGCCACACGGCCAATGGCGTCGCGCAAATCATCCTCGTGGGGCAGAAACACGATGCGGAAATGATCGGGTGCAGCCCAGTTGAAGCCCGTGCCTTGGACCAGCATGACCTTGGTTTCCTGGAGCAGCTCCAGGAAGAACTGCTGATCGTCCTTGATGGGATAGATGGCAGGGTCCAGGCGCGGAAACATATAAAGCGCCGCACGCGGTTTCACACAGGTCACACCGGGGATGGCCGTGATGAGTTCATAGGCCAGATCACGCTGCTTGCGCAGACGCCCGCCTTCACACACCAGTTCATTGATGCTCTGGTGCCCCCCCAGTGCCGTCTGAATCGCCCATTGGCCAGGCACGTTGGCGCACAGACGCATGTTCGAGAGCATGTTCAGGCCCTCGATGTAGTCCTTGGCGGGCTTCTTGTCACCCGACACCACCAGCCAGCCCGCGCGGTAGCCGCACGAGCGGTAGCTCTTGGACAACGAGTTGAAGGTAAGAGTGAGCACATCCTCGCTCAGCGAGCCAATGGCCGTGTGCCGGACGCCGTCATACAACACCTTGTCGTACACCTCATCGGCAAAGATCACCAGGCCATGCGCCCGCGCGATCTCGACAATGCCCTTGAGCAATTCGTCCGAATACAGCGCCCCTGTGGGGTTGTTGGGGTTGATGACGACGATGCCCTTGGTGCTGGGAGTGATCTTGGCGCGAATGTCATCCAGGTCCGGCATCCAGCCATTGGCCTCATCGCACAGGTAGTGCACCGGAGTCCCCCCCGACAGGCTTGCAGCAGCCGTCCACAGCGGATAGTCCGGCGAGGGCAGCAGCAGTTCGTCGCCCGTGTCCAGCAGCGCATTCGTGGCCATCACGATCAGCTCGCTGGCACCGTTGCCCAGATAAATGTCGTCCAGCGTGACGCCCTTGATGCCCTGCTTCTGGGTCTCATGCATCACCGCTTTGCGCGCGGCAAAAATACCCTTGCTGTCCGAGTAACCGGCCGAGTTGGGCAGATTGCGGATCATGTCCTGCTGGATTTCTTCGGGGGCGTCAAATCCGAACACCGCCAGATTGCCGATGTTGAGCTTGATGATCTTGTGGCCGTCCTCCTCCATCTGCTTGGCCGCGTCCATGATGGGCCCCCGGATGTCGTAGCAGACGTTGGCGAGCTTGGCGGATTTTTGGACGGTTTTCATGCGCTGACGGTGGTGCAGTGGGGTCAGGTGTCAACCAGAGCGGCTGGCATCTTGGCGAAACCTATAATTTGACCACAGAACCAAAGCAATCCCCCGGCGCCGCGCCTCATGGCAGTGCCCGCGCAGCGCGTTCTGCCATCCACGCCAACACCCATGAAATTCCAGCCCGACCGATCAAGCGCACAAACCATCAGCGGCTATGGCCCCGGCTGGATCGGCATTGATGCGGAGAAGATCACCCACAGCGTCATCATTGGCTCTGCAGGACTGCGCCAAGCATGGGCCTGCACCCGCTTTGAGGACCTGACCCCAGAGCACTTTGCGCAGTTGGCGGAACTGGAGACGGAACTCGTCATTTTCGGCAGTGGTACACGCAACCGCTTCCCTCCTCCCGCCTGGCTGGCCCCTCTCATTGCCCGCAGGCTGGGGCTGGAAACCATGGATACCCCAGCGGCCTGCCGCACCTACAACATCCTCGCCAGCGAAGGACGGAATGTGGTCGCCGCCCTGATTCTGGAAGTCTGAGGCCCCTTCTGCGGCCGCCGGGGTTCGTGGCGGTTTGCGAAAGCACTGGCACCTATGCACGGCCTTGCCGAAGCGCTCAAACCCAAGCAAGACACACTGTCTTACATTTGGCCGGGAACCGATTTCAGGGTAAAATCACCGGTTGCGGTCGGGGGCACTATCAAGAGCAATAACACACCCACTCCCCCGGCTTACCAACGACTACATCCTGAGAGATTGAAGTGATATGGCGATCGTTGTCAACAAACCCCTCCCTGAATTTGAAGCCAACGCGACTGGTGGAATCAAGGTCTCCAACACCTCCCACCTCGGCCAGGTCATGGTTCTGTACTTCTACCCCAAGGACAACACGCCTGGCTGCACCACGGAGGCCATGCAGTTTCGCGACAAGTACAAGGACTTCGTGAAGGCTGGCGCTGCTGTGTTCGGCGTCTCGCGCGACAACATGAAGTCGCACGACGATTTCAAGGAAAAGCTGGAACTGCCGTTTGAGCTGATCGCCGACACCGAAGAAAAAATGTGCCATATGTTCGGCGTGGTCAAGAACAAGATCATGTACGGCAAGAAGGTCAAAGGCATTGAGCGCAGCACCTTCCTGGTCGGGCCCGACGGTCTGCTGGTGCAAGAATGGCGTGGACTCAAGGTGCCCGGTCACGTGGACGAAGTCCTCAAGACCGTCAAGTCCATCAAGGCCCTGAAAAAAGCCGCCTGATCCAAGCACTGGGGCATCGGCGCGACACCCCGCTTGTTTTGCCCAGGCAAGACATCCGGAGTAGGCATAATGGATTTATGCCCCTGGTTATCGCAACACTTGCCCCCTTTCCAAAAGCCGCCTTGGCCTCCAGGCGGCTTTTTGCTTTCTGACCCCCCGATTTTTTTACCGACCGAGGCCCCGCCACCATGCCCCTGCCCCCCGCACCCAGCCGGCGCGCTGCACTCCTCGCGCCAGAAGCCTTTGAAGTGACCGCCCGTCCACGGGTGTCACAAGCCTCCGCCAACGAGCCCGTCGCTGCACCCGCAAAAACCGCATCTCCTGCGCGCTCAGGACGCAAAGCAGACAGCGTGGCATCGACGGCGATCTCTGCAAATTCAACACCCCTCATGCAGGTCGAGACCCGCACCCGCGCGCCAGAACCAGCCACTCCACCAGCCGCCCGTACGACCAGCCCCCGCAAGACGCGCACGACAGGCATTGCGCCACCGGCAGTGAATATGGCAACGCCTGCGCCATCCACCGCACGCAGCAGAAAGTCTGCCTCGCAAGGCCCCACCAAACTTTTTGTGCTGGACACCAACGTGTTGTTGCACGACCCCACCAGCCTGTTCCGTTTTGAAGAGCACGACATCTTCCTGCCGATGATCGTGCTGGAAGAGCTGGACGGTCACAAGAAGGGCATGACCGAAGTGGCCCGCAATGGCCGCCAGACCAGTCGCACCCTGGATGCACTGGCTGGCGTGCAAGGCGCCGACATTGCCCACGGCCTCAAGCTCGACTCCACCGGCCAGCGGGCAGCGGGCGGCCATCTGTTCTTCCAGACAGTCCCGCTCGATTACAGCCTGCCCACCAGCCTTCCCCAGGGCAAGGCCGACAACCAGATCCTGGGCGTGGTCGAAGCACTGCGCAAGCTGCACGCGCCGCGCGAGGTGGTGCTGGTGTCCAAGGACATCAACATGCGCGTCAAGGCGCGCGCCCTGGGCCTGAACGCCGAGGACTACCAAAACGACAAAACACTGGAAGACGGCGACCTGCTGTACGCCGGTGTGCTGGCACTACCGCCCGACTTCTGGGCCAAGAGTGGCAAAAATGTGGAAAGCTGGCAAAGCGGTGCCCACACTTACTACCGCATCGGCGGCCCCATCGTGCCGCAGCTGATGATCAATCAGTTCGTGTACTTCGAAGCCCCCGGCGAGCCCAGCCTATTTGCGCGCGTGAGCGAGATCCGCGAAAAGACGGCGGTACTGCAAACACTCAAGGACTACGGTTCGGCCAAGAATGCGGTGTGGGGCGTGAGCACACGCAACCGTGAGCAGAACTACGCCATGAACCTGCTCATGGACCCCGAGATTGACTTTGTAACCCTGACTGGCACAGCCGGCACCGGCAAGACCCTGCTGGCCCTGGCTGCAGGCCTGACCCAGGTACTGGACGATCGCCGCTATACCGAGATCATCATGACCCGCGCCACCGTGAGCGTGGGCGAGGACATCGGCTTCCTGCCCGGCACCGAAGAAGAGAAGATGGGCCCCTGGATGGGCGCGCTGGACGACAACCTGGAGTTCCTGGCCAAGGGCGATGGCGGCAACGCAGGCGAATGGGGCCGTGCGGCCACCAACGAACTCATCCGCAGCCGCATCAAGATCAAGAGCATGAACTTCATGCGCGGCCGCACTTTCCTGAACAAGTACGTCATCATCGACGAGGCGCAGAACCTGACGCCCAAGCAGATGAAAACACTGATCACCCGGGCGGGCCCTGGCACCAAGATCATCTGCATGGGCAACTTGGCGCAGATCGACACACCGTATCTCACCGAAGGCTCATCGGGCCTGACCTATGCGGTGGATCGTTTCAAGGGCTGGCCACACAGCGGGCACATCACGCTGGCGCGGGGCGAACGTTCACGCCTGGCAGATTTCGCCAGCGAGGTGCTCTGAGTTGGCTGCAGGCTGGGTCGCTGCGCTAAAACTGGTGCCCTGGGGCGACGTCATCGAGGCGACGCCCCAGATCCTGCAGGCAGCCAAGAAGCTGTTGGGCACCACCCAAAAAGGCAACGCAGAAGCGGAGGCAAGTGCACTGGACGGGCCCGGCGGCGAATCCGCCACTCCCATCGCCGTGCAACTGCGGCATTTGCGTGACCGTGTCGCACGGCTTGAACAGGAGCAACAGGAGTCGGCCGTGCTGATCCAGTCCCTGGCTGAACAGAATGCCCAGGTCGTGCAGGAGGTAGAACTGCTGCGCAAAAGCCACCAACGGCTCACGGTCATCGCAGGCGTTCTGACTGCGGGATGCGTGGGCTTGCTGGTGTGGGTGCTGAAGCAGTCATAACAACGGTCAGCACACGGTGACAGCGAAGACACAGACGCCGGACAACGCCTTCATACAATTGCTATAAATTTAATAGCTACTAGCGCTTATTCGATAAGCGCTAGTAGCTATTTTCATTAGAAATCGTCGCCCGAGCCCATCGCCAGATTCTCGAAGCGTGTCTGGTTCTTCTGGAAGAACAGCTTGATCGTGCCAGTCGGCCCGTTACGCTGCTTGCCAATGATGACCTCGGCAACATTGGGCTCCTTGGAGTCCTTGTTGTAGTAGTCGTCACGGTAGATGAACATGATGATGTCGGCATCCTGCTCGATAGCGCCGGATTCGCGCAGGTCGGACATCATGGGGCGCTTGTCGGTGCGCTGCTCCACCGATCGGTTGAGCTGAGACAGCGCAATCACCGGGCACTGCAGCTCCTTGGCCAGCATCTTCAAGCCCCGGGAGATTTCACCCAGTTCGGTCGCCCGATTGTCCGAGCTGGCCGCCGAGCCCGATCCGCTCATCAGCTGTAAGTAATCGACCACGATCAAACCCAGCTTGCCGCACTGGCGCGCCAGGCGCCGCGCATTGGCGCGCAACTCGCCGGGTGTGAGGCCCGGGGTTTCATCAATGTGCAGCGAGACGGTGCGCAGCTTCTCGATAGCCTCTGTCAGCCGGGGCCACTCGTCGTCTGTGAGCTTGCCGGTGCGCAGGTTACCCTGGTTCACACGGCCAATCGAGCCCACGATACGCACCGCCAGCTGGGCGGCGCCCATTTCCATCGAGAAGATGGCGACCGGCAAGCCCTCATTGAGAGCCACATGCTCGGCGATGTTCACCGCGAACGAGGTCTTGCCCATCGACGGGCGCGCCGCCAGCACCACCATGTCGCCTGCCTGCAGGCCGGACGTCATGCGGTCCAGGTCGGCAAAGCCTGTGGGAACACCGGTCACGTCCACCGGGTTGTCCGCCATCTCCTGCACCCGGTCCAACAGATCAATCACCAGAGTGTCGAGCGACTGAAAACCCTGCTTGGTGCGCGAGCCCTCTTCGCCAATGGCAAATATCTTGGCTTCGGCCTCGTCCAGGATCCGCTCGACCGTCTTGCCCTGCGGGTTGAACGCATTGGTGGAGATTTCATCGCTGGCCGTGACCAGTTTGCGCAGGATGGCGCGCTCGCGCACGATCTCTGCATAGCGGCGAATATTGCTCGCGCTGGGGACGTACTGCGCCAGGTTGTTCAGGTAGGCCAGCCCCCCATCTCCTGTGCCTTGCCCTGGTTCTGAAGGTGCTCGAACACCGTGATGACGTCAGCCGGCTTGCTGCCGTTGATCAGCGCACCAATGGCCGAATAGACCATCTGGTGCTCGTGTCGGTAAAAGTGGCTCTCCACCAGCAGATCGCCCACGCGATCCCAGGCATTGTTGTCCAGCAGCAGGCCCCCCAGCACGCTGGACTCGGCCTCGATCGAGTGGGGTGGAACCCGCAACTGGGCGATCTCCCGATCCACCGGGGGCGGAACGAAACCATGGTCATCCAGTGGGGGAAAGACTGCGGACATGGAGGTTCTCCGGACAAGGCCTAAGTCAACAATACAAGCCCGCTGCCAGGCACAGGCGGCAACGGGGATAAAGCTGTGGGTAATCCGTGGATTACCGGTGGGCAATCATGTACAAAACAGGTGCACACAAAGACAAAAGCCGCCCGAGGGCGGCTTTTTGTTGAATCACCAAGGTGAATCAGGCCGTTTCGCCGTAGACCGAAACGGTCACGTCCACCACCACGTCGGTGTGCAGAGCGACGCTCACGGTGCTTTCGCTCACGACCTTGATAGGGCCGTTGGGCAGGCGAACTTGAGCCTTGGCAACCTTGTAGCCCTGCTTGCTCAGCTCTTCAGCGATGTCATGGTTGGTCACAGAACCAAACAGACGGCCGTCCACGCCAGCCTTTTGCGTCAGCTTGACGGTGGTGCCAGCCAGCTTTTCGCCTTGGGCTTGGGCTTCTGCCAGCTTGGCAGCAGCAGCCTTTTCGAGTTCAGCGCGCTTGGCTTCGAACTCGGCCTTGGCCGATTCGGTGGCGCGGCGTGCGCGGCCCGAAGGGATCAGGAAATTGCGGGCGTAGCCGTCTTTGACCTTGACGATTTCACCAAGGTTGCCGAGGTTCACAACCTTGTCGAGCAGGATGATTTGCATGGGTTGTGCTCCTTAGATCTTGTGCTGGTCGCTGTAAGGCACCAGGGCCAGGAAGCGAGCGCGCTTGATGGCGGTATTCAGCTGACGCTGGAAGATGGCACGCGTGCCAGTCAGGCGCGCGGGGATGATCTTGCCGTTTTCGGCGATGAAATCACGCAGCGTGTCGACATCTTTGTAGTCGATTTCTTCAACACCGGTCACCGTGAAGCGGCAAAAGCGCTTGCGCTTGAACAGCAGGGACTGGGTGTTGCGCTTTGGGCGCTTGTCTTTGTTGAACTTCTTGAACGTGGCCATTGCGGACCCCTTGGAAAATTAATTTTGTTGAATATCCTGGATGTGAAGCACTGCGGTCTTGCCATTGCGCGGGTTGGCCAGAAATCCACTGAAAGTCCAGAGACTTCCGATGTTCTGCCTCGCCAGACGCTCAGCCATTGCACCAAAGGCAATGGCCTTGATGGCTGCCTTGACTTCCCGGGGATGGTCTGCCTCAGTTTGCTGGGACTCGTGTTCGAGTCGCAGGGTGAGGGCAGGCAATCCAGCAGGTGTGTAGCGCAGGGACTCAGCCTCAGCGATACACGCAGTCAAGACTACGCGGTTCTCCACTCCAACGGGCTGGATCAGCGCTCAGCGCGCTCTGGACGCTCGGCGCGATCTGGGCGCTCGCCACGCTCGCCGCCAGCAGCTGCATATTCAGCTTGGCTGGCCTTGCGGGCTTCTTCGCGCTCGACCGTCTTCATCATGGAAGACGGGCCGGCATCGGCCTTCTTCTTCTGAACCGTCAGGTGGCGCAGCACGGCGTCGTTGAACTTGAAGGCGTGCTCCAGCTCAGCCATCACAGCCTGGTCGGCTTCGATGTTCACGCACAGGTAGTGGGCCTTGGCCAGCTTGTTGATCAGGTACGCCAGTTGGCGGCGGCCCCAATCTTCCACACGGTGCACTTTGCCACCGCCAGCGGTGATCATGCCCTTGTAGCGCTCCAGCATGGCTGGAACTTGTTCGCTTTGATCCGGGTGGATCAACAAAATGATTTCGTAATGACGCATGCATACTCCTTTTGGGTAAGACCACCCACTGCGTCGAGAAGTGGTGTGGCAAGGGAAAGCCTGCGATTATAGCCCGAGGCAAGCCGCTTGTACACTTAGGCGGTGCCAAACCCAACCAAGGCCCTCCAAAAGATATTCGTCGGGGCTCGCGCCCTTGTAAAAACAGGGACCGGGCCGACATGCACTACAACAAAGCGCACTGGACTCCGAGCCAAAGCGGCAATATCCCTGGTGCAGACCTTGACTTGTGGCAGCACGCCCTCAGCTACCGCGCGCACTGTTCATTAACCTTCAGACCAAGACATGTCAGATCAAAGCCAAATCAACACCTCCCAGAATGCCCCCGCCCCCGAAGAAGTAGAAGCCGCCATGGCTGCCCACGCCTCCGACGAGCTGGCACGCCTGCAGGGTGAACTGGCCGAGCTGAAGGCCAAAAGCGCCGATCTGGCCGATCAGTTTCTGCGCGCCAAGGCCGAAGCAGAAAACGCCCGCCGCCGCGCCGATGATGAGGTGTCCAAGGCACGCAAGTTCGGTATTGAGAGCTTTGCTGAGAGCCTGTTGCCCGTGGCCGACAGCCTGGATGCCGCCCTGGCCATCAAGGAGGCGACGCCCCAGCAACTGCGCGAAGGCGCCGACGCCACACTGCGTCAGCTGACATCGGCACTGGAGCGCAACAAGGTGTTGGCCATCAACCCCGATGCGGGCGCCAAGTTCGACCCGCACCAGCACCAGGCTATCAGCGTTGTGCCGGCAGAGCAGGAAGCCAACACCGTGGTGGCTGTGCTGCAAAAGGGCTACGTGATCGCCGACCGCGTGCTGCGCCCAGCACTTGTCACCGTCACGGCCCCGAAGTAAGTCTTCAAATAATTCAGTACGGATGACTTGAACCACCACGAGTTATCCACAAGTTACTAGCCATCCAAACCATTCAAGCATACGGAGAAAAATCATGGGAAGAATCATCGGCATTGACCTCGGGACCACCAACAGCTGCGTGTCCATCATGGAAGGCAACACCACGCGCGTGATCGAGAACAGCGAAGGTGCGCGCACCACGCCGTCCATCGTGGCCTACCAGGAAGACGGCGAGATCCTCGTCGGTGCCTCAGCCAAGCGCCAGGCCGTGACCAACCCGCGCAACACGCTGTACGCCGTCAAACGCCTGATTGGCCGCAAGTTCACTGAAAAAGAAGTGCAAAAGGACATCGACCTGATGCCCTACAAGATCGTGGCCGCCGACAACGGCGACGCCTGGATCGAAGTGCGCGGCAACAAGCTGTCGGCACAGCAAGTGTCTGCCGACATCCTGCGCAAGATGAAGAAGACGGCCGAAGACTACCTGGGCGAGCCCGTGACGGAAGCCGTCATCACCGTGCCTGCGTACTTCAACGATGCCCAGCGCCAAGCCACCAAGGACGCTGGCCGCATCGCCGGCCTGGATGTCAAGCGCATCATCAACGAACCCACCGCTGCGGCCCTGGCCTTCGGCCTGGACAAGCAGGAAAAGGGCGACCGCAAAATCGCCGTGTATGACCTGGGTGGCGGAACGTTCGACGTGTCCATCATCGAAATCGCTGATGTGGACGGCGAAAAGCAGTTTGAAGTGCTGTCGACCAACGGCGACACCTTCCTGGGTGGCGAAGACTTCGACCAGCGCATCATCGATTTCATCATCAGCGAGTTCAAGAAAGAACAAGGCGTAGACCTGTCCAAGGACGTCCTGGCTCTGCAACGACTAAAGGAAGCCGCTGAAAAGGCCAAGATCGAGCTGTCCAACTCGGCTGCGACCGACATCAACCTGCCCTACATCACGGCAGACGCTTCGGGCCCCAAGCACCTGAACATCAAGCTGACCCGCGCCAAGCTGGAGCAACTGGTGGAAGAGCTGATCGAGCGCACCATCGCCCCTTGCCGTATGGCGATCAAGGACGCCGGTGTGTCGGTGTCCGACATCCATGACGTGATCCTGGTCGGTGGCATGACGCGCATGCCCAAGGTGCAAGAGAAGGTCAAGGAATTCTTCGGCAAGGACCCCCGCAAGGACGTGAACCCTGACGAAGCCGTGGCCGTGGGCGCCGCCATTCAAGGCCAGGTGCTGTCGGGCGACCGCAAAGACGTACTGCTGCTGGACGTGACGCCGCTGTCGCTGGGCATCGAGACCCTGGGTGGCGTCATGACCAAGATGATCACCAAGAACACGACCATCCCGACGAAGTTCGCACAGACCTTCTCGACGGCCGACGACAACCAACCCGCCGTGACCATCAAGGTCTTCCAGGGCGAGCGTGAAATGGCCACCGGCAACAAGCTGCTGGGCGAGTTCAACCTCGAAGGCATTCCACCCGCAGCCCGTGGCACGCCACAGATCGAAGTGTCGTTCGACATCGACGCCAACGGCATCCTGCACGTCGGCGCCAAGGACAAGGGCACCGGCAAGGAAAACAAGATCACCATCAAGGCCAACTCCGGTCTGTCGGAAGAAGAAATCCAGCAGATGGTCAAGGATGCCGAGCTGAACGCCGCTGACGACAAGAAGAAACTCGAACTGGTGCAAGCTCGCAACCAGGGTGAAGCCGCCGTGCACAGCGTGAACAAGAGCATGACCGAGCATGGCGACAAGCTCGACGCGGGCGAGAAGGACGCCATCACCGCTGCGGTGAAGGCACTGGAAGAAGTCCTCAAGGGCGAAGACAAGGCCGCGATTGACGAGAAGACCACGGCGCTGATGGCTGCCAGCCAGAAGCTGGGCGAGAAGATGTATGCCGAATCCCAGGCAGCACAAGCCGCCCAGGCTGCCGGTGGTGCTGACGCTGCGGGTGCTTCGGCCTCTGCATCCTCCAACAAGCCTGCGGACGACGACAACGTGGTCGACGCCGAAGTGAAGGAAGTCAAGAAGGGCTGAGCACGCCCCCCTTGACCCCAGCCGCCGCGCCATGCCTCAGCTGAGGCCTGCGCGGCGTTACTGTTCCAACCGGGCTCAAAAAGACCATGTCCAAACGAGACTTTTACGAAATCCTGGGTGTTCCCAAAAACGCCTCGGACGAAGAAATCAAGAAGGCCTATCGCAAGCTCGCGATGAAGCACCACCCTGACCGCAATCAGGGTGATACGGCCAAGCCTGCCGAAGAGAAATTCAAAGAGGCCAAGGAGGCCTACGAGATGCTCTCCGACGCGCAAAAACGGGCGGCCTACGACCAGTACGGCCATGCCGGGGTGGACCCCAATATGCGGGGCCCGGGGGGCGCAGGTGCGGAAGGCTTTGGCGGCTTTGCCGAGGCATTCGGTGACATCTTCGGCGACATGTTCGGCCAACAAGGCGGGCGGGGGCGCGGAGCCGGTGGCCGCCAGGTGTACCGGGGCAGCGACCTTAGCTACGCCATGGAGATCACGCTCGAAGAAGCGGCTCGGGGCAAGGATGCGCAGATCCGCATCCCTTCATGGGAAAGCTGCGACACCTGCCACGGCAGTGGTGCCAAGCCAGGTACCAGCGCCAAGACCTGCACGACCTGCTCAGGCAGCGGCACCGTACAGATGCGCCAGGGCTTCTTCAGCGTGCAGCAAACCTGCCCCCACTGCCGTGGCACGGGCAAGATCATTCCCGAGCCTTGCACGACCTGCTCCGGCCAAGGCAAGCTCAAGAAGCAAAAAACGCTGGAAGTCAAAATCCCTGCGGGCATCGACGACGGCATGCGCATCCGCAGCACCGGCAACGGCGAGCCGGGCACCAATGGCGGCCCACCGGGTGACCTGTACATCGAGATCCGCCTGAAGAAACACGACATCTTCGAGCGCGATGGCGACGACCTGCACTGCCAGGTGCCGGTGAGCTTCATCACCGCCGCCCTGGGTGGCGAAATCGAAGTGCCCACGCTGGCAGGCAAGGCAGCCATCGACATCCCCGAGGGCACCCAGGCTGGCAAACAGTTCCGACTGCGCGGCAAGGGTATCAAAGGCGTGCGTGCCAGCTACCCGGGCGACCTGTACTGCCACATCGCGGTCGAAACCCCGGTCAAGCTCACCGAACACCAGCGCAAGCTGTTGCGAGAGCTGGAAGATTCGCTCAAGAAGGGTGGTGGCCGCCACTCGCCCAGCGGCGAGAGCTGGACGGATCGGTTGAAGAACTTCTTTAGCTGATACCGGCGTTCTGACTCGGAAAAACCGCCTGTGGCTCATGGCCCCGGCGGTTTTTTTGTGCGCGCAGATGCCTGCGCGGCAGCGCTGCCCTCGGGCCGTTCATGCTTCGCAGACCGGTAAAAACCCAGAATGCGGCGCACGTATTCGCGGGTCTCGGCGTAGGGGAGGGAACGCCGCGATGGCGCTCCACCGCTTTTTCACCCGCGTTGTAGGCAGTGGAGGCCAAGGCGACGGATCTTCACCCGGCGCACCTAGTGCCCGGCAACGCACAACGCAGCCAGCCCAATGACAATCAGACCGAGCACCAGCGTTGTGGCCTGCCAGAAAACAACCGGATTGCGCTCTACCAGCGGCACAGTCCGCGTGCTCTGAAACTGCAGGCTGGGTGAATGCAGGTCGTGCAAATACTCGGACACCACTTCCTGGCGCTTGAGAGGGTCTGGATGCAACGCCTTCTGCAATACACCATCCAGCCACGCGGGCATGTCGGGACGCAGGTGGCGTACAGGCACATACCGCAACCCCTTCAGATCGGCCTGAGAGCGTATGCGTACGACCTGCAGACCGTATGGCAATTGCACTGTCAACATCTGGTAGGTCAAAACTGCTAGCGAAAACAGGTCAGAACGGGCTGTGCTCCCCTGGCCTATGAAGCACTCGGGTGCGGTGTACTGCAAAGTACCTGCGATGGGGTCGACCGGGCCGCCTCCTGGCGTTGCTGGAGCCAGTCCGGCCACTCGGGTGGACCCGAAGTCGATGATGCGCACGGTGCCGGAGCGGTCGATCATCACGTTTTCGGGACGTAGATCCTGGTGCAGCATCTCTTTGCTGTGAAACGCATGCAGCCCCTTGGCCACCTGACCAATGATGCTGCGCACCACGTCGAGGTCTGGACGGGGGTGGTCGACCATCCACTGGGCCAGCGTCTGGCCCTCCACAAACTCCATCGCCACGTACACATGCCGGCGAGGTCGGTCGCTGAGATGGGGTCTGAGTACATAGGGACTGTGAATGCGCCGCGCAACCCACTCCTCCAGCAGGAATTGGTCAAGGTAGCCAGGGTCGTCAGACAGTGCCGTGGAGGGCATTTTGAGCACCACCTGCTGCCCCGTCAGCTCATCCACGGCAAGGTGCACATGGCTGCGCGAACTAGTGTGCAGTTCACGTACAACGCGGTAACCCTCGAACTGCATGCGCGGTGACAGTGGTGGTGGCAAGGCAAGCCCCTCGCGCAATGCCGGCAGGTTGTGGGGACTGGTCTCTGGCAGCGCATCAATACGCAACAGCTGCACCGTCATGTCATCATCGGCACCCCGCGCCTGGGTCAGGCTGATCAGCGCATCCGCCGCTGCATCGTAGTCGTCCGCAAATCGGGACAATGCGTCGTGCACATCCGCGGCATCGAAATACGCGTAAGCACCGTCCGTTGCCAGCACGTATAGAGCACCGACCTCGGCCACCGTACAGCCGTAGTCGATCTCCACATTGTCACTGGCACCCAGCGCGCGGCCCAGGAACGCCTCCACAGACGAGAGATGGACACGA
Organism: Acidovorax sp. 69; assembly: GCF_002797445.1. Taxonomy (NCBI): domain Bacteria; kingdom Pseudomonadati; phylum Pseudomonadota; class Betaproteobacteria; order Burkholderiales; family Comamonadaceae; genus Acidovorax; species Acidovorax sp. 69. Next base: position 2,101,057 of record NZ_PGEP01000001.1, on the reverse strand, counting down.
TGATCCTTGGTCAGTTGCTCCAGGGAGTGCGCATGCAGACGATAGATGCGCGCGTCTCCCACATGCAGCACATGGACTTCGCGGCCTTTCAGGATCAATGCACTGAAGGTGCAGACGTAACCACGATCCTTGTCAAAACGTGCATGGCTGCGCAGGGTCTGCGCATGCAGCCACGCATTGGTGGCACCCAGCACACGCTGCGCAGAGCGGCGCACAGACCATGCGTCAGACGTGGCGTAGTAGTCGTCCAGAAAGCTGCGCACCGACGCTGCGCTTGCCTCTTGGCTGACAGCGCTGGACCCAATGCCATCAGCCAGTGCCACCACAATGCCCTTGCTGCTGAGCAGCGGCTCGCCGGGCAGCATCGCACCATGGAAATCCTGGTTGATGCCCTTGCGCCCAGCGCGCGAACACTGGCCCAGGGTGACACGCAGCGCAGGGGTCATCACACCACCTCCTGCAGACAGAACGCCGTTGCCACCCGCCTTGAAGCAATCATGCAATGGTGCGCTTGGGCGCGGTCTTGTAGTGGGTGGAATACAGCGTGGCCCCCACAAAGGTAAGCCCCCCCACCAGATTGCCGAGCACCGTGGGCAACTCGTTCCAGATCAGGTAGTCCATCAGCGTGAACTTGCCGCCCAGCATCAGGCCGGTGGGGAACAGGAACATGTTGACGATGGAATGCTCAAAGCCCATGTAGAAGAAAATCATCACCGGCATCCACATGCCGATAGCCTTGCCGGACACCGTGGTGGACATCATCGCTGCCACGACGCCGGTAGACACCATCCAGTTGCACATGACGGCACGCACAAACAACGTGAGCATGCCGGCCGCACCATGGGCGGCATAGCCCACCGTGCGGCCTTCACCGATATGGCCGAGCTTTTCGCCCACCGCATTGGGCACTTCACTGAAGCCGAAAGTAAAAATGATGGCCATGAACACGGCCACAGTGAGCGCACCGGCGAAGTTGCCCATGAAAACCAGGCCCCAATTGCGCAGCACACCCGCCCAAGTGGCACCCGGACGTTTGTCGAACACGGCCAGCGGCGCCAGCGTGAACACGCCAGTCAGCAGGTCGAAGCCCATCAGGTACAGCATGATGAAGCCCACGGGGAACAGCACGGCGCCCAGCAGGGGGTTGCCGGTGTTGACCGTGACAGTCACAGCAAACGCCGCAGCCAACGCGAGAATGGCACCGGCCATATAAGAACGAATCAGTGTGTCGCGGGTGGACATCAGCAGCTTGGATTCACCAGAATCGACCATCTTGGTCACGAACTCGGCAGGGGCGAGATAGGCCATTTGACTTCCTTGGGCTGGAAACAAGCACCCCTCAGGCTTGGAGCCCAAGGCGGCGCAACAAAAGAAAACGGCGTCCAACGTGTTGCCCGTCTGACCGGGTGACACAAGGGACGCCGTTATCCTTGGATGCGCGATTCCGTGGCCTGCAGAAGGTTTCTGCAGGAGACAAGTGCCAGGCCGCCATTAGCCTAGGACGCTCTCCTAATGAGCAATTTCCGTACCGTGGCGTAGAAGCTTTCTCAGACTTTGAAGATCCGTTTCAGTGCATCCCCAAGGTGAAACCCCGCGCGTGCGCCTTTCCACGACGCAACCGGCACCAACTTGGGTCACTCAAGGCACAGATTTGGCATCGCGCGGGCCCTGATGCGCAAACGCAAAGTCGGGCAGCGACAGCGTGGCTTCCGCCACATCGAGCAAGCGGCGGTTCTGATCCATCGAGGTCTTTTGAAGCACCCGAAAGGCGACCTCCTCATTCATGCCCAACCGCGCCATGAGGACGCCTTTGGCGCGCTCGATCACCTTGCGCTCATTGAGCGTGCGGCGAGCGGCCTCCAGTTCGGCCTCCATGCTGACCATGCGTGCCGCCTGGGTTTGCAACAGATCCACCAGTGAAGTGGATTCACCAGCGTACACAGCGCCACGTTGCTCGGGAACGGCCGTGGGAGCAAGGGCGATGTCAAAAAAGCGGTCCACGGCGTGCGTGCGCTGCGGCGGGTTGTCGCGCAGGTCACGCAGCAGCCCCCTGGAGTCCTGTAGATCTTGTTGGGCTTCGAGAATACGAGCCTCACAGTCGTCGCGCAGCGTTTTGACAAGATCAACCTGCAGATGCCACAGCGCATGAATGCGCTCCGAGCACACATCAAACCAGGTGTCGCTGAGGTCACCATCGAGCACGGCGCCTGGCCGGGCCACACACAGCGTTCGCCGCAGGCGCTCCAGCTGGGCCATGCCGGGCACGAGTTGCTGCTGTTCCCAGCGGGTGCGCAGCGCAGGTTCGGCGAACTCGGCAAAGACCTTGAGGCTGCGCTCCTGCGCATCAATGAGGTGAATCACACGCTGCTGATGCGCCTCGTTGCTGCTGCCGGACGCATACAACAGTGCACCCAACGCCCGCTCCTGCCCTGCCTCTTCCTCGGCCTGCACGAGGTGCAGCAACGCCACCAGGAGGCGCGATACGCTGGGCAGGCCTGCAGCATCAGCCACATGAAAAACCAACTCGATGAGCCCTGCAATAAGGTGACTGTAAGCAGCCACCGAATCATGTGCCGTCATCGCCTGACGCTCGATCTGGGTGCGCAATGCCGGCAACGACTCCATGCCAAGCAAGGCCCAAGCCATCAACGACAAGGCCTTGGCAGTAGCGCCCTGTGCAGGCTCGGTGTGCTGGGCAAACACTTCGCGCAGTTGCGCCTCCAGGGGCCCCACCTCTTCAACAACCCGCAAGCGCATGTCCGCAAACCGCTGAGCCTTGGACGCCAAAAAAGCCCCCGATGCGCCCCGCTCGCGCTGCAAGCCCTGGATCAGTTGCCCGATCACGTCCACCAGTTCGGCCCGGCTGGCCAGATGGCGCACGGCATCGATCTCCAGTTGCTTGGAACGAAGAACAAGGTTCGATACGGACAAGGTCGCCGCCGGGTCAAGCATGCAATATTCCTGGGTTGTGGTTGATGCAGCAGGAGGCCGCGATGTGGCTGTGATTGTGTCAGGCTGCTGGCACGCTGGCCACGCTGACACGCCCTCCCACCGCACGTACGCTGTGGGCGCTCACCGAATGCTCGGGCGCCTCCAGGCATTCGCCCGTGCGCAGGTCGAAATGGTTCTTGTACAGCGGCGAGGCAACCACGACACGGTCACCCAGATTGCCGATCAGCCCGCGTGACAGCACGCTGGCCCCGGATTTCGGGTCCACATTATCGATGGCAAAAAATTGATCGCTGCTAGTGCGAAAGACCGCCACATGGCGATTGGCGACCAACGCGCAGACACCAGTGCTGGGCAGGATGTCATCGACCGCGCAGATGTCGGTCCAGGCCAGGGAGTCGGTGCTGCTATTCATGGGGAGTGCGCTCATGGTGTTCTGATCCTTTTCAAGCGGCCTGACGAATGGGAATAACCTTGGCCGTTGTCGGGCCGCGCTCGTCAGCGCGCGCCGGACGGATCTGGCCGCGCTCCTCGACGAAGAGCACGTTCTCGTCGGCCTTGTCGCTGTTCACGAATGAACGGAAGCGCTTGCGCGTTTCGGGGTCGGTGATGGCCGTCTTCCACTCGCACTGGTAGGTGTCTGCCACATGCTGCATCTGGGCTTCGAGCTCGGTGCACAGGCCCAGGCTGTCCTTGATCAGCACATCCGTGAGGTAGCCGAGGCCGCCTTCGAGGTTCTCGCGCCAGGTGCTGGTGCGCTGCAGCCGGTCGGCCGTGCGCACGTAGAACATCAGCACCCGGTCGATCATGCGCACCAGGTCTTCCTTGATCAGGTCGGACGCGAACAGCTCGGCGTGGCGCGGCTTCATGCCGCCGTTGCCGCAGATGTACAGGTTCCAGCCCTTCTCGGTGGCGATGATGCCGATGTCCTTGCCCTGCGCTTCGGCGCATTCGCGGGTGCAGCCCGAGACACCGAACTTGATCTTGTGCGGCGAGCGCAGGCCCTTGTAGCGGTGCTCCAGCTCCACGGCCAGGCCCACGCTGTCGCCCACGCCGTAGCGGCACCAGGTCGATCCCACGCAGCTCTTGACGGTGCGCAGCGACTTGCCGTACGCATGGCCCGACTCGAAGCCGGCGGCGATCAGCTCCTCCCAGATGGTGGGCAACTGCTCCACGCGCGCACCGAACAGGTCCACGCGCTGGCCGCCCGTGACCTTGGTGTACAGGCCGTACTTCTTGGCCACCTGGCCCACGGCGATCAGGCCGTCGGGCGTGACCTCGCCACCGGGCATGCGCGGCACCACCGAGTAGGTACCGTCCTTCTGGATGTTGCCCAAGTAGTAGTCGTTGCTGTCCTGCAGGCCGGCCAGCTCCTTCTTGAGCACGAACTCGTTCCAGCACGATGCGAACACACTGGCCGCCACGGGCTTGCAGATGTCGCAGCCCATGCCCTTGCCGTGTCTGGCCATCAGGTCCTCGAAGCTCCTGATGTTGCCCACGCGCACCAGGTGGTAGATCTCCTGGCGCGAGTACGCGAAGTGCTCGCAGATGTGGTTGTTCACGGCCATGCCGCGGCGCGCCATCTCGGCCTTCATGACCTGGGTGACCAGGGGCACGCAGCCGCCGCAGGTGGCGCCGGCCTTGGTGCAGGCCTTCATCTCGGCGATGGTGCAGGCGCCGTTGCCCACGGCGGCGCAGATGCCGCCCTTGGTGACGTTGTTGCACGAGCAGATCTGCGCCGTGTCGGGCAGGGCGTCCACACCCAGGCCGGGCTTGGCCTTGCCGTCGCTGGACGGGAAGATCAGGAACTCGGGGTCCTCGGGCAGCGCGATGCCGTTGAGCGCCATCTGCAGCAGCGTGCCGTATTCGGTGGCGTCGCCGATCAGCACGGCGCCCAGCAGCTGCTTGCCGTCTTCGCTGATGACGATCTTCTTGTAGACCTGGCGGCGCTCGTCCACATACTGGCAGCTGCGGCTGTGGGGCGTCTTGCCATGCGCGTCGCCGATGCTGGCCACGTCCACGCCCATGAGCTTGAGCTTGGTGCTCATGTCCGCGCCGACGAAGGCCGCGTCGGCGTCGCCTGCGATATGGCGGGCCGCCACGCGGGCCATGTCGTAGCCGGGCGCCACCAGGCCGAAGGTCTGCTCGTTCCACGACGCGCATTCGCCGATGGCATACACGTCATGGTCGCTGGTGCGGCAGGCACTGTCGATGGCCACGCCGCCGCGCGGACCGATGGCCAGCACGCACTGGCGGGCCAGGTCATCGCGCGGACGGATGCCGGCGGAGAAGACGATCATGTCAGTCTCCAGATACGTACCGTCGGCAAACACCATGCGGTGGCGCGCACGGGCGCCGTCGGTGATCTCCTGCGTGTTGCGGCCGGTGTGCACCTGCACGCCCAGTTCCTCGATCTTGGCGCGCAGCACGCGGCCGCCGCCCTCGTCCACCTGCACGGCCATCAGCCGCGGGGCGAACTCGACCACATGGGTTTCAAGGCCCATGTCGCTCAGCGCCTTGGCGCATTCCAGGCCCAGCAGGCCCCCGCCCACGACCACGCCGGTCTTGGACTTTGCGCCCGAGGCCTGCATGGCCTCCAGGTCCTCGATGGTGCGGTAGACGAAGCAGTGCTCACGGTCACGGCCGGCCACCTGGGGCACGAAGGGGTTGGAGCCGGTGGCCAGCACCAGCTTGTCGTAGGGCAGCACTTCGCCATCGGCGGTGGTCACGGTGCGGATGCGGCGGTCCACCGAGGCAGCGCGCGCCGCCAGGCGCAGCGTGAAGCCGGTGCGCTCGAAGAAGCCGGGCTCGACCAGGGAGAGTTCGTCGGCCGAGGTACCGCTGAAGAATGCAGAGAGGTGCACCCGGTCGTAGGCGGGGCGTGGCTCCTCGCAGAGCACGGTGACTTCGACGCCGGTGATGCCGGTCTCGGCCAGGCTTTCGAGGAACTTGTGGCCGACCATGCCGTGGCCAATGAGAACAATCTTCATGCTTTTCATCCTGCAATAGCCCCGTGCTCCGCAAAGGAGAGTGCAGGATGAGTGCAAATTGCGCCCGTCATGGGATGCATAGCACCTCACCCTCCGCAGACAGCACGGGGTGTGGGTTGGAACGACCAAACGTGGGCCTGCTAGCCCATCACTCGCTTGGGTTCCGCCATCTTTAGCGGAGGGATTCAATAGGTCCAGAGGGCAGCATTACCGGAGGACCGACATTTCAAAAGCAATATCCACGCCACCTCAACACCCCTCGACAAACCAGTGCACAAACGGAAGTTGGCGGCGTCCATTCGACTTCTTTTGACTGCCGGGGGCTGAATGCATCATGGAGGTGCACCCTGCATCCCCAATGTGGGGACTCGAAAACATCGCACCGCAGGTAAGTCCACAACTCCAAGATGCTTTTGAGAGGCGTGAACCTGCGCCCCCCTCCCCGCGACATGCGCTCCGCCCCGGGAAAACCATGGCACAACTGCGGAGATGCGATCCTTGGACAGTGGTCAACAATCCATCAAGGCCGCCGTCAAGATACCTTCAACCTGTCGAGTGCTCTTTTTTCGTTTGCAAATGGAGTCAACTCGGGCAGACTGCAAATAGCGCGGACATTCCTTCTCCGGCCGTCCGTGACAGAGAAGCGTTGGCACCCATTCGAAGCCCCACAAAAACCATCCATCAGCAGGCCATCAGCATGAGTATGGAACGCAGAATCGCCGCAGATCGGCGCACCGGCAAAGACCGTCGACAAATGGAGGAAGGGCCTCCAACCAACTTTGAACGTCGCCGCGCCGTGGAGGCGCGACAACCAGAGCTGACGGAGTTGCACCTGAGTGAGGATGAACTCAAGGCATTGGGATTTGCGCCCGAAAAGCCGAATCCCTACAAAACCCGCTCCTAGCAACGCTGGAGTGATAGCGCCGCAAATGCCATCGGCTTCATCATCAATGCCCGTACAGTTACATGCATGGATGCGGTGCCCAGCAATGCAAGTGAGGTCAATAGCGCCCCACCAGACACAGTGTTGCTCACAAAAGCCCAAGGCATACAGCACTGCAGACGCAGTGCAGCCAAACGCGCCATCCCATCAAAGGTTCAGCCATCGGCTCACGGTAACACCATCAAGCGATGCGCCACCATGTCCAATGCGGGCCGGGCATTCCCTTGCTTATCCGTCCAGACTCGGGGCGTGAGGCTACCCGAAAGCGCCACGGAATCTCCATCCTGAAGAGCATGAAGGGAGGCGCAGACATCGCCGTCAAACGCGATGACGTTCACAAACAGTATTTCGCCGTCGGCCGTGCTGGCCCGCACCTTCGCCAGCGTGAACGCCTTGCCCGCCTTGTCCATGCGCCGCTCCGTCTCGCCATAAAGCCTTCCGGCCACCAGTCCATCGATCATGAAGGTCCTCGGCCCAGTCGGGCTTCCTGTTGTCGGTCTTGAGGCCCAATATTCGCCTCTGCATGTCACCCGTCACTACAAGAGGCTGCAGCCCCTTGTCCTGCCGCAGCACAAAGTGCGAGGCGATATTCGCACCGAGACACACAGTGAACTGCAACAAGCAAAAAAGCCCAGAACCTTTCGGTTCTGGGCTTTTGCTATCAATGGTCGGCGTGGCGGGATTCGAACTCGCGACCCCTTGCACCCCATGCAAGTGCGCTACCAGGCTGCGCTACACGCCGACAAGACTTAGATTATATGCAGAAAAAACTCAATTCAAAGAAAGTAGCGCGCGAATCTCAAATAATTCTCTACGCACTGCATTCGAGTCCAACATGAAGTTCTTCGGATCGATGGAAAGATCACGCGCCCCGTCCACCAACATGCTGGGCAACTCGGCATTCGATGACTCCATCGTTGTAGCACCTACCACGGACTCATCACGTGCCGGATGCACAAGTTCCTGAAGACGATTACGGGCTCCGCTGATGGTGAACCCCTGGTCATACAACAAGTCCCGGATACGGCGGATCATGAGCACCTCGTGATGCTGGTAGTAGCGCCGGTTTCCACGCCGCTTCATGGGGCGCAGTTGTGTGAATTCTTGCTCCCAGTAGCGCAAGACATGGGGTTTGACGCCGCACAATTCCGCAACCTCACCAATCGTGAAGTATCGCTTGGCAGGAATGGAAGGAAGGGTGTTGCCCATGGAATGCGGATTCAAACCGGAAAGCCGACTAGCGTACCGCAGACATGCCGATACTGCCAGACGCCAACCTCATCTTGAGAACGAAATCGGTACAAATTCACGCCAATGCAGTGGTCTGAATCTGCTCCTTGAGCTTGCTACTGGCGTGAAAAGTCACCACACGGCGTGCCTTGATCGGAATCGCTTCCCCCGTGCGGGGATTTCGTCCGGGGCGTGGTGCCTTGGTACGGATCTGGAAATTGCCAAAGCCCGACAACTTGACATCCTTGCCCTCGACAAGACTTTGCGCAATCAGATCAAAAAAAGCGTCAATCATGTCTTTGGACTCGCGCTTGTTCAAGCCAATCTGATCAAACAACAGATCGGCCAGCTGCGCCTTGGTCAATGCAGGGGTTTCCAGGCTTTCGACGGCAAATTCGATCACGGCATCACTCCCCTTCAACATCGTCAAACACGCAACCTTGCGCCGGTACGCTGGGTCAGCTGAGTCACCACAGCTTGCACGGCCGCATCGATCTCGGCCTCCGTCAGCGTAGCGTCGTCGCTACCCAAAGTCACACGCACGGCCAGACTCTTCTCCCCTTGCGCCAAGCCACCTGCTGGCGCCTCCTCGCCTGCACGCAACGCTTTGGGGCGGTACACGTCAAACAACACCGCAGATCGCAGCATGGCACCGGGCACTGCCTGCTCAATGGCCGCCATGATCTCGGCATGCGTGACCCGCTCAACGACGACGACAGCGAGGTCACGCTCAACCGCCTGGTGCTTGGCCACGGATTTGAACTGCGGCACCACACGCTGCAATACTGCATCCAGCTCCAGCTCAAACATCACCGGGGCCTGGGGCAGCTCCCATGACTGGCGCCACTGCGGATGCAACTCGCCCACAAAGCCCACGGCGCGCCCATTCACCAACACACGCGCACAGCGTCCTGGATGCATAGCAGGGTGTGTACCCGGCTCGAAGGTGGCGAGCAACGGTGCCAGCAATGCCTCCACATCACCTTTCACATCAAAGAAGTCAATGGACTGCTCCTTGCGGCCCCACTGCAACGCATCATTGGGACCATAAGCCAGGCCAGACACTCGCATGGGCTGGTGAAAGCCTTCCACAGTGGTGTCGGTGTTGAGCACACCAGCATCGCGCAAAAACACACGGCCCAGCTCGAAAATGCGAATACGTTCTGCTTTGCGATCCAGATTGAACTTCAAAACTTGTAGCAAGGAACCCAACAGCGTTGAGCGCATGACACTCATCTGACTGGCGATGGGATTGAGCAGCTTGATGGGCTGAGGGTTTGCCGCCAACTCATGCTCCCAGCGCTCTTCTACAAAACTGAAGTTGATGGTTTCCTGAAAGCCCAGTCCCGCGAGGGTGCGACGCACGGCAAATGGGCTGCGCGTGGCCTCCAGCGCCAGTTTGGGCGTGATGGGAGCCAGCGGCGGTGTAGTGGGCAGGTTGTTGTAGCCCACCATGCGCGCGACTTCTTCGATCAGGTCTTCTTCAATGGTGATGTCGAAGCGGTAGGCTGGTGGAGCCACCGTGACGGTGCCATCCCCCTCGGTGAGCGGCAGGCCCAGCCGCTTGAGCACGTCGACACATTGCGCTTGAGTGAGCGGCATGCCGATGACCTTGGCAGCGCGCGCCACGCGGAGCGTCACGGGCAGGGGTGCAGGCAGGTTCACGCGCTGGTCGTCCATCGGGCCGCAGGCCGTCTCGGGCGTGCCGCAGATGTCGATCACCAGTTGGGTGATGCGTTCGATGTGTTCCACCGTCAGTTCCGGGTCCACGCCGCGCTCGAAGCGGTGGCCGGCGTCGGTCGAGAAGTTGTAGCGGCGCGAGCGTCCTGCCACGGACTTGGGCCACCAGAAAGCGGCCTCGATATAGATGTGCTTTGTGTCATCAGACACGGCGGTGGCATCGCCGCCCATGATGCCGGCGAGCGATTCAACCTGCTGCGCATCAGAGATCACACCGACCTTGTCGTCCACCGTGATGGTGTTGCCGTTGAGCAATTTGAGCTGCTCGCCGGGCTGACCCCAGCGAACATCCAGGCCCCCGTGGATCTTGTCCAAGTCGAAGATGTGCGATGGGCGGCCCAGCTCAAACATCACGTAGTTGGAGATGTCCACCAGCGGCGACACGCCACGCTGGCCACAGCGGGCCAGGCGGTCCAACATCCATTGCGGAGTGGCTGCGCGCGTGTTCACGTTGCGCACCACACGGCCGGAGAAACGGCCGCACAGGTCAGGGGCACTCACCTTCACAGCCAGCGTGTCCGGCACCGAAGATGTCACCACCGGAAAGGTGGGCTGGGTCAGCGGCACACCGGTCAATGCCGAGACTTCACGTGCAATGCCGAACACGCTCAGGCAGTGCGCCAGGTTGGGCGTGAGCTTCAGCGTGAACAGCGTGTCGTCCAGGTTCAGATGCTCGCGAATGTCCTGACCCAAGCGAGCAGCGGCGTCCAGCTCCAGCAAACCGCCATGGTCTTCAGACAGCTTGAGTTCGCGCGCCGAGCACAGCATGCCCTGGCTTTCCACGCCACGCAGCTTACCCACCTTGATCAGGAAGGGCTTGCCATCATCGCCGGGCGGCAGCTCAGCACCCACCAATGCGCAAGGCACCTTGATGCCCACGCGCGCGTTCGGCGCACCGCAGACGATGTTCAGCAGGGCGCCCTGCCCCACATCCACCTGGCAAACGCGCAGGCGGTCCGCATCGGGGTGCTGCACAGCCTCTTTGATCTCGCCCACGACGATCTTGGTGAAAGGCGGCGCCACGGGGCGCAACTCTTCCACTTCCAAGCCAGCCATGGTCAGCGTTTCGGCCAGCTCGGCCGTCGTCAAAGGAGGGTTGCAGAATTCGCGCAACCAGGATTCAGGAAATTGCATAGTCGGACACTCTTGTTCGGAAGGTGCGGAGCGCGGCCACCAGGCACGCGCGCGGCGCGAAATCGGCAGGCTTTACTGGAACTGCGACAGAAAACGGATGTCGCCGTCAAAGAACAGGCGCAGGTCGTTGACCCCATAGCGCAGCATGGTCAGGCGATCCGGCCCCATGCCAAAAGCAAAACCGATGTACTTCTCAGGATCGAGTCCCATATTGCGCACCACGTTCGGGTGCACCTGGCCTGAACCGGCCACTTCCAACCAACGCCCCGCCAGAGGCCCGGTCTGGAACTGGATGTCAATTTCGGCGCTCGGTTCGGTGAAGGGGAAAAAGCTCGGCCGAAAACGCAGCACCAGGTCGTCACTTTCAAAGAAGGTGCGGCAGAAGGCAGTGAAGATGACCTTCAGGTCCTTGAAGCTCACGTTCTCACCCACCCACAGGCCTTCACATTGATGGAACATCGGCGAATGCGTCGCATCGCTGTCCACTCGGTAGGTGCGACCCGGCGCAATGACACGGATCTCGGGCATGGACTGGCCTGCATCGAGCATTGCACGGTGCTTTTTGACGTGCTGCACCGCGTGACGGATCTGCATGGGGCTGGTGTGCGTGCGCAGCAGGTTGGGCGCCTCGGGCGTGCCGCCTTCCACGTAGAAGGTGTCGTGCATGGAACGCGCGGGGTGATCTTCCGGCGTGTTCAGTGCAGTGAAGTTGAACCAGTCGGTTTCAATCTCAGGGCCCTCGGCCACGTCAAAGCCCATCGAACCGAAAATACCCTGAATGCGTTCGAGCGTCAGCGACACGGGGTGCAAGCCCCCTTGTCCACGCTGACGGCCCGGCAGGCTCACGTCCAATGCCTCAGCCTTGAGTTGGACCTGCAGCTCAGCATCGGCCAAGGCCTGGCGGCGCGCAGTCAAGGCGGCTTCAATGGCCTGCTTGGCTACATTGATGGCCGCGCCACGAGACTTTTTTTCCTCGACGGAAAGCTGCGCCATGCCCTTCATGAGTTCGGTCACGCGACCCGACTTGCCCAGAAACTGCGCCTTGGCATTTTCCAGATCTGCGGGGGTTGCGCTTTGCGCAAACAGTTTCGTCGCGCTCTCGACCAGGGAATCCAACTCGTTCATATCGACTCTTGAAAATAAACAAGGGCTAGTGCCTTTTCAAGCCCTAGCCCTTGCTGTTATTGCGCAAGCAGCTATCACAAAGATAGCCACTCATCGTGAACTCAAGCAGCCAGCTTGGCCTTGACTTGCTCCACGATGCTGCCAAAGGCAGCCTTGTCGTGCACTGCGAGGTCGGCCAGCATCTTGCGGTCGATCTCGATAGATGCCTTCTTCAGGCCGTTGGCGAACTGGCTGTAGGTCAGGCCCAGTTCACGGGCAGCGGCGTTGATACGGGCAATCCACAACTGGCGGAACACGCGCTTCTTGGTGCGGCGGTCACGGTAGGCATATTGCCCAGCCTTCATTACCGCCTGCTTGGCGATACGGTAGACGTTACCGCGGCGACCACGGAAACCCTTTGCAAGGGCTAGAACTTTCTTGTGACGGGCACGGGCCGTTACACCACGTTTGACGCGAGGCATGTTATTTCTCCTTGTTCGTCAGTAAATTAAACGCCCATACCGGGCAGCATCTGTGAAATCGAGGCCATATTGGTCTCGTGCACAGCGACTGCACCACGCAGGTGACGCTTGTTCTTGGTGGTCTTCTTGGTCAAGATGTGACGTTTGAAGGCTTGACCGCGCTTGACGGTGCCACCGGGACGAACGCGGAAACGCTTTTTCGCGCTGCTCTTGGTCTTCATTTTGGGCATGTGAATGCTCCTTTTCTTTGTGCTCGTGAGGCGTTTGCAAACCGATCTGCAAACTTGTTGGCCCCGAGCCACTTTTATCGACAGGCTTTCACCTCTCGTTCGGTGCCGCAAAAGCAGCACCTCTGACCGCCGCGCCCATACAGGCGCAACACTCAAATTCTCAACAGACTACCTACCGACTTAAGCAGCAGCACCTGGCGCAGGTGCTACCTCCGCAACAGGTTTGGCAGAAGGCTTTTTCTTGCCTGGGGCGATCATCATGATCATCTGACGACCTTCCAGCTTGGGAAACTGCTCAATGAGGATCGAATCGGCCAACTCATCGCGAATGCGGTTGAGCAGCGCCAAACCCAGCTCCTGGTGCGTAATTTCACGCCCGCGGAACCGCAGCGTGATCTTGCACTTGTCACCATCCGCCAGAAAGCGGCGGATGTTGCGCATCTTGATGTTGTAGTCGCCATCGTCCGTACCGGGACGGAACTTGACTTCCTTGATCTCGATGACCGTTTGCTTGGCCTTGGCTTCAGCCGCACGCTTTTGCTCTTGGTACTTGAACTTGCCGTAGTCCATGAGACGACACACCGGAGGATTCGCCGTAGCGGCGATTTCCACCAAGTCCACATCCAACTCACCCGCCATGCGCAAGGCCTCCATCAGGCTGACAACGCCCAAAGGCTCGTTCTCAGGACCGGAAAGTCGAACTTCCGGGGCCATGATTTCACGGTTCAGGCGGTGCTTGCGCTCTTCACGGTGGCGACGATCACGAAATTCAGTAGCGATGGCTATCTTCCTTCAATCAAATTACTACAAACTTTGTAGCTACAACCGCACAACTGACATGCGCCAAAGCATTTTTTCAACAAAAATCAGGCTTTGGTGGCGATGTCTTGGGCGATCAACTCAGCGAACGCTTCAACAGACATCACGCCAAGGTCACGATTGCCCCGGCCACGCACTGCGACGGCTCCTGCGGCCTTTTCCTTGTCGCCCGCGACAAGGATGTACGGCAGCTTTTGCAACGAATGCTCACGTATTTTATACGTAATCTTCTCATTGCGCAGATCGACCGCCACCCTAAGGTCTTGATTCGGCAGTGCTTTTTGCAGCTTTTCGGCAATTTCGCGACAGTAGTCCGCCTGTGCGTCGGTGATGTTGAGCACCGCAATCTGCACCGGTGCAAGCCATAAAGGGAAGGCGCCGGCATAGTGCTCAATCAGCATGCCGATGAAACGCTCCATGCTGCCGACGGTAGCACGGTGCAGCATCAGGGGCCGTTTACGGCTGCCATCTTCGGCCACATATTCCGCGTCCAGGCGCTCGGGCAGATTGGGGTCAATCTGCATCGTGCCGCACTGCCACTGTCGGCCCAGCGCGTCTTTCAGCGTGTATTCAATCTTGGGGCCGTAAAAAGCACCCTCGCCTTCAGCGATTTCGAACTCACAACCCGAATGGCGCAGGCCATCCATCAGCGCCTTCTCGGCACGGTCCCACGATTCATCGGTACCGATGCGCGCCTCAGGGCGCGTCGCCACCTTGTAGATGATGTCGGTAAAGCCAAAGTCTTTGTAGACCTTCTGCACCAAGGCCGTGTAATTGGCGCACTCTTCCAGCACCTGCTCTTCCGTGCAGAAGATGTGGCCATCGTCCTGCGTGAAGCCGCGCACGCGCATGATGCCGTGCAGACCGCCTGTGGGCTCGTTGCGGTGGCACGCACCGAACTCACCGTAGCGCAACGGCAGGTCGCGATAGCTCTTGATGCCCTGCTTGTAGATCAGGACGTGGCCGGGGCAGTTCATCGGCTTGAGCGCGTACTCACGCTTTTCCGACTCGGTGGTGAACATGTTGTCGCGGTACTTGTCCCAGTGGCCCGTCTTTTCCCACAGGCTCTTGTCCAGGATCTGAGGACCCTTGACCTCCAGGTAGCCGTTGTTGCGGTACACGCGGCGCATGTACTGCTCCACCTCTTGCCACAGCGCCCAGCCCTTGGGGTGCCAGAACACCGTACCGGGCGAATGTTCGTCCATGTGGAACAGATCCAGCTCGCGGCCCAGCTTGCGGTGGTCGCGCTTCTCAGCCTCTTCCAGCATCGTGAGGTACTGCTGCAACTCTTCCTTCGACGTCCACGCCGTGCCGTAGATACGCTGAAGCATCTCGTTGCGGTGGTCGCCGCGCCAATAGGCGCCGGCCACCTTCATGAGCTTGAAAAATTTGAGCTTGCCCGTGCTGGGCACGTGAGGGCCACGGCACAAATCTTCGAAATTGCCTTCACGGTACAGGCTCACATCTTCATTGCTGGGGATGCTCGCAATGATCTCGGCCTTGTAGTGCTCGCCCAGGCCCTTGAAGTAAGCGACGGCCTCATCACGCGGCAAGACGCGGCGCACCACGGGCTCGTCCTTGGCTGCCAGCTCGGCCATGCGCTTTTCGATGGCGGCCATGTCTTCGAGCGTAAAGGGACGCTTGTACGCAAAGTCGTAGAAGAATCCGTTTTCGATCACCGGGCCGATGGTCACCTGCGCTTCGGGAAACAGCTCCTTGACGGCGTAGGCCAGCAAGTGAGCGGTGGAATGGCGAATCACCTCCAGTCCATCCGCATCCTTGGCCGTGATGATCGACAGCGGGCTGTCCGCCGTGATCTGGTAGCTGGTATCCACCACCTTGCCGTCAATCTTGCCAGCCAGGGCCGCCTTGGCCAGACCCGCGCCAATGGAGGCAGCCACTTCGGCCACGGTGACGGGGCCGGGGAATTCGCGTTGCGAGCCGTCGGGGAGCGTGATGTGAATCATGGGAGTAACTCTTTCTTTTCAATCAGTGCAATGGGGTGCGGGCACGCGCCAGGCCCAGAAACAAAAAAGCGCGGAACGGGTCCGCGCTTTCTGGAAGAGGTATGCAATCTCGTGCAGGCGCGAACATCCAGCCTCAGCGGCTGGTCAACATCTCCGATGTAGTTCGCGGTGTCATAACCAGATTGCCTTTCTCGCTCTTGTGCAGTGAATTTGTTCGCATTTTAACCCTGCCGCCAACAAAAAAGCCCGAAGCGAGGGCTTCGGGCTTTTGCGCGGTGGATTTTGCGCCACATCCAAGGGGCGCAAAAGTCACGCAGATCAGTGGAACTGCTCTTCTTCGGTCGAACCCGTCAGGGCCTTCACAGAAGACGAACCACCCTGGATCACCGTGGTCACATCGTCGAAGTAGCCTGCGCCCACTTCTTGCTGGTGCGATACAAACGTGTAGCCCTTGTCACGTGCCGCGAATTCGGGCTCTTGCACCATGTTCACGTAGTGCTTCATGCCTTCGCCGTTGGCGTATGCATGGGCGAACTGGAACGTGTTGAACCAGTTGATGTGGATGCCGGCCAGCGTGATGAACTGGTACTTGTAGCCCAGGGCCGACAGGTCTTCCTGGAACGACGCGATCTGCTTGTCGTTGAGGTTCTTCTTCCAGTTGAACGATGGCGAGCAGTTGTACGACAGCAGCTTGCCGGGGCAGGCAGCGTGCACGGCTTGTGCAAATTCACGGGCAAAGCCGATGTCTGGCACGCCGGTTTCGCACCACACCAGGTCGGCGTAAGGGGCGTAGGCCACGCCGCGGCTGATGGCTTGTTCCAGACCGTTCTTGACGCGGTAGAAGCCTTCTTGGGTGCGCTCGCCGGTCAGGAAAGGCTTGTCGTTGGCATCGTGGTCAGAGGTGATCAGGTTGGCGGCTTCGGCATCGGTACGGGCCAGCACGATGGTGGACACGCCCATGACGTCGGCCGCAAAACGTGCGGAGATCAGCTTTTCGCAGGCTTCCTGCGTAGGCACCAGCACCTTGCCACCCATGTGGCCACACTTCTTCACGGCAGCCAGTTGGTCTTCGAAGTGAACGCCTGCAGCGCCCGACTGGATCATGTTCTTCATGAGTTCGAAGGCGTTCAGCACGCCGCCGAAGCCGGCTTCGGCGTCGGCCACGATGGGCAGGAAGTAGTCGATGAATTCCTTGTCGCCGGGGTTGATGCCACGGCCCCACTGGATTTCGTCAGCGCGCTTGAAGGTGTTGTTGATGCGGCGCACCATGGTGGGCACCGAGTCGTAGGCGTACAGCGACTGGTCGGGGTACATGGTTTCGGATGTGTTGCCGTCAGCGGCGACTTGCCAGCCCGACAGGTACACGGCTTCCAGGCCGGCCTTGGCTTGCTGCATGGCTTGGCCCGCAGAAATGGCGCCAAAGGCGTTGACGTAACCCTTTTTGGCGCCGCCATTGATCTTGTCCCACAGCTTCTCAGCGCCGCGCTTGGCCAGCGTGTGCTCAATCGGCAGCGAGCCGCGCAGGCGCACCACGTCGGCAGCAGAGTAACCGCGCTTCACACCCTTCCAGCGGGGGTTCTGGGCCCAGTCTTTTTCCAGGGCGGCAATTTGCTGTTCGCGGCTCAGTTGTTCGTTGAGGGATTGGGGCATGAGATCACTCCAGAGGTTGGTTGAAAACGCCGGGCTGCTTGTGCCGCCCTTGAGGACAACTTTAAGTCTTCTATAAGACCTGCGCAAGCTCTTATGTCTTATAGAAGAGATAAATTTTCTCCTTATAGAACAACAACTTAAACACGAGATTTCTCAATACAGAAATTGATTTCTCATATCGAGAAAAAATGCGGCAATGCAGCATCTATCGCACACCACATTAAGAAATTCAACTTTCACATTATGGGATTTTGCTTGTCGCCGATTCATCACCGCGAACCAATCGCCACGCTCGATCACAGGCACGGACACCACATACCGGGGGTTGATTTCGTACAGCAGGCACAACACCGCACGCCCCTGCACCTGCACGGACACTTCGCGCCGGATGTACTCGTCACTCGCGTCCTCCCCCAGACCCTCGATGGCGTCCAGGACAGCCTCCAGCGCGGGCTCGATGGCATACACCTCGCCCTGCACCCACTGATTTCCGCCCAGCACCATGCCCGGATAGGCGCCCAGGTGATAGAGCACCCCAGCCACCTGCGCTGTCCCCACACAACGTGGCGGGGGTTGCAGGCGCGTGATGTCGTTGCTCCCTCCGCTGCGCAAGGTGCCATAGACAAAAACACAGCGGAGCGGCAGGTCGGGCACGGATTCGTCGGGCATGATGCGCACTCATTTTTTGTTGAACAGCGCCCCAGTCTAGTGACCCAACCCAACCGCCCCTTCGCCTATATGTGCCTGGCCCTCAGCATGGCGCTGGTGGGCAGCTATGTCGCGCTGTCCAAGCCTCTGGCAGCCGTGCTGCCGGTGTTCCTGCTGGCCTGGATGCGCTTTGGCATCGGCGGTGTGGCCATGCTGCATTGGCTCAAGAAGCCTGCAGACGAACCGCCGCTCACCCCGCAAACAAAACGGCTTCTGTTTCTCGAGTCGTTTCTGGGCAACTTCCTGTTCACCATCTGCATGATCTATGGCGTGAGCCTGACCGACGCGGTTTCGGCCGGCGTGACGATGGCGGCCATTCCTGCCGCAGTGGCATTGATGGGCTGGGCCTTTCTGCGCGAACGGGTGGCACCGCGCACCTGGATCGCCGTGGTGTGCGCCGTGGTGGGCATTGCACTATTTTCACTATCAAAACCAGAGCACTTAGCGCATACAGATCAGGCGCTAGACCCCAAAAACGCTCAAAACATGGCCTGGCTCGGCCAATGGCTGCTGGTGGGCGCTGTGATCTGTGAAGCCGCCTACACCGTGATCGGCAAAAAACTCACAGGCAGCCTGGGCCCAAAACGCATCACATCGCTCATCAATCTGTGGGGGTTTGTGCTGACCACACCTTTCGGGCTTTATCTGGCGCTGGACTTCCACTTTGCCTCCGTCGGCTGGGGCACCTGGGCACTGCTGCTGTTTTATGCGCTCGCCGCCTGCATGTGGACCGTGTGGCTGTGGATGACCGGTCTGAAGGCAGTGCCAGCGGCGCAGGGCGGCGTGTT
The DNA here is from genome assembly GCF_002797445.1 of Acidovorax sp. 69. Taxonomy (NCBI): domain Bacteria; kingdom Pseudomonadati; phylum Pseudomonadota; class Betaproteobacteria; order Burkholderiales; family Comamonadaceae; genus Acidovorax; species Acidovorax sp. 69. The sequence goes on along the minus strand of NZ_PGEP01000001.1, from coordinate 2,082,323 downwards.
CTCGGTCATGTTGCCCGTGAGCGCTGCGCTGGTGGGTGTTGTCTTTCTGGGCGAATCGCTCACCGGCATACAACTGGTCGCTTTTGGCATTGCCCTGGCCAGCGTGCTGTTGGCCACCCTGCCCTCGCGCGCGGCACTGCGTGTGGGGCGCCATCGCTGAGAACCGCAGCCATCGGAAAACACCGACCCCTGTCGCTCAAACAGACAGCGCCTGCACGCTGACCACGATACCGTCGGCATCGGCATACAGCCAGTCGCCGGGCCGCACCCACACTCCCTGGATCTGCACAGCCACATCGCGCTGGCCTTCACCACGCCGCTCTGTGGGCAACGGCATCAGTGCCAGCGCCCGGATGCCTAAGGCCGCAGTGTTGAGTTCCGCCACGTCGCGAACACAGCCGTCCACCACGATGCCCGCCCAGCCGTTGCGGGCGGCAGCTGCCGCGAGGTTGCCCCCCACCAGCGCGCGGCGCAACGACCCGCCGCCGTCAACCACCAGCACACGGCCCTCTCCAGGGGATTCCACGGCCGCCTTCACAACGGTGTTGTCCTCGTGGCATTTGACGGTGCTCACCGGGCCTGCAAACACAGCCGTCCCCCCGAAGCTTTGAAACACGGGTGGTAACACACGGAAACCGCCACTCACGTCGGCCTTGTGTTTGTCGCAGAAGTCGCAAGTGCTGAATGGAGTGGAAGATGGTGGAGTCATTGCGAAGATGCCTTTCAAAATGGAGGTTGCTACAACGGCAGGACGATAAAAGCGGCACGAAATTCAGGAACCGGAATCCCAGAACCCCGTGTGGGGAGCCCACCTGCCAGCCTCGCGGGTCAATGGGTCAATGCCCCGCATTCATTCATTGTTACGCAGCATCTTTCAATGCCCCGACCTGGGCACCCCTTGCCATCCCCTGTGCGCACCCCAAAACCGAGCCCCGCCGCCGTTTTGTCAAGACTGGCGTGCCACTGCGGCGACTCACTGTGCGCTCAGCGGCGCAACCGCTACAAATCGAGGCAAAAAAAGCCGTTTCTCCCTTGGAAACCCGTTTTTTTCCCATTAGCATCGGTCTTCCAGTGGGAAAGCGTCGTTTTCGCTGGTGAAAATTTACTTCCAACAAGGAAAACCCAACATGGCAACTGCAAAAAAAGCTCCGGCAACCACAGCCCCAGCAGCCAAGAAGGCCGCTGCACCCGCCAAGAAGCGCACCCCCAACGCCGCTTTCATGAAGGCGCTCACGCCCAGCCCAGCGCTGGCCGCTGTGGTGGGCTCGGCACCGCTGCCACGCACGGAGATCATCAGCAAGCTGTGGGTCTACATCAAGGCCAACAACCTGCAAGACGCTGCCAACAAGCGCAACATCAATGCAGACGCCAAGCTCAAGGAGCTGTTCGGCAAACCCCAAGTGTCCATGTTTGAACTGGCTGGCCTGATTGGCAAGCACGTCAAGTAAGACACCCTGCACTGCAGCAAAAAGTCGGCCTGGCCGGCTTTTTTTTCGCCCAGAAATCCTGAAATTGTGGCACGTAAACGTCAACACAAATGAGAATGACCCGCATTTGATGTAACATAAGAATGCACGACGACGCACAGCCATGTTGACCTAGCCACTGCCTCTCGCTTGCTCTTGGTGCCCCGCGCACCAATCTGCACACCCACCCGACGGAGGCCCTCTTGGCAAAATCACGCGCTCAGCGCCGCAGCTCCGTGCTGCGCTCACACAACTCTCCCGCTTCTTCTCCAGCCGCAGCCCCGCTGGGCATGTCTTCAGACAAAGCCCTGTTGCCGCTGGGCGCCCTGATGCTGGCGGCCTCCATGGGCGCCATGGCCCAGACCAGCACCCCCGAGACCACCCTGTCTACCGTGACCGTGAAAGAAGCGGCTGAAGTGCAAGGCAAAGACACCCTGCTCCTCAAGAAAACCACCGTCGGCAAGGGCAAGCAGGACATCAAGGACATCCCTCAGTCGGTCACAGTGTTCACCGAAAAGCTGATGAACGACCGCAACCAGGACGACTTCCGCGAGGTGCTGCGTACCACGGCCGGCGTGACCTTTCTGGCAGGCGAAACCGGCGAAGAAGACGTGCGCCTGCGGGGTTTCTCGCTCGGCCAGGCCGGTGACATCTACATCGACGGCATGAAGGACGCCCCGCTGGTCGAGCGCGATACCTTCAACCAGGACCGTGTAGAGGTGCTCAAGGGCTCGGCCTCCATGCTGTTCGGCAAGGGGTCCACGGGTGGTGTGGTCAACCAGGTCAACAAATACCCCTTGCTGATCGACCAGCATGAGGCGGCCTACACCTTTGGCACGGGCAAATCCCACCGCGCCACCGGCGACTTCAACTTCGTGACGGGCGAAAACGCGGCGTTCCGCCTGAACGCCATGGTGCAGGAGTCCGACAACTACGGCGCCAAGCAAGACAAACGCGGCATTGCGCCCACATTTGCCTGGGGCATTGGTACGCGCGACGAGTTCTCCATCGGCCTGTACTACCTTGAATCCAAGGGCCGCCCGATCTACAACCATCCCTGGCGCCTGTCGGCCGATGGCAAGATCAACACGCCTTTGCCCGCCCGCAACTTCTACGGCCTGGAGAGCGACTACAACAACACCTCGTCGCAATACGCCACGCTGGGCCACATCCACCGCTTTGACGATGGCGGCGAGGTCAACACCCGCCTGCGCTACGGCACGTACAAGCGCGACATGCTGGCCAGCACCATCGGTTTCCAGAACAGCGCCATCACGCTGGACCAGATCAACGACAGCACGGTGCTCACGCGTGGCTCCAAGGGCCGCATTGGTGAGAGCGATGTGCTGCAGGTGCAGAGCGACTACAACAACACCTTCAACTGGGGTGGCAAGAAGCACGCAGTGCTGACCGGCGTGGACTACTACGACGACGATGCCCAACGCAACCAGAACTACGCCAACACCACCACCCGCCCCACCACCACCGTGGGCACACCCGACAACGGCGTGGGCGTGGCAGATGGCCGTGCGGCCGTGCAATGGAACACGTTCAAGTCGCGCAACCTGGGGCTGTACTTCCAGGACACCGTCTCGCTCACCGACACCCTCAAGCTCGTGGGCGGCCTGCGCTACGACAACTTCAAGGCCACCTACCGCAACCCCAATGGCAGCGTGAGCGGTGACCGCTCCGACAGCCTGTTCAGCCCACGCGTGGGCCTGATCTTCCAACCCGATGAGCTGTCTTCGTACTACGTGTCGTATGGCACTTCGTACAACACCTCGGGCGACACCTACCAGTTTGGCGTCAACCTGAACAGCGGCACCACCCGTGCTGCCAACACGCCGGCGGAAAAGAGCCGCAACATCGAAATCGGCAGCAAGTTCGAACTGTTTGAGCGCCGCGCGCTGCTGGGCGTGGCTGCGTTCTACAGCGAGAAATACAACGAGCGCAACACCGACCCCGACACGGCCGCAGCGCAAGAGCTGCTGTCCGGCAAGCGCCACGCGCTGGGCATGGAATTCAACCTGGCGGGTCGCCTGACACCGCAATGGGAAGTGTTCTTCAACCACACCTGGATTCCTGAAGCCAAGATCGACCGCAGCAATGTGGCGCTGGCGGCCAACGGCGGCGGTGCGCAGGTGCAAGGGGACCGCCCGGGCCTCACGCCCAAACACAGCGGCAGCGTGTGGAGCACCTACGCCGTCACGTCCAACATCCGCGTCGGCGCCGGTCTGACATACCGTGGCAAGCAAAACCCCGAGGGTTCGCGTGCGGTGTACGCCAGCGGTTTCAGCACCATCGATGCCATGGTCGAATACTCGTTTGACGAGAAGACCACCCTCAAGCTGAACGTGAGCAACCTGACGGACCGCGTGTATGCCGATGCGCTGTACCGTGGCTTCTATACACCGGGCGCCCCCCGTTCGGTGCAAGTGACACTGAAGACCCGCTTCTGACTCTGAAAGGCCCTCCGGGGCCTGCCACCATGTTTCTGCACATCAAAGACGTTCTGACCCCTGAAGAAATCACCGTCTTGCGGCAAGCCCTCGGGCCACAAGCCCCTTGGGTGGATGGCGCCCGCAGTGCCGGTGGCCAGGCGATTCATCAGAAAAACAACCTGCAACTGGGTCAAGACAGCGAGTTGTCCACCCAGTTGCAGTCCATGGTGAAGGCCGCGTTACACCGCAACGCGCTGTTCTTCTCAGCGGCGCTACCGCGTCGCATCTACAACCCGCTGTTCAACCACTACGGGGACGGCGCCAACTTCTACGGCAACCATGTCGACAGTGCCGTCATGCACTCCAAGGCCGACAACAGCTGGGTGCGCAGCGACCTGTCATGCACATTGTTTTTGACCCCGCCGGAGGACTACGACGGCGGCGAGCTGGTGATCACCGAAGCCCTGGGCGAGAAACGCATCAAGCTGCCAGCGGGCGACATGATTCTGTACCCCAGCAGCACCGTGCACCAGGTCTCACCCGTCACACGCGGGCACCGCGTCAGCAGCTTTTTTTGGGTAGAAAGCATGGTGCGCGGGCTGGAGCAGCGCCAATTGCTGTTCGACATGGACATGTCGCTGCTCAGGCTGCGCCAGGCACATGGCGACAAAGAGCCCTCGGTCATTGCGCTCTCGGGCACTTACCACAACCTGCTGCGCATGTGGGCCGATGTGTGACAAGGCAGCCCGGGCGGTATGGCACATTGGCAGCATGACCCTCTGGCATATCCGCCGCAACGACTCTCATTTCAATAGCACCTCGCGCTTGCTGAACAAGCGCCAGGTGCTTTTTTCTTTTGTATGACCCACACCCCCGCACGGCAGCAGGTTGCCCCCGAGATCGTCACCCTGGCCGACCATGAGCAGCAGGCGCGCCAGCACCTGGACGACAACGCCTGGGCCTACTTCAGCGGCGGCGCCGCCGACGAGATCACCCTGCGGGCCAACCGCAGTGCCTGGGATACCCTGCCCCTGTGGCCGCGCGTGCTGCGGCCCCTGGCGGGCGGCCACACCCGGGTCAGCCTGCTGGGCCGTACCCTGGCGCACCCCATCTTGCTGGCGCCCATTGCTTTTCAGCGCATGGCGCACCCCGATGGAGAGCTGGCCATGGCATACGCTGCTGCGGCGCTGGGAGCGGGCGTAGTGCTCAGCACCCAGGCCAGCGTATCGCTGGAAAGCGTGGCACAGGCCGTACACCCCGACCCCGGGCGGGGCCCGCTGTGGTTTCAGCTCTACCTGCAGCATGACCGGGGTTTCACGCAGGCGCTGGTGCAACGTGCCGAAGCCGCGGGCTACGAGGCCCTGGTGCTGACGGTGGACGCGCCCTCCAGCGGCGTGCGCGACCGCGAACGGCGCGCGGGCTTTCGGCTGCCGCCCGGCGTCGGCCCGGTCAACCTCGCAGGCATGCAAACACCCACCCCACCCGCCTTGCGCGTCGGCCAGAGTGCGCTGTTTGACGGCCTGCTGCACCAGGCCCCCACCTGGGACGACATTGCCTGGCTGCAGTCCATCACCCGCCTGCCCGTGCTGCTCAAGGGAGTGCTGCACCCGGCCGATGCGCGGCAGGCCGTGTCGATGGGGGCCGGGGGCCTGATCGTGTCCAACCACGGCGGGCGCACGCTGGACACCGCCCCCGCCACCGCTACCGCCCTGCCCCGTGTGGTGCAGGCCGTGGCGGGCGCGGTGCCGGTGCTGGTGGACGGCGGCATCCGGCGCGGCACCGACGTCCTCAAGGCCATGGCGCTGGGTGCGTCGGCCGTGCTGGTGGGGCGCCCCGCCGTGTGGGGCCTGGCCCACGCGGGCGCTGCGGGCGTGGCCCATGTGCTGCGCCTGTTGCGCGATGAGCTGGAGATCGCCATGGCGCTGACGGGTTGCGCCACACTGGCCGACGCGACCCCCGCGCTGCTGGCCGCAGACACACCACCGTCCCAAGGACTTTGACAGGCCCAGACAGGATTTCGCGGCCTTTCACCCTGGCGGCATGAATGATTTATTGCAAATGCGATAGATTCGTATTTATAATACTTTCATTCCTTCAACAGCCAGCCACACTGTCTGCCGCCATCATGATCGTCTGTGTTTGCCGCCGGATTTCTGACCGAGAGATTGCTCGCCATGCTCGCGCTGGCATGAGCTTCGATGAGATCCAGTTCGAGCTGGGCGTGGCCACCCAATGCGGGTGCTGCGAAAGCTGCGCCCGCGATGTGGTGGCGCAGTGCAGCGCATCGAACCCGGTCGCCGCCTTGCACAACGAAGCAGCACCGCAGACGATCCAGCTTGCCAGCTCCATTTTGGAAAGCAAGTCATGGAACTCCTCTCTACACTCGCTGGCAGCCTGATCCTTGTCGCAGGCTCGGCCTGGTGGATCTTTCGCAAATAATTTAGGTCTTTTTGGCCTCTAGCGCTTTCTCCATAAGCGCTGGCAGCTATCATTTTTATGTCTCACCCTGATCGTTTCGCCACCCCCGGGGGTGTCAGCCGCAATGCCGTGATCGTGGGTTCCGTGGTGGCTTTGCATGTGGCGGGCCTGTGGGCACTGCAGTCGGGGCTCTTGCGCCGCGCGGCAGAAATCATCGTGCCCGCCGAGTTGCTGAGCGAATTCATCGCCCCGCCCGCGCCCAAGATCGCCCCTCCACCACCGCCGGTGCCCCCGCCACCCAAACCCGCCCCCAAGGTGGCGCCACGCCCAGCCCCCATGCCCGTGGCCATTGCCGACCCCACACCCGCGCCCAATGCGCCGACGGGCGTCACCACGCCACAACCCCCTGCGCCCCCCATGGATGCACCGGTGGTGGCGCCCTCGCCCACACCTGCGCCACCGGCGCCGCCTTCACCGCCTGCACCGCCCAGGATCGAGCTGCCGTCCAGTGATGCGGCCTACCTGAACAACCCCAAGCCCAGCTACCCCGCCATCAGCAAGCGCATGGGTGAGCAAGGCAAGGTCGTGCTGCGCGTGCTGATTGGCACCGACGGCCTGCCGCAGAAGGTGGAAATCAGCAAGTCCAGCGGTTTCGACCGGCTGGACCGCCAGGCCCAGGAGGCCGTCATGCGCTGGCGCTTTGTGCCTGGCAAACGCAATGGCGTGGCCGAGACCATGTGGAACCTGGTCCCCGTCAATTTTGTTCTCGAATAAACCAATTACCGCTTAGGGAGTTTTCATGGAATCGCAATTCGGCATCGCCAACGTCTGGATTCAGGGCGACTTTGTCACCCGCGCCGTCGCCATCCTGCTACTGGCCATGTCGCTGGCCTCGTGGATCGTCATCCTCATCAAGGCGCTGGACATCATCAAGTTCAAGAAGCACGCCCGCACCGCCCAGGACTTCTGGCACAGCGAGGACTTCGCTGCCGGCCTGACCAAGCTGGGCACCGATCCCAGCAACCCGTTCCGCCACCTGGCGCTGGAAGGCCGCGAAGCCACTGCCCACCACCGCAACACCAAGGCCCACCTGCACGACAGCCTGGATGTGAGCGACTGGGTGACGCGCTGCCTGCGCAACTGCATCGACGAATTCACCGCCCGCCTGCAGTCGGGCCTGGCCATCCTGGCGTCGGTGGGCTCCACGGCACCGTTCATCGGCCTGTTCGGCACGGTGTGGGGCATCTACCATGCACTGCTGGCCATCGGCACCTCGGGCCAGTCCACCATCGACAAGGTGGCCGGCCCCATCGGTGAGGCGCTGATCATGACGGCCCTGGGCCTGGCCGTGGCCATCCCTGCGGTGCTGGGCTACAACGCGCTGGTGCGTGGCAACAAGTCCATCCTGGGCGGCCTCAACAGCTTTGCCCATGACCTGCATGCCTACTTTGTCACCGGCGCCCGTGTGAACGCTGGCGAACCCGGCAAGGTGTTGCCCATGAAGAAAGGCGGCTAAGCCATGGCATTCGGAACCCAAGACGATGCCGATGAGGTGATGAACGAAATCAACATGACGCCGCTGGTGGACGTCATGCTGGTTCTGCTCATCATCTTCATCATCACCGTGCCTGTGATGAAACACTCGGTGAACGTGGACCTGCCCCGCGCCACCAACCAGGTCGAAAACATCAAGCCGGAGACTGTGCGGCTGTCGGTATCGGCCGAGGGCAAGTACTACTGGAACGAGTCGCAGGTCACAGAAGAAGAACTCTTCCCACGCTTGCAGGCCGAAGCCGCAAAGGAGCCTCAGCCCGACCTGCACATCCGTGGCGACAAAAACGTGCGCTACGAGTTCGTAGCCCAAGCCATGGCGGCGGCCCAACGCGCCGGAGTGCGCAAGATTGGTTTTGTGACCGATCCGCAGTAGCCCACTCCAGCGCCTCCCGTTCCCAGCCCGGTCGGCCCAGCTTGCCGGGCTCATTTTTTGCCGCATGGCCGTGAACCAGCCCCGTGCACTGCCCCCAAAAAGAAACACACAATCCACTTGACTTGTAATTGCGAATCGTTATCATTAACAAAACGCACTGTAATGACACAGGAAAACTCCATGCAAGCCACACTGACCGCCGCCTCGCTCCTGCGTTCCGCCACCGCTGACAACGCCATCTCCCGCTCACCCAGCGAGGGAACACTCAGCGTCGAGGCGGTGACCGCGACCGCCGCAGTGGACAGCAGCGCCCTGTTGCAGGGCCAGAAGGCGGTGGCCATCAGCCACAACGGATCGGTGTACCGCCTGCAGGCCACCAAGTTGGGCAAACTGATTTTGACCAAGTAAACGCAGCAGCCACCCCTTCCCCCATCACCGCCGGGCGGCGCCGACAGCGCCACCGGGCCCACAGACAGTTTCATCGTGGGGCGACTCCCGGGCTTGCAATAAGTCCGCAAGGGTCGTTTTTGCCAGCCAACGGGTCCGCCCGCGTAGCCAGGCTTTTTTTCTCCCCGCACTGTCCTGCCACCGCACTCGGAAGCCACCCACAAAAAAACCGGCCCTCAGGCCGGTTTTTTTATAGGTGCCAGTAGTTTTATTGGCTGAATGGCATCAAGCGCAACAAGCATAAGCACCTGCAGCTATCAAAAAAAGAGCACTATCCAACCCGCATGGTCACCATGCGGCACCCGCCCTGGGGTCAAAGGCCCAGCGCTGCAATCCCGGCGCGGGCAATCTGCGCGTCTTCAGTGGACTTCACGCCGCTCACGCCCACGGCGCCAATGCATTGACCGTCTTTCAGGATCGGTACACCGCCTTCGAGCAGGCCGTCGATGGTAGGAGCGCTCAGGAAGGCCGTGCGGCCGCCATTGACGATGTCCTCATAGACCTTGCTCTCACGGCGGCCCAATGCGGCCGTGCGGGCCTTGGAAGGGGCAATGTGGGACGACACGGCAGCGGCGCCATCCAGGCGCTGCAACCACAGCAGATGCCCGCCATCGTCCACGATGGCAATGGTCACGGCCCAGTGGTTTTTGAGGGCTTCGGCTTCGGCAGCAGCGGCAACGGCCTTGACGTCGGCCAGTTCGAGTTCGTGTTTGGTTTTCATGGAGGTATCCGGAAAGAGGGAGACAAATGGGGAGCGCACGGGGCCGGTACACAACACCACCCAGGCACAGGAGCCACCGAGCATAGCGGCATCGCAGCGGCCGTTGCCCTCAGCCAGGGTGAAAGTACCCTTACCAAAAGTAGGTGAGCGGACTCGGTTATTGCGAGGCAAAAAACCGCCACCCCCTAAAATTTGCAAGGTCTGCGTTGTGCAGGCCAACAAGGAGAGACACAAGATGAATGACCAAGTCACCACCCTGGGCCACTCTGCGGGCTATGGCATCTCGCAGGAAGAGCGCCACAAGGTGCTTCGCAATACTTACTGGCTGCTGGCCCTGAGCATGATCCCCACGGTGCTGGGCGCCTGGGTGGGCGTGGCCACGGGCATCACCCAGTCGCTGAGCGGCGGCCTGGGGCTGATCGTGTTCCTGGGCGGCGCGTTCGGGTTCATGTTTGCCATCGAAAAGACCAAGCGCTCGGCCGCTGGTGTGCCCGTGCTGCTGGCGTTCACGTTCTTCATGGGCCTGATGCTGTCGCGCATGATCGGCATGGTGCTGGGCTTCAAGAACGGCACCGACCTCATCATGACGGCGTTTGCGGGCACCGCAGGCGTGTTCTTCGTGATGGCCAGCCTGGCCAGCGTGATCAAGCGCGACCTCTCGGGCATGGGCAAGTGGCTGATGGTGGGTGCGCTGGTGCTCATGGTGGGCGGCATCATCAACGTGTTTGTGGGCTCCAGCGTGGGCATGATGGTGATCTCGATGCTGGCCATCGGCATCTTCAGCGCCTACATGCTGTATGACCTCAAGCAGATCATGGATGGCGGTGAGACCAACTACATCAGCGCCACGCTCGCCCTGTACCTGGACATCTTCAACGTGTTCCAGAGCCTGCTGGCCCTGCTGGGCATCATGGGCGGTGAGCGCGACTGACACCCACGGTGATGGTTGACCTCGGTCAAAAGGCTCCTTCGGGAGCCTTTTTTCTTGGCCCTTCACACCGATCAAGCCTCAATAGCGCGGCGGGCGTGCCGATAATGCAAGTACATGTATCTCCAAAACCCATCCACCACGCTGCGCCTGATGCTTTTTGTCGGCCTGATGCTGCTTGCTGGTTGCGACAAGATCCCCGGCCTGGGCCCTGATCCACGCGTTGCTCAGCGGGACGCTGAGGCCAAGGCCGTCGGCGGAGCCTGCCGCCACGCGCTGCGGGGGCTGGAAGACTGCTACACCCTGAACCCCAAGGCCGCCAAGGCCTCGGTGTTTGCGGGCTGGAAGGACATGGATGCCTACATGCGCGAGAACAAGATCGAGGGCACGCCCTCGGTGCTGGGCAAGGTCGAAAAGCCGGAACGCAGCGAACGTGCACCCGACATCGAAACCGAACCACGCGAAGCCGCCGCCAGCCGCAACCGCAGCTGACGACCGGCGGGCAACCACACACCCGATACGCTGCCTGAAGGAAGAAAACGTCCTTCAGGCTTTTTTTCGTCCCCGTTAAACGCGGTCGAACACGGCCATGCTCTCGACATGGGCCGTGTGTGGGAACATGTTCACCATGCCTGCAGCCGTGCATTGGTAGCCTGCGGAATGCACGAGCAGCCCCGCGTCACGCGCCAGCGTGGCGGGGTTGCAGCTCACATAGACAATGCGCTTCGGGGGTGTCCAGCCCTCGGCTCCGGCGGGCAGGGGCCCTGCCCCCTCGGCCCCGATGCGGGCCTGCTCAATGTCGGCCAGCGCCTGAACCAGCGCAAACGCCCCTTCGCGCGGAGGGTCTACCAGCCACTTGTCGGCAGATCCGTCTGCCACCAACATCTCGGGGGTCATTTCAAACAGATTGCGCGCTACAAAATCAGTAGCTGCCAGCGCTTTATGGTCCTGCGCAACAGCCTGATTCAATGCATAGTTCTCCCGTGAACGGGCCACCAGGGCCTCGCTGCCCTCAATGCCCAGCACCTCGCGCGCCTGGGTGGCCAACGGCAGCGTGAAGTTGCCCAGGCCGCAGAACCAGTCGATCACCCGTTCGTCGGGCTGCACATCCAGCCAACGCAGCGCTCGTGAAACCAGCACGCGGTTGATGTGCGGGTTGACCTGTGTGAAATCGGTGGGCTTGAAGGGCATGGTGATGCCAAAGTCCGGCAGCGCATACGACAGGGTCTCACCCCCTTCATCCAGCAGCTTGACGGTGTCTGGGCCCTTGGGCTGCAGCCACCATTGCACGGCATGCTCTGCCGCAAAGGCCCGCAGCCGGGCGATGTCGTCCACGCTCAGGGGCTCAAGATGGCGCAGCACCAGCGCGGTCACAGTGTCGCCACAGGCCAGCTCGATCTGTGGGCAGGTGTCGCGCGCGTCCATGCCGGCAATCAGCGCCCGCAGGGGCATCAGCATGGCGTCCACATGGGGCGGCAACACGGGGCACTGCTCCATGTCGGCCACATAGCGGCTTTTGCGCTCATGAAAACCCACCAGCACCTGGCCTTTTTTGATCACATGGCGCACCGACAGCCGGGCGCGGTAGCGATAGCCCCAGGCCGGCCCTTCGATGGGACGCAGCATGGTCTGGGCCTTGACCTTGCCCAGGTGCCAGAGGTTGTCTTCCAGTACCCGCTGCTTGACGGCGACCTGGGCGCCCACGTGCAGATGCTGCATCTTGCAGCCGCCACACGCGCCCGCGTGCAGGCCGAAATGCGGACAGCCGGGGCGCACGCGCTGCGACGATTCGCGATGAATGGCCAGCAGGCTCGCCTGCTCCCAGTTGTTCTTCTTGCGGTGGGTATTGGCAGTGACCAGCTCGAACGGCAGGGCGCCGTCGATAAAAATGACCTTGCCATCGGGCTTGCGGGCCACGCCCTGGGCGTCAAGGTCCATGGACTGCACATGCAGCCAGCCCTCGGGCAGGTCAGTGACGTCCTGTGCGGAGGGTTCAAACGAGGGGGATAGTTCTTTCGGTGCGCTCATCCCCCGATTGTCTCAGGCCCGGGGCTGCCCTTGCCCCAGCCAAGGCAGTCCGGCGGGCTCAGCCCCGGTCTGCACGTGCCGGGCGCATGCCGCCACGCATCGAGGCCGAGGCCAGCGGCAGCTTGTTGATGGAGAATTCGCAGCCGAAGTTGTCGGGCGAAAACACCAGGGTGGAGCCTGGAGCCACGAGAGGCAGGGTTTCATGAATCTGGCGCGACATATCCACAGGTGGCTGGGACGCCCGGTACACGATGTCCTTGTCGGGACCATAGACCACGTAACACGCGGCAGTGGCCGACTGGCTGAATAACGCAGCCACCAGGGCAGCTGCAGCATAGGGGAAGGTGGTCATGGTTGTGCTCCTCACACAGGCGGTTCTGTGGAGAATTATGCGGGCTTCTGCGCTCAGAGCCAACCGCCTCACGCACCGCACGGGCGGGCTACGACCGCCCTCGCCACCGTTCACCGCAAAACCAAGTGGTTGGTGTGCTTGACCTCTTCCATCACCGCATAGGTGCGCGTCTCGCGCACACCCGGCAGCTGCCACAGCACATTGCCCGCAAACACGCGGTAGGCGTTCATGTCGGCCGAGCGGGTTTTGAGCAGGTAGTCGAACCCACCCGCCACCATGTGGCACTCCATGATCTCGGGGTGCACCTGCACGGCGGCCTTGAACTGGTCGAACACGTTGGGGGTGGTGCGGTCCAGCAGCACCTCCACAAACACCAGCATGCCCGCGCCCAGCTTCAGGGGGTTCAGGCGCGCCTCATAGCCCAGAATGAAACCATCGCGCGTGAGGCGTTGCACCCGGGCCAGCACAGCCGTGGGCGACAGGGCCACGGCCTCCGCCAGTTTGAGGTTGGCAATGCGGCCATCTTCCTGCAGGATTGACAGGATCTTGCGGTCAATCCGGTCGATATCAGGATCCGTTTGCATGCTCGATAGTCATTCGTTCGTTGTTATTCGTGATTTTCGAACATTTATTCAGCACACGTCCAGAGATCATTGCTATCGATACGCCAAACAAGCCCTTGGCCGATAAATCCACCGAAAGACACCGCCATGACGCAGCCCACCGCCCAGCCTTCCGCGCCATTCGCCGACTTTGCCCCCCGCACGCCGCTCACCAACCCGCTGCGCGCCCACATCACCGCGGCCTACCGCCGCCCCGAGCCCGAAGCCCTGGCCCCGCTGCTGGCCCAGGCCCGGCTGCCAAAGGACCAGGCGGCCTCGGCCGAGCAACTGGCGCTGCGCATTGCCAAGGCGCTGCGCGAACGCAAGGCCAGCGCCGGGCGCGCAGGCATCGTGCAAGGGCTGCTGCAAGAGTTCTCGCTGTCGTCGCAAGAAGGCGTGGCGCTGATGTGCCTGGCCGAGGCGCTGCTGCGCATCCCCGACAAGGCCACGCGCGATGCACTCATCCGCGACAAGATCAGCCACGGCCAGTGGGATGCCCACCTGGGCAAGAGCCCCTCCCTCTTCGTCAACGCCGCTACCTGGGGCCTGCTCATCACCGGCAAGCTGGTGGCCACGCACAGCGAAGGCAGCCTGGGCAATTCGCTGGGCCGCCTGATCGGCAAGGGTGGCGAGCCGCTGATCCGCAAGGGCGTGGACATGGCCATGCGCATGATGGGCGAGCAGTTTGTGACCGGCGAGACCATTGACGAAGCCCTGCGCAACGCCCGCACCATGGAGTCCGAGGGCTTTCGCTACTCGTACGACATGCTGGGCGAGGCCGCGCTGACCAGCGAAGACGCCCAGCGCTACTACGCCTCGTACGAGCAGGCCATCCACGCCATCGGCAAGGCATCCGCCGGGCGCGGCATCTACGAAGGGCCCGGCATCTCCATCAAGCTCTCAGCCCTGCACCCGCGCTACAGCCGCGCGCAGTTTGGCCGCGTGATGGACGAGCTGTACCCGCTGGTGCTGCGCCTGACCGCACTGGCCAAGCAGTACGACATCGGCCTGAACATCGACGCCGAAGAAGCCGACCGCCTGGAGCTGTCGCTGGACCTGCTGGAGCGCCTGTGCCACGAGCCCACACTGGCGGGCTGGAACGGCATTGGCTTCGTCATCCAGGCCTACCAAAAGCGCTGCCCCTTTGTCATCGACTTCGTGGTGGACCTAGCGCGCCGCACCCAGCGCCGCCTGATGGTGCGCTTGGTCAAGGGTGCGTATTGGGACAGCGAAATCAAGCGCGCCCAGGTCGATGGGCTGGAGGACTACCCCGTCTACACCCGCAAGGTGCACACCGACATCTCGTACATCGCCTGCGCCAAGAAGCTGCTGGCGGCGCCCGAGGCCGTGTACCCCCAGTTCGCCACCCACAACGCCGAGTCCGTAGCCACCATTTACCAGATGGCGGGCAGCAACTACTACGCAGGCCAATACGAGTTTCAGTGCCTGCATGGCATGGGCGAGCCGCTGTACGAACAGGTGGTGGGCGCCATCAGCGCCGGCAAGCTGGGCCGCCCGTGCCGCATCTACGCGCCCGTAGGCACACACGAAACGCTGCTGGCCTACCTGGTGCGCCGCCTGCTGGAGAACGGTGCCAACACCTCGTTCGTGAACCGCATTGCCGATGAAACCATTGCACTCGATGAACTGGTGAAGAGCCCCGTGCAGGTGGTGGACCAGCAAGCCGCCACAGAAGGCGCCGCCGGCCTGCCCCACCCCCGCATTGCCACGCCCCAGGGCCTGTATGGCGCGCAACGCACCAACTCGCGCGGGCTCGATTTGTCGAACGAGAACACGCTGACCGAACTGGCCGCCGCCCTGCAAGCCACGGCAGCCCATGCCTGGACAGCAGGCCCCCTGCTCGGCACCGATGCGCCCACAGGCACCACCCAGCCCGTACGCAACCCCGCCGACCACAGCGATGTGGTGGGCCAGGTGCAAGAGGCCACCACCGCCGACGTGGACCAGGCCCTGACTCATGCCCAGGCCGCCGCAGCCCCCTGGGCTGCCACGCCGCCCGCCGAGCGTGCCGCCGCCCTGCTGCGCACCGCCGACCTGCTGGAAGCCCGCATGTTGCCCCTGCTGGGCCTGCTGATGCGCGAAGCGGGCAAGAGCGCCAGCAACGGCGTGGCCGAGGTCCGCGAGGCCGTGGACTTCTTGCGCTACTACGCCGCCCAAGTGCAAAGCACCTTCGACAACGCCACCTACGTCCCGCTGGGCCCCGTGGCCTGTATCAGCCCTTGGAACTTCCCGCTCGCCATTTTCATGGGCCAGGTCGCCGCTGCGCTGGCCGCAGGCAACCCCGTGCTGGCCAAGCCCGCCGAACAAACCCCGCTGATCGCCGCCGAGGCCGTGCGCCTGCTGTGGCAAGCCGGTGTGCCCCGCGCCGCCGTGCAACTGCTGCCCGGCCAGGGCGACACCGTGGGCGCCCGCCTGATTGGCGACGCCCGCGTGATGGGTGTGATGTTCACCGGCTCCACCGAGGTCGCGCGCATCCTGCAGCGCACCATCGCCGGGCGGCTGGATGCCGCTGGCCGCCCCATTCCGCTGATCGCCGAAACCGGCGGGCAAAACGCGATGATCGTGGACTCGTCCGCGCTGGTAGAGCAAGTGGTGGGCGATGCGGTGTCGTCGGCCTTTGACAGCGCAGGCCAGCGCTGCTCGGCCCTGCGTGTGTTGTGCGTGCAAGACGACGCCGCCGACCGCGTGGTCGAGATGCTGCAAGGGGCCATGGGCGAGCTGCGCATGGGCAACCCCGGCGCGCTGCGCGTGGATGTGGGTCCGGTCATCGACACCGAAGCGCAAGCGGGCATCGCCAGCCATATCGACGCGTTGAAGGCCAAGGGCCACCGCGTGTTCCAGCACCCCAGCCATCTGTCTGCAGCCACGAGCCAGGGCACCTTTGTGCCGCCCACGCTGATCGAGCTGAACCACATTGGCGAACTGCAGCGCGAAGTCTTCGGCCCCGTTCTGCACCTGGTGCGTTATGCCCGCACGGACCTTGACCAGTTGCTCGACCAGATCAACGACACCGGCTACGGCCTGACGCAAGGCGTGCACACCCGCATCGATGAAACCATTGCCCGCGTGGTGAACCGTGCCCATGCAGGCAACGTGTACGTGAACCGCAACATGGTGGGCGCCGTGGTGGGCGTGCAGCCATTCGGCGGCGAAGGCCTGTCGGGCACCGGCCCGAAAGCAGGTGGGCCGCTGTACCTGCTGCGCCTGCTGTCAGAGCGCCCGGCCGATGCACTGGCCCGCACCTTGGCCGAAGCAGACCGCATCACACCGCCCGAAGACACGCAGCGTGAACGCCTGCTGGCACCGCTCGCTACCCTGCAGCAATGGGCACAGAACCAAGGCAACGCCACACTGGCCAGTGCCTGCCAGCGCTTTGCCCAGCAAACCCAAAGCGGCACCGCCCGCACGCTGCCCGGTCCCACCGGCGAGCGCAATATCTACACCCTGGCGCCGCGCGCCCGCGTGCTGTGCCTGGCGCAAGGCGCAGACGACCTGTTGGTGCAAACCGCGGCCGTGCTCGCCTCTGGTGGCACGGCCCTGTGGCCCAACGCCCAGGCCAACCAGCGCGCGCCATTGCCCACGCTGGTGCAAGCGCAAGTCATGCTGCAAGACAACACACTGACCGACGGCACTTTGGCGCTGGACGCCGTGCTGCACCATGGCGACGCCCCATCACTGCAGGCCACATGCAACGCCCTCGCCCGCCGCGCTGGGCCCATCGTGGGCGTGACCGCAATGCGGCCCGGTGCCACGGACATCCCGCTGGAGCGTCTGCTCATCGAGCGGGCCCTCAGCGTGAACACGGCGGCGGCCGGCGGTAATGCGAGCCTGATGACGATTGGATAAGACCGGTCTCGGTACAGCCGCTCGCAGAGCAGCCAATTTGAATCAAATTGGCTGCTAGTGCATATAGATGAAGCGCCAGCAGCTATTAATTCAATAGCATTTCAAGACAGAGATGCCAGCGGTAGATTGAGCAGCAGATTTTGCGGCTTGATGCGTACCAGCCCCTGTGCATCCCTAGCCAGCCCGAGGTACACCGGTTTGCCCGCCACATCGGCCCGCATCTCCGCCGGGTTGGCAAAGGTCAGCGTGAACAGGCTCACCAGCCGCTGCATGCGCTCTGCCTCCACCGGGCGGTCCTCGTACAGGTCATTGAGGATGGCCGTGGACTCCACGTCCAGCCCCACATGCCAGCGCCAGGCGCTGTCGGTGACCTGGTGCGCGGGCTCGATCTGCACTTGTACGCCCAGCAGGTGCGCCACCCAGCGCTCCAACACCCGGGCCAGCGCCTTCAGGCCCGAACGGGCGCGCGTCATCTTGAACGTCAATCCATGGCTCAGGTCTTGGGTCAGTTCATGCGTCAGGTCGAGCAAAAAGTGGTGGCGATCACTCGCCTGCCAATACTGACTGGCGTTGTCCGCAGCCAGCACCTGGACCTGCGCTGTGGGCTGCAGCGCGCCGCTTTGCAGCAGCAGACGGCCCACCTCGCCCAACCCCGCCGTTTCATTGAGCATGTCCAGCGTGGCCCGGTCGCCTGCCAGCATCTGACCCTCTTGCAGGGTGATGCGCTGCGGGCGAAACAGCATCTCGGCGGCGCGGGCTTCAAAAGCGTCGTTGCAGTCGTCCAGCAGGTTGCGCAGCAGGGCCTGCACCACGGCGTCGATGAACACGGCGGGCACGTTCACCGCCCCGCTGCGCATGAGCTGCAGGTAGTACGCCTCCAACGTGCCCGCAGCGAGTAGGCCATCACGAAACCGCAGGAACACGGCGTAGTTCTCGCGGGCATCGTCGTCCTGCACAGCGGCCAGTTCGGCCTCTACGAAGGGCTTCAGCGGCGCAGCCTGCAAGCCCTCGTGCAAGGCCACCTCGGCCGGACAGGATTCGGGAACCAATGCCAATTCGGGTCGGCCCAGCACCGTGCGCAGATAGGCCTCGGTGGGCACCAGCCAGCCACGCGCATTGCGCTGCAAAAGTGAAAAACCGCTGCCTGTCCAAAAATCGTTGCTCTGTTGCGTCACGGCTACGGGCCCTGAAATCCGAAAGCTCCGAGGCTACACCTTGCGAACATCCAGCAAAGTCACACACCCAAAGAAAAAAGGCCTTGAATTACTTCAAGACCCCCGTGAATGCGATATGTGGTCAGCACTTAGACCTGCAAAGCCCAATCCCACTCGTTGCTGAACGTCACTGGAAAACTACAAATTATTCCCACTCAATCGTCGCTGGCGGCTTGCTTGACACGTCGTAGGTCACGCGGTTGATGCCACGCACTTCGTTGATGATGCGGCCCGACACTTTCTTGAGCAGGGCGTAAGGCAGTTCGGCCCAATCGGCTGTCATGAAGTCGCTGGTCTGCACGGCACGCAGGGCGACCACGTAGTCATACGTGCGGCCGTCACCCATCACGCCCACGCTCTTGACGGGCAGGAACACGGTGAACGCCTGGCTGGTGAGGTCGTACCAGTTCTTGCCGGTGGCTTCGTCGACATGGTTTCGCAGCTCTTCGATGAAGATCGCGTCGGCGCGGCGCAGCAGGTCGGCGTACTCTTTCTTCACCTCGCCCAAAATGCGCACGCCCAGGCCGGGGCCGGGGAAGGGGTGGCGGTAGACCATTTCAGGCGGAAGACCCAGGGCCACGCCGAGTTCGCGCACTTCGTCCTTGAACAAATCGCGCAGGGGCTCCAGGAGCTTGAGGCCTAGCTGCTCGGGCAAACCGCCCACGTTGTGGTGGCTCTTGATAGTGACGGCCTTCTTGCTCTTGGCACCGCCAGATTCGATGACGTCGGGGTAGATCGTGCCCTGGGCCAGGAACGTCGCGCCTTTGACGGCGCGACTCCCATCCTCACCCTTGGCGCCGCTGCCTGCGGCCTTGAGCTTGGCGGCCTCGGCCTTGAACACGTCGACGAACAGGCCGCCGATGATCTTGCGCTTGGCTTCCGGCTCGGCCACACCGGCCAGCTTGCCCAGGAAGAGGTCGCTCGCGTCCACGCGGATAACCTTGGCGTGCAGCTTGCCAACGAACATGTCCATGACCATGTCGCCTTCGTTCAGACGCAAAAGGCCGTGGTCGACGAACACGCAGGTGAGCTGGTCCCCGATGGCGCGGTGGATCAGCGCTGCGGCCACGGACGAATCCACGCCGCCCGAAAGGCCCAGGATCACCTCCTCGTCGCCCACCTGAGCACGGATCTGTTCCACGGCCTCGGCGATATGGTCGCGCATCACCCAATCAGCGCGGGTGTCGCAGATGCCGAGCACGAAGCGATCGAGCAGCGCCCTGCCCTGCACGGTGTGCGTGACTTCAGGGTGGAACTGCACGGCGTAGAAACGGCGGTCTTCGTCGGCCATGCCGGCGATGGGGCAGCTGTCTGTGCTGGCCATGAGCTTGAAGCCCGGGGGCAGTTCGGTCACCTTATCGCCGTGGCTCATCCAGACGTTGAGCATGCCTTGGCCTTCAGGGGTGGTGAAGTCGGCAATGTCCTTGAGCAGCGCAGTGTGACCGCGTGCACGCACGGCCGCAAAGCCGAACTCGCGCTTGTGGCCCGTTTCAACCTTGCCACCCAGCTGCTGCGCCATGGTCTGCATGCCATAGCAGATGCCCAGCACGGGCAGGCCCAGATCGAACACGGCCTGCGGCGCGCGGTCGGTGGTGTCTTCAGTCACGCTGGCGTGGCTGCCCGACAGGATCACGCCCTTGAGCGAGCCGTCCTTGGCGTAGTCGCGCACCCATTCGTCGGTCACGTCGCAGGGGTGCACTTCGCAATACACATTGGCCTCGCGCACGCGGCGGGCGATGAGCTGGGTGACTTGCGAGCCGAAATCGAGGATGAGGATTTTCTGGTGTTGCATGGTGGTGGTCCGTCAGAGGCAGGAAAGGTCGAAAAGGGGTACGCCGCTGCGCTGTGCGGCAGCGATCTGTTGGGGGTCGAAGGTGGCCAATGGCAAGCGCAGCGAGCGTGCCAGCCACAGGTAAGCGGCGTCAAACGTGGGCAGGCCTGTTTCCAGCGCCACATCCAGCACGGCCTTGTGCTGGGCGGGGGCGAGTTCATGCAGTTCCACGCGATGGCGGATGGCTTCGAGCACGCCCCACAGACCTTCGACGGATGCGGCTGGAATGCGCCCGCTGTTCACGCCGCTGGAGAGGATGTTGCTGCACTCCCAGTGCCACAGATTGGGCGCTTGGGGCTCGACCTCGTCACGGCGGATCAAGGTGTAAAGGCGGCGGGTGTGTTCACTGGCCACATCGGGCAGCAGCCAGGCAGCAGTCACAGAGGCATCGAGCACAAAGGCGGTCATGCAGCGCTCCGACCCGCGTGCCGCAGCTCATTCACAGTGGATGGCCCTGCGGGCTGGATACTGGCATGCAGCGCATCCATCTGGCCCAACTCGCGCGCAATCTGCTCATCGGAGATGACCGGGCGGCGGCGCACAGGCAACATGCGCACCACTTCCTTGCCGTGGCGGGTGATGCGCACCTCTTCTCCCTGTTCGACGAGTTCGATCAGGGCAGAAAACCTGCTTTTCGCTTCGTAGATACCAACGGACTGCATAAACAAAAAAGTCTGACCTGAATGGTGAATTCAGACCAGACTATATCAGTCTGACCAGATTTTTTCAATCAGGCCAGAATAAGCACAACAGATCAGTCGGCGCGGTAGTTGGGCGCTTCCTTGGTGATCTGTACGTCGTGAACGTGGCTCTCGCGGATACCTGCCGTGGTGATCTCGACGAACTCGGCCTTGGTGTTCATTTCATCGATCGTCGCGCAACCGCAATAGCCCATGGAGGCGCGCACGCCGCCGGCCATCTGGTAGACGATGGAAACCATCGAACCCTTGTAGGGCACACGGCCTTCGATGCCTTCGGGCACGAGTTTGTCGGCATTGGGGTTGCCCGTGCTGGACTCCTGGAAGTAGCGGTCCGCACTGCCCTGCTGCATGGCGCCTATGGAGCCCATGCCACGGTAGCTCTTGTAGCTGCGGCCCTGGAACAAAATCACTTCGCCAGGCGCTTCTTCGGTGCCCGCAAACATGCCACCCATCATCACCGTGCCCGCGCCAGCGGCCAGGGCCTTGGCAATGTCGCCGCTGTAGCGGATACCGCCGTCAGCGATCAGTGGCACGCCGGTGCCCTTGAGTGAAGTGGCCACGCTGTCGATCGCCATGATCTGGGGCACGCCCACGCCGGCCACGATGCGGGTGGTGCAGATAGAGCCAGGGCCGATACCGACCTTGACCGCGTCCGCACCTGCCTCGACCAGCGCCAGCGCAGCAGCGCCCGTGGCGATGTTGCCGCCAATCACATCGATCTGCGGGTAGTTCTGCTTGACCCAGCGCACGCGGTCGATCACGCCCTTGCTGTGGCCGTGGGCCGTGTCCACCACGATGGCGTCCACGCCAGCGCGCACCAGAGCTTCCACACGCTCCTCGGTGCCCTCGCCCACACCCACTGCCGCGCCTACGCGCAGGCGGCCGGCGCTGTCGCGTGCGGCGTTGGGAAAGCTCGTTTGCTTCGTGATGTCCTTGACGGTGATCAGGCCCTTGAGCTCGAAATCGTCGTTGATGACCAGGATGCGCTCAAGCTTGTACTTGTTCAGCAGTGCCTTGGCTTCGGCAGGCGTGGTGCCCTGCTTTTCATTGACCGTGATGAGCTTCTCGCGCGGGGTCATGATCTGATGAACCTTGACGTCATAGCGCGTCTCAAACCGCAGGTCGCGGCCAGTGACGATGCCCACCACCTTGCCACCATCGCACACCGGGAAGCCGGAGATACCCAGTTGCTCAGACAGTTGCAACACCTGCAGCACGGTGTGCTCGGGGGTAATGACAACGGGGTCGCGCAGCACACCCGACTCATACCGCTTGACCTTGGCCACGTGGGCGGCCTGCTCTTGCGCGGTGAGGTTCTTGTGCACGATACCGATGCCGCCCTCCTGGGCAATGGCTATGGCCAGCCGAGCCTCGGTCACGGTGTCCATGGCTGCGGACACGAGCGGCAGGTTCAGTTGGATATTGCGGGAGAGTTTCGTCGCGAGGGACGTGTCCTTGGGCAGGACCTGGGAGTACGCTGGCACCAGCAACACATCGTCGAAGGTGAGCGCTTTTCCAAGAAGGCGCATGAGAAAGCTCCAAAAAACGGATTGTACCCGCGCCGGGTGTGGCTTAAAGACGACGCAGCAATAACCTGCGCTCCGTCAACACATTGCGTTGGCGCCGTCAGCAACTTTCTGGCACACGCTGCCCCGCCCGCCGCCCGCCGCCCGCCGCCCGCCGCCCGCAAGCCCACTGCGTTGGCAAAGCTCTTTGCCAACGAGCAGCACCCGGCCTCAGGATGG
This sequence comes from Acidovorax sp. 69, assembly GCF_002797445.1. Classification (NCBI taxonomy): domain Bacteria; kingdom Pseudomonadati; phylum Pseudomonadota; class Betaproteobacteria; order Burkholderiales; family Comamonadaceae; genus Acidovorax; species Acidovorax sp. 69. The sequence continues at coordinate 2,059,635 of NZ_PGEP01000001.1, read as the reverse complement.
CACACAACAGACAGTGCGTTGCCTCTGGGTTGCCACCCATCCTTCCGGCACCACTGGCGGGTGACCGGCCACCCGGATAAACTGCTTCGCATGAAAATGCACAAGATTCTCCTGCTGGCCGTGGCCTGCACCTGGGCCATGGGCGCGGCGGCGCAATGGCAATGGATCGACAAGGACGGACGCAAAGTCTTCAGCGACCGCCCTCCACCGCAAGAAATCCCGGACAAAAGCATCTTGAAGCAACCCGGCGGAAGCCGCCCAGCGCGGCCTGCGCCTACCGCAGTGCAGGCAGAGGGCGCAACGAGCCCAGCGGCCGCGCCTGCGGCCTCCGCGCCCAAGCCGGCAGCCAGCACGCCAGGTGGCGGCAAGGACAAGGAGCTGGAAGAGAAAAAGGCCCAGGCAGAAGCAGCAGAGGCTGCCAAGAAAAAGGCCGAAGACGAAAAAATCGCCAAGGCCAAGGCCGAAAACTGCACCCGCGCCCGTTCAGCCAAGGCAGCTTTTGATGCAGGAAAGCCCATCACTCAGGCCAACGCACAAGGTGAGCGCATTTTCCTGGACGGTCCAGCCCGTGCGGCAGAAGCCAAGCGCATTGACGACATCGTCGCTTCAGACTGCGTGCGCTAACCCACCCAACCGCCAAAACCACCAGCGAGTGGCAGCGGCGATGGACAACCCTGGCCCGGGATCAATAGCCTGATTTCCCGCCGGGGCGTTGTCGTGCAAACAGCCCCGTGCTACGGGCCCCCTGGCGGGCGAACCGCTCACGGCGGGCCACCTTGGGGTCCACGGTCAACGGCCGGTAGACCTCCACACGGTCAAGATGCTGCAACACCGTATTCAGCCCGACAACCCTGCCCCATATGCCCACTGTGGCCAGGGCAGCACTGTCCGTCGGCGCAGTGAGAGCACCTCCGCCATCGTCGCACGCCTTCAAGGCGTCTGCCACCGTAGCCCCCGCAGGCAGCGCCAAGGGGCACTCCCTTGTCTCGCGCGGCGCAATACAAACAATCACAGTGACCTGCAGCAGGGGACCTTTCCCCGCACCATCAGCCATACACCTGCTCCGCCCGCTTTACAAAAGCGTCCACCATGCTGCCCGCAATCCGATCGAAAACAGGCCCCACCAGCGCCGCCAGCGCCGCACTGTCAAAACCATAGTTGAGGAGCAGTTCTACTTTGCAAGCACGCTGAGTGCCATCACCCACAGGGTGAAAGTGCCAATCGCCGTCGAGCCGGGAGAACGGACCCTTGACGAGGTGCATCTGCACGCGTCGCCCCTCTTCATGGGTATTGCGCGTCACAAAGGTCTGGCGAATTCCGCCCAAAGCAATGCCGACTTCTGCGGTCATGCCATCTACGGTCTGTTCCAGCACAGCCGAACGGTCACACCACGGAAGGAACTGTGGGTAGTGCTCCACCCCTGTGACCAAGGCAAACATTTCTTCGGGGCTGTACCAGATGAGGACGGACTTTTGAACAGTTTTCATGCAAACGGGGTTCTGGACTGCGCATCGCAAGCCAGTGTGGGAAGCACAGGCCAGAGGAAATTAGAATCGCGGGTGCGAGACAACAACAATTGTAGGGAGGCCTTTCATCTCCCGGTTTGCGCCGCATCTTGTAGATGGGTGTTCCGCCCTTTTCAGCACCTGCTTCGGGTGCCAACCCCTATGGAAAGCTGAGTAAAGGCCCGGCCACATTGTTGCAGTCCGCTTGCAGCATTCATACTTCGGCGCGTCGTGCGCTCAGTTACCGGGCCTTTCCCCGGTTTTCGCGGGCACGTCAAAGTGCAAAACACGCTCTCATCCCATGGCCAAAAAACCCGATCCTACGTCCCGCATCGCCGATAACAAAAAAGCGGCCTTCAACTACTTCTTCGAGGAGCGCCACGAGGCGGGCATGGTGTTGCACGGCTGGGAGGTCAAAGCGCTGCGCGAAGGCAAGGTGCAACTGACCGATGGCTACGTGCTGATCCGCGACGGCGAGCTCTACCTGCTCGGCTGCCTGATCAATCCACTCAAGACCGCATCCACCCACGTCAATCCGGAATCGGCGCGCACCAAGAAGCTGCTGCTCAAAAAGGACGACATCAAACATCTGATCGTCAAAGTGGAACAAAAGGGCTACACACTGGTACCGCTGAACCTGCACTGGAAAAACGGCTTCGTGAAATGCGAGATCGCACTGGCCAAGGGCAAGGCCGAGCACGATAAGCGCGACACCATCAAGGATCGGGAAGGCAAGCGCGAAGTGGAACGCGCCATGAAAAGCAGGAATCGTTAAACCCCGGGGCCACAAGACCAGATCGCGGCAGACTGAGCCCAATGTTCTTTTTTTCTGTGCCAGTGGAATAAACCGCGGCCCCCATGTGTTTATCCCGGTGCAAAGCAGCATTTGCGTCTGCCTGCACCCTCAAAGGAGAAACCCATGAAGAAATTGGTATCGATGGCTGTGGCAATCGTCGCCGTGGCCGGTATGGCGGGCTGTGCATCCATGGCCGAATCGCCCGTGCAAACCATGGACGGCGTGCTGGTCGGAGCGGGCAACATGACGCTCTACACGTTTGACCGGGACGCAGCAGGTAGCGGCAAGTCGGTTTGCAATGGTCCCTGCGCCACCAATTGGCCTCCGCTCATGGCCACCAAGGCACCCGGTGGCGAATACAGCATCGTCACGCGCGATGACGGCAAGACCCAGCTGGCGTACAAGGGCAAGCCGCTGTACTACTGGGTCAAGGACGCCAAGCCCGGCGACAAGACTGGCGAAGGCGTGAACCAGGTCTGGCACACGGCCCGCCCCTGAGCGTTGCGGCAACCAGACTCCGCTCGCGCGCATGGACCGCACCCAGATCGTCGAACAATTGCCGGGCCTGCGCCGCTATGCGCGCGTGCTGACGGGAGACGCCTGGGCGGCCGACGACCTGGTGCAGGACACACTGGAGCGCGCCTGCGGCAAGTGGCTTCTGTGGCGCACCGGCAGTGACCTGCGCGCCTGGCTGTTCACCCTCATGCACAACCTGTACCTCAACCAACGCCGTGCGCAACCGACGCAGGCCCACTTGGACATTGACGAGGTTCAGGACCGGCTGCCTGGCAACCCCAGCCCGTCGGATGACGCACTGGACCTGGAACGCTGCCTGCAGCGCCTGCCCGCCGACCAGCGCGCCGTGCTGCTGCTGGTGGCAATGGAAGACATGAGCTACGAAGACACGGCGCACATTCTGTCCGTGCCGGTGGGCACCGTCATGTCACGCCTGTCACGGGCCCGCGCCCGCCTGCGCACGCTGATGGAGCGCGCGCCTGCGGCATCCGCACCGTCGCCAGCCCCTCATGCCGCCCCGCCCCCAGCGGCAGACTCTGTGGGCCAGCCGCCCGCGCTGCGCCGCCTCAAATGATGCCGACGACCCGCGACACTGTCATGGACACGCACCCTCAGTCCCCCCGCCCTTACGCTGGTGACGACTCCCCTTGGCACGCCTTGGTGGATGGTCAGTTGCCGCCCAAACAAGCAGACGCCCTGCGCCAACAACTGCTGAGTGATGAAAGTGCGCAAGACACCGTCGCCCATTGGCAAACACAGCGTGCCCGCCTGCAAGCGCTGCACCAGAATCTGCTCCACGCCCCCGTGCCGGATGCCCTGCTCGCCGCCGCGTCGCGCACTGCAGAGCGCAGAGAGCAACAGGCGCGGTGGTGGCGCTGGGGCGGCATGGCCGCTTCGGTATGGGTGGCTTTTGCACTGGGATGGGTGGGACGCAGCGAGTGGTCCCGCCACACCCCCGGCAGAACGCCCGCAGGCGATGCAGCGCTGCAAGCCATCGCTCCCGTACAACGTTTCGCCCACCAAGCCGCCGTAGCACATGCGGTGTACCAGCCTGAAGTGCGCCATCCTGTCGAAGTGACGGCCGCGCAGCAGGACCATCTGGTGCAGTGGCTGTCCAAACGGCTAGACAGACCGCTCAAAGTGCCCGCTCTTGCTGCTCAGGGGTATGAATTGGTGGGAGGCAGGCTATTGCCAGGAGAAACGGGCGCGCGCGCGCAGTTCATGTACCAGAACGGAGCCGGCCAACGCATCACGCTGTATCTGGGAGCCCTGACAGGCCCCGTGGCGCCTGCGGCCCAAGGCACCCCTGGCACACCCACTCCCGCTTCAGCGGTGCCGGCAAGCAGCACCGCCTTTCAATTCACGCAGGAAGGCCCGGTGCCGGGCTTCTACTGGACCGACGCAGGCTTTGGCTATGCCCTGAGCGGGAAGCTGTCACGCACCGAACTGCTGGACCTGGCCACGGCGGTGTACCCACAGTTGCAGCCGTAACGCCCGCCCCACCGGGCGGGCGGTTTAACGGCCCGATGGAACCAACGACAGATCAGACCAGAGATGCCAGAGGATGTGCGTGCGCAGGCCAGGGGCTGGCAAAAAACGGGGCAACCATCTCGGGCGTCACGTCTTCGATACGGCTGGGGCTCCACTTCGGCGTGTGGTCCTTGTCCACGGCCAGTGCGCGGATGCCCTCCACCGTTTCGCTCTGGCCGGGGCGCAAAAAGAAACAGTGGCGCACCATGTCGCGTTCCATGCGAAGGTCATCGGACAGACCCATGGTGCGGGCACGACGGATCTGCTCCAGCACCACATGCAGCATCAATGGCGAACGCTTGCGCAGGGTGGCAGCCGTGGCCTGCGCCCATTCGGTGTCGGCCGCTTCCAGCGCCTCTACGATCTCTCCCACGGTGGGGAGCGAAAAATATTGGTCAATTTGGCCTCTAGCGCTTGACTGCAAAGCGCCAGCAGCTACGAATTTTGAAGCAACATAATCTTTGATGGCAGCACCATTGGCAAAGCCCTGCGTGCCCAAGCTATCCCACACGGCAGCTTGCTGGTCGGCCGGCAGGCAGCCATCGGCCAACTGGTTCTCGATGGCATTGCCCGCGCCGATGGCGTCCCCCGTCAGCGCCAGCCATTCGCCCACCCGGCCGGGGCAGCGGCTCAGAAAGTAGCCCCCACCCACATCGGGGAACAAGCCAATCGCCGTCTCGGGCATGGCCATCTTGGTGCGCTCGGTCACCACGCGCAGCGCAGCGCCCTGGCTGATACCCATGCCGCCGCCCATGACGATGCCGTCCATGAACGCGATGTAGGGCTTGGTGTAGTTATGGATGAGGTGGTTGAGCGCGTATTCCTCGGTGAAGAAGTCTTCCAGCAGCGGGTGGCCCTGGCTTCCCGCCTGGTGCAGAAAGCGGATGTCGCCGCCCGCACAAAAGGCACCAAATGGGCCTTCCTTGTTGCTGCCCCGAATCGCCACGGCCAGCACACGCGCATCGTTCTGCCAGGCCAATAGCACGCCCATGAGATCCCGCACCATGCCCAGCGACAACGCATTGAGCGCACGCGGGCGGTTCAGCGTAATGAAGCCGACCTGACCACGCACTTCACTCAACACATCCGAAACTACCGTCTCCGTCATTTTTGTTCCTTCCAACCGAGTATTTCATTGAAAACCAGCGCACCAATCACCAACGCGCCTCCCGTCAGCACGGCGCCGCCGGGCTCTTCGCCCGCGCCCAGCCATGCCAGCAAGATGCCAAAGATCACTTCCAGCAAGCCCAGCAGCGCCATCTCTGGCGCCTTGAGCACACGTCCGCAGCGCACGGCCAGCACGCAGGGAATCGCCAATTGCACCACGCCCAGCAGCGCCAGCAAGCCGAGGTCGTGCACCGACGCCTGAAATGGCAGAGCCAGCGGCAGCGTGGCCAGCACAGAGATCACGGCCCCCACCAGCACAGCGGGCACCAGGTCCACCGCATGGCCATGCCGCTGCGAATGTTGTACCACCGTCCAGTTGACGGCCGCCGCCACGGGCACACACAGCGCCACCAACGTCCCCGCCAGCGGCAAGCCGGCCATCTGCGAGCCGTACATCCACGCAATGCCAAGGCCTGCCACCGCAATCGCAGCCCAGGTGCGCGGTGCGATGTGATGACCAATAAAAACGCGCGCAAACAGCGCCGTGAGCAGCGGGCCCACTGCCATGGTAACCAGCACATTGGCCACTGGCATCAACACCAGCGCCACCATGAAGGCGGTGAACATCACGCTCCAGCACACGCCAGAGATCCAGAGGGCACGGCCACTGTGGCGCATCGAAGCAAACACCGCGCGCCCCTGCAAAACGGGCAAGATGACCAGCAATGCCAGCAGCGTGAAAAAGCTGCGCCAGAACGTCACTTCAAAGCTGCGCGCATGCTCCAGGTGGCGCGTGACCACGCCAGCGATGGACCACATCAGGGTCACCGCCACCATCAAAACAACCGCGCGGGAGTGCGTGAGCTTCAACATGGGAACCTGCAGTTCATGGAATCTGGGGAGACGAGAGAAACCGGGAATTCAAGACGGCAAAAAGGGCCACAGCATGGCGGTGGCCCTTCGGGTCGCGCATCGGGAGTACAGCTACTCGCTGCACACCGATGCTACCGGTTCAAGCCGCCATAGCAACGGCTCCACCCGGCAAAGCAGCTCAGGAACGGCCTGCGCGCTTGCGCTCGTTTTCCGTCAGGAACCGCTTGCGGATGCGGATGGACTTGGGCGTGATTTCGACCAGTTCGTCGTCCTCAATGAATTCCACAGCGTATTCCAGCGTGGCGTCAATCGGAGGCGTGATCTTGATGGCGTCTTCCTTGCCGCTCACGCGGAAGTTGGTCAGCTGCTTGGTGCGCGTGGCGTTCACGATCAGGTCGTTGTCACGGCTGTGGATACCCACAATCATGCCTTCGTACACAGGGTCGTTCGCCTTCACGAACATGCGGCCACGGTCGTCCAGCTTGCCCAGCGCATAGGTGAAGATTTCACCGTCGTCCATGGAGATCAACACACCATTCTTGCGGCCACCGATGTCACCCTTGTGCGCTTCGTAGCTGTCGAAGATGTTGCTGATCAGGCCGGAACCACGCGTCAGATTCAGGAATTCGTTGGTGAAACCGATCAGGCCACGGGCCGGGATGCGGTACTCCAGACGCACGCGCCCACGGCCGTCCGGCTCCATGTTCACCAGCTCGCCCTTGCGCTCGCCTAGAGCTTGCATCACGCCGCCTTGGTGGCCTTCTTCGATGTCGACCGTCACCAGCTCGATGGGCTCGTGCTTCTCGCCATTCACGGTCTTGAACACGACGCGGGGCTTGGAAACCGCCAGCTCATAGCCTTCACGGCGCATGTTTTCCAGCAGGATGGTCAGGTGCAGTTCGCCGCGACCCATGACTTCGAAGATACCTTCTTCGTCGGTCTCGGACACGCGCAGCGCCACGTTGTGCTGCAGTTCCTTTTGCAGACGGTCCCAGATCTGGCGGCTGGTCACGAACTTGCCTTCACGGCCTGCCAGTGGCGAGGTGTTCACGCAGAAGTTCATGGTCAGCGTAGGCTCGTCCACCTTCAGCATGGGCAGCGGCGACGGGTTGGTCGGGTCAGTCACGGTCACGCCGATGCCGATACCTTCGATGCCGTTGATCAGCACGATGTCGCCGGGGCCAGCCAGGGGCGTCTGCATACGGTCCAGGCCCTGGAACGTCAGCACCTGGTTCACGCGGCCCTTGACACTCTTGCCATCGGGGCCTTCCATCACCAACACGTCCTGGCCGGGTTTGATGGTGCCCTGGCTGATACGGCCCACACCGATGCGGCCGACGAAGGTAGAGAAGTCCAGCGCGGAGATCTGCAGTTGCAGCGGAGCGGCCGGGTCACCCGAGTTCGGGGGCACGTGCTTCAGAATCGTGTTGAACAGGGCCGACATGTCGGGGCCCCACTGCTCACCAGGTGCGCCCTCTTCCAGCGAAGACCAGCCGTTGATGCCCGAGGCGTACACCACAGGGAAGTCGAGTTGTTCGTCGGTGGCACCGAGCTTGTCGAACAGGTCGAACGCGGCGTTCACGACCTTGTCGGGGTTCGCACCAGGCTTGTCCACCTTGTTCACCACCAGAATCGGGCGCAGACCCAGGGCCAGGGCCTTCTTGGTCACGAAACGCGTCTGGGGCATGGGGCCTTCTTGCGCGTCGATCAGCAGCACCACGCTGTCGACCATGGACAGGGCGCGTTCCACTTCACCGCCGAAGTCCGCGTGACCGGGGGTATCGACGATGTTGATGTGGGTGCCTTCCCAGCTCACGGCGCAGTTCTTGGCCAGGATGGTGATGCCACGCTCTTTTTCAATCGCGTTGTTGTCCATCACGGTGTCCACCACTTTTTCGTGGTCGGCGAAAGTGCCGGACTGCCGCAGCAGCTGGTCGACCATGGTGGTTTTGCCATGGTCAACGTGGGCAATGATGGCAATGTTGCGGATTTGTTTAGTCATAGTTTTTCCAATGTGCCGCGGTTGCGTCACATCCCGCATGAGGGGTCGCATTTGCGCAAAGCCATCGGCGCGCAGCACAAGGCGCAGTCCGCAACCCATGCTGAAGCATGGGCAAGGGCTGCAGCGCGGTGCTGCGTGGCGAGAGCAAGTGCAAGTCGATCCGTCATGCGGGATATGGCGAAAGCTGCGACGTGCTTTCCAAGATTTGTTGAATTTCCAGCGGACTCAGGAGCCTGCCCGGCACCAGCTCCCCGCCAACGATGTGGCCTACCCCCAGCAATGCCGGGGGATTTTCTCCAAAAACCGCCACGGCACTGGCGTCCGGCCAGGCTCCGCGGCGGCGCACGCCCGACAGGAACCGAGCCGCATTGTCACTGTCGAGCGTGACACGCACGTGTTGTGCCAACAGCGACTCGGGCGCTTCCAGGCTGGCCAGGCGCTCTGCTTCGGACATGGCCTCCAATTGGGCCAGCGTGACGCAACGCTCCACACCCAGCCCCCCTGTATCAATACGGCGCAAGAAGGTCAGGTGCGCGCCACAACCCAAAGCCGCACCAATGTCTTCACCCAAGGTGCGGATGTAGGTGCCTTTGCTGCAATTCACTATCATATTGATAGCAAGTTCCGCTTTATCCGTCTGCACCAGCGTGAGTTTCAAGGCATGAATGACCACATCACGCGCCTCGCGCTCAACCGTCACGCCTGCGCGAGCGTATTCGTACAGCGCCTTGCCATCTTTCTTGAGGGCGCTGTGCATGGGCGGCACCTGCTGGATGGGCCCGGTGAACTGCTGCTGAACGGCCAGCAAACGCTCAGGAGTGAGTTGCTCGGGGTTCACATCACAACGTTGCACCACATCACCCTCGGCATCGCCGGTGGTTGTCGTCGCACCCAAAAGTGCAACAGCTTCGTAAGTCTTGGCAGCGTCCAGCTGCAACTGGCTGAATTTGGTGGCAGCCCCAAAGCACAAGGGCAATACACCAGTGGCCAGAGGATCCAGCGTGCCGGTATGGCCCGCTTTTTCGGCGCGCAGGAGCCATTTCGCCTTTTGCAAGGCGTCATTGCTCGAAAGGCCGAGCGGTTTATCGAGCAGCAACACCCCATGCACAGGGCGCCGCTGCACCCTGGTGCGAGGCGCATGCATGGACTACTCCTCTTTAGCGCGGGAAGAAACCGCCTTGGCAATCAAGGCGTTCATATCGGCGGCACGCTCGGAGGTGCGGTCAAACACAAAATGCAGCGTGGGCACGGTGTGGATGTGCAGGCGCTTGAACAGCCCATTGCGCAGGAAGCCCGCAGCCTGGTTGAGTGCTGCCTGTGTTTCCACAGGGTCGCCCGTCAAGAGGCTGAAAAACACCTTGGCATGGGCGTAGTCGGGAGTCACCTCCACGCCCTGCAGCGTCACCATGCCCACGCGCGGGTCTTTCAACTCGCGCGCGATCAGCTCGGTCAGATCGCGCTGGATCTGGTCAGCCACCTTGAAGGCGCGGTTGGGGGTGGAAGATTTCTTCGCAGCCATGTCGTCGTCGTCGTTGCCTTACAGCGTCCGAGCGATTTCCTTGATGTCAAAGAATTCGAGGTGATCGCCTTCCTTGATGTCGTTGTAGTTCTTGAGCTTGATACCGCACTCAAAACCTTCCTTGACATCCTTGACATCGTCCTTGAGGCGCTTGATCGAGTCGACTTCGCCGGTGTAAACCACCACGTTATCGCGCAGCAAGCGGAAGCGTGCATTGCGATGGACCATGCCAGAGGTGATGTAGGAACCGGCAATCGTACCGATCTTGGTTGCCACAAACACCGTCCGAATCTCGGCCGTACCAATGATTTCTTCGCGCTGCTCAGGAGCCAACATGCCGGACATCGCCACACGCAACTCATCGACAGCATCGTAAATGATGCTGTAGTAGTGCAGATCAACGCCATTGCCCTCGGCCAGCTTGCGTGCACCGGCATCTGCCCGTACGTTGAAGCCGATCACGATGGCCTTGGAGGCGATCGCCAAATTGATGTCCGACTCGCTGATGGCACCCACTGCGGCGTACACCAACTGCACCTTGACTTCGTCGGTCGACAGCTTGAGCAGCGACTGGGCCAGTGCTTCCTGCGAACCCTGCACGTCGGCCTTGACGATGATCGGGAGCATCTTGACTTCACCCGCAGTCATGTCGGCAAACATGTTTTCGAGCTTGGCCGCCTGCATCTTGGCCAGCTTGGTGTTGCGGAACTTGCCAGCACGGTAGGTCGAGATTTCGCGGGCACGGCGCTCGTCCGTGAGCACCATGAATTCGTCACCCGCCTGGGGCACTTCCGTCAGACCCTGGATTTCCACAGGGATCGACGGACCTGCCGTCTTGGCCACCTTGCCGTTTTCGTCCAGCATGGCACGCACGCGGCCATAGGTCTGGCCGGCCAGCACGATGTCGCCCACCTTGAGCGTACCGGACTGCACGAGCACCGTCGCCACAGGGCCGCGGCCCTTGTCGAGCTGGGCTTCGATCACAAGGCCCTTGGCCAGCGAATCGACCGGAGCCTTCAGTTCCAGCACTTCGGCCTGCAACAGCACTTGCTCCAGCAGCGTATCGATGCCCATGCCGGTCTTGGAGGACACCGGCACAAACGGCGAATCACCACCGTATTCTTCCGGCACCACCTCTTCAACCACCAGCTCTTGCTTGACGCGGTCGGGGTTGGCATCGGGCTTGTCGGCCTTGGTGATGGCGACCACGATAGGAACACCAGCCGCCTTGGCGTGCTTGATGGCTTCCTTGGTCTGGGGCATCACACCGTCATCGGCAGCCACTACCAGAATCACGATGTCGGTGGCCTGAGCACCACGGGCACGCATGGCCGTGAAGGCTTCGTGACCAGGGGTGTCGAGGAACGAGACCATGCCGCGTGGTGTTTCCACGTGGTAAGCGCCAATGTGCTGCGTAATACCACCGGCTTCACCAGCCGCCACCTTGGCACGGCGGATGTAATCCAGCAGCGAGGTCTTGCCGTGATCGACGTGGCCCATCACCGTCACCACAGGAGCGCGGGGCAGCAATTCGACATCTTGTTGCTTGGAGTCGTCATCCGTGAAGGCTTCCGGATCGTCCAGCGCTGCCACGACAGCCTTGTGGCCCAGTTCTTCCACGATGATCATCGCGGTGTCCTGGTCCAGTGGCTGGTTGATGGTGACCATCTGGCCCATCTTCATCAGCGCCTTGATCACTTCAGACGCCTTGATCGACATCTTGTGTGCCAGCTCTGCCACCGTGATGGTTTCGGGAACATGCACTTCAATGATGCGCGCTTCGACCGGTGCGGATTGCTGGTGATCGTCGCGGTGATCGCGGTTGTCACCACGGCGGCCACGAGGACCTCCGCGCCAGTTGTTGCGACCGACACCGCCGCTGCTGTCGCCGCGGGTCTTGATTTCTTTCTTCTTGGCAGTGTCACCGGCCCAGCTGGAGGACAGCTTGGCGGACTTCACTTCCTTGCCAGCCCCTGGCGCGGCAGCACCAGCAGCAGCCGGCGCACCGGCGCGAGCGGCGCCAGCACCCACGGCAGGCTTGTGGAGCGTGCCCTTCTTCGCATCACCCACGGCTGCGGGCTTGGCCACAGGCTTGGGTTCCTCGGGCTTCTTGGCCACCATGACCGCCTTCTTGGGCGTGGCCATCATGGAACGAATGGCAGCGGCTTCGGCCTCGGCCTTGCGGCGACGGGCATCCAGATCGGCAGCACGGGCCGACTCTTCGTCGGATCGGGCCTTGGACTCGGCGGCAGCCTTCTCGCGGGCTTCGCTCTGTGCAGCGTTGCGAGCAGCGGCTTCAGCCGCCTGCTCGCGGGTAGCCTCCTGCTTGACCGCAGAGGCCTGGGCCTTTTTCTCGGCTTCCTGGGCAGCGTAAGCAGCCGCGCGCTCTTCGGCTTCGCGTTCGCGCTTTTCGCGGGCTTCGCGCTCCGCACGCTTTTCGGCCAGTTCGGTCTCTTGGCGGCGAATCAACTCGGCTTGGCGGCGGGCTTCTTCCTCACGGCGGGACAATTCGAGGTCCTCGCTGGAAACAGCCGCTTCCTCCATCACCGAAGCTTCGGAATCCACAGCCACATCGCCCCCTTCATCGCGCTGGATGAACGTGCGCTTTTTGCGCACTTCCACCTGAATCGTGCGGGCCTTGCCGGTGGCGTCGGCCTGCTTGATCTCGCTGGTGGACTTCTTCACCAGTGTGATTTTTTTGCGATCGGCGGAGGCCGTGCCATGGCTGGCTTGCAGATATGCGAGCAGCTTTTGTTTGTCCGACTCGGTCAACGCATCGGAGGGGGCAGCCTTGCCCACGCCCGCAGCTTTGAGCTGGTCGAGCAGGGTTTCAGGCGATTTTTTGAGTTCGGTTGCAAACTCGGCGACAGTATTACTGGACATATGTGGTTCGTGCCTCCCTGACCTTTACTCTTGCCCCGCGAACCAGTGTTCGCGCGCCTTCATGATCAAGGCTTTGGCATCTTCTTCAGACTGTCCGGTCAGGTCGGTCAGTTCATCAATGGCCAGATCGGCCAGGTCGTCACGTGTGTGCACACCACCGTCAGCCAATTTGGTAATCAACTCGGGGGTGAGGCCTTCAAGGTCGCGCAGGTCTTGGGAGACCTCTTCCACGCTTTCCTCACGGGCGATTTCCATGGTGAGCAACGCGTCCTTGGCACGGGCGCGCAACTCGTTCACGGTGTCTTCATCGAAGCTTTCGATCTCCAGCATCTCCTGCAGCGGCACGTAGGCCACTTCTTCGAGGCTGTTGAAGCCTTCGGAGATCAGGATGTCGGCGATTTCCTCGTCCACATCGAGCTTTTCCATGAACAGCTTGCGGGCCGTGTCGGTCTCGGTGGCCTGCTTTTGCGCGCTTTCGGCGGCGTCCATGATGTTGATCTTCCAGCCGGTCAGGTCGGACGCCAAGCGCACGTTCTGACCGCCTCGGCCAATGGCAATCGCGAGGTTTTCCTCATCCACCACCACGTCCATGGCATGCTTTTCTTCATCGACCACGATGGAAGACACATTGGCCGGAGCCAGCGCACCAATCACGAACTGGGCGGGGTCTTCGGACCACAGCACGATGTCCACGCGCTCGCCGGCAAGTTCGTTGGTCACCGCATTCACACGGGTGCCACGAACGCCGACGCAAGTACCGATGGGGTCCACGCGCTTGTCGTGCGAGAGCACGGCGATCTTGGCGCGCGAACCGGAGTCACGGGCGCAGCTCTTGATCTCCAGCAGGCCCTGCTCGATCTCGGGCACTTCCTGGCGGAACAGCTCGATCATGAACTCGGGGGCCGAGCGCGACAGGATGATGGGCGCGCCGCGCAGCGTCAGGTCCACCTCCATGATCATGGCGCGCACACGATCGCCACTGCGCAGATTTTCCTTGGCAATCATCTCGGAGCGACGCAGACGGCCTTCGACGCGGCCGGACTCGACGATGATGTCGCCCTTGTCCATGCGCTTGACGGTGCCCGTGAAGATGCGTTCGCCGCGCGACATGAAGTCGTTAAGCAGCATTTCACGCTCAGCATCGCGAATCTTCTGCAGGATGACTTGCTTGGCAGCCATGGCGCCGATACGGCCGATAGGCACGGATTCGACACCTTCTTCGATGTATTCGCCGACTTCGATGTCGGGAATGCGATCCTTCGCATCCATCAGCAACTCTTCGGCTTCAGGGTTCTGCAGACCTGCATCATCAGGCACCACCAGCCAGCGACGGAAAGTCTCATAGTTGCCGCTGTCGCGATCGACGGACACGCGAATGTCCACCTCGCCTTGGTACAGCTTCTTGGTAGCCTGGGCCAGGGCTGCCTCCACGGCGCCCAAGACCACGTCCAACTCCACGTTCTTTTCGCGCGAAATGGCCTCAACCAACATCAACAATTCGCGATTCATGCGACGACTCTCCTGTTTCAATCACCCGAAGGCAGGCGCCATGTGCAGCGGCCAACCCACCCCAATTCATTCAGTACATCAGACGGGCTCAGACCCAGCCTTGCCTCCACGCCCCTTGAAATCCACGATGGGCGCCAGACGGACATCCCGGACCTCATCCAAGGTAAAGCCCAGCGCCTGCAACGGGGCGGGCACGCGCTTCTTGCTGACTCTTTGGCCTGGCTTGACCGCCGGCTCGTCACTCCAGACGATCTGCCAGCCTCCAGCCTCGGCCCGCTCCAGCGTGCCGCGAAATTTCTTGCGGGTGGCATTCACCTGCCCCGCCGCTGCTGCTACGCCAATGGGCGCCCGCAGGGTGACGTCGATGATCGAGCCCTCAAAGCGCACGAAATCTTGTTCATGGCGCAATGGACGATCAATACCGGGTGACGAAACTTCAAGGCGCTTGTATTCAACGCCATCCACTTCCAGCGAAAACTGCAGCTGACGCGTGACTTTCTCGCAGTCCTCGACCGTGACAAACTGATCGAGCACGGGGGCAGGCGCATCGGCGGCCGGTTGAACCCAAGGCAAATCGATGGTGACGCGCAGCAGGCCACCGGCAGAGCGCTCAATCTCCACCAGGTCATACCCCAGGCCAGTCACAATTTGTTCAACGACTTGCTGCAATGCCACGTGTTCAGTTCAATCCCGGAAAACAACACAACTTGCACAAATGCGGAGCAGGCCAAAAAACAGCCCATTCCAGAGAAGCACCTTTGTGCCCCTCGATTGCGCAAGTCCAAAACAAAAAACCCGATAACCCCCGGAGACCCTCTCCGACAGCTTCGAGCTCCAAAAGCGTTCGACCAAAAAAAACGGGCGGTTGGTACCCGCCCGTTTGGTCGTGAGAGTCGTATTGTAGCGTGCAAAGTGTTGATCTGCAAAGGCGTGGACGGGTAAAACTGTTGTCAACGCGCCCAGGCCAGTGTGCATGCGGCCTGCCGGGCCACGCAGTGCCTAAACAGCATCTGGCGCTTGTCCACCCGGCGCTAGCAGCTATGACAGTGATAGCGGTGCTAACAGCTCCGCCAGATCGCCCTCGGTAAACAACGGCTCCTTGCGCGCCGCAGACCCGCTGTACAGGCTGCCAGCCAGCTCGGCCTTGCGCTCCTGGAGCGCCAGGATGCGCTCTTCAATCGTGCCCTGGGCCACCAATTTGATCACCCACACGCTCTGCGTCTGGCCGATGCGGTGGGCGCGGTCGGTGGCTTGGGCTTCCACCGCCGGGTTCCACCAAGGATCGAAGTGGATCACCGTGTCGGCCTGGGGCAGGTTCAGCCCCACCCCGCCCGCCTTGAGGCTGATCAGGAACAAGGGCACCTGGCCGCTAGTGAACTGTTCGATGATCGCGTCGCGCTTGACGCTTTGGCCGGTGAGCTTGACCCAGGGCACGCCGCGATCTTTCAGCTCCGCCTCGATCAGCGTCAGCATGCTGGTGAACTGCGAGAACAGCAAAATACGCCGTCCCTCGGCCAGCATTTCGGGCAACAGCGTCATCAGTTGGTCGAGCTTGGCCGAGGTTTTGACTTTTTTGGCCGCCTCCAGCGGCACCAATTGCGGATGGCAGCACACTTGGCGCAGCTTGAGCAGCGCATCGAGGATGGTGATCTGCGACTTGGCCAGCCCTTTGGACTGCAGCGCTTCGCGCACGGTTTTTTCCATGCCCAAGCGAATGGTTTCGTACAGATCGGCCTGCGCGCCAGTCAACTCCACGGGCATCATCGATTCCACCTTGGGCGGCAGCTCGCTGGCCACCAGCGCCTTGGTGCGGCGCAGCATGAATGGCGTGATGCGCGCGCGCAGCTGCGCCATGCGGGCACCGTCGCCCAGCTTCTCGATGGGCGTGCGGAACACTTCTTTGAAGCGCTGCTGGCTGCCCAGAAAGCCGGGCATCAAAAAGTGAAACAGGCTCCATATCTCGCCCAGATGATTTTCCATGGGCGTGCCCGACAGGCACAACCGGTGGCGCGCCTGCAGCTGGCCGACCACCTGGGCGGCGTGCGTGCTGGCGTTTTTGATGTTCTGTGCTTCGTCCAGCACCACCAAGTGCCAGGGCTGGGCCAACCAGCGCTCGCGGTCCCGCTGCAGCAGTGAATACGGGGCGATGACCAGATCGTGCTCTGCCGTGGCATCAGCCACCTCGTGGCGGCCGGCGCCATGCAGGACCAGGCACCGCAGACCCGGACAAAACCGCGCAGCCTCGCGTTGCCAGTTGCCCATGAGACTCACGGGCGCAATGATGAGCGCGGGGTGCGTCAGGCGCCCGGCGTCTTTTTCGACCTGGATATGCGCCAGCGCCTGCAGCGTCTTGCCCAGGCCCATGTCATCGGCCAGCACCCCAGCCAGACCGTGCGTGCTCAAGAACTGCAGCCAGTTCAGGCCCTGTTGCTGATAAGGCCGCAGCGTGGCGCGCACGCTGGCGGGCAGCGGCACCTCGGGCAACGCGGTGGCGCCTTGCAGCTGGGCCACCATGGCCCGCAAGGCACCTGCGCCCTCCCACACCGCCCCCCCCAAGGCGGCGCTGGTGCGCAGGGCGTCCAGGCGCGAAAGCTTCAAGCTATCGCCGTTGAAATCGTGCGCCCGGTCACCCACCAGGTCCAGCAGCGCCGCCATCCACGGCTGGAGCGCATCGGTGGGCAGCCGCACGAAGCCGGGGCCCACCAGTGCGGGCAGGTACACATGGGCGGGCAGCGGGGGCAGGCCGCTGGCAGGGTCTACCGGTTGGGCCGCAGCGGCAGCGATCAGGCGGGGCAGCCACGGCAGGATGTTGTGGCGCACGCCATCAATTTCCATGCCCAATGACAGCCCAAACCAGGGCGAGGTGGCCTCGTCATCACCTTGGGCGTGCAACGCCACGGCCAGCGTCTCGGCATGCTGAATCCAGCCGTCCAGCAAAGCATCGACCGTGATTTCGAAACCCGCATCGCGCAGCACCACAAAGCCTTGGTCCGCCCAGTGCATCCAGTCGTCCTGCGAGCGTTCGCCCGGAATGCCGAACACCCCGTCATCCGTGGCCAACAGGCCCAGGCCCATCAGGCGCTCGATGGCGTTGAGTTCAGCCAGCGCGTCGCGCTGAAGCAGCACCTGGCTGCCACCGGTGCCACGCACCAGCACAGCCAGCTCCTGCCCTGCCCACCAACCTACATGGCCCTGGTAGTCAAACCGCAGTTGCGCAGTGATCAGGCCCAAGGCAGCCACCTCATGCGGGGGCGACGGCGCCAGATGCAGGCGGGCTACCGGTTCCACCCCCTGCACCCGCGTGAGCGTGCCGAGCACAGGCGGCAGCGGCAGCACCCCGCCGATGCGGCGGGCCAATTCGGCGTGGTGTTTTTGCAGGGCCATGGCGTTGAGTGCTGGGGCCTTGAGCAGCATGGCCACCTGCGCCGAGCTCAGGCCATCGGCGTGTACCGGACCGCAGACACCGTGGGCTGCGTCCAGGTACACGGGCGGGTGGTTGTCGCACAAGGTGGCGGTGGGGGTGGGCAGCGTGGCCTGCAGCCCCCAGGCACTCTCGCCGCCACCGGCAGCGATGGACTCCTTCCATCCCCAAGCGATGGGCAGAGGGTCGCCCCAGCGCAAGGGAGTGCCCACGGTCGACCCACCCGCATCCGCAAACAGGCGGCCCGTGGCGGCGGCCTGCTCCAGCGCGAGCACGCCCACCGCGCCTTCCAGCACCCCGATGGGCGCCACGCTGTAGGCCGAGTAATACCCCACGCTGCGGGGCATGGCGCGCAGCAGCTGCAGCACCTGGCGGTCGGCATCGCTGGCGCGGTCATACACCGCCTGGCCCGGCCCGGGCTGCGTGCGGATCTGCTTGGGCTTGGCCCAGCCGCCGGTGACCTTGGGGTAAGACACCACGGCCTCCAGTTGCATCTGCGGCACCTTGGTGCGCGAGCGCCCCACGGTGGAAACGAGATAGAGATAGCACTCGGGCCGCTCTGGCCGCGCGCTCAATCCCGGCGCAGCGGCGGTGCCGATGGCACGGTCCCAATCCTGCAGCCAGTGCACCAGGCGGGCCTCGGCTTCGGCGCGCGCCAGGGCGTCCTTGCGGTCTTGCAGGGATTTGAGCGCATCCACGGTTTGCGCCGGCAGCGGGCTGTTCTCGGGCCCCCGATGGGCGGCCTCCAGCGTCAGGGCCACGGCGTGTTTGCAATCACCGCCCACGGGGCAGCTGCAGTCACCCGACCAGTGCTTGACCTGCCCGTTGGGCGCTAGGATGAGTTCTGCCGACACGGCATACGGCTCGGGCAGACTGCCCCGCACCTCGCCCACAAGCAGCCAGCGGCCAGCCCCGGCGTCTTTGATATCCAACTGGACCACCTCTCCGCCAAGGTACAGATCCATCCCACGCGCCCAAGCGCCCTTGTCACATTGGGCTTGGAGTGAATTCAGCGGAAACCACGAAGTGCGGGAAGCAGGCACAAATTTCAAGTCAAAAATGCCTATAGCGCTTATCCATCAAGCGCTAGAAGCTATAAAATTAGGAGTAACCAATGACACGGGAACGGTCACAAACCAAGGTACGCGGTAGCTACCTACCCCAATTCAACTAAGCACTGCGCGCAGCCCGCACACGCTCAAACACCGCCTGAGCCTCGCCGCCCGCCCCTGCAGCACCGGGCGCAGCAGCCTGCAGGCTGGCCAGCAGGCGCGCCAGCACCGGCGCCTGCGGCAGCAGCGGCCCCAAGAACAGCGCCCGCTGGCCGTCTGCAATGAGCAGGGTGGGAAAGGTTTCCACGTCCAGATCCCCCGCGATGTCGGAGTCGTCTTCGATGTCCACCCACTCGAAACGCACGTCCGGGTGCGCGCGGGCCAGCTCGTCAAACAACGGGCGGTAAACACCACAGGTGCCGCACCAACCTGCACACAAGCACACGGCCCACCAGCCGCGGGGCACGGTGGCAACCGAAGGGGGCTGGGTGGGATCGGGCAATGCGGCCGGGCTTTGCATCAACGGGGCTCCTGGGTGGTCGGTCAGCAGGCGGCGGATGCTGGAGGCGGACCAACACGACCGCCCACTGCCACCCGCTACATGCCGCGCCGTTCGCGGGCGCGATAAACCTCGATGGTACCCACTCCAGGCGCCTGATTGCCCCAGCTGTTGCGCACAAAGGTGGTGACGGCAGCCACCTCCTCGTCCGACAGGAACTGCTGAAACGGTGGCATGCCGTGCGGGCGCGGGTTGCCTGCCGTGGCAGGCAGATAGCCGCCTTGCAGCACCACGCGCACCAGATTGGTCGGGTCACTGAGCGTGACGGCCCGATGGCCCGCCAGCGCCGGGAAGGCCCCGGCCTCGCCCTGCCCCTTGTCTCCATGGCATTGCGCGCATTGCTGTTCGTACACCTTGGCGCCACGGTCCATCGTGGCTGAGGGCGGCACCACCGGTGGCGCTGGCGCAGTGCGGTTTTGCTGCGGCAAGGCTTGCAGGTACACCGCCATGGCCCGCGCATCGGCATCGCTCAGGTACTGCGTGCTGCGAAACACCACCTCGGCCATCGGGCCCAACACCGAACCGTGCGGGGCCACGCCCGTCTTCAGCAAGGCGACCACGTCGTCGGTGGCCCATTCTTTGACGCCCGCCTCGGCCGCCGCGTTGAGCGCCGGTGCATACCAGTTTTGCACGGGGATCAGCCCACCCGTAAAGGCCTGCGCGTCCGTCGTTGCGCCCAGCGCATTGCGTGGGGTGTGGCAGGCCGTGCAGTGGCCCAGGCCGTTGACCAGGTACGCGCCGCGGTTGTACTCGGCGGTTTGCGTCGGTTCGTGCTGGGGTGCACCGGGAGTGAAGAACAGCGCCCGCCAAACACCCAACGCCACCTGCGTGTTGACCGGAAAACGCAGCGCATGCGGGCGGTTCGTGTCGGCGGCAGCGGGCACGCTTTGCAAAAAGGCAAAGATCGCGTCCGAGTCCTCTCGCGTCACCTCGGTGTAGTTGGGGTACGGAAACGCCGGGTACAGCAGCCGCCCATCCTTGCTGCGGCCATGGTGCATGGCGCGCCAGAACTCGGCCGAGGTCCAGGCGCCAAGGCCGTGCGCCTTGTCGGGCGTGAGGTTGGAGCTGTGCACCACGCCAAACGGCGTCTCGATGCCGCGCCCACCTGCAAACGGCGCTCCGCCCTGCGTGGTGTGGCAGGCCATGCAGTTGCCAACACGGGCGAGGTATTCGCCGCGCTGCACGAGCTCGGGCGTGCTTTGCAGCGTCTCGGCGGCGGGCAGCGGCTCTTCGCCCCGCAGGTTCAGGGTGAGCAGCACGGCGGCGATCACTCCCAACGCCGCGAGCACGGAAGAAAGGGTCCACAGGATGCGTTTCATCGGTACACCCTTTTTCAACGTGATGCCGCAGGCGCAGCAGCCACGGGCACCTCGGCCACACCACCGCACCGCGCGGGCATCACAGCGGGCAAAGTACGGGCGGGCTTGCCACCGGCCGCTACCGGCTGGGCGGCCAGCCAGGCAGACACGGCACTCACGTCGTCGGGCGTGAGTTGCCTGGCGATGTCGGCCATGCAGTCGGGAGCATGCGCGCGGCGCTGGCCGGTTTTCCAGGCGCCCAACTGGCTGTTGAGGTAGTCGCGTGGCAGGCCCAGCAGGCCGGGGATGGACGGGTTCACGCCCGTCATCGCCGGCCCATGGCACGCCACGCAAGCGGGGATATTGCGCGCCGCGTCGCCTTGGTGCACCAGCGCCCGGCCGCGCTCCAGCGCAGCGGCTGGCGCCTGGGGGGCGGGCGGCGGCGGGTACGGCAGGTTCAGCGCGGCAAAGTGCGCGGCCATCTCGCGCAGGTAATCGTCGGTCAGGTGCTCGATGAGGTAAGTCATCTGCGGGTAGCTGCGCCGCCCCTCCCTGAAATTGAGCAGCTGGTTGGCCAGGTAGCCCGCAGGTTTGCCGGCGATGCGCGGAAAGTAGCCGTCGGGCGTGGCGCGGCCTTCCTTGCCATGGCAGGCCGTACAGGCCAGAACGCGCGATGACATCGATGACGCAGACACCGTGGCGACCGGGGCGACCAGGGCCACAGCAGACGCGTTGGCGGGCGCCGTTTGGGCCCCGGCACCAGCGCTCAAAAGCAGCGCCACCAGGGCCGCAACGCCAGGCAGGCCGGACGGCAGGCAAAAAACAGGGCGCATCAGGCCGCGCGGGCGATCGGTCATGGGCTTTGGTCCGTGAATAAACGGGCTGGTGGATGCCAACACGCACACCAGCACACGCCGTCACTCTACGCGCAGCCCCAAAAACAGTACAGATTCAGTTTCGAGTTAAAAATACAGATCAGTTTGCCCTGCATCCCACCGCACCCCCCATGAAACGCTACGAACGCCACGCCGACGCCATTGCCCAGCTCATCCACAGCGGCGCGCTGCGCCCGGGCGACCGCGTGCCCTCGGTGCGCGAGGCCAGCCGCACGCGGGGCATCAGCCCGTCCACCGTGTTCGAGGCGTATTACCTGCTGGAGGCGCAGGGCCTGATCCACGCGCGCCCGCGCTCCGGCTACTACGTGAGTGCGCGGCTGCCCACCACGGCAGAAGCCCGGCCCGCCGAGCCCCTGCCCTCGCAGCCCGCCGCCACCTCGACTGGTGTGGCCATCAGCGACCTGGTGTTTGAAGTGCTGGGCCTGGCGCGCGACCGCCACCTGGTGCCGCTGGGCTCGGCGTTTCCGGGGCTGGAGCTGTTCCCGCTGGAGCGGCTGGCGCGCTGCCTGGCCAGCGGCATGCGCAAGCTGGACCCCTGGAGCATCGTGCAAAGCCTGCCGCCCGGCGACGAACGCCTGCGCCAGCAGATTGCGTTGCGGTACGGCCTGCACGGCAGCGCGGTGGATGTGGACGAGATCGTCATCACCAACGGCGCGATGGAGGCGCTCAACCTGTGCCTGGAGGCTGTTACCCAGCCTGGCGACATCGTGGTGGTCGAATCCCCCACGTTTTATGCCGCGCTGCAGGCGCTGGAGCGGCTGAACCTGCAGGCCCTGGAAATCGCCACCCACCCGCGCGACGGGATTGATCTGGTGGCACTGGCCGAGGCGCTGGAGCGCCAATCGTCGCGCCCCCCGCCACAACGCATCAAGGCCTGCTGGCTCATGCCCAGCTTTCAGAACCCGCTGGGCAGTCTGATGCCCGAAGCCAAGAAGCGCGAACTGGTCGCCCTGCTCGCCCGCCACGGCATTCCACTGATCGAAGACGACGTGTATGGCGAACTGCACTTTGCACACCAGCGCCCGCCCCCCGCCAAGGCGTTTGACAGCGACGGGCTGGTGATGCACTGCAGCTCGTTCAGCAAAAGCCTGGCGCCGGGCTACCGCGTGGGCTGGGTGGCGGCGGGCCGCTATGCCACGGCGGTGCAGCGGCTCAAGCTCATGACCACGCTCTCGGCTGCCACGCCATCGCAGCAGGCGTTGTCTGAATACTTGGCCCAGGGCGGCTACGACCGGCACTTGCGCGCCCTGCGCCGCAGCCTGGAGCAGCAGCAGGCGATCGCACTGACGGCGGTGGCACGGCACTTTCCGCCCGGCACGCGCGTGTCGCGGCCCGAAGGAGGGTATTTCTTGTGGGTAGAGCTACCAGCCCAGGTCGATGCCCTGCAGTTGCATTGGCAAGCACTGCAGCGGGGCATCAGCCTTGCACCCGGGCAGATCTTTTCGGCGGACCGGCGTTTTGCGCATTGCGTGCGCATCAACTACGGGCACCCCGCGCAGAGCCGCTTTGAAGAAGCGCTGCAAACAGTGGGCGCTCTGGCGACGGCGCTGGCCAACAGCGTACCACCGCATTAGCAACACAATTTGCTATTTAAAACATAGCTACTTGCGCTTATTCAGAAAGCGCTACCGACCTATTTGATTCAACACAGGCACATGCATAGACCACTGTGCGCTGCACGTAGCCTGCGCACCCACCGCGTGCGGACTGTCACCCGCTTTGGCTTGCGCCAGGCTGACAAGCGAGGCACACCGTTGGAAGGGCCCAACCTCGGGTTCTTCCGCAGTTGGCGCAGCCCTTGCATCGGCATACTGACTGCCGTCCACCCCCTGGGCTGCGCGTCCGACTCCTGCGGGGGTTATCCGCAAGCCCTCCCCCAACTCCCAACGCCCTCCCCATGGCCGCTTGCCAACATGTCCCGTTTCTGACGGTGGAAGACGAAGACGACTGGGTTGTCTCGTTTGCGCTGGGCCCCCAGGGTGCTCACCGCCTCACGCTGGTGCGCACACCCCGGCTGGAGTTCATGCTGCGGCCTGAACAACGCGGCGTGTCGGTGGGCGCCGAAGCAGGCCAGCGACACGCACTGCTGGTGGCCGTGCAATGGGGCGCCAAAAGCGTGGACGTGGTGTCCACCGCCAAGCGCTACAGCCTGGACATCAGCAAGGTAGACAACGCCACCTGCACCGCGGCACTGCGCGTGCTGGGCAAGATGAACTTCGACCAGCGGTTTCAGCTGGCAGGTGGCTAGTGGCTGCGACCGCAAAAACAACCGCGCACCCTGCCACTCCGCTGCGGCCCAACGCCATGCTCCAAAGCCTGTGCGCCTTCACTGAATCGGATTACCGCTTTTGCAAAAAAGGCTGCGTTAACGCAACGGTTTGCATGGACGGCGAAGGCAGCTCAGCGCGACGGTCAGCGCATCATCTTAAAGAACCCGGTGGTGATGGCGATTTGCGACT
The DNA here is from genome assembly GCF_002797445.1 of Acidovorax sp. 69. Taxonomy (NCBI): domain Bacteria; kingdom Pseudomonadati; phylum Pseudomonadota; class Betaproteobacteria; order Burkholderiales; family Comamonadaceae; genus Acidovorax; species Acidovorax sp. 69. Next base: position 2,035,710 of record NZ_PGEP01000001.1, on the reverse strand, counting down.
CGTCCAACGAAGTTGGCAGCGTGGCACCAAAGGCAACCCGATCATCGATTGACCAGGCCATCCCTGGGTTGTCATCTACAACGTTGCTGGCTGGAACAGTCCCATTGGGTAGAGGTCCCTCCCTAAGACTCCCGAAGCGGGCATCAGTGCGGCCGTCAATCTGTTGATCCAGGCTACCGGCCAAAGAAAATGTTAACCCCCGGATCACCATCACGTTACGCGGCAGTGCCACATACCGTCCGACCGCTGCCGCAGGCTCCGACCAATTGACACTTCGAAAGCAGACACGTGCTTCCTGGGGATTGCCATTGCTATCCAGATACACATAACGGTCTTGCTGACCTTCAGTCCGACCCGTTGGAACACGAATGCCCGCAGCCAGAAATGCGTTGATCATTTCGGTGCCACATAGCTCGGTGCCTGCAGGAGCTACGTTGCCATTGACGCGGCCCGTTGGGCTCGTGGCGCTGTCTCCAGGAGGATGCCCCACACCGTTGAAATAGGCCTCATACGCCAGTTGCCACCCCTGTATGAAATCCGTCGACAGGCGCTGATTAGCGGCGGAACGTTGCAGGTCTCGTCCCACCGCCACCGCCCCGAGTACCAAGCCAATCACGATCAGTACAACACTCAATTCAACGAGCGAAAAACCGTGCTGAGAGCGCTTCGCTTTGCCACCGGGCGCGGGATAAATTGCTGAAATGGGGGTCATGATGCGTAACTCTTTGGGCAAAAAATATCAGTGGCCAATGGCGTCGGCCGTCAGTGCATTCACGTTGATCGAACGGGACAGTTCGGTCATCGCCGTGGTACGAGCTGCAAAATCGTTATGTACAGCCTCGGCTTCTGCCAGAGACAGCCCCGCATCAATGATTGAATAAGCAGCAGCAATGTCACTGGCAACAGCGAGACCGATGCCCACGGCAGCAAGCGCAATCTGGAACGACCTCGCGCCAACAGACATCGTCGTGTCCGCGACGGCCGATAACATCTCCTTGGCTGCATCCAGGGACCCCGCTATCGCAGAGGCGACCCCCGCAGCAGCAGCCGCCACATCCGCCCTGGCCAATACGACAGCAATGTAGAGTTGATCCCGGTAGTCATACATGGCGCGCTCAAGCACAAACGCACCCGTCGCTACATTGAAATGGGCATGAGACACGGCAGAAAGCACCGCCCCACAGTGCAGTTCGGCAAACAGCTCGGTGTGACTTGCTGCGATCACGATGTCATCGTAGGTATCAGTCACTGCACGACCTGGTGCCTCGAAAGTGGGGTCAGCATTGGACGCCGACGCGTTCGCTCCATCAAAAGCCTGACCATTACCGTCTGCATCCAGCATGCCCGGTGCAGCGATCACAAAAGCAGCGGCACGCCTGCTCGCGCCCACCTGCGAAGCGAGACGCCCCGCAGGAGCCACCAGCGCATCGCTGGCGGTATTCAAAGCCAAGCACACGTCAATCAGATTGACCGCGTTCTCCACACCCAGCGGGCATGGCGGAGTATTGGACGCATTACAAGCCGCGTTCAGGGGGGCAGCGTCGTTGCCCGACTGCGTCATGCCCAGCAGACCGGCAGCTGTCGTCGGAATGGGCGGCGCGTTGGGATTTGGGGCATCTGCGTTACGCGGGATCGGGTCAGGAGTCCGAACGCGCAGCGGATTCATGCGATCCCGAACGACCGCCAAGTCCTGATCAAGGGGTGCAGCAATCGCCCCTGCCGCCGATGGTCCACGGTATACCCCGTAGCGCAACGTACCAGCCTCTGGACGGGGCAGGTTGAGCGTGCGCCAGGGTAAAAAACCCACCTGGCGTGTCGCGGAGCAATCCTCCACCCCCAGCGTGTCTGCAGCAGGACAAGGCAGCCGAAAGTTGGCATACAGGTAACCAACCAGTGCATCGCGTGATTGCTTCTGCACATCCATCTGCACCGTCGTCACGCGATGTCGCTCGGACAACTGCCAGAAAATCACGGCACCCGGCAGTATCAACCCCAGAGCCAGCAGCACCAGAGACAGTTCAACCAGGGTGAAACCCATCATGCGGTGTTTCATGGATTGAGTCCCTTCACGTCCAGCGATACCGCAGCATTCATTGACTGTGTGAATGTTTCAAACAGCTGCACGACATATGCGCGGACAGCAGCCTCCTTATCAATGGAGTCCTGCAGCGCTTGTTGCGCCTCTATCAAATCTACTGCAGCCAAACCCACCTCAACACCTGCGGCAATCGCATTCGCTGCTGAAAGTGCAATACCGAAAATCGTGATTCCTTCCGTATTGGAAGCGGAAGCGATCGCCAGTGCAGCGCTGCCGACGGCAAGCGCCAGATTCACAGCGGCCAGCGTGACACCCGACTGAGCGCCCGCCAGAGCTGACTCTGCCTGGTCAATGTCGAACACCCGCAACGACCAGTACTCCTGCACCACACGCACATTGTCGTAAGCGGTGTAAGCCCCCTGCCCCGCTGCCGTCATGGCTCCCAAACGCGCGGCGCAACCAATACGGGCAGACAGATCGGCAGGCCCTACGGCAATAGCAATATCGTCAAAATCAGAAGCCTGCGGTCGCCCCGGAAAATCGAATCGCCGGCCACCTACGCCGCCAGACACATTGCTGCCTTCAAAGATATTATTCAAACCCGGGTGCACCAACACGAACGCCACTGGAATACTGGCCCCCGAATTTCCCGCCTCCAGCACCCCTGCCGTCGTGGAATTGCTCGCAAACCGCCGAACCACACGGCACCAATCGAGGCCATTGATCTGTGTACGACGGTCGCTGGCTGCAGCAATGGCGACTGTGACTGCAGCTGCCGCCGTGTTGACATCCGCATCAGTATCGAGCGCGAGTACCGGAATAGAAGGGCTGAAGTTGATATTCAAATCAGGGGCTACGGATGCTGGCGGCAGAACAGCGAGGTCCAAGCCCACGCCACCGCGGTTGACTCCGTAATGCAACTGGCCAAAGCGACTGCCCAAACCGAGTGTTCGCCAGGGCACAAAAATGGCAGTAGCGCTACCACAATCCTCACGACCATCAGCATCAAGGGCGGCGCAGGGAAGGCGATGACGGGATAGAACAAAGCCCTCTATCGCCGCTTGCGCCTCTGCCAGTTGGCTCACGATTGCAGGTCGCTGCAGAGGCTCTCTCGTGGACGCAATCCAGCGCCAAGCAATGATCCCAATGATGCCCACGATGGCCATCACCACCCCAAGCTCCACCAGTGAAAAACCCGACTGCTGCCGAGGCAAAAGACGCTTGCTCATCATCGCGTCCCTCCCTTGCGATCTACATCCACCAAAATGGCCTCCGCTTGGGCGGGTGTCATGGGAATGACAGCCGACCCGGTGACATTGCACGCAGCCGGGTTATCCACCATCTGCTGCATCTGATCGACTTGCGCCTGAGCGTTGATCTCACGCGTCCGCGCAGCAGCCAGTTTCGCATTCAGCGCATCCAATTCTTTCTGCAACTTCAGCGGTTTAAGGTATGTCGCGTCAGTGCTCGGGCTTACATTTCCGGGAAAGCCAAAAAGACCCCACAACTCGGTATTGAGGGCACTGGTCACATCCACATCACCGGGAGTACATGCACTCGTGCACCGATAACCGATCACATCGCCATTTCCGTTATAAATGGCGTAGCGGCTAGAGCCACTAAGCAAATTAGAAAAGGCGTTCTGATATCTTGTCTGTGAGAGGCTGAAGTTCGATGCAGCTGTATCTCGATCTGCTACAGCGGTATCCAGTGCAGCTTGAGCAGATGCCAGTGAACTTACGGCATCAGCACGAGCACTTGCAAAGAGATTACTGTCCAACTCTCGGGCTTTTCTCGCACGCTGTGCCTGCAACTCCGCCTTGTTCGGGGGATTGGTCGCAATTTGCGCATCCAAGGCCGCAATTTCATTGCGAAGCGTCACCATGGCGGGGATGCTTTGAAGCATCTGAATTTCGGCCAATTTGCTGGCCCTTTTCCCCCTCAGCAAATTCAATGCATCCGTATCTGCAGGGCTGGTCGCCGCAATTTGCGCATCGAGAGTCGCAATATCCGAATTCAAACGCACCAGGGAGGCAGCGCTGTCAGTCAGCATGGCATCGTAGCTCGCAACCTTGTCCGCCCACACATCTCGCGCCTCAGTGGCCCGGGACAGGTTTGACTGAGCCACTTCGTTATTAAAAGAATTGTTACCCCACTCAAGGGCCGCCGTAAGTAGCGGATCAACCCTATCGTCAATCTGCGAAGACGCTCCATTGCCACGCAGCACAGCGCGCAAATTCGCGATGGCCGCAGTCCTGACTGCAATCGCCGCATTCAACTCATTGGTCTTGTTGGTGACTTCGGTCTGCACGGCTGCCCGCGCATTGGCCGCATTTGTACGCTCTGTCTTGGCGTTGGCCAGCATCTGGTTGACGAGCGTCTGATCACGAGGAGGGCATACCTGAGCCGGCGTGGCAGCGTCGTCGGCTAGGGTCAATGCAGTCCCGGCGATGCCAGCCGCAGTGGCATTGAGGGCAACTGCGGCAATGTTTGCATAAACAACCCCACCCGCAAGCCCGATGGCGACTGTGTGCTGCGGCGCTGCGGCGCAGGCATTTACAGCCAGCCCCAGCGATGCTGCACAGATCACCCACTCCGCTGCCGCGTTGCCAGCATCGGAAATTCCTTCCGCCACTGCCAGCACAATCTCCAAGCCTGTCATGACGGCCGCCAGGGTGGAGAAAGCCACAGCGCGTTGCGCAGCTTCGATGTTGTCGGCCCGCATCTCTGCAACCTGCTCAACCACGTCATGCCCCAAGGCCACAGTATTGATGGAATCGATCAACGGTTGACAATGAAAGGACGACTGCAGGCTGGCAAACGAGCGCTCCAAAACAATGTCGTTGTAAACCGCAAGCACAGGCCTACGGACAGGATCTTCCATCAGATTGGCATTGCCCCCCGCATTCGAGTTGGCCCCATCGAACAGATCCCCGTCACCATCAGCGTCGTTGTTACCGGGATGCGCCAATGCGTAAGCCACAGACCGCAGCGGAGTCGCGTTGACCCTGGCCAGGGCCGCGCCTGGGGCCGTAGTGCGCGCAGTCTCTAGGCGTTGGCATAAGTCGGTCAGCGTGAGGATATCGTTCGGATATCCGCCAGCGCGCATGGCACTAAAGGTCTGACCATCTTCGTCGTACTCTAGGGGCCTCCAGGAATCGGTCAATTCAGTAAGGTTGTTCCCACCTGCCCCCCTTTGCACCAAGTAGCGCAACTGGCCGACGTCCACACCAGGATCGGCTCCCGCCAAGCGCAGCGTCGTTGACGGTAACCAGCCTTTCTGATCGGCCAAAGCACCGCAATCCTCCTCGCCATCACGGTTGGTGTCAGGACATGGCAGGCGGCGCATCACCGTGGCAAAGGCGATGATCGCTTGATCTGCCTGCGCCAGAGCTTGGCGCTCCTGACGCGAGGACTCAATGGCAGTGCGTTCACGCCATTGCAAGTAACCCATTGTCGCAAGACCCGCCATGACGGAAATGAGCAGCAGCACTTGTAACAAACCAAAGCCCCGCAAACGACGAGCCGACGGTCGGTACATGAAAAGAGTCAGATTGGTAGACAGCATGGAATCTTGAAGGCATTTGCCACTAAGGCAGGCTCATGCGCAGCCATCCGGCCAGTTGGGCAGGGGACTCGGCGATAACCACATCGTCAGACAAGAGCCGAAGCGGAGCAGAAGGGCTGGTTGCACAAAGGCTGTTCATGGCGTGAGGCGGATCCAGGCGGGCGCCATCGCCGTCCTTGTCCTGGAGAGGAACAACCACCCAGTAAGCGGCAGCCATAAGCAGGTTGGCACCGCAATCAATCGCGCCCCCGGCGCCGGCATCACCCGTTAGATACGTGCGCGTCGAAACCACCGGTAGTACAGATGCGTTGTTCAGTGCAACGATGAGGTCGGTGATATCAAGGAAGTGGGGATCTCCGGGGCTATCACCGGTGCGATCCATGGCCACCGCAACAAGATCTGCGTCCTGGGCGAAGATCGCATTCGGTGCGCGAAACACCGAGTAACGGGCCCTCAGTCTGTCAGTTGGGATCTCCAAACCCACACTCACATAGGGAAACCACCCCAGTTGTGTGCCCACGGGGCAAACCCCTGCCGCCAAAGATTCGTATCCACTGGCACCGACATCCGGGCAAGGCAACCTCCCATGCCGCAGCGCAAACGCACGGAGCATTGACTGTAATTGCTGGGCCTCAGCACGGCCTCGCTCAGTTTCCTGTTGTGCAGACACCGTTTCATAGCCACTGAAAGCAGCCCACGACATAAGGCCTGCGACAACCAACGCCACAGCCGACTCCAACAAGGAAAACCCGCGCTGCGCAGAATGAGCGGTTCGTGCACACGCTCGCAGTGCAAAGCCTGTCATGGAGTCTTTACTCCAGATGGTGGTTTGGGCGCATACACCTGAAGATTGCGCGCTTCTGCCCCGACCCGCTCTCCCAAACTGCGCATCTCATCCACAATGGCTTGTTGGCGTACTGCGTCCTTCGAAGAGGCGCTCTTGCTAAGACCTTGTAGCTCTTGGTTGAGTGTCTGGATTCGGGCACTGGCATCCAGCATATTCCGCAGAGTTTGGAAGTAACGCGGGTCAAAACCAGGCGGTGAGAGCGCTTCGAGTTCGTCAATAAGTGCCCGCATTTTCTCAGGAGGAGCCTGTGTACCCTTGGCCCGCAGAGCATTGAATTCAGCCCGGACCTCGGCCAAGCGTCTGCGACGCTCCTGAGCGGCCGGAGAAGATCGCGGCTGCGGCGCAGAGCCTGATATCGCAGGCGGAGCCAGCACTCCGGAGAGTCCTTGTTGGGAAGCACGATCACTGCGAACTGCCTTGTTCACGGCCACAGCACCTGGTTCGGCGTTTTTTCCAACGAGCCAGCCCCCACCCACAACCAGCACCAACACCAGCAATCCCAGACCGCCGCCAATCATTAAAGGCTTACGCATGCAGCGCCCCTCTGTAGAGCGGACAAGCATCGACAAAGGACGAACTGCAAGGCCAGCCAAGCGCACAAAGCAGACGAAACATAGCCTGCCACCAATGAGCGCGCCGCATCACTGCACGCCTCCCATGCTTTGGGTGACCGACTGACGGACGAGGTCATAAATGGGCAGCAACAAAGCAACAATCAGAAAAAGAAACAGCCCACCAGCAATCAGAATGATCAGGGGTTTGAGTATTTCCGCCAGTGACTTAACCAATACTTCCAAGCGTTTACGATAGTCGCCTGCCAAGTGAGAAAGTTGCTGATCGAGACTACCTGACTCCTCCCCTACCGAGATCATGCGCACAGCCATCGCAGGAAATCCCCCCACACGCCGCATGGACGCAGACACTGATTCCCCACGAGAAACAGACTCAGCGACTTGAATCAATCGGCTTCGGTAATAACGATTCTTTGTGGCGCGTCCAAGAATACGCAGGCTCGACACCAGATCGACACCCGCTTTCACCAAAATGGAGAGATGCTCAGTAATGTGAGCCATACCCGACGAGACCAATAGCGTTCGCGCAATAGGCAAACGATGTAGCAAACTGTATGTGGCCAGTTGGAAAGGCTCAGATCGCTTAAAGAAAACAGTGCATATAACTACCACCACTGCCGTCACCAGCAACACCCACGGAAGATGGGCAGTAAGCAGGTTGGCAAACGCCACCAACCCCTCGGTGATGGGCGGAAGTTTGGCCTGCAACTGTTTGAAAAGACGTGCCATGTTTGGCACGACGTAATAGATCCAGAAGATTGCCACCCCAATGATCGTGGCAAAAACAAAAGCCGGATATATCAGGGCGGTTTTGATATCACGCCGAATGTTGATCATTCGCTCCACGTGCTCAGCAGCCTCACCCAGCATGCGATCAAGCGTACCGGTCTGATCACCAATGGAGACGAGATTACGCACGGTCTCTGGAAACACATTCGGGTGTCGATTGAACGCTTCTGTCATGCCAACACCAGCATTCAGGTCATCGAGCATGTTCCGAGCCACCGTTGCCATGGCAGCATTACCTACACTGTTACTCTCCTCCACCAAGGTGGTCAAGGCATCAAGGGCTGGGACACCTGCGCGCATCATCAAACCCAGGTCGCGCAAGAAGCCCGCCAAATCTTCGCTACGCACCTGGCGGCGGAGAAAATGCATCACTACATCGGCGATCAGTGCCAGCCACACGGGGAAACGCCACAGCCCGATGACCGTGCCGTCCGTGTCCGCCTCTAGGCGCAGGCGTGCTGAAAGGTCGCGCTTCACGGCCAGACGCAGCAGGCCTGATCGAACAGATCCGTGGGGAAGCAAGACCCGGTAATAGTAGGTATTGAGATTGGCCATGCTATGGTTCCGCCGATAAAGATCAGTCCTCGCCCACCGCGCGCAGTATCTCTTCCATGGTGGTCTCCCCCGCCAGAACACGATGACGCGCCAGGGTATGTATAGGGCGCATGCCCGCAGTCAGAGCACGCTGCCGCATATCGGCTCGATTAGCATCTGAAGCAATGGCATCCGCCAGGTCGCGGCTGACTGCCAGCATTTCATATACGGGCAGTCGCCCCAGATAGCCGGTGTCGCGGCAGTTATGACAGCCTGCACCCTGGAAAACCTGCGGTACTTGCGACGACTCCATTTTCCCCAGCCAGCGGCGTTCATCTTCGGTTGCGAGACGCGGTTTTGCGCAATGCGGGCAAATTCTCCGAACCAGCCGCTGATTGACGATCGCAACCAAATTCTCAGCAATCGTTTCGGTGTCAACACCCAACAATTTGAGTCGGGGCATAACACCAAAAATGGTGCCCACATGCAGAGTGGACAGAACCAAGTGCCCCGTAGACGAGGCATCCAGTGCGGCTCTGGCGGTCTCAGCGTCGCGGATTTCCCCTACCAGAATAATGTCCGGGTCATGGCGCAAAAAATGCCGCATGGCGTTGGCAAACTCATAACCCGCCCTGCGGTTGACCTCTGTCTGGCAAGCCACTGGAACTCTGTACTCGACTGGATCCTCCACCGTGAGCACATTGCGTTCAATCAGTGGCTGCATGCGCAATGCTGCATGCAATGTGGTGCTTTTTCCGGAGCCCGTAGGACCAGTGATCAAGATCAGCCCATGCGGACGCGAGAACGCCTTGGCCATGACCGCGACATCTTCTTCCAAAAACCCTAGGTCAGTGAGTTTGTCAAGGTTGCTACGCTCCGGAAGCAGGCGCAGCACCATGCGCTCTCCAAACTCGGAAATAAGCGTCGAAACCCGGAGAGTGAAGTTGTGCTCCATCACCTGCGCAGTAAAACTCCCGTCTTGCGGAAGACGCTGCTCGCTCGCATCCATATCCGCCTGAAGCTTGACGTAAACCACCAATCGATCCAGCGCCGGAGACAAAGCAAAGACGGGACGCAACACGCCATCCACACGCAACAGCACCGAGCGACTGCGTGCGGTCGGCGCCAAGTGAATGTCTGTGGCGCGCTCTCGCACCGCCAAGTGCAGCATGTGCTCTAAAAGCCGAGCTGGACTGTAGGCCCGGTCCACATCGGCCTCGAGCTTTCGCACCTCGCTTTCGATCAATCTCGCTGGAGGATGTTCAGCAAAGTAGTAGTGCTGCTGAATGGCCTGCGCAACGCTGTCAAACTCCCCCTGAAAGAAATGACACGCTTTCCCTAACTTTCTCTGCACCAGTTCAGTGACCGCATCAGGCTGGGCATCGCCAAGAACAACCTCAATCAACCCGTCAGCGTTCTCCCGCACTGGCAAGAAGCCATAGGTAAGGCACAAGGACCGATTAAATACGCTCGCAACACCCGTGTCTGGTTCGGGCATTTCATCGGCGTTGACAAAGCGCAGACCGCGTTGCTCCGCCAACTGGCGCGCCACTTCATTGGCACTTGCAAACCCCAGCTCCACCAAGAGGTTGCCCATTGGCACCTTCTCGATTTTTTGCTTTTGCAACACATAGTCGATGGCCACTGCTGAAACAAGACCGGCACTTACCAACGAGGCTCCCAGGGAGGGGCTTTTGTCTCTCAAAACCGCCAGGCGATCTTCAGCTGTGGGAGCGGATGGCAACATCGGGCCCGAGGTCTCCAGCAATGATTCAGCGGGGGGATGCATCCTGATGCTCCAGAAGTAATAAGGTCAATTCGTCTGGCCTGCCCGTGGCCGCCAAACCATGTTGCTGCTGAAAGCGAGCAAGCGCCTCCCCAGTCTTGGAACCAAAAAACCCATCGTCAGGCTCTCGCACGTCGAGCAAGCCCATGCTCTTGAGCCTTCCTTGGACTTTGCGTGTCGCCTGTTGCGCCGCGACAATATGCCGAGCTTCGCTGCGCCCCAACCAAACAATCCAGGACTCTTTTCCCTGAGCAAAGCGGCAGAATCGCGAAGAGGATTTCAAACTATTGACCACACCGTCAGGCAGGGCCTGCGCATGCACCACATCGTCTTTTTCAGCAATAGCCTTCAACTGGTTTTCACAGGCCAGTTGAGGCGATATCGTGGAAACCCGCGCAAGCTCCGAGGACGCCGTAGGGAACGCTTGACTAGGCGCCTCTTGCGCGGGTGGCCATTGGGCGTCGCCCCTTGCGACAGACAAAGTCGGTTGCGAGGATGACCCTAAACTAAAGCTCGCTAAAGCCACAGTGGCTGTTGTCCCTGCCAGCAAACCCGCAAAAATCCATGCTTTGCGATGACGCAAACCTACAGAGGCAACCCCAGCGACAGATTCATCGCCCAAAACGGGGAGGTCTGCAACCGCGCGGTTTAACAACTCCACATTCACCACCGATGCGCGGGTGCTGGCAAGCCCATACAAGCAGCGATCCAGCACCAAATGAATCCGGCGTAAGTTGCCTTGGGTAGCACGGTGCAAAACTTCGGCTGCGGCAGGATCCAGGGACAAACGCCCTTCAGCTCCCGCAGCATTGACTCGAAAATCAAAATAGCGCGTTACCTCATCCCTCAGCAGCCCACTAAGACGCGCATGTTTAACAATCCGGCTCTTCAGTTGCCGTAGTTCTGGCGTTGCAAGCGTCTGCTCCAGTTCCGGCTGACCTACCAACAAGATCTGCAAAAGCTTCTCTTGGCCGGTCTCAAGATTGCACAACAGACGTACCAGTTCCAAGGAGTCCACGCTCAGGTTCTGCGCGTCGTCGATTACCAGCAAATTGATTTCACCCGCCTGGTGCCCGGCAATCAGAAACTCCGTCAAACGCGCAAGCCCCTGATCCAAAGAATCTGTGGGAGGAAGACCAAAATCAGTCTGAATCGCAGACAACAGCGCACCGTCTTGCAGAAAGGTATTCAGAATCAACGCCGAATGGCAATTTCTTTCCTGCAAGTTATCCAGCAATCGCCGCACCAGCGTGCTTTTTCCAAGGCCCACCTCGCCAGTCAACAAAATAAAGCCTTTGCGGGCCTCGATGCAATGAACTATCTCTACAAAATCCTCCTCCAGGCGGGGGGTGAAGAAGTAGGAGCCCGCATCCGGAGTCGGCGGAAACGGGTTACGCGACAACCCCAGCGTTGCATAAATGGAGCTCGCTGTCATTGCCGCGCCGCAGGGGTGAACTGGGCCAAAGCCGCACGCAATGCTGCGGAATCAGGCTGCAGACGCGCAGCAGCGTCCAGCGTTGCACGCGCTTCTTCAGACTTATGCTGACGTGACTGAATGCTGGCCAAATTAATGGCCGCCTCTTCATCTCCAGGCATGCGCTCAAGAATTGCGCGATAACCCTCTGTGGCAGCAGCATCGCGCCCCGCACGCAGATCAAACCAGGCCTGGGCACGCAACAGCCCCAGAGAACCCAAGGGGAGCCGTTCCTTGAGAGCGGTCAGCTCATTCTCTGCATCGACCGTCCGCCCTTCCTTCATAGCAGATACGAACCGCGCAAAGCGAAGTTCCACCGGCGTGTCATCCACCACTGGTGCCACAGCAGGTGCAGCCACCGACAACCCCCAGGCTTGCTTGTCTGCACCTGTCTGGACGAAGACTGCCGAGCTGCAGTTTGTGCAGGTGCTGATCGCACGTCACTCAGCGAGACAGAAGCCAACGCTTTGGGTACCGCCGTATCCAGTGCAGACGGCGATGGCATCTGTTGCTGCGGCACTGGACTCGGCTGCGCCATCGGATTTGGAAGCAGAATCGCGACGTCGGCCGGAACCGCCAAATTACCCTGCGGGGCTGCTGGCTGCTGTGGCGACTGCGCCATCTCTGCGGTGGGAGGGGGTGATGCAGCAACCAATTGCTGGGGAACGCTCGCAGGTGAAGTCACCGATACGGCGGAAGAAGGAGGCAGATCGGTCTTGGGCTTCATCTGACTCTGCCAAATGAACCAACCCAGCACACCCGCACCCAGAACAACCACGAAGGCCAGCACGGCATCCAGCCAAGCTGGGCGATGACGCGCCATCACTGCGGGCGCACGCGCCCCAACGGGTTTTGACTCTTGGGGCGCCTCCATGGATTTCAGCGCGTCATGGATAAGACTCATAGCACACGCACCCGCAAAACAATCACCAGTTCTCGACTGCCGTGCACCTTGTTCTCATTGCCAACGAGTTTGCCCAACAAGGGAATATCGGAAACGCCCGGTGCACCTCGGTCATTGCTGGAAGTGCGTTGATCAATCAGCCCACCCACTACCACGACATCACCATCACCCACGTTGAGGGTCGTGGTCAGCCCCTTGTAGCTCACCTTAGGGAGGGATACCAAATTATCCCCACCCACAGACACCAGTTGCAAGCTTGCGGGGTCCACATCACTCTGCATCGGATTCAACAACAGCTCAATGCGCCCATCGTCACGCACCATGGGTAGTACACCAACCATCACGCCGGAAAACACGGTGTCCGTCTGCACACTGGAGGACGTCGTGGACGCCCCGCCGCCGGGCACCGTCTGTGTGGACGCTGACTGAGATACGTAGCGCGAACTCGTTCCAACCGACAGCAAAGCAGGCGTGCCGTTGCGAACCTGCACATTGGGGTTCGACAACACCTTGAGATTGCCGAAAGAACGCAGTGCGTTGATCACCACACCATAGTTGCTGCCCTGGTAAGACATACCAAGCGCGGGGCCAGTCATACTACCAATCAATGCAGCAGGAATCGAAATGGCACGTGCAGGGTAACCGGCTGCTGCATTGGGCAAGAGCCCAGAGCTGCCGCCCAGTTGCATCGGGGAAGATCCAAAACCCGCAGCCAAACGGCTGCGAAGCGTCGTCCAATCCACCCCGAACTCAAAGTTATCGGAGAGCTGAACATCGATCAGCTGCGCTTCCACATAGACCTGCTTACCAAGCACCTTGTGCACCTGGGCCAGCATCTTCTCAACCGCACGCATTTTCGAGGGGCGCGCCTTGACGTACAGCGTGCCCGTCATCTTGTTCAATGTGAAGCCACTGTCTTCACCCATGGTTGCAAGGGGTGCCTGCGGCATGACGGGTGGCTTGCCAGCAACTGCTCCTCCCGTCCAGGCCGACGATGAGGGCACAGCTGAGGCCATACTCAAGCTCTGCTGTTGTTGTTGGGCTGCTCGATCTTGAGCGCTGTCGCCCAGCACCGACTTGAGCGCGCTCTCCAGCTCCAGATAGGGATCCGTGTTGGTACCACCAGAGCCCGACATCGTGAGACTGCCTTGTTGTGCGCCAGAGCCACCACCACCGCCGCTACTACTTCCCCCTCCGCTTCCACCGGAATTACTGCTCCCAAACACATTGCCACCGGACCCCATCTGGATGCTCGACTTGGTGTTGAGAAAATTCAGCGCAAAAAACTTTTCTTCTGTCAGGTTCACGCGCAGGGTATTGCCCCGAAACTCTCCGGCCACATCGTAAGTGCGCAGCACTTCGTTGAAACCTTCGCGCAAAGTTACCTGGCGCAAATGCATGTCTGCCAATTGCCCGCCTTTGAGAACGTTAGGATCAACGATCAAATTGAGCTTCCCCGCGTCGGCAAACGCACCCAATATCTGACTGATGCTGGCCTTGGACATTGCCACGTTGATCAGCTTGCCCTCCAGAGGATCAAATACAGGCGCTACAGGAGCGATCACCGGGGCGGGTGCAGGCTTGTTCATTTCAGCCAACAGCATTTGCTGATGGACAAGAAGTCGCTGTGACTCCTGTGCGGCATGTTCGCGCATCTGATCTGCCGCCGTGTTATCTGGCGGAGGAAGACTCGATGCACTGCGTGGGGACTGGCTGGCACACCCACTCAGTACGAGAGCGGCACACACCAGCGCCAGAGGTTTGAAAAACGGGGGATTGTTCATATCGCTGTCCTCGGCGCTGCTAGCGTGATTCTTGAAATTTCGAAATGGGAAGTTCGTGCGGGCACACAACGAAACCAGGATCTCCTGCGACCGAGAGCACACCGGCTGCGCTCTTCATGGGAGACTCCTGATCGGGCCCGGCTGGCTACCCGGCAGTCCTGACCGGAATTCCTGCGTATTAATGCTCGCCAATGAGCCATCCGCCCAACGCAGAGTCCCAACCCGCAACTCGCCCGCCGGCAGGGTCAGCGTTTGACGCCCCAGCCGCTCAGTAACGACGGCCTCATTGGGACGAAGGCGGGCGACCCGACCTCCGCCCTCCAGACGAGCACCCTGGCGAGCCAGATGACCATCAATCACCACTGACTGGGTCTCAGCCGCAAGGTCATCCAGATGCAAAGACAACGAGCGGCGCGGCATTTGGACACTACCCACAACATCGCTGCCAGGCAGGGGCAATGCAATAAGACGCGATGGGTCCGTGCCGGCACTAGACGCCTGCTTCTGGATGCGCGACATAGCTCCGAATGCGTCCACCACACGGGCTTGGTCATTACGCAACGCTGCGGGCAGCGGGGCCAATTCGGTTGTCACCGGGCGCACAGAGGGTGTGTGGGCGCGCGTCAGTTGCAGCACACCATACAGGCCCCATCCCAAAAGAAGTATGGCGAGTCCATTCAAAAGCAAAGCCGCGTATTTCATGGTTTTACGTTTCCTGGTGAGATCGCGGCAGCAACCAACTCATATGAAAAAGCACCGGGGATCGTGTAAGTGGGATCAACGGCTTTCAGCGTCCAACCTGCCGCCACCATCTGGGACACCCATTGGGTCACGGCGGCAGAAGCACCAGGAGCCAACACACCATCCACCCTGAAAGCCCGGGAACGCGCCTGGCCTACGGCGGCCGCTTCCAGGCGTACTCGCTGAATCAAGATGTCTTTTCCTGCCGATGCCTTCAACAACGCCATAAAAGCAACAGGATCGTGTCTCGCACCATCGTCCAGTGCTCGTGAAAACTCAGCCACCGGCAACAGTTTTTGCGGTGCCTCCACGGTCGAAACTGCTTCTATGCGATCCTGCAATGCCATCAATTCAGCACGTTGATTTTGGCCTTCGGCACGCTGCTGGTCTGCCATCTGGCCGACCAGCACACCAACGATTGCCATCACAAGTCCTACCAAGGCAGTCACTACCGTGATCGGAGACACCCAGCGTTCTGCTCGCCACGCGACCCGTTCGAGCAGTGGATTGAGAGCGTGACGGCCGGCTGCTTCACGCGCAAGAACGGGTAACACCGACTGCACACGCTCACCAGCAAACCCGAGATCTTTCGCAGAGAGAACAATCGGTGCACCACCTGCCACTCGTTGCACGGCAGCAAGACAGGTCTCACTGTCCACCGACTGTGTAGACCACAAGGTTCCCCATTCCACTGCCTCCGGTCCAAGCCGGGCCAAGAGAGCGCCATGGTTGGCGGTCACCACCTGTGCAGCGCTGGCCATGGCCGACAAACCAGAGCCCAAAGCCTGGGTGGACCCGAACACCATACCTTCCTCAGACTGAATAAAGCACATCAGTCGCCGCTGGGAAAGCATCAACCGTGCATTGCCAGATGCGACACCATGGCACAGCAGTCCAGCAGTCACCATCACCAGGCAATGATCCGCCTGCTCGTGGGCCCACTGGGTGCAGCGCTGCCAAAGTTCAAGTGAGATGGCGGAAAAGAACACCTGAAATCCACCTGGCAGCTTGAGCAGCCGGTGAACCACGATGTGAGCCGCACCCTCAACCAACCCCTGGGTACGCACACGTTTCTCTATCAGGGCTGCGGCGTACTCGGGCTTGCCCTCAAACCGCCACACGTCCGTAAAAATGTCATCTAGATCCAACACGACCAAAGCACTGTGAGTCAACGTGGGCCATGCGGGCACCTCTTCGACCTGGTGGTCATGACAATGCAGCCAACCAGCGCTTGCAACGCGATAAACATGTTCAGCGCTCATGGCTTCACCCTGGGCGATTGAAAAGCAGACACTGCCTGAAAGTGCAATGTGCCAGTGACACCCAGTGTCAGTCCCTGGTCACCAGGCAACGGAGGATGAAACAAACTGGCGCCCGGAGACACGGTGCCAATATCGAATACATCAGCGACAAAAATCTGGCCCGCGCCACCACGCCCAAGTTCACCCAGGAACTGTGCAGCCTCTGCACGAGTGGAGGGCCCTTGGGCGCGCCGCAGCCGTCGCTCTCCCCAAAGGGAGGGATCAAAGCCCATGCGCTCTACCTGCTGC
Organism: Acidovorax sp. 69; assembly: GCF_002797445.1. NCBI lineage: Bacteria > Pseudomonadati > Pseudomonadota > Betaproteobacteria > Burkholderiales > Comamonadaceae > Acidovorax > Acidovorax sp. 69. Next base: position 2,019,123 of record NZ_PGEP01000001.1, on the reverse strand, counting down.
GCCACATCTTTGATGGAACGCACCAGTTGCTCACGCTGCTGCACCTCTGGCATCAGGCGGCGGGCATTGTCCAGCCCTAACTGCAACTGGGCGAATTGCTGGCGCTCCATGGCCAGCCGCTTGAGCCCGCTGTGGGCCAGCCAGGCCCCTCCCCCCAACAGGGCCGTGGCCAATGCCAGGGAGACAAGCTTGAGGGTACGGGTGCCGTTCAATTACTGCTCCATCGTCCAGTGGGCGGTAAGCAAAATGACACGGTCTTCGTCGAAAGTCCGTCCGGTGGCAGTACCCCCGGCATTACCACTGGTGTTGGTAACAGCCTGACGAGCATCGCTATTGACCATGGCGCTGTTGGCAGCGGTGTTGGCGATGTTGTTGCCTTCTGTATTATTGGCCTCCCACTGCGTACCTGGAGCATTGGCCTCGTTGGCAGCGTTGTGTGCAGGACGGCTCTGAATGCGAAAGCGGCCTTCCCGTGAATCAGGCTTTCCGTCAATCACCTGATCCATAAAACGGGCCAGGTCAGGCGTCAGACCACGAATCACCATCACATTGCCAGCACCGCTGGCTGTGCCCGAGGTATTCCACTGGAAGCACACCTGCATCTCTGCCGCATTGCCGTTGGAATCGATATAGAGAAAACGGTCTTCATGCCCCTCACCACGGCCCGGGGGCATGCGAACACCCGCTCGGGTCATGACAGTGCGCAGATTCTGCGTTGCCAATGCAGCGTCGCCCACGCCAACCTGACCCGCGGTGTAGCCTTGTCCGCTGCAGATTTTCAGACCTCGATTGGCAAAATTCTCTGGAATCCCTGCAACCGCCATAGAGCCCGCGCGGGTACAGGCGCTGGTACCAGCCGGAATTTCCGATTCAGAGCCGTTGACCATGTAGGTCGGGGCCTGTTGGCAATCGCCCAGGACAACACCTGTACGTTGGTAATACTGGTCGTAGGCCATCTTCCACTGATAGGCGAACTTGTTGACGGCCTTCTGGTACTCAGCATTCCGCTGGACGTCTTTGGCAATGGCCACTGCGCCAATGATCAAGCCAATGACGGCCAGCACAATGGCCAGCTCCACCAGCGTGAAACCCTGCTGAACCTTGTGGCCCAGCCTGCGAAATGAATTGGTTCTTGACATTGAAAATCTCCGGCAATAAGTCGATGCGGATGGGGTAAAAATTGGAAAGAGTGGAGAACGGTTACTGGTTCATCCGGAAGACGGCCGTGACAATAGCCACCTGGTCTTCATCAAAACTGCGATCTCGCGCGTGCGCTGCATCGATCGAATCGCGGTTGGTAGCCTGCCATTCTTGGCCTGGCCCATTGATGGCACTTCCTCCGGCGTTGTTCTCCACGCCCTGACGACGAAATCTGCCTTCGCGCTCATCAGGCTTGCCATCGATCATCTGGTCCAGTGAGCGCGCCAAATCTGGTGTCAGGCCCGTGATGATCATCACATTGCCTGCGCCGTCCCCAACTGCATTGGCTGCAGACCCGTTAGCCAGTGGCACATTCCACTGAAAGCAAACCTGGATTTCTTGGGGGTTGCCGTTGCTGTCCAGATAAACATAACGATCCTCCAGACCTTCCGCACGGCCAGGTGGCATGCGAATACCGGCACGCGTCATCAATGCACGCAGATCAGGATCCGTGCCATTCGTAAACCCCCGCGTCATTCCGCGACCGGCAGCAGCACGGCAAATCGCGTTGGGGGGCGTCACTCCGGTCATGTTGCGGCCAGATCGGGTCCCCGCAGCTAAATACTGCTCGCCGTTCACCATGTTTTGCGGGGCAGTCTGGCTGTCTCCGAGTACCACACCCGTGCGCTGGTAATACTGGTTGTACGCCTGCTCCCATTGGTCAATGAATTTATTCTTGACTTTCGTATATTCAGCATTGCGCTGGACATCCTTGCCGATGGCCACCGCTCCGATGATGAGTCCGATAACTGCTAGCACAACGGCCAGCTCCACCAAAGTAAAACCCTGCTGGCGCGAAGAACGCAGATGGCGGATAGGGTGCTTGAATGCTTGGTTCATGATGTTGATTCCCTAGCCCTGCGTCACTGATTCATCTTGTAAATGGCGGTCAACGTAATGACCTGCTCCTCGTCGCGGGTGTTGCCCGCCCCTGTGGCGGTGGTAGCAGCGGCACCACGGCCGTAACTGTTGTTCGCAGACCACTCCACACCAGGTGCATTGTTCGTAGCGTTGTCGATACCGCGCAGACGAAACCGCCCCTCCCTGGCGTCCGGCTTGCCATCGATCATCTGGTCAAGCATGCGCGCCAGATCAGGCGTCAGTCCCGAGATGACCATCACGTTGCCAGCGCCTTCGGGCGTGGTTGGACGATTCCATTGAAAGCACACCTGCACTTCCTGCGGGGAGCCGTTGGTATCGGTGTAGACATAGAGATCTTCTTGACCCTCGGCACGGCCTGGAGGCATGCGAATGCCAACTCGCGTCATGTACAAACGAAGATTGTTCGTCGCAATATCAAACGGTGCATCTGCGCGCATCACACCTGCTTCAGGGTTCCGCGCACACACCGGCACAGGCTCAGCGCCCACGGCAACCTGTGCAGCCATGTCTCCACCTGAAGTCGGATTACCTGCCGTCGCCACGTAAGCGGTCCCATTGACCATGATCCGAGGAGCCACCTGGTTGTCACCCACCACAACACCCGTGCGCTGGTAATACTGGTTGTAGGCCTGCTCCCACTGGTCAATGAACTTGTTCTTGATCTTGGTGTATTCGGCGTTGCGCTGAACATCTTTGCCAATGGCCACTGCGCCGATGATCAGACCGATGACGGCCAAAACCACAGCCAGTTCCACCAAGGTGAAACCACCCTGCGCAGCTCGGGGGCCAGCGAAAAAATGCGTGCGCCGAGCGGGCAGGACGGAGAAAAGTGATCGCATGATTTCCTCAAGCGTTAAATAAGGTTGAGCGCCAAGACTAATGAATGTAACGAATGTAAACAACTTAAAACTGGCGTCAACAAATGAACTGCAACGCGTTTTTGGACCCTGCTTCCGATCCGTTGGAACGGGTGTATTTCGCGATACCACATGGATTTCAGAATGCCGATTTTCTTAATAAAATCAACGATCATTCTGCTATGCGGCCCCGTATCACTGTCCTCGCAGAAAAGTGTCCAAGCATCGCGCAAGCGGGGCTTGCTAGCCATAGTGCGTATGTATTAGAGACACAACAAAAACAACAATAAACAATTGAAAAATAAATTCAATACATTTTTACTATCAAAAATAAACAAGGGTTTACCCTTGTAAAAATCGAAACGACCGAATTGGTGTTGGCGACGACCGGCAACGGCGACAGCTCTAGAAGCCTCTGCACGAATCCCCGAGTGATGTGATTGAGCAAGCCTGAAGCCCAAAAAATAAGCGCATGAAACAAAGCCGCTGGGCCTAGACAACACAGCCGAGCGCACCCGGAAGTGCGAATTTCTCGACGCCATGGAATTGATGTCTCCCTGGCCTGAACTGGTCTCGCTCATTGAGCCCTAAGCACCCGAGAGTGGACGCCGGGGTCAACAACTTTTTGCAGTGCATATCCCGCTGCGCATCCACTTCATGCAGCAGTGGTTCAAGCTCAGCGATCCAGCCACGCAACAAGTCCTGCACGATGTGCCCGTATTTCGTGACTTTGCAGGCCTGTCGCACTAGGACGAGCACATTCCCAGTGAATCGAGCATTCTGGGCTTTAGGCACTTGCTGGAGCGCCACAAACTGGCCAATCAGATCCTGGCCATGGTCAATGGCCCGCTGAAAGCCAGGGGGCTGCAGCTCAAAGCAGGTACGGTGGTGGATGCCGCGCTGATTGCTGCGCCCGCTTCAACCAAGAACCAAAGCGGCGAGTGTGACCCCGAGATGCACCAAAGCAAGAAGGGCAACCAGTGGTACTTCGGTATGAAGGCCCACATTGGAGTGGATGCTGACTCGTGCCTGGTGCACGCGGTATGAGGCACCTGCGGAAATGTGGGTGATGCGATCGAGGCCGACAGCCTGCGGCCTGGGCAACCGCTTAGCTCAGGACCCTTGATGGCATGGTCAAACGGGATTCGTACAGACCAGCCTTAGCCGTCTGCACCCACTGTTGCTGTACGGCGCTTCGGGATGAGCTTGTTGAGAAGAGCTTGCCGGGCTGGCGCAGCGCTTCGACAAACTCAGCCCGAACGGGTGGTGGTGAAGCCCAACCTGCACCCAAAATCAAGCCAAACTGGCCTCCAGTGCTTATCTGATAAGCGCTAACAGCTATCAAATCACGAGTATTCCGGTGCTAGTCTGAGGTTTTCCGCCCATGCCAATATCAAGCAACTTTGAATGTTGCATGAAAAGAGATAGCCGCCTTTCCAACGTCCTCCACGCACTGCTGCACATGGCAGAGATGGATGGCCCCGCCACATCTGAATCGCTGGCGCAGGCCATGCAGACCAACCCGGTCGTGGTCCGCCGCCTGATGGCGGGGCTGCGGTATGCGGGGTTTGTCACCTCTGCCAAGGGGCATGGCGGCGGGTGGGTGCTGTCGTGCCCGCTGGCAGACATCACGCTGCGCGACATCCACGAGGCGCTGGGCGCGCCCACGCTGCTGGCGGTGGGGAACCGGGTGGAGAGCCCGGGCTGCATCGTCGAGCAGGCAGTTAACCGCGCGCTGACCGACGCTTACCAAGCCGCCGAGGATGTGCTGCTGGCGCGCCTGGGCGAGGTAACGCTGGCGCAACTTTCAGCCGAATTTCATCAACGCATGGTGGCCGGGAGCCACTCGCACCAGGAGATTTCTCATGACGACGACAACACCAGCGACCCCACCAACAACGACAACGACAGCGACAGCGACAGCGACAGCGACAGCGTATGACGCCATCGTGATTGGCGGCAGCTTTGCGGGCCTGTCGGCCGCGATGCAACTGGCGCGGGCGCGGCGGCGCGTGTGCGTGGTGGATGCAGGCGCGCCGCGCAACCGTTTTGCAGCCGCATCGCACGGCTTTTTTGGGCAAGACGGCGAGCCGCCGCTGGCGATGATTGAGCAGGCGCGCGCCAAGCTGTTGGCTTACCCCACGGTGATGCTGGTGCAGGGCACGGTGGTGTCTGCCACGGCACTACACAGCACGCCCAGCGCCCCCAGCGCCCCCAGCCGCACCGGCCGAAACGATGAAGAGGCCGCAGCGCAAGGCGCAGCCACACCCGCCAACGCGCATGGCGGCTTTGACGTGGTGTTGCAAGACGGATCGCGACTGACCGCGAAAAAGCTGGTGCTGGCGTTTGGCGTGGCCGATGAATTGCCGCAGATTGCAGGCCTGCGCGAGCGCTGGGGCGCCAGCGTGCTGCACTGCCCGTATTGCCACGGCTATGAATTTGCGGGCCAGCGGCTGGGCGTGCTGTACCACTCGCCGCAATCGGGCATGCACGCGCAGCTGATTGCAGACTGGGGCCCCACCACCCTCTTCTTGAATGGCGAAACCACGCTGGAAGACAGCGAACGCACGCGGCTGCTGGCGCTGGGCATTGCCATTGAGCCTGCGCGCATTGCGGCGCTAGAAGGCGCTGGCACCACGCTGCAGCTCATCCGCGTGGCAGAGGGCGCCAGCAACGGTGCGGGAGTTGACCGCACCGTGCCGGTGGATGCGCTGTACATAGCCCCTGTCACCCGCCCCGCCAGCCCGCTGGCCGAGCAATTGGGCTGCGCGTTGGACGATGGAATGACGGGCCCCGTGATACGCGTGGATGCCAACAAGATGACCACCGTGCCGGGCGTGTACGCGGCGGGCGATTTGTCATTGGCGCGGCACAACGCCACCCTGGCATCGGCCGAGGGCGTGCTGGCGGGGGTGGGCGCGCACCAAGCGATGGTGTTCAACACCTGAACCAACGCATGAGCCAACGCACGAACCGGGGCTTGGTTTGAGCCCCGGTTTTTGCTAGACGCATCGACAGCGGGGGGCGACACGCGCCTCGCGCAGAATGCGCTGGCGGCCACTTTCTTCTCGCCATGCCAGAACAACGTTTCAACCTCTCTCGTTTTATCAGTGCGCGATGCCAATGGCTGGTGTGGCTGTGCACGCTAGGTGCGCTGACGGCGCCGATGTCGCGCCTGCTGCCTGCGCAGGCTTGGCCCCGGCTGCAGTGGCTGGTGGAACTGGCAGCCCATTGGCAATGGGCTTATGCCGCAGTCGGCGTGTTGGCACTGGGTGCACTGGTGCTGCTGCGCGGGCAGCGCAGCGGGTGGCGGCTGCTGATCGCGGCGGTGGCGCTGGGGGGTTGCTTCGCATGGCAGGCGGGCACTTTGCAACGCGCAACCCAACCGGCTGATGACACCCCGGTGTTGACCGTGGGCACGGCCAACATGAACCTGGCAACCACCGATTTCACAGCGCTTTTGCAGTGGCTTGCATCGGCCGATGCGCCCGATGTGGTGATGCTGCAAGAGTTCACCCAGCGGGCGCAAAACGCGCTGGAAAGCCACCCCGAAATTGCGGCCCGCTACCCACACCGGCTGCTGGTGCCGCAGCCCGACCCGTTTGGCCTGGCGGTGCTGTCGCGCCACGCGCTGACCCGCACCGAAACGCTGCAGCCGCACAACGACCTCGACACCCTGCGGCTGCGCGCCACGCTGGCGTGGCAGGGCAAAACCGTGCAATTGGCCGCGCTGCACCCCATGCCGCCGCTGAATGCGGCGTTTGCGCAGGCGCGCGACCGCGCACTGATGCAAGAAGCCCTGCACATTCAGCAAACGGGCGACCTGGGCGTGATGGCGGGCGACTTGAACATCACCCCGTGGGCACGCGGCTTGTTCGCGGTAGAAGCGCACATGCGCCGCGCCAACAGCGTTGCGCCCAGTTGGCCCAAAGCGTGGGGTTGGTTGTCGGTGTTGCCGCTGGACCATGTGTTGGCGTCGCCGGGCTGGCAGGTGGCGGGCTCGCGCATCGGGCCTGATCTGGGGTCTGACCACCGGCCCGTGGTGGTGCGGCTGGCGGTGGTGCCTTAGGCCGAAGTCAAAGCGGTCAAAGCAACTCAACCCAAGCGCTCAAGCCCGCGCTGGCACCACTGGTGAAGCGCCGGGCCGCCGAATCGTCCACAGCGCGGCGGCCATCAACACCACACCGGCCAATTGCACAGGGCTCAGGGTGCGGCCGTACACGGCCCAGTCCACCAGCACGGCGGTGAGCGGGTACACAAACTGCAGCACGGCGATGCGCCCCAACCCCAGGCGCGACATGCCAGCAAACAGCACCACATACGCCAGCCCGGTGTGCAGCACACCCAGGCCCAGCAGCCAGCCCCACGCAGCGCCCAGCGGTGGCCAGCCCAGCACAAACGGTGCCCAGGCCAGCGCCACGGCGCCTACCAGGCACTGCCACAGCGCCATGGCAAACGGGCTGACGGATTTTTGCGTGTTGGCCAGCAGCGTCACACCCGCATAGCAGAGCGAGCCACCCAGGCACATCAGCACGCCGGCCATGTAGCTGCTTCCGATGCCGATGCTTGTGCCGGTGTTGCTGCTGGCTGCGGTGCCGTCGAGCAAGCCCGTGGTCAGCACCAGCCCACCCAGCGCGGCTACCGTGGCCAGCCACTGGCTGCGCGACACCGCCTCGCGCAGAAACAGCGCGCCAAACACGATGACCCAGATGGGCTGCACATGAAAAATCACCGTGGCCACGGCGATGGACGTGCGCGGTATGGCGGCAAAAAACAGCGCCCAGTTCACCACCATCAGCACGCCCGTGGCGCACGCCACCCAGCGGCTGCGGCCTTGGAGCAGCAGCTCGCGCCCGCGCCCGGTGGCCAGGCACCAGGCCAGCAGCGCCATCGCGCCAAACACACAGCGAAACCACACGGTGATGAGCGGGTGCTGGCCCGCTTCTTCGACAAACACGCCGACGGTGCCCAGCAGCACGCCGCCAGAGATCATGAGTCCCTGGCCGCTGCGCTCACTGGCAACGACAGGATCGCCCAACGTGGTATTGGTGGCGGTGTTCATTCGGCATCCATCCACTGGAGCCGTTCACGCTGAGCCTGTCGAAGCGCTGCGCGAGGCTTCGACAGGCTCAGACCGAACGGATATTTCGAGTTCAAAGAGGCCGAATCGATAGCGGCTGTGGATTCGAGCGTTGAAAGCATGGAGAGCAATGGAGGTGCAAAGGCCGTATGGGTCATGGCACCGATGGTCGGCGCTTGCTCTAAGGCCGTAAAGCGCATAGTTCGAAGAACTATCATTCGTTAATCGAATAAGCAGACTCCATCTTGTCCATGAACTACCCCGACTTTCAAATCGACTGGCTGCGTGCCTTGGTGGCGGTGGTGGATGCGGGTTCGCTGTCTGGCGCGGCGCCGCTGGTGCACCGCTCGCAATCAGCGGTCAGCATGCAGATCAAGAAGCTGGAGACCGCGCTGGGCCGCCCGGTGCTGCTGCGCGGCCCGCGCCACCTGGAGGTGACGCCTGCCGGGGCAGAGCTGCTGTCGTACGCGCGCCGCATGCTGGAGCTGCAGGCCGAAACACAGGCCGCAATGTTTGGCCCGCAGCTGGCGGGGCGCGTGCGACTGGGCGTGCCCGACGACTACGCCAGCACCTACCTCACGCCGGTGCTGCGCAGCTTTTCGCACCGGTACCAGGGGGTGGAGATTGAGCTGACGTGTGAGCAATCGACCTCACTCATCCCGCGTGTGGTGCGTGGCGAGCTGGACTTGGCGCTGGTGTCGCGCGACAAGCCGCAGCGGGGGCACTTTTTGTTTGAAGAACCGCTGGTGTGGGTGGGCGCGGCGCAGTTTGACGTGTGGCGGCGCGACCCGCTGCCGCTGGCGGTGTACGAAGCCACCAGCATGGCCCGCACGGCCACGCTGAAAGCACTGGCGGCGCGGCGGCGCGGCTACCGCATCGTGTACCACAGCTCCAGTCTGGCGGGGCAGCTGGCAGCGGTGGAAAGCGGCCTGGCCGTGGCCGTGCTCACGCGCTGCAGCGTGCCCGCCAACTTGCAGATTTTGCAGAACCTGCCCGCTGAGTTTGACCTGCCAGCGCTGGACTCCATGAACGTGGCGGTGCTGCGCAGCAAGGCGTCACACCGCGTGCCTGCGGTGGATGCGATGTATGAGCAGATGGTGCGGACGCTGTCAGGTTAAAGGCATTCAGCGCTGTGGTGGCGTTGAGCGCGGTGGCCGACGTGGCTGCCTGCACCCGCACCGTTTGTGCAGAGCTTGCCAAAGGTTTTTGCACCAGCGGGCCCTGGCTTCGACGGGCTCAGCCCGAACGGTGGGGCGTGGGTGAATAGAGTCGAGATGGCGGCAAAAAGCGCTGTGAGGGAAATGGGGCAAACCAGCTCCGCGCATTGCGCGTGCCCGTCTCCATCAACCTGCCAAAACCTGCGCCAGCAAACCCTCGTGCGGCCCCAGCAGAGCGTCGCCGCCTATCAAACGCAACGCCCCGCCCTGCCCTGTAACCACCAATTGCGGCACGCCCCGCGCTCCCACGGTGTGCATGGTGGCCTGGGCTTTGGAAACACGTTCGGCCATGGCGCCGCGCAATGCGGCATCGGGCGAGAGCACCTTTGCAGCCGCATCGGCCAGGCCCAGGGCCGTCAACACATCGGCCAGCACCTGCGCGTCGGCCGTGTCGCGGCCATCCACATAACGGGCGCGCTGCAGGGCATGCAAAACATACAGCTCGCGCTCTGCCTCTGTCTCGGCCACAGCGGTGAGTGCCAGCGTGGCGGGGCCTGAGTCAAAGCGGCCTTCCGCGGCGCCCAGAATGCGGTCGCGATAGGCCTGGGTGAATGGCTGGCCCGTGAGCTTTTCGATGCGCTGGTCGTTGGACCACGCATACGCGGCGAACTGGGCATCCATGGGCCGGGCACCGGCACCTGCGAACAGGCCGGTGGGCGCCAGCGCCACATGCACGCCCGGCGTGGCCCGAAGGCGCGCCAGTGCCGGTGCGGCGGCATAGCACCAGCCGCACAAGGGGTCAAACAGATAAGTCAGCGTGGTGGACATACGTCAGGGTCTTTATTCAACGTCAAGTGAGGGAGATGAGGCCAGTGCGGCCTCAAACGCAGCGATCTCCTCGGCCAGCGTGCCCCGGCTGCGAAAGTGGCGGCCGGCTCGGTCGTACCAGTTCTCGGCGTCTTCGAGGTCGCCCTCTTGCACATGCAGGATGCCGTGCAGCCAGGCGGCGAGCAGGGAGCCGTCGTGCTGCACCAGATCATGCGCCGCGTTCCAGCGCCCGGCGTGCAGGTGCTGCAGGACTTGTTGGAGGGTGTGCGTGGTCGTCACGATCGGGTTCCTTTCAATTAACAGGGGTGGCGGCGCGGGCTTTCAACGGTGGCAGGCCCACGCTCCAGGGCGCTTCTTACCACTTCATCTCGCCCTTGTTCACCTTGGCGCCAATGTCCAGCGACAGGCCCATGGGTGCTGCGGGGTAGGCCTTTTTCATCGCGTCGATCAACTCGGCGCCCGTCTTGGTGGCGGCAGCGTTTTTCTCAAACGCTTGCAGGTAGCCCTTGGTGTAGGTCACCGCGGTCACATCCAGCGTAGTGCCGGGCAGCATGTGGCCGGGCACGACCACGGTGGGCTGCAGGGCGGCCATGTCGTCGAGCTGGGCCACCCAGGCGCTGCGCTCGGCCACGGTTTGGGTGTCGGCCGTCCACACATGCAGGTTGCCAAACACGCCAATGTTGCCCACCACGGCCTTCACCGATGGAATCCACGCATAGGGGCGGTGCGCCAGCAGGCCGGTGGTGCCACGGATCTCGACCGTCTGGCCGTCGACCATCAGCGTGTTGCCGCTGATGGCCTTGGGCAGTACGGGCGTGCGCGGTGCGTTGGCGCCCATCTTGGGGCCCCAAAAAGCGAGCTTGCCTGCGAGCTTGGCGTTGATCTTCTCCAGCACAGCGGGGGTGGTCACCACTTCGGCTTGGGGGAAAAACGCCTTGAGCGTCTCGGCGCCAAAGTAGTAGTCCGGGTCGGCCTGGCTCACGTAAATGGTTTTGAGCTCTTTGCCGCTGTCGAGCACGTTGGCGGCAATGCGCAGCGCGTCGGCGCGGGTAAAACCTGCGTCGATGACCATGGCTTCTTTCTCGCCATAGACCAGCGTGGAGTTCACGTTAAAGCTGTTGCCGTCGGCGTTATATACCTTGATCTGCAAGGGCTGGGCAGCCTGGGCGCCTGCGAAGGCGAGCGACAAGGTGGCGGCGATGAGGGTGGTGCGGAACATGGCGAAATCTCCAGGGTATGAGATGGGTTGAAAGGGTTTGCGTGAGGTACGGGATGCAGTTTATTTGCACCAATCGATCTAATAAACGCCATAAAATGCGCAAACTTGTTGCAAAAATCGATCAAATAACCCTGCCAACCACCCTATGGACCGTTTGACTGCCATGCGCGTGTTTACCGAAGTGGCCACCAGTGGCAGCTTCAGCGCTACGGCCGACCAACTGGAGATGTCGCGCGCCATGGTCACGCGCTATGTGGGCGAGATGGAGCAATGGCTGCAAGCCCGCCTGCTGCAACGCACCACCCGCAGCGTGACGCTGACCGACGCGGGCGAGCTGGCCCTGCGCCGCTGCCAGCAAATGCTGGCGCTGACGCAAGACCTGGAAGAAGAAACCGCCACCACGACCGAGGGCGAGCTGCGCGGGCAGCTGCGCATCACCTGCAGCGTGTCGTTTGCGTTTGCGCAGATGGGCGCGGCGATTGCCGACTTTCTGGCGCAGCACCCAGAGCTCAAGATCGATCTGGACGCGAGCGAAGGCTCGCTGAACCTGGTGGAAAAGCGCATCGACCTGGCCATCCGCATCAGCGCCGAGCCCGACCCGTTGCTGATTGGTCGGCCGCTGGCGCGCTGCGATTCGGCGCTGGTGGCATCGCCCGCGTACCTGGCTGCACACGGCACGCCGCAGGTGCCTGCCAACCTGGCGAGCCACCGCTGCCTGAGCTACGCCAACTTTGGCAAAAGCGTGTGGCAGCTGTCGCGCGGCGACGAGGTCGCCAAGGTGGGCGTCACCAGCCCCTTCAGCGCCAACGAGGCCACCACGCTGATGCGCGCGGCGCTGGCGGGTGGGGGCATAGCGCTGCAACCCACGTACCTCGTGAACCCCTACCTGCGCAGCGGCGAACTGCAGGCGGTGCTGCCGGGGTGGGATTTGCCGGTGATGACGATTTATGCGCTGTACCCGTCGCGCAGGCATTTGTCGCCTGCGGTGCGGGCGCTGCTGGATTTTTTGGTGGAGAGGTTTGCGGGGGTGCCGTGGTGAGGGATGGAGGCCGCTGCTGAAGAACTACTAATTTGATAGCTACCAGCGCTTATTCATCAAGCAGTAGAGGCCCATCAGGCTTGATTTTTCACAATCGCTGAAAGCGCGCTGAGACTCCCTCTCCCTGGGTGGGAGTGGGTGGGGGAGAGGGGGCGTATGGGGCGCGGCGCCTTGAAGAAGAGTCCCCTCTCCCCCGCCCGCTCCCGCGAGATGAGAGGGAGCGAAGACCGGGGTGGCGCGTGTGACCACCTACCGCCGCCGGGCCTGCGGCCCTGCGGTCTATTCCGCTTCGATGCCAGCCGCCTTGATGACCTTGCCCCACTTCACCGTCTCTGCCGCCTGGAACCGGGCCAGCTCGTCGGGGGTGGTGCTCCAGGCTTCCGAGCCCGCGTTGTCGAAGAAGCTCTTGGCGCCGGCGCTTTTGGTGGCGGCGGTCAGCAACTCGTTGAGGCGCGCCACCACGGGTGCGGGCGTGTTGGCAGGCACATAGGCGGCAAACCAGTAGCCCATGTCGTAGCCCTTCACGCCGGCCTCATCCAGCGTGGGCACGTCGGGCAGTTGCGCGCTGCGCTTTTGGGTGGAATAGCCCAGGGCTCGCAGCTTGCCCGCCTTGACCTGCGGCACGCCGGTAGAGGTGTCCGTGATCATCAGATCAATCTGCCCGCCCAGCAGGTCGGTGATGGCCAGGGGGTTGCTTTTGTAGGGCACATGCAAGATGTCGACGCCTGCCAGTTGCTTGAGCATTTCGCCCGCCATGCGGCTCGATGAGCTACCGCTGCCAAAGCTGAGCTTGCCGGGGTTCTTTTTGGCAAACGCCAGCAGCTCGCCCACGCTCTTGTAAGGCGCGCTGGCATTGACCACCAGCACCTGCCCGCCCTTGCCCAGGCCGGTGACGGGGGCGAAGTCCTTCACGGGGTCGTACGAAAGCTTCTTGTACAGGTGCTCGTTGGCCGCGTGCGTGGTGTTGGTGGTGATGAGCACGCTGTAGCCGTCGGCTGCGGCCTTGGCCACGGCAGACGCTGCGATCATGCCGCTGGCACCGGCCTTGTTGTCGATGACCACGGGCTGTTTGGTGTCGGTGGTGATCGACTGGCCCAGTGCGCGGGCGAGCTGATCGGTGGCACTGCCGGCGGCAAACGGCACCACAAAGGTGATGGCCTTGGCCGGGTAAGCGGGGGCCTGCGCACGCGCAGCCGTGCCGTGCAAGGCGCCCAGCGCCAGCACGGCAGCGGCCATGGCATGGCGGCGGCTCAGGGTCATCAGCGAAGTGGATGGGGTCATGTTTGTCTCCTTGTGTGTTGGTATGAATGCGAAAAGGGGAAAGCCAAAACGGGAACGCGGTGAGTGGCTATGCCGAAGGCCCTGCCAGGTGTTGAACCAGCGCCTGGGGTACGTGGATGGGCAGGTCCAGCAGCAGGTAGCTCAGTGCCTTGCCGTGGCTGTCGAGGTTGAGGGAGTCGTTCACGCCGCCATCGAGCACGTCGTCCAGAACGATGTTCATGGCCTGTAATGGGGGCAGCAGGTAGCGCGTGACCTGGCGCGGCTGGCGCAGCGCAAACTGGCGTGCGACGGTGGCTTCCGTGACTTGATCGACCAGCACATCCCACAGTGCGGGGTGCCAGGCGATGACGCTGATGTTGGAACGGTTGCCTTTGTCGCCGGTGCGGCTGTGGGCCAGGCGGTACAGGGGAAAGGTTAGGAAGCCCCCCCTGAGACGCTGCGCGTCTTCCCCCCCCAGGGGAACGCCGCCGGTGCGGCGGGGCGGCCCTTGCACGGCGGCCGCTGGTAGGAGCCCCGCCATGTTGACAGGCTGTAGGTCGGATGGATGGGTGGTCGTCGTGGTCATGGTGATACCTCCAAGGGCTGCGGCGTGGGCTCTACCATTTCAAAGCGCACCGCCACCGCCTCGCGCGGCACCAGGCACGACACGGTGCCCAGGCGTGGGCGCATGGCGGTGCGCACGCCGCCACCGCCTGCGGGGCCGCAGGTGTACAACGCGGTCACCTCGCGCACCAGGCGCTGGGCGCTGGCGTGGTCGCGGTGCTGCAGGGCCACGCGCAGGCGCACGTCACATGCGCTGTTGCGGGTGTCGTCTCCATCACCGGCGGGCGCATCCAGCCAACGGCTGGTGTCGTCGCCCCACACGCTGGTCACGCCGATCAGGTCGATGCGTAGCGGGCCCAGGCCGCGCAGCCGTTCGCGCAGCACCTCGCCCGCCAGGCGGGCACGCGCCTCGGCGCGGGCGCCGGCGTAGGAGATTTCGCCTTCGGCAAACCAGCCAGATTCAAAACACACATTGACCTTGAGCGTGGCGGGCCGCGTGTGGCCCTGCACGCCGTCGAGCCGAACGGCATCGGTGCCCACAGCCCGCACCTGGGCCTGCGTGATGTCTGCCACCACGTCGGGCGTGAGGTACGCCGCCGGGTCGTGCAGCTCGTACAGCAGCTGCTCCTTCACGGTGCGCTCGTTGATGCAGCCGCCTGTGCCTGCGGGCTTGGTGATGGTGCAGTGGCCGTCGGCGTCGATCTCGGCGATGGGATAACCCAGTTGCGCCAGGCCCGGCACGTCCTTGTAGCCGGGGTCGGCAAAGTAGCCGCCTGTGACCTGGGCACCGCATTCCAGCAGGTGCCCGGCCATGGTGGCGCGGGCCAGCCGGTCCCAGTCATCCATCGCCCAGCCGTAGTGCGCCAGGGCCGGGCCCAGCACCAAGGACGGGTCGGCCACGCGGCCACAGACCACGATGTCGGCGCCTGCGCGCAGCGCATCGGCAATGGCCTGCGCGCCGATGTAGGCGTTGGCGCTGACGAGGGGCTCGGTGGGCATGGCATCGCCCAATGCGCCTTGCAGCAATGCGCGGTGTTCAGGGCCGCTCAGGTCGTCGCCCTGCACCACGGCAATGCGCGGGCGGCGCAGGCCCAGCTCGGCAGCCAGCGCGTGGATGCGGCGCGCAGCGCCGTAGGGGTTGGCTGCACCGAAGTTGCTGACAATGCGCACGCCGTGCACCAGGCACTGCGCCAGCACGGGCTGCAGCAGGTCGACCAGCAAGGGTTCGTAGCCCGCCTCGGGGTGGGTGCGGCGCGCCAGCTGGGCCAGCGCCAACGTGCGCTCGGCCAGCGTCTCAAAAATCAGCACCGACGGCTGTCCACTGGCAATGAGTGCCTGCACCACCGGGGCTGCGGCATCGGTGCGGTCGCCCGAGAAGCCAGCGGCACAGCCGACCAGCAGGTTTGTATGGTTCGCCATGCGTCCTTTGTCTCCTGGCCCAGACTGTAGGCAGGCGGCGGTATTCTGTGAAATCGATTGTTAAGATGAATCCATCTGTTTTTCAGATCAATATTGGACATTCTTAGCCCACATGCCAATCTGCCCATGAGCGCCTATCACCTCTCCAGCCGCCAGGTCGACGCCTTCATTGCGCTGGCCGAGCAGCGCAGCTTCACACGCGCAGCCGCGCTGTGCCATTTGTCGCAGCCCGCGTTCAGCGCCCTGATCCGCGCGCTGGAGGACGCCCTGGGCCTGCGCCTGTTTGACCGCAGCACGCGCCATGTGGCCATGACGCCCGAGGGGCAGAACTTTCTGGAGTCGGCCCGCCGCATCCGGGCAGAGATCACCAACGCATTGGCCGCCGTGCGCAACACCGCTACGCTGCAACGCGGGCGAGTGGCCATGGCGCTGCTGCCCTCACTGGCAGCAGGCTGGCTGCCAGGCGTGCTGGCGCAATACCGTGCGGCGCACCCGGGCATTGAGATCGACATTGCCGATGTGCTGTCAGAGCCCTGCATCGACCGTGTGGCCAGCGGCCACGCCGACTTTGCACTGGCCGCCATCCGCGCCGACACGCCCGCGCTGCAGGCCGAGCCCTTTTGCAGCGACAACTTCTACCTGGTGTGCCCCGCCAACCACCCGCTGGCGCGCCGCCGCAAGGCGATCACCGCGCAAGACCTGGCCGCCTGGCCTTTCATCCACCTGGCCCGCACCAGCAGCGTGCGGCAGTACCTGGAGGCGGCCCTGCACCCGCAGGCCATGCACACGTTGATGGAGGTGGAGCAACTGGCCACCGTGATGGGCATGGTGCGTGCGGGGCTGGGGATCAGCGTGGTGCCGGCACTCACGCTGTTTCACTTTGAGCAGCCGGGGCTGGTCACGCGGCCGTTGTCGCTGCCGGGCCTGATGCGGCAGATCTACCTGGTGCGCAGGCGGGACGAAAGCCTGTCGGTGGCAGCGCAGGCGCTGTATGCGCTGGTGATGGAGAAACGGCCGGATGTGGGTTGAACGCGGCCTCGTTTTGCGCCCCATCACCGCTTGATCGCGGCACAAAACAGGGCATACCAGTGTTCAGGGGTTTCGCCTTTCTCAGCAAACGATGGGGTGCGATGCAGGTTCAGCGACTGCGTTGTTGCGCACCACACGCTGCTGATTGACAGGCAGATCGGGCGCGTCGTCGACGACGACGGCCTGTTCAGGCTCCCGTAGTCGGCAGCGCCTGGCGGTCCAGGCGTTCGCGCGTGCGCAGCGCCACGTCTTTCACCCAGGGCTGCGCAGCCCAGTGCCGCTGGGTAAAGGCATCGATCTGGCGTTGGTAGGCAAGCGATGCACCGATCACATCCAGGCCATCCAGGAACATGCGCCGGTGCCGCTCTGAGAGGGTGAACGGCGCGCAGTGCCCTGCCGTGCGCACCAGGCGTTGTTCCACGTCGATCTCCACGGCCAGCGGGCCTGCGGTGGCGCGGGCCTCACGCATAAAGGCCTGAGCGTCGGCCTCGGTCACCATGGCCAGCAGCAGGCGGTTGTTCATGGCGTTGGAGTAGAAGATCTCGCCAAAGCTCGACGCCACCACGGCCCTGAAACCATATTGCTGCATGCCCCACACGGCATGCTCGCGGCTGGAACCGCAGCCGTAGTTGCTGCCGGCCAGCAGCACATCGGTGCCGGCAAACGCCGGCTGGTTGAGCACAAAGTCTGCGCGCGGCTGGCCGCTGCCGTCAAAGCGCAGGTCGTACAGCAGGCCCGGTGCCAGGCCCGCCTTGTCGATGCCGCGCAGGAACTGCTTGGGCATGATCTGGTCGGTGTCGAGGTTGGCGATATCAAGCTGCGCAGCCAGGCCGCGCACGGTGGCGTTATGGTTGTCCGTGGTCATGCGGCCACCTCCAGGGTTCTCACGTCGGTGATGTAGCCGGTGATGGCTGCGGCGGCGGCCATGGCCGGGCTCATCAGGTGAGTGATGGCGCCCCGGCCCTGGCGGCCTTCAAAGTTGCGGTTGGTGGTGGAGGCGCAGCGCTGGCCGGGGGCCAGCACGTCGTCGTTCATGGCCAGGCACATGGAGCAGCCGGGCTGGCGCCACTCGAAGCCGGCGGCCACCAGACGCGCGGCAATGCCCTCGGCCTCGGCCTGGGCCTTCACGGCACCCGAGCCAGGCACGACCATGGCGCGCACACCGCTGGCCACGTGACGGCTGCCGACAATGCGGTCCACCTCGCGCAGGTCCTCAATGCGGGCATTGGTGCACGAGCCGATGAACACATGCTGCACCGGCACACCCGCCAACGGCTGGCCGGCGGCCAGGGCCGTGTAGCGCAGGGCCTGCTCGGCGCTGCTGCGCTGCACGGCGTCGGTGATGTCTTCTGGCCGGGGTACGGTGGCGTTGATGGCCATGGCCTGGTCGGGGCTGGTGCCCCACGTGACGAAGGGGGCGACCGCGCTGGCGTCGAACACATGCTCCACATCGAATACGGCGCCCGCATCGCTGTGCAAGGTGGCCCAGTGGGCCAGGGCCTGCGCACGCACCTCGCCGATGATGTCGGGGGCCTTGGCCAGCACATAGGCGATGGCCGTCGCATCGGGGGCGATCAGCGCGCCGCGCGCACCGGCCTCCACGGCCATGTTGCACAGGGTGAAGCGCGCCTCGACCGACAGTGCGCTGATGGCGCTGCCGCCAAACTCCACCACATAGCCGCGCGCGCCCTGCGCACCGATGCGGCTGATGACCATCAAGATCAGATCCTTGGCCGTGGTGCCCGTGGGCAGCACGCCGTCCACACGGATGCGCATGTCCCGGGCCAGGCGGTAGACCAGGGTCTGGGTGGCCAGCACATGCTCCACCTCCGAGGTGCCGATGCCGAAGCCCAAGGCGCCCAGGGCGCCGTAGGTGGTGGTGTGGCTGTCGCCGCAGAGGATGACCATGCCCGGGCGCACCATGCCGTGCTCGGGCGCGATCACATGCTCGATGCCCTGCAGCGGGTCGTTGGTGTCGAACAGCGGGATGCCATGGCGGTCGCAGTTGGCCTTGAGGTTGCTGGCCTGCAGGGCCGAGGGCGGGTCCTGGATGGTGCGGTACCGCACCGGGTGCGTGGGGATGATGTGGCTCACCACCGCCACGTTCTGCCCCGGCGCGGGCACACCGCGCCCGGCCTCGTGCAAGCCGGCGAAGGCCTGGGGGCTGGTGTATTCGTTCATCAGGTGCAGGTCGCAGAACAGCAGCACGTTCTGTTCGTCCAGAACGGCCACGGTGTGCGATGCCACCAGCTTTTGGTAGAGCGTCGTGGGAGTGGTCATGGTCATCGTGGGTTTTGTTGTGCAGGTTCTTACCTATCGGCCATCCAGCAGGAAGGGCAAAGCCGCTTCGAGCAGCGCATCCGGTGCTTCCTCGGCGATGTAGTGCCCGCAGGGCAGCGCATGGCCGCGCACGTCGGCCGCCACGCGCTGCCACTCGGCCAGCGGTTGGAAGCACTGGTGCACCACGCCCTGCTCGCCCCACAGGGCCAGCAGCGGCATGGGCAACTGGTGGCCCGCATGGCGGTCGGCCCGGTCGTGCACCAGGTCGATGCCGGCGGCGGCACGGTAGTCTTCGCAGATGCCGTGGGCCGTGCCGGGCAGGCCCAGGCAGCGCACGTATTCGGCCAGCGCACGCGCATCGAACGGGGCCAAGCCCGCACTGCGCCGGCCCATCACGTCGCGCACATAGGCGGCGGGGTCGGCTTCGATCAACCGCTCGGGCAGCGGCGCGGGCTGGATCAAAAAGAACCAGTGCCAGTAGGCACGCGCAAAGGCATTGTTGGCCTGCTCGTACATGGCCAGCGTGGGCGCGATGTCGAGCAGCACCATGCGCTGCACGGCAGCAGGATGATCGGCCGCCAGGCGGTGCGCCACGCGCGCGCCCCGGTCATGGGCCAGCACCGTGAAGCGCGGGTGGCCCAGGTGCTGCATCACCGCCAGCATGTCGGCGGCCATGGTGCGCTTGCTGTAGAGAAGGTGCTCTGCGTCACCGGCGGGCTTGGCCGAATCGCCATAGCCCCGCAGGTCCGCCAGCACCAGCGTGAAGTGCTGCGCCAGCGCAGGCGCCACCTTGTGCCAGATGGCCGAGGTTTGCGGGTGGCCGTGCAGCAGCAACAGCGGCGGGCCATCGCCGCCCACCAGCGCGTGGATGCGCTGCCCATCGGGCGTGGGCACACGGTGGGGTGTGAAGCCGGGAAAAAGCGGGGTGGTGGCGGTCATGGTGTCGTTGGAGTTTCGGCGCGGGTCTACTCGGCAGTGATGCCACGCTCCTTGATCAGCTTGGCCCATTGCGGCATCTCCTTCTCGAGCCGCGCGCGGGCCTGCTCGGGGGTCGATGGCATGGGGTCGAACCCGTCCTTGGCCATGCGCTCCTTGAGCGCGGGGGTGTTGAGCGCCTGGTTCAAGCTGGCGTTGAGCTTGTCGATGACAGGCTTGGGCGTGCCGGCCGGGGCGAAAACAATGAACCAGGTTTCAAAAGCGTAGCTGGGCAGGCCCGCCTCGGCAATGGTGGGCACATCGGGCATCAGCGCCGAGCGCTTGGTGCCTGTGACGCCCAGCGCCCGCAGCTTGCCGGCCTGCACATGGGGCTGCGCGGCCGACAGCACGGGGAAGCTCAGCGCCACCTGGCCCGACATGGTGTCGATCATGGCCGGGCCGCCGCCCCGATAAGGGATGTGCACGATGGGCGTGCTCGCCACGGCCTTGAACAGCTCGGCCGACATGTGGAAGGTACTGCCCGCCCCGGCCGAGCCGTAGGAATACTGGCCTGGCTTCGCCTTGAGCAGCGCCACCAGTTCCTTGATGTTCTTAGCGGGCAGCGCGTTGTTGACCACCAGCACATGCTGCGAGCTGGCCACCAGGCCGATGGGTGCCAGGTCTTTCAGCGTGTCGTAGGGCATCTTGGCCGTAAGGCCTGGGTTGATCGCCAGCGACACGGTCTGCAGGCCGATGGTGTAGCCATCGGGCGCGGCCTTGGCCACCATGTCCACACCGATGTTGCCCCCTGCCCCGCCCTTGTTCTCGATGAACAGCGAGCCGCCCAGCGCCTTGCCCCACTCGTCCGTCACCAGCCGCGCGGCGATGTCGGCACTGCCACCCGGTGCATAGGGCACCACCAGCTTGATGGCCTTGTTGGGGTAGGCCGCAGGCTGGGCCACGGCGGCGGGCAGCGAGAGCAATGCCAGGGTGGCCACAGCGCCAGCGGCCAGCGGGCGAAAAGCGAAGGAAATGGCGGTGAACGCGGTCATGGGGTTTGTCTCCTTCAATTTGTTGTTGCCTGCATCTTATGAGTGATGTTGAAAGCCATAAATACCGTCAAAATTACTTCATTGATAATTTAAACGCACGAATCACTGATACACCATGGACGGCTTCTCCGACCTGCGCTTTTTCGCTTTGCTCATGAAGGAAGGCAGCCTGGCCGCTGCCGCACAGCAGATGGGCATCACGCCGCCTGCGGTCAGCCGGCGCCTGGCCCAGCTGGAGCACCGGCTGGGGGTGCGCCTGCTGCACCGCACCACGCGACGCATCCACCTCACGCCCGAGGGCGAGACCTACCTGCTGGACGGCGCGCGCATCCTGGGTGACCTGGAGGCGCTGGAGCGCACGGTGGCCGGCGCACGCAGCTCGCCCCGGGGCCTGATCAAGCTGGCCGCCACGCTGGGTTTTGGCCGCGTGCACATTGCACCGGCCTTGTCTGCCTTTGCGCGCGCGTATCCCGAGGTGGAGGTGCAGTTGCACCTGACCGACCGGCCGGTGAACCTGGTGGAGCAGGGTTTTGACGCCGCCGTGCGCTTTGGCGACCTGCCCGATTCACGCCTGACCGCGCGCCGCCTGATGGCCAACCAGCGCCTGCTGTGCGCATCACCCGCCTACCTGGCGCAGGCCGGTGCGCCCACCCAGCCAGCCGACCTGCTGGCCCACCAGTGCATCGTGATCCGCGAGAGCGACGAGACCTATGGCACCTGGCACCTGCACCAGGGCCAGCGGCAAGAGACCGTGAAGGTGCGCGGCATGCTCAGCACCAACGATGGTGGGGCCGCCACCCACTGGGCTCTGGCTGGCCATGGCGTGCTCATGCGATCCGAGTGGGATGTGGCAACCCACCTGGCCGCCGGCCGCCTGCGGCGCGTGCTGCCCGCCTGGGCCTTGCCCGCGGCAGACGTGACGCTGGTGTACCCCACCCGCAGCGACCTGTCGGCCAAGACGCGGGCACTGGCGGATTTCCTGGCAGCCTGGTTTTCCGGCGACAGGAAGGACTTCCTGGCGCGGCCCGCCCCACGGCCCTGACACCACGACCCTGGCCGATAGGCACCAGGGCGCGGCTCCCGCATGCACCACCGGCTTGCAAGGCCTCCTCATCGCAGGCAGGACGGCGCCCTCCCCCGCGGCGTCAGGGGAAGGTGAAGTCCATGGTTTGTACAGCGCCCTCCGTCAGAACAGGCAGCGCCTGCGTCTTGTCGGCAAAACCGCCTAGGCGGGCCTGCACGGCGTAGCGCCCCGTCGCCGCGGAGTCGGCGGCAAACACCAGGCCGGTGCCTGGCGCGGCATAGGGCGCGACCCGCGGCGCAAGGGTAGGTACCATGAAGCCGTAGGCCCCTGTCACCCCGTCAACGCCCCGGCCGGCCACTTCGATCGTGCCCCCCACCGACAAGGGCTGGAGCACCCGCACCATGGTGTCCACCGGGGCGGTGCCCTGCACCGTCGCGACCGGAGAGGGCGGCAGACTCAAAGGCGCGGCGCCCGTGCTCACGGAAGTCACTGTCTCGGCGGCCACCGGCACCCCCGTGACCACCGTCGTGGTGCGCCCCGCACCCACGACGACCAGCGTGTAGCTGCCCGGAGCCACCGGCTGAAGCAGGAACTTGCCCGCGCTGTCGGGTGTGGTGGCACGCACCAGCTCGCCATTGAACTGCAGGGAGACGCTGGTGCCCGTGCCTAGTTCCACATAGCCCTGCACCCCGGAAACGAAGCGCGAGATCACCGACACCACGGGTTTGAGCAGATACTGGCCCGAGGCACCAGCGGCCACCACCGACTTGCAGGCATCGAAGTCCAGAACGAAGTCGGCCATCTGATTGGCGCCCACGTCGATATTTACATTCGTCTTGACGCCAGATTGCTGCCCGCTCGGTGTTTTCAGCGCGACTTCCGATGCCCCGGTGGGGAGCACCGAATTGGCCAGGGGCTGCGCCCCTGTGTTGCTGGCTAGCACGAGCCGCAACTGCGTGTACTTTCCCGCGGGCAACGGCACCTGCCCCAGTTCCATGAGCACACCGTTGGTCAGCGTCAGCAGGTCCACCCTGCGCGCCGGGTTCAGCACGACCTCGGACCAGCCCGCATCGCTGTCCGAAGCGCTGCTACTTTGGTGGACGCGCACCTTCTCGACCGTGACATTCACGGCGGAATAGCCGCAACTGGGGGCATCCGTCATCGCCAGGCGCAACGTGCCATTTCCGCTGGTTTCACCACCTCCACCTCCACCGCCGCCCCCGCAGGCGGCAAGGCCGACGATGGACAGTGCACACAGGACGGTGCGAAGACAAGGATGGGTTTTCATGGGGTGGCCTCTTTGGTGAGATGTTGGCGGCTTCGGGACCAGGGAGCACCCCGAAGAATGTGAAAAATTCACACAAACAACCTTAAAGACATCCCGGCGCGTGTCTGTAGGACAACACCCAGACTTGGCCACGAGCAGCGCACGCTCTGCGCGCCGCTTTCCACTGCATGTCAGTACCGCCCAGCACGGGGCGCCTGTCGCCGATCGGCCCCTCAGGCACCGTCCATCAGGGTGACCGACCCGAACGGCATGTGGTGCATCAGTTCGCGCAGCACGAGCAGGCTGGCCGCGAATGCGGCCTGGGCAGGCAACCCCTCTTGCGAAACCGGGCGCCCTTGCGACACGGAGACAAGCCGGTTGAACACATGCTCCAGGGCGTCGAGACTCAGTATCCGCCGCGGACCTTGCGCAATGCCCGCCAGGGTGGCGATCTCGTGCAGCGCCGGATCTGTGGAGCACGGCGCGGCCACCGCACCTTGCGGCACCCAGGGGCGATGGCGGACATGGGCTGCGTAGACCTCGTCCTCCACCCACGCAATGGCGGTCTCCAGCTCGAAGGGGGTGGGAAGCGCTCCGCGGAAAAAATCGCGCGCCGTCTTCTGGCTGCCCAGCGCCAGGGTCAGCACCACGGAAGGCAACCGAGGATCCAGCCCCGTCGCCACCACGGTGTGCTCCGCCCCCATGTGCAGGGCGGTAGCCAGCTGCCCTGGCACAGCGAGGCCCCGGACCCGGCGGTACAGCGCCGCGATATCAAAGTCCGCATCATCCCTCTGGGGCCACGGCGATGACGCCACCGGCGGGGCCGGTGGGGACGATGGAGATGGAGGGGATGGTGGAGATAGTGAAGGCATGGGCATTCCGCGGTTGGTCGGCCATGGAGCGGGAGGGCTAGGCCCGGGCCCGCGGGGGCGGCAGGAAGTCGTTCTTGGATCCGTCCCGTCACGGCCGCGCGGCCTGCGCGACAAATCGCTGGTGAATCTCCACCGTCAGTGCTTCGACGCGCGCCGTGAGCTGGCGGGTCTGCTCGGTCAACAAGGTGTTTTGCTGCAACAGCTCCAGCACCTGTGCCGCATTTTGGGCGGCAATGGCCTGGCGCTGTTCGCTGGCGACAGCCAGCGCCTCGCGGTGCTGCGCATCCGCGTCGGCATGGTGCTTGTCGCGCGCGGCCTGCCGCGTCTGGGCCAGCAGGATGAGTGGCGCAGCGTAGGCAGCCTGCAGGCTGAACGCCAGGTTGAGCAGGATGAAGGGATAGGGGTCGAATTGGGCGACACCCAGCACATTGATCGATATCCACGCAGCCACGATCAGCGTCTGGGCCCCCAGAAACAATGGCGTACCAAAGAAGCGCGCAAAAGCCTCTGCCCGCAGCGCAAATCGGTCGGTTCCAAAGGTTGGCGCCAGATGCGAATGGCGCCGATGGAAGCGCAAATGATCCACCGATGGCGGACTCTCCGCATGGGTTGCGGCGTCATGCGCGGGGTGGGCGTGGGCAGTCATGGGGATGTTTCTTTCCAGGTCAGGGCGCATTGGAAGAATGCAGAAAGCGCTTGGCCACACTCTACGCCCTGATGTCTGGCGGCACATCGCCTGCGACACAAGACCGATCCGGTGCCCCACGCCATCCGCATGGCGGCAGGCCCACCGACGCAGCGCCGACAGTACCTGCCAGCCTGCGCCTCCCCGCCAAACCGTACTGCGCGCGTGCCTACCTTCAAGCGCAGAGACCAACCCAACCGCTGCGCAGCGTCCGGCACTTCAAATTTGATAGCAGCCAGCGCAAATACCACCGGCGCTAACGGCATATTTCGCCAAAAATTCAGGCGCCAGGCACCATGGCGGCCGCCACCAGCCGCTGGGTGTAAGGGTGCTGCGGCGCATCCAGCACGTTGGTCACACTGCCGCTTTCGAGCACCGCACCATCCTTCATCACCACCACGTCGTGGGCCATGGCGCGGATCACGTCCACGTCATGGGTGATGAGCAGGTAGCTCAGGCCCTTTTCTTTTTGGAGTCGCTGCAGCAGGCCCAGTACCTGCTGCTGGATGGTCACATCCAGGGCGCTGGTGGGCTCGTCCAGCACCAGCACCTGTGGCTGCACGATGAGGGCGCGCGCAATGGCCAGGCGCTGGCGCTGTCCGCCCGAGAATTCGTGCGGGTAACGCTCCAGCAGGCGCGGGTACTGTGCTTCGGCCAGCCCCACCTCATCCAGCGCCGCCTCGACCCGAGCACGGCGTTGGGCCACGGTCAAAGCAGGCTCGTGCACTTTGAGACCTTCGCCCACGATCTCCTCAACCGTGAGGCGCGGCGACAGCGACGAGAACGGGTCTTGAAACACCACCTGCACACGGCGGCGCAGCTGCTGGTTGGCCGGCGTGTTGCGCGTGGCAGGCTGTTGCCACGCCTGCCCTCCCACCTGCAACCGGCCCGCAGAAGGCAGCAGGCCCAGGATGGCCTGCGCCAGCGTGGACTTGCCCGAGCCGGACTCACCCACCACCCCCAGCGTCTGCCCAGGCAGCAACTGCAGCGTAGCGCCCTGCACCGCCACAAACTCGCCCTTGTGGAACCAACCCTTGATGCCAGGCAAGGGGGTGGGGTACACCACACGCAGGTCCTGCGTCTTCACCACCGGTGCGGTCTCTGCCGGCGGGTCGGCCTCAACCACGTCGCGGCGGGGCTGGCTGGCAATCAGGCGGCGGGTGTAGGCATGCTGGGGCGCGCCAAACACCTCGGCCACAGGGCCCTGCTCTACCAGCACGCCCTGATCCATCACGGCCACGCGGTCGGCAAAGCGGCGCACCAGGTTCAGGTCGTGCGTGATGAGCAGCACCGCCATGCCGGTCTGGCGCTGCAGGTCGCTCAGCAAGTCCAGAATCTGGCCACGCAAGGTCACATCGAGCGCGGTGGTGGGTTCGTCGGCCAGCAGCAGCTTCGGGCTGCTGGCCAGCGCCATGGCGATCATCGCGCGCTGGCGCTGCCCACCCGAGAGCTGGTGCGGAAAACTGTTGGCGCGGCGCGCCGGTTCGGGGATGCCGGTCTGCGCCAGCAGCTCGATCGCGGCCTGCGCGCATTGCGCTCCGGTCAGGCCCTTCTTGAGCAGCAAAATCTCGGCGATCTGCTGGCCAATCGTCATGAGCGGGTTGAGGGCCGTCATCGGCTCCTGGAACACCATGGCGATGTCGCCACCCCGCACGCCGCGCATTTCGCGTTCGGTCAATGCCAGCAGATCGCCACGCCCTTGCAGCAGCGCCTGCCCGGTGATGGCCGCATCGCCCGCCAGTCGCAAAAGACTCAGCGCCGTGATGGTCTTGCCTGAGCCGGACTCTCCCACCAGCGCGAGCTTTTCGCCCGCAGCAATGCTGAAGTGGACACCCCGCACCACTTCCTTGGCACCGAAGCGAACATGCAGGTCGCGGACATCCAGCAGCGCTGGCTTCATGGCCGGAGCAGTCTTGGTCACAGGTCCGCCTTTCGAGGGTCCAGCGCATCGCGCAGGGCATCGCCCATAAAGGTCAGCAGCAGCAAGGTGACCACCAGCACGCCAAAGGTGGACAACGATATCCACCACGCATCAATGTTGTTCTTGCCCTGGCTGAGCAGCTCACCCAGCGAAGGCGTGCCAGGCGGCACGCCAAGACCCAGAAAGTCCAGCGATGTGAGCGCAAGAATGGCCCCGCTCATGCGGAAGGGCAAAAAGGTGACCACGGGGGTCAGGCTGTTGGGCAAGATATGGCGCCAGATGATCTGGCTGTTGCTCACGCCCAATGCCCTCGCAGCCTTCACGTAGTCAAGCTGGCGGTTGCGCAGAAACTCGGCGCGCACATAGTCCGACAGCCCCATCCAGCCAAACAGGCTCAGCAAAATGAGCAGCAGCGCAATGCTGGGAGCAAACACGGCGCTGAAGATGATGAGCAGATACAGCTCGGGCATGGAGCCCCAGATCTCGATGAAACGCTGAAACGCCAGGTCCGTCTTGCCGCCAAAAAAGCCCTGGATGGCGCCGGTGAGCATGCCCAGCAGCACGCCCGTGATGGTGAGCGCCAGGCCAAACAGCACGCTCACGCGAAATCCGTAGAGCAGCTGCGCCAGCAGGTCTCGCCCCCGGTCGTCCGTGCCCAGCCAGTTGTCTGCCGCAGGGGCTGACGGGTTGGGCGCCTTGGCAAAGTAGTTGAGCGTGTTGGGCCCGTAGGGGTTCAATGTGTACAGCGCCCAGTTGCTGCCAGCGGTCAGGCGCTCCTTGATGAAGGGGTCCAGATAGTCCGTGGGTGTCTCGAAGTCCCCCCGAAGGTTTTTTCCGGGTAGTCCCTGAGCATGGGAAAGTAGGTCTGCCCCTCGTAGCGCACGATGAGCGGCTTGTCGTTGCTGACCAGCTCGGCACACAGGCTCACCAGCACCAGGGCGCAGAAGATCAACAGGCTCCAGTACCCCAGGCGGTTGCGCTTGAAGCGCAGCCAGGCACGGCGGGAGGGGGAAAGAGACACGGACCCAGCGTCCGTCGAACCCAAAAGTGTTGTGAAACCCATGGTGAGGATGGTCTTTGCCTATCCAGCGTCATTCAGCAGGAGGGCCTTGCTGTGGTGTAGAAATTCGTCAAGATGCTTCTCGATGATGGCGACAGTGATGGGTAATTGCAGGCTCTGGTAGTCGTGCAAAGCAATGTTACGAAAGCCCACCATGCGCTGTAGCCCTTCAGCCAGCCCCTGCTGGATCCTGCCTGCACGGGCCAGCAAGGCAAATACATCGCGCGCGCTCTGCGGAACGTCCAACCGGGCTCGCCGGATCAGGTGTTGCCCCATGTCCAGCGCAGCCTCGCACGCGCGCTGGATGTTCAAAATTGCGGCATCCTGGCGACTGACGTTGGTGGCAAAACTGCCGGGGTCAGTGAAATACTCCTCACGCGCTCGCAGCACGCAGCGCTCAATCGTGGCGGCCTTGTTGATCAGCACGTCATCGGCCATAAACGCTCCCACGCTGCTGGATGTCGGCCAGCAAACCGGCCCGCGCCGCATCCAGTTCAGTTTTTTCGCTCAGGATCGCACTCTCGAAGATCGCGGCCTGTGCACCCTCCACCCACCATCGCACGCCCTGCGTGATGACCTGATACTGCATTACTGTAGAGGCGGCACGCAAATCCAGCAAATCGACCGCACAACCGGCTACATCAGCCAGCTCGCCAGACAGTTGCCAAAGCAGGTGCACGTCAGCATAGCCAGCCACCAGCACCGTCAGGTCGAGGTCGCTACGGTTCGTGGCTGTGCCATGCACCCGGCTACCAAAGCCATACACCGCCAGAAGCCCTGGCATTTGGGCACGCAAAAGGTGCACGATGCGCTCAATCACCTCAGGGGCCATCGATGGGAGCGCCATACGCGAAGAGAGCATTTGAATCCTTCAGTCAAACTTCACGCGCGGGTCCACCCACACATAACAAAGGTCGCTGATGAGCTTGGTGACCAACCCGATCAGCGTGAACAGGTACAGCGTCCCCAACACCACGGGGTAGTCGCGGCGGATCACGCTCTCGTAACTGAGCAGGCCGAGGCCGTCGAGCGAGAACAGGGTTTCGATGAGCAGCGAACCCGCAAAAAAAGCGCCGATGAAGGCGGCCGGGAACCCCGTGATGATGGGGATCAGCGCGTTGCGGAACACGTGCTTCCACAGCACCTGGCGCTCGCTCAGTCCCTTGGCACGCGCAGTCAGCACGTACTGCTTGCGAATTTCTTCGAGGAACGCGTTCTTGGTCAGCATGGCCGTCACGGCAAAACTGCCCAGCACCATGGCAATCACCGGCAGCGTGATGTGCCACAGGTAGTCCACGATGCGTGCGCCCCAGGACAATTCATCCCAGTTGGCCGATGTCAGCCCCCGCAACGGGAACCACTGCAACTGCCCGCCAAAAACAACCAGCAGCGCAACGCCCAGCACAAAGCCCGGGATGGCATAACCCAGCAAGATGAGCAGCGTGGTCACCAGGTCAAACCGCGACCCGGCCCGGACCGCCTTGGCCACACCCAGCGGCACAGCGACGAGGTAGCTGATGAAAAATGTCCACAAGCCCAGGCTGATGGAAACCGGCAGCTTCTCCACCACCAGCTGCCACACGTCCTTGTTCTGGAAAAAGCTCCGGCCCAGGTCAAACCGTGCGAACTGGCCCAGCATCTGAAAAAAGCGCTCATGCGCAGGCTTGTCAAAGCCGTACAACGCCTTGATCTGCTCCAGCCGCTTGGGGTCCACACCCTGCGCACCCCGATAGCTCAAGCCCCCACCCTCCGCACCGCTGCCGCCCAGGCCGGCCTTGGCCTCGGCCATGTACTGCTCCACGGGGCCGCCGGGCACGAACTGGATGACCACAAAGGTCAGCAAGAGCACGCCCAGCAGAGTGGGCAGCATCAGCAGCACGCGTTTGAGGATGTAGGCAAACATATGGAATCAACCCCTGGTTCTTGTCGCAGGGCGACCGGCCGCCTTGCTGGGCCGCCCCCAGCGAGGCAAGCCCCCTGGGGGGGCAGCGACCCGTGCAACGGCGGAGCGTGGGGGCATCATTTTTTGGCCCACCAGGTATCGATGACCCAGCCCTCGCCGCTGGAGTACGGCGGCACCGTAGCGGGCTTGGCCAGCCGCCAGGCGTTGTAGGCCATGCGGTGCGTGGCCGCCGTCCACTGGGGAATGAGGTAATGGCTGTGCGCAATGATGCGCTCCAGCGCGTGGCAGGCGGGCAGCAACTGCGCCTCGGTCTTGGCCGACGTCATGGCCTTGATCATGGCGTCCACCGCCGGGTTCTTGACGCCCGCAAAATTGCCAGAATCCTCCACATCGGCCGCCTGGCTGCCAAACATGTCCGCAAACTCCTGCCCCGGATTGTTGGTGCCCTGAAAAGCCAGCGAGGTGATGTCGAAGTCGAACTTCTGCAGCCGCTGCTGATACAGCGCAAAGTCCACCGAGCGGAACCGCAACGTGACGCCAATCCTTTCGAGGTTGCGCATCCAGGGCGTGATGGTACGCACGCCGCCCTCGTTGCTGTCCATGTATTCGAGCACCAAAGCTTCTCCCTGGGCATTGCGCAGGGCGCCATCCTGCACCGCCCAGCCCGCGTCCTTGAGCAGCGCCTGCGCACGACGGAGGTTGGCGCGCAGCGACGAATCACCGTCAGTGCGCGGGGGGACGGTCATGGGTCCAAACGCTGCGACCGGGATGTCCTTGCGATAGGGCTCCATCAGCGCCAGCTCTTCGGGCGATGGAGTGCCTTTGGTCTCGCACGCGGTATTGCCAAACAGGCCGTTGACCCGCTGGTAGGCACCGTAGAACATCTGCCGACTCATCCACTCGTAGTCCATGGCCAGGCCCAGGGCCTCGCGCACGCGGGCGTCCTGCAGCAGCGGGCGGCGGGTATTGAGCACGTAGCTCTGAAAACCCGAGGGCAACTTGTGCTTGAACTCGCCCTTGACCAGCTCCCCTGTGTCGAACTTCTTGCCCGTCACGCGCCGGGCCCAATCGCCCGCGCTGAAGAAACGCATGAGGTCGAACTCGCCCGCCTTGAGGGCTTCCAGTCGCGCGGTGTTGTCCTTGTAAATTTTGACCAGGATGCTGTCGAAATTGGCCGTGCCCTTGCGCACGTTCAGGTTGCGCGCCCAATACTGCGGATCGCGCACATAGGTGATGTCCTTGCCAAAACGCACCGGGCCGATTTTGTAGGGGCCACTACCGATGGGGATGTCCATCACCACCTGATCGAAAGGCTTGGCCTTGCCGTTCTCCACGCCCCAGTCGCGGCTGAACACCGGCAAGCCGCCCACGGTGATCGGCAACTCCCGGTTGGGCTGCTTGAAGCGGTAACGCACGGTGCGGTCGTTGATGACATCCACACCCGCCACCTCAATCAGCAGGGTTTTATAGGCGGGCGATGTGAAGGGGCCAACCAGGGTTTCATAACTGTGCTTCACGTCCTGCGCCAACACCGGCTTGCCGTTATGAAACCGCGCCTCGGGCCGCAGGCGAAAGGTGGCGGACAGCCCGTCGGCGGCCACCTCCACGTCTTCGGCCAGCAGACCATAGCCCGTGGCGGTTTCATCCATGGAGCCCACCAGCAGCGAGTCGAACATCAGCGACGCCAAATACGCAGGCGCGTTGCCTTTGATGGTGAACGGGTTGTACTTGTCGAAGGTGGAAGTGCGCAGGTTGCTCACCAGCCGCAGCTCTCCGCCCTTAGGGGCATCGGGGTTGACATAGTCGAAATGCCCGAACCCAGCCGGATAGCGAGGCTCGCCCCAGAGCGCATACGCATGCGCAGCCCACGCAGGAACAGCGCAACCCATCAGTAAAAAAACCAGCCAAAACCGCATGCGACAATTCTGCACTACGTTCGCCGGGCCTTGCTGCAGATCGCGCATATCCATGTGTGCCAGCCCGCCCGCCGACATTTCGCCATTCCAAAAGGAGATTGAACATGGGTTTTCTGACCGGCAAGAAGCTGCTCATCACGGGTGTTTTGTCCAACCGCTCCATCGCCTACGGCATTGCCAAGGCCTGCCACGCGCAGGGCGCCGAGCTGGCGTTCAGCTACGTGGGTGAGCGTTTCAAGGACCGCATCACCGACTTTGCCGCCGAGTTCAACTCCACGCTGATCTTTGATTGCGATGTCGGCAGTGACGAGCAGATCGACCGCATGTTTGCCGACTTGGCCCAGGTGTGGCCGAAGTTTGACGGCTTTGTCCACAGCATTGGCTTTGCGCCCCGCGAGGCGATTGCCGGCAACTTCCTCGAAGGCCTGTCGCGTGAGGGGTTCCGCATTGCGCATGACATCAGCGCCTATAGCTTCCCGGCCATGGCCAAGGCCGCCCTGCCCTACCTGAACGACAAGTCGTCGCTGCTGACGCTGTCTTATCTGGGCGCCCTGCGCTCCATCCCCAACTACAACACCATGGGCCTGGCCAAGGCCAGCCTGGAAGCCAGCGTGCGCTACCTGGCCGAAGCCGTGGGCCGCACCGAAGACGGCCGCGCCATTCGCGCTAACGGCATCAGCGCTGGCCCTATCAAAACCCTGGCCGCCAGTGGCATCAAGGACTTCGGCAAGCTGCTCAGCCGCGTGGCCGATGCCTCGCCCCTGCGCCGCAACGTGACCATTGAAGACGTGGGCAATGTGGCCGCCTTCCTGCTGTCCGACCTGGCCAGCGGCATGACGGCCGAGATCACCTACGTGGACGGTGGCTTCAGCCAGACCGCAGGCCTGAGTGCTGACCAGGTCTAAAGCTCTGCAGGGCTGAACAAGCTCAATGCCAAATTGGCTTCTAGCGCTTACCAAATAAGCGCTAGAAGCTATTTTTTTATAGCAAAAACCACCGCCACATTACCCTATGCACCGCAGACGCTGCCTGACCTGGCTGGGCCTGGCGCCCCTCAGCCCCTTCATTCCGCTGGTCACGCCCCAGGCTTGGGCGGCGGATGCCCCGGCCCTGCTGTTGGCCAATGTGTACCGCCCCGGCATGCCGCTGGCGGACTATTGGGTGAGCGAGAAATACGACGGTGTGCGAGGCTACTGGGATGGGCGCGCGCTGCGCACCCGGGGCGGCGAGACCGTGTCTGCTCCTGCGTGGTTCACGGCAGACTGGCCCGCCACGCCCATGGACGGCGAGCTGTGGGCCGGGCGCGGGCGCTTTGCGCACGCCCAGTCCACCACGCGCCAACAACAGCCCGATGATGCGGCCTGGCGGCAGATGCGCTTCATGGTGTTTGACCTGCCGACCCAGGGCGGCCCGTTTGATGAGCGGCTGGCTGCACTGAAAGCCCTGGTCGCCCAAATCCATCAGCCCTGGGTACAGGCCGTGCCGCAACAGCGCTTGGCCACCGATGCCGCCTTGCAGGCCCTGCTGCAACGCACGGTGCGTGCCGGGGGCGAGGGGCTGATGCTGCACAAAGGCAGCTCGCTGTACCGATCAGGCCGCAGCGACGATCTCATCAAGCTCAAGACGCACGAAGACACCGAGGCCCTGGTAGTGGGCCACCTGCCGGGCAAGGGCAAACACGCTGGGCGACTGGGCGCGCTGCTGGTGGAAATGCCCGCAGGCCAGCGCTTCAAGCTGGGCGCAGGGCTGACAGACGCGGACCGCGCCAATCCGCCACCCATTGGCAGTTGGGTGACCTATCGTTTCAGGGGCACACACGACGGCGGCCTGCCGCGTTTTGCCAGCTTTGTGCGGGTGCGACTGGACATGCCCCCCGCATCATCCCCCGCGTCACCCAGGCAATAAGCTATCAAAAAAATAGCTGATAGCACTTACTGAATAAGCGCTACCAGCCTTTTTTACCCAAGACCCGATCAGAGATCAGGACCCGGGGCAGACTAAAAAGCAGTGGTCAAGACTTGGCCACGCAGTCCGCGTAGAAGCGAACCTGCCCGCTTTCGTCTTCCACTTCCACCAGGCCGTGGATATCGGTCTCAAAACCAGGGCACAGCTTGGCGAACTCGCGGGCGAACTTCAGGTAATCCACGATCTTCTTGTTGAAGACTTCGCCCGGAATCAGCAGCGGAATGCCCGGTGGATAGGGCGTGACCAAACCCACGGTGATGCGACCTTCCAGGTGGTCGATCTCCACGCGGTCCGTCTTGCGGTGCGCGATGTGCGCGTAAGCATCGGAGGGCTTCATGGCCGGCGTGAGGTCCGACAGGTACATCTCGGTGGTCAGGCGTGCAATGTCGTACTTGGCGTACATGGTGTGTACGTGCTGGCACAGGTCCTGCAGGCCCATGCGCTCGTAACGCTTGTGCTGCTGGCAGAACTCGGGAAGGATGCGCCACATGGGCTGGTTCTTCTCGTAGTCGTCCTTGAACTGCTGCAGCGCGGTGAGCAGCGTGTTCCAGCGGCCCTTGGTGATGCCGATGGTGAACATCACAAAGAAGCTGTACAGGCCCGTCTTCTCCACTACCACGCCGTGCTCGGCGAGGTACTTGGTGACGATGGACGCGGGGATGCCGGTCTTGTCGAACTTACCGTCCAGATTCAGGCCGGGCGTGACGATGGTGGACTTGATCGGGTCCAGCATGTTGAAGCCGTCCGCCATCTGGCCGAAGCCATGCCACTTGGTACCGGCCTTCTTGCTCTTGCTGTCGCTGC
This sequence comes from Acidovorax sp. 69, assembly GCF_002797445.1. Taxonomy (NCBI): domain Bacteria; kingdom Pseudomonadati; phylum Pseudomonadota; class Betaproteobacteria; order Burkholderiales; family Comamonadaceae; genus Acidovorax; species Acidovorax sp. 69. Next base: position 1,984,925 of record NZ_PGEP01000001.1, on the reverse strand, counting down.
GGATGATCCAATCTTCTGCGCGGCCAATGCCTTCGTCCACGAGCTTGTCGGGGCCCCAGACCTTGAACCACCAGTCGTTCTTGCCGAAGTCGTGCTCAATCTGGCGCATGGCACGGCGGAAGTCGAGCGCCTCCAGAATGCTTTCTTCCACCAGCGCGGTGCCGCCGGGCGGTTCCATCATGGCCGCAGCCACATCGCAGCTGGCGATGATGCTGTACTGCGGGCTGGTGCTGGTGTGCATCAGGTAGGCCTCGTTGAAGAGGTGGCGGTCCAGCTTGGTGGTCTGCGAGTCCTGCACCAGCACGTGGCTGGCCTGGCTGATGCCGGCCAGCAGCTTGTGGATGGACTGCGTGGCATAGGTCACCGAATACTTGGGGCGCGTGCGCTTCTTTCCCATTGAATGGTATGTGCCATAGAAGGGGTGGAAGGCCGCGTGCGGCAGCCAGGCCTCGTCGAAGTGCAGGTTCTCCACGTAGCCGTCGAGCATGCCCTTGATGGTCTCGGTGTTGTAAAGGACGCCGTCGTAGGTGGACTGGGTGAGCGTCAGCACACGCGGCTTGACCTTCTTGGCGTCCACGCCCTTGAGCAACGGGTTGGCCTTGATCTTGGCCTGGATGGCCGCAGGCTCGAACTCGCTTTGCGGGATGGGCCCGATGATGCCGAAGTGGTTGCGCGTGGGCTTCATGAACACGGGGATGGCCCCGGTCATGATGATGCTGTGCAGGATGGACTTGTGGCAGTTGCGGTCCACCACCACCACGTCGCCCGGTGCCACGGTGTGGTGCCACACCATCTTGTTGGAGGTGCTGGTGCCGTTGGTGACGAAGAAGCAGTGGTCGGCATTGAAGATGCGCGCGGCATTGCGCTCGCTCTCGCCGATGGCGCCGTTGTGGTCCAGCAGCTGGCCCAACTCTTCTACTGCATTGCAGACGTCGGCGCGCAGCATGTTCTCGCCGTAGAACTGGTGGTACATCTGGCCCACAGGGCTCTTCAAGAAGGCCACGCCACCCGAGTGCCCTGGGCAGTGCCAGCTGTACGAGCCATCTTCGGCGTAGTCGAGCAGCGCCTTGAAGAACGGCGGCTGCACGCTCTCCAGGTAGCTCTTGGCTTCGCGGATGATGTGGCGCGCCACGAATTCGGGGGTGTCCTCGAACATGTGGATGAAGCCGTGCAGCTCGCGCAGGATGTCGTTGGGCAGGTGGCGGCTGGTCTTGGTCTCACCGTGCACGTAGATCGGCACTTCGGTGTTCTTGCGGCGCACTTCACCAATGAAATTGCGCAGGCTCAGCACGATGGGGTCGAGCCCCTCGCCCACGGTGAACTCTTCATCGTCGATCGACAAAATGAAGGCGCTGGCGCGGCTTTGCTGCTGCGCGAACTGGGACAGATCGCCATAGCTGGTGACCCCCACCACCTCGAAACCCTCGGCCTCGATGGCTTGCGCCAGGGCACGGATGCCAAGACCCGAGGTGTTCTCGGAACGATAGTCCTCATCGATGATGATGATGGGAAAACGAAACTTCATGCGCAGCCTCCGTGAAACCGTGCCCTGCCGGCCAAAAAACGAAATAGGCGCGAAGTGTAAGGAATAACCTTGACCTGCCTTTGAACTCCCCCCCTTTTGACCCAGAATGTGGTGCACTAAACACAATCAAAAGCGGAGGTTCAACATGGAGGCATCCACCATCTGGTGGCTGGCAGCAGGGGCGGTGGTCGTGGCAGAGCTTCTGACCGGCACGTTCTATTTGCTGATGGTGGCGTTGGGACTGGTGGCCGCCGCCTTGGCCGCCCATCTGGGCCTGCCGTCCGCACCGCAAATGGTGTCGGCAGCCCTCGTGGGCGGAGGCGCGGTTGTGGCGTGCTACCTCCTGAGAAAAAGGCGGCCCGGTGATCCGTCGGCGCGTGCAGACCGGAGCGTCAATATGGATGTGGGCGAAACCATCCTCATCGAGAGCTGGAACTCCGACGGCACCGCTACTGTGAAGTACAGAGGCGCCCCATGGACCGCCATCCATCGCCCCGGCGTCACGCCCTCTACCGGAATGCACCGTGTCGCCGAGCTGGTGGGTAACCGCCTGCTGGTGGACCCGGTTTAAAACCCAGATTCCTTGTCGATATAAAAGAAAGGCCTTCCATGGAAATTGCCATCGTCATCCTGATCATTGCCGTGATCTTCATCGCCCGGTCCGTCAAGGTCGTGCCCCAGCAAAATGCCTGGGTCAAGGAGCGTCTGGGCAAATATGCAGGAACGCTCACTCCGGGGTTGAACTTCCTGATCCCGTTTGTGGACAAGGTCGCCTACAAGCACAGCCTGAAAGAAATCCCCCTCGACGTCCCAAGCCAGGTGTGCATCACGCGCGACAACACCCAGCTGCAGGTGGACGGCATCCTGTACTTTCAGGTCACGGACCCGATGCGAGCCAGCTACGGCTCCAGCAACTACATCATGGCCGTGACGCAACTGGCGCAGACCTCATTGCGCTCCGTGATCGGCAAGCTGGAGCTGGACAAGACCTTTGAAGAGCGCGACATCATCAATGCCCAGATCGTCCAGGCGATTGACGAGGCGGCCCTCAACTGGGGCGTGAAGGTGCTGCGCTACGAGATCAAGGACCTGACCCCGCCGAAGGAAATCCTGCACGCCATGCAGGCCCAGATCACGGCAGAGCGCGAGAAACGTGCCCTGATCGCCGCATCAGAAGGCCGTCGCCAGGAGCAGATCAATATCGCCACCGGCGAGCGCGAAGCCTTCATCGCTCGCTCCGAGGGCGAAAAGCAGGCCGTCATCAACAAGGCCCAGGGCGAGGCCGAATCCATCAAAGCCGTGGCCGAAGCCAACGCCCAGGCCATCGAACGCGTGGCAGCCGCCATCCGCCAACCCGGCGGCGAGCAAGCCGTACAGCTCAAGGTAGCCGAAAAGGCCGTAGAGGCCTACAGCCAAGTCGCATCGGACGCCACCACCACCCTTATCGTCCCCAGCAACATGACCGAGGTATCCGCGCTGATTGGGTCGGCGATGAAGATGGTGCAGACGTCGCAGAAGGCAGGCTGATACCCATTGGCTGAGGGAATTTTCGGGCCGCGCTGAGAGGTCGCCAAAATGCACCCATTCCTGTGGCTATAATCGAGGGCTTCGGAGAGGTGGATGAGCGGTTTAAGTCGCACGCCTGGAAAGCGTGTGTGGGCTAATCCCCACCGCGGGTTCGAATCCCGCCCTCTCCGCCACATATCAACCCAGGTGATTCAGGTCACCTGGGTTTTTTGTTGTTTGGCTGGCTCTTTGGGCGCAGTACGCCAATCAGCCGCGGCTGTGCGCTGAACATCGCCGACGGAGCGCCCGGTTCATTGCGTTATCGGTGAAATTTCCGGAGTTCTGCGAATGCTGATGCGTTGGATGTATGTTGGCATCTGCTGGTGCCTGACGACTCTGGTGGCACCCGTGTGGGCTGAAGGGACGCTGTTCAAGGTGCCGACACGTGACGGGGTAACCAACACCGTGTTCTGGGAAGTTGCTCCAAGCGCCAAGGCCACCGTGCTTCTTTTCCCAGGCGGCGCTGGTGGATTCGGGAAGGTGGAGGATGGCAGCGCCGCCGGCGGCAATTTTCTGGTCCGCTCTGCGCCACATTTCATTGCGCGCGGCTACAACGTGGCGATCTTCGGGCGGCCCAGCGACATGGAGCTGGGCTGGAACGAGCGCACGGGCCCCGCACACATGACCGACGTCGCCAAAGTGCTCGAATTTGTGAAACACCAAAGCGACTTACCCGTATGGGTTGTGGGCACCAGCCGCGGGACGGTGTCTGCGACGGCTGTGGCCATTCGTGTCAAAGACCCGGTGATTGCGGGGTTGGTGCTGACCTCCAGCGTGGTGAACAGGAACACACCGGGCGCAGTGCCCACTCAGGACCTGCAGGCCATACAGATCCCGGTGCTGGTGTACCACCACGCGAAGGACGGCTGCAAACACTGCCAAGCCGGCGAAACGCCCGCCATTCTGAAAGGGCTGACGCGGGCACCGGTCAAAAAGCTCATGGTGGTGAATGGCGGCGCCCACCCTGTAGGTGATGAGTGTGCGGGCCAGCATTGGCACGGCTTCATTGGCATGGAGCAGGAGGCAATAGCCAAGATCACCGCGTGGATTCAGGCGCCCGCGCCCTGAACCATTCCGTGCCTGGACGACGATTGACCCCCACAGGAAGCCCTCTGCAGTCCGTTCACTTGGCATTCCATCCGCCGCGCGCTGCAGACACTGAATTGGACCACTCACCGCGTGCACGGAGAGGAAGGTTTTTGGCAGGTTTGTAAAGGCAACAGGCCGTAACAGTTACCCATAAAGCACTGTTATGGCACTTGTCTTACACGCGGAACTGCGGCATTTTGCTGAAATCCTAGCCAGCAGCCATTGAGGTTGCACTGGGAGGTCATTGCGGCCCCTCACCCTTTTGCTGAAAAGGACTTCACCATGAAACGCCATTCTTTACCGCCAGGAGCACGCGCATTCGTTGCGTTCGTCGGGACCGTGGTGCTGGCTGTGCTGGCTGCAGTATCGTTGCTCATGCCGGACGTGGCCGTGCAGTCTGTGGATTCAATGTCCTACGGGCTCACGGGGCTGGATCAGATTTTGTCCACCAGCTTCCTGGACCACTGACATGTGATGTTTGCAGAAGTGGTTGGCACTGCGCCACCACATTATGGGTCGAAACAGCAACCAAGTAGCAAAAAGCATAGCATCGGAGTACCATTTGACGCTGCACACCGAGTTTTTTTCGGTGGCATTCTGAAATGGAGGACGATCGTGACCACACGTTTTCGCATCTCTGCAAACCGTTGCTTCTCATTTTTCTACCCCAAATCCTGGGGCACGACGGTGCTGCTGGCGGCTCTGCTGGGCTGTTCCAGCCCCCGCGACAACTCCTTGGATGAATTCTCGCGCTGGTACGACGGCGCTCAGGCTCAGGCCCAGGCAGGCGCCATGAGCTGGAGCGAGCTTTACAAACAAAGCTTTGACCGCCTAACCGCCCTACCCCCCTCGCTGCAGCAAGACACGCGCCTCGAAAACACCGTACTACTGCTGTCCGTGGCGCGCAAGCTGGAGTCCAACGAAATCAGTCCCCAGCAGTTTGCGAGGGAGCGTGACGACATCGATACTCAGTTGCAGGCGCGCTTACGCTGAATCTGCTGACAGACGGCGCAAGCGCGGTATTCGGACTGCGGCTGATAGCCTATGACCTTGCCGGGCAAGCCTGCGCGGATATCTAGCGCCAGCCGCTCCTCAGCACCTGCGTCTCCCTAACGCTGCAGAGCACCCCCCTGCTCCACGACCCCAACGCGGCGGCGCAATATGGCGGCAGCTTGGGTATCGCCAGCGGCTTCGGCTCGCTGCACCTGCAGCAACAGCCAGGCCATCAGCGGCCTGCGCCACCCTTGTGCCGATGCGGTATCGGTGGCCGTAGCGATGACGGCCGGACTGGCGCGGCCCGTCTGCAGCAGCACGCCCGCAGCCACCAAGCGGGAGAGTGGGTCGGCGATACCGGTCAGGCTGGCGGCATCCCCTGACACTGCGGCTGCACGCTGCGCCGGTGGCAGCAGCGCCACCTGGGCGGTTTGCGCGCGGCCCGCCAGATAGTCGGCATAGGCCTGTTCGGGCGCGGCGGCATCGGCCCGCAATGCCTCGAAGCGCTCGCACCGTTCGGTCACCAGGCTGGCCACCTGGGCAGCGCACCGCATCAGTTCGAGGCGCGCCAGCAGATCGGGGCGGCCTGTGCGGGAGACTTCGGCGCGGGCGCGGTCCCATTCGAGCTTCTCGACGCGCGCATTGCCGGACAGATAAGCATCAATGGCCTTTTGGGATGCACCCTGGGCATTCATCTGCCAGTCAGGCACCGGGGGTTGGCTGGAGCACGCCGCCAACACAGAGGCACAGCCAATCGACAGGAACCGCAACGCAGCCCGCGAGCGAGGGGGAGCAGATGAGTTCTTCATGGCAGCTTCAGCTCCGTATCGCGTGCAAAGGGCCATTTGCGGTTGATTTCGTTGACCAGGCTTTCCACCTTGCGCAGGTTGCCTTCTACCTCGGCGCGCAGCGCGCCCAGGTCGGTGGTGGCTTCACGGGCGTTGGCACCGATGGCCTGAGCTTCCACCAGCACGGCGTCCACCTTCTTCAGGCTGGTGCGGGTGTCGGCCAGCAAGCCATTGAGCTGGGCCACGGTGGCGCGCACCTCGGGCACGAGGGCGTCCTTGTTACCCTCGCTCCCGAACACCTGCGTGTCAGCGCGGGCGGCCATGCCATCCAGCCGCGCCAGCAGCGCGTTGGTGCGCTCCAGGGTGGCCACAATCTTCTTCGCGTCAGCTTCGTTCCCCATCAGCACGCCCAGGGCGCCGCCCGGGCCATTGAGCCGCTCGGTGAGTGCCTTGACGTTGGTCAGGGTGTGGCCCAAGGCCGCGTCTGGCGATGTCAGTGCATTCAGGTTGGTGAGCAGCTCGCGCGCTGTGGCCATGAGCTGCGGGATCTCCGCCGTCGCATCCCCGCGCAACACCGGCCGCACTGCGCCATCGGGCAGCGCGGGGTCGGAGAGGATGCCGGAGTAGGCCCGGATGTTGGTGCCCCCCACTAGGCCCCGGACCAATGTGAACACACTGGACTCGCGCAGCCAGTGGGCGTCCTTGCGGGGCACGTCTACCAGGATGCGGGCATTGCCCGATTCAGCCAGCTCGATGCGCCGCACGCGACCGATGGGAAAGCCAGAGAACGTCATGTCCATGCCCACCACCACGCCTTCGGAGTCATCGGCCGTCAGCACCAGCGTTTGCGTAGGCTCAAACGCACCTCGTGCATAGAGCAGGTAAAGACCCGAGCCCAGGATGAGGGCCAGGGTGAACAGCAGCAGCGCGGCCGCCTTGATTTCCAGATAGGCCACCGGGCGCAGGGTCTCGACCGGAGGCACATCGGCCGCAGCGGAAGGCGCAGATGAGCCATGCGATGGCTTGGGAGGGGTGTCGTTCATGTTGTAGGGGTGGGCGGGTGATGGCGAACTGCGCGGGCCGTCAGTAATAGTTGCCCATGAGCGAAGTCACCTCGATCAGCAACAGCACGGCAAACATGCGGGCCAGACCGCCCAGCTCAGAATCGGTCTGGGTGCGCTCACCGATGTCGTACAGGCCCGCTGCCATGGGGATCAGCGCCACGGCCAGGCTGAAGAACAGTGTCTTGAGCACAAACACCATCGTCACGCTGGGCGAGAACACTTGGCCAAACATGCGCGTATAGCTGGGCAACCCCGCCAAATTGAAACCATACACACCCAGATAGGCCAGCACCAGCGCCACCACGCAACTCAGTGCGGCCAGGGTGACACAGGCAAACACCCCGGCAATCACGCGGGGCAGCAGCTCGATGCGCACAGGATCAGAGCCCTGGCGGCGCAGCGCGTCGAAGCGACCTGTCTGATGTAGGCGCGAAAGCTGCGATCCGTTGGGAATGGTGCACCGCATAGCCACAAACAACGCTGCGGTGAGCGGAATCAGCTCCAGCACCAGCACGCGGATCACCATCTCCAGAGCGTAGCGCGACAGCCCATAGCTCAGCGCCGTGACCACCACGATGCGCGTGAGCACAAGGCTGATCAACGCAGCCAGCACCGTGAAACCCAGCAGCACTGGCGCCGTGTCCAGATACAGGTGGCGGGCGAGCGCCCGGCGGGTGCCTTTGCCATAGCTGGACGGCGACAACACCAGCACCAGCACCACAGCCCCCAGGTACAGGATGCGCCACCAGGCCACCGCCCAACGACGTGCCATGTTCCACACACGTTCAGGCAGGGTCAGGCCAGGCAGACGGGAGATCATGGGCGGATCATAGCGGGGGACACGCCCGCTGGCGCCCGGTCACCTCAGAGATACGCCCCTGTCATCCCCGGCGCGGCTTGCGCGCCTTGCCCTTGCTGGATTTGCCTGCGACCGCCTTCTTGACGGACGCTTTCAGGGACTGGATCGGTGAGCGCGCTGCCCGCTCACGCGAGAGGCCCGCTTGCTCGGTGGCTGATGGGGCTGCGCCCTTGTCAGCCTTGCGCCCATTGGAGCGGCCTCCGGTCTTGCGGGCAGCACCGCCTGCGCCTTCTGCGCCCACGCCCTTGTCCTTGAGCGCGCGGCCGAGCAGTTCCTCGCCTTCACGCACCAGGCGGAAGTCGATCTTGCGGCCATCCAGATCCACGCGGCTGACCTGCACCCGCACGCGCGCGCCGATGGCGTATCGGATGCCGGTGCGTTCACCACGCAGCTCCTGGCGCGCCTCGTCGAACTTGAAGTACTCGCCGCCGAGTTCGGTGATGTGCACCAGACCTTCGACATACATCGCGTCGAGCGTCACGAAGATGCCGAAGCTCGTCGCCGCACTCACCACGCCGCTGTACTCCTCGCCCAGGTGTTCGCGCATGTACTTGCACTTGAGCCAGGCCTCCACATCGCGGCTCGCCTCGTCGGCGCGGCGCTCGTTGGCACTGCAATGCAGGCCTGCGGCCTCCCAGGCCTGGGTATCGCGGCTAGGGGGTGTCACGTCCTTGCGCGGCTTGGTGCCGGGCGCGGCCACACGGGCTGCCAGGCGCTTGGCCAGCTTGGCGTGGGCTTCGCCCGGTGTAGGCAGCGACGGCAGCGCGTACTTCGTCTTGCTCAGGATGGCCTTGATGACCCGATGCACCAGCAAGTCGGGGTAACGCCGGATCGGGCTGGTGAAGTGCGTGTAGGCATCGAACGCCAGGCCAAAGTGGCCACTGTTGACGGGCGTGTAGATAGCCTGCTGCATGGAGCGCAACAGCATGGTGTGGATCTGCTGCGCGTCAGGCCGCTCTTTGGTGGCCTGGGCAATCGCCTGGAACTCGGCGGGCTTGGGATCATCGCCAATCGTCATGCCGACGGCCATGGCCTTGAGGTAGTTGCGCAGGATCTCCTGCTTCTCGGGCGTGGGGCCTTCGTGAACGCGGAACAGGCCAGGCTGTCCGCCCTGGGCGATGAAGTCGGCACTGCACACGTTGGCGGCCAGCATGGCCTCTTCGATGAGCTTGTGCGCATCATTGCGGGTGCGCGGCACGATCTTTTCGATGCGGCCGTTCTCGTCGCAGACGATCTGCGTTTCGGTGGTTTCAAAGTCCACTGCGCCGCGCTGCTGGCGTGCAATCAGAAGGGCTCGGTACACGTCGTGCAGGTTGAGCAGGTCCTTCACGCGGTCCTTGCGCTTGCTGGCCTCGGGGCCGCGCGTATTGGCCAGGATGGCCGCCACTTCCGTGTACGTGAAACGCGCATGGCTGAACATCACGGCCGGGTAGAACTGGTAGGCGTGCACTTCGCCCTTGGCGGTGACCAGCATGTCACAAACCATGCACAGGCGCTCCACCTCGGGGTTGAGGGAACACAGGCCGTTGCTCAGCTTCTCGGGCAGCATGGGAATCACGCGGCGCGGAAAGTACACGCTGGTGGCGCGGTCGTAGGCGTCAATGTCGATGGCGCTACCGGTCTCCACATAGTGGCTCACGTCGGCAATCGCCACCAGCAGGCGCCAGCCCTTGCTGCGGCCCACCTTGGCGGGCTCGCAGTACACGGCATCGTCGAAGTCGCGGGCGTCTTCACCATCGATGGTGACCAGGGGCACGTCGGTCAGGTCCACGCGGCGCTTCTTGTCCTGCGCGCGCACCTTGTCGGGCAACTCCTTGGCCTGCGCCAAGCACTCGGCGGAGAACTCGTGCGGCACGCCGTACTTGCGCACGGCGATCTCGATCTCCATGCCGGGGTCGTCCACCTCGCCGAGCACTTCGGTGATGCGGCCCACGGGCTGGCCAAACAGTGCGGGTGGCTCGGTCAGTTCAACAACGACGACCTGCCCTGTTTTTGCGGCGCCGGTGGCACCTTTGGGAATCAAGACATCCTGGCCATAGCGCTTGTCCTCGGGCGCCACGAGCCACACGCCACTTTCCTGCAGCAGGCGACCGATGAGGGGCTGGGGCGGGCGCTCAATGATCTCGACCACGCGGCCTTCGGGGCGACCACGGCGGTCCTGGCGCACGATGCGTACACGCACGCGGTCCTTGTGCAGCACTGCGCGCATTTCATTGGGGGGGATATAGATGTCGCCTTCGCCATCGTCGCGAATGACAAAACCGTGCCCATCACGGTGCCCCTGCACGCTGCCTTCAATCTCGTCCGACAAATGCGCGGACTGCGCGCCGGGGGTGGTTTTTTTGTTATACAATCTGAGTCTTTCCTGAAATGCCCAGGTGGCGGAATTGGTAGACGCACTAGTTTCAGGTACTAGCGAGTAACATCGTGGAGGTTCGAGTCCTCTCCTGGGCACCAAGTTTAACGAGAACCAATGATGGTTTTCAAAATATTGAAGCCGCTGTAACGACAGCGGCTTTTTATTTTCCGGGACCGTCAGCATCACCAAAGACTGATGCCGAATATTGAGCAGATCACACAAAGTTTTGAGAAATCGCCAGAAGCCTGAATTTTTTGTTCTATAATCAAAAGCTGATCTGAAAGCCCAGGTGGCGGAATTGGTAGACGCACTAGTTTCAGGTACTAGCGAGTAACATCGTGGAGGTTCGAGTCCTCTTCTGGGCACCAAATGTATAAAAAGCCGTTGCAACTGCAACGGCTTTTTTGTTTTGGGTCGTCATTTGAACTGCATGGGTAGATTGCCGTGCCACTTGCGCACCAGTACACAGGAGCCTCGCCACCCCGACGAAGGCATCTCCGCCCAGCACACATCTCAGAAGTCATAAAAGCTGCGCATCCATGCACTTCTGATGCGAGCTGACACATTGATTTGCAGGCTACAGAGCGCACATGCGAATGCTGCCCCGACCAGCACGTCGACTTCCATCAAGCGCTCCACAACATGGGGCGAACTTCGCGTCGAGACACCCCACCGAAGCAGCGGCAACAATACGTTCAACCGAATACCACATAGCAGCCGCCCGCTGTATGCCAGACGGCACTGCGCCCATGCCACGAATACGCCAGCGAACAAAACACCCTTTGCTGAGAATGTCGTTCTGAAGGCAACACGAAGGCGCAGTTCGCAGTCGCGCCAATGCGCAACGGCGACTGCCCCACCGACCGGCACGGTCGGCCATGCCCCCCCCCTCGCGGGTCAGAGCTTACTTGCGGAGTAGTGCCTTCAGTACGTTCTGCAAACGACGGGCATTTGCTGCGTCACTGACACTCGCCAGCACACGAGCAGCATCCTGGCCCCAGGTCTGGACAGGTGCGGGGTCATTGCGACGGGTCAGCAATTGCAACTGCAACATGCGCCTAGCCGCTATGTGCTCCGCAGGAGTGGGCGTCTCCGCCGCCATCTCAAGGCGCAGCAACGCTTCTGAGGCATCACCCTGAGGGGCTGTGGACAGCGCTTGAGTCCAAGCACCACGCACAGAAGCTGTTACACGGCCACCAAGGTCTTGGGTACTCGGCACCTGGGCAGGGTCGCGCTTTTCCCAGGCGGTCAGCAATTGGGTCAACGCTTCTCCATGTGCCTGGGCTGCCAGCTTTTTCAATGCCAGTTGTGCGTGCTCCATGGCCTCACGCTGGGCACGGAATGCGGTGTCGCCAAGGCGAGGGCCCCGGTCTTCATAGGCAGGACGATCACCAAAACGCCCGCCTCGGTCGTTTCGATCGCCCGAACGACCATCGACGCGCGGACCTCGACCTGCATCACGATCACCAGGGCGGCCATCGCGACGATCACCAGGACGCGCGCCACGACCAGGGGCCGCCGGGGCATCTTTCTTCATGCCAGGACGGTCATCGCCACGCACGGCAACCACAGGACGTGCGACAGGCTTGGGAGCAGCATGTGCGACCTCATCTGGCTTCTCCTCAGCAGGCGCATCATCAGCGCCACCTTCGGTCGCCTGGGGTGCATTGTCTGTCTGCACCTGTGTTTGATTCTGAGTATCCATCTGCGCAGAGGCCACCGCCTCCGCCGCCTGGGCCTGCCCGTGCAACGCAGCCTCCAGCGCCTGCATAGCCAAACGAATCTGCTGTGCATCGCCCGTTGCATTGGCTGCTTCAAGGGCTTTCGATGCATCCAAGACCACACGGTCACGAGCGCTCAACTCGGTCACCGCGCGATCGCGGTCGGCTGATTTACGGTTGAACGCTTCGTCAATGGGCTTACGGAAAGCATCCCAGAGCTTTTGCTCGTGCTTGCGATCCAAGGGCACTGTCTGCGCTTCGGCTTGCCAGCGCTGCTGGAGCGCTTTCACGGCGTCGATGCGCAGAGCGGGTGCGGCGCCCAAAGCCACCGCCTCTTCAATCATGGCGTGGCGGCGGGCCAGGCTTTCTTTTCGCGCGGTTTCCAACGGGGCTGCAGCGAGAGAAATGGCCTGCATCCAAAGCGGTTGCAGTTCAGCAAAAAGCTTTTCACCCACGTGACCACCTTCGCGCCAGCGGTCACCAAATTGATAGAGTGCCCGGTTGATGCCCTTCCAGTCGCCCGATGCCGCATGCTCCTGGGCCCAAGCCTTGACCTCTTCGATGAGAGCCAGGCGCTGGGCCTTGTGCTCAGCAGCCTCGGTACGAATTTTGTCCAACCAGACTTCGACGACCTTGTGTGCCGCATTGCACGCCTCGTCAAATTTTTTCCACAACCCGTGGTTGGGCGCGCCGCCTTGATCGGCCTGCTTCCACTGGTCTCGTAAATTGCGCAGGGTTTCCTGCATCTTGCGACCACCCAGTGCCTGACCTTCAGGGCGGTTAAGCAAGGCTTCGGCCTTGGCAACCAGGTCTTCGCGCACCTGGTCGGCACTCCAACGCTGCCAACCTTCAAGCTCGCCAGCCGCAACCAGCGCTGCATGCACCTGCTGCTCCATGCCGGTATCAATGTGCTTGCCATGTACCTTGAGCACCGCCCGCAGCGCGGCCGCAGCACCAGCACTGGCCTTGCCATGGCCCTCCGCGGTCTCCTTTTCCAAAGTCACCAGAGCATCACGCACGACCTTCGCGGCTTTTTCGACCACTTCTGGGGCGACTTTGGGCTTCGCAACGCGGGCTGGCTTGGCAGCAGCTGCAGCCGCTGCCTCGGTCGGCAGGCCACGCGCAGCCCGCAGCTCATCCGCCCACACGGGCACGGGAGGCAACGGCGCAGTGGCGTCTTCTGCGGCCGCCGCAGCCTGGGCCACAGCAGGCTGGAAAGCCTCCCATACCACCAACAGTTGAGTGCGCGAAGCGTCAAGCAATGGCGGGAAGCGGGCCTCCACGCTCGCCCAACTCGCATCGCCCGTCAACTCCTGGGCCTGCTCCTGCCAACGGGCAACATCGGCGCGCAGCAATTCCAGCGCAGCGTGGGCATCACGCCAAGGCTTGGTCGAGAGCACTTCAATACGTTGAGCCAGCAATACGGCGGCTTCGCGCTGAACCTGAACCCGGTGTTGCAGATCTTCAATCACCTTCACACGGTCAGCCACCTGCACCTTGAGCAGCGAAAGGGGCTCACGCGACAAAGGAGCACCAGCCTTGGCGGCATCCCGCTGCCATGCGAGAGCGTCTGCAATATTGAGCTTGGGTGCGGCCAGTAATGCTTGGGCCTTTTCGGCCCACTCAGCGGCAATCGCCTCCTGCCCTTTTGCACGGCGGATTTCATCCAGGCGCTCACGGACTGCGCGGGCAGCCCCCTTGTCACGCCCACTCAGTTCTTTAAAAACTTCTTGTAATTGCTCAGGCGCAGGCTGGCTGGCCAACCAATCACGGATGCGGGAAGCACGTTCGCCAGAGGTTGCGGCAGAAAAAGCACCGCCGGTCAGCGCATCAAGTGGATGCGGCTCGTGGGTTTTGGCCGGGGCCGGATTCACTTCAGGTGCGTCGGACATTTTGCTGCGGGAAAAAAATGGAAACATGGATCCAATGGATAACGAAGGCGCCCCCAAACGGATCGCTTGAGGGCCTGCCCAAGCGGTCACACCAAGTGCGCGCCAGGACAACAAAAGGCTATTTTCACAGGGTTCGGCAAACTGACCACAGCTTGGTGCCATGCCAAACCCCGAGGGTGATCTGGCACAAGGCTTTGCCAGACGGACTGACATACTGCGGCCCCTCACAGGAGCATCGCCACCCAAGGGAACAGCCCCCATTATCTATATATAAGAAGCAATGGCCCACACACCAGGGCGAAGCATCAATAAGAAAGCCCGATGGACAGGACCTCAGGGCCTGCCCACCGGGCTTGACGGCTGACACAACGGTCTTTGCCATCGGTCGCAATGCGGAGATAAAGGTCCACACGGCGAGGAGGCAAGGTATTGCCTCCAGGGGGTTGCCATGGAAGCGGTATCTGCTGCACCGAGGCACTGAATGCCCTTGGAGGGAGACTTCGCTTCGTCTGGCGATGCCTGAACTAGACAGGCAACGCAACCTTACCAAAGTGCCCGCATCAACTCAAATCGGATTCTCAATGGCTGCCATCAGGCCGATTGAATTTGACATGAGCACGTAACAACCCCCTCCCCAACTGGTCGTCAATCCGGTCCTCAAAACAGCTAAAAACTGTGCTTTTTTACATGTTTTTTATAACTTAAATGTATTACATTTAAATTTGTTAGTATTGACTATGCATTTAGTGAGCTTCTAGAATCCGCCAGCCGTAAAAACGGGCTAGTAAAAACCCCAACCCGCTGCCGAACCCGGCTAAGTCAAACCAGGGCACCAAGCACTCCACAGACGTGCAGCCCCGACTTGATGGCGTACCAATCCAGGCGACCAGCCGAGAAGGCGCAGTCTCAAAACTGCCTCGCTTTCCCGTCCCGCTTCAGAAAGGAAGAGCTATGACAGCGTCAGGAAAAATAGTCTCCGGCGTGCGAACTTTCGCGGCCGATGTGACCGAAGGTTTTCTTGAAATCACCCACAACAGCTTTGCACTGATCGGCTTAGCTGTTGCCTTTGTAATCATTGCCCTGACCGCTCGGCCGGACCTGCGCCAGGCTGGCGAAGAACAGCTCATGGGCTGGCTTCAGGCCCGGCAGGTAGAAATGGTGGGCATGCCCATCGAGCCCGAAGCCAGCGAACGCGCCACCGCAGCCAACCCCAAGGATCTGCCCAAGGAGCAGGCTGCCGTCGCATTCTGGTTGAGCAAGAAATACCGCGTGGCCCCCGAGCCGCTCAGCGTACTGGTCGCTGAAGCCTATGAGATCGGCACCCGCGCCAAGATCGACCCGACGTTGATCTTGGCCATCATGGCCATTGAGTCGAGCTTCAATCCATTTGCGGAAAGCGCGGTGGGCGCCCAAGGCCTCATGCAGGTCATGACCCGCGTGCACACCGACAAGTACCAGAATTTCGGTGGCCACTTTGCGGCTTTTGACCCCGTGAGCAATTTGCGCGTGGGAGTCAAGGTCTTGCAGGAGTGCATTGCGCGTGCGGGCTCCCTGGAAGGTGGGCTGCGCTACTACGTGGGTGCAGCCAACATGGCCGACGATGGTGGTTATGCCGCCAAGGTCATGGCCGAGCATTTCCGCCTGCGCCAGATAGCAGGTGGCCGGGCAATACCCATCAGCCCTCCGCCCTCTTTGTCAACACAAGCGCCCGTGCAGAGCATTCCAGCTGCTGCGCCACGTGCTGTGACACCAGCCGCCGCCGACAAGGTGGCCCTTTTATCAGGCCTTTGAGGCCCGCATGCAGGCACTGCGTCCATGCCTCTTGTTGATAAAGCTCTGACGCTCGGCGTCGGCTACACTAACGGGGTACGCGACTGGCGATAGGCGCTGCGCTCTCGAATACGGGGTGTTGCCGCTGACGTGGAAACCAGCAAGAACCTGCTTCTTGTGAACCACTGGGAAGCGTGCCGCACGGGGGTTCATCCCTTCTGCGTTCAGCCGTTCGCCTGGGCAGCCCTTGTTTCAAGGGACACAAGTTCATAGGACTGCCAATCATGTACGACCGCAATATTCTTGTCGAACAAACCGACCCCGAACTCTTTGCCGCCATCCAGGCTGAAAACGCCCGGCAGGAGCACCACATCGAGCTGATCGCCAGCGAAAACTACGCCTCCCCCGCCGTGATGTGGGCCCAGGGCACCCAGCTGACCAACAAGTACGCCGAAGGCTACCCCGGCAAGCGCTACTACGGTGGCTGCGAGCATGTGGACGTGGCCGAACAACTGGCCATCGACCGCGTCAAGCAGATCTTCGGCGCCGAAGCCGCCAACGTGCAGCCGCATTGCGGTGCATCGGCCAACGAGGCCGTGTTCCTGGCCTTCCTCAAGCCCGGTGACACCATCATGGGCATGAGCTTGGCCGAAGGCGGCCACCTGACACACGGCATGCCGCTGAACATGTCGGGCAAGTGGTTCAACGTGGTCTCTTATGGGCTCGACGCCAACGAAGCCATCGACTACGAAGCGATGGAAAAGAAGGCCCACGAAACCAAGCCCAAGCTGATCATCGCGGGTGCCTCGGCTTACAGCCTGCACATTGATTTTGAGCGTTTTGCCAAGGTGGCCAAGGATGTTGGCGCGATCTTTATGGTGGACATGGCCCACTATGCTGGCCTGATTGCCGCAGGCGTGTACCCCAACCCCGTGCCGCACGCTGACGTGGTCACCTCCACCACGCACAAGAGCCTGCGTGGCCCCCGTGGCGGCATCATCCTGATGAAGGCCCAGCACGAAAAGGCCATCAACAGCGCGATCTTCCCCGGCCTGCAAGGCGGCCCGCTGATGCACGTGATCGCCGCCAAGGCGGTGGCTTTCAAGGAAGCGCTGCAGCCCGAGTTCAAGACGTACCAGGAACAAGTCGCCAAGAACGCCAAGGTGGTGGCCGAGACGCTGACCGCGCGCGGCCTGCGCATCGTGAGCGGTGGCACCCAAAGCCACGTGATGCTAGTCGACCTGCGCGCCAAGGGAATCACCGGCAAGGAAGCCGAAGCCGTGCTGGGCGCCGCCCACATGACCATCAACAAGAACGCGATCCCCAACGACCCTGAAAAACCGATGGTGACCAGCGGCGTGCGCATTGGCACCCCCGCCATGACCACGCGCGGCTTCAAGGAAGACGAAGCACGCATCACGGCCCACCTGATTGCCGACGTGCTGGACAACCCGCGCGACGAAGCCAACATCGCCGCGGTTCGCGCCAAGGTCAATGCGTTGACCGCTCGCTTCCCCGTCTACGGCTAAATCCGCAGCCAAGAGCCATGAAGTGCCCCTTCTGCAGCCACCTCGAAACGCAAGTCGTTGAAACGCGGGTGTCTGAGGATGGGGTCTTCATCCGCCGCCGCCGCCAGTGCGGCGCGTGCGAAAAGCGCTTTACCACCTACGAGCGGCCGGAAGTGAACTTCCCGGCCATCGTGAAAAAGGATGGTCGCCGTATCGAATACGAGCGCGGCAAGCTGCTTGCTTCTTTCAACCTGGCGCTGCGCAAACGCCCGGTCAGCACCGATCAGATCGACAGCGCCATCGAGCGCATCGAGGAAAAACTGCTCAACCTGGGCCAGCGCGAAGTGATCTCCAGCCGCATCGGCGAACTGGTCATGCGCGAGCTCAAGAAGCTCGACAAGGTGGCCTACATCCGCTTTGCCAGCGTGTACCGCAGCTTTGAAGACATTGACGACTTCCGCGCCATGGTCGATGAAGTGCGCAAATAGGCACGTTAAGCCTGCGCTCCTGCCCCTGGAGCGCATAAATCAAGCATTTTGGCCACCAGCGCTTTTGCGGCATGCGTCGACAGCTATCAATTTAAGATCCAATTGAACTTGTAGTAAGTCGGGTTCACCTTCCGCCTAACTCAGCTGTCGCTGACGCTGCACGGCAGACGCTATCAAATAAATAGCTATGAATGCTTTATATAAAAGCACCGGCGCCACTTTTTGCTCAAAATCTGGCGGGCATCATGCCGCAGGCCAGCGCATAGTGGAAACGGCGCCATGAACGCGAAATGCGAGGCTGAGCCCGCACTGTTGCCTGGGCTGCATCTGCGGCGACGAAGGCCGGACCCTAATCGTGCAGTGGGGCCATCCCTGCCTTGCTGACGGTAGCCCTGGGCTGTGCAACACAGCCACAAATTCAGCCTTCACGATCCCGCTGCTGGGTGTGGCCCGGGGCGGCGAGTCCCGGATGAATGACTTGGGCCCGGCATGCGGTTACTGGTGGCTACCGGCTTGGTCACCGGCTTCCATCCCTGCGATAGCTGGCGCCCCCGCGCTACCGCAGAGATGGACCCCATGCCACTGGCGTGCAGCACTGACCCACCTCAGCGGGCAACGCGCGTAATGCGGTCCGTCGCAGGCAGGGCCACCGGGCTTTGCAGACGGAAATAAGCCTCCAGCGCATCCAGATCCAGCGCGCCCACACGGCGATTCACTCCTTGGGTCAGTACCGTGAAGTTGTCGCCGCCGCTGTCCAGAAAACTGCTCATGACCACGCGCACCGACTGGACGTCCGCCACCGGCACGCCGTTCAGTACCATTTGGCTGATGCGTGCACCGGCAGGCTGACTCAGGTCGAAGCGGTAGCTGAAGCCGCTGGAAACCGACAACACACGGGGACGATGCAAGGTATTGCCGGCACTGGCGAACTGTTGCTCCAGCACAGCGCGGATCTGAGCCCCTGTGAAGGTCTTCACCACCAACTGGTTACCAAAAGGCTGCACTGCATACAACTGGCCAAAGCGCACCAGCCCCTGTTCATCAGGTACCAGGTCGGCGCGCAGACCGCCGGGGTTCATGAGCGACAGCTGCGCTCCGCCGTCTTCGGGCGCCCGCGTGGCCCACAGTTGCGCATCGGCCACCAGGTTCCCCAGCACGGTCTCCAGCGCCGCATTGGGCTGGCGCCGCATAGGCCCTTGGGCTTGACCCACGGGCCGCTGGGCCAGCGGCACAGCAGCGGCACGGTACGTGTCGATGATCTTCTGCACGCCTGCGTCGGGGGGGAACGCGGGCACGGCAGTGGTCAGGGGCACAAAACCCTGGGCGCCCGTGAAGGCCTCGCCCTGCACCACCACATTGCGCGCTGTTTTGCGAACCACGCGGCGGGTCTGGGTATCCACGCGCAGCTGAATGTCGGTGAGCAGCGTGCCGTACTGGCCTGCGCTGGTCAGCAAGAAGGGCTTGGCGGCATTCACGCGGCTGTAGTCGCACACATAGGCCTGGTGTGTGTGGCCGGAGACCACCACATCCACGGCCGGGTCAAGGCGCTCCAGGATGGGCACGATGTCGCCCGACAGGCCTGAGCAGCTGCTCTCCTGCACACCCGCCTTGGTGCCGCCGCCTTCGTGAATGGCCACCACGATCACATCCGCCCCCTGGGCCCTGAGCTGAGGGATCAAGGCATTGGCCGTGGCCGCCTCATCCTCAAACCGGAGCCCCGCCACGCCCGAAGGGCTCACCATGGTGGGTGTGGCCTGGAGCGTGAGGCCGATAAAACCCATGGTGACAGTGACACCGCCTTCGGTGAACCGCTTGAGCCCCGTGGCGGGCAGCAGCGTGTGTCCGTCCTCACGCACCGTGTTCGCGGCCAGCAGGCCAAATTGAGCGCCTTCGAAGGGTTGGCTGATCCGGCAAGGCTGGCGGTTGGTGAACTTCTCGCAGCCCCCATGCTGCAGACGCAGCAGCTCACGCCAGCCCCGGTCGAACTCGTGGTTGCCCACCGCATTGAAGTCGATCTGCATGCGGTTGACGGCCTCAATCGTAGGCTCGTCCAAAAACAGCGAAGACATCAGCGGCGATGCGCCTACCATGTCGCCCGCCGACACCACTGCATGGTGCTGGGACTGTGCCTTGAGGGCTGCCATGGCGCTGGCGAAATACGCCATGCCCCCGGCAGGCACCAGCACCGGGCCTGCAGGCCCATGCACTGAGTGCGCCATGTGCGGCGGCTCCAAGTTGCCATGCAGGTCATTGAAGCCAATGAGGGTGATCTCGATGTGCGACGGTGCGCCACGCGCCCCCGGCGCAGGCGTCGTGCTGCTGCAGCCCGCCAGGGACAGCGCCATGGAGGCCAGAGCTAGGCTACTGGCGGCGCCCCACACTGACCAGCGAGCGCCAGCGGGACGGCCAGGGGCCCTGAACCAACGTTTGCACATGCGAAGTGACCGCCCCGTGGGGAGGGTAAGAGATGGGGTTAGAGAAACGACGCCTGGATAGGCGGTACTGGCGGCACCACATCGCCACACTGGGCGCGGTGGCGCAGAGCGTGGTCCATGACTACCAGCGCTAGCAGCGCCTCAGCGATGGGCGCGGCACGGATGCCCACGCAGGGGTCGTGGCGGCCCTTGGTGATGACCTCGGTGCTATTGCCATGCACATCAATCGACTCGCGCGGGCTGATGATGGAGCTGGTCGGCTTGATGGCAATGCTCACCTCCAGGTCCTGCCCGGTACTGATGCCGCCTAGCACGCCGCCCGCATGGTTGGTGCGAAAACCCTGGGGTGTCATCGAATCACCGTGCATCGTGCCCCGATGGGCCACGCTGGCAAAGCCGGCACCAATCTCCACGCCCTTCACAGCGTTCAGGCCCATCATGGCGTGGGCGATGTCGGCGTCGAGCTTGTCATACAGCGGCTCGCCCAAGCCCACCGGCACGCCCGTGGCTTGCACGCGGATGCGGGCGCCACACGAATCGCCCGCCTTGCGCAGGGCGTCCATGTAGTCTTCGTATTGCTGCACGTCGGCCACAGGGGCGAAAAAGGGGTTGCTCTGCACGTGGTCCCAGCTCTCGAACGGGATGGCCAACTCGCCCAGCTGCGTCATGCAGGCGCGGAACTGCACGCCGTACTGCTGGGCCAGCCACTTCTTGGCCACCGCACCGGCGGCGACGGTAGGGGCAGTCAAACGGGCCGAGGAACGGCCACCACCACGCGGGTCGCGGATACCGTACTTGTGCCAGTAGGTGTAGTCGGCATGGCCGGGGCGGAAGCTCTCGGCAATGTTGCTGTAGTCCTTGCTGCGCTGGTCGGTGTTGCGAATCAGCAGCGCAATCGGGGTGCCCGTGGTTTTGCCCTCGTACACGCCCGAGAGGATCTCCACCGCGTCCGGCTCGTTACGCTGCGTGACGTGGCGGCTGGTGCCGGGGCGCCGCCGGTCCAGGTCTGCCTGGATGTCGGCCTCAGCGAGCGGCATACCGGGCGGGCAACCGTCAATCACGCAGCCAATGGCCGGGCCGTGGGATTCACCAAAGTTGGTGACTGCGAATAGGGTGCCGAAAGTATTGCCGCTCATGGGGCGCGATTATTCCAGACACGCAGCGTCAAGGATGCGTTTGCCGCTCCCTTTTCCCAATTGGCGAATGCCTTTGCGGGGGATATAGTCAATCAGAGAACAATGTAAGGAACCGCAATTGATACAAGTGTTCGCAGCGTCACGGTACGCACAACGGTTTCTGGCACGCGCGTTGGTGGCCCTGGGTGCGCTGGCAGCCTCTGCACAGGCGAATGCTCCGCTGGACGTGCGCATTGCACTCGTGATCGGCAATTCAGCCTACTCCGGCTCCGCTGCGCTTTCCAATCCTGCCAATGACGCGAAGGCAATGTCGGCGCAACTGCGCAAACTGGGCTTTCAGGTTCTTGAATTGCGTGACGGATCGCGCAGTCAGATGGCCGAGGCGATAGACGATGTTCGCAAACGGCTTCAGGGCAAAAGCGGGGTCGGCATGCTGTATTACGCTGGCCATGGAGTGCAGATTGACTGGCGCAACTACATGGTGCCGGTCGATGCGCGCCCCAGGAGCCAGACTGAAGTGGTGGCACAGGCGGTCGATGTGGATGCGGTGATCAACGCATTCAAGCAGGCGGGCAACCGCGTCAATATTTTGGTCCTTGACGCCTGCCGAAATAACCCCTTTGAGGGCACAGCGTCGGTCAAGGGGTTGGCACAGATCGATGCCATACCGGGGACTTTTCTCGCCTATGCCACTGCGCCAGGCAATGTTGCTGACGATGGGGAAGGCAGCAACGGCCTGTACACCACCTATTTGTTGCAAGAGCTGGCCAAACCCACCACTCGCATCGAGGATGTCTTCAAGCGTGTGCGCCTGCAGGTACGGAAAAAGAGCAACGGCAGTCAGATTCCATGGGAAAGCACGAGCCTGGAGGAGGACTTTGTATTCAATGACGATCGGGGACCGGGTGAAACACTGGCCCTCGCACGGCCACCTAAACCCAAACCAGCAGAACTTGATCAAAAGTTTTTGCGTGAGAAGGCCGAGTGGGATCGCATCAAAACATCGCAAAACCCTGACGACTTCTATGCCTTCTTGCAAGCCTATCCCAGCAGCGCCATCAGCGAGGCAGCACAAAGCCGACTGGACCAGCTCTCCAAGCCCCAGATCGCAGCCACTCCAGTGCAGGGGCGCCAGTCGATACAACGGGACGTCCGGCTTGGCGATGAAATCGAGTACGTCTATCACGACTACCTCACGAAGCTAGAGACACGCCGGGAGACCCTGCGCGTCACATCGATCAAGGACGGGGTTGTCGAACTCAACAATGGTGAGCAGATCTTGACGATCTACGGCGGTCTTGTGCGCAATGAAATAGGCAGCGAATTCGACCCGCCCCTCCAATCGCTGCCTGCTGATGATTTTCAGATTGGCAAGAGATGGGTCAGTCGGTCACAGCAGACCGTCCCCCCAGACTCGCCGGGCTGCGCGGTGAAGCAGGGTGGGTGGAGCAGGACATGAAGGTGGCGAGCTACGAACAGATCACTGTGGCGGCGGGCACGATGTACGCATATCGGATTGAGGCCACTTTGCGAACGCAGTTCGGAGCCTCCGGCACACTGACCTATTGGGTCGCCAGCAACGGTGGCGTTATCAAATTCATCCGCAACGTCAAAATCAGCCGGCCCAATGGCACGGTCCTGGATAGCAGCTGGATCCGCGAAGTTGCACGCGTCCACAAGCCACGCTGAGGTGGGGGCATCGGCGCTTGCCCCAGGATATATTTCTGGACTGCAAAGATAGTACGGTCCCTTGGGCACACCGGTGGCCTGCACACGGGCCGGGGCGGCGCCGGCCCAGGTCCAACTGAATGTTGGCCTCCGCGAGCGGCTTACCGGGCGGGCAACTGTCGGCCACGCAGCCAATGGTCAAGCCGTGGGATTCACCAAATGGGTGACTGCGAATAGGGCACCGGAAGGATTTTCGCCCGGGACGCAGGCTTGTCCCAGAGCCGTGCCCCCAAGAACACTCACCGGTTTTGCGGCAGCGCACCATCAGCGCCAGAATCGCTACCCTTGGGGGCACAGTCAACATAAACATGACAGAACGGACACTTGGTGCTTGGCATCACCATGCCCGCTTGCTAGGATCAGTCAAAGATCTTTGGGACATTCATGCCCGTCTCCGCACCGCCAACGCCCGGCCCCTCAGTCCCCGACGCTGCATCCCAGCTTTCGACGCTGGCAGATGCGCCCCTTCGCAATGCACTGGATGCGAGTGACAACGCGATTGTGATGACCAACAGCGCCAAGCGCGTGGTGTACGTCAACCAGGGATTTACACGCCTTTTTGGTTTTGAGCCCGAGGAAATGCTCGGGAAGTACCTCAGTCAGGTACTGCTGGGTCCGTACTCGGATCCGGCATTGTTGGCCAGCATTCGCGACAACGTCACAACGCAAGGCCAGTTCCACGTCGAAACCCTGCTGTACAGCAAGACCGGGCAGCCACGCTGGGTATCGATGGTGATCAATGCCTCGGACGAGGCATCGGGCGGCCCGGGAGGCAGCGTCACGATCCTGACGGACATCACGCTCACCAAGATGCATGAAGTGCTGCAGACCCGGGTGCTAGAGGGCATGGTCAGCGAACTGCCCCTGCGCGACTTGATGGCGCTGGTGTGCAGCGAGGTCGAGCGCATTGCCCCCGAGGTCACTGCTTCTATTCTTGCCGTGGATGCGCAGGGCCAGCTGCACCCCCTGGCAGCACCAGGGCTGCCGCCCTCCGTCTGCGACGCCCTTGACGGCCTGCCTATTGGCCCCCAGGTAGGCTCCTGCGGCACGGCGGCCTACCGGAACCAGCCGGTCATAGTCACCGACATCAGCACAGACCCTTTGTGGACCGACTACCGCGCCTTGTTCGCGCCCACCGGCTTGCAGGCCTGCTGGTCCAGCCCCATCCGCAACCACCAGGGCACACCGATAGGCACCTTCGCGTTTTATTTCCGCGAGCAGCGTGAGCCCGATGCACTGCACCAGCGTCTGGTGGAGGTCTGCCTGCACCTGTGCGCCCTGGCAATCGAGCGCGACGCCACGCACCAGCGCATTCACCAGCTGGCATTTTTTGACGCACTGACGGGTCTGCCCAACCGCGCCATGTTCTGCAGCAGTGCGGAGCGTGCGCTGGCCAGACTGCAGCAGGACACACACCCTGGCGCCCTGCTGTTTCTGGACCTGGACCGCTTCAAGCAGGTCAACGACACCCAGGGACATGCGGCGGGCGACGCACTGCTGTGCGAGGTGGCAACTCGACTGACGCAGTGCCTGCGTGCGCGCGATCTGATTGGCAGGCTGTCCGGGGACGAATTCGTGCTGCTGCTGTCCGAATGCTCTACCGAGCAGGCTGTGCAGGCGGCCCACCGCATGCTGGAAGCCATTGCCCAGCCGCTGGAGATCAACGGCCAGGTCAATCTGCCCCATGCCAGCATCGGCATTGCCATGTTCCCGGACGATGGCGCCAGCATCGACATCCTGCTGCGCCACGCCGACCAGGCCATGCACCAGGCCAAGAGCGATCACCGGCACAGCCTGCAACTCTTCAGCGCCGAAATGAACCGCCGCGCGCAAAAGCGCGCCTCGCTGGAGCGCGCCTTGCAACAAGCCCTGGCCGAACGGACCCTCACCCTGCACTACCAGCCCCAGGTGCTGAGCCGGTCACCGGGTACTCTGCACGGAGTGGAGGCACTGGCGCGCTGGAACCACCCGCAGTGGGGCATGGTGCCGCCCTCACAGTTCATCCCCGTGGCAGAAGAAGCAGGCTTAATCCACACCCTGACGCTGTGGCTGCTGGACGAGGCCTGCAGGCAACTAGCGGCGTGGCGCGCGGCGGGCCACCATGTGCCCTGTGTGGCAGTGAATCTGTCGGGCCGCAGCTTTCACCTGCCCGAGTTTGCGCAAGAGATTGGCGAAGCATTGCGGCGCCACGGCCTGCGCGCCAGCGATGTGCTGCTGGAGATCACCGAAAGCGTGATGATGGACGCCAGGCCAGTCACCCTGACCAATATCGACACGCTGCACCAGCAGGGCTTCAAGCTGTCGCTGGACGACTTTGGCACCGGATACTCCAGCCTGAGCTACCTGCACCGCCTGCCCATCAGCGAACTCAAGCTGGACATGGCATTCGTGCAGGACCTGACCACCAGCCCCACAGCGCGCGCGCTCACGGTGTCTGTGCTGAGCATCGCGCACAGCCTGGGCATGGTGGTGGTTGCCGAAGGGGTGGAGACCACGGGACAACAACAGTGGCTGCAGGCCCACGGTTGTCCGGTGATGCAGGGCTATCTGTTTGGCAAGCCGCTGCCGCCCGATGAAATCGAGGCTTGGCTCTGCGCCCAGGCGCCTGGTCAGCACCGCTGATCACCAGGCTGCCGGGGTCGCCCCCCGGTCGCGAGGCTCAGCCGCGCGGCTCTTCCTCGGGCCAGTCACGGATATAGGCCTTGAGCATCTTGTTCTCAAAATTCTGGCTGTCCACCACGGCCTTGGCCACGTCATAAAAACTGATCACGCCCATCAACATCTTGCGGTCCATCACGGGCATGTAGCGCGCGTGGCGGTCCAGCATCATGCGGCGCACTTCGTCCATGTCGGTTTCGAGTGTGCAGGTCAGGGGCGCGTCATCCATCGCCGTGCGCACCAGCATCGTGCCCACGCTGCCACCATTTTTCACCAGGGCCTGGATCACTTCACGGAAGGTGAGCATGCCCACCAGATCGCCATGCTCCATCACCACCAGCGATCCAATGTCGCGCTCGGCCATCAGGCTCACGGCACCCGCCAGCGGCTCGTCCGGCAAAGCCGTGTAGAGGGTGTTGCCTTTGACGCGAAGGATGTCGCTGACTTTCATGGTGCGGAGTCTCCGGGAGAGCGGGAAGAGTATGTGTGGGCCCACGGGCACATGCGCATCCGCATCGGGTGCGCACATGCTGCAGGCCATTTGCCAGCAAATATAGCCCACAATGCCCGCCTGCATTGACAACATGGGAGACACAAGATGCCCGGTTACTCCGACCCTGGCTTTGACACGCTGGCGCTGCACGCAGGCGCCAGCCCCGACCCCGCCACTGGCGCACGCGCCACCCCCATCCACCTGACCACATCGTTTGTCTTTGAATCGAGCGACCACGCGGCTTCGCTGTTCAACCTGGAACGTGGGGGACACGTGTACAGCCGCATCAGCAACCCCACCAACGCGGTGCTGGAACAACGGGTGGCGGCCCTTGAAGGTGGCGTAGGCGCCATCACCACCGCCAGCGGCCAGGCCGCGCTGCACCTGGCCATCGCCACGATCATGAGCGCGGGCAGCCACATCGTGGCCAGCACGGCGTTGTATGGCGGTTCGCAGAATCTGCTGCACTACACGCTCTCGCGCTTCGGCATCGAGACCACCTTCGTCAAACCTGGCGACATCGACGCGTGGCGTGCGGCTGTGCGGCCCAACACCAAGCTGTTCTTTGGCGAGACAGTGGGCAACCCGGGCCTGGATGTGCTGGATATCCCCACCGTGAGTGCGATGGCCCACGAGGCCGGTGTACCGCTGCTGGTGGATTCAACGCTGACTTCGCCCTGGCTTATCAAGCCGTTTGAACATGGCGCCGATCTGGTGTACCACTCGGCCACCAAATTTCTCTCGGGCCACGGCACCGTGGTGGGCGGCATCGTGGTCGATGGCGGCAGCTTCGACTGGGATGGCCCGAAGTCGGCGGGCAAGTTTGCCGAGCTGACACAGCCCTATGACGGCTTTCACAACATGGTGTTCACCGAAGAGAGCACCGTGGGCGCCTTTCTGCTGCGCGCCCGCCGCGAGGGCCTGCGCGACTTTGGCGCCTGCATGAGCCCGCACACGGCCTGGCTCATCCTGCAGGGCGTAGAGACCCTGCCGCTGCGTATGGCACAGCACATGCGCAACACCGAAAAGGTGGTCGAATTTCTGGCCGCACAGCCCTTTGTATCGCGCGTGGGCCACCCCATGCTGGCGTCGCACCCCAGCCACGCCCTGGCGCAAAAGCTGCTGCCGCGTGGAGCGGGCTCGGTGTTCAGCTTTGACCTCAAGGGCCACCGCGAGCAGGGCAAGAAGTTCATCGAAACCCTCAAGGTCTTCAGCCACCTGGCCAACGTGGGCGACTGCCGCAGCCTGGTGATTCACCCAGCCAGCACCACACACTTCCGCATGAGTGACGAAGCGCTGGCGGGCGCGGGCATCACGCAGGGCACGATCCGCCTCTCCATCGGCCTTGAAGACGCCGATGACCTGATCGACGACCTCAAGCGCGCGCTGAAAGCCGCCGAGAAAGCAGGAGCCTGACCATGCACATCCAAGTCAACGGCGCTGCCATCTACTGCTACACCGGCGGAAAGGCGTTTGATGCCACTAAGCCCACGGTGGTGTTCATCCACGGCGTGCTCAACGACCACAGCGTGTGGGCCCTGCAAAGCCGCTACATGGCCAACCACGGCTGGAACGTGCTGGCCATCGACCTGCCCGGCCACTGCCGCAGTGGCGGCGATACTCCCGCCACGGTGGAGCAAGGCGCGGACTTCGTCGGTGCGCTGCTGGACGCCGCTGGCGTAAAGCGCGCCGCGCTGGTGGGCCACAGCTGGGGCTCGTTGATCGCCATGGAAGCGGCCGCACGGCTCAAGGACCGCGTCAGCCACCTGGTGCTGGTGGGCACAGCCTTCCCGATGAAGGTGTCGCCCGCGCTGATCGAAGCGTCACAGACCGACCCCGAGAAGGCGATGCGCATGGTCAATGTGTTCTCGCGCAGCACCTTGTCGGCGCCCCCTTCGGCGTTAGGGCCTGGCACCTGGGTGTTTGGCGCAGGCATGGCGCTGGGGCGCAAGGTGCTGCGCAGCAACCCGGCGGTCAATGTCTTCCACCGGGGGTTTGTGGCCTGCGACAGCTATGCCGGGGGCGAAGCTGCCATGGCGCAGCTGACCTGCCCCGTGCTGTTTGCCCTGGGCAGCCAGGACCAGATGACGGCGCCCAAGGCCGCACAGGGTCTCGTCAAAGCAGCCCAAGCGGCGGGCAAGCAGGTGCAGATCGCCCACCTTCCCGTGGGGCACAACCAGATGACCGAGGCGCCCGAAGAGACACTGGCGGCCATCCGGGACTTTCTGGCCCGCTGACCCCACCCATAGCCCCGGCGCGCTGGCAGGCCCGCCGGGGCTTTAGGCTGCAGACCCGTTGGCGACAGCACACCCGCACTGCCCCGCTGGTGCGCCCTGAGGCTGCGGCGTATAACCCGGGCAGAGCCCCAACGCCACCCGGAGACAACGCCATGACCACCCAGACTGTCACCCCGCAACCCGCGCCCAGCACAGACCCTCGGACCTTCAAGCTCTTTGCCGATTTCTATCCGTTCTATCTGAGCGAGCACAGCAACCGCACCTGCCGCCGACTGCATTTTGTGGGATCGACCCTCACCCTGGTCTGCCTGGCCATGCTGGTGGCCACAGGCAAGCCCCAGTACCTGCTGTACGGCCTGCTCTGCGGCTACGGCTTTGCGTGGGTGGGGCACTTTGGTTTTGAGAAGAACAAGCCCGCCAGCTTCAAGCGCCCGCTCTACAGCTTCATGGGCGATTGGGTGATGTACAGAGACATCTGGACAAGGAAAGTCCCGCTGTGACAGCGTGCTGCGTCAAACGGGCCTATAGCGCTTGATTCATAAGCACAAGCAGCTATATTTTGTATAGCAAATCGTACCCACGACCAGAACCACAGACACGGAGGGCCGACTGGCCCACAGGAACGGCTCAGCCTGACTGCAACACGTCGGCCATGTGCAAGGTTTCGAGCCTCGCGTGGGTCCACAGCGGCCCCAGGCTCTCCACCCGCTGCAGCAGCAGGCGCTGAACCAGGGGCGCGAGCAACGTGCGCGTCGGGTCGGCCAACAGCACGTAACGGGACTCAGGCACATCGGCAGCGCTCACGGCGGCATCACTCACCTGCCCCACCCAGTCCAATGCGGTCAGCGCTTCCAGCACGGGTTCCAACTGCAGCCCATCCACGCGCAGCAACTGCGCCAGCTGGCTGGGGCGCAGGCCCTTGATGGGCTGCTGGCGCGCACGGTGCAGCGCCTGCAGCACCTCCACCGCCAGCTGAAACGTCCAGCCCGCCACTGTGCCGCGCCGCGCCACGCCGGCCAGCAAGCTGGGCAGGTACGCCGTCACCACCGCACCCAGCAGCACGATGACCCAGGCCACATAAATCCAGACCAGCAGGATGGGCAGTGTGGCAAACGCACCGTACACCACAGAATAGGTCGGCACTTTGCCCAGGTACACCGCCAGCACCTTCTTGGCCAGCTCGATGCACACGGCCACAAAAAAACCGCCCGTCCACGCATGCCGCCACTTCACCGGCGTGTTGGGCACATAGTGGTAAAGCGACGCCATGCCGCCCGCCAGCACCACAAACTGGATCGAGTCGAACAGCAGTTGCACGCCATCGGGCAGGCGCTTGACCAGCCCGCCCGAAGCCGACATCACGTACGACGTGAGCGCCAGGCTCGCCCCCAAAAGCAGCGGCCCCAGCGTGATGGCCGCCCAGTAGATCAGCACGCGCTGCCCCAAGGGTCGCAAGCGCTGCACGCGCCAGATGTCATTGAGCGTACGGTCGATGGTGAGAATCAGCGCGAGCGCCGTGGCCAGCAAAATGCTGAACCCCGCCACCCCCAGGCTGCTGGCCTTGGCCGCAAACTGCGTCAGATACCCAAGCACCTGGCGAGAGATGCTGTCGGGCACCAGGCTGTTCACCAGCCAGCCCTGCAAGGCATCCTGCAGCTTGCCAAAGATAGGAAATGCCGTGAACACCGCCAGTGCCACGGTGAAGAAAGGCACCAGCGCCAGGATGGTGGTGAAGGTCAGGCTGCTCGCCGTCAGCCCCAGGTGGTCCTCCCGAAAGCGCTCACGCAACGTCTGGGCCGTGGTCTTCCATGGGAAGTGCGACAGCTCGGTCATCAGCGCCTCGATGCGCGACGCTACTGTCTGTAAGGAGAAGGGCATGGCCGATATGATGCCACCCCAATGACCGCATCCCCCACAGCCCCTAACTCCCCTCCCCTGCCGTCCGACAAAGGGGTCGCCGCCACCCGCTGGCTGGCCACCGGCAGCGTACTGGCCCTGATTGTTCTGTGCCTGGCGTGGGAGCTGGTACTGGCTCCCATGCGGCCCGGCGGCTCGTGGCTGGCGCTCAAGGCCTTGCCTTTGTGCATCCCGCTGGCAGGTCTGCTCAAGAACCGCATGTACACCTACCGCTGGGTCAGCCTGGTGATCTGGTTGTATTTCACCGAAGGCGTGGTGCGCGGCTGGAGCGACAAGCCCCCTTCGCAATGGCTCGCCTGGGTCGAGGTCGCTTTGTGCCTGGTGCTGTTCGTGGCCTGCACGCTGCACGTGCGGCTGCGCCAGCGCAATGCCAAGGCGGCGCAAGCCACCGCCGCCACCCGCTGATGCCAGCAGAACCAGGCCCATCCCGCTCACTGAAATTGAAAAAGACCCTTGCCCATGACCACCCTGCTTGACACCCTGCGCTCCATCGTGGGCGATGCCCATGTGCTGACCGATGGCGACCTCACCGCCTGGGAACAAGACTGGCGCCGCCGCGTGCGCGGCAAGGCTCTGGCCGTGGTGCGCCCCTCCAGCACGCCCGAAGTGGCCGCCGTGGTCAAGGCCTGCGCCGCCGCAGGCACCGCCATCGTTCCGCAGGGTGGCAACACCGGGCTGGCGGTAGGCTCCACCCCCGACGAATCGGGGACACAGATCGTGCTCAGCCTCACGCGCATGAACGCCGTGCGCCATGTGGACACGGCCAACCTCACCATGACGGTGGAGGCCGGCTGCATTCTGCAAAACCTGCAAGAGGTGGCACGCAACGCAGGCCTGCTGTTCCCCCTGTCGCTCGCAGCCGAGGGCAGCTGCACCATTGGCGGCAACCTGGGCACCAACGCAGGCGGCACGCAGGTAGTGCGCTACGGCAACACACGCGACCTGTGCCTGGGGCTGGAAGTGGTCACGCCGCAGGGCGAGGTCTGGAGCGGTCTCAAGGGCCTGCGCAAGGACAACACCGGCTACGACCTGCGCGACCTCTTCATCGGCAGCGAGGGCACGCTGGGCATCATCACTGCCGCCAGCATGAAGCTCTACCCCCAGCCCGCCGCCAAGCTCACCGCCTGGGCTGCAGTGCCGTCGATGGATCACGCCGTGCAACTGCTTGGCATGGCCCACAAGCAGCTGGGCGCGGGCCTCACAGGTTTTGAGGTGATGGGCCAGTTTGCGCTGAGCCTGGTGGGCAAGCACATGCCGCAGCTGCGCGTTCCCTTCCTGGGCCAAGACGATGCGCCCTGGTGCGTGTTGCTCGAAAACTCCGACAGCGAATCCGAAGCCCACGCCCGCGCCCGGTTTGAATCGCTGCTCGAAGCCGCTTTTGAAGCAGGCTGCGTGACCGACGCCGTCGTGGCCGAAAACCTCACGCAGGCCCACCAGCTGTGGCACATCCGCGAGAGCATTCCGTTGGCGCAGGCCGAGGAAGGCCTGAACATCAAACACGACATCTCCATCCAGATCTCGCGCATCCCTGACTTCGTGGCCCACACCGACGCGGTGTTGCAGCGCGAGATCCCCGGCGTGCGCCTGGTCAACTTTGGCCACCTGGGCGATGGCAACCTGCACTACAACGTGCAGGCACCCGCCGAGGGCGATGCCAAGGCCTTCCTGCGCGAGCATGAGCAGCAGGTGCACCACCTGGTGTACGAGGCCGTGGCCGAGTTTGGCGGCTCGTTCTCGGCCGAGCATGGCATTGGCGAGCTCAAGGCCGACAAGCTCGAAAAATACCAGTCCCCCGTCGCGCTATCGATGATGCGAGCCATCAAGCAGGCGCTGGACCCGCAGGGCCTGATGAACCCAGGGCGGGTGCTGAAGGCACAGGGCTGAGGCCATCGGGCATGGCGTTTCCCCCCATTTCTGTCCGCACCGCCACGCCGGGTGACCTCGCCGCCTGGCGCCCGCTGTGGGACGGCTACAACGGGTTTTATGGCCGCTTTGGCGCCACGGCCTTGCCAGAGCACATCACCCAAACCACCTGGCAGCGCTTTCACGATCCGGCGGAACCCGTTTTCTGCCTGCTGGCTCATGACGCAGCCAGCGGCGAAACACTGGGGCTGGCCCACTACCTCTTTCACCGCAGCATGACGCGCATCGAGCCGGTGTGCTACCTCAGCGACCTGTTCACCCGCGAAGCTGCGCGCGGCCGGGGTGTGGGGCGCGCGCTCATCCACGCCGTGTACGACGCAGCGCGCGCCGCCAAGTCCTCGCGCGTGTACTGGCAGACCCACGAAACCAATGCGGCCGGGCGCCAGCTGTACGACAAGCTGGCCAAACACCACGGCTTCATCGTGTACGCACAAGAACTCTGAACGCTGCGCGCACACCGCAGCCCCCGACAGGACCACCCATGACACTGCCCGACCTGTACCGCGCCATTGCCGAGCACACCGGCACGTTCTCCTGCGAGCGCATCCACAGGCCACAAGAAACCAAAACGGTGAATTTTCAGCACCACATCCAGCCGCCTGTTGCGATGGATGCGCCCCTGCCCGACGTGGGCCAGCTGCCCGCGTTCTACGCGACGTTTGGCGGCGTTTTGCTGTACCGCGACGCCAACTCGGGCGATGCCGCCCGCTACATCGCCCCGCCCACCGAATGGGCTGTGCTGCAAGAAGCCTTTGAGGGCTGGAACGAACACCTGAGCGACGAAGAGCGCGCCGACATCCTGCCCGACTGGGTCGACCACTGCCTGGTGATTGGCGAGACACCCCACTCGGGCAATTACATCCTGATGGCCACCCAGGGGGAGTGTGCGGGCCACGTGTTCGAGTTCGATCACGATGGCTACGAGTTCATTGAAAGGGCGCACGACCTGGTGGAGTATGTACAGGGACTCCTCCAACCGGACAGCCCCACCCTGACGGACATCGCCTCGCACATGCGCTTCATCGACAAGCACACGGGAACGCAGTGGTGGATTCTGGAAATGACCGACAACCGTGGCCACCATGTGCGTACCAGCACATAGGGTGTGCGAAGGAGCGCCGCCTTCAGGCACTATAAAAACAGGAGCTGCTAGCGCATATACATTGGGCGCTACCGGCCATTTTGGCTATCAATATCCGCCCTCTCGCCCGTGTCCCCTTGGACGATAAAGCGGCAGAAAAGGCCACCTCATAAAACCTTGCGCATGGGCTGTGCCTGCAGCCCAGCCCACGCTTGCAGGGCGCCGTCTGGCTCATAGCCATGGCGGCGGTAAAAATCCTCGGCGGTGCGCGTGCTCTCCAGGCCCAATGCCACGAGCCCCCACGTCCGCGACTGGGCCTCGGCTTCAAGCAGCAAGGCACGCCCTACACCCTGGTGCAAGGCCTCGGGCACCACGTAACACAGGGCCAGCGTGGAACGCGCCAACAGTGCAAAACCCACCATCGTGTCTCCCCGGTAAGCGCCCCATGCCATGGCACCCGGTGCGGAGATCCACACAGCCAGGTTCTCAGGCGTCTTGTTGGCCAGCCATGTCGCCAGGATGGTGGTGTCGTTGTGGTGGTCGAGCGTGCAGCAGTGGGTGATGGACTGGCGCACGACAGTGCAGGCGGCTTGCGCCGCAGTGGCACCGACGGTGATTGTGTGTGTGCCGTGAGGCACAGCGCCTAAAGAAATCATGCCGAGGCCAGCCCCCACACCGACGCCACCATCAGCGCAAGCACTCCGTAGAACAACAGGCCCACGAATATCAATCCATTGGCGGTCACCACGCGCTGACCTTCGTGACGGAACGACAGTGCGCCCGCAGCACCAAAAACACGGGCTTCGTTGCTGCCCCACAGCACAGCACGCCAGCGGCCAAGGCTTGCCACCCGCACCAACTGCGCACCGGTGAACACCAGCAGCACTTCGAACGCTGACCACAGCATCGCCACAACGAACTCTGTCATCTGCATCCCCAGCGAATTTTCGACAACGGATCATAGACGGCCACAACATGACGAGGCGTGCGTGCCGCCCGGCACTCAGGCTGGGTCTTGGGCCGCAGGGTGCAGCCGACTCCATTCGCTCGCTGCCTCCCACCCTGGCGGCACACAGCCCTGCTTCATCACACACAGGCTCGCGCTGGCCAGTGCGTGGCGCAGCGCCTGCTGGCACGCATCGGCCGTCAGGGCTGCAACGAACTGCGCAAAGCGCACACCAACAGCAACGTGCGCCTGCCGCAGCAGATGCGCCAGCAGCCCGGCCAGAAAGCTGTCGCCCGCGCCCACGGTGTCGATGACCTGCAGCGGCTGCGCTTCATTCGCATAACACTGCGTGCCGTTGCGGTGCAGCAGCCAGGCACCTTCTGCCCCCAGCGTGAGGGCCAGCAGGTGGGCTTGGGGGTTGGCGGCCAGCAGGTGCTGCGCGCAGGCCAGCGCGTCAGCACCCGGCACGGCCAGGTGCTCCAGGTCTTCATCGCTGGCTTTGATGATGTGAGCGTGGGCCAAGGCCGCGTGGACGGTGCTGCGGTAGGCGGCCAGGTCGGGCATGACGGAGGGGCGCAGGTTGGCATCGACCACCACGCAGTGGCCTGCGGCGCGCTGGGCGGCCAGCCAGGGCAGGTAGGTGGCAGCGTCGCGCGCGTCGAGTGCCAGGGCACCGGTACAGACCACCTGCAGGGTGGGCAAGGCGGCGCAGGCAGCGCCCAGGCCTTGCGCGGACACGGCGCGGTCGGCCACGCCATCGCGGTAGAAGGCGTAGTCGGGATGGCCGTGTTTGTCGAGATTGACCACGGCCAGCGAGGTGACTTGCTGCACCGGATCGGGCTGGGCCAGGTGCACGCCATCGACCACCAACTGGGCCGCCAGCTCGCGGCCAAAGCGGTCGCGGGACAAGGGGTTGAGGTACTGCGTGCCCACACCCTGGCGGGCCAGCGCGCGACACAGGTTGTAGAGTGCGCCGCCCGGGCACGGCAGGTAGCTGCCATCGGGGCGGTGGATCAGGTCGATAAGTGCCTCGCCCGCGATCGCGGCATGGAGGGGGGCCGTGGCCTTGGAGGCGTCTTGTGCAGAAGTCATGGTGGGCTTGGAGGGTGCAGGCAGCGCGTCAGAACTGCGATTGCAGCGCGGGGTACAGCGCTACGAAGCGGGCGTAGCGTTCGGCCAGCAGCGCTTGCTGCGCCGGCTGGGGGGTGAAAGTCGCGTCGGCGGATAAAGGCTGGCACCAGTGGCTTTCGTCACCACCGCAGGCCATGGCAGCCAGGCGGGCTGCGCCCAGCGCGGCAGCGGCGTGGGCGCCCTCGGGGCGTTGCAGTGGGGTGCCCAAGGCACTGGCCAACAGCTGGGCCCAGGGGTCGCTGCGCGCACCACCACCGACGAGTGTCAGGGCGGCGTTGCCCCCCTCCCCACCCGCAGCGCGCATGGCGTTGAGGCCATCCAGCAGGCCAAAGCCCACGCCCTCCATCACGGCGTAGGCCAGGTCGTCCGCGTCGTGCTCGGCCCGCAGACCTGTGAAAACGCCAGTGGCGGCGGCGTTGTTGTGGGGCGTGCGCTCGCCACTCAGGTAGGGCAGGAACAGCGGAGCCTGGGCCTGGCGGCTGGCGGGCAATGCACTTACTGCGGCGGACAGCTGTGCCTCGTCGGCCCGGCCTGTGAGGCGGGTGACCCAGCCAAAGGCGCTGGCCGCGCTGAGCATGACGGACATGTGGTGCCAGCGCTGGGGCAGCGCGTGGGCAAAAGCGTGCACGGCGCGTTCGGTGGCAGGGGCAAAGGCGTCGGTCACCCGAAACACCACGCCCGAAGTGCCCAGCGACACAAAGCCCTGCCCTGCCGTGCGTGCGCCCACACCCACGGCACTGGCCGCGTTATCGCCCGCGCCTGCGGCCACGACCACGCCTTCGCCCAGCCCCCAGCGGCGGGCTACGTCACCCAGCAGCGTGCCGGTGGGTGCATTGCCCTCAGCCAGGGCGGGCATTTGCGAGGCGTCCAGCCCGCAGGCCTGCAGCATGGCCAGGCTCCAGGCGCGGGCCTGCACATCCAGCCACAAGGTGCCGGATGCATCGGACATATCGCTCACCGCCCTGCCGGTGAGCTGCAGGCGCAGCCAGTCTTTGGGCAGCAGCACGGTGCGGATTTGAGGGAAGACTGCGGGCTCATGCGTGCGCAGCCACAGCAGCTTGGGGGCGGTGAAGCCGGGCATGGCGAGGTTGCCGGTGATCTGGCGCGAGGTGGGAACGGCCTGTTCGAGCGCAGCGCATTCGGCGCTGGCGCGGCCATCGTTCCACAGAATGGCGGGGCGCAGCACCTGGCCCTGCGCCCCTAGCACCACCGCACCGTGCATGTGACCCGACAAGCCAATGCCGCGCACCTGGGCCCATGCGGTGGGCACCTGCGCGCGCAACTGGGCGACGGTGGTCTCGACGGCGGCCAGCCAGTCGGCAGGGTGCTGCTCACTCCAGGTGGGCTGGGGGCGGTACTGGGGCACGGCTGCGTCGGCCGTGGCGATGACGGTGTGTGCTTCGTCGAGCAACAGGAGCTTGACGCCGGAGGTGCCTAAGTCGATTCCGAGGTACATGGACAGGTGATGAAATGAATCAGCCGAGGAAAGCGAGGCCGGTGTAAAAACAGGGGCAGTGCCCTGGCTTCGACAGGCTCAGCCCGAGCGGTGGGGCAGGACGGGCCTCACACCTTGCCAAACCTTCCCACGCCCTGCTTGCGGTATTCACTGGGCGTCATGCCTTTGATGTCCAGAAAGCGGCGGTTGAAGTTGGCCATGTTGTTAAAGCCCACGTCATACGCAATGTGGGTGATGTAGCGGTCTGTCTCCATCAGCAGCTGGCAGGCCCGGTTCACGCGCACCAGGTTCACAAAATCGGTGAAGGTGTTGCCCGTGGCGCGGCGGAAAAAGCGGGAGAAGCGGCTTTCGGTCATGTCCAGCTCCTGTGCCAGGTCGGCGGCCGACAACGGCTCGGACAGTTGGTCGGTGATGCGGCTGACGATGGCGTTGATCTGTGCGAGCTGGGTATCGCTGTCCTCGCTTTGCAGCTGGGCGCTGGAGAGCAGGCGATAGTCCGTGCAGCGGGCCAGCTCGCCCATCCATTCGCAAAACGCTGCAAAGCGCGCCAGCCCCTGGGTGGACTTGATGCGCTGCCAGTGCTCCGCGGCCTGGGCCTGCAGGCCAAAGAACTCGATGCCGTGGCGCGCGCGCTCCAGCAGGGGCAGCACCTCGCGCAGCTCGGGAATGCCCTCGCTGGCATCGACCAGCGGCTGGTGCGGGAACTGCACCACCAGATCGCGCTCGGGGTAACCGGCCTCGGGCACATCCATGCTGATCCAGTTGTGCGGCAGGCGCGGGCCCGTCAGCACCAGTTGGCCGGGGGCGAACTGGCCGATCCAGTCGCCCACAAACACCTTGCCCGACGACGCGGTGATGAGATGCAACTCGTACTCATCGTGGTAGTGCCAGCGTGCCAGCGGGGTGGGAAACCCGTGCGACAGGCAACGGATGAAGCCCGCCGTTTCAGGTGGCTCGTAGCCCAGTTCGGGCGAGCGGGAGTACGCATGCTCCAACTCGGGCTTGGTCTGGCGCGGCAGTGCGTGGACGGAGGACATGGCGGTGGCTTTGCGTGGTGGAGGGATCCGTGGGTTACAGCGTTCAATGCATTGTTATCCGTTCGCCCTGAGCCCGAACGGCGGCTGAGAATGGCCCGCCCCTATCTGCCGCATTGTGCTGTGCTGGGGTGGCCTGCCACCAACTGCGCCCCCTGAACACTGGCCGCACGCAGCGCCTGCACCAGGCGCGCATCGCCCGCCAGCTCGCCCCACAGCACCTTGTCGGCAGCAAACGCGGCCACAGGGTCAGCGGCTTCGCAGATGGCATGGGCGGCGGCCGGGTCCATGGCCTGGTCCTGGTAGGTGTAGGGGATGTGCCCGGCGTGCCAGCGCTGCAGGTAGGCCAGAAACAGCGCGGGCAGCACCGCGACGGCGGCAATGCTTTCGCCCCGGGCCAGGCGCTCGCGAATCGTGGGCGCGATGAAGCCGGGGATCTTGCTGTAGCCGTCCATCGCCACGCGCTGGTTGGAGTCTTCAATGGCCGGGTTGCCAAAGCGCTCCAGCACCACGTCGCGGTAGGCCGCCAGGTCGATGGGGCTGGGCTGCAGCACGGGGATGGTGTCTTGCGTCACGTAGTCAAACGCCAGCTGGCGGATGGCGGCGTCGTGCGTGCCTTCGTGGATGAAGCGGTAGCCCACCAAGGTGCCCGCCCAGGCAATGCAACTGTGCGTGGCGTTGAGCAGGCGGATCTTGGCCTCTTCGTACGGCGCAACCGACTCGACCAGCTCCACGCCCACGCGCTCCCACGCGGGGCGGCCGTTGGCAAAGCGGTCTTCAATGACCCACTGGATAAAGCTCTCGCCCATCAGCGCAGCGGGGTCGGTGCGGCCCGTGGCCGCTTGCACACGGGCCATGACATCGGCGGTGGGACGCGGCGTGATGCGGTCCACCATGGCGTTGGGGCTGGTGGTGTGGGCTTCGATCCAGGCGGCCAGCTCTGTATCGCCCAGCGCCTGCACAAACTGCAGCAGGCCGCTGCGCGAGCGGTCGCCGTTGTGGCGCAGGTTGTCGCAGTTGAGCAGGGTGACGGCCCCTGCCCCGGCCTGCCTGCGTGCGCGCAGCAAGGTGGTGAGCGCGCCGTAGATGGTGCTGCCCGCGCGGCCTTCCCGCAGGGCTTGCACATCGGCCTGCAGATCAGGTGCGCTGGCCCAGTCGAGCTGGTGGTGGCTGTCGAGGTAGTAACCCGCCTCGGTCACGGTGAAGGAAATGATGCGGGTGCTGGGCTGCACGGCAATGGCGATGAGCCCCGCCAGATCGGGCGTGTAGGGCACCACGGTGCGGATGGACTCGACCCAGGTGTAGCTGCGCTCGCCCTGGGCGGTCACCGTCTCCAGCGTGTAGGCGCCGCCCTGGGCTTGCAGGGCGGCAATGGTGTCTTGCATGTCAGGGCGCAGGTTGCCACCGGCCAGCACCCAGCGGGTGTCGCCCAGCTGGTGCAACTGGTGCAGGTACAGCGCCTGGTGTGCGCGGTGGAAGGAGCCCAGCCCGAGGTGCAGGATGGTGAGCGTATCTTGTGCGGTGGTCATGGAATGCGGCTCAAAAATCAAATCGACGGGAAATCAACGGGCAGTGGCATGGGCCGGGGCCAGCACCACGCGGCCAGCGTTGTCAAACCAGTGGGCCTGCTCGGTGGCTACGTTGAGCGACACGGCATCACCCGGCAGCAGCAGCGTGCGTTCATTCAGTCGCGCCACCAGTTGCGCGCCCTCGGCGGTGCGCACATACAGCAGCGTCTCAGCCCCCAGGGCTTCGACCAGCTCGACCTGGCCGGTGATGGCGCCCTGCCCTTTGGGCTGCACCGTCACGGCCTCGGGCCGCAGGCCGATGGAGCCCCCCGCAGCCGCGCCAGGCGCCAGTTGCTGCACCGCCGCAGGCAATTGCGCCAGCGGCACCACGTTCATCTGCGGGGTGCCGATGAACTGCGCCACGAACTGGTTGGCGGGGCGGTCGTACAGCTCCAGCGGCGTGCCCACTTGCTCAATCTGGCCGTCGCGCAGCACCACCACTTTGTCGGCCAGCGTCATGGCCTCGACCTGGTCGTGCGTGACGTAGATGGTGGTGGCGCCCAGGTCACGGTGCAGCTTGGCGATCTCCACACGGGTCTGGCCGCGCAGGGCGGCGTCGAGGTTGGACAAGGGCTCGTCAAACAAAAACACCTTGGGCGCGCGCACGATGGCGCGGCCAATGGCCACACGCTGGCGCTGGCCGCCCGACAGCTCCTTGGGCGTGCGCTGCAGGTATTGCGTGAGGTTGAGAATGCGCGCCGCGTTCTGTACTTTCTCGTCGACGACCTGCTTGTCCACCTTGGCGAGCTTGAGCGCGAAGCTCATGTTTTCGTACACGCTCATGTGCGGGTACAGCGCGTAGCTCTGGAACACCATGGCCAGGTCGCGCTTGCTCGACGGCTGGTCGGTGATGTCGCGGCCGTCCAGCATCAGCGTGCCACCGTCGATGGCTTCGAGCCCCGCGATCAGCCGCAGCAGCGTGGACTTGCCGCAGCCCGAGGGGCCGACGAAGACGATGAAATCGCCCTGATTGATGGTGAGGTCAATGCCCTTGATGGCACGGTGCTCGCCAAAGAATTTTTCGATGCCGCGCAGTTGAAGGTAGGCCATGGAATCGGGTTCCTGAAATCTTGAAAAACTGTGGGAACGACAGGCTGCGGATTTACTTGACCGCACCGAAGGTCAGGCCCTGCACGAGCTGCTTCTGGCTGAACCAGCCAAACACCACGATGGGCGCAATCGCCATGAGCGACGCCGCAGACAACTTGGCCCAGAACAGGCCCTCGGGGCTGGAGTACGACGCGATCAGCGTGGCCAGCGTGCCTGCCTTGGCGGCGCTGAGGTTCAGGCTCCAGAAGGCCTCGTTCCACGACAGCACCAGGCACAAGAGGCCGGTGGAAGCCAGGCCGCCCATGCCCAGCGGCAGCAGCACCAGCCGCACCTCTTGCCACAGCGTGGCGCCGTCCATGCGGGCGGCCTCCAGAATCTCGCGCGGGATGTCTTTGAAGTGCGAGTACAGCATCCAGACCATGATGGGCAGGTTGGACAGCGCGAACACGATGATGAGTGCGAGCTGCGTATCGAGCAGGTGGCTCTTTTGCGCCAGCACGTAGATGGGCACCAGCGCGCCCACGGCGGGCATCATCTTGGTCGAGAGCATCCACATCAAAATGTCCTTGGTGTACTTGCCCTTGAAGAACGCCATGGCATAGGCCGCCGGTGCGGCCAGCAGCAGGCCCAGCAGCGTGGAGAGCACGCTGGTGATGACCGAGTTCTTGGCGTACAGCAGGTAGTCGCTGCGCTCTTGCACTTCGTGGAAGTTTTCGAGCGTGGGCGTGAACAGGATTTGCGGCGGCACTGCAATGGCCTGCAGCTCGGTCTTGAAGGCGGTGAGGAACAGCCAGGCCAGCGGAAACACCAGCAGCAAGGCCACGGCCCAGGCCACGGCGGTGCGCAGGGCCAAGAGGCCGAGCGGGAATTTGGAACGGCGGCGAGCAGTCATGGGCTTTCTTTCTTATTTGTCCAGGTTCTTGCCAACCATGCGGATCAAAAACACCGCCGCGATGTTGGCCAGCACCACCGCAAACAGCGCCCCGGCCGAGGCCACGCCCGCGTCAAAGTTCAGCAGTGCCTGCTTGAAGATGAGGAAGGTGACGTTGGTGCTCGCATCACCCGGGCCACCGCCTGTGGTGGTGTAGATCTCTGCAAAGATGCTGAGCAAAAAGATCAGCTCAATCATCACGACCACCGCCACCGAGCGACCCAGGTGCGGCAGGTACAGGTAGCGCAGCTGCTGCAGGTAGGTGGCGCCGTCCATGCGGGCGGCTTCGAGCTGCTCGTGGTTCATGCTCTGCAGCGCGGTCATGAAGATCAGCGTGGCAAACGGCAGCCATTGCCACGACACCATGACGATGACGGAGAACAGCGGAAAGTCGGTGAGCCAATCCACCGGCTGCGCACCAAAGAAGATCCACACCTGCGCCAGCACGCCGTAGATGGGGTTCATCATCATGTTCTTCCACATCAGCGCGTTCACCGTGGGCATGACGAAAAAAGGCGAAATCAGCAGCACCCGCACAATGCCGCGCCCCGGGAATGGATCGTTGATCAGCAGCGCTATCGCAATGCCCACCACCACCGTGATGAGGATGACGCTGCCCAGCAACCACATGGTGTTGAGCACCGCAGTGCCAAACGACGGGTCGGTGACGAAATACTCGAAGTTCTCCAGCCCCGCAAAGCCCGACTGGTCGGGCTGCATGAGGTTGTAGCGGATGAGCGAGAAGTAGATCGTCATCACCAGCGGCACGATCATCCACAGGAAGAGCGTGGCCATGGCTGGCGTGAGCAGCAGGCGGGGGAGCAGGCGGTTCATGGGGTTTCCGGTACAGACTGACAAGGGCGCGGCGAGCCCACGGATCTCGGGGGCGACCCACAAGTCACTCCAGGCCATCCCGCCACCGTTCGGACTGAGCCCGTCGAAGCCAAGGCCAGCCCTTCGACAGGCTCAGGGCGAACGGGGATGGAATGAAGCAACCTCGTGGAGGGACCGTGAGTCCATCCAATGGCGGCCTCACCACGTTGGTGGCTCGGCCGCTCCAGGCCATTTACTTGTAGTACCCACCTTTTTTCATCTCACGCTCTGCGGTCACCTGGCTGGCCTTGAGCGCCGCGTCCACCGTGGTCTTGCCCGCCAGGGCTGCACTCATCTGCTGGCCCACAGCGATGCCGATGGCCTGGAACTCCGGGATGGCGGCAAACTGCACGCCCACATACGGGCTCTTGGGCAGGGTCGAATCGGTGGGGTTGGCCGAGTCGATGGCCGTCTTTTCTGCGGCGGCAAAGCGGGCGGCTTTCTGGAACTCAGGCGACGCGTAGGTGCTCTTGCGCGTGCCGGTGGGCACATTGGCCCAGCCATTGGTCTTGGCCACGAGCTGGATGTAGTCCTTGCTGGTGGACCAGGTGATGAACTTCTGCGCGGCATCGACCTTCTTGGAGCCTGCAGGGATGGCCAGATTCCACGACCACAGCCAGTTGGCGCCCTTGGGCGTGTTCATGGTGGGGGCCTGGGCAAAGGCCATGTGCTCGGCCACCTTGGACTGCTTGGGGTCGCTCACGAACGAGGCGGCAATGGTCGCATCGATCCACATGCCGCACTTGCCGGAGTTGGTGAGTGCCAGGATTTCATTGAAGCTGTTGGACGACGAGCCGGGGGGGCCGTAGGTCTTGAGCAGGTCGACGTAGAACGTGATGGCGTCCTTCCAGGGCTTGGATTCGAGCTGGGGCTTCCACTGCATGTCAAACCACTGGCCGCCAAACGTGTTGACCATGGTGGTGATCAGGGCCATGTTGTCGCCCCAGCCAGGCTTGCCACGCAGGCAGATGCCATACACGCCGTTCTTGGGGTCGTGCATCTTGGCGGCCAGGTCTTTGATCTGCGGCCAGGTGGGGCGCTCGGGCACCTGCACGCCGGCCTTGTCGGCCAGGTCCTTGCGGTACATGAGCATGGAGCTTTCGGCATAGAACGGCGCGGCAAACAGCTTGCCGTCCACCGACAGGCCGCTGCGCACGGCGGGCAGCAGGTCGTCTGCGTCGTAGGCAGCGTCGGTCTTCAACTCTTGCAGCCAGCCCTTCTTGCCCCAGATGGGCGCTTCATACAGGCCGATGGTCATCACGTCGAACTGGCCGCCCTTGGTGGCGATGTCGGTCGTCACGCGCTGGCGCAGCACGCCCTCTTCCAGCGTCACCCACTTGAGCTTGATGTCGGGGTTGGCCTGCTCGAAGTTCTTGCCGAGCTTTTGCATCTCGATCATGTGGCCGTTGTTCACGGTGGCGATCACCAGCTCGGTCTGCGCGTGGGCGGCTGCGCCGCACAGCGAAACGGCCAGGGCAGCGGCCAGGGCCAGGCGCTTGGGCACAGCGACACGGTGGGAATGTGGCATCGGAATGTCTCCTCTGTAATAGGTATGAGGTGTGGGAATCTGCCGTTCAACGCCGGTGCAAGCACGCAGGCACTGACGGACTGAACGATACCGATGCTGCAATGCTCGATTGGTACTCAAGCCGCCAACAAAGATACTAATTTGCACCAGATGGTCAGGATTTATACCTAGAAAGATCAATTTGGTATCTATCGATGCCATCCCGGCGCGGTGGGTGTCACCCAGGCCACCGCGTCGCTACAAAATATGCAGCTACCAGCATAGATAAACCAAGCACTCCAAGCCCATTGCCGACCTACCCGTCGGCGCGGGCACAGGGCCGCATAAAATCCAGCAGCACGCCTACCGTTGCAACAGCCCCGATGGCTTCGCGCGTGGTGCGCGTGCATGTGCCACGCTCCGCCCCCTGTGATGAGCCTTCTTTCTTTCGCCATGAACCAGCCCCTTGCCGCCACCGCCCGCCCCGTGCGCTCTCAGTACGAGGACTTCATGCGCCACGTGTTCACCCATGGCGTGGACAAATCGGACCGTACCGGCACGGGCACCCACAGCGTGTTTGGCCACCAGATGCGGTTTGACCTGAAAGAAGGCTTCCCGCTGGTCACCACCAAAAAGGTGCACCTCAAATCCATCATCCAGGAACTGTTGTGGTTTCTGACGGGCTCCAGCAACAACAACTGGCTCAAGGAGCGCGGCGTCAGCATCTGGGACGAATGGGCGCGCGAAGACGGCGACCTGGGCCCGGTGTATGGCGTGCAGTGGCGCAGCTGGCCCGCGCCCACCCCAGACAATCCCCGCGGACACATCGACCAGATCAGCGAAGTCATCCAGACCCTGAAGACCAACCCCGACTCCCGCCGCATCATCGTGAGTGCCTGGAACGTGGCCGAACTGAACAAGATGGCCCTCATGCCCTGCCATGCGTTCTTCCAGTTTTACGTGGCGCCTGC
The DNA here is from genome assembly GCF_002797445.1 of Acidovorax sp. 69. Taxonomy (NCBI): domain Bacteria; kingdom Pseudomonadati; phylum Pseudomonadota; class Betaproteobacteria; order Burkholderiales; family Comamonadaceae; genus Acidovorax; species Acidovorax sp. 69. The sequence continues at coordinate 1,940,228 of NZ_PGEP01000001.1, read as the reverse complement.
GCAAGAAGCGGGCGGACGTGGCACGCTGAGCTGCCAGCTGTACCAGCGCAGCGCCGACATTTTTCTGGGGGTGCCGTTCAACATCGCCAGCTATGCGCTGCTCACGCACATGGTGGCCCAGCAATGCGATCTGGACGTGGGCGATTTCATCTGGACGGGCGGCGATTGCCATATTTACAGCAACCACCGCGAGCAAGTGCAAACGCAACTTGCGCGTACGCCCTACCCCTACCCGGTGCTCCACATCAAACGCCGGCCCGAGAGCATCTTCGACTACCAGTACGAAGACTTCGACGTGGTGGACTACCAGTGCCACCCCGCCATCAAAGCCCCCGTAGCGGTCTGAACCCCTGACCCCACGCGACCCCGGCTGCCCACCTGCATGGTGCCGCCGTGGTGCCCCGCCCCTCCTCCTTTTTTAGTCCACATCGAGAACTTTCATCCATGTCTTCCGGCGGATTTCACGTACACGGCCCCCACGACCACGCAGTCGAACATGCCACCCAGGGCCACGGCGACCATGCATCGGACCACGGCACCGAGGGCGGCAATGGCTCGTCGATGAACAAGATCGCCATGTTCACGGCCATCGTGGCCACGGTGGGCGCCATCTTTTCGTACATGGGTGGCGCCACGCAGGCCACTGCGGGCTTGATGAAGAACGATGCAGCGATCAAGAAGACCGAGGCCTCCAACCAGTGGAATTATTTCCAGGCCAAGAGCACCAAACAATCCCTGGCCGAGCTGGCCCGCGACCTGACCCCTGCCGAGCCCGAGAAAGCCAAGTACCAGGGCAAGATTGACCGCTACGAAAAAGAAAAGAACGACATCAAGACGGTGGCTGAAAAACTGGAGGCCGATGCCCATGCCTTCGACCAGCAAAGCGAAGGCCAGATGCACCAGCACCACCGCTGGGCACAGGCCACCACCGCACTGCAGGTAGCGATTGCACTGGCGGCCATCGCCCTGCTGACCAGGAAGAAGTGGCTCGAATACGGCATGTATGGTGTGGCCGCTGTGGGCCTGGGCGTGGGCGCGCTGGCGTTCCTGCACATCTGAGTTGCTGCCCAGCCACTGAGCACCCGCCATGCCTTTGCACCTCATCTACGCCCGCGCCGCCAATGGGGTCATTGGCAAGGACAACGCCCTGCCCTGGCACCTGCCTGAGGACATGGCGCACTTCAAACGGCTCACACAAGGCTGCCCCGTGATCATGGGGCGCAAGACCTGGGACTCGTTGCCCCCGCGTTTTCGCCCGCTGCCCGGACGCACCAACATCGTGGTCACACGCCAGGGCGAATGGCAGGCCGCAGGCGCATTGCGCGCGGCCAGCCTGGCAGAGGCCATGGCGCAGTGCGACGCAGGCCAGACGGTGTGGGTGATCGGCGGCGCGCAGATCTATGCCGAGGCCCTGCCCCTGGCCGACTGTGTGGAGGTGACCGAGATCGACAAAGACTTCGACGGTGACGCCCACGCCCCTGCGCTGGGCGCCGCATGGACCGAGTCCGCACGCAGCCCCCATGTCAGCACCAATGGCCTGCCCTTCAGTTTTGTGACCTACGTCCGCGCTCCCTGAGCGCACCCGGGTCTTTTACTCACTTATTGATAGCTTCCAGCGCTTTATAGAAAAGCGCTACAGGCCAAAAACCTATGCAAATCGCCACCTGGAACGTGAACTCCCTGTCGGTCCGCCTGCCCCAGGTGCTGGCCTGGCTGGATGCCAACCCGGTCGATGCGCTGTGCTTGCAGGAGCTCAAGCTCACCGACGACAAATTTCCGCACGATGCGCTCCAGGCGGCCGGCTACGAAGCGGCGGCCTTCGGTCAGAAAACCTACAACGGTGTCGCGATCCTGAGCCGCCACCCACTGCGCGATGTGGTGCGCAACATCCCGGGCTTCGGGGATGAGCAGTCCCGCGTCATCGCCGCCACGCTGGACACGCCTGCAGGCCCATTGCGCCTGCTCAATGGCTACTTCGTGAACGGGCAGGAGCCGGGGTCGGAAAAGTTCGCCTACAAGATGCGCTGGCTGCAGGCACTGCAGGACATGGTGCGCGCCGAGTTGGCGGCCCACCCCCGCCTGGTGCTGGTAGGCGATTTCAACGTGGCGCCGGAAGACCGTGACTCCTACGACCCGGTGGGCCTGCGCGAAACCATCCACCACACCACCGAAGAGCGCAACCACTTCCAGGCCCTGCTGGCCCTGGGGCTGACGGATGCGTTCCGCATGTTCGAGCAGCCTGAGAAAAGCTTCTCCTGGTGGGACTACCGCATGCTGGGTTTTCAGAAGAACCGGGGGCTGCGCATCGACCACATCCTGGTCAGCGACGCGCTGCGCGAAGGCGTGACCGCCTGCGTGGTAGACCGCGCCCCGCGCAAGAACCCCCAGCCCAGCGATCACACACCGGTCGTTGTCACGCTGGGCTGAATCGGGCGCCCCCCGCCGCACAGCGGTGGCCAAAACCCAAAGGCTGCAAGGCAAAACCTTGCGCCTTTTTTACGCAAGGGGTGCTCCGCAGGCGGTGACGGTGCCACCCAGCCCCGCCACGCACCAGATTCTGCGGTCACGCTGCGCCGCAAGTGCGGACCATCAGCGCTGCGTGGAGAAACCCTCGCGCAGCGCACGCACCTCATCGTGATTGCGCTGTGCGCCCCTGGATTGCCGCTCTACCAGCGCGCGGACCTCCAGCGGCAAGGGGGTCTTCAGCGCCCTGTGATAACGGGCCACAGCGGCATCCTCGCCCCGCTCACACTCCTCCAACACGGCCTTGTCGTCCTGTGTGGACAGCGCCGTCTTGACCGACACCCAGCCCCGGTGCAGCGCACCCGCCACGGTGCCGCCCAGGACAGGGTCACCGTTAAGACGGCGGATTTCATGCTCCAGCTCCATGGCCGCTGCCGCACATTCACGCGAGTGACGCTGGAAGATGCCCTTGAGCTGGCCTGACTCGGCATGCTCGGCGCAGGCGTGAAACCCATACTCGCCATCGCGCGCCGATTCCAGCAGGTCATTGAGCACATCGACCACGTCTTCGGCGTCAATCAGGTCCAATGGGCGCTGCTCGGCCAGCGCGCGGCGGTCTGCAGCACGCTCCCAGGCGGCACGCGTGGCGGGGCGCACATCGGTCCAGGCCAGGCCATCGGCGCCATGGCGGGCCCGCCAGTCGTCGGCCAGGCGGGGTTCAATGGTGTCAAAGTTGCCATCGTGGCGGCCCACCGACGACCAACCCAGCTCGTACGCGGGGCGGTACTGCTCATAGGTGCGCCCACCCACGTAGTAGGGCTCGCGGTGGTAGGTATCGCGCCAATAGGCGTCCTCCTCGGTGGGGTTGACGGCCTCGGCTGCGGCCTTGCCTGCCAGGCCGCCTGCAACAGCCCCTGCCACGCCCCCGACGGCAGCCCCCACAGGGCCGCCCAAAGCGCCGACCGCTGCCCCGGCAGCGGCCCCTCCCAGGGCAGCTCCCACGCCTGTCCCGACGGGATGAGCGCCTGGCTCGTTGGTCAAAGGGTCACGGTTGGCATCGTTGAAATCCGACATAAGAAGTCTCCGGTTGGTTGACAGTGACTTCATTGTTGAAGCGACCACCGGAGCGCCAGGTCGGCCCACGGAGGGCCTGCGTGTAGGACATGGACCAGCGCGGGCGGGCCACCAAAGGCCCGCCCACGCTCAGGCGCCGATGGAGGCACCAGCGCAAGTTGGCGCTAAAAATTGCTATCAATTAAATAGCTACCAGCGCAATAAAATCATGCGCTAGCGGCCATTTTTATGCCTCATCCGGGGCATCGAGTCCCAACTCCTGGATCTTGCGCGTGATGGTGTTGCGCCCAATACCCAGGCGCTGCGCTGCCTCCATGCGGCGCCCGTGGGTGGCCACGAGCGCGGTGCGGATGAGCCGTGACTCAAAACGCCGCGTCAGTGCATCCCAGACCTCAGGCTGGCCACCGGCCAACAGTTTTTGTGCCTCAGCCTCCAGCGCCTGCTCCCAGCTGTGGGCTGGCGTGGCAGGTGCTGCCGCCACATCGGCAGACCAGGAGGGCAAGGCTGCCGGCGATGCCACAGCAGGGTGTATGCCTCCCACCATCTCGGGAGGATGTGCCAGTGCGGCAGTTGCTGCCGTAGCGGCTGCCGACGGGGCCACCGTGGCCACGGGCAGGGACGTCACGGTGGTCGGGGCCTCGCCCGCCGCCACCGCCGCCCGCACAGGCGGCTGAAAAACAGGGGCTTCCAGTACCTCGGGCGGCAGGTCCTGCAGTGAGATCACCTGCGCGGGTGCCATCACCGTGAGCCAGTGGCAGATGTTCTCCAGCTGGCGCACATTGCCCGGAAACGCAAACTGCTCCAGCCGCGCCAGCGCCGAATCGGCAATGCGCTTGGGCTCTACCCCAAGCTGCCGTGCGCTTTGCTGCAGAAAGTGGCGCGTGAGCATGGGCACGTCTTCGTGGCGCTCGCGCAGCGCGGGCAGGCGCAGGCGGATCACGTTGAGGCGGTGGAACAAGTCCTCGCGAAAGCCGCCGTCCTTGACGCGCCTTTCGAGGTCTTGGTGGGTCGCAGCAATCACGCGCACATGGGCCTTGACGGCAGCATGGCCACCCACGCGGTAAAACTGCCCGTCCGACAACACGCGCAGCAGGCGGGTCTGCAGGTCAAACGGCATGTCGCCAATTTCGTCGAGAAACAGCGTCCCGCCTTCGGCCTGTTCAAAGCGGCCACGCCGCTGCGTCTGCGCACCGGTGAAGGCGCCGCGCTCATGACCGAAGAGTTCGGATTCCAGCAAATCCTTGGGGATGGCCGCCGTGTTGATGGCCACAAAGGGACCATCCGCGCAGGGCGAGTGCTTGTGCAGCGCGCGCGCCACCAGCTCCTTGCCCGAGCCCGATTCACCCGTGATCAGCACCGTGACCTGGCTCTGACTGAGCCGGCCGATGGCGCGAAAAACGTCCTGCATGGCGGGCGCCTGGCCCAGCATTTCCGGAGCAGCGGTCTGGCGCTCTTCGGTAACTTCTTCGCGCTGGCTTTCTTCCACCGCGCGACGGATCAGCTCGACCGCCTTGGGCAGGTCGAACGGCTTGGGCAGGTACTCGAAGGCTCCGCGCTGAAAGGCCGAGACGGCACTGTCGAGATCGGAGTACGCCGTCATGATGATGACTGGCAGGCCCGGTTGCAGCTCGCGGACTTTTTCCAGCAACTGCAAGCCGGAGCCACCCGGCATGCGGATGTCGCTTACCAGAATCTGGGGTCCCTGCCGGGCAGGGTCACCTGCGGTGACATCCGCGAGCGCGTCGAGCACTTCGCGGGGGTGCGTGAAACTGCGCGTGGGCAGGTTCTCGCGGGCCAACGCCTTCTCCAGGACGAAGCGGATCGAGGGGTCGTCATCTACTATCCAGATCGGCTTCATATCTTTTTCTTACCTTCCCTGTGGTTGCGTGTCAGGGACCATCGTGCGCTTTTAAGGCAAGGGGATCAGGATTCGGAAGTCGGTGCGACCCGGTACGCTGTCGCATTCGATCAACCCATGGTGGCGCTGTACGAAGGTTTGTGCCAACGTCAGCCCCAGCCCTGATCCGCCGTCCCGTCCCGACACCAGCGGGTAAAAAATCCGCTCTTTGATGGCATCGGGTACGCCCGGTCCGTTGTCGATGACATGCAATTCCAGTGCCAGCCGATAACGCTGGCGACCAAACGTGACCTGACGGGCCACGCGGGTGCGCAACGTGATCACGGCGTCCCCTGCGGCAATGCGGTCTGTCAGTGCCTGGGCAGCGTTTTGCACGATGTTCAGCAAGGCCTGAATGAGCTGTGCGCGGTCGCCACGGAACTCCGGAATCGAGGTGTCGTAGTCGCGCTGGACCTTGAGGCCCTGCGGATACTCGACCAGCACGAGTGATCTCACGCGCTCACACACCTCGTGGATGTTCACGTCGCCCACCAGATGGGGGTGACGGTGCGGCGCCAGCAGGCGATCGACCAGACTTTGCAGACGGTCGGCCTCATGGATGATGACCTGCGTGTATTCGGTCAGCTCGCGGCTTTCCAGCTCCATCTCCAGCAACTGCGCCGCGCCCCGGATGCCACCCAGCGGGTTCTTGATTTCATGCGCCAGGTTACGGATCAGCTCCTTGTTGGCCTGGGCCTGTTCACGCAGCCGCTCTTCGCGGTCCTGGCGTGCCTGCTGCTCCAGGGGCCAGAGTTCCACCAGGATTTCTCCCACTTGTTCGGCATCAGCCACATTGACATGCACAGGCACCGGGTCCTGGTGCAGGCGCTTCAAGCTGGCTTCGTAGCGCAGCGCGGCAAAGTCCTTGCCACGCGCACCCGCCAAGGCCGTCTGTAACAGAGCCGGGTCGGTAAAAAAGGTGGAGAAGTCGGCACCTTCGAGCGTGCGCCGCGACAGGCCCAGGGTGTTTTCCAGGGCTGCGTTGGCAAACTGCACCGCACCATCGTCCGCACGCAGCACCGCCACGAGGGTGGACATCAGGTCCAGGGAATGAAAACGCCCGGTGTCAGTACCAGGCAGATCGGGGGAATGCGGGAGACTCACACGCAGTGGCCACATTTAGTTGGCAGGCGCCGGCAGGCGGGCGATTTCGCGCTTGATCCCGGCGATGTCGCTTTCACTGCGGGCCACACTGGCCTTGAGTTCGGCCGTGCGCTCCAGGTAGCGCTGGGGATTGCGCAGATCGAGCGCATTGCGCTCGGGGGCTCCGCCGTTGTATTCCTTCACCAAGTCGGCATGGCGCCCTTCTGCCTTGCGCAACTCGGACTCCAGGATGGCCCGGGCATCTGAGTCGCGGGCTTTTTGGTCATTGTTGCTGACCTTGGGTGCCGTGGCGGGTGATGTAGCAGCAGATGCACCAGAAGGCGCAGCACCCGAAGCGGGCCTGCTACCTTGGACGACAGTGACGTTACCCCCTTCAACCAGCTTGCAGCCACGCTCCTTGGCTTGGCTGGCGTTGTTGGTGTATTCATTGCCGCAGCGGTAAATACGGTCTTGCGCCCAGGTGGCCGGAACCGTGGAAGCGATAAGTAGCAGAGTGATGAGCGTTTTTTTCATTCGGTTTCCTCGCACTGACATGCAGGGGAGCAAGGAGTATCCCCCAATCACTACACATCTCCAATCCGACAATAGCTGACCTTGGCGGGGCTTTATATAAGGATGCAACACCTGCGGCCTTGGTTCCGCGCAGACAACAAGCCGCACAGGGCCCCAATGAAAAAAGGCGGCTTGCGCCGCCTTTTTGGAGTAACAGTCTGCAGGCAGACGATTACAGCGAGTAGTACATGTCGTACTCGACAGGGTGCACAGCCATGCGGAAGCGGGTCACTTCATTCATCTTCAGATCAATGTAGGCATCGATCATGCTGTCGGTGAACACACCACCCTTGGTCAGGAACGCGCGGTCCTTGTCCAGGTGTTCCAGGGCCTGGTCCAGGCTGTGGCACACGGTAGGAACCAGCTTGTCTTCTTCTGGAGGCAGGTGGTACAGATCCTTCGTAGCGGCTTCGCCGGGATGGATCTTGTTTTCCACGCCGTCCAGACCCGCCATCAGCAGGGCTGCGAAACCCAGGTAGGGGTTCATCAGTGGATCGGGGAAGCGCGCTTCCACGCGACGACCCTTGGGGTTGGCCACGTAAGGGATACGGATGGAGGCCGAGCGGTTCTTGGCCGAGTAGGCCAGCTTCACCGGGGCTTCGAAGTGAGGCACCAGGCGCTTGTAGCTGTTGGTGCCTGGGTTGGTGATGGCATTCAGTGCACGGGCGTGCTTGATGATGCCTCCGATGTAGTACAGCGCGAAGTCGCTCAGACCGGCGTAGCCGTCGCCTGCAAACAGGTTCTTGCCATCCTTCCAGACCGACTGGTGCACGTGCATGCCGGAGCCGTTGTCACCATGGTAGGGCTTGGGCATGAATGTCGCGGTCTTGCCGTAGGCATTGGCCACGTTGTGGATCACGTACTTTTGCAGAATCGTCCAGTCAGCGCGTTCGACCAGCGTGCTGAAACGGGTACCGATTTCGTTCTGGCCAGCGCCCGCCACTTCGTGGTGGAACACTTCGACGGGAATACCCAGCGACTCGAGGATCAGGGACATTTCAGCACGCATGTCTTGTGTGCTGTCCACCGGAGGCACCGGGAAGTAGCCGCCCTTGACGGTAGGACGGTGGCCACGGTTGCCGCCTTCAAGCTTGGCGCCGGTGTTCCAGGGCGCTTCGTACTCGTCGATTTCGTAGAAGGTGTTGTTGGGCTCGGTGCTCCAGCGAACGCCGTCGAAGATGAAGAATTCTGGCTCGGGACCAAAGAAAGCGGTATCACCCAGGCCGGACGCCTTCAGGTAGGCTTCCGCGCGCTTGGCAATGGAGCGGGGGTCGCGGTCGTAGGCCTTGCCGTCGGTGGGCTCAATCACGTCGCAGGTCAGGATCAGCGTCGTTTCTTCAAAGAAAGGATCGATGTTGGCCGTGCTGGGATCGGGGATCAACTGCATGTCGGAGGCTTCGATGCCCTTCCAACCGGCAATCGACGAACCATCAAAGGCATGGCCCGAAATGAACTTGTCTTCGTCGAAGTGAGAGACGGGCACCGTGGTGTGCTGTTGTTTGCCACGGGTGTCAGTAAAACGGAAGTCAATGAATTTGACTTCGTTTTCCTTCACCATCTTCATCACGTCTGCAACGGTCTTGGCCATCAGGTTCTCCTGGGTAAAGCGCTTGTTGAAAAAAGATTTTGCCGAAATAAAAGCAGTTTGCGTGCCAGCCAAGTGCACTACCGCACTATGAAGGAGCGCCGCAGACTATGGGTTGGCACGGCATCCGCTCAAAAGCACCAAAACAGTGCAATTCATGAATCGACACAGGGCATCACAGGTTTCGCACCAATTCAGGGCCACAATTTGCACCAAAATCGTGCAACCCCTTTTTCAGCTCCTGCCAAGCAGCAGGAACCGAGGGAGCAGGCCCTTTGACACCCAATTCGATGTGCCGCCCGTATTGTGGATGATCCACGCTGGGCAGACTGAACACCCGCACTTGCGGATGCATTTTTTCGATGCGCTCCATGAGGGGCGTCAAAGCAGCCTCCATCGCGCCATAGACCACCACAGACTGTTCGGTCTGAGGCGTGCGATTGAAGAACTCCGTGTAGCGCTGGTCCAGCACCCCTTCGATCATGGGCCAGGCCATGACGGGAAAGCCCGGAACAAAGTGCACCGCACCGCCGCCTGCGCCTATGCAACTGAAGCCGGGTATCTTGTTGTACGGGTTCGAAATGATGCTGGCGCCGGCCGGAAACATGCCCATGTTGAGCCGGTGAATGTTGTCGGGCCGATCGGCCTCGTACGGCACGCCCTGCTCCTGGGCAACATCCTGCATGCGCTCGCGGATCAAGGCTTCAGCCTCTGGGTGCAGAGCAAGCTCGCGCTGAAGGGCCCGGGCTGCACATTGGCGCGTATGGTCGTCGGGGGTGGCGCCTATGCCGCCGCATGAAAACACCACATCGCCCGATGCGAAGGCTCGCTGCAAGGTGGCAGTGATCCGATCTGGGTTGTCCCCGACATAGTCAGCGTAAGCGAGAGAAAGGCCACGTGCCGCGAGAAGTTCAATCACCTTGGGCATGTGCTTGTCAGCGCGCTTGCCCGACAGGATTTCGTCGCCCACGATGATGAGGCCAAAAGAAGGGGTCATGGTGTGGGGGTTCCGTTAGCAAGGGATTCAGAAACGGGCAAAGACGCTACAGGGGGCGCAGCTCCCGTCACAACGGCAGCGGGTGTGGCCCCAGGCCCAGCGGGCTCTACAGACTCGGCACGCAATCGTTGCAGCGCAGCCAGGCCATAGTGGGTAAACCACAACGATGAGAACGCAAACACCAGGGTGTAGATCCAGATGGCCAACGGCACGAGAACAAAGAACGCAGCCGCAAAGACCACCCCGGAGGCCCACACGATGCTGGGCGCAGCGCCCAGATAGCCCGTGACTATGCCAATGCTCAGCAGACTACTGCGGTGGCGGCGGAATATCTCCTGGCGCTCTGCTTTGCTGGCATGGTCTGCCAAAGCATCGAACACCATCACACGGTACGTGAGCCAACCCCAGATCAAAGGCGGGAGGACAAGCACGAGCGGCGGCACGAGCCACAAAGGAATCGACACCACCAAGGCGATGAGCGCCAGAACCGTGGAACCCACCGACCAAGCGACACTGGCAATGAAGGATCCCCCCTTCTTGCGCTCCAGGCTCGGGAAACGCCGGTCAGCCACCAGGGCGACCAAAGCCGGAGTCATGAGCACCGCCACCATCAGCAGCGAGACAACCACCAGCACCGGAGCCACTGCCAGAACCACCATCAACGGAGCCATCACGGCCGTCACATCCCCCATCCCCCAGCCCTGCAGCCAACTCCAGATGCTGGCCAATAACGTAGAAGCATCCAGTAGCGCGCGCATGCCCAGGACTGCTGCATCCCAATAGAAATGTCCCAGCCCCAGGGCCAAAGCCGCCATCAACAACAGCGGCAACAGCGACAGGACAATGACACGAGGCCGCAGGCAATACGCCGCTGCACGCCAGAAAGAATCGAGCAGTAATCCCATGGAAGCAAGCATACCCCGAGCACCCGCCCAAGGGGTCAAGCCTTCCCAAACAGCCGCAATACGCCACGCCACTGCTGAGACCAGAAGCCCGTGCCGTAGTCACGCAATTGGCCATCAGGACCGGGCTCGACCTGATCGCGCACGCCGGTAGGGTCAAAGCGCAATTCGAAATTGGCCGTCCGCATCAGCATGTCCCACCAGGGCAACAAGACGCCGAAGTTGTGTCCACCCAGCACCACGTGGGGTTCCCCTGCCTTGGCTGAAGAGGGCGCACCTGTAGAGGGCTTGATCGTCTCGTGGCCGATGCCGATGCTGTGGTGGAGGCGATGAAAACGCGGACTGACCCACAAGCGCTCACCCCAGCGACCAAACCACAAACGAACATTGGCGTGCTGAAAGCTCTCGCTCAACTGCGTAATGGCCAAGATGGCGATGAACTGGCCCGGCGCCACACCGATGAGTTGCGCGACGATCACCAAAATCGCGTCCCTGAGCAGGTCGTCGAGCAGGTGGTTGCGGTTGTCACTCCACATGGTCATCTGCTGCTGCGCGTGGTGCAGAGAATGCAGCCGCCACCACCATTCAAAATGGTGCTGCCCCCGGTGAATCCAGTAATCTACAAAATCAAACACCACCAGATACAGCAACAAGCTGACCCAGGGGAGGTCAGTCAGGCCAGGCCAGAGTCCATCCAACTGAAAAGTACTGACGCCCGCCACACGCAGAGCGCCAAACAGGGAGTCGGCCAGCGGATCGACAGTGAAAAACAAAGCCAGCCGGAACACGCCCAAGCGGTGAATCAGGGTGTAGAGAATGTCCGTGCGAACGGTTGCCCGCTGGGTCAGCGGCTCCACAGGCCACAGGCGCTGCAGGGGCCCAATCACAGCCACGATCACCGCCAGTTGCAGCAAGCCCACCAGCAGCCAGCCCGAGGCCTCGTAGCCGTTCTCCAGCAAACTTGCCAGGCCCATCGAAAACATCATCGGCTGTAACACGCTCTCGAAAAGCCATTGCTGAACACCATCAAACAAGCCGCCAAGCCATCCCATCACATTGCGCTCCCTTGGTTGCAACACACGCACAAAACCGGGCCGCCCCATGCGCTTGCCTTGCGACTGATCATCACTGTGACACCTGTACTACCGGCCTGCGCCGTATTGAGGATGCTCTCGCAAGGTACGGAAACAAAAACCTTGCTGCTTGAGCCCCACAATCAGCGGCTCCAGCACAGCAGGGGCCCAGGGATCTTTGCGCGACCAGATCCCCAGGTGCGCCAGGAGAATATCGCCACTGCGCACGTCCCGCAGTGCCTTGCGCAACAACGCGGCATTGCTGGTCGTCTCGCTAGGAAGCTCATCCCCCAAAAAACCGGCGGGAGACCATCCGACGTGGGTGTACCCGCACGCTCGGGCGCTGGCAATCAACTGGGGGGACGTTTTGCCTCCTGGCGCACGGAACAAGGGCAACGGGGATTTACCTGTCACCATCTTGAGCCGATCTGATGCCAAACTGATCTCTGCGCAATAGTCGGCGGCCGACATCACAGAGTCCTGCCCCTCGCGCATTCCAGCCGAAGGACGCACCCGAAATGAAGGGCTCTCGGTACTGCCCATATCGGCACGCCAGTAAGTGTGGTTCCAGGTGTGCGAGGCAAACTCATGCCCCTCCGCAGCACGGGCGTGCCACCAAGGCGCCCAGTGCTCACCCAGGCTACCGTCCCCTTGCTTAGTCCGTTCGTTCGCGGCAAAGAACGTCACCCGGACTTGTTGCCGATTCAGCACATCGGCAACCAAAGGCGCGATCTCCATGTGCCCAGTGTCAAAGGTCAGATACAGCGGCTTATTACAGTCTTTTTGGGCGATAGCGCAAGCAACATAAGCATTCAACGCTATAAATAATATAGCAAACCAACGCAGCCGGCTTTTTGCAATAAGCTGCCGCTCGCCCCTCTGCTGATCCAAACCCGCCACGACCCGTTACCGCGGAGCGTGATGAAGCGTCCAGACACCGTGGGGTGACTTGCCCACCGCGACTTGCCTGACAACCTTCTTGGTTTCCGTGTCGACCACAGAAAGCTTGCGGGCCCACCGTGAGCTCACGTAGATGAAGCGGCCATCTGCTGACACATCCATACAGTCGGGTCCGCCCGGCACGGGATACGACTCCACAACCTGTTGCGTCACCATGTCGATCTTGCTGATGGAATTGGCTACTCGGTTGCTCACATAAAGGTGACGACCATCCCCCGCAGCACGGAAGGCATGCGCTCCATTGCCCGTCTTGATCTTCTTGATGCTGGCAGGCTCACGCCCCGAGACATCGAATACTTCGACACTGTCGCTGCCCGTCAGGCCCACAAAAATACGCTTGTCATCAGGGCTGCCATAGACATCAGCGGGCATGGCACCGGTCTTGATCCGCCACTTGATGGTCTGGGTGGCAATGTCGATGGCAATTAGCTCGTCACTGTCTTGCATGGTCGAGTACACCGTGGTGCTCCGACTGTCGATCCACAAGTGGCTAGGGGTACGCGATGTGGCCACTCGCTGCACAAGGGTCAGTTCTTTCCCGTCCCAGCGATAAAAATCCACATGGTTCAACCGATTCGCAGCCGTGATGAACCACTTCATGTCGGGACTGAATCGAAGGTGATAGGGGTCAACAATACCCCTCACCGTGCGCTGCACCTGGGCAGTACGGGGGTCGACAAAAGTCAGCGTGTCACCAAGCGCATTGGCCACAATGATCGACTTTTCGTCGGGTGTCAGGTAGAGATGATGTGGCTCTTTGCCTGTTGGAATCCGGGCAGTCTCGGTCCAAGACGTCGGATCAATGACGCTGACATTGGCTTCCAGCGAATTGAGAACGAACAAAGGAGGCTCTGCTGCACTAGCGCCTCCCAGAGAGAACCAGAACCCACAGAGGGCAACGCACACTCGCGCAATCGAGAAAATCTTCACAGAACCACTTTCAACACAGCCTGCGAGTGTATCTCTGCACCCGCCCACTGCCCGATACGGGACAAGTAACAACGTGGATATGGCGTGAACATTGACCAAAGTCACGTAAATACCCATGGTCACGCATGCAGACAACCGACATGTTCATGGTGCTGCCAATCCACGAACATCTTCCTTTAGGGGATTCGATTCAACAGCAACAGATCATCCTCGCTCAGCCACTTCCAGGATCCAGGTGCCAAGTCGGCCGGCAGATTCATCGCGCCGATGCGGGCGCGGTGCAAGCCTTCGACACGATTGCCAACGGCTGCGAGCATGCGCTTAACCTGATGGTATTTCCCTTCCGTCAGGGTCAGATCCATTCGATGGTTCGAAACCACTTCGCAGGCAGCGGCGCGGACCGGTTTCGGGTCATCGTCAAGCACAACACCAGCCAACAATTTAGACACCTGGGATTCATCCACGGGGTGCTTGGTGGTAACTTCGTAAATCTTGGGAACATGTTTTTTTGGTGAGCTCATTCGATGAATGAACTGACCGTCATCACTCAAAAGCAGCAGACCCGTCGTGTCCTGGTCCAATCGCCCTACCGCCTGCACCCCTTGCACAGCACTTTTCGTCGGCCGTTGACGCAACGGAGCCGGCAAAAGGGTGTAGATGCTGGGATACGTAGAGGGCTTTTGAGAGCACTCGGTCCCAGCGGGTTTGTGCAACAGCACATAGGCCTTAGCATGGTATGGCCAGTCAACGCCCTGCACCCGTAAAAGCAAGCCGTCGGGTTTGTACTCGGCAGTGGCATCTGTACAGGGCAGGTATTCGGCAGCCGAAGACGACTCACACACAGAAACCCAGCCTTGCTGAATCAGTCCAGCACAGACCCGACGCGTACCAAAGCCCTGCGAATACAAAATATCTTGAAGCTGCATAAAGGAAATGGGATTGAACCAACCTACCAATTATTTTCCTATCCCCAAACGCAAAACCCCCCAGTCCTTTGGAGACTGAGGGGTTTGGGGCTATAAGAGCCTGACGATGACCTACTTTCACACGGGAACCCGCACTATCATCGGCGCAAAGTCGTTTCACTGTCCTGTTCGGGATGGGAAGGAGTGGTACCAACTTGCTATGGTCATCAGGCATAACTTGGAGTCGTCCTGCTCTTGGAGCAAGACAACGAATTCATAGAGTGGAATCAGATTTTATGTGTTTTGACTGCGTCAACTTGGCATAACAATCTTTGAGCTTTCACGCACAGCGTGTTGGCTATCAAAGTTATAGGGTCAAGCCTCACGAGCAATTAGTATCAGTTAGCTTAACGCATTACTGCGCTTCCACACCTGACCTATCAACGTCCTGGTCTTGAACGACTCTTTAGGGGGCTCAAGGCCCCGGCAGATCTCATCTTGAAACGAGTTTCCCGCTTAGATGCTTTCAGCGGTTATCTCTTCCACACTTAGCTACTCGGCAATGCCACTGGCGTGACAACCGATACACCAGAGGTGTGTCCACTCCGGTCCTCTCGTACTAGGAGCAGGCTTCCTCAAATCTGCAGCGCCCACGGAAGATAGGGACCAAACTGTCTCACGACGTTTTAAACCCAGCTCACGTACCTCTTTAAATGGCGAACAGCCATACCCTTGGGACCGGCTACAGCCCCAGGATGAGATGAGCCGACATCGAGGTGCCAAACACCGCCGTCGATATGAACTCTTGGGCGGTATCAGCCTGTTATCCCCAGAGTACCTTTTATCCGTTGAGCGATGGCCCTTCCATACAGAACCACCGGATCACTATGTCCTGCTTTCGCATCTGCTCGACTTGTCAGTCTCGCAGTTAAGCACGCTTATGCCATTGCACTATCGTCACGATGTCCGACCGTAACTAGCGTACCTTCGAACTCCTCCGTTACGCTTTGGGAGGAGACCGCCCCAGTCAAACTGCCTACCATGCACTGTCCCCGATCCAGATAATGGACCTAGGTTAGAACCTCAAACACACCAGGGTGGTATTTCAACGTTGGCTCCATGACATCTAGCGACATCACTTCAAAGCCTCCCACCTATCCTACACAGATCTGTTCAAAGTCCAATACAAAGCTACAGTAAAGGTTCATGGGGTCTTTCCGTCTTTCCGCGGGGAGATTGCATCATCACAAACATTTCAACTTCGCTGAGTCTCAGGAGGAGACAGTGTGGCCATCGTTACGCCATTCGTGCAGGTCGGAACTTACCCGACAAGGAATTTCGCTACCTTAGGACCGTTATAGTTACGGCCGCCGTTTACTGGGACTTCAATCAAGAGCTTGCACCCCATCATTTAATCTTCCAGCACCGGGCAGGCGTCACACCCTATACGTCCACTTTCGTGTTTGCAGAGTGCTGTGTTTTTATTAAACAGTCGCAGCCACCGATTTTTTGCAACCCCGTTGGGCTCGCCTTGTACAGGTTCACCTACTTGGGGCATACCTTCTCCCGAAGTTACGGTATCAATTTGCCGAGTTCCTTCTCCTGAGTTCTCTCAAGCGCCTTAGAATACTCATCTCGCGCACCAGTGTCGGTTTGCGGTACGGTCGTCAATAGCTGAAGCTTAGTGGCTTTTCCTGGAAGCAGGGTATCACTCACTTCGTCTGCAAGCAGACTCGTTATCACCCCTCATCTAAGCCCGGCGGATTTGCCTACCGAGCACGACTACAGGCTTGAACCAACATATCCAACAGTTGGCTGAGCTAACCTTCTCCGTCCCCACATCGCACTATTGATCGGTACAGGAATATTGACCTGTTTCCCATCAGCTACGCATCTCTGCCTCGCCTTAGGGGCCGACTCACTCTACGCCGATGAACGTTGCGTAGAAAACCTTGCGCTTACGGCGAGGGGGCTTTTCACCCCTTTAACGCTACTCATGTCAGCATTCGCACTTCTGATACCTCCAGCATCCGTTACCAGACACCTTCACAGGCCTACAGAACGCTCTCCTACCACTTGCAATAAATTGCAAATCCGCAGCTTCGGTAACTGGCTTAGCCCCGTTACATCTTCCGCGCAGGACGACTCGATCAGTGAGCTATTACGCTTTCTTTAAATGATGGCTGCTTCTAAGCCAACATCCTGACTGTTTTAGCCTTCCCACTTCGTTTCCCACTTAGCCAATTTTAGGGACCTTAGCTGGCGGTCTGGGTTGTTTCCCTCTTGAGTCCGGACGTTAGCACCCGGTGCTCTGTCTCCCAAGCTGTACTCGTCGGTATTCGGAGTTTGCATAGGTTTGGTAAGTCGCCATGACCCCCTAGCCTAAACAGTGCTCTACCCCCGACGGTAATACTTGAGGCACTACCTAAATAGTTTTCGGAGAGAACCAGCTATTTCCAAGTTTGTTTAGCCTTTCACCCCTATCCACAGCTCATCCCCTAGTTTTGCAACACTAGTGGGTTCGGACCTCCAGTACCTGTTACGGCACCTTCATCCTGGCCATGGATAGATCACTTGGTTTCGGGTCTACACCCAGCGACTGATTCGCCCTATTCGGACTCGATTTCTCTACGGCTTCCCTATTCGGTTAACCTTGCCACTGAATGTAAGTCGCTGACCCATTATACAAAAGGTACGCAGTCACCCTTGCGGGCTCCTACTTTTTGTAAGCATGCGGTTTCAGGATCTATTTCACTCCCCTCCCGGGGTTCTTTTCGCCTTTCCCTCACGGTACTGGTTCACTATCGGTCGATTACGAGTATTTAGCCTTGGAGGATGGTCCCCCCATATTCAGACAGGATTTCTCGTGTCCCGCCCTACTTGTCTCTAACTTAGTACCACACGTCTGTTTTCGCATACAGGGCTATCACCTGCTATGGCCGGACTTTCCATTCCGTTTTGCTAACAGTCGTGCTATCACTAGAAGGCTCTTCCGATTTCGCTCGCCACTACTTTCGGAATCTCGGTTGATGTCTTTTCCTCGAGCTACTGAGATGTTTCAGTTCACCCGGTTCGCCTCGCATGACTATGTATTCATCATGCGATACCTCTTGCGAGGTGGGTTTCCCCATTCAGAAATCTCCGGATCAAAGCTTATTTGCCAGCTCCCCGAAGCTTATCGCAGGCTATCACGTCTTTCGTCGCCTGTAATCGCCAAGGCATCCACCACATGCTCTTAGTCACTTGACCCTATAACTTTGACATCTCTTTCAAGATATCGCCATCA